>NZ_CP108561.1:8400000-9762028 GCF_036010405.1 Kitasatospora purpeofusca | reverse complement strand
CACCACACCCCGGCCCCCACCCCCCAACCGGTCCAACCAAAGGTCCAGACAATCCAGCATGTAAGGCCAAACCACCCCCACAATCACCAACAGGTCACACCCGGCGGCCATCCGCCGGGCAGAGCTTGGCATGCAGCACGCCCGCGCTTCGGAATGAGGGAGCACATTCGTGCACGGGGATCTGGAGACCGCCTGCACACCGAGGGCCTGGCCGAGTTCGTGACCCTGCCGCAGGCTGGCCGGGCAAAGGCCTGGCACCTCACCGCCCAGGGCGCGGCGGTGGCAGCGACCTTCCCCGAGGCCCGCCGTCGGGCCGCCGTGCCGGAGACCGAACAGCTCACCGTCCGGCACGGGCGCGAGCACCTGCTCGACGTCGGCCGGATCCACACCGCCTTCGCCACCGACGCCCGCACCCGCGGCGAGGCCTGCGGCCCGCTCGACCTCCTCCCCACCCCGGAGCTGCCGGTCGAGGGCAGCAGTGTGTACCGGCCCGCCGCAGAGCTCGCGTGATGGTCTGCATGTAGCTGACCTGGGAATTCGTCACACCTGCCGCCCCCGGCTTGCGGCAGGTGTCAGTAGTTGTGAGCACCCAGAGCTTTACTGCAGATCTCGCTCGCCTCAGTCAGGAAGTCGTTCATGAGGTCCCAGTGCTCCTCCTTGCGGGTGGGGCCGACAGCGCTGCGAGCGAGAAACTCTCTCGTGAGCAGCCCGTTCAGGGCCTGGAGCGCACCGAGCGCTTCCCGCAGGATGGCCATGCGCTCCACTGCGGCAGTCTCCGAGACGCCCTGCGACCGGTCCGCCGCGACCTGGCGCAGTGCCTCGAAGTCGGGCAGGCGGATCAGGTGGTGCAGCCCGTGGGTCCAATCTCCGTTGCGTGCCGGGCCCTGACGGGTCGTCTGGTCGGCAGCCACCGTGAGCGCCACGGGGGCTCCTTGATCACCCGCGCCCCGTACCGCCAGTGCCGTCTCCGCCTCCATACACCCCTGCTGCGTCAGCTCGCACAGCACCCGCGCCGGACGGCCCGGGTGCGAGCCCTGCTCCTGGCGCAGCACGACCCACTGCCGCTCGCTGAGTCTGGTCAGGATCTGTGAGACCGTGCTCTTGCCCAAGGCCGCCCGCTCGCTGATCCTCGCCGCCCACAACGGCTCGTGCGCCGAGGCCGCCAACAGCAGGCGCAAAACCTCCACCGTCGGGCGGGTCATCCGAACAGGTCCTGTCATACGGCCAACACCACCACTTCCCTGACCATAGGTCAAGAATGAACCATGGCCCTCATTAGCCAGAATCCGGTGACAGCGAGATGGTCAACAATCGCTGACACTCCCAGACAGACGATCAGTGGTGGCTGAGTGGCTGTTGTCTTTCCGGGCTTGAGGGCTGCGTTTCCGCTGGTCGGGCATAGGGTCGGTGGTCTCGGGGAGTGGTGACGTGTCGTGTCGTCGCCCTGGTGGAGGTCGGGATGCCGTCGGTCGTTGGGCTGCTGGAACAGCGCGAGCTCTCCGCTCGCCGTCGTATGGACGATCTGCGGGAGGAGGCCGACCGTATCCAGGCCGAGCTGGTCGTGGCCGAGCGGGAGTGGAACGAGTGGGTCATCGCCCGCTCACGCGTCGGCGAGGTGCTGTCCCCGGGCGACGCCGTCGGCCCGGATGTCGCAGGGAATCCGTCGGATCACGGTGAACAGCCGGCGCTGCCTGCGTCTTCGGAGGCGGTGAAGCGGAAGTCGGTGGTGCCGATGTGGCGCGCGGGTCTGGCCTGGTCGGCGTTGTCGGCGGACTACCAGCGCATCCTGCAGATCCTCGCGGACCGGAGCCGTCTGGGCCAAGGCCCGCTGACGTGCCAGGAGATGGCCGGCTGCTTCGGCCTGGACCCGGTGCCCGCGAAGATCGAGGCGTTGCGGTCGAAGGCGAAGCGGCTGACAGCGCGGGGGTGGCTGGCCGAGCCGGCACCGGGCCGGTTCACGCTCGCGAAGGCCGTGGCCGGGCAAGGCGGCGGGTCATGAGCGTCGTCATCGACCAGTAGACCATCGCCTCCGCGCTGCTGACGGATCGTTCGAAGTCCCGTGTGAGGCGGCGGCTTTGCATCAGGTGGGCGAAGAACCGCTCCACGATCCACCGCTTGGGCAGCACGACGAAGCCGCGCATGTCGTCACTGCGCTTGACGATGGCGAGGACCAGGGCGAGGGCGGCCAGGCAGTACTCGACGAGGCTGCCCGTGTAGCCGCCGTCGGCCCAGACCAGCGCCAGCCGGTGGTGCGCGGCGGCCACCTGGGCGAGCAGAACCCGCGCGGCGGCGCGGTCGCCGACATCTGCGGCGGTGACTGTCACCCCCAGCAGCAGGCCGAGGGTGTCGACCACGGCGTGCCTCTTGCGGCCGTTGATCAGCTTGCCGCCGTCGAAGCCGCGGCTGTCGGCGCCGACGACGGCGTCCGCCTTCACCGACTGGGAGTCGATCACACCGGCGCTCGGCTCCGGCTCCCGCCCGGCCCGCTCGCGGACCTTGCGGCGGAGCCGGTCGTGGAACTCCTTGACCAGACCGTGGTCGCGCCAGCGGCGGAAGAACGCGTAGACCCGGTCCCACGGCGGGAAGTCGGCCGGCATGGCCCGCCACTTCGTTCCGTTGTCGACGAGGTAGCGGACCGCGTCCAACATCGCGCGGTGGCAGTACGCCTCCGGCTGCCCGCCCCGCCCGCGCAGCCAGCCCGGCACCGGCAGCAGCGGCCGCACCACCGCCCACTCCGCATCGGACATGTCCGTCGGGTAGTGGCGCGCACGGACCCCGTGATCGGCGGCGTTCCCGAACCGGTGTGCCAGGCAGTCACACGCGAGAGTGACCGAAGTGGACCCCGCTCCCGCGATGCCGTAGAACTGCGACAACAGGGCCTCCTGGACCGCTCTTTGGCGTAGACACCCTTCGAGCTACCAAGAGGCCCTGCTTTCATGCGCGCCGGCCGCCGCACTCACCCGATCGAGACTCCCGTTCGACCAGCACACCTCAAGATCGGAACGACAACAGCCACTGAGCTTGGCGTTTAACCTCGCTGCGCTTGGTGATCCTTGATCGATTCGGCGCGTTTCACGGTCTTGCCGACGTCGTGGTGCTTGGCGCGGTTCTTGTTCTTCGAGCCTGCGGGCCGTCCCGGCCCTGGCCGGGACGGTTTCGGTGCGGCCGCCGGACGGGCCGGAGGCTGTCGCACGGCTTCCCCCGTCCGCGAGTCAAGAGCGATTCGATGTTCGGTTCAAGTCGTCGTGGGGACGTTGGAGTCTGGATCGGTGGGGCGGAACTTCCTGCTGTGCGACCGCGAACGTGATCTTGAGATGCCGAAGAGTGCCCGGGAGTGGCTGCCGCCAGGGCACTTGTGTTGGAGAGTGCTTGAGGTGGTCGAAGGGCTCGACCTCTCGGCCTTCGAGGGCGGCTATCGTGCCGACGGGCAGGGCGGCGTCGCCTACCCGCCAGCCGCCTTGGTGGCGCTGATCTTCTACTGCTACAGCAAGGGCATACGCTCCTCGCGCGGCATCGAACGGGCCTGCTGGGACGATCTGGGCTGCCGGATCATCACCGCGAACCGCGCCGTGGACCATTCCACCGTCGCACGGTTCGTCCAGCGTCACCGCGACGCGCTGACCCGGCTGTTCGTGCAGGTGCTGGCCCTGTGTGGCAGTCGTGGGCTGGTCGATCTGTCGGCGGTCGCGGTGGATGGCTCGCCGATGGACGCGAACGCGTCCCGTGACTCCAACAAGCAGTTGCCGCGTCTCGAGACCGTCATCGCCCGGTGCGAGGACGAGATCAGCGCGCTCATGGACGACGCGCGCGACCATGCCCGGCGCGTCGAGACCCGCGACGCTACGGACGCCGACGACGAGCCCCAGCGTGACGACTGGCCGAGGATGTCACGCCTGTGTGACCTGCTCGCCAGGGCTCGCACGGCCCGGGACCGGCTCCACCAACGCGCCCTGCCGTCCGCCAACGAGATAAGGATCAAGGTTCAGGCAGCCGAACGCATCGTGGCCCGCGCGGAGGAGCGGTTGACCGCGGAGACTGCGGCCCATCAGGAGAAACTGAGGAAGTACCAAGCACGGACCGAGGCCGACCGGGAGGCAGGGCGCCGGGCCGCCAACGGTCGACCGCCCGTGCCCATGGAGAACAAGACGGTCCTGGTCCGGCAGCGGGCCCGACTGGCGAAGGCCCTCGCTCACCTGGAGCGGGCAAGCAGCCCCGAGCCGATGCCCTCCCCGACCGCCGTCGCCAGCCTGAGCGATCCGGACTCACGGCTACAACTGGGCAAGCACGGCGGCTACCTGCAGGGATACAACCTGCAGATCGTCTGCGCGCGCCGCCAGATCCTGCTGGCCATCGACCTCCACGACAACCCCTCGGACCGCACCGCACTGATCCCGATGGTCAGGAAGACCCAGGAGAACCAGCGCGCGGCAGGTCTGGCGGGCGACATCCTGCTCTGGCTCGCGGACAGCGGATACGCCAGCGCCGCCTCCTTCGAGGAGCTCGCCGACCTGCCGCTGCTGGTCTCGGTCACCAGCGAGGCTGACCAGGCAGGCTTCCCCGCGAAGCGCCAGACCGCCCCCGCCGGCCAACAACCCATGGCCGACCGCCTGGCGACCCCGGCCGGCCGGGCCCGGTACCGCCAGCGCAGCGCTCTCGTCGAGCCTGGCTTCGCCCAGCTCTTCCAGCGGTTCGGCCGACACCTCAACTACCGCGGACGCCGAGCTGTCGACACCGAGATCAAGCTCCTCGGCACCGTCCACAACCTCAGCAAACTCCTTGTCGGCACCACGAAATCGCGCTCTTGACTCGCGGACGGGGGAAGCCGTGCGACAGCCTCGGCGTCTTCGCGCGGATGTTGCGGAACCCGCGTCGGACCCGGGCGGGGGTGAGCCTGCTCGGCGGGGCCGGTTTCTCCCAGGGACGGCGCAGGTCCTCGGCGAGGGGGCGGGCGAGGCGTAGTTGGGTGTGGGCGACGATGACGAGCCAGGTCCACAGGTCGGCGGTGTCCGGGTTGCGGAAGCGCGGGGTGGTCCAACCGAGGGTCTGCTTCATGAGCCGGAAGGTGTGCTCAAGATCGAATCTGCGCAGGAACGTGCGCCAGATCCGGTCCAGGTGCTCGGCGTCGATGCCGGTGGCGGAGGACCACAGCCACAGCGGTTTCGCGTCCCTCTCGCCCGGCAGGTGCTCGACCTTGAGGCGGACCAACGTGCCGTGGATCAAAGGGATTTCACCTTCGTGGTCGAGCCACGGGCCGCGCTTTTGCAGGCGCTGGTGCATCCGGTCCCACGCTCTCGCCTCGGCGTTCCCGTAGCGGGTGGTGGCGGTGGTGGTGGCGGCGTCCGGGGTGTGCCAGCTGTCGGGCTTGGCGAAGGTGAAGACGCCGCCGTGCCGACGCGGGCGTCCGCCCTTCGGGGTGGAGCGGGGCTCGCCCGGGTCACGGAGCATGACCCGGTCCGAGCGTAGTCGGCCGACCAGTTCAACCGGCAGATCGGACAGGACGTAGGCCAGGCGGGTCACGTCGTAGCCGGCGTCCATCACGATGAGGATGTCCGGATCGCCGCGGTGCCAGTGGCATGCCGTGATGATGCGTTCGACGACCTCGCGCAGCCGGGCGGCGGTGACGGCGGTCGCGTCGTCGGCCGGTCCCAGCCGGACCGCGTCCAGCAGTCCGACCCATGACGTGCGCCCGGACTCCAGGGCGGCGACGAAGGAATACGGCCAGCCGGGGACGAACTGGTCGGCGCTTCGACCGCGGCCGTAGACGTGGCAGAACAGGCGCTCGTCGCTGGTCGGGGCGTCGGGCCGGAGCCAGTTGCTCACGTCGACGACCAGCGCGATTCTCCCGTCCGCGAGCCGTGGCAGCGGCAGGCCTGTCAGGGTGCGGCGCAGCCGTGTCGGCTCCAGCCATCCCCGGTCCAGTGCCTGGTACAGGGCGCCGTGCCCGCGCCGGTGCTCGGCCGCGAGCGAGAGTTCCACCAGCGTTTTCACCGGTCCGTCCGTGCACAGCACCGCGTCCGTCAGCTCGAAGAGCGCGTCCGGGCGAGCGTACAGGCAGTCGTAGAACTCAACCCGAAAGCGGGACAAGATGCCCAATGCGTCGCTCGTGGGCGGGTCAAGGGGGAGACTCATATGCAGCGGCCGTTCTCTTGGGCTTCGTGACTCGACATCTCGAAGCGTGGAGAACGGCCGCCTCCGCTGTCCCGGGAAGAACCGCAGATCAGCAGGTCGGGTGACCTGCGAGGTTAAACAAAAAGGTCAGAACCGGTTGCGGCGTTCGACGGGCCGGGTGGGCCTCGTCTGGTCGGCGGCCAGGGCGTGGGCGGTGGCGCGGGTGCGCTCGAGCCAGTCCGCGACCTGCTGGACTGTGGCCGGGCCGAGGTGGCGGGTGAGCTCGCGCACCGCTTGGTGGTCGCCCTCGGTCAGGGTGTGGAGCCCGGCGCGGGCGAGGGCGGTGTACAGCGGGCCGGCAGCCGCTCCGGCGAACTGGCGGTGCGCGGCGTCGGTGCGCTGCCGGGCGTCGTGGGCGGCCTCGGCGGCGCACTGCGCGACGTCCTGGCGGTGGCGGGCCGCGGTCTGGGCCCGTTGCAGGCCGAGGTCCCGGTCAGGGTCGTAGGTCTCGCCTGCGGCGGTGGCGGCCTCGCCACGGATGCGCTGCCACTCCTGGTAGGCGAGCGCGGCGCGGGCGAGGGCGCTCTCGTCACCGGCGTCGGCGTACCGGTCGGCGGTGCGCAGGTCGGTGTGGGCGTCGGCGACGGCCCGGTCGCGCAGTGGCCTGGTCCTGGGCGAAGCACAGCCGCGGCCGGGTGGGCAGGTCGTCCAGGTCGAGGCCGAGCTCCTCGAGGAGCTCGCGGCGCAGCACGGCGTGCGGGTCTTCGCCGGGCTCGACCAGGCCGCCGGGCAGCGAGTGCTGGACGCCGTCGGGCCGGTCGCGCCGGATCAGGGCGAGGCGGTCGTCGTGGAGCAGGGCCGCACACCCTGGTCCGGACCGGGTCGGGGCCTGCACCGTGGTGGTCACCGCCTGGACCAGGCCCGGCAGGCCGGTTCGTGCCAGGTCGTTCGGACAACCAGGCCACCCTGGGCGAGGTGCTCGCTCGACCAGGTCCGACAGCACCCGCCGCTGGCGCTGAGCACGCTGCTGGTGGCGCAGCTCGCGGCCTGCGTCCGCTTGTAGGAACTGCCCGCGCGAGCAGCGCCGGGCGCTCCTGGAATCGGCTCTGGACGACCTTCTTACGGTTCCTGGTCTTCCTGATCGGCACCACGGCCACCGCCATGGGCGCGGTGGTGGTGAACCTACAGCTGGCCGAGGAGCAACCGGCCCTCGCCGAGCTGCTCACCGCCGGCCAGGGCTGCCCGGGTCGAGGACCGGGTCCAGCAACGGCCCCGCCGTACTCGTCTGCGGCGACCGGCGACTGCCGTGCGCCTACAGGGAGCTGGGCGGACATCCTGCTGGCGCGATGTCCAGCTGGGATGCAAGGGTGTGGAGTCCCGACCAACCCGCGCTCCCGGTAGCCGCCCTCAGCACGAGAGTTGACGATCAGTGGCCCAGCACACCGCCTCCACCGAAGCACCATCGGACCCGTTCGACCAATGGCCCGACCTGAAGCCCTGGATCGGCACACGGCCGAGCCATCCGATCCGGGCCGCCTATGACGGCTCTGTCGGTCAACAGCAGGTCCTGCAACAACTCGAAGATCTCATCCGCGGCCTTCAGTCGGCCGGGCATTCCCTCACCTCCAAGCGGAAGGCAATGAATCGCGCCTCCACCTGGCAGGAGTGCATGGACGTACGGACAGAACTTCTCATCGCCGGCAAGCTCCAGGGCCGAGTCCCCTTCCGCTTCCTGCCCGAGGGCAGTACGCCCCAGCCGGACATCGAACTCATCGGAGAGCCCCTGCACATCGAGATCACCAATCGGTGGACCAGCCAGAGCAGGGACCTGCGGGACGCGATCGAGACCGAGCTCGTAGGAACAGGCTTCGCCGTCGAGATCTGCTTCTCCGAGCAGCCGGCCCGCATCAAGGAGACCGAGATCGTCCGGCTCCGCGATCAGGTCGCACAGTCGGTGGCGGTGGGCAAGCCGTTCACCTTGACCGGCAAGGTGGGTCACCCGACGCTGGCGCAGCCCGAGATCGAGGTGGACATCAGCGGTTCGCCCGCGGGCCCCGATCAGAGCGCCGACTCGGTCACCATGACGGTCTCCAGCGCGGAGCTGACTGACCACCTCGCGGACGTCGAGACCTTCATCGCGAACAAGCTCACAGAAGGCGCGAAGAACAACCAGGCGAAGGCCGCGGGCCCCACCCTGCTCATCGTGGAGGCGGCGCGCACCGGCCAGGCATGGATACGCCCGGACCATGTCTGGCAGGCGCGGTTGCAGCAACTGCTCGGCGGCACCACCACAAATTTCGTCGCACTCGCCCTTGCCATCGCAGGCACGACCAGCAACGACTTCCGGCTGATCATCGCGATCAGCCCCACCTGCCCGCCAGCCTCCCGCTCGGCAATCGAGAAGGTCACCGCAGCGCTCACCTGAGCGGTGGCAACCCCTCGCCCACCGACCGGCACACATCGAACGGCAGAAGAGCGACCCAGGGTGGGTCGGACATCAAGGTGTCCGACCCACCCTCACCAATGCTTTGACCTGCGACGTTATCTAGCCGTGACCGGGCCACCAAGGTATCCACTGCATACCTTGGTGGCCCATCAAGGTATGGGCCACCGCCCCGGGAGGACCATCAAGGTGGGCGTCCGAGCCCCAGAGTGACCATCAAGGAATCGCCCCGCCGCCGCGACTCCACTGAAGGCGGGCAGGCAGCGCCCGGCGGCCATCAAGAGTCCCGGAGGCGAGCACCACCCGGGCCGGACGCAGTGGTCGGGTTTGCGGGTGGGATGCCCACGTCGTAGCGGTCGAAGAGGTCCGCGAAGGAGCCCTGCAGGAGCGGGCGGGGCCTTCCTGGTCGGCGGGATGAGGGCGGGGGCGGCTTGGTGGGCCGCCCCCGTGGTGGGCTACCGGTCGGTGACGCAGTGGTGGTCGGCCTCGACGTAGTCGCCGTTGGCGAACTGGGTCTCCAGCGCCCAGCCGCAGGTGCACTCGGCGCGGCCCTCCCAGTCGATCGCGCCGTCGTCGTCCTGGTCGCAGTCGTGGTCGGCGTCCACGCTGGTGCCGTCCTCGAACTGGGCATCGCCCCCGTCTCCGCATGCACGGCACGTCCACTCGGCGGTCCAGGTGACCGTGCGCTCGGCCGGGCCCTGCTCCGGTTGCTCGGCGAGGGCGTCGGGCAGGGCGTCCAGGAGCGCGGTCTGCTGGACCGTCAGCTTCTCCTCGGCGCGGGCCTTGTCCTGCTTGCGCAGCCAGGCGCCGGGCCGGAAGGTCGGGTCGGCTTCGCCGCCGGTGCGGTTCGCCGGGCCGTCGAGGGTGCCGCCGGTGGCGAGGTAGGCGAGCAGACGGCGGTAGGAGCGGGTCCAGTCCGGTTCGATGCGCCACATCGCGTCCAGCGCGGTGAGCTTGGCGTCCTGGACGGCGGTGAGCTTGGTGTTCTTGCGCTGGCGGCCCATCCAGGCGCCGACGGCGTGGCCGTCGAGCTTCTCGGCGGCCGGGATCGCCAGGTGGCTGTGGGTGGCGGCCCAGGCGCGGGCGTGGGCGTAGCCGCGGTCCCAGGAGCGGGCGTGCTTGTCCCAGATCATGCCGAGCTGGTCGAGTTCGTGGATGCGGACCGGGGCGAGCAGGCCGGCGCCGCTCAGGTAGCGCTGGCGGTCGAGCCAGGAGATCAGTGCGCCGTCGCGGGTCTTGTCCGTGGGGTCGAGGTGGTGGTGGCTGGTGTGGAACGCGGCGGCCAGTTGATACATCCGCTGCCACTCGGTGGCGCGCGGGTTGAAGGTGCGCAGCTTCACCGTCTGGAGGATCTGGGCGGCGTGCTTTCGGGCGTTGATCCGCAGCCACTCCACCGGCGACTGCGGGTCCGGCTGCTCGCCGTCGGCGGCCTCGCCCGACTCCTCCCCCGTCTCCGGCTCGGTGACGTCGCCCTTCTCTCCCACTCGCTTGGTGCGCAGTTCGGTGATCCGGCCGACGACCCGGGCGTCGTGGGCGGCCAGCGCCCGCAGGACGCGCCAGATGGTGCGGAACGAGCTGGCCTCGATCTCCTCGTCGGCCTCGGCCTTGACCGCCTCCCCGGCCTCGGTCACCTTGGCCGGGTCGGCGGCCTGGGTGTCGTCGCCGACCAGCGGGGTGGGGAGGTAGACGGGGATGATGACCCAGGAGACCTTGCCCTGCCGGTAGGCCTGGCGCAGGGCCCGGCCGACGGCCTGGACGACGTCGATGACCGAGTTCTTGGGGTCGGCGAAGACGATGGCGTCGACGGCCTCGACGTCGATGCCCTCGTTCAGAAGCCGGCTGTTGCAGATGATGCAGCACTCCTCGCCCTCCTCCCCGGGCCGCTCGCCGGTGGAGGCCGAGAAGGTCGCGAACGCCGCCCGACGGTCCTTGAGCTTGTCGGAGCCGGCCACCGCGAGGGCGGTCACCCGCTCCGGCCGGTCCCGGTCGGGGAGCAGCTCGGCGGTGGCGTTCATGGTCGTGGCGAACTCCCGGGCCGCGGTCACCCGGGAGTGGAAGGTGATGACCCGGCGCAGCTCCAGGTCCGCCACCGCGCGCAGCACGGCGATCTGCAGGGCCAGCCTGAGGAGTTCCTCGTTGGAGCGCTGGGAGCGGAGGTCGGCGACGGCGGGGAGGTTGAGGAGTTCACGCAGGTCCTCGTCGGTGACGACGGGGACCAGGACGCGGTAGTCGGCGAGGTAGCCGTGCTCGATTCCCTGTCCGAGCGTCCAGGTGTAGACGGTCTCGCCGTAGATGCGGGTGTCCGTCATGGAGCAGAGCGCGGGCAGTTGCTCGGCGCCCTGGCCGTCGGCGTCGGTGGTGAGGTCGGCAAGGCCGGCCTTCGCGCGGGTGTCGTCGGCGATCTTCGGGGTGGCAGTGAAGTACAGGCGGCGCAGCGCCGGAACCTTCTCGTCGGAGTGGATCGCCGCCCACGCCTTCCCTTCGGAGCCTGCCGTCCGGTGGGCCTCGTCGATGACCACGACGTCCCAGACCGGGAGACCGAAGTCCTTGTGCGCCTTGACGATCCGCTCCAGGCTCGCGTAGGTCGCGTAGACGGTGACCGGCTCGCCTGCCTTCAGCTTGGTCACCAGGTCGGCGATCCGCGGGGCCTGAGTGGTGACCTGGGCGTGGACTCGGCCGCCGGCCTCCGCGCTCTCCAGCGCCTCCGCCCGCGAACACGCCGCCACCGCAAGTCCCCGGCGGCCGCCCTTCAGCGACCAGGCTTCAGCGGTCTGCTCCAGCAGCTCGATCGTCGGCACCAGCACCAGCACCCGTCCCCTCGCCGCCAGGCGGCGAGCGCAGCCGGCGGCGATGAGCGTCTTGCCGGAGCCGGTGGCGGCGACGATCGTGGCGCGGCCACCGTTCTTGACGGCCTTCACCGCGGCCGCGACGGCATCCTTCTGGAACCAGTGCAGCGGCAACGGGTTCACGGCGGTGGTGCCGGACGGCTGCTGCGCCGGGACGGGAGGTACGGCCTGGGCGCGCAGAGCGGCCGGCACGTCCTGCTCGGCGGTGGCGGTGGTGGTCTGCACGGCGGTGGTTCTCCTTCGTCTGCCGGGTGGTGCGGGGAGGTGGTCGGGTGCCGCCGGTGGTCAGCTGATCAGGACTTCGGAGGTCTGGTGGCCGTCGGGGGTCCAGGTGCGGATCTCCAGGTAGACGATCTCCGCCTCGGGGATGGCGCGGCCCGTCTCGATCAGCCAGGTCTGCACGGCGTGGACGACGTCGCCGTGGGAGTCGGCCACCCGACGGGACCATTCGGTGGCGGGGAATCCGCCGGTGGCGGACGAGCCGTAGGTGCGCTCCTCGGTGCCGTCCGCGCGGGGGACCACACCGCGTCGGATGCCCGGCGAGTCCTGCTTCGACCCGGCCGCCAAGGTGAAGAACGTCCCACGCATGCGCACCGTCAGGGCGACCCGGCCGTCGGCGGCCGCGGCCGCGTGAATGACACCCGCCAGGTGCGCGGCGCCCGACTTGATGGCCTGCTTCCCGGCGCGTCCGGCCATGCTGCCGCCCGGAACACCGATCACGTCCTTGCCCCGCACCCGCGCCTTCTGCCCCGTCTTGGTGCGGCGGCGGGAGGTGTTCGCCTCCGCGATGCCGGCCAGTGCCTCCTCGTCCCGCTCGCCGCCGCGCACGGCCCGCACCATCTGGCGCAGGGCCCCGACGAACGCGGCGCCCTTGCCCTTGGTGAAGAACTGGGAGACGAGGGAGGCGTCGCGGCCGAGCATCTTGGCGACCTGGCGCTTGGTGTAGCCCTGGTCGATCAGCTGCTGGGTCAGCCTCGCGGCTTCGTTCGGGTTCTGCGGGTCGGCGGGGCTCACTGGTCACCTCCGGCGGCGAGTTCGGCGCGGCCCTGGCCGCGCAGCTTGAGGTACTGCTCCTGGCTGGTGGGGTGCGGGATGGGCCCGGTGAGGTGTCCCTTGAGGAGGTAGTCACCGGGCTCGCCCCGGTAGGGCCAGGGCTGGCGTTCGGTCAGGGCGATGCCGTCGGTGCCGAAGTACACGACCGTGCCCGGCCGGGCGTGCAGCGCGCCGGCGACGCCGACGATCTCCTTGCCGTCGCGGTACTTCATGTCCAGCAGCGCGGCCCGGGCCCCTGACCAGACGTAGGCGGCCCACTCGGGGTGCGCGTTGGGGTCGCGGGAGAACCCGGCCTGCCGCTGCCAGGTCACCACCTCGCCGTCCTGGCCGAGGATCTCCACCCCCGCCGGCAGCGCCTCCCCCACCGGGGTGGTGCCGGACACCAGACGCGGACGCTGGGCGAAGCCGCCCAGGCCGAACAGCAGCACGCTGCGCACGGCGCGGGAGGCGAGGTAGGCCGCCTGCCGCTGCCGCTCGTCACCGTGGATGCGGGAGAGGTTGGTCAGGTCCGCCCAGGCGGCCTTCAACTTCTTGCCCCAGTCGTCCAGCGGCTTGCCGTCCTCGAAGACCAGACCGCCGAGGATCTCCACCTTCCACGGCATCAGGTGGTTGGACAGCGCCAGGTGCACCTCCGCGCCGCCCGCCCAGGTGGTGAACGTCGCGCCCGGGTCGGAGGGGTAGACCCAGGCGCGCTCACCGGTCACCGGGGCGGGCAGCAGCCCGACGTGGTTCCACCCGGCCGGGACGGTCACGCGCACCTTCCAGTGCGAGCAGGACATCAGCGCCTTCGCCTGCTCCGCCTCCGTCATCGCCGCGAACGTTCGGGCGGTGATGCGGGCCGGGGTGCCGACCGGGGACTTCCACAGGTGCTTCGCGTAGGCGAACGTGCGGTCGTACTCCACCAGCGCCGGCAACTGCTCCGGCACCCGCGGGGGCAGGATCAGCTCGGTGCGGCCCTGCCCACCAGTGGCGTGCAGCAGAGCGCGCAGCTCCTCCGACAGCACCGGATAGCCGCCCGCCCACTTGCCCTTGGCAGGGATCGTGCGCGACCACAGGTCCCGGCCCGTCTGCGACGGGGAGCCCATCAACACGACGTCGTCCCAGTGCCGGCGCAGTGCCTGCCACAGCAGCGTGAACGCCTGGCGGCACGTCGCGGCGTCGGCGCCGTCCGCATCGAACCACTCGCCGATCGAGCGGATCTCGGTGGTGGCGCTGTCCGGGGCGGTGGCGGGGGCGTAGCGGCCGACGGGCTGGCGCTGGTGCACGAAGTGCCCGGCCAGCTTGTCCCGACCCGCCCCGACAGCGGTCGTCCACCGCTCGGAGGGGGTGTTGAGCCAGGCGGCGACCGCGTCCTTGAGAGTGGAGTACCGCTCGGCGCCGTCGTGCCAGGGGGCGCCGGCGGTGATGTAGATGCGCTCGGTGCCCGGCGCGGTGGCCAGGACGGCGTCCAGGATCTCCCCCGGCGTCTTCGCGCCGAGGGCCAGGCGCACGACCTGGTCGCGGACCGCCAGCTCACCGGTCGCGGCGTCCAGGAACACCGTCGCGCGGGCCTGCTGCACGAAGTTCGGGCGCTTGGACACCAGACCGCTGGTGACGGCCTCGAACCGGGCACCGTCCGGGCCCTCCGGGAGTGTCGGCAGATCACGCGGCCCGGCCTCCACCATCGGCCACTGCGGGACAGCGACCGAAGCGACCGAGATAGCCGACTCGACCGGCGCAGCGACAGCAGGAGCAGCGGCAACGGCGGCGGGGGCGGGCTGCTCGGCGGCGACGGCCTGGTCCTCGACCTCGCGCGGCGCCTCGGGCACCTCGGCCGGCTGCTCGACGACGGGGGCCGGGGCGGGGGCCGGGGCGGGGCGGGTCAGCGCCGGGGCGAGGGCGCCGACCGGCTGCGGCGCGGGCTCGGCCACCGGAACCGGTGCCTGCACGGGCGCGGCGGCCGCAGCCTGGTCCTCGGCCTTGGCCGCGCGGACGGCGGCCGGGGTCGGGTCCAGCAGCGGCGCGATCCGCACGACGTCGCCGACTGACAGCCCGGAGGCCTTCGCGATGGCCGGCGCCTGGGCGCCCTCGTACCCCGCGAGCCCGGCGACCCGGCGCGCACGCTGGGCGGTGAGCTTGTCCAGCTCCTTCTGCGCGGCCGCGACCGTCTTCTCGGCGGCCGTGATCTCGGTGCGCAGCTCGCGCAGACCGGCGAGTTCGGCGGTGTACGTCCTGCGGTCCATCAGCGGGTCACTCCCCCCTCGTCGGCGGTATCGGTGGTCGGGTTGGTGGTGGCGTAGGCGATCGGGCCGCCGGAGACGGACGCCAGGCGGGTGCCGAGCAGCAGGCCCGCCAGACGCGCGTCCTCGGTGTCGGCCGGGTCTGCGGCGTTGGCGGGGGCGGTGAGGTCGGTCAGGTAGCCGGCCAGTCGCGCCTTCGGGAAGCGGTAGCGCCCCGCGGTGCCGACGGTGCCGTCGGCCTCCCACTCGGTGAGGCCAGTCAGCACCGCGACGACGAACCCGGCGACCGTCACCGGCAGCACTCCGCCGGCCGCGACCCGGGCCGGGTCGCACCGCCACCAGCCGGACAGCGCGGCCAGCAGCTGCGCCGCGTCCATGTCGGTGCCGAAGCCGATCCATTCCCGGTCCGGCTCCTCCACCCGCTGCGGGGCGTCCGAGCGCAGCACCGCCACCTCGGCCGTACCGAGCACGGTCAGGTCGGCAGCGGGCCGGGCCTGCAGCTGCTGGAGAGCGGCCAGCGGGAACACCTGCCGGCCCGTCTCGCGGACGCCGGGGACCACGCCGGTGGCCATCAGCTTCTTCACCGTCGGGATCGAGCACCCCAAGGCCGTCCCGGCTTGACCCGTCGTCACGAACACACCCACAACCTTCACGCCTATTCATCTAACTTGAAACGCTAGGGCGACTCTACGCCTCCCCATCGACACCATCCACGTCTTTTTAGTAAGTCATACAAGCATGCCCGGAAGGTGACCCGCCCCGGTCTGTCAGTGCCCGGTGAGACCGTGGTCGGTCACCAACACCGCAGGGAGGTGAAGAAGATGAGTTCTCGACAACAGCAGGCCATGGTGATTTTCGGTGCGGCCCTGGTCGGCGCCTACATGCTCGGCAACGTCGCCAAGAGCCAGGCCCGCGCGCTCGGCCTTGACGCGGTGCAGCTCGCTGTGCTGACCGCGGGCGTCGCGCAGTCCTGCGCAACGCCTGACGCGCACCCGCACGGTCCGGCCCGGTCACCACCAGGTGGCCAGGCCAAGCCTTTTCCCTGGGCCCCACTCGGCGCCCGCTTCCGGATGGAACGCGCACGGGCCGCAGTCGCAGCAGCACCGGGCCACCCGCTGCTCCACCGCCTCGCGGGCGCACTGCTTGCAGATGGCACCGACCCCGTTCGCGACACCTGAGACGACGCGGCCGATGTCGTAGACTGCGCGGCGGGTGGCAGATCTGCGGAGCGGACAGATCGACGACGGCCTAGACGATGAACCGCAGAGCAGATTCGCCAAACCAACGCTCCGGCCTCACCGGCAGCGTCGTCAAATCCGCAGACTGGGTACTCATCCCTTCAGGTGGTCCGGTTCCCTGACGGCAATCGGAAGGGCGTGATCCGCGCGACGATGCCGACATATCCAGTGGCGGTCGGCTGCCGGTGCCGCAGAAAGCAACTCCGCGACCTGGTAACCGTACTGGCACCATCCCACCGGTATCGACTCTGAGGAACAATCACAGTGGCAAAGTCAACGCGCCTCGACTCCGAGCCCCGCGGGGAGCGTGCCTGTACCGACCCGGCCACGGCTTCCGTCACCGGTCCCGCCCCAGAACCCGGGGTCCCCGCAGCCGGTGCGTCCGGACCTGACGACTACCTCTACGACCTGGCGTGCTGCTTGGAGGTCTGCCTGCCACACTCGAATCAACCCGACGAGAGCTGGGGTGCATGGATGCCATACCTGGATGCGGTGCTACCCAGCCGTTACATGCGCCACGGTCCCGTCTGGGAAGTAGAGGTATGGCTGGGCGATCCTGCAGAGCTGGCCAATGATGTGCTGGAGTCCGAGCTCCCGCAGGTGGTCCCGGAGCTTTACCGTACCTGCGTGCTCAGCCGGGGGGCCTTTCGGATCAGGGCCCGGGTGGAGGGCCCGGACGGTGAGGATCTCGCGGTCGTGGAGGCGTCCCCGGAGCGCCTGGCGCCGCTGCTGCTGGACCTGGCGTGCGAATCCCTCGCGACTGTCCGGTGGGCTGCGCGACAACTCGCCGGCGACGTGCAGCGGGCGGGAGGCGAAACTGGACAGATCGTCATGGCGTTGCGGCCCTTTCTCGATGAGTCCCAGGCCGAGGCGCTGTTGTCGGCTCATGCCCGGGCCGACCGGGTCACAGCCGAACTCGCCGGGATCAATCCGGCCTGGGGCGAGATCTCCGTCACGGCGCATGAGGACGGGCTGACCCGTGTCGGTCTCGCCCGCACCTACAGCGAGGCATGCCTTCTGGCTTCAGCGGTGTCCGGCGATCCCGACGAGCGCGAAATCCACGCAGTCGACCACGAGGAGATCCGCCGGTCCGAGCAGGAGAGCACACGCTTGATTCTGGAGCGGCTCAACAAGTCGTACAGCGTTGTCACAGCCGATGGATGCCCGGCCGAGCCAGGCGATCTGATCCTGGACGCTCCCGGCGGTCGGTACAGCATTGTCCACGAGCTCGAATCCGGCGACGGGACCCCTGGTCCTGCTGCGCCTGCAGACGAGGAGGGCTGAAGCACAAGGCCATGTTTCGCCTGCCGGTCACCATCCCTGCGTAGATAGAGCCCCTACTCTCGGTCACTGGCCAGATCGGCCGGCCAGAGAGAAGGACGGCTGTCTGTTTGCCACCCGCAGCGCTGGGCCCCGGGGGAAAGCTCACTCGAGAGCTCGCGGTCGAGCCTGCGCACGGACGTACTCAGATCCACCTAAGTTAACCGGCCTCAGGCGCGCCCCTTACGTGCGGCCATCGGCCTCATAGGCCCGTGAGGCGACGCCATGCCCTGTCGAGCAGGGCGCTGCCGGAGCAGGCGAGCGGGTCGGTCAGTACCGTGTCGATGATGTGCGCGGTGAGCTGGGCGTAGGTGCGGAAGTTCCCTCGAGTTCCCCGGTCGTCGGTTCGCGCGAGCTCGCGCGGCGGTATCCGAGCCCACAGCGGATGGAACGTCGGGAGGACGTCGAGGGCCTGGGTCAGCGTCAACGAGGGGATGCGGCAGCGGGCCAGAACGCGGGAGGCCAGTTCCGGGACGCGCCGTACGGCCTCGGTGCCGACGGTTCCAGCCAGGACCAGGGCCGTTGGGGCATCGGGGTCCTGGACCAGGCGGCACAGGTACTCCAAGCACGGTGCTGACAGGCGCTGCGCATCGTCGAGGACCAGCAGGTGCGGTGTCCGCAGGGCGGCCGTGAGTTTGCGGTCGGTGTCGCTTCGCTGGTTGGCGTAGCGCACGGTGAGGGCGAGCGCGTCGGCGACGGCGTAGCG
This sequence comes from Kitasatospora purpeofusca, assembly GCF_036010405.1. Taxonomy (NCBI): domain Bacteria; kingdom Bacillati; phylum Actinomycetota; class Actinomycetes; order Kitasatosporales; family Streptomycetaceae; genus Kitasatospora; species Kitasatospora purpeofusca. Next base: position 9,744,095 of record NZ_CP108561.1, on the reverse strand, counting down.
CAGGTGAGCGACCGTTGCTCCCACGGGTACCGGGATTCGGCGTACCACGGGCCCGGCAGGCAGGCGGGAGAGGGCGTACTGGAGGGCGACAGTCTTGCCCGATCCCGGCTCGCCGTCGAGGCACATCACGCCGCCGGCAGCTGCGACGTGCCGGATGTCCGAGGCAGTGCGGTCAAGTGCCTCGGTCACCACCACGTCCGCTTCGGGTACGAGCAGGTCCACGCCGGTCTCGGCATCGCGGCCGGGGTTTCCTCGTTCGTCGTTGGGGCTGCGGCGGGCCCGGTACAGGGGCGCGTTCAGGTCCGCCGTGGGGCGTGGTCCCCGCTGCCGACGGGTGCGGAGCTCGTACCCTTCCCTGACCAGGGCTTCCATGCGGGCCCAGGCCGGATCGTCCCATGCAGGTGCCTTCAGGAACCACCCCGCGCGAGTGGCGGGCGTCGGGGCGTCTGGGACGTCACGGGCTTGCCACAGCCAGCGCCCCACGGTCTTGTCCGGCACCCGTGCCAGCGCCGCCGCGGTGTTGCGGTGCGGCGGGAACAGGCGCCCGACCTCGTCGATCGCCAGCAGGCGTCGCACCAGCACGGTGTGCGCCAGCATTCCCTCGCGGATGGCCTGCAAGGACTTCCTCCTTCTGGTCTGCGCGCCCGGAACGGCAGGACCAATCCTCGGCCGCGGGCCGGAGGCCGACCTGCGCTGTGCGCCGCTCCGGGGGAATCCCTCCGGTCCTTCCGGTCGGTCCGTATGGGCCGGAACGCGGCGATGCGATCCGCGGCGCAGCCACGACAGAGGATCCAGCAACTCACCTGCAGAACAGTAGAGTTCAACCAATCCACCGACACCGGACCCGCACTGCGGCTACTATCCACTCCGCTGCTCTGGAAGACGCACCACGGTGACATCAACAACGCCGCATCCCCATGACGCCGCCAACTCCCAGCCATAGGTCACGAATCCCCTGCTCGGTCACAGCAAACAGCCGGAAGCCGTGGCACCAAACCACGGATTCACATGGACCGGCGCGATGCCCACTACAGCAATGCCTTCGCTCCTTTCAGGTGCTGGCCCCGCTCCGAGTCGACGTCCAGCGGGATTCGGCGTCGGCGTACGTCCTCCCCTGGGCACCCCCGGTGGGTCAGAAACGGATGCCGATCCCGCACGCGGCGGCCACGGCGCTCGGACGGTCCGCGCGGAGTGTGGTGAACAACCGCGCGTCCGCTGCGGCGCCTTCCAGGCGACGATGTTGCGCCGCGGCGAGCAGATGAGGCCGCAGCCGAGCGGGGACGCGGAAGGCCTCCGTCGTGGCGGAGCGGCCGATGCGTCCCGGGCCGCACGTGACCGTCATCGGCAGGGCCAGTTCGTCTCCGCCGGGGGTGAGGTCCTTCAGTTGCGCGCCGCGCAGACGGTGCGCTGAAGCGCCGGTGATCCAGGCCGCGACCAGTGCCCCGGCCTGGACCGGATGCGCGGCATGGCGGCGGATCCGGTCCAGCACCACTGCCGGAGGCAGCCCGGCGACGGGTACGTCCCTTCCCGGGATCAGGACCCGGTCCTGGGTGCGGGGCGGTAGCGTCTGGCCACCCAACGTGCGGGCGGCGGGTTCGTGGAATGCGTCGCGGGCGGCGTTGAGAGTGTCGACGACGCGGTGGTCGAGGCTGCTCAACAGGCTTTCCAGGCCGCTCCCGAGGGCGGGTGCGTGCCAGACCAGGGTCAGGGCGGCACCGGTGGCGGCGTGCAGGTCCAGGAGGTAGTACAGGTCGATGCGCAGGTGAGAGCGCAGCACGATCACGTGCTGGACAGCCTCCGTCCACATCCACGCCCGTACCGCGTGCTCCGCCTGTGCCTCCTGGGCCAGTCCCTGCGCCCGCAGGCCGACCACCGAGCGGCCAAGAGCGGTGAGGTGGTCGTGGAGAAGGACCGCGGTGCGGGCCGTGCCCACGGTTGGGTGCACGGTGATGCGGCCGGCCCGGGGGCGATGGGCGGCCAGTGCGGCGGCGGTGAACCGGGCGTCGTCACCACGGTCGAGGACCACCGTCACCGGCGGCAGGGCATTCCGCTCCGCTTCCTGCAGAACCGTGGCAGGGTTCAGCAGCAGGTCGACGGCCAGGAAGCGCGCCGTCATGGCGAGGGGTCCGGCAGGCGACTCGGAGCGGGCACAGGCGCCGTCGTCCACGGCCGCGGGCTCTCCCGGGCCGCTGGCACCGGGTGCTGGAGGAGGGTGGTGGTTCACAGCCGGCTGAAGGCCCAGCCGAGGACCTCGCGGTCCACTCGCTCGCGGCCGGTGCGTTCCAGGCCGAGGCGCACGTGGGCGGTCAGCTGGGCCCAGGCGCGGAAGTTGCCGTGGGCGGCGTGCTGGTCGGCGAAGGCGATCTCCTCGGGGTCGGCGTCGGCCCACAGCGGGTGGAACAGCGGGATGACCGCACCGACCTCCTCGGTCGTGAGGCGGGTGAAGTGCTGCCAGATGAAGACGCGCGAGGAGAGCATCGGTTCGCGGCGCAGCACCTGGTGGCAGCCTTCGCCGCCGACGAAGACGATGGCGAGCTGGGTGTAGGGGTCGTCCCAGAGGTAGCGGAAGTACTCGAAGGCCTCACCGCTGAGCCACTGGGCCTCGTCGACGACGAGGGTGCGGGGTTGGAGGGCGAGGGCTTCGCGCAGCAGGGCGTCGAACTCGCTGGGGCCGCGGGGCGGGGTGCCGGGCAGGTCGAGGACGGCGAAGAGCTCGTGGCGCACGGCGCGGGGGGTAGGGCGCACGCGGAAGGTGATGCGGCGGACGTCCTCGGCGGGGTCGAGGTCGCGCAGGCAGGTGTTGACGGCCAGCGTCTTGCCGAAGCCGGCGCCGCCGTGGACGCACATCATCGCGCGGGCGTTGATCGTGTCGGCGAGGTTGTCGCGGGCGGCGAGCAGGGCGCGGGTGGTGACGACCTGGGCGCCGGGCAGGCGCAGGTACTGGTCGCTGTCCTGGGGCGGGAGGAGTCCGGTCACGGGGTCGGCTTTCGGGTCGCTTCGGTGGCGGGGCGGGTGGTGGTGAGCAGGCCGGGCGGGGTGTTCCAGTGCCCGGGCGGGGCGGTGGGCGCGATGAGGTCGGGCCGGGCGAGGGCGGCCAGGTCGGTGTGGGTGGAGGCGGCCAGTTCGCGGCCGGCCTCGGCGGCGGTGAGGGCGCCCAGCGTTCGCGGGGCCTCGGGCCGGGTGGCGGCGGCGTAGCGCTCGTGGCGCTGGGCTTGGGCCTGTTCGAGGTCGCGTCTGAGGCGGCGGGTGCGGGCGGTGCGGGCGCGGCGGACGGCGGCGATCTGCTCGGGGGTGGCTTCGTCGGCGAGGTGGGCGGTGGCCAGGTGGCGGCCTGTGGTGGGGTCGAAGAGTTCGATCTCGTGCAGGTGGTGGGGCATGTGGCGCACCCGCACCCGGGTGCCGGTGCGGCCGGTCATCCACGGGGCGACGTAGTAGCGGTTCTTGAACTTCACGCCGCGGGTGGTCACCGGCCGGGGCTCGGCGCGGTCGTCCTCGAGGGTGAACGTCCACAGGTCCCCGGGCGGGATGTCCCTCACGGGTGCGGGGTCGTCCTGCCACGCCTGGAGCGGAGTCCTGCCCTTGAGCGGGGCCGGGCGGTGTTCGGTGTTCCACCAGACCACCCAGGCGATCAGGCCGGTGGTGAACTCCTCGAAGGACAGCAGGCCGTGGCGGTCCGCGGGGCGGGGGCGGCGGCCCGGGCGGGGCTGGTGCACGTAGCCGGGCAGCGCGGCCAGGTGCATCCGCTCCACGGAGCGGTTCAGTCCCTCCACGGTGCCCTTCAGGTGCGGGGTGTAGGCGGGCAGGTCCTCGACTGTGACCTCCAGCAGCTCGAAGGCGGCGGTGACCGTGCGGGACAGGAAGTCGCGGCCCCGGTCCATGCGGACGGTTGCGGGCAGGCCGCCGACGGGGCCGTAGGGGTCGGTGCGCAGCACGGCTGAGCGCAGCGCGGCCAGGACGGATTCGCGGGAGGGCTGGCCGGGTGTCACGGCGAGGCCGGCAATCGCGTTGGTCGCGCAGTCGACGTACCAGGTGATCCACGGCTGGCGGGCCTGGCCGTCGACGTCCACCAGCACGGGGGCCTGTTTGTGGTCGGTCTCCCACACGGCGTTGCGGTGCCCGCGCGGGCGGGTGAGGAACACGTCGTGCTTGCGGGCGGCCCGCTCCCCCGCCGCCAGTCCCGCCCGCTCCCCCGCGCTCAGGTCCCGCCGGATCGCGCGGTGCAGGGTGGGCAGCGACGGCGGGCGGCCGGGCGGGTCCTGTTGGGTGGCCAGGGCGGCCAGCTCGCGGTGGACCGCGGCGACGTTGCCCTTCCACAGGGCCAGCAGATGGCGGACCTCGGGTGTGACGGTGAAGCGAGCACTGGTCTCGGCGCGGGAACCGGGGTCACGGGCCGCGGCCGGGTCGCGTTCGGCCGCGGCGAGCCAGCGCCACACCGTCCGCTCGGTCACCGCCAGGTGCTGGGCGGTGAGCCGGACCTGTCGGGCCGTCAGAGCGCGCTCCTGCCGCAGGGCCAGCAGGCGGCGCACCGCTGGTCCGCGCAGCGCGGCCAGGGTCGCCGCAGGGAGAACGGCAGCGGCCGCCGCGCCGGTGCCGGCAGCGCCGCCGGCGGCTTCGGAGCCGCTGCGGGCGGCCCCGCCGGATCCGGGCTCGGGACCTGAATGGTCGCTCACGCTCTCCTGCCTTCCTCGAAGCCGGGGTGAGGGGCCGCCCGGCCTTGTCTCATGTGGTGCGGCGGCTGTGCTGCCGGCCTCCCGGGGGTGCGGGTCCGGCGGGGCCGTCACAACGGGCCGGTGAGGCGGGCACTGACCCGCTCCAGCAGGCGGCGGTCGACTACGGGGCGGGCCTGGCCGTAGACCTCCGCCGTCAGATGCGAGGTCACCTTCGCCCAGGTCCGGAAGTTGCCGTGCCCGACGTGCTCCTCCACCCACGCAACGTCTCCGGGAGCCACCTGGCCCCAGAGCGGGTGGAACGCCTCCATCACCGGCGCCACCTCGGCCGGGGACAGGCGCGGTACCAGCTCCCAGGTCAGCACCCTCGACGCCAGCGCGGGCACCCTGCGCAGCGCCCGTTCGGCCCCCGCACCGGCGAAGAGCAGCGCCACGTCCGTGTCCGGGTGGTCCCACAGCTGCCGCAGGAACTCCAGCGCGGCTGCGGGCAGGCGCTGCGCCTCGTCCAGGACCAGGACCCTGGGCCTGCGCAGCGCCTCGAGCAGCGTCAGGTCCGCCGCGCCGGTCGAGTGTGGCAGCCGCTTCAACTCCAGCGCCTCGGCCAGCACCCGGCGCAGCTCCGGCACCGACGGGTTCACCCCGACATGGACCCGCCGTACCCTGACCGGCTCCGGCAGCTGGGACAGCGCGTACTGCAGCGCCACCGTCTTACCGTGACCGGCGTCCCCGTACAGGCACGCCACCGCACCCACCGCAGCGACGTGCGCGACGCGCTGCACCACCGACGCGACCACGGGTGTGACGACGACCTGCGCGCCGGGCACCAGGACCGGCACCGCAGCCAGGCGGGTCTGCTCACGCAGGAACACCTGCCCGCCGAGCCCCGCGCCACTGACCGTCGCCAGGCCCAACTCGGCGAGCGGGTCAGGGCGCAGCGGCTCGGCAAGACCCGGCTCCCGCTCGATGACCAGCACCCGGCCCGCCAGACGGTCACGGCGCACCACCCGGTGCAACGTCCCCAACGGCGGCACACCCTCCTCACCGCAGGCCAGCATCCGGCGGTGCAGCTCAGCGACGTTCCCACCCGCCGCGGCCAGCAGCGCCTACGTCCGGTCCGACATTGTGTAGCCCCGGCGGGTGGGTTTGCCGTCCACCTCGCCGGTCGCGTTCGCCTCCGCCAGCCAACGCCACACCGTCCGCACCGACACACCCACCGTGTCAGCCACCGCCCGCACATGTCGCGATGTCAGCTCACCTGCCGCCTGGCGCTCCACCAGGCGCCGTACCACCAACCCCCGGGGCAACCCCCGCCCCACACCCCCACCAATGTCACCCATGAACCAGATCCAAGCGACACCGCCCCGCAAAGGGCATCAGATCTCTCGAACCCAAGACAGCGACAGCCACCGTGAGATACAACCCCCACGACAGCCAGAGCACCACCCCCGACAACCCACCCGACCAACCCGAACCCGCCCCTCAGACCACCACCACCATCAACCTCTCACCAGTACTGACACCAACCCAAGAAATCGCAGGAGCAAGCTACCTTGCGAGTACGCCCCTGCGGAGTGATCAGATCACGGTGAGTTACGAACAACTTCGGTGATCCGGTACGGCGGACAGAGGGACGGTGCTGTCCTGGGGGCATGGGCGACCCGGTGACGCCGAAGGCGTTGATCCGATCCGATGCGTGCGGCTTGCTGGAGCTGGCCTGCGCGTACGACGACTCGCCGTTCCGGGACCGGCTGCGGCTCGGGGACGGTTGGACGCGGCGGTGGCGCGGGACGTGGCTGGTGGGCGGGGGGAAGGTGGCCTGGCCGGTACGGGACATGGCCGGGGTGCCGGTGCTGTCGTCGCGGCCGGTGCGGGGCTTCACCTGGCGGGCCCGGCAGGGGCACCGTCCGGGGCTGCAGTTCATGGTGTCCACCGGCCGGCACCACGGGTTCGAGTCGTTGGAGGAACAGCGGCTGCTGCTCGTGCTGGACTTCCTGCGGGTGGCCGAGGTGCTGCCGCAGCCCTTCACGTTGGACTTCGAGTACGACGGCGGCCGGGCCCGGCACACACCGGACTTCCTGGCGGTGCTGCCGAGGGGCGATCGGTGGCTGTTCGACGTCCGCCCGCATGGCCTGGTCAAGGACGCGGACGCGGTGAAGTTCGCGGCCGCCCGGGAGGCCGCCGAGGCCTGCGGCTGGGCCTACACGGTGGTGACCGGCTGGCGGCCGCTCGTCTGGAGCGTGCTGGACCACCTGTCCTCGCAGCGCCGCCCGTTGACGGACCGGCTCGGACTCGAGCCGCAGCTGCACGCGGCGGTCCGGGGCGGGCCGCGGCCGTTCGGCGAGGTGGTCGAGTCGACCAGCCTGCCGGTGGTCGCCCGCGCCCACGCCGCCCACCTGCTCTGGCACCGCCGGCTCGGGGTCGATCTGGGCTCGCCGCTGGGCGACGGCTCGCTGCTCTGGCCTGGTGGCGGGCCCGCGGAGGTGCGGTGATGGCGGGCGGGCGAAGCCGCCTGGAGCTGGCTGCCGGCAGCCGGCTCCTGCTCAACGGGGTGCCGTGGACCGTCGAGTCGGCCGAGCCGCAGTTCGGGCGCCTGGTCCTGGTCGACGGCGAAGGACGGGCCGAGCACCGCTCGATCCGCTGGCTGGTCCACCACCCGGACCTGCGGCCGGCCGGGAAGGTGGGTGACGTCAGCGGCCAGGCGCGGTCCGCCCAGCCACTGTCGCTGGCCGACCTGACCGAGGACCAGCTCGCCCAGGCCCGGATCCGGGCCGAGCACGTGCTGGAGGCGGCGACCGGGTTCCGCAACGGCCACCGCGCCCGGGCCCGACCGGGCGAGCCGCGGCCGGCCTACGACCCGGACGCCACCACGCTCACCGAGCGCCGGGCGGCGAAGGTCGCCGAACTGGCGGCACTGTCACCGGACGAGGCCGCGCGGCTGGGGCTGCAGGGCCTGGGCCTGCGCACCCTGCAGGGGCTGACGACGCTGAGGGGCGAGGGGAGTCTGCTGCTGGCCTGCGCGGACGGCCGGTGGACGCGCCGCCAGGGCGGGCACCCGACGGTCACCGAGGAGGTCCGGGAGGCGATCTTCGCGGTGAGGGAGGAGTGCAAGGACCGGGCCCGGATCAGCGTGCGGGCCAAGCACCGGCTGCTGCACCAGTACATGACGGAGAGGTTCGAGGACTTCCCCGCCGAGAAGATCCCGTCCCGCTTCACCCTGGCCCGGGTCTGGGCGGAGTGGTTCGGACCCGGGGGCGGCCGGGCCCGCTACCTGCGCTCGGCCGAGGCCGCGGCCCAGGCCGGCGTCGGCACGCGGGTGGTGGTCCACCGCCCCGGTCAGGTCCTGGCGCTGGACTCCACGCCGCTGCCGGTCATGCTGCGCGAGACGGTCTTCGGGGAGGCCGTGGGGGCGACGCTGACCCTGGGCCTGGACCTGTATTCGCACTCGCTGCCGGCGTTCCGCCTCACCCTGGGGTCGGACACCTCGGTCGACGTCGCGATGCTGCTGCGGGACGTGATGCTGCCCCTGCCGATGCGCGAGGGCTGGGGAGCGGAGATGGAGTGGCCCTACCCCGGCGTCCCGGCCGAGCTGATCGCCGAGTTCGCCGGCCACAAGGTCGCGGCCCTGCCCTTCTTCTCCCCCGAGACCGTGACCACCGATCACGGCAGCCCCTACAAGAACCACGCCCTTGTGGAAGCCGAGCGGGAGCTGGGCTGCACCATCCTGCCCGCCCGCACGCTTCGGGCCAGCGACAAATTCGCCGTCGAGCGCGCCTTCGGCGGCATCAAGACGCTGCTGTTCGAGCACCTACTGGGGTTCACCGGCACCGACGTCGCCGACCGCGGCGCCGACCCGGAGCGCGACGCGGTGCTGACGCTGGCCCAGATGGAGAACCTGATCGCCGGCTGGATCGTGAACCGCTTTACCGACCACGGGAGCTCATGTTCCGGCTCTGACCTGCGGTGATTCATAGACTACATGTCCGCGACGGTCAGGTGAGGCCGTTTCCGTAGCTCATCTGGGTGGTCTCGTGTGTCGGCTGCATGCTCACGGTGTCGCAGGGTTTCCGGTATTCGCGGGGCAGTCGTGCTGGTGGGGCTGGGGTCCTGCGATGTTGAGGACGGGGTCTTCTCCTTCGGGGATTTCGAAGACGAAGACGATGCCGGAGGCCGTGGCCTGGACCGAGCACTGGTTGTCGAAGGTCAGCGGTGTGTAGGGCTGCCAGGCGCAACCGGTGCGGTCGAGAGATTCGATCACGTCGGCGTACTTGATCTTGCCGGGGAATGTCTCTCTGCCGACCAGGCCGATGGGGAGATCGATGACATCACGCCAGGTCTGGAGACAGATCAGGATGATCTTCTGGCAGCGGCAGACACTCAGCTCAAGGTCGCCGTAGGCGAACAGACGCGGCCACGATCGACGCTTCCCGATGACCACTTCAAAGGGCTCACCGAGGGCCGCAGTGACCTCGTCCCAGGCGGCGCCGTTCGAGACCGGACCCAGCCGTCCCGACTGGGCGAGTTCCGTTAGGACGTCGAGTAGCTCCATGGGGCAGGAGCCTGTCATCTGCGGCGATGGGCTGTCCAACGGCTTTGGGCGAGGTGGGGCGAGGAAAGCATGGAGGCGTGTCGTTGATCAGTCGGGCTGAGCCATCCCGCGGTGGCGATGGGCGTTGTCGAACAGAGCCCAGCCGTCGAGTTCGAAGTAGAACTAAATGCCTTCTTCATCCCAGTAACAGCGGAGCCACTTCGTCACCCGGCCACGATAAGTCGCGCCTGCGACAAGGGCTGGCCTGGCTCCGCGCGTGCCAGCTTCCGAGGCTGGTCAAGGGTCTGAGGGCGCGTCGATTGCTCCGGCTGAGCGGAGCGCGCGGCCGAGGTCTCCGACGAGAATCCGCGGGTGGCGGCGCCACCACCACATGTCGTCGGGATCGAAACGGCTGATCCAGTGGAACTGGGACAGTGCCTGGCCGTCGTCGAAGGCGGTCGCGGCCCGGAAGCGGTTGTCGAGTTCCTGGATCCGCTGGTTCCAGGCCACGAGCACGTGCCCGGGCAGGAGAACCCACGCCTCGTGGAGCCAGTTCCGGCTGTAGAGGTTGTTGGTGTACTCGTCGATGAAATCCTCGTAGCCGTTCTCAACGGTCCCGACGAGCGAGGCCCACTGGTCGACCATCTCTGTGACGGTGAACGCCTTGCGCCAGCCGCGCCCGTGCAGCACCTCGCCTGCCGCTGGGTCGTCCTGGGGCTCCATGCTGGGGATGTTCGCATGACCCCGGCTGGTGCGGATACTGGCTTTCCCCGGCTTCGAGACCGAGGGGGCTGTTCATGTATCACGTCCGATTTGACGCGTCCAGACCGGGAACGGCGGCGGCACGGCTTCCGCCCGGTCCTGGCCGTCGGACTCGAATGACGTGAGTTCGGTCCACGGCACCGAGCCGGGGTCACTGTCGTCGAGGAAGCTGGTGATGATCGGTTCGAGCGTCTCGGTCAGCACGTAGTTGCCAGCGAACGGGAGCGATTCCGGGGGTTGGGAGGAAGTCGAACAGCGCAGTTGTCCGGCTTGGTCGTCGTGCCAGACGTAGAAGGTGGCGGACCCGTGCAGACCGAGGGCCCGGATGCGGTCACGCAACGCCCTCGCTGTGCTCTCGAAGGCGGCAGCCACCTCCTCCACGGACAGCGTCGCCCGCTCCTCGGCGTCGGTGCCGAGATGCCAGGTGTTGGCCTGCGACTCGGTCGCCTGGTTGCCCGGGTCCAGGACCAAGGGTTCGTCCGCGACCTCTGCGATGAACGTCAACAGCATCGGCCCAGTCTGCACTACCCGCGGTGGCCGCCCCGCCACGGGCGCGGCGGCCACCGGTCACGTCGGATCAGCCCGCCGGAGCCGCGATCTGGGCTTCAAGGTCGGCGACGCGGCGGTCCTGGAAGCGGAGGTTGCTGCGGGCGGCCTTGAGGCGTTCGTCGAGGGTGCGGTTGTCGGTGGTGAGCTGGCGGACGCGCTGCTTGAGGGTGGTGTTCTCGGTGGTGATCCGCTGGAGGGTCTCTTCCGTCCACTCGGCTTGCAAGTCGCGGACCTGGCCGAGGAGTTCACCGATTCGGGTGCGCTGGGACTGGATCTCGGCGTGGGCGGCCTTGAGGGCCTCCTCGGCGTTCAGCGCGCGTTCACGCCAGGTCGCCTCGCGCTGGTCCTCCTGCTCGGCGAGGCTTCGGTGGCGGTGATCGCCGGCCTCGGCCAGCGCTGCGGCGACAGCGGCTCTGGCCTCGCGGTTGTCGTAGAGGAAGGTGCGGGAGACGTCCGCGCGGCGGGCGACAGCGGCGACGCTGATCTGGGCCTTCTCCCGGCGGAGGCGGGTGATGGCCTCGTGGACGCGTCCGAGCGCGGTCTGTGTCTTGCGGCGCCGGGCGGCGAGAGCCGCGGCGGTGCGGGCCGGAGGGACGGTGTTGGTGTTTATGCGACCTGACCTGCCATGTCGTCCGCGCCCTCCGAGCCGGCGTCGGCGAGGTCGGCCGCGCGGAACGCGGTGGACCAGATCCGCTGGAAGTAGTCCTGGGGTTTGCGCAGGTCCAGGGCGAGGGCGTCGTCGAGGAGGCCTGTCAACGGTCTTGAAGTTCTCCCCGTAGGCGGCCAGGAGTTCTCCCCACTGGTGGCCTGCGGGTTCTCCCCAACGGCGGCCAGATACCTCCCCGCCCTGGGTGGTGTGATGCTCAGCTGAAGGGCTTGACGCCCTGACCGGAGGTGGCCTGGGTGAGGCGGAAGCTGTCACCCTGGGTGACCACGATGTGAGCGTGGTGCATGAGCCGGTCGACGGTGGCCGTGGCCAGGGTCTTCGGCATGATCTCGTCGAATCCCGAGGGGTGCAGGTTGCTGCTGACCGCGAGCGCGCGGCGTTCGTAGGCGGCATCGACCAGCCGGTAGAAGCCCTCGGCCGCGTCGGGGCTGACCGGCAGCAGGCCAATGTCATCGACGATGATCAAGTCGGATCGGATGACCCGGGCCAGGGCTCGGGCGATGGAGTCGTCCGCGCGGTGGCGGCGGACCAGGGCGCCGAGGTCCTCGATGGTGAACCAGGCAACGGTCATTCCGGCCTCGACCGCGGCCTGCCCGAGCGCCTCGGTGAAGTGCGACTTTCCCGTGCCGGACGGTCCGCAGACGCAAAGGCTCTCCCGGCGCCTGACCCATTCCAGGGTCTTGAGGGCGTCCTGGGTGGCGCGGGGTATGGAGGATGCCGTCTCGTCCCAGTCGCCGAACGTCTTCCCGGCGGGGAACCCGGCCCGCTTGCGGCGTGTGTGCAGGTTGGCGCGGTCGCGGCCGGCGGCCTCCTCGGCCAGCAGGACACGCACGACCTCGGCCGGGTCCCAACGCTGGGCCTTCGCGGTGGGGATCAAGTCGCCCAGCGCGCGACGGATGTGAGGCAGCTTCAAGCGCCGGGTCAGCGCGATCGCCTCGTTCAGGGGATCGCCGGCCGAGCCAGGGACGCTGCGGAGCGGGGTCGTCATCGAAAGTCGTCCTGTTCGTCGTCGTCGGTCGCGTCGCTGCTGGTGGTGGTGCCGAAGCGGGCCCAGGCGGAGGTGCCCGGCTGCAGGCTGTGGGCCTCGCTCGCGCGGGTGGGTTCGGGGATGCCGTGTCTGGCCTGGTAGTCGAGGATCGACAGCAGGTCTTTCTCAGCGAAGCGGCCGGTGACCGCGGCGGTGCCCAGGGCCCGGTCGACTTGGGCGGCGGGGAAGAGCTTGGACAGCGAGACGGCTTCGGCCATCTTGGCCTTGACCCTGCGGGTTCCGGCGGTTGCCGCCTCGACCAGCCAGGCGGCGGCTCCTGGTCCGAGCATCAAGAACGCGGCCTCCTCGGCGCTGGTGGCGCGCGGAGTGCGGTCGCCCTCCTTGTTCTCGCGCTCGGGGTAGTGGGCCTCGTCGATGACCGGGCTGCCCGGGGTGCCGCGCTGGTGGCGGGCCACTTCGGACGCGGTTCCGTCGGCCTGGACGGCGGTGACGATGAGCTCGTCGCCGTGGAACCGGGCCCAGACCCGGGTGTCGATCAGCGGGTGCGGGACCGAGTAGCGCACCGCCTCCACCGAGATCGTCGCGTCCCAGTTGACCCGGCGGGTGGTGCCGAACGCGACGGTGAAGGGCTGCTTGGGCAGCGGGTGCAGCCGTTGCTGTTCCTCGGCGAGCATCTCGACCGGGCGGCGGCGGGTCTCTCGGTGGACGCGGTTGTTGACCTCTTCGCAGAAGCTGCGGCAAGCCGCCTCCAACACGGCGAAACTTCGGTATTCCTCAAGGAGGTTGACGTCCTTGGGAACCAGGTCCGCCTTGGCGATCCGCACGGTCGCCTCGCTGCCGCCCTTCGTCTCCGGGTCGGCTGGCAGGCAGGTGCGGATGGTCATGCCGTAGTGCCGGGCGACCTCGACGATCTCCGGGTTGCGGACCGCGATCCCGGCGATGTGGTCGGTACTGACCGTCTTCTCGTTGTCGGTCAGCGCGTAGGCGGGCACTCCGCCGATCCTGCGCAAGGTGGCATCGAGGCAGGCGGTGATCGTGGGCAGGGTCTTGTCCCAGACCGGGATCACGACCCGGAAGCGGGACCAGGCCAGCCACGCGCACCACAGCGAGGTCCGCCGCCCGCCGATGGTCGGACCCTCGCCCCAGTCCCACTGCAGCCAGAGCGCCGGCTCGGTTATCCAGGGTCGGTAGATTCGCCGCTGCCCGGCCCTGAACTGGGCCTTTGCCTCGGCGACGGTGCGGCGGGTGGTACGTTCGCCGCCAGTGAAGCCCATCGCGGAGATCCGCTTGTGGACCACGTCGGCGCGGATCCTGCCGCCGGAGCGGACCACGAGCTCCTCGATCTTGGGCAGGAAGGCGTCGATCGCCCGGTCGCGGTGTCGGCGCTGGTCGGGCTGCAGGCCGGCCGCGCGCATCTTCACATACCGGGCGACCGTGTGGTGGTCGCATCCGGCCAGCTCAGCGGCCGAGCGGTAACTGCCCGTGAGGTCGTAGGCCTCCAGGATTTCCATGATCTCCCCGCTGTTCTTCACCCGGTCGAGCGTCGCCGACCGGGGAGGGGTGGGGCGAGCGGGGAGATATCTGGCCGTCCACGGGGAAACCCCTGGCCATCAGTGGGGCCCTATATGGCCGCCTATGGGGAGCTTGTCACGACCGCTGTCAAGGGAGACAGCGATGAGGAAGCTGGTCTTCCCGGACCCGTTGGAGTCCTCCTTGGGGCCGAGGCCGGAGACCGCGATGAATGTCTCGGGGACGATTGGGACGGGGTGCGAGGTGAGCCTGGCGATGTCGAAGGTCTGCACGGCGACGAGTTGGCGGTCGCCGACGAGGCCCCGTGGCAGGTCCGAGGCGGGCGGGGTGGTCATGGCGTCTCCCGTGTCTCACGGTCGGGGGCGGTAGCTGGCGATGCCGGGCGGGGGGCTCGCCGGCGCCGGATCGACTCGGCGAGGGGGCCGGCGGGGTCGGCCAGCAGGATGAGCTCTTCGAACAGCTCGCTGCCCGCCGGTTTCGTCAGGCGCAGGAACTGGTGGCCCAGGACGTAGCCGGCCTTCGTGTGGCGGACTAGGTCCGCGTCGGCAAGTCGCTGCAGAGCGCTGGTGACGACTCCGTCGGGCACCCGGCTGTCTTTCAGCTCCTGCACGGGCACGGGCGTGCCGCGGGTCCAGGGTTGGTCGGGCAAGGTGGTGCCCGCGGCCTGGGGAATGGCGACGCTGTGGAGCAGGACCAGGGTGAGGACGGCGCGGTCGTCGCGCGGCAGGATGCCGATGCCTTCGTGCACCAGACGCTGCCTGATGTCGTCGTCGTAGCCGGATAGGTAGCCGCCGCCCACGGCGAGCAGGGTACGTCCGGACGCGGCCAGGACCTGTTCCACGACGACCCTCAGCGCAGTCTCCGCGAGGGCGCGGTAGTGGGCGGGGCGCACCGGCAGCCGGGCGGTCTCCACGGCACAGACCGCAGCGCGTACGTCCGCCCGCCGGTTGTGCGGCAGGGCGTCCAGCGACGGTACGTCCACCGGGTCACTCCTTCCCCGGGCCCGGGCCGGGCAGGACGTCGTAGCCGCTGCGGAGTTCGGCGATGTCGCGCTCGGACCACAGCGCGGCCATGGGGCCGAGGCGGATCGTGCCGTCGCCCTCGTCCGGGGCGAGGTAGCCGCAGGCGCGCAGGAAACGTACGGCGGCAAGGAAATGCGAGGCGCGGCCCAGTGCTGCGATGCCTTCCCTGGCGGCGAGGGTATCGTGGAGCGGGACCAGAGTGGTGATGATGTCGTCCTGCCTGGCGGCCTGCCCCGGATACAGGGGCTGACTGCGGTCGGGCCAGCAGTGGCGGATACAGGCAGCGAGAGTGACCAGACGGAAAGCCGATGCAGGACGGCGCACATCGCTGTCGTCCAGGCAGCCGTTGGCCGGTTCGACGTCGGAAGCGAAGGCGAGCATCAGTTCACGGGCTTCGTCTGCGGTGACGACGTCGGCCAGGCGGCGTTCCACATCGTCGACGGCGCAGCGCAGTTGGGCGAGCTCTGCGTGGTCGGCGGGGACCGGGAAAGTACGCAGGGCCCGGGCACGCGCCAACAGGTAGGGGTGGTCATTCATGAGGGATCTGCCGGTGTGCTCTGAGAAGCGATTCCCAAACCGGGGAACCCGGCTGCCGGTCGAGCTTCCGCGCGGATCAGCCTCGTTCAGGTGATCACTCCGCGGCCGGCGCATAGAAGAAGGGCCTCCTGCACAGTTCGGTGATGTCGAGTCAACGAACCAACAGGAGGCCCTGGTGTCCCACTGTGGCGTGCTCGCGCCGTCCGCGTCCAGTTCCGGCATGTCGTGCGATTGCCTCGCACACCGACTCGGGAATGCCGCCGACCAGCCCGGCCGGACCCGCCGCTACGGCTCCGACCTCACCGACGCGGAGTGGGCGATCGTGCGGCCGCTGCTGCCGGTTCCGGCCTGGATGAACGGACGCGGCGGGCGCCCGGAGGGCTTCTGCCACCGGCAGATGATCGACGCGGTGCGCTACCTGGTCGCCGAGGGCGTTCGCTGGGCCGGCCTGCCCGCCGACTTCCCCAAGTGGCGGGCCGTCTACCGGTTCTTTCGCCGCTGGCGCGACAACGACTTCATCAAGGAGCTCTACAGTCGACTGCGCAAGCACCTGCGCGAACTGGCCGGGAAGAAGGAGGAGCCCACGGCCGCGATCATCGACTCACAATCGGTGAAGGCCGACGCCACCGTCGGCGCGGCCACCCGCGGCTACGACGCCGGAAAGAAGATCAACGGCCGCAAACGGCACATCGCCGTGGACACCCTGGGCCTGCTGCTGGTGGTGATGGTCACCGCCGCTTCGGTCAAGGACAACGACGCCGGCCGCGACCTGCTGGAACAACTGCGCGCCGAACACCACCGCATCGCCCTGGTCTGGGCCGACGGCGGCTACACCGGCTGGCTGGTCGCCTTCGCCGCGACCGTCCTGGCCCTCGCGCTGACCGTCGTCAAGCGCAGCGACGACGCCACCGGGTTCGTCGTGCTGCCGCGCCGCTGGGTCGTGGAACGATCTTTCTCCCACCTGATCCGGGCCCGGCGCCTCGCCCGGGACTACGAGACCCGCATCGACAGCGCCGAGGCGATGGCCTGGTGGGCCGCGAGCATCCCGGCCACCCGCCGCCTGGCCCGCTCCGGCCGGCCCGCACCCCGCCGCGTCAAGCGGTCCGCGGCCTGAACAACCCCGGCCGCCCCTCGCTCAACCAGCCCCGCTCCACCAGCCGCTTCGCCCGGAACCGAGCCGCCTGCTCCTTCGCGTCACCCGCGAGCCAGCCCAGATCCTCGCGCATCCGCCGAGCCCGCACCCCCTCCCCACCACTGGCCGCATCGCGCTCGACCAGGGCAACGATCCGCGCGCAGTCCGACGGAAGCACATCAACCCCCAACCCCTCGGACCAGACGGGGACTTCGAGCCGCGGCCCGGCAGCACCCGCAACCGGCTCCACCACCGGACCGCCAGCAGGCGCCCCGGTCACCGCGGCCTCATCGGCCAACTCGGCCAAGGCAGCGACGGTCTCCTCCCGGGCGATGACCGCGCGCCGCGCGGCCTCATCCGCCTCGACCACAGCAGCCTGAAGCCGCTCCAACTCGGCCCGCAACTCCCCCGCACGGGCCAGCGCCACCCGCTCGCGCAGCTCCAGCACCCCCAGCACCGACGGCATCCGCCACCTCCAAGCACGCCCCGCACCGACACAGACGGACCGAGCATGCCTACCGAGCGGCGGCCACATACCTCACCTGGGAAAACGTGACCCTACCTTCGGTTTGGGAATCGCTTCTCACGCCACGCGTTGTGGAAGAACCCCGAGGACCTCACGCCCCGCCAGCAGGTCAAACTCGCCTGGATCGCGACCAACGACCCCCGCTTGCACCGTGCCTATCTGCTGAAGGAGGGCCTGCGCACGATCTACCGGATCGCCGCCGACGAGGGCGTCGAGGCCGCTGTGAAGGCCCTGGACCGATGGCTGTCCTGGGCTGTCCGGTCCCGCCTTCCGGCCTTCACCGACCTCGCCCGCAAGATCAAGCGCCACTACGAGGCCATCCTCCACGCGATCGTCGAGAAGCTGTCCAACGGCCTGATCGAGTCCACCAACACCAAGACCCGCCTGATCATCCGCAGAGGCTTCGGCTTCCGATCCGCCGAGGCCGTCATCGCCCTCGTCATGCTCTGCCTCGGCGGCAACCGCCCCACCCTGCCCCGACGCCAACTCGCATGACCAGACCCACAGGTCCAACACAAGAGCCCGTTTTCACCGGTCCGTCCGTGCACAGCACCGCGTCCGTCAGCTCGAAGAGCGCGTCCGGGCGAGCGTACAGGCAGTCGTAGAACTCAACCCGAAAGCGGGACAAGATGCCCAATGCGTCGCTCGTGGGCGGGTCAAGGGGGAGACTCATATGCAGCGGCCGTTCTCTTGGGCTTCGTGACTCGACATCTCGAAGCGTGGAGAACGGCCGCCTCCGCTGTCCCGGGAAGAACCGCAGATCAGCAGGTCGGGTGACCTGCGAGGTTAAACAAAAAGGTCAGCGTCTGCCCGGTCGACGCCCCTTCGGCCTCGGCAGCGTGCTCCCAGCCCTGCAGCGTTCCTTGATTGGCCCCGATCGCCTTCGCGACCGCCGCGAACGTCTGCCGGCTCTCCGCGGTCCGGCACAGCCCTACGGGGTCAAGACGGGTCTCGTCCGAGTCCTTCGACTGATACCCCGTCCGGACTTCTCTTCCGTGGGTCGACCAGATCCAGGTGTCAAGTGTCCGCGTCGCGGGGCAAGCCTGCTCCAGGTACGATCCCCGCGGGCGCGTGCAGCGGCGACCGCCGCGTCACAGACCCGGGGTCGTCCCTGTGGGTGTTGCCCTGCGCGGTTGGGCCGTCGCCGTTTCGCTGTCCTCTGCTGTGCCGCCGTGCTGTGGGTCGCCTGCCCTCCGAGGTGGCGACCCACAGCCGTGGTCGTCCTGTTACGGGGTGGTGACCCGGTTCCAGGTCGAGGTGGGAGGGCCGGCGGTCTTGGCGCCGTCGGCGGCGAGGTCGATGTCGGCGTAGAAGACACCGAGGGCGTAGCCGTCGCCCTGGGTGTTGACGGTGTAGGTGAGGTCGGTGTCGCCGTTGCGCAGGAAGCGGGAGATGTTCCAGCGGTTGGTGTCGTAGCCGAAGTTGTTAGGGGACGCGGGGTTGCGCGGGAAGGTTCCCGCGGAGCCGGGTGCGCCGACGGTGGAGTTGAAGGCGTCGTCCGCCGGGTGGTCGGTATCGCTGAACCGGGTGAGCGGCCCGTTGGTGGACTTGAGGTCCAGGGTGTCGCCGTTCCACTTGTGGTCGCCGTCGTAGACGACCCAGCCGAGGTGCCCGGTGACCGGGCCGCTGGCGGGCGTGTGGAGGCCTCTCAGGTTGCCGGACAGGGCGGGGCTGTTGGGCAGCTGCGGTTGGAAACCGTCCCAGACGTGGACGTGGCGCAGCGGCGCGCAGGGGTCCTCGTAGGCGATGACGATACTCCAGCCGCCCCAGCTGTGGGGTTTGACGACGGAGTTCATGTTGGCCCCGGTGTAGGTGCCGGTGCCGTGCTGCTTGACGAGGTCGGTGATGTCGGCGGAGGCCTGGTAGCTGCTCTCCTCATCGGTGGTGATGTAGCCGATGGAGGGCTGCTGGTTGGCGATGTTGGTGTAGGTATTGTCGCCGGGGAGCTTGAGGTAGATCTCGTCGATCTCGCTCTCGGGCAGGACGGTGTCGCCGATGCCGCGGGTTCCGCCCCAGTAGAGGCGCGCGTACTTCACGGTCGAGCCTGCCGGTAGCCGCAGGTCGGCGGAGCTGGCGGAATAAATGGCGTCGCCGAGCGGGCCGACGGCGCCGGGGTCGATGTTGACGTACTTCATCTCGTAGTTGTTGTTGATCGGCCGACTCCCGGCGCCGGTGCGGGCCTGCTCGCAAGGGGCCTCGGCGGGGTCGACGGGCGGCTTGGTCTCGTCACAGGTCATCAGGGCGTTGCCGATGTGGGTGACGGATCCGGGGAAGTCGCCCTGGTAGCGGGTGGTGAAGGGCAGGCGGTTCTCGGTGATGGTCGTCGCTTCGCGCTTGCCTTGGGAGGGTTCGGTGCCGCGGGAGTGGGCGGAGGGCGCGGCCAGGACGCAGGTGGCCGAGGCTACGGCGATCGCCACGGCCAGCATGTGACGGGATGGACGGGTGGGGCGGAGCAATTGGGCCTCCAGGGCAGGGTCGTTCGTCGGGATGGGCCTTACGCAACCACTGTCCGGTGCGTTCATCTGCCGATTCGGCTGGATGAGGGCGTGTTCGAAGCACCCTGGCCCGACCGCAGCAGGCGCCTGTACTCCACTTCCAGCTCCAGCCGACGCTTCCGACCTCACAGGCCCATCAACACACCGATCATGATCAAGGAGTGCTGCGAATCGCACTGGTCAGCAACCATTGACGAACGGACAGGCGAGAACCCGAATGCCACAGAAGATGATCACCGAGGGTGAGCTGGCAGGCTCAGGTCGGCTTGGGCAGTGTGCCGGCGCGGTGCAGGGCTGCGATCATGCGGTCGAAGTAGGCGCTGTCCAGCGGGGCTGGTTCGGGCCGGCCGTCGGTGAGTGCTGACCAGGTTGCCTCGGAGCGCATCCATGGCGCCTGGTGCTCGGCATCGTGAGCGATCAGGAATCGTGCGAACTCGCTCATTCGAGCCAGTGGCAGGGGCCGGCCGGTGGAGCTGTGTTCCTGCACCTGGCGCCACCAGATGTCGGGCGGCACGGTGGTGAGGCGGTGTCCTGCCCGGGTCATCGCGTCTACCGCATCGAGTACCCGGACGGGTTCGGGCCGGACGAGATGGAACGTGCGGCCGGGTGCGTCGTTGCGCAGGGACAGGCTCACGATGGAACGTGAGACCACGTCGGCGGCCTCGACGGGTCCGTGGCCCGCCTCAGTGGGACGGGTTCCCAGCACGGCGCATGCCGTCAGCATCGGCAGGAGCATGTCGGACGGGGAGGTATTGCCGGAGCGTGAGTCCGCGAGGACCATTCCCGGGCGGTAGACGGTCAGTTTGATCGTGCCGCGCTCGGCGGCGGCCCGCAGGACTTCTTCGGCAGCGGCTTTGGTCTGCGGATAGCCGATACTGCCTGCCGTCTGTCTGGTGGGGTTCGTGTTTTCGTCCGGTGCGTCGATGCCGGCGGCGCGGGCGTTGATGAACGCGCCGAGGGTCGAGATGTAGTGGAACGGCATCGGGATGCCGGTGAGTGCGTGGCGGCGTTCGGCGAGCGCAATCAGGGCCCGGGTGCCACCGACATTGGCCGCCTGCAGTTCCTCGTACGGTTTGGCGAGGTGGACCTTGGCAGCGCAGTGGAAGATCCCTTCGACGGTCCGAGCGAGTTCGTCCAGCCGGTCGGACGCCAGGCCGAGGCCCGGCTGGAGGATGTCGGCCTGGACGGCGACGAGGCGCTCGTCAGGGACGGGCCTCAGGTCGGGGTGGTCGAGCCGGGCTCTCAGGCGGTCGGCCGCCGTGGTTTCGCCCTTGGCTCTGACCAGGCAATGGATGACGGCGTCGGTCTGGACCGCGAGATCGGCGCAGACCCGGCCTCCAAGTGATCCGGTGGCGCCGGTCAGGAGCACGGCGCGCGGGGAGCTAGCGGTGGTCGTCATGGGAAGTCCTTCCTCGCCGTGCTGAGGTCAGTGCTGGCTGCGCGCGGCGCCCAGGGGCCGAGCCCAGTCCGCTACGTGCTTCGATCTTGCGGGCCGCACGCGAGTCCCGCGAACTCGGAGGTGGCCGGACGGGCTCTCGGGGGTGAGGAGGTGGAGGTCCCGATGTGAGTCAATGCTTGCCCAGTCCACGCCGGCTCGGCTTTGCGGCGTGCGCCCAGTGCCGCAGGGTCTCGTGATTGGCCCCGATCTCCTTCGCGACGGCCGCGAACGTGCGCCGGCCCTCACTCGTCCGAGTGCTTTGACGGACGTCCCATCTGGACGTCCCTTCCTGGATCGACGAGATCCAAGCGTCAGGGTGCCCACGTAAAGGGGTAAATCTCAGTCATCCGTCGGGCCCGGGTTCGATCTCGTCCGGCCCGTGGGCCCGGCAGCGTTTTTGGGCCGCGACCGCGACGACGTACCAGACCGTGGGGGCGGGGTCGCCGGGATCCTGGTGGGCCTCGGCGTGGATCACCGTGCCGTGGTGGAGTTCCCCGAGGATGCGCACCGTGGCGGTGAGCCGGTGCCCGTAGTGCAGGGCCTGCGACCGTAAGGCCTGGGGCAGGGCCGGCTCCTGGCGGAGCCGGTCGGCGTGGTCGGCGGCGTCGTAGCGGTCGGCGCCGCTTCGGCGCAGCTCGACCAGGGCGGCGGCGAGTTGCCGGTAGGCGTTCGGGTGGGGTGCGTTCGGATGTGCCCGCCACTGGCTGTACAGGCACTCACCGAGTTCGTGCGGGCTGAGGCCGCAGAGGTCGGAATCGCTGCGGCCCGAGCCAATATCCGACGGTTCGTCAGGGGCGCAGTTCATAGACGACGGCGCGTGGCGTGTGTGCGGCGCGCCGCCAGCGGATGAAGCCGGCTTCTTCGGCGATCGCGCGCAGAGCGGCTTCGCCGGGGTGGTTCCCGAGTGCCAGGGGACCCTTCTGGGCGACGGCGGCCGGCAGGCAGATGGCGGTGGACAGCGCCATGAAGAGTCGGCCCTCGGGGTGGGTGTTGCGGTTGGGGTCGGCGTCGGCGTTGGGTTCGACCAGCATGACGGTGCCGTCGTCCTTCACCAGCCGTCTGGCGGCTCGCGCGGCGGCGAGAGGATCGCCCATGTCGTGGAGGCAGTTGAAGAATGTCACCAGGTCGTAGGTGTTTTGGTCGGAAGAATCGGCGGGAGCGAGTTCGGCGGCTGCGGCTGCGGTGAACCGCACGTGGTCGTCGAGTTCGCGTTCCTCGGCGATGATGCGTGCGCGGTCGATGGAGGGCTGGTGGCAGTCGAAGCCGCTGAACGCCGAGCGGGGGAAGGCCTGGGCCATCAGCATGGTGGAGTAGCCGACGCCGCAGCCGATGTCAGCGACCCGCCCGCCAGCGCCGAGGCGTTCGACCACGCCGTTCAGGGCGGGCAGCCAGACGGGCACAATGTTGGCCCGGTAGGCGGGGCGGAAGAACCGGGCGACGGCCTTGAACATCTCCGGCGGGTAGTCGCCCCAGTCGATCCCGCTGCCGGTGCGGAAGCAGTCGGCGAGCCGGTCCTCGACCGCGTACAGCGAGCGGAGAGAACCGAAGATGCCCACCCCGGCCGTCGGCGCGTCCGCGTCGGCGAGCACCGCCGCGTGCGGTTCGGGAAGCCGGTAGCCGGCTCCGTCGGCGGCCCCCTCGTCGCGGGTGAGGTAGCCTGCCCCGACCTGAGTGTGCAGCCACTCGCGGAGGTAGACCTCCTGGGTTCCGGTCCGTTCGGCCAGTTCGGCGCAGGTCAGCGGCCCGGCCCCGGCCATCGCCCGGTACAGGCCCAGGCGGTCGCCGATCGACACCGACAGGCCGTTGGCGGCGGTCGCCGCGTCGGCCAGGACCTGGGAGAGGAACGCCCGCTCGTCGGCACCCGGGGCCGGTGCCGCCGTGACCGCCTCGTCCGGCTCTTCTCGGCCCCGCTCGGCCGCCGGGCGGGGCTCGCCCTGCGGCGCCGGTACGGCGTGGACGGTCGGCTCGGCGAGTTCGGCCAGCGCTTGGGTGAAGGCGTCGACCTCCTGCTCGGTGGTGTAGAGGTGGAGGGAGGCCCGGGTGGTGGCGGGCAGTCCGTAGCGCAGACAGGCCGGGCGGGCGCACAGGTGGCCGACCCGGATCGCGATGCCGCGCCGGTCCAGGAACTCCCCGATGTCGTCGGGGAAGTGGCCGCGCAGCGCGAAGGAGATCGCCGGGCCGCGATCGGCGGTGTCGGCGGGACCGACGATCCGGACCCCCTCAATGGCGTTCAGCGCCTCCAGCGCACGCCGGGTGAGCCTGTGCTCGTGCTCGGCGGTCCTCTCCCGGCCCAGGGCCTCGAGATAACCGCAGGCGGCGGCGAGACCCACGGCCTGCGCGATCATCGGAGTGCCGGCCTCGAACCGGGCGGGCGGCTCGGCGAAGGTCGAATAGGCCATGGTGACCTGCTCGTTCATCTCCCCACCGGACTGGAACGGCGGAAGGGCGGCGAGCACGTCCGAGCGGCCCCACAGCACACCGATGCCGGTGGGCCCGCACATCTTGTGCCCGGAGAAGGCCAGGAAGTCGACGCCGAGGGCCGCGACGTCCAGCGGAGCGTGGGCGATCGACTGGCAGGCGTCCAGGAAGGTGAGCGCGCCGACCTCCCGGGCCCGCCGGACCAGCGGCGCGACGGGGTTGACGGTACCGAAGAGGTTCGACTGGTGGGTGAAGGCCAGAACCCGACATCGCTCGTCGACCAGCTCATCGAGGCGCTCGAGGTCCAGGCGCCCGTCGGCAGTGACGTCCAGCCAGCGCAGTTCCGCCCCGGTACGCCGGCACAGGTCCTGCCAGGGCAGCAGGTTCGAGTGGTGCTCCATCTCGGTCACCACGACGCGATCCCCGGGGCCGAGGGCCAGCGACCGGTACTGGCGCTGGCTGCTCCCGGCGTTCGCGAGGGCCCCGGCGACCACGTTGATCGCCTCCGAGGCGTTCTTGGTCAACACCACCTCGTCGGTGTCGGCCCCGATGAAGGCCGCGATCCTGGCCCGGGAGGTGTCGAGCAGCGCGGTCGCCTCGCGGGCCAACTCGTGGTTGCTCCGGTGCACATTGGCGTTGTGCAGCAGGTAGAAGTCGCGCTCGGCATCCAGGACCTGCAGCGGCTTGTGGGCGGTGGCGGCGTTGTCCAGGTAGACCAGCGGGCGACCATGCACCCGGCGGCCGAGGATCGGGAAGTCGCGGCGCACGGCCGCCACGTCGAAGAGACCGCCGTCGGCGGCGGTCAAGGCGGTGGTGAGCGCGCGGTGGGCCGCGCAGGAGCAGTCGGTGGTTTCGGCAGGGGGCGTCACGGGGCACCTCTGGGCGACGGGGTGCGAACTCACGCGCGTTCGCTGCGCACAGAGTTCGCCCGCCGCCCGATGCTGCCAAGGGCGTGCGACCGGGCGTACTGCAGCAGATGACGGCGTGCGACTGAAGCACGTGCGCCCTGGCCGCCTCAGCTTCGTACCCCAGGCTCTTTCGCGTGCGACACTTGGCCGGTACCTCGCACAGTGTGCACCGGCGCACCTGAGCGAATGGTCGGCGGCGTCTCGGCACGGACCGATTCTCCTCGGCCGGCACCGTACGGGGAGCACGGGGAGGGGCCACCCGGGCACTGCGGTGAGCAGAAGGAGGCCCGGCCCGTATGAGGTCCTGGATGGCGTCGAGGACTCGGTAGAAGGTCGGGTCGGCGTCTCGGCCTTTTTTGGGTCGAGGCGCCGGAAGGTGAGGAAGGCGTGGGCGGCGGTGACGAGGGTGACGTGCTGGTGCCAGCCGCGCCGGGTGCGGCCCTCGAAGTGGTCCACGCCCAGTCCGTGCTTCAGCTCGCGGTAGTCGTGCTCGATGCGCCGGCGGACCCTGGCCAGGCGTACGAGGCGGCGGATCGCGGTGCCGAACGGCAGGCTTGTGAGCCAGTACTCGGTGGGCGCGCTCGGGCCCACGGGCCAGTCGACGGTCGAACGGAACATCCCGCGGAAGGCCACGAGGTATTTCGCCTCGGAGACGAACTGGTGATGAGCGGTCCGATTGCGACCACAGGAAGGCTGGGACCGCGAACGTAGACGACGAGGCGTTGTTCGCCGTGATCGTCTTGGCGCCGACGACCAGGTGCGCGGCCTCGATCCGGTATACAGCCCGACAATTCTTAACGCCCTGAGCGTGCAGGGAGTCTGTACCAGCGGACATGGTGCGGTGATGCTGAGAGCACAGGACGCCTGGGCCGCTGCCTTGGTCGTTGCAGTGTCAGAACGCCTGCGGGAACCGGTCCTTTCCCTCGAGGAGAGATGCCCCATGCACCGAGACGTCTCTCGCCGCACCCGTGCGGCCACCCTCTGCACCGCAGTGTTGACCGCTGCTGGCGCGTGGATCGCGGCCTCCCCTCCCGCCGCGGCAACCACCGCCCTCGTGACGTGCCCACTCGGTACGGAGAGCATCACCTACACCCCCGGACTGAAGCTGCCCGCCCTTCCGCCGGCGCCTCCCAACCCCTCCGTTTCCCTGAGCTCCACCGGCACGCTCGCCGCCTGCGTCTCCCTTGACCTGCACCACACCTCCGGAACGATCACCTTCAGCGGAGGCGGGCCGCTCACCTGCTTGGGAGGCAACTCCTCCGGCAGCGGCCGGGTCACGTGGGCCAATCCCGGCACCACACCTTCCGACTTCGCCTTCACCGGCGGCGTGTCGGTACGACCGGACGGGGTGACCGTGCTGGTGCTGACGGGAAGCGTGACCGCCGGGGACTTCACCGGAGCTGCCGTGGTCAACACCATCGTGCTGGCCAGCACCGACCTGACCGCCTGCCTGACTCCCGCCGGCCTCACGACCAGCTCCGGACCCATCACCCTCACCCTCGCTTCCCCCTGATCGCGTCGAGCCCGCCTGCGGGCGCAGGTGCATAGGGGCCCTGGGCCCGCAGGCCGCTTCTGGAGCGAATCAGCCTGGGGAGCGGTAACCCGCACAACTGCCTCGACGGAAGCCATTACGGCACTCATCAGAAGAACGCATCCCGCGGAGGTGGCACATGGCGCTCATGAAGGCGCTTGCGTTCACTGCGACCAACAGGGTCGAGATGATCGAGAAGCCCATCCCGGTACCCGGCCCGAATGACGCGGTGATCCGCACGACGACGTCGAGCATCTGCACTAGTGACGTCCACACCGTCAGCGGCGCACTGCCTGTGCCGACCGGCCGGGTCCTGGGCCACGAGAGTGTCGGGATCGTGCACCGCGTCGGCAGCGAGGTCCGCCGCTTCCGCGAGGGTGAGCGGGTGGCGGTCGGCGCCATCACGCCCTGCGGGCGTTGCAACTACTGCCAGAGCGGACACGCCACACAGTGCGGCGGCATGCTCGGCGGCTACCAGTGGACCCGCGAGCGCGACGGCAACCTCTCCCAGTACTTCGGCGTCCCCGATGCCGACTACAACCTCGCGTACATTCCCCCGGCCCTCTCCGACGAGCAGGCCCTGTACGCCACGGACGTCCTGAGCACCGGCGTCGCCGCAGCCGAACACGCCGCCATCCCCGTCGGCGGAACTGTCGCCGTCTTCTCCCAGGGTCCAGTCGGCCTCTGCGCCACCGTCGGCGCCCGCCTGCTGGGTGCCGGCTTCGTCGTCACCACTGCGACCCGGCCGGAACGGGCGCGCCTGTCAAGCCAGTTCGGAGCGGATGTGGTGATTGACCCGCGCCGCGAGGACGCCATCGAGAGCATCCGCTCACTGGTGGGCGCGGACGGCGTCGACTGCGCCATCGAGGCGCTCGGCACCCACGAGACCTTCGAGCAGTGCGTGCGGATCACCAAGGCCGGCGGGACCGTCGTCAACGTCGGCTATCACGGCTGGCGCAGTCAGGCCCCCCTGCCCGTCCCGGTTGTCTCCTTCGGTCTCGGCATGGGCGACAAGACCATCCGGGGCGTCCTCGCCCCTGGTGGGCGCGAACGGCTCACCCGGTTGTTCCGGCTCATGGAGACCGGCCGCGTCGACCCCACCGCGTTGACCACGCACCGGATCCCGTTCGAGGACGCCGTCCGGGCATTCGAGTTGATGCGTACGAAGGGCGAATCCATCATCAAACCCCTGATCACCTACTGAGATCCGAGGACCCGGTGACCACCAAGGACCTTCGGCCAACGGCCGGCATTCTGGGCTGCGGCCATCAACTCCCGAGCCGTGTAAGACGCAACGACGACCCGGTCTTCGACAACCTCGACCGCTCCCGCAACCCCCAAGGCATATACCAGGCCGACATGTTCCGTGGCCTGGACCGCCGCTACCTCCTCGGTCCCGAGGAGGAGGTCGAGGACCTGATGGCAGCCTCCTGCCGACAGGCCCTCGATACTGCCGGGGTCGAGGCTGCCGGCGTCGACCGCCTCTACGGCTACGCCTCCGTGCCGCGCTTCCAGGCACCCAACACCCTCTACCGCCTGCACCACCGGCTCGGGCTGCGCGAGGACGCCATCGTCGTCCCGGTCAACAGCGAGTTCACCAACTTCATCCTCGGACTGATCCAGGCTGCCGACACGGTCAACGCCGGCCACGCCCGGCACTGCCTGGTCAGCTGCGGCAGCAACTGGACCCGACACATCGACTACACCCGCGGCCACGCCACCGGCATCGGTGACGCCGCTGGCAGTGCCTTGGTCGGCCCCAGCGAGCGCTTCGTCATCCTCGACCACGCCGGGTCCACACTCAGCGGCCTATACCACGCGCTGACCATGGGCTTGAGGACGGTGCAGTTCAACGGACGCATCCACCTCCCGATGCTGGAGGCCACCGGCCTGCCCGCTGCCACCTTGGAGATCAACCAGAGCGGCATCGAAGCCCTGTCCAGCGCCATCAAGGACGGCGTACCAGAACTCGTCAGCACACTCCTCGCCCGCCACGGCATCACCGCCGACCGCATCGCCCTCACCACCCATCAGGGCGTGCGGCTCTTCCTCGACCACTGGGCGGACCGCATCCAGCCCATGGAATACCTCGAAACCCTCGCGGACTTCGGGAACATGATCGCGGCCACCTACCCGGTCAACCTCTCGCACTTCTTCGAGCGCATCACCGCCGAATACCTGGTCATGGTCGGCATCGGCGCCGGCATGCACATCACCGCAGTCCTCCTGCGGGTCTGATCCAAAGGCCATTCCGACGATGACCACAAACTGCCCGCCCGGCCAAGTCGGCAATCCGGCCCGCTACGCCCACCTGCGCGTTGCCACTCTCTGCGCCCTCACCGCCCTGCCCGAACTCCTCGCTCACTACGCCGCCCAGAGCATGCTTCGAATCACCGTTCGGTGCACCTGCCCTTGCGGCCCGAACTGCCCCATGAGCGAGCCGCTTCAGAACGCGGTGCTCCAACTCGTTTACAGCATGCGCTTCGTCGTGTACTGCCGAGCCGACCCGGCGGGCCTTCCCGCACACCTCCTCGCCGTCCTGCGGGACGCGGAACTCGGCACGCGCGACGTGGACGGCCTGACCGTCGAACTCGTCCTCGAGCCGACCGAGCCCGCTCGGTGCCGGCGAAAGCACGCTCACCTGTAACTGATCGTTTCAGAATGATCTTTGGAGTCGGCGGAGGCAGATGATGCTGGCGGCGAGTTCGAGGAGTCCTTGGTGGAGGTCGGCTCGGCGTTCGTAGCGGGTGCGGAGTCGCTTGAACTGGTGGAGCCAGGCGGTTGGGTCGGCCGCGCGGCGAGGTGCCTGCCCGTGACAGGTCCTTTTCCGCGCGGCCTCCCGTCGAACCGGACATGACGTTGGGTAGGCCGCCAGCGAGGTGCCTGTGACCAGGCCCTTTTCCGACGGCCCCCCACCGAACCGGACGTGCGACGTTACTGACCTCGGCTCGTCAGGGTGATGTCGGGATGTCGAGGCTCAGGCCGGTGCCGACTATGAAGCCGTCGAGGGTGTCGGGTCGGTACTGCAGGCGTTTGAGCCGGTTGCGTACGAGGGCTTCGAGTCGGTCGAGGGCCATGACGGCGAGGTTGGCGAGGCTGCGTTTGACGTGTGCCCAGACCCATTCGACGGGGTTGAGGTCGGGTGAGTAGGCGGGGAGGAGGAAGACCGTCAGCCAGGTGCGCTGGGCGATCAACTCGTTCATGGCGCGGGAGACGTGGGTGTTCAGGCGGTCCCAGACCAGCACGATCGGTGCCTTGACCAGCTGGTGGACACCGTCGATCAGGGCGATGAAGTCGCGCTCGCCCATGCTGCGGCGCTGGCCCTTGCCCGCGGGGTGCGTGATCAGGCGGTGGCACAGCCGGGTGCGGGCGCCGGGGCGCACGGCGATCAGCCCGGCCACGGACAGGCGTCCCGATCGGCGGCCGCTGACCGTCACGACCGGGGTGCGGCCTCGCCGGCCCCAGGTGCGTCCTCTGGGCGGACGGCGGGTGAAGCCTGCCTCGTCCTCGAAGCAGATGTAGCCCCCGCAGGCCGCCCGCGCTCTTTTACCTCCGCCCAGGTCGCCTCCTTCCACACGGTGACGGCCTGCTCGTCCCGCTCGGCCACCCGCCGCGCGGGGACCTGCGGGCTGAAGCCGAGCCGACGCATCAGCCTCGTGGCGCCCGAGACGCTGTAGGAGACGTGGAACTTCCGGCCGATCAGCGTGGCCACCCTTGCCGCGGTCCACACCTGGTCCCCCACCCAGCCGTGCACGGCCGGACCCTCCTCCAGATACGCGGCCAGTTTCTCCAGGCAGCGCGGCGACAGACGGCACCGCGACCCGCTCGGGCCACGAGAGGCCAGTGAGGTTCCCCCGACGTGCGGAAGGTTGCCGGAGATGGCCTGATGGGCCATGAGAAGGGAGCCTCTGCCATGGCTGCACCGATGAAGTACCCGCCCGAGTTGCGGCAGCGAGCTGTTGCCGCATACCGCGCCGCCGACCCGAAGCCCGTGATCCGGCAGATGGCTCGCGACCTGGGCGTGCACCACGAGGCCCTGCGCAACTGGATCCGCCAGGACGAGGCGGACCGGGGCGAGCGCGACGACCGGCTGACCACCGTCGAGAAGGAGGAACTGGCCACTCTGCGCAAGGAGAACGCCGAGCTCCGCCGGTCCTGCGAGATCCTCAAGGCCGCCTCGGCTTTTTTCGCCCAGGAGCTCGACCCGACCCGGCGACGGTACTGAAGCTCATCGACGAGCACCAGGACCGCTTCGGGGCCGAGCCCGTCCTCCGGGAACTGCACATCCCCGCCTCCACCTACTACCGCTGGCGCCGCGACGTGGCGGAGCCGTGCGAGCGCAGACGCCACGACGCCGAGCTGACCGATCACATCCGCCGCATCCACGCCGACTCCGACGAGACCTACGGCTCCCCGCGCGTCCACGCCGTCCTGCGGCGCGAGGGCACCCGGGTCGGCCGCAAGCGGGTCGAACGCCTGATGCGCCAGGCCGGCATCCAGGGTGTCAGCCCGCGCCGGCCCCGTTCCTTCACCCGCCGCGACCCGGCCGCCGAGTCCGCCCCGGACCTGGTCCAGCGCGACTTCACCGCCGACGCGCCGAACCGGTTGTGGGTGGCCGACATCTCGCTGATCCCGACCGGTGAGGGACCATGGTGGCTGGCCTCGATCCGCGACGCCTTCTCCCGCCGGATCGTGGGCTGGCACACCTCGGAGCGCGCGGATGCCGACCTGGTCCTCACCGCCCTGGAGTATGCGCTGCACGGCCGGCCCGTCGAGCCCGGGAGGCTGATCCATCACAGCGACCACGGGTGTCAGTACACGTCCATCAAGCTCACAACTCGCCTGCTGAAGGCGGGAATCGAGCCGAGCATGGGAAGCGTGGGCGATTCGTTCGACAACGCCCTCGCGGAGAACTTCTGGAGCGTCCTGAAGACCGAGTGCGTCCGCCGCACGACCTTCGCGACCCGCACCGACGCCGACCTCGCCCTGTTCGCCTACATCGACGGCTGGTACAACACCCGCCGCATCCAGAAGCGCCTGGGCTGGCTCAGCCCGGACGAGTACGAGACGAAGTACTACGCCGACCAGGCGACGGCCGAACCAGTGGCCGTCGAACCACCCACATCCGTCCTGACCAGGTAATCAGCACCTCTCGCGCAACGGGGGAAGCTCACAGTGCTTGGGCCCCGCCCTCCTGCCACAACTGGTGCCACTGGTAGGCCGACTTCGGGCTCACTCGCAGCCGCCGTGCGACCTCCGGCGGCTTGACTCTCCGCTCGAACAGCTCGGCGGCCTGCATCCGCACCGACTCCCGGCGCTCACGCCCTGTGGCGGTCAGCCCGCCCCCATCCGCATATCTCACTTACCACCGGATACAGCCACCACACCGCACCAATCAGGGACTTCGAGAGGGTTCACCCTGACGAGCCGAGGTCAGTGGATCAACGGCCGCAAGCGCCACATCGTGGTGGACACCCTGGGCCTGCTGCTGACGGTGATGGTCACCGCGGCGTCCGTCACCGACCGAGACGCGGGCCGGACGCTGCTGGCACGTCTTCGCGAACGCCACTGGCGCATCACGCTGGTGTGGGCCGACGGCGGCTACACCGGGCGCCTGGTCGACCTCGCCCGCGACATCCTCGCCATCGCACTGGGTGTGGTCAAACGCAGCGACGACACCACGGGCTTCGTCGTGCTGCCGAAAAGGTGGCTGGTGGAGCGCACGTTCGCCTGGCTGATGCGCTCACGCCGCCTCGCCCGCGACTACGAGACCCGCACCGACACCGCGGAGGCGATGATCCGGTGGTCGATGAGCATGGTCATGAGCCGCCGGCTCGCCCGGCGGCCACGCTGAACATGGCCGGCCGTTCCTCGGCCGGCCAGCCCCGCGCGGCCAGCCGCTTCGCCTTCGACCGCACGCCCTCGACCTTCGCCGGGACCGGCTCCAGCCCGACCGCGACCGCGAGCTGCCGGCAGTCCATCGCCTCCCCACCGGGCCCGTTCCCGCAGGCCAGGACGTGCATGATTCGCTGATAGTCCGGCGCCAGCACCGCCGGAGCGAGTCCTTCCCGCCAATGCGGCACCACCGAGCCCGGCGCCGCCGGATCCCGCACCGTCCGCCCGCCAGCCACCACGACCGGCGGGACCTCCTCGCCTCCCCGGGATTCCGCCAGGACCTCGGCCACCGCCTCACGGGCGATCACGAACCGCTCCCACACGGCCTCCGCCTCCCGCAACTCGACCTGAAGGGCCTCCACCCGCTGCCGAGCAGCGCGCTCACGCTCCTCCAGCAACCCCACCACCGACGGCATCCGGGCACCTCCACCGCTGAGACAACACGACACCTCGTCCCTGCCGCCGAAACACCGACACTATGCCTGACCAGCGGAAATATGCCCGCCACCCTCGGAAAGACAACGGCTTCTTAGACCAGGCCCTCCACGCGACGGCTCTCCTCGGATCGGCGGTGCTGCTCACCCGCCTGTGAGAACTCCATCCGCCGACGGGACGGGAAGGAGAGCCCCGCTGCCTATCAGCGGTCAATCACCGCGGTCGCGAGGCCCTGCTGCCGGGTCGCCGTCGACGCGCTCTTCGCGATGGGACCGGGTACGCGCGGCGGCGCCGCCAAGGCCCTGCACCGTCCGACTGCGGCGGCCTTCGCCATCAACACCTGGCCCAGGCCCACCCCGACCAGGTGAGCTGCTGCGGACCTCGGTGAGGCGCCCCTCCAGTTCAGCCGCCACCTCCATCCAGGGTTGCGGGACCAGCAGCGACCTCTCGGCCGATGGATCCGTTGGCGGCTGTCGTACGCCCAGGCTCTCTCCGGAGCGTGGAAGTCGCCGCGCTCGCCGAGCACCTCATTTTGGTAGTCGCTATCGCGCGCCTCTGGACTGCGGCCTTGGCATGCACGTGATTCCATGGAGGTAGTAGAAACTAAGGAGAATCTCATGGTTACGGAGAGTTCCGAAACGCCGGCAGTGGATAGTGAAATTCAGTACCACTACGTTGCATACCGGGGTGCCGATGGTCATCTTTGGGCCATCACCTTCGACTCTAATAGCGAGTGGTCAGATACTCCACAGAAGATGGAAGTGGGGATCACTGGGAGTCCCGCCTTTACGCGCTACAAGGGTGTGAACTACTGCTTTCATCAAGGCTATTCGGACGATGGCAAGCTCTGGTATGGCGCATTTGAATACTCTGAAGGCAAATTCAAATGGCTCTTCGATGCGCCCGTGCCCGAAAAAACTGGATCGAGCGCACAGGTTAAAATGTCCAGAAGTCCGTCCGTTGTCACATGCAACGGCCTGCTCTACTGTCTCTATCAGGGCCCAGACTGTGATGGCACCTTGCGGTACACGCGCACCGATGGTCAACAGTGGTTCAGTTCTAAGGCCAGCCTCGGAGACGGCGCTCCGGTCGCCGAGAGCCCTGCGGCGGCGGTTTACACCGACCGAGGAAGCGACAACATCCTCGTCGCCTACCAGGGTGCAGATAGAAGCAATGGAACGCTACAGCCAGACGGTTCACTGAATTATATGGTAATGACGGCAAAGGATCAGTGGTCCGACTCGGGCCCGGTGCCAAACGTTGGGATATCGGACGGTCCAACCCTGATTCCTTATCCTAGCGGCGGAAAGATCTACTGCCTGCATCAGGGGGAGATGTTCGGCGAAGGGTGGCTCTGGTACGCAGTGTTCGATGGTCAAGTCTGGAGTCCGGACAAGTCGGTAGAGGGTGTCGGATTGTCGAGCCGGCCTGGAGCGGCGGTAATTTTTGAAGCAGGTAGAGAGCTGCTTTGCTGTGTGCATCGGGGGCAGAATTATTCCGATGATCTGTGGTATTCGACATTTGATGGAAGTAAATGGTCTTCTGATATTCAGAAACCCAAACTTGGTGTATCTGAGGGGCCGGCCGTGATGTAATCTTCCAGCACATGAGTAGGCGCCCCATGTGCCTTGCGCGGCAGGCCCGATTTCGAGCTAAGGACTGTCCCGCAATCGATCTTTGACCGGTTCGAGGCGGATCGGTTGACCGGCGGGGGTCGGGCCAGTTACGCGGCCTGGAGGAGGTTCTGCAAGCGTGCGACGCCGAGCATCGTGTGGTGGACGCCGTCGCCCTTGAGGCGGCAGTCGCGCAGGATCTTCCAGGCCTTCATGCGGGCGAAGACGTGCTCGACGCGGGCGCGGACCTGCTTGTGCTGACGGTTGTGCTCGGCCTGCCAGTCGGCGAGCTCGCCTCCGCGTGGCCGACGGTGCGGGATGACCAGTCCGGTGCCCGGGTAGCCGCCGTCGGCGATCGTGGTGGTCTTGCCGACGGCGGCTTTGGCGCCGGACTCGGCCCATGCCTTGCAGTCGTTGCGGTTCCCTGGAAGGGGTCTGCCGACCGCAACGACCAGGCGGGTGTGGGCATCGATCACGACCTGGTGGTTGGTGGAGTACCGGTAGTTCTTCGATTGTTCGGCAATGGTGTGGTCACGGGTGGGGACCAGAGTGCCGTCCACGATCAGTACGGTGTCCTTGCGGAACCGGCGCCGGGGCTTGAGGGCGAGCAGCGGGCCGATGTGGTCGATGATCCGGTCGGCCGCCGACTTGGACACGCCGAACAGGGGCGCGAGCTGCCGCATGGTCAGGTTGGTCCGCCAGTAGGCCGTGACCAGAAGCACCCGGTCCTCCAGAGACAGGCTCCACGGCCGGCCCGGTCGTACCGTGTCAGCGCCCTCGCGGCGCAGGGCCGTCACCAGCTTGCGGAAGTCCTGCGGGCTCAGCCCGGTGAAGGGTGCTATCCAGGACGGGTCCGATGCCGTGATCACAACAGCCATGGCCGTGATCATCCCATCTCGGTGCGGGGCCGACCGCGGGTCCCTTCACCCCCACCAGGGGCATTGCATGGTTGCGGTCTGTCCGGATTGATCACGTGAGGCCGAGGATTCGCAGGGGTCGGGTGTGGTCGCGGCCGGTGTGGCGGAGGGCAGCGGCGATGTTGGTGTGGCCGTTCTGGCGGAAGATGCCGATGGCGAGGTTGCGCAGGCCGGCCATGGTGCGGGGCAGGTGGCCGGTGCGGACTTTGGAGTCGTCCTCGCGGAAGGTCCGGTCTCGGACGTGGTGCAGGAGGTTCTCGATGCCCCAGTGGCCCCTGATCCAGGTGGCGAGCTGGACGGCGGTGGCGTCGTAGGTGTCCAGGCTAGTGATCAGGTAGACCCGTTCGATGGTGAGCTTCCCGGTCGAGCGGTCGCGGCGCCATCGGACGATCTGGATCGCCTGGCGGGCGCCGGGATAGTCGAGGTGGTGGAAGGCGGCGGTCTTGAGTCGGCGGATCTCGTCGCGGTGGTGGGCACGGTCGCGGGTGCGGTGGTCCAGCGGGATGTCCGCCCAGGGCAGCGTTTTGACCTGGGCATACAGCCCGGGGTGGTTCTTTTTCACGATGGCCAGGTAGTGGGCGCCGCGCTCGCGGAGGTACGTGCCGTGGGCGTGCTGGGTGTGCAGGGCATCGCCGGTGATCACGGTGTCGCTCAGGTCGATGCTGTCCAGCAGCGGGGCGAAGGCGGGGATCTCGTTGCTTCTGGAGGCGACCTGCCGCTGGGCCAGGACCACGCCGTGGTGGTCCATTGCGGCCAGCAGCTGGATCGCGGTGCTCGTGACGGTGCGCGAGCCGCGGACCGTCCTGCCGTCGACCGCGATCGCCCGCGGCACCGGCTTCGCCGATCGCTCGGACTCGCTCGGGTGTACTCCTCTGGCCTGTAGGAATGCTCCGATGGCAGCGTCCAGAGCGTCGCCGTCCAGCCGCTGGAGCAGGCGCCGGACGGTCGCCGGGTGAGGGACGGGATGGACACCGGTGAGCGGCTCGGCCGGGAAGTCGAGGACCTCCAGGGCCGACTGCGGGGCGTCCGTTATCCACTCCCCGATCGCGATGAGGGAACGGGCACCGGCCAGCACGGCCGAAGCTGCCGCGCACAACAGGGGGAGCATCGGATACCGCCGCCCCCGCCGACTGCGTGGGTCGGGCACCCAGATCAGGAAGCGCCGCAGGTCAGCGGCATCCTGTCGGGTGACAGCGCGATTCTGGAGGGTCAGGTGTCCCAGCCCGGCGGGCATGGGCGATGATGTTCGGGCAGGCACGGTCTCGCTCGGTTCTCATGGGTCTCGACAACCACATGATCACCGGCACCGTGCCTGCACTGCGTTCCGGGGAACAACCATCCCCAGAACGAGACATGACATCACATCACAAAACCGGCGAACCGGACCGATCTCGAACATGCAATGCCCCTGCATGCCACCGGAGGGCGGCATCATGTGAGCTTGCGGGCTGACGGGCGACGTGTCCGTAGAGGACTGTGCGTACCTCACACGGGTCGACCGGCACCGCCGTCGCCTCGCGCGGCTCCTGGCTCATCGGCTCGTGAGCTGAGGGCCCCGCGATGCTCGGTTGGAGCCGCGCTGTGTGCGAGCAGGTGCTGGTTGCCCCAACCCTGACCCTCGAGGTCGCCCCTGCCTGTCTCCGCTACCTGGACCTGGAAGCCGCCATCGAGGTCCTCCGGGTAGAACGGCCCGGGACGAGCCTCCACGCGACGCTACTTGCGCGGTATTACGCGGCATCAGTTGATGGATCATCAGAATCCGACCGATGGACGGATGCTCACCCCGCCGAAAGGCGAGTAGCTCGCGGGTGGGAGCGAGTGCGCGATGCTGGTGCGGGGTGGGTCTGTCCAGCCTTTGCGGGTAGACGGCGGGCCTGGCCGTCGGGTCAGGGCATGGGTGTCGGATCGCTGCCGGGGTGGAGGTCGTTGAGGAGTTCGGCGCGGTCGGTCAGCAGGCTGCTGAGGATGGAGCGGGCGACCTTGAGCAGGTCGGCGACCTCGGGGCTGGTCAGACGGTAGACGACGTTGGCACCGTCGCGGCGGGAGGCGACGACTCCGGCGCGGCGCAGGATGGCGAGCTGCTGGGAGAGATGGGCGGCCTCGATGCCGACTTCGGGGAGCATGTCGGCGACGGCGCGTTCGCGTTCGCTCAGCAGTTCCAGGACGCGGATGCGCACGGGGTGGCCGAGGGTTTTGAAGAACTCGGCCTTGTGCTGGTAGAGCGGCACCGTGACGACGGAGGGCTGTCGCGGGGTGTCGGCGTTCAGGGAGATCACCGTCCCCTTATCTGGCGCTGGCTGGGTTGGACTTCATCGGCAGTGACTCTAGCAATGGGGCGAAAGGGGCTGCTCAGGGCGTGGTGGGCGCGGTGCGGGCCGTGGCGCTGTCGGGGTGGATCCCAGGGCGTGGGCGGTGGCGATCAGGGGCGCCACGCGGTCTCCGAGGCCGCACACTGCCGGCGGGCCGTGGTGTGCGCCGAGGCGGGCGGCGGCGTCGACGATCGCCGCCTCGCCCTCGGTGTTCCAGCCTCGCAGGGCGGACAGGTCGAGGATGACCGGCCCGGTGCGGTGGGCCCGGGTCCAGTCCACGGCTCCGGTGAAGCGGTGCAGCGCGTCCTGGCCCAGGCAGCCGGACAGTCGCAGCAGGTCGGCTCCGTGGTCGAGGTCCCATTGAATGCTCACCGCTGCCTCCTGGTCGCACGCCAGGGGCGGCGGTGAGCGTTCACGAGGTCCCGACGACCCATCGGGTGCGGGGGATGTGTCCGCGGTGCGGGCTCCGTCCGCCTGCGGCCGGGCGCCACAAGTCGCACGCGACCACGAATGCGGCGAGCGGCGCCCGGGCGCAGCGGTGCGGTGGGATATGCATCCCAGTCCCCTCTCCTCGTGATTGCCAATATTAGCAACTGCTAAGGTCTGCAATGTGGCGGGCTGCCGGAAGCGTCCGTCACGGGGTGGGTCGCCCGGGAACCGACGCCTGGGCGGCTCACCCTTGAGGGAGGGGCGCATCGCGGGGTGGCTGTCGGCGCCGGGGGTGGTCCGGGGCGCGGTTGCGCCGCCTGCGCCTGGTCGTGGGCGGGCCGGGTGTTCTTGTTCGGGGGGCGGGTGACTCGACCGCTCGCACATAGTTGCCAATGTTCGCAACTGCTAAAGTCTTTGGCTGGTGGCCCTCGGTGCCGCTGTCGGAGGCCGGCCCCGTGCCTGCGGTGCCGGGGTGGGTCTCCGGCCGGGTCTGCCCGTCGGCTCCGTGGCGGTGCGGGCCCGCCGGACCGTTGTTCCCGAGGTGGCCGATGGACGACCAGTCAGTGCCTTCCCTGCTGGAGCTTCCCCATGGCCAGGCCCTCGTACTGCTGGCGGGCCTTGGCGCGGGCCGGCTCGTCGCGGACCGGGCCGCGCCGGCCCCGGCCGGCCTGGTGGTGGTAAACCATCTGGTGGAGGGCGAGCACGTGTACCTGCGTGTGCACCTGCCGCCTGGCGGGGCCGGCCACCCGCAGCGTCTGACCTACCAGGCGCAGCGGATCGACCCGGAGGAGCACACGGGCTGGCTGGTGCGGGTGACGGGGGCGGTGCGCCGGGTCGTGGAGCCGGGCGAGCTCGCCCGCTACCGGGTCCCGATGCGGGCGTGGCCGGACGAGGGCAACGAGCACCTGCTGCACTTGCGCCCCGAGCGGCTGACCGCTTACCACCTCACCCGCGGCCGGTGGTGAGAGCGAGGTGTCCCGTCGTGGAGGCGTTGTGCCGGGGAAGCCGGGGTCGATGGCGGCGGGCCGCCGGAGCGTTCTGCGGAGCGGCGCGCTGGCCGCCGTGTGCCTGGTGGCGCCCGCGATGGCGCCGCCTGCCGGGGTCGCGGCTCCGCCGGAGGCCGGTACTCCCGAGCTGGCGCTGTCGCGACTGAAGGCGGGCAACGACAGGTGGGTCGCCGACCGGGCTGCCCGCCCCGACGTCGGCGCGGCCAGGCGCGTGCAGGTGGCCGGTGGCCAGGAGCCGTTCGCGGTGGTGTTCTCGTGCATCGACTCGCGGGTGCCGCCGGGGCTGGTCTTCGACCAGGGCTTGGGTGACCTGATGGTGGTGCGCACCGCCGCGCACACCCACGATGCGCTGGTGGCGGGGAGTCTGGAGTACGGTCCGGCCGAGCTCGCCATCCCGCTCGTGGTGGTCCTGGGCCACCAGAGCTGCGGAGCGGTGACGGCTGCCGTGGAGTGCCTGCGGGAGGGCCGCAGGCTTCCCGGCCATCTCGCCGACATCGTGCACGACCTGCGGGATCCCTATGACGAGGCCCGCCGCCAGGGTGTCGCGCCGGGACAGCTGGTGGAGGCGACGGTCCGGGCCCAGACCCGGCAGACGGTCGCCGCGCTGCGCGGCGACCGTCTGCTGTCTCCTCTGGTGGCGGCCGGGCGGCTGCGGGTGGTCGGCGCGTACTACCGCTTGGACACCGGCGTGGTCACCTTCTCCGGCTGACGGGTCCTGGTGGAGAGGCGGTCGCGGGCCGGCTGGTCAGGCTTTCTTGACGACGCTGGACTTGAGCTGCATCGGGCCGAAGCCGTCCACCTTGCAGTCGATGTCGTGGCCGTCCACGCCGTCGACCAGGCGGATGTTGCGGACCTTGGTGCCCGCCTTGATGCCCGAGGGGCTGCCCTTGACCTTGAGCGCCTTGACGACCGTGACGGTGTCGCCGTCGTTCAGCACGTTGCCGACCGCGTCCTTGATCACGCGCTCGCCCGGCGCGCCGGTGTCCTCGGTGCCGTCCTCGGTGAGGGCCCATTCGTGGCCGCACTCCGGGCAGACCATCAGGGCGTCCATCTCGTAGGTGTACTCACCCGAGCACTTCGGGCAAGAGGGGAGGTTCTCACTCATATTGGCAACAGTATCTTTCGTAGTGGGGCGGTTTGTGCGGTGTGCGTGCGGACGTCGCGGGTGCGAGCGGGTCAGGGGATCAGGGCGTCGGGTGCGCGGGGTCGGCGCCCGGCACCGCTGTCCGCGGACGCGCCCTGGGGGCACAGGCCGGGTTCGACCCGGTCTTCGTCCTCGTGCGGTCGGATGCCGAAGGGGCCGGCGCGGCCGGGGCCGGTGACGCCGAGCTGTGGTGCGCTGCCTTTGAGGCGGTGTGGTCCGGGGATCGACGACGTCCTCCGTCGGGTTCGCTGTCAACGGGGTCGGGCCATCGGGCCGGTGTGGGGGTCAGTGGCGGTTGCCGAGGGCGAAGAGCAGGATCACGAAGCCGGCGAACAGGTGGGTGCCGGCGATGTAGAACGACGCGCGCACCAGCATCGCCTTGCGCTTGGCCTTCTCGTCGCTGACGGCATCACTCATGACCGGTGTTCCCCTTTCGGGCGGGGCGGGGCGCCCCTGTGCGGGGGCGGGGTCGGATGTGCAGGCGCTCGCCCGTGGCGGCGGCACGCCTCAGTCGCTCTCGCAGGGTGGTCGCGTCCGCGGTGACGGGTGCCAGCGCGGCGCCGTGGTCGTCGAAGGCGGTGATCTCGAAACGCAACGGGACTCCTTTCGCCGGTGTGCGGTCAGGGCCGGGGGCAGGGGAGCAGGACGCGGACGAATTTGCCGTTGCCGCCCGGGTCGTGACCGGCTGACAGGTGGCCTCCGAAGTCGCCGGCGATCTCGGCGATCACCGCGAGCCCGTACCCGGCGCGCGGGCCCGGCCGTGGCCGTGCCAGCGCGGGCAGGTACGGGTCCTCGTCGTGGACACTGATGTCCAGGTGGTCGTCCGTCATGGCGAAGGTCAGCGCCAGGTGGCTGGAGCGGGCGTGGCGGACGGCATTGACCGTCAGTTCGGTGACGACGAGAACGACGGCGTCCAGTGTGCTGGCGCGCCCCGGCACCCCCCAGCTTGTGAAGACGGTGCGGGCGGTGCGGGCGGACAAGGCGATTGCCGCCGGGGTGTTGGCCAGCGTCACGGTGTGGACCCGTCCCCGCGCCGGCGCGGGGCGCCGCACCAGTGGCACGTTCCGGTGCCGGCGCCCGAACAGCTGCCACCGCCCGCTCACGCTCGGCCTCCCCGGTCGGCGGCCATCAGCGTCCCTTGCCGGTGACGGTCGGCAGCACGCCGCTCAGGTGGTTCCTCGCGTACGCGATGGCCTGCGGGGTCGCCTCGAACACGCGCTGCTCGGCGTGCAGGGCGTCCAGCGCACCGAGGGCGTCGAGTGTCTTGAGGTGCTCCTCGCGCGCGCCGGAGACCAGGACGAGGATGCCGCGGCCCTCCAGCTTCGCGATGGCATCGCCCAGCACCAGGGCGCCGGTGGCGTCGATCGCGCTCACCCGGGACAGGCGCAGGATGACCGCCTTCACGTCACTCGTCTCGGCGAGTTGGAGGAGGAAGCGGTGCGCGCCCGCGAAGAACACGGGGCCGTCGATGCGGTAGGCCACGATGTGATCGGCGAGCAGTGCCTGCTCCTCGGCGTGGTGGTCGGCCGGCGCCAGGCCCTCGTGCAGCGCAACCCTGGTGAGTGCGGCGGAGCGGGCGACCTGGCGCAGCGCGAGTGCTCCGGCGACCAGCAGGCCGACGATGACGGCGGTGACCAGGTCGAACGCCAGTGTCGCGGCGGCGGTCAGGGCCAGGATCGCGGCCTCGCCCCGGCCGCTGCGCGCCAGTGCCCGCAGCGAGGCGACCTCGACCATGCGGACGGCGGTGGCGATCAGGACACCGGCCAGCGCGGCGAGCGGGATGCCCGACACCAGCGGGGCGGCGGCGAAAACCACCACCGCGAGCACGGCGGCGTGCACGAGAGCGGCGAGGCGGGAGGCCGCGCCGGAGCGGACGTTCACGGCGGTGCGGGCGATCGCCCCGGTCGCGGCGACGCCGCCGAACAGCGGGGCGACCAGGTTCGCCACACCCTGGCCGAAGAGTTCGCGGTCGCTGTCGTGGCGTTCGCTGACGCTCATCGCGTCCGCCGCCGTCGCGGACATCAGCGACTCCAGCGCCGCGAGCGCGGCGACCGCCAACGCGGCCGTGGCCAGGTGCGGTACGTCGCCGAGATGGAGGAAGCCGAACGAGGGGGCGGGCAGCCCGGCGGGCAGGTGCCCGATCGTGGCCACCTCCAGGTCGGTCAGGTCCGTGACCAGGGTGGCCGCGACCACCGCGAGCAGGGAGAACGGGATGCCCGGGCGCAGCCTGGCGCCGACCAGCATGGCCAGTGCCACGCCGCCCGCGAGTGCGAGCGAGGCCAGGTGCGGGGTACTGGCGAAGTCGGCAACCGCGTCCCAGGCGGTGACCACGACGTTCTGCGCGCCCGACGCCTTCACCCCGAGCGCGGCGGGCACCTGCTGAAGGCCGATCACCCCGGCGATCCCCAGGGTGAAACCCTCCACCACCGGGGCCGGCACGTACGCCATGAACCGGCCGGCGCCACCGAGCGCGGCAGCGACCAGCAGCACTCCGGCCATCAGGCCCACCGTCAGGACGCCTTCGGTGCCGAACCGGTGGACGATCGGGACCAGCACCACCGTCATCGCCCCGGTCGGCCCGCTGACCTGGAGGTTGGAACCGCCGAAGAACGCGGCCAGCGCGCCGGCCACCACCGCGGTCGCCAGCCCCGCCTCGGCCCCCGCACCGGAGGCCACCCCGAAGCCCAGCGCCAGCGGCAGCGCGACGATCGCCACCGTCAGCCCCGCCAGCAGATCCTTGCGCGGCGAGCGGCCCATCGTCGCCAGCGCCGCCCGGTCGGGCAGCACCGCCCGCAGCCGCGCACCCGCCCGCCGGGCGAACACCGCGAACGCGGAAGATCCACTCAGATCTGTGGACGCCCCGCTCATGCCCGGTGCGCCTGCCGTTCGGGCTCGCGCAGTTCGGCGAGCAGCGCCCCCTGGTCGGTGATCATCTCGGTGAGGATGCGACGGGCCGCGCGCAGCAGCTCGGCCACGTCCGGAGTGCTCAGCGCGTACACCACGGTGTTGCCCTCCCGGGTGGCCGTGACCAGCTGGGTACGGCGCAGCACCGCCAGCTGCTGGGAAAGGTTGGAGGGTTCGACCTCGATCGCGGCCAGCAGGTCTCGCACCGGCCGCGGCCCGTCCTGGAGCAGCTCCAGCACACGGATGCGGACCGGGTGGCCGAGGGTACGGAAGAACTCGGCCTTCGCCTGGTACAGCGGCACCGCCATCGCTCAGTCCTCTTCCTCTTCGTCCGCGCCGCTCTCCAGCACGATGCCGTGGTGGGCCGCGATGCGCAGCAGCTGCGTGATCCGCCCTCTGTACGCCTGGGCGCCGTCCTCGTCGCCGCTCTCCCGCGCCCGGGCGCGCATCTGCCGGGCCTCGGCCAGCTGCGCACGCAGCTCCTCGTCGAACACGTCGCTCATCGTCGCCCTCCCATAGCCGGACACCGGGACGTCCGACGGCGCAGAACCTCTCATTACAAGGATGCAGCATCTATGAATGTGAAGAATTCTTCAACTTGCGATCAAGGCAAGTCGCGTCCGGGCGACGGCGCGCCGACCGTGATCGATTGCGGTCACAGCCTCGTGTCACTGCGACGCCATCCGTAGCCTCACGGACACGAGGAGCCCGCACCGCCGTGTCCGGGCCGGCCGACACGGCCAAGAACCGGCATACCCAGAGCAATAGGGAGCGTGGAACGTGAACGGAGTCGACCGGGCACTCAGCGGCGCGATGGACATCGACGGCGCACTCGGCGCGGCCCTCGTCGACTACGACAGCGGCATGGCCCTGGGCACCCGCGTCGCAGCGGTCGCCCGCCTCGACCTGACCCTGGCCGCCGCCGGGTACACCGACATCGTCCGCGCCACCCGCCGCACCCTGGACACACTGAACCTGGGCGCCGAAGAGGTCGAGAACATCCTCGCCGCCCTCACCGGCCAGTACCACCTGATCCGACCCCTCACCCGAACCAACGGCAGCAGCCTCTTCCTGTACCTCGCCCTGGACCGCACCCGAACCAACCTCGCCATGGCCCGCCACCACCTGCGCCGCATCGAGGCCACGCTGGAGCTCTAGCTTGACTCTGTCGGTGATCTTGGGTTGCCGAGGTTAGGTGCCCAGGGTCCGCCAGGACTTTGACCGGGGGATTTCACGTTGGTCGAGGTAGACCTGGAAAGCCGTTGGTCGACGGGGAGGGGGCGCCTCCTCGGTCGGTGGTAGGCCACTGAGGCGTTCGACGTTGACGGCGATGGCGGTCAGGACGTGCTGAACGTGGGTCTTGCGTTCTCCTCGGGCAACGGCGCATTCCGTGTCCGTGGGCGAACTCGTTGACTGTTCCCTCCACGCCGGAGCGGACCGCGTAGCGGGCCTTCCACTCGGCCGTCTGCTGCTCGGCCCGGACGCGGAGCTGCAGGTCGCGGAGTTCTCGCGGAGGAAATCCGACGGTGCGGTGGCCTTCGCGGGCGGTGGTGCACTGCGCTCGGGCCGGGCAGGGGCGGCACTGACGGTTGGCGAACCGGGCCACAATCAGCGGGGCCGCAGTGGGCGAGGAGGTCGGGTAGGGGCCGTGCCAGCCCTGACCGACCTCTCCCTGGGGGCAGGTGACCTGCCGGCGGTCGTAGTCGATGCGGAAGTCGTCGCGGGCGAAGCCCTCGCCCCGGCGATGCTGCCGGGTGGGGTTACCCCGCAGAGGCCCGGAGACGGTGACCCGATGATCGCGTGCGGCTTGTTCCAGGTGAGGCAGGGAGGTGTAGCCGCCGTCGACCAAGTGCTCGGAGGGCAGCA
Organism: Kitasatospora purpeofusca; assembly: GCF_036010405.1. Classification (NCBI taxonomy): domain Bacteria; kingdom Bacillati; phylum Actinomycetota; class Actinomycetes; order Kitasatosporales; family Streptomycetaceae; genus Kitasatospora; species Kitasatospora purpeofusca. The sequence continues at coordinate 9,699,881 of NZ_CP108561.1, read as the reverse complement.
GGCCGCGGCGGTGCAGACGGGTGTGGATGCCGGGCAGGACCTTGCTGTCGTGGGTGGCGGAGGCGGTGGTGGCGACGTCCGTGATCACGTTCGGGCCGTCAGGAGTGCACGTCTCCGTCAGATGGGCGGAGAACTCCTTCCAGCTGATGATGTGTCCGTGGCGGGCGTAGCGGGCGGAGGTGTCGTAGGGCGAGACGATCGCCTGTGACGAGGGCGGCAGGCCGGGCCCGCCTTCGCTCTCGGCGGTTCGCCGGCACAGGCGTCCGGCGGCATCGCGGTGGTAGTTCTGCACCATGATCTGGCGCAGGGCTTGGACACGGGTGCCGAACGCGTGCTCTCCGCCGTGCCGGTGGAGGTGTTCCAGGAGCCGGGCGGCGTCGTTGCCGGTGGTCAGGGTCCTGGTCCCGGGCTTGGTGGGGTTCTTGCCCAGGCGGACCGGACGGCCGTGGTAGCGCCCCCAGTTCTCGTCGGCCAGGTTGTCCAGCAGCTGTGGGGCGATGCCCGCGACTTCTTCCAGCGCGGCGCGGACCGCTTCGGTGACCAGCTCCAGGCGGGTCAGGTCGCGGACCGCGGCCAGGACGTGGGTGGATTCGGTGCGCTGGGTGGTGCGTTCCCGCACCAGGCCGGCCTCCTTCAAGCGGGCCAGCGCGAGTCGAGGAGGCGGTCGGCGTGGTCACCTTCGGTGAGCCGGTCGCGGAAGTCGCTCAGCACACTGTGGTGGAAGCCGGGACCGTCCAGATCCATGGCCGTCGCGTACTTGAAGTCGATGCGGCAGCGGACTGCCTCGGCGGCTTGCCGGTCCGACAGACAGAGCATGAACCGCAGGACACAGACGGTGGCCAGCCGGGCGGGCGAAAGGCCCGGCCGGCCGTCACGCGGATACCAGTCGGTGAAGTCCTCGTCGTGCCACAGCCCGTCCAGACGGTCTCTCACCCACATCGCCGCCGTACCGGTCGGGTTGCTCGCTCGCGCGATCTGCGCGGTCAGAGGCGGGACTTGATCACCGGAACGAGGACGGAGCGACAACGGACACCTCGACAGCTACTTCGGCACTCGGAACACCCTGAGCCTGCCCACTGAACACCTCGACGCACTGGGCAACTCCAAGATCACCGACAGAGTCAAGTTAGTGGGAGAACGACATGCACGACTCGTTGTCACGAAAGAGACGGAGAGATCCGAAACCATCGGTGCGCCACCGACGCGCCCGCCTCCGGACGACATCAGGAAGGACGGCGACGGCAGTGTGGGACGAATCGCGGGCAAAGGCGGCAACGGCGACGACGCCGGATCCGGCCTGGCGGGTAAGCCGGGCAACGCCGATGGCACCGGGTCCGCGGGCGGCGGGGGCACCGACGGGCGCCGCCCCCACTGGGACATGGCATGGTCACGGATCTCCGTGCCGGTCGGCCCGGACCCGGCACGACCCACAGCATCCCTCGCGGGTGCCGCGATCCGCCGACCGTCATCGACGGCCGCCCTCACCACGACGTTCCGGGCCCGGGCCGCCCCGGCTCCGTGACAGCATCTCGCCCCGCCGAGCTTGTGCTCGACGGGGCGAGGCCGGCCCGGGAATCCCGACAGCGCCGAGATCCGGACTTGCTGCAGCGCTGTCAGACCTCCGCCCCCTTCCGGATGCTGTCCAGGTCGGTGCGGAAGCGGTGCGCGGCGGTGAGGTGCTCCTGGTGGTTGCGGTCGACCTTGCTGTCCACCGCGGCGAGCGTCACTTCGAGGCACCGCACGCGGGCCTCCAGTGCGTCCAGCCGAGCCAGGGCCACGGTGCGCAGGTCCTCGGGCAACACTTCGGGGTCAACCCGAGATCTGCACGATGTCGGTGCCGGCGCTGGAGGTCACGCTGCCGCCCGAGAAGCAGGCGGTGAGCTGGGCGGCGAGGCGGATCTTCAGCAGATCGATCTGCTTGCCCGCGTAGTGCGCGGACCCGGTGTCGACCGTGCCGGAGTAGTGGGCGACCGAGTGACCGGAGACGGTCTCGCGGGTGAAGCTGCTGATCGTGTAGGTGGACGTGCTCAGGTCCGACCAGGTGAGGGTGCCGGTCAGCGAGATGCTGCTGGTGGCACCGGCGCACGAGGTGGTGAAGGAACCCGACATGGAGTCGGTGAGCAGCGACAGCAGCGCGTTGTCGGCGCACACGGCGCCGACGAAGGCGGCGGTGACGCCGACGGTCTGGCTGGAGGCGGTGGAGGTGATGCCCGGGGAGTAGGTGGAGGTGGCGGCACCAGTGGCGGCGAGGCGCAGGGACATGGTTTCTCCTGTGAAGTCAGGCGGATGGGCCGTAAGGACCGTCCCAGCTCACATGTGATCTGCGCCACACCTACTACCAGGTAGTGCACAATCGTTACTAAAAGTAGTTGAATAATCACTTTGAGCATTCTCGGGTCGGTGGTGCCTCGCCGCGCAGAGCCGGGGCGCCATCGTCTCGAGAGCCGTCCGGCGAACGGCCGGACCGTTTCGGGGATCCTGTTCGCCGCAGCCTCGGTCGAGGCGCACTGGGAGGACGGCCGTGCGACGGGCCCGAGGTGGTTCGGAGAGGCGGTCGCTCGTCGGGGGACGCGGGCTTCCGGCGGGACCCGGGCGGTCTCGTCGATCGTTGTCAGCGGGAGGGGCACGGCTCGTCCGGGAGCCCTGCCGAACGCCAAGCCCTCGACCCCGTCGCGCCGTGCAGCGCGATCCGCACCTCGCCCCCACCATTGCCTGGGCAGACCAGCACGGCATGCGGATCCCGGCCTCGCCCGTGCCCTACGCACTGGACGACCTGGACAGCGCCAGCATCACGCTGCAGGCCGTGCTCGGCACCACCGGGTGCCCCTGGCCGGCTACGCCCAGTATTACCTACAGGCGTACCGTGCCAACCGGGATCGACCTGGGATCCGGCTACGTGGCGTCCTGCTCCTCCGGACCGGGCCTCTTTTCGGCCGACGCCTCCCCCGTACAGCGCCTGCCGTCCGGCGGGTCCGGGCATCGAGCGACGCGGCCACCGCGAAACGCGTCCGCAGCAACCCGGCGGGTCGTCCGCCCCGTACGCGCCCGGCCCGCGCGGTGCGCCACCGAAGTGCCGCGCGCGCCCTTCTCGCGCGCCGTTACCGACCGGCTCCCGAACGTTCACGATGACGGGTGAACGTGCACGAGTCGGCCCGCAGCCGAGGGCCGTAGCCCCAGACCGAAACCCTTTCGCCGAAAGCGGGAAAGTCATGCGCAAGTCGATCCTCACCGCCGCGTCCGCCACAGCCCTGCTACTGCCAACGGTCGCGGCCGTCCCGGCCTCGGCCACCCCGGCCCGCACCACCACCCTCGTCGCGGTGGTGTGCGTGGGCAGCGACACCACCAACTACGACCCGGGCCTGCGCGACTTCTCCCAGACCGTCGACACCTACGGCACCGACGAGGGCCACAGCTGTACCGGACTCGGCAAGATCAGCGGCCTGAACTCCTTCACCGCCTCGTTCACCGGCCACTACACCGCCTCCTGCATCTCCCCGATCCAGTCGGGCAGCGGCACCGAAGTCCTCACCTGGAACGACAGCACCACCTCCACCTGGTCGTGGTCCTCCACCGTCGCCACCAACTCCGCCGGCCAGCTCGTCGGCACCTACGACGGCCTCATCACCGCCGGCCGCTACGCCGGCGCCAACCTGAACAACACCGACATCGAGCCCAACACCAACGTCACCGCCTGCTTCTCCTCCCCCGGCCTCACCCAGACCACCGGCACCGCCACCTGGACCTTCACCGACATCTAGGACCCCCAGGCCGCCCGCGCCAACGACGGCCGCAGCACAGCGGCAGTTGACGGGCACTTGGCACCGCCGGTGCCAGATCGCTCGAACATCTGCAGTCGGTTACCGTTGCGACGAAGCCGCCCCAGCGGCTCGGCCGAAGTCTTCCGGTGCGCAGCAGGAGCGCGTGGCAGGTCGGCCGGCCCACACCTCACCCCGGCGGCGAAACGCCGACCGGAGGAGTTGGCGGGGCCGGCCGACGTCGACGGCACACAGCCGGGACCGTTCCCCTCGAAGGTCGCTACGGCTGGTACCTGGGGCCCGTCGGGCGGACGCACGGCACGAATCGTCCGGTACCGGGGCGGCCGGACCAGGGAACGGCTTCCCGGCCGCACCCGGCACCCGCCCGCCCCGAGCAGTCGTCGAGCCTCGCTCGGCCCGCCGACGTCCTTGTAGCGCAGTTCCTGCCCTGCCTCGGGGCGGGCGCCGGAAGCCGTCGGGCGGCCACCGGCCCGTTGGTGCGGGGAAGACGGTGGGGATGTCGAAGGCGGCGCCCGAGCCTGTGATCTGCGGGAGGTCGCGAACGCGATCTTCTACCAGAACCGGACCGGCTGTCAGTGGCGCTACCTGCCCGTGACCTACCGACCTGGTCGGCGGTGATCTACTACTTCACGCTGTGGCCCAAGGACGGCCTCGACCAGCGGATCCAGGAGCTTCTGCGCTACCAGGTGCGGGAGAAGGACCGCCGATTAGAGGACCCGTCCCTCGTGGTCATCGACACCCGGTCCGTGCGCGCGGCCGCGGGTGTCCCGAAGACCACGACGGGACTGGACGCGAACAAGAGGACGCCGGGCCGCAAGCGCGAGCTGGCCGCGTCGGCACACGACAACGCCGCCAGCACGGCCCTGCTCGACCAGGCGGCCGAGCGGTCCGGGAACCGCCTGGAGAAGGCCCTGGTGGACCAGGGCTTCAAGAATCCATGGCGCGCTGCTGGACGTCACCGTCGAGGTCGTCCGCCGCAACCTGGCCGACCAGGGCAGCGGCTTCGTCCGGCAGACCGGGCGGTGGGTCGTCGAGCAGGTCAACGGCATGTTGCCGCTGCACCGGCGTCTGGCACGCGAGTACGGCCACCGGCCCGGCAACTCCGCCTCCCGCGTCTACTGAGCGGCCACCGCGAACATGACCCGCCGCCTCACCACACCCACCCCGGCCTGGCGCGACCCCCGCCAGGCGGCCGAATGAACGTCACCGAACGCCTGGCGGATCTCCGGGCCCGGCATGACGAGGCCACCGCCCGCGCCGACGAACTACGCGGCCAGATCGAGCGCCTCGCCACCGTCCTCGCCGAGCCCACAGACCCTTCTTCTCCGCCACCCCGGAGTGCTGGGGCAGTGTCGTCTCACCCAATCGACCGCCGCCCTCAACCGTGGGCGACCAGCCAGTTCGGATCCCGCCCTGCGAGCGCGGCAAGGCGTGTCAACGCGTCGGCCTGCGGATCGACGGGCGATGGGGCCGCGAACCGGCCGCTCTCGGGAAGATGGCGGTAGGAGCGGAACTCGTCCATCGCGAGTGCGACAGTCGTTGCCGACGGCGAGTCCCACGCGCCTCCCAGCGCCCTTGCGAGGTCCCAGGTATGGACGGTGAGTTCCGCGGTGAGCTCGCGGCAGTAGCCGAGGGCGTCGCGGGTGCCGTAGGTGAGGTGCACAAGCCGGTCCAGCGCCCCAGCTCGGGAGAAGGCAGGCACCGCTGTGTCGGCGGCTAGATACCACATGCCGACCGGGTTGCGGCCGAGAACGTCGCCGTCGAAGCGACGCCCTACGGAGGCCGGCGTCCCTCCTAGCATGAGCGGTGCCACCCAGAGGAGTTCGGCTGTCACATGGTTCACCAGGTGGCGAACGTTCCATTCGGAGCAGGGCGTCGGCCGGGTCCAGCCGGCCGGACCAACCGCCCTCACCAGCTGCCCGAGGACGGACGTGATGTCCGTGTGGGCGGCCAGAACATGCGCGTGTTCGCCGCCTCCGTGATGGCAAGCCATCAGAGCGCCGCCCCACGTGTCACCGGAGCAGCCCCGGGGGCGCGGGAACTCCTCGTGCGTTCGCCCGTCGAAGGGAACGGCGTGGGGGCGCTACCGGAAGGACGTCGCCGCACGCGGATGACCCGTTCTCTCACCTTCGCGCCGACAAGCGGCAACGGGGAAGGGACGAGGTCTTTCAGATGGATTGACGGCATGGCAGCTGTGCTCCGCTCAACGTTCTGTCTGTGCACCGCCATCCTGCCCGGGGAATGAACCCGCCATCCAGGATTGCCGCCTGCCCTTCCGTCCAGATTCCGGCCCGCGTTAAGCAGTGCTCGTTCCACTGCGGAGGAGGAGTCGCCGGCTGCTCGGGCTGGCAGTCCGCACACCTCCTCGGCCGGCTTGGCGTCGGCATCGGGTCTGTTGCTGGCGGAACTGACCCAGCCGGAGTGATAGTGGTGCGCCGACGAGGGCGGGGGCGCCGGCGGCGTGGCCGAGTATCCCGACCCTGGTGGGGGCCACGATGATCCGGGTGCCCAGGCTCGTGCAGCGTGCGGCGTTGGCCTGGGTGTCCGACGCGGTGACGTTGATCGTCCAGGAGGGTGCGCCGGGGGCCTCGGACGGAGCGTTCGTCGGGCCCCTCAGTTCGAGTCCACGAGAGGTGACACTTCGAATCCGGTGCAGTGGACCACCACTGTCAGCAGCACGCGGCCGGCGGTCGACGGGGTGCGAAAGGCGACGACTGTGTCAGCGGCCGGTACCAGGAGTGGCGGGTCCGGGCTCACGGCGTCTCGGTACAGCCGGATCCGGTAGAGCGTGCCCGGGTGAAGGTCGGGCACGCGATGCGACGTCCCGGGGCGAACCGAGATGACGTGGCGCGGGCGCCAGTTCGGGTCCTGCTTCTCCTCCAGGAGCACGTGCCGCACGGGTGGGTCGTCGAGGTAGGGAACCTCGATTCTCAGTTCCAGGCCGATGGTCTCCCTCCGCAGGCCGGTCATGAGGCGACCTCGGCGGTGCGGGCGGGGTTCCGACGTGCGTGGTCCGCCCGGAGCCGGTGCAGAACCTCCGGCAGCAGGGGGACGCGGTCCACGAAGATGCCGTCGGCGTCCTCGATGGCGGAGGCGAGGACGGCGGAGACCGGGATGACCCCGCCCTCTCCGACTCCTTTGGTCCCGAGGGGGTTGAGGGGCGTTGGATGGCTCATGTGCTCGATCTGTATGTCGGGGAGATCGGCGGCTCCCGGGGTGAGGAGTTCGGCGTAGGTAGTAGTCAAGGGCTGCCCATCGGGGGTGTAGAGGATTCGTTCGAGCAGTGCGCCGGCAATGCCCTGGGCGACCCCTCCGCGGATCTGCCCTTCGACCAGCATGGGGTTAATGAGTGTTCCGCAGTCGTGGACCACGATGTAGCGCAGGATGCGGACCTGGGCCGTTTCGGGGTCGGTCTCGACGACGGCCGCGTGCACTCCGTAGGAGCAGGTGGCGCCACTCGGTGCGAAGTAGGCCGTCGCGTCCAGTCCGGGCTTGGTGCCCGGGGCGAGGGCGGGACCGGGGCGGGGACGTGCGAACTGGGTGGCGGCGTGCGAGGCAGCGTCGAAGGCGTACCGCAGTGGGTTGGCAAGAACCGCCAGTTGGGCCAGGGTCAGGGCGGCTCCGGACGCTTCGTCCCGTATGCGGGCGGTGCCGTCGGCGAGGTCGACGCGTTCGGATGGCACACCGAGGTGGTCGGCTGCGGTGGCGAGGGCCTGGTGGCGTACCTGCTGTGCCGCGGCGGCAGCGGCTGAGGCGGTCACGACGGCGGTGCGTGAGGCGTACGTGCCGGCACCGTAGGGGACAAGGTCGGTGCGGCCGGTGGTGACGTCGATGGAGTTGAGGCCGCAGCCCAGGTGGTGCGCGACGACCTGGGCGAGCACGGTTTCGTGTCCTTGTCCCTGGCAGCTGGCCGCGGTCGCGACCCGGACCCGGCCGTTGGGTGCGACGCTTACGCGTGCTCCCTCGTAAGGGCCGAGTCCTGTTCCCTCGACGTAGCAGGCGAGTCCGATTCCGAGCCGTCTGCCGCCTCGCGCGGCTCGGGTGCGTAGTGCGGGGAAGCGGTCCCAGCCGATGAGCGTCCTGGCCCGGCGCAGGGCGGCGGGGTAGTCGCCGGTGTCCTGCACGAGTGGTGCCCCGTCCTGGAAGACGAGGCCCCGGTCCAGTGGCAGGCTTTCGGGTGGCACGAGGTTCGCGGCCCGGACGTCGGCCCGGTCGAGGTGAAGGTGGCGGGCGACGGAGTCGATGGTGCGCTCCATGACGAAGCATCCCTGGGGTCGGCCCGCTCCGCGGTAGGGCGTGACGATGACAGCGTTGGTGTAGAGGCTACGGAACTCGATCCGGTAGGCGGGCACGCGGTAGGGGCCGAGGATCTGCGTCGCGGTCACGTGCGGGACGATGATGCCGTAGGGCGTGTAGGCACCGGTGTCGTGGAGGAACCGCACATCGAGGGCGAGGATCCTTCCGGCTGCGTCGAAGCCGACCGCAATCCGGTGGAGCTGCCCGCGCTCATGGCAGGAAGCGACGAGGTTCTCGCGGCGGTCCTCCGTCCAGGCCACCGGGTGGCCCAGATGCCGCGCGGCCCAGGCCGTCAGTACGTCCTCCGGCCAGGGGTGGACCAGTTTGCCGCCGAAGGCGCCGCCGATGTCCGGGGTGGTGCAGGTGACCGATTCGCCGGGCAGGTCAAGGAAGGCGGCGACGGCGGCGGCGACGCCGTGCGGTGCCTGGCAGTTGCTGACGAGGTTCAACCGTTGCCGAACGTCGTCCCAGCTGGCCAGCGTTGCGCGGGGCTCCAGTGGCGCCGCGGTGCTGCGTTCGACTGCGAGGTCCAGCTGCAGCCGGTACGGTGCGCGGTCGAGGGCGGCGGCGATGTCGCCGGTCTGCTGGATGTGGTGGGCCGCGGTGTTGCCGGGGATGTCGGGATGGACCAGGTTGTGGGCGCGGTCGGCTTCCTCCAGGCCGGTCACGGCCGGGCGGGACGTGTAGGCGACCTGGACAAGGTCGCAGGCGTCCTGGGCGACGTAGCGGTCGCGGGCGACGATCAGCGCGACCGGCTCTCCCACGTAGCAGACCCTCTCGTTCGCGAGGACGTACCCGGTGCGGGGGCGGGTCAGGTCCTGGTGCGGAATGAGCAGGGGAAGCCGCCGCCGGAGCGAGGTGGGCAGGTCGGTGAAGGACACTGCTGTGACCACTCCTGGCAGGGCCCGGGCGGCCGTGGTGTCCACGGACAGTACCAGGGCCGCGGCGTGCGGGCTGCGGACGATGGCGCCGAAGTACGCACCGGACCCCAGGCCGTCGGCGAAGCGGCCGCGGCCTGTCAGGAAGCGGCCGTCCTCAAGACGCGGAGTCGGCTGACCGATCATCGTTGGCGCTCCCTCCGTACGGGTCGTGCAGGTCGTCCGGTTCCTGGGCCGCACGCAGGGCGGCCTCGACGATGGGCTGGTAGCCGGTGCACCGGCACAGGTGACCGGTGAGTGCCCGGCGCACCTGAGCGCGCTCGGGCTTCGGGCATCGGTTCAGCAGGTCGGTCAGGGTGATCAGCATGCCTGGGGTGCAGAAGCCGCACTGGAGTGCGTACTCGGTGCGAAAAGCCTCCTGAAGGCGGGTCGGTTGGCCCTGCGGTTGGGCGAGCCCTTCGACGGTGATGACGCGGTGACCGTCGGTGGCTACTGCCAAGACCAGGCAGGAACGCACGGGCGATCCGTCGAGGAGCACCGTGCAGGCACCGCACTGGCCCAGCTCGCAGCCAACGTGGGTACCGGTGAGGCCGAGACGGTGTCGGAGCAGGTCGCAGAGCAGGAGCCGGTCCGGCACTCTGACCGAGACCGGCCCGCCGTTGACGGTCAGCCGGATGTCGTGGTGCGGCTCGCTCACCCGGTCCCCCCACCGATACGGGCGGGGCTGGCCCGCCGGGCGGCAGTTGCGAGGGCGCGGCGTGCGGTGACCTTGGCGAGATGACGGAGGTAGTCCGCGCCGGCATGGGGCATCGCGGGCGGGTCCAGGGTGGCCAGGACCGGGGCGAGCGCCTCGGCCCAGTCCGCCTTCCTTGGGGAGCGCCCTCGAAGAGGGCCGGTCAGATCGGCGAGCCGGGGCACGGGTGTGGTGCCCCACAGGCACAGCCGCACCTGGGCCAGGGTGCCGTCAGCCGAGATCTGCACAAAGGCCGCGGTGCCGGCGAGAGCGCGGTCGCCGTGCCGGGGCGAGACCTCCGTGACTGCGGTCCCCGCGTGATCCGGCGGGAGCCGGAAGTCCACCCTCGTGATCAGCTCGTCAGGGGCACGCCGGTCGGCCGGCGCAGCTTCGAGGTAGCGGCGCGCCGCGAGGCTCCGGTACCCGCGTGGGGATACCAGGTGCACGCGCCCGCCCAGGAGCAGCAGCACAGCCGGGATCTCGGCCGCCGGGTCAGCGAAGGCGATGCTGCCCACCGATGTGCCGAGCGAGCGTACGGCCGCCGATCCCACCAGGCGTGCAGCTGCCGCCAGGACAGCCGGGACGGGAGTCCCGGCCGCCTCGCACAGCGCGCTGTGCCGCACCGCCGCTCCGAGGGACAGGTGCCCGTCGGCGAGCAGGTGAATCTGGTCAAGCCCGCGGATGTGGGTGATGTCCAGATCTGATTTCAGGTCAATAACATGTTAGTGCACTATCGTTGACCGACAACGAGTCGGTCCGCGATGGCATCGTTTCGGGTCGGTACGACAACGAAGGGAGAGTCCGGTGAGCAGTCTCAACAAGGGTCTGGAACGGATCGAGGTAGACCTGTCGTGGGATCCGAGTCCCGCAGGCTCGGCGGGTCACGATCTGGATCTCGTCGCCGCGACGTACGCCACGGACGCCCCGTCCGGCACCCCGGCCTACCTGGTCCACTTCGACAGCCGCGCTCCCGACGGCACGATCACACTCACCAGGGACAGCCGCGACGGCAAGGGCCTCGGCGTCGACGAGCGCGTGGTCCTGGAACTCGACCGCCTGGCGCACCGCTACCCCCGGGTGGTCGTGGGCGTCGCCATCCAGCAGAACGCCGGCCGGCTGACGTTCGGGGACATAGCGAACCCCGTGGCCAGGATCCGGAACGGGCGCGACGAGTTGGCGGCAGTGGACTTCGCCGGCGTCGACGGGGCAACGGCCGCGAGGGTCGCGGAGTTCGTCCGGAACAGTGCGGGGGTCTGGGCGTTTCGGCCCGGCGCCCACGGTTTCGACGCCGATCCGGCGACTTTCGCAAGGATCATGGGGACCTGACAGGGCTTCACCAGGTGGCCCGACTCCGAACGACGGCCGGGGTACCCGTGACACCCCTGGCTCCGCCCCCGGCACGAGACCACGGGTGACCGGGCCGGCCGGTCAGGCGCTCACGCCTCCCCCGCGCCGTGCCTTCCGGCGTTCCGGCAACCCCTCCAGTTCCGTGATCACGAAATCGAAGAACCCGGTGCGCCGGCGATTCGCCCACCGACACACTCTCCGACTCGAGGGCGGCCTCGCCCTCCTTGAGCACCCGGACCGGCGCACCGGGACCTCGTCCCGCCCGGGTCCGGGACTCGAACCGGACGTCGTCGAGAACCCGGAGGCGGTCGCGACGGGAACCGGGCTCGCGGTCGTCGCGCCCGAGCACCACACCGTCGGCACCAAGAGCTTCGGCATCGGGATCGGCGTCACCGCTTACACCCTCGGCATGCGGCACGCCTTCGACGCGGACCACATCGCCGCGATCGACAACACCGCCCGCAAGCTCATGGAGCAGAGCAAGCGGCCCTTGTCGGTGGGTTTCTGGTTCTCCCTCGGGCACTCGTCCGTCGTGTTCGCCCTGGCCGTCCTGCTGTCCTTCGGTGTGAAGGCCCTGGCCGGGCCGCTCCAGGACGACGGCTCCCGGCTCCACCAGGTGACGGGCCTGATCGGCACCGCCGTCTCGGGCTCGTTCCTGTACCTGATCGCGATTGTCAACCTCGTCATCCTTGTGGGCATCTGGAAGGTATTCCGGCCGATGCGCTCCGGCCACCTCGACGAGGCCGCGCCGGAGGAGCAGCTGGACAAGCGGGGCCTGATGAACCGGCTGCTGGGCCGGGTGACACGGTCGGTGAGTAAACCGCGGCAGATGTACCCGCCGGGCCTGCTCTTCGGACTGGGGCTCGACACCGCCACCGAGATCGCCCTGCTGGTGCTCGCCGGCTCCGGCGCCGCGTCCGGGCTGCCGTGGTACGCGATCCTGTGCCTGCCAGTGCTGTTCGCCGCCGGGATGTGCCTGCTGGACACCATCGACGGGTCGTTCATGAACTTCGCCTACGGCTGGGCGTTCTCCCAGCCGGTCCGCAAGATCTACTACAACCTGACCATCACCGGCCTGTCGGTCGCCGTCGCCCTCATCATTGGCAGCGTCGAACTGCTCGGCCTGCTCGCCGACAAGCTCGCCCTGCACGGTGCCTTCTGGGACTGGATCTCCGGCCTGGAGCTCAACATGGTTGGCTTCGTCATCGTCGGCCTCTTCTTCGCCACCTGGGTCGTCGCGCTCGCGGTGTGGAAGTTCGCCCGCATCGAGCAGAAATGGAGCCCACCAATCCCGGCCACGACGCCACTGGTCGCCACGAACGAGGGCTGACAGCTCGGCGGGCGACCGCCGGAGACGGATGAGGGGTGATGTGCGCCCGGGCGGGTGATATCGCCGGTCCACGGGAGTGAGGCGACCGGACTGGCCCGCCTCGCTCGCGAAGTCGTGACGGGATGCGGTTCACAGTGCCGAATGCGGCTGCCCAGCCGGATTCACGGCACCGATCGCGCCCTGGTACTTGCCCCGCTCGCGCAGCGGGATGACGTCGGCGATCAGCGCCATGGCCGTCACCATCAGGCCGCCCGCGCGGTTCCCCTGGAGCGCGCGCCAGGCGATCAGCAGGGTCATGTTCGTCGCCAGGCCGCAGAGGAACGAGCCGGTGATGAACACGGTCGCGGAGATCTGGAACAGCACCTTGCGCCCGTAGAGGTCGCCGAACCATCCAGCACCGGCGGGGCGGACGGCGGGTTCTCGGTGTCGACGGTCATGCCGACAGCCTCGCCGCAAGGCCGCGGCCCCCGCGATCGAACTCCGCCGTCCGGGTGAACGGAGCGGCCCTGCGGGGCCGGCCGACTGGACCGGTGGGGCACTGGACCCGTTCGGCGATGCCGCCGACGAGGGCGCGGCCGAGGCAGGAGGCGTTGGAGGCCCGCCGGGTCGACGCCCACCACGTACATGCCGCGGTTGATCACCCAGCGGCGATCCGGTCCTTCGGCGAGGGCCTCAAACCGCCGCCCGAACTGCTGGTCGGCCTCCGTTCAACGAATGATTCGCAGGAGAACAGTCCAGGATTCAGGGCCCCGTACCTCGCCACCCACGAGCCGTCGCGCCAACCGATCCCGATCGGTCCGGCCCCGGCCGCTGGGCCCCCGGACCAGGACGGCACCTGCCCTCCCCTGCGGGGTGTCCGGGAACGAGAGCACGGCCCTGACGCAGATCAACCTCACCAGCTACGCCGCGCAGGGCCGGCAGTGGACCCTTCCCGGGTGAGCCGGTTCTCCTTGGAGACGTGCCCGCACCCGGGGCACCTCCGCGAGGACTTGCGGGGGCCATGGAGATCACTTCCCGACCGGCGCTCTCGGCCTCGCCGATGAGGATCGTGAAGAACACCCTCCAACAGGCATCGGTGATCGTGTTAGGCCGGTGGGATGGGCAGTACCCGTCGGGCGCTGATCCGTAAAGAGTGTCATGTGATGGAACGTCATTTCTGTCATATGAAGGGAACATCCGTTCCGTTGGCCACCTGGGAGAGTCATGCAGGTCCGCACTACCGGCAAGCCGCTCCACTGCCTGAGAACCCTCGCCGTCAGACGCACCGTCGTGGGAACCGTCGCTGTGCTCGCCCTGCTGGGGGCGGCCCCGAGCGCCTCGGCGGCGCAGGAGCAGCCGACCGCCCTGAACGGGACGATGGCCCAGCCGCAGGCCCCGAAGAACGACCTCGCCGGTGGCACCGCGCCGGCCTTCTGGGAGGGCCGCGGCGACCTGTACTCCAGCGGCCTGGCCGAACACCCGTCCTACTACCAGGCGTTCGACCTCAACGACGGATCCACCGGGTACCTCACGCAGACGCTGCAGAACATCAGGAGCGGTGCCGTCGTCACCGTACGGTGGGACGACTCGCCGAACCGGTACGGCAACGACACCGCCCAGCGGCGCTACGAGGTGAGCGCCACCGGCGGCGCCGCCGCGGAGTTCACCACGCTCTCCGGGACCACGGTCGGCACGCCCTGGCGCAACACCAACACCTACCGGTTCACCGCGAGCGGCGACAACCCGATCCTGCGGTTCACCTCGCTGGAGACCGGCGTGCTCGGCGCGCTGGTGTCCAACGTCCGGATCGACCAGGACACCGGGACGACGGGCACCCCAGCACCGGCCGTCCCGACAGCGGGCACCCCCGCACCGGAGCGGCCCGCGATCCCCTCCGGGGACAAGCCGCCGGTCGCCGACTCCGACGCCTGCGTGCCCTTCGCGGACGGCTCGCTGCCGGACGGCTGCACCGCGCAGAGCGCCAACCAGCAGGCCATCGACGCCTGCCCGCCCGGCAGCGCCCCGTGTGTGGCGCAGTACGCCACCGACGGTGCGGCCACCAAGCAGGACACGGCGTCCACGTCGGCCCTGGTGAACGCCATCGTCAACAAGGACCGGTACTCCGACCCGAAGACCGCGGCCGCCCAGATGTGCGCGATCTCCGCCCAGCACACCGGCGCCTACCGGCCCGACCAGTACGAGTACGACCCGAGGACCTGGAACTGCCGCCCCGGCCTGTCCGACCAGGACGGCGAGCAGACCCGCCCCACCCCGGGCGGAACACTCACCCCGCTCCCCACCCCGTGACCCGCCGCCCCCACCCGGCCCGCCGCGCCCGTGCGCCTCGGCCCACCGGGGCACGCAGCGTGGACGCACCGAGCCCCCACCAGGAGGAACTTGTGCCGACCGGACCGATCAGAACCCCCGCCTCGTACGTACTCGGCGGAGCCGTCGCCGTCTCCCTGGTGTTCGCCGCGACACCCGCCACCGCGGAGGACCTCTGGACGCCCGTCGCCGTCGAGAACTCCGACTTCGCCTCCCCCCTGGTCGCGTCCGCCACCAGCCCGACCGCAACGGCGCCGACCGGCTGGTACGGGGCGAACCCGACCCGGCTCCAGGTGTTCTCGGCAGCCCTGGCCAACCATCCCCGGCGGCTCCAGGCGGTGTCGCTGAACTCGGGCGGCCCTGGAAAGCTGCGGCAGCGCCTGTGGAACGTGAACGCGGGTGCCCAGGTCCGGGTCCGGTTCTCCGATTCCGCCTCCACCCTCGGCTCGTGCAGCCCGGCGGAGGTGGCGGGCGGTCAGAAGTACCGGGTCAGCGCGTACCGCGAGACGGCGTACGACGCCGCGGGTGAGCCGGTCAGGGCGGCCGGCGAGATCGTCCGCACCGTGCAGTACACCCAGGACTACACCACCCTCGGCTACACCAAGGCGGCCGACACCGTCGGCTCCGGGGCCTGGTCGCCGGCCCCCAAGGTGTTCGAGTTCACCGCGGCCGAGGACAACCCGCTCGTCGTCTTCGAGTCGCTGGAGGACAACCCTCCACCGGACGCCAACTGCGGGCCGCTGCTGACCGCCGTCTCCGCGGAGGAGCAGGCCGCCTTCGTCGACCACCGGATCGAGCAGAACAAGCTGCCGTGGAGCGCCTACAACGGCATCGACGAGATCTCCCTGGCCTCCGCCGCCCAGAACTGCCGGGCGGCGGCCAACGCCTGCCGCTTCACCGCCGACCCCCGGTACAGCTACCAGTTCTACGGGAGCAACCGGATCCTGGACTACGCCTACCTCAACTGCACCCGCAACCAAGTGGTGGACCGACGCACCGTCACCTGGGCCGAGGAGGGCTTCGACAGCATCAGCCAGGAGGCCGGCCGGATCAGGAACGCCAACTCCACCGACCAGAACCCGGCCAACACCGGCGAGGACGACGCCGGTATGCCGTCGGCGAACCCGAACATGTTCAAGCAGGTCGCCGCCGGGTTCCAGCGCAACGAGGGCAACCCCAACCTCGCCAACACCACCAACCCGCTGATCGCCTCCCGTTCCACCAGCAAGCAGGTGGAGCAGGACGTCCAACCCGGGGAAGCCAGCTGGATCGAGGTGCAGCCGGCCCGCGAGCGCATCGAGGGGCTCTTCCGCAGCACCAACGGCATCACCATCGACGCGATGTTCGACTTCCCGTCCGGCAAGGTGCCCGATCGCCTCTACGAGCGCACCGGCCCGCTCACCCAGGACGAGAAGAAGCACTGCCTGACCGAGCGCCCGCTCAAGGTCACCCCCGACAACGGCGGCACCCGCTCACTCTCCTCCGCCGGGCCGCTCCGCGAGGCTTCGCTCGGCGACGGTCCGCTCGGCGGAGGTCCGCCCCCGGCCGACCTGCTGCGTGCCCCGGTCTCAGCGCAGAACCGGGACACCCGGCTCACCGAGCTGCCCTCCACCCGGCCGTGAACCCCGGCACCCGCCCTTCCGCCCACGACCCGACCGTCCGAGCCGCGCCCCACAGGAGAGACCCAGTGCACCACCCGAGGAACACCCCCCACCCCACCGG
Source organism: Kitasatospora purpeofusca (assembly GCF_036010405.1). Lineage (NCBI taxonomy): Bacteria > Bacillati > Actinomycetota > Actinomycetes > Kitasatosporales > Streptomycetaceae > Kitasatospora > Kitasatospora purpeofusca. Next base: position 9,683,495 of record NZ_CP108561.1, on the reverse strand, counting down.
CCCCCGCGCACGCCGGCCCATGGCCGCCCGCGCGGGTGCTCTCACCCTGGCGCTGACGGTCACCACCGCACTGCCCGCCTTCGCCGCACCGGCCGGCGGCGGGCCGAGCGGAGGGCAGGGCGGGGCCACCGCCGCCAAGGCGTTCCGCAACGGCCGGAGCATCCCCGTGAAGGACGCGCTGCGGGCCTGCCGCCGCAGCAACTGCAACTTCCGCGTCACCGCCGGCCCGACGGAGTACGTCACCGCCGTCACCAACGTCGGCAGCGCGGTCGTCAACTGCACCAACGCGGACATGGCCGTCGAGCGGGAGGTCACCCTCACCTCCGGCATCACCGACAACATCGAGGGCGAGATCTCGGGAAAGGCCACCATCGAGGGGACCGTCGACAACACCACCGAGGTCACCACCACGGCCGAGAAGCAGGAGTCCGTCACCCAGCAGACCACCGAGACCACCACCAACACCTCCACCGCCACCACCGAGGTCGCCGCGAAAGTGACCGGCACACAGACCAACAGCAGCGGCAACACCTTCCACACCGCGCCCAAGGACACCGGCCCCAACAGCGAGTTCACCAGCTCCGCCCAGTCCCAGACCCAGGCCGAGACCGCGGTGACCAACACCGCCCAGAACCAGGTCGCCAAGGAAGCCCAGAACCAGCTGTCGACCACCACCCAGGCCACCGGCACCGTCTCGGCCAGGGACGAACTGCACGTCGGCGTCAAGGGAGCGTTCGAGGCCGCCTTCCGGCTCACCGCCGGAACCGAACTCGCCGAGACCTCCTCCGAGAAGATGACCTACAAGATCACCCTCAAACCGAAGGACATCCTGGTCCTCTCCGCGCAGAACGCCATGGTGCGCACCAACGGGGTCCTGCACGTCGACGACGACGCCGGAGCCAGCACCGTGGAGAACATCACCGTCGACAGCCCCTCCACCGTCAACGCCAGCTCCCTGCTCGCCCAGACCTTCACCGGCGCCGAACAGTGCGAGACACCGCGACCCACCCAGGACGCGAAGGACCCCCAACCGACCCAGCCCAACCGCAGGACCAGCACACCGGGACTGTACGACACCCCACCCCCGCCTCCCGGGAGGACGCCCACCTCGAGCGTGGTCCTGCTGTCCGACGCCCGGACCCCGAGAAAGTAGCGACCACTGCTCGGGGTGAGCGGAGCGGACGCCGACGCCCCCGCTCGTCCGGCCGTACGCCGGGTCACCCGACGACGGCGGGGGCAAGCGCGGCGGCGGCGAGCAGGGCCGGGCTGCCGGTTCCGTCGGCGAGGACGGTCCACAGGTCGGTGCCGCCGTCGCCCGGGCCGACCGCCCACGTGCAGGCATCGCCACCGTTCCAACCCGGCACCTCGAGCCAGCAGGATCCTCAACTCCCGGAAGCGGAGAGTCACATGCCCAGCTGGACCAACAGCGGGGACGTGTCTGAAAGATCGTGTAAGTCCGTGATGTGACAGTCTGGCCGGGGGCTCGGCCTCGGGCCTCTGGCCAGGCGGAACGGACGAGTCATGACGGAGAAGACGGTGCTGGCCGCCGCTGCGGCGGCTGGGGAAGCGTTGGTCGGCGAGGTCGTCGAGCAGTTGATGGACAGTACGGACGCCTCCGGGGCGGCCCTGCTGGGCGAGGGCGGGCTTCTGACGGAGATCACCCGGGCCGTGCTGGAGCGGGCCCTGGAAGCCGAGATGGCCGAGCATCTCGGCTACGAGAAACACGACCCGGCAGGTCGCGGCTCGGGCAATTCCCGCAACGGGACCTCGCCCAAGACCGTGCTCACCGACGTCGGCGCGGTCACCGTGGCGGTGCCCCGGGACCGCAACGGCGACTTCGAACCGCAGCTGGTGCCGAAGAACGCGCGCAGGCTGGCCGGGTTCAACGACCGGATCCTGTCGTTGTATGCGCGCGGCATGAGTGTGCGGGACATCCGCTCGCACCTCGCCCGGATCTACGGGGTCGAGGTCGGCGCGGACCTGATCAGCAAGGTCACCGACGCGGTCGTGGACGAGCTCGTGAGCTGGCAGAACCGCCCGCTGGACGCAGTCTGGCCGATCATCTGCATCGACGCACTGTGGGTGAAGATCCGCTCCGGCCCGGTGGTCTCCAAGCCCGTCTACCTGGCCGTCGGCGTGGACATGGACGGGCGCAAGGACGTGCTCGGGCTGTGGGTCGGCGACGGCGGCGAGGGCGCCGCCGCGTGGATGGCCGTGCTGACCGAACTGCGCAACCGCGGCATCGAGGACGTGTGCATCGTCTGCTGCTACGGGTTGAAGGGTCTGCCCGACGCGGTGACTGCGACCTGGCCCCGTGCGACGGTCCAGACCTGCGTGATCCACCTGATCCGCGCGTCTTTGCGGCTCTCCTCCAGCAAGGACCACCCCCAGCTGGTGCCGGCCCTGCGGGCGACCTACACCGCGCCGACCGAGCAGGCCGCCGAGCAGGCCCTCGACCAGTTCACCGCCTCCGAGCCGGGCGAACGCTACCCGGCCGTGGTTCGCACCTGGCAGGCGGCCTGGAGCGAGTTCACGCCCTACCTCGCGTTCCCGCCGGCGATAAGGACCGTCGTCTACTAGACGAACATGGTCGAGTCGATCAACTCCCGGCAGCGGAAGGCGACCCGCAACCGGGGCCACTTCCCCTCCGAGCAGGCGGCGCTGAAGGTGCTCTACCTCGCGGTCCGAGAACAGATCAACCCGAAAGCACGCGACGTCAACCACGTCGCCGCACACTGGAAGGAGGCACTGAACCAGTTCTCACTGTTCTTCGGGGACCGGCTCAGCATTCGATAGCCCCTACGGCTTACACGAAGTCACTGACACGCCCTCACTGACTTCACCGGAAGGGCTCACTCGGGGCCATCTGGGACTTGTGCTGCTCGGAGGCGGCTGGCGACGTAGCTGGCGCGGTCGCCTCCGTTCCATTGGTGCCAGTGGTGGGCGGTGCCGTCTGCGGCGCCGAGGAGGTCGGCGAGCATCTTCCAGTGGACCGCGCCGACGAGTGCCAACCAGGCGCCGTTGCGTGCCTTGCTGGCGCTGGGGAGACCGAGGGGTTGGAGGCGTCGTTGCACCGTGTTCGAGCCGAGCGGACGGGAGGGGCGAAGGCCGGGGAAGAGATAGGGGGTCTCCTGGTCTTTGAGGGGCGCGGACAGAGGGCGGCGTTCGTGGACGAGTCGTTGGAGGAGGGCTGACAGGCGCGGGCGGAGCCAGAGTGTTTCGCGGCCGAGCCGGAGGCCCAGGGCCCCGGGTTCGTCGGGGTGGATGTGGACCTGTGTGAGGGTGAGGCGGACGATGCGGTCGGTGCTCTGGCCGTACTGCAGGACGAGGCAGCCGGCGACGCGGTCCGCGAGCGGCAGGCTCTCGTCGGTTTCCAGCCTGAGCGCGGTGAGCACGCGGTCGGTGTCGTTCATGATGGCGCGTTCGCCATGCCTGCTGGAGGTGGCGATGGCGACGTCGGCGGGTGCGAGGCCGCAGGTCGCGGCCCAGAGGAGGAACGGCCGGGCGTAGTGCTGGAGAGTCGGGTGCGGGCGGGCTCGGTACACGCTGGTCGGGACGGGGAACGGCGGTGTCTGGGGTGCCTGTGCCGAGGTGGAGGGGTTGTTCGGGGATCCCCGGCGCGGGACCTACGAGCTGTTCGTCCGGCAGGTGGCGGTCGAGGAAGGCGCGCCAGCCGCAGTTGCAGGCGGCGCGCAGGGCGAGGCCGTTCTCGGCGGGAGTGCCGTCGTGGAGAACCGCTTCGACTCCATCGGGCAGGACCGCAACCGCAGTGCCGATGTGTTCTGCCAGCCCCGCGGGGGCGTCTCTCACGGTCCACATGCTGTTGGCTCCACCTCGCGCGATCCGTCCGCCGTACCCCAAGGATCCGCCCCGGCGGTCGCGGGTGCCGCATCTCGGCGGCCGTAGGGAGGATCCGCACCGTCCCGGCACCGGCGACGACGAACGCGACCACGTGGCACCGCTCGCCCCTCCTGGTCGAGGATCCCGGCGAGCGGCCGTGGTGATCACCGACGTCCGCGCCCGGGCCGCCCCCGGCGAGCGCGCCGCCGTCGAGGATGCCACGCCGGGCCGTCGGCCCGGCGCAGCGCGTTCTGCGGGCGCGGGATGCTGAACGGAAAATCGAACCTCAGCCGGGCAGGCGGCAGCGTCCGTTGCGCGGAGCGGAACGGACATCGGGAGGGTCGGATGGGTCAGGCTGCTGGTGCGAGGGTGACCTGGTGGCCGAGGGCTTGGAGCTGGCGGACGAGGTCACGGGTCTTGCGGGTGCTGTTCAGGTGGCGTTGGTGCCAGTCGGCGCCGAGATCCTGGTAACGGGCGTCGGGGTCGTTGATCAGGTGCCAGGCTATGACGAGGATCGTGCGTGCGACGGCGACAAGAGCCTTGGCGTGGCCTCGGCGTTTGACGATGCGCCGGTAGCGGGCACCGAGGAAGGTGTCCGTGCGGGCGGCCGCGTTGGCTGCCTCGCCCAGGGCGCCCTTTAGCCAGGGGTTGCCCCGACCGGCTGGGCCTGCGGTGTTCTTCGTCCCGGACTGGATGGTCCGGGGGCAGAGCTTCGCCCACGAGACCAGGTGCTCCGGGCTGGGGAAGCGGCTCATGTCCAGGCCGATCTCGGCGAGGATGATCTGTGCGGTGGCCGGTCCGACACCGGGGATGGCGTCCAGGCACTTGATCAGCTCACGGCCCGCTCGTCCGACTGCGGCAGGCGTCCTGCCGTCGCCCTCGTCCCCACCGGGCGGGCCGGTCATCTCATCGACGAGCGCGGTGATGCGCCGGTCGAGTTCGGTGATCTGCTCGGTGAAGTGGTCGACCGTGTTCAGCAGGATCCGCAGCAGGTGGCCATGGTGCTCCTCGAACTGGCCGGTCAGCGCCTCGATGAGGGCCTCGCGTTTCTTGACCAGGCTGCCTCTGGCCAGGTCCGCCAGTGCCCGAGGACGACGCTCGCCCGCGACCAGGGCATCCAGCATCGCCCGTCCGGAGACTCCGAAGAGGTCGGAGACCACGGTGGAGAGCTTGATCTGGGCGTCTTCGAGGAGCTTCTCGACGCGGTGCTTGTGCCGGGTGCGGTCCTGGGTGAACGCCGTTCGGGTGCGGGTGAGGTCCCGCAGTTGCCGCACCGGTTTCGGCGGCACGAACGAGGCGCGGACCATGCCGCGCTCGGCGAGCTTGGCCAGCCACACCGAGTCCAGTCTGTCGGTCTTCGGGCGGCCCGGAACGTTCTTCACCTCGCGGGCATTGACCAGCCAGCACTCCAGGCCCCGCGCCTCCAACAGGTAGAAGAACGGCTTCCAGTAGCTGCCGGTCGCCTCCATCACCACCCTCTGCACACCCTGGCAGAGCAGTCGGTCGCCCAGCTCCAGCACGGCGTTGGTGGTGGAGGCCACCGTCCAGACCTGCTGCACCCGCCGGCCCTCGCGCTCCTCGTGCGGCAGTCGCATGCACACCACCCCGGAAGCTTTCGCGATGTCGATCGCCGCAACGCGGGCCACCGCCCCGTCGGCCTGGTCTTCCCTCGTTTCCTCCACAGTCGTCCTCCCTCGTACGCAATTGGGACAGGGGCCGTCCGGGGAGCCAGAGGGAGGCGGAGAAGCTGAACGGCGTGCTCAAGGCGACAGTGCGTGGTCCCTCGGTCGGCTCCCTCACCAGACTCCTATGCGGGCTCGAAGCCCAAACATCATGCGGCGTCAGCGGACAGCCCCCGCACCGATTTTCACGCCCGCGAGGCGCCACCCGCAGGTGAACGGCTGACTCCTATAGACGTCAAGCCGCAGGAGCGAGGTCGGTTTGAGCGATTTGTTCGGCTGGTGCGGCAGTCAGCGCGCGGTAGATCTCGCGGGCGACGAAGCGCTTGAGGCAGCGGGTGATGTCCTTCTTTGACAGTCCCTCCTTTGTGCGCCGGGCGACGTAGGCCCGGGTGCGCTCGTCGTAGCGAATCCGGACCAGCACGATGGTGTGCAGGGCGTTGTTCGCGGCCCGGTCACCACCTCGGTCGAGGCGGTGACGACGGGTGCGGCCGGAGGACGCGGGGATCGGCGCGACTGCGGCAAGGTGCGCGAACGCGCTCTCGGAGCGCATTCGTTCGGGGTTGTCCCCGGCCGATGCGAGGAGCCGGCCGGCTGTCTCGGGGCCGACGCCGAAGAGCGCGAGCAACTCCGGCGCGGCCTGGCGGACCAGTGGTCCGATCTGGGTGTCGAGCTCGGTGGTCTCGTCGTCGAGCGCTTGGTGGCGGCGGGCCGGGCGCCGCAGGGCCGCTTTGGTCGCGGCCAGTGGCGTCGACAGGTCCGCACCGGGCCGCAGCCTGGCGAGTGTGCGTATCGGGGCGGCCCGTTCCAGCCCCGCAAGCTGCTCGCGCAGGACCGCGGGAGCGGACACGAGCATGCTGCGGATCCGGTTCATCGCCTGGGTGCGGGCCTTGACCGCACTGCGGCGGGTGACCCGCAGCACCCGCACGGCCTCGACCGTGCCGTCGCGGCTCTTCGGGACGCCGGTGGCCCGTCCGGAGGCCACCGCCGTTACGGCGGCGTAGGCGTCGATCGGGTCGGACTTGCCCCTCGTCCGCCGGGTCCTGCGGTCAGGCCGGTCCACATCGACGACGGTGACCCCGGCGGCGGTCAGTACCCGGGCGAGTTCGGCGCCGTAGGCACCGGTGCCCTCCACACCGACCGCTGCCGGTTCACCGTGCGAACGCATCCAGTCCAGCAGGTCCCGATAGCCCTGGACGGTGGCCGGGAACTCGCGATCGGCGAGGTGCCGGCCCGGCCGGCCGATCACCGCCGCATGATGGGTCGATCCGTGGGTGTCGACTCCACCGGTGATCTCCGGGCCGTCGTGCGTCATGCTGGTCATGTCCGTCCTTGCCGCCTGTCCGAGCCGAGGGCGGCACGCGCCGGTCGGGCGGGTGGACAAGACAGTGACGGGGCCTCTGGCCAGGCTCCTGTGAAGTCACAAGCGCCCGTCCGGCCGCGTGCGTGGTGACGCCGCCGACGGGCCGACAAATCCCCAACAGGACAGTCGAAACGTCAGTCAGTGATCGGGTCGGACCCGCCAGCAGCGTCACCACGTACATCATCACTGTCAGTGCTGGACCTGCAGCAGTTGTTGCCCGGTCCACCCTTCTCCGGTCGGGGTGAGTGCGGTGATCCGGTCGTCGGCACCGACCGGCTCGCGGCGACGAGGGCGTCGTTCCCCGGCTTCTTGTCAGATTTCTGACGCACCGTCAGTATGGATGGATGGAAGCCGAGCCGGTCCCTGCCGTTCGCCGCGTGCCGGTGCGGCGTGCGGTGGGTGCCGTCCTCCCGTTCGTGCTGACCGCCGCGCTGACAGGGGCGGTGAAGGGGATCACCCTGCTGTACGAGCACAGCGCTGTGGGGCTGGCCAACGTGGCGGGGCTGGCCGCAGGCGTCCTCCTGCTGATCGTGCTGCTGATCCTGTCCGCGGCCTGCGGAGCCGGCCGGGTGGGCGGAGCCGTGCTCGTCGTGGCCACGCTGCTGGTGCTGGCGGGTGCGGCCGCGGGGCTGATCGCCGGTGTGAGCGAGGTGGACCGGCGGGTCCTGCACGAGCGCGGTGTCGTGGCCACCGGTGTCGTCTACGCCCACCGTCAGTTCGGGGGCGGTGGTGGCACGGTGGACGTGCCGCCTGCCCGCCTCAGTGACGTTCGGCTGGCCGACGGGTCGACGCTGTCCGTCGACGACACCGACTCCGGCTCCGATCGTCCTGCCGTGAACAGCGGGGTCACCGTCACCTACGACCCGAAGGGCCAGGTCCCGGCGCGGTTCGGACCCCGGCCGGACCTGCCCGGCACCGGGCCCGCCGCCGTCGGCGAGGCCATGGTGGTGGCCGGGTCCCTCTGCCTGTCCGCAGTCGTGCTGTCCCGCCGCAGCTTCGACCTGTGAGCCGACCCGCTGCCGTGCCGGTCCTGCTCATCGGCGATCCGACGCGTCGGATCGCCGACGCCTTCGGTGAGGTGGAGGACCGCCTCCTGGTCCGCTCTTCCTCAGCACCGGACTGCCGTCCGGCCCTGCCGGTGGAACGCGATGATCAATAGGCTCTCGCGCATGAAGCAACCCTCGGAGATGAGCGAGCGCGAGTACTTCACCTTCATCGGCCGGCGTTCGGGCATGTTCGTCGGCAGGACCTCGTTCCACATGGCGACCGCCTTCCTCGCCGGCTACGAAGCGCACGCCGACCGCCATGGCGGCCCGAGCCTGCTCACCGGCCTTCACGAGTGGCCGGTCACCCGCCGAGGCCGAGACTGCAACCACGGCTGGCCGGGTCAGGTCCTGCACATCGCTCTGCCCCATGGCTGGGAGAACATCTGGGACCTGCCGCCCGAGGACGAGCAGCGGGCGATCAAGGTCCTGTTCGAGCTTCTCGACGCCTTCCTCGCCGAACGCGAGACGACCGTGAGGATCCAGGCATCGGAGTGACCGGAACGACCACGTCTTCCGGTCCGTGCCTGTCCCACCCGGTCCCAGGTGCGCTCACGGGTCCGGGAGCAGACCCAGGGGTCAGCCCGGTGCCCACGTGACCGCCGCGAAGCCCGTCGCAACAACCGTCCGGGCAGGCTCTGCCGAGGCCAACCGGAACCACTTGCTCAAGGATTGGGTCTACCGCTACCTGACCAGCGCCTTCGGCGACGCGACCGGGCCCTCTCATGCAGCTTGACGATCTGCAGAGGCTTCGGAGTCAAGCCGAGGCCGTCAGTCCTGCCGCCGGTTCCGGTACTCGTGCGGGGGAAGGTTCCAGGAGTCGTCGCTGAAGGGATTGGGCAGCGCCCCGTCCAGAGCACCGGCGAGAAACTCGCCGAAACCCATCCCGTACCGGCGCCACGGGGCGGTTCCGTACGGCACCTGGCGCCTGAAGACGACGACGTCCCAGCTCTCGGGATCGAGCGAGTCGCAGATCCAGAACGCCACGTCACCGTTGATGGTCGTCGCGAAGGGAAGAAGCCTGCCCTCCTCGGACAGCTCCACGGCGCCGGCTCCGCCGTCCGGCTGCGGTTCCTCCCGCGGATCGAACCCGAGTCCGTCCAGCAGTCCGCTCTCGGGGCGGCCTTCCGTCGGCGGGATGCGGACCGCGAGGTACTCGTTCAGCTCGCCGCCGCCGAACACCGCGACGAAGTCCCGATAGTCCGCCGGAACCCGCAGGCCCGTGCTCCGAGCAAGTTCCTCCCAGTCGACGACATCACCTTGAGCCTCCGAAACCCCGAGGATGCCGCACAAGCGACCGATCATCCGGTGCATGAATCCTCGCCTTCCCTCGTCACCCGTCGCCGAACAACCCGGCGCCCTCGCCCGATCGACCGTCTGCCGACAGGCCGAGATTCTTCCAGCCGCTTCCATTCGAAACAATGTCCGAACCGGCGCGACCGGAAACAGCGGCCGCCCGGGGGTTCGGAGGCGGGCCGTGCGGGCCGGCTTGCGGCTGCCGGTCGGTTCGCCGGCGGATTTCGCCTCCGCCGGCCCGGGTCGTGGCCGATGATGGGGCCTGCCGGGTCCGTGGAGGCAGCCCGGGGCCGGGGGAAGGGGTCGTGCGTGGAGTTGACCGGTACGGGTCTGTGCGGCTCGCCGTGGCCGGAGCTGCTGCCCGACCGGCGCCCCGTCCTGGTCGTGCCCGCCATGGCCGGGCCTGCGGTTCCGGCCGGGGAGGGCTGGACGGCGCACCCGCCCGGGTACGACCCCACGCCCGGATGGACGGCCGTCCTCGACGGGCAGCACCTGACCGTGCGCCGGCCCGGCGGGCAGCCCTGGTACAAGGGTCCCGTCGCCGCCGGCCGCCAGTGGCAACGCGCGATCCGTACGCACCGCACCCTGCTCCTGGTCACCGGACCGTTCACCGGCGTCCTCGACTTCAGGGCCGCCGCCGCAACCGGCGAGCTGCTCCTCCTCACCGTTGCCGCCCGCCTCACCGAGACGCCCTGACACACCGTCCACCCCGAGCAGGGTACGCCGACCGGTCGGCACGGCGCAGCGGTCGCGGCCGGGACGAAGCGGCGCGGCGGGCTGCCCGGGCGCGCGGCCGGATCCGTCGTTCCCAGGGTCGGCGGCGTACGGCCGCGCCTCTTCGCCGTCCGGGCGCGGCGGGTGGAGCCAGCGGGCGCGGCCGAAGGTCGGTGAGCAGTGGCCCGGCAAGTTATGTCTGGCGATAACTTCTGTGGGCTTCCGACCCGCACTTCGCGGTCAGCGGATGCCAAGCGTTCAGCCGGTGGCGGCCAGGCTCCCCCGTCCGCCGCGCGGTGGGCGACGGTGGTAGGCCGGGAGGATCACCTCGGACCCCTCGGCCGGCCCCTGATCGACCGGGCGCTCTACCTGCCGAAGTCCTGGACGGACGACCGCGAGCGCTGCCGGGCCGCAGGGATCGGGGACGAGGTCGAGTTCGCGGCTGCCGCCGCCGGGCTCGCTCCGCGCCGGTTCACGGCGATCTGGTCCGCCGCCCTTTCCCCGCCCGACGGCGAGGGCCCGGTGGAGACCGCCGAGGAGTCGCCCGGGAGGTATTCCGTACGCTTGGGTGATGGCGCCCGGAACCACACTCGTCCACTCTCCGATTGCTTTCGGTTCGATTTCGAGTCAACCGGCCCGACCAACCGGAAACGGCCCGCCGGCTCGGCCGGCGGGCCGTTTCCGGTTGGTCGGGCCTATGCGGGAGCAAGCTTGATCAACTTCGCCTCGACGACCCCGTCCGCCCGGGCGAGGATCGAGTACCTCTCCTGCCCGTTGAGCTTTTCCCGGAGCGTCTCGTTCTTCGATCCGGCCTCCCATCGGCCCAGTAGACGGTAATCCGCATCGTCCCAGATGCGGTAGGTTCCCTTGCTCGTCAGCAGGCTCAACCACTCCGAGCCGGTCTTGCTGATGGGGACCACCATCTTCGTTGTTCCGACCTCATCGGGCTTCGCGAGAACACAAGTCCCGCCATTGCGATCGACAAGCACCACGTTGCGCTGAGTGTCGTTGTCGATCTCCGTGATATAGACAGTCATGACCTCTCCATCGGGTGTTCTGAACGACCCTCCCCAACCATATTGCTTCGCATACGGAGCGCATGTCTGACTGCTCCATCCGAACAGCGGGGCCGAAGACCGGGTCCCGCCCGCTCCACCACCGGCCGGCCCTCCTGGGCCGACATGGTCGCTAACGACGGCCCCTACGACGCCAGCGGCGGAGACGGCTACCTGCCCGCGACAAAGCAGGGGCGCGACCTGCAGAGCGCCCGCCTGCGTCAGCTCCAGGGCGCCCTTCGGACCCTGGAGGACCTCGGCGCGCAGCAATCCCTTGTCACCGTGCCCCGGTCGGCAAACGGCGGCCGGCGCACGCCGACTTCGTCCTCATGAGCGAGGAAGGCCGCGGGGATCTGCAGCCCCCCCGTTACCTTCTTCAGGGCTCCGCAATGGGGCTACCGGCCTTCGGGTCCGGCATGACTTCCCCCCTTGTTGTTCATGATCCGGGGGGGTGGTGTCACCGGGCCCGGAGGCATCGACGGACCGCTGATGAGGGGCTTGAGCACCGGCTTCACCCAAGGCCGGAAGAGCTCTCCGTAACGTGGTTGTGGCAGCTCGGTGCCCAGGCAAGGCCGGACGAAAGTGTGTTGAAGGGGCCTGCACGTGATCGACACCGGCGACATCGACGTCTTCCTCGGCCTGGACGTCGGCAAGGGCGAACACCACGCCACCGCTGTCGCCCCGGCCGGGAAGAAGGCGTTCGACAAGCGCCTGCCCAACACCGAACCCAAGCTCCGCGAGCTGTTCGCCAAGCTGCAGGCCAAGCACGGGACGGTGCTGGTCGTGGTCGACCAGCCGGCCTCGATCGGGGCCCTGCCGCTCGCGGTCGCGCGGGCCATGGGCTGCCCGGTCGCCTATCTGCCGGGGCTGACGATGCGACGGATCGCCGACCTCTACCCCGGTGAGGCGAAGACGGACGCGAAGGACGCGTTCATCATCGCGGACGCGGCCCGGGCGATGCCGCACACGCTGCGGGCCATCGACGGCGAGGACGAGACGATCGCCGAGCCGGAGATGATCGTCGGCTTCGACGACGACCTGGCCGGCGAGGCGACCAGGGTCGCGAACCGGCTCCACGGCCTGCTGACCCAGATCCACCCGTCCCTGGAACGGGTCCTGGGGCCCCGGTTGCAGCACCCATCCGTCCTGACCCTGCTGGAGCGGTTCGGCTCCCCGGCCCAGATACGCAAGGCGGGCAGGCGGCGCCTGGTCACACTGCTGCGGCCGAAGGCGCCGAGGATGGCCGAGCGGCTGGTCCAGGAGATCCCCGCCGCGCTGGACGAGCAAACCGTTGTCGTTCCGGGAACCGAGGCGGCCGCGCTGATCGTCCCGAGCCTGGCCGGATCGCCGGCCGCCGTCCTCGACCAGCGCAAGCTGCCGGCCGGGCGGATCGAGGAACTCCTGGAGGCCCACCCTCTTTCGAAAGTCCTGACCTCGATGCCGGGAGTCGGCGTCAGGACCGGAGCCCGCATCCTGATCGAGGTCGGCGACGGCAGCACCTTCCCGACCGCCGGCCACCTCGCCGCCTACGCCGGCCTCGCCCCGGCAACCCGGAGCTCGGGCTCCTCGATCCGCGGCGAACAGCCCTCCAGGAGAGGAAACAAGCAGCTCAAACGGGCCTTCTTCCTCTCCGCGTTCGCCGCACTCGGCGACCCGCCATCGCGGGCCTACTACAACAAGAAGATCTCCCAAGGGAAGCACCACACCCAGGCCCTGCTCTGCCTCGCCAGACGCCGGGCCGACGTCCTGTTCGCGATGCTCCGCGACGGAACCTTCTACGAGCCCAAACCGGCTGCGGCCAGGTGAGGAGTCCAGACCGCTCGATCAATCCTCCGGCCGAAGCCGCTGACGAGCCGCCTCAAGCCGCTCGTCATAGTCAGGCGCGAACAGCTCAGGAAGTGACTTGTCGAGCGTTCCGGCGATCCGATGGATCGGAGCCCAGACCGCCGGATCGTCGACAACCCGGCTGAGGTCCGTCATCTTGAGCTTCCCCCGTTGCGCGAGAGGTGCTGATTACCTGGTCAGGACGGATGTGGGTGGTTCGACGGCCACTGGTTCGGCCGTCGCCTGGTCGGCGTAGTACTTCGTCTCGTACTCGTCCGGGCTGAGCCAGCCCAGGCGCTTCTGGATGCGGCGGGTGTTGTACCAGCCGTCGATGTAGGCGAACAGGGCGAGGTCGGCGTCGGTGCGGGTCGCGAAGGTCGTGCGGCGGACGCACTCGGTCTTCAGGACGCTCCAGAAGTTCTCCGCGAGGGCGTTGTCGAACGAATCGCCCACGCTTCCCATGCTCGGCTCGATTCCCGCCTTCAGCAGGCGAGTTGTGAGCTTGATGGACGTGTACTGACACCCGTGGTCGCTGTGATGGATCAGCCTCCCGGGCTCGACGGGCCGGCCGTGCAGCGCATACTCCAGGGCGGTGAGGACCAGGTCGGCATCCGCGCGCTCCGAGGTGTGCCAGCCCACGATCCGGCGGGAGAAGGCGTCGCGGATCGAGGCCAGCCACCATGGTCCCTCACCGGTCGGGATCAGCGAGATGTCGGCCACCCACAACCGGTTCGGCGCGTCGGCGGTGAAGTCGCGCTGGACCAGGTCCGGGGCGGACTCGGCGGCCGGGTCGCGGCGGGTGAAGGAACGGGGCCGGCGCGGGCTGACACCCTGGATGCCGGCCTGGCGCATCAGGCGTTCGACCCGCTTGCGGCCGACCCGGGTGCCCTCGCGCCGCAGGACGGCGTGGACGCGCGGGGAGCCGTAGGTCTCGTCGGAGTCGGCGTGGATGCGGCGGATGTGATCGGTCAGCTCGGCGTCGTGGCGTCTGCGCTCGCACGGCTCCGCCACGTCGCGGCGCCAGCGGTAGTAGGTGGAGGCGGGGATGTGCAGTTCCCGGAGGACGGGCTCGGCCCCGAAGCGGTCCTGGTGCTCGTCGATGAGCTTCAGTACCGTCGCCGGGTCGGGTCGAGCTCCTGGGCGAAAAAAGCCGAGGCGGCCTTGAGGATCTCGCAGGACCGGCGGAGCTCGGCGTTCTCCTTGCGCAGAGTGGCCAGTTCCTCCTTCTCGACGGTGGTCAGCCGGTCGTCGCGCTCGCCCCGGTCCGCCTCGTCCTGGCGGATCCAGTTGCGCAGGGCCTCGTGGTGCACGCCCAGGTCGCGAGCCATCTGCCGGATCACGGGCTTCGGGTCGGCGGCGCGGTATGCGGCAACAGCTCGCTGCCGCAACTCGGGCGGGTACTTCATCGGTGCAGCCATGGCAGAGGCTCCCTTCTCATGGCCCATCAGGCCATCTCCGGCAACCTTCCGCACGTCGGGGGAACCTCATCTGGAGCTTCTCCAGCCAGTGCGACAGCACCAGTGCCTCGTCACTCGTGAGCTGGATCATGACCTGGCTATCACTCATGCACACCCCTACGGCTCGGCCCGCCCTTGCCCGCACGAACCTACTGGCCTCGGACCTTGACCAAACACATAGGGGCACCCCCCGGAATCCGTGCGTGGCGGGGCCTGGCCACCTGCTACGACGAAAGGCCCGGCACGGACAGGGCGGGGCTCCGACCACGCGGATCGCGCGGGTCAGGCACCCGGAGCGGCGTCGGACTGCTCGCGTGGGCCACCGAGCACCACTTCTGGCCGCTGCACACCGACGACTGTCACATGGATGCCCTGCTCGAATAGGCGGCCTGCCACCTGCGAGATTCCCCGTCACCTTGGACCTGCCACTGGGCGAGCAGGAGAAGGTCACCGACGACCTGATCGACAACCTCCTGAGGGACGGCGCGCCAGTACGGCTCGTCAAGGCCAAGCCCCGCATCTAATGGGGTCTGTTGCTCCCCCCGCCCAGTTGCAACCCCAGGGCGTGATCTGCCGAAGAACCCGCCAAGACGCGTTGGGCGATCTGGATACGGCGAGATGGTCTGCGAGAAGGCATCCCCGAACTGGTAGCCCGGTCAGTGTCGGCGGCGGTCCGTACCTTTACGGCATGAGTTTCACGGGATTCTGGGTCGTGATGCCGGTACCCGCGAGCGTGGTCGAGGAGGTGGCCCCCGTGCTCGCCCCGCCGATCGAGCACCGGCGCACCTCGGGTCCCGCACGCCGGGCGATGGAGCGCTGGGCGGGCGGGGGCCCGGACGGCCTCGACATGCCGCTGTTGCACGACCTGGCCTCCCCCGACCTGCTGGACGATCACCTCGACCTGCTCTTCGACGTCTGGGAAGCCCACGCGAACGCGGGACCGTTCCTGAAGTCCGCGTGCCGCAAGGGCTACCCCGCCGTCGGACTCGCCCACGCGCTCGGCCCCGACCGCTTCCGCGCCCTGCCCGGCTGGTTCGGCAACTTCGTCCTCACCCGCGACCAGGTGCGCACGACGCTGCCCGCCGTCGAGGCCGCGCTCACGCTCCTCCCGTCGGAACGGCGGAGCGCCGAAGTCCGGCTGCGCGAGGTTCTGGAGGAGGTCTCCGCCGAGGACGCCGACACGCTCCTCGACTCCCCACTGCCCACCTGGCGGCGGGCTGCCGCTGCGGGCCAGGGGCTCACCGGCGCCCAGGTCACCCCCTGACTGACGCCCTACCCCGAACCCTCCATCAGCAGCGCTCGCGCCGCCCCTCCCCCGGCGGCTGTCCTCCCCGCCCCCGTCCGAACCGCCGGCCGGGGCGGCCGGACCGCTCGGGGGTTCGGCCGGCCGCCCCTCCACGGTGCCGCCCGCAGCGCCCGGATGCAGCCCGGACTACGCCAAGCCGGTGCCGCAAGGAAGGGGCGGGCCGGTACACGGATGGCGGCCACGTGGGGCGGACCGGGCTCAGTGATCGCGCCGGCGGCGGTTGCCCCGCCGCCGCGCCGCACCGCCTCCGCCGTCGTCCGGTGGGCCGATTCGGCCTCGGCCGCGCTCCGCGCCGGCAGCGGGGCCCCCTCGACGGTGTACCACTCGTCGGCGCCGTCGTACTGGACGCCGAGCAGTGCCCGGCGGCCGTCCCAGACCGTGCGCAGCGTCAGGTCGCCGGTGATGACGCCGACCTCGACGGTCATGACGCCGCCGGGGCCTGTGGTGATGCCGGTGGTGACGATGGGTGCGGGCCCGGCGGGGGGGTTCCGGGGCGGTCACGATCCCGCCGGGCAGGTGTCGAGCATCTCGCCGAGCGCTGCCTTCTCCGGTTGGGTGACGGTGAGCTTGTAGAAGGACTTCACGTCCGTCAAGGCCTTGGCGTAGTTGCACCAGGCCGACCGGGACGGCGGCCGCCACTGGTCCGGGGTCTGGTCGCCCTTGCTGCGGTTGGAGGCGGCGGAGCCCGGGCCGGGTGGGTTGTGGGCTCGACATCGAGCCGTCGCCGGCCCTTGTACCCGGCGGCCCCGTCGTCGCGCGGCGGTGGACCTGCCACACTGGCGATCATGACTTCCTCCGACAGGCGCCCGCTGTGGCAGCCCTTCTCCGAGCCGGCCACCGACGCCGCCCGCACGCCGTCCGGGGGCGCCCGCCTCCTCGCGGTCGAGCGCGCGCCCTTCCTGGAGCCCGCCGATGCAGCCAACGTGCCCGAGGTACCGTCCTCCCGCCGTCCGCTGGGCCGCGGCGGGCCAGCGGCGGCGGTCGTGCTGGACGACCAGCACTGACCCCGCCGGTTCCGGGCCGGATCCGCACGCGATGGGGTCTGTGCGCGGCCCCGATGGCGAATCACCGGAGCGTGCCCTGGTGGGCTTCGGCAGGCACCGTCGCCCGGGGTGCCGGAGGTACGGCAAGCTCCGGGCGCGGCCCGGCCTGCCGGTCGGCCGACCCGATGGCACTTCTGCCGTGGCCGGAGGAGAGCAGGAGCCGTGGTGAACGGATCGGCCGGCAGGGGCACGGACGTCGCCGGCGCGGGTGAGCCGCAGTGGGTCCTCACGGACCCGCACCACCGGCCGGCCGGGTCGGAGCTGCTCGATCTCCAGGGCCTTGCGCGGATCCCGCTCGGAGGAGTTCCGGTGCCAGTGGGATCCGTCGAACTCCACGACCACCCCACCGTCCCCCACGGTGGGGAACACCATGTCCGTCCTGCGGCGCGGCGGCGCCGTCCCGGCACTTGGCAGGCTCCCGCATTTCCTTTATCGTCACCCTGACGTTAATCAAGGAGGGGCGGCATGTCGCTCGACTGGACCGAACTGCTGGGCTTCGCCACCGGCGCGGCGTGCGTCGCCCTGACCGTCCGGGCCAGTGTCTGGAACTTCCCGGTGGGCATCGCCAACAACGTGTTCTTCCTGGTGCTCTTCGCCGGCGCCCGGCTGTACGCCGACGCCGCGCTGCAGATCGTCTTCCTGGCGCTCGGCGCACACGGCTGGTGGCAGTGGCTGCACGGCGGCGAGCGCCGCGGCCGGCGGGAGATCCGCTCCGCCGGGCCGCGCGCCGTCGCGCTGACGGCGGCTCTGCTGGTCCCGGTGACCGCGGCTCTGACCCTGGTCCTGGCCCGCGCCGGTGACAGCGCGCCGTTCTGGGACGCGCTCACCACCGCGCTCTCGCTGGCCGCGCAGTGGCTGCTGAACACCAAGCGGATCGAGACCTGGTGGTTCTGGATCGCCGCCGACCTGGTCTACGTCCCGCTGTACCTCGCCAAGGACCTGTACCTGACCGGCGCGGTGTACGTGCTGTTCCTCGTGATGTGCCTGGCCGGCCTGCGGGCCTGGCGGCGGGAGCGGACCGACCTCGGCCGAGCGGCGGTGGCGGTGTGACCGGCTTCCGGCACGGTCTGGTGATCGGCAAGTTCTACCCGCCGCACGCCGGCCACCACTTCCTGATCCGCAGCGCCGCGGACGCCTGCGAGCGGGTCACCGTGGTGGTGATGGCCGCCGACGTGGAGTCGATACCGCTGGCCGCGCGGGTGGCGTGGATCCGCGAGGCGTGGGCCGCCGAGCCGCGGGTGCGGGTGGTCGGCACGGTGGACAACCTGGAAGTCGACTACAACAGCGAGGAGATCTGGGCCGGACACGTCGCCCTGATGCGGGACGCGGTCGGCGAGCGACCGGTGGACGCGGTGTTCAGCTCCGAGCCGTACGGGGTCGAACTGGCCCGCCGGTTCGACGCGGCGCCGGTGGTGCTCGACCGGGCCCGGGACACCTTCCCGGTGTCCGGGACGAAGGTGCGGGCCGACCCGGTCGCGCACTGGGCCGACCTGGAACCGCCGGTCCGGGCCTGGCTCACCCGCCGGGTCGTGGTGCTGGGCGCCGAGTCCACCGGAACGACCACGCTCTCCCGCGACCTCGCCGAGGCGCTGCGGGCCCGTGGCGGGCCGCACGGCCGGACCGGCTGGGTGCCCGAGTACGGGCGGGAACTGACGGTGGCCAAGCTCGCCGTGGCCCGCGCGCTCGCCCCGGCCGGCGGACCCGGGCCGACCGTCTTCGACCTGGAGTGGGGAGACCCGGACTTCGCCCTGGTGGCCCGGCGGCAGACCGAGGCGGAGGACCGGGCGGCCCGCTCCGGCGGGCCGGTGCTGGTCTGCGACACCGACGCGCTCGCCACCACCGTCTGGCAGGAGCGGTACGTCGGCGCGGTCACCCCCGAGGTGCGGGAGCTGGCCGCGGCGATGCCCGCGCGGGCCCTGTACCTGCTCACCTCGGAGATCGGGGTGGCGTTCGAGGACGACGGCCTGCGCGACGGCGAGCACCTGCGGGCCTGGATGAACGGGCGCTTCCGCGAGGTGCTGGCCGCCCAGCCGGTGCCCTGGATCGAGCTGACCGGCAGCCGGGAGCAGCGCCTCGACACCGCCCTGACCGCGGTCGACGCCCTGCTTGCCGAGGGCCGGGGCCTCGCGGATCCCCTCGGCTGAGAGGCGCGCCCCTGGTGTGGCTTGCCTCTGCTGCACGAGACTGTCGCGCCAGGTCCGGCGGAGGGCGGCGAAGCGGCCCTCCACCGGCGGGGAGGTCGGCGGGGGTGCGTCCTCGACCACCCGGCCCTGGTCCATCACCGGGACCCGGCCGGCGATCTCCACGGTGGAGAGCCGGCGGGCGACGATCCCGCTGCTGCCCGGAGGCGTTGAGGTCGGTGCGGCGGCAGAAGAACGCCCCAATGTAGTGTTTCCTCCCCAGCGACTCTCCCGCGCCTCGCCCTGCGGCGCGGGGGTGGAAAGAGACACGATCGCCGATGGGGTGTGGGCCGATGCACTCGATCACCGACTGGCTGCGCGGCTTGTCCGGTCCTGTCGTGTACGCGATCGTCGGTGGCATGGTCCTCGCCGAGGACGCCTTGTTCTTCAGTTTCTTCATCCCCGGCGAGACCGCCGCGGTACTCGGTGGCTTCCTCGCCCACCAGGGCAGGGTCTCCCTCGGCTGGATGGTCGTGGTCGTGGTCTGCGCGGCGGTCCTCGGCGACTCCGCCGGTTACGAGATCGGCCGCCACCTCGGTCCGGCGATCCTGCGCAGCCGCCCGTTGCGGCGCCACGCCGAGCGGGTCGGCACGGCTCAGGACCTGGTCCGCCGGCGGGGGCCGGCCGCCGTCCTCGTCGGACGGTTCATCGCCTTCTTCCGCCCGCTGGTGCCTTCGCTGGCCGGGATGTCGCGGATGCCGTACCGCCGGTTCCTGCTCTACAACGCCCTCGGCGGGGTCGCCTGGGGCGTCGGCTTCACCCTGCTCGGCTACTTCGCCGGAGCCGCCTACAGCAGGGTGGAGGGCACGGTCGGCCGGTTCACCGCGATCGCGATCGGCGCGGTCGTCGCCCTCGCCGTGCTGGTCCGGTACCTGCGGCGGCACCGCTCGCACAGCCGGGACCGGTCGGACCGCGGAAGCGGCCGGGAGCCCTGAACCGACCCGGCGGCGGTCCGCCGGCGATGCCGAGAACGCGTTGCCCGCAGGGCGGTGGTGCACCGCACCGGGGCCGCCGCGCCGCACGGCCCGGGAGGGAGCGCGACGGTGAACCGCACCCCGCTGACGCCCCGACACCCTCCGGCCGCCGCCCGTAGGCCCCGGTGTCGGACCCGCTGCCTAGGCTGGGGGCAGCCGATGACCAAGGGAGCAGGACTGTGCGGATCGAACGTCACCAGGTGGACGGGGCGCGGGTGGCGAAGGCCCGCGAGGACTTCGTGAACCGGATCGGGAGGCAGGTCCACTCCTACTCCCGTGCCGGTCTGATGACCACCACCGAGTGGCAGCTGATCTCCGACTCCTTGCTCGACTACCTCGGCGCCCTCTCCACCACCCGGCCCGACCTGCACTCCGCCGAGGCCAGGGCGGTCCTCAAGGACGCCGCCGCGGCGGCCGCCGGCGCCGTCTCCTTCGCCGCCTACTACCCGGTCGACAGCTTCCACGTCTTCCTCGACTACCCGAACTTCGGTATGAGCTACGACCGCGAGCACGGGCAGGAGCGCGACCCCCGGCACCGGGTCACCGCCCGGGACTGGCTCGACGCCTTCTGCCTCGCCATCGTCGCCGACCAGGTCTCCGTCCACGGCGAGGCCTTCGGCTGGGCCCGGCAGCTGATGCCCGACGGGCCGGCCACGCCGACCCTCGAACTCGTCGACGGCCTCCTGGCCCACGTCTTCGAGGCCGACGGCGTCCCGGCCGACGTCGACCCGGCCGACGGCACCGGCCCCGTCGCCGAACCGCAGCCCGGCCTGCGCGCCCTTCGCGCCCTCGGCGCAGGGGACCGCGAGGCCTTCGACGCCGCCCTGCTCGCCCTGCTCCAGGACGGGCCGCACGGCACCGGCCCGGCGAGCCTCCTGCCGCTGGTCCCGATAGCCCTCGCCGCCCTCGCGTACCGCACCCACGGCTGGGCTCCGGCGGTCGACACCGACTACCTCCCGCACGCCCTGGTCACCGGTTTCGAGACCGCCGGCCCGCGCGTCCACGCCTTCGGCCGCGAACCCCGCCCCGACGCCGTGGCCGCGCTCGCCGCCGGGCCCGTCCACGTCGAGCGGCCCGGTCCGGCCCTCCCGTACAGCCCGGAGAGCGAGGCGCGGTTCGAGCGGCGCACCCAGGAGGCCGTCACGCCCGGGGAAGGCGAAGCGCTGGACGCACGGGAGCTCACGGGCGCCCTGCGCTACCAGACCTACCTCCTCGCGGCGCGCGCCTCGCAGTGCGACGACGCCACCGACGCCGTGATCGCCACCCTGCGGCGCGGATCCCAGCTGGGGGCCGCCGTGTTCCGGACCGCCCTCGCCGAGCCGGGCACCGAGGCCGAGGCGACGATCGACGGCCGGGCCCTGCGCTTCCCCGCCCGCCGGGACCGGGACTTCGGCCCGGCCTTCTGGCAGACCGCCCTCTCCTACGCCCTGATCGCCGGCTCCCCCGAGGACCTCGAACCGCTGGTCCTGGCCGGCCCCACGATCGCCGCCGAGGACCGCTCCCCGTCCGCCTCCTACCGCGCCGCCCTGCACGACCACCTCCGCGGCGCCGACCCGCTCCCGGCCGCCGAACGGGCGCTGAAGGAGGCGGAGCGCATCCGGGAGGGCTGGCTCCCGGCCCCGGCCGTCCTCCTCTCGCAGCTGCTCGGGGGCGACGCGACCGGCTTCGACCTCGCCCTCCTCGACGCCCTGGAAGCCCACCGCGACCACCACAGCGTCGCCGACCGCGGCACCGACCCGGGCGCACCGCTCAGCCTCGACGTCCTCGCGCTCGCCTGCCACGCCCGCCGTACCCGCGGCTGGGTCACCCGCGTCCGCTCGCCCTACCTCCCGCCCCGCCTCCTCGAAGCCGCCGGCCGGCCCTGAACCCGCCCGACCCGGTCCGCCGCAGCCACCCGCGCCCGACACCTACGACGCGACACGGCCGGCAGACCTCGCACCGTGCCTGCGCGCCGTCTTGGACCACCTCGCGGCTGGCGCCCACCGCGCCCGCACCCGCGGGCCCGGCCCTCGCACCGTCGCTCGCGCCGACCGCCGCCCCGGGTGCGGAACCGGCGGGGCCCGGCGGATCAACCCGGTTGCAGGGCCCGCGCCAGGTCCTCGGCCTCGCGCAGCTGCTCGACGCCCAGCCGGCGAAGGCCGCGCAGCAGCAGGGCGGCGTCCGTCACGGACGCGTCCGGCCGGGGTGCGTCCGGCGGCAGCGGCACGCCGAGGAGCACCGCCGGCACGGACGCGGGCAGGCCGAGCACGGTGGCGAAGTCGACGAGCAGATCCGGGGTCGGCCGGTCCTCCCCGGAGGCGATCCGCCCGTAGGCGGTGGACATCCAGTAGCGGCCGGTGAGCAGGTGGAACACCTTCGCCGTCCCGGTCCAGCCGAGGTTGCGGGTGGCGACCATCCGCACCAGCAGGTTCCCGACGGACCGCGGGTCGGGGGCTGGGGCCGAGGCGGGCAGGCCCTCGATCCGCCCGGTCGCCCGGGCGGGCGGCAGACCTGCGACGAACGTGCGGAGTTCGGCCCGCCGATCGGCCGGCAGCGCCTTGCCGAACCGCACCACGCTGACGATGGAGGTGGTGGCCATCCCGCCGGCCGGCGCGAGGTCCTCCGGCAGCGGGACGGCCGCGATCTCGAACAGGTCGGCGGTGTCCAGGTCGAGCGCGGGGGCGAGGCGGCGCAGCAGCGCCTGGTCCGGCGCGGCACCGTCCAGCAGCGCGACCACCTCGGCCTCGGCGGCCCCCGCCCGGTGGGCGAACTCGGCGGGCTCCTGACCCTGGTGGTGCAGCAGGCGGGCCAGCAGGACGGCGAAGCCGGGAAGCTCTGTCATGGCGCCAGCATAGGGCGAGCCGGCCGGTCGGCCGCACCGCCGCCCACCTGGGCGAATGCCTCGGCGCCACAGCCATGGCGGCCGCGCCGGGGGTACGGCGCAACGGGCAGGTGCAACCACGGGCGTCCGCCTGCTGCGGACCGGCCTTACCTGGACCGTCGTGGCGGGCGGTGGCGTCCGGGCGGTGGCCGATGGCGTCGAACGGGTGGGGCCGGCCGGGAGCACCGGCGGGCCGGCCGACGGCTCAGAAGGCGGAGTTGGCGGTCCAGTGCGCGAGCAGCTCGTCGTCCCCCCGCACCTCGAACCGGTCGGCGGACCGGTCCAGTCGGCCGTAGAGGAGGAGCAGCAGGTCCGCGGCGGTGCCCCGGACCGACGCGTCGGCGCCCGCTGCGGCCTGCCGGTCGAGCCCGAAGCCGTCGAGCCCGAAACCGTCTGGACGCAGCCGGACCAGCCAGTCCCCGTCGCCGTCGGTGCGGGTGAACCGGATGGTCCGGTCCGCGCCCCGGAGGGCGGCCGTTGCGGGGGCGAACCCGGCGGCGAAAGGCAGGTTGGTCAGGAACTCCGAGACGCCGTCGGCGGCCAGCACCGGGTCGATGTCGGGGTCCAGGCCCAGGGCGAGCTCGGCGTCGACGCGGTGCACCAAGGTCTCGAACAGCATCCGGCGCACCCAGAAGCGGGCGTGCTGATCGGCGCCCCAGGCCCACATCGGCGCGTCGGGATCGACCGAGGCGAATTCCGCTCCGGCCCGCGCCGCGGCCTCGGCCAGCCAGGCGGGGTAGCCGTCCGACGTCGGCGGCAGGTGCAGCTCGACGTCCCTGCTGCGCGGCGGCTCCTGGAGTCTCTGCCGCAGCAGGACAGTGAACCAGCGCTGCACGCTGCCGGTGTGGCGCACCAGGTCGGACAGCGTCCAACCGGGGCAGGTGGGCACCGGGGCGGCCGGGTCGGCGGCGCGGACGGTGGCGACGAAGCGCGCGGTCTCGGCGGCGACCGCGGCGGCGTGGTCGATGGGGGTGGCACGGTCGATGGGGGTGGTCACGGGTTCGTTCTCCGGGGTGTCGGTCGGCTCGGACGGCGGCGCCGCTCGGCTCAGGTGAGTGGCTTGTCGACGACGGCCTTGGCGTGGCTGAACGTGTCGATGGAGTACTCGCCGTGGTAGCGGCCCATGCCGCTCTCCCCCACGCCGCCGAAGGGCAGGTCGGGCATGGCGAGGTGGGAGACCGGCAGGCCGAAGGAGAGCGCGCCGGAGGAGGTCTCCTCGGTGAGCCGGCGCTTGGTCCGCTCGGACTCGGTGAAGGCGTAGAGGGCGAGCGGCTTGTCACGCTCGTTGATGAAGGCGATCGCCGCGTCGAGGTCGGGCACGGCGACGATCGGCAGGATCGGTCCGAAGATCTCAGCGCGCATCACCGGCGCGTCCGGGGAGACGTCCGCGAGGACGGTCGGGGCGAGGTAGCGCTCACCGCGGTCGTGACCGCCGCCGGTGACGACCCTCCCGTCGTCCAGCAGCGCGGTCAGCCGGTCGAAGTGGCGGTCGTTGACGATCCGCCCGTACTCGGGCGCGGCGGCCGGGTCGTCGCCGAGCAGCTCGCGCACGGCGTCGGCGAGGTGCCGCTCCAGTGCGGTGGCGCTCTCGCCGATGGCGAGGACGTAGTCGGGGGCCACACAGGTCTGGCCGGCGTTGAGGAACTTGCCCTGGGCGATCCGGTTCGCCGTGACCGCCAGGTCGGCGCCGGGCTCGACCACGACCGGGCTCTTGCCGCCGAGTTCCAGGGTGACCGGGGTAAGGTGGCGGGCGGCCGCGGCCATCACGATCCGGCCGACCGCGCCGTTGCCGGTGTAGAAGATGTGGTCGAACCGCTGCTCCAGCAGGGCGGTGGTCTCGGGGACGGCGCCCTCGACCACGGCCACCGTGTCCGGGCCGAGGTAGCGCGGCAGCAACCGGGCCATCGCGGCGGACGTGGCGGGGGCGAGCTCGCTGGGCTTGACGACCACCGTGTTGCCGGCCGCCAGGGCTCCCAGCAGCGGGACCAGCGCGAGCTGCAGCGGGTAGTTCCAGGGTGCGACGACCAGGACCACGCCGAGCGGATCGCGGACCACGCGGGCCGAGGCGGGCCGGAAGAACCCGGGGACCTCGGCGGGCTTCGGCCGGAGCCACTCCTCCAGGTGCGCGACGGTGTGGTCGAGCTCGTTCAGCGTGAACCCGATCTCCGTGCGGTACGCCTGTGCCGCGCTCTTGCCGAGGTCGGCGGCCAGCGCCCGCTGGAACACCTCGGCCTGCTCGGTGAGCATCGAACGCAGGGCGGCGAGCCGGTCCAGGCGCCGGGCGAGGGGCTTGGTGCGGCCACTGTCGAAGGTGGCGCGCAGGTGGGCGACCAGGGCGGGAACGTCTGCCGCAGCGGGGGGCGGGGTGTGCGTCATGAGGGTCACGCGGTCCTTCCAGGGGCTTGAAGACCTGGATGGTTGATGTCTTCAAGCAATTTTGACGGTAGACCTCAATGGTTGAGGATGTCAACCGATCTCCCTATGCTGAACCCATGCCCCAGACGCCCCGGCCCGCACCAGCGCCCTCCCCCGAAGAGCTGATGGACCGGCTCGCGCGGGTGGCAGCGTCCTACTACCGGCACTTCGCGGCGGTGGCCGCCGAGCACGGGCTCACCCTGATGCAGGGCAAGACGCTCAGCCTGCTGGTCCGCCCCCGGCCCATGCGCGCCCTCGCCGACCTGCTGGCCTGCGACGCCTCCAACGTCACCGGCATCGTCGACCGGCTCGCGGCCCAACACCTCGTCCGCCGGGAGACCGACCCGGCCGACCGCCGGATCAAGAACATCGTGCTGACCGAACAGGGCGAGCGCACCGTCCTCGGCATCCGGGCCGAGCTGATGTCCGGCCTCACCGCGCTCGAACACCTCGCACCCGACGAGCGCGACACCCTGCACACCCTGCTGGGCCGCGCCTTCCCCGAGACCGCCGCCCCTCAGGACCGGGCCCCGCTTTCCCCTTGACCCGCGCGCGCCTCGATCTCCTCCGCAAGCGGATACTTCTCATGACCCGACCACCCCGACGTTCAGTGGCGTCAGTTCGGCACCTGGCCCACCGTCAGGCCCTTGCCGTCCTGGAACTCGACCAGCAGCTTGCTGTCGGTGAGATAGATCCAGCACTCGGGCGAGACCTCCAACACCTCGTCCGCATGCTCCGCCACCAGCGCGGCCTCCATTGCGACCGCTGGCACCGCCAGATTGGACCAGAACACCACCGCGAGTTCGCCGGCCCCGGCGTACGCACGCACCATCCTGTTCAGCTGCCCGCTGTCGAATGCCTCGCACCGCTCGATCACCTCCGCCCCGTCCCAGTCCAGCCGACTCGACCCCACGGACGGGAAGCGGCCCAAGCTCAGCGCAGCGAACGCCCTGTCCTCCTCGTACGAGAGCAACATCGCCGAGTCGCCAACCGCCTCCAATACTCTCGCGAGAGGTTCTGCGTGTGTTCCGTACATCTCGCCTGCACCCACGATGCCCCCGACCGCCTCCAATGACGGTCCACGCTAGCTGATCAGCCAACGAGGCCTCGCCCACGCCTACCGGGCAAATCAGGCCCCTGATCGCACTGATTGCGACAGACCCTCCGAACGTGCCGTACTCCTCCGCCGAAGCCCCGGCGGAACCGTGCATCGGATAGGCTCCCCGTCGCCGGCCAATGGGTCGGCCACGGGGACGGGGAGGACGACGTGACCTCGGAGCGGGACGATCAGGCCGACAAGGGCGCGTCCGGCGTCGCGCAGACCTTCGCGGCGCTGCCGGAGCGGTTCGGCGACGACACCTCGACGTTCCACCGGTGCCTGGCCGAGGTGTCCCGGATCCCCGGGCTGGAGCCGGTGCCCGAGCCGGCCGACGGCGACACCCGGAGCTGGGTCCACGCCGTCCGACGGGCACTGCGCACGGCCGAGGAGCGTGGGCTGGTGCTCTCCGAGGCGTCCTTCGAGGTCCTGCTGGAGGCTGCCGTGCAGGACCCGAACCCGAGCTTCAACCGGTGGTTCGTCGAGCCCGCCCTGAACGCCTACGGCTACCGGCGGGTGCGCGCCGGCCTGCTCGAGCGCCTGGTCGGCGGGACCGACGCCCAGCGCGCCGGGGCAGCCCGGGCCTGGTACTGGACCGCGTTCCACCTCGAACCCGACGGGGCCTCGGCGGAGCACCCCGGCGCCCTGGAACTGGACGGGGCCACCGACCGCACCGTCCTGGTACGCGAATGGAACCAGGCCGCCCTGCGGGAGTTCGTCACCAACGAGGACCTCGACGTACGACGCTGCATCCTCCCCGGCCTCCCGCTGCGCACATCGGCCTACCCACCGGAGCTGCACCACCTGGTGGAGACCGCGACGGCCCTCGCCCGGGCGCACCCGGACAACTACATCAGGCACCGGGTGGAGATCCAGGTCAGCACCTGACAGCCGGCCAGAAGGACGGGTGCTCCGCCCGTGAGGCCGTCGACCCACGCACGGACCGGACCGACCTGGCGGGCGTACTACCCGGTCCCGGAACAGCCGGAGCCGGCCGGTCGCGGCACCGGGTTGCGGCACTAACCTGTGGTGGTGACCGGAACCGAGCTGGATGAGCTGATCGTCGCTGACGGCGCGGCGCTGCGCGCGTGGCTGCTGGAGAACCACACCGCCTCCCCCGGCGTGTGGCTCGCCCTGACCAGGAAGGGCGGCTCCGTCACCACGCTGACCTGGCAGCAGGCGGTCGACGAGGCGCTGTGCTTCGGCTGGATCGACGGCCAGGCCCGCAAGCGCGACGAGGAGACTTCCTGGAGGCGGCTCACCCCGCGCCGGCCCCGCAGCGTCTGGTCCCGGCGCAACGTCGACAACGTGGCCCGGTTGGAGGCGGCCGGCCTGATGCTGCCCGCCGGCCGTGCCGCGGTGGACGCCGCGAAGGCCGACGGGCGGTGGACGGCGGCCTACGCGCCGTCGTCGGAAGCGGAGGTGCCGGCCGACCTGCGCGCCGCGATCGACGCGGTCCCGGCCGCGCAGGCGATGTTCGAGGTGCTCACCAGGACCAACCGCTTCGCCCTCATCAACCGGGTCAACGCCGTCAAGCGGGCCGAGACGCGCACCCGGAAGATCGCCGAGTTCGTGGCGATGCTGGCCCGGCACGAGACGCTCCACCCGCAGCGCGCCAAGCCGGCGGGCCCGCCGACGCCGTGACCGCCCGACCCACCGCGCCGTGCACCGGAGCCGAGGCCGGAGTGTTCGGCGCCCGGTGCTGATGCCCCGGCGCCCGGGCCCGTGCGGGGCCAGGAGGGGCCAGGAGGGGTCCCCCGGGCGCGACCCTGGATGCGGAGGCCGGTGCCGTCGGACCTCTTGCACGTGGGGAATCAGTGAGGGAATCATGACAGCTTCCACACACCAAGGGAGTTGAGCCCATGAGCGCCGTGGTCGCCGGCACCGGAACGGCTGGGCGGGCGGCCTCGGCGAGTCGCCGTCAGCTGGCCGTCCTGCTGACCGCCAAGACGGTCTCGGACGTCGGCTACGCCCTCGACTTCATCTGCCTGTCCGTCTTCGTCTGGGAACACAGCCGCTCGACCCTGCACACGGGCCTGGTCAGCGTGGCGCTGTACGCCGGCGCGATCGCGGGCGGGCGGCTGGGCCACCGCTACGGGGACCGCTGGGACCGCCGCTGGATGATGATCGGCGCCGACCTCGCCCGGGCGCTCACCCTGGCGCTGCTGGCAGCCCTGCCCACGGGCGCGCAGACCTGGTGGCTGTACCCGGCGGTGATGGTGATCGGCACCGGGCGGTCGGTCTTCGAGGCGACGCTGTCCGCCGCCACGCCGGTCATGGCCGGACCGCGCACCCCGTCGGTGAACAGCGCGCTGGCCGGGCTCAGGGGCGTGGCCTTCATGGTGGGCATGGGCCTCGCCACGGTCCTGGTCCCCCTGGCCGGGTACCGCTGGGTGTTCGCCCTGGACGCGGCCAGCTACGCGCTCTCGGCGACGGTCCTGCTCGCCCTGCGCCTGCGGATGCGCGAGCCGGGCGACCGGGCCGCCCGGGCCCGGGACCGCACCGGCGCCTGGACCCTACTGGTCACCTCCGGCCTGGCCGGACTGGTCGTCCTGCGCGGGCTGGACGCCTTCGGCAGTTCCTCCCAGCACGTCGGACTGCCGCTGCTCGGCACCGAGCTGCACCCGAGCCAGCCCGCCGTGGTCTCCGGCGCGGTGTGGGGCAGTTGGGCGGCCGGGCTGCTGGTGACCGGCTTCGTGCTGCGGCCGCTGGCCGCGCGCGTCGTCGAGCGCGCACCGGGCCCGGTGTTCTGCCTGGCCACGATCGTGATGTCGCTGGGCTTCATCGGTGTCTTCTGGCTCGACGGCTGGTGGCCCCGGCTGCTGGCGGCGGCGACGGCCGGTGTGGGCGACGCGCTGAGCGAGATCACCTACAAGCAGTCCCTCCAGCGACTGCCCGACGCACGCAGGGGCGGGGCGTTCGGGCTGTCCCAGATCACCGTCAACGCGGGCTTCATGTCCGGACTGCTCGTCACCAGCCTGGTGCTGCGGCCGGCCTGGGTGGCGCCGTGGGTCCTGCTGCTGCACGGCGTGCCGCTGCTGGTGGCCGGGTGGGCGGCGGTCACGTCGGCCCGGGCCCTGCGCTCCGCCGGGGCGCTCTCGTGAGCGGGCGCCTCCGAGCGGACGGCGCCACCACCGGTGGGGCCTACCTCGACTACGCCGGGCTCGGCCGGCTCCGGCCCCCGGCCGTCACGGCGATGCGCACCGCCGTCGAGGAGGTCCTCCCGTACGGCAGCGCCGGCGTCGGCCGGCTCTTCGGCGACCGCGCGGCCGCCCGACGCTCCGTCGCCCGGCTGCTCGGCTGCACGCCCGAGGAGGTCGCCCTCGTCCCCAACACCTCGACCGGCATCCACCTGGTGGCCGACGGACTCGACTGGCGCCCGGGCGACCAGGTGGTGCTGTTCGAGCGGGACTTCCCGGCCAACGTCCGGCCGTGGCTGCGCCTGCGCCGCCACGGCGTCGAGCCGGTCTGGGTACCGATGCGGGACGGCGGCCACCGGATCGAGGACGTGGCGGCCGCCCTCGGCCCGGCCACCCGTCTGGTGGCGGTGAGCCACGTCAACTTCGCCACCGGCTTCCGCTGCGACCTCGACCGGATCTGTGCCCTGGCCGCCGAGGTCGGCGCGCTGGTGTGCGTGGACGCCGTGCAGAGCCTCGGCGCGCTGCCCCTGTCGGTGGCCGACACCCCGGTGGACTTCCTGGCCGCGGGCGCGCACAAGTGGCTGTGCGGCCCGCCGGGCACAGGGACGTTCTACTGCCGCGCCGACCGGCTGGAGCTGCTGCGCACCACGCCCACCGGCTGGTTCGGCCACGAGGGCGCCGCGGAGGTGACCAAGGGACCGGGGCACCTGCGCTACGACCTGCCCGAACGCGCCGGGGCCGCCCGGGTCGAGGGCGGCATGTACGACCTGGTCGGCATGGCGGGGCTCGCCGCCGCGCTGGCCGAGCTGGAGGAGACCGGCATCGCCGCGGTCGCCGCGCGGGTGCGTGCCCTGGCCGACCGGCTGCGCACCGGCATCACGGAACTCGGCTACGACCTGGCGCTCCCCCCGGACGGCGCCGGGCACTCGGGCCTGGTGTGCTTCACCGGCCGCCGGACGGAAGGGGCGGAACTCGTCCGCAGGCTGGCGTCGGCCGGAATACACGTTTCCGTTCCGGACGGCCTGGTCCGGGTTTCCCCGCATTTCTGGACCACCGACGAAGAAGTGGCGGAGATCCTTGGGGAGCTTGCCCTGCACAAGTCTTGACGGTGCTGTTCCGGTTCCCGAAGAATATCGATCGCCCGCTTCGCCGGACCGGATATCCGGACCGGCCCGTGAAAAGAGAGGGGTTGTGGAATGACGTACGAGACCTGGGAGTCCCTGGAGGACGAGGTCGAGATCAGCACTGGTGCGGCCGACTGCTGGACCTGCCTGATCGACGACGGCGGCGTCTGATCCCCGGTGATCCACACATGCCCCGCGATGCCAATTCCGGCACACCGGATTGCATCGCGGGGCATGTTGCCGATCGCCCGGAACCCCCGCCCGAGGAGCAGAGGAATTTACCGCGTGAACCGTTGGGAATTCAGTCACGGAATCGTCGGGGTCAACGCGCCGAGTTGGCTCACTTTCGAGGTGCACCGCCCGTACTTCGACGGCGCGGAGTCGCCGGCCACCGCCGTCCAGGCACGGTCCGCGATCCTGGCCGCCCGGCGTTTCGAGAACCCCTCCCCGGGCGCTCTGCGGTTCGGCATGACGATGCCCGCGAGCTACCGCCGGCTGCTGGTGCAGGAGTCCCGGCTGAACGCCTACCGGGCGGAGCTGCCGACGGACCTGCCCGACGAGCTGGCCTCGCCCGCCTGGCGGCGGATGGCTGCGGCCTACCGGCGGCACGCGGAGCTGGACCGGGTGGACCGGGCCGGGCTCGCGCACTGGCTGGTCGCGGTCTGCCTCCCCGCCGCGGTGCTGCGGGTCGTCCCGGAGGACCTCGACCCGGAAGCCTGCCGGGACCAGGTGACGGCCGGTCTCCAGGCCGCCCGCGCGGCCACCCTGTTCGGCTCCGAGGGCCTCTCCGAGCGTGCCACCGCGGCCTACCGGGTACTGACCGAGCACCCCGCACCCACCGTCGCCCACGTCCAGGCGGTGGCCGCCTGGGGCTACCTGCTCGCCCGACACGCCGGCGACGACTCCGCCGCGCCGTTCTTCCTCGGCCGCGCCCGGGAGCTGCTCAAGGAGATCGCGGGCGAGCTCACCCCCTTCACCCACACCGTCCTGACCGCCCGGCTGGCGCTGCGCGAGGTGATGTACGCCGAGCGGCAGCGGGACTTCGGCGGTGCCCGGGCGCTGCTGGCCGACGTCCGGGCGGGCGTCGCCGAGCTGGCCGCACCCGACCGGGACGACGAACTGGTCCTGCTGGAGACCCGTCGACGGCTGCTCGACCGGCACCTGGAGATCGTGGTGCGGGCCGGCGACGCCGAGGCCGAACGCGCCGCCGTCGAGGAGGGCCTGGCCCTCGATCCGTGGGACGTGAAGATCCGGATGCAGGCGGCGCAGGCCCACGAGCGCGCCGGCGAGCACGAGCAGGCCCTGGCCGGCTACCTCCACGCCGCACGGCTCGGCCCGTTCGGCACCGCCTTCGCCCTGCTGCGGGCCGCCGAGCGCGCCCGCGCCCTCGGACACGGCGAGTTCGCCCGGGTGCTGAACGAACGGGCCTTCCGGGCCGCCCCGCGCGCCGCCTCCACCCGGGACGCGCTGCTGGCCGCCTGCCGCGACGACGGCGACCTGCCCCTGGCCGCGCTGACCGAGCGGGCCGCCTCCCGGGACCGGGAGCGCCCCTACGCCAACACCTGGCACTACCGGATGTACGCCGCGTACTTCAACCTGGGCGAGTCCGAGTCTCCCGGCCTCTACGCCCGGCTTCCCAGCCTGGCCTACGAGTTCGCCGAACGCGGGACCGAAGGCGAGAGCGAACACGGGACCGGTCACGAGGCCGAGCAGGGGACCGGGAACGGGACCGGGCCCGGTGCCGCGCGGGACGACGTCAACTGGCAGCGCCTGATGCCGCCGGCGTTCCGGCGCAACCTGATCCGCGAATCCGGGCTGACCGAGTTCGCGGTCGACCACCCCGCCGATCTGCCCGAGCACCTGCGCACACCCCGCTGGAACCGACTGTGCGCGTGGCTCGACGACTTCGACAACTGTGACGCCGAACGCCAGCAGCAGATCGCCATGGTGCTGTACCGGCTCGGTTTCATCGAACAGGTCCTGCGACTGGTCCCGGCCGTCCCGGCGGACCGGCTCCGGACCCCCGCCGAACTGCGGCTGCACCACTGGCGCGACCTGGTGCGTTACGTGTCCTCGGTCGGCGGTGCGGTGGCCGCGCCGGAGACCTCCTTCGCCATCGCGGAACACCCCGCCTGCCCGACGCACCTGCGCTTCGTCATCGCCGTGGTGGCGGTGGTGTTCCACGCCCGCGAGACGCGCTCCCTGGAGGAGGCGACGCGCTGGCGCGAGACCGGCGCCCGGGCGCTGGAGGAGCTGCTGGCGGACCCGGACCGCACCGCGTTCGAGAAGGCCATGCTGGAGAGCCGGTTCTACCGCAGCGTCAGCTTCGTCCCGTTCATGGCCGGGGACCGGGAGCGGCTGGCACGCGACATGGACCGCGCCGAGGAGCTGGCCCGGGCGCTGCCCGCCGAGGGGGCGTACCAGGAGTTCCTCAAGCGGGAGAACCTGCGGGCCTGCGTGGAGAGCCGCTCCAAGGAGTGCTACGCGTTCGGCGAGGACGAACGCGGCGACCTCCTGGTCGCGGAGGCGCTCGCGCTGGACCCGTACGAGCCCAAGACGCACATCGAGGTGGCGGAGGGCCTGCTGCGGCGCGAGCGCCCCCGGGAGGCGGCCGACAGCTTCCTGCGGACCGCCCGGCTCGGCCCGGTCTCCACCGCGTTCGGGTACGCGTCCGCGGCCG
The DNA here is from genome assembly GCF_036010405.1 of Kitasatospora purpeofusca. NCBI lineage: Bacteria > Bacillati > Actinomycetota > Actinomycetes > Kitasatosporales > Streptomycetaceae > Kitasatospora > Kitasatospora purpeofusca. The sequence goes on along the minus strand of NZ_CP108561.1, from coordinate 9,650,406 downwards.
AGTGCTTCCGGCGGGCCGGCCTGCCGGTCCTGGCCGAGGACTGCTACCTCCAGGCGCTCAGGCTGGACCCGTACGCGATCTCCGCGGCGCGCGGCTGGGCGGCCGTCGCCGCGGGCGGCGGAGAGTCCGGTGACGCGGGCGTCAGCACGTCCGGTGGCGAGGGCGGTGAGCTCGGTGGCGTGGCCGATCCCGCAGGCGACGGCATGGGCACGCTGGCCCGCGAGTACCTCGCCGACCTGGAGTCCTGGGGAGCGGCCCGGCGCGCCGCCCGGCAGGCGCGCGGGTGAACGGGTGAGCGTCACGTGGTCGCTGCGTCCCGGCCCCGGTAGCGACCCCGGTCCCGGTCCCGGTACCGAGGCCGTCGTGCGGCCGGTCTGGGCCGGCGAGCCGCCCCCCGGCCTGTCCCCCGCGTTCCTCGCCGGGACCGGATTCGGCGGCGGGGTGGGCGAGGTGCTGCAGCTGCCCGGCACTCCCGTGACCGTGCTGCTCGGCGTCGGGCCGCGGGCCCGGACGGACCGGGACGCGATCCGGGCCGCCGCGGCCGGACTGGCCCGCGCCGTCCGCTCCTACCGGCGGCTGGCCGTCCACCCACCGGGTCCGGACCTGCGCGCACTGGTCGAGGGCTACCTGCTCGGCGGGTACCGGTTCACCCGCTACCGCAGCGACGCGGACGCACCGCCCGACCAACTCGTCGAGCTCCTCACCGCCGAGACACCGGACACCGCCCGCGCCCTGTTCGAGGGCCGCCGGCTGGCAGAGGCCGTCCTCCTGGCACGGGACCTGGTCAACGAACCGGGCGAGGCTCTCACCCCGCCGGCGTTCGCCGACCACGCGGCAGCGGTCGCCGCGGCGACCGGGCTCGAGTGCGAGGTCTGGGACGGCCGTCGGATCGCCGACGAGCGGCTCGGCGGACTGCTCGGGGTCAGCCGCGGCTCCCTGGTACCACCGCGCCTGGTCAAACTTTCCTACCACCCGCAGAACCGCACCGCAGGGACCGAACGCACCGAACGCACCGAACGCACCGAACGGACAGGGCGGATCGCGCTGGTCGGCAAGGGCGTCACCTTCGACGCCGGCGGTCTGTCCCTGAAGCCCAACGCCCACCTGGCCGGGATGAAGGCCGACATGGCAGGGGCTGCCGCCGTCCTCGGCGCGATGTCCGTCCTGGGCGCACTGGACTGCCGCGTCGCGGTGGACGCCTGGCTGCCGCTGACCGAGAACATGCCCAACGCCGACCCGATCCGCGTCGGCGACGTACTGGTGATGCGCAACGGCACCACCGTCGAGATCTGCCACGCGGACGCCGAGGGACGGCTGATCATGGCCGACGCCCTGGTCCTCGCCGGCGAGACGGGACCGCGGGCGATCATCGACATCGCCACCCTCACCGACGCCGCCGCCGTCGCGCTGGGCCGCAGGGTCGCCGCGCTGATGGGCACCGACGACGCCCTGGTGAACCGCCTGCGCGCCGCCGGCGCCCGGGCCGGTGAGCCGCTCTGGCCGCTGCCGCTCCCCGACGTGTACCGGCCCCAGCTCCGTTCCCGGATCGCGGACCTGGTCAACTACACCCTCGGCACCCGCCACGGCACCGCCCTGCTCGCCGGACACTTCCTCCGCGAGTTCGTCCCGCCCGGCATCCCCTGGGCCCACCTCGACATCCAGGGCACCGCTCTCTCCGAGGGGACGGACGGCGAATGGGTCCCCGGCGCCACCGGCTTCGGCGTCCGCACACTGGCCGAGTTCCTCACCGGCCTGCCCCACCCGCCCTCCTGAGCCGTTCCCCGGGGTCACGCGTCCAATCCGCAGGACGCGCTCGGTGAACTGCCGGAGCTCCGGCGACGGCGCGGCGGCGGACCCGGCGGACCCGGCGGCGGTCAACGGGCCGCGCGGGAGGAGGAGGCAGTCGGAGGACGGCGGCGCGCGGCCCGTACGCCGGATCAGGCCAGGCGGTCCGGAATCGGGGCGAGCGCGTAGTTCTCCCAGACGAACGCGTCCATCTGGTGCTGGTCACCGGAGAGGTTCACCACCCGGTCGACCTTGCCCGCCGCGTCGAAGTGCCAGACCAGCGCCCAGGTGGTGTCGACCTTCCCGGTCCCCTCGGTGGTCCAGCCCCGGTGAATGTCCACCACGTACTCGTCGTTGACGCCGAAGAAGATCGGCTCCGCCTTGAAGCCGGACTTGCCCAGCTGGTCGAAGAAGGCCCGCACCTCGGCCACCCCGCGCTTGGTACCGGAGAGCGGATGGCGCCCCGGGACGGTCCACTCGATCCCCTCGGCCAGCAGTACTGACCGACTGTCACACATCGGAGTCCTTCGGCAGTACCAGGGTTGGCGGGTTCTCATCAAGGTGGTGTCCGGGGCATTGACCCGGGCCCCGCCCGGCGGTTGGCTCGTACTCGGCCGACCGCCGAGGGGGGCGACACCAACCACGCCACCGACGTGTTCCGGCACGACCTGTGGACAGGCCGCACCGAGCGGGTCAGCGTGGCCGCCGACGGCTCCCAGTCCACCGGCGGCTCCTACGACCCGGTCGTCGGCGGCCTGGGCACCTCCGTCCTGTTCACCGCCGACGACGGCACCCTGGTCGACGGTGACGGCAACTTCTGGAACGACGCCTTCCTCCGCCGCGTCCTGCCCTTCTGACGCCCCGACCGCCTCCCCGACGAGTACGTCCCCGACGGCTCACGGCACCGCCGTCCCGATCCGCAGCCGCGCCACGCCCGCAGCCGGGCGTGGCGCGGCTGCGGATCGGGAGCGGCTGTGGATCGTGGAGCGGCGCGGTCCTGGGCCGCGTCCTCGGGAGCGGGAGGTCCGCGAGCGTCACCGCGTTCAGCCCAGCCCGGACCTCGTGCGGCGATGGACGGTGTTCAGCGCCAGTGGCTCGGGCAGTTCCCGGTGGACTGCCGCGGCAGAGGGACAGGCGGCCGAGCTCCTGTCCCGGCTGGCCGGACAGGACCTATCGGACCGCGTCCGTCAGCCACTGGAGGGGGGTGCGGGGGGGCAGGCCGAGCACCGTCCGGGCGGAGCGGTCGGGGGCGATCGCACTGTCCGGGAGGGTGCCGAGGAAGTCGTAGAGTCCCGCCACGCCGCCGGCGGCGTCGGCGCCGAGGAGAGGGGCGAGCAGGTCACCGAACGCCGCCGGGGTGAGCGGTTCGTAGGTGACGGCGTGGCCCAGGCGGGCGGCGAACGCCTCGGCGAGTTCGGGGCCGGTGACCGCGGGGTGCAGGCCGACCTCGACCAGGCCGGTGACGTCCGGTCGGCCGAACAGTGCGACCGCGGCGTCGGCGACGTCCAGGTGCGAGGCCCACGACACCGGGTGGCCGGCGGGCAGCGGGTAGCGCAACAGGCCCTGTTCGCGGGCCCCGGTGACGACGGGCGGCAGGAGGAGGTTCTCCAGGAACAGGCGCGGTGCGATCACCGCGTGGGAGAGGCCGCTCTGCTCCAGCCCGTCGACGACGGCCGCGACCGCCCGGTCGGCGGACTCCACGGGCACGCCGCCGCTCGTGGAGAACACCACCCGGCCCGGGCGGGCTGCGTTCAGGGCGGCAACGATGCTGTGGGCGTGGCGCAGCCGGTCCTCCGGCCCGCCGATGGGGAGGTGGACGAAGACGCCGTCCGCACCGCGGTAGGCGTCGGCGAGTGCGTCGGTGGCGCCGAGGTCGACCGCCCGCACCCGAGCGCCCGCGACGACCGCGTCGGCGTTGCGGGTCAGGGCGGTGACGGAGGCGCCGACGGCGGCGAGGGCGGCTGCGACGGGGGTGCCTTGGGCGCCGGTGGCGCCGTGGATCACATAGGTCATGAATCCATTAGTGCATACAGTGCACCAGTTACTTCAACTGCACTATTGGCCTACAGTGAAGACTGTGTCGACGAATCCTCTTCCCGAATGCGGCGTAGCCCGGTTCCTCACCCTGCTCGAAGGGCCCTGGGCCACGCTCATCGTGCGCGAGCTGCTGCACGGCCCGCACCGCTTCACCGAGCTGCGCGCGGCGCTCCCCCGGATCAGCCCGCACACCCTCACCAGCCGTCTGCGCCAGTTCGAGACCTACGGCCTCGTCACCCGGACCGCCTACGCCGAGATCCCTCCACGCGTGGAGTACCGCCTCACGCCGCTGGGCGAGAGCCTGGGTCCCGTGCTCGAGAGCATGGCCGAGTGGGCCGCGTCGGTTCCCGACCCCGCCGACCCGCCGCCGACCCGGCGGACAGGTCTCACCGAAACACCCGTCGCATCCCGTCGGATCCGGTAGACATGCCCTGTCCGAGGCGATCAAGTCGGCGTGCCGACACGTCCGACCGCCTTCCCGCGACCGAGGGAGAACCCGTGGCCGACACCAGTACCCCGCCCACCGAGCCGCTGCACTACGCGGTGGACCTCACCCCGGCCGATGTCCGGGCCATCCACGCCTTCCTCCGCGAGCAGATCCGCCCCATGGAGGGGGACAGCGCGTTCGGCAGCGCGGAACAGCGCGCCGCGCGGGCGCTGTCCAGTCTGGTGCGCACCGCGACCGCCCGCGCCGAGGTGATGCTCGGGCGTCTGATCGAGACCCCCGACGACCGGCACCGCACGGACCACCTGAACAGCCTCCGCCAGAGCTGGCAGTCCCTGGTGGAAGCCGCCGAGGAGTGGGCCGACACGCCGGGCTTCGACCGCCGCCGCTGGCGCGAGGTCGACGCCGACCCCGCCGCCGCGGCTCTGCGCCACCGGCTGGTCGCCAAGCAGCGGGCCGAATCCTCCGCCGACGCCAAGGCCTGACCGCCCCCATCGCGCCGCCCTGCCCCCCCGGGGGGCCGGCAGGTCAGATGACGGCGTCCGACCCCTCGTACGGGCCGCCGCCGCTGCGGGCGACGGTCTCCCGGGCCGCACGGCCGCCGAGCAGCCCGGCCGCTGCCGCGAAGTCCGGCAGCAGACGGCGCAGGGCCCGGCGGCCGTACAGCGCGGCCAGCAGACCGGCCTCCTCGGGTCCCGGGCGGGTACTGTCCGCCCCCGGCACGGGGTGGCCGCGGCGCAGCTCCCGCAGCAGGCGCCGCCCGGCGAGGGTGCGCACCGGTGCGAACAGCACGCCCAGCGCGAGCACGGCCACCGGCACCCCTGCCGACGCGGCCCCCTGCGCGGCGGCGACCTGGGCCACGACTGCGGCGGCGAGCGCCGTGAGACCCGCCGCCGCCAGCCGCACCCGGCCGCACCGCAGACCCCGTGCCACCAGGTCGACACGGACCTCCTCGCACGCGCGCCGCACCGCCGGGGCCACCACCGCGTCGCTGCGGGACAGGGCCCGGCCGAAGACCGACCGCGCGGCCCGGTGCAGCGGCGTCCCGTCCGTCCCCGGGCTCCCGTGCACCACCCGCTTCAGCCGCCCGAAGCGGTCGACGTCCAGCACCCCCGCGAGGTGCAGTTCGACGACGACCACCGCCAGCGCCGCCTTCGGCCCGCCGCGCACCGCGGCCACACCCGCCGCCGGCAGACCCTCCGCCCGGCCCCGGAGCGGCAGCCACCGCAGCAGCCCCGCGCAGAACAGCCCCACCACCGCACACACCGCACCGATCGTTCCCACCACGCCCCCCGTCGGCAGAGATCCGGCGGCGTCCGCGGCCGCCCGTCACCACAGGACCAGACGACGGCCCGCGCCCCGCGGTTGCCGGTGGACGGCGGCCGGTGGACGGCGGCCGGTGGACGGCGGCCGGTCGGCGCGGGGCAGCCGCAGGAGCACCGAGGGCCAGGAACTATCGTGGGCGGACTCGAACAAGGAGCCGCACCATGGCCACCGCCCGCCCCCGCATCCTCTTCGTCTCCGACCTCGCCTACCCCGCCCGCGGACGGCGGTACTGCGACGAGGACATCCTGCTGACCTCGAAGCTGCGGGCGGACTTCGACCTCGCGGTGTGCCACCCCCTGGACGCGGCCGCCCTGATGGACGGCTTCGACGCCGTCGTGGTGCGCAACAGCGGCCCCGTCCTGCACTACCAGCAGGCGTACGACGCGTTCCGGGCCCGGGCCCTCGCCCGCGGCACCCGGGTCTACAACCCACTCACCGGGCGTGGCGACATGGCCGGCAAGCAGTACCTGACCGAGCTGACCTCCGCCGGGTACCCGGTGATCCCGACCGTCGACCGCGCCGAGGACCTGGAGCGGCTTCCCGACACCGCGCAGTACGCGGTGAAGCCGAAAGCGGGCGCGGACTCCATCGGCCTGACCTTCCTGGACCGGGCCGGGCTCGACGGCGTCGACCTCGGCGGGATGCTGGTCCAGCCCCGGATCGACTTCCTCCACGAGGTGTCGTTCTACTACGTGGACGACGCCTTCCAGTACGCCCTGTACGCGCCGGACCCCGAGCGCCGCTGGGAGCTGGAACCGTACCGAGCGAACGCCGACGACCTCGCGTTCGCGGACCGGTTCGTGCGGTGGAACACCCTGGAGCACGGCATCCAGCGCGTCGACGCCTGCCGCACCCGCGCGGGCGAGCTGCTGCTCGTCGAGCTGGAGGACCTCAACCCGTACCTCTCCCTGGAACTGCTGGACGAGGCGGCCCAGGACGCCTTCGTGCGCGCGATGGCCGACTCGCTGCACCGCTACCTGGCCACCGGCTCCGTCTGACACCTCGCCCGGCACTCTGCCCGCACCTCACGGAACCGATCACTGCCCGGGGCGGTCCTGGTCGGGAAACCCGGGATTCGGGTTTCCCGACCAGGGCCGCCCCGGTGGAGGTCGGCCGGCCTCGTGCTCGGCCCGCTCGACGCCGGTCCCGCGCCCCGGTACGGGGGCCCGCGTCGAGCGGTGAGGTGGTTGTTCCAGTGGCTCGGCGGGGCGCGACGGCGATCCCCGTCGGACCCGCGGGTCAGGACAGGTAGTCCTCCAGGCCGCCGTCGCGCCGGATGTCCAGGGTGACGCAGTGGAAGCCCCCGCCGAGCGTCCGGGAGTGCCGCAACCGGTGCGGCAGAACCGTGATGCCGGCATGCTCCAACTGCTTGATCAGGGCGTCCTGGCCGGACTCGACGATCGCCGTGTCCGGGGCGACCATCAGCAGGTTCATGCTGATCCAGCTCTCGCTCAACGCGTTGTCGACCGCCCCGGTGGGCTCGGCCGGCGGGCACCACAGGATGTCCCAGCCTCGCAGCGGCTCCGGCACGGTGCCCGGGCCGACCCGCTCCGGGTTGAGCAGCACCAGCCCCGGCCGCAGCAGCGCGATGGTGCTGTCGATGTGGGTGTAGCCGTAGATGTCGCGCAGCGGGTGCAGTCTCAGCCCGCCGTCGCCGAGCAGGCCGAGCGTGGACTCCAGCCACCGCAGGCCGAGTTCATTGCCGCTGCGGGACACCTGGTAGAACACGTCCCGGCCGAGCCGCAGAACGTTGGCGGCATCGAAGACCGGCTCGCTCTCGCCGAGCAGCGGGAGCCCGTCGGCGTCGAACTCGAAGAGTTCGTCCCTCAGTTGGGGCCGGGGGGCGGAGATCCAGCGGGCACCGCCGCGCAGGTAGTCGTGGAAGAGTCCGCGCAGCCCGAAGACCTCGAAGTAGCGTTGGCGCATCGGGCTGGCGACCTCGATGACCGTCTCGCCGACGATCAGGGTGAGGTCACGCGGGCAGTACGAGTGGAACCCGCCGTCGGCCTTCCACAGCGGGGAGGAGAACTCCGCGGCGTGGTCGATCACTTCGGGCTGGTGAACGGTGACACCGAGGCCGCGCAAGGTGGCCACCAGCGCGTCCAGGTCCTCCTCCGTCTCCTCCACCACCTGCGGCGAGTAGGGGCCGACCGGGATCGAGGCAAGGTCGGCGGCGCTGGTCTTCGGGAAGCAGGAGAGCCAGGACGACGGCTCGTTCTGCTCGGGCAGCCGGGCACCGACGGCCCTGCCGACCACGACCTCCCGCAGTGTGCTGAACTCGTCCCAACTGTGCACCGGACGGGCCGGACTGGACATGACTCCCCCTTGACGCGGGTTCGGGAAAACGAGGACGCGACGGCGAGAACGACGGCTTCCGGCGGTGTGGCGACGGCCCCGGGAGGTGCCCCGGGACCCCGGTCGGGCGGGGCCCCGGGCCTGCGGACGCCGGCCACGGGGAACAGCGGTGCGGGTTCGTCGCCGGACCCTCCCCGGCCGATCAGGGGCGACAGGGGTGACAGGGGCGACAGAGGCGACCAGGGCTGACTGAACTCGCCGGCCGGGTGGCCGAGTTCGCTCGTCGACGGGCCGTGATCGCTCGTAAGCTACCCGGCCGGTCGACGACGGCGCAAGGACCGTGATCGGCACCGCGGGCGCCGCCGGCCCGGACTCCGGTCGATCGGCGCATTGTTCGACTCCGCGGCGCCGACGCCGATCAATCCCCCCGCCCGCCGTACGGACTGCCGCCGCCGCTCCCCGCCGGCGGCCCGGGGGTCACCAGCGCCAGGCGCGCCGGATCCGGCTCCCTCCGGCCAGTGCCAGCAGCGCTCCGCTCGCCGCGGCGACCCCGGCCACCGTCAACTGCTGGCGCTGCGAGCGGCGGCGGTCGGCGGTGGCGGCCCGGGCCGAGGCCGCCAGGAAGGCCCGTTCGATCCCGGTGGCCGCCAGCTCCCCGTCCGCCACCCGCCGCATCAGCTGCTCCAACCGCGCTCCCCGGTAGAGCAGTTCAGGATCCCGGTCGGCTCCCGCCCACCCCCGGGCCGCCGCGGTCAGCCCCCGCAGCTCGCCCGACGCCCCGCGCCCCTCGACCAGCCACCCGCGCAGCCTCGGCCAGGCCTGCGGGAGGGCGTAGTGGGAGAGTTCGACGGTGTCCCGGTCCACCACCACCAACCGCGCGCGGACGAGCCGCTCCAGGACCTCCGGGACCCCGGGACCGTCGAACTCCGCCCGCCACAACGGAGTTCGCGCCCCCTCGTCGCCGCCCGCCACCTCACCGGCCGTCCCGTCACCGCCCGCCGTCGGCCCACCGCCCAGGGCGATCGCCGCGGCGGTGCCCCCGCCGGCCCCGGGCGGACCACCGTCGATCAACTCCGCGCCGAGCCGCAGGAAGACGGTCCGCACCAGCATCCGGTCCGCGATCTCCAGCCCGTCGTACAGCGTCTCCGCCGCGCGGGCCAACGCGCCCTCGAACCCACCCGTCGCCTGGAACCCCGCCAGGGTCAGCGCGTTCCCGCTGCGCCGCCGCCACGTCGCCGCCAACGCCGCGGACACCAGCGACAGCCCGCCGGGCTGGTACGCGGCGGTCGAGATGAGGACGGCCAGCAGGGCTCCCTCGACGGTGCAGCCCGCCCGTAACGCCGGTTCGGTGATCGCCCGCCGCAGTTCGACCGGCGCCGGACGCCCCACCGGGACCACCGCGTGCCGGGCGGCCTCGGCCAGCCCCGGGTGCTCGGCGAACAGCGGCCCGCTCTGGTCGGAGCGGATCACCAGCACGACCCGGCACCCGGCCTGCGCCGCCCCCGCCGGCCCGGCCGGGGGCCGTTCGGGAGCGCGCGCGGCCAGCGCCACCAGCGCGTCCAGGAAGCGCACCCGCTCGGCGGCGTCCCGGCACCGGGTCAGCAACTGCTCGCCCTGGTCCACCACCAGGACCGGATCCCCGGTCGTCGGCCCGGACGGGTCCCGCGTCGCCCTCGCGGCCGACTGCCCCAGCCGCGCGAGCGCGAGCGCGTACGCCTCCATCGGTCGTTCGCCGGGCGTCAGCAGCGCCACCGGCACCCCGTCACCGGTCCGGGGCCGCTCCGCCCCGTCGCCCGGGCCGTCCCCGTCCCCGGCCCCGTCCCCGTCCCCGGCCGCCGCGACCGCCGGGGACCAACCGAGCCTGGTCAGCAGACCGGCCCTGACCAGGGACGACTTGCCGGCCCCGGACGGCCCGGTGACGATCACCAGCCGCCGCTCGGCCAGCACCGCGACCAGCCGGTCCAGCAGCGCCTCCCGGCCGAAGAACCGATCGGCGTCGACAGCCTCGAAAGCCGCCGCGCCGGGGTACGGGGCCCGCCCCACGTCCAGGGCGCGCCGCCGCGCCGCGGCCTCTGCTGCCAGCTCGGCGGCAAGCAACTGCCAACGGTGCCGCCACTCCCGCACGTCCCCGCCGCAGGCCTGCACGTAGGCGAGGGTGACCGCGAGGCTCGGCAGCCGCCGCCCGCCCGCGGCCACCGACAGACTGGCCGCCGAACAGTGTGCCCGCAGCGCGAGTTGGCGGTACGGCGGACTTCCGGCGCGCTCCCTCAGCGCCCTCAGGTCGCCCGCGAAGCGCAGCAGCGACCCGTCCCCAGGATCCAGTGGACTTTCCCGACGCGGCACTTACGGCCCCCTTCGTCGTTGAAGCGGTGTCCTGACGCCCTTGCGCGTCCACGCGCCGACGCCCGCCGTGTGTGCCGTGGTGTCGTGCGTGCCGCGCGCGTCCCCTGTCCGTCCCCCGGTGATTCATCATGCACAGGGCCGTTGGCGTCGAACAATGGTGCGTGCGGGTCGGTTGTTCCGAATTGATGTTCAATGTCCAGCCGTACGGCGCCGAACAAGCCCGGTGGGATAGAACCGGGACCCGCAGCCCTCGCTGACTTCGGAGACTTCCATGAAGTTCACGCGGTACTGCCGTTCCCTGCTGTCCACACCCGCGACGGCGGTGGAGCGGTACACCAAGAGCCACCGGTCCGGGGCCGACATCGCCATGGTCGATCTGGAGGACTCGGTCCCGCCCGCCCGGAAGGAGGAGGCCCGCCGTCTCGCCGAGGAGTTCTTCGCCCTCCCGTCCACCAAGCTGGCGCGCAGCGCGGTGCGCATCAACGCCCTGTCCGGGCCGGAGGGCCTGCGCGACCTGGTCGCGATCACCCGCTACCGCGTCAAGCCGGACCTCGTGCTGATCCCGATGGCGGAGTCCCCCCGGGACGTCGCGATCGCCGCCGGCGCACTCGGCCCGGACTGCCCGGAGACCGAGTTCCTGGCCGTCGTGGAGACCCCGCTGGGCATCGAGCACGCGCCCGCCATCGCGGCCGCCGGCCACCGGCTGCGCGGGCTGGTCTTCGGTTCGGCCGACTACGCCTTCGCGGTCGGCGCCCGGCTCTGCTGGGAGGCTCTGGCCCACGCCCGCGGCCGGGTGGTCAACAGCGCCCGCGCGGCCGGGGTCGAGGCGATGGACGCGCCGTTCTTCGAGGTCGACGACCTGGCCGGGCTGCGCCGGGAGGCCGGCCTCGCCCGGGATTTCGGCTTCAGCGGCAAGATCGCCGTCCATCCGCGCCAACTGGCCCTGATCAACGAGACGTTCAGCCCGGGCGAGGAGCTGCTCGCGCGCGCCCGCCGGGTCGTCGCGGCGGGTCTGGAGAACGGCCGCTCGGTCACCGTGGTGGACGGGGTGATGGTCGGCATGCCGTTCTTCGAGGCGTCACAGCGACTGATCGAGCAGTTCGACCCGCCGCCGCACCCGGCCCCGGACCGGTCCGACACCCGAACCGGAACCCGGACCGACACCGGAAGCCAAACCCGAACCGACAACCTCGACCACACGACGGAGGAGTGACGTTGACCGAGGAATCGATCCTGGGCCCGCGCCGGTACCGCAACGCCGAGGCCATGCTGGCCGGCGCCGATCCGGTCTGGCAGGCCGCCGCCGCCAACGGCCTGATCGGCATCACGGTGGACTCGGAGTCCAACAACCGGCTGATCGTCCGCGAGAGCGGCCACGAGTTCGCGAACATGGTCTCCTGTGCGTACTTGGGCCTGAACAATCACCCCGCGGTCGCGGCCGGCGCCGTGGAGGCGCTGACCGAGTCCCGGAGCACCTGGCTGGTCACCTCCACCACCCGGATCCGGCACAACCTGCTGGTGCGGCTGGAGGAGGAGCTGGGAGAACTGTTCGGCGCGCACATCCTGCCGGGCGCCTCCTGCACCTCGCTCACCGCCGGCATCCTGCCGCTGATCGCCTCCGGCCACCTGGACGGCACCTGCCGGAGCGGCGGCGGCCCCCGAGTGATGGTCTTCGACCGCTTCTGCCACTTCTGCATGGCGTACGTGAAGCCGATCTGCGCCGACGAGTCGCTGGTACTGACCTGTCCGCACAACGACCTCGACTACCTGGAGGACATCTGCCGCAAGTACCCGCGGGTCGCCTACGTGGCGGACGGCGCGTACTCGATGGGCGGTGCGGCGGCCCTCGACGGTCTGCTCGAACTCCAGGACCGCTACGGGCTGTTCCTCTACATCGACGACTCGCACTCGCTGTCCATCATGGGCGAACGCGGCGAGGGCTTCGTCCGCTCCCGCCTGGAGATGAACCCGCTCACGGTCATCGTCGCCAGCCTCGGCAAGGGCTTCGGCGTCGGCGGCGGCATCGCGATGCTCGGCAACCGCGAGCAGTTCGAGTTCCTGCACCGGCACGCCGGCCCGGTCGGCTGGTCGCAGAACGTCGCACTGCCTCTCGTCGGCGCCTCGCTGGGCAGCGCCGCGATCCATCGCTCCCCCGAACTCGCCTCACTGCAGGACCGGTTGAACCGGAACATCGACCTCTTCGACGAACTGCTGCCGACCACCTTCGCGGGCAACGGCCTGCCGGTGCGCCGGATCGACGTCGGGGACGCCGAGCAGGCGGTCAAGTTGTCCGCCCAGCTCTTCGAACGGGGCTTCTACAGCTCGGCGGTGTTCTTCCCGATCGTGCCCAGGGGCGAAGCCGGGCTCCGGCTGATGATGCGTGCCGACATGGACGAGCCATTGATCCGCGAGTTCGCCGGTCACGTCAAGGAACTCACCGCCGGTCTCCAGGAATCGAGGGAAGCCTGATGGGCGACGGAGCCGTTCCCGCCGGCTACCGCCGGATCGACGAGCGCCGCTACCGCGAGGTGGTCGGGCGCCACTACGAGGAGTTCGAGGTCGGCGAGGTGGTGGAGCACCGCCCCGGACGGACCGTGACCGAGCTCGACAACGTGCTGATGAGCATGCTGAGCATGAACGACGCCCCGCTGCACATCGACGCCGCCTACAGCGCGCACACCCCGTGGGGGCGGCCGATCGTCTCCAGCCTGGTCACCCTCAGCATCGTCGGCGGGATGACCGCCCGATCCACCAGCGGGCGTACCATCGCCAACCTGGGCTGGGAGAACATCCGGATGACCCACCCGGTGTTCACCGGTGACACCCTCTACGCGCAGACCGAGACGCTCGCCAAGCGGCTCTCCAGGAGCCGGGAGGGGCAGGGCATCGTGAGCTGCCGCACCACAGGCACCAAGTCGACCGGCGAGACCGTGGTGGTGTTCGAACGCAGCTTCCTCGTCCCGCTGCTCGGCCACGGGCTGGACGAGGTCGCGGGGTACTGAAGGCCCGCGCGCGCCGGACCCGGTACGGAGAGCCCGCCGGCCGGGCCCGGCGCGCGCGGCACAGCTCGCGGTCGGAACGACGCGCCCGGCGCGGCTCGCGGTCGGTCGTTCGGTCGGGAGGTTCAGTCCTCCCGGTGGACGTCCACCAGCACCTTGCCCATGGTCTCCCTGCGGGCCAGCGCCCGGTGCGCCCCGGCCACCCCGGACAGCGGCACGGTCCGGTCGATCCGTGCCACCAATCGCCCGTCGGCGGCGAGCCGGAACAGCCGCTCGGCGATCCCCGCGAACAGCACCCGGTCCGCCAGCACGTGCTGGAGCCAGAAGCCCACCAACCCCGCCGAGCGGTCGGCCAGTTCGTCCACGGAGAAGGTCTCCTCCACCCCACCGCGGGAACCGATAGAGAGCAACCGGCCGAACGGCGCCAGCGTGTCCAGCCCGACGCGCAGCACCCGGCCACCGACCGAGTCGACGAACAGGTCCACCCCGCCCGGCGCCGACCCCGCGGCCAACCGATCGGCCAGCTCGGGGTCCCCCGGGTCCAGCGTCCGGTCGGCCCCGAGAGCGCGGACGAACTCCCGCTTCGCCGGGGTGGAGGCCAGCGCGAGCACCCGGCCCGCACCCAACTCCCGCGCCAGCTGCACCGCCAGGTGCCCGACCCCGCCGGCGGCGGCGGTCACCGCGACGGTCTCGCCCGGCCGCAGCCGCCCCGCGAGGGTCAGCGCGGCGTAGGCCGTCGCACCCTGCTCCAGCAGTGCGAGCGCCTGCTCGTCGTCCACTCCGTCCGGCAACTCCACCGTGTGGGCCGCCTCGGCGCGGGCCACCTGGGCATAGCCTCCGCCGGAGCGCAGCAGCGCGGCCACCCTCCGGCCGTCCCCGCGCCGGCGGCCGACCACGTCGGCGCCGAGCACGGCGGGCAGCGGGTACCGCGCGTACTCGCCGGTGCGGCAGTGCAGGTCCGCGTAGTTGAGCCCGGCCAGGGTGACGTCGATCAGCACCTGCCCCGGACCGGCGACCGGCTCCGGCACCGTCTCGGCGCGGAACTCCTCCGGCCCGCCGTAGCGGTGGATCACCGCCGCCCTCATCCCCGCCGCCGCCCTCGTCCCGCCGCCGGCCGCGCCCGGACTCATCCGGCGAAGAGCGCGAGCAGCTCGGCCTCCAGGGCGCGGGCCGCCTCGGGGCTCTCGGCCACCACGCAGTACATCACCGAGCCGTCGGCGGGCGTGAAGTCGCAGCTGTAGAGCACGCCGGTGCCGGTCTCCGGGCTGAAGGCCAGCCCGGCCGCGGCGATCCCCGCCACCGCCTCGGCGAAGGAGGGCACCTTGAGACCGGCCAGCTCCAGGATGCAGCGCGAGCCGCGGTGCTCCTCGCGCAGCAGGCGGCCGAAGAACGCGTCGTGCAGGTGACTGGAGCCGGTCAGCCGGCCGTTCGTCTCGTGGAAGCGGATCTCGCCCTTGGGCGTCAGCACGGCGTCCGCGCTGACTCTGCCGCGGTAGCCGATCGCGCGCAGCCCCTCGCACAACCGGGCGCCCTGGGCGACGAGTTCGGCCCGGACCTCGGCGTCCGGAGTGACCGGCGGGGTGATCTCCCCGACCACCATCGGCCGCATCACCATCTCGCCGCAGCCGACCAGCACCACGCCCGCGTCGTCGATGGCGAACTCCGCGTACAGCGGCGCGGAGTCGGCGAAGTACTGTTCCACCACGACCCGTTGGCCACGGCCGGCGGTCAGCCAGGTCCACCGCTCGGCGACGTAGACCGCCACCGCGGCCCGGCCCGCCAGCACCACCACCCGTTCGGCACCGGCCGGGTCCACCCGCTCGTCCCGGGCGAGGATCTCGTTGCCGAAGCCGCCCGCCTGGAACTCGACCTTCACGATGACGCTGTGGCCCTGCCCCAGCAGTTGCTCGACCGCGTCCTCGGCCTCGGCGGGCGAGGCGACCACGCGCCCGGGCGGGATCGGCACCCCGACGCCGGCGGCCACCGCCCGGAACCCGGCCTTGCTGTTCACCAGGGCGTTGCCGCCCTGGGCGGCGAAGGCCTGACCGGGCATGGCGTGCGCCAGACCGAGCGCGGCCGCCAGCCCGGCCACGGCGCCGTTCGGTGTGATCGGCAGCACCTCCGTGACCGTCCGGCCCGCCAGGACCCGGCCGAGCTCGGCTCTGAAGGCCGGATCCGCCAGCCGGTCTCCGGTGATCATCCGGCCGCCCTGGGCGCCGGGCGGCGGCACCACGAAGGTCAGGCTCGCGGCCCGCACCCCGGTCAGCCCGGTGACGTACGCGAGGTACTCCGGGTCGGGGACCCAGGGCACCACCAGGACGTCCCCGTCCTTCGCCCACCAGAGGATCCGCTGAGCCCCGTACCCGGAGGCCAGCTGCTCCGGCGGTGACATCGCGGCGAGGTCCCCGACGATCTCCTCGGTGCGGTTGTTCGCGATGCAGAGCGTCGTCATATGGTGAACCCTCCCGGGGTGACCGGTGCTGGAGCGGCCCTGGTCCCACGCACGGCACGGGTGTGGCGTGCGCTACCGGTCTAGCGCACCGGGATTGTTCCGGCTCGGTCCTCGGTCATTGAACAAAACGCCGAACAATCCGGTCCTCGCCGAGCCGGCCGCCCCGGGGTCTGCCCGTGCCTTCGGGAATCACCCGAACGACGCAGCCGCTCTCCTCGCGCGGCTGGTGGTCGCGGTTCTCGGCGCCGCCGGGTCGGGAACCGGTCAGGACGGCTCCCGCACAGCCGCCACCGCTTTCTCCCGGACGTGTGCGGGCAGGCCGTTGGCGAGGTCCTCGACCAGCAGTCGCCAGGCGATCGCCTCGGCCGCCGTCCGCAGCTGCGGGCTGCGGGGCCGCCCGGCGTCGGCCTCCAGGCGGTCGTTGAGCCAGTCGGACCAGGCACGGGCGAGCGCGCGCACCTCGTGCGTACCGGTGGCGGTGAGGGCCAGCCGGTCGCCGTCGCGGGTGAGGTGCCCCTCGCCGGCCATCCGCTCGAACACCGGTTCCAGGACCTCCGGCGGGACGCGCTTGCGGGCGCCGATCAGCGTCAGCGACGCCTGGCCGACCGCCTTGGTGTGGCCGGCGACCTCCATCAGCGCCCAGGCGCCGGCGAGGTCGACACGGGTGTCGGCGCCGCCGACGATCGAGCGGACCGTGTCGAGGTCGGCCCCGCGCACGATCCGGCCGACCGCCGACTCCAGCTGCTGGTCCGAGTCGCCGCTGGTCGGCTGGGCGAAGCCCTCGCCGAGGTCCGTGGAGCCCGCCCGGGCGGTGTCCCGCAGGTGCACCTGCTTGAGGAAGAGCGCGACCACGAAGCCCAGCAGGGCCACCGGCACGGTCCACAGGAACACGGTGTGCAGGGCGTCCGCGTAGCCCTGCACGATCGGCGCCGCCTGGTCGGCGGGCAGGCCGTGCAGGCCCTGCGGGCTCTCGGCCGCCCGGGTGAGCGCCGCGGGGTCGGCGCCGGTCGAACGGGCGGACTCGGCCACTCCCTCGGCCAGCTCGGTCCTGAGGCTGTTGGCGTAGACGGTCCCGAACACGGCGGTGCCGAAGGAGCTGCCGATGGTGCGGAAGAAGGTCACCCCGGAGGTCGCGGTGCCGAGGTCCGCGTAGTCGACGGTGTTCTGCACCGCGATGGTGAGCACCTGCATGCTCAGCCCGATGCCGACGCCGAGGACGAACATGTAGCAGGAGGCGAGCACGGTACCGGTGTCCGGCTCCAGACGGGACAGCAGGTAGAGGCCCAGGGCCATCACCAGGGTCCCGACGATCGGGAAGATCCGGTACTTCCCGGTCTTGCTGACGATGTTGCCGCTGGCGACGGAGGCGAGCAGCAGGCCGATCACCATCGGCAGCATCCGCACGCCGGAGACGGTCGCCGAGTCCCCGTCGACGTACTGCAGGAAGGTCGGCAGGAAGGTCAGCGCGCCGAGCATCGCGAAGCCGACGATGAAGCTGAGGACGGAGCAGACCGCGAACACCGGGGTGCGGAACAGCCGCATCGGCAGCATCGGCTGGACCGCCCGGGTCTCCGCCCAGCAGAACAGGCCGAGGGCCACGGCGCCGCCGACGAACAGGCCGATGATCACCCCGGAGGTCCAGGGGTACTCGTTGCCGCCCCAGCTGGTCGCCAGGATCACCGCGCTCGCGCCGACCGAGACCAGGGCGATGCCCAGGTAGTCGACGACCGGCCGGACGGCCGCCCGCACCGAGGGGATGGTCCGGGCGGCGGCGGCCACCACCACGACGGCGATCGGCACGTTGACGTAGAAGGCCCAGCGCCAGGACAGGTGGTCGGTGAACAGCCCGCCGAGCAGCGGCCCGATCACCGTCGCCACGCCGAACACGGCGCCGATCGCGCCCTGGTACTTGCCCCGCTCGCGCAGCGGGATGACGTCGGCGATCAGCGCCATGGCCGTCACCATCAGCCCGCCCGCGCCGATCCCCTGGAGCGCGCGCCAGGCGATCAGCAGCGTCATGTTCGTCGCCAGGCCGCAGAGGAACGAACCGGTGATGAACACGATCGCGGAGATCTGGAACAGCACCTTGCGCCCGTAGAGGTCGCCGAACTTGCCGGCCAGCACGGTGGCCACCGTCTCGGCGAGCAGGTAGGACGTGACCACCCAGGACATGTGCGCCGCCCCGCCGAGGTCCGCCACGATGGTGGGCAGCGCGGTGCCGACGATGGTCTGGTCCAGGGCCGCCAGCAGCATGCCGAGCACGATGGTGGCGAAGACGACGTTCCGCTGCCGGACATCCAGCACCGGCGGGGCGGACGGCGGGTTCTCGGTGTCGACGGTCATGCCGACAGCCTCGCCGCAAGGCCGCGGGCACCGCGATCGGGCTCCGTCGTCCGGGTGAACGGGGCGGCTCGGCGGGGCCGGCCGCCTGGACCGGTGGGGCACTGTGTCCGTTCGACGATGCCGCTGGCGAGGGCGTGGCCGAGGTCAGGGAATTCCTGCACGATTCCTGTGGTCCTCCGAAGGGAGCCCCGGTGCGGGCAGCGTCCTCGCCGGCCGGAGCACGGACCGGGCCGAGGACGCCAAGGGCCTGCAAGCCGGCGATCAGGGCGGGCACGGAGCCTTCGGCGGGGAGAACAACGGGAGGGCCGGCGCGGGCCAGTTGAACCGGCACGCGGCCGACCGGCGGGTCGGCAGGCCTGAAGGCGGGTCCGGGCCTCGCTGGCGGGATCGGCATGTCACCGGGATGTCCGGCCGGGCCACGGCGCGACAGCGCTCGGCCACAGTGGCGGCCCCGAGCGGTAGGCCGGCAGCGTGGATCCGATATCGGGCAGGGTCCGGCCGTCGAGGCCGGGGCCGTCATCATGAACGGTTTCGGCAAGCCCTTGTTCTTTGGTGCTACTCCGTCCAGGTTTCGTCGTAGGCGAACTCATGACGTTTTGCAATGTTTTGCCTATTTTCGGCTCTACTTATAGAGCATCAGGGGCCGCGGTGGCGTCCCACACAGTGGACGCTGTCACCCGGCGCGACCACTGCTGGGCGCTGTCAGCCGGTTCCCCGGTAACTACATCACCGAAGCCCGAGGCAGGCACTGCCACCGCCTGCGCATCGACCGATCCGGGCTGCCACCGAGCCGCGAGTCGGCGATCCGGTCAGCTTCGTGCCAGCACCAGTAGTACTCGATGGACGCCTCGTTCTTTGCGATCGGCCTCATATCGGACAGGGGTACCGAAAGATGCGCGCTGTTCCCGTTCGTCGCCACATGCCCTGGTTTCGCAATCGGCGGCGGATGAGGCTTGCGGCGCCGCTGATCGTCCTGCTGCTGATCCCGCTGATGTCGGCTGCGCCCGTCCCAGAGCTTCCGTCGGTACCCGGAAGTGACGCGGCGGCGGTGCCGGGGCATCCGGACGTGGCCTCGTTCGACGCGAAGCGGCTGGGCGGCACCGCCCCCGCCGATCCGGGTGCCGGGATCGGTCTCATCGCCCCGCCTCAGGCCGACAACCAGGGAGACAACCGGTTGTCGTACCCGATCCAGGTGCCGCCCGGCCGCCAGGGCATGCAGCCGGATCTCAGCATCACCTACGACTCCGGTGGCGGTGACGGCTGGATGGGCCTGGGCTGGGACCTGGCCGCCCCGGCGATCACCGTGGACACCCGGTGGGGCGTACCACGGTACGACGCGGGCCTGGAGACGGAGACGTACCTGCTCGGCGGCGAGCAGCTGACGCCTCTAGCACATCGTGGCCAGCCGCGTCCGCGCACCGCGGAGAAGGAGTTCCACGCCCGTACCGAGGGGGCCTTCGCCCGGATCGTGCGCCACGGGGACGGTCCCGCGCACTACACGTGGGAGGTGACCGACAAGTCCGGAACGCACTTCTTCTACGGCGCGCCGGTCGGCGGCGCTGGGCCACAGGCCGATGCGACCCTCGCGGACAGGGCCGGCGATGTCTTCGAGTGGGCGCTGAGCGAGGTCCGCGACGCCCACGGCAATGTGATGCGCTACCGGTACGCCCGGGTCGAGGACCCCGGGGTCGAGGGAGGTACTGAGCCGGGCAGCGACCTGTACCTGCGGCAGATCACCTACACCGGCGACGACAGCAGCGACGGCCACTACTCCGTCGTCCTCACTCGGGACCGGGAGCTGGGCGAGCCGTTGCGGGCGGACAAGTCGATCGATGCGCGCGGCGGTTTCAAACGCGTCACCGCCGACCGGCTGCGCCGGGTCGAGGTGCGGCTGGACGGCGAACTGGTGCGCCGTTACGAATTCGCGTACACCACCGGCGCCTTCGGCAAGACACTCCTCTCGTCGGCCGACCAGTACGACGCCGGTGGCGCACTGCTGGGCCGGCACCGTTTCGACTACTTCGACGACATCCGCGACGCACACGGCGGCTACCAGGCGTTCAGAACCGTGCCGTGGACCTCGCCCCCGGACGGCCTGGGCCAGGGCGCGCTCGACCTGTCTGCGGACCATGTCGGGCAGGGCAGCGTCCTGAACACCAGCACCAGTACCGGCGGCGGCGGCCACCTGTATGTCGGCTTCGGCTTCGAGCCGGAGAAAACCGGTTCGACCGGTGCCAAGCTCGGCTTCGGCTACGCCCAGGACAACGGCCTGCTGGCCCTGGTCGACGTCGACGGCGACGGTCTACCGGACAAGGTCTTCCGGGACGGCGACACGGTCAAGTACCGCAAGAACCTCTCCGGCCCGCACGGCCGGCCGGGGTTCTCCGCCGAGGCGAAACCGCTGCCCCTGCCGGGATTGACCCGCGAGCACACCGCGTCCTTCACCGTCGGCGCGGAAGGCTACCCGTCGGTGGCCGCGCAGCTCGACGACGTCAACACCTTCACGGTGACCGACCGGTACTTCGCCGACGTCAACGGTGACGGGATCACCGACCTGGTCGACGGCTCCAGCGTGCTGTTCGGCCGCATCGGCGCGGACGGGACACCGGTCTACGGTCTCAGCAGCCAGGGCACGCCCGTTCCGGTCGGCAGGGGCGGTGTCGACGCGAGCGGATTTCCCGGTTTCGACGAGCAGCGGCAGCGGCTGACTCACTCCAACGCGCTGCTGGACACCGTGCGCCGCTGGGTCGCCCCGTTCTCCGGTACGGTGCGCGTCGAGGGCGCGGTCCGCCTCGCCCCCGGGACCGCCCAGGCCCGCGCCGCCTCGCAGACCGCCGACGGAGTCCGGGTCGCGATCCAGGCCGGCGGCACCGAACTGTGGTCCGACCGCATCGAGGCCAAGGACAACGGCGAGCACGCGCCCACCGGAGTCGACCGGATCTCCGTCACCCGCAATGAGGCCCTTTACTTCCGGGTCCAGTCGGTGTCCGACGGCGAGCTGGACCAGGTCTCGTGGGACCCGGTCATCAGCTACCAGGACGCGCTTGAGGCGAACGACGTCAACGGGCTGCCGATCTACCGGTACCAGGCCTCCCGCGACTTCGTCCTCGGTGGTCGCAGCTCGCAGCTCAAGGCCCCGCTCACCGGCGTGATGCATCTGAGCGGCAACGTCACCAAGAGCGGCGCCACCAGCGACGACATCACGGCGGTGGTCACACGCGACGGGGTCCCGGTGCTGCAGAGCACGCTGACCGGCGCGGCCACCGGGGCGGTGCCCGTCGGCCTCGACATCGACGTCCGCAAGGGGCAGATCCTGAAGTGGCGGATCGCCGCCGACTCCCCTATCGACCTGACACAGGTCTCCTGGCAGCCGCAGGCCGTCTACACCAGCGCCCAGGGCGTCGACCGGGTCACCGACGGCCAGGGCAACCCGCTGATCACCTTCCACCCCCCTTACGACACGGACATGTATCCGCAGGACGGGCTCGGCGCGCCGCAGGGGTTCCATCACGTCGCCGCCGACGGGCCGGTGACCGTGACTCCGCACCTGTCCGTCGGCCCCGGCGCGCCGGACGCGCGGGTGGCGTTCACCGTCAAGCGCCGCGGCGAGCTCCTCGCGAAGCGGTTCTTCACCGTGCACGCCGGGGCGGTCCAGGCACCGGATCCGTTCACCGTGGACGTGCGGGCGGGAGACGACCTCTTCTTCGACCTCAGCACCACGAGCACGCGGCTGCGCGGCACGCCGTCGGTGACGCTGACGACCGGCAGCGGCAAGGACGCCGTCACGGTCCCCGTGATCAGCGCCCTCCACACCTCGATGGACGAAGGCGCGTTCCCGCAGCCGTACCGCGGCTGGGGAGCGATCGGCTACAACGGCAACGAGGGCCGGGCGAACGGGCCCATCGCGGAGGGCGACCTGGTCGTCGACGCCTCCTACCAGAGCCAGCTCCCGCACGATGTCAACCCTCAGAGGGACAAGGACGGCTTCAGCGCGAACCCGAGCATCGATCCGCCGAAGGTCATCCCCTTCGCCGCCGATCCGCAGCACCAGCGGTGGGGCAGCGGCCAGGACGCGTGGGCCGCGCCGGGCACTGCGAGCAGTTCCCGCCTCGGCTCGGGCACGGTCAGCGTTCCCGACCCGCGGCAGTGGGCCGCAGGGAGCGCGGTGCCCCGGCTCGCCTACAGCAACCAGCTCTCCCTGACCGGGTCGGTCGGCTCGGCCGCCTCCCTCGGCGGGAGCGTCTCCACCGGGGCCGGCCTCGGCCTGATCGATTTCCTGGACATGAACGGCGATCAGTTCCCCGACATCGTCTCGCCCGGCGGCATCCAGTTCACCGACCCGACCGGCGGCCTGGGCAGCACACACGGACCCCTGCCCGACGCCGTCGCCCGTACCAACTGGAACGCCACCGCCAACGTGAGTGCGGGTAGCGCCGCACGCACCATCACCACCGGACGCGGCGACGCCGCCCCGACCGGCCGCAGAACCGCCAACACCGCCCGGTCCGGCAACGAACTGCCCCCACTGGGCGTCGGCGGCGACCTGGGCGCCAACACCTCCGACGCCAGGATCGACCTGCTCGACGTCAACGGCGACGGCCTGCCCGACCGCGTCTACGACGACGGAAACGTCGCCCTCAACCTCGGCTACCGCTTCGGCGCCAAGGAACCGTGGCGCAACCCGGCGCCGCTCAACGCCGGCAGAGGCACCGGCCTGGGAGTCAACCTCGGCCTCCAGACGGACTTCTACGGCTTCGCCGGCGGCGCCTCCTACTCCCAGAACACCACCACAGCCACCAGCACCCTCCAGGACGTCACCGGCGACGGCCTACCTGACCGCATCTTCGCCGGCGACGCCGGCGGCCCCCTTCAGGTCGCCGTCAACACCGGCAACGGCTTCGACGCGCCCGTGCCGTTCCACGGCAGCCTGCCCCAGGTCAACAGCGACCAGAACGCCCATTCCGGCGGCGGCGCCTACGCCACCGTCCCCATCTGCTTCCTGAACTTCTGCGTCATCATCAACCCCGGCGCCGACGCCTCCACCGGCATCGGCCGCACCCGGCAGATGCTCGCGGACATCGACGGCGACGGCTACGCCGACCAGCTGGAATCCACTGGCGACGACCAACTCACCGCCCATCTCAACACCACCGGCCGCACCAATCTGCTGCGGACCGTCACCCGGCCCATGGGCGCGCGCATCGACTTCGACTACACCCGCGACGGCAACACCGCCCAGCAGCCGCAGTCCCGCTGGGACCTGTCCCGGGTCGCCGTCGACGACGGCCACCGCAGCGACGGCCAGGACGTCCAGCTCACCACCTACGAATACCACGACGGCGTCTTCGACCGCCTGGAACGCGAATTCGACGGCTACGGGCAGGTCATCGCGCACCAACTCGACCACGGCCACGACGACGCCCTCTACCGCAGCACCATCCACGCCTACCGCACCGACGGCCACTACACCCGGGGCCTGCCCACCAGTGAGCGCACCGTCGACGCCGCCGGACACCTCTACCTGGAAACCGACAACACCTACGCCCTGCGCGACATCGACGCCCCCGGCGCCCCCGCCGACCCCGCCAGCACGACAGCGACGCTCTTCCCCCAGCTGGTACGCACCGACAGCCACTACTTCGAAGGCGCCACGACGCCGGCCAAGTCCACGTACACCACCATGGAGTACGACGAACACGGCAATCCGACCCGCTCGTTCGACGCCGGTGAGACCGGCCCCGGCGACGACGTCGACACCCGCATCCACTACTCGGCCAACGACCCCGCCTGCCGGGCGACGAACATCACCGGCATCCCGACCGCGGTGGACGTCCAGGGCAACGGCGCCCTCATGCGCCACCGCCAGTCCGCCGTGGACTGCGCCCACGGCGACGTCACCCAGGTCCGCGCGGACCTCGCCGACGGGACCGGCGCCGTCACCGACCTCGACCACTTCCCCAACGGCAACCTGCGCACCGTCACCACCCCTCCCAACCACAAGGGCCAGCGCTACCGGCTCGACTACACCTACGACCCGGTCACCGCCACCCACGTCGCCTCCGTCACCGACAGCTTCGGCCTGCGCTCCCAGGCCACCACCAACCTGAGATTCGCCCGACCCGACACCGTCACCGACGCCAACGGCCAGAGCACCCACTACACCTACGACGACGCCGGGCGCCCGACCACCGTCACCGGCCCCTACGAGACCGGAACCGGCCGCACCACTGCCGAATTCACCTACCACCCCGACGCGCCGGTACCCTACGCCGTCACCCGCAACATCGACCGGCAGGCGGACGGCACCGTCCGCGACGACACCCTCGACACCATCACCTTCACCGACGGCCTGGACCGCCCCGTTCAGACCAAGGAGGACGCCGCCCTGCACACCGGGCCGGACACCGCGCCCGCCGACGCGATGACCGTCTCCGGCCACGTCGTCTACGACTTCGCCGGCCGCACCGCCCAGCAGTACCACCCCGTCACCGAACCGAAGTCGGCGGCCAACACCACCTACAACACAGCGGTCGACACCGTCACCCCCACCACGGTCAGCTACGACGTCCTCGACCGCACCACCCGCACCGACCTGCCCGACGCCACCCACACCGAAAGCGCCTACGGCTTCGGCCCCGACCGCGACGGAAGGACGCAGTTCCGGACCACGGACACCGACGCCAACGGCCACCCCACCAGCACCTACCAGGACATCCGCCAGCAGACCACCGCCGTCCAGGACTTCAACCCCACCGGAGGCCACCCGGTCATCTGGACCAGCTACGCCTACGACCCCCTCGGCCAACTCGTCACCGTCACCGACGACCATCACCACACCACCACAGCCGCATACGACAACCTCGGCCGGCGCACCCGCCTGACGAACCCCGACACCGGGCCCACCGAGACCGCCTACGACCTCGCCGGCAACCCGGTACTGACCGTCACCGCGAACCTCGCAACCACCGGTAAGGCAATCGCGTACGACTACGACTACAACCGTCTGACCGACGTCCGCCACCCCGTCTTCCACGCCAACGACGTCCACTACGGATACGGCGCCCCCGGTGCCCCTCACAACGGCGCGGGTCGCGTCACCTCGCAGACCGACGGCGCCGGCGCCCTCACCCGCGCCTACGGACCACTGGGCGAGACCACCGAGGAAACCCGCACCGTCACCACCCAAGGGCACCAGAGCCGCGGCTACACCACCAAGTACCGCTACGACAGCTGGAACCGCCTGCTCGACCTCACCTACCCCGACGGCGAAACCCTCGCCTACCACCACAACAGCGGCGGACAGGTCGACCAGGCCACCGGCACCAAATCAGGCCGCACCTACCGCTACCTGACCCGGCTGGACTACGACAAGTTCGGCCGATCAGTCCTGCTCGACACCGGCAACGGCACCCGCACCACCTACACCCACGACCCGGCCAACCTGCGCCTGACCACCATCAACGCCCGCCTCGCCCAGGGCTACCAGTTCCAAAACCTCACCTACCGCTACGACAACACCGGCAACATCACCGCCGCCCGCAACGACACCACCCCGCCCACCGACCCCACTGCCGGATTCCCCGTCGGCGGACCGACCGACGAAACCTTCCAGTACGACGACCTGGACGAGATCACCCACGCCGAAGGAACCTACCGGTCCCGCACGCAGCCCACCGACACCTACCGACTCGACCTGCGCTACAACTCGACCGGCGACATCACCAGCAAGATGCAGGACCACAGGCTGGTCAGCGGCGGCAACACCATCACCGACAAGAAACTCACCTACACCAACCCCTACACCTACGCCGCCGCCCACCCCCACGCCCCCACCACCATCGGCGACCAGACCCTCACCTACGACGCCGACGGCAACCAGACCAGCCGTGACCAGCTCCCCGGCCTGCGCCGCCAGCTCATCTGGGACGAGAACAACCGCCTCGAATGCACCCACGAGAACGTCCAGAGCCACACCCTGCCGCAGACACCCCAGTCCTGCGGCCACGTCGGCGAAGCCCCCAACGCCGCGCGATACCGCTACGACGACCAGGGCGACCGCGTCGTCAAGGACGCCGCCCAGTTCCACGTCTACCCCAACCAGTACTACGCCACCGACGGCCCCCAGTCCTTCAAGAACATCTACATCGGCGACACCCGGCTCCTCACCAAAACCGTCGAGCCCGCCCCGCTCGCCGAGGACCGCCAGTACTACGCCCACGGCGACCAGCTCGGCTCCGCCAACTTCATCACAGACGCCCGCGGCCGCCTGACCGAACACCTCCAGTACCTCCCCAGTGGCGAAACCTGGATCGAAGAAAACCCCTCCCAGCCCATCCCCTACCAGTACACCGGCAAAGAACTCGACCCCGAAACCGGCCTCTACTACTACGGCGCCCGCTACTACGACCCCAGAAACCAGGTCTGGCAAAACCCCGACCCCGCCCTCACCACCTACCTCGACGGCACCCCCGACGGCGGCGCCTACACCCCCAACAACCTGGCCCTCTACACCTACGCCAACAACAACCCCGTCCTCTTCACCGACCCCAACGGCCTCGGTCGCGACTGGAAGAAGCCGCGGCCCCAAGGGCCGGAGCAGACGGTCGAAGAGCCACTCGCAAACAATCGAAGGGCCACCGCAGCTGCGGCCGAGGGCTTCCTGCCCGAGGCGGAGATTGCTCAGGAGCGAGCTGCCGAGCTGGCACGGCAATGGGGAAAGGGCCACGACTATTCCACCATCGCAGTGATCGGTGTACGCAAGAATGATACCGGTGAGATCACGAGAAAGATCTCACTGGCCGGCGGAAAAGCCATCGGAGAAATCGGCAAGAACGTCCTCAGGGAAGGTGAAAAATTCATTCCTGGAGCCTATGTCCCCGAAAGGGTCACCAAGAGCAGAAAACCAGCGCGCGAGCATGCCGAGGAAGGGCCTTTCAGGTGGGCAGCTGCCCACAATCACCAGGTGATCTACGGCGGGACATCAAGAAACGTTTGCAAGCACGTGTGCAAGCCCATGGTCGAGGGTGCAGGGCTGAAGCTCGGCGGAAAAGTATTTCGTGGAGCCAAGGACAAGACTCCCCATAGGACATTTTATCTCACCAGGCGGTAAGAGCTCATAGCAAGATCCTGCACACGTGGCCTGCTGGTCCGTGGCTGGTGCGGCGATTCGCATGTTGGTGTCGGTGCGAATGCACCGGAGCGGACTTCGGCTCGGGGCACACATGCTGGCGCCGGCAGTGGTGGCGGACGAAAGCAGGAGTGTCCGACCATGTCCAGCGGATACTGCTCGCGAAGCTGAACGCGGCCCGACTGGACGCGTGCCTGCGTGGATGCCTTCCACGTGCGGGCCCAAGGGGAGCGCCGGGGATCATGTCGCCGGTCGGGTCACCGGACGACGGCGGGGGCGAGCGCGGCGGCGGCGAGCAGGGCCGGGCATTCGACATTGCCGTGCACGGTGGTGAGGGTGCGGGCGACGGCGTCGCCGGCGACCAGCCAGGTGTGCCCGCCGGTGGCGAGGGTGGCGTAGAAGTGCTCGTCGTCGGCGAAGGTGACGCCCCAGACGTTGATGTCGGCGGCGCGGTAGGGGTGGCCGTCCAGGGTGACGGCGTAGCTCTCCAGGTCGTCCTGCGGCGTCCAGGTGCGGGTGTCGAGGATCGAGGTGCGGGTGGAGAAGTCGGTGCCGGCGTAGGAGTCACCGCCGACGAAGACCGTCCAGGCGACGAGGTGGCCCGACGGCGACACCCGGGCGCGGGTGGGGATGCCGGCCAGGTCGTAGTGGCGCCGCTCGTTCAGGTCGGCGTCGAGAACGACCGCGCGGTAGGTGTCCTGCAGGACGCCGTGGACGGCCCGCAGGCAGATGCCGGTGCCGGCGGCGGCGTGGAAGCGCAGGCAGGCGGGCACCGCGACCGTCCGGGTCGCGGTGGGGTCGACGAGCGGGACCGCGGCGAGGTGGTCACGCCGGGGGCCCCAGGTCAGGCTGCGGAACACCAGCAACGGCCCGTCGTTGTGCGGCCCGAGGGTGACGGCGCCCGCCCTGGCCGGCGGCCCGTCCCCGGCCCGGTCGCCGCCCCGGGCCGGGTCCCCGGCACGCAGAACGGTCCAGACACCGGCGCCGAGGAGCAGGGAGGCGGCGACCAGCAGGACGAGGAGACGGCGGCCGAAGGTCATGGGGGCCTCTTCCGGTCATCGGGGGACGGGGATCAGTGGGGACGGGGATCAGTGGGGGCGGGGCGGTCGGCGGTCGCCCGCTCCGGGTCGCTGGTGACGCGGCCCAGCAGGCGGACGGCGACGGTGACGGCGACGGTGAGGACGGCGGCCATCACGGCCAGGGCGGTGGTGTCGCCCCACCGGGTCCACAGCGCGCCGACCGCGAGCGAGCAGAGGAACCGCCCGGCGGCCTGGCCGGTGCCGACCAGGGCGAGGCCGGCGCCGCGCCGCTCCTCGGGGACGGCGCCCGCCGCGACGGCGGCCAGGGTGCCGTCGGTGGCGGCGTAGAAGAGTCCGTGCAGGAGCAGGACCGCGGCGGCGAGCGGGAGGCCGCCGCCGGGGCGAGCGAGCAGCAGGCCGTAGCCGGTGAGCAGTGCGGCGTGCCCGAACACGAACGCGCGCCGGCGTCCGATCCGGTCGGCGAGCGCGCCGAGCGGGACGGCGAGCAGCAGGTACACGGTGGCGGTGCCGAGCGGCAGCAGCGGGAACCAGCCCGCGGAGAGGTGGAGG
This sequence comes from Kitasatospora purpeofusca, assembly GCF_036010405.1. Classification (NCBI taxonomy): domain Bacteria; kingdom Bacillati; phylum Actinomycetota; class Actinomycetes; order Kitasatosporales; family Streptomycetaceae; genus Kitasatospora; species Kitasatospora purpeofusca. Next base: position 9,621,665 of record NZ_CP108561.1, on the reverse strand, counting down.
CGGCCTTGACCAGCGCGTCCTGGACCTGGGCGGGGGTGGCCGTGGGGTGGGCCGACAGGTAGAGCGCCGCGGCGCCGGTGACGTGCGGCGCGGCCATCGAGGTGCCGGTCAGGTTGTGGCTGTCGTTGTCCCCGGTGTTCCAGGCCGACGTGATGCCGGTGCCGGGGGCGAACAGGTCGGTGCACGAGCCCCAGTCGGAGTCCGAGCGCCGCTGGTCGTCGGAGGTGGAGTTGTTCACGACGACGGCCTCGGCGATGTCGCCGGGCGAGTTCCTGCACGCGTCGGCGTTGCTGTTGCCGGAGGAGACCACCCAGGTGACGCCGGAGGCGATGGAGTTGCGGATCGCCTTGTCCTCGGTGGAGCTGACGCCGCCGTTGATGCTCATGTTGACCACGGCCGGCTTGACGGCGTGCTTGGTGATCCAGTCGGCGGCGGAGACGATGGAGGAGGTGGGGACGGAGTCGTTGCAGGGGGTGACCCGCACGGAGACCAGTCGCACGCCCTTGGCCACGCCGTAGTCCTTGCCGCCGACCGTGCCCGCGACGTGGGTGCCGTGGCCGAGGCAGTCGGCGCCGTTGCGGCCGTCGCCGACCAGGTCCACCCCGATGGCGGCCCGGCCGCCGAACTGGCTGTGGGTGGTGCGCAGTCCGCTGTCGACCAGGTAGACGGTCACGTTGGAGGCGGTGTTCGGCGCGGTGTAGCCGTTGTCCAGCGGCAGGTTGCGCTGGTCGATCCGGTCCAGACCCCAGCTGGCCACCGACGCCGCCTGCGCGCCTGCCGGCGCGGCATCCAGGTGCTGGGTGCTGTCCTGCTCCACCGAGGCGACCACCCGGTCGGACGCCACCCGGTGCGCCTGGGCCGGGGTCATCTCGGCGGCGTAGCCGTGCAGCGCGGTGTCGAAGACGGTGCGGACGGTGCCGCCGTAGGTGTGCGCCAGCCGGTCGGCGACGGACGCGACGGCGGTGTCCGGGGCCGTCACGCCCGGTGCGGTGTCGTCGTCGAGCACCACCAGGTAGCGGCCGGCTATGGGGCCGCCGGGCGTCCGGGCCTCCTCCGCGGCCCGTTGGGCGGCGCCCGCCGGGTCGACGACCACGGCTGCGGCCGCGGCGGCGACGGTGGCGGCGACGGCCACGGTGATGGGTTTCGTCCTGCGGGTACGGCGGCGTGCGCGGTACAGGGACACGGTGATTCCTCGGGGGGAGTGTGCGGCGGGAGTCCGCCGGCTCGGGGATCGGGAGCGGGGTACCGGCGGCGACTTCCGGGCCGTCGGCCGGGGCTTCGCCGTGGGGGGTGGGCGATCACTCCACTCCGGCGGCGCGCCGGTGAACAGAAGTACCGTCAGGAACACGCCGCCAGAAGCCACTTTTCGCCAGTGGCGCGGTCTGGCCAGGGAGGTCTCGCACGCGGCGGCTCCCGGAGCTCCGGGCCTGCGCAGCACCTCGCTCTCGGCCGCCTCCTCGATGGTCTCGATCCGCTCGATGATCGAGTCCCCGGTGACCACCTCGACCAGATTGTCGGTGGGATGCGGGCTCACCGAACGCCGGTACCCGCGGTAGGCGTTGGCGGCCGCCTGCTGGGCCTCGCGCAGCTCCGCGCCGCGGCTGTGCGTCAGGAACTCCAGCGCGACGGTGGGCTCCACCGGTACGTGCCGGCGGAACCCGCCGACGTCCGAGACGGTGACCAGTCCGATCCGGCGCAGGTGCGCGAGGTGCGCCTCGCTGTCGGGCCCCGGCTCGTCGGGCGGGTGTCCCGGTGGCCACCACCACGGCAGCTCTCCAGGAGTCCCCCTTGATCAGCGTGTTCGACCTGTTCCGCGTCGGCATCGGACCGTCCAGCTCCCACACCGTGGGCCCGATGCGCGCCGCCCGCCGGTTCGTCACCGGACTCAAGGGGGACGGCCTGCTGGCCCGCGTCGCCGCCGTCGAGGTCGAGCTGTTCGGATCGCTGGCCGGCACCACGCTCAGCGCGAGGGCGAGGCTCGCGGCCGCGTACATACGTCTGTTCATCTGCTGTCTCCCGGAGGGTGCGCCGTGCGAAGGGCTGTGCCGGAAGCAGCGTGCACCGCTCCGGGAACGGCCGGGTGAACACGGGTTCAAGGGATCGCCGCGGAATTGACGGCCCGCCGGGACGGCGTCCGGGCGCCGCCGCCGTACAGCGGGGTGGTCGGGCCCCGGAGCGCCGTGCCCACCTCGCCGCCCTGCCGGTTCAGCTCCGGAGGGAGGCGAGCCAGGCGGTCAGCAGGTGGTTGACCTCCTCGGGGCGCTCCTGCTGGATCCAGTGCCCGCAGCCGTCCAGGATGTGGCTGGAGACCAGGCCGGGGAGGGTGGTCGGGTAGGCCTCGATCGCCTCGGCCATCCAGGTGGTGGAAGCGTCCAGGGCGCCGCCGATGAACAGGGACGGCTGCTCGATCGGGGCTCCGCCGTACGGGGCGAGGTCCTCCCAGTCGCGGTCCAGGTTGCGGTAGCGGTTGAGGGCCCCGGTCATACCGGTGCGCTCGAACTCCCCCGCGTACACGTCGAGGTCGTCCTGCGTCAGCCAGGCGGGCAGCCCGCCGCGGGGAAAGCGGTCGCGCAGCCGGCCGCCGGTGCGGGCCACGAAGTGCGGGTCGGGCTCGCCGCGGGCGGGCATGGTGTCGGCGGACATGGCCGCGTAGAAGCCCGCGAGCCACCCTCCGAGGTCGGGCTCCATCTCTGCTTCGGCCCGGCCGGGCTCCTGGAAGTACGAGACGTAGAACTCCTGGTCGCCGCCCGTCCGCGCGAAGACGTCGGTGGGGCGGGGGCCGCCGGGCGGCGCGTAGGGGACGCTCAGCAGTCCGACCGCGCGGAAGACCTCGGGGTGGAGCAGGGCGGAGACCGCCGCGATGCCGGAGCCCCAGTCGTGCCCGACGATCACCGCGCTCTCCTCCCCCAGGGCGCGCACCAGGGCGAGGTTGTCCTCCACCAGGTCGAGCATCCGGTAGGCGTCCGTCGCGGCGGGCTTGGAGGAGCGGCCGTAGCCGCGCACGTCGAACGCCACCGCCCGGTACCCCGCCGCCGCGAGGGCCGGGAGCTGGTGGCGCCAGGAGTACCAGGACTCGGGGAAGCCGTGGACGAGCAGGACCAGCGGTCCGGTGCCCTGCTCGACCAGGTGCAGGCGTCCGGCGGGTGCCTCGATGGTGCGGTGGCACGGGTGGGCGGACGGCATCTCACTGGACGAGCTGGCCGGCACCGCGTCCGCCGCGGCGGACGGACCGCGTTCCCCCGCGCCGCAACGGTCCGACCGGGCCAAGGCGGTGCTGCCGCTGACCCGGTACGTCGGGGGCCTGCACGCCCACAAGCACGTCCTGCCCGCCGTCGACGCGCCGCCGGAGCGGCCGCGGCAGGTCTCCCACGACGGGTACGAATGGCTGTGCGTCCTGTACGGGCGGCTGTGGCTGGCACTCGGCGACCACGACCTCGTGCTGAGCGCCGGGGAGGTGGCCGAGTTCGACACCCGCACCGCCCACGGAGTCGCGAACGCCGGGCCCGGCGGACCGGTCGAGTACCTGATCATGTTCGGGCCGCAGGGGGAACGCCTTCGACCGCGCACTCCGGCCCCCGACCGCCGGAGCCGGTAACCGGTGTGCCCCTGCGGACGGAAGACCGATTCCCCGCCTGACCGATGGTCAGCTCATTACACTTTCGGGATATCACGAGATCCGTAGGCACGGACACAGGAGGACTCATGCGGGCAGCGGAGCGCCGGGGCGGATCGCGCACGGCACCGGGCGTACGGCTCATCGCCCTCGCTCTGGCGGGCGCCGGTCTGGTGGGTGTGACCACCCCGACGGCAAGCGCCCTCGGCGCCGGATCGGCCGGAGCGGCGGCCGCCAGTGAGCAGCAGCCGGGCAACGCTCCGGAGGGGTTCGGCCGCGGCCCGTACCGGGGCGACGTGGATGTCCGGGCGCTGAACGAGGCACTGAAGGGCGTGGTCGAGATCGGCGGGGCGTCCAGCTCTCTCGCCCGGGTGACCGAGTACGGGCGCACGGTGTGGAAGGGTGCCCAGGGAGCGGGCGACTTCTCGACCGGCGCCGAGCCCTCGGCGAACGGCCGGTTCCGGATAGCCAGTGTGACCAAGACCTTCGTGGCGACGGTCGTCCTCCAACTGGTCGGTGAGGGGCGGTTCCGTCTGGACGACAGCGTGGAGAGCCTGCTGCCGGGCGCCGTCCCGGGCGGCGGCTCCATCACCGTGCGTCAGCTGCTCGACCACACCAGCGGGCTGTTCGACTACACAGAGGACCAGGCCATCGGCCTCGACCACGAGGCATGGCTTCGCGAGGGACGCTGGCGGAGCTGGACAGCGCGGCAACTCCTCGCGGTGGCCAACAGCCACCCGCCGTACTCCGCCCCCGGCACCGGCTGGCACTACGCGAACACCAACTACCTGCTGGCCGGAATGATCGTCGACCGGGTCACCGGCCACGACTGGCGCCAGGAGGTGGAACGCCGGGTCATCCGCCCGCTGGGACTGACCGGGACCTCGATGCCGGTCCACGCGACCGGGATCCGGGGCCCTCATGCGCACACCTACCTCGATCTGCCCGGCGGCCCGGTGGACGTCACCGAGATGGAGCCGAGCGAGATGGACGCGGCGGGCGTCGGCATCTCGACCACCGCGGACCTCGCCACCTTCCTCCGGGCCCTGCTCGACGGTCGGCTGCTCTCCGCACCGCTGCTCGCCGAGATGCTGACCGTCGCCCCGGCGAGCGGCGGCGCCCAGTACGGGCTGGGGATCAGTCGGCTGACCACCCCCTGCGGCGAGGTCTGGGGCAACAACGGGAGCACCGGCCGCGGGCACAACAGCGCCCTCTACGGCACCCCGGACGGCCGCCGGCAGGTGGCCGTCTCGACCAACGGCTACCGCAACACCGGCCAGGGCTGGAAGACCTCGCAGAAACTGCTGGCGACCGCCTTCTGCGACGGTCGGCCGGCCACCGCCCCGACCGGGTGACCACCGACCGACACCCGAAGGCCGGGAACGTCACCGGCCCCGGCGCCGCCCCCGCGACGCACCCGACCGGCCGGAGCGGATCACGGGGCGTGCGTGCGGACGGGCAGGCGCTCGACCAAGCCGATCAGGGAGCCACCGAGGAAAGGCAGCGCGGTGGCGGGCTCCGCGAGACGAAGGTGCGGTCCGCGGTCGGCGAGCGCGCCGATCGCGGTCCGTAGTTCCAGCAGTGCCAGGTCCGCGCCGATGCAGCGGTGGGTGCCGTGCCCGAAGGCGAGGTGGGGACCCGGCGGGTCGCGGTCCGCCAGGGTCCACCGGGGCCCGCCGGGGGCGGTGAGCATGGCCCGGCGGCTGAGCCGGCGGTCGGTGAGGACGCGCAGGACGTCGGCGTGGCGGACCGCGAGGTGGGCCGGATCGCCGCTGGGCAGGGTGATGCGGGCCGGGCCCGGCAGGGTCAGCAGCCCGTTGTGGGGCATGGGCGACAGGCAGTGGGCGCGGTCGAAGGGATAGGGCAGCCGGCCGGGGTGCGGAGCGGCTGTCGTCATGACGTCGCCTCCGGATCGTGGGACGCGGGTCGCGGACCGGCGGGCGGCAGACCGCAGGCCGCGCGGGGGTGGACGTGCTCGGGACGCGGGTTGCGCGAGAGGTGGTCGTGCCAGCGCCGGCGCAGGGCGCCGTCGGCGGCCAGCCCCAGCCAGTCCACCACCCGCCGGGCGGTGGTGTCGGGGTCGGCCACCAGGTCGGCGAAGCGGACCGTCAGGCATCGGTCGGCGACCGACGGGTCGGTGGTGAAGGCGTACATCCTCGACAGTCCGGCGTGCGTGGCGGCGGTCATGTCCCGGCCGATCTCCACGGGGTCGACGGCCTCGCTGCGCTTGCGGCGGGCCGCCGACACGAGGCCGCAGACGGAGCCGATCGCCTCTTCGCGGCCGCGTTCGAGGACGACGAACCTCGCGCCGGGGTGGACTCGGTCCAGAGCGGGCAGGTGCCACAGGTGGGAGGGGCTCTTCAGGACGAGCCGGGACCCGGCCGGCGCCGGGCGCCGGGCGAGGATGTGGGCGAGCTGGGCCCGGTGGAGCGTGTAGGCGGCCGTCAGGTCCTGCCCGGCGAGCCAGGACGCGTAGGTGGGCACCCGGTAGCTGAGAAGGCCGAGGACGCTGTTGCGGAAGTCCGTGTTCATCAGGTGTTCGCACTCCTCCGGTTCGTTCGCCCCGGTGGGGTGGACGCGGGCCAGATCGGGTGCGGTCCGGACCAGATCGGCCACGTGCCGCTCGGCGTCCGCGAACAGATCCGCCGCCCGGACCCCCGGCGGGGTGACCGGCGCCAGCAGCTCCCACAGGCGGGGGGCCCGCAGCGCCGGATGGTGGGCGAGCAGCCGGTGCAGCAGGGTGCTGCCGGTCCGCGGCAGGCCGACCAGGACGACGGGAGGCTCCTGCCGCACCGGCGGTTCGGGCAGGGCGTGCAGCCACAGCCGGGTGCACAGCGCGCGGAGCAGGGTGTCCCGCGCCTCGGCCCGGCCGGCCGGGCTGAGCCGTGCCTCGGTCTCCAGGGCCTGGACGAGCAGGTCCAGGGCCGGTCCGTGACCGGGTGCGCCGAAGTCCGCCAGACCGGTGCGGCGTACCGCCTCGGCCCGCAGCGCGGCGGCATCGAGACGCTCGACGGGTGCGCGCCCGCGACCGTGCCCGTCCTCGGAGAGTGCGCGGCCCGGCACCGGCCCCGCGTTCACGGGGCGGCCCCCGGCCGCTCCGGGGGCGCCGTTCGAGCCCTCCACAGCTCGGCGACCCGGTCGACCACGGCGCGGAGCCCGTCGTACCGCGCACGCGGGTTGATCACACAGAGCCGGAAGACCCTGCGGCCGGCCACGGTCACGCCGACCACCATGGCCCGCCCCTCCGACCGCAGGTCGTGGCAGACCTCGTCCACCGTCCGGTCGGTGTCCTCCGGGGACGGGAAGGGCCCGGTGGCGGGCGGCAGCGCGCGGAAGGTGACGACGGCGAGGGAGGGACCGGTCACCACCTCCAGCCCGGGCCGGGAGGCGATGTATGCGGCGATGTCGTCGGCCATCGCCTGGCCCCGGTCCACGGCGGCGCGGAAGGCGTCCGCGCCGAACACCTTCAGCGACAGCCACAGGCGCAGTGCCCGGAACTCCCGCGTCTGCTCGATCCCCCAGTGGAGGTAGTCCACCTCGCCCTCGTCGTGGCCGGTGGTGCCCGCGTCCAGGTACCCGGGGAGCCCGACGCCGAACGCCCGCGTCAGGCAGGTCGGGTCGCGCAGCAGCACGCATCCCGTCCCGGTGGGCTGGAACAGCCATTTGTGCGGATCGACACTCACCGAATCCGCCGCGTCCAGGCCCGCCAGCACGCGGCGTCCGCGCTCGGTCAGTGCCGCGGCGGCACCGAACGCGCCGTCCACGTGCAGCCACAGGCCCTCGTCGCGGCAGAAGGCGGCCAGTTCGGGAAGCGGGTCGACGTCACCGGTGGCCGTGGTGCCCGCGTTGGCCACCACGAGGAAGGGCCGCAGACCGTCGTGGCGGTCCCGGGCCACCTGCCGGGCGAGGCCGCGCAGGGGGATCCGGCGGTGCGCGTCCCCGGGCAGGACCCGGACGCGGTCCTCTCCGATGCCCAGGACGTGCAGGGCGCGGGGGACGGAGAGGTGGGTCTGGTCGGAGAAGTAGGCGGTGGCGCCGCGGGCCTCGGTCCCGACAAGCGCGTCGCGCGCCGCCGTCAGGGCGGTCAGGTTGGCGGCCGAACCGCCCGACACGAACAGACCGGACGTCCCGGGGGCCAGGCCCATCAGCTCGGCCAGCCACCGGACGGTGGCCGACTCGATCGCGCTGGAGACCCTCCCGGTGAAACGCCATCCGGTCGGGACTGCGAACCCGGCGGCCAGCGCCGTTCCCAGCACCCCGGTGACGGTCCCCGGGGAGGGCACGAACGCGAGGAAGTCCGGATGGTCCGGGTGCGCGTTGCCCTCGCGCAGCAGCCGCCCCACCTGGTCCACCAGGGCGATCGGATCGTCCGCGGGGGCGTCGGGCAGGGGCTCGGAGCGCAGCCGCACCGCGTCGGCGGCCGAGCCCGGCGAGGCGTCCGGAAGGCCTCGGTGCCCGGCTCCGAGGTGTCCCGAGAGGATCTCCCACACCCGGTGACCCAGCGCGGTCACCGTCTCCGCCGGCAGGGTCAGGGAGGCGTTCACCGGACTGCCCCCCGCAGGCGGTCCGATCCGCCGCTCGTCCGGCGCTCCGATCCGCCGCTCGTCCGGCGCTCCGATCCGCCGCTCGTCCGGCGCTCCGCCAGCCCCGTTATCACCGCTGGTGTCCATGGAGTCACACTGTGGTACTTCCGGTGGGGGCGTGACAAGTACACCCTTCGGGACCGCCGCCCGGCGCCCGAGCCACGAGCGTGCCTGGCGGCACCGCCGCGCAACGGCCGACGGTCCGCGACTCGACGGCCTGCCGGAGGCGGGCGGGCGAACGACCACGTGGAGGAGACCGTCTTGTTCGACGCGCTGTCCGATGCTCTCGCCGACGAGCAGTTCTACGCGCCGCTGGGCACGATGGCCGACCCCGGACGACGCTTCGCGCCCGCCCGGGTCGCGGCCGGCTGGCGCGGAAGCGAGCAGGGCATCTGGACGGCGTGGAGCGCTCCCGGGGTGCGCCGGGCAGGGCAGGGCTGGAAGATCCACGTATCGGCACGCCCGGAGCGGGCCCAGCACGTCCTCGACGCGGTGGCGGACATCTGCTTCGCCGAGGAGGTGCCGTTCAAGCACGTGTCGGCGCACTTCTTCTTTCTCGCCCTCCACCACAAGCACGGCGTCCGGTCCCAGGCGGGCAAGTTCTGCGCCGTGTACCCGCCGGACACCCCCGTCGCCGCACGGCTGCTGGACCGGCTCGCCGAGGCCCTGCACGGCGAGGAGGGCGCCTACGTCCTCAGTGACCGCCGCTACCGGGACTCCCGCACCGTCCACTACCGCTACGGCGCGTTCGGCCGCCGCGGCCGACTGCTGCCCGACGGCACCGCACAACCGCTGCTGACGGACGGGCACGGGCGCGACGTGCCGGACCGGCGGCTGCCGTACTTCGTCCTGCCCGAGGGCGTCGGCGACCCGTTCGTCGCCCAGGAGCCGACCCCTCACCTCGGCACGATCCGCATCCGCGGCTACGAGATCGTGAAGGTGCTGCAGCCGAGCAACGCCGGTGGCGCCTACCGGGCCCGGGACACCCGCACCGGGCAGCTCGTCCTCGTCAAGGAGGCGCGCCCGCACAACGGTTGCACCTGGGACGGCGTCAGCGCCCAGGAGCGGCTGCGCCGGGAGTTCGACACCCTGACCGCCGTGCACGCGGCGGCGGAGGGTGTGTGCCCCCGACCGCTGGAGCGGTTCACCGAATGGGAGCACGACTTCCTCGTCATGGAGTACGTCGAGGGGCTGCCGCTGGTGACGTGGATCAACCGCTCGTCGCCCGTCCTGCTGGCCGACCGCCCCGCCGCGGACTTCCACCGCTACCACGCCGCCTGCCGGCGCATCCTCGGCTCGCTCGACGACGCCCTGGAGCGACTGCACGCGCTGGGGCTGCGGTTCGGCGACGTCAGCCCCGGGAACGTCATCGTCACCCCCACCGGGGACGCCAGGCTCGTCGACTTCGAGTCCGCGACCGCCCTGGGGGCCCGCCCCGCCCGGATGGGCACTCCGGGCTTCGCGCCGCCCCCGGCGCTGACCGCCGGGCACCGCGCCGACCCGCTCCTCGCCGACCGCTACGGCCTGTCGGCCTCGCGCTCACCCTGCTCGCGCCCTTCCACAACGCCCCGCAGCTGACGGCGGCGAACTTCGCCCTGCTGCGACGCGACCTGGCGGCCGGGACGCCGGTCCCGCACGATCTGTGGAAGCGGGCCACCGCCTTCCGGCGGTCCGGCGACGACCTTGCGTCGACGCTCCCCGACCCCGGACAGGTGGACGCCGACCCGCGGGGCTGCCTGACCCTGCTCGCCGAGCGGACGGCCTCGGGACTGCTCGCCCTGGCCGACACCGACCGGCCCGAATGCCCGGACCCACCCGGACCCTCGGCGGGCGGTTCCCGGACGGCCGGGAGGTCGGCACGGCCCGGTGGGCGCGCCTCGGGCGGTCAGGGCGGGTCCGTGGTGGCGCGGGCGGTTGCGGGCGGGACCGGGCGGTCGTCGAGGAGGGCCCGGCCGAGGGGGGTGAGGGTGTGGCGCACGCCGGGGCCGGTGCGTTCGGTGGTCAGCAGTCCGGCGGAGCGCAGGACGGTGGCGTGGTGGCTCGCGGTGGCCGGCGAGGTGCCGGTGCGGCGGGCGAGTTCGGCGGTGCCCGCCGGGTCCGCCGCCGCGCGCAGGGTACGCGCACGGGTGGTGCCGAGCAGCGCGACGAGCGCGCCGTCCGGCCCGTCCGGGGCGCCCTGGGACCAGATCGCGCGGTAGGTGGCGAGGTCGGGGGCGAGCGGGTAGTGCAGGACGAGCGGGTGGTCGAGCCCGCGGGTGTCGGTGAGGGCGATCGGCCCGGGCCAGAAGAAGGTCGGGACGAGCATCACCCCCGCGCCGCGCAGGCGCAGGTCAGCGTCGACGGGCCAGGGCAGCGTCAGCACCGGTGACCGCCAACGGACAGCGGGACGGAGGCTGTCGAACAGTCCCTCCAGACCGAGCTCCGTGACGAGGGCGGCCCGCCGGGCGCGGTCGGCGTGCGCGACGGCCAGCAACTGCGACCAGTACGGCTCGACGGCGAAGGCGTGGTACTCCCGCAGCCGGCCGTCGACGAGTTCGCGGCACTCGCGTTCGCCCCGGCGCAGTTCGTGGACCCACCGGGGCGCCCGGGGCAGCGTCCCGCTGAGGACGCGCAGGTCGGCGCTCCACCGCCGGCCGGGCAGCGACCAGGTCTGCTCCAGGCTCTCCGCCAGGGTGTGGCTGCCGGCGTGCAGGAACACCTCCGCGGCCTCCGCCGCCCCGGCCGGCGTCGCCAGGTCGAACAGCACCCGCAGTTCGGGGCGGAGGCCCAGGCGGGTACGGCTGCGCCACCCCTCCAACGCCACGCCGCCGACCCCGCGGGCCTGCACCAGCGACAGGCTCAGCATCGACTCGGCGAGCGGATCGGGCGCCCGCGCGAACCGAACCCTGGTCAGGTCCTCCTGGGTGAAGTGGATCCGCAGCAATTCCGCCCCCTCCGTCGAGCACCGGCAGGGGCACCGCAGCGGTCCGGCCCGCCCCCTGCGGCCCTGGGACCACCGTAGACCGACGTGCCGCACACCGTCGGCGCCCGGCGCGCCCGAACGGGTCGTGGCCGCCGGTCGGCGGCCGCGACCCCGCAGTGGTCCGGTCAGAAGCTGACGATCTGCAGGAACGTGCCGGGGTTGTCGTTGTAGTTGGCGCCGGTGACGTAGAAGGTGTGGCCGTCCGGGCCGACGGTGAGGGTCGCGCCGTGTTCGAGGTCGAACTCCACGAAGTCCTCCTTCGGCACGGGCCGGTCGGTGGCCGTGCTGTACGCGGCCACGGTCGGGCTCGGCAGGTTGGTCTGGATCAGGACGTACAGCCGGCTGCCGCGGGGGCTCACCGCGAGGCCGGCGATCTGGCGGAAGCCCGTGTGGAGGTCGATGGTGGTGGCGAGGGTGTCGGTGTTCAGGTCGATCACCTGGATCCGGCCTTCGGGCTTGGTCTGCGCGTACACCGCGGACCCGTTCGGGGCCAGGACCAGGTCGTCGATGAACCCGGGCGAGGTGATGGCGCGGACGACGGCCGGGTGCGCCCCCGCCAGGTCGAGGCGGCCCAACGGGCCACCGGTGGAAGTGAGTTCATGGAACCAGCCTCTCTCCCGTGCCGGATTCGCGGACCCGCCACGAGGCTAAGGCATGAACATGTCATTCCGGTTCGAAGGGCGCTCGCCGGGACCGGGTTCCCCGGACGGCGATTATCGGCCAGGCGTTTCTGATCGTTGTCTGATGACCTGTCATTGACACCTGCTTGACCATCGCTTTAATGTCGCAGTGGCGGCGACGAACGCGCCGCCGGATTACCGTTATATCTCGGAGGTCCGAATGGAACAGCTCATCAAGAAGATGACCCAGGACGACAAGTGGAAGGGCTGGGTCGCCGCCAACTCCGGAGGCACCGCCAAGGACGGCTGCATCAGCGCGGCCCCCAAGTCCGGGTGCATCAGCGTGGCCAAGGCCGGCTGTATCTCCTGACGCACCGACCGGCACCCGTCGGCACAGATCTGCCCTGACCTGTGCCGACGAGGTTCGGGCCGGCCGGAACACCCGGCCGGCCCGGGCCTGCGGCGCGCCCTCGCCGACGCGCACCGCCCGCGTCGCCCGGGCCGGCCTGCCGTCCGATTCCCGCCCCGGGGCCGGAGAACCGGAGCCCCGGACACCGACCGGAGGTGACATTTGAACGGCCAGCCGACCGCCGACGTGGTCGACCGGATCAAGGACATTCCCCTGTACCGCGCCTCGATCGAACGGGGCCATTTCCCCATTCTGGAGAAACCCGAGATCGCCCGCGGATTTCCCGACAACTGGATGACCCCGCACCTGTCGGCCGCCCTCGCGGCCGGTGAGGCGGAGTTCGTGCTCTCCACCGGCACCAACCACGCGCGTATGCAGATCATCCGACCGCCCTACTTCCTGCTGAAGTCCTACTACCGCCTGTGGAGCGAGCACCCCGATCTCGCCGACACCTGGCGGGAGGGCTGCAACCGGGTCTCCCTCACCACCGTCCTTGCCACCGAGCACGTCGCCCGCGTCAACGCCCGCAAACGGGGCGAGGAACCCGCGGCCGAACCGGACCTGCGCGACCGCCGACTGGACGACCGCACCGTCTACCTCAACCTGCGGCTGGACCCGGACCACTGGCAGCGGGCCGACGTCGAGCGCATGCTCGCCGAGATCCGCGACGCCGCCCGCGCGCACCCGCACGGCCGCTACCTCCTGGACTGCTCCTCCTCCCACCTCGCCCACCTGGTGCGCAAGGCCCGCGCCTGGGGCCTGTGGGAGGGGTTCCCGTCGCCGGCGGCCGTCGTCCACGCCTACGAGTACACGCCCGCGAACGTGGCCCGGTACCTGCGCGAGCACTTCGGCTGCCCGATCGTCGACCTGTTCGGCAGCACCGAACTCGGCTACCTCTACTACAGCGACCGCGGCGGCGACTACCGGCCCTACCTGCACGACATGAGCGTCGAACTGCTGCCCGTCGCCCCCGGCAGCACCATCCACAGCCTCATCGTCACCAGCGTGCGCAATCCCTTCATGCCGCTGGTCCGCTACCGCTCGGGCGACTGCGTGCGCACCGCCGACGGCAGCACGGACCCGGAGCGCATCACCCGCTTCTGCGGCCGTGAGAAGGAACTGCTCGCCACCCCGCGCGGCCCCCGCGCCCAGGGCGACCTCGACGAGGCCGTCAGCGCCGTCACCCCGCGGGTCTTCCTCACCCGCCTGCACCTGGAGGAGCCGGACGGGGCCGTCCTGCGCTGCACCACCTTCGACGCCGCCCCGCTCACTCTCGCCGAGAGCGACGCCCTGGCCCACGACGTCGGCGAACTCATCGGCCGGCGCTGCCGCGTGGAGCACCACGACCACCTGCCCGTCGGCGCCTCCGGCAAGTACGCCTGGCTCGCCGCGTCCCCGACCGGCGCCACGAACCCGGCCCCGTCACCGACCTCGACCCCGTCCCCGTCCCCGTCCCCCGGAGGTGCCCGATGACCACCCGGTTCGAAGCCCGGTCCGAGCCGCAGGACCGTGTCACGGTCACGGACCTCGAAGAGCTGCTCGGCGACGACCTCCACGCCGAGGTGGTCGCCTACACCGTCACCCGCACCGGCTGCGCACCCGCCGACGCCGAACGCCAGGTCACCGAGTGCCTGCGCTACCTCTACCTCGTGTCCCGGCACCGGGAGGAGCTCGCCGGCCTCTTCCTTCCCGTCGAGCAGCACATCGACGAGATCTGGCACTACCTCATCCTGCAGACCCGCGAGTACCGTGCGCTGTGCGAGGAGCGACTGCCCGGCCGGTTCTTCGTCCACCACCGCGGCATCCCGTACGAGTCCTACCAGGAGGAGCCCGGCCGCCGGCAGGCCGCCGAGGAGGCGCTGCGCTGGATCCCGCTCTACTGCCGCGCCTTCGGGCCGTTCGACGAGGGTGCGCTCCCCCACTGGACCATCGTCCGCTACCTCCACGAGCAGCTGGACATGTCGCTGGAGGAGATCTCGGCACTGAGCCCCCTGGCGTCCTCGTGAGCGCCACCCCGGCGGGCGGCGTGGCCAGCCGCCCGCCGGGGCGTCCAGGACCGCCGGAAGCAGCGGAAGCGCCCGAGGCCCCCGAACAGCGGCGGATCCTGGCCGTCCTGGTCGCATCGCAACTGGTCAGCGGCGTCGGACTCACCGCCGGTATCGTGGTCGGCGCCCTGCTGGCCGAGCAGATGCTCGGTTCCACCGGCCTCGCCGGCATCCCCACCGCCCTCTTCACCGGCGGATCGATGCTCGGCGCGCTCGTCATCGGCCGAGTGTGCCAGCGGCGCGGACGCCGCCCGGGCCTCGGCGCCGGCTACGCGATCGGCGCCCTGGGCAGTGTCGGTGTGGTCGCCGCCGTGGCCCTGGACCAGGTCGCACTGCTGCTGCCCTCGCTCCTGGTCTACGGCGCCGGCACCGCCACCAACCTCCTCGCCCGCTACGCCGGTGCCGACCTCGCCGCACCCCACCGCCGCGCCCGCGCCCTGGGCCGCGTCCTGCTCGCCTCCACCCTCGGCGCGGTCGCCGGGCCCAACCTCGTCCCGCTCACCGGAGACCTCGCCCGCGCCTGGGGCATCCCCCCGCTGGCCGGACCCTTTCTGCTCGCCGCCCTCGGCTACACGGCGGCGGCCGTCCTCCTCACCGCGCTGCTGCGCCCCGACCCGCTCCACCTGGCCCGGGCCAGGATCCCGGCCGCGGACACCTCGGACACCGTCCGGGGCGCCGCCCCCGGAGGCGCGGCCGACCCGGTGCGGAAGGGCGAGGGCCGGCCACGGGGGCCGGGCGTCTCCACCGGCCTGTGGATCATGCTGCTCGGCCAGCTGCCCAAGGTCGCCCTCATGACGATGACGCCCGTCCACCTGGCCGCCAACGGCCACGGCACCGGCACGATCGGCCTGGTCGTCTCGCTCCACATCGCCGCGATGTTCCTGCCCTCCCCGCTCACCGGCCTCCTGACCGACCGCCTCGGCGCCCTCCCCGTCGCCGCCGCCTCCGGTCTCCTCCTCTGCTTGGCCGCACTCCTGGCCGCCGCCGCGCCGGGCGACTCCGTGCCCCTCCTGGCCGCGGCCCTCACCCTCGCCGGCATCGCCTGGAACCTCGGCCTGGTCAGCGGAACGGCCGTCATCACGGCCGCGCTGCCACCGGGGCACGGCGCGAACACCCAGGGCCTGGCCGACGTCGGCCTCGCCGTCGCGGGCAGCACCGGCGCCCTGCTCTCGGGCCTCGCCGTCACGGCCGGCGGCTACGACGCCCTGGCCCTCGCCTGCGCGCTGACAGCCCTCCTCGTCACACCGCTGGCCCTGCGCGCGGCCCGGGCCGGGGCGTGATCCGAGCGGGAGCGGAAACCGAACCGATGTGAAGGCAGGACCCGGGCCGGGGTCACGGCCCGGGGCCGGGGTGCGGAGCGGACGGCCCCGCCGGGGAGCGGCGGGGCGGAAGGGGAAAGAAGCCGCTGGTGCGGGCGGCGTAGGCGGCCCAGTCGGGTCGTTCGGGGGCGAGGTGGCGTTCGAGCATCGGTTTGCCGCTGCCGAAGGCGAGCAGGTAGGTCATCAGGATCGGGCTGAGGACGAAAGCCCAGCCGACGGGGCTGTCCGCTGCGAGCAGGAACAGGCCCCACCAGACGCAGGCGTCGCCGAAGTAGTTGGGGTGGCGGGTCCAGCGCCACAGGCCCCGGTCCATGATCCGGCCGCGGTTGGCGGGGTCGGCCTTGAAGCGGGCGAGCTGTCGGTCCCCCACCGCTTCGAAGAACAGGCCGACCGTCCACAGCGCGGTGCCCGCCCAGGCGAGTGCGCCGGGCGGGTGGGGAAGGTACTGGGCGGCCTGGACGGGCAGGGAGACGAACCAGACGATGGCGGCCTGGAGCAGGTAGACGATCCGCAGGGCGTACCGGGTGCGGGCCGGGCCCTCGGGGGCGCGGGCGAGCATCCGGGCGTAGCGCGGGTCCTCGGGCGCGCCGCGCGAGCGCCACCACAGGTGGGCGGACAGCCGCAGGCCCCAGACGGTGACGAGCAGGGTCGCCAGCAGGCGGCGCCCCGGGTCCCCGTGGTGGTCCGAGAGCGCGAAGCCGGTCAGGGCCACGGCGGTGAACGCGAGCCCCCAGGCCGTGTCGACGCCCCGGTGGCGGCCGGAGCGCACTCCTGCGGCGAAGGCGGCGAGGAGGACGGCCAGGGCGACCGCGGCGGTGACGGCGAGGTTGAGTGCGAAGGCGGCGGCGTTCACGGCCGGTCCTCGTCGCGGGTGAGGAGGAGTTGGTGGAGGTCGAGGTAGCCGGTGCGGAAACCGGCTTCGGAGTGGGCGAGGTAGAGCTCCCACATGCGCCGGAAGACTTCGTCGAAGCCGAGGGCCGCGACCTGGGGCGAGCGTTCGGTGAAGCGTTCGCGCCACAGGCGCAGGGTCTCGGCGTAGTGCGGTCCGTAGGTGTCGGCGCGGGTGAGGCGCAGCCGGGTGTGGCGGGCCGCGGTCTCCTCGATCGCCCGCACGGACGGGACGAGGCCGCCGGGGAAGATGTACTTCAGGATCCAGGTGTAGGTGCGGCTGCTGGCGAGCATCCGGTCGTGGGGCATGGTGATCGCCTGGAGGGCGACCCGTCCGCCGGGGGCCAGGACCCGGTCCAGGGTGGCGAAGTAGTCCGGCCAGAAGGGCCGCCCGACGGCTTCGATCATCTCGACGCTGACGACGGCGTCGTACCGGCCTTCGGCGGCGCGGTAGTCGCACAGCCGGACCTCCGCGCGGTCCGTCTGCCCGGCGGCGGCGATCCGGTGCCGGGCGAGGGCGAGTTGCTGCTCGGAGAGGGTCAGGGTGACGACGTGGGCGCCGCGGGCGGCGGCGCGCAGGGCCAGTTCGCCCCAGCCGGTGCCGATCTCCAGCAGCCGGGTACCGGGGCCGACGCGGGCCAGGTCGAGCAGCCGGTCGATCTTGCGGTGCTGGGCGGCGGGCAGGCCGTCGTGGGTGGCGAGCGGCGTACGGCCGGGGAGCGGGGCAGGGCCCGGGTGCGGCGCACTGCCCGGGAGCGAGGCGTCGGCGGGGCCGGTCGGGAAGAGGGCCGAGGAGTAGCTCATCGTCGGGTCGAGGAACAGCGCGAACAGCTCGTTCGACAGGTCGTAGTGCCGGCCGACGTTGCGCCGCGCGTTCGCCGCGGTGGACAGTTCCTCGTCCGGCGGCCGTTGGACGTAGAACCGGCGCAGCCACCGCGCGCCGCCGGGCACGAGGGTCTCGGGGGCGGTGGCGAGCGCGGTGAGCAGCGCGACCAGGTCGGGACTGTCCCAGTCGCCGGCCTGGTAGGACTCCCCGAAGCCGATCAGGCCGCTCTCGCCGACCCGGTGCAGGAAGTCCCGGGGGTGGTGCAGCCGCAGGACCGGCGCCCCGGGCGGGGCCGGCCGCAGGAGGCGGCCGCCGGGCAGTTCGACGCGCAGGCCGCGCCGCGAGGCCGCCCGGCGCAGCAGGCGCGCGGCGGCGGCCGCGCGCAGTGGCACGTCCGGCACCCGGGCGACGTCCGGCCAGCGCGCGGGGTCGACGAAGGGTGTCGGCGTCGCGGTCGGGGAGGCCGTGGTCGTCATGGGGCGGGCACCTCTTCCGTGGGAACGGGCCGGTCGTCGGACCGGGACGGGTCGGCTGCGGGACAGGAACCGGGGCAGGAAGCGGGGGCGGCCGGGCGGGGGTGGACCGGCAGACCGCTGAGCCACAGGCGGATGCCCCGGTAACGGATGTGCAGGCTGACGGCCCAGGTGGCGAACGGGTGGGTCAGGGCGACGCGCAGGAGGGCGACCGGACCGGCCGGGCGGGCGGCGCCGCGGACGGTGGCGGTGAAGGCGGGCTCGCCCCGGCGTTCCAGGTGGACCGTCAGCCGCAGCCGCTCCCCCGGTTCCGGCAGCACCATGCGGTAGCGTCCGTCGACGGGGAAGAACGGCGAGACGTAGAAGTCCTTGACAGTCTCGCCGCGGCCCTCGGGATCGGGTGGGAGCAGGTAGCGGTGCCGCCCACCGTAGGTGTTGTGGACCTCGGCGACCGTGCACAGCGGGCGGCCCTCCCCGTCCCGGCACCAGTACACGGTCAGCGGGTTGAACACGTGGCCGAGCGAGCGGGCCTGGGTCAGCATCAGGACCCTTCCCCGGCCGAGCCGAAGGCCGTGGCCGAGGAGGTAGCGCTCCAGGTCGTGCCGGATCGTGGGCGGGTCGTCGCCGGCGGCGAGGGCGTGGTCGCGCGGCAGGAACCGGGCCAGTGGCCGCAGCGGCCGCGCGGGCTCCGGCAGGTCGTCGAGGTCCACCAGCCACAGGTAGCCGCGGTGGCGGAACGGCCGTCGCCGGGGCGCGGTGCGCACGTGGGTGGTGACGGTGTCGTAGAGGACCGCGCCCCACGGTCCGGGCAGCGCGGTCACGGCACGCTCACCCCCAGCAGAGCGTGCGCGGCCTCGATGCCGGAACGGCAGCCGTCCTCGTGGAAGCCCCAGCCGTGGTAGGCGCCCGCGAACACGGTTCGGGCGGTGGCGAGTTGCGGCAGCCGGCGCTGGGCCGCGACCGTGCGCGCGGTGTACACCGGGTGTTCGTAGACGGTGCGGGAGAGCACCAGGTGCTCGGGGATCGGCCGCTGCCGGTCCTCGTTGAGGGTGACCAGGTAGTCGGCCTCGGTGTCCAGGCGCAGCAGCCGGTTGAGGTGGTAGCTGACCCGCACCCGGTCGGAGGGCGCGGTGCAGCTGGGCATCCGGTAGTTCCACGATCCGCGGGCCGACCGGGCGCCGGGAAGGACCCCCGGGTCGCGGTGCAGGACCGTCGGGTTGCGGGAGTAGGAGAAGGCGCCGAGGACCTCGCGCTCGTCGTCGCTCGGGTCGGCGAGCAGCCGCAGCGCCTGGTCGGCGTGGGTGGCGACCACCACGGCGTCGGTCTCGGTGCCGCGCCCGTCCGCGCAGACCACGGTGACGCCGTCCGAGTGCCGGCGCACCGCGCGCACGGGCGCCGATCTGTGCACGGTGGCGATCCGCTCCGCGATCCGGTCGACGTAGGTGCGGGAGCCGCCGACGACGGTGCGCCAGGTCGGCGAGCCGCCCACGCCGAGCAGGCCGTGGTTGCGCAGGAAGGCGAACAGGTAGCGGGCCGGGTAGTCGCCCGCCAGGTCGGGGGCGCAGGACCACACCGAGGAGACCAGCGGGGTCATGAAGTGGCTCACGAAGTACGGCCCGAACCGCCCTGCGGCGAGGAACTCCCGCAGGCTCGGCTCCCCGGCCGCCGGGTCGGCCAGCAGCCGGCGGGCGAGCCGGTGGAACCGGGGCACCTCGGCGAGCAGGCGCAGGTACCGGCCGCGGACCAGGACGTCGGGGCGGGCGAACAGCCCCGCCGGCCCCCGCGCGCCCGCGTACTCCAGGCCGCAGCCGTCGCAGCGTACGGACATGCTCATCTCGCTGTCCCGGGTGCGGACGCCGAGTTCCGCGAACAGGCTCACCAGGTGGGGGTAGGTGCGCTCGTTGTGCACCAGGAACCCGGTGTCCAGCGGCACCGCCCGCCCGTCCCGGTCGAGGGCCTCCTGGGTATGGGCGTGGCCGCCGAGACGGTCGTCGGCCTCGAACAGCTCGACCTCCACCCCGGCCCGGGAGAGCCGGTACGCCGCGGTGAGCCCGGCGACGCCGGATCCCACCACCGCCACCGTGCGCGGACGCGCGCCGGGGCGTGGGGCCGTGGTGGCCGTGCCGGGGCGCGGAACGGCGGGGGCCGTGCCGGCCCCTGGGGCCCGCGCGGCGGAGACGGTGTCGAACATGGTCACGGGTTCCCCTCCCGACCGGGCCGCGGCGCGGCCCGCGATGTCGTCGCACCGGTTCTTCGGAACCGCGCCCGAACCGGATTGGCCCCGACCCGGCCCGCCGCGGCGGGCCGGAACGAACGCAGCGGTGCCGCATCGTTTGTGCGTCGGCCGGGACGTCGGGTCAGCGGCCGGCGCCGTGCTCGGCGAGGAAGGCCAGGACCTTGCGCCAGGAGTCGGCGCACGCCTCGGCGGTGTCCGCCGAGCCCTGCTCGAAGAAGCCGTGCGGAGCCCCGGGGTAGACCACCGACCGGTACTGGCACCCGGCCGCGTCGAGCGCCTGCTCGAACCCCGCCACCGCGGTCGGCGGGACGGCCTCGTCGGCGCCGCCCCACAGGGCCAGCAGCGGAGCCGTGAAGTCGCCGGCGAGCTGGGTCGGGCCGGGCGAGCCGTTGATCGCGTCCGGGTACCCGTAGAAGCCGATCACTCCGGCGAGTGCGAACCGCTCGGCAGCGGCCCGAAAGGCCTGGCGGCCGCCGAAGCAGAAGCCGAGGGCGATCACCGGTCGGCCGCCCGCCCCGCCGTCGTCGCGCAGTGCCGCGGCCGCCGCGGTGATGTCGGCGTCCAGGCCGGCCGGGGTGAGCCTCATCAGGTGGGTCAGCAGGTTGCCGGGCTCGGTGAACTCCGCTCCCCGGTCACGGAGGTCGGGCCCGGCGGTGCGGCCGAACCAGTCCAGGGCGAGCGCGGGATGGCCCTGCTCCGCCAGCCGTACGGTGAGTGCCTCGTAGAACGGGGACAGGCCGTTGTTGTCGGGCAGGACCACGACGGCGGCGCCGGACGGGCGCTCGGGCCGCGCCAGGAAGGCGGCGAACCGGGTCCCGTCAGCTGCCGTCAGGACGAGCGGACCCGCCTCCCGGACGGGGGTGACGGCGGCGCCGTGGACGGGCGGAACAGCGTCGGATTCGTAGCACACAGGGCATTCCTCGTCAGTGTTTCCACGGGGTGACGCCGGACGATCGGCGTCGGCGGACGCGGGAACACTATGCGAGAACTCTCAATGTGGCGGGGCATCATATCATGAATATCAATTTTCCGCAAGATGCCTCTCGTCGGACTACAGGCTGACGAACGGGGCGGCCAGCGCGACCCCGATCAGGCCGAGCCCGGCCGCTGCGGCCGGCAGCCCGAGCAGCAGCACCGCCAGCACCGCTCCGACGGTCGTCCAGGCCGTCGGGGCCCCCTGCACCACCAGCCGCGGATCGGCCTGGTCGTAGCCGAGCTCCACCTCGGGCCGCACTGCGTTACTCGGCGATCGCTCGGCTCCCCACCCGATCGAGCGGCGAACGACGAGGTCGGGCCGCATCCGGTCGACGACGCCGGCGGTCCGGGCAGTGTCGGTCCCGGCCGGGCCCTCGCGGGGGCCACGACCGTGTCGGCGGTCGACCCGAACCCGACGGGACATCTGACGAGGCGGCAACTTCCGCTGCTCGCAGCAGATCCGGGCCGCAGTCGGGCGCCGTGGGCGTCGGTTCGTCAATGCGCCGTTGTGCCAGAAGGCGCGTGCGAAGTGCGCCGGTTCGGCGGGGGCGGGGGCGTGGTTGATCTGTTGACTGTCTCCACGCCGCGAGTTGCACACGGACGATCGCGGCCTGGAAACCGTTATTTCCAGGGGGAATCCGCAGGTATGTGCACGATCGCGAAACGGCCGCGAGGGTAGCCGCTGTCATGACCGGAACAATGAACGACGGCCGCGCGACCGGGCCCGACCTCGTCGGCATCGGCATCGAGCCCGCCAATCTCGGACTGTCCGCCCTCATCGATCCCCAACCCGCCCTCACCGCACGGTTCTTCGAACGCAGGAGCCGGTTCGCCTGGCACGACGGGGCGATGCTCCCGGCAGCCGCCCTCCAGGTGCCACCGCTCAAGGACCTGGTCACCCCCGTCGACCCGACGTCCCGCTTCTCCTTCCTCAACTTCCTCGCCGAACAGGGCCGTCTCTACCGGCACTTGATCGCTGCGCGCAGCGGGACCCCGCGTGAGGAGTTCGAGCAGTACTACCGCTGGGCCGCCGACCTGACGCCCCAGCTGACCTTCGGTACCGAGATCACCGAAGTCCGCATCGATGGCGAGGAGTTGACCGTCCACGACGCCACCGGCGGCGTCACCGGGACCCGCAACCTCGTGCTCGGCAGCGGCCGCCGGCCGCACGTCCCGAGCTGTGTCACCGGTACGTAAGGCACTTCACGCGGCTGTCCGCCAAGCGGCGCGCCGCCCTGCTGCGCACGCAGCGCATGACGAGCGACGGCGTGTCGGCGGACCTCCTCGACGCGATCCACGCGCAGCTCTACCGCCTCGACGCCCTGCGGACCGGACGCTGCGCCTACCGCCTGAGCCCGGGCCAGGAGTTGCTCGCCGTCGACGGCGGGGCCGGCGACGCACCGATCGACGTCGTCACCCGGGACATCGACACCGACAGCGTGCACCGCGAGCTCGTCGACGTCGTCATCCTGGCAACCGGTTACCGCAACCGCACCCCCGCCTACCTGGAGCCGCTGCGCGAGCTGATCCCGGTCGACGAGGACGGCGCCTTCCGCGTCCGGGAGGACTACTCGATCGAGTCCGACGGCCCACCCGGCTGCCGGATCTTCGTCCAGAGCGCCGCCGGCCACACCCACGGCGTGGCCGACGCCAACCTCAGCGTGATGGCCTGGCGCAACGCCGTGATCGCGAACGCCGTCGCCGGCCGCGCCGTCTACAACACGGACCGGGACAGCAGCACCGTCACCTGGTCCCAGGCAGCGGCCCCGCACGCCACCGCCCCGCACACCGTCACCCCGCACGCCACCACCCCGCACACCAGCGGCACCACAGCGCCGGCACGGTGGCGGCCCTGGTCACGGAGGCGGTCGTCGGCCTGCGCCTGATGCGGATCGTGGCGGGGCCCGCCCTGAGCAGACTCCGCCCGCGCACCGCGATCTCCGCCGCGCTGGTCCTCGGCATCCTCGGGTTCGGCGCGCTCGCCGCGACCGACGGCCGTGCCGTCGTCCTGGCGGCCGTCCTCCCGGTGCTCGGGCTGGGGTTCGGCATGAACGCCATGGCGCTGAAGCTCCTCGCCGCCGCCGCGCCGGAGCGGCGCCGGGCGAGGGGCTTCGCCTCCCAGGCCGTGGCCGTCAACCTCGGCATGGCGCTGGGCCCACTGGGCGGCGTCGCCCTCCAACAGCGTTGCGGCACAGCCGTCTTCTGCACCGCCGCGGCCTGCGTCCACGCGGTGGCGCTCGGCCTCGTCCTCCTGGCACGGCCGGCCGGGGAGGCCGCAGGGGCAGCCGTCGACGCACCGCGGGCGCCGTGGAAAGCCCTCCTGCGAGAGCCGGGGCTGCGGATCCCGCTCGCCCTCACCGCCCTCGGTTTCGTCCTGTACACCCAGCTCTTCGCCACACTCCCGCTGTACGCGCAGGAGGTACTCGGCGCGGGGGGCTCCCTGGGGACCGTGTTCCTCGTCAACGGCGTCCTGATCATCGCCCTGCAACTGCCGTTGACCCTGCTCGCCGGCCGTCTGGGGGTGGGGCCGACGGGCCTGTGCGCCCTCGGTTTCGGATGCTTCGCCGCAGCCTTCGCCTGCCTCGGCACGGGACGGACGTTCGGATGGCTGTTCGCCGGGGTCGTCCTGGTCACCTTCGCCGAGATGCTGCTGATGCCCGCCCTCGACGTACTCGTCGGCTCGGCCGGCCCCGCACAGCACCATGCCGCGTACTTCTCCCTCGCGGCCCTGGCGACCGGGCTCGGCGAGGCGATCGGCAGCTTCAGCGGCGTGCGGGTGGCCACCGCGGAGGGACTCGGCGCCGCGCGGCTGTACACCGTCCTCGCCGTGGTCACCGCGGCCCTGCTCGTGGTGACCACCGCCGTCCGGCTGCTGCGGAGGGCCCGAAGCTGAGGCGGGACGCCGCCCGGCGCCTCGCCCCGGGGCGTCGCACGGGGGCCATCGCCGGGGGTTCCCGACGACAGGTGGTCAGAGGTCTGAACCATTCGTTGACGCCCACCCAAGAAAGCGCTTACCGTCACAGCGTCCGGCGCGGTGCGGCGCCGCCCGGGTGCTGCCGCGCCGACCCCCCACGGCGCTCCGGCAGCCGTGCGCCGCAGGTCGCACCCGGCAAGGAGCCCCCTTGATCCCCGAGCCGCACTCCCCCACCAGCCTCCCGCTCTCCCGTCGCCGACTGCTCCAGGCCTCCGCCGTCGGCCTGGCCGCCGCGGGCACCTGGTCCGCCCTCGGTGTGCAGTCGGCCCACGCCGCCGACGCGTACGACACGCTGCGCCTGCGCTGGCAGGCGATGCTGACCGGCACCGGCTTCGATCCGGCCGCCCAGCCGTTCGCCACCGCGCTCGCCGCCCTCGGCGAGCGCGCCCGCGCCCAGCAGGCGGCGATGGCACCGACCGCCGGCTCCCTCTGGCCGGACCTGCCGCTCGGCACGGTCTCCGCCAACATCACCTCCAGCTACCTGCGGCTGCGCACCATGGCGCTGGCCTGGGCCCGGCCCGGCACCGGTTCGACCTCGGACGCGGCGCTGGCCACCGCCGTCACCACCGGCCTCGACCACCTGCACGCGATCGCCTACACCCCCACCGCGAGCAACTACAACAACTGGTGGGACTGGCAGATCGGCGCCCCGCAGGCGCTGCTCGACATCTGCGTGCTGGTCCAGCCGCTGCTCGGCGCCACCCGGATCGCCAACTACTGCGCGGCCGTGGACCGCTCGGTCCCCGACTCGAAGGTCGCCGCCTACACCGGCACCTCCACCGGCGCGAACCGGGTCGACCTCTGCCGCGTCCTGGCGCTGCGCGGGGTGGTCGGCAGGAGCTCCGCCAAGCTGGCCCTGGCCTCCTCCGCACTCTCCCCCGTGTTCCCGTACGTGCTGACCGGCGACGGCCTCCACCCGGACGGCTCGTTCGTGCAGCACACCTGGGTGCCGTACACCGGCTCCTACGGCGAGGTCCTGCTCGGCGGGCTGAGCAAGCTGTTCGGGCTGCTCGCGGGCTCGGCCTGGGCGGTGACCGACCCGCAGCGGCAGACCGTGTTCGACGCGGTGGACTCCGCGTTCGCCCCGTTCCTCTACAACGGCCTGGTGATGGACTCGGTGAGCGGCCGGGCGCAGAGCCGGGGCCTGCAGAGCGGCGACGCGCTGCAGCTGCAGCAGGACGACCACGGTCGCGGGCACACGATCATCGGGCACATCCTGCGGCTCGCCGAATCGGGCGCGGCGCCGGCCGCGCAGTCGGCGGCCTGGCGGGCGTCGGTCAAGGGCTGGATCGCCCGCGATCTCTACCGCCCGTACCTCACCGACGCCGCCGTCGACATCCCCGAACTCGCCCGCGCCCAGGCGCTGATGAACGACTCCGCCGCCGGCCCGGCCGCCGAGCCGGCCGGTGCCCGGGTCTTCGCGATGGACCGGGCGGTCGTCCGCCGCGCCGGCTGGGCGGCCTCGCTGTCCATGTGCTCGGCCCGCACCACCTTCTACGAGACCGGCAACGGCGAGAACCTGCGCGGCTGGCACACCAACAACGGCCTGCTCGCGTGGTGGGGTTCGACGTTCGGCAACGGCCAGTACTCGGACGCCTTCTGGCCGACCGTGAACCCGTACCGGCTGCCGGGAACCACCGTCTCCACCAAGCCGCTGGCGGACGCGGCGGGCGGCGCCTGGGGCGCGGCCCGCCCGGACAACACCTGGGCGGGCGGTGCCTGCGACGGCACGTACGCCGCCGCCGGGCAGGCCGTACGCGGTCTCTCCTCGACCCTGAGCGGCGTCAAGTCCTGCTTCCTGCTGGACGATTCGGTCGTCTGCCTGGGTGCGGGGATCGCCTGCGCGGACGGTGTGCCGGTGGAGACCGTGGTCGACAACCGCAACCTCGGCGCGACCGGCCAGCACACCCTCACCGTGGACGGCACGGCCCAGCCGACCACCCTCGGCTGGTCGCAGCGCTTCACCGGGGCCCGCTGGGCGGCGGTCGCCGGATTCGGCGCGTACCTCTTCCCCGGCGGCGCGACGGTCGACGCGCTGCGCGAGGCCCGCACCGGCAGCTGGCACGACATCAACGGCGGCGGCACCACCGAGGCGCTGACCCGCCGCTACCTGACGCTCTGGTTCGACCACGGCACCGATCCGTCCGCCGCCGACTACTCCTACCTGCTGATGCCGGGCGCGGACGCCGCGGCGGCCCAGGCCCGCTCGGCCGCGCCGACCGTCACCGTGCTGGCCAACTCCGCCACCGTGCAGGCGGTCTCCGACAGTGCCTCGGGCGTCACCGCCGCCAACTTCTTCGCCGCCGGCACCGCCGGTCCGATCACCGTGTCCGCACCGGCCTCCGTACTGGTCCGCGAGTCGGGCGGCACCATGACCGTCACGGTGGCGGACCCGGGGCGGACCGCTTCCACCGTCCAGGTCACCGTCGCCCGGCCGGGCTACCGGACGGCCGATCCGGCCCCGGGCGTCACCGTCCTGGCCACCGGCGGCTCGGTGACCCTTCTGGTCGAGCTGGGCGGCACCCGCGGTGCCAGCCGTACCGTGACCCTGCGCGCCACCGGCACCGCGCCCGCGCCGGCCACCGCGACCCGGCTGGAGCCCACCCAGGACGCCTACGTCCGGGACGGCTCGTACGGCGACACCAACTACGGGACGGCGACCACGCTGACCGTGAAGAACACCGACTCGACCGGCAGCGGATTCGGCCGGCGGGCGCTGCTGGCCTTCGACACCTCGGGGGTGATCGGGACGGTCCGCCGGGCGGTGCTCTGGGTGCGCGGGGCGGTGGCCGACTCCGGCGGCACCCAGACCTCGCTCCAGGCCTTCGCCACCACCCCGGACAACTGGACGGAGACCGCGGTGACCTGGAACCGCTCCCCCGCACCGACCACCGCGCTCGGCACCGGCCCGGTCTCCACCGCCGCCGACTGGGTCGGCCTGGACGTCACCGCCGCCGTCGCCACCGGCGGCCCGGTCACCCTCGCGGTCTGGCAGCCGCTCGGCGCGGTGGGGCTCGCGGTCAACCTGAACAGCCGGGAGAACTCCGCCTTCCGGCCCCACCTGGAGCTGATCACCTCCTGAGGACGCGGAGGGTCCGCGGCCGCGTCGGCAGCGCGCGTCGAAGACCCGTCCGGGCGGGGAACGCCGTTTCGCGCGCTCGGCCGGGTCTTCGACGCCGTCCGCCCATCCGTCCGTCCGATGGCCTGTCGATGAACAACTCCCGCCCCTACACTGCGAATCCGACCGGTCACCGACGCTGACGGCGGTCCGGTGAAAACGATCGAGGGGCGGGCCGGATGAGCGACGGGCAACTGAGAATTCCGCACGAGTACCGGGTGGCGACGAACCGGGTCGGGGGACTCGCGTTCACCATCCTGCTGCTGTCCTTCGGGGCGATGCTGCCGATCTGGAAGGACGAGGAGTTCGCGCCGTCCACCAAGGCGATCGGCTCGCTGCTGGTGATCGGCTTCTGCCTGCTGGTGGTCGTCGGCGTCTTCCGGGCCGGCACGCTGGTCACCGCCGAGGGGATCACCGTCCGCGGGATCGTACGCCGCCGCCGGCTGCGCTGGGCCGAGATCGCCCGGTTCGGGAAGGCACCCAACCCGAACGCGCACGCCAAGGGCGCACCGGCGTTCCTCACCTACGCGTTCCGTGCCGACGGCCGCAAGGTCCACCTTCCCTACGTCGACGACAAGCACGTCCTGCTGGACCGTGAGGTGGAACGGCTGAACGCGCTGCTGGCCGAGCGCCGCGGCAACGCCGACTGAACGGGGGCCGCCCCCGGGGCGTGGTCGGATCAGGCCGGGTGACAGGCGGGGCATGTCGTTCTCCGGGGCGTTCTCCGAGGCGAGGGCCGCGGCCCGGAGGCGGACGCCGGCCCGGGGCGCCGCCGGCCCCGGGCGCCTGCCTGTCACAAACCCGTCGGCTGCGGGCTCATCGCACGCTCGTACAGCTTCTCCCGCGCCCGCTTGAGCAGTTCGGCGGCCTTCTTCCGCGACACCTCCTCCGCCTTGTCGAGCGCGCCCGGGTAGTCGGCGGACATCCCCGAGCGCGCGCCGTAGTCGATCTCGACCGTCAGACGCACATTCCCGTCGCAGAAGGCCGACGTGAAGCTCAGTTGGTCGACCGGCCCGGGGATGGTGTCGGTGAGCGGGTGCCGGACCGACACCTGGTAGCCCTCCTGGCCGAGCCCACCGCCGTCGGTCCTCTCGAACTTCCGGCTCTCGGTCGGCTTGGGCCCGCCGAGCGGCGACCTGGCGCTCTCCGCCGAGACCTCCAGCCAGTGGCAGCCGCGGGCTGCCTCGAAGACCGTCGCATCGATGCTCACCCGCCAGTCCTCCGTCGCCGGACCGGCGGTGTAGCTGCAACTGATCGTCTTGGACGGGTCGCTCGCGATCCCCGCGCTCGTCACCGGTATGGAACTCCTCAACTCCCCCGGCAGGCCGGGATCCCCCACCTCCGTGCAGAGGTCAGGGACCGTGCGGTACCGGCCGACCTGCTTCACCTTGCTGTCACCGCTGCTGTCACTGCTGCTGTCACCGCCGCCGCAGGCGGTGAGGAGAACGAGGCCGGCGACCGCGAGGGCAGCAGTGCCGGTACAGGAGGTTCGCTTTCGACTTGTCACAGCGTCAGGCTAGAGCCCGTGCGCCCCCGGCGTCGCGGATCGGGGAACGCCGGTGGCACCGTCATCGGGACCCGCGCCGACTCGGCAACACCTTCGTCCGGGCCGAACCCCGCCGTCACGACCAGGTGATTGTTGACCCAGACCCGCTCACCCTCCCAACCACGGAAGTCGCGCGCGAGGCCGTCGAAGAACCCGCCCATGTCGTCCCAGACGGTAACCGTCACGTCCTCGAGCCGTGCCCGCACACCGTCGTCAACGGCCTCCACACCGAAGGCGACCTCGTACTCCGCCCAGGGCCGGTCGAACAACCGGACCAAGGCCGCCGAGGCCCCCGCCCCCGCCCCCCGAACAACGAGCTCGACCTGCCCCGGAACCATCTCGATCAGACTCACGCGGCGAAGGATGCGGGCACTCAGCCTCGGCCTCACCACCATTCCCGGGCACCACAGCCGTTCCTGCGAACGCGCCCCGTTCTCACCTACGCAGCCGCAAGGGCCGGGTGGTGAAGCCCGCTGCGATGGCTGCCTCCGCACTGCCCCGAGGCGGTGACGGTCGGTGTCATCGTCCGCCGACGACCGAGCGGACCTCCTCCAGCAGGCTCGGGTGGTCCTCCCCGTACGTGGCCACCGCTGCGAAGACGGCGTCCAGGGCCGCCCGGAGCGGATCCTTCCCGGCGGCGGCGAGCAGTGCGGGCAGGGCCATGTGCGACTGCGACACCCGCCGGGGCGGTTCGGGCACCGGGACGGTGCCCACCGTGGAACGGATCACGGACCCGGTGGACCGGGTGCTCCCGGCCGCCGGCACCGCCGGGCCGACCGTGCGGCAGGGAGCGCGCGGATCGGACTCCAGCGCCTCCCACATGCGCGCACGATCGTCGAACGGCGGCGGCAACGGGCCGCCGTCGGCGACGGCGGTGAGCGCGGCGTCGACCCAGTCGAGGTCCGTGAGGCCGGCCGCCGTGCACGCGCGCCGAGCGGCGAGCAGTGCCACCTGCCGCTGGACCTGCGGACCGGCGGCGTCCAGAGCGTGGACCAGGGACGCGTCGAAGTCCAGCAGGCCGCGGACGTTGCCGCCGACACCGCGCAGGGCATCACTCGGAAGCGTCCCGCCCCACTCCCACCGTTCGAGGGTCTCCTGCCGGTGCCGGGCGGCCTCGTCCTCCACGCGCCGTGCCCGCGCGCGTTCCTCGGGGGTGGGCGGGGGCTGCAGCTCGCGCGCGTAACCGTGCCAGTGGGCCGCAGCCCGGGAGGTCTGCCGAAGGACACGGTCCGGCCCCGGCGGGGCGGGCCAGAACTGCAGGAGGTACCGGTCCAACTGCGGCTCGGCGGACAGTCTGGTGTCCCGTCGTCGGCCCTCGTCCATGCCGTGCGCGCAGTACCGCACCCGGTGGTCGCGCTCCTCCAGGTCCAGGTCCCAGGCGGCCTCGCCCGCCCACTGGACCAGTGTGCTGCGGTGCGAGGCCGGGCGGAAGGAGACCTCGACGACGTCCTCCCACGCCGGATCCAGCGGCGGCGCCTGGTCGTGCACCTCGACGGTGAACCCGACACTGCCGGTGTGCAGCCCGGTCGTCAGCCACAGCGCACCGGGGACCGCCGCGCCGCACAACCCCGAGTCCTGCCCCGCGAACGCCTCCGCGAGGCCCGGACCGAACCCGTCCGGATCACTCTCGACATAGATCTGCCCGTAGTGAACATGAACCTCGCCCTCGACCGGTCTGCGCACCGCCATCGCCCGCCCCTCCCTCGCCGACGGCCCGCTCCCGACGGGCCCGTACGGGAAGCGTACGGAGCACCACTGACAAAGGCGGCTGTGAACAGCCTTCGCCGGCTGGATCGTTGCACGCAGGAGAGGTGCCCCCTCCCGGCGATGCCACTCCCCCGCGGCTACGGACACCGTCGGCCCACCGACATGCCTGAGGCTTCTGTCCCTCGTTCCCCGTCGCCGGTGGTACGTGGTTGATACACGATCGCGTGCTTGCGGAAGTCGGGTGACGACCGGCTCGAAGCAGGCGTCCCGGAGGCTGTGGACACACCCCGGGTCGCGGTCCGTGCACCGGGGCTTCTTGTTCCTCTGCTTCGGGAGGCAGTTGCCGTGTCCGCCGTGACGAACTACGAGAACGACGATCCCCGCACCGTGCCGGGCCGGCGCCCGGTCCCGCGCCGCAGGGTGCTGTGGCTGCTGGCCGCGGTGCTGGTCGCGGGCGCCGGCGGTGGGGTGGCGGCGAACCTGCCCGAGGGGGCCGCGGTCGGCGGCGCCGGGAAAGGAGGCGTCCGGGTCGAGGGAGCGCCGACTCTGCCGGCTCCTGCGCCCGTCGTCGATCTCGCTCTGCCGTGGCCGGAGGAGGGGCAGTCGGCCGTCGCCGTGACGAAGGTCGGCGTCCTGGGGGTGAACGGGCCACAGCAGCCGGTGCCGATCGCGAGCGTCACCAAGGTGATGACGGCGTACGTCGTTCTGCGGGACCACCCGCTCCGGGACGGCGAGGAAGGCCCGACGATCACGGTGGACGCGCAGGCGGCGGCCGAGGCGGCGTCGACGAGCGAGTCGACGGCTCCCGTGGTCGCGGGCCAGCGGCTGACCCAGCGCAAGCTGCTGGAGGTGATGCTGCTCCCGTCCGCGAACAACGTGGCCCGGTTGCTGGCCCGTTGGGACGCGGGGAGCGAGGAGGCGTTCGTGAAGCGGATGAACACGGAGGCGGCCCGGCTGGGGATGCTCGCGACGACCTACACCGGGGCCAGCGGGATCGAACCCACGACCGTCTCCACGGCCGCCGACCAGCTGGTGCTGGCCCGCGAGGCGATGAAGGACCCGGCGCTGCGTGCCACCGTGGCATTGCGCAGCACCACCCTGCCGGGCCGCGAGGCGCCGTTGCGCAACACCAACACGCTGCTCGACCGTCCCGGGGTGGTGGGGCTGAAGACCGGTTCGAGCACACCGGCGGGCGGCAACCTGATGTGGGCCCTGGAGGTTCCGGAGGACGGGCCCGGGACGGGACAGCGGCTCGTGCTCGGCGTGGTGCTGGGCCAGCGCGCCGGTACGACGCCCACCGAGGGAATGCGGGCGGCGTTGGAGAACAGCGGGCGGCTCGTCGACGCGTTGCGGAACAGGCTGCCGCAGGTCCTGACGACCCTCGACGTCGGTCGCCGGGAGTGGGCGTGAACGCGGCCCAGGGCACGGTGCCGCCGGCCCCCGTCCAGCCCGCTGTCCAGCCGCCTGTGCCGGCCCCTGTCCCGCACCGTCCGGCCCGCCGCGGCACGGGGCGGCGAGGGACAGCAGGGCGGGGCACAGGAGGGCTGGGCGCAGGAGGGCGGGGCGCAGGACGGCGAGGGCGGTACGGGCCCCGCGGTTGGCCGGTCGCCGTGGCCGCGCTGCTCTGTACCGCTCCGATGATCCTGAGCTCCTACCTGCCGAACGCCGTCGGCAACCTCGGCAGCCTCTGCCAGACGGTACTGCCGTGGTCGGGGCTGGGTGTCCTCCTGCTGCTGTGCTGCGCGGCGGTGCGCCGGTCGGTCCTGGCGACTGTCGCCGTGCTGGTCCCCGTCCTGGTGTGGACCGTCCTGTTCGGGCCCGCTCTCGTCGACAAGAGGTCCGGCGGCGGGGACTTCACGGTGGTGAGCCACAACGTGAACGAGCAGAACGCCGATCCGGGCCGCACGGCCCGCGCGCTGGCGGCCTCGGGCGCCGACGTCCTGGCGGTGGAGGAGCTGGCGAGCCGGGCGCAGGAGCCCTTCCGCCGCGAACTGGCGGCCGCCTACCCCTACTCCCAGGTGCTGGGAGGCGTCGGGGTGTGGAGCAAATACCCCCTGGAGGAGGTGGAGCCGGTGGAGATCATGCCCTGGACCAGGGCGCTGCGCGCCACGGTCCGGACGCCGAAGGGGCCGGTGGCGCTCTACGCGGCGCACCTCGCCTCCGTCCGGGTGCACCCCGCCACCGGCTTCGCCACGGCCCGCCGCAACGAGGCGGCGGCCCGGCTGGCCGAGGCCGTCCGGGCGGAGCGGCTCGCACGGGTCGTGGTCCTGGGGGACTTCAACGGTTCGGTCGACGACTCCGCGCTGCGCGGGCTGACGGGGTCGCTGCGGTCGGCGCAGCGGGAGGCCGGCGACGGCTTCGGCTTCACCTGGCCCGCCGCGTTCCCGATGGTCCGGATCGACCAGATCCTGGTGTCCGGCGTCACGCCGCGTGCGGCGTGGACGCTGCCCGCCACCGGCAGCGACCACCTGCCGGTCGCGGCGTCCCTGCGGCTCTGACCGCTCCGCGCGGCCCTCCGGGAGCCCGTACCGGCCCGGACCTCGACCGCCCGCCCTCCGGCCCCGCCCCCGGCCGGCCGCGGCCCCGCCGCCCGTACGGTTACGATCGATCACCCGCGAGCCCGGCGGCTCTCCGGGCGAACACCTCGCGAACGCATCGGAGAACTCTTGTCCGCCACTCGTGTGCCCGACCCGGTCGCCGTGCTGCTCGTCGAGGACGACGCGGTCATCCGCCGCTCGGTGCAGCTGGCCCTGGAACGCTACGGCTACGAGGTCGACGTCACCGGGGACGGGCTCGACGGCCTGGAGGCGTTCCGGGCCGGGGCGCACGACGTGCTGATCCTGGACGTGATGCTCCCGGGCCTCGACGGCATCAGCCTGTGCCGACGGATCCGCGAGGAGAGCCTGACCCCCGTCCTGATGATGTCCGCCCGGGGTGACGCCCTCGACGTCGTGGCCGGGCTGGAGGCCGGCGCCGACGACTACGTGGTCAAACCGGTGGACATCCCCGTCCTCGTCGCCCGCATCCGCTCCCTGCTGCGCCGCGCCACCTTCCACCGGGATCCCGCCCCGGAACCCGCGCAGGGCGAACGGGACACGGACGTGTCGTCCGCCGTGTCGACCGCCCCCGCCGCACTCGTGCCGCCCCTGGAGGCCCCGACGGCCCCCGCCCCTCCCGACCTCCTCGTCTTCGGCGGCCTGACCGTCGACCTGCGCGGCCTGGAGGTGCACCTGGACGGGCGGCCGGTCCCGCTGACGCCCACCGAGCTGCGCCTGCTGCTGGCGTTCGCCGAGAACCCCGGTGCGGTCCTGGACCGCCGCCGGCTGCTGCGCGACGTCTGGGACTACGGCTGGGAGGGCGACACCCGGGTCGTCGACCTGTGCGTGGTGCGGCTGCGCAAGAAGATCGGGGCGGGCCGGATCGAGACCGTCCGGGGCTTCGGCTACAAACTCGTGCGGGGCTGAGCGGATGGCCACGCGACTGTTCGACCCGCGTTCCCTGCGCTGGAAGGTCGCGGCCCTGGTCGCACTGGCCTGCTGCGCCGTCGCCGCCGTGATCGGGGTGCTCGTCCACCGCGCGGCGGACCGGAGCAATGAGCGGGCCGGGCGCGAACTGGCGGCCTCGCAGCTGGCCGCGGCGGAGAAGGAGTACTCGCTCACGGGCAACCGCCCGGACTTCGCGGACCTGCGGACCGCGGCCGATCTGCCGGCACCGCTGGCACAGGCCGTCGCCGACCTGCGGACGCCCGAGGCGTACGCGCTCTGGTACGACGTCAAGGCGCCCAACTGGTACTGGCTCTGGGCGGCGGCCCCGGTCGGCGACGACAAGGTGATCGTCGTACGGACCGACATGCGCGCGCAGGTGCGCAGTCTCCAACTGCTGGACCGCAGCATGGTCCAGGCGGCACTCGCCGCGCTCCTGGTCGTCGTGCCGGTGGCCGCTCTCGTGGCGGAGCGGACGAACCGGCGGCTGCGCCACGGCTCCCGTACCGCCCGGCGGATCGCGGGCGGGGACCTCGACGCCCGGATCGGCAGGCAGGGCCGGGCCCGCGACGAGATCACCGAGATCTCGGTGGCGGTGGACGCGATGGCGGGCGCGCTGCAGGCGCGGCTGGCCACGGAGAAACGCTTCACCGCCGACGTCGCCCACGAGCTGCGCACTCCCCTGATGGGCCTGGTCACGGCGGCGAGCCTGCTCCCGGAGGGCGACGAGGCGGCGGACCTGGTCCGCACGCAGGTGCTCACGCTGCGGGTCCTGGTCGAGGACCTGCTGGAGGTCTCGCGCCTGGACGCCGGTGCCGAGCGGGCCCGGGTCGACGAGGTTCCGCTCGGCGAACTCGTCGCCCACGCTGCCGGGCAGGCCGGGCAGAGCGGGCAGGGCGGCGGCGACATCCGGTTGCGGCTGGAGGCTCCTGCCGTCGTCCCGACCGACCCGCGCCGGGTGGAGCGCATCGTCACCAACCTTGTGGCCAACGCCCACCGGCACGGCGCGCCGCCCGTCGAGGTCACCGTCACCGGCACCCGGATCACGGTGCGCGACCACGGCCCCGGCTTCCCGGCCGACCTCCTCGCCGACGGGCCGCAGCGCTTCCGCACCGGGGCCGCCGAACGCGGCCGGGGCCACGGGCTGGGCCTCACCATCGCCATCGGCCACGCCGCGGTGCTCGGCGCCGCCCTGACCTTCACGAACGCCCCGGACGGCGGCGCCCTCGCCACCCTCGACCTCCCCCGTCCACCAGACCCGACCGACCCCCGGGACACCTGAACCCGAGAAGCGGCAAAGTGGCCGCTGATGAAATCGCATGGATCAACCGAAAGAATATAAATGAAGCTCTTCATTCGGGCTGTCATCATCGGCGAGATCGATGAGGAACAGGTGCCTCAGATCACTGCTGATGCTCTGGACACCTTCAACCACAACCCGTTCATTGTCTTTGCCGATGGCTGGGAGATCGAGATCGGCACGACGTCCGACCTCAAGGGTGATGCGTCCTGCCAGCCGGGCATCAAGCGTTCGACGTACTACCTGGACTGTTCCCCCGTAGGTGATCAGCCGTGGCAGGAAATCCACTCCGCGCTGGAAAAACTCCGCCAGGCCTTCGAAGCGGCCGGTACCCGGCTCGCCTGGCAACTCGTTGACAACCTCGCCGAGTAACAGCAGGTGAACAGCAAGAGGTGGTACCACCGGCCGGTGGTACCACCTCTTCTGTTTCTCCGGGCGAGGCTGCTGAACTGCCGACGGTCTGGTAATTGCTCCGGGGGCCGATGATGCTGCCCGGAGCGTCCCGGGACGTCAACGTCCGACGCCCGAGCCGCAGCGCGCCCCGTGGCGTTGAACGGTCGCGAATGCCCGGTCGCGATGCCCGGTCGCTACGGCAGCGCGGGCCGGCAGCAGGTGCCGGCGCGGTGCCGGCGGAGCGCTGCGGCGAGCGGGTCGGGGTCGATCGCCGGTGTGCGTCCGAAGTCGGGGTCGCGGCTGGTGGGCAGCGCCGCCAGGGCCGAGCGGACGCCGGCGCACAGGCCGTGGGTGGGCCGGAACCCCTCGAAGGCGGACAGCACCGCCGAGCGGGCGTCCCGGTGCCCGGCCAGTCGGCGGGCCTGGTCGCGCCAGTGTCCGGCCTCCTCCTGGTCGCCGCGGCCGGCGGCGAGGCAGGCGAGGGCGTGCGCGGCCTGGAGGCAGTCGGCTCCGGCAGCGAGTTGCCACCACATCCGCGGCCCGTCCGCCAGTGCCCGGCGCAGGCTCGCGCCGTCCTCGTCGTCGCCTTCGTGGACGGCCAGGTGGCACAGGGCGCCGAGGACGAGCGCCCCGTGCGGATCGATCGCCGGTGTGTCCGCGAGCGCCGCGATCCACTCCGGCGCCCGGGTGTCCTCCACCACGAGGTGGCACAGGGCCAGCAGCTCGAACCGGCCCC
The DNA here is from genome assembly GCF_036010405.1 of Kitasatospora purpeofusca. Lineage (NCBI taxonomy): Bacteria > Bacillati > Actinomycetota > Actinomycetes > Kitasatosporales > Streptomycetaceae > Kitasatospora > Kitasatospora purpeofusca. The sequence goes on along the minus strand of NZ_CP108561.1, from coordinate 9,585,460 downwards.
GGTCCAGGCGGACCGCCACCGAGGGCGCCGGGCGCTCCGCGGTGCGGGCCGCGAGGCGCGCGGCGATCCTGGCCGGCGCCCGGTCGAGCCAGTCGGAGCCCCGGCCCCTGGTCACGGGCTCCGGCAAGCGCACGTCGGCGAGCGGCAGCCAGGCCGGACCGCCGGGGTCCGCGGCCTCGCGGGCCGCGTCGGACTGCGCCCCGGTGGCGTTCCGGATGTCGATCATTGCTCCTCCGCCTGCTCGGCGCTCTGTTCGTCCAGACCCAGGGCCGAGGCGAGCCGGCGGCGGGCGTCGCGGCGCAGGCTGTACACCCTGCTCCTGGTGATCCCCATGACCCGTGCGGCGGTCACGACCGGGTAGCCGAGCACATAGGTCAGCACGACCACGTCGTGCTGGCGCTCCTGCAGTTCGCCGATGGCCGCGAACAGGCCGATCCCGCTCTCCAGTGCCCGGAACGCCTCCCGGGCGTCGGCCATCGCGAAGGCGAACGCGGCGCAGGTGAAGGCGGAGGGCCGGGCGAGGAGCCGCAGCGTGTCGTCGATCGTCGCCCGCAGCACGCCCCAGCAGAACTCGTCCACGTTCTCCTGCCGCAGGACCGTGTTCCAGTGGGCGGCGAGGTCCGCGAACACGTCGTCGACCAGGGAGTCGGCGGCGTCGGCGTCGCCGAGGTGCAGGCGCGCGTACTCCCAGTACGCCTCGCCGTGCATCACCAGCAGGGCGACCAGGTCGTTCGGCAGGGAGGTGTCCGCCGCGAGGCTGCGGACCTCGGCCTCGCGGGCCTGCTCAGGAGGGTCCTGGTGGACCTGGGGACTCGGGGCGTCGTCGTGCGCGTCCGCGCGGCCACCGCCGTCGATGCCGACCATGTGGCTTCCGTCCTCCCGCCTCCGGGCGCGCACCGACCGTCGGTCCGAACCGCGAGGCCTGCTCGGGACCAGACAATCGACCGGGCACCCCGAATCTCCGGGCCGGGCCGAGTCTGAACGGACTTGTCCGAAGAACACGCTTCCTGACCCTTCCGATCCGCATCCGCCCCGATCGTTCGATCACCGCGCGGTCGAGCCCGGTCACACCCGGGCCGCGGCGGGCACAGCGGGGTTCGGCCGACATCGCCCCCGGCCCGGTGCCGCACGGCTGCGGGGCGGCAGCCGTCACCCTCACCCGGTTGGCCGCCCGCGGGTCGGTACTGTGGCCGGACAACCCGTTGAGAGGCTCCCTCCCCCATGGCCAAGAACGCCGCCGAACCACGTCCCGCAGCCCGCAGGCCCCTGCTGCAGCTGACCGGCGTCAGCCGCTCGTACGGCGAGCGGGAGGTGCTGCACCCCGTGAGCCTGTCGCTGGCCGCCGGAGAGTGCGTGGCGCTGCTCGGACACAACGGGTCGGGCAAATCGACCCTGCTCAGGGTCGCGGCCGGACGCGACGCCCCCAGCAAGGGCACCGTGGTCTTCGACGGCATCCCGATGGACGAGAACGACCCCCGGGTCCGGTCCCGGGTCGCGGTCGTCGGCGACACCGTCGCCTGCTACCCCGACCTCACCGTCCGCGAGCACCTGCTGCTGGTCGCGGTCGCCCACGGGGTCGCCGACGCGCCCGACTGGGTCGCCCAGGTGCTGGAGGGCCGGATGCTCACGGAGAGGGCCGACGCGCTGCCCTCGGCCCTCTCCTCCGGGCAGATGCAGGCGCTGCTGCTGGCGTGCGCTCTGGTGCGCCCGCGCGACCTGCTGCTGCTGGACGAACCCGAGCAGCGGCTCGACCCGGACGCCCGCCGGCACCTCGCCGACCTGCTGAAGGCCGAGCTGGCCGACGGCGTCGCGGTGCTGCTGGTCACCCACCACACCGATCTGGCCATGGACGTGGCCGACCGGGTGGTGGTGCTGGAGGACGGCAAGATCCTCAAGCAGGGCGCCACCCGCAAGGTACTGGCGGCGGACTTCGCGGCCCGGACCGCCGCGGGCTCGGCGGGTGCCCGGTGACCGCCGCTCCTCCCCCGAAGACCGGTCCCGCCGCCGAAGCCCGGGCGGACGACGAACGGGTGGACGACGACCCGACGGGCGGCGGCCCGACCGGCAACGGCCCGAACGACGACCGGGCGGACGACGACGGCCCGACGGGGGACGGCCCGACCGGCGACGACCGGACCGGCGGGAGCGACGACTGGACGGAGGACGACGACTGGACCGACGAGACCCTCGCCCTGCTCCGCACCCTGCGCGCCCCCCACCGGCGCAACCGCGCCAAGTCGGTCGGCTTCGCCGTCTACTGCGTGATTCTCATCCTGATCATCTGGGGCGGCGTCCCCAGCCTCGGCCTGTTCCTGCAGGCGTCCATGGGCGCCGACTACACCGGCCACGGCGGCGACCTGCTCGCCGCGATGCCCGCCGGTATCACCGCGATCGGGCTGGTCACCTTCCTCCTGCTGGTCCGGGACGGCCTGTGGCGCGGCCCGGTGGTGCCGCCCCGGGCGGCGACCGACTGGCTGCTGATCCATCCCGTCCGGCCCCGCCCGGTGCTCCGGCCGTGGTTCTGGCTGTCCTGCGCCGTGGCCGCGTTCCCCGGCCTGGTCGCGGCGGTCGGCGGCATGGTGGCGCTCGGGCTCACCGTCCGGGCCGGTCTGCCGGCCGCGCTCGGCTGGTGCCTGCTCGGGGGCCTGTGCGTACCGCTCCTCGCCACCTGCGCCGCGCTGGTGGTGGAGCGCAGCGACCGCGCCGCCCGCTGGGTGCGCCGGCTCACTCCGTACCTGACACTGCTGATCATCGCACTGGCGGCGCAGAGCGCGCTGGCCGTCGCCGGTCACCCGGTGCGCTGGCTGGAGCTGGTCGAGATGTGGTCGGGGCCGTGGGGCTGGGCCGCGATCGCCGCACTGGCGCCGACCTCGGCCGCCGTGACGGGCGGCTGGGTGGCCGCCGCACTGCTGCTGGTGTCGACCGGTGCCGCCCTGGTGCTCGCCGACCGGGCCGCCTCGACGGTCCCGCTGGCCCGGCTTCGGGAGCGGGCCAGGACCGCCGCCGGGGTGCTGGCCGCTCTCCGGACGGTCGAGCTGCGCAGCGCGCGGCTCGCGGTGAACAGCGCCAACGGCAGCGCCCGGCAGCGCCGGCTCCGGCTGCCCGCGCCCCGGCGGACCTGGCTGGTGGTGCCGTGGCGGGACACCCTCGCCCTGCTCCGCTCCCCCGCCCGGCTGGGCCGGGCGACGGTGCTGTCGGTGCCCGCGCTGCTCTGCGCCGTCCTCGCGCACGGCGCCACGGGCGGACTGTCCTGGCTGGCCACCGCCGTCGCGCTGACCTTCGGCTACCTGGCCGTCGCACAGCTGCTGGAGCCGGCCCGGATCGAGACGGACGATGTCCGGCGGGCCTCCTGGTCGCCGTATCCGTTCGCCGCCCTGATGCTGCGCCATGCCATCGTTCCGACGGTGGCCGGGGTCCTGCTGGGGCTGGCCTGTACCGGGGCGCTGCTGGCAGCGGGCACGGGCCCGGCGGCCTGGCTGGCACCGGCCGCCGCACCGGCGCTGGTCGCGGCGGGGCTGGTGAACGCGTGCCGCGGGGTGCTGCGCAAGGACCTGATGTTCTCCCCGTCCCAGGGCGCCGGCGGCGGGACGGGCCCGCTGCTGTTCGCCGTCTGGTACGCGGCCGGGCCCGCCGTGGGCGTGGCGGCGCTGACGCCGATGTTCTCCTCGGCGCTGCGCGGCGGGACGGCCGTGGCGATCGGCGAGGCCGCGCTGATGGCGGCGATGGTCGCGGTGCTGCTGCTGCTCTGGGCGCAGGCCAGGGCGGCGAAGATGAGCAGGGCCCGCCCCGGGGAGAGCACTCCCTAGCCTGTCCGCGCTGCGCGGCTCGTCGATCCGGACGCCCCGGCGCACCGCCGCCCGGGGCCGGAGCCTGCCGGCGGCGCCGGACCTGTCGGCCCTGGCCGACGGGGTCGCGATGCCGGGGCGTACGCTGATAGTCGGGTCCCCCACGTCGACGAGCGTGGGGGACCCGGCCGTCTCCGGGGCGGCGCCGCCTCGGATCGGGGCACGGCGACGAGCCGGGCGAGGAACGTCGTGGACCTCCTGATCGCCGAGAACTTCATCGGCCGCCGACCCGTCCCCACGGCCGGGCGGCGAAAAGGTTGGTATGCGGGGCCGGTGGAACCGGGTAACGTTCTTGTCGTGTTCTTCCAGACGCCGATCTACGAGTGAGAGCGTGACGGGCCCCTGCTGACATCCTCCGATGTCGCCGCCCGCCCCCACCGATGAATCCGTAGATCGCTTCACATTATTGACCGGAGACCCGTGACCGTGAGCAAGAACATCAACAACCCCGTGGGCATGGGCGGCGGCCAGCGCAAGCGACAGTCCCGCGCCGAGCGGCAGAACAACGGTCCGCACCGCAACCTCGACCGCCAGAGTGCCGCCGACCAGAAGGCGGAGCTGGTGCGCAAGATGCGCGAGAAGGCGGGCGTGGTCGAAGCCCCCGAGCAGGCGGACGACGACACCGCACAGAGCTGACACACCGCCTCCCCGCAGGGAGGCACTGAGCAGGGCCCGGACCGCACGTCACGGTCCGGGCCCTGCTGCCGTACCGGACTCGGCGGCGCTGCTCCGGTCAGGCGTCGAGTGCCTGGCCCTCCCGCCGGACGACCGGCGGTTCCACCGACCACGGGAAGTTGATCCAGTCGTCCGTGCGCTTCCACACGTACTCGCACTTCACGAGGGAGTGCGACTTCTCGTAGATGACGGCGGACCGCACCTCGGCGACGTGGTCGAGGCAGAAGTCGTGCACCAGCTTCAGGGTCTTGCCGGTGTCGGCGACATCGTCGGCGATCAGGACCTTCTTGTCGGTGAAGTCGATCGCCGCGGGCACGGGCGCCAGCATGACGGGCATGTCCAGGGTGGTGCCCACGCCCGTGTAGAACTCCACGTTCACCAGGTGGATGTTCTTGCAGTCCAGCGCGTACGCCAGACCACCCGCCACGAACACACCGCCGCGCGCGATGCTCAGGATGAGGTCGGGCTCGTACCCGTCGTCGGCGATCGTCCGGGCAAGTTCACGCACCGCCAGGCCGAACTTCTGATAGGTCAGGTTCTCTCGCACATCAGTCACAGCGCCCAGTCTCCTCGGCAGCAGGCCCGGCGACGAACACCGGCACGCCGGGCAGGGCGACGGAAGCGAGGCTTGAGCGGGCATCGTGCGTCACCCCCTGTCAGGCCCCCGTGAGAGCATCGGCGGTCGGCGGTTGTGGGTGGTTCACCGGAGTCTGCGGAGGGTGGTGGTTCCTGATGGGCGGGGCGGATACGGCGGAGGCCCGGATCGAGGGCGCGGGATGTGTCCTGGTCGCGCCTTCGGTGGTGCACGGCCAGGACGTGGTGGCGCGGTTCCTCGGGTCGGTCGTCACGCCGGAGGAGCTGGCCTCAGGTGCGGTCGACCTCGCGCGGAGGACCGTCTACCTGTGCGGCGACATCGGCGCGATCGGTCGCAGCTGGCTGCGGGCGGCCGCGCGGGTGTTCGTGGTCCGGGAGCTGTCGCACGGATACGGCGAGGGCGAGGGCGGGGACGGCGACGCGCCGTGGAGTGTCGTCGGGCTGGGCCGGGTTCCCGTCCGGGTGCACGGTGTCGGCGTGTACTACCCGCGGTTCTTCGGGCCGGAGGCCGACCACTTCGGGCGGATCCGCGCGGAGCACGCGTTCCAGTCGCTGACCGAGTCCACCAAGCCCGGGACGGCCCACCGCAGCGGGATCTATCTGACGCCGGTCACGCGGGACGGTGACGAGCTGCACTTCCGGCTGCTGCGGTGCTCCACGAACCTCTCGGGGCCGACCGAGGGCTTCGGCCCGACCGACACGGGTGTCGTCGAGGAGCTGAACCGCGAGGCCGCCGCCGTGTTCCGCGGCCAGGCGCCGCTGAACCACGTCCTCGCCCAGATCTACCACAACACCCGTGCCACGGAAGGGCGCAAGCAGTCCAAGGCGCGGATCTCGGCCCATGCCGACAAGACCAAGGACATGCCCGCCAACGGCATCATGGCCTTCTGCACCTTCTACGACCGGCTCGACGGTCTCGACGGGCCGCAGCCCCTGGCCCAGGACCCCTTCGACCTCGGGGTGAAGGGAGTCAGCGGGCTGACCGGGCTCCGCTTCCATCTCAAGGACCCGGCGGCCGTACTCGACGGCACAGCACTGCCGCCGCAGTTCACGCTGACCCTCCACCCCGGCTCCGTGTTCCTCGTGCCGCTGTCCACCAACCGCCTCTACACCCACGAGATCCGGCCCTCGTCGTTGGACGCCGGACTGCTCCCGACCCGCCTCGGGTACGTGGTGCGCTGTTCGAGTGCCGAAGCCGTGCACCGGGACGGCCGCACGTTCCTCAAGACCGCCGCCGGGGACCCGGTGGAGCTGGAGCCGCCCACGGAGGCCGGCATGGACGAGCTGCGCCGGCTGTACGCCGAGGAGAACAGGACCTCGTCCTTCATCGACTACGGCGACGGATTCCGCTTCAGCATGAACACGGGAGACTACCTTGCCCCCCACGCCTAGCATCCCGGACCAGGTCCGTTCGTACGACCTGCCGACCGACGGGAACCTCTTCGCGGAACTCTCCGCGTCGGCCCGGCTGGAGGACACGGGCAAGGGCCGGCAGGGCGCCACGATCACCCTGGTCGACGGGACGGGCGGCGTGCCACTCGTCCGCACCACCACCCGCTGCAGCGGCCCGGCGCAGCGCTTCCGGGCGGTGCACGAGCGGCTGGCACGGCGGATCCAGGAGCGTGCAGGGCTCGCGGTCGGCTTCAACAACGCGCTCGTCGAGCGCTACACCAACGCCTGCACCACCATGGGCAGCCATTCCGACCAGGCCCTCGACCTGGCCGAGGGGACGTTCATCGCCGTCTTCTCCTGCTACCGGCACCCCGACGCGGACCCGCCGAGGAAGCTGATCGTCGAATCGAAGGAGCCCGGTGACGGGACGTTCGAGGTCCCGCTGCTCCACCACGGCGCGGTCGTGTTCTCCGTCGAGTCCAACCGGCGGCTCAGGCACCGGATCGTTCTGGACGCACCGGGCCGGACGGCGGACAACGAGTGGCTCGGCGTGACCTTCCGGACGTCGAAGACCCTGCTCCGGTTCCGTGACGGGCGTCCGTACCTGCCGCAGGGCGGGCCCCTGGTGCCGGCCGACGAGGAACAGCAGCAGGAGTTCTTCCGGCTGCGGCGCCGTGAGAACCGCGAGACGGACTTCGTCCAGCCCCTGCTGACGTACACGATCAGCAAGGGCGATCTGCTGCCGCCCGTCTGACGTCGCGGGGCCGTCCGCCCCCGGCGGTCTTCGGGGGCGGATGAGCCATCGGCGCGGTCGCGGCGTCAGGGCTGGGCGGTGTGCCAGGCGGTGATGAAGAGGGCGGGGAGGGGATGGGTGGGGACGAGGACGGTGTGGGCGGTGCTCGCGCGTTCGGGGGTGAGGGTGAGGGAGGCGAGTCCGGCGGCCTCGACGGGGAGTCGGGGGGCTTTCAGGTCCAGCCAGGGGCCGGGGAGGAAGAGGGTCCGACCGGCGCGGGGGCGGCGGGCGGTGACCACCCGGCCGGTGGCGCACAGCCGCTGCTGCGCGGCCTTCAGCGTGGCCGCGCTCCAGCCCGTCCACTGGCGGACGTGACGGTCGGTGGGGTCGGGCAGGGCGAGCAGCATCAGATACAGCGCGGCGGCGTCCGTCGGCAGATCGAGGGCGCCCGCGCAGGCGGCGACGACGTCCGGGACGCTGCGGCGCGGGTCCTGCTCCCAGCCGGGGAGGCGCTCGGCGTCGGCGGCGAGGTGGTGGCCGAGCGCCTCCAGGCCGCCGGACAGCAGGATGCGCAGGTCCGCGAGGGCGGGCAGGCCGGAGCCGGACGGACGGGCCTGCGAGGGCTTCAGCCGGTCGTAGTAGTCGTCGAGCGCGTCCAGGGCCGGGTCGTCGGCACCGGTGAACAGGCCGGGGCGCACCAGGACGTGCCACTGGTCCGTGGCCGGTTCGTCCACCACCTCCACGCCGGGCAGGTCGGCCGGTGGGGTCGGCGGTCTGCCGGTGGCGGTCCGGCGGTCGACGGAGAAGAGCCGCCACACTGTTCGGGCGTCCTCCGACTCGGAGGTGACGCGCAGTGCGGCCGCGGCGAGTGCGGGGCGCAGCGGGTGGCCGGCGGGCGTTCGGTAGGCGAGCCAGGCCATCGCGTACGGCGAGGCGTACGGCGCGGGCGCGCGGTCGGGGTCGCCGTCCGTGGCGAGAGCGGCGGCGAGCAGGGCCTCCGGGCGGCGGCAGCGCCTGCGTCGGCCCGGCGGGACCGGGTCGGCGGCCGGTCCGGGGCCGGTCGGTGCCCATTCGCCGGTGGGGAAGCGGATCTCGCGCCGGGCCAGGGCGAGAAGGGCCGCGTCGACCGGCGGCGCGCCGTACCGCTCGTGCCACCAGGCCACCGCGCGGTCCACGTCCGGCCCGTGCGTCCACAGCCGCTCCGGCTCGGCGGGCACCAGCCGGTTGCGGAACTCCCGGACGGCGTCGGCCCCGATCCGTCGGACGATCTCCTTCTCGGCGGCGCTCTCGTAGTCCCGGTGGTGGGTGCGGACGGCGAGCAGGGCGCCCGCCTCGGCCGGCGTCAGGGCCAGCCGTTCGGCCAGCTGCTCGACCGTGCCGGGGTGGGCGGGCAGCGGGCCGCGCTCGGCGAACAGCTCCAGGTAGGCGTGCAGCAGGTCGGGGTCGATCTGCGCGGTGAGCTCGGCACCGGCACGGACCTCGCAGCCGGGGACGGCCAGTGGGCCGCCCTCGGGGAAGGTGCCGTCGGGGGCGTACTCCAGCAGCACCGCGCGGTTGAAGCTGCTGTGGAGGACGAGCGCGGTCGACAGCGCCGTCCGGAACAGGTGGCCCGCCGGCGGGGTGGGCCGGTGGTCCGGGCGTGAGACGGTGACGGTGCGCCAGCGGCCCGCCCCGCGCTCCGCCACGAACGGCAGGTCGGCGTACTCGCGCAGCCTCCCGGGACTCGTGGCGTCACCGCGGAGCAGTTCGGTCCGCCAGTCGACGACCAGGTAGGGGAAGGCGGCGGACGCGCCGGGGACGATCGTGCTGGGACGGTCGAGGTCACCGTCCCAGAGAGGGCTGCGGGTGGCCGCCTCGTGCAGCAGGCGGCCGACGCGCACGCGCGCCGGGACGACGGGGGCGAACGCCGGATCGGCGGGCGCGGGAGGGGTGGGAGTCGCCGGTGGGACGGGAGTCGCGGGGGTCGCGGGAGTCACGGCTTCGGGGGTCAGCAGCGGTACCAGGTGGGCCAGTCCGTCCCGGCAGTTCGCAGCGACCTGCACCAGGCGGGTGAACTCACGGCCGGCCCGCTCCTCCTCGATCTCCAGGAGCCGCGCGATCCGTTGGCGCACCGGGCCGGCGGCGGCGTCGCGGAACACGGAACACGCCTCGACCGCCCCGAGCAGCAGTTCGGCGCCCGCCCGGTCCAGCGCGGGTTCCGGGGCCTCCGCCCGCACCGCGTCGAGCAGCAGCGCGGGGACGTCGACGGCGGCCAGCCGCCGGGCCCGCGCCGGGTCGGCGAGCAGAACGGCGGCGGCGCCGATGTGCTGGAAGCGGGCGAGCATCAGCGCCAGCGCGTCCAGGTCGAGCACGGGCAGCTCGGCGAGTTCCTCGTCGCACCACCGCGCCAGCACAACGCGCCCCGGTTCGGTGTCCACCAGGGTGGGGACCTTCGCCCACCCCTTCGGGTCGTGCGGCTGGTACCAGAGGTTGTCCGCGTCACCGCCGTTGGTCAGCTCGAACTCGGCCCGCAGCAGGGCCGTCAGCTCGCGGGCGAACCTCGGATCGGCGCTCAGCGAGGACAACGCGGGGCGCGGCGCGGTGTCGATGCGGTGCAGGTACGGGTCGGCGAGTCGCGGCGGCGGGTCGGCCACCGGCGCGCCCTCGGCCAGCAGCACGTCCAGGACACCGAGTCGCAGGACCCGGCTCCCCTCCGCCCGCCGGTCCCAGCGGCTCGGGTACGGCAGGTCGACGGGCACTCCGTCGGCCGCGATCCGCGGCGCCAGCAGTGCGGCGATCCGGTGCACGACCGGCCTCGCCCCCGGGCGGAACGCGCGGTCGGCCAGCACGACCAGGGCGCGCAGCCAGTCGGCGGCGGTGCCGGGTGCGGCGCCGCCCGCGTCGGCGGCGGTGGTGAGGTGCGCCAGCGCACCGGTCCGCTCCAGGTAGTCGAGGGTCAGGTCCTCCTCCGGCATCCCGGGCTGCGGCCCCGCCGCGACCACCTCACGGCCGAGGTGCGGGCGTTCGGCCAGGAGCAGCTCCCAGGCGGGGTCGGCGAGCAGCGCGGCCCAGAACTCGCGGGCCGCCGGGTGCCCCAGGTGGCGGGCCGGCAAGAGCCGGCCGGCCAGTCGGGCGAGCTCGCTGGCCGGGTCGAGGCCGGCGGCGCGGGCGGCGCGGACGAGGTCGGTGGCGAGTCCGGGGCGCGGGCCCTCTCGGAGCGTGCGGTCGCCGAGCAGCGTCAACGTGCGGCGCGCCGCGTCACGGTCGGCGCCGTGCGCGGTGACCTGCCGCAGGCGTTCGCGCAGCGCGGTGTCGGTGAGCGCGCCGGCCGCGTCCACGGCGGCGTAGCGGGCGTCCAGCCACTCCTGGTCGACGTGCTCGCCGGCGGTGCGTTCCGCCGTCCTGGCGCGGGCGAACCAGGCCGCCGCGTCGGCCCGCTCCCCGCCGTGGCGCAGGCACAGGTCCGCAACGCCGTCCAGGAAGCTGCGCGAGAGCGTCGGCTCGGCGGTGGCGATCGCCTTCAGCACGGCGTCGACGTCGCGCTTCACCCACACCCGCCAGGCCGAGGTGGCCTCCTCCAGGCGTTCGACGTACCGCAGCACCTCCTGCTCCCGGGCGGGATGCCCGGCGAGCGCGGACTCGGGGAACGGCATCGCTCCGTCGGCCGGCAGCCCGGTCGCCGCCGGGGAGGCGACCGGTTCCCAGCCCTGGTGGGCCATCAGCCGGTCGCGGTGGCGCGCCGCGTCGGGGGTGGTGAGCAGCACGCGCTCCGCGTCGGGCAGGGCGGGGTGCCGGTAGCGGCGGGCGAGCAGACCGTCTTCGCCGTCCGGCTCCCCGGCGGAGGCGACGAGGGCGGCCTGTGCCAGTGCCTCCGCCCAGGCGGCGTCCACCGAGAGCAGCCGCACCACCCGGACCGGCACCGCGGCACCCTCGCGCACCAGCCGTTCGGCCTCCTGCCCGCACACCCGGCGGTGTGCCTCGGCACCGGCCGCGAGCGCGAACAGCCGCGCCAGACCGGGATGCCCCTCCAGCGGCGGCGGCACCTTCTTCAGGACCCGCCCGCGCTCGTTACGGAAGACGACCTTCGTGTCCTCCAGCCGCGCGACGTAGCCCTGCGCACCGATCTCCCCGACCATGACCCGTCACTCCCCCGTGCTGTTCAGCGGCCGGGCAATGATCACCCGGCGCTCCCGCAGCCTAGCGACGACCTCTGACAGGGGCCGCCGGGGAGCTCGCTTCCCTGGTCACGGGGGCGTCCGGTGGCGGGTGAGGTGCGGCGGGGGGCGGACCGGCGGGGACACCCCCGGGTGTCGAAGGGCACCGCGCCGAAGCGCCGAGGGCCCCCGGACTTCGTGCTCCGGGGACCCTCGGCGCGTGCGGGGAGCCGTCGTCAGTCCTTGGCGGCCGGCTGTCGACGGCTGCGGCGCATGCGGCCGAGGCGCCGCAGACCCGGCACGCCGACGGAGAGGAGCCAAACGGTGATGGTCAGGGCCTTCTCGACGTTCGGCGAGTCGGACCCCAGCCTGACCACCGTGAAGGCCAGCGTGGCCACGCTGCTCATCGACAGTCCGGCGGACCGCAGGTCCGCACGGAGAACGCGGATCACGCGGTGGACGCGGGCCGAAGGGGCGCGCCGGGCCGGGCCCGGCAGTTGGCGGGCTGCCCGGACGGCTCCGCCGAGCAGGAGCGAGAGCGAGAACCGCATGGCCGCGAGGTAGCGGCCGGCCGCGGTGCCCTCGTCCGTGTCGAGGATGTCGTGCAGGTCCGGGGCCCAGATCTCGTGGAACAGGACCCTCCAGGCGTCCCGCCGGAGCATGAGCCGGGTCAGGCGCAGCAGGACGAAGGGCAGGCTGGCGGTGATCCTGCGGACGACGACCTTGACGACGAGTTCGTACGCCACGGCGGCGACCGTCGCGGCGATCAGCGCGACGATCCATTCGGCTCGCGGTACGGCGGCCAGCTCGCGGAGGAGGCTGCCGGCGGTCCCCGTGGCGAGGGTGTTCACGCGGCACCGCCCTGGGGAGTGAGCCCCGGCAGCAGTCCGGGGCCGGGGGCGCGGGTCAGTTCGTGGACCTCGGCCAGGGCCTGGCGTGCGGCGACCACTCCGTCGCCGGTCATCCGGTAGTAGCGGCGGGCGGGGCGGCCGGCCGCCCTGGTGTCGATCTCCTCCTGCTCACTGGTGATCACCCCTTCCTTCTCCAGTCGCAGCAGGATCGGGTAGAGGCTGCCGCTCTGCAGCCCGGTGGTCTTCATCAGTTCCCTCCCGTAGAACTCGGCGCCGATGTCCGCCAGGAGGGCCTGGAGGACTCGGGCCGTAGCAGTGGTGATCCTGATCGGCATACCCGTCCCCCTTGTTCCGTCCGCCCCGGGCGCGCAGGTCCCAGGACCTCGCACTCGGGTAGGTGCTCTACCTAGGGTAGCAGCGACCGCTCCGGAGCGGAGCGTGATTCACTGTCAAATACCGTAGGAGTACGTACAGTTCTGAAGCGTAGGCGGAAGACGGCGACGACCGGGCGAACGGATCCCTCGACGAGGTGCGGGCGTCCGGCGAAGCGGTCGGCACGGCGGGCCGCGTGTCGCGCGGCGGATCATCCGGGGAGCGTCCGCCGGCGGGGTCAGAATGAGGCATGCGAGCAAGCCCCGGTCCGGCCGGTCCGTCGTCGGTGGCGCCCGATGGGGGTGCCGTGCGCGGGGAGCACTGGTGGCCGGTCGCGGTGTCGGTGGTGAGTGCCGCACTGCTGCACGTGGCGCTGCCCGCGTCGTACCGGGTGGACCCGGTGTGGGTGGTGCCGGTGGTCCTGTTCACGCTGCTGGTGGTGCTGGTCGTGGGTGATCCGGGGCGGATCGACCGCGAGAAGACCTGGTTGCGGGTGGTCACCGAGGGCGTCATCGCGTTCATCACCGCCTCGAACCTGTACGCCGGGATCCACCTGGTGTCGGACATCCTGACCGACAACAAGCTGTTCGCGAACAACGCCACCGGCCTGCTGGCGACCGGTGGTGTGACCTGGGTGACGAACGTGATCGCCTTCGCGCTCTGGTACTGGGACCTGGACCGGGGCGGCGCCGCGGCCCGGGCCCACCGGCCGGCCGCTGAGCCGGCGTTCGTCTTCCCCGAGATGCAGCACACGGCGTACGCACCGGCCGGCTGGGTGCCTCGGTTCGCCGACTACCTGTCGCTGTCGTTCTGGACCGCGACGGCGTTCAGCCCCACCGATGTCTCCGCGGTCAAGCGGTGGGCCAAGCTGCTGATGATGGTCGAGGCCGCGACCTCCCTGATCGTGGCGACGCTGGTGATCGCCCGCGCGATCAACATCCTGCAGTGAGGCGGCGCCCGCGCGGCCGGCCCCGCCCCGGGTGGGGCGGGGCCGGACAGCAGGGCCGGCGGCGTCGGCAGGATCAGCAGCAGCCGGCCGGCGGGCAGGCGGGGGCGGCCTTGACGCAGACGGTGACGGAGTCGGTGTTGTCGGCACGGTGGAAGTCGGTCTCGGTGGCGTGCGCCGTCGCGGTGTTGGTGACGGTGCCCGGAGCGGTGGCCTTGGCCCGGAGGGTGAGGGTGGCGGAGGCGCCGGCGGCCAGCGTCCCGACGCTCCACGCGCCGGTTCCGGGGTCGTAGGTGCCGACTCCCTCCTCGGCGGAGAGGAACGCCAGGCCCGCCGGGAGGGGATCGGCGACGGTGACGCCGGTGGCCGTGTTGGGTCCGGCGTTGCGGACGGTGACCCGGTAGGTGACGGTCTGGCCGACGGTGACGGTGGTCTCGTCGGCGGACTTGGTGACGCCCAGGTCGGCCGCCGGGAGGACCTCGGTGTCGGCCGGGCCGGAGGTGGCGGTGAGGGGTTCGGGGGTGGCGCCGAGCCGGTTCTCGTAGCTGGCGGTGGCGGTGTTGGTGACGTGTCCGCCGGCGCTGCCCTCGTCGATGGTGACCCGGTACTCGACGGTGGTGCCGTTCGGCAGGGTGTCGGTGTTGGGCAGGCTGCCGCCGTGGCCTGCGGTGGCGCCGTTGCCGAGGTTGAAGGTCACCCGGTTGCCCACCGGGTCGTAGGAGGCCTGGTCGTCGCCCGGCCGGTCGGTCTTCGCCCCGGCGTTGGGACCCTCGACGATGCGCAGGCTCCCGGGCAGGTAGCTGGTGCCGTCGGGGACGGTGTCGGTCAGCACGAGGGTCTCGGCGTTGCCGCCGCCCTCGTTCCTGGCGACGATCCGGTAGGTGATGGTGTCGCCCACCTGGAGCGGCCCGTCGGGGATCGCGGACTTGGTGAGGGTGACGGCGGGGGCGGTGCCGAAGAAGATGCCGTCGAGGAAGTTCCCGACCGACTGGTTGCCGCCGGCGGAGGCGACCGAGCGGAAGGCGAAGCGGGTGACGGTCTGCCCGGCCGGGACGGTGTAGGTGCCGGAGTAGAAGCCCCAGGCGGTGGTGCCGTCCGTGAACTGGCGCTGCTGGACGACCGCGCCGGGGCGGCCGATGTCCAGGGCCATGGTGTCTTGGCCGAGCCGCCCGCGGTGGTAGAGCCGCCAGTACAGCGTGGCGCCGGGGGTGGTGGGCAGGTCCTGGTAGAGGGTGGAGACCTGGTTGGCGTTGAGCTCGGCGAACTGCGCGCCGTCGGCGGAGGGGACGCCGTTGAAGCCGTCGTGCCAGATCTCGATGAGGTGGTCGGTGGCGGTGGTCAGCCAGCCCGGGACGCGGTTCGGGCTCTGGGTCTGGGAGGCGTCGGGCAGCAGGGCGTTGCTGCCGGCGGGGACGACGGGCTGCTCGAAGCTGCCGTTCACGAGAGTGATGCGGGACGGGGCGGGAGTGGTCACGGTCTTCCCCTTCGTTCCGGTGCCGGGATCCGGTGGCATCCGTCTTCAGGGTGCAGCAATGGTTCTTGTACGGACGAGAGCGCGGGGCGCGGCTCCCGGAGCACGCGTCGGCGCGAACCGCCCCGGAGCGCGCCCCGCCCCGCCGCGACCGCCGGGCGGTTCACCGTTCCGGTGTTTCGTGCCCACAGAGGCACCGACGACCTGCGCCGCGGGCACCGGCCCCGGAATTCGTTGACGCTCCGTCAAGGACTGGCCGAGGCTGGCCGCGGGCCGGACCGGCCCGCACCTCCCGTGCAGCACCAGCACTCCCCAGGAGCAGTGATGAACAGGATCAGGACCGCCGTCGTGGCCCTCGCCGCCGTGGCCACCCTCGGACTGGCCTCGTCCCCGGCCCTCGCCCAGAGCCAGGGCGACGACCGGGGCCAGGCCCAGCCGGCGCCCCGGCCCAAGACCTGCAGCGCGAGCGGTGGCACCTTCTTCTGCGGCGGCGACTACGGCGACGGCAAGACCTACGTCACCCTCTCCGACGGCACCAAGCAACTGTTCGTGATCGGCACCGACTTCAACGTGTGGACCACCTGGTTCCCGCCGAAGGGCGCGCAGGCCGCGTGGATGTCCCTGGGCGGCGACCACGACTTCGCCAACAAGGTCAAGATCGTGAACAAGAAGGGCAACGCCTTCAGCATCGGCTCGCGCTCCTTCACCATCGGCGCGGACCTGTTCCGCGACCGGGACGCCGGCGGCAACTGGGGCGGCTGGTGGACCAAGGCCGTCCCCCGCGGCTGACCGCAGGTTCCGGCCCCGGTCCGGCCCGGACCGGCCGACTCAGTTCGGCCCAGATCGGATCGGATCGGCCCGGATCGGCCCGGATCGGCCCGGCACACCAGGTGCCGGGCCGATCCGGCGGTGGGCGAGGACGCCTGCCGCGCAGGACACCGTCGCGGCACCCTGACGTTCCGTCGGAGCGCTGCCCAGGCACACGGTCGGTGACCGCCGGGCGCCCGGCGGCGCGGAATTCGTAGGATGGGGGCGAAGCTCCTGGGGAAGCGTCTCTGCCAGGGGAAACCCGGCGGAGGATGCGTGATGGAACAGGACGCGGCGCGCCGGTTGCTCGGGCGGCAGCGGGAGTCGGAGACGCTGGAGCGGCTGCTGCGCGAGGTGCGCGACGGGCGGAGCCGGGTGGTGGTGCTGCGCGGTGGGGCGGGGATCGGCAAGTCCGCGCTGCTCGACCACGTGGCCGCCCGGGCGGCGGGGTTGCGGGTGGTCCGCACCGAGGGTGTCGAGGCCGAGTCGGAGTTCGCGTACTCGGGCCTGCAGCGGCTCTGCGCCCCGCTGCTGACGCACCTGGACGTACTGCCACCGGTCCAGCAGGACGCGCTGCGGGTGGCGTTCGGCCTGAGCGGCGGGCCCGTGCCCGAACTGCTGCTGGTCGGGATGGCGGTGCTGGGACTGTTCGCCGAGGCGGCGGCCGGGAGCCCGCTGGTGTGCCTGGTCGACGACGCGCAGTGGCTGGACCTGATGTCGCTGCGGATCCTGGGGTTCGTCGGCCGGCGGCTGGACGCCGAATCGGTGGCGCTGGTCTTCGCCGAACGGCTCGCCGACGGGGAGGGCGATCTCGCCGATCTGCCGGGCCTGCCTCTGCGGGGGCTGGCCGACGCGGACGCCCGGACCCTGCTCGGCTCGGTGCTGCCCGGTCCGGTCGACCCCCGGGTGCGGGACCGGATCGTCGCCGAGACCGGCGGGAACCCGCTCGCGCTGCTCGAACTGCCGCAGGGGCTGTCGGCGGCGGAACTGGCCTTCGGCTTCGGCGGACACGGCGTCACTCCCGTGGCGACCCGGGTCGAGGAGGGGTTCCGTCGGCGTGTCGACGCGCTGCCCGCCGACACCCGTGCCCTGCTGCTGCTCGCGGCGGTCGAGCCGGTCGGCGACGAGCTGTTGCTGTGGCGCGCCCTCGGCCCGCTGGGCATCGGACCCGAGGCGGCGGCGCCCGCCGTGGCCGCCGGGCTGCTCAAGCTGGGCGCCCCGGTGCGGTTCCGGCACCCGCTGGTGCGCTCGGCGGTCTGGCGCCGCGCCGAGGCCTCGGACCTGCGGGCGGTGCACGGCGCCCTCGCCGACGCCACCGACACCGAGCGCGACCCCGACCGGCGCGCCTGGCACCTCGCCCACGCGGCGGTCGGTCCGAACGAACCGGTCGCCGCCGCGTTGGAACGGTCGGCGGACCGGGCCCTGGCGCGCGGCGGCCGGGCCGCCGCGGCCTCGTTCCTGGAACGCGCCGCCGCACTCAGCCCCGACCCGGCGCAGCGGGCCCGGCGGGCGCTGGCCTCGGCCTCGGCACATCTCGCGGCGGGCGCGGCGGACCGGGTCCCCGACCTGCTCGCCGCCGCCGAACTCGGGCCGCTGGACCGGTTGCAGCAGGCCGCGTCCGACCGGCTCCGGGCGGGGGCGGCCGCCCTGACCGACCCCGGACCGGGCGCGATCCGGCCGCTGCTCGCGGCGGCGGTGACGCTCGGGGAGCTCGACCCGGCCGCCGCGCGCGAGACCTGCCTCGCGGCGTTCGGCGCGGCCGTCCGGGCCGGACGGCTCGACGAGGACGGGCTGCGGCGGGTGGCGGAGGCCGCCTGCGGCCTGCTGCCCGCCGGCGAGACGGCCGGGGACGGACCTGCGGGCGGCGAGGCGGCCGGAGCGTTCCTGCACGCCCTGGCCGTCTGGACCGAGGACGGACCGGTCAAGGCCTTCCCCCTGCTGGCGCGGGCGCTGCGCGCGGTCGCCGACGGGGAGGACCCGGCGGTCCCGGCGGTCCTGGGGCCGGCCGTGGACACGGCCGGGGAGCTCGGCGATCTGGCGGCATGGCTGGACGTCACGGACCGGGCGGTCCGGTTCGCCCGGACCACGGGCGCCCTGTCGGTCCTCTCCACGGCACTCCCCCACCGGGCGACCGCGCTGGGCCTGGCGGGTCGTTCCGCCGAAGCCTGGGACCTACTGGCCGAGGGGGCGAACACCGAGGAGCCCGCGGGGGCGGCGACCCGCCTGGCCACCACGGGGCTGCTGAGCGCCTACCGGGGGCGGGAGCGACCGGCCCTGGAGGTCCTGGAGACGCTGGAGCGGGAGGGCGAGCGGCGCGGTCTGGGCCGGTCGGTCGCCGTGGCCGCGTACGCGCGGGCCGTGCTCCACAACGGCCTGGGCAACTACCCGCTCGCGCTGGAGGCCGCGCAACGGGGCCTGGAGTACCAGGACCTCGCCGTGCACCACTGGACCTGCCTGGAACTGATCGAGGCGGCGACCCGCGTCGGCGACCCCGACGCACTCGCACAGGCGCGCGAGGCGCGGGAGCGGCTGGCCGACCGGAGCCTGGCCGGCACCCCGTGGGCGCGCGGCGCGGCGGCCGTGGCCGACGCCCTGACCGGGCCCGAGGAGCACGCCGAGGACCGCTACCGGGACGCGGTCGAGCACTACGACCGGGGCGGGCTCCGGGTGTTCGAGGCGCGGACCCGGCTCCTGTACGGCGAGTGGCTGCGCCGCCGCAACCGGCGGGCCGAGGCTCGCGCCGAGCTGCGGACGGCGCACGGGGCCACCGTGGCGATGGGCATGGAGGCGTTCGCGGAGCGGGCCCGGCGGGAACTGCTCGCCACCGGCGAGACCGTCCGCCGCCGGGCCGTCGACGCACCGGCCCTGACCCCGCAGGAGACCCAGATCGCCCGCCTCGTGGTCGCCGGGCACTCGAACGCGGAGATCGGGGCCCAGTTGTTCATCAGCCCCCGGACGGTCGAGTGGCACCTGCGCAAGGTCTTCGTCAGGTTGGGGATCGCCTCCCGCCGCGAGCTCGACGGGGCGCTGTCGGGCGTCCGGTGACGACGCGCCGGCTGTGACCGCGCCGTCCGGGTCACGGCCGGCCGGACCGGGGCGGCGTGCTCACAGCCGGTCGGCGTCCAGCACGGCCCTGGCGAACGCCGCCGGGGCCTCCTGGGGCGCGTTGTGCCCGACGCCGTCGAGCACCCGGTGCTCGTACGCGCCGGTGAACAACTTCCGGTACCCGAGGCCGTCGGTGGAGGCCAGGAAGGGATCGAGCCCGGGGTCCAGGGTGATGGTCGGGACACCGATCGTGGGCCGGTCCGCGAGTCGTTGCTCGTAGCGGTCGTAGCGGGCTTCGCCGGCGGCCAGCCCCAACCGCCAGCGGTAGTTGTGGGTGACGATCGCGGCGTAGTCGGGGTTGTCGAAGGCTGCGGCGGTACGTTCGAAGGTCGCGTCGTCGAACGCCCAGGTCGGCGAAGCCTCCGCCCAGACCGCCCGGCAGAGCTCGCGGCGGTACTGCGGGTTCTCCAGGGCCCGGCGGCCGCGCTCGGTGGCGAAGTAGTACTGGTACCACCAGGTGTGCTCGGCCTTCGGCGGCAGGGGGTTCTGCTGCGCCCGGACGTCGGTGACGAGGTACCCGCCCACCGACACCAGGGCCCTGACCCGCTCCGGCCACAGCGCCGCGACGATGTCGGCCGTCCGCGAGCCCCAGTCGAACCCGGCCAGGACCGCCCTGCGGATCCCCAACGCGTCGAGGAGGGCGACGATGTCGAGCGCGACGGCGGACTGCTGCGCGTTGCGGACCTCGGTGGGCGAGCGGAAGGTGGTGGTGCCGTGGCCGCGCAGGTACGGCACGATCACCCGGTACCCGGCCTCGGCCAGCAGCGGGGCCACGTCGACGTAGCTGTGGATGTCGTACGGCCAGCCGTGCAGGCAGACGGCCGCGGGGCCGTGCGCCGGTCCCGCCTCGGCGTAGCCGATGTCGAGCACACCGGCGCGGACCTGCTTCAGCCTGCCGAACGCTCGTGCCTGGGCCGGCGCTTCGGCCGGGTCGACCGCGGCCGGGCGTCCGGAGCCATCGGCGGCGACGGCGACGGTGGGCACGGCTGCGGCGCTCATGCCGAGACCGACCGCCTTGGAGAACGTACGCCTGTTGATCATGTTCGATCCTTCCTCGGATGTGGAACCTGCTGACGTGCCCCGACGGTCGTGGTCCGGTTCAGGGCATCGCGCAGCGCCGCCCGGCTGGTGATGCCCAGCTTCGGGAAGACGCGGTAGAGGTGCGAGCCGACGGTGCGCGGCGACAGGTGCATGCGTCGGCCGATCTCCTTGTTGGTCAGTCCACCGGCCGCCAGGTCCGCGACCCGGTGCTCCTGTTGGGTCAGCGGGGTGGTGACCGGCGCCACGTCGGCGAGGACGGCTCCCCGGCCCCCGTACTCGTTCTCGTTCTCGTTCTCCGTCTCCTTCGGCATCGGCCTCCTCCGTCGTCCTCCGTTGTCCGCCGTCGACCGGATCCCGCGCGCCCGGCCCGGTGGCCGGGCTCCGCCACCGGGTGTCAGCCGCCCAGACCGGCGGCGCGGGCCATGTACGCGGCATACCAGGACGGCCAGTCCGGATCGTGGTGGCCGAGCCGCGCCTCGTACTCGCCGTGGGCGAGCGCCGCGTCGCGCAGCGCCTGCTCGACCTCAGCCACCGAGCGGTACGCCACCTGGCTGATCCGGCCGGGACGTCGCGTCGTCACCTCCTGCAGGACGAAGGTGTTGCCGTCCGGGTCGGCGAAGGTCGCGAACGAGCCGTAGGACTGGCGGGTCGGATGCGGCCCCGGCACCCGTCCGGCGGTGCCGGCGTGGTGGAAGACACCGCCCGCGTCGTGGAACACCTCCCCGACGTCGACGCCGCGGGCCACGAGCTCGGCGCGGGCCGCCACGACGTCGTCCACGACCAGGTGCACGCCCCGCTCCGACCCCGGCTCCGCGTCGGTCACACCGTTGCCGACGACGATCGACGCGGCCGAGCCGGGCGGCGTCAGGTGGACGACCCGGAAGCCCCCGGGGCCGGAGAAGTCGACGTCCTCGCGGAAACCGATCCGCGTCCAGAACTCCTTGGCCCGGTCCACGTCCGAGACCGGCACGACCACGACCTCGATCTTCAGATCCACCGTCATCTGCTGCTCCTTCACATCGGCGGGTGCCGCCCGGCACCCGCCGACAACGATCCCGGGAGCACCGGCCCGTCGCCCCAGGGGCTGACCCTGGTGGAGACCCTGGCCCGTGTCCCCCGGGTCCCCGGCCAGGGCCCCGGGGCAGGTGGACCAGGGTTCGACACGGGCTCGACGGGAGGGCACCGACCGGCAATCTGGGTCCAGCGATCACCGGACCGACCCGGACCGGACCGACCCGAGGAGCACGAGAACACACCATGGCCACCATCCACTTCACCGAGCGGACGCACGCGACACCGGAGCAGTTCGTGGCCTGCCTCACCGACTTCGGCCCGGGCCGCCGCGAACTGTTCGGCAACAGCTCGGACGAGTACCTGAAGGTCCACACCATCGGCACCGACCGCGCCGACGTCACCGAGGGCTCGGGCGGCATCTGGGAGCGGCTGCACCACGACTGGTCCGACCCGCACCGGGTGGTGATGACCACCGTCGACTCCAATATCTGGGGCGGCGCCTCCGGACACACGTACACCTTCACACCACTGCCGGACGGCACGACGCGGCTGGACGCGGTGGTGGTCCGCGAGGGCAAGAACCTGCGGGGACGCCTCACCGGCCTGCTCCTGGGCAGCGTGGGCAAGGGCGTGCTGGCGAAGGCGCTGAAGAACACCGTCAAGGCCGTCGAGGCCAGCCCGCTCCCGCCCCACGACCGGCCCGACCCCACCACCCGGCACACCCGCTGACCGAAACGCGGACCGGAGAGCGCGACCGGGGAACGCCCCGGCACCCGGCCGGAGAACCGGCCGGGCAGGGCTCGCCGCAGCGGGAGACCCACCGTTCGGGCTGCCCAGGGGTCCTGCACTTCTACCAGGCGTTCCAGAGCGCACCATGACGGTGGCGGACCGGCGGCATGTCTTCGCCCTCGACTTCATGGCCGGCGCGGTGGAGTCCGCGGATCCGCTGGGCGGCGACTCGGCCCCGGAGGCGGGCGCGGCCCTCGGCCGTGGCGGTCAGGACGGAAAGCGAGTCGTCCCTGCAGTGGAGGACCATCCACTGCCAGGAGGTGATCCGGCGCAGCGTCCTCGCCGGGGCCGGGCGACGGCCCTGACGGGCGGCTCGGGCCAGTTCCGCGTGCGAATAACGCAGGTCGTAGAGGGACATGGACTCCCGTGCACCCTTTCGGACGCGGAGCCGGTTGGGAGTCGTGCGGACAGTTCGGGACATCGAAAGCCCTCCGTGGGGCCCTCCGGGCTCTCCGGAGGCACCTACGGCGGGTGTGTGGTGGTCAGCACGCTTCAGCCCCTTCGTGACTTCCCGGTCGGGACGACCCGGAAGCAGCACAGTAGCCGCCCGGACCAGCGGAGGCCGACAAGTTCTGCTCGCCTCCGCCGCCGGGCAGAAGCATTCCGGGATGCTTCACGGACCACGGTGTGCCCCGGAAAGCGCCGGGTGCGGACACGGCGCGGACTGCCCCCGAGCCGGAGCCCGAGCAGCAGAACGTCCATCGGTCGCAAGGGCATCGGGTGGATTCAGAACCCACGGGAACGAGGCATGTACTACTCTGGGTTACCGTTTAACAACTCACAGCCATCATTGCCGACGAGGCTCCCGCTGCCGGTGTCAGGCCGTGGTCCTGGCCGGTGGGGCCGGGAGTCGGCTGCGGCCGCTGACGCTGAGCCTTCCGAAGCCCATGGCCGAGGTGCGCGGCACGCCGATCCTGCGCCATCAGCTCGACTGGCTCGCCGAATCGGGAGTGGAGCAGGTCGTCGTCTCCGGCGGGCACCTGGCGCAGGTGATCGGCGACTACCTCACCTCCCAGAGGTTGCCGCTGCGCGCGGACCTGGTGGTCGAGGAACGGCCGCTGGGTCGGGGCGGGGGGCTCAAGTTGGCCGCCGCCGCGCTGGGACGGCCCGGTGAACCGTGGCTGGCGCTCTACGGCGACATCTGGACCCGGTTCCCGCTCGGCGCGATGTTCGCCCACCACCGGCGGCACGGCACGGCGGCCACGCTCGCCCTCGCCCGGCCCTGGTTGCCCAGGGGCAGCGTCGACTGCGACGAGCGGGGGCGGGTGACCGCGCTCGTCTCGCCGGCGGCGCCGCCCCTGCGGGTGAACGTCGGCGTCTTCGTCTTCGAACCGCAGGTCGTGGACATGCTGCCCGACGGGGGCGACCACGAGCAGAGCACCCTGCCCCGACTGGTCCGCGCACGCCAGTTGATGGGATATCCGGTGGACAGCCCCTGGCGGGCCATCAACACGCCGCACGACCTGGCCGAGGTCGAAGGCGAACTCGCCGCCCCCGGCCGACCCGGCTGACCCGGGGAGGCCGCCCGGCAGCGGTCACGCCGTCGCGTGCGGCGCCACCGCCGGTTCGAGCAGCGACAACGTCCGCTCCCGCGCGTCGAGGGCTACGCGGATGCCGAGCGGCAGCGGCAGGTTCGGGCCGGCATGCCCGAACTCGACGTTGCCCAGGACGGGGATGTCACGGTCGCCGAGGACGTCGAGCACGATCTCGGGCAGGGTGGGGGACGCGCCGGCTTCGAGGCCGCCGATCTCGCGCGGCACGCCCACGACCATGCCGGAGATCCGGTCGAGGATGCCGGAGTGCCGCATCACCTGGAGGTAACTCCACACGTACGACGCCAGGCCGCCCATCTCCTCCCAGAACAGCACGGCGCCGTCGAACCGTTCGAGCGGCAGCGCGAAGGGCGTCGCCTGCGCCAGCACGATGCGATTGATCACCCCGCCGATCAGCGGGCCTTCGACCCGGCCGGGGCGCCAGCACTCCCAGGACGGGCTCGCCGGCAGCGCACCGATCGCCTCGGTGCCGGTCAGCAACTCGAAGTAGACCCTTTCGAGTTCGGCCCGACGCGCCGCCGGTGCGGACTGCCAGTGCCCGCCGAAGCCGGGGACGGCCATGTCGGCGTGGAACCCGACCAGGCCCGTGCGCGCGTGGAGCGCCAGGTGCAGCAGCGAGATATCGCTGCAGCCGAGGATCGGCTTGGGATCGGCCCTGACCGCCCCGACGTCGATCAGGTCGAGGTAGCCGAACACCGTCTGGCCGCCGTCGCTCGCGACGATCGCGCGCACCTCGGGATCGCGCAGCAGACCGTTGAGCTCCCCCGCGATCTCCGCCGGCGTGGCCGCGCTCCACCAGTGGCGACGCCCCGCTTCCAGCAGCGGAGCCCGGCGCACCCGGAACCCCATCCGCTCGAACACGGCCGCCGTCCGCTCGACGTTGGGTTCGCAGGCGGCCGGCAGCAGTCCGGACAGCGAGGCGACGACCACGAGGTCTCCGCGCTTCAGCGCACGCGGTCGGAGCAGTTGCGACGGTGCGGAGGGAGTCATGGCGCCAGTGTCGCCCGGGGCACGGGTGGAGTCACCCGGGTTTCGCCGGTCGCCGACCCGGCTCCGACTCTCGATCAAGGCGAATGGCGTTCTCGGAGAATCGAATTGACCGACTGTCATGTTCTCCGGTCGTTCGCCTCCCCCGTACAGTGCGGTCGGGAGAGTCGAGGCCGTTCGGCATCGAGCGGTCACCGGGACGGCGGCGTTCCGGAGCGGCGTGAAGGAGGAGGCGACGTGGGGGAACTGACCGGCAGGACGGCGCTGGTGACGGGCGGCTCAAGGGGAATCGGGCGTGCGGTCGTCCTGCGGCTGGCCGCCGAGGGAGCGTTGGTCGCGGTCCACCACGGCGGCAACGAGGCCGCCGCGGCCGAGACCGTGGCACTCGTCGGCAAGGCCGGCGGGCGGGCGTTCGCCGTGCAGGCCGCGTTCGGCGAGAGCGGTGCGGTGGACCGGCTGTTCGAGGGGCTCACAGCCGGACTGGCGGACCGCGGCGCGGTCGGTCTGGACGTTCTCGTCAACAACGCGGGCATCCACACGGCCGCTTCGATCGGGCAGCTCACCGAGGAGGAGTTCGCGCGGCTGCTGGCGGTCAATGTGAGCGCTCCTGTCTTCGTGGTCCAGCGGGCGCTGCCCTTGCTGCGCGAGGGCGGACGGATCATCAACATCGGCTCTGCCGCCACCCGGATCGCGAACCCGCTCCAGATCGGCTACACCGTCACCAAGGCAGCGCTGGCCGCCCTCGCTCCCTCGCTGGCCAACGAGTTGGGCCGGCGCGGGATCACGGTGAACACGGTCGAACCCGGAGTGGTACTGACCGACATGACCGCCGCGTGGACCGGGTTCCCCGAGGCGGTGGCCGGACTGGAGGCGGTCACGGCGCTCGGACGGATCGGCGAACCCGAGGACATCGCCGACGTGGTGGGCTTCCTGGCCGGTCCGCGGGGCCGCTGGGTCACCGGCCAGACCGTCGACGCCTCCGGCGGTACGTACCTCGGCCCGATCACGGGCAGCTGAGCCACCGGCGGGGGCTTTTCGGACCGGCGCGCGGGCGGAGGTGCTCTGCGTTCAGGCCTGGTGGGACGGGGAGTTGGTGACCACCTGGCGCAGCAGGTCGGCGTTGCCGCGGGTGCGCTTCACGCGGTCCAGGAGGAGTTCGGTGGCCTGCTGGGTGTCGAGGCCGCCCAGGGCCCGGCGCAGCGCCCAGGTCGCGGGGGTGCGGACGGGGCCGAGGAGGAGTTCCTCGCGGCGGGTGCCGGAGGCCTTGACGTCGACGGCCGGGAAGACGCGCCGGTCGGCGAGGCGGCGGTCGAGGCGGAGCTCCATGTTGCCGGTGCTCTTGAACTCCTCGAAGATCAGGTCGTCCATCCGGGAGCCGGTGTCGACGAGGGCGGTGGCCAGGATGGTCAGCGAACCGCCGTTCTCGATGCTGCGCGCCGCGCCGAAGAGCCGCTTCGGGTACTGGAGGACGCTCGCGTCGAGGCCGCCGCTGAGGGTCCGCCCGTTCGCGGGGGCGTTGGCGTTGTGGGCGCGGGCGAGGCGGGTGAGGGAGTCGAGCAAGACGACCACGTCGTGGCCGAGTTCGACGAGGCGCTTGGCGCGCTCGATGGCGAGTTCGGCCAGCGCGATGTGCTCGCGGGCGGGCCGGTCGAAGGTGGAGGCGATGACCTCGCCCTTGACCGAGCGGCGCATGTCGGTGACCTCCTCCGGGCGTTCGTCGACCAGGACGACCATCAGGTGCGCCTCGGGGTGGTTGCGGGCGATCGACTCCGCGATCGACTGCAGGACGAGGGTCTTTCCCGCCTTCGGCGGTGCCACGATCAGGCCGCGCTGGCCCTTTCCGATCGGCGCCACCAGGTCGATGACACGGCCCGTCAGCTGCCGCGGGTCGCTCTCGGTCTCCAGGCGCAGCTGGCAGTGCGGGTACAGCGGCGTCAGTTCGTGGAACGCCGGGCGGGGCCGGGACGCCTCGGCGGGGTCGCCGTTGACCGTGTCGACCCGGGCCAGCTGCGGGCGGGCTCCGTTCGCACGGGCACCGTTGGCACTGGCACCGTTCGCACGGGAGCGGGCCGAGCCGGGGCGGGCCGTGCCCGAGTGGATCGCGCCGGTCAGGACGTCGCCGGTGCGCAGGCCGAGCGCGCGCACCTGGCCGGCGGGCAGGTGCACGTCGGTGGGCCCGGGGAGGTAGCCGGAGGTGCGCAGCACGGCGTGGCCCTCGCGGATGTCCAGCACTCCGGCGACGGGGAGGAGGTCGCTCGCGGCGGCGGTGTCCGGCTGCGCCGGTCCGTCGGAGCGGGCGCGGGCCCGCTGTGCGGGCCGGGGCACTTCGGTCGGCGCCGACGGGCGGACGGCGGAGCGCGTAGGGGTGGAGTGCGTGGAGGTGGAGCGCGTGGAGGTGATCGCCTCGACGAGTTCGCCCTTGCGCAGTCGGGCGGCACCCTGGATGCCCAGGGCGGAGGCGAGTTGGTGCAGGTCGGCCTTCAGCAGACCGTCCAGCGACGTCGTGGTCGCGGTGGTGGTGATCGGTTCGGTGGTGGTGGTCACGAGCAGGTACTCCTGTGGTGTGAAGGGTGTGGTGGCGCGGCGGCCGTTGCGAGTGGCCGGGCAGATGCGCGGGACGGCGGGCGGAGCGGCCCTGGCACGGCCATGAAGAGGTCCGTACGGGTGGCGTCGGCTGTCGCATTGACGCGGGTTCGCCCGAAGGATGCCCGGGGCGAGCGCACTCGACTGCTGCGGATGTGCCGGGAACGGAACGTTGGAAGTGCTTCGGTCCGCCGGTGTCCGGGCCGGCCATCAATGGGGGCCCGATTGTGGAACAGCGCCTGGTTCCCGCACCCCGAGAGGTGGGCTTCCAGCATCGCCTGTATGCAGGGTAGCACCACGGGCGGCTGCGGCGCCCCGGAATACCGATGTCTCCGTCCCGACCCGTCGCGGGCGGGGGCTCACAGGACGGGCACGTACACTTGCCCCTCGTGGTGGACACCCAGTACGAAGACCTGTTGAAGCACACGCTCACCGCCGGGACGGCCAAGGCCGACCGGACGGGCACCGGTACCCGGAGCGTGTTCGGGCACCAGTTGCGCTACGACCTCTCGCAGGGGTTTCCGCTGGTCACCACCAAGAAGGTGCACCTGAAGTCCGTGGTGTACGAGCTGCTGTGGTTCCTGCGCGGCGAGTCCAACGTGAAGTGGCTGCGTGAGCACGGGGTCACCATCTGGGACGAGTGGGCCGACCGCGAGGGCGACCTCGGCCCCGTCTACGGCGTCCAGTGGCGCAGCTGGCCCACACCCGACGGCCGGCACGTCGACCAGATCAGTCAGGTCCTCGACACGCTGCGCAACGACCCGGACTCGCGCCGGATGCTCGTCTCGGCCTGGAACGTCGGCGAGCTGGACGCCATGGCACTCGCCCCGTGCCACGCCCTGTTCCAGTTCTACGTGGCCGACGGCCGGCTCTCCTGCCAGCTCTACCAGCGCAGCGCCGACCTGTTCCTCGGGGTCCCGTTCAACATCGCCAGTTACGCGCTGCTCACCCACATGGTCGCGCAGCAGGTGGGCCTGGAGCCGGGGGACTTCATCTGGACCGGCGGTGACTGCCACATCTACGACAACCACCTGGAGCAGGTGACGGAGCAGCTATCGCGGACGCCGTTCGACTTCCCCGAGCTGCGGCTGCGGCAGGCCGATTCGCTCTTCGACTACGCGTTCGGCGACGTGGAGATGGTCGACTACCGGCACCACCCGGCGATCAAGGCACCGGTCGCGGTATGAGGATCGGACTGATCTGGGCCCAGACGCCGGACGGTGTGATCGGCGCGGACAACGCGATGCCGTGGCACCTGCCCGAGGATCTCGCGCACTTCAAGGCGACCACCCTGGGGCGCCCCGTGGTGATGGGCCGCCGCACCTGGGAGTCGCTCCCACCGCGGTTCCGCCCGCTGCCCGGGCGTCGCAACATCGTGGTGACCCGCAACCCGGAGTGGTCCGCGGCCGGCGCGGAGCGCGCCGGGTCCCTCGACGAGGCGCTGGACCTCGCGGCCTCGGAACCAGGGCTGGGCACGGGTGCCGAGACCTGGGTGATCGGCGGCGGGCAGCTCTACCGCCAGGTCGTCGACCGGGCCGCGACCCTGTCGGTCACCGAGGTCGACCTGTCGGTTCCGGGTGACACCTACGCCCCCGCCGTCGGCCCCGCCTGGACCGTCACCGAGGACGGCGGACCGCAGACCTCGGTGACCGGTGTGCGCTACCGGATCCGCACGTACGCGCGAAGCGGCGACTCGGACTGACCTCTCGGGCCCACCCTCGCGGTCACGCGGGTGGGGCAGGGCGCAGGTAGACCTCGTCGGTGTAGCACCAGGCCCAGTCCTCGCCGGGCCGGAGCGAGCGGGCGAGGTGGTGGGCGCGGTGGGCCTGGGCGTGCCGGTAGGCGTGCTGCCCCGGGGAGCTGTCGCAGCAGCCGATGTGCCCGCAGCTCAGGCAGGCCAGCAGGTTCACCCAGGTGCCGCCGTCCCGCAGGCAGTCCTCGCAGCCGGGGGCCGCGTTCGCGGGCACCTCGCGCAGCCCGTCGAGGTGGTCGCAGGTCGGTTGGACGGCCCGGCCGGGATCGGGCGCGACCCGCCATTGGTGCCGATCGTTCACAAGGCACACCCTACGAGGCCGACCGCGGCGGCGCAGAGCGGGCCGTCCGGAGGCCGGGGCGGCGGGGTTTTCGGCTTGCCGGGCAGGGAACAACGTGTCGGGACTCCCGCTCGTTCGGCCGGAAGGGGACCACAGATGACGGGACGTGCCGAGGGGCCGGGGCCCCGGGCCTGGACGCCGGACACCTTGGACGAGCAGGACTGGCTCGTTCCGTGGTCGCGAAGCTCTCCCGGCGGACCGCACGCCGCGGACGACGTCGTGGCCCGCGTCGCCCACGGCCTGCGCCACGGGCCGGGGCTGGCCCTGGTGCGCGGCCTGGAGCTGGACGGCCTCGGTGATCCGGAGTGCGCCGAGCTGTGCCGACGCTTCGCCGCGCGGCTGGGCACGGTGCTGCCGCTGCCGGCGGGCCCGTCGGCGGACGACCTGCTGACCGCCGAGAGCGCGCCGGCCATCGAGCTCTCGGCCGCCGACCTCGCCAGGCAGCGGGAGGGGGACGCCAGGACGCTCGACCCGCACACCGACCGGTCGCACGGCCCCGAGTCGCCGTGGCTGCTGGGTCTGCTGTGCATCCGCCCCGCCCGGGCCGGTGGCGAGTCGCTGCTCGTCAGCGCCCGCGCCGTCCACGACCGCCTCGCGGAGCAGGACCCGTCCGCGCTGCACCACCTCTACCAGGACTTCCACTTCGGGCGCGGACCGGACTTCGACCGCGTCTCCCCCGTCTTCCAGCAGCGCCGCCACGGCCTGCACGTCCAGTACAACCGCTACTGGATCGAGCGCGGCCAGCGCGAGGCCGGCCTGCCGTTCCCGCCGGGTCGGCAGGCGGCGCTGGACACCCTCCACGGGGTGCTCACCGACCCGGGGACGGTCCTGCGGGTCCCGTTGCGCCGGGGTGATCTCCTGCTCCTGGACAACACGGCCGTCCTGCACGGGCGGACCGGGTTCAGGGATCCCGCCGGTCCGGGCGAGCGGCGCTGTCTGGCCCGGGTCTGGGCGGACCGGCCCGCCGCCCGGTGAGAAATCGCCGGCGAGGTCAGTCGCCGAGGGCGTAGAGGCCGGGGAGGTTGACCACGATGGCTTCCTGGGTGCTGCGGGCGATGACGACGACCGCCTCCTCGTCCGGGTCCGGGTTCTCCTCGCGGTGCGGGACGAAGGGCGGGACGAAGATGTAGTCGCCCGGGCCCGTGCGCAGGCGGATCTCCTCGGGCGTGCCGGACGAGTCGTCGACGAAGACGAACTCGGGGTGCCCGCTGACCACGTGGATGGCGGTCTCGGACTCGCCGTGGTGGTGGTCGGAGGAGGCGGTCGAGGGGGCGACGTGGGTCTGTCCCATCCAGAGCTTCTCCGAGCCGACCGTCCGTCCGCTGATCGCGGCGAAGCGCCGCATCCCGCCGGTCTGGGCGGTGCCGTCGTCGAGTTCGCCGGCGCGGATGTGGTGCAGCCGGGCCCTCAGGGCGGTGCCGGCGGGAGCGTCCGCGCCGTGCAGGTGCGGGTGGAAGCCGGTGCCGGGCTCCGTGACGACGGCCGCCCCCTCGGCGGCGTTCGCGGGGGTGTGCGGGTGGGGTTCGGCGGACATGGTGCTCCTAGGTCGCGGCAGGAAGTGGGGCAGGGGCGGCGTCTCCCGGTACCTCCCCCGGCCGCGCCCGACGCCCCGGGATGTCACCGGACGCTAGGCCCGGCGGCAAAAGGATGTCAAGAGGTGTCTTTTCCCGCCGACCGGGCCCGCCCTTGGCGGACAAGGGACTTGAGCACCGCTCCGCCCGGGGGATACTCGGGTGCATGCACATATCCGCCAAGGCCGACTACGCCGCCCGGGCTCTGGTCGAGCTCGCCTGCGACACGTCGCGCCCACTCACCTGCGAGGCCATCGCCGCCTCCCAGGGCATCCCGTTCCGGTTCCTCAAGTCCGTGGTGGGCGAACTGCGGCGGGCCGGGCTGGTCCGCAGCCAGCGCGGCTGCGAGGGCGGCTACTGGCTCGGTCGGACGGCCGAGGAGATCACCCTGCTGGACGTGGTGCGCGCGGTGGACGGCGAGGTGATCACCCTGCGCGGCGAGCCGCTGGCCGGACTCGACTACCCGGGCCCCGCGCACGCACTGCCGTCGGTCTGGCGCAGCGTCGAGGAGCGTGCCGTGGAGATCCTCTCGGGCACGACGGTGGCCCAACTGGTGCGCTCCGCCGACCGGGTGGCGACCGCGTGAGTGGGGACCGGGTCGGGGACGAGGCCGGGGACGAGGCCGGGGACGAGGCCGGGGCCGGGGCCGGGGCCGGGGCCGGAGACCAGGTCGAGGTCGTGGAGTACACCGACCCGATGTGCCCGTGGTCCTGGGCGGCCGAGCCGAGGCTGCGGGCGCTGCTGCGCGAGGCGGAGGGCCGCTGCCGGCACCGGCGGGTCTTCGGGGTGCTGTTCGACGAGGACGAGGAGCCCGCGCCGGCCCCGGCCGCCGAGACGGCCTGGTACGCCGGGTACGTCGAGCGGATCACCGACCACGCGGGCGCGCCGAGAGCAGCCCGGCTGGGCTGGGTGGCGGCGAGCAGCTGGCCGTCCTCGCTGGCGGCGGCCGCCGCCGAGGCGCAGGGCCCGCTGGTCGCCGACCGGGTGCTGCGCCGGCTGCGGGAGAGCGTGTTCGTGCTGGGCGAGCCCGCCGACACGCCCCGGCGCGTGCTCGCGGCGGTGGCGGGGGTGCCCGGCCTCGACGAGCCGCGACTGCGGGCCGATCTGGCCTCCGCGGCCGTCCGCGAGCGGGTGTGCCGCGACCGCGCCGAGGCCCGCCGGCCGCTGCCGGAGGTGATCGGCCTGCGCGGGGACGGACCGCACCCGGGGGCGGCGAAGGAGACCGAGGACGGCGGCCACCGGTACGCGCTGCCGACCGTGGTGTTCACCGGGCCGGGCGGGCGCCGGGTGGTGCCGGGGTGGCGGAGCGTGGACGAGTACCGGACCGCGCTGGCCTCGGTCTCCCGCGCGCCGCTGCCGCCGACGGACGGCGCTCCCACCGCCGCGGACCTGTTGGAGCGCTACCGGAGCCTGACCGGACCCGAGCTGGCCGGAGCGACCGGAAGCCTTCCGCCCGGCGCCCGGCGCGTACGGACCGCGAACGGGGACGTCGTCCTCCACCCGCAGGAGCGCTCCGGCCCGGCCGTCGTGGCGGCCCACCGCTCCCCCGCCGGAGACTGACGGACCTCCCCTCCGAACGGGACCAAGACGTCACACGGCGCCGCCCCGCACGCGGCGCACCGGCCGGATCCCGCCGCCGCAACGACGCTCCGTGGACGTCGCAAACGTGCCGCGTGAACGGCACATTGAGGGCGTGTTGCGGCATCCGTCGAAGCAAAGGGACACCTTTTGGTGTCCATTGACAGCAGGCCGCTGACCTGGCCAGGATGAGTCCATGACCTCCACGCACCCCCTCCTGGTGCGCCGCTGGACGAGTCACCGACGCACCAGCAGCACCCACTGTTGTTGACCGCGTCCGGACCTGGCGGCCACGACTCCGCCGATGCCCGGCCCGCCCGGGCGAACCGCTCGTAGGCACCCTGCCCCCCGGCGCTCCGGGCCCTGGACCCGGCGCCGCCCGGGCCCCGGGTTCCCGGCGGACCGGCCCTCTCCCCCGGCCGAACGCCACCCCCCGCGCCTCCCACGCGTCTCCCGGTCCTCGGCACCGCCCGTCGGCCCCGACCGCGCCGCCCGTCCGCGCACTCCCGCCCGCGCACTCCCGGCCAGCCTCGCCGCGCCGTTGCTCCGCCCACCGCCCTGCCCCCATCCCGCGCTCCGGCCCGCGACCGTACCCGTGCCCGCACCCGCACCCGCAGCCGCACCCGCACCCGCACCCGCAGCCGGAACTGCCGCGCACCTTCCGAAAGGTGACCGACCGTCATGACCAGCTCCTCCAACGACCGCCCGCTGCTCGGCAGACGTTCCCTGCTCGGCCTCGGCCTGGGCCTCGGCGCCTCGCTCGCCCTCGCCGCGTGCGGCGACCCCGGGCAGGCCGGGACGGGCGGTTCCGCCACCGGCGGCACCCTCAAGTGGGGCTGGGCGCTGCCGACTTCGTGGGATCCGGTGTTCTCCTCGGCGGGCTGGGACGTCCACTCCCTGTCGCTGGTCTACGCGGGCCTCACCAAGCTCGACGAACAGGGCACCGCCGTACCGGCGCTGGCCTCGGCGTGGAAGTTCAGCGCCGACGGCACCTCCGTCACCTTCACCCTGCGCCCCGGGCTGACCTTCTCCGACGGCACCCCGCTGGACGCCGCGGCCGTCAAGAAGAGCCTGGACCGGGGGCGCACCGAGGCCAAGTCCCTGGTCGCCCCGCAGCTCACCAGTGTCCGCGAGGTGTCCGCGCCCGACCCGCAGACCGTACTGATCGAACTCTCCCGGCCCGACTACCAGATACCCAACCTGCTGGCCGGCAAGACCGGCATGGTCGTCAACCCGAAGGCCTTCGAGTCGGACGCCGCCGGGCTGGCCACCCGACCGGCGGGCGCCGGGCCGTTCACCCTCACCTCCTACACCCAGAACGCCAAGGCCGTGCTGCGGCGCAACCCCGCCTACTGGGACGCGACCGCGATCAAGCTGGAGAACTTCGAGGTCCACCCGCTGCCGGACGCCGCCACCGTGGTCGCCGGGCTCCAGTCCGGACAGTTCGACGTGGCCCAGATCCCGGGCAGCCAGGTGGCCGCGGCCAAGGCGGCGGGCCTGGAGGTCCAGGTGATCCCGTCCCTGGTGGTGGCGGTACTGGACGTCAACGTCGAGAAGGCGCCGTTCGACAACCCCAAGGTGGTCGAGGCGCTCAAGTTCGCGATCGACCGGGAGGCCCTGCTCAAGACCCAGCTGTTCGGCTACGGCGAGGTCAACCACCAGCCGTTCCCGAAGGGTTACGTCGGTTACGACCCCGCCTCGGCCGACCTCTACCGGTACGACCCGGCGAAGGCGCGCGCGCTGCTCACCGAGGCCGGCCACCCCGACGGCGTCGACCTCACCCTGACCACCACGGCCGCGCAGGGACTGCCCGAGCAGCTCCAGGCGCAGCTGAAGGAGGTCGGCATCCGGGCCACCATCGACGTCGTCCCGGCGGCGCAGGCCACCCAGATCGTCTACATCCAGCACGGAAAGGCCCTGTTCACCGACCAGTTCGCGGGCCGCGACTCCGCCGCGCAGGCCTTCCAGGTGCTGTTCGGCGAGCAGGGCCTGATGAACCCGGGCCGCCGTACGCCGCCGGAGCTGGCCGCCGCCGTCGAGCAGGTCTCGCGCACCCCGCTGGACTCGCCGGAGTACCCGAAGGTGCTGCGGGCGGCGACCGCGCTCGCGGTGCGCACGATGCCCAACACCTTCCTGTACAGCGTCCCCCGGCTGCTGGCCCGGCGGAAGTCCGTCTCGCCGATCCCGGCCTTCACGGCGGTGCAGCGGTTCGAGGGGGTGACCGCTTCGTGAGCGCCGTCCTGCCCCGCGCGGGCGCCCGGCTGGCGGGGCCCCTCGCCCGCCGGGCGGGGCGCGCCCCGCGCCCGCTGGGGCGGGTGCTCGCGAGCACGGTCACCGTCTTCCTGCTCTCCTCGCTGCTCACCTTCGGCCTCGGCGCCGTCTCGGACGCCAATCCGGCGGCCGCCGTCCTCGGCGAGACCGCCACCGCGGCCGACATCGCCCGGCTGGACCACGAGTTCGGCCTGGACCGGCCGCTGCCCGCGCAGTACGGCGACTGGTTGCTCGCCGCGGTCGGCGGCGACCTCGGGACCTCCTGGTTCACCACCGTGCCGGTCGCCGACTCGATCGCCACCGCGCTCCCGGTCGACCTCTCCATCGCCGGTCTCGCCCTGCTGCTGGCCGTCCTGCTGGGTGGTGCGGCCGGTGTCGCGGCGGCGCTCAGCAACGGCGGCCGGTTGGACCGCGCGGTCACCGCCGGCTGCACCCTCCTCGGCACCCTGCCCGCCTTCGTGATCGCGATCGGACTGATCACCCTGGTCGCCGTCCAGCTGCGGCTGCTGCCCTCCGGCGGATACGTGCCGTTCTCCCGACAGCCGGGCGAGTGGCTGCGGTTCGCGCTGCTGCCGGCGCTGGCCCTCAGCCTGGACGCCGCCGCCGGCATCGCCCGCCAGCTGCGGACCTCACTGGTCGCGGAGCTGCGCCGGAACTACGCGACCGGCGCCCTGATGCGCGGACTCTCCCGGCGCCGGGTGCTGTTCGGCCACGCGCTGCGGAACGCCGCCGGTCCGGCCTTCACCGTGCTCGGCATGAGCGTGCCGGTCCTCATCGGCGGCGCCGTGGTCACCGAGCGGATCTTCAACCTGCCGGGGATCGCCCAACTCTCCCTCCGGGCGGCCGAGCAGCACGACGTGCCGGTGATCCAGGGCACCCTGCTGGTCACCGTCGCGGTGGTGCTCGTGGCGAACCTGGCCGTCGACGCCGTGCTCTTCGCCCTCAACCCGGTGGCCCGGCGCGGGCCCCGGCCGGAGGGACGCGCGGTGAAGGCGACCGGGACGGCGCCGGCCGTGGGAGGGACCCGGTGAACGCGCTGCGCGCCTCGCTGCGGGTGCCCGTCGCCCGCGCCGCGCTGGCCGTCCTGGCCCTCGTCCTGCTGCTGGCCCTGTTCGGCGGACGGATCGCCCCGGCGGACCCGCTCGCCCAGGACACCGCCCACCTCCTGGGCGGCCCCTCGGCGGACCACCTGCTGGGTACCGACTACCTGGGCCGCGACGTGCTGAGCCGGTTGCTGGCCGGCACCGGGCTCTCCGTGCTCGCCGCCGTCGAGGCGGTGGCCGTCGCCGCCCTGCTCGGGGTCGTCCCGGGGCTGCTGTCGGTGCGGTTCGGCGCGGCCGGGTCCTGGCTGGTCCTGCGCGCCGTGGACTCCCTGATGACGCTGCCGTTCACGCTCTTCGCGATCGCCGCCGTCGGCCTGCTCGGCAACGGGCTGCACCAGGCGATGCTGGCGCTCGGCGTCCTGCTCGCGCCGCTGTTCTTCCGCGTCAGCCGGGCCGCCGCGCTCGGGCTGGACCGGGCCCAGTACGTCGAGGCCGCCGAGCTGATGGGTGCCTCCCGGTCCTGGATCCTGCGGGTGCA
This sequence comes from Kitasatospora purpeofusca, assembly GCF_036010405.1. Lineage (NCBI taxonomy): Bacteria > Bacillati > Actinomycetota > Actinomycetes > Kitasatosporales > Streptomycetaceae > Kitasatospora > Kitasatospora purpeofusca. Next base: position 9,549,475 of record NZ_CP108561.1, on the reverse strand, counting down.
CATCTGGCGGAAGGTGCTGCCGACCGTCGCCGTCACCTCCGCGCACGCGCTGGCCACCGGCCTGCTGACGGTCTCCTCCCTCACCTTCCTCGGGATCGGTGTGCAACCGCCGGCCCCGACCTGGGGCGGCATGCTCGCCAGCGACCTCGGCTTCCTGGCCCAGCAGCCGTGGGCACCGGTCCCGCCCGCCGTGCTGATCATGCTCACCGTCGGGGCGCTGAACCTGCTGGCCGACGTCCTCGCGGACACCGACCGGACCGGCGCCGCTCCGGCCACCGCCCGCACGCGCCGGGTTGCCGGGAGGCGTGCCGCGTCGGACGTGCCGTCCGTACCGGACCGGAAGGAGCACGACCATGTCCCCCACCCCGCCTGAGCCCGACCGTCCCGCTTCTGCCGATCGCACCGCCGCGCTGCGGGTCGAGGGGCTGCACGTGACCGTCGGCCACGGCCGCACCGAGGCCGTCCGCGACGTCTCGTTCGACATCCTCCCCGGCGAGGCCGTCGGGCTGGTCGGCGAGTCCGGCAGCGGCAAGACGCTCACCTGCCGCTCGGTGCTCGGCCTGCCGTCGCCCGGCGTCGCCGTGTCCGCCGGACGGATCGTCCTCGGCGGCACGGCGGACGACGGCGACGGCAACGGCAACGACGCGGATCTCGTCGCCCTGACCGACCGCCAGTGGCAACAGGTGCGCGGCACCCGGATCGGCGCCGTCTTCCAGGACCCGGGCTCGTACCTCAACCCCACCCTCACCGTCGGGCGCCAGCTCGGCGAGCCGCTGCGCCGACGCGGGCTCACCCGGGCCGAGGCCCGCCGACGGGCGGTGGAACTCTTCGAGGCCGTCGGACTGCACGACCCGGAGCGGGTCCACGACAGCTACCCGCACGAACTCTCCGGCGGCATGCTCCAGCGGGTCCTGATCGCGGTCGCGATCTCCGGCGAACCGCAGCTGCTGGTCGCCGACGAGGCCACCACCGCGCTGGACACCGTCGTCCAGGCCGAGGTGCTGGACCTGCTGGACGTGCTGCGCGACCGGCACGGGCTGGCCCTGCTGCTGGTCAGCCACGACCTGGCGGTGGTCGCCGAGGTGTGCGACCGGGTCCTCGTGCTCTACGCGGGCGAGGTCGTCGAGGAGGGCCCCACCGCCGAGGTGGTCGCCGCCCCGGCCCACCCGTACACCGAGGCGCTGCTGCGGGTCGCCGCCCTGGGCCGCCGCGACCGCCGGGAGCTCGCCGTCATCCCCGGCCGGCCGCCCGAGCCCGGCGCCACCGGGGCAGGCTGCCGCTTCGCCCCCCGATGCGAGTACGCCACCCCCGTCTGCACCGAGCAGGCCGTCCCGCTCACGCCCGTCCCCGCCCCGGGGACCGGCCCTCGAAGCGGCACCGGAAGCGACACCGGCGCCGCCGGCCGGGCGGCGCGCTGCCTGCGCAGCGCGGAACTGCTCCTCACCGGCGTCCGCGATCGGGCGGACGCCACGCAACGAACGGAGGTCCCGATGTGAGCATCACCACCATCGCCCCGTCGATCACGGACGGGCCGACGCCCGCCACCGGATCCCCCACCCTGCGGATCGAGCGGTTGGAGGTCCGCTACGGCCGCACCCCCGTGCTCGGCGGGGTCGACCTGGAGGCACGCTCCGGCGAGATCCTGGGCCTCATCGGGGAGACCGGCTCCGGGAAGACCACCCTCGCCCGGGCCGTGGCCGGGCTCGCCCCCGTCACCGCCGGCCGGATCACCGTGGACGGCACCGACCGCACCGCCCTGCACGGCCGGTCCCTGCGGACGGCGCGGCGTACCGGCACCGTCCAGTACATGTTCCAGGACCCGCTGCGTTCCCTCGACCCCGATCTGACGGTGGCCCGCCTCGTCGGCGAACCGCTCGCCGTGGCCGGCGTCCCCCGTTCCGAGCACGGGCCGAGGGTGCGGGAGGCGCTCGACCAGGTCGGCCTGGACACCGCGCTCGCCTCCCGCACCCCCGGCGCGCTGTCGGGCGGCCAGCGCCAGCGGGTCGCCCTGGCCCGGGCCATCGTCGGACGGCCCCGGCTGCTGCTGGCCGACGAACCGGCCAGCGCCCTGGACGCCTCCAACCGCAACCACGTGCTGCGCCTGCTGGACCGGCTCCGCCATGAACTGGGACTGGCCGTCGTGGTGATCTCGCACGACCTCGACTCGCTGGCCGGGATCGCCGACCGGATCGCCGTGCTCTACCGGGGCCGGATCGTCGAGCAGGGCCCGGCGGAGGCGGTACTGGACCGGCCGCTGCACCCGTACAGCGCGCTGCTGGCCGCCTCGGCGCCGGGCCCGGATCCCGCCCGGCGGACCGTGCTGCGGCTGCTGCGGGCGCCGGCCGGGGCCGCCGTCCCCGCCGGGGGCTGCGGGTTCGCGCACCGGTGCCCGGTCGCGGACACGGCCTGCGCGGCGGTGCCGGAACTCGGCCCGGCCCCCGCGGTCTCCACCACGGGTCCGGAGGCGCACGCCGTCGCCTGCCACCACACCCCGGACTGGCGGGCCCGGCTCCACCCGGACGACACCGTTCGCACCCCCGACGCCACCACCACCTAGGAGCAGCCCCGATGCCCCCGGCCGCCGCACCACCCGCACCCGCCGCACCCGCCCGACCGGCACCCCCGCTTCGTGCCCTCGACGAACCGCCCGACCTCGACGGGCTGCCCGCCCTGACCGCCGCCCTCGCCGAGCGGGCCGCCGAGCACGACCGGGACGCCACCCTCCCCGCCGAGGGCATCGCGCTCGTCCACCGGGCCGGTCTGCTCACCGCGACCGTCGCCGAACGGCACGGCGGCCCCGGCCGCGGGCTCGCCGACACCGTCCGGATCCTGCGCGCGCTCGGCGCGGGCGACCCGGCGGTCGCCCTGGTCACCGCGATGACGCTGTTCGTCCACGCCGCCGAGGCGCGCGAGGCCCACTGGCCGGCCGGTCCGCTGGCGCACCTGCTCGCCGAGTCGGCCGAGCGTCCCACCCTGGTCAACCACGTCCGGGTGGAGCCGGAGCTCGGCACCCCCGTGCGCGGCGGGCTGCCGGCGACGGTGGCCGAACGGCGCGGCGACGGGTGGGAGCTGACCGGACGCAAGATCTTCTCCACCGGCGCGCCCGCGCTGCGCTGGCTGCTGGTGTGGGCCCGCACCGACGAACCCGAGCCCCGGGTCGGCTCGTTCCTGGTCCGCGGCGACCTGCCCGGCATCACCGTCGAGCCGACCTGGGACCACCTCGGCCTGCGGGCCAGCCGCAGCGACGATGTGCTGCTGGACGCCGTACGAGTCCCGCTCGACCACACCGCACGCCTCGCCGCCCCTACCCCGGAGGGCGGCCGGGACCCGGTCGGCGCCGCCTGGAACTCGCTCGGCCTGGCGGCCCTCTACCTGGGCGTCGCCCGTGCGGCGCAGTCCTGGCTCACCGCCTTCCTGCACGAGCGGACCCCGAGCGCCCTGGGCGCGCCCCTGGCGAGCCTGCCCCGCTTCCAGAGCGAACTCGGCCTGATCGACGTCGAACTCGGCGGCGCCGAGCGGCTGGTGGCCGCCCTGGCCGCAGCCGTCGACGCGGACGAGCCGTCGGCCGTGGACGAGGCGCCCGGGGCGAAGCTGCTCGGCACCCGCGCCGCCGTCGACTCCGTCCAGCGGGCCGTCGCCCTGGTGGGCAACCACGGCCTGACCAGGCACCACCCGCTCCAGCGGCACCTGCGCGACGTGCTGTGCGCCCGGGTGCACACCCCGCAGGACGACACCGTCCTGCTCGCCCGGGGCCGGGCCGCCCTGCACCGCCCGACGGTCGGCTGACCGGCTCCCTCCTCCCCTCCCCTCCCCTCCCCTCCCCTCCCCTCCCCTCCCCTCCCCTCCCCTCCCCTCCCCTCCCCTCCCCTCCCCTCCCCTCCCCTCCTTCCCCGTCCCCTCCCGATCCCCCGTGCCAAGTCCCGCGCCAAGACCCTTGCCAAGAAAGGCAGACCACCATGCCCGTCGAGTTCATCGGCATGATCTCCACCCACGACGTCTCCGAGACCCGCCCCGCCCACGGCCCGGTGGTCGACCCCGACTACACCCGCCGGTTCGCCCGGGCCCACGAGGAGGCCGGCTTCGACCGCATCCTGATCGCCCACTCCTCGGCCAGCCCCGACCCCAACCAGGTCGCCGCGTTCGCCGCCGCGAACACCGAGCGGCTGGGCCTGCTGATCGCGCACCGCCCCGGCTTCATCGCGCCCACCGTCGCCGCCCGCACCTTCGCGACCCTGGACCGGTTCTCCGGCGGCCGGGTCGCCGTCCACATCATCACCGGCGGCCACGACGCCGAGCAGCGCCGCGACGGCGACTACCTCACCAAGGACGAGCGCTACGCCCGCACCGACGACTACCTGACCGTGCTCACCAAGGCCTGGACCGCCGAGGAGCCGTTCGACCACGAGGGCCCGTACTACCGCCTCGCCGACTTCAAGTCCGAGGTGCTGCCGGTCCAGCGACCGCGCATCCCGCTGTTCTTCGGCGGCTCCTCCGAGGCCGCCTACCGCGTCGGCGGAAAGCACGCCGACACCTTCGCGCTGTGGGGCGAGCCACTCGCCGAGACCGCGCAGCAGATCGCCTCCGTCCGCGCCGCCGCCACCGCCGCCGGGCGCACCGACGTCCAGGGCATCAGCGTCTCCTTCCGTCCGATCCTCGGCCGCACCGAGGAGGAGGCGTGGGAGCGCGCCCACCGCATCCTGGCCACCATCAAGGAGCGCAACGACGTCTTCGGCGGGCGTCGCCCGATCCTGCCGACCGGCCCCGGGGCCGCGCCGCAGAACGTCGGCTCCCAGCGCCTGCTGGCCGCCGCCGCCAAGGGCGACCGGCACGACCGCGCGCTGTGGACGGCCCCGGCCGCCGCGACCGGCGCCGCCGGGAACTCGACCGCCCTGGTCGGCACACCGGAGACGGTCGCCCAGGCGCTGCTGGACTACGTCGACCTCGGCGCCACCACGCTGCTGATCCGCGGCTACGACCCGTTGGACGACGCCCTCGACTACGGCAAGGAGCTCATCCCGCTGGTGCGCCAGGAGGTCGCCCACCGCGACGCCCGGGCGGCGCGGGAGGCCGACGCGGCCCGCGCGGTCGAGGCCGAGGCCGCGCGGGCCGAGGCCGCACAGGCCGCCGTCGCGGTGTCCGGTGCCGCCCGATGACCACCACCGCCGCCTCCCCGGTGCCGCTGACCGGCCCGCCCTCCGCCGTCTGGGAGCCCGCCGCCGACGTCACCGTGCGCGGCACCGTCCTGCTACTGCCCGGCCGGGGCGAGCACCCGGGTGTGTACGCCCGCTTCGGCCGGCGGCTGGCCTTCGACGGCTACCGCGTGGTCGTCCCGGCGGTACCCGCCGCAGGCTCCGCCCCGCTGGACCGGGTGGACCTGGCCGGTCCGGTCACCGAGGCCCGCGGGAGCGCCCCGCCAGGCACCCCCGTGGTCCTGGCCGGCTCGGACACCGGCGCCCTGCTCGCGCTGGCCGCCGCCCGGCGGGCCGCCCCAGACGGGCTGCTGCTCGTCGGCCTGCCCACCACGGTCCCCCCGCCCGGCGCCCCGGACACCGCCGACAACTGGACGGACGAGCTCGGCGCCCGGACGTCCTGCCCTGCGCACCGGGGCCTGCTGGCCGCCGACCCGGACTTCCGGCCCGGCGCGCTCGCCGAGGACGTCCCCGCCGACCTCGCCCGGGCGGCCGAGGAGGCGGCCTCCGACGACGTACCGGTCTCCGACATACCGGTCTCCGGGGTGCCGGTCCTGGTGGTGCACGGGTCCGCCGACCCGGTGTCGCCGCCCGCCACCGCGCGGCGGTTCGCCGGACGCCTCGCCGCCGACCTCGTCCTGGTCGCCGACGGCCGGCACGACGCGCTCAACGACGCCGCCCACCGCAGCGTCGCCGCCGCCGTCGTCCAGTGGCTGGAACGCCTGCGGGGCGGCCCGCACCTGCCCGCCCGGATCGTCACCACCGACGCGGGCGGACGCACCCCCGACCCGCGTGCCCTGGAAGGAAACCCGGCATGACCACCCTCGACGAACGACCCGTCCTCACCCAGCCGTCCGCACTCGCCCAGCCGTCCGCGCTCGCCCAGCCGTCCGCGCTCGCCGGAGCCCACGGCGCCGACCTGCTCCGCAGCGCCCTGCGCCGGCACGCGGCCGGCGTCACGGTGATCACCGCGGCCGGACCCGGCGGCCCCGTCGGCTTCACCGCCACCTCCTTCACCTCGGTCAGCCTGGACCCCGCCCTGGTGTCCTTCTACCTGTCGGCCACCGCCTCGTCCGCACCCGCGGTACGGGAGGCCGAGGCCTTCACCGTGCACATCCTGCGCGACGACCAGCGGGAGCTGGCGAACCGCTTCGCCCGCAGCGGGATCGACCGCTTCGCCGGTACCGACTGGCACACCGGCCCGTACGGCACGCCCGTCCTCGCGGGCGCCGCCGCCCGGCTCACGGCCCGCCCGTTCCTGCTCCAGCCGGTCGGCGACCACCTGCTGGTCGTCGGCGAGGTGCTGGCCGTGGACACCACCGACGGCCCGCCGCTGGTCCACCACGACGGCGGCTACGGCGGCTTCGCCCCGGTCCGGGAGGGCTGAGCCGCCATGGCGCTGACCGCCCACTGGTTCCTGCCGACCACCGGGGACAGCCGGCACGTCGTCGGCGGCGGCCACGGCTCGACCCCCGGCACCGCCGGCACCGACCGGCCGCCGAGCATCGCCTACCTCGGCCAGATCGCGCGCAGCGCGGAGCAGCTCGGCTTCACCGGGGCGCTGACGCCGACCGGCGCCTGGTGCGAGGACGCCTGGCTCACCACCGCGATGCTCACCCGGGAGACCGAGCGACTGAAGTACCTGGTGGCCTTCCGGCCCGGTCAGCTCAGCCCGACGCTGGCCGCCCAGATGGCCACCAGCTACCAGAACCAGTCGGGCGGCCGGCTGCTGCTCAACGTCGTCACCGGCGGCGAGTCCGCCGAGCAGCGCGCGTACGGGGACTTCCTCGACAAGGCGGGCCGCTACGCCCGCACCGGCGAGTTCCTGTCCATCACCGGCCGGCTCTGGCGCGGCGAACAGGTCGACCACCGCAGCACCCACCTCCGGGTGGAGGCCGCCCGGCTGACCCGGCTGCCGGAACCGGTGCCCGAGGTGTACTTCGGCGGCTCCTCGCCGGAGGCCGCCGAGGTCGCCGCCCGGCACGCCGACGTCTACCTCACCTGGGGCGAGCCGCCCGCCATGGTCGCCGAGAAGATCCGGCACATCCGCGAACTCGCCGCCCGGCACGGCCGCGCGCCGCGGTTCGGCATCCGGCTGCACGTCATCACCCGCGACACCGCGCGGGCGGCGTGGGCGGAGGCCGACCGACTGCTCGCCGGCATGGACCCGGCGCGGATCGCCGAGACGCAGGCGGCGCTGGCCCGCAGCGAGTCCGAGGGCCAGCGGCGGATGCGCCTGCTGCACGGCGGCTCGACCGACCGGCTGGAGGTCTCGCCCAACCTGTGGGCCGGGATCGGCCTGGTGCGCGGCGGCGCGGGCACCGCCCTCGTCGGCGACCACCGCGAGGTGGCGGACCGGATCGAGGAGTACCACCGGCTGGGCGTGGACGAGTTCATCCTCTCCGGCGCCCCGCACCTGGAGGAGGCGTACTGGGTCGGGGAGAACGTGCTGCCGATCCTGGCCGGGCGGGGGCTCTGGAAGCGCGAGGCCTGACGGGGGCGGCCGGTCGGGCGACGGGGTGCGCCCCCGTCGCCCGACCAGCCCCTCCCCCAGGTCCTCGTCACCCCAGTCGTGCGTCGAACTCCAGCGTCCCGACGAGTTCACCGACGCGGTGCTCCGGCAGGCCCCGGGAGACGAACCAGGCGCCGACGTTGCGCACGTCCCGCTCCAGGAACGCCCGCCCGCGCGGATTCGCTACGACGTCCACGATCTGCGGCACATCGATGATCACCAGCCGCCCCTCGTGGACCAGGATGTTGTACGCCGAGAGGTCCCCGTGCGCGTACCCGTCACCGGCCAGCAGCGACAGGCTGCGGCCGAGCTGGTCCCACAGGTCCTCGACGTCCACCTCCTCCGCCCGCAGCTGCGCGAGCCGGGGCGCGGCGGTGCCGCTCTCGTCGCCGACGAACTCCATCAGGATCTCCGTGCCCAAGATCTGCACCGGGTAGGGGACGGCCACCCCGGCCGACCAGAGCCGGCACAGCGCGGTGAACTCGGCGCCGGCCCACTGCGCGGCGATGGCCTCCTTGCCGAACGCGGTCCGCTTGGCCATCGCCCGGGCGATCCGGGACTCCTTGTGCCGACGCCCCTCCAGGTACCCGGAGTCCCGGTGGAACATCCGGTGCTGGGAGTCGCGGTAGCGCTTGGCCGCCATCAGCGTGCGGCGGTCCGTGCCCGGCACCGCGCGCTCCAGGAGGAAGACGTCCGCCTCCTTGCCGGTCTTCACCAGCCCGAGTTCGGTGTCCACGGCCGCGAGTTCGGTCACCACCCAGGCAGGGCGCGGCTCGGGCCCCTTCTCGGTGGGGGTGGACTGGTCCCAGGTCGACCAGCGGTCGCCCCCGGCCGGGCCGCCGTCGGGGTTGCCGTCGTAGCTGTCGTAGCTGTCAAAACTGTCGTAGCTGTCGTAGCTGTCGTCGTGATTGTCGTGCTCGCCGTCGTGGTGCTCGTGGTCGCCGTGGAAGTCGGCGTACTCGTGACCGTCGACGGCGTAGGCCCCGTGGTCGTCGAACCCGAACACGACCTCGGGCTCGTGATCGTCGAACCGCTCGGACCGGCGGCCACGACGGGGTGCGCCCTTGGCGCGGATACGGGAGAAGGATTCGGTGTCGGTGGTGGAAAAGCGCTCACGCACTGTGGTGGCTCCTGGGGAACAGCCCACCAGTGCGCCAGTTGCGAGGCGTCGTCAGCCGGTGGGCGAAAGACGAGAGGAAGAGGCGTATGGCGCGCACACAAAGGCGCGCCGCGACACGGCGGCGACCATCGAAACGCACCTCCTCTGCTTCTCCACGTCAGTCCCCACGCCACGGCAGCCCTGCGGCGCGAACGAGTCAGAGCTTAGCGACTTCCGGAATCGGCGCAACCGAATTTCCCGCCCGCCCCCGCACCGCCCGCCCCCGCACCACCCGCCCCGGCACGGCCCACCCCGGCACGGCCCGACATGCCACGCCCGGCCCAAGGTCGCCGACCGTTGCGGCGCGGCACGCGACAATGCGGGTCGTCGTACGAGCCCGGAGGGTCGAAGCATGGTCGGTGCCGCGCAGTTCCACGCCTGGAACATCCAGGAGTCCGGTCCCCCCGACGCCCCGCACCGGGTGCTGCTCCTGCCCGGTGGGATGTGCGGCACGACCTTCTTCGCCGACATGACGGCGGCCCCCGCACTCGCCGACGCACCGATCCGCCTGATCGCGGCGACCGTCCCCGGCCACGCCGGCACCATCGCGCCCGTGGACGTGTCGATCGAGAACTATGCGGCGATCACCGGCGCCTTCGCGGCCGAACACGGCTGCACGACCGTGGTCGGCCACAGCATCGGCGCCAACATCGCCCTGGAGATGGTGGCCGGCGGACACTTCTCCGGCCCTGTGGTGCTGCTCTCCCCCACCTTCTCGCGGCCGGACGAGTCCAAGGCGCTCGCGGTCGCCACGGCACTCGGGCGGGTCCCGGGGCTGGGTGCCGTGGTCTGGCCGGTCATGCTGTGGCTGACGCCGAAGGTCCTGGCCGAGGGCTTCCCGGAGCGGCGCCGGGAGGAGCTGGTCGCCGATCTGAAGCGGAACTCCCCGGCGTTCTGCAACCGCGCCATCGCCGAGTACTTCGCCTACCTGGACCGCCACGGCCAACTGGTGCCCCGACTGTGCGAGTCCGGCGCCCGCGCCTGGGTGGTGCGCGGCGACCGGGACGAGGTGGGGCTCACCGACACCGAGCGCGCCGCCCTCGAAGCCTGCCCCTCCGCCACCCTGGTGGAGGTCCCCGACAGCGGGCACATGGTGATGGTGGAGCAGCCCGAGGCGGTGGCCCGCCTGGTCGCCGACGTCGTCCTCGACAGCTGACACCTTTATTTCGGTGCGGACCGAAACCTCGACACCATAGGTTCTCCCGCATGAGCATCTCAGCGGCGGGCGTGGCCCCGAGGGACGGCAAGGCACTGGCGGCGGCCTCGACGACGGTGGTGCTGTGGGCATCCGCGTTCGTGGCCATCCGGAGCGCGAACGAGCACTTCGGGCCCGGTTCCCTGGCCCTCGGCCGCCTGCTGGTGGGCACGGTCGCCCTGCTCGGCCTGCTGGCCCACCGCCGCGAGGGCCTGCCCCCGCGCGCGGCCTGGCCGGGCATCGCCGTCTCGGGCGTGCTCTGGTTCGGCCTCTACATGGTCGCCCTGAACTGGGGCGAGAAGGAGGTCGAGGCAGGCACGGCGGCGATGCTGATCGGCATCGGACCGGTCCTGATCGCCTTGCTGGGCGGCTGGCTGCTGCGCGAGGGCCTCCCGTCCAAGCTGCTCGCCGGGATGGCCGTCTCCCTGACCGGCGTGATCGTGGTGGGCCTCTCCATGTCGGGCAGCGAAGGCAGTTCGGTGACCGGCATCGGCCTGTGCCTGCTCGCGGCCGTGGCCTACGCGACGGGCGTGGTGAGCCAGAAGCCGGCCCTGCGACACGCCACCGCCCTCCAGACGACGACGTTCGGCTGCCTGATCGGCGCGGTCGCCTGCCTGCCCTTCGCCCCGCAGCTGGTGTCCGACCTGGCCGCCGCACCGATGTCCGCGACCCTCAACGTGCTCTACCTCGGCCTCTTCCCCACCGCCCTGGCCTTCACCACCTGGGCCTACGCCCTCTCGCGCACCACCGCCGCCCGCATGGGCGCCACCACCTACTCCGTCCCCGCCCTCGTCGTCGCCATGGCCTGGCTCCTCCTCGGCGAAACCCCCGCCCTGCTGACCCTGGCCGGCGGCGTCCTCTGCCTGGCCGGCGTCGCCGTCACCCGCCGCACCTGACCGGGCGAGGCTTCAGATGGTCGCCCCGGTCTCGACGTCGATCTCGTCCCCCGCCGCGTCGAACGCGCTCATCCGCCCCACGAGACCCGGCGCGTCGGAGCCACTACGCCTCCGGGTCCGGTCTCTTCCTCTTCCTGATCGGGACACTCTCCGCCGTCTGCGCAACGGCAAGGGCATAGCTCACCGTGTCAGCAGTGAACGTCGGCGGCTCGACATCCGTCCAGGACTGGAAAAACGATTCCACGCATCGCCTGAGCAACTCCGGCCGCGGCGGTCCGGCCACCTCGAAGTCGACACCGTCACCCTTCCCGCCCACGACAAAAAGCCGCAAAGGCTTCCCCTCCGCGTCGAACGCTTCCCTGATGTCGCTCAGAAAATCCGGCTCGGAGGCCTGCCGGACCTCATCGCTCCCGGCGCAGGCGATCAACCAGTCGTCATCGTCCAACAGGATGCACGGGTAGATCACCTGCTCGACCTCGGCGCTCCGCTCCGCCATCGACCTACTGATGCACTGCTCCCACAGTGGCACCTCACGGGACAGCGACCGGAACGCCCTCCACTCCTCTCCGTCGATGGTGAACTCCAGCACCTGCTCCCGGAAGATCCACTTCCCAGTGGTACGAACACCGGCCTTCCCCGTCGCGATCAAGAGCACCGCGGATATCGCCGACTCCGCCGGCATCTCCTCGAGCGAGAATCCCCCGCAGAAGAAGCCGTAGTTCGACCAGTCCCCCACAGGTCGCAGGTCGATATCCAGAAGACTCCCGAGACGCACGGTGACCATTGGATCGGCTTCGTCGACATCAATCAGGACCGGCAGGAATCCGGGCATCACCTCGGCGGACGATCCTGCCGCCGCGATCCGCTCGGCCACCTCGTCGATGTCCATGTCAGCCCCTTCCGGAAACACCCGGACCCGTCGACCTTCGAGAATGCCGGTCCGGGATCGGAGCATTGCTCTCCGCGATGAACTCCACCATCGCCCACCACGAGGACGCTACGCCGCGAGCGGGCGCAGCTTGACCTCCCAGGCACGGAACTTCAGCCGCAGCAACGAGGACTGGATCTCGAACACCGGCGGCAGATCGGCGCCGTACTCGTAGTAGGTGATCGAGTCGATCCCGTCCGGATCGGCCTCCGGCTCACCGTACCAACCGTCAGAGCTCACCGCGGTCTGCTGCATGACGAGCTCACCGACATCGTGGAACTCCAGCGCGAACCGTCCACGTTTCGGGTTCCCGAACTCCAGTCGCAGCACCGCCTTCGGGTGGCCGGCCAGTGTGACCCCGAGCAGACCGAAGTCATTGTGGAGATCGAGGAAACCGCCCTCCGGGAGATCGAGGTCGGAGTAGTCGCCCGGAGCCTCCCACGGCCTCACCCCACTGAATCGCGCCTTCATCCCTTGCTCACATCTTCAGGATCCGCGGAACACTCGGCCGCGGATCTCGCTCCCATCGGACGGGGACGGCCGTTGACCAGGCCTGTCGCCCCTCGTCAATATTCTTCCATGCCGGATTCCGGCCCTCGACGAGCCCTGGTCCGCCGGACGCAGAAGGTCCGGGCCCGGGCGCGGGTGTCTCGGCGGTGGGCCGTCCGTGGCCGGCACACCGGTCGCGTGGGCCGGGACCCCCGTACGGTCGGCCGTAGAGGTTCGCCGAGGTCGCGCTCCAGCAGTCGACGTCGATCCCGTCGTGCGACGACGGGAAGAGGTCCGAGGCGACCTTGGCGCTGCTGACGTTGTAGTAGCCGTACACACCGACGCCGTGGGTGGTGCTCAGCCGGATCCCCACCGAGGCGAGGGTGGTCCGCGAGGTGGCGGCGCGCGGAGCCGCTCCCGCCGGGGCGGCGGCCACCGCTCCGCCCGTCGCCATGGCACCGAGCAGCGCCAGGGTCGCGGTCGGCTTCCTGCCGTTGAACACGGTGGTCCCCTCCTGCGGGCCGGGGCGCCGGGCGCCGGACGGTCCCCGGTCTCGCCCACCGTTGTCCCCATCCTCGGCGCCCGCGAACGGGACCTCCATGACGGCAGGTTGACGTTCGCCTGGCGTTCGGCGCGCCGGGTCGGCGGCCGGCCGGCCGGTCGGGCGCGCTGGTAGGTTCGGTGCCCCGACGGAGTGGTCTTGGTGACCTGGTGACGGAGGAGTGCTGATGGCGCTGCAGCCGGTGTTCGTGGTGGGCGGTGCGGACGTTCACTCCCTGGAGGCGGCCGGTTTCGACTCCGAGGACGAGTTCCAGCAGTTGCTGGCACGCCACCCGCGGATCCTGGACTTCGGCTCGCCGGCCGACGGGCGGCCGCTGCGGCTGTCCCTGGTGGCGCGGGAGATGGGCGTGGCCACCGGGGAGGACACCGGGCCGACGTTGTCGCTCGACCATCTGTTCGTGGACGCCGACGCGGTGCCCACGCTGGTGGAGGTGAAGCGGGCGACCGACACCCGGATCCGGCGCGAGGTGGTCGGCCAGATGCTCGACTACGCCGCCAACGGCGCCCGCTACTGGCCCGCCGCCCTGCTGCAGAAGTCGTTCGAGGACACCTGCGCGGTCGACGGCGTCCCGCTGGAGGAGGCGTACGAGGCGCTGTTGGGCGAGCGTACAACTCAGGAGTTCTGGGCGGAGGTCGAGGAGCGGCTGGCCGCCGGCCGCATGCGTCTGCTCTTCGTGGCCGACCGGATCCCGGTCGAGCTGCGGGCCGTCGTGGAGTTCCTCAACCGGCAGCTGCGTCAGACCGACGTCTACGCGGTCGAGCTGGCGCAGTACCGGGGTTCCGGGGCGCTTCGCGTCCTGGTCCCGCGCATCTACGGCGAGACCGCGGCGGTACCCGGGAAGTCCGCCTCGCCCGGCACCCGCCGGGCCGCCTGGGCCCCGAGCGAGATCGAACGGGCCGTCGGTGAGTACCCCGGCGAGCACGAGGCCGTCGCTCGGCGTCTGCTGGAACACGCGGCCGGGCACGGCCGTTGGGAGGGCGGTCGCGGCCAGTACCCCAGCGCCCTGGCCGAGTACACGGCGGGCGGCCGCGGCTTCCGGCTCTGGGCGCTGACCCTGACGCCCCGGAGCGACAAGGCACGGCTCGAATTCAGCCTGGGCACGGTCCGACAGCGCCTCGGCGCGACGGCCGCGGCCGACCTGACCGAGGACCTGCGCAAGCTGGCTCCGCTGGCGGGAAGACTCGCGGACGCGGCGGCCCGCGACTACAACCTGTGGCCCGGTCTGACCATGGACGACCTCACCCGGCCCGGCACGCTCGACACCGTACTGGCGGCCCTGGACCGGCTGCTGGCATCCGCCCGCCAGGACAGGGAGGCCGCGGACCACGCCGGTCCCGCGTGAGACCGCCGACGTCCTCCGCGAGGGACCCGGCCATTGCCCGCCCCGGTCGCGGCGGCACGGCCCTTGTCCCCGGGCGGCCCCACCGCGCACGCTGGATCGGGACCCGCGGGGTGCGAGGGACCGGCGTGCGACGGACGGGGGTGGGAGTGGCGACGGGGGCGGACGGGCGCGGGGTGCCGGCGGTGGGCCGGGCGGTGGTGCGCGGTGCGTCGGCGGTGGGCCTCGGCGCGGTCATGACGGGGGTGGTCGCCGGCCTGGGCTGGCTGTCGATGTGGGTGGTCTACCACTGGGTGTTCCTCCATGTGGTCGAGGTCGTCGTCATGCTCGTGGCTGCCGCGGCGCTGTTTCTCGGGCTGGCCGCCGGCGCGGCCTACCGGCCCGCGTGGTGGAAGGTGTCCGTGGCGTCGTTCGTCGTGTTCGCGGCCGGCTGGCTGGTCTTCGAGGACTACTGCGTGTCGATGGCCGACCAGCAGGCGCTCCACGACCGGGGCACGACCGTCCCCGCGGTGGTCGTCAAGGTGCACAAGGGCGACCAGAACTCCTCCACCACCGTCGAGGTACGCCTCGACGACGGCAGCAGGCACGGGGATGTGGAGCTGGGCGACTGGATGCCGCGGACCGGCGAGCGGACCGGCGTCACCATGGACCCCTCGGGACCGGCCCGGTCCCGCCTCGGCCCGCCTCCCGGGCCGCCCGACGCCACCGCGCGCAACGCCGGACTGGCCGTTGTCGCGGTGGGCTCCCTCGGCCTGGGCGCGCACCTCACCGGCCTGCTCGAAACCGCCCCGCTCCGAAAACCCCGGCCACCCGAGGACGCGACTCCCGCCGGACCTCGCCGACGGCGACGCCCGTGGCAACGCCGGCGGCAAGGGTGACGGCGGGCGCCCGGCGCCGCGAGGCGGAGGCGTCGTTCAGCCGGACGCGGCGAGGCTCTTCTCGAACGCGGCCAGGTAGTTGGGCAGGTGGTGGTCCCTGATGGCGTCCGTCTCGGGAGCCGGCGGGTCGGTGACGAAGCCCTTGGCCCGGTCCTTCAGCCCCGCGACGAGCGGCATGGACTCGTGGAGGCGCCCGTCCACGTCGAAGTAGCGCAGTGCCTCGACGTGGGTGAAGAACGGGCCGGGCGGAAGGTGGGGGACGATGTCGTTGTTGTTGACGAAGCGGTAGCAGCGCTGCCGGAAGGCCGTGTTGTGGGCGGCGGCGAGCAGGCGCTCGCACGTACGGGGCTGCCCGAAGGTGTAGATGCCGTCCGGCAGGAGCTGCGGCTCCTCGAGGTAGAACCTGCTGCCGGCCAGCATCGCGAGCGCGCCGCCGAGGCTGTGCCCGGTGAACCAGATGCTCTGGTTCCCGGTGCGCAACTCCTTCACGGTGTCGCGGATCCCGGGGTAGACGGACTGCAGTGCCTGGTGGAAGCCGTAGTGCACGAAGCCCTTGTTCGCCGGCCCGGGGACCGGCGGGGTGTTCACGTCGGTGAGCCAGTCGTAGATCTTGAGCACCTCGGTGCCGCGGAACCCGACGACGATCATCCGGTCACCGGCCATGACATAGGCCTGGGTGTCCTCGATCGGGAACGGCATGGCGTGCTCGGACTCGAAGTGCCTGACCTCCTGGAAGCCCCACGCCCGCGCCTGTTGGTCGATGGCCCCGCGTTCCAGCGGCGCCAGGCCCGCCGCGCGCGCCATCCAGTAGGCGTGCTGCAGGGAGTAGCGGGTCGTCGAATGGTCCAGCGCGGGAACGGCCATCGGTGTCCTCCGGGAGAGCCTGGGCGGGAGCACCCAGCACCATAGGCCCGTGGGCGAACGATCCGGCCCGGGACGCGCCGGGACGCCCGCCCGGGCTGTCCGGACGAGCCGGACCCCGGCGCCACCACCGGTGAACTGCCCCGCCCGGGACCGGAGCCCGTCGCCGACGGCCTCCACTACTCCGTTCCGGGGGAGGCACCGGGGGGGTCGGAGCGCGTTCCTCCGCCCACGACCCTCCGGTTCGCGCACTGATGGCCACATATCCGAAGGAAAGGACACTCCCGTCCCATGAGAGGAACCAGCTTCGCCGCCACCACCGCGGCCCTCCTCCTGGCCGCCGCCACCGCGACCGCCGTGCCGGCCCAGGCCGCCACCGCCGACTCCTGCGGCGGTTCCGTCAGCGACTACGTCGGGCTGGCCGCCCAACAACGCCACCACATCCCGCGGACCGACAGTCGCCGCAAGACCCGCGAGCACCAGCTCGACCACCCGCCCCGGCCCCTCACCGGCTGGCCCGCCGCGACCTGGCCCCGCCTCCCCGACGTCCTGCACCGGGCCCTCCACCCCGACCCGGCCCTCCGCCACCCCAGCACCGGACACTTCACCACCCACTTGCGCAACGCCCTCGCCCTCACCGGAGCACGCCCATGAGCCTCCCCGCCCGCCGTGCCTTCCTGCTCGCCAGCGCCGCGATCCTGGATCCCCGCGCTCACCGCCACCACCGCGGCGGCAACCACCACCACCGGCACCGGCACGGCTACGGGCACCGGATCCACCCCATCCCAGCACCGAACCAACAGCCACAGCGGCAGCCCCAGCAGCAGCCCCAGGGACAGCCACAGCTAGAGCGCTAGCACCAGCAGGTCCAAGGCGTCCCGAAGCAGCCTCAGCGTGAGCGGAAGCAGCAGTTCCAGCAGGAGCGCGTGAGCGACCAGGGGTGGGCCGCGAGCCACCTCTGCCCGACCCGAGGACGGCCCGCCCCTCCCGGAGGGAGAGATCCGGGAGCGGCCTCCGTCCCGGCCGTGGGCTCCGGCTACTCGCCGCGCTTCTTCGCTTCCTTCATCAGCTTCGTCTGCTTCCTCAGTTCCTTGACGGTCTGCTTGGTGTTCCTGGCGATCCGTTCCTTGTCGCTGCGGAAGTCGACCAGTCCGAGCGTGCCCATCGAGGTGAGCTTGCGGAAGACGCCCATGGCGCTCCTTCGTGTCCGTCGTCAGTGCGTCCGGATGAACCTACCAACCGGGCACGGAACACGGCGGACAGCACGTCGGAGACGCTGGGTCGCGCGGACCGTACGGGCGGGCCGGTCGTTCAGGTGAAGTTCCCGCCCGACGGCCGGGGGCCTCCGGGGGCGGGGGGGAAGCCTCGTGCGTGACGGCCGCTCGTCCCGAGCCGCCGCACCGCGCCGAGGAGAGTCCCCCATGCGTGTACTCCCACGCTCCGCCGCCCTCGCGGCCACCGCCCTGTCCGTGGCCGCCCTGGCCGGCCCCGTTCCCGCTGCCACCGCCACCGCTACCGCTACCACCACCGACGGCGCCACGGCCCCGCCGCCGCCCGCAGGCCGGTACCTGAACCTGCACCAGTGCGTCTACCACGGCCCCTTCCTGCCGACCAGCTTCGACCTGATGACCACCCTGGTCCCCAGCCGGGACGGCCGGTTCAGCGCAGGCACCGACATCTCCGACACCCCCGTCCCCGCAGCCGTCTGCGGCCCTGGCGACGGGACCTACGAGCCCAGCGTCTACACGGCCGCCGAGGGCTACGACCTCACCACCGGGCGCTATCTCAACCTGCACCAGTGCGTCTTCTGGAGCGACTACGACCAGGACCACCTCACCACGGTGGTCGGGACCACCGACGTCAAGTTCGTCGCCGGCACCAACGTCTCCAACACCCGTGACACCGACCCCTTCTGCGGCGGCGGGGGCACGGACCACCCCGTCCCGTTGCTGTCGAGCGCCACACCGCTGGACCTGACCACCGGCCGGTACCTCAACCTGCACCAGTGCATGTACTACTACGAAGGCTTCCGCGACCACTTCACCACGTTCGCCCCGAGCAAGGACGGGCGGTTCAGGGCCGGGACCAATATCTCCAACACCCCCGACACCCAGCCTTCCTGCGGCGCCGGGGACGGCAACTTCCGGCTGATCCCGCTCCTCTCCGGCGTCAAGGCCCTTTCGCTCGGCTGAGCACGACGGCCGCTAATGCTGCTGCTGGTCCGCGGTGGCGGCGCTGGCGACGGCGTCGGCGACGGTGGCCCGGTACAGGCCCAGCTTGGGTGCCCGGACCTTCGCACCGGGGCCGAGCGGGAAGTTCCGCGTCTCGGCGGTCGGCATGTGGTCACCGTCCGCCACCACGTTCAGCTGGTCGACCCCGGCCGAGGCCGCGGTGGATCCGCCGCCGGGGTTGAGGTCGATCACGGCGAACGCCGTGCGCCCGGCGCCGACCGGGTAGGCGGGCGGGCCGCCCAGCCCGCCGGGGACCAGCGGCCTGATGTCCTTGCCGCGGTCGGCGGCGTGCGAGTCGCCCAGGCTGACCAGCGGGAAGTAGCTCAGGCCGCAGGAGTGCGCGCCCTGGTTGCGCACCTCGATCACCCGCTGGCTGGTCGCCTCGGGGCGGGCGGTCACGTGGATCGCGAGGTCCTTGGCGTCACAGGGGTGGGCGTAGGCGTAGGCCTCGTCGACACCTCCGCCGGGCGCGGCCGTCCCACCGGTCGGCGGCGCGGTGGGCGTCGCGGGCGCCGTGGCCTTCGGCGCGGCCGTACCGGGCGCGCCGGTCGCGGCGGTCGCGGCGCCGCTCGGAGCAGCGGCCGGAGTACTCGCCGGAGCGCCCCCCGGTGTTCCGGTCGCGGCCTGCGCCGGTCCCGGGCCACTGGGGTCGTCGGGTCCGCAGCCGCTCACGGCGAGGAGGACGCCGACGAGCGCGGCCGGAACGAGCAGAGTGCGGCAAGCCGACATGGCAGATCCCCCGAGGTCGAAGTACGGACGAGCGGGGCCGCCCGGCACCGCCGTCCGAACCCCGCCGGACAGTACTGCGGCCCGCTCCCCACCCCGGCCCGACGACCCTGCACTCCCGATCCGGCCCGCCGGAGCCGAAGACACCCATACTGACCTGCGAGAACGCTTCCCCTCGACGCCGCCGGACGGGATCTCCCGGAGCCTCCTACCCTCCCTCGCTGCCCCGTCCGCCCCACCGTTCTGCCCCTACCGCGCTCCGGAACTGCCCGTCCGGCACACCGGAGCCACGGACATACGACGCCGCGACGGCCTGCTCCGCTACCGGCACCCGGGCGGAATACCGTTGCCCACAGGCCCGGTGCCCGTGGCACGCTGAGCAGGTGTCGAACACGCTCTACCCCGCAGACCTCACCTGGCACGAGGTCGACCCGGACTGCCACCCCTTCGATCCCGCGTCGGTGGCGCGGGTGGTCCGCTCGCTCGGCCCGGCGCGGAAGGTACCGTCCCGGCCGGACCCCGAGATCGATACGGCCGGGGTCAACTGGGCCCGGGACGTGGCCAAGCCGTGGTCCGATGCCATGACGCACGTACTGGTGGAGCACTACGGCCGGTGGGCGGCGGGGTGGCGCTGGTCGCTCGGCGAAGGGGACCTCGACGGCGGGCCGGTCGGGAGCTGGTGCTGCGCCTCGCACTCGATCACCACCCCGGAGGAGACCGTCGACCGCGTCGTCGCGGCGCTGTGCGAGTGGCGTGGCTGGCTGGAGGACCTCGCGGAGTGGTTCGAGGCCTACCCGCTGGACCCGGAGACCCTGCTCGCGGACCGGATCCGGTGGGAGCGTGCCGCCCGGAACCTGATTCTGCAGGTGGCCGACCGCACGGGCGCCGAAAGCGGCTGGTACGGGCACTGCCTCCAGGTCCTGGGCTGGTTCCTCGGCCGCTGGGGTGTCGCCCCCGAGACGGCCGCGCGGCTGGTGCGGCAGGCGGTCGGCGGCCGGTTCTGCAGCTGGACCGCGCCGGACACCGCCCTGGCGGAGGACATCGCCGAGAAACTTGTCGGCCCGCTGCGCCCGCAGGACACCCGCTGGTCACCGCCGGACCGCGGCCCGCTCCCGGACCACCTGGAGCGCTGGATCGAGGTGCGCGGGAGCGTGCCGTGGCCGGTCGGCGAGGGCAGCGACGACGGTGGACCGGTGACTCCCGCCCGCGACGGGGCGGCGGAGGACTTCCGTTCCTTCGACGCCGCCATCGACCCCGCCCGCGCCGCCGGCCTGCTCACCGCACTGGAGCTGGTGCGGGCGGACGCGGCACGTGGCGCGGTGCTCGACTTCGAGCTTCTGCACCGCTGGCAGCAGCACGTCCTGGGCACTCCCGAACCGCCGCCGCTGCGCACCCGCCCCGCCTTCGCCAAGGGCGGCGACGAGCGCTACGGCATCGGCCCCGACACCCGCGCCCGTCTCGACGCCTGCCTGGCGCAGGCGGACAACGCCCGGCTCTCGCCGGCCGCGAGGGCGGCGAGAGCCCACCTCGATGTCTGCTTCTTCCACCCCTTCGACGACGGCAACGGCCGCGCCGCGCTGCTCACGTTGGTGTTCGTGCTGGCCCGCGCGGGCGTCACGCCCGACTCGGTGGTGCTGATCCGCAGGTTCGGCCGCCGGGCCGACGATCCGCAGGACGCGCTGAACCTGTGCCGTACCGTCGAGTTCTCCATCGGGCAGAGCCGCGCCGCCACCCGGTGACCCGCCGGGCGGCGGGCCCGTCTCAGCGGTCCGGCGTCTGCTGCCTCGCGCGGTAGGCGCGCTTCTTGGCGAGGGCGCCGCAGGTCTTCATCGAGCACCAGCGGCGGGCGCTCGCGCGCGAGGTGTCGACGAAGGGGACCGCGCAGTCGGGGTTTCCGCAGAGGCGGACGTGGGCGCGGTGCTCGGAGGCGCAGAGGGCGATCAGGTCCCGGGCGACCATTGACAGGACCGCCGTGATCCCGTCGCCGTGCCAGCGCACCGTGGTGGCGTCGGGGGCGAGTTCGGGGGTCGACGGCGGTTCGGCGGCGGCGCGGTTGACGAGCGCGATGTCCTCCGGGGCGGGCGGGACGGCGTCCGCCAGGGCCCGGCCGGTCCGGTGGATCGCCTCGCGGAGGTGCCGGGCCCGGTCGAGGTCGGCCCCGGTGCAGGGCGGTGCGACCGCGGTGCAGTCGCTCTCCACCGCCCAGCGGCTCAAGTCCTCGGGCCGGGCCAGCCGTTCGAAGGGCGTTCCGGTGCCCCGGTCGGCCAGCGTGCCGGCGAAGGCGAAGCACAGCCGCGCGTCGTCGAAGCGGAAGTCGGTCTTGGCGCGCTGACGCCCCTCCCGGACGCCGTCCGCGCCATCGGTGCCGTCCGGTGTCGTGTCCTTCAGCTGACCCTTCATGTCCACCACTTTATGCGGTTGACATCGCTCCGAACAAGCGGCTAGCTTCCAGGTCCACCACTTGAACCGGTGGACTTCGCGTGACGGCTCCCCGCTCCACGCGTCTTCACCCCGCAGCACGAGGAGGCCGCGCCATGCGCGCCGCAGTCATCGAGGAACTCCACCGCCCGCTCGTCCTCCAGGACGTGCCCGACCCCGTGTGCCCGCCGGACGGCGCGATCGTGCGGGTCGGGGCGAACGGCATCTGCCGGACCGACTGGGCCCTGTGGGCCGGGCAGTTCTGGACCGGCGGACCTCGGGTCGAGGCCCCGTTCGTGCTCGGCCACGAGTTCGCCGGCACCGTGGTGGAGGTCGGCCGCGACGTCCGGGGGTGGAAGGAGGGGGCCCGCGTCATCTTCCCGATGAATCCCGGAGAGGGCTCCTGCGAGTTCTGCCGCAGCGGCAACCAGCACGTCTGCGAGCACGTGGACTCCCTGGTCCCCGGGGTCTCGTACTGGGGCGCCTTCGCCGAGTACGTCATGGTCCGCTTCGCCGACGTCAACCTGGTGGAGGTGCCCGAGGGCGTCGGCTTCACCGACGTCGCCGCGCTCGCCTGCCGCTACATGACGGCCTTCCACGGGGTCGTCGACCAGGCGCGGGTCCGCGGCGGCGAGTGGGTCGCGGTCTACGGCGCCGGGGGCGGCACGGGGCTCTCGACGGTGGAGATCGCCGCGGCGACGGGCGCCAACGTCATCGCGATCGACATCACCGACGACAAGCTGGACGCCGCCCGCGCGCTCGGCGCGGTCCACACCGTGAACGCCGCCGCGACCGACCCCGTCGAGGCCGTGAAGACCCTGACCGGCGGCGGCGCCCATGTGTCGGTCGACGCCGTGGGCATCGCCGCCGCCTGCCGCAACTCGGTGCTGTCCCTGCGCACCCGCGGCCGCCACCTCCAGCTCGGGCACACCACCGCCGCGGAGCAGGGCGACGTCGCCCTGCCGATCGACGTCATGATGGTCAAGGAGCTGGAATTCGTGAGCGCCTTCGGCATGCAGGGCCAGCGCTTCGGCACCATGCTCAACATGATCGCCGCCGGCCGGCTCAGCCCCGGCCGGATCGTCTCGCGCACCGTCGGCCTCCACGAGGCGAGCGAGGTCCTGGAGTCCCTGGAGACGTACGGGCCCACCGGTGTCGTCGTCATCGACACGTTCAGCGCCTGAACCGTCCTCCCCGCTGATCCCTCCCTCCCGCCCCTCCCCGAAAGCAGGCACCACCATGCCCGAGACCCGCACGCCCGAGATCCGTATTCCTGATTCCCGCAGGCCCGGTACCCGCACGCCCGATTCCCGTCGGCTGATGGACCAGGAGCTGAGCCTGGCCCTCGACGCGGTCCCCATGACCCCCAACGGCGCGTTCGACCTGACCGACCTGGCCACCACGCGCGCGGCCTTCCGCGCCCAGGCCGAATCCGCCGCCGACAGCTCGCCCGCGAACCCGTCGGTCACCGTCGAGGAACACCTCGCGAGGCGAACGGGCCGAGCGGACCGCGCCGACGTCCCGGACGGCCCGGACCGCCTCGACGTCCCGGTGCCGGTCCGCCTGCTGCGTCCCACCACCGCACCGGGACCGCTGCCGGTACTGCTCTGGTTCCACGGCGGCGGCCAGGTGCTCGGCTTCGCCGCCCAGGACGAGCCGTGGCTCAGCGAACTCGCGGCGAGCCTCGGCTGCGCCGTCGCCTCGGTCGACTACCGGCTCGCCCCGGAGACGCCCGCCCCCGGCGCCGCCGAGGACGGCTTCACCGCCTACCAGTGGCTCTGCCGGGAGGCGGAGGCGCTCGGCCTGGACGCCACCCGTATCGGCATCGCCGGCCAGAGCGGCGGCGGCGGGATCGCGGCGGCCACGACCCTCCTGGTCCGCGACCGGGGCGCCGCGGCACCGCTGTTCCAGTCGCTGACGTATCCCATGCTCGACGACCGCAACCGGACCGCGTCGAGCCACGAGATCACCGACATCGGCGTCTGGGACCGCTCGACCAACCTGCTGGCCTGGCAGGCGATCCTGGGCGACCGCGCCGGCACCGAGGACGTCTGCCCGTACGCGGCCCCCGCCCGCGCCGCCGACCTCGCCGAGCTGCCGCCCACGTTCATCACCGTCGGCGACCTCGACTGCTTCCGGGACGAGGACCTCGACTACGCCGCCCGGCTGCGCGCCCAGGGAGTCCCGGTCGAGCTCCACCTCTACCCCGGCGCCTACCACGCGTTCGACCTCATCGCCCCCGGCTCCCGGTTGGCCGCCGCCTTCCACCGGACCTGGTTCGACTACCTCGCCCGCCAGTTCGACGCCGTACCGGTCCCGGCCTGACACCGCGACCGCGCGCCGGGGGCCACCGTGCACGGCCCCCGGCCGGCGGGCCCGGAGAACCGGGTACCGGCGTGGCGATGAGTTTTCCGGTCCCGGCCGGTCTACATCTCGAAGGGACATCCACGCACTCCGGGAGTACAGACATGGGAATCGTCCAGATCGAGCTGTTCGCGACCCTCGACCTCGTCGCGCAGGCACCGGGCGGGCCGGACGAGGACCCGACGGGGTTCCCGTTCGGGGGCTGGCAGGCGCCGCTGCTGAACGAGGTCACCGGGGCGCAGATCATCGCCGCGTACGAGGGCACGGACGCCCTGCTGCTCGGCCGGCGGACGTACGACATCTTCGCCGCGTACTGGCCGCACCAGAAGGACGGCGAGATCGCAGAGCTGTTCAACCGCGTCCCGAAGTACGTGGCCTCCCGGGGCACGCCGGAGCTCCCGTGGGACGGCTCCACGCAGCTCGGCCCGGACCTGGCCGCCGCCGTGCGGGAGATCCGCGAGCGGCACGGGAACGTGAAGGTCGTCGGCAGCCTGGACCTGGTGCAGACCCTGCTGCGGGAGAGGCTCTTCGACCGCCTCGACCTGTGGGTGCACCCGATCGTGCTCGGCGTCGGGAAGAAGGTGTTCGACGGCGGCGCCGTACCCACGAACCTCGCCCTGCTCGAACCGCCGACCGCCGGTCCGGAGGGCACCGTGTACCTGCGCTACGCCCGCACCGACGGCGTCCCCGCGACGGGCGACATGAGCGCGCCCGACCGGGGCCTCGGCCGTGACAGCGACAGCGACGGCCGGTGAGCTGAGATGGCCACCGTCGCCGTCCGCGGCACCGTCCTGGGCATCGAGTCCTTCGGTGACCACGACGCACCGCTCGTCCTGCTCGCCGGCGGGCCCACCATGCTCTCCTGGCCCGACGCGCTCTGCGAGCGCCTCGCCGCCGGCGGGCGCCGGGTGGTGCGCTACGACCTGCGCGACAGCGGGGAGTCGGCGACGGTGGACCCGCAGGCGCCCGCCTACACCCTGCGCGACCTCGCCGCCGACGCCGCCGCCCTCGCCCACGCGCTGGGCGGGGCGCCCGCGCACCTCGCGGGGACCGGCGTCGGCGGGATGGTCGCCCAGGTGGCCGCCCTCGACCACGCCGACGCCTTCTCCGCCCTCACCCTGGCCGGCACCCGCCCGGTCGCCCCCGGCCCGCCCGACGAGGACCTCCCCGACCACGACCGGGCGGTCATGGGCCGATTGTTCGCCCGACCGATGCCCGACTGGAGCGACCGCGAGGCGGTCGCGGAGTTCGCCGCCGACGGCGCGAGCATCCGCGGCGACGACCCCGCCGCCGCGCGCGAACGGGCCGCGCGCATCTGGGACCGCACCCCCGGCACCGCGCCCCCGGTCCAACTGGCCAACCAGCTGGGCACCGTGTTCACCCGGCTCGACTGCGGACCCCGCTGGCGCGAACGCCTGCCCGCGATCGGCCTCCCCGCGCTCGTCGTCCACGGCCGCCACGACCCCCTCTTCCCCCTCGGCAACGGCGAGGCCCTGGCCCGCGAGATCCCCGGCGCACGGCTCCTCGTCCTCGACCACGCCGCCATCGGGATCCCCGACGCCGCGGTGGGCGCGGTCGCGGCGGCGATGCTCGGCCTCGGCACCCCGTCGGACCCCGGACCGGAGGAGCCGCCCACCGATCCGACCTGACGCGCTCCCCCGGGGAAGGACGCGGCGCGGAACCCGCCGGCCGGCCGTGGTGACCGCCGGCACCCCGGAGGCGGAAGAATGGACCGGGTGACCAGCACCCAGCCCCTCCCCCGGGGCCTCACCTCCCTGATCCCCGACGCCCGCACCCGCGCCACCCCCGGCGAGCGCGCCGCCTCCCAGCTCCTCCACCTGCGCGAGGCCACCGTGCCGGTCCCGCTCCTCGCCGCGGCCGCCGAGCTGATCACCCCCCAGCTCACGGACCCCGACCCGGCCACCCAGGAGGCGGCGGCCACCGTTCACGCACTCCTGCTCGCCGCCATCGAGGACGCCTCCCCCGAACGCTAGGACCTGTCCGGCCGATCTGTGACTGCTTGGTGTCCGGGTCGTTGCTGTGGTCATGGGCCGGGGTGATCTGAGTGATGCAGAGTGGGAACGGCTGAGGCCGTTTCTGCCGGTCAGTAATGGGCGTTGTGGCAGGTGGCGGGATCACCGGCAGGTGATCGATGGGATCCTGCACCGGGTGCGGACCGGAGTGCACTGGCGTGATCTGCCCGAGCGGTTCGGGCCGTGGAAGACGGTCTATGAACGGCACCGGCTGTGGTCAGCAGATGGAACCTGGGAGCGTCTGCTCCAGCAGGTCCAGGCTGCGGCCGATGCCGCTGTCGGCAACGGGTGAGATCGACTGGGACATCTCGGTGGACTCCACCATTGTGCGGGCGCATCAGCATGCGGCGGGTGCCCGCGTTGACCCGCCGCCGGAACCTGCCTCAAAAGGGGGACCCTTCAGAAGAACACCAGCACGAGACACGGTGGGAGAGCCTCGTCGCCCGCCTGGTGGAGGTGGCGCTGGGGGTGAGGGCCTGGGCCGCTCGCGCGGTGGGTTCACCACAAAGCTCCACCTGAGTGCGGACGGCCGCTGCCGCCCACTCTCCCTGGTTGTCACGCCGGGGCAGCGGGCGGACTGCACCCAGTTCACGACTGTCCTGGAGAAGATCCGCGTCCCGAAACCCGGGCCGGGCAGGCCCCGCAAGAAGCCCGCCAGCCTCACGGCCGACAAGGCTTACAGCAACGGCCCCTGCCGCCATTACCTGCGACGACGCGGCATCCGGCACACCATCCCGGAGAAAACCGACAGCCACGCCGCCCGCCTGCGCAAAGGCTCACGCGGCGGGCGGCCACCCAGCTTCGACAAAGAGCGGTACAAGAAGCGCAACACCATCGAGCGGGCCATCAATCGGATGAAGCAGCACCGGGCAGTGGCCACCCGCTATGACAAACGCCGCTATGTCTATCTCGGCACCGCCACCGCCGCAGCCCTCATCATCTGGCTCCGCAACTAAGTGACCCGCCGCGCACACCCTGCGGGGGTGAACAGGCGTACAGTGCGCCGGCCGGATTGGTGGCAGCCGACAATCCGAACGGCCTCCTGGACCTCACATCCCACCCGGCGGGCCGTTACGACGGGTCGGGTCAGCCGGAGGAGAGGAGGAACCTGACCGAGCGGAAGTGGAACTTGGCGTCCCGCGTGTCGCCCGGGTGGAGCAGGACCTCCTGACCCTCTTCCCCCGGGTCCTCGCACTTGTCATCGAGGAACATCGCCGCGTCCGCATTGCTGCGGTTCTCGGGCGCGTAGGCATCCACGACGTTTCCGTCCACTTTGGCGACGGTGTAGCACTCATTGAGGTTCGGGAACTGGATCGAATCGGCGGTGGGGTTCTGCGGGTCGCCGTACGTGTAGTCGAGGGATCCGGTAGCCGCCGATGCGGAGTTGGGGAGGGCGACGATGAGTACGGCCGCGCCGATGGCGGCGGTCAGGGCATTGCGAAGACGCATGGTTCAGATCCTTGTGGAACTCGGGAGCCCCGGGATCCTGCCCTTGCCCAGATGCGCAACGACATCGGGGGCCCGGACAAGGATTTCTGACCGCCCCACCGGCGGTCACGCGCACAGAAGACGGACCACTCGATGGGCTGATGGAGAACCGTTCATGCTTAGCCCATCAGGGCAGAGGTCCATCGCCTCCACCCCTGTCGGCAACGGGTGAAACGATTTCAGCCGTTGCCGACACACCCCATGATCCGCCCCAGGAAGCAAGGGCGTCGGCTCATCTCCACTGCACCGAATCCCCCGGCTGGTGGGGCTCACAAGATGCGTGATCGGCCGGACAGGTCCTAGGCGGTCGCCGTCGGCGTCGACGCCCCTCCGGCCCGGACCGTGATCAGCCCGCGTTCGAGGCGTCGGCCCCCTTTGCCGGCTCGGCAGTGACCTGCCTCAGCACAACCGTCGGCGACGGCATGACGGCGTACCAGGTGTTCGCACTCTCGTCGGCGGACGGGGCCCAGGCCGCCACCACGGGAAGTTCGCAGTGGTCGCCGGCCTCCAGCGGAGGCAGCGCCCAGGTCATGCCGTGGTGGCGGCCGAAGTCCACACCCCAGGTGCTGAACGAGCGGTCGTACACCTCGTCCATCAGCGCCGCCCACCGCCCGGGCGCCTCTCCCTTGAGCGCGGCATAGCAGATCGCCTCCTCGTCGTTGCCGCCCACGGTGAGCCGGGTCGTCCCGTCCTCCACCGTGACCGCGGCCAGCGCCTGCCCCCCGTCCCACCCCGCGTCGGCGCCCTCCGGCAGCCGCGCCGGCAGCTCCGCCGAGAACCGCACCCGCCCGATCGGCGCCGTGGCGTCGATCCGCCACACCGCCGCGCGGCAGCCGGACAGCGGCCCCCAGGTATCGGGGTCGAGTTCGGGATCGAACGGGGTCAGCAGCAGCTCGACACTTGCCCCGGGGGTCGTCCAGCGGGCGAGCGTGCGGTCGCCCGGCAGCTGGAACAGCTCATCGGGCAGCGGCGGAAGGACGGTGTTCCCGATCGTCGTGGCGAAGGCCAGCCGGCCGAACGGCGTGTCGACGGACGGTGCAACGGCGGAGCGCAGGCGGACGCGCGGGACGGTGGGGAGCAGCATCGCCCCAGCGTACTGCGGTGCGGCGGGCCCAGATCCGGCAGACAGGACCTGGTCGGCGGCGGTGCCGGTCAGGCCGCGAACCCCAGGCCCAGGGTGACCGCGACGGGGGCGAGGTAGAGGAGCGGGAAGGCCACGGTCTTGTAGGAGCGGGCCCGCAGACAGGTGATCACCGCGCCGAGGAAGTACAGGATCAGGCCGATCGCGGCGGCGACGCCGAGGGCCGGGACCGCCAGGCCGACCAGCAGGCCGGCGGCGCCCGCCAGCTTGGCCAGCGCCAGCGGGCCCCACCACGAGCGCGGCACCCCGTACTCCACCAGCGGCTGGGTCACGAACTCCGCCCGGCGTGCGAGCGAGACACCCGAGAAACCGACCCAGAGCGCACTGACAACGGCGAGAACGACGTAAGCGACAGATATGACGGACACCCCTGATTCGGTCGGGAGGGTGAGGAGGGGCAACGCGGCGGACCGATCCCGGCCCGCCCCGCCGCACCTGCTCGAACACTCCACTGACCCGCCGCCCGCGACAGATGTGACAGCCCCGCAGAAGAATTTTCTCAGGGCCCCTCGCAGTGGCGGCCCGCCGCGGCGAGGGCGCTGCGCCGGATCAGGCCGACTCCCGGGCGGATCAGGAACCAGTACGCCGCGAACCGCCGCCTCGCGCGCGCGTCGGTGCCCTGGATCCGCGTCTCCGTCACCAGCCGTGAGCCGCCGCCGTGTGCGAACACCTCGTGGGAGATCACCGCCTTCGCCCAGCCCGGCTCACCGAACGCCACGAACCCCTCGCCGTCACCCGGTCGCGCCGGCTCGCGCGGCACCGGGTCCCAGAACCGTGCGACCCGGCCCAGCACCAGCAACCGCCCCGGCTCGTCGGCCAGGGTCACCCAGCGGTCGTCCCTGCGGAACAGTTCCGCCAGGGGCACCGACCGGTCCAGGAGGTCGGGGCCCCTGCCGCGCAACCGCGAGGGCAGGGTCCGCAGCGCCAGCAGCAGCCGGGGCAGCGGGAGGTCGGCCAGCGTCACCTTCTGCAGCGCCGCCCAGACCTCCTCCGGCGGCGCCGCCAGAGTGATTCCGTGAACCGTTCGATGCCCGTACTCGGGCAGGAACCGATCCAGCGTCTCGTCCATGGGGAACAGGCCTTTCCGAAGTCCGGAGCCGAGTACGGGGCCCGGCACTCCCGAGCCCGCCGGGCGAGCCGCACACCCGCCGACAGCATGTCGCGCCGCACCCTCAACCACCACTCCCGGCCCGGGAGTTGCCGGAACCGGACACCGGCAGACCCCGCATCCCGGCCCTGCCCACCCGGCCCCGGACACGGCCCCGACCCCGGCGCGGCCGGGTGGGCGGCATGCGAAGGATGGGCGGTTCGGTGTGGTGTGGTGTGGTCGTGCGGGACCCGGGCAGACGCCGGGGGTCCTACCGGCGCGAGGGAAGGGGTTCACCATGGCCGACCCGGCGAAGGGCACGGAGCGAGCGGTACGGCAACCACCACCGGCCGAGGGCCGCCCCGGTGACGGGGTGATCGAGACGGACGTCCCCGCGCGGCTGGACCGGCTGCCGTGGTCCCGCTGGCACTGGCGGATCGTGATCGGACTGGGGACGGTCTGGATCCTCGACGGCCTGGAGGTCACGATCGTCGGCAACATGGCCGCCCGGCTCGCCCAGAGCGGCAGCGGGATCGCCATCTCGACGACCCAGGTCACCACGATCGCGGCCGCCGTGTACGTCGCGGGGGCGTGCAGCGGCGCGTTGTTCTTCGGCTGGCTGACCGACCGGCTGGGCCGCAAGAAGCTCTTCATGGTCACCCTGGCCGTCTACCTGGTGGCCACCGCCGTCACCGCGTTCTCGTGGACCGCCTGGTTCTTCTTCCTCTGCCGCTTCTTCACCGGATTCGGCATCGGCGGCGAGTACGCGGCGATCAACTCCGCGATCGACGAGCTGATCCCGGCCCGGGTGCGCGGCCGGATCGACCTGGTGATCAACGGCAGCTTCTGGATCGGCGCGGCGATCGGTGCCTTCGCCTCCATCGCCCTGCTGAACACCGCCCTGTTCGCGACCGATCTGGGCTGGCGGCTGGCCTTCGGCATCGGCGTGGTCTTCGGCCTGGTCATCCTGCTGGTGCGCCGACACGTCCCGGAGAGTCCGCGCTGGCTGTTCACCCACGGCCGGGCCGAGGAGGCCGAGGAGGTGGTGGCCGAGGCCGAACGGATCGTGCGGGAGGAGTACGGCCGCGAGCTGCCGCCGGTGGAGGGCGAACCGATCCGCATCCGCGAGCGCGGCCCGCTCGGCTTCGGCACCATCGCCCGCACGGTCGTCACCCGCTACCCCCGCCGCACGGTGCTCGGCCTGTCGCTGTTCATCGGGCAGGCCTTCCTCTACAACGCGGTGACCTTCGGCTACGCGGTGATCCTCACCAAGTACTTCGCCGTTCCCGAGGGCGACACCGGCTACTACTTCGCGGTGATCGCGGTCGGCAACTTCCTCGGACCGCTGCTGCTCGGCGGCCTGTTCGACTCCGTCGGGCGAAAGCCGATGATCGCCGGCACCTACATCGGCTCCGGTGTGCTGCTGTTCGGCACCGCGCTGCTCTTCCAGCAGGGCTCGCTGTCCGCCGTCACCATGACCGCCTGCTGGACGGCCGTCCTGTTCCTGGCCTCCGCCGGCGCCAGCTCCGCCTATCTGACGGTCAGCGAGATCTTCCCGCTGGAGACCAGGGCGATGTGCATCGCCTTCTTCTACGCCGTCGGCACCGCCGTCGGCGGCATCAGCGGCCCGCTGCTGTTCAACAGCCTGGTGAGCACCGGGAAGGTCTCCGACACCACCCTGGCGTTCTGCATCGGCGCGACCCTGATGACCCTCGCCGGACTGGTCGAGGCGGCGATCGGCGTCAAGGCGGAACGGCGCAGCCTGGAGTCGCTTGCCGCCCCGCTCGGCGCCGTCGAACCCACCCGGACCACGTAGCGACCCGGTCCACCGGGTGCCGTCGCCGTCCGGGGACGGCTCCGCACGGGTGACGGGCGGTGCGGTGCGGGCCCGATCTCCCGGGCGGCGACTCGGCGCGGTGTCACCATCTGGGGCGTATCCGGCACGATTCGACCGGTTCCCCCTGGAGGATCCCCGTATGAGCCGCCGCACCCACCGCCCCGCCCTCCTCACGGCCCTGGCGCTCGCCGTCGCCCCGCTCGCCGGTTGCGGCGGCGTCGACGCCGGGACCGGCGGGCCCGGCCCGGTGGCCGTCGCGCCCCCGCCGCCCGAGAAGGCCTTCGGCCAGGCCTGCGCGGCGATGCCGGGCGACGGCGCCGGCAGCCTCGACGCGATGGGCCGTCTGCCGGCGCTGGGTGCGATCGACCAGACCAAGGACCTCTCCCAGCTGTCCGCCCTGGTCAAGACGGCCAAGGCGAAGGACATCTTCGACTCGATGGAGAACGTCACCGTCTTCGCCCCGAACGACGCGGCCTTCGCCAAGCTGAGCGAGGACCAGAAGAAGGCCCTCGCCACCCAGCAGGGCGCCGGCGACCTGGTCCGCAAGCTCATCGTCGTCCGCGACCTGCGCAAGGACGACCTCCAGGACAAGCAGTACACCTCGCTCCAGGGCGCCGCGATCAAGGCCACCGGCAGCGGCGAGGACTACCGCGTCGGCGGCGCGCAGGTGCTGTGCGGCAGCATCAGGACGGCCAACGCGAGGCTCGCGATCCTGGACACCGTGCCGGCCTTCGGCTGACGCTCCGCGCGCGGGCACCGGCCCCGGCACGGCGGCCCCGCCCCGTGCCGGGGCCGCTCCGCCCGGGGCCCGTCCACCCTGGGCCGCTCCGCCCGGGCCACTCCACCCGGTTGCGCCGAACGGTGACCGGGATGGGCCGAAAGCGCGGATTCCGGCAGAAAAGACGACTGACACGTCATCAGGTCGTCCCAATGAGCGCTCCTTCTCGGCAATCTCTGATCCCATCTGCGGATATTCGCCTGATTTGTCGTGTTTGTCCGCCCAGCTGTGCCCGTGCGTGCACGGTCGCGAGAGGAGACGCCGGATGGCCCCGGTGAGGTCGTTGCTCGGCGGTCGGTTCCGGACGGCGATGCGCGGTGCGCTCGCGCTCCTGTGCCTGGTCCCCCAGGGCGGACTGGCGCTCGCCGCCGCCCCTCCCGCCTACGGCCCGCAGGGCCTGCCCCGGGAGCAGCGGGCCCTGACCGCCTGCACACCGACCGGCAGCTTCACCAACTGCGCCCGCGTCACCTACAGCGGCGGCGACCAGACCTTCACCGTGCCGGCCGGCGTGACCGCCGTCTACGCCCGGGTGTTCGGCGCCGGCGGCGCGGGCTCCCCGCGCGCCTACTACACCGGCCAGTACGGCGGCGGCGGTGGCGGCTACACCACCGGAACCCTGGCGGTGACGCCCGGTCAGGCACTGACCCTCACCGTCGGCCAGGGCGGCCGGCTGAACAGCACCACCTCCTCGTACGGCGGCGGCGGCGCCGGCGGTCAGGGCTACACGGCCGCCAACGGGTCCAACGCGACCGGTGGCAGCGGCGGCGGCATGAGCGCCGTGTGGAACGGCGCCTCCGGCACCAACCCGCTGGTCGTGGCCGGTGGTGGCGGCGGCTCCTCCCCCGGCGCCGACGCCACCACCCCGGCGGCGGGCGGCGGCGGTGGCAGCAACGGCGGCCAGGACAACCAGCCCGCCGCCTCCGGACGGGGCGGCACCCAGAGCGCCGGCGGCGCCGCCGCCACCCAGACGACGTGCGCGGCCGCCACCGCCGGAGCCCAGTACCAGGGCGGCCGCGGCGCCCCCAGTCCGCAGAACGAGGGCGGCGGCGGCGGTGGCGGCGGCTACTACGGCGGTGGCGGCGGCGCCTGCCAGCGCGGCGGAACACTCGAAGCCAACGGCATGGGCGGCGGCGGCTCCGGTTACAACCGCGGCACCGGCGTCACCAACACGCAGACCGCCAACGGCACCAACAGCAGCGGCAACGGCGTCGGCGGCACCTCGGGCGGCCGCAGCGACGCCCAGTACACCAGCGGCAGCGGAATCGGCGACGGCGGCGGCTACACCGACGGCGGCAACGGCGAGATCGTCCTCGAGTGGGTCACCCAGGTCGGCCTGTCCGTCAAGAAGACCGCCTCCCCCACCACGTACGTCCCGGGGCAGCGGCTCACCTACACCTTCGTGGTGAGCAACGCCGGACCCGCACCGGCCGTCAACGCGGCCGTCCGTGACGCGCTGCCGTCCGCGCTGTCCGGGTTCACCTGGACCTGCGCGTCCGGTGGCACCGGCAGCAGTTGCGGCGCCGCGAGCGGCACCGGCAACCTGGACACGACGGCCAGCATCGCGGCCAACAGCTCCGTGACGTACACCGTGACGGGCATCGTCCCGTCGGCCACCACGGGCACCCTGTCGAACACCGCGACCGTGACCCGCCCGGCCGCCAGCACCGACCCCAACTGCGGGCCGACCTGCTCCAGCACCGTCGACACCCCCGGGCGCGCCACGACCGGCCTGTCGGTGACCAAGACCCCCGACAAGAACCCGTACGTGCCCGGCCAGCCGCTCACCTACACCATCGTGGTCAAGAACGACGGCCCCTCCGACGCCATCGGCACCTCGGTCAAGGACACCCTGCCCACCACGATCCGGAACTTCTCCTGGACCTGCACCGCCGCCGGGGGCGCCAGCTGCGGCAGCCCGGCCTCCGGCACCGGCGACATCAACACCACCGTCGACCTCCCGGCGGGCAGCCAGGTCACCTACCGCCTCACCGGCACCGTCCCGGCCGACGCCACCGGCTCCCTCGACAACCGGGCCACCGTCACCCCGCCGGGCGGCGCCACCGACCCGAACTGCTCCCCCAGCTGCACCAGCACCGCCAACCCCGTCCCGCCCGGCAACCAGGCCAACCTGGTCGTGTCGAAGACCCTGCTGACCAGCCCCGTGGTACCCGGGCAGCAGATCAAGTGGCAGGTCAAGGTCACCAACAACGGCCCGTCCCGGGCCCGCAACGTCGTGGTGACGGACCAGGTCCCGGCCGGCGTGACCGCGGCCAGCATGGCCAACGACCAGGACGCCGCCGCCTGCCCGATCAGCGGCGGCACCGCCACCTGCCCCGCCGTCGAGATCCCGGTGAACGGCACCGCCAGCTGGACCCTCACCGGCACGCTGGACCCCAACGCGACCGCGACGCCGACCAACACGGCACTGGTGACCGGCGGCCCCGACCCGTCGGCCTCCACCCGCACCGCGGTCGCCTCGCCGACCGCGAGCCCCTCGCCGCAGGCCAACCTCACGATCTCGAAGACGCTGCTGACCAACCCGGTCGTGCCCGGCGCGCAGATCCAGTGGCGGGTCACGGTGACCAACAACGGCCCGTCCCGGGCCCGGAACGTGGTCGTGACCGACCAGGTGCCGGCGGGCGTCACCGGCGCGACGATGCGCCAGGGTGTCGACGGGGCCGACTGCCCGATCAGCGGCGGCACCGCCACCTGCCCGGCGGTCGAGATCGCGGCAGCCTCCTCGCAGACCTGGACCCTCACCGGGACCCTGGACCCGAACGCCACCGTGACACCCACCAACACGGCGGTGGTCACCGGTGGCCCCGACCCGGGGGCCACGGCCCGCACCGCGGTCGCCTCGCCGACCGCGAGCCCCTCGCCGCAGTCCAACCTCACCGTCTCCAAGTCGCTGCTCACCAGCCCGGTCGTGCCCGGGCAGCCGGTCCAGTGGCGGGTCACGGTGACCAACAACGGGCCGTCCCGGGCGCGGAACGTGGTCGTGACCGACCAGGTGCCGTCCGGCGTCAGCGGCGCGACGATGACCGCCGACACGGGCGGGGCCAACTGCCCGATCAGCGGCGGGGTCGCGACGTGTCCGGCGGTCGAGATCCCGGCCGGCTCCTCGCTCAGCTGGACCCTCGCCGGGACCCTGGACGCCAACGCGACCACCACGCCGACGAACACGGTCACGGTCACCGGCGGCCCCGACCCGGCGGCGTCCACCCACACGGCTGTGGCATCACCTTCGGGCTCGCCGTCGCCGCAGGCCAACCTCAAGGTCAGCAAGTCCCTGGTGACGAACCCGGTGGTGCCCGGGCAGCGGATCGAGTGGCGGGTCGACGTCCTCAACTCCGGTCCGTCGCGGGCCCGGAACGTGGTCGTCACCGACACCGTCCCGGCCGGGGTGAACAACCCCGTGATGACGGCGCCGGACGGCACCACCTGCCCGATCAGTGGCGGCGTCGCGACCTGCCCGGGAGTCGAGATCCCGGCCGGGCAGGCGCTGAACTGGACCCTCACCGGCACGCTGGACCCGAACGCGACGGCGACTCCGACGAACACGGTGACGGTCACGGGCGGCCCGGACCCGACCGCGTCCACCCACACCGCCGTGGCCTCGTCCTCGGGCTCACCGTCGACGCAGGCCAACCTCACCGTCACCAAGGTCCTGCTCACCGAGCCGGTGGTCCCCGGCCGCCAGATCCAGTGGCGCGTCACCGTCACCAACAACGGACCCTCGCGCGCCCGGAACGTGGTCGTCACCGACACCGTCCCGGCCGGGGTGAACAACCCCGTGATGACAGCCTCGGACGGGACCGGCTGCCCGATCAGCGGCGGCGTCGCGACGTGCCCCGCGACCGAGATCCCGGCCGGCTCCTCGCAGACCTGGACGCTCACCGGCACACTCGCCTCCGACGCGACCTCGACGCCCGTGAACTCGGTGACGGTCACCGGCGGCCCGGACCCGTCGGCCTCCACCCGGACGGCGGTCGCTTCGCCGACCAACTCGCCCTCGCCGCAGGCCAACCTGACGGTCTCCAAGGTGCTGCTGACCAACCCGGTCGTCCCCGGACAGCAGATCCAGTGGCGGGTCACCGTGACCAACAACGGTCCGTCGCGGGCCCGCGACGTGATCGTGCGGGACCAGGTGCCGGCGGGCGTCACCGGCGCGACGATGACCGCCGACACCGGCGGGGCCAACTGCCCGATCAGCAGCGGCGTCGCCACCTGCCCGGCCGTCGAGATCCCGGCCGGCTCCTCGCAGACCTGGACGCTCAGCGGGACCCTCGACCCCAACGCGACCACCACACCGGCGAACACGGTCACGGTCACCGGCGGCCCGGACCCCGCGACGCCGACGCACACGGCCGTGGCATCACCCTCGGGCTCGCCGTCGACGCAGGCCAATCTGACCGCGTCGAAGGTCCTGCTCACCGACCCGGTCGTGCCCGGCCAGCAGATCCAGTGGCGCGTCACCGTGACCAACAACGGTCCGTCGCGGGCCCGCGACGTGATCGTGCGGGACCAGGTGCCGGCGGGCGTCACCGGCGCGACGATGACCGCCGACACCGGCGGGGCCAACTGCCCGATCAGCGCCGGGGTCGCCACCTGCCCGGCAGTCGAGATCCCGGCCGGCTCGTCGCTCAGCTGGACGCTCAGCGGCACGCTGGCCCAGGACGCCACGGTCACACCGACCAACACCGCGACCGTCACCGGCGGCCCCGATCCCGCGACCCCGACGCACACCGCCGTCGCCAGCCCCAGCAACTCGCCCTCGCCGCAGGCAAATCTGACCGTTTCGAAGGTCCTGCTCACCAACCCCGTCGTCCCCGGACAGCAGATCCAGTGGCGCGTCAGCGTCACCAACAACGGACCCTCCCGCGCCCGGAACGTGGTCGTCACCGACCGGGTGCCGGCCGGGGTCGGCAACGCCTCGATGACGGCAGCCGACGGCACTCCCTGCCCCATCAGTAGCGGTACGGCGACCTGTCCGGCGGTCGAGATCCCGGCCGGTCAGACGCTCACCTGGACGCTCACCGGCACGCTCGACGCCAACGCAACCGTCACGCCCACCAACACCGCGACCGTCACCGGCGGCCCCGACCCCGCGACCCCGACGCACACCGCCGTCGCCCCGCCGACCAACACGCCCTCGACACAGGCGAACCTCACCGCATCGAAGGTGCTGCTCACCAACCCCGTTGTGCCGGGCCAGCAGATCCAGTGGCGCGTCAGCGTGACGAACAACGGCCCCTCGCGCGCCCGGGACGTCGTCGTCACCGACGAGGTGCCGGCGGGTGTGACCGGCGCCAGCATGAAGGCGGACGCAGACAACACGCCCTGCCCGATCAACGGCGGAACGGCGACCTGCCCGGCGGTCGAGATCCCGGTCGGACAGACACTGAGCTGGACGCTCACCGGAACCCTGGCCCAGGACGCCACGGTGACGCCGACCAACACCGCGACGGTCACGGGCGGCCCTGACCCCGCCACACCCACGCACACCGCCATCGCATCGCCGACCAACTCTCCGACGTCACAGGCCAATCTGACGGTGTCGAAAGTGCTGCTCACCAACCCCGTCGTGCCGGGCCAGCAGATCCAGTGGCAGGTGAGCGTCACCAACAACGGACCCTCCCGGGCGCGGGACGTCGTGGTCACCGACCAGGTACCGGCCGGGGTCGGCAACGCCTCGATGAAGGCGGACGTCGGCGGAGCCAACTGCCCGATCGCCAACGCTCTCGCGACGTGTCCGGCAGTCGAGATCCCCGTCGGCCAAACGCTGACGTGGACGCTCGCCGGCACACTCGATGCGAACGCGACGGCGACTCCGGCCAACACCGCGACGGTGACCGGCGGACCGGATCCCGCGACCCCGACCCACACCGCCGTCGCCACGCCCACCAACACACCCTCGACGCAGGCCAACCTCACCGCTTCGAAGATCCTGCTGACCAACCCGGTCGTCCCCGGCCAGCAGATCCAATGGCAGGTGAGCGTCACCAACAACGGACCCTCCCGGGCACGGGATGTCGTCGTCACCGACACCGTTCCGGCGGGCGTGACCGGCGCCAGCATGAAGGCGGACGCAGACAACACGCCCTGCCCGATCAACGGCGGAACGGCGACGTGTCCGGCCGTGGAGATCCCGGCCGGCGCCTCGATGACGTGGACGCTCACCGGCACACTCGACGCCAACGCGACCACCACGCCCACCAACACCGCAACCGTCACCGGCGGCCCCGACCCCGCCACACCCACACACACCGCCGTCGCCAGCCCCAGCAACTCGCCCTCGGCGCAGGCCAATCTCACCGCGTCGAAAGTCCTGCTGACCAACCCCGTCGTCCCCGGGCAGCAGATCCAGTGGCAGGTAAGCGTCACCAACAACGGACCCTCCCGCGCCCGCGACGTCGTCGTCACCGACACCGTTCCGGCGGGCGTGACCGGCGCCAGCATGAAGGCGGACGCAGACAACACGCCCTGCCCGATCAACGGCGGAACGGCGACGTGTCCGGCGGTCGAGATCCCGGCCGGCGCCTCGATGACGTGGACGCTCACCGGCACACTCGACGCCAACGCGACCACCACGCCCACCAACACCGCAACCGTCACCGGCGGCCCCGACCCCGCCACACCCACACACACCGCCGTCGCCAGCCCCAGCAACTCGCCCTCGGCGCAGGCCAATCTCACCGCGTCGAAAGTCCTGCTGACCAACCCCGTCGTCCCCGGGCAGCAGATCCAGTGGCAGGTAAGCGTCACCAACAACGGACCCTCCCGCGCCCGCGACGTCGTCGTCACCGACACCGTTCCGGCGGGCGTGACCGGCGCCAGCATGAAGGCGGACGCAGACAACACGCCCTGCCCGATCAACGGCGGAACGGCGACGTGTCCGGCGGTCGAGATCCCGGCCGGCGCCTCGATGACGTGGACGCTCACCGGCACACTCGACGCCAACGCGACCACCACGCCCACCAACACCGCAACCGTCACCGGCGGCCCCGACCCCGCCACACCCACACACACCGCCGTCGCCAGCCCCAGCAACTCGCCCTCGGCGCAGGCCAATCTCACCGCGTCGAAAGTCCTGCTGACCAACCCCGTCGTCCCCGGGCAGCAGATCCAGTGGCAGGTAAGCGTCACCAACAACGGACCCTCCCGCGCCCGCGACGTCGTCGTCACCGACACCGTTCCGGCGGGCGTGACCGGCGCCAGCATGAAGGCGGACGCAGACAACACGCCCTGCCCGATCAACGCTGGAACGGCGACGTGTCCGGCGGTCGAGATCCCGGCCGGCGCCTCGATGACGTGGACGCTCACCGGCACACTCGACGCCAACGCGACCACCACGCCCACCAACACCGCAACCGTCACCGGCGGCCCCGACCCCGCCACACCCACACACACCGCCGTCGCCAGCCCCAGCAACTCGCCCTCGGCGCAGGCCAATCTCACCGCGTCGAAAGTCCTGCTGACCAACCCCGTCGTCCCCGGGCAGCAGATCCAGTGGCAGGTAAGCGTCACCAACAACGGCCCCTCCCGCGCCCGCGACGTCGTCGTCACCGACACCGTTCCAGCCGGAGTCAACAACCCGGCCATGACCGCCGCCGACGGAACCAACTGCCCGATCAACAACGGCACCGCGACCTGCCCCGCCGTCGAGATCCCCGCCGGGCAGACCCTCACCTGGACCCTCACCGGCACACTCGACGCCAACGCAACCGTCACGCCCACCAACACCACAACCGTCACCGGCGGCCCCGACCCCGCCACCCCGACCCACACCGCCGTCGCCAGCCCCACCAACACACCCTCGACACAGGCGAACCTGACCGTGTCGAAGGCGCTGCTGACCAACCCGGTGGTCCCCGGGCAGCAGATCCAGTGGCGGGTCAGCGTCACCAACAACGGACCCTCCCGGGCCCGCGACGTCGTCGTCACCGACACCGTTCCGGCCGGTGTGACCGGCGCCAGCATGAAGGCTGACGCCGACAACACGCCCTGCCCGATCAACGGCCGTACGGCGACCTGCCCGGCGGTCGAGATCCCCGTCGGGCAGACCCTGACCTGGACCCTCACCGGCACGCTGGCGCAAGACGCCACGGTCACACCGACGAACACCGCCACGGTCACCGGCGGTCCCGACCCCGCCACACCCACCCACACCGCAGTGGCCTCCCCCACCAACACGCCTGCACCGCAGGCCAACCTGACCGTCTCCAAGACACTGCTCACCAACCCCGTCGTCCCCGGCCAGCAGATCCAGTGGCGCGTCACCGTCACCAACAACGGCCCCTCCCGCGCCCGCGACGTCGTCGTCACCGACCGGGTGCCGGACGGGGTCGGCGGGCCGAGCATGACGGCCGGCGACGGGAGTGTCTGTGCGATCGCGGACGGGACGGCGGTGTGCCCGGCGGTCGAGCTGGAGGTCGGTCAGACGGTCTCCTATACGCTGAGCGGCACTCTGATGCAGGACGCCACCGTCACACCGACCAACACCGCCACAGTCACCGGCGGCCCCGACCCCGCCACACCCACACACACCGCCGTCGCCTCGCCGACCGCAAGCCCCGAACCGCGGGCGAGCCTGACCGTCGCCAAATCGCTGCTGACCGACCCGGTCGTTCCGGGTGAGGTCGTCCAGTGGCGGGTGACGGTGACCAACAACGGTCCGTCCAAGGCGCGCAACGTCGTGATCACCGATCGGATCCCGAACGGGGTCTCCGACGCAGTCCTCCAGTCGGACGCCGACGCGTCCGCCTGCCCGATCAGCAACGGTCTCGCGACCTGCCCGGCGATCGAGCTGGAGGTCGGACAGACCGCCTCGTACACGCTGACCGCGACGCTCGCCCCGGACGCGACCGTCACGCCGGCCAACACGGTGGTGGTCACCGGCGGGCCCGACCCGGCCACACCCACACACACCGCGGTGGCCTCGCCGACCGCCGTGCCCACACCGCAGGCGAACCTGAGCATCGCCAAGTCGCTGGTGACCAACCCGGTCGTCCCCGGGCAGCAGATCCAATGGCGGGTCACGGTCACCAACCACGGACCCTCGCGGGCCCGGAACGTGGTCGTCACCGACGCCGTCCCGGCGCAGGTCAACGGCGCGGCCATGACCTCGGACGCCGACGGGACCAACTGCCCGATCACCGGCGGGACGGCGACCTGCCCGGCCGTGGAGATCCCGGCCGACGGCAGCGTCTCCTACACCGTCACCGGGACGCTCGACCCGGCGGCGACCAGCACCCCGGTCAACGTGGCCGTCGTCACCGGCGGACCCGATCCGACGGCGACCGCCCACACGGCGACCGCGCAGGCCAGCGAGACGGTCGAGCCCCGGGCGAGTCTCACCGTGTCGAAGGCGCTGCTCACCGACCCGGTCGTGCCCGGCGAGACGATCGCCTGGCGGATCAGCGTGACCAACAACGGGCCGAGCGTAGCCCGCGATGTCATGGTGAGCGACCGGATCCCGGAGGGTGTGGTCGGCGCCTCGCTCTCGCCGGACGCGACACGGGCGGCGTGTCCGGTCACGGGCGGCACGGCCGTCTGCGCGCCGGTCGAGATCCCGGTCGGTGGGACCGTCACCTACACGCTGAGCGGGACGCTGGCGCAGGACGCCACGGTCACGCCGACCAACACGGTGGTGGTCACCGGCGGACCCGACCCGGCCACGCCGACCCACACCGCCGTCGCCTCACCGACCGCAAGCCCCGAACCGCAGGCGAAGCTGACGGTCTCCAAGGTGCTGGTGACCGATCCGGTGGTACCGGGACAGCAGATCCAGTGGCGGGTGACCGTGGTCAACAACGGTCCGTCGCGGGCCCGGAACGTCGTCGTCAGCGACCGGGTCCCGGACGGGGTGTCGGGGGCCTCGATGGCGTCGGACGAGGACGGCACCGCCTGCCCGATCGCGGACGGGACCGCCACGTGCCCGGCGATCGACCTGGAGGTCGGGGAGACGGCCTCGTACTCGCTGAGCGGCACGCTGGCGCAGGACGCCACGGTCACGCCGGCCAACACTGTGGTGGTCGCCGGCGGACCCGACCCGGCCACGCCGACCCACACGGCGGTGGCCTCACCGACCGGTAGTCCCGAGCCGCAGGCCAACCTCGTCGTCGCGAAGGTCCTGGTCACGGACCCGGTGGTGCCGGGGCAGCAGATCCAGTGGCGGGTCACCGTCACCAACGACGGGCCCTCGCGGGCACGGAACGTCGTGGTCACCGACCCGGTGCCCGCAGGGGTCGACGGCGCCTCGATGACGGCGGACGACGGCACCGCCTGCCCGATCACGGACGGCACCGCCACCTGCCCCGCCGTCGAGCTCGCGGCCGGAGAGACGCGGACCTGGACCCTGACCGGCACGCTCCACGCCGGCTCCACCGTCACGCCGACCAACACCGTGACCGTCACCGGCGGGCCCGACCCGGCCACGCCCACGCACACCGCCGTCGCCAGCCCGTCGGGAACACCGGTGCAGGAGGCCCGCCTCTCGGTCTCCAAGGCGCTGCTGACCGATCCGGTCGTGCCCGGGCAGCGGATCCAGTGGCAGGTCTCGGTGACCAACCGGGGCCCGTCCGTGGCCCGTGACGTGGTGGTCGCGGACCGGGTGCCCGCAGGGGTGAACGGCGCCTCGATGGCGGCGGACGACGGCACCGCCTGCCCGATCACCGGCGGGACGGCGACCTGCCCGGCCGTCGGGATCCCGGTCGGGGAAACCCGGACCTGGACCCTGACCGGCACACTGGACGCCGCGGCCACCGTCACGCCGACCAACACCGTCACCGTCACCGGCGGGCCCGACCCGGCCACGCCCACACACACCGCCGTCGCCAGCCCGTCCGTCCAGCCGGTGCTCCAGGCGCACCTGACCGTCGCCAAGGTGCTGGTGACCAACCCGGTCGTGCCGGGTGCCCCGGTCGAGTGGCGGGTGACCGTGACGAACGACGGGCCCTCCCTGGCCCGGGGTGTCGTCATCACGGACCGGATCCCGGCCGGGGTGCTGGACGCCTCGGTGACGGCGCAGGACGGCACCGTCTGCCCGATCGCGGACGGGACCGCCACCTGCCCGGCCGTCGAGATCCCGGTCGGCCGGACGCTCGCCTGGACGGTGAAGGGGACGCTCGACCCGGGCGCGACCGTCACACCGACCAACACGGCGGCCGTCACGGGCGGCCCCGACCCGGCCACGCCGACGCACACGGCCGTCGCCTCGCCCTCGGAGTCGCCCTCGGCGCAGGCGCGGCTGAGCGTCGCCAAGGTCCTGCTGACGGACCCGGTCGTCGCCGGGCAGCGGATCCAGTGGCGGGTGACGGTGACCAACCACGGGCCTTCGCGGGCGCGGAACGTCGTGGTCACGGACCGGGTGCCCGCAGGGGTGAACGGCGCCTCGATGACGGGCGACGACGGTACCGCCTGCCCGATCGCGGACGGGACCGCCATCTGCCCGGCCGTGGAGATCCCGGTCGGCGGAACGGCGGGCTGGACGCTCACCGGCACGCTGGACGCGGATGCCACGGCCGTCCCGCTCAACA
Source organism: Kitasatospora purpeofusca (assembly GCF_036010405.1). Taxonomy (NCBI): domain Bacteria; kingdom Bacillati; phylum Actinomycetota; class Actinomycetes; order Kitasatosporales; family Streptomycetaceae; genus Kitasatospora; species Kitasatospora purpeofusca. The sequence goes on along the minus strand of NZ_CP108561.1, from coordinate 9,505,827 downwards.
CGGTGGTGGTGACCGGCGGGCCGGACCCGGACGCGACCGAGCACACGACGGTGGCCAGCCCGACCGTGCCGATCACCGTGCGGCACGACCTGCTGCTCACCAAGCACGCGACGCCGGCGGACCCGAAGGCCGGTGACCGGGTCACGTACACCGTCACCGCCACCAATCGGGCCAGTGGCACGTACTTCGGCGCCGTCGTCACCGACGACCTCTCCGGGGTCCTGGACGGAGCGGTCTACGGTCTCGACGCCCGCGCCGACACCGGGCGGACGTCCTACGCGGCGCCCCGGCTGACGTGGACGCTGGACCTCCGGCCCGGAGCGACGGCGACGCTCAGCTACACCGTCACCGTGAAGCCCGGGGCGGGTGGCACGACGCTCGTCAACCGGCTCTCCGCCGACGGGTCCAACTGCACCGGTAGCGGGACCGTCAATGGCGGCGAGGTCGGGGCGCGGCGGGCGGCGGCGGTGAGCCCGAGCGGCAACTGCTCGACCACCACCACGGTCCGCAAGCTGCCGAGCCCAAGTCCCAGCCCGACCACCCGGCCTCCGCTGCCGCCCACCGGCAGCGGCAGCCCGAAGCCGGCGCTGCTGCTCACCGTGCTGTTCCTCGCCCTCGGCGGCCTGCTGGTGGCGGCGCGGCGCTCCCGCCGCTGACGTCCGCCGAACATCGCCGGGCGGTCGGCTCTGCCGGCCGCCCGGCGGTCGTTCGCGGCGGCGCGACCCGGCGGTCGGGCGCGACGCCGCCGCGCGCCGGGCCCTCAGCCCGGGTCGACGGCCCGGGCCGTGGCGAAGATCCGGGCGCAGCGTGCCGCCATGGCCCCGGGGGTCTGGTCGGGGTGCTCGATCCACCAGCGGACGAGCGTGGTGCACAGGCCGCGCCAGGCGTACTTGAGGGCGTCCGCGTCGAGGGGGTCGTCGGATCCGGTGCTGCGCAGGAGGTCGGCGGTGCCGCTGGCGGCGAGTTCGTCGATGGCGTCGCGGTAGTGGGCGGCGCGGTGGGCGGCCTCGCTGCCGGGCGGCAGCGAGGGGTCGTAGAGGACGAACCAGGCCTCGCGCTGTCCGTCGAGGGCGTCGAAGAGGGCGCGCAGTACGCGCAGGGGGGTCGGGGGCGCGCCGTTGTCGTGGTCGGCCATGGCGGTCCGGACGGCCTTCAGCAGGCGGTCGCCGACGGGTTCGAGGCAGCCGAGGAAGAGGTCCTGCTTGCTGCCGAAGTACTGGTGCAGCAGGGGCTTGGTGACGCCCACCCGGGCGGCGACGGTGGCCATGGTGGTGGCCTCGTAGCCGCGTCGGCCGAACTCCTCCGTGGCCGCGGCGAGAACCTGTCGTTCGCGCTCGGCCCTGGGCATGCCCTTGGTGCCGGCCCTGGTGGGAAGCATTGTCATAGAACTGATCTTACCTTAGGGTAATTTACTAACTGGTAAGTTCATCGGACCCCCGGAGCTGCCTCATGACGCCTGCCGCCGAGAACGCCTCCCGCCTCCGGTCCTGGTGGGGCTGGGGCTATCAGGACACCCAGCCCGACGACGCCGAGTGCCTCGCACTGGGCGCCCTGCTGCCGGGGACCCTGGCCCGCCCGCTGCCTGTCCCCCGGGTCGCCGACCTCGCCGTCGGCCGGCCCGCCGTGACACCCCCGCCCTCCCTGGCCCGCCTCGTCAGCGACGATCCCGGCGACCGCGCCGCCCACGCCATGGGCAAGGCCTACCGCGACATCGCCCGCGCCCTGCGCGGCCGCCCGGGCCGGATCCCGGACCTGGTCGCCCGCCCGACCGGCGACCGGGAGGTGGCCGACCTGCTCGACTGGGCCGGTGCGCGCGGGGTGGCCGTCGTTCCGTTCGGCGGCGGGTCCTCGGTGGTCGGCGGGGTGGAGTACCGGGGCGACGCCCACCGCGCCGTGCTGTCGCTCGACCTGACCTCGATGGACCGCGTCCTGGAGGTCGACCCCGTCGGCCGCTCCGCCCTCGTCCAGGCCGGGGCCCTCGGTCCGGTACTGGAGGACCAGTTGCGGCCCCACGGCCTGACCCTACGCCACTTCCCGCAGAGCTTCGAGTTCTCCACCCTCGGCGGCTGGCTGGCCACCCGCGCCGGCGGCCACTACGCCACCGGGCGCACCCGCATCGACGACTTCGCACAGTCGCTGCGCGTGGTCACCCCCGCCGGGACCAGCGCCTCCTGGCGACTGCCGGCATCCGGGGCCGGACCCTCGCCCGACCGGCTCTTCCTCGGCTCCGAGGGCGCCCTCGGCGTCATCACCGAGGCCTGGATGCGGGTGCAGGAACGCCCCCGTCACAAGGCCTCCGCCGCACTGGCCTTCACCGACTTCCGGCGCGCGCTGGACGCCGTGCGCGCCGTCGCGCAGAGCGACCTCGCCCCGGCCAACTGCCGGCTGCTCGACCCCGGCGAGGCCCTGTTCTCCGGCGCCTCGAAGGACGGAACGAGCATCCTGGTCCTGGGTTTCGAGTCCGCGACCGGGCCCGTCGACGGCCGGCTCGCCACCGCCGTCGAACTGGCCCGCGACGGCGGTGGAAGGACCGGGGCGGACACCTCGGGCGGCGGCGCCGTCGGTGCCTGGCGTTCGGCGTTCCTGCGGATGCCCCACCTCCGCGACGGGCTGGCCCGGATGGGCGCCGTCGTGGAGACCTTCGAGACCGCCGCCACCTGGGACCGGGTCCCCGCCCTGATCGAAGCCGTCCGCACCGAGGTCGGCGCCGCCGCCCGCGCGGCCACCGGGCAGCCGGCCACCGTCAACTGCCGCCTCACCCACGTCTACCCGGACGGCGCCGCGCCCTACTTCACCGTCGCGGTGGCAGGGCGACCCGGCGACGAGGTCGCCGTCTGGGACGAGATCAAGGCCGCGGCCACCGACGTCCTGCACCGCCACCGCGCGACGATCACCCACCACCACGCCGTCGGCCGCGACCACCGCCCCGGCTACGACCGCCAGCGTCCGGAGCCGTTCGCCCTGGCCCTCCGCGCCGCCAAGGGCGCCCTCGACCCGCACGGCATCCTCAATCCCGGTGTACTGCTCGACTGACCGGGACCGCCGGGCGGTCGACGTGCGGACGTTCCGGAGCTCCGCGCGGTTACGGTCGGGAGGAACACGAGAACCGGACCGTCCGTGACCGCACCAGGTTCGGGGTTTCCGCCAGTTCGCCGGCCCGGCGGGCGGAAGGGAGACTTCCCGCCAGGGGCGGTGGCCCGGTCAGGAGGCCGCCGCCACGGACGGGACAGAGGGGGACCGACACGATGAGCGGTCAGCTGTACGACGGGATCGGCGAGGCGTTCGAGGGCTTCAAGACCCTTCCGCTCGCCCGCTACGGGGAGGTGCCGGGCTTCCTCGGCCTGGTCGGCGACGTCGAGGGCAGGTCGGTCCTCGACCTCGCCTCCGGAACCGGCTTCTACAGCCGGGAGTTCAAGCGCCGGGGCGCCTCCCGCGTCCTCGGCGTCGACATCTCCTCCGCGATGGTCGGGGCGGCCCGGGCGCGCGAGGACGCCGACCCGCTGGGCGTGCGCTACGAGCTCGGCGACGTCGCCGAACTGCGCTCCTTCGAGGAGCCCTTCGACATCGCGGTCGCCGTCCAGCTGTTCAACTACGCCGAGGACGTCACCACCGTCGAGCGGATGTGCCGCAACATCCACCGGAGCATGGCGGCCGGGGCCGAGTTCTTCGCCTTCGGGCAGCACCCGGACTACCGCTTCGACGGGCCGTCGCTGGCCAAGTACGGCTTCCTCTGCGAATCGCTCGGCGAGGACACCGCGCTCGGACCCCGGGTGAGGATCACCGCGCTGCTCGATCCGCCGATCTCCTTCGTCGCGAACCCGCCCGGCCGCGAGGTCTGGGAGCGGAGCCTGCGGGCGGCCGGGTTCACCGGGATCACCTGGGTCCCGCTGGAGATCTCGGCGGCCGGTGTGCGGGAGTACGGCGAGGAGTTCTGGGACGACTACGCCGCCAATCCCCCGCTGACGATGCTGCGCTGCCGCGCCTGACCCCGGCGCGAGCCGCGTCCCGTTCCGGTCCTTCCTCGGCCGCCAGGTGTCCGAGGAAGGACCGGGGCCCGCGCCCGACCGGCAGAGATGCGGCCCGGGCCCGTTGCGGCGATGCTGAAAGTATCGGTATTTCCTCGACATTCGGCATTTTCTCGACCTCACGAGAGGACGCAGCCGTGTCCGACGAACTCGACCTGAGGACGGACAAGTCCTGCAGCGGTTCCCGTGCGCTGCCGATCAGCGAGTCGTTCACCGCCACCACGACGGCGACCCTGTTCTCGCCCCCGTTCCACGCTTCCGCAGGCACCACGATCAACGTTCAACTGCTGGCCGAACTGGACGACCCGAACGGAATCCCCGGCAACGGGACGGTGGGCGTTACCGTGCGCCAGTGCTGCGACCTGTCGGACTCCGACATCACGCAGCAGACGGTCGGCAGGATCGGACCGGCCGGATCACCCGAAGCCACCCCGTTGACCGCGACGCTCTCCGACGCCTGCACTCTGTCCACCCATCCCGACGGCAACGACAGCGAGTTCGTCTACTACCTCCGGCTGAGGATCAGTGACAGCTTCGACCGGGTCAAGCTGTCCTACTCGATCACCTGAGCGACGTGAGCGCCGGGCTCAGAGCCCGAGTTCGGTCAGCCCCGGGTGGCCGTCGGGGCGGCGGCCGAGCGGCCAGTGGAAGAGGCGCTCCGCCTCGGTGATGGGCAGATCGTTGATCGACGCGTGCCGGTGCGCCATCAGGCCGTCCTGGTCGAACGCCCAGTTCTCGTTGCCGTAGGAGCGGTACCACTGGCCGGAGTCGTCGTGCCACTCGTAGGCGAAGCGGACCGCGATGCGGTCGGCGCTGTGCGCCCAGAGCTCCTTGATCAGCCGGTACTCGTGCTCGCGCTGCCACTTGCGGGTGAGGAAGGCGGCGATCTCCTCGCGCCCGGTGACGAACTCGGCGCGGTTCCGCCAGCGGCTGTCCGGGGTGTAGGCGAGGGAGACCCGCTGCGGGTCGCGGGTGTTCCAGCCGTCCTCGGCGGCCCGGACCTTCACACGGGCGGTCTCCTCGGTGAACGGGGGCAGGGGCGGGCGCTGCTCGGACATGCCGGTCTCCTTCTCGGGACGGTGCCGGAGTCGAGTGAGAACGGTCATTCTCACTACGTCCGCTACCCTATGAGAACCATGGTTCTCATGTAAAGGACACGGCTGATGGACACCGACGCCGCACGTACCCGGATCCTCGACGCGGCCGAGGAGCTGTTCTACGCCCAGGGCGTCCAGGCGGTCGGCATGGACGCCGTCCGCACCACCGCCGGCGTCACCCTGCGCCGCCTCTACCAGCTCTTCCCGTCCAAGGACGACCTGGTCGAGGCGTATCTGGAGCGCCGCGACCGGCGGTGGCTCGCCGAGCTCGCCGACCACGTGGACGCGGTCGCCGGCACTCCGGCCGAGCGGGTGCTCGCCGTGTTCGACTGGCTCGGCGACTGGTTCGCCCGGCCCGGCTTCCGGGGCTGCGCCTTCGTCAACTCCTACGGCGAACTCGGCGCCACCGCGCCCGGGGTCACCGCCGTCGCGCGCCGGCACAAGGAGGCGCTGCGCGACTACCTCGGCGGGCTCGCCGAGGACGCCGGCGCCCTGCCCGGCACCGGGGTCCACCTGGCCCTGCTCGCCGAGGGGGCGATCACCCTCGCCACCCTCACCGGGACCCCGGACCCCGCCGCCGAGGCCCGGGAAGCCGCCCGGCTGCTGCTCACCGGCGCCGGCGCGAGAACCTGAGGACGCGCCCGGCCCAGGCAGGACACACCCGGTCGACGGCGTCGTCGCCACGACGGATCCCACTCCGCGACCGGCCGCCGAGTGGGTTTCGAGCCTTTTCCGCAACCACCCTGACGTGTCGTCAGAATATGGGTACGCTCCGTCACCACGGCGCCCGTGCTGGGCGCGGGAGGGGTGTTTCGGATGATTCGTACAGAGATCGGCAAACGGCTCCGGAGAAGGTCGCTCGCGGCCCCGACGGCGCTTCTGGCGGGTGCGCTGCTGCTCGCGGGGTGCAGTTCGAACGGCTCCCCGCAGAGCGGCGCGACTCCGACAGCAGCCGTCACCACGGCGAGCAGCGCGCCGAGCCCGACCGGCGCCCCGGCACCGACCGAGCCCTCGACCGCTCCACCGGTGACGACGGTGCCGCCCCCCTTGCCGTCGGCACCGCCCCCGGCACCGCCCGCACCCACGGTGTCCACGACCACCGAGCTGACGGACGACTACCTCGCCGCCGGACAGTGCGTCTCCGTCGTGTCCGAGGCGGTCTCGGACATCCACCCGGCCACCTACGGCCCCGTCCCGTGCGAGAGCCTCACGGCGGTCGCCCAGGTCGTCTCGCGCACCCGCACCGCCCTCCCCCGCTCGTCCGTACCCGCCGTGAAGCGGCCCGCCTGCAAGGACGACACCGACTTCGTGCTCGACCTCGGCCCGAACCTGGCGCGGGCGAACGGCCGCACTGCCCAGCTCTACGAGAAGGAGGCGTACGCCTGCCTGCGCAACCTGAAGGCCCCCCACCCCGGCGACCCCGGGCAGGGCGGCGGCCCGATGATCGGCGTCGGCGACTGCATCGTGGGGGCACCCGCCGCCAACGGCGATCCCTCCGGCCGTGAGATCAGGTGCGACGCCACGGGCCCCTCCAAGCCGCAGTACAAGATCGTCAAGAAGCTCCGCTCACCACTCCTCACCCCCCGGGGATCCACCCCCGACACGTGCGCGCCCGGCACCGCCTACAAGTTCTCCGACGGCGGGCAGCAGTTCTGCGCCGCCTGGGTCCCGGGGGCATCGAACGGGGCCGGTGCCCCCGGCCTCACAGGGTGAGCCGGCGGGCGGAGGCCCGGATCGGGTCCGGGAGTTCGGTACTGCCGCGCAGGTAGCGGTCCACGGCGGCGGCGGCCGAGCGGCCCTCGGCGATCGCCCACACGATCAGCGACTGGCCGCGGCCCGCGTCGCCCGCGACGAAAACGCCGGCCGCCCCGGCGGCGAAGCCGTCGTCGCGGGCGAAGGCGCCGTCCGGGCCGACCGTGAGCCCGAGCCCGGCACTCAGCCAGGGCTCCGGCTCGGGGCCGGTGAAGCCCAGCGCGAGCAGGGCCAGTTCGGCCGGGACGCTGCGTTCGGTGCCCGCCCGGGGCCCTCGGTCGGGCGATTCGGCGTCCGCGTCGGCGAAGCGGACCGCGGCGAGACGGCCGTCCGGGCCGGACTCGAAGGCGACCGTGCTGGCGGCGAACACCCGGACCCCGCCCCCGGTGGCGCCGGCCTCCTCGTGCGAGGTGGTCTCCCGGTGGACCTTGGGGTGGACCGGCCAGGGCTGCCCGGGGGCCCGGCGCGCGGGCGGGCGCGGGTTGATGTCGAGCTGGGTGACGGCCGCCGCCCGCTGCCGCAGCGCGGTGCCGAGGCAGTCCGCCGCGGTGTCGCCACCGCCGACGATCACCACCTGGAGGCCCTCGGCGGACACCGGCGCGGCCGGGAGTCCGCCCTCGTCGACCCGGTTCGCGCCGGTCAGGTAGGCCATCGCCTGGTGGACGCCGGGGAGCCGGCAGCCGGGCACCGGCAGTTCGCGGCGCAGGCCCGCGCCGACGGCCACCACCAGCGCGTCGCACCCGGCCCGCAGCTCGTCGGCCGCGAGGTCCCGGCCGACGCACAGGCCGGTGCGGAACTCGGTGCCCTCGGCCCGCATCTGGTCGATCCGCCGGTCCAGCCGGTGCTTCTCCAGCCGGAACGGCGGGATGCCGTAGCGCAGCAGCCCGCCGGGGCGGTCGGCCCGCTCGTACACCGTGGTGGTGTGGCCGGCCCGGGTGAGCTGCTGGGCGGCGGCGAGGCCCGCCGGGCCCGAGCCGACCACGGCCACCCGCCGTCCGGTGGTGCCGGCGGGCGGCTGCGGGAGGTCCCAGCCCTCCGCCCAGGCGCGGTCGGCGAGGGCGAGCTCGATGTTCTTGATCGTGACGGCCGCCCCGCCGTCGACGGCCAGCACGCAGGCGCTCTCGCAGGGGGCCGGGCAGAGCCGCCCGGTGAACTCGGGAAAGTTGTTGGTCGCCAGCAGGCGCACCGCCGCGGCCCGCCAGCCGTCCAGGGCGACCAGCCGGTTCCAGTCCGGGACGAGGTTGCCGAGCGGGCAGGCGCTGTGGCAGAACGGCAGCCCGCAGTCCATGCAGCGGGCGGCCTGCCCGCCGACGATCGGCAGCAGGGACCCGGGGCGGTACACCTCCCGCCAGTCCTCGACCCGCTCCCGCGCGTCCCGTCGCACGCGCTCCGCGCGCGGGGTGGTGAGGAAGGCCATCCGGTCTGCTGCCATCGCGGCCTCCGGCAGGGCGTGCCGACACGGGCCGGCGGCACCCCGGCGGACGCGCCACCGTGTGGCCACGGTACGCCCACGAACGGCTTGCGGGAAGCGGCCCCGGGGAGCCGGCCTCCCCGGACACGGGAGCGCGGCGCGGGGCGGCGCCCGGGTTTGACCGGTTCTGCACTCCCGGGCCCATGATCGGCCGTGCCAGGCTCGGCCGGTACCGGCCGGGTTCGGCCGGGTTCGGCCGGAGCGGTGCCTCCGCCGCGTCCTGCGCGCCCGTCGCGCCGGACGCGGCGGGACTCGCCGCGCCACCGACCGAGGACGAGGTGAGTTGCTTGGCCACCCTGAGGACGACACTGCGCGGCACGCTCGCGGCCGCCGCCGCGGCCGCGACCCTGGCCACCGTCGGGACGGGCGCCGCCCACGCCGCCGGCTGGCCTCCGCTGCACGACGGCGGGTACCTGTACTCCGGCACCACCGGCACCGGGGCGGTCACCGCGGTGGACCTGTCCGACCTCGGCACCTGCCACACCCTGGCGACGCCCGCCCGGTCGGTCCAGGTCGTCTCCGGCTCGGCGTCCGTCCTGCTCTACCCCGGCGCCGACTGCACCGGTGCCCACCCGTGGGCCACCGGGTCCCTGGCCCAGTCCGACCTGCCGACCGCGGCGCGGAGCTACCGGGTGGTCCCGGCCTGACGGTCCCGGCGGGGTCCGTCCGGGGCGACGCGGCCCGGACGGACCCCGCCGGGACCGTCCCCCGTCAGACTGGAGCGCGGTCGCACCGCACGCGCGGCGGTCGTACGGAGGGAGCGGCGCATGGTCGGGCCGGGAACAGCGGGCCGAAGCCCCGCGCAGGAGGCGGTGGCGGCGGCCCTGGAACGCGCCGCCGCCGTGGCGCACCTCAATGCCTTCATCACCCTCGACGCCGAGGGGGCCGGGGCGGAGGCGGCCCGCCACGACCGGCGCGGCAACGGTGCCCGCCGCTGGTGCCTCGCCGTCAAGGACAACATCCATGTCGCGGGCCTGCCCAATACGGCGGGCACCCCCGGGCTCGCCGGGTTCGTCCCCGCCACCGACGCTCCCGTGGTCGCGGCGCTGCGCGCGGCCGGCGCGATCGTCCTGGGCAAGACGAACATGCACGAACTGGCGCTGGGGGTCACCTCCGGCAACCCCACCTTCGGCGCGGTCGGCAACGGCGCCGACCCGGCACTGTTCGCGGGCGGCAGCAGCGGCGGTACGGCCGCCGCGGTGGCCTCGGGCGTCGTGGACGCCGGGCTCGGCACCGACACCGGCGGGTCCGTCGGCATCCCGGCCGCGCTCAACGGGATCTACGGGCTGCGCCCGAGTGCCGGGCGCTACCCCTCGGCCGGTGTCACACCCCTGTCGGTCACCCGGGACGCCCCCGGGCCGATGGCGCGCACCCTGGTCCGGCTCGCCGCGCTGGACGCCTTCGTCACCGGCCGTACCGGGGCGGCGCTGCCCCCGGACCGCACGCTCCGGCTCGGTCTGCCGAGGCACGTGTTCACCAAGGACCTGGAGGCCCAGGTCCTGGCGGCCTGGGAGGCGGCCGTGGACCGGCTCGGCAGGGCGCGGACCGTCCTGGTCCCGGTGGACACCGGGCACCTGGTCGAGCACGACGCCCGGGCCGGGATGCACCTCGTGCTCGGGGAGTTCGCCGCCGCCCTCGACCGCTACCTCGCCCGGCACCGCGTCGGGCGCGGCACCGCCGAGGTGGTCGACGCGGCCGCCGACCCGGCCGTCGCGGAGCTGCTCAGGACCGCCGCGCTGCCCGCCGGCCCGGCGTACGCGGGACCGGCCGCGCTGCGCGGGGCGGTCGCGGAGCGCCGCGCCATGCAGGCCGCCTACGCCGACCTCTTCGCGGTGAGCGGCGTGGACGCGATCCTGAGCCCCACCGTGCCGGTGTGCGCCCGGCCGCTGCACCGGCACGAGGAGTCGCTCCCCCTGAACGGCCGGGAGGTGCCGACGTTCGCCACGCTGATCCGCAACACCTCCCCCTCGGCCACCGCCGGGCTGCCCTCGGTCACGGTGCCGCTCCCGGTCGACGGCTCACCGCCCGTCGGCCTCCAGTTGGTCGGTCCGCGCGGCGGTGACCGGGCACTGCTGGCCGTGGCGGCCCGGGTAGACGCCCTGCTGCGGCGGGGGGACGGCGGGGGCGGGGGTGACGGGGTGCCGGTCAGCTCACGGCGATGACGACCTTGCCCAGCGGCTGGGCCCGCTCGTAGTAGTCGTAGGCCGCCGCAGCCTCCTCGAACGGGAAGACCCGGTCGACGGCGGGGCGCAGGGCGTGCTCGGCGAGGAAGTCGTTCATGGCCGCGAACTGGGCGTGGCTGCCGACCGCGACCGCGCGGACGGTCGCGGCGGCGCCGAAGAGCAGGCGCGGGTCGAGCGGCGGCCAGGCGCCGGAGACGGAGCCGACCAGGGCGAGGTGGCCGTCGACGGCGAGCGACTTCAGTGACTGCTCCAGCGACCCGGCGGTGTCGACCACCCGGTCGACGCCGCGTCCGCCGGTCAGCTCCCGGACGGCGGTGTGCCAGTCGGGCCGGGTGCGGTAGTTCACCACCTCGTCGGCGCCCAGTTCCCGCAGTCGCCGCTCCTTCGCCGGGCTCCCGGTGGTGGCGATCACCCGCGCGCCGAGGGCGTGGGCGTACTGGAGGACGAACAGGGACACGCCCCCGGAGCCGGTGGTCAGGACGGTCTCCCCGGGGCGCACGCCGCGGCCGTCGCCGGTCAGCGCGTTCCAGGCGGTGAGGCCGACGCAGGGCAGGGTGGCCGCCTCCTGGTAGGAGAGGTGCGCGGGGACCGGCAGCAGGGCCTGCTCGGGGAGCACGGCCAGCTCGGTCAGCATCCCGTCCAGCGAACCGCCGAGCTGCGGCAGCAGGTCCGCGGCCAGCCGGCCGTCCCGCCAGTGCGGGAACAGGGTGGCGGTCACGCGGTCCCCCGGGCGTGCCCACCGGACGCCCGGTCCGACGGCGACGACCTCGCCGGCGCCGTCCGAGACCGGGACGAGGTCCGGCTTGACGGGGAGCACGTACTGCCGGCGCAGCACCAGCAGCTCCCGGAAGCTCAGCGAGACCGCGCGGACGGCGACCGCCACCTCCCCCGGCCCCGGGGTCCTCGGCCGGGCCGTGCGCAGCGACAGCCGGTCGAGGCCGCTGCCCGCGCCGAGGTGGTAGCTGCGCACCGTCGTCGGGAACGCGGCGGCGGGCGCGGTCGGGACGGCGGCGGTGGCGGTGGCGGTCGGGACGGCGGCGGGCGCGGTGCTGGTCATGGTCGGTCCCCCGGTGGTGAGGCGTTCGGTGTGTGCCTCCACCGTGCCGCCGACCCCGGTCACCGCTCAATTCCCGGCCGGGAATGGCGACCGGCCCCCGCCCCTCCCCGGGCGCGCCGCTCGTTCGGGTGACAATGCGCGGCCGACGCCCCGCTACCCGGCAGACTGCCCGGTAGCCGTCGCGACCGACGGGACGGTCGCACCCCATTGGATCGTCTACGTACCGCTGCCCCGCACGCCTGCTGATGTTCCGTCGGCCCGGCGGCCGGGGCCGTCCAGCGAAGGGCCGCCGATGTTCGACTCCAGTTTCGCGTTCCCCCGGGCCCTGCTGAACCCGGTGGCCGGCCCCGGCGGCCGCGTGGTCGTGGTCGGCGCCGGCATCGCCGGACTGGTGTGCGCGTACGAGCTGCAGCGGCGCGGCTTCGACGTCGTGGTCTACGAACGCGGCAACCACCCGGGCGGGCGGGTACGCACGCACCGGTTCTGGGACGGTACCCACGCCGACCTGGGCGCGATGCGCATCCCCTCGAACCACCACTGCGTGCTCCACTACGTGAACCGCTTCCGGCTCCCGACCCGCCCGTTCGTCAACTGCAACCCGAGGGCCTACTACCATCTGCGCGGCCGGCGGGTCCGGGTGGAGGACGTCGCGTCCCTGTTCCCCGCCTTCGCCCTGCGGCCGGAGGAGCGCCACCAGCCGTCCGCCCTGCTGGACCGGATCCTCGGCCCGGTCTGGCAGGCCTTCACCACCGAGCAGCAGCGCCTCGCCCTGGACGGCCACTGGGACGACCCCGCGCTGGAGCGCGCGGCCTCGGTGTCCCTCTGGCAGTTCGTCCACGACCACCTCTCCCAGGACGCCTGGGACCTCTACGGCCACGCCAGCGGCCTCGCCCACTACGAGCAGTCCTCGCTGCTGGAGGTCCTGGTCGACTACTTCGGCCTCTTCCACCGCGGCCAGGTCGAACTCACCGACGGCCTCGACGCCCTGGTCCACGCCTTCGTCCGCGCACTGCGCCCCGGCACCCTGCGGCTGTCCACCCGGATCGACGAGCTCGCGCCCACCGCGGACGGCGTACGGGTGCGGGGCCGCCGGATCGGGGGCCGGCTCGACGACAGCGCGGACTTCGTGGTCTGCTGCGTCCCGGCCCCCGCGCTCGACCAGATCACCGTCACCCCCGGCCTGCCGCACGCCCAGCGCCACGCCGTGCGCGGCATCAGCTACGCCAGCAGCGCCAAGACCGTGCTGCACGTGACCCGCCGCCGCTGGGAGAGCGAGGACGGCATCCACGGCGGCGGCAGCTTCACCGATCTGCCGATCCAGCAGGTCTGGTACCCCTCCGACAACGCGGTGCGCACCGACGGCGGCGTCAACGGCTTCGGCACTCCCCGCTGGGACGCCCGCGACCCGCTGCGCTCGGCGCAGCCCGCCGCGCTGCTCGGCGCCTACCTGTGGGGGGCCAACGCCCGCCGGTTCGCCGCGCTGGACCAGTCCGACCGGGAGACCCTGGTGCTGGAGTGCCTGGAGAAGCTCCACCCCGGGATCACCTCGGACGTCGACGACATCGTCCACTGCAACTGGGACGTGCAGACCGGCATGGGCGGCGGCGCGTTCGCCCATCTGACACCCGGCGAGCACACCCGCTACCTGTCGGTGCTCGGCGCCCCGCACCCGGCCGGGCGGCCCCGGATCTTCTTCGCGGGCGAGCACCTGTCCGGCGCCCACGCCTGGTGCCAGGGGGCGGCGCAGTCGGCGCTCGGCGCGGTCGGCGCCCTGCTGGAGCACGCCCGGCACCCGCGCGGCACGGCCGCGGCGCCCGTCCGGTGAGCCCGCGCGAAGCACTCGGCCGCGCCGAACTGCGATCGCTGGTCGACGCGTCCCCGGACAGCACCGAGCAGGTCGGGGTGGAGGTCGAGTGCGGGCTGCTCGACCCGGTCACCGGTGTCGGCGCCCGCTACCACGGCCCGCGCGGCGTCCGCGCCGTGCTGACGGCGGTGCTGCGGCAGTGGGGCGGCGAACCCGAATTCGACACCGGCCGGCTGACCGGCGTCCGGCTGCCCGACGGAAGCAGCGTCACCCTGGAGCACGGCGGCCAGATCGAGTACTCCTCGACACCGGCCCCGGGTGTCGGCAAGGCCATGGACGAAGTCCGGGCGGCGCTGGAGCGGCTCGCCGACCTGGCCGCCGGGTTCGGCCTGGCGCTCGTCCCGGGCGGCAACCTGCCCTTCGGCCGGCTCGCCGACGTCGAATGGGTGCCGATGACCCGCGGCGCCGTCATGCGCCGCTACTTCGAGGACCTCGGCCCGGCCGGGGCCCGGGCGCCGTACGTGATGGCGCTGTCCTTGTCGACCCAGGTCACCCTGGACTTCCTCGACCCCGGGGACTTCGGCCGGAAGCTGCGGATGCAGACGGCCGCCGCCCCCGTCGTCTCCGCCCTGCTCGTCAACTCACCGCTCCACGAAGGGCGTCCGTGCGGCCTGCTGTCGCACCGCTCGTGGTCCTGGCTGCGGATGGACCCGCGCCGCCACGGCCTGCTGCCACCCGCGCTGCGGCCCGATGTGGGCGCCGACGACATCGTCGACTGGGCGCTCGGCGTCCCGCTGATCCACTACCGGACCGCCGACGGCCGCTACCACCGCGCACCGGACGGCACCTTCGCCGACCTGATCCGCGACGGCCTGGCGGACGGAAGCGCGCCCACCCTCGACCACTGGGCCGCCCACCTCTCCCAGCTGTGGACCGACACCCGGGTCCGGCACACCCTGGAGCTCCGCGGCGCCGACGGGCCACCCCGGGCCCACCTCTCCGCCCTGCCCGCCCTGTGGACCGGCCTCACCTACCACCCGGAGTCCTGCCTCGCCGCCTGGGAGCTCCTCCGGCACCACACCGCCGGGGAGCACCGGGCCGCCCGCGACCTCCTGCCCGCCCACGGCCTCGACACCCGTCTCGGCGACACCCCCGTGCGCCCGCTGGCCGTCGAGCTGCTCCGGCTCGCCCGGGCGGGCCTCCACGCCCGGGTCGCGGCCGGTCTGGAGCCGCCGCACGTGCCCGCCCTCCTCGACCCGCTGGACGAGATCGCCGCCACCGGCCGCACCTTCGCCGCCCAGTGCCTGGACCGCTGGCACGGCGACCTCCGCGCCGACCCGGCGCGCTACGTCGCCGCGCACCGCGTCTGACCCGCCGGGGCCGGCGGCGGGGTGGGGTGCGCGGTGGGCTGGGGTGCGGCCCGCTACCGGGCGGTGGGGGTGCCCTCGCCGCCGCTCCGGACGGCGGAGCCGAACCGCCATGCCTCGATGTCGCGGTAGCGGATCGGCCCGGGGCCCCGACCGATGTTGCTGCCGACGAGGTGCAGGCGATCGGTCGGCCACGGCCGGCCCTCGAAGCCGGTGAGCCCGGCCGCGGCCAGCGGGACGCTGGTGGCGTCGTCGCGGCGGGAGCGGGCCAGGGTCAGATGGGGGTGCAGCGGGCGGTCCCTGAAGGTGATGCCGCAGGAGCCGACGACCTCGCGGACGTCGGCGGCGAGGGTGTGCAGTCCTTCCAGGTCGCCGTCGATCCCGCTCCACAGGAGTCGCTCGTCGAAGTGGCCGCCGCCGCGCAGGCGCAGGTCCAGGGCGGGGCGCGAGGCCGCCGGGGCGGCCAGGGCCGCGCGCAGCGGGGGGACCGCCGTGGAGGGCAGTTCACCGAGGAAGGCCAGGGTGATGTGCCAGTCCTCGATCCGGTTCCACCGCAGTCCCGGGAAGGTCTCGTAGGCGGGGCGCAGGGCCCGGGCCAGTTCGTCCTTGGCGTCGTCGGGCGGGGCGAGGGCCACGAAGACGCGCAGGGTCGAGGGCTCGGGGTGATCGTTCACGAAGGGGAGGTTAGCCCAGGCCGGAGCGGCCCTGCCCACCGGTGCCCGGGGCGGGGCCGCCGGAGCGGCGGGGCGCGGTGGACCGCTGCCTGGGTGGGGCGCTGCCGGGGCAGCTGTCGTCCGCGCATCGAACGGCGGGCGATCGCACCTGGCCGGGAGGGCGCGGTCGGCACCTGTGTCGGCCCGGATCCGACCGGGTCGCGACCGGATCCGACCGGGGGATCCCGCACGGTCCGGAACGGCCGGAACCCGCTCACCAGGGAGGTACGGTTCTGCTCAACGGCCTTTTCCCGTAATGGGGTTGCCCCACCCAGTGGTAGGACACCGAGTGGGGCGCACGGGCCGATCACAGAAGATGAGGCACACCTGTGCATGACCGACCCTTCCGGGGACGGGCGGACCTGCCCCCGGTGATCTCCCACGCTAGCAGGGGCGGCAGCGCGCCCACGGGATTTCGCAGCCTGCGCGCCACCCCGGACGGGCCCAACTCGACCGGCCGCTGGTCCTGTTCGCGGCCGACCGGGCGGCGTACGCCGACGGCGCGGGCGGGCGGGGACGCCTCGCGGTGATCCCGGGCCTGCTGGGAGCGGGTCGCTCCGCCCGGACCGGGCCGCGTCCGGCCCGCCGGACCCGCCACCGCTGAGCGGACCGCGCCCGGCCCCCTCCTGGTGGAGGCCGGTCCACGCGCGCCCCCGGCCCGGAACTCCGGCCCCGGCGCGCGCCCCGCGCACCACGCGCACCTTCCGAGCCGCTCGACCGCCCCCGCACACCTGCGACCCGTCCCCGATCGGAGGCGTGGTGCCCAGTCCGCACAGGCCCGCGACCGGCCCGGTCGGCTACGCGGCCTTCGTCCAGCTCCACCGCCACGGCTACGAGCGCTACGCCCGCGCCCGCCTGGGCGACCGTTCGCTGGCGACGACGGTCGTCGCGCAGGTCCTGCGCCGGGCCGAACTGAACTGGAGCGCGGCGCTCCGCGGGGATCCCGCCGCCCTCACCTGGGACGTACTGCGGGAGAGCGTCACCACGGCACGCGGCGAGGCCGCCGACGCCCCGGCGGACGACCTGCACCGCACGCTGCCCGACCGGCCGGCCGACGCGGCGCTCCTGCACGAGCGCCTGGGCATGACCCCCAAGGCCGCCGCGGCCCTGATGGGCCTGGGCGAACCCGAGTTGCAGGTCCAGCTCCGGGCCGCCCGCCGGATCCTGGCCGAACTCGACCCCGGCGGCCGGAACGGGGGCGCCTGACACCCGGGTCCGCCCGGACACGCCGGTCCCACCGTGACGCACCCGACCGCTCCCCCGCGGACGCCGGTGCGCCACGGATTCGCCATGCCCCGCCACAGTTCACCCACCCGGGTTGTTTCAACGGCGATCGGGCCGACCTAGGATGACGTCTCGTCACAATGGCTTGTCGACGAAGGACTTCGGCGCACACAAGGGAGCACCGTGAACGACGCGAGGGCCGGATCGCAGGATCATTATGTTGACGCGGACACGCCCAGTGCGGCGCGGATGTACGACTACCTCCTGGGCGGGCACTACAACTACCCGTGCGACCGCGAGGCCTGCGACCAGCTGCTGGTGACCGCCCCCAGCACCCGGGAACTTGCGCTCAACAACCGGGCCTTCCTGGAACGGGTGGTGCGGCACATCGCCCGGCGCTACGGGATCAGGCAGTTCCTCGACCACGGCTCGGGCCTGCCCACCCAGAACAATGTGCACCAGGTCGCCCAGAGCGTGGATCCGGACAGCAAGGTCGTCTACATCGACAACGACCCGCTGGTCCTCGGCTACGGACGCGCGTTCCTGGAGGAGAACCGGAACGTGCACATCCTGCCCTCGGACATGCGGGACACCTCGGCCATCGCGGCCGACGCGGCACGGATCATCGACTTCCGCCGGCCGGTGGCCGCGCTGTTCGTGTCCGTGCTGCACTGCGTGCCCGACGACGACCGGGGGAACCCGCGCCGGATGGTCGAGGACACCGTGCGGCTGCTCGCCCCCGGCAGCGTCGTGGTGCTCTGCCAGCTCGTCAGCGAGGACCCCAGGATCCGGGACGCGGTCACCGAGCTGATGCGGGAGCAGACCGGCGGCCGCTGGGGCCGGGTGCGGACCGAGGCGGAGGTGGCCGAGCTCTTCACCGTCCCCCGCCTGCGGATCGAGGAGGAGGTCGGCCTGCTCGACGTCACGGACTGGCGGCCCGACACCGAACTGGTCCGGCGCCAGGCCACGCAGGAGTGGATCGAATTCGGGGGCCTGGCCACCGTCCACTGAGGGACGCCACCCCCGGCGGGGCCGGGGGTGGCGGTCACGGCGTCGGAGGAAGTCACGATGTCAGAGGCGGGCGCGGTGCCGGTCGAGCGCCTCGACGAGCAGTTCACGGCTCGGCACCGGTCCGGGAGCCTGGCGGATGACGCTGTCGCTGAGGTCCTGGTAGTCGAGGTAGTCGCTGTCGGCCTCCTCACCGGCGATCGGACCGCGGTGGAACTCGCCCCGCCCCCCGGCCTCGGTGTAGATGACGTCCGGCGCGGCGAACGAGCCCCGCTCGAAGCTGAGCCGGATCAGCGAGGTCACCTGGAGCGCGAGGGGGTTGTCCGCCGCGATCACCCTGAGCGCGACCGGCGAACGCTCCTCGTCCACGTGCCGCAGCAGCACCGACAGCTGCTCGACCATCATCCGGGGTTCGCCGAAGTCGGCGTACAGGGCGCTGCGCTGGACGAAGAAGGTCGACCTCGGGAGCCTGCTCGCGAAACGCTCGGCGCGCAGACCCCGGACCTCGATGATCCGGTCCGCGAGCCTCCGCTGGCTGGCGAGCAGGGTCCGGCCCGTCACCACCTCGCGGTACCGGGGGGTCTGGAGCACTCCGGGGATGACATTGGTGTCGATGATGATCTGCCGCGCGGCCCACTCCTCCAGGCTGGTGAGCCGCAGCATCGAGTCCGGCACGGCCTCGCGGTAGGCGATGCGGGAGCGGGTCCGCACCGTGTTGGCCCACCCCTCCGCCGAGGCGTCGTGGGCGAGTTGCAGCAGCTGTGCGCGCCGGGGCCCGGACCGCACGCCGAGGGCGTCCAGGAGGACGTCGACCACGGCCGGCTTGTCGATCCGCATCTCGCCGTTCTCGATCCGGCTGTAGACCGACGTGGAGACCTTGACCCTGGTCCGCGCCAGTACCTGCCGCTGGGTCAGGGTGCCGCGTTCGATCTTCAGCTCCGCGCCCAGGAGCAGGGCGGGAACGCCCCAGGATCCCGGCGGGTCGGGCGCGGGACGCCCGAACGGGACTGCACGGTCCTCCATGGCCAAAGGGCCCCCCTTGGGCACAATCGCGAAACTCACCCCGAATGGTCGGGTTCAGCTTCACACAAGGGGGGCACCGTCGTCACGCCGGACCGCTGGACCCGGGTGCCGGTACTACGAACTCAAACCGCCAGACGGTCGAATTCGCCGTTCTTCACACCGCTCAGGAGTGCCGCGATCTCGGGCGCGGTGAGCACCAGGGCCGGACCGCTCGGGAAGCGGCTGTTGCGCAGGGCCACCTGGCCATCGTTCAGTTTCCGCAGCTCCACGCAGGCGCCCGTGCCCTGGCTGGCCCGGGCCTTCTGCCAGCCGTCCGTCGCCTCGATGACGTCGGCCGGCATGCCGTTGAAGTAGTCGATCACGATCAGCCATCTCCACTGTCCGATGGGCGCCCGCTCCTCCGATCTTCATACGCACGGAGAAGTGCCCTGGTGGGACTCCTGCGCAATCCCGTGCGGGATTGCGCAGGCCGGGCGACTTGAATCATTCACCTCGACAATCGAACAGCGCCACTCCCTATTAGGGTGAATACGGATCGCTTTATGCATATCTATGGTGAGCGGCTGATAGCACTGTCGGACGGACCGTGTCCGCTACTGGTCCGCCGGGCCGTAGACGGTGTTCAGGACACCGCTGGCGAAGGCCGTGCTGCTCAGGAGCTTCAGCCGGATCGGGTCGACGCCCTCCTCGAACAGCCGGATGCCGCGCCCGACCGCGATCGGGTGGACGAGCAGGTGCAGCTCGTCGATCAGCCCGGCGGCCAGCAGCGCCCGCACCACCGAGACCGAGCCGGACATCCCGATCGGGCCGCCGTCCTCCTGCTTCAGCGCGGTGACGCCCTCGACCAGCTCGCCCTTCAGCTGCTCGGAGTTGCGCCAGGTCAGCTCCAGCTCCGAGCGGGAGACGACGATCTTGCGCGCGTCCCCGAGCGCCTTCGCCATCCCGCCCTCCTCGCCGCCCGCGCCCTCGCGGTGCGGCCACACCTCGGCGAAGGTGTCGTAGGTGGCGCGGCCGAGCAGGACGGTGTCCGCCTCCGCCAGCCGGGCACCGACCGCCGCGCCCATCTCCGCGTCGAAGTAGGGGAAGTGCCACTGCTCCGGGCTCTCCACCACACCGTCGGCGGCGACGAACAGACCTGCGGTGAGCTTGCGCATCAGGATCTCCCTGTGTCTTGGGGGTTGCTTGCTTTCATACGGTCAGACCGGCCGGCGGGGCGGAACTCATCGGTCCCGGCGGAAAAAGTTCTTCCGGAGCACGCGCGGGGCCGCCGCACCCCCGTGCCCGGCGGCCGCCGCCCGCGATCTGACAACGCAGAAGCTAGGTTGCTTTTCCGACTTTCACAACGCACATGCGGCACAGATCGAGCATTTCCGCAGGTCAATGGCGCCATGATCATTGCAACGGGCCTGAATTTAATGCAACGGCAATGGTCCAACCATTGCAATGGCCTGACGCTGAACGCTCAGGCGGAGGGCGCGGTGCCGGAGAAGGGGGTGCGAACCTCGGCCGGGGGAAGGACGCCGGCGGGGAGGACGCCGAGCTGCTGGAGCACCGCGGTGCGGTCGTACGCGTCCACCGACCTGACGATCCGTCCGTCCTCGGCGAATTCGAGCTGGCTCATCACGTACAGCGAGAAGCTCTTCCCCCGGCTGGACTCCGGGAGGCAGAGGAACGGCTCCCGGATCGTCGCGCCGTACTGGACGTGCGCCACCGCGTGCGACCGTCCGACCAGCACGCCCGCGCTGACGGACCGGATGCCGGAGAACAGCGCGCCGGCCCGGGCGAAGTACTCGTGCAGCTCCTGGTGGCCCCGGTAGGTGTGGCCGAACGACTTGTCCTCGATGACGGCGTCCTCGGTGTAGTACGCCATGGCGTCGGCGGGAGCCGTCGGGGACTCCCACATGGTCACCCAGCGTTCCACGAACGCCTTCCGCTCGCTCTCGTCGAACTCCGGCAGGTCGAACTCCGGCACGGGGATCAGTCCTTTCCGGGAAGGGCGCCGACGGTGCTGGTGCAGGGCGGTGACCAGTGGCGGAGCACGGAGGCCAGCACCCTCGGCCGCGCCAGCTCCGCCGGGGAGCCGGTGAGGCTGACGGCGTTCCAGACCGCGGCGGCGACCCGGGCGTCGTCGGCCGCGGCGCGCATGGTCGCGCGGAAGGCGTGCGCCAGCAGGCCGGCCAGGACGGGGTGGGTGCCAGGGACCTGCGGCATGGACCGGTCGGCCATGGTCGAGAACAGCCACGGGAGCCGCACGGCGCGGGCGGCCTCGCGGTAGAAGCGCCGTGGAAGGCCGTCGACGCCGCCGTCGTCGAGGCAGCTCCGCAGGGCCTTCGCCTCCAGGGCGGCGACGGTCATGCCCGCCCCGTAGATCGGGTTGAGACTGCACACCGCGTCCCCGACGCAGACCAGTCCCTCGGGAAGCCGGCGCAGCCGGTGGAAGTCCCGGCGGACCGAGGCCGGGTAGCGGAACGAGGAGACTCCGGAGATCGGTTCGGCGGCGCGGAGCGCGGCCCGGGTGTCGGCGGCGAGCAGGCCCTCGGCGAAGCCGAGGAACTCCTCCGGCGTGCCCGGCGGGTGGTGGTCCTTGCCGAATCCGTAGAGGGAGAGCACCCAGGCGTCGTTCTCCTGCTGGGTGAGGACCGCGCCGCGGGGGCGGGTCCGGGTCGCGCCGATCAGGACGCCCTTGGCCACGCCCAGCGCGCCCGGTGCCACCCGGTAGCGGCGGCTGGCGTAGGCCACGCCGACGTGGAGACGCTGGGTCGCGGGCTCCTCGTAGCCCAGCGACCGGTGCCAGGCGGCGCCCCTTCCGGCGCGCCCCGTCGCGTCCACGACGAGGTCCGCGTCGACGGTCTCGACGGAGTCGGCCTCCCCGGGGCGGGCGAGCCGGACTCCGGTCACGCCGGAGGAGCCGGTGGCGACGGGAGCGGTGGCTTCGAGTCCGGTGCGCAGCTCGACGTTCGCCAGGGCCCGGACCCTGGCGCGCAGCCGGTCCTCCAGGAAGGGGCGGCTCACCTGGAGCACCCGGCCGAGGGGCACCTGCCGCAGCCGCGAGCCGAAGAACACGATGTCGAGCTCGTCCAGGGCGCCGGCGAGCGTGCCGCCCTCGGCGGCCAGCTCCTCGACGAAGCCCGGGAAGGACTCCTCCAGGACCTGTGCGCCACCAGGAGTGAGCGAGTGGACGTGCGCCCCCTGCGGCACTCCGCGCCGGACCCCGGGGACGGCCGGGAAGGTGTCCCGTTCGACGACGGTGACCCGCTCGAAGGCCCCGGACAGGGCCCGGGCGGCGCACAGGCCACTGATGCCCGCACCGAGCACGATCGCGTGGTTCGTCCCCCTGCGGCTGCGGACGGGCGCTGGATTCACGGTCGGCTCCGATCGCTGGTTTCCTGTCGTCGGGCGCGCGCTCTCACCTTCCCGTTCCGCTCCCCGCCCACACCCTCGGACACCCGCGCATCCGGGTGACGGCGGTGGAGGACGGTCGTCCGACCGGTGCGGGCGCAGGGGCGTGACGGCCGATCGGCCGAGCCCGGAGGGACGCGGCCCCCGTGGGACCGCGGCAGCGGACGCGTGCCGCGCGGGGCCGCGTCGTTGACAGTGCAGCGGCGGGCTCCTAGCGTGGCGCGGGCGATTACCCACGAGTAGGGACTGTTGATGGCCGCAGTGCGCCCGTACGACCTCGTCCTGTTCGGCGCCACCGGGTTCACCGGCCGGCTCACCGCCGAGTACCTGGCGCGGAACGCGCCCGAGGGCTGCCGCTGGGCGCTCGCCGGCCGGGACGCGGACCGGCTCGCCGCCGTCCGCACCGCGCTGGCCGCGATCGATCCGCGCTGCGCCGAACTGCCGCTGCTGGTCGCCGACGCCGGGGACCGCGAGGCCCTGCGGGAGGTGGCCGCCTCGGCCCGGGTGGTGGTGTCCGCGGTCGGCCCCTACCTGCGCCTCGGCGAGCCGCTGGTGGCCGCCTGCGCGGACAGCGGGACCGACTACGTGGACCTCACCGGCGAGCCGGAGTTCGTCGACCGGATGTACCTGCGCCACCACGAGCGGGCGGTGGCCACCGGGGCGCGGCTGGTGCACGCCTGCGGCTTCGACTCGGTGCCGCACGACCTCGGCGTGCTGTTCACCGTCGAGGAGCTGCTGCGCCGCGGCGCGGCGCCGGAGCGGATCTCGGTCGAGGGCTTCGTCCGCGTCGCCGGCACCGTTTCCGGCGGCACGCTGGCCTCGGCGATGACCGCCTTCTCCAGGCCGCGCGCGATGGCCCGGGCCGCCCGGGAGCGCCGCGCGGCCGATCCCCGGCCCGAGGGGCGGCGAATCCGCACACCGGCCGGCCGCCCGCACCGGTCCCGGACGGCCCGGGCCTGGGCACTGCCGCTCCCCACCATCGACCCGCAGGTGGTGGGGCGCTCGGCCGCCGCCCTCGACGCCTACGGCCCGGACTTCGGCTACACCCACTACGCCGCGGTGCGGCGGCTGCCGATCGCGGTCGGCGGCGTCGTCGCCGTCACCGCGATCGCCCTCGCCGCCCAGCTGCGGCCGCTGCGCCGCGCGCTGGAGCGGCTGCGCGGGCCCGGCGAGGGACCGGGCGAGCGGCAGCGGGCCGGATCCTGGTTCACCGTGCGGTTCGTGGCCCGGACGGACGCCGGCCGGCCGCTGGTCACCGAGGTGTCCGGGGGCGATCCCGGCTACCAGGAGACCTCGGTCATGCTGGCCGAGTCCGCGCTCTGCCTCGCCTACGACGACCTGCCGCCCACGGCCGGGCAGCTGACCACCGCAGTGGCGATGGGACGTCCGCTGATCGACCGGCTCACCTCGGCCGGGCTGTCCTTCCGGGTCCTGGACGCCCCGCCGACGGGCGCCCCCGGGCACTGAGGGACGCCGGGGGCCGTCGGGCGGCGCCCGGGTCTCACTTGGGGCTGAGGAGGCAGAACTCGTTGCCCTCCGGGTCGGCCAGGACCGTCCACGAGATCGCGGACCGGTCGAACCCGGGATCGGTGGCTCCCAGGGCGCGCAGCCGGGCCGCCTCCACCTGCACGTCGCCACCCGGGTAGGGGCGGATGTCGAGGTGGACGCGGTTCCACCCGGTCTTGGTGTCGGGGGTACGGACGAACTCCAGGTACGGGCCGACGCCCTGGGCGGAGCGCAGGCTCGCGTGGTCGTCGGCGACCTCGTGCACCGTCCAGTCCGTCGCCTCGCCCCAGAAGCGGGCCATCTCCCGCGGGTCGGCGCAGTCGACCACCACCGCCGCGACCGGCCCGGTGTCCCCGTAGACCGGGCGGGGCTCCAGGACGCAGAACTCGTTGCCCTCCGGGTCCGCCATGACCGTCCAGGGGACGTCGCCCTGGCCGATGTCGGCGAGCGTCGCGCCGAGGTCCTTCAGGCGTGCGACCAGCTCGGCCTGGTGGGCGGCCGAGGTGGTGGCCAGATCGAGGTGCACCCGGTTCTTCCCGGTCTTGGGCTCCGGGCGGGCCACGAGGTCGATGAAGATCGCCGACGGGTCCGGGTAGGGCAGCCCCACCGGTTCGAGGTTGGTCACCCCGGGGCCCTCGCTGTCGATGCCCCAGCCGAGCACCTCGGCCCAGAACCGGCCCAGGGCGCTGTCGTCCTGGGCCTTCATGTTGATCTGTACAAGTCGCGTTGCCATGATCAAGATCATATGAGCCGACCCGGGATCCGTCGACGGCGATTCCGGGCGGTGCAGGAGTCGGGACCGGAGCCGGGAGCAGAGCCGAGGGCGGGGGCCGGTTTGGAGCCAGGGCCGGGGGTGGGGCCGGGGGTGGGACCGCGTTCCAGGCCGAAGCGGACAAAGTAGGATGACCCAACCTTCGTGCTACGCGCGAAGACTTCCATAAATGTTCGACTTTGACCGATTAATCTCCCGCTTCACACGCACGGAGCCACCCTCATGGACAACCCGTCCACCGCCGACACCGACGGCGCGATGGAGACCCGCGGTATCGAACCCGTCCCGGACCACGAGCGCCGGGGCAGAGTCCGCGAGCTCTTCCCGACCTGGGTCGCGGCGAACATCAGCGTCCTGCTGCTCACCATGGGCGCGGCCCTGGTGGTGTTCAACCAGCTGAACTTCTGGCAGGTCCTGATCGTCGCCGCGTGCGCGGCGCTCGCCTCCTTCGGCATGGTCGGGCTGCTCTCGGTCTCCGGGAAGTGGGGCGGGGCCCCGGGCGCCACGCTCTCCCGGGCCACCTTCGGCGTGCGGGGCAACCTCTTCCCCGGCGCGATCCTCTGGATCGCCCGGTTCGGCTGGGAGACGATCAACGCCGTCACCGGCGCCTACGCCGTCCTGACCGTCCTCGACCTGCTGTTCGGCGTCCGGAGCAACACCGCGCTGATCGTCGTCACGCTCTTCGTCTTCGTCGCCTGCACCTTCCTGGTCTCCGGCCTGGGCCGGAAGGCGCTGAACGTCTGCAACACCTGGTCGACCTACCTCTTCGGCGTCTTCAGCGTCCTGGTGCTCGGCTACCTCGTCGCGACCATGGACTGGAGCGAGGTCTTCGCCAAGCCCGCGGGCACCACCGCGATGATGGTCGCCGGCATCGGGACCATCGCCGCCGGCGGCATCAGCTGGGTCCCCACCGGCCCCGACTTCGCCCGCTACCTGCCGCACTCCGCATCCGGCCGGAAGATCGTCGGCGTGACGGTCTCCGGCGCCGGCCTGGTGATGGTGCCGATGGTGCTGATGGGCGCCGTGATGGCCGTGGCCTCCCCCGGCCTGGCAGAGGCCGCGGACCCGGTCTCCTTCCTCGGCGACCTGCTGCCCACCTGGCTGGCCGTGCCGTACCTGCTCACCGCGATCGTGGGCATGCTGCTGATCAACAGCCTCTCCATGTACTCGGCCGGCTTCACCGCCCAGACCATGGGCGTCAAGCTGCCGCGCGCCATGGCCGTCAGCATCAACGCCGTGATCTCGCTGGTCGGCGGACTGCTGCTGATGCTGGTCGCCACGAGCTTCCTGGGCTCGTTCATCACCTTCCTGATCCTGCTCGCCGTCTCCTTCTCGGCCTGGATCGGCGTCTACGCGGTGGACATGTTCCGCCGCCGCTCGCGCGCGGTCCGCTACGACGCCGCCGCGCTGATGGACACCGGCCGGAGCAGCCGGTACTGGTACGTCGGCGGCTTCTGCTGGCAGGCGATGGTGTCGTGGGTGCTCGCGCTGCTGGTCGGCCTGGCCTTCACCAAGTGCGACTGGTTCGCCGGTCCGCTGTCCGACACCCCCGTCGGCCGGTACGGGCTCGCCTGGGCGGCGACCATCGTGGTCTCCGGCGTGATCATGGCCGTGCTTCCCGTCCCCCGGGAGAACGCGCCCGCCGACGCGGACCGGTCCGCCGACGCGGTGGCGGAGGAGCGGCCCGAGCGGGTCGCCGTCTGACCCCCCTCTCCTGCAGCCCCTGAGCCCTTCGGCTCCGATCGCCCCGGCCGTCCCGGCCGGGGCGATCCTGCGTCTCCGGGGCGTGCGGTGCCTGGGGCGGCCGCCCCGGCGCGCTCGTCTTGTAGCGAGGTGTACCCACCGCTACGCTGCCACGCGTGAAGCAACTGAACCTGCGTATCGACGAGGAAACCCACGAGGCCCTGGAGCAGCGGGCGGAGGCGGCCGGGATGAGCCTGCCGGACTACGCCCGCAAGGTCCTGGCCGAGGAGGCCGACGAGCGGCGCGAGCGGTTCCTGACCGCCGCCGCGCACTTCTCCCAGGTCTGGGCACCGGCGTTCGAGGCCGAGTTCGGCCCCTACCCGCAGGGCGGGGCCGGGCACCGGTCCGGGACGGCGGACGCGGCGTGATCCTGCGCGTCGACCGCACCTGGCTGCTGGAGGTCGCCCAGCAGTTCCTGCGTGCCGATCCCGATGTCACGGACTACGGCACCCTCGCCGCAGCGGTGGCCCGCCATGTCGACGAGGTGATGGACGTGGCGGTCTACGGCGGTGTGCACCAGCGCGCGGCCGCCCTCATGCACCAGCTCATCCGCGTCCCGGCGCTGGAGTTCGCCAACGAGCACTTCGCGGCCGTCGTCGCCGCGTCCTACCTCAGTGCCTCCGGGGTCATCGTGACCGCCGAGCCCAAGGCGGCCGTCGAGCTCGCCGCGCGGATCCGCGACGGCCGGGCCGACGTCCGCGAGACCGCCACCGCGATCCGCGCCTGGTACCGCTGAACCGGGCCGGTCCTGTCCGCGGTCAGAGCGGGAGCGAGAACCTGACCTTGGGCCGCCCCAGCGCGCCCGCGCGGTGGTAGAAGCGGATGGCGTCGGTGTTCCAGTCGGGGGTCTGCCACTGCACCTCGGCGGCGCCCTGGGCCTCGGCCGCGTCCTTCACCGCGTCGAGCAGGGCGCGTCCCCAGCCCTCGCCCCGGTGCGGCTCGGCGACGAACAGGCAGTCCAGGTGGACGTGGTCGGCGCCCTGCCAGGTGGAGAACTCCCGGGACCAGGAGGCGTAGCCGAGCAGCTCGCCGCCCCGGTCGGCCACCAGGCACCAGGCCCTCGGGTTCGGCCCGAACAGCGCCCGCTCCAGCCGGGAGGCGAGGTCGGCGGGCACCGGCGCGGCGCCCTCGAAGGCGGCGTGGACCGCGCACAGCCGCGCGATCGCCGGCAGGTCGGCGGGCGCGGCCGGGCGGATCGCAGCGGGCACGGCGGGGGTGACGGGGATGGCGGGGGCGGCGACGGACACCGGGTGACCTCGTGTTCCAGCTGCTCGGGGTGGGCTCCGGCCCATCCTCCGGCCCTGGTCCGGGCCGCACGAGTGGCGTGAACGCCCGGGGTCGCCAAGATCACGCCAGAGCCGCCGGGGCAGTGCCGCTTCCGTCCACCCGGCGTGGAACACTGCGGTGGCCGCCGGGGGACGGACGTCGTGCCTCCGGTCCGACCGTCCTGCCGAGGAGCAAGCATGAGCACCACCGCGCCGGTATCGCTGGTCACGGGCGCCAACCGGGGAATCGGCCGGGAGACCGCGCGTCAGCTCGCCGCGCTCGGCCACACCGTCCTGCTGTGCGCCCGCCGGGCCGCCGACGCCGAACAGGCCGCGGCCGAGCTGGCGCCCGACGCCCCCGGCACCCTGCTGCCGTACCGGCTGGACGTCACCGACGCCGAGGGCGTCGACGCGCTGGCCCGTGAGGTCGACGCGCGGTTCGGCCGCCTCGACGTCCTCGTCAACAACGCCGCCGTCAACTACGACACCGGGCGACGCGCCACCGACGTCGACCTCGACGAGGTCGCCCGCACCCTGGAGACCAACCTGTTCGGCGCCTGGCGCACCGCGCAGGCGTTCCTCCCGCTGCTGCGCCGGTCGGCGCACCCCCGCCTGGTCAACGTGTCCAGCGAGTCCGGGTCGCTGACCCGCATGGCGGGCGGGACGCCGGCCTACGGGGTCTCGAAGGCCGCCCTCAACGCCCTGACCCGCAAGCTCGCGGACGAGTTGCGCGGTGACCGGATCCTGGTCAACGCCGTCTGCCCCGGCTGGATCGCCACCGACATGGGCGGCCCCGGCGGCGCGCCCGTCGACCGGGGCGCCGCCGGTGTCCTCTGGGCCGCGACCCTGCCCGACTCCGGTCCCACCGGCGGGTTCTTCCGGGACGGGAAGCCGCTGGACTGGTAGGCGGCCGTTTCGGCCGGACCGAGTATTTCCCGGTCTCGGACGGGGGTTTGACGGCGGCCTCTAGAATGGGTGACCGGTCGCGAGTGGTGGATCCGCACACGCACGGGGCGTGTCCGCGGGGTGAGGGAAGAGGTGCGCCGTGCCCGAAGCAGACTCCGGTGCGTCCACGCTCGCGGCGAAGCTGGACCGGTTGTTCGAGGTGGTCCGCCGTCCCGACCGTGAGCCGTACACCCATGAAGAGGTCGCCCGGGCCTGCCGCGAGGCCACCGGCGAGACGTTCTCGGCGACGTACCTGTGGCAGCTCCGCACCGGCCGCCGGGACAATCCGACGAAGCGTCATCTGGAGGCGCTGGCACAGTTCTTCCAGGTGCCCCCCGCGTACTTCTTCGACGACCGGCAGAGCGTCCGGATCACCGAGGAGCTGGCGCTGCTCGGCGCGCTGCGGGACGCCGGGGTGCGGGACGTGGCGCTGCGCGCGGTGGCCCTGTCGCCCGAGGGGCTCGGCACGATCAGCGACATGATCGAGGCGATCGCCCGCCGCGAGGCCGCCGGAAGGCCCGACGGCGGGTCCGGTGGCGGGTCCGGCAGTGGGACCGGCGGCAGGTAGCGGCAATCGCTGTCGAAGCGGTTCTCCCGGGGCGCCCCCGTCCGTAGGATCGCCTCCCGAATCGGGCGGTGGAGCATCGGGGGTACGGACATGGGGCATCCGGGTGGGGTCGAGCGGGGGCTCTGGCTTCGATGTCGCGGCGTCGCGGACTCGATACCGCTCCCGGAGCCCTTCGACATCCGGGCGCTGACGGACTCGCTCGCCCGGCTGCGGGGCAGACCCATCGAACTGGTCCCGCTCTCCGGCCCCGCGCACTCGCCCTGCGGTGTGCTGATCAGTACCGACCGCGCGGACTACATCGGCTACGCCGTCGACACCACCGCGCTGCACCAACAGCACATCGTGCTGCACGAGATCGGCCACCTCCTCTGCCGGCACACCGGCGACGGCGCCGGGCTCGGCGAGAGCGTCCGGGAGGCGCTGACGCCCCGGCTGTCGGGCGAGTTGGTCCGCCGGGTGCTCGGACGGTCGGCGTACACGCAGCGGCAGGAGCAGGAGGCGGAGCTCGTCGCCTCGCTGACCCTGCACCGGGTGCTGCGGCGCCAACGGTCCTCGGTGGTCGGGCAGTTGGCCGAGGGCGTCCTCCGGCTGGGGGCCGGACGCGGCGGAACGCGGGCGCGCGGAACGGTGCGGCATGGGTGAGGGGGGCGGACCGGTCCGTGACTGGGCCGACCTCCACCGGCTCGGCCCCCTCTGGTCGGCGCTGCGGGCGGAGCGTCCGGAGATCGAACTCGTGACGCCCGAGCCGTGGTTCGGGCCCGGGGGCGGTCGGCGCGGGGGCGTCCGGTTCGCGCTGTTCCGCCGGATCATCGAGATCCGCGACGGCCAGCTGTCCCTGCGCCCGCATCTGCACCCCCGGGTGCCGTTCTGGGTGGGTGAGGTGGTCCGCCCGACCGGGACGGAGGAGTTCGCGATCGTGGTCGAGGCCGCCGCCGTCGCCGCCGCCCTGGAGGCGGCCCGCGCCGGGCACCGCTTCCCCGTCGGCCCCGCCGAGGGGTGGGTGCCGCACCCGCTCACGGCCGGTCTGCGTGAGGAGGCGGCGTGGCTGGTCGAGGTGGCCGGCGCCTATCGCCGTTCACCGGTGATGGCCCATGTCCGGCGCCGGGTGCGGGCGGAGCTGGCCGGGGTCGCGGCGGCTCACTGAGGCCGCCCCGCCCCCGCGGCGGGCAGCGACGGGGGCGGGGCGGCGGGCACGAGGGCCAACAGGTACGGGGGAGGGCCGGTTCAGCCCCGGGCCAGCTCGGGCATCAGCCCGTACACCTGTTCCGCCGCCCCGGCATCCGCCTCCAGGCAGGCGAGCAGATCGGCCTTGGCCGCCTCCGGACGGTCCAGCCCGAGCAGACAACGGGCCCGCTGGAGGCGCGCGTCCACGTCCTCGGTCGCGTCCACCACCTCGTCCAACAGCCGGACGGCCTCGCCGTACCGGCCGGCGTCGTGGTGGACCACGGCCAGGTTGAACCGGATGCCCGGCTCCGCGGACAGCTCGACCGCCCGCGCCAGGTGGCTGCCCGCGCCGTCCAGGTCGCCCTCCTGGTAGCGGAGTTCGCCGAGCAGTGCCCAGGCCTCGGCGGACTCCGGGTCGACGTCGACGGCCTCCGCGTAGGCCCCGGCCGCCGCCGCGAGGTCCTCCTCCACAGCCAGCAACTGCCCCTTGAGGCAGAGGAGTCGGGCGTGCTTCGGGTTCCGCTCCAGCCCGGCGGCGATGTCCGCCCGGGCGAGGTCGTGGGATCCCGCTTCCAGCAGCAGGGAGGCCCGGTTGATCCGGGCCTCGTCGAACTCCGGGTCGAGCTGGAGCACATACCCGAAGTCCGCCGCCGCGGCCTCGGTGTCGCCCAGCTCGGCCAGGACGTCCGCCCGGTTGAAGTAGGCCTCGGGGAAGGGCGGGGAGAGCCGGATGGCGTGCTCGTAGTCGGCCAGGGCCCGCTCCGGCTCACCGAGGTCGCGCCAGAGCATGCCCCGGTCGAAGTGGTACTCGGCGTAGTTGGGGTCGCACTCGATCACCGCCGTGTAGTCGGCGACGGCCTCGGCGTGGTGGCCGAGTGCCGCGTGCACCTGGGCCCGGTTGTAGAGCAGCACTGAGCGGTGCAGCGCGTGCTCGTCGGGCTCCAGGGTCTCGTCCAGCCGGGCGATGCAGGCGTCCAGCAGCTCCAGCGCCGCGGCCGGGCGCCCCTGGTGGACCTCGATCAGCGCGAGGCCGTTGCGGTTGAACACGATCCGCGCCTCCCGCTCCTTCGGGTCCGGGTGCCAACGGGCGAAGGCGATGGCCTGGTTGACCCAGGCGCGGGCCAGTCCGTGGTCGCGGCGCCCGGCCTCGAAGTGCCGGGTGTGCAGCATGGCGGTGGCGTACGCGGCCTGCATGTGGACCTCGGGCGAGGCGCTGAGCGCACGGGCCTCGTCGTACAGCGGCAGGGCCCGCTCCGCCAGGCCGAGCGCGGCGAAGGAGGTGGTCATCTTGGTGGTGAAGGCCCACCAGTGGTTCGGGTTGCTCTCGTGCGTCACCAGCCGCCGGCCGCGCTCGCCGAGGTCCACCACGGCGTGGTAGTAGCCGAGGTCCATGCAGTGGTCGAGGGCGTGGCGCAGGATGTCCGCGCCGACGCCGGCGGGGTCGCTGCCGTGCTCCGCGTGCCAGGCGATGGCCCCCAGCCGCAGCGAGGACTCGCCGGCCGTCTCCAGCTCGGCGCGCCGCAGGTCGTGCAGGCGGGCGCGTTCGTCGGCCGGGAGCGCCAGGTAGGCGGCGAGCGCGTCGGCGTCGTCACCGATGCCGTCGGCGGCGATGTGGGCGCGGCCGAGTCCGGCCCGCCCGGGCGCGGCGGGTTCCGGGGAGGCCGCAGTCTCCGGGTCGACCGGGTCGAGCACCGCGCAGTGGGCGGCGAGCGCGTCGGGCAGGGTCTCCCGGCCCGGACCGGCCGGGCGCTCCAGCGGCTCGGTGCCGGTGGTCACGACCACGGTCAGCAGTGCCGGGTCGATCCGTCGCAGCAGCACGGCGAGGAATTCGCCGTCGGTCGGATCGGCCCGGTGCGCGTCCTCGACGACCAGGGTGTGCGGGCCCGTGCCGAGGGCGCGCAGGTACGCCTCCAGGAACTCGACCAGGCCGTGGGCGATCCGCAGGGTGCGCAGCGCGGAGTAGAAGCGGGTGCGTTCCTTGGGCACCGCCAGCGAGGTGAGTGTCTCGCGGGTGGCGGGCACCAGGTCCCGCAGTTCGGGGGTGGTCGAGAGGATCTCGATGTCGTGCCCGGTGACGGCTTCGGGGCAGCGCGCCAGCGCGTCGGGGAGGGTCGCCCGCAGGATCGATCCGACGGCCGTGTAGGGCCCCCGCAGGCGGCGGTCGGCGTTCACCACGGCGAGCACGGGCGGCAGGTCGAGCGTCGCGCGGGCGGCGGCGCGAGCGGGGCGCCCGGCGGCGCGGACCCAGTGGTGGCGGTGTTCGGCCATGGCACAGCTGCCTTTCGTGCGGTGACGGGGAGGTGGGGCGGGTGGTGACGCGGCGCGGTGGTGCCTCGGTGCGCCTGCCGACGAGGTGCGGGGGGCCGGGGTCAGGACGTCCTGTGGTCGGGCCGTCCGGCGGTCAGGCCGTCCGGGCGGGGGCGGGGCGCCGGGCAGCGCGGCGCTCCCGGACGGCGAGGACCACGACGGCGGCGGTCTGGCCGAGGCTCAGCAGCAGCAGGACGATCGAGTCCAACCGGGCGGCCGTCGACCCCTGGCCGGTCATCCGCAGCCACACGTCGTGCAGCAGCCGGTACGCCGTCGGGACGACGACGCCGGCGAACATCGTCAGGGTGAAGGCGTAGCCCACCACCATCAGCCAGGCGTACCAGCGGGCGACCCGCCGGTCGACGGGATGGTGGGCCTCCAGGTCCACCGGCGGCCGCCCGGTGACCCGCCGGACGGTGCTGCGGAGCACGTCGACCGCGGCGGCGTGCAGGTTCACGCAGCCCAGCGCGGTGCTGAGCAGCACGTAGAGGTCGGTGCGCAGGTAGAAGAAGCCCTGCCAGGCCAGCCGCAGCACCGTGGCGTAGGCGATCGCGAGGCAGAGCCGGGCGACGGTGGCGGCTCCCCCGCGCGTCACGTCGGCGATCAGGGTGAGGACGGCGATCGCCAGTACGTCGGCCAGCATGCCTGCCAGGATGGGCAGGTAGCGCTTCCGGCGCGGCACGCTCACCAGGCCGTCGAGCGAGGTCTCCAGTACCAGGTACACCAGGCGGTGCCCGACCGAGAGCCGTGAGCGCAGGCCGAGCCGGCGCCCGGCCAGTGCGTGGAACGCCTCGTGCAGCGCCAGCAGCGGCGCCTGGCCGAAGAACAGGAGCAGGACGACGAGGGTGTACGACGTGGTGAAGAACAGGTTGTCGGTCCGCGGGACCAGGGCGGGCACCCGGACCATCTCGACCGCGGCGAGGACCGTCACGAGCGCGTAGCCGAGCAGCGCCGGCCGACCGAACAGCAGTCCGCCCAGGCGCTGCCAGCGCACCGGCGCGGTCTCGGCCGTCGGTGCGTCGGCGGGGCGGAAGAGGTCGAGTTCCGCGAGGACCTCGATCAGGTCGGCGATGTCCACGCTCTCGCCGTGCGCGGTCCGGTAGCGCTCGGCCACCTCACGCGGGGTGAGGCCGTCGGCCAGCATCCGGACCAGTTCCGCGCCGTCGGCGGGGAAGACGGCGTAGGTGTCGGTCTCCGGGCTGCCGATGGTGACTTCGTCGGCCTCCTCCAGGTAGACGAGCCGGCGCAGGGGCAGCGGTCGGTCCAGGTCGAGGCCCGGGGCGTCGGAGTTGCTGTCCACCGGGGAGTGCACGGGGCCTCCTTGCGGGAGGTGGGCGGGCGGAGGGAACGGGCGGGTGGCGCGGACGAACGGAGGGAACTCATGGGCGGAGGGGGTGAGCGGTGCCGGTCGTGATGCGCCCGACCGGCACCGCCGTCCCCTGCCCTCGGGGTGGATCAGACCTGCACCATGCAGTCCCACGGCAGGTACAGCGCACGCGCCGTGCTGGTCAGGCGGACCGGGCCGGCCTTGCGGACGACGATCTTCTTCATGACGGACACCTCCTTCCACGACTCGTGGTCGAGGCCATGAGGAGGCATGAGCTGAGATGAATGAGATTCTCCATCCCAGCCACACCAGCTGGCCGAGGCCAAGAGTGATGAACCCGCGTCACCCGCGTCAAGAGAACGACACACCGCCGATCGGCAAAACCCCGGACAAGGCGCGGTCGAGCGCGCAGGTCAGGGGCCGACTCCCGCAGGACCGGCCGGTGCCGACGAAGTCCCCTGCCGACCGGCAGGCGAGCCCTGATGCCGCGCCAGAATATAAACTGAAATGAATTTCGCTCGACGGGGCGACGCACCCCGGCACCCCGGGCCGACGGCCCCCTCCGCCCCCGATCGATCCCGGCCCACCGACATCTGTCGGACCGTCACATCGGTTGCTACAGTCCCTGCTTGCAACGACAGCGCACGTGCCGTTTCCCGCACCGTCCATCCAGGAGAGTGGAGAACAGCCATGGGTTCGCTTCCTCGCCGCATCGCCGCCGTAACCCTCGCCACCGCGGCCCTGCTCGGCGCCGCGGGGACCGCCGCCGACGCGTCGACCACCGCGACCAAGCTCTTCAGGGCCTACGGTCCCAACCCGTCGGCCGCCACCAACCGGGCCTGGGCCGCCGCGCACGCCGCGGGCTTCACCGACGCCCAGTGCAGCTCGGAGGTCGAGGTGATCGCCCCCGGCTACTGGGAGGTCATCGTCACCTGCGCGAGCTGACCGGATCCCGCACGCCCCGGCCCGCGATCGTCGGCCGGAGCGGCGGGGCGCCGGAGCCGCTACCGGTGGTGGACGAAACGGTAGGTGGCGCGGTCCAGTTCGGTGACCTCGACCCCGATCGCGGCCGGCACGGTGACGTGGGACTCCAGCACGGCGAGCACCCGGGCGGTCAGCTCCGCGCGCTGCTCCGCACTGCGGCCGACCAGGATCTTGATCTCCACCAGCACCACCGCCTCCCCCGTCGTCCCGTCGCCCACCACGTACCGCTCGGCCGGGCGGAAGACGGTCTTGCAGTCCGGCACGGCGGTGTCGATCACCTCGACGATCGCCCGGTGCACCTCCTCGGCGAAAACGGCACGGTCGAAGTCGAGTTCGGCCGAGTGGTCGACCAGGATCTGCGGCAAGGGAACCTCCGGGGACAGGGCCCGCCGGGTCCCGGCGGGCGGTGTCCGCGACGCTACCGCCCCTCCCCCGCCCGTCCGACGGTGCGCCCGTCCGACCGTCGCACAGGGGATTTCCGCCGTCAGCGATCATCGGACCGGAGGCCCGTCCCGCCCCGTGCCGGGGTGGCAGGGTGTCGGTCATGACTCGGGTGTTCAGCGGTGACGTTGCCGGTTACTACGCGAAGTACCGCCGCGGCTACCCGCCGCAGGCGATCGACGCACTGCAGAAGGCGTTCGGGCTCGGCACGGAGGACGTGGTCCTGGACCTCGGCTGCGGCACCGGCCAGCTCGCCCTTCCCCTGACCGACCGGGTCCGGTCCGTCATCGGCATGGATCCGGAACCGGACATGCTCCGCCTCGCGGGCGAAGCGGCGGCCGAGCAGGGCATCGGCAACGCCACCTGGATACTCGGCGGCGACCGCGACGTCCCCGCCCTCCGGAGCCTGCTCGGCCGGAGCTCGCTGGCGATGACCGTGATCGGCAACGCGATCCACTGGATGCGGCACGAGGAGCTGTTCGACGCGCTCCTCCCGCTCCTGCGGCCCGGCGGCGGAATCGCCGTCGTGGCCAACGGCACCCCGCTCTGGCTCCAGGAGAACAGCTGGTCACCGGGTCTCCGCGCCGGTCTGGAACGCCACTTCGACACCCGCCTGGCGACGTCGTGCGGCACCCTGCCCCAGGACCGCGACCAGTACCGGCGGGCCTTGGGCGCGGCCGGCTTCGGCGAGGTACGGGAGACCGTCGTCGAGTACACCGACGACCTCACCCTGGAGCAGATCGTCGGCGGCGTCTGCTCCGCCGTGCCCACCGACCGGTTGCCCGCGCCCGAGGACCGGCCCGCGTTCACGGAGTACATCCGGCGGTGCCTGCCGGCCGACCAGGAGACGTTCACCGAGCACGTGCGGGTCGCGATCCTCACCGCCCGCGTCTGACGGCCCGCGCCCGGCGACACGCGGCACCGGCCGCACGGCGGAGCACGGCACCGGCCGCCCGGCCCCGGGAAGGGGTCGGGCGGCCGGTGGTGTCCCAGGGTCCCGTTCCCCGGCCGCCTGCCGGGGAAAGGGTGGACCCGCGCGGCCCGGATCACGGGGCCGGCGTCAGGGGGCCGAGGGCCAGGAAGGAGGGTCAGTAGCGGGAAGTGACGGTCACCCCGTTGAAGCCCTCCTCCGCGAGGAGGCTGAAGTAGACGTAACCGGTCGGGGGGTTGGTGATGGTCAGGCTCTCGGTGTTGCCGGCCTTGGCCGAGCGGGTGACGTAGCTGTTCTTGGTCGCCCAGCTGCCCCAGTCGTAGTAGAGGTCGGCGTTGCCGGTGCCGCCGCTGGTGCTGACGGTGATGTTCTGCGTGCCGGCCGGCACGTAGAGGTAGAAGTGGGCGTAGTTCCCGGTGGTCGCGGAGACGTTGCTGCGCGCGCAGTTGCGGTCGAGGACGCGGGTGTCGGGGTTGGCACACTCGCTCGCGGCGGTGATCACCAGGCTGCGGCTGGTGGTGGCCTTGGCGCCCTTGTCGTCGACGACGGTCAGGGTGACGGTGTAGGTGCCGGGGCTCTGGTAGCTCTTGTAGGGGTTGGCGGCGGTGGAGCTCGTGCCGTCGCCGAAGCTCCAGGTCCGGCCGACGATCGAGCCGTCCGGGTCGGTGGACAGGTCGGTCAGGTTGACGCTGCGTCCGTTGACCGAGGCGGTGAAGGCCGCGGTGGGCGCCCGGTTGCCGGGCGGGGTGGTGTTGGCGCAGGCGCCGGCGGCGCAGGCGGTGAGCCAGGTGTCGAAGTCGGCGTCGTAGCGGGTGCCGATGGTGGTCTTGAGGACGGCGCGGGCGCCGTTCCAGTCACCGGTGCGGTACTTGGCGAGCACGGCGTCGACGTCGTTGCGGTGCTGCTCCAGCATGTAGCGCACGGCGAGGTAGCCCCAGCGGTAGGTGCGCTCCGTGTTGGTGTTCTCGTAGGTGGTGTCGAAGAGGGTGGAGAGCTTGTAGGTGTGCAGGCCCGCAGCGGTGATCGCCGCGTCGTAGTCGACCTTGCGGTAGGAGTAGGAGACGTACTCGGCGAAGCCCTCGATCCACCAGATGGTGGGGGTGGTCACGCCGGAGTCGAAGTCGCCGTACATGTCGAAGCGGCCGTCGAGGTAGTGGGTGTACTCGTGGTTGAGGTTCCACACCTCGAACGCGGGCTTGGCGAAGGGCGCCTCGTAGGCGAGGAAGCGCGGCTGGTTGCCGGCCACGTTGGGCTTGCCCTCCAGGTACATGCCGCCGTTGTCGGTGTTGATGCCGTAGATGGAGGCGGCGAACACCTGGTAGTCGAAGGGGCTGTCGAAGACGACGACCTCGATGGTGGTGTTGCGGTCGTCCGCGACCGCGCCGTTGTCCTTGGCCACCGTGTGGAAGTAGGCGTCCTGCGAGGTGAGGCTGCGGCAGGCGGCGTTCAGGTTGTCGGAGGTCGCCTGCTGGGCGATGATCCGGATGCTCGACGAGCAGGTGAAGTTCGTGGCCAGGAGACCGGAGCGCAGGCGCGCGGCCGCGTCGGTGGTGCCGTAGTAGGCGCTGTTCGCGGCGTCGTACTCGGTGGCCATCTCGGCGACGGCGGCCCACTGGTAGGCCGTCCGGCCGCTCGGGGAGCTCTGCTGGGCCAGGCCCTTGAGCAGCGGGCGAACCTTGGGCTGCAGCGCGGTGTACTGGACGAAGCGGCCGAGTTCGCGGGTCGCGTTGTAGGGCAGGTAGCCGAAGTCGGTGCCGTAGAGGGAGCCGTTGACGGCGGCGAAGTTGTAGAGGGTGTCGAGCAGCGAGGGGTCGGCGGCGACGGCGGTCGGGAAGCTCGCCAGCTGGTGGCCCCGGAACAGCACGCTGAAGACGTTGTTGACCGCTCCGGCCATGCCCTTGACGCCGTTGTGGATGGCGGGGTTGTAGTCGGTCAGGATCCGCTTGATCACCGGCAGGTAGCGGCTGTTCTCCTGCGCGCTGTCGATCAGGGTGACCGTCTCGCCGAGGATCGCGGCGTTGGCGGCGGTCAGGTCGCGCGAACGGGCGCTGTTGAAGAAGGAGTCCAGCGCGCCGCGGATCGAGTTCTGCAGGGCCGTGCCGTAGGTGCCGACGTCGGACGCGTGGTACCACTGCACGAAGTAGCCGGCCCGCAGGAAGAGCACCAACTGCGCGACCGAGGTGCTGTTGTCGCCCGGGTAGGCCGACGCCGAGGAGCGCAGCGCGTCGGCGACGCTCACCATCTGGGCCTCGCGGAACGCCCAGTAGGCGTCGTTGCCGGTGAGGTTGAACAGCTGGTTGACGCAGTCGCTGGTGGCGGCCTTGACCTGCTGGACCAGGGCGTCACCGGTGCGGGAGGTGAAGTCCGAGACGTTGCAGGCGGCTTCGGCGGCCGCGGTGGCCGAGGGCGCCGCGCTGCCGAGGGACTTCGCGGCGGTCCCGGCGGACGGGGCCCGGCCGGTGGTGCTGGTGTTCAGGCCGAGGGACTGGGCGGAAGCCACCGCGTCCAGCGGGGCGTTGAACGGTGCCCGGTTCCTGGCCGGGACGGGCGTGCCGCGTTCGGCCTCCCCGGTGTACGGGGAGGTTCCGGCGGCGGGCTGCGGTGCCAGGGTGCCGGTGCCGGCCGGGGCCGTGGGGGTGGCCGTCGGGGCGGCGTGGCTGCCGGGGGCGAACACGGCGAGCACGGTGCAGAGCGCCAGGACGAGGGTCAACAGCCTTGCCAGTTGCGGCAGGCCGGGTATGCGGGTGGGGCTCAAGTGGGGGCCTCCGAGCTGTACCCGGGCGTCGTGGGGTCACGACCGGGCATGGGTGGGGACCGTCGAAGGGCAGGCCGCGGGGATCGGCACACCATCGGTGCGGTGAAGTGTGGCATGTACAATTGCATACTTCACATTGCCGTGGAAGACGTAGAACGGAACCAAGTCCTCGACTTCCGGCGCACCGTGACACCGCGCCCGACCCACCGCACCGACCGCCGCAGCTCCGCGCGTGAAGGCATGTGTACGGCTTTCCCGAGCGCGACCGGCGGAACACGAAAAGTACTCGCCGCCCGTCCCAGCCCGTGGACACGTCCCCGCCCCGCCGCCCTGCCCGCGTCCCGCCGCCCCGGCGGGCCGACCGGAGGAATCGGAACCAGAATGGGGGGAGGCCGCTGATTCTCCTGGGAGCGGGAGGCACCCGTGAAGGATCTTGAGTTCACCCAGAAGCGCACCCTGTCGCGCGCCGAGGCCGCCGGTCAGCTGGAGGCCCTCGCGGCCGCGCTCAGACGCGGCGGCCAGGCCGAGCTGGAGCTTGGACCGGGACGGCTGACCCTGCGGATCCCCGACGAACTCTCCACCGAGATCGAGGTCGAACTGGAGGACGGCAAGATCGAGCTGGAGGTCGAACTGACCTGGCACACCGAACAGCCCGAACACTGACTCCCGCGGCGCCGGCCGGGGAGCCGCGCGTCAGCCGGCGGGTGAGGGGTGGGGACCGGCGAGGGTGCGGGCGAGGAGTTTGCCGAGTTCCCAGAGGACGAGGAGGGTGACGGCGGCGAGGAGGGCCCAGCCGAACTGGCGGGCGTCGAGGTCGGTGGTGCCGAGGATGCGGTGGAAGACGTCCATCTGGGTGACCAGGACGGCCAGGACGAGTTCGCCGAGTGCGGCCCGGTTCATCTGCTTGCTGTCGAAGGTGCTGACGCCGAGCGCCGAGCCGCGCTCGCTGCGGCATTCGAAGGCCGCCACGATCAGGCAGAGCGCGAAGGCGGTGAACGCCATCGAGTTGCCGATCGGCAGGCTGTCGTAGTGCCGCTCGCCGAGCTCGATCAGCCCGAGCAGCGCGGCGGTGACGGCGAGTCCGGCGAGGCCGACGGTGATCAGGACGGGCCCGGTCAGCACGGACTCGCCGCGCGGGCGCGGGGTGCGCCGCATCAGGCCGGGGCTCGCCCGGTCGAAGCCGAGCGCGAAGCCGAAGGGGGCGTTGACGACGAAGTGGATCCACAGCACCTGGGGCGGGGTGAACGGCTCGCCGGCCGCGATGTTCAGGACGGCGGCGCCGAGGAAGGTCAGCACGAAGGTCACCAGCAGCACCAGCACGAAGCGGATGTACTTGGTGAGGTTGTCGTAGAGCTTCCGGCCCTCCTCCACCGCGTAGACGATGGTGGCGAAGTTGTCGTCGGCGAGGACCATCCGACTGGCGTTCTTCGCCACCTCGGTGCCGCTGCCCATCGCGATGCCGATGTCGGCGGCCTTGATGGCCGGGGCGTCGTTCACCCCGTCGCCCGTCATCGCGACGACGTCGCCCT
Organism: Kitasatospora purpeofusca; assembly: GCF_036010405.1. Lineage (NCBI taxonomy): Bacteria > Bacillati > Actinomycetota > Actinomycetes > Kitasatosporales > Streptomycetaceae > Kitasatospora > Kitasatospora purpeofusca. Next base: position 9,465,467 of record NZ_CP108561.1, on the reverse strand, counting down.
TCTGCTTGAGCGTGGCCGCGAGCAGCACCTTGTGCTCGGGGGCGACGCGGCCGACCACGCCGATGGCGTCGATCCGGTCCAGCCGCTCCTGCTCCGACCACGCAGCGAACTCGGCGCCGAGCACCGCCTCGCCGCCGATGCCGAGCTGGCGGGCGATGGCGGCGCCGGTCGTGACGTCGTCCCCCGTCACCATCCGCACCCGGATGTGGGCGGCCTGCGCGTCGGCGATCGCGGCCTTCGACTCCTCGCGCGGCGGGTCGACCATGCCCACCAGGCTGGTCATCCGCAGCTCGGTGACGTACCCGAGCAGGTCGCCGGACGGGTCGAAGTCCGCCGGGTCCAGGTCGCGGTAGGCGGCGGCCATCACCCGCAGGCCCTCGGCACCCAGCCGCTCGTTCTGCGCCCGGGCCCGGCCGGCGAGCTCCTCGTCCCACGGGATGCCCGCGCCGTCCGCGAGCGCGGTGGCGGCGCGCGCCGTCACCGCCGGGGCCGCGCCCTTGACGAAGCAGCGCACCACCGGACGGCCGTCGGCGTCCTTCGCCTCGTTGAAACTGGCCATCAGCTTGTAGCCGGGGTCGAAGGGCAGCACCGCCAGCCGGGGGAAACGCTCCCGGGTGGCCGCGATGTCCAGGCCCGCCTTGTGGCCGAGGACGAGCAGCGCGCCCTCGGTCGGGTCACCGACCACCGCCCCGTCGACCAGCTCGGCGTCGTTGGCGACCAGGTAGGGCAGTACGGCGTCCTCGATGCCCGGGGAGGATCCCGCCGCGTGGTGGATCCGCCCGTCCAGGCGGTAGCCGGTGCCGGAGACGGTGTAGCGGTCGGTGGGGCTGACCACCTCCACCACCGTCATCTGGTTCATCGTCAGGGTGCCGGTCTTGTCGGAGTTGACGGCCGAGGTGAAGCCGAGGGTCTCGACCGACGGCAGCTCCTTGACGATCGCGTTGCGCTCGGCCAGCTTGAGGCTGCCGACGGAGAGGATCACCTGGCTGACCGTCGGCAGCGCCTCCGGGATCGCCGCGATCGCCAGCGAGACCGCGCTGACGAACAGCGCGTCCCACGCCTGGTCGCGGCTGCGGCCGAGGGCGAACATCACCACCATGGTCAGGCCGGCGGCCGCCGCGATCCACAGCGTCAGGGTGTTGAGCTCACGGGTCAGCGGCGACTGCTCCTTCCTGGTCGCCGACAGCATCCGGGAGATCCGGCCCAGTTCCGTCCCGGCACCCGTCGCGATGACGACGAGCAGTCCGCTGCCGTGGGTGACCGGGGTGTTCATGAACGCCATGTTGGTCCGGTCCCCCGGGCCGAGCCCCTCGTCCGTCAGGGTGCCCGCGTCCTTGGCGGCCGGGACGCTCTCCCCCGTCAGCGCCGACTCGTCGATCTGCAGCGAACCGGCCACGACGATCCGCCCGTCGGCCGGGACCTCGTCCCCCGCCGTGACGAGCACGATGTCGCCGACCACCAGCTGTTCGGCCGGGATCTCGGCCTCGGCCCCGTCCCGGCGGACCCGCGCCGTCGCCTCCATCATCGACTTCAGCGCGTTCATCGCGCTCTCGGCCTTGCCCTCCTGGCGCAGGCCCACCAGGGCGTTGAGCAGGGTCAGGACGAGCAGCAGGATCGCCGTGGTCCACTCCCCGATGGCCATCGAGACCACCGCTGCGGCGACCAGGATGATCTGCATGTAGCTGCGGTACTGGTCGAGGAAGCGCAGCCAGTCCGGCTTCCGCTTCTCCTCGGGGAGGGTGTTCGGGCCATGGGCGGCCAGCAGCTCGGCCGCCCGGGCGCCGCTGAGCCCGACCGCCGGGTCGACTCCCAGCAGCGCGGCGACCTGCTCCGGCGTCCGGGTGTGCCAGGGCTCCGGGGACTCCGGGGATCCCGGGGATCCCGGGGATCCCGGGGACGACCCCGGCGGCTCCTGCGGTCCGGACCGGTCGGGCTGCTCCGCCATCTTCACTCCTCAACGATCGGGACGGTCCGGGGCCGGGGACGGGGCCGGGAGTCCGGGGGACGGGGCCGGGGACGGGGCCGGGGACGGGTCGGCCGGACGCGGGCGCGGGCGCGTCGGGTGCGCCGACGGTGCGCCGTTCGGTCCGGCGCTCCGGTCAGGGTGCCTCGGCCTCCAACCCGCGCCGGGCGGCGAGGAGTTCCTCGCGCGCCTGCCCGTCGAGCGAGGGGTACTGCGGGTCGATCCCGATCAACGTGTGCGCGAGCACCGCGGCCGCGCAGATGCGGGCGAACCACTTGCGGTCGGCCGGCACCACGTACCAGGGCGCCCACGGCGTACTGGTGGCCGACAGCATCTCGGAGAACGCCTCCTGGTAGTCGTCCCAGTGCTCGCGCTCGCGAACGTCGGCCGCGGAGAACTTCCAGTTCTTCTCCGGCCGGTCGATCCGCTTCAGGAAGCGCAGGCGCTGCTCCTCCTTGGAGAGGTTCAGGAAGACCTTCACCACCTTGATCCCGTTGTCGGTGAGGTAGCGCTCCCAGTCGTTGATCTCCCGGTAGCGGCGCTGCCAGACGTCCGGGCCCTTCGCCTCCTCGGGCAGCTTCTGCCGGTCGAGGTTCTCCGGATGCACCCGCACGACGAGGACCTCCTCGTAGTGCGAGCGGTTGAAGATGCCGATCTCGCCGCGCGACGGGAGCCGTTGCGCGTACCGCCAGAGGTAGTCGTGGTCGAGTTCCTCGGCAGAGGGCACCTTGAAACCGCTCACCCGGACGCCCTGCGGGTTCACCCCGCTCATGACGTGGCGGATCGTCCCGTCCTTGCCGCCGGCGTCGATCGCCTGGAGGCATAGCAGCACGCCGTAGGTGTCCTGGGCGGCCAGCCGCGCCTGGTAATCGGCCAGCAACGACACTCCGGTGCCCAGCAGTTCGACGCCGTCGCGCTTCTTCATGCCCGCCTTGTACCGGGGGTCGAAGTCCTCCGTGAGGTCCACCGTCGACCCCGGCTTCACCCGCAGTGGCTTGATGAACTTCGCGACGCGTTTGGCCGCCCGTCCGTCCGACATCGTCCGCACCGGTTCCTTTCGCAGCCCGCCGGTCGCTCCGTCCGCGCGGTCGGGTGGACCTGGACGGCCGGCGGGGCCGGACGGATCTGCGGAGGGAGCGCCATCTGCCACGCTGTGGCCGCCCGGTGGCCGCGTCAATCCGTCTTCGGCCGTCCGGGGGCGGAGCGGGGCGGCAGCATCGGGGGTCACCGGGGGTCCGCCGGGCCGCCCCGGTCGCCCGTCCGACGGCCGTGCGTGGCGGCGGCCGGTACCCGGGCCGACGATGGGGCTCCGGGCATTCCCCTGCGATTCGGAGGACATGATGGCGACCCTGACGGTCTGGCGTTTCCCCACCGCGACCGGGGCTGACGAAGCCCTCGACACCCTGCAGAAGCTCCAGCGGCAGGAGCTGATCAAGGTCCAGGACGGCGCCGTGGTCAGCTGGCCGGACGGTGCGCGGAAGCCCAGGACCCGCCATCTGGGCGACATGGTCGGGATGGGGGCCGTGGGTGGCGCCTTCTGGGGCTTCATCCTCGGGCTGATCTTCTTCGTCCCCCTGCTCGGCGCGGCGCTGGGCGCGGCCGGGGGTGCGCTCGGGGGCCACCTCGCGCATGTCGGTATCGACGACGACTTCGTGCGACAGGTGCGGGAGAAAGTCACCCCGGGCACCTCGGCGCTGTTCGTGCTCAGCTCGGACGCCGTGGTCGACCGGGTCAGGACGGAGTTCGACGGCCGGCAGGCGGAGCTCCTGGAGACGAACCTCTCGGCGGAGGAGGAGGCCCGGCTGCGGGAGGCGTTCACCGAGGGCGAGTGAGCACGGCCGAGGCGAACGGGGGCCGACCGGAGCGGCCGGCCCCCGGTGGACCGGCGTCAGTAGACCAGGATGTCCCAGTGGCTGCCCTCGTTGCAGTAGAGGTTGCCGGAGGCGGCCTTCCACTGCGGGTAGCCGTCGCCGCGCAGGCCGATGTAGGTGAAGCTGTTCTGGATGTAGCCGTCGATGCAGGAGCTGCGGGAGATGTCGACCTTGTAGCCGTTGTAGTGGCTGTAGGTACCGGAGGCGTGGCCCACCTCGGTCCCGCCGGTGATGTTGATCGCGCAGCCGCTGGACTGCTTGAGGGTGATGATCGTGCTCACCGTGCCCGAGTTGATCTGCTCGAACGAGGTGCAGGTGGAGTTGGAGCGGGTGGTGCAGCCGCCGCTGGAGCTCCAGGTGATGCCGGCGCTCCGGAACTGACCGGCCGCCGTCGCCTGCGACAGCTTGGTGCCGCTGGCGCCGGCCGTGGGCGCCGAGACGGCGAGGCCGGCCAGGGCCAGGGCGACGACGGTTGCTGCGGTTGCTGCGGTACGTGGCTTCATCGGCGCCATGGGCCTCATGAGCTTCATCGGCTTCTCCAGGTGAGGGTGTGGTGGACCTCGGACTCGCCCGCGAATGCCGCACCAGGATGACCCACCGTCGGTCTATGCGAGTAGATGCCGGTTTGTGAATTTCGCGTGACGACCGGCCGTACGCAGTACCGCCCGGTGCGGGCCCCGGCCAGGGGCAGGGTCGGCGACGCGGATAATGGCCTGGTCGCGGGCCCGCCGGGTCGGCGGCGGCCGCGGAACGACGGCGGAACCACGACGGATCGACGGAGAGGCAGCGGACGGATGACCCTGGAGGAAGGCCGGCGGGTCCGGTTGGCGGAGGACCTCGGGATCGGCGAGGCCTTCGCCGGGGAGCCCGGGGCCGCGGTCGGGTTCCTCGCGCTGGGCGCCGGCATCGAGGGCACCGTCGAGCGGGTGGACGGGGAGCTCCCGGAGAGCCACGAGGTCCGTGAGTACCAGCGGCTCAAGGCACTGTTCGAGGACTACGGGCACACCATGCCGGCGGGCAGCCGGGAGCGGCTGGAGGCGGAGATCGCCGAGTTGGAGCCGGAGTGGGCCGCCCACCGCGAGCGGGGCGACCGGGTGACGGTCCGGGTCCGCTGGGACAACGGCCTCGTCCTCGACGGGGCGCACCAGGACCTGCTCACCCTGCTGTGAGGCGGCCCGTCGGACTCAGGTCCGGTCGCTCGGACCGTCGCCCGCGAGGGTCGCGCGCAGGTGCTTCTTGTCCGGCTTGCCCGCGGAGGTGAGCGGGATCTCGGGCACCAGGTGCAGCGCCTCCGGCGCGTAGATCCGGCCCTTGCGGGTGGTGACGAAGGCGCGGACGTCCGCCAGGTCCGGGTGCTGCCCGGGCGCGGGGACCACCACGGCGTGGACGTGCTCGGTCTGCTGCGCGTCGCGCACGCCGAGGACGGCGCACTGGGCCACGGCCGGGTGGGTGAGCAGCAGTTCCTCCACTTCGGACGGGTAGACGTGGCCGCCGACCACGATGATCCGGTCCGTGCGCCGGTCGGCCAGGTAGAGGTAGCCGTCCTGGTCGAGGTGGCCGATGTCGCCGGTGCTCAGCCAGCCGTCGCGCAGCACCTCGGCGGTGAGCTCGGGGCGCTTCCAGTACCCCGCCATGAGGGAGTGCGAGCGGACGTGGATCTCGCCCTGCTCCCCGGCCGGCAGCCCGGCGCCGTCGGCGGAGCGGACCGCGACCTCGACGCCCGGGAGGGGGCGGCCGACGGAGAGCTGTCCGCCGGGCCCGGTCCGGCCGTGCTCCTGCGGGGCGAGGACGGCGATGTTCTGCGCCTCCGACATCCCGTAGCCGCCGGTCAGGATGGGCCCGAACACCTCGATGGCCTCGCGGACGCGGGTCGGGGAGGCGACGCAGCCGCCGTAACTGACGCGGTGCAGACTGGAGAGGTCGGTGCCGGTGATCGACGGGTGGTCCAGCAGCCGGTGGAGCAGCGGCGGCAGGACCCACAGGTCGGTGATGCGCTCGCGTTCGACGGCGGCCAGCACCTCGCCGGGGTCGAAGGATCCCTGGAGGAACACCTCTCCGCCGTGATGGAGCGTCAGATCGCTGAGTACTCCGGCGAGATGGGCGATGGAAGTGGCGGCGAGGAAGCGCGGCGCCTTCCCGTCCGGGCCGAAGGGGACGTCGAACGCCCGGCGGTAGGGGCCGTGCAGGCTGAGGATGCCCTTGGGGATGCCGGTGGTGCCGCCGGTGTGGCGGATGCCCAGGTGGTCCTGCGGGCCGATCCGCACCGCCGGGGGCTCGGCCGGCCGGTGGGCGGAGGCCGCGATCGCGTCCTCGCCGACCCCGGCCGGGCCGGGGCCCAGGGCGAGCACCGTCGGCACGTCGACCAGGGCGGTCAACTCCACTGCCTCCGCGTACCGTTCGGCGTCCACGAGGAGGACGGCGGTGTCGACGCTGGTGACGATCCCGGCGAGGACGGCGGTGCTCATCCCGTCGTAGAGGTTGACCACCCGGGCGCCCGCGACGCCCACGGCGTAGCGGGCGGCGAGCGCCTCGGGGGTGTTGCCGGTGAGGAGGGCCACCGTGTCGCCGCGGCCGACGCCTCGGGCGAGGAGCTCGTGGGCGAGACGGTAGGCGGTGGCGGCGAACACTCCGGCGGTGAGGGTGGCGCCGTCGGCGGTGGTGACGGCCGGCCGGTCGGGGTCCCCGGCGAGGGACCTCAGGACGAGGGCGGGTGCGCTGATGAACTCCGCTTCACTCATGGCCACTTCTTCCTGGTAGACGGCAACCACGGGCCCAGGCTAACCGGGCGTCGGGCGGCGCGCCGAACCGACGCCCGGTCGGCTCCCGGAGGCGCGCCGCACCGTAAGGTCCTCTCCGAGAAGACGTGGCCGGACCGGTCGCCCGGACGGGCACCGGAAGGCGTCGGGCCGCGGAACACCAAGAGACGAAGGGCCGGGTCGCCACATGCGACAGCGCACGCTGCGGGATCTCCAGGTTTCGGCCATCGGCCTCGGCTGCATGGGGATGTCCGCCTTCTACGGCACGGCCGACCAGGACGAGGGCGTCGCGACCGTCCGGCGCGCCCTGGACCTCGGCATCACCTTCCTCGACACGGCGCAGGTCTACGGACCGCTCACCAACGAGTCCCTGGTCGGCGAGGCCGTCCGGGGCCACCGTGACGAGTACGTGATCGCCACGAAGTTCAACTACCGCATGGACAAGGCCGTTCCGGGCGACATGTCGACCGTGGGACGCCAGGACGGCTCGGCCGAGCACGTCCGCAGCTCCGTCCACGGTTCGCTGGCGCGGCTCGGGACCGACCGCATCGACCTGTACTACCAGCACCGGGTCGACCCGACGGTGCCCATCGAGGAGACCGTCGGGGCGCTCGGCGAACTGGTCGCCGAGGGCAAGGTGCGGTACATCGGGCTGAGCGAGGCGAGCGGCGAGACCGTCCGGCGCGCCCACGCCGTCCACCCGGTCACCGCCGTCCAGAGCGAGTACTCGCTCTGGACCCGGGACGTGGAGGCCGAGGTGCTGCCCGCCTGCCGGGAGCTCGGAATCGGCTTCGTGCCCTACTCCCCGCTCGGCCGGGGCTTCCTCGCGGGCCGCTTCAGCTCCCCCGAGGAGCTCGACCAGGACGACTTCCGCCGCACCAACCCGCGCTTCGCCGAGGGCAATCTGGCCGCCAACCTCCGGCTCGCCGCGAAGGTGAAGGAGATCGCCGCGGAGAAGGACGTCACCCCGGCCCAGCTGGCGATCGCCTGGGTCCTGGCCCAGGGCGAGGACCTGGTGCCGATCCCGGGCACCAAGCGCCGCACCTACCTGGAGCAGAACGCGGGCGCGGTCGACGTCGAGCTGACCGCCGAGGACCTCGCGCGCATCGACGCCGAGCTGCCCGAGGTCGAGGGCGAGCGCTACGACGAGGACGGGATGCGCGCGGTGAACCGCTGACCGGTCGGCGGCGGAGGGCGCGGAAGGCATGACGGTGCTCATGGAAGGCCCCCTGGGTTCGAGGTGTGCGGGCGGTCTCCCGCTTGCCCGCACCTCGAAGGCAGGACCTCCGGTCATGAACAAGAAGTGCATGCCGTGCCACTTGTAGAGTGACTCCCATGCAACTGGATCTGAACCTCCTCACCGCCCTGGACGCCCTGTTGGAGGAGGGGAGCGTCGCCGGCGCCGCAGCCCGCCTGCACGTCACCGCACCGGCGATGAGCCGCTCCCTGGGCCGGATCCGCAAGGCCACCGGCGACCAGATCCTGGTCCGCACCGGCCGCAGCATGGTGCCCACCACCCGCGCACTCGCCATGCGCGCCCAGGTCCACACCCTCGTGCAGCAGGCCCAGCAGCTGCTGTCGGCCCAGCGGGAACTCGAACTTCCTTCACTGGAAAGGGTGTTCACCGTGCGCTGGCACGACACCCTGACCGCCGCCTGCGGCAGCGCCCTGATCACGGCCGTCCGCGACCAGGCACCCGGCGTGCGACTGCGCCTGTCCGCCGAACCCGGCACGGACGACGCCGAACTGCGCCGGGGCGAGGTCGACCTCGAATCCGCGCCCGTGGCTCCGACCCTCCCCGACATCCGCCACCACCTGGTCGGCACGGACCGGCTGAGCGTCGCCGTCCGCCCGGGCCACCCCCTCACCGAAGGACCGCTGACCGTCGAGCGCTATGCCGCCGCCGAACACCTCACGGTCTCGCGGCGCGGGAGCCTGCGCGCCCCGATCGACGACGCCCTGGCCCAGCACGGCCTCGAACGGCGCGTGGCCGCCGCCGGGCCGACCACCGCCTTCGCCCTGCAACTCGCCCTCGACAGCGACCTGGTGGTCACCCTCCCCGACGCGGTCACCCGCACGGCCCGGGAGCGCCTCGGCCTGGTCACCCTGCCGCTGCCGCTCCCGCTGCCCGAAGTCCCGCTGTACCTCCTGTGGCACCAGCGCTACGACGAGGACCGCGCGCACCTCTGGCTGCGCGACCTGGCCACCGCGACCGTCCGGGCACTGTTCGACGCGCCGACCGCCTCCTGACGGCCTGCGCGGCGCCCTGCCCGGTGGCCCTCGGCGACGGCCCCGGTCGGGCCGTCGCCGAGGCAGGCCGTGTCCTCATCCGGGTCGGCCGGCCGCCAGCAGCGGGCATCCGGTGCCGACGCGTGCGGCGAGTTCTGCGCGCAGGGCGGCGAGTTCGGCCATGCGCGCGTCGACGACATGGATCTTCTCCTGGAACAGGGCGGTCAGCGCTTCCGCGGTGTCCGGTGCGCCGCGCAGCTGCTCGCCGTTCCGCGCGATCTCCGCCAGGGTGAATCCGAGTGCCTGTGCGGTGCGGACGTAGTCCAGCCAGGCCACCGCCTCGGGCGGGAAGTCGCGATAGCCGTTGGCCAGGCGCCGGCTCTCGACGAGGCCGACCTTCTCGTAGAACCGGATGGTGTCCCTGGACAGCCCGGTCCGCGCGGCCAACTCCCCGATGCGCATACCCGCTCCCCCCTTCGGACGGTGGACTTGACCTTGGACCGTACTCCACTGTTTAGCGTGGGGCTCCACCGACCCCGAACAACCGGAGCCCCGCCATGAACCGCCGCCTCTTCACCGCCGCAAGTCCCGCCTATCTCCGTGTCGTTCGCGCGAGCGCCTGGTACGACCTCGCCGTCACCTCGGGATTCGCGACGCCGTGGACCTACACGCTGGTGCACGACGCGCTCTCCTCACTGGGCGACAGCCTCGGGTGGGGCCTCCTGCCCGCACTCGACCCGTGGCAGACCCTGTACGCGAACCTGATGGGATCGGTCGTGATCGTCTGGGCCGCCCTGCGCATCGTCCGGCCGCTGCGGCTGCACGGACTGCTCGACGGCATCGCGCGCGTCCTGTTCTCCTCCTGGATGGCGTACGCGCTGGCCCACGGCGCCCTGCGGATCCTGTGGCCGTTCCTCGCCGTCGAGGCGGTGTGGGGCGTCGTCCAGCTCGCGCTGTGGCGACCCGACGAGCACACCGACCCGGCGGGTCACCGGTCGGCGGCGGTCAGCGGGGATCGTGGCCTGCCCGCCCGCTCAGTGCGGCGCCGAGCAGCAGAGCCGCGATGACGGCCGCGAGCGGCACGGTCCAGGAGCCGGTGGCGGCATGGAGGCCGGCGGCGAGCGCGGGGCCGGTGGCGGCGAGGAGGTAGCCGCAGGTCTGGGCCATGGTCGACAGGGCGGCGACGTGGTCGTGGTCGGTGCCCCGGCGGGCGTAGAGCACACCCGGGAGGGCCTGACCGGCGCCCAGGCCGACGCCGAGGACGGCCGCCCACAGTGCCGGGAGCCCGCTCGGCGCGAGCATCAGCCCGGTGAATCCGGCGGCGCAGACCAGGACGGTGCCCAGGATGTGCGGGCGCTGGTCCTCGCGGGGTGCGGCGAGGACGGGGGCGAGGAAGCCGCCCGCGGCCACGCCGAGGATGAGGACGGCCTGGCAGGTCCCGGCGGCCGTCCGGCCGGTGCCGGAGGCGATGAGGACGGAGGGCAGCCAGGCGAGCGCCGTGTAGAACGCGAGGGTCTGGATGCCGAAGAAGGCCGTCAGGCTCCACGCCAGCCCGGTGCGGGCCACGTGCGGACGCGGTGCGGTCGCGGCGGCTGCCGGGGGCGCGGTCCGGGGCCGGTGGACGCGGGCCTGCGGCGCGATCCCCGCCGCCGCGAGCACGGCCGGCACCACGGCGATGCCCACCGCGAGCTGCCAGGAGCCGCCGGACGCCTGGGCGACGGGCGCGACCAGGGCCGCGACGATCGCCGAGCCGACGCCCATGGACAGCGCGTAGACGCCCATCATGGTGCCGACGTGCCGATGGGAGAAGCGGGTCCGGACGAAGACCGGTACGAGCACGTTGACGACGGCGGTGGCGAGGCTGACGACGACGGTGCCGGCGTACAGGCCCGGCATCCCGAACATGCGCAGGACCGCGCCGACGACCAGGACGACACTGGCCCACAGCAGGCCGCGCTCCTCACCGAGCCGGCGCCGCACCAGCGGGGCGAGCGGCGCGAACAGGCCCATGCACAGCGGCGGGAGCAGGCCCAGGACGGTCACCGCGGCGGAGCCGAAGTGGGCGACCGGGGCCAGCGGCCCGATCTGCCCGAAGGCGACCCGGGTGTTCAGGCTCAGCAGCACGAAGCCGACGACGAGCAGCATGCCCGCCGCGGGGGCGGGCGGCGCGGCTGTTCCGGCGGTTGCTCCAGCGGTGACTGTTCCGGTGGTTGCTCCGGCGGTTGTTCCGGTGGTTGCTCCGGCGGTTGTTCCGGCGGTTGTTCCGGCGGTTGTTCCGGCGGTTGTTCCGGCGGTTGTTCCGGCGGTTGTTCCGGCGGTTGTTCCGGCGGCGGACGATGAGACCGGCACGGGACTGCCCTGCCCTTCGACGTGGACGTTAGGATGCCCTTACCTTTCACGCTCAAGCGCGCTTGAGTGCAAGTGCCCGAACCCCGCGCCCGGAGGGACGATGGATCAGCGGCTGTTCTCGATCGGTGCGGTGGCCAAGGCGTTCGGCCTGTCCGTGCCCGCCCTGCGCTACTACGAGGAACGCGGCCTGGTCCGCCCCGCCGCCCGACGCGGCCGGGTGCGCTACTACGACCACGCCGGCCTGCAGCAGCTCGCGTACGCCCAGTTGTGGCACGACGACGGCCTGATGCCGATCGCCGACACCGCCGCCGTGCTGGAGTGCGAGCGCGTCGAGGACCGGCACGCCCTGATCACCGAGCAGCGGGACGGGATGCTCGCACGCATCCGCAGGCTCACCCGGGCCGCCGCCGTACTGGAGCACATGCTCGACTGCCGCACCGACCGCCCACTGGACTGCCCGATGACTGGCGCCTACATCCGCGCCCGGGTCGACGCCGCCCTCACCGGCATCGAGTTCACCGACGACTTCCTGCCCGGGCACCCCGACGAGCAGCGGCCGGGCCCGACGTAGCCCGTCGGGACACTCGGCCGGGGCGACCGCCGCACCGCCGTGCAGCAGAAGACCCCCTGACCGGGGGGCGTCCGGCCCGGGCACCGGTCGGTGGCCCGGGCCGGACGCCCCCCGCAACCTGCCGTCGCCTCGGGGCGACGGTTCAGTAGAGGCCCTCGGGGGACGAGCTGGTGGTCTGGAGGGGGCGGACGTTGGCGACGCCGTCGGTGGGCCATTGGTCGGTCGGGTGACGGAGGGCCTGGTCGCGTTCCAGGATGTTGGGCAGGAAGAGGTCCTCGTGGAGGACGGTGAGCCGTACCTGGCCGACCGTGCCGGGGGCGACCGGGGTCGAGCGGTCGTCCTTGTCGACCACCGCCATGGTGACCTGCGGGTAGTTCGGGACGTAGCTGATCAGCTCGCCGTCCCGCTCGATGTCCAGGCAGGCGGCGTTGCCGAAGGTGTTGCCGTAGGTCAGTCCGCAGATCCCGCCCTGGAGGGCGGTGCTGAAGGTCCGGTACATGTCGGCGCTGATCTGGGTGCCGCTCAGGCGCACGCCGTCGAGGGCGGCGACCAGCTCGGGCCGACGCTGGCGGAGGGCCTGGAAGAGGGCCGGGGTGGTGTTGAGGTAGTGGACCCGCCCCCGGTCGAGGACGTCGGCGATCTGCTCCAGCAGGTGGGTGGTGTAGTCGGCGACCTCGGCCATGCGCCCCGCCCGGATGAGGCGCTTCACCCACCGGGGGTCCATGTCCACGGCGTACACCTGGCCGGCGTGGAGTTCGGAGACCTCCCGGACGCCGTTCCCGATCAGGTGCGGTCCGGTGGGGGTGGCCTGCAGCCAGGTACGGCCCGGCGCGAAGCCTTCCCGCACGAAGGACCAGCGGCGCCAGAGCGCCCGGTGCTGCAGCATGTCGGGGGTGTAGAACGCCCGGCAGGGGGTGCCGGTGGTGCCGCCACTGTCCCAGACCCGCCCCGCGAGCGGCCTGGGCACCGACAGCGGGACGAGGTCCGCGGGGTCCTCCTCGCGCAGCCGGTCGAGCGGGAACGGGCCGAAGGCTCCGAGCTGGTCGTAGCGGGTGATGTCGCGGGGGTCGAAGTCCAACCCGGCGGCCTGCCCGAGCCAGTAGGGGCTTCCGGACACCGGGTCGAAGTGCCGTCGGACCACGGTGCGGGTCCACTCGTCGAGGTCGGTGTCCAGCCAGCGCGCGATCTGGGCGTCCGGGTCGGCGCGGGTGGCGGCGGTCACGACAGGGCCGGGGCACCGGAGAGGTCGATGCCGAGGTCGTAGGCGGTGGTCAGGGCCTGCTCGATGTGCTCGGGCCGCTCGATGTGCACCACCGGGAAGGGGAACGCGAGGATGCCCTCGGGGATCGAGGGGCCCATCACCAGCCCGAGTTGTACGCCCTGCTCCTTCATCCCGGTGTAGACGTCGACCAGGCTGATCGGGTCCGTGGAGTTGCGCTGGAAGAGGTCCCTGACGTCCGCCGCGGTGCGCAGGACCTTGGGCTCCAGGCAGGACAGCAGGGGGATCTCGGGGTCGGCGAAGGGGATCGCGTCGATGCGCGGGGCCATGAAGTCACGGTAGGGCCGGCGCAGCGGGGTGTGGACGGCGATGGTGCGCCCGGGCAGCGGTACGACCGTTCCCGGCGGGACCTCGGCGGCGAGCGCGCCGAGCGCCTCGGCGTGGCCGGCCAGCATCATGAGGCGCTGGCTGCCGTCGGCCGTGGGGCCGAAGTCGCCCGCCAGGTAGACGCCGGGGACGTTCTCGCCGGGGTGGGAGGGGGCGCCTTCGGCGAGGGAGCCGAAGGCGATGGCTATCCCCTGCTGCGGGTCCTCGGCCGAAGGTTCCGGGGTGTCGCGGGAGCCGGCCAGCATCTCGAACAGTTCCCGTCGCCCCAGCGATCCGGCGAGGCAGCTGGCGGTCATCGCGCCGAGGCTGAGGCCACCGATGGCCCCGGGTCGCAGGTCGAACGAGGCGAGCACGTCGTGCACGCCGATCGCGAGGGCCGCTTCGCGGACCGTGCCGACGCTCTGGCGCTCCTCCTGGGCGGTCGGGAGGTCCTCCTCCAGGATCTGACCGACCGTCAGACCGGTCCACTCGGAGACTTGTTCGTACCACCCCTGGACGACCTCGAAGGTCCGGTACAGCTCCAGGCCGTGCGGCTCGGTCCCGACGCCGCCGCCGAACAGGTACCCCAGACTCATGACAGCTCCTGTGACTCGGTGTGAAAGGAGGGGGTGGTGGTGCGGCCCATGCGTGGTGCAGCAGAAGTGGGCACGACAGCACAGTGCGCAGAATACGGCGTTCGACCGGAGGCTCGGGAACCTGTCTCGTGACGCGATATCGATACGCTATCCGGGTCTGGAAAAATGGCCGACAGCATACCATCGGCCTGCATTGTCATCCCTCGGAAATGATTTGATTTCGGCCTGTCCGCCCGGGCGGGGAGCCACGGGTGAGTTCAGGGAACAGTGCGCCCCGCCCTCTTCTCGGACTCGTGGAATTCCGGGAGAACACGGGGTGGCCATGCCCCGACGCTCAGCACACCGAGGGAGTGCGCCCGGGAGACCAGAGCGGGCCGGTTCGCGGCCTGGAAATGGCGCATCATCAACCCGATGCGGTACTCGATGCCCTGCCGGCTCAGATAGAGCGATGCCGCCAGCCGTGCGGTCGAGGTGCCGATCGCGACGCCTTCCAGGATGCGGACGTCCACGGCGGTCAGCAGCCGGACGTCCGCGCCGCCGGCAGGGCGCCCACCCGTCGGACGGGCGTCGTCGGCGGGCTCGGACCGCGGCGGCCGCGGCGCGGGCTTGATCTCCTCGGAGGTCGCTGCCGGTGTCACTCCTCGGTCTTCCTTTCCTGTCGTCCGTGGTCTCAGGTCCGGAGCGTGCCGGCGAGGTGCTCGCGGAGCATGCCGGTCACCTCGTCCGCCCGGTCGCTGAGGTAGAAGTGCCCGCCGGGGAAGACCTTGAGGTCGAACGCCGCCGTCGTGCGGTCGCGCCAGCGCCCGGCCTCGGGGACCGGGGTCCAGCGGTCCTGGTCCCCGACCACGGCGGTGACCGGGCAGTCGACCGCGGCGTCGCGGTCGGCCCGGTAGGCCCCCAGGGCCCGGTAGTCGCCGCGCAGCGCGGGCAGCACCATCCCCAGCAGTTCCTCGTCCTCCAGGAGCCGGGCGTCGGTGCCGCTCATCTCCCTGACCTCGGCCAGGATGGCCTCGTCGTCGAGCGGGTGGGCGAGTTCGGGCCCGTCCGCGGACGGGCCCTTGCGGCCGGAGACGAAGAGGTGGTCGATCCGACCGCCCGCGCGCTCGATCCGCCGGGCCACCTCGAAGGCGACCAGAGCGCCCATGCTGTGCCCGAAGAGCGTCAGGGGGAGGTCGTCCCAGCGGCGCAGCGCTTCGGCCACTTCGTCGGCCGTGCGGTGCAGGTCCTGGAGACCGGGCTCCTCCCGGCGGTCCTGCCTGCCGGGGTACTGCACGGCCAGGAGGTCGACCGGGCCGCACAGCGCGGCGGACACCGGGAAGTAGAAACTCGCCGAGCCGCCGGCGTGCGGAAAGCAGACCAGTCGGCGTGTGGCGGTCGGTGAGGGATGGAAGCGACGGCACCACAGGTCGCTGTCCAAGGAGAGGGAGGTCATGTCGGCCTTTCATTCCTTTCGCGAAATCCGCGCGGTGTCTGCGGGCGGGGTGCGGTGACCACGTGGGACAACCTCGGCAGCGGCGGCCGACTGGTACTTGCTAATACGGGAAGCTCCGATCGACGGCGCTCGGCGAGTCACGAGCGCGGCATATGACAGCCTGCCATGTCCATCGGATTATCAGCAAGTACGCACCTGAGTGCACCCAGTCACTCATGTCCGGTTCGATTCCGGCTGTTTCGTCGGCGAATGGCGGGAACGCTGCGGTGCGGGAGCAATCCCGTGGGATCCGCTCTGCTCCGACTCGGCAGCGACGGTCCGGCCGGACCGCGCACCGCGGATCCGACCGGGGACCGGCGGTGCCGGGTGCCGGCCGCTCCCCGCTGCCGTGACGGTGCCGCGCAGCGTAAACCCGGCACGAGCGCAAGACCTGTGCTCTAGGAATACATCTAGATCCGACAGGACCGCGTTGACCTGCACAGGGCCACCCAAGACGCTGGTGGCAGTCTTGCCCACCGGTCGTGCGATGAAGAGGACTCCCCCGTTGAACTTCCTGCTGCTGGGCCCGCTTTCCGTCCGGTTGAACGCGCGTGAGGTGCACGTGTCGGCACCGAGGCAGCGTGTGGTCATGGCGGCGCTCCTCCTCAACGCCAACCGGGTGATCTCGGTCGACCGGATCGCCGAGTACGTCTGGGACGACGCCCCGCCGCCGAGTGCCGCCGCGACCGTCCGCACCTATGTGATGCGCCTGCGGCAGTCGCTGGGCGAGCACGCCTCCGCGCGGCTCCTCACCCGGGCCCCCGGCTACCTCCTCGAACTCGGCGAGCACGAGAGCGATCTCGGGCAGTTCAAGGCCCACCGCCGGCGCGCGGCGGAGCTGGCCGAACGCGGAGACCTGGAGGGCTCCTCCGCCGAGCTGGCCGAGGCGCTCGCGCTGTGGCGCGAGGAGCCGCTGGCGGACATCCCGTCGCGGAGGCTGCGCGATGTGGAGGGCCGCTACCTCAAGGAACTCCGGCTGCAGACAATGGAGTTGCTGTTCGACGCGGAGCTGGCGCTGCTGCGGCACGCCGAGCTCGTGCCGGAGCTGGTGCGGCTGGTGCGGAAGCACCCTCTGCGGGAGGCCCTGGTGGGCAAGTTGATGCTGGCGCTGTTCCGCTCGGGCCGGCAGTCGGAGGCCCTGGACCTCTACCGGCGCACCCGGGTGCTGCTCGTCGAGCAGCTCGGCGCCGAGCCGAGCGCCGATCTGCGCGAGGTCCACCGGAGCATCCTCTCGGCCCACCACCGGCCCCGTACGCCCGAATCGCCGGAGCAGCCCGCGACCGCCCCGGAGACGGCCGCGGCGACGGCGCCGGCCGCTGTCCGGGAGAGGTCCTGCTGGCCGAGTCCGGCGCAGCTCCCCTCGGTGCCGCTGCCGCTGTCGGCCCGCTCCGGCGCGCTGGCGCGGCTGCAGCACTTCGTCACGACCGGCTCGATGCCCGCGGGCATGGTGGCGACGGCGGTGGTGACCGGCCGGGGAGGTGTCGGCAAGAGCGCGCTGGCCCTGCACACGGCGCACGCCGTCCGCGGCTCCTCGGTCCACGGCCAGCTCTACGCGGACCTCGGCGGAGCCGGGCGGACGCCGACCGCCCGGGCGGTACTGCCGCGGTTCCTGGCGGACCTCGGTGTGCCCCGGGACGAGATACCCGAGGAGGAGGCGGAACGGGAGAGCCTCTACCGCTCGCTCACTGCGGGCCGCCGCCTGCTGGTGGTGCTCGACAACGCCTCCAGCACCGCGCAGGTCCGGCCGCTGATACCGGGCAGCGGGGGCAG
Source organism: Kitasatospora purpeofusca (assembly GCF_036010405.1). Lineage (NCBI taxonomy): Bacteria > Bacillati > Actinomycetota > Actinomycetes > Kitasatosporales > Streptomycetaceae > Kitasatospora > Kitasatospora purpeofusca. The sequence goes on along the minus strand of NZ_CP108561.1, from coordinate 9,448,306 downwards.
CAGACTACTGGTGACGAGCCGTCGGCGACTGGCCGACCTGGACGGGGCGCGCACCCTCCTGCTCGGCCCGCTGGACGAGGCCGGGTCGCTGGAGCTGCTGAGCAGCATCGTCGGCCCGGCCAGGGTCGGTGCCGAACCGCAGGCGGCCCGTACGGTGCTGACGGTCTGCGCGGGCCTGCCGCTGGCGATCCGGATCGCGGGGACCAGGCTGCTGGAGCGCCCGCACTGGAGCATCGGGCATTTCGCCCGGCGGCTCACGGAGGCCCCGCGGCTGCTGGACGAACTGTGCGCGGGCGACCTCGGTGTCCGGCCCTGCTTCGACGCCGACCACGCCGGGCTCCGGCGGACCGCTCCGGCCGGGATCGACCCGGCCGAGGTGTTCACCGCGCTGGGGGCCACCGGAGTGTCCTCGGTCTCCGGCAGCAGGGTCGCGGTGATGTTCGGCTGCTCCGAGGAGCAGGCCGAGGAGGCCCTGGACGCCCTGGTCGAGGCGAACCTGCTGGGTGCGCCGACGGGGGGCCGCTACCGGCTGGACCCACTGCTGCGGGCCTACGCCCACGAGCGGGCGCAGGCGGTCGCCGTACGGGAGGACAGCCACCCGTACAGGCGCGCCGGGTGACCGCCTCTGCGGCCCGGTCCCCCTCCGCCCCGATCCTTCTCGCCCCGTTCTCCTTCGCACCGTTCTCCTTCGATCCGTTCTCCTTCGCACCGTTCTCCTTCGACCGGATCTGCTTCGACCGGATCCGCTCCACCCCGATCCCCTTCGAGAGGACCTCCTCGCCATGGCCGACCAGACAGCAGCCACCGACGACCTGCTCGCCTACGTCCGGGAGGTCTCCCTCCGCGACGACGACCTCCTCAGGGAACTGCGGGAGACCACCGCCGACCTGCCCGGCGGGACCGCCATGCAGGTGATGGCGGAGGAGGGCCAACTGCTCTCCCTGCTGGTCGGGTTGACGGGGGCGCGGGCGGTGCTGGAGATCGGTACCTTCACCGGCTACAGCACCCTGTGCATGGCCCGCGCCCTCCCCGCCGACGGCGTACTGGTGTCCTGCGACATCGACGACCGGTGGCCGGCCATCGGCGCCGACTTCTGGAAGCGGGACGGGGTCGACTCCCGGGTGGACCTGCGGATCGGCGATGCCGCCGCGACCCTGGACGCACTGCTGGAGGAGCGCGGGCCGGAGAGCTTCGACCTGGTGTTCATCGACGCGGACAAGACCAACTACGTCCGCTACTACGAGGCTTCGCTGACGCTGCTGCGCGCCGGCGGTCTGATCGTGGTCGACAACACCCTCTTCTTCGGCCGGGTCGCCGATCCGGCCGCCACGGACCCGGAGACCGCCGGGGTCCGGGCGCTGAACCGGCTGCTGCACCAGGACCCCCGGGTGGAGCTGTCGCTGCTGGTGATGGCCGACGGGATCACCCTCGTCCGCAAGCGCTGAGGGCGGCGGGCCGGAGCCCGGGAGCGCCGGCCGCCGCGGCGGTCACGACGTTCCCGGGCCCCCTTCCGGTTCGTTCAGGTCCGGCACGCTCAGGTCGGGTGCGTCCACGCTGACGACGGTGGACACCACGCGCGGGCCGGGGACCAGGTGCAGGCGCTGGAGTCCGGTGTCCTCCGGAGCCGGTGCGAGGACGGCGGCGCACGGGCACGGCGCCTCGTCCAGGCCCTCGAAGCCCGCGAACCGGTAGGCGATCTCCATCATCCGGTTGCGTTCGGTCGCCCGGAAGTCGGCGACCAGGTGGACCCCGGACCGGGCGGCGGCGTCGGCCAGCCAGTTCAGCAGGGTCGCGCCGGCGCCGTAGGCGACGACCCGGCAGGAGGTGGCGAGCAGCTTGAGGTGCCACAGGCCCGGGTGCCGCTCCAGCAGCAGGACGCCGACCGCGCCGTGCGGGCCGAACCGGTCGGTGAGGGTGACCACCAGGACCTCGTGCCGGGGGTCGGTGATCAGACCGCGCAGCACCGCGTCCGGGTAGTGGACCCCGGTCGCGTTCATCTGGCTGGTGCGCTGGGTGAGTTCCTCGACCCGGGACAGCTCCTCGCCGGTGGCCCGGCCGATGCGCATCCGCAGGTCCAGGGAGCGCAGGAACTCCTCGTCGGGGCCGGGGGCGGCCGCCCGCTCGGCGTCGCGGCGGAAGCCCGCCTGGTACATCTCGCGACGCCGCCGGGAGTCGACGGTGCTGGTCGCGGGGGTGAACTCGGCGAGTTCGGGGAGGGCGAGGACCTCCTCGGCCGGGTAGCACCGTACGTCGGGCAGGTGGAAGGCCACTTCGGCGCGTTCGGCGGGCCGGTCGTCGACGAACGCGATGGTCGTGAGCGCGAAGTTCAGCCGGTCGGCGATCCGGCGCACCGACTCCGACTTGGCGCCCCACCCGATCTCCGGCAGGACGAAGTACTCGGCCAGGCCGAACGCCTCCAGCCGGGCCCAGGCGTGCTCGTGGTCGTTGCGGCTGGCCACGGACTGGAGGATGCCGCGGGAGTCGAGCTCGATCACCACCTTGCGCACCTCGTCCGGCAGGTGCACCTCGCCGTCCTCCAGCAGGGTGCCCTGCCACAGGGTGTCGTCCAGGTCCCAGACCAGGCACTTGACGGTCTCGGCCATGTCGTCCTTCCTCGTCTCGTCGGCCGCGGGCCCGCTCACGGTGCCCCCGTTACGGAGAGGGCGTGCTGTGCCAGCATCAGCCGGCACAGCTCGTTGCTGCCCTCGATGATCTCCATCAACTTGGCGTCCCGGTACGCCCGGGCCACCGTGTGCCCGTCCCGGGACGCGGCCGAGGCCAGTACCTGGACGGCCGTCGCCGCGCCCCGGGCGGCCTGGGTCGCGCTGACGTGCTTGGCCAGTACGGTCGCCACCACCTGGTCCGGCGACCCTTCGTCCCAGCAGCGGCTGGCGTGCTCGCAGACCCGCGTGGCCACCTGCTCGGCCGTGTAGAGGTCGGCGAGGTGCCCGGCGACGAGCTGGTGCTCCGCGAGCGGTCGGCCGAACTGCTCCCGTCCGGCGGCGTGTGCGGTGGCCGCCGCCAGGCAGGCCCGCAGGATGCCCACGCACCCCCAGGCGACGGACATCCGCCCGTAGGCCAGCGCGGTCGTCACCAGCAGGGCGGGCGGCAGTCCGTGACCGCCCAGGACGCTGTCGGCGGGCAGCCGCACCCCGTCGAGGTGCACGTCCGCGTGTCCGGCCGCGCGGCAGCCGAGCGGGTCGGCGATCCGCTCGATCCGGACACCCGGCGCGTCCGCGGGCACCACGACGGCCACCGCGCCGTCCTCGTAGCGGCCGACGACGACCAGCAGGTCGGCGTAGTGGGCGGCGGTCACCCACTTCTTGTGCCCGTCGACGACGACCGCGTCGCCGTCGCGGCGGACGGTCGTCGTCATCGCCGCGAGGTCGCTGCCCGCGCCGGGCTCACTGAAGCCGACCGCCGCCAGTGCCCCGCCGGTCAGCCGGGGGAGGTAGGTGGCCGACTGCTCGGGGGTGCCCAGGCGCTGGACGGTCCATGCCGCCATGCCCTGGGAGGTCATCACGCTGCGCAGCGAGCTGCACAGGCCGCCCACGTGGGCGGTGTACGCGCCGCTGTGCGTACTGCTGAGTCCCCAGCCGCCGTACTGCTCCGGGACTTCGGCGCACAGCCGGCCCTCGGCGCCCAGTTCGCGGAGCAGGTCCAGCGGAACGAGACCGGTCCGGTCCCACTCCCCCGCCAGGTCGCCGACCCGCAGGGTGACGGAGGTCATGGCGCCGCTCAGGTCCTCACCCATGCTGGCCCCCGGCGGCGGGCACCCGGAGCCGGTCCACCAGCGCCGCCATCCGCCGGACGGTGCGGAAGTTGTCCAGCCGCAGGTCCGCGCCGCGGACGGCGATGCCGTAGGTCTTCTCCAGGTGCACCACCACCTGCATGGCGAACAGGGACGACAGGCCGCCGGCGTCGAACAGGTCGGTGTCGGCGTCCCAGGCGGTTCCGGTGCGTCCTTCCAGGAATCCCAGCAGTTCCTTCTCCAGGTCGTGGGTGTCGGGCGTGTTCGCCGTGGTCATGGCCGTCTCCTCGTCGGGGTGGTCAGGTGCGGTCGAGTGGTCAGGGGTGGTCGGGTGCGGTCGGGACGATCAGGTGTAGTCGTAGAAACCGCGCCCGGACTTGCGGCCCAGCCGGCCCTCGCGGACCAGCCGGAGCAGCAGTTCGGCGGGGCGGCAGCCGTCGTCGCCGGTGCGTTCGTGGAGCACGGTGAGGGAATCGACGAGGTTGTCGATGCCGATCAGGTCCGCGGTGCGCAGCGGGCCGGTGGGGTGTCCCAGACAGCCCTGCATCAGGGCGTCGACGTCCTCGGCGGTCGCCGTGCCCTCCTCCACGACCCGGGCCGCGTCGTTGATCATCGGGTGCAGGATGCGGCTGGTCACGAAGCCGGGTGCGTCCCGGACGACCACCGCCCGCCGCCGCAGGGCCGTGAGCAGGGCCGCCGCGGCGGCCATCGCGGAGTCCGCGGTCCTGGCGCCGCGGACCACTTCGGCGGTTCCGATCAGGTAGGGCGGGTTCATGAAGTGGGTGCCGACCAGTTCCTCCGGCCGCTCCAGGGCCCCGGCCAGTTCGTCGACCGGGATGGAGGAGGTGTTGGTGATCAGCAGGGTTCCGGGCCGGACCAGTCCGGAGACCTCGGCCAGGACGGCGGCCTTGATCGCGGCGTTCTCGGTGACCGCCTCGACGACGGCGGTGGCTCCGGCGGCGGCCTTGAGCGAGGTGCCGGTGGCCAGGGTGCCGAGGGGCGTCCCGGCGGGCAGGGCGCCCATCAGCTCGGCGAGCCGGAGCTCGCCGTCGATCAGGTCAGCGGCCCGGTCGAGCCGGTCCCGGTCGATGTCGACCAGGTGGACCGGCAGGCCGTGCCCGAGGGCGAGGACGGTGATTCCGACGCCCATCACCCCGGCTCCCAGCACGGTGAGGGCGGGTCGCCGGGGGGGATCGTCGTACGGGGCCGCGGTCAACGGGTTCTCCTTCGTCTTCACAGGTCGTCGGGGGTGCGGAGGGTGGTACCGAACGTGGTGCGGAGGGTGGTGCCGAGCCAGTCGGCGACGGCGTCGCCGGTGGTCGCGACATGCTGTTCCATGATCGAGAAGTGGTCCCCGGGAACGTCGACGACGGTGTCGGCCCCGGCCCAGGACGCGCGCCAGTCACCGGCCTCGGCGGACGGGCGGCCGAGCGGGGTGGAGGCGCGGACCAGCAGCAGCGGGGCGCGGAGCGCCGGGGGCTTCCAGTCGTCGAGCAGACGGAAGTAGCCGCCCATCGCGGTCAGCCTGGTCCCGTCCATCGGGGCCGCCCGGTCCTCGCGGGCGAACATGCCGCCCAGCAGGACGTCGTTGAACTGGGTGATGCCCTGGTTGTCGGAGAGGTAGGTGTCCAGCAGCACCACGGCCGCCGGGCCCTCGCCGCGCTGCTCCAGCGCGGCGGCCACTCCCTGGGCGAGCGTGCCGCCGGAGGAGGAGCCGGCCAGGACGAGCGTGCGGCCGGGCAGTTCGCGGAGCAGTGTCGTCGCCTGGAAGTCCAGCAGGGCCGACATGTCGGCGGGCAGTTCCTCCTCGGGGGTGAATCCGGGGGCGTCCAGGGCGGCGACGGCGTAGCGGTCCCGGAAGCGGGAGGCGAAGCGGGCGTACTGGTGGGCGCCGCCGAGCGCGACGATGGAGCCGAAGCAGACGAGCACGGGGGCGTCGGCGCGCTCGTGCAGGCGCAGCAGCCGCGGGCCGGTGCCGGCGGCCGCGAGGTCGCTGCCGCTGTGGAAGGCCGGGCGCAGGGCGGAGGCGTTCTTGAGCAGGGCGATGCCCTCGTCGATCCGGCCGAGTGCGCAGGCTTGGCGGAACAGCACGCTCACCGGGTCGGCGGCGTCGGTGTCGGTGTCGGTGTCGGTGCTGGATGCGGCGGACCCGGTGCCGGTCGCGGACGCCGTTCCGGGCCGGGGGGTGTCCGCCGTCCGGGCCTCGGCGGCGAGGCGTGCCGCGAGCGCGGCGGGGGTGGCGCTGTCGAAGACGGCGGAGGGCCGCAACCGCAGTCCGGTGGCGGCGGCCAGCCGGTTGCGGAGCTCGACCGCGGTCAGCGAGTCGAATCCGACGGAGAGGAAGGGCACCGTCGCGGACAGCGCCCCGGAGTCGGTGTGGCCGAGGACTTCGGCGGCCTGGGCGAGCACGAGTTCGCGCAGGACCAGCTCGCGTTCCCGGTCGTCGGCGGCCGCGTCGAGCCGCTGCCGCAGCGCCGCGGCGGCGGTCGGCGTCCTCGTCGCTCCGGTCGTCGCGGTCGGGCCGCGCCGGACCAGGGAGCGCAGCATCGGGTGCACCGGTCCGTCGCCGCGCACGGTGAGGTCGAGGTGGGCCAGCACGACGGGGCTCCCGTCCGCCGGCGGGGCGGTGTCCGCGGCGCACACGGCGTCCAGCAGGGCCATCGCCTCCTCGTCGGAGAGACCGCGGGCGCCGCGCCGGTCGATGCGCCGCCGTTCGGCGCCGTCGAGCTCCGCCGTCATCCCGCTCACCCGCTCCCAGGGCCCCCAGGCCAGGGACAGGCCGGGGAGCCCGAGCCGTCGGCGTTCCGCGACGAGGGCGTCGAGCGCGGCGTTGGCGGCCGAGTAGGACGCCTGGCCGGGGCTGCCCAGCACGCCCGCGGCGGAGGAGAAGACGACGAACGCGGAGAGGTCCGCTCCGCGCGTCAGCTCGTCGAGGTGGCGGGCGGCGTCGAACTTGGGCCGCAGGACGGCCGCCATCCGCTCCCCCGTCAGCCCGTCCAGCAGACCGTCGTCGAGCACTCCGGCGGTGTGGACCACGGCACAGAGCGGACGGTGTTCGGGGACGGTCGCCAGGGCGGCGGCCAGGGCCTGAGGGTCGGACACGTCACAGCCGAGGGAGGTCAGTTCGGCTCCGGCCTCGGCCAGCTCCGCCGTCAGCTCCGGTATTCCGGGGGCGTCGGCGCCGCGGCGGCTCAGCACGAGGAGGTGGCGCACCCCGTGCGCGGTGACCAGATGACGCGCCAGGACGGCCGCGAGAGCGCCGCCGCCGCTCACCAGGACCGTCCCCTCGGACGGCCCGAACGCACCGACCGACCGGGACTCGGACGCGGAAGCGGGCGCGGAGGCGGAGGCGGTGGCCGTGCTGGCCGACGGCCGGACCAGTCGGGGCGCGTACAGGACGCCGTCGCGCAGGGCCGCCTGCGGCTCGCCCGCGGCAAGGAGGTCGGCGAGCGCGTCGCCGAGACCGTCCGGGTCCGGCCCCTCGGTGTCCAGCAGCACGAACCGGTCGGGGTGTTCCAGCTGAGCGGCCCTCAGCAGGCCCCAGACGGCCGCCGCGCCGAGGTCCGCCGGCCGCGACCGCGCGCCGAGCGGGCCGGTCGCACCCCGGGTGAGCACCACCAGGGGCGTCCCGGCGTTGCTGTCGTCGGCCAGGTGGGCCTGGAGGCGGTCCAGGACCCCGGCCGCGACCGCGTGCACCGCCGCAGCATCCGCGTCCGCGTCCGCCGTCACGGTGTCGGCGGACGGGGGGCAGATCAGCAGCATCGCGTCGGGTGTCGCGGCCGGGGGGTCGGCGGGGAAGGCGGCCGGCAGCAGCCGCTCGTCCCGCGGGCCGAGGAGGCCCCAGCGGGTGACCGGGCGCGGGCCGGGCTCGACGACGACCGGCGTCCAGCCGACGTGGAAGACGGAGCCGGAGGACGCCCGCAGTGCGGCGGTGGACGCCGTGCGCAGGGTGAGCGAGCCGATCGTCGCCACGGTGCGCCCCGAGGGATCGGTGATCCGCGCGGCGACGGCGTCGGGGCCGTCGGGGCGCAGCCGGACCCGCAGGACCTGCGCGTCGGAGGGTTCGATCGCGACGCGCTGCCAGGAGAACGGCAGGGGGACGCCGTCGGCGGGCTCCGCGGTCGCGGCGCCCTCGCGCAGACCGGTCGTCTGGAGGGCCGCGTCCAGGAGGGCCGGGTGCACCGCGAAGCCGTCCGCCCCGGTGCCGGGGAGGCCGTCGGGCAGGGCCACTTCGGCGTGGATCGCGTCCTCGGTGCGCCATGCGGCGCGCAGGCCCCGGAACGCCGGGCCGTAGGCGACGCCCCGGGCTTCGAGCAGCCCGTACAGCTCGTCCACGTCCAGGGGCACCGCGTCGGGCGGGGGCCACGTGCCGGTCGGTCCGGCCGTGTCGTCCGGGTCCGCCGTGTCGTCCCGGTCGGCCGAGGAGTCCCGGGGACCGACCGTGCCGGTCGCGTGCCGGGTCCAGGGCCGGTCGGCGGCGCCGGCCTCGGGCCGGGAGTGGAACTCCACCGGGCGCCGCCCCGTGCCGTCCTCGGCACCCACCCGTATCCGCAGTTGTACGGCGTGGTCGTCGGCGGCGTCGCCGGGCAGCAGCAGCGGGGCGGCGAGGGTCAGTTCCTCCACGAGAGCGCAGCCGAGGCGGCGGCCGACGTGCGCGGCCAGCTCCACGAGGGCCGCGCCGGGCAGGATCACGGCTCCGGCCACGGCGTGGTCGACGAGCCAGGGGTGTGTGGCCGGGGAGAGCCGGCCGGTGAAGAGGGTGCCCTCGTCGGGCAGTTCGACCGCAGCTCCGAGCAGCGGGTGGTCCGCGGCGGACTGGCCGACGGCGGCCCGGTCCCCGTCCGCCCGCTGGGCGTCGAGCCAGTAGCGGCGCCGCTGGAAGGCGTAGGTGGGCAGGTCCACCCGCTGGGCGCCGGTTCCCGCGAACAGCCGTTCCCAGTCGACGCGCAGGCCCCGGACGTGTGCCTCGGCGAGGGCGAGCTGGAACCGGCGGAGCCCTCCGGCCCCGCGCCGCAGGGTGTCGAGCAGCAGCGTCTCCGGGGCGCCCGCGTCGGCGGCCGTGTCCTCGATCGCGTACATCAGGGCGGGCTGGGGGCCGGACTCGATGAAGACGCGGTGACCGGCCGCGAGGAGCGAGCGGGTCGCCCGCTCGAACTCGACGGTCTGCCGGAGGTTGCGGTACCAGTACTCGGCGTCCAGGGCCTTCGTGTCCAGCAGGTCGCCGGTCACCCCGGAGTAGTAGGGCACCGCACCCGCGAGGGGGGTGATGCCGTCCAGGTCGGACAGCAGGCGCTCGCGGATCTCCTCCACGTGGGAGGAGTGCGACGCGAAGTCGACCTCGATGGGTGTCGCCCACACCCCTTCCTCCAGGAGTTCCGCCACCAGTGCCGTGACCGCGTCCGCGTCGCCCGACACCACCGTCGACGACGGGCCGTTCACCGCCGCCACCGACAGCCGGCCCGCCCAGGAGGCGATCCGCTCCCGCACCACGTCCACCGGCAGCGGCACCGAGGCCATTCCGCCCCGGCCCGCCAGCACACCCACCGCACGGGACCGCAGCGCGGCCACCCGCGCCCCGTCGTCGATACTGAGGCCGCCCGCCACGCAAGCGGCAGCGATCTCACCCTGCGAGTGGCCCACCACCGCGTCCGGAACGACACCGAACGAACGCCACACCTCAGCGAGCGACACCATCACCGCCCACAGCACCGGCTGCACCACATCCACCCGCGCCAGCAGCGCCCCGGAACCCAGCGCCTCCGCCAACGACCAGTCCACGTACGGCGCCAGAGCCCGTTCGCACTCCGCCATCCGCGCCGCGAACACCTCCGACTCGCCCAACAGACCGGCGGCCATCCCCACCCACTGCGAACCCTGACCCGGGAACACCAGCACCGAACGGCCGGGGAGTTGTCCACTGCCGACCTTCACGTCCGCCGAGCCAACGCCCCGCGACAGGGCGGCGACACCGGCCAGCAGCTCGCCCCGGTCCGCGCCCACCACCACCGCGCGCTCCGCGAACCGCGAACGCCCCGCCGCCAGCGAATGACCCACGTCCACCACGCTCAGGCCCGGTTCCGCCACCACCCGCTCGTGCAGCGCCGCCGCCTGGGCGCGCAGCGCGTCCGGAGTACGCGCCGACAGGATCCAGGGGACGGCGGCGGGCACCGGCTCCGGCGCGGCGGGCCGGTCGACCGGCTCGTCGGTGGCGGCCGTCGCGTCGGCCGGGGCGGAAAGGGCCTGTTCGAGGACGACGTGGGCGTTGGTCCCGCTGGCGCCGAAGGAGGACACCCCGGCCCGGCGCGGCCGTCCCGTCTCCGGCCAGGGGGTGGCCTCGGTCAGCAGGGAGACGGCTCCCTCGGTCCAGTCGACGCGGGGCGAGGGGCGGTCGACGTGCAGGGTGCGCGGCATCACGCCGTGTCGCATGGCGAGCACCGACTTGATCACCCCGCCGACGCCCGCGGCGGCCTGGGTGTGGGACAGGTTGGACTTCAGCGACCCCAGCCGCAACGGCCGCCCGAGGGGTCGGTCCTGCCCGTACGTGGCCAGCAGCGCCTGGGCCTCGATGGGGTCGCCGAGGGTGGTGCCGGTGCCGTGCGCCTCCACCATGTCCACCTCGGACGGGGCGAGTCCGGCACGGGCGAGCGCCTCGTTGATGACGCGCTGCTGCGCCGGCCCGTTCGGGGCGGTCATCCCGTTGCTGGCGCCGTCCTGGTTGACGGCCGAACCGCGGACCACCGCCAGTACCGGGTGTCCGTTGCGGCGGGCGTCCGACAGCCGCTCCAGCAGGAGCAGGCCCAGACCCTCCCCGAACCCGGCGCCGTCCGCCGCGGACGAGAAGGACTTGCTGCGCCCGTCGGGTGCCAGGCCGCGCTGACGGCTGAACCCAACGTACAGGCCGGGGGTGGACATCACGGTCACCCCGCCGGCCAGGGCGAGGGTGGTGTCGCCGGAGCGCAGCCCCTGGCAGGCGAGGTGGACGGCGACCAGGGAGGACGAGCAGGCGGTGTCCAGGGTGACCGCCGGGCCTTCCAGGCCCAGGGTGTAGGCGATCCGGCCCGAGGCGACGCTCGGGATGGTGCCGGTGCCGAGGAAGCCCTCCACTTCGTCCGGCACCCGGCCGAGCCGGGACCCGTACTCGCTGTAGATCACTCCGGCGTAGACGCCGGTGCGGCTGCCGCGCAGGGTCGTCGGGTCGATGCCCGCGCGTTCCACCACCTCCCAGGACGCTTCCAGCAGCAGCCGCTGCTGCGGGTCCATGGCCAGGGCCTCGCGCGGGGAGATGCCGAAGAAGCCGGGGTCGAAGCCGGTCGCGTCGTGGAGGAAGCCGCCTTCACGGACGTAGAAGGTGCCGGGGGCGTCGGGGTCGGCGTCGAAGCCGCCCTCGACGTCCCAGCCCCGGTCGGTGGGGAACGGCGAGACCGCGTCGCGTTCCTTGACCAGCAGCTCCCACAGGTCTTCCGGGGTGCGCACGCCACCGGGGTAGCGGCAGCTCATCGCCACGATGGCGATGGGCTCGGCGGAGTCGTCGCGGAGCCGTCGGTTCTCCTGCCGCAGGCGCTGGTTGTCCAGCAGCGAGGCGCGCAGCGCGGCGACCACCTGGTCCGTGTCGGTGGGCATGGGGTTGGCCTTCTCCTTGTGCGGCTTGTGCGGCTGTCGGTCAGTCACGTTCGCCGCCCAGGGCCATCCGGACGAGTTCGTCGACGGCCATGTCCTTGATGTCGGCGGCGGGAACCGGTGTCGCCGGTCGGTCGGCGAGGTCCAGGAGCGCGTCGAGAAGACCGGCCCGACGCAGGGCGGCGGGCGGGATCGCGGCGAGCAGGGAGCTGATCTCGTGGTCCTCGCGGTCCGCCCGGCCCGGCGTCCCGGGGGTCTTCCCGGTGGCGGCGGGGCCGCCCGGCCCGTCGGGCACCAGGCGCCCGGTGAGGTAGACGGCGACGGCCGTCGGGGTGGGGTGGTCGAAGACCAGGGTCGCGGGCAGCCGGCGGCCGGTGGCGGCGCTGAGCCGGTTGCGGAGTTCGACGGAGGTGAGCGAGTCGAAGCCGAGGTCCTTGAACGCCTGGTCCGGGTCGACAGCCCCGGCTCCGCCGTGGCCGAGGACGTCGGCGCTCCGGCTCCGTACCAGGTCGAGCAGGGTGGCGACGCGTTCCTCCGGGGTGAGACCGGTCAGCCGGCGGCGCAGCGAGTCCGCTTCGGCGGCGTCGGCCCCGGAGGCGGGGCGGCGTGCGGTGCCGGGGACCAGGGCGGAGAGCAGGGGCGGGACGGGTGCGGTCCGGGCGGCCGTCCGGAGTCGGCCGAGGTCGATCCTGACCGGGACGAGCAGCGGTTCGTCCAGGGTGAGCGCCGCGTCGAACAGTGCCAGACCTTCTTCGCTGCCGATGGCCGCGGTGCCTCCCCGGGACATGCGCCGCAGGTCGGCGGCGGTGAGCGTGCCGGTCATGGTGCTGCGGTGCTCCCACAGGCCCCAGGCGAGCGACTGGGCGGGCAGGTCCAGGGCCCGGCGGTGCTGGGCGAGCGCGTCGAGGAAGGCGTTGGCGGCCGCGTAGTTGCCCTGTCCGGCGTTGCCGACCGTGGCGGACGCGGAGGAGAACAGGACGAAGGCCGACAGCGGCAGATCACGGGTGAGGGCGTGCAGGTTGAGGGCCGCGTCGACCTTGGGCCGCAGGACGTGGCGCATCCGCCCGGGGGTCAGCGATTCGACCGTCCCGTCGTCCAGGACGCCGGCCGCGTGCACGACCGCGCTCAGCGGACGGTCGGCGGGGATGCCGGCGAGCAGGGCGGCGAGCGCGTCCCGGTCGGCGACGTCGCAGGCCTCCACGGCCACCCCGGCGCCGAGCGCGCGCAGTTCGGCAGCGAGCTCGGCCAGGCCCGGGGAGGCCGCGCCGCGCCTGCCGACGAGCAGCAGGTTCCGTACGCCGTGCGTGGTCACGAGGTGCCGCGCCACCAGGCCGCCGAGCGCGCCGCCGGCCCCGGTGACGAGGACGGTTCCCCCGGTCGCGGCGATACCGGACGGTGTGTCCGGGTCCGAATCCAAGAGCGCGTCCGTTCCCGGATTCGGGTTCGGGTCCGTGGCGACGGTGGCCCTGGTGAGACGGGCGGCGAGGAGCCGGCCGGCGCGTATCGCCAGTTGTGGTTCCGTTCCGGCCAGTGCCCGGGGCAGCAGGCCGGTCACGGCCGCCGGGTCGTCGGTGTCGATCAGCAGGAAGCGGTCCGGGTGCTCGGACTGGGCGGAGCGGACGAGACCGCGGACCGCGGCTCCGGTGAGGTCGGTGACCTCCTCACCGGGTGCCGTGGAGACCGCGCCCCGGGTGACGAGGACGAGCCGGGTGCCGTCGTCCCACCGCGGGTCGGCCAGCCAGTCCTGGACGAGCCGCAGGGCGTCGTCCAGTGCGGTGTGCACGGATGCGGCGTCGGGCGGGGACGGGAGGTCCGGGGCGCGGTCGCACCAGGCCAGCACTGCGGCGGGCGACGGCGCTCCCCCGTCCAGCGCGGCACCGAGCGCGGCCAGGTCCGGGTGGCTGTCCGGGAAGAGTTCCCGGCCGCCGAGGACGGCGACGTGCCCGAGGGCGTCGGCGGGTGCGGTGGCGGGCGCCGCCGACCACTGCACCCGGTAGAGGGACTCCGGGCCGTCGGCCGGGCGGAGGGTGTCGAGGTCGACCGGGCGGACGGCGAGCGCCTCGACCGACGCGACCGGGAGGCCGTTCGGGTCGGTCGCGTCGATCGACACCGATCCGTCGGGCCGGAAGCCGAGCCGTACCCGGAGCACGGTGGCTCCGGAGGCGTGCAGCCTGACTCCGCTCCAGGAGAACGGCAGTCCGGCGGACGGTCGGTCCGGACCCGGCCCGGTCTCCTGCTGGGTGCGCAGGAACAGCCCCTGGAGGGCGGCGTCCAGGAGGGCGGGGTGCACACCGAAGGCGGAGGCGGACCGGTGCTGGTCCTCGGGCAGGCGCACCTCGGTGAGGATCTCGTCGCCCCGGCGCCAGGCGGCGGTGAGCCCGCGGAAGGCGGGTCCGTAGCCGTAACCGGAGCTGTGGAACCGCTCGTACAGGTCGTCGACGGGGATCGGGACGGCGCCGGGCGGGGGCCAGGCGCCGGCCTCGTCCGGTGCGGGTGCGGGCGACGGCTCGCGGGTCGTGGCGTCGGCGGTGAGTCCGCCGGTCGCGTGCGCGGTCCAGTGCGGGGTCACCGCGTCCTCGCGGCAGGAGAACAGGTCCAGCGAGCGGCTGCCCTGCGCGTCCGGGGCGCCGACCCGTACTTGCAGGCGGACGGCGGTGTCGGCGGGTATCAACAGCGGCGACTGGAGCGTCAGTTCCTCCACCGTGTGGCATCCGGCCCGGTCCGCGGCGCGGACGGCGAGTTCCGCGAAGGCCGCGCCGGGCAGCAGGACCGTACCGGCCACGGCGTGGTCGGCGAGCCAGGGGTGGGTACGCAGCGACAACCGTCCGCTGAGCACCAGTTCACCCGTGTCCGCCAGCTCGATGGCCGCTCCGAGGACGGGGTGGTCGGCCGGGTCGAGCCCGGCCGCGCCCACATCGGCCGCCGTGGCGGGCGCCGGCTCGGGCCAGTAGCGGCTGCGTTGGAAGGCGTACGTCGGCAGCTCGACGCGCCGCGCCCCCGGGAACGCACCCGACCAGTCCACCGCCAGGCCGCTCTCCCACCCGCGGCCCACCGCACGCAGCACCTGATCCACGCCGCCCTCACCGCGACGCAACGTGCCCAGCACCGCGGCATCCACGCCCGCGGCCTCCACCGACTCCCCCACCGCCACGGACAGCACCGCATGCGGGCTGGACTCCACGAAGAACCGGAAACCCTCCCCCAACAGCGCCTCCGTGGCCGTCCCGAACTCCACGGTCTCCCGCAGGTTCCGGTACCAGTACTCGGCGTCCAGCACCTTCGTGTCCAGCCAACCACCCGTCACCGTCGAGAAGAACGGCACCGAACCCGAGAGAGGCGCGATGCCCTCCAGGTCGGAGAGCAACCGCTCGCGGATCTCCTCCACGTGCGCGGAGTGCGACGCGTAGTCGACCTCGATCAGACGCGCCCGCACACCCTCCGCCACCAGGACGTCCACCAACTCCACGACCGCGTCCGCGTCGCCCGACACCACCGTCGACGACGGACCGTTCACCGCCGCCACCGACAACCGACCCACCCACGGGGCGATCCGCCCCCGTGCCTCGTCCACCGGCAGAGGCAGCGACGCCATACCGCCACGACCCGCCAGCACCCTTATCGCGCGGGAACGCAACGCCACCACCCGGGCACCATCGTCGATACTCAGGCCGCCCGCCACGCACGCGGCAGCGATCTCACCCTGGGAATGGCCCACCACCGCGTCCGGCACGACGCCGAAGGAACGCCACACCTCCGCGAGCGACACCATCACCGCCCACAGCACCGGCTGCACCACATCCACCCGCGCCAACAAAGCCTCGGAACCCAACGCCTCCACCAACGACCAGTCGGTGTACGGCGCCAGAGCCCGTTCGCACTCCGCCATCCGCCCCGCGAACACCTCCGACCCGGCCAACAGCTCCACAGCCATCCCCACCCACTGCGAACCCTGACCCGGGAACACCAGCACCGAACGACCGTCGACCGGACGACCGCCGTCCCACGCTCCCGAGTCGTCGTCGGCCACCTGACCCAGCAGGGCATGGAGTTGGTCCCGGTCCCCGATCAGTGCCTTCCGGTACTCGAAGGCGGTGCGTGCGTGCAGGGCGGACCCGATGTCGCGCGGGTCGGCCACGGGGCCGGCGTCCAAGTGGCCGCGCAGACGGTCGGCCTGGAAGCGCAGTGCCCGCGGGCTCTTCGCCGACAGCAGCCAGGGCACCGCCGGCAGAGGGGTGCGCTCGTCCGGTGGACCGTCGTCCTCCAGCGGGGTGTGTTCGAGGATGGTGTGGACGTTGGTGCCACTCAGGCCGAAGGAGGACACTCCCGCCCGGAAGGGGCGACCGTGGGACGGCCAGGGCTGCTGCTCGGTCGCGAGGGCCAGCGCTCCGCGCGTCCAGTCGACGTGACCGGAGGGCCTGCCGACGTGCAGGGTCCGGGGCACCTGCCCGTGGTGCATGGACAGCACCGTCTTGATGACCCCCGCCACACCCGATGCCGCCTGGGCGTGGCCGAGGTTGGACTTGAGGGAGCCGACCAGCAGGGGCCGTTCGGCGGGCCGGTCCTGGCCGTACGTGGCCAGCAGGGCCTGGGCCTCGATGGGGTCGCCGAGGGTGGTGCCGGTGCCGTGCGCCTCCACCACGTCCACCTCGGACGCCGTCAGGCCCGCGTCCGCCAACGCAGCCCGGATCACCCGCTGCTGGGACGGGCCGTTGGGGGCGGAGAGTCCGTTGCTGGCGCCGTCCTGGTTGACGGCGGATCCGCGCACCACCGCCAACACCGGGTGTCCGTTGCGGCGGGCGTCCGACAGCCGCTCCAACAGCAGGACGCCGGCCCCTTCGCCCATGCCCATGCCGTCCGCGTCGTCCGAGAAGGCCTTGCAGCGGCCGTCCTCGGCGAGTCCCCGCTGACGGGAGAAGCTGATCAGGGCGCCGGGGGTCGCCATCACGGCGACGCCTCCGACCAGAGCTAGGGTGCAGTCGCCGGCGCGCAGTGCCCGGCCCGCGAGGTGCATGGCGACGAGCGAGGAGGAGCAGGCCGTGTCGACAGTCACCGCAGGGCCTTCGAGGCCCAGGGTGTAGGCGACCCGGCCGGACACGACGCTGGGGGCGCTGCCGGTGAGCAGGTGGCCGTCGCCTTCCTCGGACTGCGCGACGACGGCCGCGTAGTCGGCGTAGTTGACGCCGGTGAACACTCCGGTGCGGCTGCCGCGAAGGGCGGCCGGGTCGATGGCGGCGCGTTCGATCGCCTCCCAGCTGGTCTCCAGGAGCAGCCGCTGCTGCGGATCCATGGCCAGGGCCTCGCGCGGCGAGATGCCGAAGAACTCCGCGTCGAAGTCGGCGGCGTCGTGCAGGAAGCCGCCCCGCCGGGTGGTCGAGGTGCCGGGGCGGTCGGGGTCGGGGTCGTAGAGGGCTTCGATGTCCCAGCCGCGGTCGGTCGGGAGGTCCGAGACGGCGTCACCACCGGCGGCGAGCAGGCGCCACAGGTCCTCGGGGGTGCCGATGCCGCCGGGGAAGCGGCAGGCCATGGACACGATCGCGATCGGCTCGTCGTCGGGCGCGGGCGGGAACGCGGCGGCGTCCGGGCCGACGGGGGCCGGGTCGGCGCCCGGCCGGCCGAGCAGTTCGGCGCGGATCTCCCGGGCGAGCGCGGTGGACGACGGGTGGTCGAAGACCAGGGTGGACGGCAGCCGCAGTCCGGTGGCGGTGTTGAGCCGGTTGCGGAGTTCGACCGCGGTGAGGGAGGCGAAACCCAGGTCCTTGAAGGCCGTGCCGGGCCGGATCGCGTCCACCGCGGGATGGCCGAGGACGGCTGCCGCGTGGGTGCGGACCAGGTCGAGCAGCAGGCGGTGCTGCTCGGACTCACCGAGGGCGGCGAGCCGTTGGCGCAGCGCTGCCGCGGCGGGTGCCACCGTGTCGTCGGTCGCGGCCTCCAGAGCACGCCGGGCCTCGGGGATGCCGGTGAGCAGCGGGCTGGGGCGGGTGGAGGTGAAGACGGCGGCGAACCGCTCCCAGTCGACGTCGGCGACGGCGAGGACGGTCTCGTCGTCGTCCAGTGCCTGCCGCAGGGCGTGGACCGCGAGGTCGGGGGCGATCCGGGGCAGACCGTGCTGCTCCAGTTTGAACAGGTCGGCGTCCGCTCCGGCGACGCGGTCCTGCCAGGGGTTCTCGGCCTGCCAGATGCCCCAGTCGACGGTGGTGGCGGTGAGGCCGCGGGCCCGGCGGTGCTGGGCCAGGGCGTCGAGGTAGGCGTTGGCCGCGGCGTAGGCGCCGTGGTCGCCGCTGCCCCAGACCCCGGCGATCGAGGAGAACAGGACGAAGGCGTCGAGTTCGCGGTCGAGCAGGGCGTCGAGGTGTTCGGCGCCGGCGGCCTTGGCGGCGACGATCTGTTCGAACGCGGACATCGGGGTGCCGTCCAGCGGGGCGAGCGCCACGAAGGCGGCCGCGTGGACGACCGCGGTGACCGGGTCGCCCGCCGTCTCCAGGCCGGTGAGCAGCCCCGCCACGGCCTGACGGTCGGCCAGGTCGCAGACGGGCAGGGTCAGTCGTACGCCGAGGGCGGCCAGTTCCGCGGCGAGTTCGGCCGCGCCGGGTGCCTGGGGGCCGCGGCGGCCGGGCAGGACGAGGTGGGTGGCGCCGCTGCGGGCCAGCCAGCGGGCGAGGTGCGGGCCGACGGCTCCGGTGCCGCCGGTCAGCAGGACGGTGCCGCGGGGCTTCCACTGCTTCGTCCGGCCGTCGTTCCTGGGGGCGCGCCGGAGGCGGCGGGCCAGGAGGCCGGTGGGGCGCAGGGCGAGCTGGTCCTCGCGGCCGGCGCCGTCCGTGCCGGGGCCGGAGGCCGTGAGTACGGCGGCGAGCCGGGTCCTGGCGCGGGCGTCGAGGTCCGGCGGCAGGTCGACGAGTCCGCCCCAGCGGGCGGACAGTTCCAGCGCGGCCACCAGTCCGGTGCCCCAGACCAGTGCCTGGCGGGGGTGGGTGACCGGGTCGTCCGGGCCCGTGGACACCGCCCCGGTGGTGGCGCACCACAGGGGCGCGGTGAGGGCAAGGTCGCCCAGGGCCTGCACCAGGGCGACGGTGAGTGCCGTTCCGGTGGGCAGGGCCGGGTGGTCGGGGTGGGGCCGGTCGTCGGCGGCCAGCAGTGACAGCACGCCCGTCGGGACGCGGTCGCCGAGGGCGGTGGCGAGCGTGTCCGCGAGGTCGGCGCGGCGGACGGCGTCGGCCGTGAGTCCGGCCGTGACGACGGTGGCGCCCGCTTCGGTGAGGGCGAGCAGCGGGCCGCGTACCCGTGCGTCGTCCTCGTGTCCGGCGGGCAGGACGACGAGCCAGGTGCCGGCGGCGAGCGCGGCGGCCGGCGGGTCGGGCAGGGGCTGCCAGCCGATGCGGTAGCGCCAGGAGTCGATGACGCTCTCGTCGCGCCGCTGTTGGCGCCAGCCGCGCAGGGCCGGCAGTACGGGGGCGAGGGTGTCCTCGTCGACGGCGAGGTGGGCGGCGATCTCGGCCGGGGCGCCGTGGTCGACCATGTGCCAGAAGGCCGTGTCGTGCGGGTCGGCGGCCGCTGCGGTGCCGGGCACCGCCTCCGGCTCCAGCCAGTAACGCCGCGACTGGAAGGGGTACCCGGGCAGGGCGGTCGGGCGGGCACCGGTGCCGGCGAACACCGCGGACCAGTCGACGGCCACGCCCGCCACCCACAGTTCGGCGGCCGAGCACAGGGCCCGGCGCGGTCCGCCGTCGTCGCGGCGCAGGGTGCCGACGACCACGGGCGGCTCCGCGGCACCGGTGGCGTCGACGGTGGCCTCGGCGGTGTCCTGGAGGGCCATGGTCAGCACCGGGTGCGGCGACACCTCGACGAAGACCTCGTGGCCCTGCTCGACCAGGGAGCGTACGGCCGCCTCGAAGCGGACGGTCCCGCGGAGGTTGCGGTACCAGTAGTCGGCGTCCATGGCCGTGGTGTCGAGCAGGTCGCCGGTGACGGTGGAGTACAGCGGGATCCGGGCCGGGAGCGGGCGTACGCCGGCCAGCGCGGCCAGCACCTCGGACCTGATCCGTTCGACCTGGGCCGAGTGCGAGGCGTAGTCCACGGGGACGGACCGGGCCCGCACGCCCTGTGCGGCGCAGTGGGCGAGCAGTTCGGCCAGGGCCTGCGTCTCCCCCGAGACCACCACTGCGGCGGGCCCGTTGAC
This sequence comes from Kitasatospora purpeofusca, assembly GCF_036010405.1. Classification (NCBI taxonomy): domain Bacteria; kingdom Bacillati; phylum Actinomycetota; class Actinomycetes; order Kitasatosporales; family Streptomycetaceae; genus Kitasatospora; species Kitasatospora purpeofusca. Next base: position 9,428,765 of record NZ_CP108561.1, on the reverse strand, counting down.
GGCGGCCACCGACAGCTTCCCGGCCCAGGGGGCGATCTCGGCGCGGACCCGGTCCTCGGGCAGGGACACCGCGACCATGCCGCCGAGTCCGGCCAGTGCCCGGATCGCCCGGCTGCGCAGGGCGACGACCTTCGCCCCGTCCTCCAGGCTCAGCGCTCCCGCCACCACGGCGGCGGCGATCTCTCCCTGGCTGTGCCCGACCACGGCGTCGGGCCGGACGCCCCAGGACTCCCAGTGCGCGGCCAGTGACACCATCACCGCCCACAGCACCGGCTGCACCACGTCCACCCGTTCCAGGGAGGGTGCGCCGGGCGCGCCCTCCAGGACGGCGGGGAGCCGCCAGTCGACGTGGGCGGAGAGGGCGGCGTCGCAGGCGACGAGGCGGTCCCGGAAGGCGGGGCTGGCGGCGAGCAGGTCCCGGGCCATGCCGGCCCACTGGGAGCCCTGGCCCGGGAACACCAGAACCGTCCGGCCCTCGACGACCCGGCCGGTGCCCACCACGACATCGGCGGTCGCGGCCGGGCCGGTGGGGGGCTCCGGGTCCGCTCCGGACAGGGCGGCGAGCCCGCTCAGCAGTGCGGGGTGCCCGTCGCCGATCACCACGGCCCGGTGTTCGAAGGCGGACCGGGTGGTGGCCAGCGAGAACCCGATGTCGGCCGGCCGGGCGGGCGCGTCCGCGGCGAGCCGGGCGCGCAGCCGGGCCGCCTGGTCCCCGAGCGCGGACGCGGTGCGGCCGGACAGCACCCAGGGCAGCACGGCCCCGGGCGCGGTGTCCGGCCCGTCGGTCACCGCTTCCGGTGCGTCCGCCGGCTCCGGTGCGTCCGCCGCTTCCGGCCCGTCCGCCGCTTCCGGTTCCGGTGCCTGTTCGAGGACGACGTGCGCGTTGGTGCCGCTCATGCCGAACGAGGACACCCCGGCCCGGCGCGGCCGGTCGACGGCGGGCCAGTCGCGCGCCTCGGTGAGGAGTTCGACGGCGCCCGAGGACCAGTCGGCGTGCGGGGTGGGCGCGTCCACGTGCAGGGTGCGCGGCAGGACACCGTGCCGCAGCGCGAGGACCGTCTTGATGACCCCGGCGACTCCGGCGGCGGCCTGGGTGTGCCCGATGTTGGACTTCAGCGACCCCAGCCACAACGGGCGGTCGGCGGGACGGTCCTGACCGTACGTCGCCAGCAGCGCGTCGGCCTCGATCGGGTCGCCGAGAGTGGTGCCGGTGCCGTGCGCCTCCACCGCGTCCACCTCGGACGCGGTCAGGCCCGCGTCCGCGAGCGCCGCCCGGATCACCCGCTGCTGGGAGGGTCCGTTGGGGGCGGTCAGGCCGTTGCTGGCGCCGTCCTGGTTGATCGCCGAACCGCGCAGCACGGCCAGTACCGTGCGGCCGTTGCGGCGGGCGTCGGACAGCCGCTCCAGCAGCAGCATGCCCACGCCCTCGCCCCAGCCGGTGCCGTCCGCGGCCGCCGCGAACGGCTTGCAGCGGCCGTCCTGGGACATCGCGCCCTGCCGGCTGAACTCGACGAACACCGCGGGCAGCGCCATCACGCTGACCCCGCCGGCGAGGGCGAGCGAGCACTCGCCGGCCCGCAGGGCCCGCGCCGCGAGGTGCAGCGCCACCAGCGAGGCCGAACAGGCGGTGTCCACGGTGACGGCGGGGCCTTCGAGACCGAGCGCGTAGGACACCCGCCCGGACATCACGCTCATCGAGTTCCCCGTCATCAGGAACCCCTGGACGGCTTCGGCGGCACCGGGGCCCAGCGTCGCGTACCCCTGGTCGATGGCCGCGGTGTACACCCCGGTACGGCTGCCCCGCAGGGTGAGCGGGTCGATGCCGGCCTGTTCGACGGCCTCCCAGGACGCCGTCAGCAGAAGCCGCTGCTGCGGGTCCATCGCGACCGCCTCGCGGGGCGAGATGCCGAAGAACTCCGGGTCGAAGTCCGCCGCGCCGTCGAGGAACGCCCCCTGCCCGGGGACCGTGCCGCCGGACGGCCAGGCGCTCTCCCAGCCCCGGTCGCCGGGGACGGGCCCGATGGTGTCGCGGCCTTCGGCGAGCAGGTCCCACAGGTCCTCCGGGGTGCGGACCCCGCCGGGGAAGCGGCAGCTCATCGCCACGATCGCGATCGGCTCGCTGGTGCGGGCCTCGGCCTCCCGGAGCCGCTGCCGGGTGTCCCGCAGGTCGATGATCACCCGGTTGAGGTAGTCGCGCATCCTCTGGTCGCTCACTGGACACCGCTGCTTTCGTCTCGGGCTGCTCGGGTCTCGTCTCGGGCTGCGCGGGGTGCGCCGGGTGTGCGGGCTGCGTCGGCTGCGCGGACCGTTGCCCCGGTCACGCGGAGCCCAACTGCCGGTCGATGTAGTCGAACACCTCGTCGTCGCTGGCCGCCTCGATCAGGTCGGGGGCGAGGTCGTCCACGTCGCCCGCCGGGCGGACGGCGGTGGCCGGTGTCCCGCCGGGCAGCGGACGGGACAGCACTTCCCTGATCCGGGCGGCGAGTTCCTCGCTGACACCGTCCGGCGGCAGGGCGTCGAGCAGGGTCTCCAGGGTGTCGAGCCCGGCCCGGACCGCGGCGTCGCCCGACGGGCGGGCGGCGCCGGCCCGCTCGGCGAGGTGGCGTGCCAGTGCCTCCGGGGTGGGGTGGTCGAAGACCAGCGCGGCCGGCAGCCGCAGCCCGGTCGAGGACATCAGCCGGTTGCGCAGTTCGACCCCGGTGAGGGAGTCGAAGCCGACGTCCTTGAACGGGCGGGCCGGGCGGATCAGGTTCGGCGAACTGTGGCCGAGCACCGCCGCGGCGTTGCCGCGCACCAGGTCGAGCAGGGTCCGGTACAGCTCGGCCTCCGGCAGTTCGGCGAGTTGCCGCGCCATCGAGGGGGCCGGTGCCGCAGCGGAGGCGGCGCCGGTACGGGCGGGGCGGACCAGGCCGCGGAGCACGGCGGGCAGCCGGTCGTCCGCCCGGAGCACGGACGGGGCGATCCTGGCCGCGAGCCGGTAGGCGTACGGGGAGTCCAGGGCCGCGTCGAACAGGGCGAGGCCCTCCACCGAGGTCAGCGCGCCCGCCCCGGCGCCCCGGCCCGCGGTGACCGAGGCGGTCATCCCGCTGCGCTCCTCCCACAGGCCCCAGCCGATCGACAGGCCGGGCAGCCCCTCGGCCCGGCGCTCGGCGGCGAGGGCGTCCAGGACGGCGTTGGCGGCGGCGTAGTTCGCCTGCCCGGCCGCGCCGAACTGGGCGGCGCCCGAGGAGAACAGGACCAGCGCCGCGAGGTCGAGGTCCCGGGTGAGTTCGTGCAGGGCCAGCGCCGCGTCCGCCTTGGGCCGCAGCACGCGGTCGAGCCGGTCCGGAGTCAGCCCGGCGACCGTGCCGTCGTCCAGGACACCGGCCGCGTGGACGACGACGGTCAGCGGGTGCGCGGCGGGCACCGACCCGAGCAGGGCGGCGAGCGCGGCGCGGTCGGCGACGTCGCAGGCCGCGACGGTCACCGATGCCCCGAGCCCGGTCAGTTCCCGCACCAGCTCCGGCATGCCGTCGGCGGACCCGCCCCGGCGGCCCGCCAGCAGCAGGTGCCGGATGCCGTGCGCGACGACCAGGTGCCGGGCCAGGAGCCGTCCCAGCGTGCCGGTCGCCCCGGTGACCAGGACGGTCCCTTCCGCATCCGGCCGAGCGGGCAGCAGCAGGACGTTCTTGCCCACGCCCCGGGCCTGGCCGAGCGAGCGCAGGGCGGCCGGGGCCTGCCGGACGTCCCAGCCGGTGACGGGCAGGGGACGCAGCACTCCCTGCTCGAACAGGCCCAGGACCTCGGCGAGCATCTCGCCGATGCGCTCCGGACCGGCCTCCATCAGGTCGAACGCCCGGTAGCGCACCCCGGGGTGCTGCCGCGCGACCGCCTCGGGGTCGCGGACGTCCGTCTTGCCCATCTCCACGAACCGGCCGCCGTTCGGCAGCAACCGCAGACCCGCGTCGACGAACTCCCGCGCCAGGCTGTCGAGTACGACGTCGACACCCCGCCCGCCGGTGGCCGTCAGGAACTTCTCGGCGAAGTCGGTGCTGCGGGACGAGGCGATGTGCCCGTCGTCCAGTCCGCCGGCCCGCAGGACCTCCCACTTTCCGGGGGAGGCGGTCGCGAACACCTCCGCTCCGGCGTGCCGGGCGAGCTGCACCGCCGCCATGCCGACACCGCCGGCCGCGGCGTGGACCAGCACCGATTCCCCGCGCCGCAGACCGCCGAGATCGAACAGACCGTAGTAGGCGGTGAGGAACACCACCGGCACGGATGCGGCGCGGGCGTAGGACCAGCCCGCGGGTATCCGGGCGACGGTGCGGCGGTCGGCGACGGCGGTCGGGCCGAACGCGCCCCCGAAGATCCCCATCACCCGGTCCCCCGGCACCAGGTCGTCCACACCCGGGCCCACCTCGACGACGGTTCCGGCGCCCTCGCTGCCCAGGCCCTGCTGTTCGGGGTCGGGGTCCAGGCCGAGTGCGGCGATGACGTCGTGGAAGTTCAGCCCGGCGGCGCGCACCGCGATCCGCACCTCACCCTTGCCCAGCGGGGCGAGGGCCGCGGGTGCGGGCTCCGCCACGATGTCCTCCGCGGAGCCCCGGCCGTCGGTGGTGAGCCGCCAGGCGGCGCCGTCCGGCAGGGACAGCGTGCCGTCCGGCCGTCCGCCGCGGACCAGCCGGGGCAGCAGCGGCGGGCCGGTCCGCAGCGCCAGCTCGGGTTCCCCGGCGGCGAGCGCCGCGGGCAGCGCGTCCGCCGGCAGTGCGTCCGCCCGCAGCGCGTCCGCCGGCCCGCCGGTCCCGGCCGCGTCGACGAGGACGAAGCGCCCGGGGTGCTCGGCCCGCGCGCTGCGCACCAGGCCCCACAGGGCCGCCTGGGCGGGATCGACCGGACGGTCGACCGGCCCGGTACGGACCGCGTCCCTGGTGAGCAGGGCCAGCCTGGCCGCGGCGAACCGCTCGTCGGCCAGCCACTGCTGGACGAGGGCGAGGCCCTGGTGCGCGGTGGCGCGGACCCGGTCGGCGGGGTCGGGCAGGTCGGCGGTGGCGACGGCCGCCACGATCACCTCGGGGAGGGCGGCGCCCGCTCCGAGGGCGGCCCCCAGGGCGTCGAGGTCCTGCCACGACACCGCGCCGGGGACGGCACCGCCGAGGGCGGCCCAGGTGGGCACGGCGCTGTCGGCCGGGTCGGCGGCCGGGGTCCAGTCGAGGCGGTACAGCAGGTCGGCGTGGGCGGTCGCGGAGAGCGGCCCGCCCTCGGCCGGAGGCCGCAGCAGCAGGGCCTCCACGCCGAGCACCTGACGTCCGGACAGGTCGTGGGCGTGCAGGGTCACGGCGTCCGGCGCGTCCGCGGCGAGCCGCACGCGCAACGTGGTGGCCCCGGTGGTCCCGCCGGTCACACCGCTCCAGCTGAAGGGCAGCCGGGCCCGGCCGTCCTGGTCGGGCAGCAGTGCGGCGGTCTGGAGGGCCGCGTCCAGCAGCGCGGGGTGCAGCACGCACCCGGCGGCGTCGGCGTGCTGCGGCTCCGGCAGCACCACCTCGGCGAACACCTCGCCGCCGCGGAGCCACGCGGCGCGGATGCCGCGGAAGGCGGGGCCGTAGTGGTAGCCGGCCTCGGCGAAGCGCTCGTAGAGGTCACCGGTGTCCACGGGTTCGGCGCCGGACGGCGGCCAGCTCAGCAGACCGGCCGCGGCTCCGGCCGGGTCCCCGGCGGGCCGGGGTGCCAGGGTGCCGGTGGCGTGCTCGGTCCAGGGCGCGTCGGCGTCCCGTGTCGTCCGGGCGAACACGCTGAGCCCTCGCCGGCCGTCGCCGTCGGGTGCGGCGACCCTGAGCTGCAGGTGGACGGCTCCCTCGTCGGGGAGCACCAGCGCCGATCCGAGGGTGAGTTCCTCGACCACCGGGCAGTCCGCCTCGGCCCCGGCACGCAGGGCGAGTTCGAGAAAGGCCGTGCCGGGGAGGAGGACGACGCCCGACACCGCGTGGTCCGCGAGCCAGGGGTGGGTACTCAGCGAGATCCGACCGCTGAGCAGCAGCTCGTCGGAGTCCGCGACCTGTACGGCCGCACCGAGCAGCGGGTGCCCGGTCGTGGCGAGACCCGCCGAGGCGACGTCCCAGCTCGTGGTCGGAACGTCGAGCCAGTAGCGGCTGCGTTGGAAGGCGTACGTCGGCAGCTCGACGCGCCGCGCCCCCGGGAACGCACCCGACCAGTCCACCGCCAGGCCGCTCTCCCACCCGCGGCCCACCGCACGCAGCACCTGCTCCACGCCGCCCTCACCGCGACGCAACGTCCCCAGCACCGCGGCATCCACGCCTGCGGCCTCCACCGACTCCCCCACCGCCACGGACAGCACCGCATGCGGGCTGGACTCCACGAAGAACCGGAAACCCTCCCCCAACAGCGCCTCCGTGGCCGTCCCGAACTCCACGGTCTCCCGCAGGTTCCGGTACCAGTACTCGGCGTCCAGCACCTTCGTGTCCAGCCAACCACCCGTCACCGTCGAGAAGAACGGCACCGAACCCGAGAGAGGCGCGATGCCCTCCAGGTCGGAGAGCAGGCGCTCCCGGATCTCCTCCACGTGCGAGGAGTGCGAGGCGTAGTCGACCTCGATCACCCGCGCCCGCACCCCCTCGCCGACCAGTGCGTCGACCAACTCCACGACAGCGTCCGCGTCGCCCGACACCACCGTCGACGACGGACCGTTCACCGCCGCCACCGACAACCGACCCACCCACGACGCGATCCGCCCCCGTGCCTCGTCCACCGGCAGCGGCAGCGACGCCATACCGCCACGACCCGCCAACACCCTTATCGCGCGGGAACGCAACGCCACCACCCGCGCCCCGTCCTCCAGGCCCAGACCGCCCGCCACACAGGCCGCCGCGATCTCACCCTGCGAGTGCCCGACCACCGCGTCCGGAACGACACCGAAGGAACGCCACACCTCAGCGAGCGACACCATCACCGCCCACAGCACCGGCTGCACCACATCCACCCGCGCCAACAAAGCCTCCGAACCCAACGCCTCCACCAACGACCAGTCGGTGTACGGCGCCAGAGCACGCTCGCACTCCGCCATCCGCCCCGCGAACACGTCCGACCCGGACAACAGCTCCGCAGCCATCCCCACCCACTGCGAACCCTGACCCGGGAACACCAGCACCGAACGACCGGAAACCAACCCGCCGCCGGACACCGCAGCACCCTGCGACAGCGCGGTCAGGCGCTCGGCGAGGTCCTCCTCCGTGCCCACCAGCACCGCACGGTGCGCCAGCGCGCTGCGGCCCGTGGCCAGCGAGAAGGCCAGGTCCGCAGCGCGGACGCCCGACCCGTCCGCGATCCGGGCCGACAGCGCCGCAGCCTGGGCGCCCAACGCCTCCGGAGTGCGCGCCGAGAGGAGCAGGGGGACGGCGGCGGGTACGGTCTCCGATGTCCCGGGCCCGTCGACGGGCGAGTCTGCGGAAGCTGTCGGGTCCGCCGGGGCCTGTTCGAGGACGACGTGGGCATTGGTACCGCTGACGCCGAACGAGGACACCCCGGCGCGGCGCGGGCGTCCCGTGTCGTCCCACGCACGGGCCTCCGTCAGCAGCCGGCCGGCTCCCGCCGACCAGTCCACCTCGGGCGTCGGACCGTCCACGTGCAACGTCTTCGGCATCACCCCGTGCCGCAGGGCGAGCACCGACTTGATGACCCCCGCGACACCGGCGGCGGCCGAGGCGTGTCCGATGTTGGACTTCAGCGAGCCGATCCACACCGGACGGTCCGCCGGACGGTCCTGCCCGTACGTCGCCAGCAACGCCTGCGCCTCGATCGGATCGCCCAACCGCGTCCCCGTACCGTGCGCCTCCACCACGTCCACCTCGGACGCCGACAACCCCGCGTCCGCCAACGCCGCCCGGATCACCCGCTGCTGCGACGGACCGTTCGGCGCCGTCAGACCGTTGCTCGCACCGTCCTGGTTCACCGCCGAACCACGCACCACCGCCAGCACCGGATGCCCCAGACGCCGCGCGTCCGACAACCGCTCCACCAGCAGCATGCCCGTGCCTTCACCGAAGGCGGTCCCGTCGGCCGCCGCGGCGAAGGACTTGCAGCGGCCGTCCGGGGCGAGTCCGCCCTGTCGGCTGAACTCGACGAACAGTTCGGGGCTGCACATCACGTTGACGCCGCCGGCCAGGGCCATCGAGCACTCGCCCGACCGCAGCGCCCGGACCGCGAGGTGCAGGGCCACCAGCGAGGACGAGCAGGCCGTGTCCACGGTGACCGCGGGGCCTTCCAGGCCGAAGAAGTAGGCCAGGCGTCCGGAGACGATGCTTCCCGAGTTGCCGGTGCCGAGGAATCCTTCGACGTCCTCGGGGATGTGGGGCAGCAGCCGGGCGGCGTAGTCCTGCTGCATCAGGCCGACGTACGTGCCGATCGGGGCGCCGCGCAGGGTGGACGGGTCGATGGCGGCGCGTTCGAAGAGTTCCCAGGTGGTTTCCAGGAGCAGCCGCTGCTGCGGGTCCATGGCCAGGGCCTCGCGCGGCGAGATGCCGAAGAACTCCGCGTCGAAGTCGGCCGCGTCGTGGAGGAAGCCGCCGTGGCGGGTGACGGAGGTGCCGATGCTGTCGGGATCGGGGTCGTAGAGCGTCTCCGGGCTCCAGCCCCGGTCGTCGGGGAACTCCGAGATGCCGTCGCGGCCCTCGGCCAGCATCCGCCACAGGTCCTCGGGCGAGCGGACACCGCCGGGGAGGCGGCAGGCCGCGGAGACGATCGCGATCAGGTCGTCGTCCGCGTCCCGGCTCCGGACGGACGGCCCCGCGGGTACGGCGGGCCTGACGGCCGCAGCCGTTGCCGTGTCCGTGTCCGTGAGCCCGGCGCGCAGGAAGTCCGCGAGCGCCGCCGGGGTCGGGTGGTCGAACACCAGGCTTGCGGGAAGCCGCAGGCCGGTGACGGTGTTCAGGCGGTTGCGCAGGTTCACCGAGGCCAGCGAGTCGAATCCCAGTTCGCGGAAGGCCCGTCCGGGGTCGAGGGTGTCCGGGGAGGCGTGGCCGAGGACCGCTGCCGCGTGGGTGCGGACGAGTTCGACGAGCAGCCTGGTCCGGCCGGTGCCGTCGAGGGACGCGAGGCGCAGGCGCAGGGCGTTGTCCTCGGCCGTCGCCGCCGCGGCCGTGGCCGCCCGGCGCGGTGCTGTGCGCACCAGGCCGCGCAGCAGCGGTGGCAGGGTGCCGTCCGCCGCCGCGGACCGCAGGGCCGCCGTGTCGAGGCGCATCGGGACCAGGGCGGCCCGGTCCACGGTGAGGGCGGTGTCGAAGAGCGCGAGCCCCCGCTCGGTGGAGAGCGGCGGCATCCCGGACCGGGCGAGGCGCCGTACGTCGTCCTCGTCCAGGTGTCCGGTGAGGGCGCTGGGCTGCTCCCACAGGGTCCAGGCCAGGGACTGGCCGGCCAGCCCCGCCGCCCGGCGCCGGGCGGCCAGGGCGTCGAGGAAGGCGTTGGCGGCGGCGTAGTTGGCCTGCCCGGGGCCGCCGAAGGTGCCCGCGGCCGAGGAGAAGAGCACGAAGTGCGTGAGGTCGCGGTCGCGGGTCAGTTCGTGCAGGTGGAGGGCGGCGTCGACCTTGGGGCGCAGCACGGCGTCCACCCGTTCGGGGGTGAGTGCGGTGACGACGCCGTCGTCGAGGGCGCCCGCGGTGTGGACGACGGCGGTCAGCGGGTGCGCGGGCGGCAGGTCGGCGAGGACTGCGGCCAGGGCCGCCCGGTCGGCGGCGTCGCAGGCGACGACGGCGGTCTCGGCTCCCAGGGCGGCGAGTTCGGCCCGCAGTTCTTCGGCTCCGGCGGCGGCCGGGCCGCTGCGGGAGAGCAGGAGCAGGTGTCGGACGCCGTGCCCGGTGACCAGGCGGCGGGCGACGTGGGAGCCGAGCAGGCCGGTGCCGCCGGTGATGAGGACGGTGCCGTCCGGGTCGAAGGCCCGGAGGGGCCCTGCCGCGTCGTCCGGGAGGTCCGGGTCGTTCCTGAGGACCCGGACCAGCCGGGGTACGCGGACGTCGTCGCCGCGGACCGCGGACTCCGGTTCTCCCGAGGCGAGGGCCGCGTCGACGCCTGCGGAGGCGCCGTTCCCGTCGTCGGCGTGGGCGTCGAGGACGGGGTCGAGGTCGAGCAGGGCGAAGCGCCCGGGGTGTTCGGACCGGGCCGAGCGGACCAGGCCCCAGAGCGCGCTGTGCGCGGGGTTGCGGACGTCCTCCCCCTCCCCGGCGCCGACCGCGCCCCGGGTGGCGAAGACCAGGCGCGAGCCGGCGAAGCGGTCGTCGGCGAGCCAGGTCCGGACGTCGGCGAGGGCCTGGTGGACGGCCGCGCGGACCGCCTCGGCCGGTCCGGCCGCGTCCGCGGGCTCCGCGCGGGCGAGCAGGACCGTCTCGGGCACCGGGGCTCCGGCGTCGACGGCGGCCAGCAGCGTGGCCAGGTCCGCCGTGCGGTGGACGGGCGCGCCGCTGCCGCTCGGCGGTGCGGTGACCCACTCCGTCGTGTAGAGGTCCTGGTGGCGGCGGCCCCGGGGGGCGCGGTCGGCGCCGAGGCCGACGGCGCCGGCGGGGCGCAGGACCAGCGCGTCCACGGTCGCCACGGGGGCACCGGTCGCGTCGGCGACGGCGAGCGTCACCGCGTCGGGTCCGGCCGGGGCGAGCCGGACGCGGATCGCGTCGGCGCCGGTGGCATGCAGGGTCACGCCGTTCCAGGAGAACGGCAGCCGTCCCTCGGGGTGGGCGTCCGCGCCGGGGGCGCCGGGCACGCCGGTGGCGTGCAGGGCCGCGTCCAGCAGGGCCGGGTGCAGGCCGAAGCGGGCGGCGTCGGGTGCGGGCCCGGCGGGCACGACGGCTTCCGCGAACACCTCGTCGCCGCGCCGCCAGGCCGCGCGCAGCCCCTGGAAGGCGGGGCCGTAGGCGAATCCGGCCGCCGCGAAGCGGTCGTAGAGCCCGTCGAGGGCGAGGGGTTCGGCGCCGGGCGGCGGCCAGGGCAACGGCCCGCCGGCCCCGGCGCCGTTCGAGCCGTTCACGCCGTTCACGCCGTTCACGCCGTCCGTGCCGTCCGTGCCGTCCTGGGCCAGGACGCCTTCGGCGTGCCTGGTCCACTCCTCGTCCTCGGGGTCGCCGTCGGCGGGTGCGTCCGGCCGCGAGTGCAGGCTGAGCGGGCGGTGGCCCAGGGAGTCGGGGGCGCCCACGGTGAGGCGCAGCACGGTGCCGCCGTGTTCGGGCAGCACCAGGGGGGCTTCGAGGGTGAACTCCTCGACCCGGGGGCAGCCGACGCGGGCTCCGGCCTGGAGCGCGAGTTCCAGGAAGGCGGTGCCCGGGAGCAGGGCCCGGCCGCCGACGGCGTGGTCGGCGAGCCACGGGTGGGTGCGGGCCGACAGGCGGCCGGTGAGGAGCAGGCCGTCGCTGTCGGCGAGGACCACGACGGCGCCCAGCAGCGGATGGTCCGCGGGGGTCAGTCCGGCGGAGGTGACGTCGGCGACGGTCGCGGCGCCGTCCTCCAGCCAGTACGGGTCGCGCTGGAAGGCGTAGGTGGGCAGTTCCACCCGTCCGGGGCGGCGGCCGGCGAAGACGGTGTCCCAGTCCGGGCGGACTCCGCGCAGGTGGAGTTCGGCCAGGGACTCGATGAACCGGCGCGGGCCGCCGTCGTCGCGGCGCAGGGTGCCCACGGCGGTGGCGTCGGCGCCCGCGTCCTCGGCGGTCTCCAGGACGCCGACGGTGAGGACGGGGTGCGGGCTGCTCTCCAGGAGGACCTGGTAGCCGTCGGCGAACAGGGCGCGGGTCGCCTCTTCGAAGCGGACGGTCCCGCGGAGGTTGCGGTACCAGTAGTCGGCGTCCAGGGCGGTGGTGTCCTCCAGCAGGCCGCCGCTGAGGGTGGAGTAGAAGGGGACGGCGGACGGGCGGGGGGTCAGCCCGTCGAGCTGCGCGAGCAGTTCGGCGCGGATGTCCTCGACGTGGGCGCTGTGCGAGGCGTAGTCGACGGGGATGCGCCGGTTGCGGATGTCCAGGGCCGTCGTCCGGTCGAGGAACGCGTCGAGCGCGTCGGTGTCGCCGGAGACCACGGTGGAGGCGGGTCCGTTGACGGCGGCGACGGAGAGCCGGCCGTCCCAGGGGGCGAGGTGTTCGGCGACCTGTTCGGCGGGCAGGGCCACCGAGGCCATGCCGCCGCGGCCGGACAGGGCGCGGATCGCCCGGCTGCGCAGGGCGACGACCTTCGCCCCGTCCTCCAGGCTCAGCGCTCCCGCCACCACGGCGGCGGCGATCTCGCCCTGGGAGTGGCCGACGACGGCGCCGGGGGTGATGCCGTAGGAGCGCCACAGTTCGGCCAGGGAGACCATGACGGCCCACAGCACCGGCTGCACCACGTCGACGCGTTCGGCCGGCGGGGTGCCGGGGGCGCCGCGCAGGACGGCTTCCAGGGACCAGTCGACGAAGGGGGCGAGGGCGCGCTCGCAGTCCGCGACGCGGGCGGCGAAGGCGGGGGCGGAGTCGAGGAGTTCGACGGCCATGCCGACCCACTGGGTGCCCTGCCCGGGGAACACCAGGACGACTTCGCCGCCGGTTCCGGCGGTGCCGAGGACCAGGCCGGGGGCGGTGCGGCCGGCCGCCAGGGCGTCGAGTCCGGCCCGGAACTCCTCGGGGTCGGTGCCGATCAGGACCGCCCGGTGCTCGTGCGCGGCGCGGGTCGTCGCGAGGGCGTGGCCGACCTCGGCCGGGCCGGGTCCGGGGTGGGCGTCGAGGTGGTCGCGGAGCCGTGCGGCCTGGGCGCGCAGCGCTTCGGCGGTGCGTCCGGAGAGCACCCAGGGGAGGCCGGCGGGGGCGGCGGCAGGGGCGGCGGCCCGGTCCAGGACGGGTTCGTCCGCCCGGTCCAGGACGGGTTCGTCCGCCTGTTCCAGGACGACGTGTCCGTTGGTGCCGCTGACGCCGAAGGAGGACACCGCGGCCCGGCGCGGCCGTCCGGTCTCGGGCCAGGGGGTGTTCGCGGTGACCAGGCGCACGGCGCCCGCGGTCCAGTCGATCTGCGGGGACGGGTCCTGCGCGTGCAGGGTGGGCGGGACGGTGCCGTGCCGCATGGCGAGGACGGTCTTGATGACGCCGCCGACGCCGGCCGCCGCCTGGGTGTGCCCGATGTTGGACTTCAGCGAGCCGAGCAGCAGCGGCTGTCCGTCCGCGCGGTCCTGCCCGTAGGTGGCCAGCAGGGCCTGGGCCTCGATCGGGTCGCCCAGCGGGGTGCCGGTGCCGTGCGCCTCGACCACGTCCACGTCGGCGGGGGCGAGTCCGGCGTTGGCCAGGGCCTGGCGGATGACGCGCTGCTGGGCGGGGCCGTTGGGGGCGGTGAGCCGGCTGCTGGCGCCGTCCTGGTTGACGGCGGTGCCGCGGATCAGGGCGAGGACCGGGTGGCCGTTGCGCCGGGCGTCGGAGAGGCGCTCCAGCAGGAGCATGCCGACGCCCTCGCCCCAGCCGGTGCCGTCGGCGGCGGCGGCGAAGGACTTGCAGCGGCCGTCCCGGGCCAGGCCGCCCTGACGGCTCATCTCCACGAACGGGACGGGTGTCGACATGACCATCGCGCCCCCGGCCAGGGCCAGGGTGCAGTCGCCGGCCCGCAGGGCCTGGGCGGCGAGGTGGACAGCGACCAGCGAGGAGGAGCAGGCGGTGTCGATGCTGACCGCCGGGCCCTCCAGACCGAAGGTGTAGGCGACGCGGCCGGAGGCGACGCTGTCGGAGCTGCCGCTGCCGATGTAGCCGGCCACGTCCTCGGGGACCTGGCGCAGCCGGACCGCGTAGTCCTGGTACATCACTCCGGCGAAGACGCCGGTCCTGCTGCCCCGCAGGGTCGCGGGGTCGATACCGGCGCGTTCGAACGCCTCCCAGGTGGTCTCCAGCAGGAGCCGCTGCTGCGGGTCCATCGCGAGCGCCTCGCGCGGGGAGATCCCGAAGAACCCGGGGTCGAACTGCCCGACCTCGTCGAGGAAGCCGCCCAGGGCGGTGTGGCTGGTGCCCTCGCGCAGTTGTTCCGGGTCGTCCAGGTGGTCCAGGTCCCAGCCCCGGTCGCGGGGGAAGCCGGTGATGGCGTCGGTGCCGTCGGTGACCAGTCGCCACAGGTCCTCGGGGGACCGTACGCCGCCGGGGTAGCGGCAGCTCATCGCGACGACCGCGATCGGTTCGCGGCCCGCTTCCTCGGCCTCGGTCAGGCGTCGGCGGGTGTGGTGCAGGTCCGCCGTCACCCGCTTGAGGTAGTCCCTCAGCCTGTCGTCGTTCACCATCGGGGGCCGCCGTCCTGGTTCGCGTGTCGGGTCGGTGTCATGACAGGCCGAGTTCGTTGTCGATGAGGTCGAAGAGTTCGTCGTCGCTGGCGCCGTCCATGCGGTCCTCGATGGAGTCCGCCGCCGTGCCGTCGCCGCCGGCCGCGGTGACCGCCAGGCCGAGGCGGCCCAGGACCTCCCGGAGCCGTTCGGCGAGCCGGTCGCGGTCCGCCGGGTCGTCGAGGGCGCCGGTGAGGGCGTCCTCCAGGCGGTCCAGTTCGGCGAGGCCGGGGACCGGGCCGGGCCCGGCGTCGGGGACCAGTTCGGCGGCGAGGTGTGCGGCGATCGCGGCCGGGGTGGGGTGGTCGAAGAGCAGGGTGGCCGGCAGGGGGTGGCCGGTGGCGGCGCGCAGCCGGTTGCGCAGTTCCACCGCGGTCAGCGAGTCGAAGCCGACCTCCAGCAGGCCGCGTCCGGGCTCGACCTCGGCCGGGCCGCTGTGGCCGAGCACCAGGGCTGCGTGGGAGCGGACCAGGTCGAGGAGGACCCGGCCGCGCTGGGTGTCGTTGAGGGAGCCGAGGCGCTGCTTCAGGGCTTCGGGCGCGTCGGGGCCGGTGCCGGCGGCGGCGGGGCCCGCGGCGCCGCGCCGGGCGGCGGGGCGCACCAGACCGCGCAGCAGGGCGGGGACGCCGCCGGTGGCGGCCTGGGCGCGGACGGCCTCGGTGTCGAGCCGCAGCGGCAGGACGACCGGCTCGTCGAGGGTGCCGGCCGTGTCGAAGAGCGCCAGCCCCTGGGCCGGGTCGAAGGCGACGATCCCGCCCCGGGCGATCCGTCGCAGGTCGGCCTCGGTGAGGCCGCCGGTCATCCCGGTGCTGTTGGCCCACAGGCCCCAGGCGAGGGAGCGGCCGGGCAGCCCGTCGGCGCGGCGCCGGTGGGCCAGGGCGTCCAGGAAGGCGTTGGCGGCGGCGTAGTTGCCCTGGCCCATGCCGCCGAAGACTCCGGCGATGGACGAGAACAGGACGAACTCGGACAGGTCCGGACCGGCGGTGAGTTCGTGCAGGTTGATCGCCGCGTCCACCTTGGGGCGCAGGACGAGGTCCAGCTGCTCGGGCGTCATGTCGGCGACGACGCCGTCGGCCAGGACGCCCGCGGCGTGCACCACCCCGGTCAGCGGGTGTGCGGGGGGCAGGGCGGCCAGCAGGGCCGCGAGGGCGTCGCGGTCGGCGGCGTCGCAGGCGGTGATCTCGGCGTGCGCGCCCAGGGCCGCGAGTTCGGCGAGGAGTTCCGCCGCGCCGTCGGCGGCGGGGCCGCTGCGGCTGGTCAGCAGCAGGTGCCGGACGCCGTGTTCGGCGACGAGGTGGCGGGCGACGTGGGCGCCGATGGCGCCGGTGCCGCCGGTGATCAGGACGGTTCCGTCACCGCCCCAGCCGGGTGTGCGGCCGGTGGCGGCCAGCGGTACCCGGGCCAGCCGGGCGATGTGGACGGCCCCGGCCCGGATCGCGAGCTGGGGTTCCCCGGACGCGAGGGCTTCGGCGAGGACGGCGGGCGGGGTCCCGTGGGCGTCCAGGTCCAGCAGGACGAAGCGGTCGGGGTTCTCGGTCTGCGCCGAGCGGACCAGTCCCCAGATCGCGGCCGGGGCCGGGGCCGGGGCGTCGTCGGCGGTCACCGGGACGGCGCCCGCGGTGACCAGGACCAGCTTGGAGCCGGTCAGGCGCTCGTCGGCCAGCCAGCCGCGCAGCAGGGCGAGGACCGTGCCGAGGCCGTCGTGGACCGCGTCGCGGAGGGCGCCGGGCGGTGCGTCCGGGGCCGGGGCGGGCGGGCAGGCGGCCAGGACCAGCGGGGGCGGCGGGGCGCCCGCGTCGAGCAGTGCGGACAGTGCCGCGAGGTCGGAAACCGTACGGCCGGGGAGCGGCGCGGCGCCGGCGGGCAGGGGCGTCCCGGTGCCGAGCACGGTCCAGGACTCCGCGTCGGGGACGGAGGCGGCGGCCGTCGCGGCGCGCTCGGGCAGGGCCTGCCACTCGGGGCGGAACAGTTCCTCGTGGTGTCCTGCGCGGGTGGCCTTGAAGCGGTCGGCCGAGACGGGCCGCAGGACGAGGGAGCGGGCCGAGACCACCGGCCGGCCGTGGGCGTCGGTCGCCCGGACGGCGACGGCGTCGCGGCCGGTGGGGGTCAGCCGCAGCCGGAGTTCGGTGGCGCCGGAGGCGTGCAGGCGCACCCCGTTCCAGGAGAACGGCAGCCAGCCCTGCGCGGGTCCCTCCAGGACGTCGAACACCAGCGAGTGCAGGGCGGCGTCCAGCAGGGCCGGGTGCAGGCCGAACGCGGCGGCGTCCGACTGCTGCTGCTCCGGCAGGCTCGCGACGGCGTACACCTCGTCGCCGAGCCGCCAGGCCGCGCGCAGGCCCTGGAACGCGGGGCCGTAGGCGAATCCGCCGCCCGCGAAGCGGTCGTACAGGCCTTCGGTGTCGAGCGGGACGGCTCCGGGCGGCGGCCAGGCCGCGGGGTCCGCCTGGTCCACCTGGTCCGGGTCGGGTGCTCCGGCGGAGGTGAGCAGGCCGCTCGCGTGCCGGGTCCAGGGGGCGTCGGGGCCGTCGTCGGCGGCCCGGGCGTGGACGCTCAGCGGGCGGGTGCCGGAGGCGTCCGGGCTTCCGACGGTCAGCTGGAGCGCGACGGCTCCGCCCGCCGGGAGCACCAGCGGTGCTTCCAGGGTCAGTTCCTCGACCTGGTCGCAGCCGACCTGGTCGCCCGCGCGGACCGCGAGTTCCAGGAACGCGGTGGCGGGGAACAGCACGCCGTCGTAGACGCCGTGGTCGGCCAGCCAGGGGTGGCTGCGGACCGAGAACCTGCCGGTGAAGAGGAAGCCGTCGGATTCCGCGAGTTGCGTTCCGGCGCCGAGCAGCGGGTGGTCGACCGTCAGCAGTCCGGCCGCGGGCAGGCCGGCCTTCGCCGGGCCGGCCTCCAGCCAGTAGCTGCCGCGCTGGAAGGCGTAGGTCGGCAGGTCGACGGCGGAGCGGGCCGGGCCGCCGGAGTGGACGGCGCTCCAGTCCACGGGGACGCCCGCGACGTGCAGCCGGGCCAGGGCCGCCGTCGCCGCGGGTGCTTCGGGCCGGTCCTTGCGCAGCAGCGGCACCAGCACAGGGCCGCCGGTGGCGCCGGTCAGGCAGTCCTGGCCCATCGCGGTGAGCGCGCCGTCGGGTCCGAGTTCCAGGAACGCGGTCACGCCGTCGCGTTCCAGGTGCCGCACGCCGTCCTGGAAGCGGACGGTGCCGCGCACGTGCTCCACCCAGTAGTCCGGTGAGCCGAGCTGCTCGGCGGTGGCCGGCTCGCCCGTCAGGTCGGAGACGACGGGGACGGTGGCCTCCCCCGGGACGATGCGTGCCGCGACCTCGCGGAACTCGGCGAGCATCGGCTCCATGAGGGGCGAGTGGAAGGCGTGGGAGACCCGCAGCCGTCGGGTCTTGCGGCCGCGCGCGGCGAGCACGGCGGCGATCTCGTCCACCGCCGCCGCGTCGCCGGAGATCACGGTCGAGGCCGGGCCGTTGACCGCGGCGAGGCCGACCTCGCTCTCGCGGCCCGCGAGCAGCGGCAGCACCTCCTCCTCCCCGGCGGCGAGGGCGGCCATCGCGCCGCCCGCCGGGAGGGCCTGCATCAGCCGTCCCCGCGCGACCACCAGCGCCGCGGCGTCGGGGAGGGAGAACACCCCGGCGACGTGGGCGGCGGCCAGCTCCCCCACGGAGTGGCCGAGCAGCCGGTCGGGGCGCAGGCCCCAGTGCTCGACGAGGCGGAACAGCGCGACACCGAGGGCGAACAGGGCGGGCTGGGTGTACTCGGTGCGGTCCAGCAGGCCGTGGTCGGGGTCGCCGGGGGCCGCGTCGATCACCTCCCGCAGCGGGCGGTCGAGCAGCGGGTCGAGTTCCGCGCAGACCGCGTCGAAGGCGTCGGCGAAGACCGGGAACCGCGCGTACAGTTCGGCGCCCATCCGGGTGCGCTGGCTGCCCTGGCCGGGGAACAGGAAGGCGGTCTTCACCGCCGCGCCGGTGACACCGCGCACCAGGTCCGCCGACGGCTCGCCGGCGGCGAGGGCGGTGAGCCCCTGGAGCAGGGTCTGCCGGTCCGTGCCGGTGAGGGCGGCCCGGTGCTCGAAGGCGCTGCGGTTCAGCGCCAGGGAGCGGCCCAGGTCGGCGACCGGGAGGGTCGGGGCGTGCTCCAGGTGCCGGAGCAGCCGGGCGGCCTGGTCCCGCAGCGCGTCCGCGCCGCGGGCGGAGAGCAGCCAGGGCAGGGCGGGTGCGGCGGGCGTGGCGGGGGTGGTCACCGGGGCCACCGCGGCGGCGACCGGGGCGGGTCCGGCGGGCTGTTCGAGGATGGTGTGGGCGTTGGTGCCGCTGACTCCGAACGACGACACCGCGGCCCGCCGGGGGCGGCCGGTCTCCGGCCACGGGGTGTCCTCGGTGAGCAGCCGGACCGCGCCGGCCGACCAGTCGACGTGGGGTGTCGGCGCGTCCACGTGGAGGGTGCGAGGCAGCGCCCCGTGCCGCATGGCCTGCACCATCTTGATGATGCCGGCGACTCCGGCGGCGGCCTGGCTGTGTCCGATGTTCGACTTCAGCGACCCCAGCAGCAGCGGCTGCCGCGCGTCGCGTTCCCGGCCGTACGTGGCCAGGAGCGCCTGGGCCTCGATCGGGTCGCCCAGCCTGGTCCCGGTGCCGTGCGCCTCCACCGCGTCGACCTCGGCGGCGGTCAGTCCGGCGTCGGCGAGGGCCGCCCGGATGACCCGCTGCTGGGAGGGCCCGTTGGGGGCGGTCAGGCCGTTGCTGGCGCCGTCCTGGTTGACGGCGGAGCCGCAGACCAGGGCCAGCACCGGGTGGCCGTTGCGCCGGGCGTCCGAGAGGCGTTCCAGGAGGAGCAGTCCGGCGCCCTCGGCCCAGGAGGTGCCGTCGGCGGCGGCGGCGAACGGCTTGCAGCGGCCGTCCTCGGCGAGCACCCGTTGCCGGCTGAACTCCACGAACGCGCCCGGTGTCGACATCACGGTCACCCCGCCCGCGAGCGCCAGCGAGCATTCGCCGGCCCGCAGCGACCGGGCCGCGAGGTGGACGGCGACCAGCGACGAGGAGCACGCCGTGTCGACGGTCACCGCGGGCCCTTCGAGGCCGAGGCTGTAGGAGATCCGCCCGGACGCCACGCTGCCCGCGCTGCCGATGCCGAGGTAGCCCTCCATCTCCTCGGAGGGTTCGGTGACGCGCGACCCGTAGTCGTGGTGGCTGCATCCGACGAAGACGCCGCTCGCGCTGCCCTTGAGCGACAGCGGGTCGATGCCGGCCCGCTCGAACGCCTCCCAGGAGAGTTCGAGCAGCAGCCGCTGCTGGGGGTCGACGGTCAGCGCCTCGCGCGGGGAGATCCCGAAGAAGGCCGGGTCGAAGCGGTCGGCGTCGTGGAGGAAGCCGCCCTCCCGCGCGTAGGTGCTGCCGACCCGGTCCGGGTCCGGGTCGTAGAGGCCGTCCAGGTCCCAGCCGCGCCCGGTGGGGAATCCGGTGATCGCGTCCCCTCCGCCCGCGACGAGCTCCCACAGCTCCTCGGGGGTGGTGACGCCGCCGGGGTAGCGGCAGCTCATGGCGACCACGGCGATCGCCTCGTCCTCGGGCACCGCGGCTGCCGCGGGCACCGGCCCGGGGGCGTCGGGCGTCTCCGTGGCGGGCGCGCCCGGCAGTTCGGCGCGCAGGTGTCCGGCCAGCGCCGTGGCCGTGGGGTAGTCGAAGGCCAGGGTCACCGACAGGCGCAGACCGGTGGCCGCGGCGAGCCGGTTGCGCAGTTCGACGGCGATCAGCGAGTCGAAGCCGATCTCCTTGAACGCCTGGTCCGGTCCGACCGCCTCTGGCCCGGGGTGGCCGAGCACGGCGGCGACCTCGGAGCGGACCAGGTCCAGCAGGGCCCGGTCCCGTTCCGCCGGGGGCAGTGCGGCCAGCCGCAGGGCCGGCGGCTCGGCGCCGTCGGCCGTGCTCCGGGAGCCGCGCGCGGCGGCGAGTGCCTCCCGGACCTCGGGCAGGTCCCCGAGGGCGGCGCTGGGCCGCAGCGCGGTGAACGCCCGGGTGAAGCGGTCCCAAGCGAAGTCGGCGACGAGGACCGCCGTGTCGTCGTGGTCGAGGGCCCGGCGCAGCGCGGTCGTGGCCGTCGCGGGATCCATGGCGGGCAGGCCGTCGCGGATCAGCCGTTCGGCGACCGCTCCGGAGGCGAGGCTCTCGCCGCCCCACAGGCCCCAGGCCACCGAGGTGCCGGGCAGTCCGAGGTCGCGGCGCTGCCGGGCCAGGGCGTCGAGGTAGGCGTTGGCGGCGGCGTAGCTGCCCTGGCCGGTGCCGCCGAGCGTGCCGGCGAGCGAGGAGAACAGCACGAAGGCGGTCAGGTCGAGGCCGCGGGTGAGCGCGTCGAGGTTGCGGGCGCCGTCGAGCTTGGGGCGCAGCACGCCGGCCGCGCGGTCGGGGGTGATCGAGTCGATCACCCCGTCGTCGAGGACGCCCGCGGTGTGCAGGACGGCGCGCAGCGGGCGTTCGGCCGGAATGCCGGCGAGCAGTTCCGCCAGTGCGTCGCGGTCCGCGACGTCGCAGGCCACCGCGGTGGCGGCGGCGCCGAGTCCGCGCAGTTCGGCCAGCAGGGCGTCGGCCCCCGGGGCCTGTGCGCCGCGCCGGCTGGTGAGCAGCAGGTGCGCGGTGCCGGTGCGGGCGAGCCATCGGGCGATCTGGGCGCCGAGTCCGCCGGTGCCGCCGGTGATGAGGACGGTGCCCTCGGGGGTCCAGTCGCGGACGGGGGCGGTGTCGCCGAGTCCGGCGTGGACGACCCTGCGGCCGTAGAGGCCGGTGGCGCGTACCGCCAGCTGGTCCTCGCCGTCGGGGCCGGTCAGTGCTTCGGCGAGCCGGGTCGCGGCCCGGTCGTCGAGCCGTCGCGGCAGGTCGACCAGGCCGGCCCACCGCTGCGGGTACTCGACACCGGCGACCGCGCCGAGGCCCCAGACCAGGGCCTGGAGCGTGCTGTCGATCCGGTCGGAGCGGCCGACCGACACCGCGCCCCGGGTGGCGCCCCAGAGCGGGGCGTCAGTGCCGAGGTCGCCCAGGGCCTGGAGGAGTGCGACCGTCAGGGTGAGGCCGAGGGGGAGCGCCGATCCGTCGCCGTGCGGTTCCTCGGCGAGGGCGAGCAGGGACAGGATTCCGGCGGGCGGCCCGTCGGCGTGGTCGTGGGCGTCGCGGAGCAGTGCGGCGAACCGGGTCCGGTCGGTCGTGTCGGGGCCCGCCTCGACCAGGACGGGTGCGGCGCCGTGTCCGCGCAGGGCGTCGACGGCGAACACGACGGCCGGGTCGTCGGCGGCGCCGGCAGGGGCGAGGACGAGCCAGTTGCCGGTGAGCCGGGGCAGTTCGGGGGCCGGCAGGGGCTTCCAGGTGACCCGGTAGCGCCAGCTGTCGGCGGTCCGGTCGCCGGCCCGGCCGCGCGCCCACTCGGCGAGGGTGGGCACCAGGGAGGCGAGGGAGGCCCTCAGCTCCCCGTCCTCGACCCGCAGGGTGGTGGCGAGGGCGTCCAGGTCCCCGTGGTCGACGGCCTCCCAGAAACCGGAGTCGGCCGGGCCGGTGCCGGTCGTGGCGTCGGTGCCGGTGCCGGTGCCGGTGCCGGTGCCGGTGCCGGTGCCGGTGCCGGTGATGGCGTCGGCGGGCCGGTCGGGGGTGGTGTCCAGCCAGTAGCGCTGCTGCTGGAAGGCGTAGGTGGGCAGGGGTCGCTTGCGCGCGCCGGTTCCGGCGAACACCGTGTCCCAGTCCACCGGGAGTCCGCGTACCTGGAGTTCGGTGAGTGCGGCGAGGAAGCGGCCGGGGCCGCCCTCGGCGCGGCGCAGGGTGCCGACGACCGCTCCGTCGCCGGCCCCGGCCGCTTCGACGGCCTGCTGGAGCCAGACGGTCAGCGCGGGGTGGGTGCTGCACTCGACGAAGGTGTGGTGCCCGTCGGCGATGAGTGCGTCGACCGCCCGTCCGAACTCCACCGGCCGACGCAGGTTCTCGTACCAGTACGCGGCGTCCAGGCCCAGGGTGTCCAGGGGGCCGCCGCTGACCGTGGAGTAGAACGGGATGTCGGACGTCCGCGGCGCGGTGCCGGCGAGGAGGGTGAGCAGTTCCTCGCGGAGCTCCTCCACCTGGGGCGAGTGTCCGGCGAAGTCCACGCCGGGGACCGGCCAGGTCAGGACGCCCGCCTCGGAGTACTGGTCGCGCAGTCGTTCCAGGGCCGCCGGGTCGCCGGAGACCGTCACCGACGTCGGCCCGTTGACCGCGGCGACGTCGAGTTCCGTGTAGTGGGCGGACGACAGTGTTTCGCGTACGGCTTCGACCGGCTGCGGCACGAACAGCATGCTGCCGCGGCCGGTCAGGGCCAGCAGGGCCCGGCTGCGCAGGGCGACGATCCGGGCCGCGTCGTCCAGGGAGAGCGCGCCGGCCACGCAGGCGGCGGCGATCTCCCCCTGGGAGTGGCCGACCACGGCGTCGGGGACGATCCCGTGCGCCCGCCACAGCTCGGCCAGCGACACCATCACGGAGAACAGCACCGGCTGCACCACGTCCACCCGGTCCAGCGGCGGCGCGTCGGGCTCGTCCCGCAGGACCGCGAGCAGCGACCAGTCCAGGTGCGGGGCGAGGGCGCGTTCACAGGCCGCGATCCGGTCGGCGAAGGCCGGGGCGTGGTCGAGCAGTTCCCGGGCCATGCCGGCCCACTGGGATCCCTGGCCGGGGAAGACGAGGACGGTCCTGGCCGACCGGGCGACGGTGCCTTCGACCAGGCCGGGTGCGCGGTCCCCCGCGGCCAGCGCGGCCAGGCCGCCCAGCAGGGTCGCGCGGTCCTCGCCGACGACGGCCGCGCGGTGCTCGAAGGCGCTCCTGGTGGTGGCCAGGGAGTGGCCGACGTCGACGGACGACAGCTCCGGGTGCTCCGTCAGGTAGGCGTGCAGCCGCTCCGCCTGGGCCTTCAGCGCCTCGGCGGTCCGCCCGGACAGGACCCACGGGACGGCGGCCGGCGCGATGCCCGGATCCGTCGCACCGGACCCGGCGGACGGCCCGACGGGCGCGTCGGATCCGGCGGCGGGCACGGACCCGGCCGGGAGGGCGGGCAGCGCGGGTGCGGGCTCGGCGGGCGGCTGCTCGACGACGACATGGGCGTTGGTGCCGCTCAGGCCGAACGAGGACACTCCGGCCCGGCGCGGCCGGCCGGTCTCCGGCCAGGGTGTGGCCTCGGTCAGCAGCGCGACGGCGCCCGCCGTCCAGTCGACGTTCGCGGACGGCCGGTCGATGTGCAGGGTCCGCGGCAGCTCACCGTGCCCCATGGCCAGCACCATCTTGATGATGCCGCCGACCCCGGCGGCGGCCTGGGTGTGCCCGATGTTCGACTTCAGCGACCCGAGCCACACCGGCCGGTCGGCCGGCCGGTCCTGGCCGTAGGTGGCCAGCAGCGCGTCGGCCTCGATCGGGTCGCCCAGCCGGGTACCGGTGCCGTGCGCCTCGACGGCGTCCACGTCGGCGGCCGTCAGCCGGGCGTTCGCCAGCGCGTCGCGGATCACCCGCTGCTGGGCCAGGCCGCTGGGCGCGGTCAGCCCGTTGCTCGCGCCGTCCTGGTTGATCGCCGAGCCGCGCAGCACCGCGAGCACCGGGTGGCCGTTGCGGCGGGCGTCGGAGAGGCGTTCCAGGAGCAGCAGGCCCACGCCCTCGGCCATGCCGAAGCCGTCCGCCGAGGCGGCGAAGGACTTGCAGCGCCCGTCCTCGGCGAGTCCGCGCTGCCGGCTGAAGCCGGTGAACGACAGCGGGGTTCCCATTACCGTGGCGCCGCCCGCCAGGGCCAGCGCGCATTCGCCCGAGCGCAGCGACTGCGCGGCGAGGTGGACCGCCACCAGGGACGAGGAGCAGGCCGTGTCCACGGTCACGGCGGGCCCCTGGAGGCCGAGTTGGTAGGCGACCCGCCCGGACAGGACGCTGGTGGAGATGCCCGCGATGAACAGGCCCTCCAGTTCCTCGGGGATGTCGCGCAGGGTGCCGCCGTAGCCCTGGTAGGAGGCGCCGGCGAAGACCCCGGTCGGGGTGCCGTGCAGGGACGCCG
This sequence comes from Kitasatospora purpeofusca, assembly GCF_036010405.1. Lineage (NCBI taxonomy): Bacteria > Bacillati > Actinomycetota > Actinomycetes > Kitasatosporales > Streptomycetaceae > Kitasatospora > Kitasatospora purpeofusca. The sequence goes on along the minus strand of NZ_CP108561.1, from coordinate 9,404,449 downwards.
GGTCGATGCCGGCGCGCTCGATCGCCTCCCAGGCGGTTTCGAGGAGGAGTCGCTGCTGCGGGTCCATGGCCAGGGCCTCGCGCGGGGAGATCCCGAAGAATCCGGGGTCGAAGCGGTCCGCGTCACTGACGAATCCGCCCGCGGCGGCGTAGCTCCGACCGGGCCGGTCGGGGTCCGCGTCGTAGAGCGCGTCGAGGTCCCAGCCCCGGTCGGACGGCAGCCCGGAGACGGCGTCGCGCCCGTCGGCGAGCAGTTCCCACAGGTCCTCGGGGGTGCGTACGCCGCCGGGGTAGCGGCAGCTCATGGAGACGATCACGACGGGGTCGTCGTCCTCGGCGGGCGCCGCCGCCGGGGGCTGCCGGACGGTGGCGGGGGTGGCGGACTCCTCGGCGGCGCCCAGCAGTCCGGTCTCCAGCCGCCGGGCGAGCGCGGTCGCCGACGAGTAGTCGAAGACGACGGTGACCGGGAGCCGCAGTCCGGTGGCGGTGTTGAGCCGGTTGCGCATGTCCACGGCGGTCAGCGAGTCGAAGCCCAGGTCGCGGAAGGCACGGCCGGGGGCGACCGCGTCCGGCGAGTCGTGGCCGAGGACGGCGGCCGCGTGGGTCCGGACCAGGTCGACCAGCACCCGGGCCCGCTCGGCCGCCGGAAGCGGCTCCAGCCGGTCGCGCAGCGCCGAGGGCGCACCCTCGGCCCCGGTCCCAGCGGTCTCCGGTCCGGTGGCCAGCGCGGCGCGCACCTCGGGGAGTTCCCCGATCAGCGGGCTGGGGCGGGCCGAGGTGAAGACCGTCGCGAAGCGGTCCCAGTCGATGTCGGCGACCACGACCACCGTCTCGTCGTGGTCCAGGACCTGCTGGAGCCCGGTGATCGCGACCGCGGGCGGCATGAAGAGCACGCCGTGGCCGCGCAGGGTCTCCTCCGCCAGTTCGGCCGCCATCCCGGCCCCGCCCTCGGGGTTCCAGATCCCCCACACCACGGAGGTCGCGGCGAGGCCGCGGCTCCTGCGGTCCTCGGCGAGGCCGTCGAGGTAGGCGTTGGCGGCGGCGTAGGCGCCGTGGACGGCGCTGCCCCACACCCCGGAGATGGAGGAGAACAGCACGAACGCGTCGAGCGTGTCCCGGTCGAAGAGCAGGTCGAGGTTCCTGGCCCCGCCGGCCTTGGCGTGGAGAGTGTCGGCGAACTCGTCCACGTCGGTGTCGGGCAGCGGCACCAGCAGCCCGGCGCCTGCGGCGTGGAAGACGGTACTGATCCGGTGGCCGTCCTGTTCGAGGCCGTCCTTCAGCGCGCGCAGGGCCTCCAGGTCGGCGACGTCGCACGAGGCCAGGGTGACCCGGGTGCCGAGGGCGGCCAGTTCCTCGGAGAGCTCCGGCGCACCCGGCGCGTCCGCGCCGCGCCGGCCGACCAGCACCAGGTGCGCGGCTCCCCGCCGGGCCAGCCAGCGCGCGATCTGCGCGCCGATCCCGCCGGTACCGCCGGTGATCAGCACGGTGCCCCCGGGCCGCCACCTCCGCCGCGGTTCGGTGTCGCCCAGGGCGGACCGGACCAGCCGCCGGCCGTGGCTGCCGGTGGCCCGTACGGCCACCTGGTCCTCGTCCCCGGCCCCGCCGGCCAGCACCCGGCACAGCCGCGCGGCGGCGTCCGGGTCCAGGACCTCCGGAAGGTCGACCAGACCGCCCCAGCGCTGCGGGAACTCCAGCGCGGCGACCCGGCCCAGACCCCACAGCAGGCTCTGCGCGGCGCTGACCGGACTCCCGGTGTCCGTGCCCCCGACCGACACCGCGCCCCGGGTCGCCCACCACAGGGGCGCGTCGGTGCCGGCGTCGCCGAGGGACTGCACCAGGGCCAGGTTGAGCGCGGTGCCCAGCGGGACGGAAGGGTGCGCCGGGTGCGGGCGCTCGTCGAGGCCCAGCAGCGACAGCACTCCCGTCACCGGGCCGGGCAGCGCGTCGAGGGACGCGCGGACCCGGTCGGCCAGCACGGCGCGGTCGGTCTCCGCCTCGGCGATCCGTAGGTGCACCACCGAGGCCCCGGCCTGTTCCAGGACGTGGACGGTCGCCTCCGACCGGCGCACCCCGTCCTCGGACCGACCGTCCGACGACAGGACGAGCCAGCTGCCGTCCAGCGGGACCGGGGGACCCTCGGGCAGGGCCCGCCAGGTCACGCGGTAGCGCCAGGAGTCGACCACCGAACGCTCGGTGCGCTCGGTGCGCCAGGTGGTGAGCGCGGGGAGCACCACGTTCAGCGGGTCCTCGGGCGCGACCCCGAGGGCCGTGGTGAACCGCTCCAGGTCGCCCCCGCCCAGGGCCTCCCAGAGGTCGTCACCCTGCGAGGACGTTCCGGAGGGGCCGCCCGCCGCGGGGCCGGTGTCCTCCAGCCAGTACGGGCGACGCTGGAAGGGGTAGGTGGGCAGGGAGACACCGCCCGGGCGGAGTCCGGCGAACACCCGGTCCCAGTCGGGCGACAGACCGCCCGCGTAAGCCTCGCCCAGGGAGGTCAGGAAGCGGTCGAGGCCGCCCTCGCCGCGCCGCAGTGTGCCCAGGACCACGGCTGGGCCCTGCACGGAGCCGGCGGTGTCGGCCTCGTCGGCGGTCTGCTGGACGCCGAAGGTGAGCACGGGGTGCGGGCCGGACTCGACGAAGAACCGGAAGCCCTCCTCCAGCAGCGCCTCCGTGGCCTGCCCGAACTCCACGGTCTCCCGCAGGTTGCGGTACCAGTACTCGGCGTCCAGGGCCTTCGTGTCCAGCCAGCCGCCCGTCACCGTCGAGAAGAACGGCACCGAAGCCGAGAGAGGGGTGATGCCGTCCAGGTCGGAGAGCAACCGCTCACGGATCTCCTCCACGTGCGCGGAGTGCGAGGCGTAGTCGACCTCGATCACGCGCGCCCGCACACCCTCGGAGACAAGCCCGTCGACCAACTCCACGACCGCGTCCGCGTCGCCCGACACCACCGTCGACGACGGACCGTTCACCGCCGCCACCGACAACCGGCCCACCCAGGAACCGATCCGCTCCCGCACGTCCTCCACCGGCAGCGGCAACGACGCCATACCGCCCCGGCCCGCCAACACCCTTATCGCGCGGGAACGCAACGCCACCACCCGCGCCCCGTCCTCCAGGCCCAGACCGCCGGCCACGCACGCGGCAGCGATCTCACCCTGGGAGTGGCCCACCACCGCGTCCGGCACGACGCCGAAGGAACGCCACACCTCAGCGAGCGACACCATCACCGCCCACAGCACCGGCTGCACCACATCCACCCGCGACAGCAACCGCTCCGACCCCAACGCCTCCACCAACGACCAGTCGGTGTAAGGCGCCAGAGCACGCTCGCACTCCGCCATCCGCCCCGCGAACACCTCCGACCCGGCCAGCAGCTCCGCAGCCATTCCCACCCACTGCGAACCCTGACCCGGGAACACCAGCACCGAACGACCCGACGACACCCCGTCGCCCCGCACCAGCCCCGGCACCGACCGGCCCTCGGCCAGGGCCTTCACGCCGTCGATCAGCCGCTCCGGGTCCGCGCCCACGACCACCGCCCGCCGCTCGAAGGCGGTACGCGTGAGGGCGAGGGCGCGGCCGGTGTCGTCGGCCCGCAGGGGTCCGGGGCCGGCGCCCAGGTGTGCCAGCAGCCGGGCCGCCTGGTCGCGCAGGGCCTCGTCGGTACGCCCCGACAGCACCCAGGGCAGCGGGTGCGCGTCGCCACCGGCCGGGGTGTCGGCCACCGGTTCGGCTTCCTCCGCCGGGGCCTGTTCCAGGATCAGATGGGCGTTGGTGCCGCTGACACCGAAGGCGGACACCCCGGCCCGGCGCGGATGTCCCGTGTCGTCCCAGGCGCGGGCCTCCGAGAGGACCTCCACGGCTCCCGACGACCAGTCCACCATGGGCGTCGGCCGGTCCGCGTGCAGGGTCCTGGGCAGTTCGCCGTGCTCGATCGCCAGCACCATCTTGATGACGCCGCCCACGCCGGCCGCCGCCGAGGTGTGGCCGATGTTCGACTTCAACGAGCCCAGCCACAGGGGACGTTCGGCGGTCCGCCCCTGGCCGTACGTGGCCAGCAGGGCCTGCGCCTCGATGGGGTCGCCGAGGGTGGTGCCGGTGCCGTGCGCCTCCACCACGTCCACCTCGGACGCCGCCAGCCCCGCGTCCGCCAGCGCCGCCCGGATCACCCGCTGCTGCGACGGGCCGCTGGGCGCCGTCAGACCGTTGCTCGCACCGTCCTGGTTCGTCGCCGAACCGCGGATGACGGCCAGCACCGGGTGCCCGTTGCGCCGGGCGTCGGACAGCCGCTCCAGCAGCAGGACGCCGGCGCCCTCGGACCAGCCGGTCCCGTCCGCGTCGGCCCCGAACGCCTTGCAGCGGCCGTCGGCCGACAACGCGCGCTGGCGGCTGAACGCCACGAACGCGTCGGGGGTCGCCATCACCGAGACCCCGCCGGCCAGGGCCAGCGTGCAGTCGCCCGCCCGCAGGGCGCGGATCGCCAGGTGCAGGGCGACCAGGGAGGAGGAGCAGGCCGTGTCCACGGTCACCGCGGGCCCTTCCAGGCCCAGGGTGTAGGCGATCCGGCCGGAGACCACGCTGCTCGCCGTCCCGGTGTCCAACAGGCCCTGGACCTCGGGGAGGTGGCGCGAGCCCGCCCCGTAGCCGTTGCCGATCGCCCCGAGGAAGACACCCGTGCCGGTGCGCCGCAGCGTGCGGGGGTCGATCGCGGCCCGCTCGACCGCCTCCCAGGCGGTCTCCAGTGCCAGCCGCTGCTGCGGGTCCGTCGCCAGGGCCTCGCGCGGCGAGATGCCGAAGAACTCCGCGTCGAACTCGGCCGCGTCGTGCAGGAAGCCGCCGTGGCGGGTGTAGGAGGTACCGGGCCGCTCGGGGTCCGGGTCGTAGAGGCCCTCCACGTCCCAGCCGCGGTTGACCGGCCAGGCCGAGATCGCGTCGGCACCCCGGGAGACCAGGTCCCAGAGCAGTTCGGGCGTGTCGGCGCCGCCGGGGTAGCGGCAGGCCATGGAGACGATGGCGATGGGTTCGTGGCGGGCCTGCTCGGCCTCGCGCAGCTGCCTCCGGGCGTCACCCAGGTCCGCGGTGGCGCGCCTGAGGTAGTCGAGCAGCTTCTTGTCGTCGGACATCAGGGACAGCTCTCTCTCAGGCGTTTCCGAAGTCGTTGTCGATCAGGGCGAACAGCTCGTCCGCTGTCGCCGTTTCCGTCACCGCGGCCATGTCGTCCACCGGTCCGGGCGGTGGTGCCTCGCCGGCCGGTGCGCCGACTCGCCGGCCCCAGCCGCGTTGCAGTTCGTCCAGTCGTTCGCCGACCCCGTCGGTGTCGGCCGCTCCTGGCGGGACGGCCGCGAGCAGCACGGCCAGCCGGTCCAGTTCGGCCAGCAGCGGCGAGGGCGGTTCGGGCGCGGCGGACAGCTCCGCGTCCAGGTAGTCGGCGAGCGCCTCGGGCGTCGGGTGGTCGAAGACGACCGTCGGCGGGACGGCCAGCCCGGTGGCCTCGCACAGCGCGTTCCTGAACCGCACCGCGAGCATCGAGTCGAAGCCGACCTCGGAGAAGGCGCGTTCCGCGCGCACCGGACCGGCGCCGGGATGGCCGAGGACCGCCGCCGCGTGCCGGACGACCAGGTCGAGCACCGCTTGACGGCGTGCCCGCCGGTCCAACGGGGCCAGCCGGGCGGCCAGTCGTACGGCGGGGGTGCCGTCGTCGTCACCCGCGCCCTGCCCGGTCTCCTCGGCCGGCACCGAGGTGGTGGGCGAGGTGGTGGCCGAGGTGGTGGCCGCGGCGGCCGTCCGACCCGGTGTGGGCAGCCAGTACCGGTCGCGCTGGAACGCGTACGTCGGCAGCGGGACGGGTGCCGGGCCCTCCGGCCCGGGGGTCCCCGTCCAGGGCGACCAGTCCACCGGACCGCCACCGGCCGCCCACGCCTCGGTCAGTGAGGCCAGCAGCCGGTCCCGGCCGCCGTCGCCGCGCCGCAGCGTGCCGACCGCCGACACCTCCCGCCCGGCCTCCTCGGCCACCGCCTCGATCCCGGCGAGCAGCACCGGATGCGGGCCGACCTCGACGACCAGGGTGTGACCCGCGTCCAGCAGGGCGCGGGTCGCGCCGACGAAGTCGACCGGCTCGCGCAGGTTGCGGTACCAGTAGGCGGCGTCGAGCGATTCTCCGGCGACGGGTCCGCCGGTCACCGTCGAGTAGAGCGGGACGGTCGAGGCGCGGGGGCGTATGCCGGTGAGGGCTTCGCGCAGTTCTTCCTCGATCTCGGCGACCTGGGCCGAGTGGGCCGCGTAGTCCACCGGGATCGTCCTGGCCCGTACGCCCTCCCGGTCGCAGGCGGCGAGCAGGGCTGCCAGCTCCTGGGGCTCCCCGGCGACGACCACGGCTCCGGGGCCGTTCACCGCGGCCACGCACGCGCGTCCGCCGGCGGGCAGCAGACTCGTGGTCCGCTCGGCGGAGGCGGCGACCGACACCATGCCGCCGCGGCCCGCCAGCCTCAGCAGCGCCCGGCTGCGCAGCGCCACCACGAGGGCCGCGTCGTCGAGCGACAGCGCTCCGGCGACGCAGGCGGCGGCGATCTCGCCCTGGCTGTGCCCGACGACCGCGTCCGGGGTGACCCCGGTGCCGCGCCAGTGCGCGGCCAGCGCGACCATCACGGCGAAGAGCACCGGCTGGACGACGTCCACGCGGTCGAGCGTCGGTGCGCCGGGCGCACCGCGCAGTACCTCGGTCAGGGACCAGTCGGTGTGCGGGGCGAGCGCCCGTTCGCAGTCGGCGATCGCGGCGGCGAACGCTCCGGAGGCATCGAGGGCCGCCACGGCCATGCCGGCCCACTGCGAGCCCTGCCCGGGGAAGACGAAGGCCGTACGGCCGCCGCGCGCCCGGTCCTGCACGGCGTCGGGCGCGGGTTCTCCCGCCGCGAGGGCGTCCAGCCAGCCGAGCAGCGCGTCGCGGTCGCGGCCGGTGGCGGCCGCCCGGAAGGGCAGGGCGGGGCGGGTGGTGGCGAGCGCGCGGGCCGGGGCGGCGGCGTCCCCGTCGGGGTCGGCCCGCAGGTGCTCGCCCAGTCGGCGCGCCTGTCGGCGCAGGGCCGCGGGGGTCGTGGCGGAGAGCAGCCACGGCACCGCGGTCCCGGTGTCCTCGGACGGTTCGCCGTGGGTGCCTCCGGTCGGCGGGGCGTCGTCGGCGGGTGCCTGCTCCAGAACGGCGTGGGCGTTGGTGCCGCTCATGCCGAACGCGGAGACGCCGGCCCGGCGCGGCCGACCCCCGTCCGGGGCGTCCCAGGGGCGGGCCTGCGCGAGCAGCCGGACCGCTCCGGCCGACCAGTCCACCCGGCTGGACGCCTCCTGGGCGTGCAGGGTGCCGGGGAGCACGCCGTTCCGCAGTGCGAGCACCGTCTTGATGACCCCGGCGACTCCGGCGGCGGCCTGGGTGTGCCCGATGTTGGACTTCAGCGATCCCAGCCACAGCGGCCGGTCGGCGGGCCGGTCCTGACCGTACGTGGCCAGGAGGGCCTGCGCCTCGATGGGATCGCCGAGCACGGTGCCGGTGCCGTGCGCCTCGACCAGGTCGACGTCGGCGCCGGAGAGTCCCGCCGTGGCCAGCGCAGCCCTGATCACCCGCTGCTGCGCGGGGCCGCTCGGGGCGGTGAGGCCGTTGCTGGCACCGTCCTGGTTCACCGCGGTGCCCCGTACGAGAGCGAGGACCGGATGCCCGAGGCGGCGCGCGTCGGAGAGGCGCTCCACGAGCAGGACGCCCACCCCTTCGCCCCAGCCCGTACCGTTCGCGCCTTCGGCGAAGGAGCGGCAGCGGCCGTCGGGCGAGAGGCCCTGCTGACGGCTGAACTCGACGAAGACGTCCGGGCTCGCCATCACTGCGGCGCCGCCGACCAGGGCGAACGAGCAGTCGCCGGCGCGCAGTGCCTGGCCGGCCAGGTGCAGGGCCACCAGCGAGGACGAGCAGGCCGTTTCCACGGTCACGGCGGGGCCGCCGAGTCCGAGGGTGTAGGCGATTCGGCCGGAGGCGACGCTGGTGACCGTGCCGCTGAGGAGGTGTCCCTCGACCTCGTCGGACGGGTCCTGCGGGCCGGTGCCGTAGCCCTGGGCGGCGACGCCGACGTAGACACCGCCCTCGCTGCCGCGCACCGACGCGGGGTCGAGTCCGGCCCGTTCCAGTGCCTCCCAGCTGGTTTCGAGCAGCAGGCGCTGCTGCGGGTCCATGGCGAGTGCTTCGCGCGGGGAGATGCCGAAGAACTCCGCGTCGAACTCGGCCGCCCCGTCCAGGAATCCGCCGCCGGTGGTGTAGAAGGTGCCCGGGTGCAGGGGGTCCGGGTCGTAGAGGGTGTCCAGCGGCCAGCCCCGGTCGGCGGGCAGGGCGGCGACCGCGTCCACTCCGTCGGCCACCAGTCGCCACAGGTCCTCGGGCGAGCGGACGCCGCCCGGGAACCGGCAGGCCATCGAGACGATCGCCAGGGGTTCGTCGGCCGCCACGGGCCCGGCCGTGCCGGTCGTGCCGGTCGTGCCGGTCGTGCCCTCGGCGTCCGGTTCCGTGCCGCTCAGCCCCGCGAAGAGGTGCGCGGCGAGGGCGGTCGCCGTCGGGTGGTCGAAGACGGAGGTGAGCGTGAGCGGCAGGGCGGTGGCCTCGACCAGCCGGTTGCGGAGCTCGACGGCGGTGAGCGAGTCGAAGCCCACCTCGCGGAACGGGCGGTCGGCCGCGAAGCCGGCGGCCGACTCGTGGCCCAGCACGGCGGCGGCTTCGCTCCGGACCAGCTCGGTCAGCAGTTTGCGGCCCTCGGGCCCGGACAGCCGGTGCAGCCGGTGCGACCACGCCGGGTCGCCGCCCGTCCCGGGTCCGGAGTCGGCGGAGCTGTCCGCGGCCGCGGGGCCGCCGTCCGCCGCCCGGGCGGCCGGCAGGCCGCGCAGCAGCGCGCTGGCCCTTGCAGAACCGAAGATGGGCGCGAAGCGGCTCCAGTCCAGTTCGGCGACGACCGCCTCGCCCTCGTCCAGCGCCAGCGCCAGGCCGAGCGCGGAGAGCGCCGCCGCGGGGTCCATCGGCACCAGCCCGTGGCGGCGCAGGCCGTCGCCCACGGCGCCGTCGGCCATGCCCGCGCCGGCCCAGGGGCCCCAGGCCACCGAGGTCGCCGCCAGGCCCCGGCCGCGCCTCGCCGCGGCGAGGCCGTCCAGGTAGGCGTTGGCCGCCGCGTACGCACCCTGGCCGCCGCTGCCCCAGGTGGCCGAGACCGAGGAGAACAGCACGAAGGCGTCCAGCGGGCGGCCTTCGAACAGGGCGTCGAGGTGGGCCGCGCCGAGCGTCTTGGCCGCCGTCCGCCGGGCCAGTTCCTCCGGCGTGCAGTCCATCAGCGCGGTGTCCGAGGTGAGTCCCGCCGCGTGCACCACGGCCCGTACGGTGTCGCCCTGGTCGCGCAGCCGCTCCAGGACCCGTTCCAGCGCGGTGCGGTCGGCGACGTCGCAGGCCAGCAGGGTGCTCCGGGCGCCGAGCGCCGCCAGGGCGTCGACCAGTGCGTCGGCACCCGGGGCCTCGGGGCCCCGCCGGCCGAGCAGGACGAGGTGCTCCGCGCCGCGCTCCGCGAGCCAGCGCGCCACCTGGGCGCCGAGGCCCCCGGTGCCGCCGGTGACGAGGACCGTGCCGCGCGGCGTCCACGGTGCGGGCGCGGGTGCCTCGGGCTCCGGCGCGGGGACGAGCCGACGGCCCAACGGGACAGGTGCGCGTACGGCCACCTGGTCCTCGCCGTCCAGTCCGGCCAGCACCGCGCACAGCGCGTCCAGCGCGGACTCGTCCAGCAGCTCCGGCAGGTCGACCAGGCCGCCCCAGCGCAGCGGGTGCTCCAGTGCCGCCACCCGGCCCAGGCCCCACACCTGGGCCTGATCGGGGCGGACCTCCTCCGTGCCGCGGGCCGCCACCGCGCCGCGGGTGGCGCACCACAGGGGTGCGTCGATGCCGCTCTCGCCCAGCGCCTGGAGCAGCAGCAGGGTCCCGGTCAGGCCGGCGTCGAGCGTGCGCAGGCCCGGGTGGGGCCCCTCCGCCAGGGCCAGCAGCGACAGGACGCCCGTCAGGTCGCCGAACTCCGGGAGCAGCAGGGCCAGTTCGGCGCGATCGACGGCGGCCCCGACCCGGGTCACGACCACGTCGGCGCCATGGCCGGCGAGGGCCTGTTCGCAGGCGAGCGCGGTGTCCTCGGCGCCGGGTCCGTCCGGGGTGACGAGCAGCCAGCGACCGGAGAGGCGGGGCTCCGCGGGCGCGGTGAGCGGCTCCCAGGCGATGCGGTAGCGGTGGGGGCCGGCGGGGAGCGCGGTCGCCCGGCGGGCGCGCCAGGCGGCGGGGGCCGGGTCCGACGCGGCCTCCGGCCAGAAGCGCCTGCGCTGGAAGGCGTAGGTGGGCAGGTCGACCCGGCGCACGTCGGTGCCGTTCCAGCCCGCCGACCAGTCCACGGCCACGCCGCGCAGGTGCAGCGAGGCGAGTGCGGTGCGGACGGCGTCCGGCTCGCCGCGGCCGTCGCGCAGCAGCGGTACCGTCCCGGGGCCGCCGGAGGTGGGGGCGGAGGTCGAGTCGGGCTCGGGGATGCAGGCGTGGAGCATGCCGGACAGCACGCCGCCCGGTCCGAGTTCGAGGTAGGTCGTCGCGCCCTCGTCCCGCAGCCGGCGGGCCCCCTCCAGGAAGCGAACGGTGCCCCGGACGTGGCGCACCCAGTGGTCGGGGGAACGGAGTTCCGCGGCCGTGGCGGTACGCCCGGTCAGGTTGGAGACGATCTCGATGCCGGGCGCGTGGTAGGTCAGCGACTCGGCCACGTCCCGGAACGCGTCGAGCATCCCGTCCGTCCGGGCGGAGTGGAACGCGTGGCTCACGCTCAGGCGCCGGGTGCGCCGTCCGCGGGAGCGGAAGGCCCCGGCCAGGCGCTGCACCGCGTCCGCGTCACCGGACAGGACCACGGAGGTGGGCCCGTTGACGGCGGCGATGTCCACCGCGTCCCGGGCCGGGTCCTGGTCCGCTTCCCGCTCCGGGGCACTGTGCCCGGCGCGGTCGTCCAGCAGGGCCCGGCGCGCTTCCTCCTCGGTGGCCTCCACCGCCACCATCGCCCCGCCCTCGGGCAGTTCGTCCATCAGCCGTCCCCGTGCCGCCACCAGCGCGCAGGCGTCGGGCAGGTCCAGCACGCCCGCAGCGTGGGCGGCGGCGAGTTCGCCGATGGAGTGCCCCATCAGCAGGTCGGGCCGCACACCCCAGTGCCGTACGAGCCGGAACAGCGCTGTCTCCAGGGCGAACAGCGCGGGCTGGGTGTACCGGGTGCGGTCGAGCAGCTCCGCGCCCGGGGTTCCGGGCTCGGCGAACAGGACGTCGCGCAGGCTCAGGTCCAGGTGCGGGTCCAGGCAGGTCAGCACCTCGTCGAGGGCGTCGGCGAACACCGGGTCGTCACGGTAGAGCTCCGCTCCGGCTCCGGCCCGCTGGCTGCCCTGTCCCGGGAAGAGGAAGGCGGTCCGGCCGGAGCGTACGGCGCCGCCGGTGAGCAGTCGGCCCTCCGCCGTGCCGCGCGCGAGTGCGGTGAGGGAGCGCCGGACGGATGTCCGGTCCCGTCCCAGGACGGCGGCCCGGTGTTCGAGCGGGGCCCGCCCTGCGGCGAGCGAGTAGGCGACGTCCGCCAGTTCGACGTCCGGGTCGGCGTCGAGCCGGCCCGCCAGCCGGCCGGCCTGGGCCCGCAGGGCCTCCGGTGTCCTGGCCGAGAGCAGCAGCGGCACCGGCGGACCGGTACGGCGGGCGGCGGGGGTGGCGGCGGCCTCGGCGGTGACCGCCGCGACGGCCGTCGTGGCGGTGGCGGCGGTGTCCGGGGCGGGCACGGCCGGGGTGTCGGTCCGGTCCCGGGTGTCGGTCCGGTCCGGGGCGTCGTTCCGGTCCGGGGCGTCGTTCCGGTGCGGGGCGTCGTTCCGGTGCGGGGCGGGCACGGCCGCGACGGCGGGCGCCTGCTCGATGATCGCGTGCGCGTTGGTGCCGCTGATGCCGAACGACGACACGCCCGCCCGACGCGGGCTCCCGGTCTCCGGCCACGGGGTGGGCTCGGTGAGCAGGCGGACGGCACCGCCGGACCAGTCGACGTGCGGGTTCGGCGTCCCGGCGTGAAGGGTCCCCGGCAGTTCGCCGTGGCGGATGGCCAGCACCATCTTCATCACCCCGGCCACCCCGGCCGCCGCCTGGGTGTGCCCGATGTTCGACTTCACCGAGCCGAGCCACAGCGGACGGTCCACCGGGCGCGCCGGTCCGTGGACGGCCTGGAGCGCCTGCGCCTCGATCGGGTCGCCGAGCCTCGTGCCGGTGCCGTGGGCCTCGATCGCGTCGATCTGGTCGGCCCGCAGCGCGGCGTCGGCCAGGGCGGCGCGGATGACCTGCTGCTGGGACGGGCCGTTGGGGGCGGTGAGCCCGTTGCTGGCGCCGTCCTGGTTCACGGCGGTGCCGCTGATCAGCGCGAGTACGGGGTGGCCGTGGCGCAGGGCGTCGCTGTGGCGCTCCAGCAGCAGCACTCCGGCGCCCTCGCCCCAGCCCGTGCCGTCCGCCTCCGCCGAGAAGGCCTTGCACCGCCCGTCGGCGGCGAGCCCGCGCTGACGGCTGAACTCCACGAAGAGCCGCGGGGTGCTCATCACCGTCACCCCGCCCGCGAGGGCCTGCTCGCAGTCGCCGCGCCGCAGGGCCTGCACGGCCAGGTGCAGCGCCACCAGCGACGAGGAGCACGCGGTGTCGACGGTGAGCGAGGGCCCCTGGAGGCCGAGGACGTAGGACAGCCGCCCCGAGAGCACGCTGGCCGTGTTCCCGGTCAGCAGATGGCCCTCGGACACTCCCTCGGCGCCCTCCAGCAGCGCGGAATAGTCCTGGCCGTTGGTACCGATGTAGACGCCGACCTGCCGGTCCTTCAGCGCGGTCGGATCCTGCCCGGCGCCCTCGACCGCCTCCCAGGCGGTTTCCAGGAGCAGCCGCTGCTGGGGGTCCATGGCCAGGGCCTCGCGCGGCGAGATGCCGAAGAACTCGGCGTCGAACTCGGGGGCGTCGTGCAGGAAGCCGCCCTGCCGGCTGTACGTGGTGCCGGCGCGGTCGGGGTCCGGGTCGTACAGCCCCTCGGTGTCCCAGCCCCGGTTCGACGGCCAGTCCCCGACGGCGTCGGTGCCCTTCGAGAGCAGGTGCCAGAAGTCCTCGGGCCGTGCGACCCCGCCGGGGAAGCGGCAGCCCATGCCGACGATCGCGATCGGCTCGTTGCTGGCGGGCTCCACCGCCCGGCTCACCTCTGCGGCGACGGGGCCGGCGGGGCCGCCCGCCGCGTCCGGCACGTCCAGGTCCAGGTCCGCGAGCAGCCGGTCGGCCAGTGCCGACGGTGTGGGATGGTCGAACAGGACGGTGGCGGGCAGGGCCAGCCCGGTGACGGCGGCGAGCCGGTTGCGCAGTTCCACCGCCGTCAGCGAGTCGAAGCCGAGCGCGGAGAACGCCTTTCCGGGCCGGACCGTGTCGACGTCGGGGTGGCGCAGGACCGTCGACGCGTGGGTGCGCACCAGTTCGGTGAGGGTCCTGACCCGGTCCTCGTGGCGCGGCAGGACGGCGATCCGCTGCCGCAGGTCGTCGGCGGAACCGCCGCCCTCCCGGGCCGCCGGCGGTGCGGTGGTGTCCGGGGCGGGCCTCGCGGCAGCCGGGTCCGGAATCCCGTCGAGCAGGGCGGCGGACCGCAGGCCCGTGCCTGCGGTGAAGCGCCGCCAGTCGACGTCGGCGACCACGACCAGCGCGTCGTCCTCGACGAGTGCCCGGCCGATCGCGGTGACGGCCGTTTCGGGCTCCATCACCGGCAGGCCGAAGTCCCGCAGCCGCGCGGCGACATCGTCCGCCAGCATGCCAGGACCGGCCCAGGCGCCCCAGGCCACGGACGTACCGGGCAGCCCGGCGGCCCGGCGGGCTGCGACGAGTGCGTCGACAGCCGCGTTGGCGGCCGCGTAGTTGCCCTGCCCGGCGTTGCCCACGACGCCCATCACCGACGAGAACACCACGAAGGCCGACAGGTCGAGACCCGCGGTGGCCTCGTGCAGGTTCCGGGCGGCGGTCAGCTTGGCACGCAGCACCGCGGCGAGCCGCGCGGGGTCCAGCGCGTCGAGCACGCCGTCGTCGAGCACACCCGCCGCATGGACGACGGCGGACAGCGGGTACCGCGCCGGGATGTCGGCGAGCAGCGCCGCCAGTGCGGCCGGGTCGGCGACGTCGCAGGCCGCGACGGTCACTTCGGCGCCCAGCGCCGCCAGTTCCGCCCGCAGCGCGTCCGTACCGGGTGCGTCGGCACCGCGACGGCCGACCAGCAGCAGCCGCTCCGCGCCCTGGCCCGCGAGCCAGCGCGCCGTGTGCGAGCCGACGCCCCCGGTGCCACCGGTGACGAGGACGGTGCCCTGCCATCGCGGTCGCGTCCGCACCCGGACGGCCGCGCCGCCCGCACGGGCTTTCGGCGACACGGACGGCGCGGGCCGGAGACGGCGTCCGTGGACCCCGGTGGAGCGCACCGCCACCTGCTCCTCGTCGGCCGCGGCTCCCGCGAGCACCGCGCACAGGCGGCGGGCGGCCCGGACGTCCAGCACCTCGGGCAGGTCGATCAGACCGCCCCGGCGATGCGGATGCTCCAGTGCCAGCGTCCGGCCCAGGGCGGCGGACGCGGCCTGACCGACGTGTCCGGGCCGCTCCGCGCCGCCCAGGACCGCAAGCCCCTTCGTCAGCGTCCAGAGCCGGGCCCGGATGCCCGCGTCCTCCAGCGCCTGGATCAGCGCGAGGGTCAGCGCCGGACCGCCAGGCAGGTCGGGGTGTTCGGGATGGGGGCGCTCCTCCCAGGACAGCAGGGACAGCACTCCGGCGATCGGCTGCTCCCCTGCGGTCTTCGTGAGCAGAGCGGCCAGTTGTCCACGGGTCGTTCCCGGATCGGCGACGACGCACGGGAGGAGGTCGACTCCGGCCTCGCCGAGGGTGTCCAGGACGGCCGCCGCGTCGTCACCCTCGGGACGCAGGGCGAGCCAGCGACCGGGGAGGCCGTCCGCCGGCGCGACCGCCAGGGGTGCCCAGGCGACGTGGTAGCGCCAGGATTCCGCCCTCCGTTCACGGTTCCTGGCGGAGCGCCAGGTCGCCAGGGCGGGCAGTACTTCGTCCAGGGCCTCACGGCCGACCCCGAGGGCTTCGGCGAGCTCGGCGGGGTCCTCGCGTTCCAGGTCGTCCCAGCGGTCCTCGGCAGGGGCGGCCGGCACGGCGGCGGGGGCCGTCAGCCAGTAGCGCCGCCG
Organism: Kitasatospora purpeofusca; assembly: GCF_036010405.1. Classification (NCBI taxonomy): domain Bacteria; kingdom Bacillati; phylum Actinomycetota; class Actinomycetes; order Kitasatosporales; family Streptomycetaceae; genus Kitasatospora; species Kitasatospora purpeofusca. The sequence continues at coordinate 9,389,177 of NZ_CP108561.1, read as the reverse complement.
CTGGAAGGCGTACGTCGGCAGCTCGACGCGCCGCGCCCCCGGGAACGCACCCGACCAGTCCACCGCCAGGCCGCTCTCCCACGCACGGCCCACCGCACGCAGCACCTGCTCCACGCCGCCCTCACCGCGACGCAACGTCCCCAGCACCGCGGCATCCGCACCCGCGGCCTCCACCGACTCCCCCACCGCCACGGACAGCACCGCATGCGGGCTGGACTCGACGAAGACGCGGTGCCCGGCCGCGAGGAGCGCGCGGGTCGCCCGCTCGAACTCGACGGTCTCCCGCAGGTTGCGGTACCAGTACTCGGCGTCCAGGGCCTTCGTGTCCAACAGGCCGGCCGTCACGCTGGAGTAGAACGGCACCGAACCCGAGAGGGGGGTGATGCCCTCCAGATCGGAGAGCAGGCGCTCGCGGATCTCCTCCACGTGCGAGGAGTGCGAGGCGTAGTCGACCTCGATCACCCGCGCCCGCACCCCCTCCGCCACCAGGGCGTCCACCAACTCCACGACAGCGTCCGCGTCGCCCGACACCACCGTCGACGACGGACCGTTCACCGCCGCCACCGACAACCGGCCCACCCAGGAGGCGATCCGCCCCCGTGCCTCGTCCACCGGCAGAGGCAACGACGCCATACCGCCCCGGCCCGCCAACACCTTTATCGCGCGGGAACGCAACGCCACCACCCGGGCACCATCGTCGATACTCAGGCCGCCCGCCACGCACGCGGCAGCGATCTCACCCTGGGAATGGCCCACCACCGCGTCCGGCACGACGCCGAAGGAACGCCACACCTCCGCGAGCGACACCATCACCGCCCACAGCACCGGCTGCACCACATCCACCCGCGCCAACAAAGCCTCGGAACCCAACGCCTCCACCAACGACCAGTCGGTGTACGGCGCCAGAGCCCGTTCGCACTCCGCCATCCGCCCCGCGAACACCTCCGACCCGGCCAACAGCTCCACAGCCATCCCCACCCACTGCGAACCCTGACCCGGGAACACCAGCACCGAACGACCGGAAACCAACCCGCCACCGGACACCGCAGCACCCTGCGACAGCGCGGTCAGCCCGCCGAGCAACTCGCTCCGGTCCGCGCCCAGCACCACCGCACGGTGCTCGAAGGACGCACGCCCCACCGCCAGCGAATGACCCACGTCCGCCACGTCGAGCCCGGGCTCCGCCACCACCCGTGCCACCAGCGCCTCCGCCTGCGCCCGCAGGGCCTCCGCGCTGCGCGCCGACACCGGCCACACCACCGGCCCAGGACGCCGGGTACCCTCCACCGCTCCGGCCGGGGCCTCGGCCGGAGCGGATTCCAGGATCACGTGGGCGTTGGTCCCGCTGATGCCGAACGAGGACACCCCCGCCCGGCGCGGGCGTCCCGTGTCGTCCCACGCACGGGCCTCCGTCAGCAACCGCCCGGCCCCCGCCGACCAGTCCACCTCGGGCGTCGGACCGTCCACGTGCAACGTCTTCGGCATCACCCCGTGCCGCATCGCCAGCACCGACTTGATGACACCGCCCACACCCGCCGCGGCCTGCGCATGGCCGATGTTGGACTTCAGCGAGCCGATCCACACCGGACGGTCCGCCGGACGGTCCTGCCCGTACGTCGCCAGCAACGCCTGCGCCTCGATCGGATCACCCAACCGCGTCCCCGTACCGTGCGCCTCCACCACGTCCACCTCGGACGCCGACAACCCCGCGTCCGCCAACGCCGCCCGGATCACCCGCTGCTGCGACGGACCGTTCGGCGCCGTCAGACCATTGCTCGCACCGTCCTGGTTCACCGCCGAACCACGCACCACCGCCAGCACCGGATGCCCCAGACGCCGCGCGTCCGACAACCGCTCCACCAGCAGCATGCCCACGCCCTCGGCCAGGCCGAAGCCGTCGGCGGCTGCCGCGAAGGCCTTGCAGCGGCCGTCCGGCGCCAGTCCGCCCTGACGGCTGAACTCCACGAGCATGCCGACCGTGGACATCACGGTCGCGCCGCCGGCCAGCGCCAGCGAGCACTCGCCCGACCGCAGGGCCCGGACCGCGAGGTGCAGGGCCACCAGCGAGGACGAGCAGGCCGTGTCCACGGTGACCGCCGCTCCCTCCAGCCCGAGGGTGTAGGCCAGTCGGCCCGACACGACGCTTCCGGTGTTGCCGGTCAGCAGGTGGCCGCCCTCGTCGGCGCCCTCTTCGAGAGGGGGCCCGTAGTCCATGGTCATCGCCCCGACGTAGACGCCCGTCGGGGTCCGCCGCAGGGTGGCCGGGTCGATCCCGGCCCGCTCCAGCACCTCCCAGGTGGTCTCCAGCAGCAGCCGCTGCTGCGGGTCCATCGCCGCCGCCTCGCGCGGCGAGATGCCGAAGAACTCCGCGTCGAACTCGGCCGCACCGGCGAGCGAACCCGCCTCCCGCTGGTAGTACCGGCCCGGCGTCCCCGGTGCGGGGTCGTACCGTCCGACGGTGTCCCAGCCCCGGTCGTCGGGCAGCGCGGAGACGGCGTCGGCACCTGCCGACACCAGCTCCCAGAGTTCGTCGGGGCTGCCGACACCGCCGGGGTAGCGGCAGCCCATGCCGACGATCACCACGGGGTCGTCGTCCTCGGCCCGCCGCACCGGCTCGTCCGCGTCCGCCTTCGTGTTCCGGCCGGGCCGGTCGCCGCCGATCGCGGCGCAGAGGTACGCGGTCAGCTCCGCCGGAGTCGGGCAGTCGAAGACCACCGTCGCCGGGATGCGCAGCGCCGTCGCCGCACTCAGCCGGTTGCGCAGCTCCACCGCGGTGACGGAGTCGAATCCCAGATCGAGGAAGGCCAGGTCGGCGGGGACCGGATCGGACCGCCCGATCAGCGCGGCGATCTCCTCGCCCACCAGCCGGGCCAGCGCGGCACGCCGCTCCGGTACGTCCAGGCCGGCCAGCTCCGCGCGGAACGCGGTGCCGGCCTCCCGGTCACCGCCCGCGCCGTCCGCACCGCCGGCGCTGTCGGGTCCGTTCGCGTCCCCCGGGCCGGGCGCCGCGAGCGCCGCCAGGGCAGCCGCCGGCAGTTCCGGTACCCGGGTGTCCTGCCCGGCGGACAGCACGTCCCGTTCCGGGGCGGCACCGAGCACGTACAGGTCACCGAGCGAGGTCAGGAACCGGCCCGGACCGCCCTGGTCACGGCGCAGCGTCCCGAGGACGGCGGCCTGCGCGCCGTGCTCCTCCGCGCAGTCCGTGAGGGCGGAGGTCAGCACGGTGTGCGGGCTGACCTCCAGCAGGACGCCGTAGCCGTCCCGCAGCAGGGCCCCGGTCGCCTGGTGGAACCTGACCGTGTTGCGCAGGTTGCGGCACCAGTAGTCGGCGTCCAGTACCGGGACGTCCAGTCGGCCGCCGGTCAGTCCGGAGTAGTAGGGCAGTCGCGGTGTGCGGGGCCGGATCGGTGCGAGGTCGGCGCGCATCCGGGGGAGGATCGCGTCGATGTGGGGGGAATGGGCGGCCAGGCCCACCGCGATCCGCCGTGCGTGCACCCCGTCCGCGGCCAGCTCGGCGAGGAGTTCGGCCGCGGCGTCGCGGTCGCCGGAGACGATCACGGACCGCGGGCCGTTGTGCGCGGCGACGACGAGGCGGCCGTCCCAGCGGCGCAGTCGCGGCTCGACCTCGCCGGCCGGGGCCATGACGGAGACCATGTCGCCCTGCCCGGCCAGGGTCGCCTGGGCCTGGCTCCACAGGGCCACCACCCGTGCGGCGTCGTCCAGGGACAGCGCGCCGCAGACCGCGGCGGCGGTGACCTCGCCGACGCTGTGCCCGAGCACGGCGGCCGGTTCCACACCGTGGGACCGCCACAGCGCGGCGAGCGACACCGTCACGGCGAACAGCAGGGGCTGCACCACGTCGGCCCGGTCCGCGGCGGGTGCGCCCGGCGCGTCGGGGTCGCGGAGCACGTCGATCGGCGACCAGTCGACGAACGGTTCCAGGGCCTGCGCGCACGCGTCCATCCGGTCGCGGAACACCGTGGAGGTGTCCAGCAGGTCGACCGCCATCCGGGGCCACTGCGCGCCCTGTCCGGGGAACACGAAGGCGACCCGGCGGCCCGCCCCTGCGGCGCCCTCCGCCAGGCCGGGCATGCTCCTGCCGTCGGCGAGCGCGCCCAGCCGCCGCAGGAACCCGTCGCGGCCGTCCGCCACCAGTGCCGCCCGCCGGCTCCCCTCGGAAGCGGTGCGCGCGAGGGCGACCGCGATGTCCTGGGGGCTCCAGTCGTCACGACCGGCCAGGTACGCGTGCAGGCCGCGCGCGCCGGCCGCCAACGACTCCTTGCCGCTGCCGGCCAGTGTCCACAGCAGCGGTGCTTCTGTACCGTCGGGGTGCGCCATCGTGTGTTCGGACTCCTTCACGGCGAGCAGGACCATCAGTCACCGGACCGTGGCGGGGCGCCCGCTCCCACGGGTCGCGCGCCGACCGGGACGCCTTCGTCGTGCCCGGCGTGTGCGCCACCGGACCTGCGACGTCGATCTTGCCCAAGTCGCATAGCGGCCCGATAGCGCAGGCCGCGACACGACGCGGGTACGGGGAGCGGGCGGGTCGCGGAGCCGCTGGAGGGCCGCGCGCACCCTGCGGGGGCGGGTCAGCCGTCCGTTGCGGCGAACCGGGCGCCCGGGGTCCGGGCCACTCCCAGCTCCCGCCAGATCCCGTCCAGTGCCGCGACGAACTCCTCGACCGCCGCGGGCTCGTGGACGGCGCCGGGCGCGCTCCTGAGGATCTCCTGGCCCGCCCGCACGCTCGGCGCGTTGATCGCCTGTACGTAGATGCCGTGGCGTTCCAGCAGCAGGGCGGAGATCCGCTGGGCGAGCGCGTCGTCCCCGACGAAGATCGAGACGATGTGCGACTCGTCGGAGACGAAGGGGATCCCGCGTTCCGTGAGCAGCCGGTGCGTCAGTCGCGCGTTCCCGCGGAGCCGGTCGCGTTCCTCGTCCGAGGCGCGCAGGTGCCGGACGGCGGCGAGCGCGCCCGCCACGACCGCCGGCGGCAGGGCGGTGGTGAAGATGAAGGAGCGGGACAGGCCGCGCACCGCGTCGACCAGCTCGGCGGGACCGGCGATGTATCCGCCGGTGGTGCCGAATCCCTTGGCGAGTGTCCCCATGACGACGGTGAACTCGTCCGCGATGCCCAGGCTCGCGGCGATACCGGCTCCCTCCGGCCCGTACATCCCGACCGCGTGGACCTCGTCGAGGAAGGTCATCGCGCCGTACTCGCGGGCGATCCGGGCGATCTCGGCGAGCGGGGCGACATCACCCGCCATCGAGTAGACCGACTCCACGACGATCATCTTCGGCCGGTCGGGATCGGTGGCGGACAGCAGCTCTTCCAAATGGGCAGTGTCGTTGTGGCGGAAAATGTGCTTCTCGGCGCCGCTGTGGCGGAGTCCGTCGATGATCGAGGCGTGGTTCATCTCGTCGGAGAAGACGGCGCAGTTCCCCAGCCGGCCGGCGAGGACGGTGAGAGCCCCGTCATTGGCGGTGTACCCGGAGGTGAAGAGAAGGGCGTCCGCCTTGCCGTGCAGGTCCGCCAGTTCCTTCTCCAGCAGCACGTGGTAGTGGTTGGTCCCGCCGATGTTCCGGGATCCGCCCGAGCCCGCGCCGTACTCGCCGAGGGCTTCGCGGGTCGCCGCCAGGACCACCGGGTGCTGGCCCATTCCGAGGTAGTCGTTGCTGCACCACACGCTGATCTCGGAGGTGACCCCGTCCCGCAGGCTCCGGGCCGCCGGGAATTTCCCGGCGATCCGGCCGACCTCCAGGAACTCCCGCTTCGCCTCCGGGGATCCGCCTTCCCTCATATGCCGCGAGAAGAGCTCCAGGTAATGGTTCATGACGACCCTTTCTCCGAGGAATGCGCCGATGCGGGGCCCGGACCGGTAGAGGGGATTGTCTCAGAGCGGAATATCACTTCGATGGCGCGGACTGCGACAATGAGAAGTCCGCATGCTTCTGTTTCCTCAATTCGATCCCCTGGTGGACCTGCTTTCCCTGTTGTACGCTGTGCCGAAATTCCTCGAAACGGCACCACTGGAGTTTCCTATGCCGTCGGACGAAACGTATGTCAGCCAGATCCTCGACGTAATCTCCGCGGAACCGGAGAAAGTGGTCCTGTCCTGGCGCGACCGGACGCTGACCGCGGCGGAGCTGACCGCCCTGGTCCGGTCGGCCGCGCAGGCCCTGCACCAGCAGGCCGGCGGGAGCGGCCGGACCGTGGTCGCCGTCCTGACCGTCACCAACACCGCCCCGACCCTGGTCCTGCGGTACGCCGCGAACCTGGTCGGGGCCACCGTGGTCCATCTGCACACCACCAACGCCGTCGACCCGGCGGACCACCTGGCCGCCGACGCCAAGCTCAAGATCCTCCGGGAGACCGGTGCGACGCACCTGGCCGTCGACGCGGAGAACCTCGCGACCGCCCGCGAGCTGCGCGAGCGACTGGGCACCCCCCTCGCGCTCGTCGCCCTCGGCGATCTCGGCCCCGACGTCCTGGACCTGACGACCGGGGACCCGGACGCGCTGGATCCGGCCGACATCGAGATCGGACTCGACCGGCCCGCGGTGGTGACCTACACCAGCGGTACGACCGGCGAACCGAAGGGCATCGCCTTCGACTTCCGGACCCGCAACGGCTTCATCTCCGCCGGACTCCAGATGCGCTGGCGGTCCGTCTACCTGGCCTTCCTCCCGCTCAGCCACTCCAGCGGCGCCACGGCCGACGACTCGCTCGCGTCCGGCGGCTCGGTGGTCCTGCAGGACGGCTTCGACCCGGGCGACGTGCTGCGCTCCGTCGAGCGGCACCGGATCACCCGGATGCTGCTCTCCCCTCCCCAGCTGTACCTGCTGATGGACCGTCCGGAGGTGGGCCGGACCGACCTGTCCAGCCTCAAGATGGTCACGTACGTGGGTTGCCCCGCCTCCCCCGAGCGACTGGCCGAGGCGGTCAAGGTCTTCGGCGACGTACTGATCCAGGTGTACGCGACCAGCGAGGCGGGCTTCGTCAGCATGCTCTCGCCCGCCGAGCACCTCGACCCCCGGCTGCGGGTCACGGTCGGCCGGCCGCTGCCCGGCTGGGTCCGGATCACCGATCCGGACGACCACCACGACCTGCCGACCGGCGAGATCGGCGAGGTCTGCGTACAGTCGCCCTTCACGATGAGCGAGTACGTGGCCGAGCCCGAACTCACCGCCCGGACCGTACGGGACGGCTGGGTGCACACCGGTGACCTCGGCTTCGTCGACGGCGACGGCTACCTCCACCTGCGCGGTCGGATCGGCGAGGTGCTCAAGACCAATGGCATCAAGATCCATCCGGTGACGGTGGAGAACGCCTTCCTGGCCCATCCCGACGTGGCGCAGGCCGCCGTCTTCTGCGTCCAGGACCGGGACCGCGTCGAGCACCTGCACGCCGCCGTGGTGCTGCGCGAGGCGGGCACGGCCGACCCCGACGGGCTGGCGGAACACATCCGGGCCACCATCTCGCCCAAGCACGTCCCCGCGCGGATCCACGTCCGCCCCGCCCTGCCCCTCACCGGCGTGGGCAAGCCGGACAAGGCGCGGCTGGCCGCGGAAGCGAGCGGGTGACACCCCCATGACCCTGTCCGTGGCGGCGATACTCGCCGAGTCCGCGCTACGGCGACCGGAGCACCCGGCGGTCGTGTGGGGCACGCGGAAGATCACCTACCGCGAACTGTGGGACGGGGCACGGCGGTACGCGGCGGCGCTGCGTGCGCGGGGCATCGGCCCCGACGACAAGGTGGCGCTGCTGCTCCCCAACACACCGCACTTCCCGCTGGCCTACTTCGGCGTGCTCGCACTCGGCGCGATCGCGGTCCCGGTCCACGCCCTGCTCCGGGCGGACGAGATCGCGTACGTCCTGAGGGATTCCGGGGCGGCGGCGCTGATCTGCGCCGCCCCGCTGCTGGCCGAGGGCGGCAGGGCGGCGGAGGCGGCCGGCACGCCCCTGCTCACCGTCATGGAAGAAGGAGGGGACGAGGAGGAGAGGGCCGCCCGCGCGCCGCGGCTGGACGCGCTGGCGGCCCGGATCGCCCCGATCGACCGCCAGGTGCCGCGCGACCCCGGGGACATCGCGCTGGTCCTCTACACCTCCGGCACCACCGGCCGGCCCAAGGGCGCCCTGCTCACGCATCTCAACGTGGTGATGAACGTCGGCACGACCATGCTGTCGCCGTTCGACTTCACCGCGGACGACGTCCTGCTCGGCTGTCTGCCCCTGTTCCACACCTTCGGTCAGATCTGCGGCATGAACACCTGCTTCCGGGCGGGGGCGACCATGGTGCTGATGCCGCGGTTCGACGGACCGGGAGCGCTGGACCTCATGGTGCGGGAGGACTGCACCGTGTTCATGGGGGTCCCGACGATGTACACGGCGCTCCTCGACGCGGCCCGCGCCGACCCGCGCAGGCCCCCGCTCGACCGCGCGTTCTCCGGCGGCGCCGCGCTGCCGGTGGCGGTCCTGGACGCGTTCCGGGAGACCTTCGGCTGCCCGGTCCTCGAAGGCTACGGGCTGACCGAGACGTCGCCGGTGGTGGCCTACAACCAGAGGGCGTGGCCGCTCAGGCCGGGCACGGTGGGCCGGCCGATCTGGGGCGTCGAGGTCGAGATCGCCAGGGCGGAGGTGGAGGACAGGATCGAACTGCTGCCCGCCGGCGAGACGGGCGAGATCGTCGTCCGGGGGCACAACGTGATGGCCGGCTACCTGAACCGGCCGGAGGCGACCGCCGAGGCCGTCGTGGACGGCTGGTTCCGCTCGGGCGACCTCGGCGTCAAGGACAGCGAGGGCTACCTGTCCGTCGTCGACCGCAAGAAGGACGTGGTGCTGCGCGGCGGGTACAACGTCTACCCGCGCGAGGTGGAGGACGTCCTGGCCCGCCACCCGGCGATCGCCCAGGCGGCCGTCGTCGGACTCCCCCACCCCGTCCACGGCGAGGAGGTGTGCGCGGTGGTGAGGGCCCACCCCGGCAACGCGCCGGGCCCGGCCCTCGGCGCCGAGATCGTCGCCTGGAGCAGGGACCGGATGGCGCCGTACAAGTACCCGCGCCGGGTGGAGTTCGTGGACGCCTTCCCCCTCGGCCCGAGCGGCAAGGTCCTCAAACGGGAGCTGGTCGCCCGGTTGAGCGCTGCGGACCCGGACGGGCCGCCGGACGGGCCGCCGGGCGACCGGCCGCGCCCGCTCTGAGCCCGAGCGGCCCGTGGCGGCGACGTTCGGACAGCCCCGGCCTCCGGCAGCCGGTCGGCCGCGCGTCTGGCGAACCGCGGCGTCCCCGCGTCGGCGGGCCGGTGGCCGACACCCGGACGGCGCAACCATCACATGATCGACTCGTTGGACCGTCCACCACGACAGCACCGACGACTCCGGGAGGGCCCGTTGGCAGAACGGACGGTGGACTCGGCGGCGCCCGCCCGGGGCGCCGCGCGCCCGGTGGTCCAGGCCGAGGCCGCCCTGGTGCGCCACTACCGCAGGCTGGTCCGGCTGGCGTACGTCGCGCTGCCCGCCGACCGCGACCGGCACAGCCGCGTCCTCGCCGCCCACTCGGCCGTCCAGCGGGCCCTGCCGTCCCGCTGGACCCGCCGGTCCGACCCTGCGCCGGGCGACGAGGACCCGGCCTACACCGCGCTGCGCCTGCGGGTGCTGCGCGACGGGCTGCGCCCCCGCCCCGCCCGTCGGCTGCTGGCACCGCGGGTGTGGGGCCTGCGGCTGTTCACCCCGCACGGCGGCGAGCAGGACGCCGCACTGGAGCACGCGCTCGCGACGCTCGACGCACCCGCCCGGGCCGCGTTCGCGCTGCGGGTCGTGGAGGGCCTGACCGCCCCGGAGGCCGCCGAGGTCCTGCGGCACGCCGGGGTCGAGCAGGCCGAGCGGGCCCTCGACGCGGCAGCCGGCGTCGGCGCGGCGTCGGAGCCGGACCTCTCCGCCTTCGACCCCTGCGCCGTCCGGGTCCAGCCGACCGACCTGCTGAGCCGCCGCCGGACACTGACCGCCGTGCTGCTGGTCGGCGTGCTCGGCCTCACCACCTCGGCCGCCGTACTCTCCGGCACCGGCACCGGCACCGGCACCGGCACCGGCTCCCGCACCCGCACCGGCCCGGTCGCCTCCAGCACCGGGCCGGCGCCCGCTCCGCCCGTCGCCGCCGCGGCCGGTCCGGCGCGCCTGGTCCGCGTGCCCGCGGACCTCTGGCAGCACACCGCGCGGGTCGACTTCACCGCCTGGCCCGCCCGCGGCGACCGCCGCGAGGACGCCGCACTGCTCGGCCGCGCGACGACCGCCTGGGAGCGCCCCGGCCCGCAGACCCGCGCCGAACCGGGCACGGACACCTCGCCACCGATCGCCCCGCCGCGGCTGCTCTACGCCGGCACCGTGGACGGCGCCGCCGTGGTCCTGCTGTACGACGGGCAGCGGCTGGCCCGCTACACCGACGGACGCGGCGGCGGCCTCGACCTCGCCCGGGCCGACGACTCGGACGTCACGACGGCCGGAGCGGTGGTGCTGCACCGCCGGGGCACCTCCGTGCGCTACCTGCTCGCCCCCTGGGTGGAGGCTGCCGAGACCCGCCGGATCGACCGGCCCGAAACCCCCGCCCGGCCCCTGGACCATCCCGACGGCCTCACCCCGGCGGCACCGGGCGGCGTGCTGACGGACTGCCGGGGAGCCACCGTGCTCCAGCTCCGATCCTCGTCCGTCGTCGCGGAGAAGCACGCCTTCCTGCTGGCCGACCTCGGCGGACTCGTCCCCGCCCACCTCACCTACTCGCCGCCCCCGGACCACAACCAGCCGGCGCGAGCACCGCGCGAGGCGACCGGCCCGGACGCGCTGCAGGCCTGGGCCCGGGCGGGCTGCGCCGTCCCGGACGGCACTCCCGGCGTCAAGCAGCTCAACCTGTGGGCGTTCGCGGTGCAGACGCTTCCGCAGAACGCCGGCTCGGCGTCCTGGGTCTGCCTGCGCGCCGACCGCTGGACCGGCGAGGGCAGCGCCGCGACGGCCGTCCTGCTGCCCGCCGCCCAGGGTCCGCAGCGCACCGGCGGCGGTCCGGGCCGGTCGTGCAGCCGGTTCGAGCAGGACACCCTGGGCTGGGCCTGGTGGCGCTCCCCGCAGGGCACCGAGTTCCTGCTGGCGGCGGGCAGCCGGCGGGTCGCCCGGCTCACCGTCAAGGGCCCCGACTGGTCCACCGACCGGCCGGTCCCGGACCACACCCTGGCCGTGGAGCGCCCGGCCCGGACGAACGTCCAGGTGGAGGGCGTACTGGACGGCGGCACCCGGATCGGCACCCCGGGCGGGGGACCGGCCCGGGGCGCAGCGGATCCGCGTCGGTCCTTGCTGAAACAGCCGAACAGGTCGGCGCCGTAGGTGTCGTCGTGGCCGGCGACGAGGAGCGGGGCCGAAAGCGTTCGACCATGATCACGCCAAGCGCCTATGCTGGCGCGATGTCCACCAGCACCCCTCCCACCCTGCTCTTCGTCATCGGCCCGGCCGCGGTCGGCAAGATGACGGTGGGCGGATCGATCGCCGAGCGCACGGGCTTCCGGCTCTTCCACAACCATCTGACCATCGAGCCGCTGCTGCGGCTGTTCCCCTACGAGTCACCGCAGTTCCAGCGCCTGAACCACGCCTTCCGCGAGCAGATCCTGGCCGAGGCCGCCGTCTCGGACCTGCCCGGGCTGGTGTTCACCCTGGTCTGGGACTTCGAGGACCCCGAGGACGCCGCACTGGTCGAACGGTACGCGGCCCCCTTCCGCGAGCGCGGCTCCCGGGTGCTGTTCCTGGAGCTGAGCGCCGACCAGGACGTGCGGCTGGAGCGCAACGCGGGCGAGTCGCGGCTCTCGGAGAAGGCGTCCAAGCGCGACCTCGCGTGGTCCAACGCCAACCTGGTCGACATGGACGCCAGGTTCCGGCTCAACTCCGTCGACGACTTCGCGCACCTGCCCGAGGCGCACCTGCTGATCGACAACACCCACCTGGAGCCGGACGCGGTCGCCGAGCTCGCGGTGGCGCACTTCGGGCTCTGAGCGCCCCGGCCGGGGGCCGCCGGGAAGGGCCCACCGCGACGGGCGGGCGGGTGCTTCCGGTCAGGACTCGGTGGCGGCCGCGAGGGAGCGGGGGCGGAGGTCGGTCCAGTTCGACTCGACGTACTCCAGGGCCGCGTCGCGGGTGGTCTCGGCGAGGACGGTCGTCCATCCTCCGGGGACCTCGGCGAAGGACGGCCAGAGGGAGTGCTGGCCCTCGTGGTTCACCAGGACCAGGAAGCGGCCGTCGGGGTCGTCGAAGGGGTTGGTGCTCATGTCCGGGTCCTCCATGTGGTCGACAGGGGTGAGGTGTTGAACGCGGGTCGGACGGTTCGGGCAAACAGCCCGGGCCAGGTGACTTAGGTTAGGCTAACCTGGGTTTTGAGCCTAACGTTCTCCCTCCTCCCTCACAAGGAGCCCGGGCATGACCGATCCCGTTCCCGGCCCCCCGGCCGACCCCGAGCACCTCCTCGCCACGTTCGGGCTGCCCGGCCCGCCCGGCGGCGAGGAGTTCTGGGGCGTACCGGGCCCCGTCTGCGTCCCGGCCCCCGACGGCGGGTGGGCGACGCTGTTCCGGTGGCGCGGCGGCCCGGCGGAGGTCGAGTTCGAGAGCTGGTCGGCCCCGGTCCCGATGGTCCGCTGGCGCGGAACGGACTGCTGGTACGCCGAGGTGCGGATGCCCGCTCGGCTGCGGGTGACCTACCGGATCCGCGCGGGTGACGAGTGGTACGCCGATCCGCTCAACCCGTTCGGGGCCGGCGGCGAGCGGTCCATCGCCGCGACCCCGGACGCCCCGCCGCAGCCGCACTGGCCGGCCGTCGGCGCCGACGACGTGCTGCCGCTGCCGCCCACCCGGATCCGCTGGGTGAGCGGGCGGCTCGGCGGGCGGCGCACCGTCCGGGTCCACCCGGTGGCCGGCGGCGGGCCGGTGGTGCTGCTGCTCGACGGGGACGACTGGCTGTACCTGCACCCGGCCGTGACCGCCTTCGACGCGGCGGCGGCCGCCGGTGAACTGCCCCCGGTCACCCTGGTCTTCCTGCCGGCCGGGGACCGGCTCGCCGAGTACGCGTGCCGGCCGGAGCTGTGGGAGGCGGTGCGGGACGAACTGCTCCCCCGGGTGGCCGACTGCGGGGTGCCCGGGGACCCGGGGCGGCTGGTGGTCGCCGGGCAGAGCCTCGGCGGGCTGAGCGCGGTGTACGCGGCCCTGGAGTTCCCGGACCTGGTGTCCCGGGTCGCCTGCCAGTCGGGGTCGTTCTGGTGGACGCCGGAGGCCGCGGGCCTGGCTGACCCGCTGGGCGGGCCGGTCGGCGGCGCCGTCGCCGCGCGGCTGCGGGAGCGCCCCGCCCCGGCCGGGCTGCGGATCGCCTTCGACCTGGGCGAGCACGAGACCCGGATGCGGCCGCACTGCGAACTGGTGGAGGGCCTGGTCCGGCGGGCCGGTGCGACCGTGCGGGTGTCGCGGTCGGCCGCCGAGCACGACCGGGCGGGCTGGCGGCAGGCCCTGCTCAGGGATGTCGCCTGGGCCCTGGCCTGACAGCAGGGCCAGGGCCGGGCGGGAAGGGGGACGTCAGCGCGTCACCGCGAGGCAGTACGCCGGATCGGTGTCCAGCAGCACCCGGTGGGTCCCCTCGGCCTTGACCACGCCGCCGTCCAGGACGAGGACCCGGTCGGCGGCGTCCAGCAGCGCCGGGCTGCTGGTGATCACCACCGTGGTCCGGCCCCGCCGCAGCTTCGCGAGCCTGCGGGCGACGAGCTGCTCGGTGACGGCGTCCACGGCCGTCGTCGGGTCCCGCAGCACGAGCACCTCGGTGTCGGCGGCCAGCGCCCGGGCCAGCGAAAGCCGTTGGCGCTGGCCCCCGGACAGGTTCGAGCCCCGGTCGCGGACCTCGTAGTCGAGCCCCCGCCGGTGCAGGGCCACCACGTCGGTCAGCATCGACGCCTCGACCGCCTCCGGCACCGTCGTACTCGTCCCGGACGGGTCGATGTTCGAACGGAGCGTGCCCGCGAAGATCTCCCCGTCGTAGGGATTGACCAGGAGGTGCGCGCGGAGCGACTCGACCGACAGCTCCGCGAACGGCCGGCCGCCGACCCGCACCTCCCCCTCGTAGGACTCCGGCGGGACGGCCAGCGCCAGCACCGCCGCGAGGTCGGCCGCCGCCCGCGGCTGGTAGGCCGTGACCGCGGTGAACTCACCGGCCGGGACGTGGAACTTCACCCCCTGCAGGGCCCCGTACCGGACGCAGTCGATCTCCAGGCCGCCGCCCGGCACCGGACGCTCCTCCCCCGGCACCGCCACCGGCGGGGCCGACAGCACCAGGGCCATCCGCTCCGCCGAGGCCCGAGCCATCATCACGTACTTCGGCATGTCCGAGAACAGCCGCAGCGGCTCCATGACGAACTGCGCCAGCCCGACCGCCATCACCAGCTCCCCGATGTCGATCTGCCCGTCGAAGGCCAGCCAGCCGGCCGTCAGGGTCACCGAGACCGCGAGGACGGCGTTCAGGCCCAGGGCGGTGCCCGCGTAGACGCCGTTCACCCGGGCCACCGTGACCGCCTGCTCCTTCGCCTCCGTGCTGACCCTCCGGTAGGACCGGAACGCCGCGTGGTTGCCGCCGAAGCCGTGCAGCGGGCGCAGGCCGGTGATCAGGTCGGCGACCTTCGCCCCCGCCCGGGCCACCCGGGCCTGCTGCTCCTTGGTGCTGCTGCCGATCCGCCGGGACATCACGCTCAGGACCGAGAGGATGGCGACGGTCCCCACCACGACCAGCAGCCCGAGCCACAGGTTCGCCGTGCCCAGCGCCACCGCCGCGATCAGCACCGCGACCATGGAGCTGAGCAGCGGTGTCGGCCTTCCCGTTCACGGTGAGCGGGATGGCGTCGACCTGGGCGTAGTGGGTCGGGCGCAGGAAGTCCGGCAGTGCGGCGCCCACCTCGGCGGCGACCGCCGCCAGGTCGGAGCCGTCCAGCACCAGGTACGCGGCGAGCCGGTGGGCGCCGTCGACGTTCGGGTCGGGCTGGGCGACGGCGGCGGCGAACCGGACCGCCGGATGCGCCGCGAAGGCGGCCTCCACCTCGCCCGGCTCCACCCGGTGGCCGCGGATCTTGACCTGCTGGTCGGTGCGGCCGAGGTACATCAGATTGCCGTCGGGCCGCCGCAGCACCAGGTCGCCGGTGCGGTACATCCGCTCGCCGGGCGCGCCGAACGGGCAGGCGACGAAGCGGTGCGCGGTCTGGCCCGGCAGGCCCAGGTAGCCCCGGGCGATGCCGACGCCCGCGACGTGGAGCTCTCCGGGCACGCCGTCGGGCACCGGGCGCAGCCACGGGTCGAGCACGTACACCTCGGTGTTGTCGATGGCGACGCCGACCACCGGGTCCTGGCAGTCGAAGGTGCCGACGCCCAGGGTGTTGATGGTGTACTCGGTGGGCCCGTAGAGGTTGTAGCCGACCGTGCCCGGGGTCCCGGCGAGCCGCCGCCACAGGGTCGGGGTGACGGCCTCGCCGCCGAGCAGGACCAGGGCCGGGCGGCGCTCCGGGTGGTCGAGGAGTCCCTCGGCCAGCAGGTGCTGGGCGTACGTCGGGGTCACGTTGACCACGTCGATCGCGTGGTCACGGCAGTACTCGACCAGGGCGGGCGCGTCCCGGCGGAGTTCCTCGTCGCAGATGTGCACCTCGTGGCCGTCGGCGAGCCAGAGCAGTTCCTCCCACGACATGTCGAAGGCGAACGACACGGTGTGGGCGATCCGGAAGGTCCGGTGGCCGTGCTCGGCCAGGACCGGGGCGAAGATCCGGCGCTGGTGGTTGATCAGCATGTTGGTGAGGCCGGCGTACTCGGTCACCACGCCCTTGGGTTTCCCGGTCGAGCCCGAGGTGTGGATGGTGTAGGCGGGGTGCCGCAGGCGCCCCGGGTCGTCCGGGGCGAAGGTCGTGAACGGTGCGGCGGCCGGCAGCGGGCGGTCCAGTTCGACGAGCTCGGCGTGCCCGCCGGCCAGCCGCGGGGTCACGGCGCTGACGGTGAGGACCACGTCGGGGCGGGCGTCGGCGAGGATCGCGGCGATCCGCTCGTCCGGGTGGTCCAGCTCCAGCGGTACGTAGGCGGCTCCGGTGCGCAGTACGGCGAACAGGGCGACGATCGAGTCCAGGGAGCGCGGGAGCGCGAGCCCGACCGTCCGGCCGGGGCGGATGCCGCGTTCGACCAGGACGCCGGCCAGGGCGCGGCTGCGGTCCCGGAGTTCGGCGAAGGTCGTGCTCGCGCCGTGCGAGACGAGGGCCGTCCGCTCCGGGGCGCGGTCGGCCGCGAGGTCGAACCGGTCGACCACGGTGTCGGTGCCGATGTCGGTGCGCTCCCCGGGCACGGGGTCCGGTCCGAGGCCGGGCAGCGCGCCGACCGGCCCGGTCGCCTCGGCGAGGTCGGCGAGCACCCGCAGGTAGTCGTCGAGGAGGCGGTTCGCCTCGGCGCTGTCGCCGTGGCGGTGCTCCAGCTTGACGGTGAGCCGGTCGCCGGGGGTGACGACCCAGGTGAAGGGGTAGTGGGTGGAGTCGTCCGCCTTGACCTCGGTGATGCCGTGGCGGGTGTTCATCCCGGTGAAGGCGTCCGGGTCCAGGAAGTTCTGGAGCACGAACAGGTTGTCGAACAGGGTGTCGTGGCCGCCGGCGCGCTGGATCTCGCCGAGCCCGAGGTGCTCGTGCTCCATCGCCTCGACCCGGGCCTCCTGGACGGCGGACAGGTACGTCCCGACGGTGTCGGCGGGCCGGGCGCGGGTCCACATCGGCACCGTGTTGAGCAGCACGCCGACGACCTCGGAGAGACCCTCGCCCTCGCGGCCGGAGACGGTGACGCCGAACACCGCGTCGGCGCGGCCGGTGCGGGCGCCGAGGAAGAGGCCGAAGGCCGCGGTGAGGACGGTGTTCAGGGTGACGCCGTGGGCCTTGGCCGCCGTCCGCAGGAGGTCCGACCGTTCGGTGGAGAGGGTGCGCAGGAGCACGGGCGGCAGCCCGTCGGTGAGGGCGGGCGCCGGTCCGGCGAGCAGGGTGGGGCCCGGGAGGCCGGCCAGGTGCTCCGCCCAGAAGCGCTCGGCGGCGGCCCGGTCCCGGGCGGCGAGGGCCCGGGCGCAGTCCTCGAAGGCGGGCAGGGCGGGGCGGGTGTCCGGCCGCTGCCCGGCGAGCACGGCCTCGTAGGCGGCGAAGAGGTCGCGCAGTACGATCTCGCGGGACCAGCCGTCCCACAGCAGCAGGTGGTAGCTGAGCAGCAGTCCGTCGCGGCCGTCGGGCAGCCGGACCACGGTGAGCCGGACCAGCGGCGGTTCGGCCGGGTCGAAGCCGGTGCCCCGGTCCCGGGCCCGCAGGGCGTCGACTTCCGCCTCGGTGGACAGTTCGACGGTGCGGACGCCGACCCGGCCGCCGGTGCCGAGCAGCTGGACCGGGTTGCCGTCCTCGTCGGTGGTGAAGCCCGCGCCGACGACGGGGTGGCGGGCGGTCACCGCGGCCAGGGCCTCGGCGAGGGCGTCGGGGTCGAGGCGCCGGTCGAAGCGGAACCAGCTCTGCGCGACGTAGTGCCCGGCCGGGCCGGCCAGCTGGGCCTGGAAGTACAGGCCGCGCTGGAGCGGGGTGACGGGTGCCGTGCGCCCGGCCGTCCCGGCGGCGTCGGCGACGGCCTCCAGGGCCCGCAGCCAGTGGCCGGTGACGGCGTCGGGGACCTCCTCGGCGAGGGTGAAGGCGGCGTGCAGGGCGCCGGTGTCCTCGTCGGTCCAGGCGTTGACCTCGACGGCGTAGGGGCTGCCGCCGCCGTCGCCGGTGACGGTCGGGGCCTGCGACTCGGCGCCCCGGCCGAGGTAGTTGAAGAGCACCTGCGGACGGGCGGTCAGCAGGGGCGCGGTCTGCGGGTTGAGGTAGCGCAGCCGGCCGTAGGCGAGGTGCCCGGCCTCGTCGGGCTGGCGTTCGGTCAGCTCGCGGGCGGCGGCGACGGGGTCGGTGTGCGGGCCGAGCCGGACGGGGGCGACGGCGGTGAACCAGCCGACCGTGCGGGAGTAGTCGTGGTGCTCCAGGACCGGGACCCGGCCGTGCCGCTCCAGGACCGGGACCCGGCCGTGCCGCTCCAGGTCGACGGCGAGCTCGGTGGGCTCGGGCTGGACCGAGGTCAGCGCGGTGCGCAGGGCGCCGCAGAGCAGTTCGGTGAGTCCGAGGCCGAGGGCGGCGGGCGCGGTGCGGGTGACCCGGTCGGCGGGCTCGGGCGGCAGCACAACCGTCAGGTCGCGCAGCCGGCCGGGGGGCTCGGGCAGCAGCGGGGGCGCCTGGAGGGTGTCGGTCCAGCGGCCGAGGTCGCCGGTGTCGGCGGCGGCCCGCAGCGTCAGTGCCTCGGCGTACTCGGCGTAGGAGGTGGTCGCCGGGGCGAGGGCCTCCCCGCGCAGGGCGGCGGCGAGGTCGTCCAGCAGGATCAGCCAGGACACCGCGTCGACCGCCAGGTGGTGGACGGTGACCACCACCGTGCCGGTCGGGGCGAGCCGGGTGAAGGCGACCACCTCGCCCGCCCCGGGGTCGAGCCGGTCGGCGGCCTCGTCGGCGGCGGCCGCGGGGTCGTCGGTGTCGGCGGTGACGACGGTGGTCGTGCGGGCCGGTCCGGTCCGCAGGGTCCACACCCCGTGGCCGGTGTCGAGCCGCAGCCGCAGCACGGGGTGGGCGGCCAGTACCGCGCTCGCGGCGCGTTCGACGTCGGCGAGGGTGGTGCCCTCGGGCGGGCTCAGGGTCCGGGCCTGGGCGAAGCGGGCGAGGGAGCCGCCGAGTTCGCGCCGGCGCAGGACGATCGGCGTGGGCGGCACCGGCCCGACCCCGTCGGAGGCGGGGACGGGGGCGGAGGCGGGAACGGGAGCAGGTGCGGCGACGGTGCCCGGGAGCCCGGCGAGGGCCCGCGGCGTCCGGTGCAGGAAGACCTCGCGCGGCGCGATCCGCAGGCCCAGCGCCCGGGCCCGGTTGACCAGGGTGATCGCGACGATGCTGTCGCCGCCGGCCCGGAAGAAGTCGGTGTCGGCGTCCGCGCCGGGGTGCTTCAGGACCTCGGCGAAGATGCCGACGAGCGAGGAGAGCACCGGGCCGGTGAAGGCCCGGCCGACGTCCGGGGTGTCGTCCTGAGCTGCCCTCGCGACGAGGGCCGCCCGGTCGAGCTTGCCGTTGACGGTCAGCGGCAGGGCGTCGACCGTCAGGACCCGGCCCGGAACCATGTGCGCGGGCAGCTTGACCGCAAGCATCGCGGCGAGGTCGGCGGGTGCCCGGCCGACGAGATGCGCGACCAGGTGGTCGCCGGTGTCCGCCACGGTGACGGCGGCGTCGACCACCCCGTCCAGCTCGCGGAGCGCCGCCTCCACCTCGCCGGGTTCGATCCGGAACCCCTTCAGCTGCACCTGGTCGTCGGCGCGGCCGACGAACTCCAGCTCGCCGTCCAGCCGTCGGCGGGCGAGGTCCCCGGTGTGGTACATCCGGGAGCCGTCGCCGGTGAACGGGTCCGCCACGAACCGGCCCGCGGTGAGGCCCGGCCGGCCCAGGTAGCCGAGCGACACCTGCTCGCCGGCCACGTAGACGGCGCCCGTCCGGCCCGGCGGCACCGGCCGCAGCCGCTCGTCCAGCAGATGGGTGGTCAGGCCCGGGATCGGGCCGCCGATCGGGCTGACCGGCCCGTCGGGGCCGAAGTCCTCCTCGGTCAGCACCCGGTGGGTCACATGGACGGTGGTCTCGGTGATGCCGTACATGTTGACCAGCTCGGGCGAGGCGGTGCCGTGCCGCTCGACCCAGCCGCGCAGCCGCGCCAGGTCCACCGCCTCGCCGCCGAGCACGACCAGGCGCAGGGCGGGCAGGGGCGCGCCGGAGTGCCGGTCGGCCTCGACGAACCGGTGGAAGGCCGAGGGGGTCTGGTTGAGCACGGTCACCCCGCGCTCGCGGACCAGCCGGTGGAAGTCCACCGGGGAGCGGGTCAGCGCGTAGTCGGGCACCAGCAGTTCGGCGCCGTGCAGCAGCGCTCCCCACAGCTCCCAGACCGCGAAGTCGAAGGAGTAGGAGTGGAACTGCACCCAGACGTCGCCGGGCCCGAAGCCCATGGCCGGCCGGGTGTTGGCGAGCAGCGCCACCACGGCGGAGTGCGGGACGACGACGCCCTTGGGTCGGCCGGTGGAGCCGGAGGTGTGGATGACGTACGCGGGGTCGTGCGGGCCGGGCGCGGGTCCCGTGGCGGGGTCCAGCGGCATTTCCTCGCCCCGGACCAGGACCAGGGCCGGGACGCCGGCGCGCTCCAGCAGGGCCGTGAAGCGCTCCCGCTGCTCCTGGTCGACGAGGACGACCTGCGGAGCGGTGTCCACGAGCACGTACACCAGCCGGTCGTCCGGGTAGGCGGTGTCGAGCGGCACGTAGGCGCCGCCCGCGCTGACGATCGCGACCAGGGCGACGACCTGTTCCACCGAGCGCGGCAGGGCGACCGCCACCGGTCGGCCCGGCCGGACCCCGGCCGCGCGCAGTCCGGCGGCCAACTCCTCCTTGTCCGCTGCCAGTTCGCGGTAGGTCAGCGACCTGGTGGCGCCGTCGAGCGTGCACTCGGTGACGGCGGTGGCGCCCGGGTCCCGGCGGGCCGCGGCGTCGAACAGGGCGCCGAGGGTGGCCGGGGGGACGGGCACCGGGCGCTCCGCCGACGGCACCAGCGCGCCGACCGGGGTGTCCGGGCGGGTGAGCAGGCCGGTGAGGGTGCGGGTGAACCGGTGCAGGATCTCCCGGGCGCCGGCCTCCCGCAGCACCTCCCGGTCGTGGATCAGGGTGAAGCGGGTGCCCCCGTCGGGCGAGCGCTCGACCACCAGCGTCAGCGGGTAGTGCGGGGCGCCTTCGTTGGCCACGCCGGTGACGACGAGGGTGTCGCCGGGCCGGCGCAGGGCGGCGGTGTCGGTCGCCACGTCGAAGACCACCAGGGTGTCGAAGAGGGAGCCGTGGCCGGCCAGTCGGGCGGTCCTGGCCAGCGAGACGTGCTGGTGCGGCAGGACGGCGCCCTGGTGCTCGCGCACCGAGGCGAGCAGCTCGCGGGCCGTGGTGTCCTCGGTCCACCGGGCCCGCACCGGGACGGTGTTGATGAACAGGCCGACCATCTCCGCGAGGCCCGGCAGCTCGGCGTCGCGGCCGGAGACGGTGGAGCCGAGGACCACGTCCGCGGAGTGCAGCACGCCGCCCAGGGTCAGCGCCCAGGCGCTGTGCACGGCCGCGCTCGGCGTCACCCCGGCGGACCGGGCGGCCGCGTCGAGGTCGTCCGCCGCCACCGAGGTGTCGGCGAACCGGCCGGAGGAGGTGTGCCCCTCGGCCACCAGCGAGGGGCCGGGCAGTCCGGCGGGCTCGGTGCTCCACACCCGGTCGCTCTCCGCGGTGTCGAGTCCGGCGAGCCGCGCGACCCAGTCGGGGAAGCCGCCGACCGGGTAGGCCGCCCCCGGGGCGTGGTACTCGGCGAGCAGCGCGCGGAGCATCGGCGGCACCGACCAGCCGTCGGCCAGGATGTGGTGCACGGTCTGCACCAGGACGTGCCGGCCGGGCGGCCGGGCGCGCCCGCGGGCGCGCTCACCCCGGAGGCGCGCAGTGCGCCGGGCATACGGTTCGTCATGGGACGTGCCTCCCCTGTCGATCGATCGTGCGTCGTCGCACCGCACAGGCCGGTGACCGACCGTCGGTGTCCCCCCGATCGCGCCTTCGATTTAGGATCGCCTTACCTAAGTTGACAGTGAAGGCGGTGCTCCGCCCGACCTCCCGGGGGACTGTGGCGTGCAAACCGCCCGACCGAAGACCCGCCGGGCACAGCGATCGCGCCGCCACGCCCGGCGGCTTCTTCCTCCGGACCGCACGGATCCGCGGCGGGCCGGAACAGTCAGGGGCGCTCAGGCTCTGCGGGCAGGCCGAGCACGGCCCCGCCGTCGGACGGGGCCGGCCCGGTTCTCCGCACCACCGTCAGGAACGCAGCTCCAGCGTGCAGCACTTCACGCTGCCGCCCGCGTACAGCAGTTCCGTGAGCTCGACGCCGATCGGCTCGAACCCCCGCTCGCGCAGCTGCCGCTGGAGGCCGGTCACGGCGGCCGGCAGCAGCACATGACGGCCGTCGGAGAGCGCGTTGAGCCCGAACACCACGGCGTCCTCCTCGTCGGCGAGGATCGCGTCGGGGAAGAGCTCGCGCAGCACCGCCCGGCTGCCCGCGCTGAACGCGGCCGGGTAGTACATGACTTCGTCGTCCGACAGCACGGCCAGCGCGGTGTCGAGGTGGTAGAAACGCGGGCCCACCAGGGTCAGCCCGATGACCGGGACCCCGAAGAACTCCTGCGCCTCCGCGTGCGACCGCCGGTCGGTCCGGAAGCCCGACCCGGCGAGGATCCTGCGCCCCACCACCAGGTAGTCGCCCTCGCCCTCGTTGATGTGCTCGGGCCAGTGCGGCTCCCGGTAGCCGTTCCCGGCGAACCAGTTGAGGCAGGCGGGTCCTTCGGCGGTCCGCTCGACGTGCCGGAACCGGGCTCCCAGCACCTTCCCGTCCAGGACGGTGGCCCCGTTGGCCGCGAAGACCATGTCGGGCAGCCCCGGCGCCGGTTCGATGACCTCCACCGTGTGGCCGAGGCTCAGGTACAGCTCCCGCAGGGCGGTCCACTGGGCGAGGGCGAGGGCGGGGTCGACCGGCTTGCCGGGGTCCATCCAGGGGTTGATCGAGCAGCTGACGTCGAAGTGCAGCGGCTCGCACATCAGGAAGCGGCGCGGGGTCGCGACGCGGACGCGTCGTGCGGCGACGGCCTTGACGAGCGAGGTGGGGATCGTGTCCGTTGCAGGCATCTGGACCTCTGGTGAAAGTCGGCCGGTTCTGTGCGCGGCACCGGGATCGATCCGGGCCGCCCCTTCGGGAACGCTCCAACGTAGTTAGGTTACCCTAACCTCATCAACTCCCGCAGGCGTCCGTCCCGTTGTCGACCCGTCACCCGCCGCCCGTCACCCGAGGCGGAAGCAGGGCCGCCGGGTTCCGCTACCGGGTGCGGAGTTCCACTCCGTCGACCAGGAGGCGCAGCCCCAGTTCGAAGCCCCGGTCGTCGAGCTCCGTCGCGCCGCTCCCGTCGGCGTAGGCGCCGTCGAGGGCGTCCGCGAGGGCCGGGTACTCGGGCCGGTAGCCGGCCGGTTCCCGGGTGAAGCCGGCGCCGAAGGTCTCCAGGGCGGAGCCGAGGACGAGGAAGTCCAGGGCCGCGGCGACCTCCGCCGCGTCCGCCGGGCCCAGACCGGCCCGGCCGAGGAGGGCGAGCAGCGCGTCGTAGCCGCGCAGGGCGTTGTCCGCCACGACGCGGCGGCGCGCGAGCAGGGAGACCGCGTTCGGGTGCCGGACGAAGACTGCTCGGTAGCCGCGCGCGTAGGCGGCGAGGCCCGAGCGCCAGTCGGCGTCGCCCAGCGGCGCGTGGTCGATCTCGCTGTTGACCAGTTCGGAGACGGAGTCGACCAGGGCATCCTTGTTCTCGATGTGGTTGTAGAGCGAGGCGGCCTTGACCCCGAGCCGTTCCGCCAGCGCCCGCATGGTGAGGCCGTCGGGGCCCTCCTCGTCCACCACCTGGAGCGCCGCGCGCGCGATCCGCTCGCGGGTCAGCAGTGCCTTGCTCGGTCGGCCCACCGAAAGGTCCCCTCTTCCGCTCTTCGTGCTTCGGGGGCTATCGTGCCAGATCAACAGCGGACGCTAACAAAGTTAGTTTTATCTGGAGGGCGCAGCCCGTGGCCGAGAACACCCCGACCGACGACGACCGGCTGGCAGCACTCGGCTACCGGCAGGAGCTGAGACGCAGCCTGTCGGACTCGTGGTGTTCCTCAACGCGGTCGCGGTCGCGCTCGCCCACCCCGCCCCCGCCGAGGTGGTCGCCCGGCAGGACCTCGACCCGGTCACCACCGCCGTCACCCACGCCTTCGGCGGCTGGAGCGACAAGCCCTTCGTCCTGGTCGTGCTGATCAGCTTCACCGCCTGCCTGATGGCCTCCCAGGGCGGCGCCGCCCGCGGCCTCTACTCGCTCGCCCGCGACGACGTCTTCCCCTTCTCCCGCCAGATCCGCAAGGTCAACCGGCACCGGGCACCGATCGGCGGCCTCGTCGCCGCCGCGGTGGTCAGCTGCGCCGCGCTGCCGCTGGGGCTGAGCACCTCGGCCATCGGGAGCCTGATCACCTTCGGCGGCGCCGCCACCTTCGTGCCGTTCTTCGTGCTCACCCTGGTCGCCCTGACCGCACGCCTGCGCGGCCGCTGGACGCCCGCCGGGGCGGTCCGCTACGGGCGCCTCGGCACCCCGCTGAACCTGCTCGCGGTGCTGTGGACCGGCTTCGAGGTGGTCAACATCTGCTGGCCGCGCGCCGTCCTCTCCCCGGCCGGGGCGCCGTGGTACCAGATCTGGGCGGCACCGCTCGGCGTCGGCACGGTGACCCTCACCGGTCTCGGCTACCTGCTCGCGCGCCGCCCCGACCGGCGCATGGGCGAGGCCGACCGGGACCTCCCGCTCACCGAGGAGTTCGCACCGGCCGTCGTCTAGCCTCTCCGACTCCCGGGTTCTCGGGCGCCCCGGCCTCCCGGCCGGGGCGCCTCCGGCCCGTTCACCTGTTCCATCGACCGTTCCAGTTCCACCGAACCACCTTGGAGACGAACCCCATGACCCACCCGTTCGACGTCGTCGAGACCGGTATCGCCGACCTGCGGGCCGCGCTGGAGACGGGCCGGACCACCTCGGTCGGCCTGCTCGACGCCTACCTCGCGCGGATCGAGGCCTACGACCGGCCCGGCACCGCCACCGCGCTCAACGCGCTCGTCGTGATGAACCCGGACGCCCGCGCCGACGCCGCGGCCTCGGACGCCCGCCGCGCCCGCGGCGAGAGCCTCGGCCCGCTCGACGGCATCCCCTACACCGCCAAGGACAGCTACCTCGCCAAGGGCCTGACCGCCGCCGCCGGCTCCCCGGCGTTCGAGCACCTCGTCGCCCAGCGCGACGCCTTCGCGATCGAGCGGCTGCGCGCCGCCGGCGCCGTGCTCATCGGCCTCACCAACATGCCGCCGATGGCGAACGGCGGCATGCAGCGCGGCGTCTACGGCCGCGCCGAGAGCCCCTACAACGCCGACTGGCTGACCAGCGCCTACGGTTCCGGCTCCTCCAACGGCTCGGGCACCGCCACCGCCGCCTCGTTCGGCGCGTTCGGACTCGGCGAGGAGACCTGGTCCTCCGGCCGGGCGCCCGCCTCCTACAACGCCCTGTGCGCCTACACCCCCAGCCGGGGCGTGATCTCGGTGCGCGGCAACTGGCCGCTCGTCCCGACCATGGACGTCGTCGTCCCGCACACCCGCACCATGGCCGACCTGCTCGAACTGCTCGACGTCGTCGTCGCCGACGACGCGGACACCCGCGGCGACCTGTGGCGCACCCAGCCCTGGGTGCCGATCCCCGCGCCCTCGCAGGTCCGCCCGGACTCCTACCCGGCGCTCGCCCCCGCCGACACCTCGGCGGCCCGGGCAGCGCTCGCCGGGAAGCGCGTCGGCGTACCCAGGATGTACATCAACGCCGACCCGGACGCCGGGACCAACCCCGAGGGCGGCATCGGCGGCCAGACCGGCCAGCGGATCGACACCCGCGCCTCGGTGATCGCCCTGTGGGAGGAGGCCCGCCGCGACCTGGAGGCCGCCGGGGCCGAGGTCGTCGAGGTCGACTTCCCGGTGGTGACCAACTACGAGTCCGACCGGCCCGGCGCACCGTCGCTGAAGACCCGGGGCCTGATCGGCGCCGACTTCCTCGCCCGCGAGATCCTCGACCTGTCGGCCTGGGCCTGGGACGACTTCCTGCGCGCCAACGGGGACCCCGCCCTCCCGAGCCTCGCCGAGGTCGACGCCGACGCCATCTGGCCCAAGCACCAGGGCGAACTGCCCGACCGCTACGCCGGTTTCGACGACACCATCACCGACTACCCGCGCCAGGTCCGCGAGCACCCCTACGCGTCGGTCACCGAGATCCCGCTCCTGGAGCAGGGCCTGCGCGGCCTGGAGGAGACCCGCCGGACCGACCTGGAGCAGTGGATGGACGGACTCGGCCTGGACGCCGTGGTCTTCCCCGCCGTCGCCGACGTCGGCCCGGCCGACATGGACGTGACCGAGGCCTCCGCGGACCTCGGCTGGCGCAACGGCGTGTGGGTCGCCAACGGCAACCTCGTACCGCGCCACCTCGGCATCCCGACCGTGACCGTGCCGATGGGCACCATGGCCGACATCGGCATGCCGGTGGGCCTCACCTTCGCGGGCCGCGCCTACGAGGACACCACCCTGCTCCGCCTCGCCGCCGCCTTCGAGGCCACCGGCGACCGCCGCACCACCCCGCCCCGCACCCCCCGCCTCCCGGCCGCCTGACCGACCGGCAACACCACTCCCGCCCGGCCACGAACGGCCGGGCGGGAGCGAGCAGGTGGGCGGGCGGGAGCTCCGACGGGCCGGGGCCAGGTCCGACCGGGAGGTCACCGTGCCCGCTACGGCCAATCGCCGCGGGCCGCCAGGTCCAGGACCAGGGCGGCGATGTTCCAGGCGTCGTCGTCGCCGCGGTGGTGGCGGCCCTCCAGAGGGAGGCCGGCCACGGTGAGGGCCTGGGCCATGCCCGGCCGTCTGCGCAGGCCGTAGGAGGCGGTGAAGGCCACCTTCGCGTTGGTGTGGCGGTGGCCGAAGGGGTACTCCGTACCTGTCCGGCCGCACTGCCGGGTGAACTGGTTGCGGTCGTAGTCGCCCCAGCTGGCCCAGGGGATCGCACCGGTCCGGTGCAGGGCCGCCAGGGTCCGGCACGCCTCGGCGAAGGAGAGGCCGCCGGCCACCTCGGCCGGGGTCAGCCCTGTCAGTGCGGTGCAGAACGGGCTCACCTCCGACCGGGCCGGGCGCACCAGCAGTCGGTGCTTGGCGAGGCGCTCGCCCGCCCGCAGGTCGACCACGGTGAGACCGATCTCGATGATCTCGCTCACCTGGCCGGGCGGCGGCTGGCTCTCCCAGCAGGTCGCCTCGACATCGACCACGTTCACCAGGTGCGCGTTGACGTCCATGGGGCCGACCGTAGGGGCGGCGGCGGCCTCCGGTCATCCGGTTTTCCGGGCCCGGCAGGCGGGTTCGTGCCAGACGGTGCGCACGACCCTCGCGTCCCGGGTGAGGTGTTCGCTGGACCACGTCCCGCAGCAACCGCCCGCCCGGCGCGGCCGGGCCGGGGCCGGGGGCCGCGCGGCGCGGCCGTGCACTGCGGGAGCGGGCACGGCGGCGGGGGCAGCCGGACGGCGGCGTCGGCGCTTGTCCTGAGGTGTCGTCATGTCCGGGGCTCTGCCCACACCCGACGGGTACCGAACCCGACCTTCACTCGATCGAAGCATCTGTCCGATCATCGGTGGATCCCGGCGGGAGCGTTCCCGCCCGCCTGCCGCTCCCCCGGCCGCTCCTGGCGCGGGCCCCGGAGTCCGAGCGCTACGAACTCCCGCTCGCCGACGAACGGTCCACGATGACGATCTCGTCGGAGTCGACGAACTCCCGCTGGACGACTGGTCCAGGACGACAATCCCCTCCGATCCGGCGGAGGACCGGGGGGCACGGGCGCTCCTGCCGCCCGGCGACCGCCGCTAACGCCGGTACCAGCGGCAGCACCACCGATGGCCTCCGGTCCGGGGACCGGAGGCCATCGGGTCGCGACCCGGCCGGGGATCAGCCGGTGGCGGCTCCCGGTGGCGCCTTGGCGCCGGTGGCCGTGATCTCGGCCGCGCTGGTCCAGGAGCCCCGGCCGCCGGCCTCGCTCAGGACCCGCAGGCGCAGGTAGCGGCCGGAGACGGCGGTGAGGGACGCCTGTTGCGCGGCGGCCGTGTCGGCGAAGGAGCCGGTGGCCACCGGACTGCCCCAGGCGGTGGTGCTGTCGGAGACGTAGACCTCGTACCGGCCGATCCGGCCGTTGACGCCGCCGTCCTGCCGCGGCAGGTAGCCGAGGCCGTCGACGGCGTAACGGGCGCCGAGGTCGATCTGGATCTCGTGCGGCAGCGGGGCGGCGCCGCCGGACCACTTGGTGTGCCAGATGGTCGCGGGGTCGCCGTCGATCGCGTTGGCGGCGGCGCCGTTCTCGCCGGCCGTCTCCTGGCTGTCGGCGGTGACGACCTTCCAGCCGGTCTGCGGGATCGGCGCGGACCTCGTGCCGACCGGGGTCCCGGGCGCGGCGGTGATCCCGGCGGCGGTCACGGTGAACGCCTCGGACCGGCTGCCGGCCTTGATCCACAGCACTCCGGCGCGGTCGGCCGGGTCGTAGTACCAGCCGCTGCTCGCGCTGTCGTAGGCGGCCTTGCCGGCGAGGGCCGGGAGCGGTGCCCCGCCGACCGAGACCGAGGTGGGAGCGGTCGCGCTGTGCACGGTGAACTCGTAGCCGCGCGCGGCGGCCTTCCCGGTGTAACTGCCGTCGGCCGCGCCGACGCTGATGACGGCGTCGCCCCGGCCGGCGGCCGGCGCGTGCACGTCCACCCGCTGCCGGGCGTAGGCGCCGTTCTGGTAGGCGCGGGTCAGCCCGTCGTCCTCGTAGAGGCTGAAGGTGGAGTCGCCGCGCGGGTAGACGTCGTAGGTCAGGGTGGAGACGGCCTTCTCGCCGGTGTAGTTCATCTGCGGCCACATCGGGACGACCGCGCCCTGACGGACGAACAGCGGCAGGGTGTCGAGCGGGGCGGAGTAGCCGTCGAGCCAGCCGGGGCCCTGGTAGACCTTGCCGCTCCAGTAGTCGGTCCAGCTGCCGGCAGGCAGGTAGATGCCGTTGCGGACGGCGGT
Source organism: Kitasatospora purpeofusca (assembly GCF_036010405.1). Lineage (NCBI taxonomy): Bacteria > Bacillati > Actinomycetota > Actinomycetes > Kitasatosporales > Streptomycetaceae > Kitasatospora > Kitasatospora purpeofusca. The sequence continues at coordinate 9,360,361 of NZ_CP108561.1, read as the reverse complement.
GTCGCTGACGACCGGTGCGACCAGGAGGGAGTCGCCGGCCATGAACTCGCCGGAGGTGGCGTTGCCCCGGGCCACCGGGTCGTCCGGGTACTCCAGTACCAGGGCCCGGGTGGAGGGCACACCGGTCTCGTTGGCGGTCCGGCCCATGGTGTAGAGGTACGGCATCAGCCGCATCTTGAGCTGCAGGTACTTGCGGTTGATCGACGCGTACGGTTCGGCGAACCGCCAGGGCTGCTTGTCCTGGTACCCGGCCGAGGGGTTGGTGGCGCCCCAACCGGACATGGTCATGAACGCCGGGGTGAAGGCCTTCCACTGGAGGTCGCGGACGTAGGTCTGCGGGCTGCCGCCGAAGATCCCGTCGATGTCGCCGGAGGCGTAGTTGAGGCCGGACAGGCCCGCGCCGGCGATCGAGGGGACGTGCCAGCGCATGGCGTCCCAGGTGCCGCTGGTGTCGCCGGTCCAGACGACGGCGTTGCGCTGGGTGCCGGCCCAGCCGTCGACGGTCCAGACGAACCGGCGGGCGTCCGAGTTGTCCTCGATGCCCGCGACGGCCTGCTTCACCCCGTCGAAGGCGTACTTGTAGCCGCTGCCGATCCAGGCGACGTCGGTCTTCACGGCGCGGGAGCCGGCCGTGCCGACCTCCTGATCGATGCCGGAGAGGCCGGTGGAGGTCCACAGGCCGGTCCGGAAGCCCTTCTCGTTCAGGGCGGCGACGGTGGACGGCAGGGCGGTGTAGCCGCAGCCGTAGCCGTCGTTGGGCAGGATCCAGCCCGAGGGCATGTCGGCGGCGCGGGCGTCGGCGGCGTAGCCGACCACGTCGGGCGTGGTTTGGTGGCGGGCGCGGTTGTGGTCGCCCTGGTAGTTCGGGTTGGAGGCGTTGAAGCAGTCGGCGTTGCCGAGTTCCAGGCCCCACATCGGGGCGAGGAAGGGCTTGCCGGTGACGTCGGTGTAGCCGTCGAGCACGTCCTTGAGCGAGTTGCCGGCGAAGTACCAGGCGTCGAAGCGCTTCTCGTCGTGGCTGAGCGCGGTCGGGGCGCGGAAGTCGTACGAGCCGGGTGCCCAGGTGTTGCGCATGACGCCGTAGCCGTTGGTGGACATGTAGAACGGCGCCGGGCTGGCGTTGGTGCCCTCGGTCCACTTGTTGGAGACCGCGACCGGGACGGTCCGGTCGCGCAGGGCCCACTCGCCGAGGTGCAGACCGGTGCCGTAGAACTGCTCGTCGGCGGCGCGGCCGAGGTACTGGGTGGTGCGGCCGGCGCTCCAGCTGGTCGGCTGCGACTCGGCCCACACCAGGGTGGTGTCGTCGGCCCGGTAGAGCGCGAAGGTCAGCGGCTTCTTGTTGATCCGCAGGCTGATGGCGGGGGTGCCGATCCGCCAGTACGCGCCGGCGTCGGTGAGGGTGGCGCCGACCGTGCCGAAGGAGGTGGTGGTCGCGAGGTCGGAGCCGGCCGGGTCGTCGGTGAAGGAGCCGTCCGGGGACAGCCAGATCCGGAACACGTCGGCGCGGGCGACGACGATCCGGGCGGCGGCGGCGCTGGACGTCCGGACGGTGAAGGTGTCACCGGCGCGGGTGACGGAGGCGGCGTTCCCGGCGGTCGCGGCCCGGGCCGGAAGGGCCGGGCCGAGCGCGGTCAGCAGGGCTGCGAGCAGGGTCAGGATCAGGGCGGCGGCCGTCCGGCGGTGGCGGACGGCCCGTGGTCGGCGGGTGGGTGGGGCGGCGGCAGCGCTCACGCTGTCCTCCTGGGGAGGGAGTGAGGAAGGCCCGCGCGGCGATGGGCCGCAGGCCGGGGAGGGCGGTGCCCCGCCATGACAGCAAGGGTCATGACATGTCGTCAAGTGCTTGAACTAAGGCTCTTTCGAGCAATATCGAGCAGAGATTTGCAAATCGCGAGCAGCCGGGGCTGCGGCGGAACGACCGACGGCCCCCGCGGACCGCGACGGTCCGACGGGGGCTGAAGGGAACCGAAGGGGGTGCGGGTCCGGCCGGCGGGCCGGTGGCCGCTACCGCGACACCCGGCCTCCTCCCGAACGCGGCACCCGGCGGACGGCCGGCATCCGGAGCGGGGCGGTCACGGCCGGTCCAGGATGATCGAGCGGGTCAGGTTGCGCGGCCGGTCCGGGTCGAGGCCGAGGGAGACGGCCACCTCGACGGCCAGCCGCTGGGCCCGCACCAGGTCGGCGAGCGGGTCCAGCGGGGAGACCGAGACGGTGGCGCCCAGGGCCCGGACCTCGCTCTCCAGTCCGGCGGGCGGGGCACCGGAGAACCAGACGGCGCTGGTGGGGGCGGTGACACTGACCGGCCCGTGGCGGTACTCCATCGCCGGGCAGGACTCGGCCCAGCGGTACGAGGCCTCGCGCACCTTGAGCGCCGCCTCGTGGGCGAGGCCGCAGGTCCACCCGGCCCCGAGGAAGGTGAACTGCTGTGCGGCGGAGGCCCCTTCGGGCAGCGGCTCGGCCAGCGCCAGCTCGGCCTGGTGCGGCAGGTCCGCGGGGCGCCAGATCGAGTGCGCGCCGCCAGCAGTCGGGCTGGCTGGCGATCTCCACGTCCACATGGCTCACAGCTGTCCTCCAGGCAGGTTCTGCTCACACATGCTTAATCTATAGACCTTTGGGCCAACTTTGCGCAATATCGATCACCAGTGCGCAGTCCTGAGCTTCTCGGGGACGGCCGTTCGTGGTGCCGGGAGGGGTCAGGCGGTGGTGATCGGGGCGAAGCGGTCGCCGCCGGTGATCCACTCGCCGCGGCGCATGACGGCGACCAGGTCGTAGCCGGTGGAGTCGACGACGACGAGGTCGGCGAGCTTGCCGGTCTCCAGGGTGCCGACCCGGTCGGCGAGGCCGAGCAGTCGGGCGGGGACGGTGGAGAGCGACTCCACGGCCTGGCTCAACGAGAGCCCCCCGACCGTGACACAGCGGCGCAGCGCCCGGTCCATGGTGAGGGTGGAGCCGGCGATGGAGCTGCCGTCCGTGAGCATGGCGACGCCGTCCTTGACCTCGACCTGGAGCGGGCCGAGGGGGTAGAGGCCGTCGCCCATGCCGGCGGCGCCCATGGCGTCGGTGATGAGGGCGACCCGGGAGGCGCCGACGGTGCCGTAGGCGAGGTCGAGCACGGACGGGTGGAGGTGGACGCCGTCATTGATGAGTTCGACGGTGACCCGCTCGTCCTCCAGCAGGGCCACGATCGGGCCGGGGGCGCGGTGGGCGATGCCGGGCATGGCGTTGAAGAGGTGGGTGGCGACGGTGGCGCCGGCGCCGATCGCCTCCAGGGTGCGGCCGTAGTCGGAGTCGGTGTGGCCGACGGCGGCGATGACGCCGAGGTCGGCGAGCATCCGGACCGAGTCGAGGCCGCCGGGAAGTTCGGGGGCGAGGGTGACCATTCTCGCGTGGCCGCGGGCGGCGTCGACGAGCTTGCGGACCAGGGCGGGGTCGGGGTCGCGCAGCAGGTCGGGGCGGTGGGCGCCGCAGCGGTTGCGGGAGATGAAGGGGCCCTCGAAGTGGACGCCGGCGACGACGCCGTCCTCGGCGAGTTCGGACAGGACGGCGGCCTGGCGGGCGAGGTCGTCGATCTCGCCGGTGACGGTGGAGGCGACGGTGGTGGTGGTGCCGTGCTCGAGGTGGGTGCGGGCGGCGCGCAGGGCCTCCTCGGCGATGCCGGAGGCGTAGGAGGCGCCGCCGCCGCCGTGCACGTGCAGGTCGACGAAGCCGGGCACGACGGTGTACCCGGTCAGGTCGAGGTCGCCGGGGGTGGCGGTACCGCCGAGGCCGGCGATCCGCTCGCCCTCGACGGCGAGACGGCCGTTCTCCACGACGCCGCCGGGCAGGACCAGCCGGGCGCCGGACAGTGCGAGCAGGTCCGCGGTCACGCGGTCACCTCCGGGAGGAGGACGCGGGCCACCGCCCTCCCGCCCCGCCGGTCCGGTCGTGGCGGCGGGCAGCGGGCGGGCGGCAGCGCGCGTCGATCGAAATTGTTCGCTGTGCCGGGTACTTTAATCAGTTCCGAGCAACTTGACCCCAGGGCCGACTTGTCACATACCTGCCGCCCTGCCAGCGCCGGAGCGCCGTTCCCAGGCTTCCGGAGCCACCGCTGCGGTACGGACCAAGCCTCGTCTAGACTCCCGGACATGCTCAAAGCTGACCGGACCGCCAAGATCCTCGCTCACGTCACCGAAGCGGGGAGCGCCGACGTGCACGCGCTGGCGGAGCTGCTGGGCGTCTCCACCGCGACGGTCCGCCGCGACCTCCAGGAGCTCCACGACCAGGGTCTTCTGCACCGCACCCGCGGCGGCGCGGTGACCGGCACCGTCAATCTGGAGCTGCCGCTGCGCCACCGGCACGGCAAGCGGCAGGCCGAGAAGCGCCGGATCGCCCTGGCCGCCGAACGCCTGGTGCCGGAGGGCGCCGTGGTCGGCCTGACCGGCGGCACCACGACCAGCGAGCTCGCCCGGGTGCTCGCCGAGCGCGGCGGGGTCACCATCGTGACCAACGCGGTCAACATCGCCGCCGACCTGATCGTCCGACCGGAGATCCGCCTGGTGGTGGTCGGCGGCATCGCGCGGTCGGCCAGTTACGAGCTGGTCGGGCCGGCCTCCGAGCGGATGCTCTCGCAGTACCACCTGGACGTCGCGTTCATCGGCGTCGACGGCCTCACCGCCAGCGAGGGCTGCACCACGCACGACGAGATGGAGGCCCACACCGACCGGGCCTTCCTGCGCAGTGCCGCGCGCTGCGTCGTGCTGGCGGACAGCAGCAAGGTCGGGCTGGTGACCTTCGCCGCGATCTGCCCGCTGACGGACATCCACGACCTGGTCACCGACGACGGACTGACCGGCGCCCAGGAGAAGGCCGTCACCGGCTGCGGCGTGCGCGTGCTGCGCGCCTGACCCCGGTCGGCCGCTCGCCCGACCCGCCCACCCCCGACCCACTCGCCCCCGGCCCCGGATCCGCGACGGCCGGGGGCTCCGACGTATGCGCACCGACGAACGCGCGTGCCGACGTGCACACTCCGTGCTTTTGCACCCCTTGCAAACAAATTTGAGCAGAGGGCCGCGCCCCGCTCCCCCACCCGGCCGCCCGCCCGCTCCGGAGCCGGAACCCGCCGGTCGACGCGATCCCCCGCCCACCGGCCCCGGGGGTCGCTCCATCCACTCCGACCAGGCCGGACAGCACATCTGACGGTGCGTCCGAGACTTCCTTCGGGAGCAGCCGAGCCGTCCGGCAGGCGTCACGTCCGCAACGGTCCGGTAACAGCAACTAGACCGCCCGGCGCCCCTCGTGAATACTTCCGTGAACAACGGGCGCTTCACATTTGCGCAAACCTGGCTGTCTTCAAGCACAATCAAGCAGCCATGGCCGGTCGCGGCCCGTTCGACAGCCGACAGGTGCCCGGAGCGGTGGCCTCCCCCAGCCCCCGCGACGCACCGGTGCGGTGCTCGGCTTCTGCACTCCCAGGAACGAACCCACCCCTCGCAGCACGGGTTCGCAGGACGAAGGCGGTACACGGCCATGAACAAGCGGCTCCTCGGCATCCCCCTGCTGTGCGCCAGCGCGGCGCTGACGCTCACCGCGTGCGGCAGCGGCGGATCCAGCGGTTCCGACGGCGGGAAGGTCACCCTCAAGCTGGTCGCGGCCGACTACGGCGACAAGGCCTCCAACAGCTCCAAGGGCTACTGGGACGGCGTCGCCGCCGCCTTCACCGCGGCCCACCCCGACATCAAGGTCGACGTCCAGGTCATCAACTGGAACGACATCGACAGCCAGGTCAAGACCATGATCCAGAGCGGGAACGTCCCCGACGTCCTGCAGACCGGCGGCTACGCCGACAAGGTCGCGGACGACCTGCTCTACAAGGCCGAGGACGTGCTCTCCACCGCGACCAGGGCCAACCTGATCGCCACCTTCGCCGACGCCGGCAAGGTCAAGGACACCCAGTACGGCATCCCGTTCGTCTCCTCCGCCCGCGCCTTCTTCTACAACAAGGCCCTGTTCCAGCAGGCCGGCATCGCCCAGCCCCCCACCACCTGGGACGAACTCAAGGCCGACGCGGAGAAGATCAGGGCGAAGGTACCGGGCGTGACCCCCTACGCCCTGCCGCTGGGCCCGGAGGAGGCCCAGGGCGAGAGCATGATCTGGGAGCTCGGCAACGGCGGCGGCCACACCGACCGCAGCGGCGCCTACACCGTCGACAGCCCCGCCAACGTCGAGACCTTCGGCTGGCTGAAGGCCAACCTGGTGCAGCCGGGCCTGACTTACGCCAACCCCGCCACCACCGACCGCAAGACCGCCTTCGCCGACTTCGCCGCCGGCAAGACCGCCATGCTCAACGGCCACCCCTCGCTCATCTCCATGTCCACCGAGGGCAAGGTCGACTACGGCGTGGCGCCCATCCCCGGCAAGGCCGGTCCCCTCAAGTCCACCCTGGGCGTGGCGGACTGGACGATGGCGTTCAAGAAGAACGGCCACGCGGCGCAGATCAAGGCCTTCCTCGACTTCGCCTACAGCAAGGAGAACACCCTCAAGTTCGTCGAGACCTACAACCTGATGCCCGTCACCCAGGACACCCTGAAGGAGATGAGCACGGGCGGCAAGCACAAGGACCTCGAACCCTTCTTCACCCTGCTGCCCGGCGCCGCCTTCTACCCCCTGGGCGACACCGCCTGGGACAAGGTCTCCGCCGAGCTCAAGAAGGGCATCGGCTCCGCGGTCGCCGACGACCCCGCCAAGGTCCTGGGCGACCTGCAGAAGAAGGCCCAGGCCGCGGTCGCCGACAAGTAGCCGGCCCGCGCCCCCGGTTCCACGGCACCGCACCCGCCGCACCCGCGGTTCCCGCCGCACCCTCCGGGCGGCGCGCGCCCTCCCGCGCGCCGCCCGGCCGGCGGGGCCCACACGCCCGGAAGGCACCCTCGTGTCCCTCAAGTCAGCTGCCCCACAAGGCCGGAGGGCCGCCCGGCGCCCGGCCGGCCGGTCCCTCGCCGCCCGGCTCGGCCCGCTGCCGTGGATCGGACCGGCCGTCCTGCTGATCGTCCTGGTGGTCCTGTGGCCGGTCTACGAGATGGTCCGCACCTCCTTCCTGCGGATCAGCACCAGTGGCTTCGTCCGCGGCTCGGCCGGACTCGACAAGTACCGCAAGCTCTTCGACGAGCCCGACCTCGGCCGGGTGCTCGTGCACACCGTGGTCTGGACGCTGGCCGTGGTCGGGCTGACGATGCTGCTCTCGCTGGCCCTGGCCCAGCTCTTCGACCAGCGCTTCCCCGGGCGCCGCTTCACCCGCTGGGCGCTGATCGCGCCCTGGGCGGCGTCGGTGCTGATGACCTCCATCGGCTTCAAGTGGATGCTCAACCGGACCTCGGGGGTGCTCAACACGCTGCTCGCCGACCTGGGACTGATCGACGGCCCCCGGGACTGGCTCGGCGACCCGGACACCGCCTGGCCCTGGATGATGGTGGTCGCGGTCTTCGTCTCGCTGCCCTTCACCACCTACACCCTGCTCGCCGGCCTCCAGACCGTCCCCGCCGAACTGCACGAGGCGGCCCGGGTGGACGGCGCCACCGCGTTCCAGACCTATCTGCGGATCACCCTGCCGCTGCTGCGACCGGCCTTCCTGGTCGGCCTGGTGATCAACCTGATCAACGTCTTCAACTCCTTCCCCGTGATCTGGGGCATGACCCAGGGCGGTCCCAACAGCGACACCGCCACCACGACGGTGTTCATGTACCAGTTGAAGAACACCGACATCGGCGAGTCGGCCGCCATGTCCGTCGTCAACTTCGCCCTGGTCGTCCTGATGGTGCTCCTCTTCCTCAGGGTCAGCCGGTGGAACCAGGAGGAGAACTGATGTCCCGTCGGACCGAGCTTCCGCGGGCCCGGCGCGAGCCGATCCGCCCCCGCACCCTCGTCGTCGCCGCCGTCGCCTGGGGGCTGGCCGCGCTGTTCCTGCTGCCGTACCTGGAGATGGTGGTCACCGCCGTCCGGCCCGCCGACGAACTGCGGGACGCCGGCTACCTGCCCAGCCACTTCGCCTGGTCCAACCTGGTCGACGTCTGGCGGGACTCCACCCTCGGCACCAACCTCCGGGTCACCCTGCTGGTCGCCGGCGGCTCCACCCTGCTGGCCCTCGCGGTGGCCCTGCCGGCCGCGTACTGCACCGCCCGCACCCGGTTCCGGGGCCGCAAGCTGTTCCTGCTGCTCGTCCTGGTCACCCAGATGTTCCAGCCGACAGCACTGCTGGTCGGGCTCTACCGCGAGTTCCACCAGCTCGACATGCTCAACTCGGTGTGGACGCTGATCCTCTGCAACGCCGCGTTCAACCTCGCCTTCGCCATCTGGATCCTCACCGCGTACATCGGCTCCATCCCGGTGGCGCTGGAGGAGGCCGCGATGCTCGACGGGCTCGGCCGGTTCGGCACCCTGCGGAAGGTGGTGCTGCCGCTGGCGATGCCCGGCATCGTCACCGCGGTCGTCTTCACCTTCATCTCCGCCTGGAACGAGTTCGTGATGGGCCTCACCCTCACCACCCGGTCCGACAGCCAGCTGCTGACCGTCGGCATCAACAGCTTCGTCGGCAACTACACCGTCCAGTGGAACTTCCTCTTCGCCGGCTCGGTGATCGCGATCCTTCCGGTGGTGGTGCTGTTCGCCGTCATCGAGCGCCATGTCGTCTCCGGCCTCACCGCCGGTTCGGTCAAATGACCGACGTACCGGCGGTGGACGCGCGGACCGCCGCGGGGAAGTCCTTGCGCTTGATCTTGGCCCGGCGGCCGTCGGGATGGTGGAACACGATGCCCTCCGCGAGCGTCCCCGGGGCGTAGCGGCTCTCCAGGCCGGCGAGGAACTCCCGCAGGCCGTCGTAGCTGCGCGGCACGGCGGCGTACACCGGCGCCGCCAGGTCGAACGGCACGCACAGGTGGTCGTCCAGCTCCAGCGGGTTGCCCTGGATCCGCGGCCCGAGGGCCTCGCAGGCGTGCTCGCCGTCCGGCCAGGCGGTCACGTCGGTGTTGTCGGCCGCGGTCAGGATCCAGCGGTCCTCGGGCCCGTGCCGGTCGGTGTCGACGTACCAGCCGTCGACGATGCCCTGCTGCTTCTGCGCCTTGCTCGGGTTGCGCCGCTTCTCCACCCGCACCAGGTGCCCGCCGCGCACGGTCAGCCGCACATTGGTGCCGTCCAGCTTCTCCGTCGGCGCGCCCTCCCCGGCGAAGACCCAGGCGCACTCGGCCCGCGGACGGTCCATGACGCGGAAGTCGCCGTCGCGCTCGAACAGCGTGGGGATCTTCTCCATGACCTGCCTCCCTCTCCTGACCTGCCCGACCAGTTCCTCGTGGGTGATCGCCCCCGTGGCCAGCCCGCTCGCCAGGGCCCGCACCAGATCGGCGACCGAGACCTCGGCGTCCACGGCGACGCGCTTGAGCGCCTTCTTCTCCTCCGGCGAGATCCACGCGACCAGCCGTGACCACCCCTCGGGCGGAGTCCAGCGCGCCAGTCGTTCCGGATCCTTGCGCGGCCGGCCGCGCCGCTTGGGCTCTTCCTCCATGACCGCGAGCGTAGGAGCTCCTTTGATGTTGTGTCAATTGGCATAACAGTAATTCGCTCGGCACGGAGACGCGTTCGAGGGCGGCGAGGCCGGGTCGGCCCCGCTCAGCTCGTGGCGAGCATCCGGAAGTCGTACTCCCTGGGCAGCGGCGGACCGGGTTCGGCGCCGCGGGTCGCGCGCTGGTGGGCGAACCAGAGTTCGTGCAGGATTCCTTCGCCCTCGCGCACGTCGGCCAGTTCGATGCCCTCGTCGAGCAGTCGGCCGCAGCGCGCGGTGTCGCCGGAGTCGAGTGCGGCGCGGGCCTCGGCCCAGCGGGCGCGGCCCAGGGAGCGGTGGGCCGGGGGAAGGGCGGCGAGCAGTGACAGGACTTCCTGCGGGGCTCCGGCGCGCAGCAGGGCCCCGGCCGTCTCCAGGGCCAGCGGCAGCAGGGCGGGCTCCAGTCGGAGGGCCTCGCGGTACGCGCGGGCCGCTTCGGCGAGGTCGCCGGTGCGGTCGGCGAGGACGGCGAGGTTGCGCCAGGCCCAGGCCGTGGGGCGGCTCTCGACCGATCGCAGCCAGCTCTTGCGGGCACCGTCCGGATCGCCGGCGTAGGCGCGCAGGACTCCGAGGTGCAGCTGGGCGAGCCAGCCGTCCGCGTTCCCGATCAGCTCCTCCCAGGCGGGGTCGACCTGGTAGGAGGCGGGTGCCTGCGCGGGCTCGGCCGGGGAGAGGCGCCCGTGTTCGAGGAGCTCCAGCCACGTCTCCTGTTCGGGGCCGAGCGTCGAGTCCGGGAAGGGGGTGCCGGGCACCTCCCGGGCGGGTTCGCCGGCGCGGGCCCGGCGGTGGCGCTCCAGGGCGCCCCAGCCGGATCCGGTCGCCAGGATCTCGACGGGTTCCTGGTCCAACCACGCTTCGGCCGAGGCGAGTTCGGCTTCCAGTACGCTCGCCGGGACGAGCGTGTCGACGCCTGCGCCGGCCGCTTCGCGCGCCGCGGCCCAGTCCTCGCCGTGGACAGCGGCGGGGTCGGCCTCCAGGAGCCCGTAGGCCTCCACCCAGGACCATCGCGCGCCGGCGGGCATCGGCACGTGTTCGAGCTGGGTGCGGGCCAGACCGGCCTGGATCTCCAGGTAGGCGTTCCCCGGCCCGGACAGCCAGTCCTGCCAGTGCCGACCTCCCTCGCCCTGCCCCCACAGGAACAGCTTTCGGCCGCGCAGCCGGTCGGTCGACGCCTGGACCAGGCCCCGGCCGCCCTCGTCGAGTGCGGCGATCCAGCGCCTGCTGCCGTCGGGGATGTCGAAGAAGTAGTCGGCCGCGTCCCGGGACCGCGTGGTGCGGGTCAGGTCGGTGCCGTCGGGGGCGGGGAGTGCGACGTGGCGCACGCGGCGGTCGTAGGAGAACTGCCACGCCGCGTCCGCCGGGGACAGCACCCGGACGTCGGGGGCCTCGGGTACGGCGATGTTCGACCACCAGTACATCGGCACCGCGGTGTCGCGCGGGTTGGTGATCCGGACGTGGACGAGCAGGACCTGGGAGTCGTCGGGCAGGTAGGCGTCGATCTGGAAGACCGCGCCGCGGATCCGCTCGTACTCCCACATCCGGAGCACCGGGGTGCCGTCCGGGCGCAGCACGCGGGCGGCGTGCAGGGGTTCGCAGGTGGTGGGGGCGTGGCCGATGGTGCCGATGTTCCACTCGACGCCGCCGGCCAGCCAGGCGCCCCGCAGTGCGAGGTTGGCGGGCTGGAACACCGGGTTGCGGAAGAGCAGTTCGCGTCCGGTCGGCTTGTGGACCAGCGACCAGAGGCGGCCGCCCGCGCCGAGCAGGAAGGTCGCCCGCAGGGTGGCGTTCTCCAGGACCGCGGCGGGGTGTTCGGCGGGTGTCCGTTCGCGGGTGTAGCCGTCCTGCATCAGGTAGGGCATGACGGAGGGCACCCGGCCGTAGCCGATGTTGTGCCGCATCTCGTCGTCGGCCTGACTCGCGTCGGCGACCTCGTGGAGGTCTGCCCCGGTGAAGAGGGGCGGGAGGGGGTTGACGGGGCCGACCGGTGCGGTCGGCAGGGTCAGCGTGGTCAGCCGCAGCTCACTCATCTGTCTTCTGCCTCTTATGAGTCGGGTGGCGGGGCTGTGAGTCCCGGTGGTGGGCTACTTGACGCTTCCGGAGGTCAGGCCGGCCTTCCAGTAGCGCTGGAGCAGCAGGAACATCACGACGATCGGGACGACCGACAGCAGGGAGCCCGTGATGATCAGGTTGTAGGGGACGGTCTGGCCGCGCTGTTCCTTCCAGGCGACCAGTCCGACGGTGACCGGCTGCAGGCGGTCGTTGGCGAGCATCAGCGACGGCAGCAGGTAGTTCGTCCAGATGGTGACGAACTGGAACAGGAAGATGGTCACCAGCGAGGGCTGCAGCACGCGCAGCGCGACGGACCGGAAGATCCGGAACTCGCCCGCCCCGTCGAGCCGTCCCGCTTCCAGGAGTTCGTCCGGTACGGAGGCGGCCGCGTAGATGCGCGCCAGGTACACCCCGAACGGGCTCACGATGCTGGGGATGAACACCGCCCAGAAGGTGTTGACCACGTGGGCGGCCGAGAACATCAGGTAGAGCGGGAGTGCGAACAGCGGGGCGGGGATGAGGATGGCGCCGAGGACGGTGTTGAACACGGCCTCGCGGCCCCGGAAGGCGTACTTCGCGAGGACGTACCCGGCCATGCTGGAGAGCAGTGTCGCCACGACGGCGCCGCCCACCGCGTAGAGCAGGCTGTTGAGCAGCCAGCGTCCGAAGATGCCGTCCTGGACGCCGAGCAGGGTGGAGACGTTCTTCACCAGCTCGATCCTCCCGGCGAACCAGAAGCCGTTGCTGGAGAAGAGGTCGCTGCTGCTCTTGGTGGCGGAGACGACGAGCCACCAGACCGGCAGCAGGGAGTAGAGCGCGGCGAGCACCAGGACGGCGATCACCCCGGCGCGGCCGGCCTGGTTCGTGGCCTTCACTGGGCTCCTCCGCGCTTGTTGACGAACCGCATGAAACCGAAGGACAGCACGAAGATCACCAGCGCGAGGATCACCGAACGGGTCGCCGCCGCATGGTAGTTGTTCGCGGCGACCTCGTTCTGGGCGGCCATGATCGGCGTCCAGTCACTGGCCAGGTTGGGTGCGACGGCCTTCATGATCACGGGCTCGTTGTAGAGCTGGGCCATGCCGATGATGGAGAACACGGTGGTCATCACCAGGGCGGGCCGGACCATCGGGATCTTGATGTGCCAGGCGAGCCGCCAGCCCGTGCAGCCGTCCAGTTCAGCGGCCTCGGCGTACTCCCCCGGAATGGCCTTCAGCGCCGAGTGGATGACGATCATGTTGTAGCCGGTCCAGCCCCAGGTCAGCATGTTGCCGACCGACCACGGCAGCATGCCGTCGGAGGTGAAGTCGACGTCCAGCCCGATCCGGCCGAGGGCGTCGGCGATCGGGCTGACGTCCGGCTGGTAGAGGAACGACCACATCAGGCCGCCGATCACGCCGGGGACGGCGTACGGCAGGAAGAAGGCGAGCCTGAAGAACCGCTTCGCGGGGGTGCGGCGGGCGTCGAGGGCGAGCGCCAGCACCAGGGCGAGGCCCAGCATCAGCGGTACCTGGACGACGCCGATCAGCACCACCCGGACGATCGAGGAGGTGAAGGCGTGGTCGGCCAGCGCGTCCGTGTAGTTGGACAGTCCGGTGAAGACCTCGGAGGGGGGAGCGAGTCCGAGCCCGGAGCGGCGCACCTTGTACAGGCTCTCGTACAGGGCGTAGCAGATCGGCGCGACGAAGGTGACGGCGAACAGCGTGCCGAACGGCAGCAGGAACCCCAGCGGGGTCCAGCGGCGGCCGTCGATCCTGGTCCGCCGGGCGGTGCCGGCCTTCGACCTGGGCGGTTCCGTGGTGCCCCCGGCGCGCTCCGCCGAGCGCACCGGGGTGGCAGTGGAGGAGGGGTGCATGGTCAGCCGATTTCCATGCCCTGGGTCTTCATCTCGGCCACGGTCTGCGCCTGGGCCTCCGCCAGCGCGGCGTCCAGGCCGGTGCCGCCCGCACCCGCCTTGCCGAGGCCGTCGCCGAGCACGCCCGAGGTCTTGGTCATCACCGGACCCCACTGGAAGCCCGGGTCGACGCGGCCGGCACTCTCCTTGAACACGTCGAAGATCGTCTGGCCGCCGTAGAACGGGTCGGGCTGGCTGAGCGCCGGGTTCTCCAGGCCGGAGAGCGCCGCCGGATAGATGCCCGTCTCCTTGATCAGGTTGCTGACGCTGGCCTGGTCGGTGCCGAACCAGTGGGCGAACTCGACCGCCTCCTTGACGTGCTTGCAGCCCTTCAGCACCGCGGTGGGGGTGCCGCCGGCGTTGCCGGAGGCGGGCTTGGCGGCGTCCCAGACCGGCATCGGGGCGACGGCCCAGTTGCCGGAGGTCTGCTTGACGCTGTCGGCGAGGATCGGGGTGTCCCAGACCGCGTTGACGTCGGAGAGGATCGTGCCCTCCCCCATGCCCTTGTAGAGCGCGGTGTCGAAGCTCGGCACGGTCTTGACGAGCTTCTTGTCGATCAGGTCCTGCCAGAACGCCGTGACCTTCTTGGTCGCCGGGTCGTTGAGGTTCACGGTCCACTTGTCGCCGCCGGTGCCGAACCACTTCGCGCCCGCCTGCCAGGCGAGGCCCGCGAAGTTGTAGGCGTCGTTGCCGAAGTAGCCGATGTAGGCGTTCGGGTCGGCCGCGTGGATGATCGCCGCGTCGGCGGCGTACTCGCCCCAGGTCTTCGGTGCCTCGGCGATGCCGTACTTGGTGAACAGGTCCTTGCGGTAGATCATCGCCATCGGGGCGATGTCCACCGGCAGGCCGAAGGTGCGCCCGGAGACCCCGGACTGGGCGAAGGCCCAGGGGGCGTACTCCTTCGCGTAGGGCGCGGCAGCCTGCGTCGCGTCCTGGAGGGCTCCGGCGGCGGCGAAGGTCGGGAGGGTCTCGAAGCCGACCGATCCCAGACAGGGGGCGTTGCCCGCCTTCACCGCGTTGAGCATCTTGGTGTAGCCGCCCTTGGAGCCGGGCGAGATCTTGCTGTAGGTGACCTTGATGCCGGGGTGCGCGGCGTTGAAGAGCTCGACGGACTTCTCGTAACCGGGGGCCCAGCCCCAGAACTCGACGCCGACCGGCCCCGCGGCCCGGTCTGCCGACCCGTCGGAGCCGCAGGCGGCGGCGAAGGCCGTCAGCGACGTGAGCGCCATGGCGAGGGTGGCCGCTCTGAACGGGCGTGACTTCATGGGGAGGCCCTCATCTCTGCCTGCCGCGGGCAGGGCACTCGGCCCGGTCGCGGTGGTGGGGGGACCCGCTGACGCTGCGGGTTGTTAGTTCGGCTAGTGTGTTAATTAAGAATGGCGGTGTCAAGGGATGCGCCGGAACGTTCTGCGAACAGGCCCCACCAGCCTGCAGAACGGTCGCAAAGGGACACAGCACCGCATCCCGCAGTCACGTCGGGGCAAGTTTTTTCGAACGGTGCATCAACTAACATGGTCAAGATCGGCCCTGCCCTGCGCGCAGGATCCGGAGCGGAACGAGGAGACGACGTGCGGCCAGGACAGCGCGGCACCACCGGCACGGGCGCCGGCCCGGCCGGCCGCACCCACCCGGGCGCGGCACCGACCCCGGCCACCGGGGCCGCCGCCGTCATGGCGGGCTACCCCGAGGCGGCCGACAAGGCCTCGCTGCGACGGACCAACCTCGGCGTGCTGCTGCGGCACCTGCGCGACAGCGGCCCGCAGTCCCGCACCCATCTGTCCACCGCGACCGGTCTGCCCAAGGCGACGGTCTCGGTCCTGGTCGCCGACCTGATCGAGCGCGGCCTGGTCCGCGAGGGCGAGCTCGACCGCGCCGGCTCGATCGGCCGGCCCCACCGCATGGTCGAACTCGACGGCCGCCGGATCTGCGGCATCGGCGCGGAGATCGGCGCCGACCACCTCACCGTGCTCGCCCTCGATCTGTGCGGCACGGTCGTCCACGAGGACCGCCGCGCGCTCGACGTGCCGGCGCTGACCGCCCGGGCCGCCCTGGCGGAGGTCGCCGACCTCGTCGCGGACTGCCTGAGCGCCGTCGCCGGGCGGGACATGCACCCGATCGGGATCACCCTCGTCACCCAGGGATCGGTCGACGCCGCCTCCGGCAGCGTCGTGGTCGCCACCAACTTCGGCTGGCGGGGCGTACGGGCGGCGCAGGAGTTGCGCGTGCGGCTCGGACGGGACGCCCCGCCCGTCCTGGTCGAGAACGACGCCGAATCCGGCGCCCTCGCCGAATACCTCGCCGCCCCCGGCCGCGACGTCCGCGAACTCGTCTACGTCACCGGCGGGATCGGCGTCGGCGGTGCCAGCATCTCCGGCGGCAAACTGCTGCGCGGCTCGGAGATCGGGCACATGAAGCTCGACCGGCTCGACCGGCCCTGCCCGTGCGGGCGGACCGGCTGCTGGGAGGTCGCCGTCGGGCTCCAGGCCTTCCTGGACGCGGCCGCCGACCCGACGGACCGGGTGCACGACCTCTCCGTCGACCTGGCCGAACGCCTCGGCGACCTGCTCGACCGGGCCGACGCGGGGGACGCGAGAACCCTCGCCGCGCTCGCCGGCCTCGCCGGGGACCTCGCCCTCGGGCTGAGCATCCTGGTGGACGTGCTCAATCCGCCCAGGATCGTTCTCGGCGGGTACTTCGCGGTGTTCGGCCGCTACCTGGTGGAGCCCGCGCAGCAGATCCTCGACGAGCGCAGGATCGCCCCCACCACCGAGCGGGTGGTCGTGGCCGCCTCGACGCTCGGGCTCTCCAACGCCGCGCGGGGCGGCGCGCAGCTGGCGCTCGCGGGCATCTTCCAGGACCCTTCCGTCGTTCCGGTCCGTCCGGCCCCGGAGGACGACGACACCTGGCCGCGCTGACGCTCCGACGCTCCGGCCGGGGCATTCACCGCCCCGGCCCCGAGCCCCGGCGGCCGGTGCTGAATCCTGCTCCGACTTGCTCGAACGTCAGCAGCTTCGACCGAACAGCCGCACAATTCGTGCGCCAGGCCGCCCAGTTGCGTCCCGATGACCACCTTCCGGGCCACCTTGCGGGCCACCGGCCGTCGCCATGGTCCGACCTGCCCGCACCTGCGCGGCGACAAGCTCTGCCGGCACCCCGCGTTCACAGGGCGAGCCCTTGACAGTCGCGGCATCCCCTGCCACCGTTTGATCGCAGTTGCTCTCTGACGCATGATTTCGAGCAACTTCAGTCAGATCGATCCGGGACATCGAGATGTCCCTCGGACCACCGCTCCTCGCCCGACACCCGGGCCCTCGGAGCCGGACGTCCCCCTCCACGGTGCCGATCGCCGCAGCCCCGCCCGACCGTCGCCGTGCCGACAGGCTCCCGGCGACCCGGGCGGCAGTCCCGAACGGCAGATCCCGAACGGCAGTCCCGGTCGGCCCGTCCCCCACCAGTGCGTTGTCCCCCCAAGGAGCTCTCGTGTCATCCCCGCCGCGCAGAATCCTCGCCACCGCCCTCGCCACCGCCCTCCTCGGGCTCGGCGGCGCCGCCACCCCGGCCGCGACAGCGGCGACCCCCGACAGTGCCGGCTACACGGTCAGCGTCGGGTCCCCCGTCCCGTACCCGCACCCGACGGACACCCCCGCCGTCCCGTACGTCGACAAGGACGGCACGTTCTACTTCCAGCAGTCGGCCGCCCTGTACGGCGCCGACCAGCCCAGGTACTGGGACTTCTTCACCGGCACCGACTTCGACACCGCCTCCCGGTCGAGCACCCTCAGCGACGCGGTGAACCCGGCCAACGCCAACGACAGGAACAACGACACGACCTGGCGGTGCAACAACAGCCCGACCGGCCTCACCGCGAGCTTCGCCGTCGGCAGCACCAGCTACTCGCAGAAGAACTTCTGCGACCTGTCGGGGATCTGGGTCGACCCGGACACCGGTGACTGGTACGGCCTGGTCCACAACGAGTTCACCCCGCAGCCCTTCGGCGACGGCCTCCACTTCGACGCCATCGACTACACGGTCTCCACCGACCAGGGCCGCACGTGGACCGTCAAGGACCACGTGATCACCTCGCCGTTCAGCACCGTCCGGGGCGACACCACGCAGTTCCCCAACCAGACCTACCACTACGGCGACGGCGACCAGCGCCTGTTCGTCGACACCGCCTCGGGCTACTTCTACGTCTTCTACGGCTCGCGCATCGTCGACAAGAGCGGCGGCTGGAAGGCCTTCCACGAACACGTGGCCCGGGCGCCGATCTCCGGCAAGATGGCGCCCTCCAGCTGGCAGAAGTGGTACGACGGCGCCTGGTCCCAGGCCGGGGTCGGCGGCAAGGAGAGCAACATGGTGCCGGTCGGCACCTCCAGCACCACCGGCTACACCCCGGCCGCGGGCGAGTACGACCCTGCGAACACCGGCACCTCGGCCCAGCAGATCACCGCGGGCACGATGCCGGCCACCTCGCCGCTGTTCGTCATGGACATCACCTACAACGCGTACCTGGGGCTGTACATCGGCGAGCCGCAGGGCGTCGACCAGAGCG
This sequence comes from Kitasatospora purpeofusca, assembly GCF_036010405.1. Taxonomy (NCBI): domain Bacteria; kingdom Bacillati; phylum Actinomycetota; class Actinomycetes; order Kitasatosporales; family Streptomycetaceae; genus Kitasatospora; species Kitasatospora purpeofusca. The sequence goes on along the minus strand of NZ_CP108561.1, from coordinate 9,342,307 downwards.
GGAACGCCTCCCAGCAGTACTACGCCACCGACAACCTGGCCACCCAGAAGTGGTACCCGATCGGCAACAGCGGCAGCTACCACACGGCCTCCTGGTACCGCTGGTTCCTCGACAGCGCGAACCGCACCAGCTCCAACATCGTCGGCAAGAACTTCCGCACCTACTGCGCCTTCGGCTGCTCGGGCGGCGCCTCCGGTGAGTACGTGGACGTGAGCATCGGCTCGTCCGCACCCGCCCCGGCGCCGGTCGACCCGACCAGGGCCTACCGGATCTCCGGCGGCAACGGCCGGATCCTCGCCCAGGTCTCCGGCAGCTCCGCGACCACCTCCGTCGCCACGGCCACCACCTCCGCGCTGCAGTCCTGGGTGTTCACCGGCAACGGCGACGGTTCCTACCGGATCACCAACGCCTCGACCGGGAACCTGCTCGGCGTCGACGCCTCCTCGAAGGCGGGCCGGGCATGGGGAGCCAAGCCGATCGTCACCGCCGCCGGTGCGAGCGGCCCCGCCGTCGGACAGCAGTGGTTCGTCGTCCCCGGAACGTCCGCGAGCAACGGGTCCGCCTCCGGAACGTACCGCGTGGTCAACCGTTACAGCGGCCTGGTGATCGGACTGTCCGCGGACACCGCCCGCCCGTCCGAGACCACACCGACCCGCACCTGGACCAACACCACGACCAGCCCGGTCGGCGGGACCCGCGGAGCGGCCGAGCAGACCCTGACCCTGACCCAGACCGGCCCCGCGCCCGCGATCGTCACGGTCAACGACCCCGGCACCCAGTCGAGCAAGGTCGCCACCGCCGTCAGCCTGCAGATCCAGGCGAACGCCGGCGGCACCGGCACCCTCTCCTACAGCGCGAGCGGCCTGCCCGCCGGCCTGACGATCAACACCACCACCGGCCTGATCACCGGCACCCCGACCACCGCCGGTGCCTACACCACCACGGTCACCGCCACCACCGGAACCACCACCGGCAGCACCACCTTCACCTGGACCGTCACCACCGCACTCGACGGCACCCACACCCTCACCGCCTCCGGCAAGGCCCTCGACAACCCCAACCACTCCACCGTCCCCGGCACCCAGCTCATCACCTACACCCCCGGCACCGGCGCCAACCAGAAGTGGATCTTCGCCCAGCAGACCGACGGCACCTACCGCATCACCAACGCCGAGTCCGGCCTCTGCATGGACGTCAACGGCGGATCCACCACCGCCGGCACCGCCGTCATCCAGTGGCCCTGCACCACCGGAGCCAACCAGCGCTGGACCGTCACCCCCGCCACCGGCGGCGGCTACAAGGTCACTTCCAAGAGCAGCGGACTCCTCCTCACCACCGCCTCCACCACCAACGGAGCCCTCGTCACCCAACAACCGGACACCGGCACCGCACTCCAGCGCTGGACCGTCAACTAGCCACCACCGCAAGAACACAGGCAGGCACCTGGCCAGGACGGGGCCTCCCGGGCCGGAACGGACACCCCGTCCGAACCGCCCGGGAGTCCCCACCCCTCGCCCGCAGGTCGGAGTCGTGGTTCTGCGTCCACGACTCCGGCCGATGCATGATCGGACCCAGGTTGATCGTACGTAACGAGGTGAGGGCCGATTCTTCGGTGGACGCGGCGCCGGGACTGCCTGGTAGTGTGCTCCCACCAAGTTTGAACATGTTCAATAATGGGGGGAAGTCATCGAAACCTTGAGCGTGGACCCGCCGATTCCGCGGGCAGGGCGGATCCTGGCGGTGGCGGCGGCGCTGTGTGCCGCACCGGCTGTGATCTGGGGGGTCCAATCCTTCGAAACGGTGTTCGGTATGCCGATGATCCTCGGTTCACTCGCCGCCGCCGTACCGCTTCTCGCGCGGGACAGCACCGATTTCAGGCCGGCCTGCCTGGTGTTCGGCTGCGGACTGCTCGCCCTCTCGGTCCTCAGCCTCCCGCTCAGGATGTTCACGCTGGCGCCCGCAGGCATCGTCCTCCTCACCGCGGCGAGCTGCACACGCCCCGACCCCGGGCGCCTGCCGCTCCTGATCGGCACCCTGGTGTCCGCCACCACCCTCGGCTTCGCCGGCTGGACCATCGGCATCCCCTGGATCGCCCCCTACTTCCAGGAACCGGACGCGTTCGTCGCCACCGTCCGGACGGACAGCCCCCTCCGGGGGACCGGCCCCCACCCGGAACTCCTCCACGACGGCTCGGGCCTCGGCCACGGCGCCACCCGGGTCTTCAGTCCGGAGTCCGACACCGTACGACTTCTCGTCGTCTTCGACCCCCGCACCCCCGACGCCGATCTCGCCGTCCTGCGCCGCCTGATCACCGACCTGCCGGGCGTCACCGACGTCCGACTCTGCGACCCACCCGCCGGGAACTGCCGCTGACCACCGACCCCGACAACAGCCACGCCAGCCACGCCCCCGCCCGGCACACGCGCGAACCCGACCGCCCCGACCCACCGGTCCTCTGCTGCCAGGGAGCCCGCCCCGACGGTCACCCGTCCGGACAGCTGCGCCGGTTCACCAACGGACGGCAGGCGTACGTGCACTTCTCGGACGCTCGGGGCGAAGCCCCTGAGACTGTCGACATCTTTGCCCCGGCACCACCTGAAGACGTCGTAGATCTCGATGACCAGCGAGCAGCCGTCATCCGCGCCTGGAACACAGGCGCCCGGGCAATCAGATCTGACCCCGTCAACCAGTCACGCATCGTGAGGCCCACAGAAGTTGAGCCAGAACCTTGGTACGGCCCCACTTTTCCGGTCTGTGGTGGCCCCGCTTTGATGGGGGCGGTGTCAGTCGTCGCTGGGCATCATGTCGTATTCGCCGACATCCAGGTCTGCGCCGGTTGCGGCGAGGAAGTTCACCACCGCGCGGTCCAGGCGCCAGCCGAACAGGTTCGTGTCGTCCGGCGAGCCGGAGGGCCGCTCGTCACGCCGGTTGAAGAAGCGCTCGACCTGCAGAATCGTGCCCCCGGGGCCCTCCTCGGCTGCGAGACGGGCCGTCAGATCGGTGAGCGCCTCCATGCGGGGCCTGAGCCTGCCGATGACCTGGCCGATCTGCTCGTCGACCGGCAGACCGGGCTCGCGGCAGACAACCTTCCAGACATGACAGAACGGGATGACATGAGGTGAGGTGGCTGTGCTCCCCCGCACCGTGACCTCGTCCGGTTCCACGCCGAGCAACTGGGTGATCTCGTCGGCAGTGGTGCCCACGCTGGCGATCGCAAAGTAGACGTACTGATTCAACGACACCCGCGGAGACTACCGACGCAGCCGCACAGCCGCCCGACTGTTTGCTCGCCTGCTGCCTGGCAACGAGGCGCTGCGCTGCGAACTGCTCGCCTCCGGAACGCGAAGGCGCACCACGATGGTGCAGATGCCGGCGGTGAACACCCGCAGTTCGACTGGGTGCGCTCCCGCCTGCCCAACCGGGCGCAGCCGGTGCCGCCGATCTACCAGCCGCAGGTCGCCGCCCGAGCCGTGCTGTTCGCTGCGGACCACCCGGGACGCCGGGAGTACTGGGTCGGCGCCAGCACCGTGGCCACGGTGCTGGCGAATGCGATCGTCACCGAGCTGCTCGACCGGTACCCGGCCATGACGGGGTTCGACTCCCAGCAGGAAGACCGCCGCCGGTGTGCCTACGACCGGGACAACCTGTTCGAACCGGTCTGCCGTACGGGGGACTTCGGGTTGCACGGCCGCTTCGACGACCGGGCCAGGGGCCGTAGCCGACAGCAGCAGGTCGCGCACGCGCTCGGCTTCCCGGCCGACGCGGTGCGGCACGCGCCCGGCCGGGTGGCGGCGCGTTTGCCCGCCGCCGGTGCCGGGTTCCCTTCAGGGATGCGGGGCAGACGTGCCCCGCATCGGTCGGACAGGAGAGTGTGACCATGCCTCGAGGATCGAGCCCCAAGCGGGAGCGGCAGTACGAGCACATCAAGGACAGTGAACTGGAGCGCGGTGCGAGCGAAAAGCGGGCCAAGGAGATCGCCGCCCGCACCGTGAACAAGGAGAGGGCCCAGCACGGGGAGTCGAAGACCGCCAGCCGGAGCTCGGTGAAAGACATGTCGTCCTCCGAGCGGGGTGGGCAGCGCTCCCACAGCGGCGCGCAGGGACCGACCAAGGAGCAGCTCTACAACGAGGCCAGGCAACGAGGCATCCACGGCCGCTCGAAGATGACCAGGAAGCAGCTCGAACACGCCCTCGGCCGATAGGAGCGTCTCTTCATCGAACGCGCCTGCTCACCGGAGATCGGGATCAGGGCTTGCGAGTGGCCTTGCGGCTGGCGGCGGGTCGGCGCAGCCGGGGCCGGTCCGCGCCGGAGCGGTTGACCGGGCCGTTCTCGGACAGGCGCACAGCACCCGCCGACACACGGTGGGCACGAACCCGGAGGCCACCATGGTCAAAATCCTCTACAAACCGCTCGGGCTGCTGTTCGGTGCCCTCGGAGGGGTCCTCGCCGGCGCCGCCTTCAAGCGACTGTGGGCGCTCCTCGGCCACGAGGACGAGGCGCCCCGGGCCACCGACCAGGACCGCGGATGGAATGAGGTGCTGACCGCCGCCGCCCTGCAAGGGGCGGTCTTCGCCCTCGTCAAGGCCGCGGTCGACCGAGGCGGCGCGGTCGGCACCCGCCGCCTGACAGGAACCTGGCCCGGCTGACCGCTCCCGTCCGTTCAGGCGGCTCCGGGCACGTCCCGAGCGCAGAGCACGGACGCGGGCGAAAGGAGTGGAAGTCCGATGACCGAGCGACGGAGGATCCGATGAGCATGGTGCAGGAACAGATCGACGTGGACGTCCCGCTGAGCACCGCCTACAACCAGTGGACGCAGTTCGAGGACTTCCCCCGCTTCATGGAGGGCGTCAAGCAGGTCACCCAGCTCGACGACCGCCACAACCACTGGACGACCAAGGTCGCCAGGGTGACGCGCGAATTCGACACCGAGATCGTCGACCAGCTACCGGACCAGAAGATCGCCTGGCGCACCACCGGCGGCGAGGTCCAGCAGATGGGCGTCGTGACGTTCGAGCGCCTGAACGACCAGCGCACGACAGTCCGCCTGGCCATCGACTTCGAGCCCGACGGCGTCGCGGAGAGGGCCGCCGACGCGATGGGCATGGTCGACCGCCGGGTCAAGGGCGACCTGCGGCGCTTCAAGTCCTTCATCGAGGACCACGGTGCCGAGGAAGGCGGCTGGCGCGGCCGCATCACCCCCGGAGGCTGACAACGACTCCCGCAGCAGCGGAGCGGCGGCACCGGTGCCGCCGCTCCGGTGCTGCGGACAGCGGGCGCATGCTCTCGGCTGCACGGGCGCTCGGCGAGACCGGTCAGTCGCTGCCGACGGCGCCGTTGCCGGCCTGCCCTTCCCGGGCCCGCGCGTGGTGCCCGGGCAGGCCAGTCCGCACCGGTCCGGACAGCGCCCTGCCCGTCACCGTCACCGGACACACCGCCAACCCGCGGCTTCGGTGTTGAAGGTCAGCGTGTCCCGGGTGGGGACGGTGGCGGTGTGCGCGTTCACCGCCGACCAGGCCGCCCACGCTCACACCCCCGCCGCCGGTCCCGACGGCGACGGAAATCGGGAGTAGCCGCACCAGGCGCGGGCAGGCGCCCAGTCGGCTCACCCGATCAAGAGCACCGGGATCTCACCGTGACCAACTCGGCCACCACCGCCCGCCACCGCCGCCTGGGCTTCCGGCCCGGCGACTCCTGCGCCCTGGGCATCGACGCCCTGCGGCAGGCCTTGTCCGACTGGCATCCGGGCGCCGAGCCCCTGACCACCGACGCTCTCCTGGCCGCCGCCGAACTCCTCGCCAACGCCACCCAACACACCCCCGGCCCCGAAAGCTTGGACCTCGACCTGGACGGCCGGGTCCTGCGGATCACGGTGACCGACCCGAGCCCTGATCCGCCGCGCCCGCGCCCGCACCGGCCCGAGGTTCCGCACGGGCACGGACTGTTCATCATCCAGCGGGTCGCTTCGGCCTGGGGATACAGGCCCGCAGGCTGCGGCAAGCTGGTGTGGGTCGAGCTGGAGGTCCGGGCTCCCCGCACGATCCGACCGGGCCACAAGTACCGAGCTCGGGCCTTCGTGGCGGAGACCGCCGGGGCGAGCGGGTGGTGTGTGGCCGCTGGGGCGCCGGGTAGGCGCGTTCTGGGCCGTGACCTCTCGCGAAGGTGAGCGTGGAGATCAGGAGCGGACCTGCCGCCGACCCGTGGGGCGCCCGCACCCCGTACGGCCGGGGAGACTCCTGGCCTGTCCGGGTCGACTCCTTCCTCGCGCCCGGAACGGCGCCGGACGCGGCCCAGATCCTCTCCGCCCTGTGAACCTCCGACCCCGGGAGCAGCAGATGACCACGACAGTCCAGTCCCGGACCGCGACCCGTCGGCGCTTCCTGGTCTGCCCGCAGACCTACTTCGCGGTCGAATACGCGATCAATCCGTGGATGGACCCGAGACGCCCGGTGGACGCCGGGGCCGCGCTGCGGCAGTGGCAGGGGCTCCGCGACACCCTGCGCCGGCTCGGACACGGGGTCGAGACACTCCAGCCCCGGCCGCGGCTGCCCGACATGGTGTTCGCCGCGAACGGCGCTTCGGTGGTGGACGGCCGGGTACTCGTCGCCCGTTTCCGGCACCCCGAACGGGCCCCGGAGGCGGCCGCCCACCACGCCTGGTTCCAGCGGGCCGGGTACCGGCCGACGGTCGCCCGGCTGCCGAACGAGGACCAGGGCGACTTCCTCCCGGTCGGCGGCCTGGTCCTCGCCGGCTCGGGCCTGCGGACCAGCCCTGCCGCGCACCGGGAGGCCGGAGCGGCCCTCGGCCGACGCGTTGTCAGCCTGCAGCTCACCGATCCGCGCTTCTACCACCTGGACACCGCCCTGGCCGTGCTCAGCGAGGACCAGATCATGTACTACCCGGCGGCCTTCACTCCCGAGAGCAACCGCACCCTGTACGCGCTCTTCCCCCGCGCGATCCTGGCCACCGACCAGGACGCCGCCGTGCTCGGGCTCAACGCGATCAGCGACGGCCGCCACGTCCTGCTCACCGACGCCGCCCACGGCCTCGCCGTACAACTGCACGACGACGGCTTCGTCCCCGTCGGGGTACACCTGCCCGAGCTGCTCAAGGGCGGCGGCGGCCCGAAGTGCCGCGTCCTGGAACTCCACCCGGCACCTGAGGAGACAACGTGACTCCCACCTCTGCCACCGGCCTCGCCCCGCGCGCCGCCACCGGCGTGCCGCCCGCGCTGCCGTGCCCGCGCGGGCCGATCAGCACCGCGCTCCTCACCGCTCTGCGCACCGCCTTCGATCCCGCCACCGCGATCGCCCACGGGCCGGTCGGCGATCCCTGGGGCGAGGACGCCCAACTCGCCCTCTACACCTGCTACGAGCTGCACTACCAGGGCTTCACCGACGTCGATCCCGACTGGGAGTGGCACCCGTCGCTACTGGCCCTGCGGTCCACGCTGGAGCACGCGTTCCTCACCGCCCTGCGCCAGGAGACCGGCGACCCGCCGCCGCTTGCCCGGGCGCTGGCCGGCCTCCTGGCGGACGACACCGGCGGCACCGGCCCCTCCCACCACCTTCTCGACCACGGCGAGCGCTGGCAGGCCCGCGAGTACCTGGCGCACCGCTCGCTCTACCACCTCAAGGAGGCCGACCCGCAGATGTGGGTGGTGCCGCGCCTGCCACACCCCGCCAAGGCCGCGCTCGTCACGGTCCAGTACGACGAGTACGGCGCAGGCCACCCCGAGCGCGCCCATGCACAGCTGTTCGCCGAAATGATGGCCGACCTCGACCTGAACCCGGGCTACGGCCACTACCTCGACGCCGTCCCCGCCCCCGCCATCGCGATGGTCAACCTGATGTCGCTGTTCGGCCTGCACCGCTCGCTGCGCGGCGCACTCGTCGGCCAGTTCGCCACGGTCGAGATCACCTCGTCGCCCGGCGCCGCCCGCCTCGCCGCAGCACTCGAACGCCTGGGCGCCTCCCCGGCGGGCACCCTGTTCTACCGCGAACACGTACTGGCCGACGCCGTCCACGAGCAGCTGGTCCGCCGCACCGTCATCACGCCCCTGGTCAGGGACGACCCCTCACTCGGCCCCGACATCGCCTTCGGCATCGCCGCCACCACGGCCGTGGAAGCAAGGTTCGGGGCGCACCTGCTCGGCTGCTGGCAGCAGGAGCGCAGCTCCTTGCTCACCGCTTTGCCCGATTGCCCTCCGGCGGAAGGCGCCGCGTGATGTCAGGAATCGGAGCAGACCAACCGGGCACACGCACCACCATGCTTCTCCTCAAACCCCCTGGTGTGTACCCGGCACAGGGCGACACCGCGCTGCTGATCGAAGCGCTGCGCCGCGAACGGCCGGCGCCCGGCATCCGGCTGCTGGACCTCGGCACCGGCACCGGAGCCGTCGCACTGGCTGCCGCCGAGCTCGGCGCGGCGGTGACCGCCGTCGACCTCTCCCGACTCGCGCTGGCCACCACCTGGCTGAACGCCCGGATGCGCCATCTGCACCTCAAGCTCCGCCACGGCGACCTGACCACCCCGGTCGCCGGGCGCAGCTTCGAGTTCATCGTTTCCAACCCGCCGTATGTCCCCTCGGTGCTCCCAGGCCCGCCCAGGCGTGGGATCGCGCGGGCCTGGGACGCCGGCCCGACCGGTCGGCTGCTGCTGGACCGAATCTGTCGGCAAGCACCCCGCCTGCTGACCCCCGGTGGTGTGCTGCTGATCGTGCAGTCCTCGCTCGCCGACCCGCAGGCCACCCTCGCCGCGCTGCGCCGGGCGGGGTTGCGGGCGGGCCTGGTGGCGGCCCGGACACAGAGGTTCGGGCCGGTGATGTCGGCGCGGGCCGACTGGTTCGAGGAACAGCGGCTGATCGCCCCCGGTGAGCGCGAGGAGACCTTGGTGGTGGTGCGCGGTGTCCGGACCTGAGGAGCTGCCGGTGTCCCGGCTGCGGCTGACCGGCGACGGCCCGGTCCTGGTCGACGGCCCGGTGGAGATCGTTCTGCCCGACGGGCGGTCCGTCCGGGCCGACCGCCCGGTGACCGCTCTGTGCACCTGCCGGCGGAGCCGTCGCTACCCCTTCTGCGACACAAGCCACCGCAGCCGCGGGGCGAACCGCCGGGCAGAGGAAGGTGACGGGCTGTGAGGAGCGTACCGCCGGCCGGACGGAGCGCGCCGGCGACCGGCTCCTCGCGCGGCCACGGCCTGCTGATCCCGCGAACCCGCCTCCCGGGGCTGCCGCGTAATGCACCCGCCTCCCGGGCTGCCGCGTAATGCCTGTCGAACTCGCTTTCGTGGCGGGTCGACCGTCAGACGCCGGTGGTCTGATCGGTGATCACCGCTACGAGACCGTCGCGGCCCGCGGCACGCAGTCGGCGCAGCTGGCGGGCGGCACCATTGCCGTCCCGGAGCAGGCGCTCCAGCACGGGCACGACGTGCCGGCGGTCCGCGCTGGTCTTGATCACAGGGTCGATGTGCTCCAGCAGGGCGGCCACCGCATCGCCGACATCGGCCAGGCGGCCCGAGAGCGGATCGAACACCGCGCTCGTGCAGCCGTGCCGGGCGCTGTGCCACACGGCGGCCGCGAGCATCTCCTGCTCGACGGGCGGCATTCCGTGCTGGGCGTCTGCATCGTTGAGAGCTCGGGTGGCCAGGGCCCGTACGACGCCGGCGAGCATCACCGCTTCGTCCGGACGCAGTTGGACGTCCATCGCGCGGATCTCCACGGTGGGGAAGTTCTCGGACAGCCGGATGTGCCAGTAGATCTGGCCGGTATCGCGGATCAGACCGCCCCCGACCAGGGCCCGGGTGCGGCGGTCGTAGGCGTCGGCGTCGCGGAAGGAAGGCGGCGGCCCGCTGACGGGCCAGCGGCCGAAGACGACGGTACGCCAGCTCGCGAATCCGGTGTCCGTGTTCTGCCACAGCGGTGAGTTCGCCGCGAGCGCGATCAGCAACGGCAGCCACGGACGCAATCCGTTCATCACGGTGACGCCCGCGCCGCGGTCGGTGATGCCGAGGTGGACGTGCATGCCTGTGATCAGCTGCTGGTCGGTGAGCAGCCGGGTGTCGGCGTGCATGGCGCGGTAGCGGGCGGTGTCCGTGACGGGTACCGGCAGACGATCGGTGAACGGCGCCGCGCCGCACGCGGCCAGGCGGCAGCCCTGTTGCCGGGCGGCCTCGCCGAGGGCCAGGCGCATCCGCAGCAGGTGCCCGCCGGCTTCCTCCAGGTCGTGGCAGATGGGAGTGGCGACCTCCAGTTGTGCCTGGAGCAGTTCTCGCTGGACCTCGCCGCGCTCCAGGGCGGGTTGGAGGCGGGCGGCCTCACGGACCTGGGCGGCGCGGGCCACCGGGAGGCCGGTGGCCGGGTCGAGCAGGAGGTATTCCTCTTCAACCCCGAGAGTGAGCATGCCGAGCGTGTACCCCATTACGGAAGGCGCATGCGACCGCCACGACAGCGCGCTGAGCCGCCGAATCAGGGTGAGCCGGGCCGTGTCGGCGGTGGCGGTGGCGGTGGCGGTGGCGGTGGAGTCGTACCACCAGCCGCTGTGTACCGCGATAGCCACCGGTCGGCGGCGTGTTTGCGGCGCCCCCCTGTGACACGCGAGGAACGCCCTTCGGGTTCCGGTCAGCGGGCGGTCTCGGGGGGCGGGGGGAAGCGGTCCCGGACCCGGTGTGCGGCGCCGCCGGGGGCACCTGCATTTGCGTCGCGGCCTCCGGCGGCGTCGACGGCGGGGCCCGGGGTCCCGGCGAGGAGGATCGCGTCGAACTCGGTCGAGCGGGCGGTGGCGAAGTCCGCTGGACGGCGACCGGGTCGACGCCCTCGCCGGTCGGTTCGCCCCCCGGTCGGGGCGATCATGAGGGGTATCAGTCCGGCGTCGAAGAGGGCCTGCCGGACGAGGGCGAGCTGAGCGAGATCGCCGTCCGGGTCAGTGACAATCCCGGCGCGAGCTCGGCATGGACGCCGACGGCGTCCGCCCCGAGGACGGCGCCGCGGTGGAGTGCGGCCCGGCGGGCGTTGGCTGGTTCGTCGGTGCGCGCGGCCGGACCGTGCCACCGCTTCGGGCGGCCGATGCATCGCTCGACCGGATTCCGTTCCTTGTGGGCCGGGTGTCGAAGCCGGGCGGGCAGCCTGCGCGTGGAGCGCCGAAGCCGGTCGCGGACGGGAACCACCGGCTGGGGGCCACCGCGCGGATGTGGCGTTCCCGCAGGTGGAAGCAGATCGCGCGGGCCGGGTACGTACGGTCCGCGATCGCCGCGCCGGGCCTGGTGCGCGGTCGTCCGGCGCCCGCACGGGAGACGTGGATCGCTGTCATGGCGGTCGTATTGGGTACGTCGCCGGCCCGTCCGGCTGTCACGACGAACGCTGACGGCGACCCGGACGTCACCGGCCAGGTGGATCTTGGTAATCGGATCGCCGTATGAACGCCCGATGGCGTGGTCCGCAGGTTCGTCACGGCCGCCGTCACCCTTTCCGGGCACCAACGGCGTGTTCGCGGCTCCGGCCGATGCATGATCAGACCCTGGTTGATCGTACGTAGGGATCCGACGGTGCCGGCAGGCGTCGGCGACGGGCGAGGAGCGGTATGAAGGTCGGGTTCGGGTGGAAGCTGCACGGGGACGGACGCGCGCCGCGGCCCGGGGTGGTGGTGCGGCCGGACGAGCGCCTGTCCTGGGGGCGGACGGTCGGGCTCGGGGCGCAGCACGTGGTGGCCATGTTCGGGGCCACTTTCGTGGCTCCCGTGCTCATGGGGCTGGATCCGAACCTCGCGGTGATGCTGTCGGGTGTGGCGACGGTGTTCTTCCTGTTGGTGACGGGGGGTCGGATTCCGTCGTACCTGGGGTCGAGCCTGTCGTTCGTGGGGGTGGCGGCGGTCATCAAAACGCAGGGTGGGGACGCGGCGACGCTGACGGGGGCGTTGCTGGTGGTGGGTGCGGTGCTGGCGGCCTGCGGCGCGGTGGTGCAGGCGTTGGGCGGGAAGGTGATCCATGCGGTGCTGCCGCCGGTGGTCACGGGTGCGGTGGTGATGCTGATCGGGTTCAACCTGGCGCCGGTGGCGGCGGGGACGTACTGGCCGCAGGACCAGTGGACGGCGCTGCTGACGATGGCGTTCACGGGGTTGGCGCTGGTGGTGCTGCGGGGGTTCTGGTCGCGGATCGCGATCTTCCTGGGGCTGGTGTTCGGGTACGCGGTGTCGTGGCTGTTCGACCGGGTCTTCGGGCGGATCGACTCGGCGAACGGCGCTGGGCAGACGGTGGAGCACTGGCGGCTGGACCTGTCGGGGGTGGGGAAGGCGGAGTGGCTCGGGTTCCCGTCGCTGCACGCGCCGAGCTTCTCGCTGTCGGCGGTGCTGGTGGCGCTGCCGGTGGTGGTGGCGCTGATCGCGGAGAACGCCGGGCATGTGAAGGCCGTGGGAGAGATGACGGGGGAGCCGCTGGACGACCGGATGGGCACCGCGATCATGGCGGACGGCGCGGCGACGGTGCTGTCGACGGCGGTGGGCGGTCCGGCGACGACGACGTACGCGGAGAACATCGGCGTGATGGCGGCGACCCGGGTCTACTCGACGGCGGCGTACTGGTGCGCGGCCGGGTTCGCGATCCTGTTCGGGCTGTGCCCGAAGTTCGGTGCGGTGATCGCGGCGATCCCGGGCGGGGTGCTGGGCGGGATCACCGTCGTGCTGTACGGGATGATCGGCCTGCTGGGCGCGCAGATCTGGGTGCACAACCGGGTCGACCTCACCAACCCGCTCCACCTCGTCCCCGTCGCGGCCGGCGTCATCGTGGGCATCGGCAACGTGACGCTCAAGTTCACCGACAACTTCGAGCTGTCCGGGATCGCGCTCGGCACGATCATCGTGCTGACGGGGTACCACGCGCTGCGGGTGATGGCACCGGCCCACATGAAGCAGCCGACCGAAACGCCGCTCCTGGACGGGGGCACCACCGACTACGACGACAGCGACAGCAAGCGCGACTGACCGGATTCCGCAGAGAAGACCGTCCGACGAACGGGCGGCCCCCTCACCAGCGACCCGGTGAACGTTGTCGGCCGGAGCACTGTTCTGTTCGGTCGTGGCAGCAGAGAGCGGTGAGCTCGTCGGAGGCCGGTTCCGGTTGGTGGAAACCGTCGGCCGAGGTGGGATGGGTCGGGTGTGGCGGGGGCAGGACGAACTCCTGCGCCGCGACGTGGCCGTCAAGGAGATCCTGTTCGACTCGGAACCGGACGGGGCGCAGCGGAAGAGGCTGCTGCGGCGCGTGATGCGGGAAGCACGTGCGGCGGCCGCGCTGAACCGTCCCGAGGTCGTGACCGTCCACGACGTGATCGAGCACCGGGGCGCGCTGTTCATCGTCATGGAGTTCGTCGCCGGACGGTCCCTGGCCGCGGAGATCCGCGCCCACGGACGGCTCCCGGTGCCGCGGGTCGCCGAGATCGGCGTCGCCGTCCTGAACGCGCTGGTCGCCGCCCACCGGGTGGGCATCGTGCACCGCGACGTCAAACCCGACAACATCCTGCTGGCGGGCCGCCGGGTGGTCCTCACCGACTTCGGCATCGCCCGCGTCCTGAACGGCGGCACGGTGGAGACCTACAGCGGAGGGACGCCCGGCACTCCCGCCTACATGGCCCCGGAACAGCTCAGGGGCCGACCCGCCTCCCCCGCAAGCGACCTCTGGGCGCTCGGAGTGACGCTCTACACCGCGTTGGAAGGCGAGCGGCCCTTCAACGGGAGCACGTACGCCGTCCTCTGCGTGGCCGTCCTCACCGAGCCGCCCCGTCCCGCCCGCCATGCCGGCCCGTTGGCCGCCGTACTGGAGGGCCTTCTCACCAAGGTTCCCGCCCACCGGACCGCCGCCGGACCGGCGTTCGCTGCCTTGACGGCCTGCATCACGCCGGCGCCGATGCCGGTGCGGGACCCCTGGGAACCACACCCCGCACCGCCCCGCCCGCGGCGGAAGCCGTCCGGCGCCGGTAGCACCACGCCGGGCCCCGGCCCGACGCCGACGGTACTCGACGTACCGACGGCCCCGGACGCCCCGGGCGTCCCGGACGTCCCGGACGCCCCGGACGCCCCGGACGCCCCGGACGCCCCGGTGGAGCAGACCGTACGGGCCGAACCGGAGGTGTCGGCTCCCGTCCCCGAGCCGGCGGCACCTGGGACGCAGGTCCGCCCCGTGGTCGAGCGCCCGAGGAGCGCACTGCGCACGGTGGTGGGGCAGGGTCCGTTCGCGGCGCCCCGGGTGGTCGACGGGCGGATCGTGCTGGCGGCCAGCAATCAGCGGAAGGGGGAACCGGAGGCGCCCGGCCCTTCGGCGGTGCAGCCGCCCTGGAACCGCAGGCTCGGCATCCGGATCGCGGCCCCGGCCGACAGGGACGACCCTGCGCAGGTGCGGTCGTCCAGGCTGCTCGGGGGACACACCGCGTCCGTACGGGCAGTGGCCTTCAGCCCGGACGGAGGGACGGTCGCCAGCGCGGGCGAGGACGGAACCGTTCGGCTGTGGGAAGTCGCGACCTGCCGGGGCATCGGGACCGTCGGCTTCGGCGCCGATGTGGTCACCTCGGTGGCGTTCAGCCCCGACGGGCGGATGCTCGCGGTGGTGAGCAGGCACCACGGAACGACGCTGCGGAAGGTGCCCGGCGGGGAGCGGATCGGCTTCATCGACCGCCTCGGTGATGCCGTGGCAGCGTTCAGCCCCGACGGGCGGATGCTCGCCGTCGGGGACGGCGAGGGCGACGTCGGCCTGTGGGAGGTGCCCACGCTCCGCCGGTGCGCCTCGTGCAGCACCCGCTTCCCCCGGATCGAGGACGTGGCCTTCAGCCCCGACGGGAAGACCCTCGCCATCGCGAGCAGGGGCCGGACCGTGCGGCTGTGGGACGTTGCCCCTGGCGGCGCCACCGCGATCCTCCGGCACCCTCAGGAAGTCACCTCGTTGGCGTTCAACCCGGACGGACGGACCCTGGCGACGGGCAGCACCGACAGGGCGGTCCGGTTGTGGGACACCGCCACCGGCCGTGCCGTCGCGACCCTCGACGGCCACCGGGGAGCCGTCAGGGGCGTGGTGTTCGGCCCTGACGGACAGACGGTCGCCAGCGGCGCCGAGGACGGGACGGTCCGGCTGTGGAGGGCTGCCACCGGCCGCACGACGGCGGTCCTCCTGGGTCACACCGACGGAATCGAGGCGGTGGATTTCGGCCCGGACGGCCGCACCGTGGTGACCGCGAGCCACGACCGGACTGTCCGGTTGTGGGCCGTCCCCTGACCGGAGCCGGTCCGCCCCGGCCGGACTACCCGTGTCACCCGGACGGGCCAGGCCCGCCCCGTGCCGGTCCGCGATCGCCGCACGCTCGGACGCCTTCCCCCGCCGGGCCGTGCACCGGTCCCACACATCCTCACGGCGCGCCCGCTCCGCGCTGCCGACGGCCGGCCGGCCACGCGCGTCAGGCGGCGGCGAGTTCCCGCTCGCGGTCCGGCGTCCCGGCCGCGGGCCGCCGGTTCGGCAGTGAGAGCCGGACGACCTTGCGCCACGCGGAGAACACCTGCTTGGGCAGCGGTCCGGTGACGTACTCCAGCTCGTACTTCTCGAACAGCGCGCGCACCTTCACCGCGACCTCGGCGTACCGGTTGCTCGGCAGGTCCGGGAAGAGGTGGTGCTCGATCTGGTGCGACAGGTTGCCGGTCATGAAGTGCATGGCCCTGCTGCCGCTGATGTTCGCCGATCCCATCATCTGGCGCAGGTACCACTGGCCGCGCGTCTCCCCCTCGATCGACCGTCGCTGGAAGACCTGGACGCCCTCGGGGAAGTGCCCGCACATGATCACCGAGTGGGTCCAGAGGTTGCGGACCAGGTTGGCGGTGAAGGTGGCGGCGAGCGTGGTGAGGAAGGACGGGCCCGACAGCAGCGGGTGGATCACGTAGTCCTTGAGCATCTGCCTGCGGATCTTGCGGCCCACCGCCCTGACCCGTGCGCGGAACTCCGGGTCCTTGCGGCGGCGCTTGCGGAGGTTCTTGCCGAGCTCCAGGTCGTAGGCCGCGATGCCGTACTCGAAGAAGCAGGCGTTGACGAGGTTCCACAGCGGCTGGCCGAGATGGAACGGGTACCACTTCTGGTCCTCGTCGACGCGCATGATGCCGTAGCCGAGGTCGTTGTCCTTGCCGATCACGTTGGTGTACGTGTGGTGCAGCTCGTTGTGGGAGTGCTTCCACTGGTCGGAGGGCGAGACGTGGTCCCACTCCCAGGTGGTGGAGTGGATCTTCGGGTCACGCATCCAGTCCCACTGGCCGTGCAGGACGTTGTGGCCGATCTCCATGTTCTCCATGATCTTCGCGACCGACAGACCGGCGGTGCCGATCAGCCACGCGGGCGGGAAGATCGAGAACAGCAGCACGGCCCTGCTGGCCACTTCGAGCTTGCGCTGCGCGGAGACGACCTTGCGGATGTAGGCGGCGTCCTTCTCGCCGCGGCCGGCGATCACCTCGTCGCGGATCGCGTCCAGCTCGCGGCCCAGCTCCTCGATCTGCTCCGCCGTCAGGCGGGTGGCGGGGTCGATGGCAGTCATGGTGCTCCTACCGTTCGATGTCGCAGGGGCCCGCAGCGGCGGACACGCAGGTCTGGACGAGGACGCCCGGCTCGGCCTCGGTGATCGCACCGGTGCGCAGGTCGCGGACGGCGCCCGCCTTGAGCGGCGTGACGCAACCGAAGCAGATGCCCATCCGGCAGCCGGAGGGCATGAGCACCCCGGCCTCCTCACCGATCTCCAGCAGCGGCGTGGCGCCGTCCGCCTCGACGGTCCTGCCGGTGGCGCTGAAGGTGACCGTCCCGCCGTCACCGGTGGCGAGCACCGCGGGCCGGAAGCGTTCGGTGCGCAGGAGCCCGAGGACGCCGTGCCCGGTCCAGTGCTCCTCCACGGCGTCGAGCAGGCCCGAGGGCCCGCACGCCCAGGTCTCGCGCTCGGCCCAGTCGGGCACCAGCTCGTCGAGGCGGACGAGGTCGAGCCGGCCGTCCGTGCCGGTGTGCACTTCGGTGAGGCGCAGGTTCTTGGCCGCGGCCAGCTCGCGCAGCTCGTCGCGGAAGATCACGTCCTGCGGCCGGGGCGCGCAGTGGATCATGGCGACGTCGTCGAACCCGGCGTCCCGCAGCATGCCCATCACGGGCGTGATGCCGCTGCCGGCCGTCAGGAAGAGCACCTTGGCGGGCCTGGCCGGCGGCAGTACGAAGTCACCGGCGGGCTGGTCGAGCCGGATCAGGGTGCCCGGTGCCACCCGGTGGACCAGGTGGTTGCTGACCTTGCCGCCCGGCACCGCCTTCACGGTGATCGTGATGCGGCCGTCCTTGCGGTCCGTCGGCGAGGTGATGGAGTAGGACCGCCACAGACGGACTCCGTCGACGTCGACCCCGACGCGCACGTACTGGCCGGCCCGGTGGCCGCGCCAGCCGCGACCGGGCCTGATCACCACGGTCGCGGCATCCTCCGTCTCGGGGTGCACGGCCTCGATCCGCCCGCGCAGGTCGGCGCCCGCGCGCAGCGGACCGACCAGGTCGAGGTAGTCCGACGGCAGCAACGGCGTCGTGACCAGCTCCAGTAGTTTCCACGCCCGGCTGCGGAGGGCTGTACTCGTCATGGGCCCAGCTTGCTGCGCATACGGGCGTAAAGTCCTGACCGTAGAACGTGAATCCGGTCCACCGATTTGTTCGCAGGGAACAAGAGCATGAGCAACGCAGTCCGAAGGGCCGGCGAGCCGGCCCTGGACGGGACGACGGTCGCCGCCCTCAGGGCCGCCTTGACGGCCACCGCCGAGGAGGTCGTCCGGGCGATCATCGACGAAGTCCCCTCCTATGCCAACGCCCTCTCCGGCCGCATGGGCACCACCATCCGCCGAGCCGTCCGCACCGCCCTGGGGCACTACCTGGACCTGGCGAGCGGAAACCCCACGGGAGGCGACGCAAGCGACGCGGCCTACGAACTGGGCCGCGGCGAGGTGCGCGACGGCCGTTCGATGGACGCCCTGCTGAGCGCGTACCGCGTCGGTGCCCGGGTGGCCTGGCGGTGCCTGGCGGCGGGTGCCGTACCCGCGGGCCTGCCCGCCGCCGAGGTCGCCAAGTTCGCCGAGCTGACCTTCGCCTACATCGACGAACTCTCCGCCGCGAGCGCCGCGGGGCACGCCGACGAGCTGGCCGCCCGGGGCCGGGCCCAGGAGCGCCACCTGGAGCAGCTCGCCCGCGACCTCCTCGCCGACGCGAGCCAGGACGTCCTGCTGGCCTCCGCCCAGCGGGCCCGCTGGCAGCCTCCGACCTCGCTGACCGCGGTGCTGCTCCCCGCCGCCCAGACCCGGCCCGCCTACCGCACGCTCGCCCCGGGCACCCTCGTCCTCGACGACCTGCCGGACGCCACCGGAGTGCTCCTCGTCCCCGACGCCGACCGGTCACGTCTCCTGCGGCAGCTCACCGACCGCGTCGCCGTGGTCGGCCCGGCCCGGCCGTGGACCCGCGCCTCCGCCTCCTACGCACGGGCCGTGCGCGCGCGCTCCCTGTCCCCCGACATCCGCGACACCGAGGAGCATCTGCCGGAACTGGTGCTGAGCGCGGACGCGGACGCGTTCGCCGATCTGCGCACGCGAGCCCTCGCACCCCTGCGACCGTTGCCCGTCGCGACCGCA
The DNA here is from genome assembly GCF_036010405.1 of Kitasatospora purpeofusca. Classification (NCBI taxonomy): domain Bacteria; kingdom Bacillati; phylum Actinomycetota; class Actinomycetes; order Kitasatosporales; family Streptomycetaceae; genus Kitasatospora; species Kitasatospora purpeofusca. Next base: position 9,323,669 of record NZ_CP108561.1, on the reverse strand, counting down.
CGGCGGCTGGAGGAGACGCTGCGGGCGTGGCTGCTGCACCAGGGCAGGCGCGAGGAAGTGGCGGCAGCCCTGTTCGTCCACCCGCAGACCGTCCGCTACCGGATGACGAAGCTGCGGGAGCTCTTCCCGGACCTCGCCTCGCCGGACCGGGTCCTCGAACTGACGCTGGCCGTGGGCATTCCGGCCGGCTGACACGGTGGCCGGCCGCCTCCCCGCGTCTGCGGGAGACCTGGCCGGCCCTCCCCCGTTCCCGTGCCGTTCCCCGGCCCGACCTCCCCCGGTCGCCCGCCCCGGCCGACCGCCGGGGCGGGCCGACCGGCGGCGTTGCCCGAAAGGGCCACGGCCGGTCGGCCCGGCTGGTCCAACGGGTCGTCAGGTGGTCGAATCTCCTCGCACGTACGTCCGGGCCGACCGCCCGGTCGGCATCCGATTCCGACAACTCGTCCGCCCAGGAGAGACATGCCTTCTTCGGCACACCGCCATCGAACCACCGCCGGTGTCGTGGCGCTCAGCGCGTTCGCGATCACCTGCGGCACCGCCGTCGCCGGTAGCTCCGCCACGGCGGCGGACACCGTCCTGTGGACCCCCAGCACCAGCAAGGGCCCCTCCTCCTTCGCCGGCGTCCAGTGCGCGGAGGGGAAGTTCGGCGTGGTGAAGGACCCGGCCAAGGGCAGCGTGTGGCGGGCCTTCCAGGCCGCCGGCGAGGAGCGCTGCGAGACCCTCGGCCCGAACCTCAAGGAGGGCAGCACCTTCTACCTCGGCTGGTCCTCCAAGCTGAACATCAAGGACTCCAACAGCCGCTACGTCTTCCAGCTCAAGTGCTCGCCGAGCACCGACACGGCGAACCACCCGATCGAGATCGACGCGACGACCGGGCGCATCCGCCTCCAGGAGTGGGACACCAAGCACGTCGCCCACACCCTCTGGACCGCGCCGACCAGCAACAACCAGTGGCACTCCTACGCCCTGAAGATCCGGCTCGGCCGCACCAACGGCACCATCGACTTCTGGTTCGACGGTGTGAAGCAGACCTTCACCACGGGCTCCGGCACCTTCAAGGGCACCACCTGGGACGGTGACCGCAACTACCTCAAGTGGGGCTCGTACCACCCGTCCCCGGGGAACGCGACCAACACCTTCACCAGCCCGATCATGGCGACCACCCTCCAGGCGGCCACCGCCGGCTCCTGACCCTGCGCACGGCGCGGGACGCACGGCGTACGGCGCACGGCGTACGGCGCACGGCGCACGGCCGGGGACGGGACACGCGGCCGGGGGCGGGACACGGCCCGGCACACCGTCGGACCTGCGCCGCTCCCGGCCTTCCCCTCCCTAAGGTCGGCAGGATGACGACCCCGACAGCCCCGGAGCCCCTGCTCGGCCGGCCGGAACGGCTGGTCGCGCTGGCCGACGGCGTCTACGCCATCGCGATCACCCTGCTCGCCATCGACATCAAGCTCCCGGACGGCCTGGACTCCGCCGAGTTCCACCGCCAGCTGCACGACCTCCTCCCCCAGGTCGGCGCGTACGCCCTGAGCTTCCTCGTCCTCGCGGCCTTCTGGCGTGACCACCACCGCCTGTTCCTCGGCGTCCGGCAGGTGGACGGCCTGGTGATCCGGCTGACGCTGTTCGGCCTCGGGATCGCGGCGCTGCTCCCCTTCCCCACCTCCCTCATCGCCGAGTACGCCAGCGAGCCCTCGGCCGTGGCCATCTACTCGGCGGCCGTCGCGGCCCTCGGCAGCACCCAGTTCGCGCTGCTGTTCGTGGTGTGGAAGCGCCCCTGGCTCCGGGCGGCGCCGCTGCCCGACCGGGAGGCCCACGCCTATCTGGCGGACCTCGGGGCGACGGTGGTCGTCTTCGCCGCCACGGCGCCGCTGAGCTTCCTCCTCGGGTCCCGGGTCGTCTGGGGCTGGCTGGTCCTGCTGCCGGTGAAGGTCGTCATCGGGCGCTGGAGCACGCGGGTCAGCCGTTCGGACGTCTGACCACGCCCGCGCCGGGGGTTTTCGCGCACGGTGGGTGACGGCACGGGGCACGGCGGGTGAGGGCTGTGGCCCGGGCCACCCGACGCCACCGCCGCACCCCGCCCGGCACCCCGATTCCCGCACCCGGCGCGACGGGACCGCCACCGCGCGTCGACCGTGTGCCCGGCCTCACAGGCCCCCCGGAGTGGCCCGGACCACTTCCGGCCCGTATTCGATCTTGAAAATGCGGACATATGCCTTCAAAACAGGCCAATATCAAGATCCATACCCCCGGTAACCCCCCACTGACCTCGCTAAACCTACGAATCCTTGAAACCCCACCCCCACCCCCGTAACTTCGAATGCATCGCACCGAACGAGCACACCGCTCACCGGCAACACCCCGTGCGAACCCCGCGAAACCACAAGCCCCCAGGGCCTGGTTCCGCACGCCCCCACCCCCTTCCGAAAAGGAAACCCATGACCTTCCGTAACGAGACCGCCACCGCCACCACCGCCACCACCAAGCGCCGCAACCGCGTCCGGATGGCACTCATGGCCGGGGCCCTCACCGCCCTGCCGGTGGCCGGCCTCGTCACGGCCAACGCCGCCTCCGCCGCCCCCGCCGGCGTCTGGGACAAGGTCGCCGCCTGCGAGGCCACCGGCAACTGGGCCGTCAACTCCGGCAACGGCTTCTACGGCGGCCTCCAGTTCACCAGCTCCACCTGGGCCGCCTTCGGCGGAACCGCCTACGCCCCCCAGGCCCACCAGGCCACCAAGGCCCAGCAGATCACCATCGGCGAGAAGGTCCTCGCCGCCCAGGGCCCCGGCGCCTGGCCCGTCTGCTCCGTCAAGGCCGGCCTCACCAAGTAACACCCCACCCCCGCACCATGCGGGGCGCACCACAACAACGCCGCTGCACCCGACCACCCCCACCACAGGGACGGCCAGGTGACCAGCGGCGTCGTGCGTCCCCCGACCGGCACACCACGCCGGAACCACCTCACACCACCCGACCGCCCGACCGGTCGTACAGACCACGCGCACCCTCACCCAGCAGAGCCAGCTCGCCCTCCGTGAGGGGCGGTTCACGGCCGGGAAGCACCTCGGCGGACGGGCCGCGCAGCAACGCGCGCACCGCGGCGGGGCGGGCCAGGTCCGCAGGCCGTCCCTCCAGCGTGCCCAGCCGGACCAGCGTGCCGAGCACGGCGTCGGCGTCTCCCCCGGTGCCGTCCGCGCGCACCGCCACGGCCTGGAGCCGCGCGCCCAGCCGGGCCCGCGTCCGGTCGCCCCGGGTCGGCCGGGCCCCGGCGACATCGGGGTACAGCACGTCCTGGCCGGTGGCCAGGCTCCAGGCGGCCCGCGTGGCCCGGTGGACGGCCCGCTGGACGCCCGCGGTGACGCGTCCGCCGTCCGCGCCCCGGCGCTCCAGGGCCCGGGCGAGCGCCAGAACGCCGGCCGCCGCGACGGACAGGCCGTGCCCGTAGGCGGGGTTGGTGTGCGCGACGGCGTCCCCCACCACCGCGAAGCCCGCCGGCCACCGCCGGAGCCGGTCGTAGCGACGGCGGCGGTCGGCGGTGTTGCCGTAGCGGCGCACCTGGTCGAGCGGTTCGCAGAGCGGCAGCAGGTCCGCGATCAGCGGATGCGGCAGGGCGCGCGCGAAGGCGTGGAACCCGGCCTCGTCGCGCGGCGCCTCCGCACCACGGGTGGCGGAGAGGGTGACCAGCCAGCGGCCGTCCTCGATCGGGAAGACCACGCCCGCCCGCCCGGGACCGGCACCCGGTCCCGACTGGATCGACACCGAGGGGAAGCCGGCCGCCGCCTCGGGCGCGCGGACCAGCAGGGTCGCGTAGACGAGCCCGCAGTCGACGCGCTCCTGCACCACCTCGGGCAGGCCGAGCCCCGCCAGCCAGTCGGGTGCCCGCGAGCCCCGCCCGGTGGCGTCCACCACCAGGTCCGCGGCGAGTTCACGGCCGTCCGGCCACGCCCCGCCCCGTACCCGTACGCCGGTCACCCGGCGGGCGTCGCCGACCAGCCCCTCGCCGTGGACTCCCTGGAGGAGCTCGACCGCGGGATCGGCGAGCACCCGGGCGCGGACGATCCAGTCCAGGAGGTCCCGACCGAGGCACCAACCGTGGGAGGCCTCGCCGGTCCGGGGCAGCCAGCCGTGCGGGGTGAGCGTCACCAGGTCACCGGGCAGGGCGAGGCGGCGGGCCCCGGCGGCGGTGAGGGAGTCGGTGAACCCGGGCAGCAGCGCCTCCAGACTCGCCGCCCCCGCAGCCATCAGCAGGTGTCCGTGCCGGGCCTGGGGCAGACCGGCCCGCGCGACCGGACCGGCGGGCAGCCGGTCCCGGTCGACCACGACGACCTTCTCCGCGTGGCGGGCGAGCACCGAAGCGGTGAGCATGCCCGCGAAGCCACCGCCCAGGACGACGGCACGGCGCACCGCGGGACGGCGCGGCCGGTCCGTGGCTCGCTCCGCCCGTTCGTCCGCCGCGCCTTCGACCGCGCCCTCGGCCCCGCGTGATCGGTCCATCCCTCTGTCCCGTCCTTCCTGGTCGGTCTTCGCCCCTGTCCTCGCTCCGGTCCTCACCCCGGTCACGCCCAGTCCGGCACGCGCCGGGCACGCGGGTCCGGCAGGCCCAACTGGTGCAGCCGGTCCAGCGCCGTGAACGGGCGGATCCCGAGCCCCGCCATGTTGTAGGTGGCCTGGTAGCGGAGCCGCGGGTTGCCGTCCATCCGGCGCAGGACCCGGCGCCCGAGCGCCTGGCCGGGCCTGGAGAGCTGGGTGATCATGCGGGTCGCGTCGTGGCTCATCCGGTCCATGTGCCGCACCCAGTCCACGCGCTGCGCCGCGTACGCCTCCAGCGCCCGGTCGACCGTGGCGGTGGCCGTGGACGCACGGGCGGCGAAGCCCCGGCCGGTCAGGCACGCCGCCAGGGCCTCGGCGTCGGCGATGGCGGTGTTCATGCCCTGGGCCGCCATCGGGTGCACGCAGTGCGCCGCCTCGCCGACCAGGGCGAGTCCGGGGACGGCCAGCACGTCGGCGGTGAACCGCCACAGGTTGAGCAGCTGCCGGCTGCCGAAGCTGGCGCGCAGCCGCTCCTCCAGCGGCCGCAGCGCGGGCGTGCCCGCCAGCAGCTCGCGGCACCAGTCCTCCAGCCGCGCCTGCCGTTCCGGGCCGGTGCCGCGCAGCGCGTCGGGGCGCACCTGGGCGTAGAGCCGCATCCGGGCGCCGGGCAGCGGGTAGGCGAGCCGCAGCCCCTCGCCGGTGAGATAGGTCGTCACCTCGGGTGCCGCCGCCGGGACGCCGTCGATGTCGAAGGACAGCAGCCGGTGCCCGTACTCGGCGGAGGTCGTCCCGATGCCCGCGTCGCGCCGCAGCTTCGAGGAGCGTCCGTCGGCGGCGACCACCAGCGGTGCGGTCAGCTCCCACTCGCGGCCCTGCCGGACGACCCGCACCCCAGACACCCGGCCGCCGCCGTCGCGGACCAGCCCTTCGACCAGGGCGCCCGACCAGCACTCCACCTGTTCGCCCAGGGATTCCCGCAGGGCAGCGAGGATCTCCGGGTAGTCGAGGGAGAACAGCCGGCGGTCCTCGCCGGGCATCGTCCGGTAGTCGAAGAGCATCAGACGGCGGCCGTCCGCGTCGCGGATCATCAGCTGCCCGAGCGGGACGGCGCCGCGCCGCAGCAGCAGCGGCATGACGCCCCACTCGCGCAGGATCCGGACCGAACTGGGTTGCAGCACCTCGCCCTTGGCGATCGGCACAGGCACCCGCTGCTTCTCCAGCAGGAGCACCCGCAGCCCGGCGAGGTCGAGGGCGCGGGCGGTGGCCAGCCCGGCCACTCCGGCGCCGCAGACGATCGCGTCCCAGGGGCCCCGGTCCGGGCCCCCGTCCACCGCGCCGCTCATCGGACCTCCCCCGTCCCGGCACCGGCCACCGGTGCCGACGCCTCGGACGCCTCGGACGCCTCGGACGCCTCGGACGCGTCGGACGGGTCGGACGGGTCCGCCGGTGCCGCCGGTGCCGAGACCGCAGAGAGTGCCGACAGCGCCAGGCCCTGGGCCATCAGGAAGTCGCTGTAGTGCACGTGGTCGCGGATGTACACACACGTCCGGCCCGGCTCCCAGCTCCCGTCCGGCCGCTGGTGCTCCAGCAGCCAGTCGGCGCCGCGCGCCGCCCCCGCACCGTCCCCGCAGGCCGCGAGGGCCAGGACGGCGCGGGCGGTCTCGTCCACCGTGCCGGGTTCTCCCCGGTCGCCGGTGGACCAGGAGCCGTCCGGGAGCTGCGCGGCCCGCAGGCGGTCGAGGGCACGCCGCGCGACCGGGCTCCGCGAGCGGCCGAGCGCGGCCAGCAGCCGCAGCACGGCGACGGTGGCCGGGACGACGCCCCGGTGCCACAGCGCCCGGAAGCCGCCGTCCCGGTCCTGCCGGCGCAGCAGCCACCGCAGGCCGCGCACCAAGCGAGGGTCGCTCGCGGGTACGCCCGCCTCGTGCAGCACGAGCAGCGCCTTCGCCGTGATGTACGGGCAAGGGCCGTCCAACGGGACGAGGGTGTTGCGGACGAAGGTGCTCCACGAGCCGCGCCGGTCCTGCCGGGCGAGCAGCCAGTCCAGGCCGCGGCGCAGCGCGGGGGCGTCGCGGTCGCCCTGCAGCAGCACCTCCAGCACGGCGAGGGAGTCGAGGACGTTCGGCCAGCCCTTGGGCCCGGACCAGGTCCAGCCCCCGGGCGGGCAGTCGTAGAGCGGGAACGGCGCGGTCTGCTGGCAGTCGGCCAGCCAGGTCCTGGTGCGGACCAGCCGGGGGTCGTCCGCGAAGCCGGCCGTGCCCAGGGCGGCGGCCGCGAAGGCCGGGCCGGTGACCTCGACCCGGGCGGTCTCCATCCCGTGGATCATGCACCAGGAGCCGTCCGGCTGGACGGTGGCCCGCAGGTAGTCGAGACCCGCCGCGACAAGACGCGCACCGTCCGGTTCCGCGACGGAACCCGACGACGCGCCGGAACCAGACGACGCGCCGGAACCCGATGACGTTCCGGAACCCGGCGACGCGACGGAGCCGGTGCTCGCCAGGGCCGTGACGACCAGGCCGGTCAGCCAGGGGTCGCCCCCGTACGAACCGACGTCCCCCTCCTGGTACTGCACCGCGCCCAGCAGCCGAACGGCCGCCGGCCGCGCGACCGCGAGCGCGCCGCGGGCGAGCGGGCCCGGGGCCCCGAAGCGGGACTGCAGCAGGGCGAGCGCGACGAACGGCGGCGACAGGTAGGACAGCACCTTGCGGCGCAGCGCGGCCGGCAGGAGCACGAGCTCGACCGGGACGCGCGACACCCCGCCGGCGGTGCCGAGGCCCGCCAGGGCCAGGACCAGCGAGCACAGCTGCCGGACCGTGCGGTCCGCAATGGCCTCGACGCCCCCCGCGGCGCCGAGCCAGGCCAGCGCACCGGAAACCGCCTCGCGGGCCGCACCGTCGCCGGGGTCCGGCCGGGGCACCAGTGTCAGGGCGGCGGCGGCCATGCAGGTGGCCACGGCGTCCGAGGGGAAGCCCTCCAGGGTGCCCCAGCCGCCGTCGGGGTTGCGCGCCCGCAGCAGCCAGGTGCAGCCGCCCTCCGCCAGGGCGCGGTCGGCCCCGGTGCCCGCCAGGTGCAGGGCCAGGGCCGCGCCCGCGGTGCCGGAGACGGCGGCGGGGCGGGGATTGGTCCACGCGCCCGTGGGCAGCTGGGTGGCGAGCAGCAGGCCGGTGCTCGCCACCACTGCGCCTTCGAGCCGGGTCTGCCGATCGATCCGGGGCTGCCGGTCGATCCGGGGCTGCCGGTCGATCCGGGCCGGCCGGTCGAGGCCGTCGTGCGGGTGCTGATGCGGTTGCTGGTTCAGTGGGAGGGACATCGGCGCTCCACGGGACGACGACGGGGCCGGGCTCTGACTGTGGATCCGACTGTGACGGGACGACACGTCACATCACGCGGGAGACGAAGGAGTCGGCGAGCGCGGTGTACTGCGCGCGGACCCCGGCGGGCATCGGCACCAGGTCGAGACTGGCCTGCGCCCTGGCCAGGGCCTGTTCGGCCTCGCGTTCGCAGGCCCGCCGGCCCCCGCCCTCCTCGATCAGCTCGGCGGCCTCCAGCAGCACCTTCTCCGACTCCTCCTCGCCCGCCTGGGAGCGGCCGTCGGCGAGCAGCTCCGCCAGGCGCCGCGCGACGGTCCCGGAGGCTGCGGAGGCGGCGACCACGGGCAGGCTCTTCTTGCGCTCGCGCAGGTCGCCGCGCACGGGCTTCCCGGTGACGGCCGGGTCGCCCCAGATGCCCAGGATGTCGTCGACGCACTGGAACGCCAGGCCCAGCTGTCCCGCCGCCTCGGCCAGCGCGTGGACCCGCGGCCGGTCCGCGCCGCCGAGGACGGCGCCCATCGCGCTGGCGCCGGCCAGCAGGGCGCCGGTCTTGGCCATCGCCATGGCCTGGTACTCGGCCACGGTCACCGTGCCGGGGCCCGACCAGGGGCGCTCGCTGAACCGGATGTCGCACGCCTGGCCCTCCACCAGCTCGCGCAGCGCCACCGCGAGATGACCTGCCGCGGCCGGACCGTGCGGTCCTCCCTTGGCCAGCAGCAGGTCGAAGGCGAGGACCTGCAGCGCGTCCCCGGCCAGGATCGCTCCGCTGACGCCGAACTCCTTCCAGACCGTCGGGCGCCGTCGGCGTTCCTCGTCGCCGTCCATGATGTCGTCGTGGATCAGGCTGAAGTTGTGGATCAGCTCCGCCGCGGCCGCACCGGGCAGCGCGGCCTCCACCGGCGCCCCGACGGCCTCGGCGGCCAGCAGCGCGAGGGCGGGGCGGACGGCCTTGCCGGAGTCGAGCTCCACCGGCGAGCCGTCGGCGGCGCACCAGCCGAGGTGGTAGGAGCTCATCATGGCGGTCCAGGGCTCCAGCAGGGCGACCGCCTCGCGCAGCAGCGGTTCGGTGAGCTCCCTGGCCCGTCGTGTCGTTCCGGCGGCCAAGGAGTGCGGGGACTGCGCGTGCGGGGACGGTGTGTGCTGGGACGGTGTGTGCTGGGACGGCGCGTGCGGGGGCAGCGTGTGCGCGATCGTCGTCATGGCGGATCCTTCCTGTAGCGGTGGTCGGCTTGGGCGAAAGCTCGGGGGCCGGTCGGTCGTCCGACCCCGGCGGTGCGGCGGTTCGGAACCGGGCGACGTTCGAATGCGGTCGCGGTGCGGAGTCAGGCGGGGCGCCGGAGGACGTTGCTGCGCACCGCCCCGGTCAGCCACACCAGGAACGCCGCGAGCGTCACGCCGTAGACGGCCAGCCAGCCGCCGGGCACCCCGCGATCGGTGTTCAGGGCGCTGCCGAGCAGGCTGAGCGTGATCGCGCAGGCGGTGACCGGCATGTGCATCGAGGCCAGGAAGGTCACCGCGTTCGCCTTCTCCGGCATCCGCAGGGCCCCGGTGAGCAGCCGGCGGGAGACCCAGGCCGCGACCGGGGCCGTGGCGAGCACCGCGATCGCCCCGGCCGGGGGGACGACCCCGGTCCCGGCGAGCACCAGCATCCCGGCGCCCACCGCGACCTGGCCGGCGAGGTAGAGGCGGACGAGGCCCGGGCCGTCGAGGGCGACCGCGAGTGTGTGCTTGCCGGTCCGCCGGTCGCCCTCGATGTCGGCGAGGTTCATCACGGACATCCGGAGGAACTGCAGGGCGCAGACCACACCGGCGTAGACGACGTCCGCCCCGGTCACCGAGCCGGACTGGAGGGCGCAGGCGAGCAGCGGCCCGAGCCCGTACAGCACCAGCGCGCAGGCCACCTCGCCCAGCGCGTGGTAGTTCAGCCGCAGCGGCGGGGCCGTGTAGAACCAGGAGAGCGCGGCGATCGCGGCCGCCATCACCCGGGTGCCCGTCGTCGGCATGACGGCGATCAGGCCGAGCGAGACGAAGAGCAGCACGAACGCGGCGGAGAGGCTGACCATCGGGCGCAGCAGGCCGCTCACCAGCACCCGGCTGCCGCCCGTCCAGCCCGTCGGCGCGGCGTTGGCCCGGTCGGCGTCGAGGTCGAAGTACTCGTTGCAGTAGTGCGTCATCAGGTGGGTGCACCAGGCGAAGGCCAGGGTGAGGACGAACCAGCCGGGCCGGAAGGCGTGGCCGTCGTGCACCGACATGCTGACCCCGAGGCCGACCACCATCATGCTCTGGACGAGGAACTTGGGCCTGCCCAGCCTGACGAAGGCGCGCACGCGCTCGGCGCGCGGCAGTGCGGGCGCGGCCGCCGGAACGGGGGCGGGTACGGGGGCGGAAGCGGCGAATCCTGTGCTGTTCATGCGTCAGCTCCCTTGCTGTTCACGCGTCAGCCCGCCGTGCTGCCGGGCACCGGGACCGCCGGGCGGCGTGCCTCGTCGAGCAGTGGGGGTGCGGTCGGGGTGGCCGCTGGGCGCGGCCGGGCGAACCGGCGCATCGCCGGCAGTTCGACGTACCGGTGGAGCAGCCGGGCGGCGAGCAGGGACAGGGCGAGGAACAGCGCGGTCGCCGCCATCGCGACGGGTGTGCTCCAGCGGCCGCCGCCGAGGGCCCAGTGGGCGACCATGACGACCGGCCAGTGCACCACGTAGAAGGCGAACGAGGCCTCGCCGAGCCGCACCAGCGCGGGGCGGCGCAGCCAGGACCTGCGGCCGTCGCGGTCCGCCGCCGCGGCCGAGAGGATCAGACCGGACACGGGCACGACGGTCGCGGCGGCCGGCAGGAAGGCGAAGGGCAGGGTCGCCAGTGCCGTCCCCAGGGACAGCACCAGCGCCAGCCCGGACAGCGCCATGCCGGGCACCACGCCCCGGCCCTCGCGGACGATCCGGGCCAGCAGCATGCCGAGCACGAACTCCGGCAGCCGGCCGAGCGGGAAGAAGTAGGGGATCCAGAACTGCCACTGGGAGACCTCGACGTCCGGCACGGTGCGGCCGCCGCGGAACTGCGAGGCGATCACCGCCACCAGCCACACCGCCAGCACCGCGCACCCGGCGGCGGCCCAGAGCCGTTCCGGGCGGATCCGTCGCAGGCGGGGCAGCAGGAAGGGGAAGAGGGCGTAGCAGAACACTTCGACGGCCAGCGACCAGGTGACGATGTTCAGCCCGGCGGTGAAGCCGGGGCCGGGCAGCCACGCGTGCAGCAGCAGCAGGTTGGCCAGTGCGGGCAGCCAGGGGAAGCCGCCGCCGGACCCGCCCGTCACGGCGGAACCGGTCGCGAGCACGAACACGAACAGCAGCGCCCACACCACCAGGTGGTTGGGGTAGACCTTGGCGGCCCTGCGCCGCCAGAACGAACGGGCGCTCCCGCCGCCGCGGGCGCCCTCGCCGTCGCGGGCGGACCAGGTGAGCACGAACCCGCTCAGTACGAAGAACACCGAGACGCCCACCATGCCCAGCGGGAGCACGGCTTTGACGGCCTGTTCGGCCCGGTCGTCCCGGAACACCTTCGCGACGTACCAGGCGTGGGTCAGGAACACCCCCAGCGCGCAGAGGAACCGCAGCCCGGTGAGGGAGGGGTACCGCTCCACCTGCTGTTCTGCCGGACGCTCCGGTCCTTCGTCGGACACGAGTCCGCTCCCTTCGACGTGGTGACGTGGTGACGTGGTGACGCAGTGACGTGGTGCCTTGCTGCTGTGCTGCTGACCTGCTGACCTGCTGTGCTGCCTTGCTGCCTTGCTGCTGAGCCGGTGTGCCGGACGGCCGCTCAGAGGTTGCCGCGGCGTTCCTGCTCGCGCTCGATGGCCTCGAACAGGGCCTTGAAGTTGCCCTTGCCGAAGCCCTGGGAGCCGTGGCGTTCGATGAGTTCGAAGAACACGGTCGGCCGGTCCTGGACCGGCTTGGTGAAGATCTGCAGCAGGTGGCCGTCCTCGTCCCGGTCGGCGAGGATCCCGAGCTCGCGCAGTTCCTCGACCACCGCCCCGGTCCCGTCGAGCCGTTCGCCGACCGCGTCGTAGTAGCTGTCCGGGGTGTCCAGGAACTCCACACCCCTGGAACGGAGTTCGCGGACGGCCGTGACGATGTCGTCGGTCGCCAGGGCGATGTGTTGGACGCCCGGCCCGCCGTAGAACTCCAGGTACTCGTCGATCTGGGACTTCCTCCGGCCGACCGCCGGCTCGTTGAGCGGGAACTTGACGGTGCGGGTGCGGTCCGCGACGACCTTGGACATCAGCGCCGAGTACTCGGTGGCGATGTCGTCCCCGACGAACTCCTTCATGTTGGTGAAGCCCATGACGCGGTTGTAGAAGGCCACCCACTCGTCCATCCGGCCCAGTTCGACGTTGCCCACGCAGTGGTCGATGCCGGTCAGCAGCGGCAACCGGGCACCGGCGGCGGGCGACGGCCCGCGGTGCACGTAGCCGGGCAGGTACGGGCCGTCGTAGCCGGTCCGCTCGACGAGGCTGTGCCTGGTCTCGCCGTAGGTGGCGATCACGGCGGTCCGCACCGTGCCGTGTTCGTCGGCCGTCTCCCGGGGTGCGGCGAGGCCGGTCGCACCCCGTTCCACCGCGAGCTCGTGGGCGCGGCGGGCGTCCGGGACGGCGATCGCCACGTCGAGCACGCCGTCGCCGTGGCGGGCGACGTGCCCGGCGACGAACGCGGCCTCCTCGCCGACCGCGCGGACCGCCGAGGTGAAGACGAACCGGATGTCGCCGGAGACCAGCACGTAGGACGCCGTCTCCGGATGGCCGGTCTCCGGACCTCGGTAGGCGACCAGCCGCATGCCGAACGCGGTGGCGTAGAAGTGTGCGGCCTGTTTGGCGTTCCCGACCGCGAACTCGACGGCGTCGATGCCCAGGACGGGGAACGGCTCGGTGGACAGGGTCCGCCCGCCGCGGGCCACCTGGGCGATTTCGGGCAGCACAAGATCGGTCATCAGGGTTCCTTCGTGAGAAGCCCCGGTTCCGGACCGGGGAGCAGACAGGACATGGCTCGGCGCAGCAGGGCAGGGCAGGGCAGAGCGGGCCAGGGCAGAGCGGGCCAGGGCACAGCGGGCCAGGGCAGAGCGGGCCAGGTCCGACCGCCGCGACCACCGTCACGGCGGCACGACGTCGCGCCGCGCACCGCACGGGCATGCGACCGCACCCACCGGAACGAACCCGCACGCGCCCGCGCGGGCGCGCGTGGAAGAGGTGAAGGTGGAGCGGCGAACGCCGGTCAGGTGGTCACAGCGGATCCGGGCACGACGTGCACACCGCACGGGACCCCGGACCGGGACAAGGTGAAGGCGGGCGTGCCGCACCGGCCGCTCCGGTCGTGGACCGGAGCGGCGCCTGCCCGACGGTGCGCGGGCGCGCGGGAATCACGTACGGCGACCGGCCGCGCGGACGGGACGTCCGCCTTTGGTCGGCGCCGGGCCCCGGAGGCGTCGCTCAGCCGGAGCCGGGAAATGATCGCAGGGCCGTTGCCGGAAATTCCTCGACGGCCGGCCCCTGGTCGGTACAGGGTCGGACCGGAACGAATTCCCGACCGACCTGGAAACGCACTCCGAAAAGCCCCGGGAAATCCTTGCGGACGGTCCCGGACGGCCTCGCCGAATCCGGCGACAATGCGGGCATGCGTTCAGAAATGAGTACCATGATCTTCCATTTCCCCCGTTTGTGCACAATGCCCGGATTCAACGGCGAGGTTCTTCTCGAACCGAGACCGGACAGGTCCACCCGCCCGCCGCGTCCGGAGCATGACGGAAGCGACGGAAAGTGACGGCAGTGCTGGTATCAAGGCGCTATTCATCGGAAATGCGATGGCCTGCGGGGGAGGCGTTTCCACTCCTTCGCTCCCCCAGCGACGGGATCACACTACCCCACCCCGAGGTCGATTCAAGAGCGTCGCCGACGAATTTTGCAGGACGCACCCGCACTGCGGAGCGGAACGGAAATGCGTCGGTTCCGCTCACCCCGGAGCGGAACAGGGGCCGTTCGGTTCCGGTGAATCACGGAACGGAAAGCACCGGATCCGGTTCCCCGCGATTCCCCCCGGTGCCCGGCCGGACGACCGTCCGGCCGGGCATTCGCTCAGCGCAGGTCGAACCGGTCGAGGTTCATCACCTTGGTCCACGCAGCCACGAAGTCCCGGACGAACTTGCCGTCCGCGTCCCCGGAGCCGTAGACCTCGGCCAGCGCGCGCAGTTGGGAGTGCGAGCCGAAGACGAGGTCGACGGCGGTGGCCGTCCACTTCACCGCGCCCGTGGCCCGGTCCCGCCCCTCGTAGACGTTCGCCTCAGAGGCCGAGGGCTTCCACTCCGTGCCCATGTCGAGCAGATTGACGAAGAAGTCCGTGGTCAGCGTCTCCGGCCGGTGGGTGAGGACGCCGTGCGGGGAGCCCCGGAAGCCGGCGTTCAACGCCCGCATCCCGCCGACCAGGACCGTCATCTCCGGCGCGGTCAGCGTCAGCAGGTCGGCCCGGTCGAGCAGCAGGGTCTCCGGCGACAGCTTCTCGTCGGCCCGCAGGTAGTTCCGGAACCCGTCCGCCCGCGGTTCGAGCACCGCGAAGGCCTCCACGTCCGTCTGCTCCTGCGAGGCGTCGGTACGCCCCGGGGCGAACGGGACCGTCACGGCCTGCCCGGCGGCACGCGCGGCCCGCTCGACCGCCGCGTTGCCGCCCAGTACGACGAGGTCGGCGAGCGAGATCCGCCGGTCGCCGCTCTGCGCCGCGTTGAAGTCCCGCCGGATCTCCTCCAGCCGCCGGACCGTGTCGGCCACCTCGGGCAGGTCGTTGACCTCCCAGTCCTTCTGCGGCGCGAGCCGGATCCGGGCGCCGTTGGCGCCGCCGCGCAGGTCGGTGCCGCGGTGGGTCGCCGCCGACGCCCAGGCGGTGGCGACCAGTTGGGGAACACCCAGGCCGGAGTCGTCGATCCGCTTCTTGAGGGCGGCGACGTCCTCGTCCGTGACCGGCTGGTGGTCGGCGGCGGGGACCGGGTCCTGCCACAGCTGCGCTTCCGGCACCCACGGTCCGAGGTAGCGGGACACCGGGCCCATGTCGCGGTGCAGCAGCTTGTACCAGGCCTTGGCGAACGCCTCGGCGAGCTGGTCGGGGTGCTCGTGGAAGCGCCGGCAGATCGCCTCGTAGACCGGGTCCTGGCGCAGGGCGAGGTCCGTGGTCAGCATCATCGGGGCGTGCCGCTTCGCGGGGTCGTGCGCGTCCGGCACGGCGCTCGCGGCCGCCGGGTCGGTGGGCTTCCACTGCTTGGCCCCGGCCGGGCTGGTGGTGAGCTCCCAGTCGTAGCGGAACAGGTTGTCCAGGTAGCCGTTGTCCCACTTCGTCGGCTCGGTGGTCCAGGCGCCTTCGAGCCCGCTGGTGAGGGCGTCGGCGCCGGAGCCGCTGCCGCAGGTGCTGCGCCAGCCCAGGCCCTGCTGCTCGATCGGGGCGCCCTCGGGCTCCGGGCCGAGGCAGGACGGGTCCACGGCGCCGTGGCACTTGCCGAAGGTGTGGCCGCCGACGATGAGCGCGACCGTCTCCTCGTCGTTCATCGCCATCCGCGCGAAGGTCTCCCGGATGTCGACGGCGGCGGCCCTCGGGTCCGGATTGCCGTTGGGGCCCTCCGGGTTGACGTAGATCAGCCCCATCTGGACGGCGCCGAGCGGATTGGCCAGCTCGCGGTCGCCGGTGTAGCGCTCGTCGCCGAGCCAGGTGTCCTCGGAGCCCCAGAAGACCTCCTCGGGCTCCCAGATGTCCTCGCGGCCGAAGCCGAAGCCGAAGGTCCGGAAGCCCATCGACTCCATGGCGCAGTTCCCGGTGAACACCAGCAGGTCGGCCCAGGAGATCTTCCGGCCGTACTTCTGCTTGACCGGCCAGAGCAGGCGCCGGGCCTTGTCCAGACTGGCGTTGTCCGGCCAGCTGTTGAGCGGCGCGAAGCGCTGGGCGCCGCTGCCGCCGCCGCCCCGGCCGTCGGAGATCCGGTAGGTGCCGGCGGCGTGCCAGCTCATCCGGATGAACAGCGGGCCGTAGTGGCCGTAGTCGGCGGGCCACCAGGGCTGGGAGTCGGTCATCAGCGCGATGACGTCCCGCTTCAGCGCCTCGACGTCGAGGGTGGCGAACTCCGCGGCGTAGTCGAAGTCCTCGCCCATCGGGTCGGAGAGGGGCGAGTTCCGGTGCAGGACCTGGAGGTCCAGCTGCTCGGGCCACCAGTCACGGTTGCTCCGGGGCCCGGTCGCCTTGGGGGTGGGGGAAGGAATTGCTGGGTTTTCGCTCTCGCTGCCGGACACGTCCGCCCCTTCGTCCTTAGTCGTTTTCTGCCCTTTCGCCCGTATGGTCCCGCACCCGGGACCGTACGGCGGGCAGAACACGCGGGGCCTTCGCCCGCCGGAACGGACGGCGGCAGGTCGACGGACGGCGGCGGGCCGACGGGCCGGGCGGCGCGCGGCCGGACGCCGGACGCCCCGGCCCCCGCGCGGTGGCGGGGACCGGGGCGTCGGCGGCGAGGAGCAGGCCCGTCCGGGTCAGCTCCACCTCCGTAGGCCGTCCAGGTACACGGCGGTGCGGCCGGTGGCGCCCGGGGCGGGGGTGAACTCCACGCCGATCTCCTGGACGTGGGCGGGGTCGGGCACCCCGGCCAGGTCGAGCCGCAGGGTCCGCCCGTCCGGGCCGACGGTGACGGCGGGGCTGCCGGTCCAGGTCCAGCCGGAGGCGTCGCCGGTGCCGGTGCGCACGTACAGCGTGGCGGTGGTGCCGCCCGCCTGCTGCCCCCAGGGCGCGGTGCCGGCGGCGACGGTGAGCACGGTGGCCCCGGTCAGGTCGGCGGGGGCCGTCCGCCGGAGCCGGACGGCGCCCCGCTCGGGCTCGACGTCGGCCTTGAGCGCGCTGCGGCCCTCGGCCGCTCCCTCGTCGGCAACCACCCAGGGCCCGGCCGCCGCGCCGGAGCCGGACCAGCCCTCGGTACCGTGCTCGAAGCCGGCCAGCAGGCCGCCGCGCCGCATGTCGTCCAGGTAGACGGCGGAGCGGCCGCTCGCCCCGGCCGCGGGGGCGAACTCGACGCCGATCTCGCGGACGTGGGCCCGGTCCGGCACCCTGGTCAGGTCCAGGACCAGCCGGGTGGACTTGCTGTCGACGGTGACGGCGCCCGAGTCGGTCCAGGTCCAGCCGGCGGCGTCGCCGGTGCCGGTGCGCACATAGAGCTTGGCGCGGGTGCCGCCCGCCTGGTCGCCCCAGGGCGCGGTGCGGGCGTCGACGCTGAGCAGGGTGTCCCCGGAGAGGTCGAGCGGGCCGACCTTGTTGAGGTAGGCCGCGCCGGTGCCGAGGTCCACGTCGGCCTTGAGCGAGCCGCTGCCGCGGGCCGACCACTCCGTCACCTGCCACGGGCCGGCCGCGAGGTGCCAGCCGCTCCAGCCCTGGGTGTCGCTCTCGAAGTCCTGGTAGGCCACCGGCGGGTTCTCCGCCGGGGCGGCGGCGAGGTCGACCCCGCCCCGGTTCACCGTCCACGGGTCGTTCATCAGCTTGGTGCCGTTGAGGTTCCGGGCCGGACTCCACTCGTTGTTCCAGGCCAGGAAGTAGGAGGTGCGCGGGAAGCGCTCGTGCAGCGCCTTCACCCACAGCTCGTAGTCGAAGGTGCCGCCGGCGCCCGAGCCCGGACCGATCTCGGTGAACGCGAACGGCTTGCCGAGCTCGACCAGCTTCTCGTAGCCGGTGATCGCCGACGGGTCGGCGGTGTAGCAGTCCAGCCCGACCACGTCGGCGTAGCCGCGGCCGACCCAGTAGGCGGTGGGGTCGGCGGAGCCGCAGTTCGGCGCGTACGTCCACAGCAGGTTGTGCAGGCCCTTGGTCGTGGTGAGGTAGTCGTAGGTGCCGCGCCACAGTGCCGCGAAGTCGGCCGGGTCCTGACCGCCCCACCAGAACCAGTAGCCGTTCATCTCGTGGAACGGCCGGAACAGCACCGGCACCCCGGCGTCGGACAGCCGGCGCAACCCGGCCGCGATGTCGTCGAGTTCGGCCCGCCAGGCCCGGCCGGCGGCGGTGGCCGGATCGGACAGCTGACGGAAGGCCGGCCGCGGCAGCGGAGTCCGCCAGGCGGCCCCCGCCACCGGGTTCGGCAGGTGGACGCTGACCGAGACCAGTCCGCCGCGACCGGCGTGGTCGATCATCTCGGTGTCGCAGCCCGAGTCGATCGCGGTCGGCGCGCCGTCGGCGTTCCAGCCGCTCGCGTAGTCGCAGGCCAGCACCGCCGGGAACCGGCCCGTCCGGTCGGCCAGTTCGGTGACGTCCCGGTACTGGGTGGCGAAGTCCTTGCCCGACCCCGGAGCGGCGCTGCCGCTGTACCCGGCGAAGAATCCGGACGCCGTCCTGTTCCGCAGGCCCCGGTCGGGCAGCTGCGCGAGCCAGTTCAGCACCGCGCGCGCCTGCGGGCCCGCGCCCGCGTCCACCGGTTGGACAGCAGCCGCCGGTTGGACGACGGCCTCCGCCGCCGGCGCGGCGGCGCTCCCGCCGCCCAGCATGCTCGCCACCGCGAGCAGGACCGCGACGGATCGTCGACGCAGCCTCATCAGCACCCCCCGTTGCTTTCAGCACGGCAGGACCGTCCGTCCTGCCGATGATCACACTAGGGCTTGGCCGTCCGCCCGTACGACGACCGGTGGCGGCGTCACCCCGGGTGGACGAGGCGGTTCTCGTGGGCGAAGACCACGGCCTGGATCCGGTCGCGGAGTTCGAGCTTGTGCAGGACCCGCCCCAGATGGGACTTCACGGTCGCCTCCGCCAGGTACAGGGCGGCCGCGATCTCGGCGTTGGACAGCCCTCGGCCCACCTCGACCAGCACCTCGCGCTCCCGGGCGCTGAGCCGTCCCAGCCGGTCGTCGCGCGCGGCGCCCCGGCCGTCGGGGATGTGCGGGCGGAGGGTCTCCAGCAGGCGCCTGGTGATCCGCGGCGAGACCACCGCGTCGCCTGCGGCCACGCTCCGGATCGCCGCGAGCAGCTCCTCCGGCCTGGTGTTCTTCAGCAGGAAGCCGGAGGCCCCGGCGTGCAGCCCGGCGAAGGCGTACTCGTCCAGGTCGAAGGTGGTGAGGATCAGCACCCTGCTCCGCGGGGAGACCCGGACGACCTCGCGGGTCGCCTCGATCCCGTCCGTCCCGGGCATCCGGACGTCCATCAGGACGACATCGGGGCGCAGCTCCCGGGCGCGGCGGACGGCCTGCTCCCCGTCCGCGGCCTCGCCGACCGGGGCCATGTCGGGCTGGGCGTCCAGGACGGTGCCGAAGGCCATCCGCAGCAGGGCCTCGTCGTCGACGATCAGGATCCGGATCGTCATGCGGACACCGCCCCGGCGCTGTCGAGGAGGAGGCGGGTCCGGACGGCCCAGCCGCCGCCGGGCAGCGGTCCGGCCCGCAGGGTCCCCCCGTAGGCGGCCGAGCGTTCGCGCATGCCGGGGATGCCGTGGCCGGAGGGGGCGGCAGAGGCGGAGGCCGACGGGCGGGGGCCGGTGTCGGTGACGTCCACGGTGACGGTGCCGGCCGAGCAGCCGATCCGGACCGTCGCCCGGGTACCGGCGGGGGTGTGCTTGAGGGCGTTGGTCAAGGCTTCCTGTACCAGGCGGTAGACGGTGAGCTGCGCGGTGGCGGGCAGGTGGCCGTGGCCGCCGCGGACCTCCAGCCGGGTCGGCAGACCGGCGGCGGACATCTGTTCGGCGAGGGCGTCCAGTTGGGCGATGCCGGGCAGCGGGTGGCGTTCCGCGTCCGGTTCGTCGGCCCGCAGGACGCCCAGCGAGCGCCGCATGTCGGTCAGGGCCTGCCGGCCGGTCTCGGAGATCTGCCGCATCGCGGTGTCGGCCCGCTCGGGCGACCGCTGCCGGGCGTAGCCGGCGGCGTCGGCGAGCGCGACCATGACGGACAGGTTGTGGGTGACGATGTCGTGCATCTCCCGGGTGATCCGTGCCCTTTCCTCGGCGACGGCCAGTCGTGCCTGCTGCTCCTGCTCCCGCTCCAGGTGCGCGGCCCGTTCCTCCACGGCCGCGAGGTAGGCGCGGGTGGTCCGCACGTTCATCCCGAGGACGGCGGCGGCCGCGGTCATCGCGGTGACCGCGACGAACGGGGTGAGGAACGCGCCGTCCGGCGCCCAGCGCAGGCAGGCCAGCAGGACACCCGCCTGCACGACCGCTCCGGCGAGCAGCGTGGTGCGGCGGTCCGAGTGCGCGGCCAAGGTGTAGAGGGCGACCAGTACGGCGATGTCCGCGGGGAGTTGGACGTCCAGCAGCCATTGGACGAGGGCCGCGGCCACCACGGCGCCGAACACCGCGAGCGGGGCCCGGCGGCGCCACAGCAGGGGCAGCGCGAGGGCGGCGGTGAGGGCCACGGTCTGCACCGGTTGACGCGGCGCGGGCGTGGTCGCGGCGTTGAGGAGGAGGAGCACCGGCAGCAGCGAGTCCCACACCGGGGGCGGCAGGCGGGGGATCCGGCGGGCGGCAGCCGTCGCCCGTTCCCACGGGCGTGCCCCCGGCCGGTGGGCCCTGCCGGGTTCCGCGGCGGCCTCGGTCATCACGTGTCCCTGTCGATCCGGTGTCGTGGCGGCCCGGTCGGGCCTCCACCGGGGACCGCCGGACCCGCCTCGGGTACGGGGACCGCACTCCGTGCGCCGTCCGGCTCGTCCCGCGGCCCTGTCACGGTAGGCCACCGGCCCGCCGGGCGCATGGGTCCACCGTCGGACGGCGTCCGGGCCGGTGTACGACCGGAGGAGGAGAGGGACACCTCCCCCGGTCGCAACGCGGCCGCCGATCCGGCGCGTTCGCCTGCCACCCGGGTCGCAGCGGTGACGCCCACCGCGCCCGCCTGCGGTCGGACCGGGTGGCGACCCGGGAGCGATGTGGCGTCGGGGGCCCGGCGCCGACGATGGGCCCGTGACCGAGATCATCACGGGACTGTTCATGTCCCCCCTGGAAATCCTTGCCCTGCTGAGTGCCCTCGCCCTGGTGGTGGTGCGCTGGCTGCCCCCCGCGGCCCGCCCGCGCACCACGGTCGCGGCGGGGGCGGTGCTCCTCCTGTCCGTGCTCGTGCTGGGGGTGACCGGGCTCCGCTGGCAACTGCTGCCCGTCCTGGCCGGCGCCGCCCTCGTCCTGCCCTTCGTCCTCGCTCCCCTGCGGCGGCGCCGGACCGGCCGGTCCGCGTGGCGGGCCCGCTGGTGGCTGGCGCTGCCGGGATCGCTGGCCTGCGCCGGGCTGATCGCCGGCGGTCCGGTGTCCGCCTGGGCCTTCCCCGTCCCCGTGTTCCCCGAGCCCACGGGCGAGTTCGCGGTCGGCACCCGGGTGCTGCAGTGGACCGACCAGCAGCGGCCGGAGACCTTCACCCCCGATCCGGCCGACCGGCGCACGGTCGTGGTCCAGCTCTGGTACCCCGCGCAGCAGAGCCCCGCCGGTACGCCGAGGGCCCAGTACCTCGGGCGCACGGAGGACGAGGCGCGCACCGTCTCCGCCGCCCTCGCCCGCGGCGTCGGCCTGCCGGACTTCCTGGTCGACGGTGTCCCGCACGCCCGCAGCCGTTCGGTCTTCGACGCCCCGGTGGCCGGGGGCGGCGAACGGTTCCCGGTCGTGCTGTTCTCGCCCGGGTCGGGCGGGGTGCGCACCCAGAACACCGCCTGGGCGGAGGAACTCGCCAGCCACGGCTACCTGGTGGCCGCGCTGGACCACCCGTACGACTCCGCCGCCGTCGTCCTCGCCGACGGCCGGACGGTCACCACCGAGACCTCCTCCTCCGGCGACGCGGAGCAGGACGAGCAGTTGGCGGCCGGCTGGACGGCGGTCCGGGCCGCCGACCTCGGCTTCGTCCTCACCCAGCTGGACGGCCTCGGCCGGGCCGGGAGCGGCGACCCGCTGACCGGGCGTCTGGACACCGGCCGGGCCGCGGTGACCGGCCACTCGATGGGGGGCGCCGCCGCGCTCCAGGCGGCCCGGCAGGACCGCCGGTTCCGCGCCGTCGTCGATCTGGACGGCTTCCCGCACGGCCCGGCCTCGCCCGCCCTGGACCGGCCGGCGCTCGCCATGACCCAGGCCCTCACCGGGGCGACCGACGCGCGGTACCTCCCCCGGCTGACCGAGGCGCTCGCGGCCAGCACCGCGACGAGCTACCGGCTCACCGTTCCCGGCGCCGCGCACCTCAGCTTCATGGACGGCCCGCTGTACCTGCCGCCCGTGCCCGCGATCGTGGGCTCCCTGGGCCGCACCCGCAGCCCGCGCGTCGTCGCCGGGGCCACCCTCGCCTTCCTGGACGCCACCCTGCGCGACCGGCCCGGCGACCTGGCCGGCGCGCTGTCGGCCTACGGCAGCCTCACCGTCCGGTCCCCGGGCGGCGGGGGCTGAGGGGTCGGCGCCTCCGGCCGACGACCGCTGACGCACGTACGGCACCGCAGCACGGCGGTGCCGTACGTGCTGTGGCGCGTGCCGTACGTGCGGTGGCGCGTGCCGAGGTCAGGGGCTCACCCCGCCGGAGCCGGGCGCAGCACCCGCCGCACGGCGGCGCGCAGCCACTGGTGGCCGCCGTCGGCGGCATGGCGCGGGTGCCAGGCCATGCCGATCGTCAGCGGCGGCAGTTCGAGCGGGATCTCCAGCAGCCGCAGGCCCAGCGTCTGCGCCGCGCCGGAGAGCGGTGACGGCGGCTCGCCCGGCAGCGCGACCGGCACCAGGCAGACCACGTCGCCGGTGGCGGCCAGGGTCATCGCCGCCAGGTGCCCGGGCAGGACGGCGCTCACCCGGCGGCTGAGCCCCTGTTCGGCGAGCGCCGCGTCCAGCGGACCGGTGAATCGGCCGCGGCGGCTGACCACCACGTGTTCGGCGGCCGCCAGCCGGTCCGGCGTCAGCGGCCCCTCGGCGAGCGGGTGGCCGGCCCTGACCCCGGCCGCCATCCGCAGGGTGGCCAGCTCCTCCACCAGGGTCTCCGGGTCGACGTGGTCGATCGCGCCGATCTCCAGGTCGACCCGGCCCTCGCGCAGGGCGGGCCCTGCCTCGGCGTCCTCGGCCAGCACCCGCAGCGAGACGCCCGGCGCCCGGCGGCGCGCCAGTGCGAGCAGGCCCGGTGCCAGGGCCGCACCGACCAGGTCGGCGGCCTGGACGGTGAAGGTGCGCCGCAGCGCGGCGGGATCGACCCCGCCGCCCGGGGTCAGCAGCGCCTCCAGCCGGCGCACCACGGCGGCGGCCTCGTCCCGCAGTTCCTCGGCGCGGGGTGTGGGCACCATCGCCTGGCCCGCCCGTACCAGCAGCGGGTCCTGGAGGACCCGGCGGAGCCGGGCCAGGGTGCGGCTCATCGCCGCGGGGGACGTGTGCAGTCGCGCGGCGGCGCGGGTGACGCTCTGCTCGGTCAGCAGGGCGTCGAGCGCGACCGCGAGATTGGCGTCGAGGTTCGGATCCTGGCTGCTCACCGGCATTGTTCCGTTCTGGGCAAGGATTGGATGCTGAAGTTCCCATTGTGGCAATACGGTCGCCGTCCGCACGATGAGGGGGCACCACTGATCCGACCGAGACCGTGAGGTTTTCATGATCGTCATCACCGCCCCCACCGGGAACATCGGCCGTCGGCTGCTGTCCCTCCTGGTCGAGGCCGCGCCCGCGCACGGGGAGGAACTGCGGGTCGTGGTCCGCGATCCGGCCCGGCTGCCCGAGGGCGTCCGCGACCGGGTCGAGGTGGTCACCGGCTCGCACGGCGACGCCGCGACCGTCGAGCGCGCGTTCGCCGGCGCCGACGCCGTGTTCTGGCTGGTCCCGCCGGACGTCTCGGCCGCGCCCGAGGACGGGTGGAGCGGCTTCACCCGCCCCGCCGCCCGGGCCTTCGCCACCCACGGCGTCGGCCGGGTCGTCGGGGTGTCGGCGCTCGGCCGCGGCACCGCGCAGGCGGCCCGGGCCGGGCTGGTCACCGCCTCCCTCGCCATGGACGACCTGATCGCCGGCTCGGGCGTCGCCTACCGCGCCCTGGCCTGCCCGTCCCTCTTCGAGAACCTGTTGGAGGAGGCCGGCTCGATCCGCGCGGACGGCGTCTTCACCGACACCGTCGCCGCGGACCGCCGGGCCCCGCTGGTGGCCGTCGCCGACATCGCCGCGACGGCGGCCGGGCTGCTGCTGGACCGTTCCTGGAGCGGCGTCGACAGCGTCCCGGTGCTCGGCCCGCAGGACCTCTCCCCCGAGGACCTGGCCCTGATCATGACCGAGCAGCTCGGCCGCCCGGTCCGCTACCGGCGTCGGTCGCTGGACGACCTGCGGTCCGAGCTGCTCGGGTACGGCCTGCACCCGGCCTTCGCCGAGGGCGTCGTCGAGATGAAGCGCGCCAAGGACGAGGGTCTGGACGCGGGTCTGGACGCGGGCGTCGGGCGCCCGGCGCGGCCGGCGGTCCCGGCCACCGGGTTCGCGCGGTGGTGCGCCGAGACCCTGAAGCCCGCCGTCCTCGCCGACCCCGCCGCCGACACCGCCCCCACCGCCGACACGACCTCGGAGGCCACCGGTGCCCGCTGAGCCGACCGCAGCGCCCGTCACCGCGTTCATGCTGGTCAAGACGACGCCCGAGTGGCTGGGGATGACCGTGGGCGAGCGGGTCCACGGCTTCACCACCCAGGTCCTCCCGGTGATCGAGGCCCGCGCCCGGGGCGTCCGCTCCCGCTTCTACGACACGGAGTTCTACTCGGCGCGGGTGACCGACATCTGGGTCTGGGAGGCGGACGACCACGATGCCTACCGGCTGCTGGTCGACGCGCTGCGCGAAACCCCGTTCTGGGACCGCTGGTTCGACGTCGTCGAGCTGCTCGTCGGCACCGAGAACGGCTACGCCCGCACCTACGGCCTGGACCCGGTCGCCACCGTCACTGCCTGATGGTCCGTCATTGCCCCTCCCCCGCAAACATGTCGGGGAGGGGCGGACCGGCCTCCGGGCTCAGCGCTTGGTGCCGTCGACGATGACCGGCGTGCCGTTGGAGCCGCAGGGGCTGGCATAGACGGCGTTCTTCTCGGCGGCGGCCTTGAAGGCCTCGATGCACTGGCTCAGCAGGATCTTGTCGGTCAGCGAGCCGGCGATCGCGGCGTTGGCGGCGGCGGTGCTGTCGGCCTCGATCTTGCGCTTCTCGGCCTCGGCCTTGGCCGTGCGCACGGACGCCTCCGCCTGGGCGGTGGCCTGGTCCTGCTGGATCTTCTGGTCGATGGCCTTCTGCAGGCCGTCGCTCGGCCGGACGTTGCGCAGGTTGACCCCGTTGACGAGGATGCCGCGCGGGGCCAGCCGGGCGGTGATCAGCTTGTCGATCTCCGAGCTGATCGCCTCCCGCTGCGAGCTGTAGCCCTCGACGCTGGTGTGGCGGGCGAAGACATTGCGCACGATCTCCCGGCTGTCCGGGTAGACCAGCCGCTGCTGGACGGCCTCGGAACTGCCGGCCAGCTTGTACAGCTCGACGGTGTGCTGCGGGTCGATCGACCACTTGACCGTCAGGTCCGCGTACAGTACCCCGCCCTCGGAGGACCGGACCTCGACGGTCGAGTCACCGGTCAGATCGAGGTCGACGGGCCGGGTCGAGAAGGTGGTCACGTCGGTCAGCGGCGACTTGAAGTGCAGCCCCGGCTGCCAGGCCGAGCCGACCTTGCCGAGGCTGGTCGGCACCCCGACCTCGGTCGGATCGACCACGTGCACAAAGGTGGTGAGCCCCAGCAGCAACCCGAGGGCACCGGCGAGGAGTCCGCCCACGGTGACCGGCCAGGACCCGACCTTGCGCCAACGGAGAACGAGCAGACTGACACCGATGGCCAGGAACAGCAGGGAAACGATCAGCATGGAAAAGTCTCTCGGACCGAAATGATCACACCGGACGGCCGCAGCCTAGACAGCCCACCCTCGCCTCCATAAGTCACGTCACGCGATATTCATACGACCAACCCCCCTCGTTGGCCGAGGGGAGCGGGAGGCACCCCGGCGCCGCGTCCGCGGCGGCCCGGTGGCGCATCAGCCGCAGAGGGCTGCCGCCTGCGCCTTCAGGATCCCCTTGCTCAGCGGGAAGGGCGCCTGGTGCTTGAGGTCGGCCCCGAGGTCGTAGACGTTGGCGGCGATGACCAACTGCCGCCCACCGTCGACGGTGGTGAACGAGTAGCTGGTGTAGCCGGGGCCGCCACCGTCGGTCAGCCAGACGCCGACCGGCGGCCTGCCGTCCGACCCCGAACCGCACGGCAGGTCCATGCGCTGCACCCCGAGTCCGTACGCCACCGGTGTGCCCTCGGGCTCTACCGTGGTCAGGAGTTCGCGCTGCTGGGCGGGGCGCAGCAGCTTGCCGCCGAACAGGGCCCGGTGGAAGCGGGCCAGGTCGTCGACGGTGGAGATCATGGCGCCGGCGGTCCAGTCGTACGACGGGCTGAACCGTGTGACGTCCTCTCCCTTGAGGTCGTACCCGTGCAGGTGGGGGCCGCGGACGACCGGGTCGGTCAGCGGGAAGGAGGTGTCCTTGAGACCGAGCGGGTCGAGGATCCGCCGGCGGATCTCGGCGGACGCGCTGCGGTGGGTGACCGCCTCGATCACCAGACCGGCGAGCAGGTAGTTGGTGTTGGAGTACTCCCAGCCGTGGTCGGGCGCGGTGAACGCCGGTGCGTGGCGGACGGCGCGGGCGACCACCTCCCGCGGGGTGTAGAGGTGGTCCCGGTCGTGGTGCTCCAGGTAGGGGGCGAAGAACTCCGGCTCGGTGGTGGGGTCGTAGATGCCCGAGGTGTGGTCGAGCAGCTGCCGGAGGGTGATGGTCCGGCCGTCGTTGCCGTTGCCCTGGACCACACCGGGCAGCCACTTCTCCACGCTGTCGCCCAGCGAGAGCCTTCCTTCGCCCTCCAGTTGGAGGAGCACCGTGGACACGAACGACTTGGTGTTGCTGGCGATCCGGAACCGATGGTCGGGCCGGGCCCGCTCGCCGCTCGCCGTGTCCGCGACCCCGACGGCCACCCGTGACTCCCGCTCCCCGTTCCTGGCGTAGGCCACGACGCCCGGGAATCCGTCCGCGACCGCCTGTTCGATGCTCTCCGTGAGGCCGGCGGGCGGCGCGGCGGGCGCCCGCTCCGCGACGGCCGAGGCCGGGAGGAACCCCGTCACCGCCACCGCGCACAGCCCCACCCACAGTGCCGCGATCCCCGTACGTGTCCTCATCGGTGTTCCCCTGACTTCGGTGCCCTGCTGGTTCGTACCCAGCCTGACGGTCCGGCGCACCGGTCGCCCATCCCGCTGACACCCCGGCCGGTACGGGGGTTTGCCCCAGGTCCGAACCGTCCGTCACCGCCGGGCACGACGAGGCCGGGTGTGTGCCGCTGCCACTGGTCGTCCTTCAGGTCCGAGGGGCGCCGGCGTCGTTGCGATCAGAGCCGAAGATTTGATGGTCCGCCGTCGAACACACCATCGGAGTAACGGTATTTGACGACCAGTCAGCATCTTCCGGCCGGAGCGGTCGCGACAGCCGGCCGAATCCGGACGCGCCCCCACCCGGCACCCGCGCGAAGGATCCGGTCGCACCGGACCCTCCGGGAGGCGGCGGACGTGAAGGCGGGGTGAAGGATCCGACGGCGGCCGAAGGCGGCGCCGAGCTGCCCTCTTCATGAACACGGCGCGGTCCGGTCCCCGCCGGACCGCGCCGTCGGCGCTCGGGAGGACCGGAGGGCACCGCCGTCGCCGGGGCCTGCGCATGCGGACGAACCGGGCATCACGACGCCCCGGCCCCGCACGATGCGCTGCCTGCGTCCGATCGGACCGGCGCCCGAGCCGGACCAGCTCAAGGCCCTCTCCTACTACCTCTCCCGGCCGGCCTCGGACCCGCAGGCCCCGGTGGTGGACGAGGCGCCCGCGGTGCTGGCGGTCCATCTCGACCTCGCCGGCCTCCGGCAGCGCTACGGGCTGCGCGCGCTGCGCCTCGGTCTGGCCGAGACCGGGCACCTCGCCCAGAACCTGCTGCTCACCACCACCGCCCACGGCCTCGGCACCACGCCCCTGGGCGGACTCTTCGACGACCTGGCCCACGAGCTGCTCGCCCTCGACGACCTGGACGAGCCGATCCAGTACCTGCTGCCGCTGGGCCGCCCGGCCGCGCCCTGAGCGGTGGGTCGGGCGGCCGGGCGGCCGCTCCGCCCGCGGATCCGGGTCGGAGCACGGCCCGGGTGGCCTCCAGGCGCCGGACGGCGGTCCGGACGGCGTTGGTGAAGGTCCAGAACAGCGGCAGGGTGTCGGCGGCGCGCTCGGTCCTGGTGTTCCGGCCCGGGGCGAACATCGCGGCGACGGCCAGGCGCAGTTCGGAGTCCCGCAGGTCATTCGTGGCGGACCGGCACCTGGCCGGTCTGGGCGGCGACGAGTTCGCGGTAGGGGGCGCAGCGGGCGAGGAGGGTGGGGTGGTCGGCGGCGTCGACGGCGGTGCCCCGGTTCATCATGATCACGTGATCGGCGTGCTGGACCGTGGAGAGCCGGTGGGCGACGACCACGACGGCGCTGCGGCGGGCGAGTTGGTCGACGATCTCGCGGAAGCGCAGCTCGTTGAGGCCGTCGAGCTGGCTGGTGGGCTCGTCGAAGAGGACGATGTCGGCGCCGGTGAGGAGGGCGCGGGCCAGGGCCATCCGCTGGCGCTGGCCGCCGGACAGGTCGAACTCGCGGCCCAGGACGGTGTCCAGTCCGTGCGGGAGGCGGTCGACGTCCTGGGCGAGGCCGACGGTGGCCAGCGCCCGGGCGAGTTCGCCGTCGCCGGCGGTGCTGGTGCGGCCGAGCTGGAGGTTGTCCCGGGCGCTGGCCTCCAGGAGGGTGAACTCCTGGTCGACGTAGGCCAT
The DNA here is from genome assembly GCF_036010405.1 of Kitasatospora purpeofusca. Classification (NCBI taxonomy): domain Bacteria; kingdom Bacillati; phylum Actinomycetota; class Actinomycetes; order Kitasatosporales; family Streptomycetaceae; genus Kitasatospora; species Kitasatospora purpeofusca. The sequence continues at coordinate 9,295,011 of NZ_CP108561.1, read as the reverse complement.
CCGGGCCCGCAGTGAGCCCAGCGGCCAGGTGCGGATGTCGTGGCCGAGGATGCTGACCGACCCGGCGCCGGGCCGGACGAAGCGGCCGACGAGGGAGAGCGCGGTGCTCTTGCCCGCGCCCGAGGGGCCGACGACGGCGGTCAGGCCGGTGCGCGGGATGCTGAAGGAGGCGGAGTCAAGGGCGGGCCGTCCGGTGCCGGCGTGGGCGTAGGAGACGCCGCGGAAGACCACGGCCGGGGCGTCGGGCACCGGGACGGGGGTGGGGCGGGCCTCGTCGTCGGGGTCCGCCTCCCGGGGCAGGGCGAGCAGTTCGTTGCAGCGGTCCCGGGCGGCGAGTCCGGCCTGGAGCCGGCCGAAGCCGGTGGCGAGGGTGTTCACGGAGGGGACGGTCTGGAGCAGGTAGAGCAGGAAGGCGACGAACTCCGCCACTTGCAGGTGTCCGGCCGCCATGCGCGCGCCGCCGGTGAGGATGACCGCGATCATCGCGAACTGGTTGCCGAGGGTGAGCGCCGCCGGCACCAGGGCGCCCAGCCGGGCCCCGGTCAGCGACACGACGCGCAGTTGCTCGGCGTCCTGCTCCAGCACGCGGTCGGCCACGGCTTCGGCCCGGCAGACCTTGATGGTGGTGAGGGCCTCCAGATCGGCGGTGAAGCGCTGGGCGATCCGGCCCACCGCCTCCTGCTGGCCGGTGACATTGGCCCGCATCCGGCGCATGATCAGCAGGACCAGGCCGGTCAGGGCGGCCAGCGCGGTGACGGTGACGGCGGTGAGCACCCAGTCGATCCACACCATCACCGCCAGGGTCGCCAGCACCCCGAAGGCGGCCAGCGGGAGCTGCATCGCCACTTCGACGACCTGGCCGAGCAGTTGGGCGTCGGAGGTGACCCGGGCGGCGAGCTCGCCCGTTCCCCGGGCCCGTACCACCGGCAGCGGCAGCCGCAGGGCGTGGGCCATCACCGTGGTGCGCAGCCGGTAGGTCATGCCTTCGCCGACCTGGGCGAGCTGGAAGCCGGAGAGGGCCTGGGCGGCCGCCTCGCCGACGGCGGCGGCCGCCATCAGCAGCAGTCCGGGGGTGAGGGACCGGTGGGCGGAGAAGTCCCCGACGATCCGGCGGACCAGCAGCGGGAGCGCGAGGGCCGCGACGGTGGCCACCACCGCGAGGAGCAGGGCGGTGGCGAGGCGGACCGGCTGGACGGCGAGTTCACGGCGCAGCCGGACCTGCGACGGCGCGGGGGCGACGACGGTGTCGGCGGGCCGGGCGGCCACGGGGCACCTCTCTGCTGAGCGGATCGGCGGGGTCGTGAGGTGGAGGCGGCGGTGGGGGAAGCGAGAGGGCCGCGGCGTCGGAACGCCGCGGCCCGCGGGGCCGGGCGGGTGGTCGGTGGACCACCCGCCCGGCCTGACCGCTCGAACCCGCACGGGCCGCCCGGCGGACGGCCGGGCGGATCAGAGACAGAGAAGCGTGCTGACCGTGCTGGTGCCGCAGTTCAGGACGCTCAGCGAGCTGGTGTGGTCGAGGGTGTCGTCGATCGGGGCCGCCTCGGTCTCGGGCAGCTCCATGGCCTGGAGGTCGAGGATCGCCATGATGGTCTCCTTCACTTCGGGGTGGATCGCCCGGCCGGTCGGCCGGGAGTCTGTGGTGGCGCGCACGCGCGGCGGCGCGCTCGGGGTGCCGGTGGGCCGGGGGCCCTTCCGGCGGGGGTGCGGTCAGTGGGGCGCGGCCGGCGGTGCGGTGACCGCCGGCGGTGCGGTGGCGGACGGCGGTGCGGTGACCGCCGGTGGTGCGGCAGCGGCCGGGCCGGTGAACGGGAGGAACGGGGTGCCGGCGAACGCCGTGCCGAGGGCCAGCAGCACCCCGGCCGATCCGGTCGCGAGGTCCGTGGACAGCCGCAGCAGCTGGTCGCCGGGGAAGGCGAGGCAGCCCCGGTAGGGCACCTGGTGGAGCGCCAGCAGCGCCCGGTGCCGGTCGGGGGACGCACCGCCGGAGCCGTTGCCCGGGCCCTCGTCGGCGCGGTCGCCGGTCAGGGCCAGGTAGCCGATGAGTCCGGCCCGGCCGTTGAAGAGGCCCGACTGGATCACGAACTCCGGCTCGGCGGCCCGGCGGATCAGTGCCTGCCGTTCGGCCGGGGCGGCGGTGGGCCGGTGGCGGAGCAGGGCGTCCAGGGCCAGCCCGATCCCGGCGCTGCCGGTCTCGATGTAGGGCAGGACGCGACGCCGGTCGACCACCTGGAGGGTGCCGTCGCTCACCTCGACGCAGCGGGCGAGGTCGAGTTCGAGCAGGGCCTCGGCGCGGTCCAGCAGGGTGCGGTCACCGGTGTGCTCGTACAGCCGGACCAGCGCGAGCGCGGCACCCGAGGAGCCGGCCAGCAGTCCGGCCGCCCCGCCGCCGTGCTTCTCCCAGGTGGTCGCGGCGGCGGCGGCCGCGTTCAGTGCCTGCTCCAGCAGCCGTTCGTCTCCGGTGGCGCGGGCGAAGTGCAGCAGGGTGAGCGCGGTCCCGGGCCCGCCGGAGGCCAGCGTCGGCGCCGGCGCCGAATCGCCGTCGGCGGCGTGCCCGTCCAGCCGGTGCAGCAGTTCCAGCGCCCGTTCGCGCTCCCCCAGCAGGTCCAGGACGTACGCGACGCCGTGGCCGCCGTGGTAGAGGCCGGGCGACGTCCGGCGGCCGAGGGCGGCCTCGGCCAGCCACCGCACGTGCGCGGGGTCCACCTCGGCCCCGGTGCTGTGCAACGCGTAGAGCACCCCGGCCGCGCCGTGCGCCAGCCCCAGCCCGCCCTGGGTGAACTGGGCGACGTCGCCCGGGAACAGGCGGTCGAAGCGGTCGGGGGTGGCGGCCGCGGCGATCCCGGCGGCGAGCGAGTCCCGGATCGCCGGCCAGTCGGCGACCGGTGCCTCCAACAGCGCGCGGGCCTCGGCGCGGCCCTCCGCGAGTTCCGGGCGGGGCGTACGCCCGTCACCGGGGGTACGGCCGAGCAGGCGGCGGACGTCGTCGGTGTAGCCGGGCGGAACCGGGAAGCGACGTTCGACGGCGTCCGCGAGCTGTCCGGCCTTGTCCGCGTCGAGGGCGGTGAGCTGGACCAGCGGGTAGAAGAGCCAGAGCCGCAGCGCCGCCAGCGCGTACCGGTCCACGCCGGTCCCGGTGTGGCCGGGCGGCGCGGTGAAGCCGGCGGCGCCCAGCGCGGGGCGCAGGAAGTCGTCGACGGTGCTGGCGAGTTCGAAGTCGATCAGGGACAGCTCGCCGTCCGGCCGGATGATCAGGTTGCGAGGGTGGAGGTCCCCGAAGACGACGCCCCGCTCGTGGATCCCGGCCACCGCCCGTTCCACCTGGTCGACGACGGCCAGGGCGTCACGGGTGTACCCGGCGACGGCCTCCTCGTCGGCATCGGGGTGGATCAGCGGGTAGCGGGCCGTCAGCCACTCGCTGAGGGACTGCCCGGCGACATACTCCTGGACCAGGAACTCGTGCTCCCAGGCCGTCAGCAGCCCGTGCTCCCGGGGGACTCCGGGGACCCCGGCCAGCCGCACCAGAACGGCGTGCTCGTTGCGCAGCCTGGTCACCGCGTCGACGCCGCGCTGGTCCAGCCCGGCGAACGGGCGGGCCTCCTTGAGCACCACCTTCGGCCCGTCCTGCTCGTCCCGGGCCAAGTAGACACCGCCCGCGTTGGAGAAGTGCAGGACCCGCTCGATCGTGTAGGGGAGTCCGGTGTCCTGCGGTGCCGCGCGCTCCGCGACCGCTTCGGCGATGCACTCCGGCACCGGTGCCCAGGGCGGCACCGAGAACGCGGCCCCGCGCACGTCCGGCACCAGCCGGCCGTCCGGTCCGGCCAGGGCGAGGACGAGCTCCCCGGCGTCGTTGCGGCAGTAGCGTTCGGCGAAGCCTCCGTACCTCAGGTACAGCGGCCCGTCCTTCCAGCGCAGGTCGCTCAGGATGTACGCACCCCGATGGCCGGCCAGCAGCGGGCCGAGTCCGTCGAGACAGCGCTGAAGCTCGGTGTCGTCGACCGGGTACAGGGTGCAGAACTTCCCGCTGGAGCCGCGGGGCGCGTACTTGGAGTTCTGCACCTGGAGGATGGGCAGTCCGCGCAGGAACTTGAAGGTGACGCGTTCCCGCAGGCAGAAGGCGTGGACGGTCTCCAGCACCTCCTCCGCGGTCCCGAGGCAGGCGGAGACGTGGATCTTCCAGCCCTGGTCCGGGATCCGCACGCCCGCCGGACGCACCACGGCCCACATCTCCAGGTCCCCGCGTTCCCAGCCCTCGGGCAGCGGCCGGGTGACGGCGGCGAACTCCTCCTGTGCTCCCCAGCGCCGGGGAAGCGGCGGCGACGGCGCGGCGGCATCGGGGCATCGGCGCCGGACCGGGGAACGCCACCTGGGCATCCCCGGCTCCGTGGGGGGCGACGATGCCGCGCCACGTCGTCACGAAGAGCTTTCGACCGGAACCCTGGACCGCCCCACCCGCCGGGGGACTATAGGAATGCGCAGCGCCGGAACCAGCCGGGCTCAGCCGGGCTCGTGGATCTGCTGGAGGTCGTCGAGCAGCCCCGCGAGCCACACCGCCACGTCCACCGCGTGCAGCGGCACCCGTCCGTCGGTGCCCGGCGCGGGCGGCGGACCGTCGAGTTCGGCCACCAGGGCGGCACGGGCCCGGGCGACGGCCGGGTGCGCGGCGCCCGCCGGCTCACGGGCGCGCAGGGCCGCCGCCTGGCGGCGGAACGCCGCCGCGACCTCGTCCGCGTGGCGCAGCAGCACCCGCGCCCCGCCCCGGTGGGGCGCGGCCGTCCCGGGCGGGATGCGGGCCAGCAGCGGTTCGGCCCCCCGGACGGCGTGCTGGCCGGCCAGGACGGCGGCCTGCCAGTTGGGTCCGTCCCCGGCCGGGTCGTGCCGTTCGCAGCGGTACTGGGCGTACATCGCCTCGGTGAGCAGGGTGGAGTTGCGGGCCCGGCGCAGCGCACCGCCCGGGCGGCCGGTGCCGGTCAGCACCGCGACCGTCTCGCGCACCGCGTCCGCGCTCTCCTCCAACAGCCCGGCGGTTCGGCGGCGCAGGTCCTGGGCGCCGCCGCGCGGCCAGGCGCAGAGCCCGGCGAGAAGGCCGATCGCCGCCCCGGCGGCGACGTTGACCACCCGGGCCTCCGCCAGCCGCCAGCTCGCGGGCGCCAGCTGGGTGAAGACGAGGGCGACCACCAGGGTGAACAGTCCCTGGCCCCAGGCCGGCCCGAGCGCCGGTCCGGCGGTGAAGGCGATCAGCATCACCGGCGGCAGCGCGAGGGCGTAGACCAGCGGGTGCTCCCCCACCGCCAGCAGCACCGCGGCGGTCGCGGCGGCGCCGAGGGCCGTCCCGACCAGCGCGGGGCGCAGGGTCGTCCGGGTGTCGGCGGCGCTGGTGCGCATCAGGGTGAGCGTGGCGAGCAGCACCCAGAAGCCGTGTGACAGGTCGAGGCCGCCGGCCAGCAGCCGGGCCGCGCCGAGGGCGCCCGCGGTGCGCAGGGCGTTGCGGAAGGCGACCGAGCGCGGGGTGAGGTTGGCGCGGAACCGGCGCCACCACAGCAGCGGGGCGGGGTCGTAGGCGTACCAGAACGGCCCGGGCCGCTGGTCGGCGGGCGTCTCGTCGGGCGGCAGCGCCGCGTGCCGGCCGACCCGCACCGCCCGGACGACGAAGCGGGCGCCCTCGGCGGAGTCCAGGGCGGCGGTGCCGAGCGCGGGCCGGAGGCGCCCGCTGCGCTCGGGCGGGGCCGCGTCGGCGGCGCGGACGGTGTCGGCGGCGCGGACGGTGTCGGCGGCGCGGACGGTGTCGAAGGCGCGGGCGGTGTCGAAGGCGGCGAGCTCGCGGTCGAGGACACCGGTGTCCGGGACCGGGCCCGCCCGGGGCAGCCCGGCGGCGGCCGCGCGCAGGGCCTGCGCGGTGACGGCGGTCAACTGCGCCGCGCCCGGGTAGGGCCGGGCGAGGCGGAGGATCCGCAGCACCTGCGGGCCGGTGTAGCGGAGGGCGGCCGCGCAGTGGGTGAGGGCGCGGTCCACGGCTCCGGCCCCGGCGGGGCGCTCCATCACCGGGACCCGGCTGAACCGCAGCTCGTCCAGGCGGGCGCGGGCCCGGTCGGCGGCCGAGGTGACGGCGCCGGGGGCCGCCGCCCGGACCGCGCACGCGTCGGCGGCGAGGTCCGCCAGCTCCGCCAGGGCGTGGGCGGCGCGCGACAGCCGGCCCCGGTAGTCGGGCGGTGCCGGCTCCGGCCACAGCAGCAGTTCGGCGGCGGCGAGCAGCAGCAGCCCGGCCGTCGCGCCGAGCAGCCGCTGCGGCAGGGCCTCGGGGCTGTAGGGCGGGAAGCACGGGAGGATGTAGAGGAGCTGGAGGCCGTTGGCCAGTCCCACCATCCGGGGGCCGCCGACGGAGCCGTAGGACACCGCGAACCCGACGCCCACCATGCCCAGGGCGGCCGCCCAGGAGTGCACGGCCAGCACGGTGCCGAGGCAGACCAGCGCCCAGGCGGCCGGGAGCGTCCACAGGATCGTCCGGGCCCGGGTCCGCGCGGAGCCCTCCACCCGGGCCAGCACCCCGAGCGCGATGGCCGCGAACAGCGCGTAGGTGGCCGACGCCGGGCGGTCCAGGCCGTAGCGGAAGGTGTAGAACCCGGCGCAGGCCGCGGCGGTGACCCGGACGGCGCGGTGCGCCACCGCCGGGGCGGGGCGTACCCGCCGCAGCCGCTCCGCGCGCCCCGGCGATCGGCGCATCGCACCTCGCTCCCGTGTCCGCGTGGGGTGTGGGGTGTGCCGCCCCGGCGCGGGAGGCCGCCGCCGGGGACGGGGACGGACCCTTTCACCGTAGGACAGTGCCCGGCGTCGGCGCTTCCCGGCGTCAGCGCTTCCCGACCTCGGCGCTTCCGGGCGTCAGCGCTCGCGCAGGCAGAGGACCACGGCGCCGAAGTCCTGCGAGAGTTTCCCGGCGCCGGTGGCCCAGTCCGGGACGGCCTGCTCGCAGGTCGTGGTCACGGGCGCGTCCAGCCGGGCCAGCACGGTGAAGTACTGGTCACCCTTCTCGTCCCGCACGGGAGCGCGGACCGACAGCAGGCCGCAGGGCGCGGTGAGCCACTTCGGATGGTCGGTGTCGAGCTCCCCGTCCCGCTTCAGGATCTCCTTCCCGACGCAGTCGCCGGGCCCGGCCGCGACGGCCTCGTCCTCGAACAGCGGGCTGAACACAGCGATCGGCCCCGCGATCAGCCCCAGCACGAGCAGCACGCCGAGCGTGGCCGCGGTGCGACGCAGTGCGGTCAGCGCGTACTGCACCGCCCGGGGCCTCGGGAGGGTGGCCGCCGGGGAGCCGATGCCGGCGATCACCGCGCCGGTGCGGGCGCTCTCCCCGGCCCGGCGGTGGACGGCGTAGAGCAGGCCGTCGTGCGGGGCGGTGACCACGACGTCGCCCCGGCCCGAGACGACCTCCAGCAGTGGTTCGCCCTTCTCGACCGCGTCCCCGACCTGCTTGAGCCAGCGGACGACGGTGGTGCGCTTCATCCCGCCGGTCTCGCCGGGTATCCAGGGCAGAACGACCGTCGCGTAGCCGGCCTTCAGCTCGCCCACCCGGGCGGCGAGCGGGGGCAGGGGCGCCGGGGGGACGGGCGGTTCCGCCGGCGGCGGCGGCGGCTCGACCAGCGTCGGCGGGGCGGGAATCACGGCGGTGGTCAGCTCGGAGGTCCGGCGCGACCGTTCGACGATCATCGCGGTCACGTCCGGCGGCAGCCAGACGGTGGCGGAGTGGGCCTGTCCGGCGCAGCGCGTCAGCACCTCGGCGACGCCGGGCCGCTGCTTCGGGTCCTTGGCCAGGCAGGACCGGACCAGCGGCGCGAGGACCGGCGGCAGGCCGTCGAGATCGGGTTCCTCGTGGACGACGTGGTAGACGACGGCCTCGGTCGGCCCCTCGCCGAACGGCGGGCGGCCGGTGGCCGCGTGGGCGAGCACCGCGCCCAGGCTGAACACGTCGCTCGCCGGGGTGGCCGGGTTCCGGAGGATCTGCTCGGGGGACATGAACCCCGGGGTGCCGATCACGGTGGTGCCGGTGAGGCCGGAGGTGGCGTCCAGGGCGCGGGCGATCCCGAAGTCGATCACGCGCGGGCCGTCCTCGGCGAGGACGACGTTGCCGGGCTTGAGGTCGCGGTGCACCAGGGAGCAGGCGTGGATCGCGGCCAGCCCCTCCGCCAGTCCGGCGCCGAGCACGGCCACCGTCGCGACGGGCAGCGGGCCGTGCCGGGCCACCACCTCCCCCAGCGAGGGGCCGGGGATGTAGGAGGTGACCATCCACGGCGGGTCTGCCGCGGCGTCGGCGTCCACCACCTGGGCGGTGTAGAACCCTCCGACGCGCCGGGCCGCCTCGATCTCCTGGGCGAACCGCCGCCGGAACCGCGCGTCCTCGGCCAGTTCGGGGCGGACCAGCTTCACCGCGACGGTCAGCCCGCCGGGCGAGCGGCCGAGGAAGACCCGCCCCATTCCGCCGCCGCCCAGGCGGGCGAGCAGCCGGTACGGTCCGACCTCGCGCGGGTCGGTGGCGGACAGCGGCTTCATCGGCGGTCCCCTCGGGTGCGGCGGCTCTGGGTCGTGCCGTTCGGGTCGGGAGCGACATGATCCCATCAACCCGACGCCCGCGGAGGCGAATCCCGAGGATCGGCGGCGCCGTCGCAGCACCGCGGGCGCCGGCCGGGCCGTCCGGCGTTCAGGCTTCCTTCACCGGGACCATGACGGGGCGTCGACCGGTCTTCCCGCACGCGTGGCACCGTGCGGCAGTCCGAGACTGCCGGTCGGCAGTCCGCATCCACCCGAAGGGCCGCCGTGAAGCGCACCGCCCCCCTGTCCGTCGCCGTGGCCGTCTCCATGGCCGCCTCCCTGGCCGCCGGAGTGCTGTTCACCGCGGGCACCGCCGCCGCGCACGACCGGTCCGGCGCCTCGCGCGTCGACCGCGACCTCTACGGCACCAAGGCCCCGTACGAGCCGCAGGGCCGGCCCGGGCACTACCAGAAGGCGCCGAAGGGCTTCGCCCCGGTCTTCACCGAGAACGTCGCCCGGCACGGCTCCCGCGCCATGTCCGACGGCGAGGACGGCGAGGCGGTGCTCGCCGTGCTCGGCCGGGCCCAGGAGCAGGGCGCCCTCACCGACCTCGGCGCGCGGCTGGCCCCGCAGGTTCGGACACTGCTGACGGCGGCCTCCACGCTCGGCTTCGGCAACCTCTCCGCCCGGGGCGCCGACGAGCAGCGGCAGACGGCACTGCGGATGGAGCAGCGGCTGCCGTCGCTGTTCCGGTCGATAGCCGCCGACGGACGGCCCGTCGTGGTGGAGACCTCGGGCGTGGCCCGCGCGGTGGCGAGCGCCGGTGCCTTCACCTCGGGCCTGACGGCCGGGGTCCCGGCGCTGGCGGGCTCGATCAAGGCCCCGGTCACCGACAAGAACCTGCTGTACTTCCACAAGCAGCCGCAGAACGCGGACTACCAGGCGTACCTGGCGAGCGACCCGGACCTCGCCGCGGTCCTCTCCGGTGTCGAGCACGAGCCGCGCACCGCCCGGGCGGCCCGGCACGCGGTCGGGCGACTGTTCCGCGCGGGCTTCGCCGAGGCGCTGTCCACCGAGGAGCAGGTCGCCTTCGCCCGTTCCCTGCACGCGCTCTACAGCGCGGCGCCGGACCTGAGCGTGGAGGCGCCGGGCGTCGACCTGACGCCGTTCCTGAACCAGGACGACGCCCGGTGGCTGGCCTACCTGGACGACGCCGAGGAGTTCTACCAGTCGGGCCCGGCCTTCAGCGGACGCACCATCACCTACCGGATGGCCGGTGTCCTCCTGGACGACCTGCTGGCCCAGGCCGGGGCCAGGGCCGCCGGCACCAGCGGCAACGGCGCGGTGCTGCGGTTCACCCACGCCGAGGAGATCGAGCCGCTCGCCGTCCTGCTGGGCCTCCCCGGCAGCACCGAGCAGGCCGACGCGGACGAGCCGTACACCTACCGGAACAACCCGTGGCGCGGCGCCGAGGTCGCGCCGATGGGCGCGAACATCCAGTGGGACCTGTTCGCCGACACGCCCGCCGACGGCCGCCCGGCCGCCTACCTGGTGCGGATGCTCTACAACGAGAAGGAGACGGCCTTCAAGTCCTCCTGCCGCCCGGTCGCCAAGGGGAGCTGGTTCTACCCGCTCGACGAGCTCAAGCACTGCCTCGCGCACTCCTGACCCACCGGGCCCGGGCCGGGCACCCGTGGCGTACGGGCGCCCGGCCCGGGCCGGTCAGGCGAAGTCGACCTCGGCCGCCGGGAGCACCCGGACGGTGCGGCCCGCGTAGATGATGGTCGCGAAGAGCGCGTTGTGGTGGACGATCACCTGGGCCGCGGCGGGCAGGGGGCTGTCGGCGGGTCGGGTCGGCGTGGTGTGGCCGTCGGCGACGAGCAGCAGGTCGTAGCCGTGCGAGAGCGCGCTGCGGCAGGTGGAGTCGACGCAGTACTCGGTGGCGAGGCCGGTGACGACCACCCGCCGGACGCCCCGCCGGCGCAGGACCGCGTCGAGCTCGGTGCCGAGGAAGGAGTCGGCGCTGTCCTTCGCCAGCACGGTGTCCCCCGGCTGCGGGGCCACCGTCGGGTGGATCTCCAGCGCCTCCGCCGGAACGTCGGGATGGTCGACCCGCTGCCGCAGATAGACCACCGGGACGCCGGCCGCCCGGGCCCGCCCGGCCAGCTCGGCGACCCGGTCGAGGCAGGCCTCCGTGTCGTGGGCCCCCAGGAGCAGGGCGATCTGCATGTCGACGACGAGCAGCGCGGTGTCCGGCATGGTCGTCACCTTAGGGCCTGTCCCGTGGATCCTCGCCGACCTCGGCTCAGGATGTCTCCAGGCCCAGGCCCGTGACGCGGAGGAACCCGTGGGCCGCCAGCTGGGGCGAGAGGCCGATGCCCGGACGGCGGGCGGTGACGTGGCCGGGGCCGAGGCCGAAGCCCGAGTCGCCGTTGATACCGCGGGCGGTCAGCTCGGCGGCGATCAGCGCGGCGACCTCCTGGGCGGTCTCCTCGGTGGGCGTCCGCCACTCGGCCTTGAAGCGGCGCCCCGACGGCTCCCAGCCGTCGGCCGTCATCGCCGCCGTCACCTCGGCCTGGTCACCGGGGCGCGGGCCGACCCGCAGCAGGACGCCCTTGACCGTGCTGTAGGTGACGGAGAGCCCGCCACTGATCTGCGGGGCGGCTATCGTGAACATGGCCTTCTCGCCCGGGCGTTGCACCGGCAGCTGCTCGATCCAGGCGGCGAACAGGCACTCAAGACCCTCCCGCAGCTGCGGCACCGACAGGGCGAGCCGCCCGCCGGGCAGGTGGTCGGCGGTGCCGCCGGGGGCCTGGTGGGGCAGATGGAGCTGCCAGCTGTACGGCAGCAGCGGGAAGTCGCTCGGCCCGTCGGCACCTCCCGGACCGCCCCATTCGAAGGTGGAGTGCTCACCCTCCTCGAAGGCCGGGGCCGCCTCGGTCTCCAGCCGGACCCGGCGCCCCTCGCAGCGCAGTCGCAGCAGTCGGCCGTCCTCCCCGGCCTCGCGCCAGCGGACGTCCGGTCCGTCCGGTCCGCCGCCGAAGAGGGTCGGCTCGCCGAGCACGGCGCGGACCGCGCCGAAGATCTCGCCGAACACCGCCCGCCGGTGCTCCATGGCCGTCGGCCCCAGGTCGAAGCGGTGCAGGTCCAGTACGTCGAAGGTGCCCTCGGGGGCGTCGCGCAGGACGGAGGCGCGCCGGGCGAAGGAGGGCGTGAAGGACGGGTCGGAGAACCGGACCTCTACCCAGCCGTCGCCGAACTCGCCTTTCGCCCCAGGGAGTTCCTCGACGGCCCGGCGGACCTCCTCGACCGCGAGGTGCCCGCCGGGCGCGTCGTGCAGCAGCGGGACGAACGCGGCCACCGCGGCCGGGAGTTCGGGGCTGACGTGCCGGACCTCCCGGACGTGCGGCTGGATCGCGATCCACGCCCGGCGGTCGTTGGCCTGGAGCAGCATGGTCCGCCCGGCGGACCGCCAGCGCAGCCCGAACCCGTCGGCGGCGGTCGGTACGGCCGTCGGCTCGCCGACCTCGCGCAGTGCCTCGGAGAGCGTGCGCAGCGCGCCGCGCCGCTCCTCCCCGGGCGTCGGCAGCCGGAACTGCAGCAGCGGGACCCAGGCCCGCCGGTAGCTGTCGGCCTTCGGCTCGGTGGTGCCGAGGAAGAGCTCGGCACCGGCCGGCCAGCGGAGTTCGGCCTGCAGGCCGACGACCAGGAGGTCGGTGAACGCGCGGCGGATCTTCCAGTCCGGCCTGGCCCCGACCAGCCGCTCGACGTCCGCGAGCGTCCAGCAGTCGTCGAGGTCGTGCAGGGTGCGGACCAGCCCGACCGTGGTGGGCAGGTCGGCGGTCCAGGTCACGGCGGGGGTGTCGGTGTTCGCGGCGTCGTTCATGCGGACGATCTTCTCAGCGACCACCGACAACCGGCCCCGGCGGCCTCCGAGCCCCGAGCCCGAGCCCGGCCCCGACCTCGGCCCGAACATGCCGTCCGGCACCCGCACCGGGCCGCCGGATCCCCAGATCATCCCGCCACTCCCCCGCGGTCGGGCCGACCCGGCGGGCCCGGACGCCCCGGAGGCCCCGGCGGGCCGGGCCGGGAGCCGCGGCGCCGGCCGACGGGGGGCGCCTCCCCGCTCCGCCGTCCGCCCCTGCTGCCGTACTGAGGTCCGATCATGCCGCCGATCCTGCCGCGCCCGGCCGCCGCCCGCCTGAGTATTCGTACTCAATCCGTCCGCACCGGAACACCCCCACGGAGCTTGCGCGGCCGGTCCGACGGTGCGTCAGGCGGCCTTCCCGGCACCGCCGGTGAGCGCCGTCCCGCTGACGGTGCGCAGATGGAGAGCGGTGCGACCGGTGCGGCGGGTGCTCACCAGGCCGGCGCCGCGCAGGGCGCCCAGGTGCTGGGAGACGGCGCTCGGGCTGACCCCGAGCCGGTCGGCGAGCTCGGGGGTGCTCAGCGGTTCGGCGAGCGCGTCCAGCAGGGCGGCCCGGGTGCGGCCGAGGACGGCGGACAGCCCCTCCGAGGACGGTCGGGGCCGCTCCCAGAGCAGTCCGACGCCGGCCGCCGGGTAGCGGATCGAGGCGGCCGCGAGCGGCGAGTGGTCGACGAGCACGTCCGGCCAGGCGAACACGGACGGGATCAGCACCAGCCCGTGCCCGCCGCCCGCGACCGTCCACGGCGCGGCCGCCCTGCGACGGCCGCCCACCAGCAACTCGCCCTCCCGCCACACCACATCGGCGTGCAGTTCGGCGAACAGGCCCTCCACCCCGGCGTCCACCAGCGCCACCGCCCGGCGCCCCAGGTCCGCCTCCAGCACCGCGCGCATCCGCCCCCAGTGCGGGGCCACCAGCCGGGCGTGGCAGCGGTCCAGCGCGTCGGCGGCCCGGGCCAGCAGCTCGGCCGGCTCCGGCAGCTCGCGGGCCACCCGGGCCCGGCCCAGCGCGGCGGCGCACTCGGCGGCGACATAGCCGGGGTCGACCGCGCGCAGGCCCGCCAGTTCGGTGGCGAAGTCGGGCACCCGCCGGTCCGGCAGCGGGAACAGGAAGGCGGGCAGACAGCCCTCCAGCAGGGTCCGCAGCAGCGGCAGTTCGGGCTCGGCCGCGAGCACCGGGCGGGCCTCCCGCACCCACGGCAGGTGGACCTGGTGGCCGCCCGCGCCGAGCGCCACCCGCACGCCGAGCACCGTCTCGGCCAGTGGCGACACCGCGAGCCGCACCCGGGCCACCTCCGCCGCCGACAGCCGGATCTCCACCGCCACAACCGCCACCCCCCGATCATTAAGCCGTGACTGAACAGTAGCCGGGGCGGCCGGCCTCCCCGCAGGCTGTCCGGCATGGAGACCTTCACCTCGTACGACGGCACCGAGCTCGCCTTCCGCACCGTGGGCGACGGCCCGCCGCTGCTGGTCCTGCCCGGCGGGCCCGGCCGCGCGGCCGCCTACCTCGGCGACCTCGGCGACCTCGCCGCGACCCGCACCCTGATCCTGCCCGACACCCGGGGCACCGGCGCCTCCGCGACCCCCGCCGACCCGGGCACCTTCCGCGTCGACCGCCTGGTCGACGACGTCGAGGCGCTGCGCCGCCACCTCGGCCTGGAGCGCGTCGACCTGCTGGGCCACTCCGCCGGGGGCGGCCTCGCCCTCCTGTACGCCGCCGAGCACCCCGACCGGCTGACCGGCCTGGTCCTGGTCACCCCGTCCTTGACCGCCGTCGGCGCGGCCTCCGACCTCGGCGCGGAGCAGGTGATCGCCGCCCGCGCCGCCGAGCCCTGGCACGCGGAGGCCCTGGCCGCCTACCGGAAGGTCAAGTCCGCCCGGACCTTCGCCGAGGCCGCCCCGCACCGGATGGCCTTCGAACCCCTGATGTACGGCCGCTGGGACGACACCGCCCGGGCCCACGCCGCCGCCGACCCGGCCCAGCGCTCGCTGGCGGTCAGCGAGCACTACTACGCCGGCTACACGCCCGACACCGAGCGGCTGCGGCGGCAGCTGGGCGCCCTGCCCTGCCCCGTCCTGCTGCTGGCCGGCGAACTCGACCCGTGGCCCACCCCGGCCGCCGTCGCCGCCGCGGCCCCACTGTTCCCGGACGTGACGATCGCCGTCCAGCCCGGGGGCGGCCACTACCCGTGGCTGGACGACCCGGCCGCCTTCGCCGCGACGGTGGAGGGTTTCCTTCGCCGCACGGCCGCCACCGGGGCACCGGCGCGGGGCTCCCGCTGACGGCGGGACAGGGCCGGGAAGCCGGTGCGAGGAGACCTCAGCGCGGCCCGCTCCCCGGGCTCAGCCGGTCGATCTCGGCGAGCACCCGGTCCGCGTGCGGGCGCACCCGCGACCGCAGTTCCCCGCTCCAGCTCTCCTCGGAGTAGCGGCAGTCGAGGTAGAGCCGCCTGGCGTGGGCCAGCACGGGGCGGTGCTCGGGCGGGAGCCGGGCGAGGGCCCAGTCGGCGGCGGTGTCCTTCGAGCTGATCCGGCCGGTGGCGAGCGTGCTCCAGATCCGGGCGAGGGTGAGCAGGACGTTCCGGGTGTCGCCCTCCAGGTCGTCGAGCAGGCCGGGGAGGCCCGCCGTACTCGCCCGGACCAGGTCGGCGTGCGGAACGGGGTCGAGGACCCGGGCCGGGGGCGGACCGGCGAGGGGCCGGTCGCCGGCCAGGACCATGGTGATGAGCAGCGCCAGGTCCGGCATCGGCTCCGGCCGGGGGACGCTCCCGGCCTCGTAGTCGGCGCGCAGCCACTCGCCGTACAGGAAGTCGCAGACCGGCGGGTAGCGCCATGGCCGGACCTCGGACTGCACCACCACGGCGAGTTCGACCGGGCGAGCGCCGTCACCGTCGCCGCCGTCTGCGTCTGCGTCTGCGTCTGCGGCGCCCCCGGCTCCGGAACCGGAGATCCCGAGCAGGCCCCCGAGCAGGGCCGACCGCTCGCGCTCCGCCGGCGACCGCCGGACGACCAGCAGGACGTCCAGGTCACTGGCCGGGCGGAGGCCGCCGAGCACGGCGGACCCGTGGAGGTAGACCCCGACGACGTCCCGGCCCAGCACGCCGTCGGCGAGTGCCACGATCTCCCGCAACTGGTTCACCGCGCCAGTCTCCCCCACTCTCCGGTCCGGCAACCCGACCGGCCGGTGCCGCCCCGGCCGAGGGGAGCCGGGGCCGCACCCGTCGGGGTCAGCAGCTGGAGTTGACCGGCCCGGCCCAGTCGCCGCTACCGGCTCGTCGGCTACCCGATCGACCAGGACGGCAGCCGGCTGGCGGTCTTCGTATCGGTGCGCGCCAAGGCGATGGACGAGCTCGACATGGTCCGGATCCTGTGGCCGGACGCGGCGCAGGGCTTAGCGGCGGTGGACGACTTCCGGGGAGTGACCGGGGCCGGCCCGTGGATCGAGACCACGTCCGACCCGGGATCGGCCTCGGGCGGCCGTGACCTGACACTGGGCGGCGACCTGGTCCCCTGCGAGGACGGGGACCTGCTGTTCGGCGCGGTCGGCAGCGACGGCGGGTCCGCACCGGACCTCCCCGCCGACTGGCACCGGCTCCCCACCGTCGATCGGCCCGGCGCGCCCCGCCTGCCCGGCCCGGCGGACCTCCGGCTGACGACGGCGTACCTGGCCTGGAGCGGGGCCCCGGAGGCCGCCTGCGGGGGGCGCGGCACCGCGAGCACGGGCTGGCGGGCCGTCCTGTTCCGCCTCCGGTAGCCGTCGGTTCCGGCCCCGGTGGCCGTCAGGACGACCGCAGCGACCGCTCGCACTCCCGGCAGCGCTGCTCGGCGAGGGCCCGCGGGTACCAGGGCTCACCGAGACCCGCCCGGAAGTGGGCGTGTTCCATGCCCGCCGTGTCCCGCCCGCACAGGGTGCGCGGCAGCGGGTCCTCCGGCACGTCGGGGTCCGCCCCGGCCGCGTGCACGCCCAGCACGGCGGGCTCCACCCCGTCCGGGCCGAGCACCTGCCCGGGGTCCAACTCGTAGAGGACGACGATCGAGGCCATGGCACGAGGATCGGCCGCCCGGCGCCGCCGGACATCCCGGGTGGGCTGTTCGTGGGCGGCGGCCGGCAGCCGTCGACGGCCCCATCAGTAGTAGTGGCGGCGTCCGCCGACCTCGTGGCCGAGGGAGCCCGCGATCCACAGTGCGGCACCGACGAGGAGGAGGACGATGCCGACGGTCCACAGGATCGAGACGCCTGTGACAAAACCGATGATGAGCAGAATGACTCCGAGGACGATCACGGAAGCCTCCCGGTGGGTTCGGGCGGGCGGGGCCGCGGAGGTCGTGTGACCTGCCGCTCTCCGGCCGCGCCCCTGCGTCTACCACCCACGGCGCGGGGCAAACCCGGTCGGCCCGGGGCGGCGCGCAGTGGCCGCGCTACGCGGTCCGGGCGCCCGTCTCGGCGAACTCGGTGAACAGCACACGGCGCTCCCCCTCGGTCAGACCGCCCCACACGCCGTACGGCTCACGGGTGGCGAGCGCGTAGCGGCGGCACTGCACCCGGACGGGGCAGCGGGCGCAGACCGACTTGGCGTGCTCCTCGCGCTCCTTGGCGGCGCTGCCGCGCTCGTTGGCGGGGTGGAAGAAGATGCTGCTGTCCGTACCGCGGCAGGCTCCCTCCAGCTGCCAGCTCCACTGCTGCTCGATGGGTCCGGGGAGGCGGGACAGGTCGGTCATGGCGGTCCTTTCCTGACGGATCGGTCGTTTCGTCCGCTCGTCTAACCCGGATGCCGCGGTTCATACCCTTATTGATGGGCTTGTGCGTTCATGCGCTTGTGCGTTCATGCGCTTGTGCTCAGGCGGACAGCAGTCGGAGCAGCCAGCCGTCCCAGTCGATCCGGCCGGACTCCGAGCCCACCGGGACGGTGCGTCCGGTCGCGGTGAGGAACCGCGCGAGCGGCCGGGCCGGGGTGTCGAGCAGCGCGACACCGTCCTGGCCGCCCAGCGCGATGAGGACGCGGCGGCCGGTGGCGCTGGGCTCGATGTGGACGTCCCCGTCCCCCGCCGGGCCGCGCAGCCCGGCGGCCAGCAGCTCCCGGGCCAGGACCCAGACCGTCTCCTCGCCGCCGCCGAAGTCCAGCTGGACCGCGTAGGGGTCGCCGGCCTCGTACCGGCACTCGACGGCCAGGTCGCGGCCCCGGTCCACGCCGGTGATCAGCCGCATCGTCAGGTGTGCCGCCACCGCTTCCGACATCGGCCTCGCCTCCCGCCCTTCCCGTGCCCGACACTGTCGGCGCCCGTCTGCCCCGGGCGCCCGGAATCATGCGGCGGCTTGGCACGCGTGCGATCCGGCACGTTCGGGCAGGCGCGCTCAGCCCGTCCCGAGCAGCCGAGGGGTGCCGACCTCGGCCCAGATCGTCTTGCCCTCGCTGTGCGGCTCGGCGCCCCAGCGGTCGGCGGTCCGCTGAACGATGAACAGGCCGTGGCCGCCGGGCAGGGCCGGGTTGTGCGGCCGGCGCAGCTCGGGCATCGCGGGGCTGCGGTCGCTGACCTCGACCCGCAGCCGGGCCTCGGTGACGTGCAGGACCAGTTCCAGCGGACCGTCGCCGTGCAGCATCGCGTTGGCGACGAGTTCGGCGACCAGCAGGACGAGGTCGTCGGCGGCGCCGTCACCGCCGCCGGGCGCGGGGGCGGAGGGGAACCACTCACCGAGTGCCCGGGTGGTGAAGGTCCTGGCGTGGGCGACCGGTTTGGGGAGTCCGGCCAGGGTCAGCCGCCTGCGTTGACCGCCGAGGGGTGCCTCGGGACCTGGCCGGTGCGGGTCGCCGTCCAGGGTTCCGCGGCTCATCGTCATGCGAGGGCGCCCTTTCGGATCGTTTCGGATCGACGGCGATCTGTCGCGTGGTCGGATTCCCGGCAGTCCCGAAATTATGCCCGCTGCGGGTGCGACAAGGGTACGCATCCGGGACGAAGGCGCGGGAACGGCCGAAGGCCGACGTCCGGCCGCGCGCCGGGAACGGCGCATGCCGGCCGCGGGCGACGGCCGGCCGCGACGGCTCATCCGGCCAGTGCCCCGGCCACCGAGTCGTGGATCGAGAACACCGCGCCGGCGCCGGTCAGGTCGAACACCCGCATCACGGAGGGCGGCACGGCGGCGAGCCGCAGCTCCAGCCCGCCCCGCTCGGCCGCGATCCGGGTCCTGAGCAGCACGTTCAGGCCGGAGGAATCGCAGAAGCCCACCCCGCCGAGGTCGATCACCACGGCCCCCGCCCCCGGGCCCTGCGCGACCAGCGCGCCGAGCGCCTCGGCGGCCGGTGCCAGGGTCTCGATGTCGAGATCGCCGACGAGGACGCACAGCTTCGCGCCGCCGGGCGCGGAGCGGGTCTCCACCACCAGTCCGGGACGGTGGGGAGGCACCGCCGCCAGCGTGGTGTGCCCCGGGTCGTTGTCGGATGGCATCATCGTCGTCCCCTCCGTGTCCGTGCCCTCCGACAATACGGAGGCCGTGCCCGTCGGCCAAATGAAGGGTTTGTGGTCAAGGGGCCGCCACGCCCGGGGATTCCGCGCCGGACGGCCCTCTCAGCCGTCCTCCAGGCCGTCGCGCAGCTGGCCCAGGGTGCGGGAGAGGAGCCGGGAGACGTGCATCTGGGACAGGCCGAGCCGGGCGCCGATCTGGGACTGGGTGAGGTCCTCGCAGAAGCGCATCGACAGGATGCGGCGCTCGCGTTCCGGCAGGGCGGCTATCAGGGGCTTCAGCGCGACCAGGTCCTCGACCAGGGCGAGGCCGTGGTCGTCGGCGCCGAGCTGCGCGCCGAGCGGCCCGGGGCCGTCGCCGTCCTCGGTGACGACGCCGTCGAGCGAACCGGCGGTGTGGCCGTTGGCGGCGGTCAGGCCCTCGACGACCTCCTCCGGGGTGATCGAGAGGTGCTCGGCGAGCTCGGCCACGGTCGGGGCGCGGTCCAGGCGCTGGGAGAGGCGCTCCTGCGCCCGGGCGAGCGCGATCCGCAGCTCCTGGAGGCGGCGGGGCACGTGGACGGCCCAGGTGGTGTCGCGGAAGTGCCGCCGGATCTCGCCGAGCACCGTCGGCATGGCGAACGTGGTGAACTCCACACCGAGCGAGGGGTCGAACCGGTCGATGGCCTTGATCAGACCGACGGCGCCGACCTGGAGGAGGTCCTCCTTCGGCTCGCGGTGCGCGTCGAAGCGCCGGATCGCGAACCGCACCAGGGAGAGGTTCATCTCCACCAGGGTGGCGCGGACGTACGAGTACTCCCTGGTCCCCTCCTCCAGCGTGGCCAGTCGGCGCAGCAGCTGCCGGGTGAGGTCCCGGGCGTCCGCGGGCGCGACCTCGCGCGGGTCGTCCACCGCCGCGAGTTCGGGCGGCAGCAGGTCCCGCAGGCCGGCGCCGGGGGTGCGGCCGGGTTCGTCGGCGCCGGGAGCGGTCGCGGGCGCCGCAGGCCCGTAGGGGTCCGCCGTCGGGGCAGCGGCGGAAACGAGCATTTCACCGGTGGTGGCCACCATGGGAGTCCTTCCGTCGTGTCGGCACGGTCCTGGCCCGGTACCCCCGATCGGCGGAAGGATGCAGATTCCCCTCGTGGAGATTCGGTGAACCCCGGCGGACCGGTCGCCCGGGCGTCGTCATTCGATCCAGACCAGGACCCCGTGCCGGCGGGTCGCCACCGCGCCGAGGAAGTCGGCCAGGGCCCGGTACTCGGCCGTCACCAGGTGCAACGCGTCCTCTGAGTCCCACAGCCCGTGCGGGTAGATCCGGGCCTCGGCGAGGTCGGCGGCGGCGATCCCCTCCGTCAGCCGGCCCGGGTCCAGCTCCGCGAACGTCCCGGCGGCGAGGCGGACCCGCTCGGGGGTGATCAGGCACGGCGGGCCGTAGCCCCAGTCCTCGGCGCCGGGCAGCTCCGCCTCGCCGTACACGACATCGACCGGGAACTCCCGGCGGCGGAGCAGGAAGTCGAGCGCCTGCCAGGCCTTGCCGGTGCCGTGCAGACGCGCCCACGCCCCGCCGGACCGGCCGTCATGCGCGCCCTCGTCCAGCTCCTCCGCGAACTCCCGGGCCCACTCCGGGTCCTGCTCCGCACGCTCCAACTCTCCGGCGCTCAGCCGGAGATACCTCCCGATCATGCTCATGGCCGCAGCCTAGGACGGGGCACCGACAGCCGAGGCCGGCCGCCGGCCCGGCCTCGGCCGGGTGTCAGCGGGCGCGGTAGCCGACGGCGGCCGGGGCGGCGGCGTCGACGGGGACGGCGAGCACGGCGCCGGACGGGGCCGGTGCGTCGGGGAGGCCCAGCCGGGCGGTGGTGACGAGCAGGCGGCCGCCGGTCGGCGGGAGGCAGACGGAGGTGGGTTGCGGCGCCGGCAGGGGGACGACGGCCGAGAGGGTGCCGTCGGGCTCGTAGCGGTGGACGGCGCCGCTCCCCCAGATCGCCACCCAGAGCCGGCCCTCGGTGTCGACGGTCATGCCGTCGGGGGATCCGCCGTCCGTGATCCGGGCGAACTCCACCATGTCCAGCGGGTTGCCGTCGGCGTCGAGGGTGCACCGGTGGATGACGCCCGCGGTGCTGTCGGCGACGTGGAGCAGTCGGCCGTCGGCGCTGAAGGCGGGGCCGTTGACGATGGTCAGTCCGGTGAGGACGCGGTGGACGGTGCCGTCGTGGTCGGTGCGGTAGAGCGAACCCGCGCCCGGGGTCTCGTCGTACGCCATGCTGCCGGCCCAGAAGCGGCCCTGCGGGTCGCAGACGCCGTCGTTCATCCGCACGGGAACCGCGGCATTCTCCTCCGGGCGGGCCAGCCACTCGGCGGAGCCGTCCGGGCCGAGGAGGGCGATGCCGGTGCCCGCCGCGGCGATCCAGGACCCGGGGCGGCCCTCGACCGGTGCCACCGCTCCCAACGGCACGTCCAGGCGGAGGAGTTCGCGCGGTGTGCCGGGCGCGGTGCCGGAGACCTCCAGGAGCCGGCCGGCGAGGATGTCGGTGAAGACCAGCCGGCCGTCCACCCACCGGGCGCCCTCCCCCAGCTCGTGGGTGCCGGGGGCCCAGACGACGGGCTGCTGGTCCTGGTCGGGCATGGTGGTGGTTCCGTTCTGCGAGGTCCGGTCGGGTCGGGGGTGCCGTCGACGCCCGGATTCTCCCCAGGTGTCCGCCACGGCCTCACCGTAGTCCGCGTGACGGGCGCTGAGAAGATCCGCACCGGCCCCGGCCCCGACCCCTCGCACCGCCCGCCGTTCACCCTCTCCCGCCCACCACCGGCCGTACACGCACCGACCACCGTGCGCAGTTCGCCCGACAGCTCGGTTTCCGCCACCGGGAGTTGTCCATACATCCTCGCCGCCGCTGCTAACCTCCGGCGCGGCCATCGGTACGGGCCCGCCCGGGCGGCCGTCCGCCTCCCGGCGCCCGCACCCACCGTCCGCCGCGCCGGGCCACTGCGGAGTCCCGGCCGGGCGGACGGGGCATGAATGGTTGTCACACCTGCGGTTGTCACATCCATGCCAGACCAACCCTCACCCACCGGGATGACCATGAACACATTCGCGCGCCGCGCGCTGGCGGCGGGGGCCGCCCTGCTCGCCTGCGTCGCCGTGACGGCGGGCACCGGCACCACCGCCGGAGCCGCCGGAACCTCCGGAACCGTCGGAACCACTGCCTCCGGTGCGGCCGGGGCGGCCCCGGCGGTCCTCGACGGGCCGGCCCTGGCCGCCTCCTGGACCGGCCCGCTCAGCACCCGGGGCCGCTACATCGTCGACGCCTCCGGCGCCCGCTTCAAGCTCAGGTCCGGCAACTGGGCCGGCGCCCAGGGCACCTGGCAGGGCAGCGGGTCGACCACCGACCCGGCCAACAACCAGGCCGGACAGGTCTCCTACAACCTGCCGCTCGGCCTGGACCGGGCCCCGATCGCCGACATCCTGGGCGGCTTCCACCGCCTCGGCATCAACAGCGTCCGGCTGCCCTTCGCCAACGCCCTCCTGCACGACCCGAGCACGGTGCCGGACGTCGCCGTCGCGGCCAACCCGCAGCTGCGCGGGAAGACCCCGCTCCAGGTGTTCGACGCGGTCGTGTCGGCGCTGACCGCCGACGGCTTCGCGGTGATCCTCAACAACCACACCACCAGCTACCGGTTCTGCTGCGGCCTGGACGGCAACGAGCGCTGGAACAGCGGCCAGTCCACCCAGCAGTGGATCGACGACTGGGTCTTCCTGGCCGGCCGGTACAAGGACAACAAGCGCGTGGTCGGCGCCGACCTGCGCAACGAGGTCCGCCGCGACACCTGGGACGACCCCAACTGGGGCCTGGGCGACAGCCACGACCAGTACGCCGCCTTCGAGGAGGCCGGGAACCGGATCCTGCAGACCGACCCCGACCTGCTCGTCGTCATGGAGGGCATCAACTGGTACGGGATACCGGCCGCCGTGTTCAGCCACGGCCGGCCGCAGCTGACCCCGGTCCGCAACCTCTCCAACGCCCTGATCGACTCGGGCAAGCTGGTCTACTCGGCGCACTTCTACGGCTACACCGGCCCGGCGAACACGGGCGCGGCGAGCGGCTCCGCCGGCTCCACGGGCGACCCCCGCTACCAGGACTTCACCCCGGCGCAGCTGGCGCAGGTCGTCGACGACGAGGCCCTGTTCGTCACCCGGTCCGGCCAGCACTTCACCGCACCGGTGTGGATCAGTGAGTTCGGCGCCGGCGGCCGGGGATCGACCGACGCCAAGGAGCAGGCCTGGTTCGACAACTTCACCCGGATCCTGGCCGCGAACGACACCGACTTCGCCGTCTGGCCGCTGGTCGGCTGGCACACCAACGGTGTTCCGAACGACAGTTGGGCACTGCTCGACTTCGACACCGCCGGCCGCCCGCTCAGCCTGGAGGACCAGGGCGACTGGCGCGCACCGTACTGGAACCGGCTGATCGCCGCGCCCTCGTACACCGGCCAGGTCGCCCCCGCCCCGCACTGGGGCCTGCTCGACCTCGACCACGCCGACCTCGACCTCTCCCGGCGGATGCTCGCCCGGCCGGACTGGAGCCCGGGCAACCGCAAGGGCAACTGCCCCGACGGCCAGCGGCTGGTGGGCCTCGCCCGCAGTGACGGCCGGGGTCTGTGCACCGACGCCGGGCAGCCCGCGACCGGCGGCGGCGACTGGACCACCGTCACCGACGAGCGCTATGTGACCCACGGCGACTGGGCCTCCGGCTACAACAAGCTCCAGTGCCCGGACGGCACCTTCGCCGTCGGCTACAGCGTGAACTCCAACGCGATGTCCGCACTGCTCTGCGCGCCCGCGACCACCGCCCTGCCGGCCGCCACCCGGACCCTGTGGTTCGACCACGGCGACAACCGCCCCGCCACCGGCGGCTCGTCCGGCAGCGACTGGGCCCCCGGCTACTACAAGGGGCAGTGCGGCGACAACGAGTACCTCGCCGGCGTCGCCTACACCTGGAAGTGGCTGCACCGCGGCGTCCCGGACGCGGTGCTCTGCCGCCCGCTGAGCTGACACACCGTCACACCAGCCTGAAGAATCGGTGGTTCACCGGACGAGCGCCGTCCGGTGAACCACCCCGCCGACAGCGGGCGCGGCCGGGTCACCGCCCGTGGCCGTCCCGGAAGACGGCCGTGATCAGCGCGTCCAGCGCCCCCGGGAACACCTGCGCCGGGTCCATCTCGGCGTCGCCCGTGGTCAGCCCCGCCGCGAGGGTCCGGCTGCCGTCCGGGGAGGCGATCATCAGCGCCCCGTAGCCGCCCGGGGCACCGCCGTTGTGGTGGACGATGGTGCCGTGCTCCGGGCCGAGGTCCTGCACGAACAGCCCGAGGCCGTAGCCGAGCATCCCGTGCGGCGTGCGCATCTCCTCCAGCAGCGGGGCCGGGAGCAGCCGGCCGCCCAGCAGCGCGGAGAAGAAGGTGTGGAGGTCCTGGGTGGTGGAGACCATGTCGCCGGCGCCGGTCAGCAGCGAGCTGTTCTGCCGGGTCACGTCGACGACCTTCCACTCCTCGCCGTCCTGGTAGCGGGCGTAGCCGTGCGCGTGCGGCTCGGGCAGCTCCGGGGAGTCGCCCGGCACCACGGTGTCCCGCAGCCCGAGCGGCTCCAGGACGTGTCGGCGCATCGCCTCGGCGTACGGGAGGCCGCCGACCGCCTCGACCAGCAGCACGGCCACGGTGTAGTTGGTGTTGGAGTAGTTCTGGTCCGTGCCCGGCTCGAAGCGGGCCGGCCTGGCGAGCGCGTACCGAACCAGCTCCTCCGTCCGGTAGTTGTGGAACCGGTTCTCCACCCAGGGCCCGCCGACCGAGGGGAGCCCCGGCACGAAGTTCCCGTCGGCGTCGAGCTCGCCGGTGTAGTTGTACAGCCCGCTGGTGTGCTGGAGCAGCATCCGCACGGTGATCCGCCCGTCCAGGCCGAGTTCCGGCAGGTACTCGGCCACCGGGGTGTCCAACCCGATCGCGCCGTCCGCGACCAGCCGCAGGACCAGCGCCGCGACGAAGGTCTTGGTGCTGCTGCCGATCCAGAACCGCCCTTCCAGCGGCGGCAGTTCATCCCCTCCCAGCTCCCGCGCCCCGGCGGCGCCGACCCAGGCGCCCCGCTCGTCGTGCACCCGCAGCTGGATCCCGGCGAACCCGGCGTCGACGAACGCCTGGGCGGCCGCCCGCAGTTCGGGCCGCTCCGGCCCGGCGGCCGCCGACGGCGGGGTGGACGCGTCCTGGGCGGTGGTGTCGACGGACATGGTGGTGCCTCTCTTCTGGGTCCCGTGCTGCCCGAACGACCTTCACGGCCGTTCGCGTTTCTATGAACAACAACGAAGCTACATTGCGTTCAGTTTTCGGTCAACGATTAATGGGCGATCAAAGCGGCTAAATAGAGGGATTTCTGACTCTTTCATTGCAATGGATAGGCGCTCAATGCAACGACGATTTCACGGATCGTTGCAATGGCTTGCGATGAACGCACCCGGGGCACCCGGCCCGGCGCTTGCCCGGGCGGACGAAGGTGTGATCGGATCGCGGCGGCATCGCGTGCCGGTGACGGACTGCGTCAGGCATGGAGGTGCGACAACCGAAGGGACGGCCCGAACGTGGCTTCCCAGGACGGCGGCCGTACGGCCGCCCTCGGCCGGCAGCTCTCGCTGGCACACGACGAACTGCGTCGCCTGATCAACGACCTCAAGAACGACCTCAAGTCCGGTGCGGGGCAACGGCGCACGGGCGGGGGCGGGACGCTCGCCGCCCACTGTCTGGCCTTCTGCAGCGCCCTGGAGACCCACCACCGGGGCGAGGACGACGGACTGTTCGCGCAGTTGGTGCGCGAGCGGCCCGATCTGGCGGGGACGGTCGCGAAGCTGGTCGAGGACCATGAACTGATCTCCTCGATCCTGACCCGGGTCGCCGAACTCGCCCGGCAGGCCGCCACCGGCGATGGCCGGGGCCCGGACGAGGCGATCGGGCGCGAACTCGACGGGCTGGCGGCGATCATGGAGTCGCACTTCCGGTACGAGGAACGGGTGATCGGCGCGGCGCTCGACCGGACAGTCCCGGACGGCGACTGGCCGGAGCGGGTCTTCCGCCCCGTCCGGACGTGACCCCGTCCGGACGTGACCCCGCGACGGTGACGCGCGGGGGCGGCCGCGCCCCGCTCCCCCGGCCCGGATCCGTCCGGGCCGGGGGCCCTGTCGGCCGCCCGGACGGCCCCGGCGAGAATGACCCGGTGACCACAGTTCTGAACCCCGCCGACGCCGCGTTCGCCCGCGACCCCTACCCGTACTACGCCGGGCTGCGCGCGCAGGGCCCGGCGGCCCGGGTGGACCTGTCCAACGGCACCTCGGCCTGGCTGGTGACCGGCTACCGCCAGGCCCGGGCGGTGCTGGCCGACCCCCGGTTCTCCAACGTCCCGGCGCCGCGGGCCGGCGGGTCCGCCCGGGTGGGACCGGCGGCCGGGGCGCGGTCCGTGCTGGAGCGCCACATGCTCAACACCGACGGCGGCGAGCACCGCCGCCTGCGCCGGCTGGCCTCGGTGGCCTTCACGCCCCGCCGGGTGGACGCCCTGGGCGAGCGGATAGCCCGGCTCACCGAGGAGGTGCTCGGCGGGCTCGCGGAGCGCCTCGGCCGCGAAGGGACCGCCGACCTCGTCGACGACTTCGCCTTCCCGCTGCCCGTCCTGGTGATCGGCGAGATCCTCGGCGTGCCCGAGGAGGACCGGGCGGACCTGCGCACCTGGACCTACCGGGTCGGCTCCCCCGCCGGCGCCCTCGCCCCCGGCGAGATCGACGACGCCTGGCAGAGCCTGCACCGGTACTTCACCGGGCTCATCGCGGTCAAGCGCGAGCAGCCCGGCGAGGACCTGTTCAGCCTGCTCGCCGCCGACGAGGACGCCGAGGCGCTGGACGACACCGAACTGCTGGCGATGGCGTTCCTGCTGCTCTTCGCCGGCTACGAGACGACCATGAACCTGCTCGCCTCCGCCTCGCTGCTGCTGCTCGGCCACCCCGGCGAGCTGGCCGCGGCCCGGCGGGAGGGCGAGCCCCGGTGGGGCGCGGTGGTCGAGGAGACACTGCGCCACGCCAGCCCGCTGGAGGGCACGACCTGGCGGCGCACCAGCGAGGAGGTCGACCTCGGCTCCGGAACGGTCGTCCCTGCGGACTCCTCCGTCCTGGTCGTCCTGGCGGCCGCCAACCGCGACCCGGAGGTCTTCCCCGACCCGGACGCCTTCCGGCCCGACCGGTTCGCCCCCGGTGACGGCCGCGCCCTGCCGCACGTGGCCTTCGGGCACGGCCCGCACATCTGCCTCGGGGCCCGACTGGCCCGACTGGAGGCGACGATCGCCCTGCCCCGACTGTTCGACGCCCTGCCCGCGCTGTCCCTCGCCGCCGACCCCGCAGCCCTGCCGTACCGGCCGGGCCTCCTGGTGCGCGGCCCGCGCAGCCTCCCGGTACGGCGAGCGGAGTAGATCCGCGCGATCCACGCGTTCCCCCTCCCTACGTCAATGCCGTTGACATACTCTGGCGGGCATGACCGAACGTGTGGTTCCCGAGCCCGAGCGGAAGCGCCGCCGGCCCACCAAACAGGGCGTCGTCCTGTCCTCCGAGCTGATCGTCGACACCGCGCTGCGGCTGGTCGGCCTGCACGGCGCCGAGGCGCTCACCGTCCGGCGGCTCGGGGCCGCGCTCGGCGCCGACCCGAGCGCGGTGTACCGCTACTTCCACAGCACCGACGACCTGCTGATCGCCATCGCCGACGAGCTCATCGGCCGCGCCCAGCACGGCTGGCGGCCCACCGGCGAATGGCGGGCCGATCTGCGCGCCATCGGCCTGCGGATCCACGCCGCCTACCAGGCCCACCCCCAGGCCGCCCTGCTCGCCGCCCACCGCACCACCGGCCGGGCCAACGAGATCACCGCCGTCGAGAACATCCTCGGCATACTGCGCAACGCCGGCTTCCCGGACCCCGAGGCCGTCCGCATCTACCACGCCTTCGTCGACCAGAGCCTCGGCTTCGCCGTCCTGGACGCCGCCGCCCTCGCCCTGCCCTCGGCCGCACTGAGCGCCGACTACCAGGTCTGGCAGGCTTCCTACGCGCGCCTCGACGCCACGACCCACCCGCACATCGCGGCCACCGCGCACCTGCTGACCGCCGACATGAACCGCAGCGCCTACCCCCACGCGCTCGACCTCCTCCTCGACGCCGCCGAGGCACGGCTCGGGAGGTCCGGCGGCTGAGCAGGGCGGCCGGTGGGCGTCCGGCAGAAGGCCGGTGGAAAGCCGGTGGAAGTACATTCGCCGTCGCGGCCGGCCACCGGGCCCGGGTGACCTGCGGCGCCGCACCCCGGCGGACCGCCGCACCCCCGGAACGGGGGCTTCCCCCGGCCGGGCGGGCGGCCGAGGATACGCCGGGATCCCGACGCCGCACGTCCGAAGGGCAGTTCACCCATGCTTGACCACCTCACCGGGCACAGCCGCCGCACCGCCCGGCTCGGCCGCCGCCTCGCCCCGGCCTTCGCGCTGGCCGCCGCCCTCGTTCTCGGCACCACCGCCCCCGCGCCCGCCGACCCGCTCGGCCTCCCGGCCGCCCAGGACCTCGTCGGCGTCGGCGGCCAGGCGACCCAGAGCCTGCTGGACCAGTTCTCCACCGACTACAACGCCGTCCTGGCCGCCGGCGGCGACACCACCTCGCCCCGGCTGACCGGCTGGGACTCGGCCGGGCAGAGCCCGATCGTGCCCAAGTACGGGTCGTCCCTCATCTACCGGCCGTTCAGCACGGACGCCGGCGTGATCGCCATGGACATCTTCGGCTCGACGACCGTCAACTACGCCCGGGCCGTCCGGCCGCCGAGGCCCGCCGACCCCGCCTACCTGCTCTTCATCGGGATGGCCAAGGACGCCGTCAGCTGGGCGGCCCCCGCCGGCGGCAATGCCCCGGCCTCGCTGACGACCGCCCAGCTGGCCTCGATCTACTCCTGCCGGACCACCAACTGGCGCCAGATCAGCCCCGTGCTGCCCGATGCGGTCATCCACCCGGTCGTCAGCGGCAACGTCACGGTGGACCGCGACGGCGTGCACGGTTCGGGGCTGGACGCGACCTCCTACTTCCTGGAGAAGATCGACTACGCCCGGGTGGTCGCCCAGGACCCGGTGACCGACCACTCCTGCGTCGGCGTCGTGGCCCGCGAGAACCAGGGCACCGACCCGGTCCTCCAGGACCCCGACGCCCTGGTGCCGTACTCCGTCGGCCGCTACGTCGGCCAGGCGTACGGCGGTCACACCACCCCCGGCGACGAGCCCGGCCCGCTCACCCCGCGCGGCATCAACGGGGTCGCCGCGGTCAACACCACCACGCACGCCATCAACCCGCAGTTCGCGGCGACACCGTTCGGCCGGATCGTGTCCAATGTCGTCCGCCAGAGCGAGTGGACCGCGCAGAACGCCAACGGCGCCGCGCTGCGCGCCGTGTTCGGCCCCACCGGGTGGATCTGCGGGCACGTCCTGACCACCGTCCGCAGCCACGGCTTCCAGCCGCTGCCGGGCTCGGTGTGCGGGACGGCCATCCACTGACGGAGCACTCGGGCCCGTCCGCCGCCCGGCCGTCGGTCGGTCGGGCGGCGGGCGGGCGGCGGGCGGGGCGGGGCGGCGGACGGGGCGGCGTGTCGAACGCCGGATCGGAACTCCCGAGGAGAGGGTGACCGGCGGGGGATCCCACGAGGAGGAGCGAGAATGCCCGAAGTCACCACTCCTTACCCGACCGGCACCCCGTGCTGGGTCGACCTGATGGCGAAGGACCAGCAGGCCGCGCTGGACTTCTACCGCGACCTGTTCGGCTGGCAGGGCACGCCCGGGCCCGCGGAGTTCGGCGGGTACGCGGTCTGCGAGCTCAACGGCCGGGCCGTGGCCGGCATCGGCCCGACGATGAGCCCCGACGGCGCGCCGGAACCGCCGACCGTCTGGACCGGCTACCTCGCCAGCACCGACGCGCAGGCCACCCAGGACGCGATCGTCGCCGCCGGCGGCACCCTGCTGGCCCCGGTGATGGACGTCGGCGCCCTGGGCCGGATGCTGGTGGCGGCCGACCCGCAGGGCGCGGTGTTCGGCGTCTGGCAGCCGGGCGAGTTCTTCGGCGCCCAGGTGGTCAACGAGGCCGGTGCGCTGACCTGGAACGAGCTCCACACCAACGACGTGCCGGCCGCCACCGCGTTCTACGGCGCGGCCTTCGGGATCGAGATCGAACCGCTGGACGGCGCCGACTCCTACTGGGAGCTGCGGGTCGGGGGCCGGGCGGTCGGCGGGGTGACCCTGCTCGCCGGCGACCCGCCCGGTACGCCGCCGCACTGGCTGACCTACTTCGCGGTGGACGACGTGGACTCCACGGTGGACGCGCTGGTCAAGGCCGGCGGCACCGTCCTGGCCCCGCCGTTCGACATGATGGCGGGCCGGATGACGGTGGTCACCGACCCGCAGGGTGCGCCGTTCGCGATGATCAAGCCACAGCCCCTGTAGATCCTCGGCGCGACCGGCGGTGGACCCGGAACGGCCGGGGTCACCGCCGGTCGCCCGCCCGGAGTTCGGTGGCGATCTGCCGTCGGCCGGAGACGGCCGCCTCCAGCACCACCGCGGCGCAGACGAGCAGCGCCACGCCGGCCGTCGGCAGCAGCACCGGCAGGACGCGGGGCACCAGCCGGTCCCCCACCGGCGCGCCGACCAGCAGCGACAGGTCGAAGGCCGGTCCGAGCAGGGCGACGGCCCCCGCCGCGACCACGGCACCGCCGGCCACCGCGGCCAGCGTCTGCGGCACGGTCTCCGCGACGATCAGCGCCAGCCCCTCCCGGGGGCGGAGCCCCATGGTGCGCAGCCGGGCGAGCACCGCCGCGCGGTCGGGCGAGGCCCGCAGGACGGTGAGCAGGACGGCGAGCAGGGCGAAGGCGACGCCGGCGACGGCCGCGGACCGGAAGAGCCGGACGGTGGAGTGCTGGAGCGGGTCGGCGGCCAGGGCGGCGGCGGTCTCGCGGGCGGTGCGTACGAGGTAGCCGTCGGGGATGCCGCCGGGCTCCTCGCTCACCTCCCGGGCCTCCTCGCGGAGCAGCCCGGCCAGGCCCGACGCGTCGGCCAGGCCGCGTGCCGCGAAGAGCGGGCGCAGCCGGTCGCCGTCGATGTCGCCGACGGCGAACCAGTTGTCGGGCCGGGCGAGTTCGGGCAGGCGGGCGGCGGCGGCGCCGACCGGCACGACGACGAACTCGCGGACGGCCTCGGGGAGGGCGGGGGTGGCGGGGGTGGTGCCGACGACGGTGGCGAGCAGTTCGCCGCCGGGTGTCCGCAGCCGCTGCGGGCCGGGGGTGAGTTGTGCGGCGAGGCCGGGGCTGACCAGGGCGGGCACCGGCGCGTCGGACGGGGCGACGGTGGACGGCGCGGTGTCGGACGGCGCGGCGTCGACCAGGACGGCGGGATCGGCCAGGACGGCAGCGTCGTTCAGGAGGGCAGGGTCGAACGCGCCGGCCCCGACGGTACGGGCGATCTCCGCGTAGGCCCGGGGCTCGACGACGACGAGGGTGACCTGTACGGCGAGCCGGCCGGCACCGAGGAGGTAGGTCTGCCGCTCGATCCGGACGCCGGTCGAGGCGCGGACGCCCGGGAGCGCGTCGGCGGCCGTGACGAAGGCCTCGGGCAGCGGCGCGTCCTGCGGGACCAGTACCGCGGCGTCGCCGCCGACCGCCGTGCGGGCCGCACGCAGCCGGGCGCCGTCGACGGTGTCGAGGAGGGTCGCGCCGAAGCCGGCGGTGGTGACGGCGAGCAGCAGGGCGAGCGCCGGCAGAACGGCGGGGCGGTGGCGACCGCTGGAGTCGCGGGCGCTGCGGGCGAGGCCGAGGAAGGCGATCGGGCCGCGGCCGCGCCGGGCGAGGGCGGCGAGCCGGCCGACGACGGGCGGCTGGATCCGGGCGAGCAGCAGACCGCCGCTGAGCGCGACCAGCAGCGGGGCGGTGACCAGCAGTGGATCCGGCCCGCTCGCCGGCGGGGCGGCGCCCCGGCGGCGGACCTCGGCGACGGCCGCGCCGGTGACGGCGAGGACGAGGAGTTCGCCGACCGCCCGGCGCCGCCCGGACGCCCGGGCACCGTCGGGAGGGCCGCCGGTGCCCGGGGGGCGGGAGAGCAGGGCGGCGGCGCGGACCGGGAGGGCCAGGACGGCGAGCAGTGTCGCGGCCACTGCGGCGAGGACGGCGGCGGTCCAGCGGGGGGTGGGCAGCAGGACGAGCGCGAGGGCGGTGGCAGCCCCGGCTGCCGGCAGGACGGTCACCGCGCTCTCGCCGAGCAGGCGCAGCAGGATCCCGGCGCGTGAACCACCGCGGGCCTGGAGCAGCCGCAGTTCGGCGGTCCGCCGGTCGGCGGCGAGGGCGGCGGCCAGGCAGAGCACCACGGCGGCGACGCCCGCGACGCCGGCGGGACCGATCGCGGCGAGCGGGGCGGTGGCCCGGTGGCGGGCGGTGGCCTCGGCGAGGACCTCGGGCAGCAGGGTGCCGAGGGTGAGGTCGGGCCGTCCGGTCACCTCGGCGGCCAGGACGGCGCCGGGCCCGGCCAGGTAGGAGGCGGCGCCGGAGCGGAGGGCGGCGAGCCGGTCGGCGCGCAGGGCGTGCGGGTCGACGGGCAGCCGCCAGAAGTCCTCGCCGCCCCCGCCCCAGGCGAGCAGGGCCGGGCGGCTGTCGCCGGCGGCGAATCCGGCGGTCTCCCATCGGACACCGCCGCCGTCGAGGGTCTTCAGGCAGGCGCGTTCGGGGCAGGGCAGTTCCTGCCAGTAGCGGTCGTGGGGATCGTCGGCGCGGTAGAGGCCGACGATCCTGGCGCGGGCGGCGGGTCCGCTGTCGACGGTGTCGCCGACCCGGAGGCCGATGGTGTCGGCAGCCCGCCGGCTGACGGCGATCGGCAGCGGTTCGCCGGGGGCGGCCGGTCCGGGCCAGGCGCCGTCGGTCAGGGTCGCGTGTCCGGCGAGCCCCTGGAGGTAGAGCAGGTGGAGTTGCGGGGCCATGCCGCCGGGGCGGTCGTAGCCGTCGTTGAGCATGGCCCGGTCCGTGAGGGCGCGGGTGCCGTGGTGCTCGCCGTCGCGGGTGAGCGGGAGGTCCCGGATGATCTGTCCGACCAGCCGGTCGCGGGCCGAGTCGAGCTCGGCGGCGGGGGTGTCGGGGCGCGGGCGGGCGGTGAGGTGGAGGCTGGTCGCCTTGACGCCGCGGTCCTGGGCGAAGGCGGCCAGCGCGCTGTTCGCGCCCCGGTCGGTGGCCCGGGGCAGCGCGGTGACGGTGAGGACGGTGACGAAGGCGAGGACGGCGGTGAGCGCGGCGGCCGTACGCGCCGAGCGCAGCCGGGTCCGCACCCAGGGCGCGGGCCGGTGCTCGTCCTCGCGGCGACCGCGCTCGCGGTACGTCAGCATGCTGCCCCTCCCCCGACGGGCACCCGGAGCACCGGAGTACCCGGAGCGCCCGGCCCACCGGTCACCGGCCCCCGCTCACCGAATAACGGACGATGCTGCCAGACGCGCCCGCGGGAGGGAAGGTCCGTTCGGGCAGAACGGCGGCGGAGGCAACGGGGCTGCGTCGGGCGGCGCCCCGCCGGACAAGCAGTTGCGGGGAGACATCCTCGGAATGTGCGCCGGCGGGTCGGCGGCCACCCGTCCCGCGACGGTCGCCGTCAGTGCCGCGTGGCACAGTTCCGCCCATGAACATCACCACCACCCCGCACAGTTGGGACCGGGCCGTGGCGCTCTTCGAGCAGCGCCGCCTGCCCTCCGACTCCTACGAGAACCTCTACGAGGAGCAGTACGACGTCCACACCGGCGCCCTGACGATCGACGGCCACCTCGACCTCGACGCCACCGAGCCCGACGGCACCGGCTTCATCGTCGACGGCGACCTGCTGGTGGACGGCGCGGTGCTCAACACCGACGACGGCTGCCCCGCGCTGGTCGTCCTCGGCGACCTCCGGGCGGCCGCCGTCTTCCTGGAGGGCGACGCCAAGCTGATCGTCGGCGGGGACGTCCACGTCGGGGCCTTCGTCGGCCATATGACGGACAAGCTGGTGATGATCCACGGGGACCTCAGGACCGGGGTCACCGTGCTGTCCGCCGAGTTCGAGCCGGACCTCGTCGGCGGCGAGTTCTTCGGGCCGATACTCCGCCCGCCCTACCTCGCGCCCTCCCCCGACGCCGTGCCCGTCCGCCCGGAGACGGTGCTGGTCCCCGAGGTGCTGCGGACGGCGTCCGACACCGACCCGGACGAGTGGCGGGGCTTCGACACCCCCGGTGTCCACGGCGGCCGGCTGCTGCGGCGGATCGAGGCCGGGCTGCCGGTGACCCTGGCCGAGCAGGCCGCCAGGGGCTGACGGCCGACCTCCGGGGCAGCAGGGGCGTCGGGCGGGGCGACGCCCCGGCCGGGCCCTTCTCCCTTGCCTTCAACCGCACTTCAAGTCCTACGGTTCTCGTACGACCGCACCGCGTGCGGGCCGCACACCCGAGACACCAGGAGGGGACCCCCGTGTCGACCCAGCAGATCTCCGACGCAGAACTCGCCGGCCAGCCCGCCGCCTACTGGACCGGTGTCGCCTACGAGGCCCTGATCGCGTTCACCCGGGCCCGGCAGGCCGAGAAGGGCTACACCCAGCCGCAGTTCTGGCTGCTGCGCAATCTGTCGAAGAACGACATCTCGCCGGACGGAGCGGGCCTGACCGTGCCCGAGCTCCGGGCGGCGATGGCCTCCTACCTCCGGCCCGAGGACGACCTGACGGCGGAGGCCGTCGTACTGGTGGAGCGCGGCTGGCTGACCCGGGACGCCGACCAGCGGCTGTGGCTGACCGAGGAGGGCGAGCAGGCCCGGGTCGACCTCGCCCGCAACGCCCCCGCGATCCGCGCCGCGATCCACGCGGGCATCGACGACGCGGACTACGTCACCGCGCTGAAGGTGCTCCGGCAGCTGATCCGCAACACGGGCGGGACCGTCGACTGACGGGCCCGGACCGGGCGGGGCGGCCGCGCGGTGGGAGGATGTCCGGTATGACGGATTCGCACAAACCGACCGAGCCGACCGAGCCGGACAGGTCGGACAGGTCGGACAGGTCCCACGAGCCGGACGGGACACCCGGGCCGGACGTGTCCGGCGACGGCGTGGCGGTCGAGGCGCTGCTGCGGGAGGCCGGCGCCGACGCCGCCGGGGCACTGTGGCGACTGACCGGCACCGAGCGCCAACTGGACGCCAACGTGGTGCGGTTGCGCCCCGGGGCGACCGTCGCCGGCCATGTGGAACCCGACCTGGACGTGCTGGTCCTGGGCCTCGCCGGCCGGGGCACCCTGCGCTGCGCGGGTGTCGAGCACGCGCTGGAGCCGGGCGCGCTGCGGCTGCTGCCGCACGGTGCCGAGCGCGCGGTGGCGGCGGGGGCGGAGGGCGTCGTCTACCTGACGGTGCACCGCCGCCGCCCGGGCCTGGCCGTCCGCCCCCGCCCCTGACCGCGCCACCCGCACGGGCACCGGCACCGGCACCGGCACCGGCACCGAGGCCCTGATCACCTGGTGGCACCGAGGCGCGCCAGGTAGGCGTGCACCGGGCCGGGCTCGGCGGCCGCGGTGACCAGCGCGATGTGGTTGTCCGGCCGGACCAGGACGAGGGCCTCGCCGGTCACACCGTAGGCCCGGCGGACCTCGCCGTCCCGGTCCTCGACCCGCACCGGCCGGACGTGGCCGGGCAGTCCGGCGAGGTCGGGGCGGGCGCCCGCGCCGAGGCCGAGCAGGGTGAAGTCGTCGCCGGCGAACCGTTCGAAGAGCCGCCCCGGAGCGCCGTCCGGACCCGGGCAGGGGCCGTCGGGCGCCCGGTCCCCGGCGCGGAGCTGCGCCTCCGCGTCGCCCTCGGCCGGGGCACCTCCGACGGCGAGGCTGCTCCACCGGTAGCCGAGGGACAGGCCGGTGAAGTCGCCGACCCCGCCGGCCTCGACCCCGATGCCGGGGGTGTCGATCCCCGCCACCACGGCCGCCATCCCGGCGCTGGTGATGTCGAGCGTCCACGCGGCGATCGGCAGCCGCTCCTCCTGGTAGGTGTCCAGCAGGGCGGGCGCGGCGAGCCCGCGCACCACGTGGCCGAGCTTCCAGGCGAGGTTCCAGGCGTCCTGGATGCCGGTGTTCATGCCGAGCCCGCCCGCCGTGGGGTGGACGTGGGCGCAGTCCCCGGCCAGCAGGACCCGGCCCTCGCGGTAGCGCTCGGCCATCCGGACGTTGACCCGCCAGGTGGACAGCCAGGTGGCGTCGTCGAGCCGGATGTCCTCGCGGCCGGTGTGCTCGACCGCGAGCCGCTGGAAGCTCTCCAGCGACGGCGGGACGATCGAACCGTCCGCGGCGGTCTCCGGGCTGGCCTGGAGCTGCCAGCGGGGGCTGCCCTCGAACGGGCAGAGCATGAAGGCGCCCTTCGGCCCGAACCACTGGTGCCAGGCGCCCGGCTCCAGGCCCTCGACCACGACGTCGCCGCAGACCATCATCGGCTCCGGGTCGCCCTCGCCCACGAAGGGGATGCCGAGCAGTTTGCGCACCGTCGAGCGGCCGCCGTCGCAGGCGACCACGTACTCGGCGGCGATCCGCCGGCCGTCCGCGAGCACGGCCTCCGCCCCGTCGGCGTCCTGCCGGACGTCGACCAGTTCGGCGCCGAGCTCGACCTCCACCCCGAGGGCGGCGAGCCGCTCGCGCAGCAGCGCCTCCAGCTGCGGCTGCTGCAGCCAGCGGCTGGCCGGGTAGGGGGTGGTGGCGCTGGGCCGGGCGCCGGCGAACGGCTCGGTCTCGTTGACGAAGGCGCCCTCGAAGTACTTGCGGAACGGCAGGTGGGTGCGGCCCAGCGCGGCCAGTTCCTCGGCGATGCCCAGGTCCGCGAGGATCTCCAGGCTGCGGGGGTTGAGCGTCTTGCCGCGGGAGCCGTCGGCGTGGGCGGTGGCCCGCTCCAGGACCCGCACCGCCACGCCCTGCCGGGCCAGCCCGCAGGCCAGCGTCAGTCCGGTCGGCCCCGCTCCCACGATCACCACGTTCGTCATGGTCGCCACGTTCGCCGTGTTCGTCATGTGTGTGCCCGTCCCTTCCGGTTGTCGATGGCTCCATGAAACAGCAACTCGGTAACGAATACAACCCAGTAACGAATTTATCCGGGTTATGATCCTTGGCATGAGTCCGAGCGAACCAGAACCGGGTCTGCGGACCCTCAAGAAGCAGCGCACCCGGCAGACCATCGCCGATGTCGCCATCGCCCTCTTCCTCGACCGGGGCTTCGCCCAGGTCTCGGTGGCCGAGATCGCCGCCGCCGCCGAGGTCTCCAAACCCACCCTGTTCCGGTACTTCGCCACCAAGGAGGAGCTGGTCCTGCACCGCTTCGCCGACCACCGGGGCGAGGCCGGCCGGGTGGTGCGCGACCGCGCCGCCGGGCTCACCCCGCTGGACGCCCTGGAGCGCCACCACCTGGCCGGGCTGGCCGCGCACGAGCCCCAGACCGGACTGAGCGACGACCCCGAGGTGCTCGCCTTCCTCCGGCTCGTCTACGGGACCCCGGAACTGTCCGCCCAGCTCCTGGACTACGTCGACGCCGACGCGGACGCGCTCGCCGAGGCCCTGGACCCGCAGGGCGGCATCACGGCCCGGCTGTTCGCCGCCCAGTACGTGGCCGTCCGCCAGGTGCTCGCCCGCACCGCCTGGGAGAGGCTGGCCGCCGGACAGGACATCGCCGAGGCGGGCCCGCAGGCCGTCGCCGAGACCGCCACCGCCTTCGCCCTGCTGCGCGAAGGAGCCCGCGCCCAGGGGTTCTGACCGCGACCCGCCACTCCCTGGCGTCCCGGGCGGCGCAGCGGACCCGCCGCCCGGTGAATCGGTGAAGCACGTCACGGCCTCGCCCCGGTGCCCCGGCGGGTCAGGGCGGGTAGGTTCCTGCCTCCAAGGGGAGCGACGCTCCCCCGGACGCGGATCCCGCCGTCATTGGCTCCTCCCAGGAGAGAGGCACGAGTGATGTCTGCACAGGACGCCACGCACCACCCCCCGCGGCGCATCGGTGTGGTCGCCGAGTCGACCGCCGGGGAGACCCGGGTCGCCGCGACACCGTCCACGGTGCGGGGGATCCTCGCCCTCGGCTACGAGGTCGTGGTCGAGTCCGGGGCCGGTACCGCCTCCGGCTTCACCGACGAGGCCTACACCGATGCCGGAGCGGGCGTCGGGGACGCCTGGGCGGCCGACGTCGTACTGAAGGTCAACGCGCCGTCGACCGCCGAGGTCGCCCGGCTGCGCGACGGCGCGACCCTGATCGGCCTGCTCGCCCCGGCGCAGCGGCCCGATCTGCTGGAGACGCTGTCCGCGCGCCCGGTCACCGCGCTGGCGCTGGACGCGGTGCCGCGGATCTCCCGCGCGCAGTCGATGGACGTGCTCAGCTCGATGGCCAACATCGCCGGGTACCGGGCGGTGATCGAGGCGGCGCACGTGTTCGGCCGCTTCTTCACCGGCCAGGTGACGGCCGCGGGCAAGGTCCCGCCGGCGAAGGTCCTGGTGGCCGGTGCCGGTGTGGCCGGGCTCGCCGCGATCGGCGCCGCCTCCAGCCTGGGCGCGATCGTCCGGGCGACCGACCCCCGGCCGGAGGTCGCCGACCAGGTGAAGTCCCTCGGCGGGGAGTACCTGCCGGTGCGGGTCGCGCAGGAGGCGAGCACCGACGGCTACGCGAAGGCCACTTCGGCCGACTACGACCGGGCCGCGGCCGCGCTCTACCACGAGCAGGCCCAGGACGTGGACATCGTCATCACCACGGCGCTGATCCCCGGCCGGCCGGCCCCCCGGCTGCTCACCGCCGAGGACGTGGCGGCGATGAAGCCGGGCAGCGTCGTGGTCGACATGGCCGCCGCGCAGGGCGGCAACGTCGAGGGCACGGTCGCGGGCCGGACGGTGGTCACCGGCAACGGCGTCACGCTGATCGGCTACACCGACCTCGCGGCCAGGCTGCCCGCCCAGGCCTCGCAGCTGTTCGGCACCAACCTGGTCAACCTGTTGAAGCTGCTGACCCCGGGCAAGGACGGGCAGCCGGTGCTGGACTTCGAGGACGTGGTCCAGCGGGCGGTGACCGTGGTCCGGGCGGGCGAGGTCACCTGGCCGCCACCGCCGGTCGCCGTGTCGGCCGCGCCCGCGGCCGCCGCGACGCCCGTGACGCCGGCGGTCGTGGAACCGGCCCGGCCCCGGCTCACCCCGGCGGCCCGGTTCGGCCTGATCGGCGCCGGGATGCTCGCACTGTTCCTGCTGATCGCTTTCGCCCCGACCCAACTGGCCCAGAACTTCACGGTGTTCGCACTCGCCGTGGTGATCGGTTACTACGTCATCGGCAAGGTCCACCACGCCCTGCACACCCCGCTGATGTCGGTCACCAACGCGATCTCCGGGATCGTGGTGATCGGCGCCCTGCTCCAGATCGGGCACGGGAGCGCGACCGTCACCGTGCTCTCCTTCGTGGCGATCCTGCTGACGAGTGTGAACATCTTCGGCGGCTTCGCCGTCACCCGCCGCATGCTGAGCATGTTCTCCTCGTCCCCGGAAAGGCGCTGAGCCCGATGACGTCCACGACGGCGGCCCACGCCGCGGATCTCGTCGCCGCCCTGTTGTTCATCCTCAGCCTGGCCGGGCTGTCCCAGCACCGGACCTCCCGCGCCGGGGTCGTCTACGGCATCGCCGGGATGGCGCTCGCCCTGGTCGCCACCGTGGTGGTCGCGTCGAGGAGCATCAGTGCCGGGGCGGTCGCCCTGATCGTCCTGGCCATGGCGCTGGGCGGAGCGGCCGGGCTGTTGCGGGCCCGGCAGGTCGAGATGACGCAGATGCCGGAGCTCATCGCCGTGCTGCACAGCTTCGTCGGCCTCGCCGCGGTGCTGGTCGGCTGGAACAGCTACCTGGAGGTGGAGGCGCACGGCGCGGCGCAGACCGCCGTCTCCGGGGACCTGCTGGGCATCCACCACGCCGAGGTGTTCATCGGCATCTTCATCGGGGCGGTCACCTTCACCGGGTCGATCGTGGCCTTCCTCAAACTGTCCGCCCGGATCGCCTCCCGGCCGCTGGTGCTGCCCGGCAAGAACGCGCTCAACATCGGTGCGCTGGCGGCGTTCGTGGGGCTGACGGTCTGGTTCACGGTCAGCCCGGGCCTGGCGGCGGTGATCGCGGTCACCGTCCTGGCGCTGGCGCTGGGCTGGCACCTGGTCGCCTCGATCGGCGGCGGCGACATGCCCGTCGTCGTCTCCATGCTCAACAGCTACTCCGGCTGGGCCGCGGCGGCGGCCGGCTTCCTGCTCGACAACAACCTGCTGATCGTCACCGGCGCGCTGGTCGGCTCCTCCGGCGCCTATCTGTCCTACATCATGTGCCGGGCGATGAACCGTTCCTTCCTCTCGGTGATCGCGGGCGGTTTCGGCATCGAGGCCGCCCCGGGCGGGGCCGAGGAGCAGGGCGAGCACCGGGAGGTCCGGGCCGAGGAGGCCGCGCGGCAGCTCGCGCAGGCCAAGTCGGTCGTCATCACGCCCGGCTACGGCATGGCGGTGGCGCAGGCGCAGCACCCCGTCGCGGAGCTCACCCGGCGGCTGCGCGAGCGCGGTGTCGAGGTCCGCTTCGGCGTCCACCCGGTCGCCGGGCGGCTGCCCGGGCACATGAACGTGCTGCTCGCGGAGGCGAAGGTGCCGTACGACATCGTGCTGGAGATGGACGAGATCAACGACGACCTCGCCGCGACCACCGTCGTCCTGGTCATCGGCGCCAACGACACCGTCAACCCGGCGGCCATGGACGATCCGGCCAGTCCGATCGCGGGCATGCCGGTGCTGCGGGTGTGGGAGGCGGAGCGAGTGATCGTGTTCAAGCGGTCGATGGCGTCCGGCTACGCCGGGGTGCAGAACCCGCTGTTCTTCCGCGAGAACAGCGTGATGCTGTTCGGCGACGCCAAGCAGAGCGTGGAGGACATCCTCCGGGCCCTGGACGCCGACGGCTCCGGGGGCGCGGCCGCTGTCGTCCGGCCGGTGCCTCCGGTGGACCGGGCGGGCGTGTAGCGGCGGGCGTTCAGCGGGCGGCGTTCAGCGGGCGGGTGTGCGGCGGGGGCATCGCGCCGCACGCGGGCTCGCGGGAGGCGCCGGGAGGCGTCAGGGGGCGTCCGGAGAGAATTCGCTCCGGACGCCCCCCGTCGTGTCGATCCCGCGCCGTCCCGTTCGACCTGGGGTAGAGAGGGTCGGACAGCGACTCCCCGTACCGACCCCGTACCGATCCCGTACCAAGGAGAACAGCCATGGCGAAGTACATGTTGATCATGCGTGGCAGCGACGAGACGCGCGAGAAGATGATGGACACGCCCTTCGAGGAGATCCTCGACATCATGGGCCGCTACAACGACGAGCTGATCCGGGCCGGGGTGCTGATCGCCGCCGAGGGGCTCGACGACGCGTCGACGGGCGTGGTGGTCGACTTCACCGGGGAGGCGCCGATTGTCACCGACGGGCCCTACGGTGAGACCAAGGAACTGTTCGGCGGCTTCTACATCCTCGACGTGGCTTCGCAGGACGAGGCGGTCGCCTGGGCGAAGCGGCTGCCGTCCCTCCCGGGGATGAAGATCGAGATCCGGCGGGTGCCGGGCATCGACGAGTTCCCGCAGGACAACAAGTGGATCATCCAGGAGCGGGAATGGCGCGAGCGGACCGGCCAGCTCTGAGCACCGGACCGACCGACGGCACCGGCGGGTCCGCCGGGCACCTCGACGGCCCGCCGGGCACCGAGGCCGCCCGGCGGGCCGTCGAGGCCGTGTGGCGGATCGAGTCGGCGCGGATCGTCGGCGCCCTCACCCGCTTCACCGGCGACTTCGACCTCGCCGAGGACGTCGCCCAGGAGGCCGTGGCCGAGGCCCTCGTCGCCTGGGCGCGCGACGGCGAGCCGGCCAACCCGGTCGGCTGGCTGCTCGCCACCGGCCGGCGCCGCGCCATCGACCGGTACCGCCGCCGCTCCGCCCTCGACGAGCGCTACGCGGCCCTGGCCGGCCGGCTGACCGAGGGCGGGGCGAGCTCCGGCGCCGATCCCGTCCCCGGCCACCCGGACGACCTGCCGTGGGACCCGGACCTGATCGAGGACGACGTCCTCGCGCTGATGTTCGTCGCCTGCCACCCCGTGCTGTCGCCCGAGGCCCGCGCGGCGCTGACCCTCCGGGTGGTCGCCGGACTGTCCAGCGAGGAGATCGCCCGCGCCCTCCTGGTGCCGGTGCCCACCCTCCAGGCCCGGATCACCCGGGCCAAGAAGACCGTCGCCGCCGCCGGCGTCCCCTTCGCGGTGCCCCCGCCGGAGGAGCGGCGCGAGCGCCTCGGCGGGGTGCTGAGCGTGCTCTACGTGCTCTTCACCGAGGGTTCGACGGCGACCAGCGGGGACCGGCTGCTGCGCACCGACCTCGCCTACGAGGCGATCCGGCTGGCCCGTACCCTGGCCGCGCTGCTGCCCGGGGAAGCGGAGGTGTCCGGC
This sequence comes from Kitasatospora purpeofusca, assembly GCF_036010405.1. Classification (NCBI taxonomy): domain Bacteria; kingdom Bacillati; phylum Actinomycetota; class Actinomycetes; order Kitasatosporales; family Streptomycetaceae; genus Kitasatospora; species Kitasatospora purpeofusca. The sequence continues at coordinate 9,252,605 of NZ_CP108561.1, read as the reverse complement.
CTGCTCGCCCTGTTCGAGCTGACCGCCGCCCGCTTCCCCGCGCGCACCGGGCCGGACGGCGAGCCGGTCCTGCTGGAGGACCAGGACCGCCGCCGGTGGGACCGCTCGGCGATCCGGCGCGGACTGGCCGCGCTCGACCGGGCCACCGCCACCGGCCACGGCCTGGGCCCCTACGGTCTCCAGGCGGCGATCGCCGCCTGCCACGCCGGGGCCCCGTCGGTCGCGGAGACGGACTGGCCGCGCATCGTGCTGCTCTACGAGGCGCTCGGACGGGTCGCGCCCTCCCCCGTGGTCGACCTCAACCGGGCGGTCGCCGTCGCCATGGCCGCCGGACCGGAGGAGGCCCTGCGGATCGTCGACGGGCTGGCCGCGTCCGGCCGGCTGTCCGGCTCCCACCTGCTGCCGGGCGTGCGCGGCGAACTGCTCACCCGGCTCGGCCGCACCGCCGAGGCCCGGTCGGAGCTGGAGCTCGCCGCCCGGATGTGCCGCAACACCCGCGAGCGCTCGGTGCTGCTGCGCAAGGCCGCCGCCCTGGGCTGACCGGCCGGGGGCCGGGTCGCCGCGGCGCGGTCGTCCCTGCCGTCAGGACACGTCAGGACACGTCAGGGCAGGGCAGGACACGTCAGGGCGGGGCAGTTCAGGGCGCGGGCAGGGCGGTTCAGGGCACGGGCGTCGCGGTGGAGGCGACCACCGGCGGGCCGGTGATCAGGGTGCCGTCCTCGGCGTACGGCGTGCCGTTCGGCACACAGCCGTGCAGCCCCTTGATCTGCTGCATCATCACCGGCGCCGGAGCACCCTGGCCCGGGCAGTCGACATGGCCCTCGCCGAGGATGTGACCGACCTCGTGGTTGACGGCGAGCGCGTGGTAGAGCTCGGGCTTGCCGGTGTAGAACTCCGACAGGTCCTGCCAGCGCTTGAGGTTGATGACGACCTGCTTGCCCGCCGCGCAGTTCACCCAGCCGCCCGTGTCCAGGCCGTACTGTCCGCAGATCCGGTCGGTGGACTTCGGGGTCGCCAGGTAGACGGTGAAGTCCACCGGATCGGCGTCCACCCGCTGGAAGGACCGCTCACCGCCGGCGGCCCAGCCTCGCCGGGTGTCCCCGAGCACGGCGTCCACCTCGGCGGCGAACTGCGCGGGCGTGACCTTCAGCCCGTTCTCCGCCCGCACCTTGTACCGGTAGAGGTGCTCCCCGGCACCGACCCGCTCCGTGCCGCCGGGCGCCGTGGTGAAGGCCAGGGCCTTCGGCGCGGCGTCCGCCCACGGCTGCCACCACCAGGTGCCCGCCCCCACCGCGGCGACGACGACCAGGGCGATCGCTCCGAACCTCGCCCGCCCCGCGGGCAGCCGGGCCGTCACCCGGCCCACCGGGCGACGGCCCCGCGTATGGAGCGGCGGAAGGCCGGGGCCGCCGCGGTGACGGCGGCCCGGGAACGACCCCTTCGGGGGCGGATCAACACATCGTTCATACCGAATAGGACGATTAGAGACCCTTCCGCGGTTCACCCGATCTTGATCGGGTTCTCCGGGGCGGTCAGGCTCGGGGCCGTGCCGGCACCCGCCACCGCGTCCGGGATCCCGCCCGCCGGCTCACCGGGGGTCCCGGTCGAAGAGCCGCTTCGACCAGCGGTGGCCCAGCGCCGTCAGAGCCAGGCACCAGGCGACGGCGAGCCAGCCGTTGTTGCCGATCCCGGTCCCGAGCAGCAGCCCGCGGAGGGTCTCGATGGCGGGGGTGAAGGGCTGGTACTCGGCGATCGGCCGGAACCAGCCCGGCATGGCGTCCAGCGGGACGAAGGCGCTGGAGACCAGCGGCAGGAAGATCAGCGGCAGCGCGTTGTTGCTGGCCGCCTCGGCGTTCGGGCTGACCATTCCCATCCCGACCGCGATCCAGGTGAGCGCCAGGGCGAACAGGGTGAGCAGCCCGAACGCGGCGAGCCACTCCAGCAGCGTGGCGTCCGTGGAGCGGAAGCCGACGGCCGCTCCGACGGCGCCGACCACCACGACGCTGAGCACCGCCTGCAGCACGCTGCCGACGACGTGCCCGGTGAGGACCGACCCCCGGTGGATCGCCATCGTCCGGAAGCGGGCGATGATGCCCTCGGTCATGTCGTTGGAGACCGAGACGGCGGTGCCGACCGTGGTGCCGCCGATGGTCATCAGCAGGATGCCCGGGACGAGGTAGGCGACGTAGGCGGAGCGGTCGGCTCCGGCCCCGCCGATCCCCGCGCTCATCACGTCGCCGAAGACGTAGACGAAGAGCAGCAGCAGGACGACCGGCGTGAGCAGAAGGTTCAGGGTCAGCGACGGGTAGCGACGGGCGTGCAGCAGATTGCGCCGCAGCATGGTCGACGAGTCGCGGACGGCGAGGGAGAGGGAACTCATCGGGCGACCTCCTGGGTGCGGTGCGGCGGAGTGGGACCGCCGGTCAGGGCGAAGAACACGTCGTCGAGGTCGGGGGTGCGGACGGTCAGCTCGTCGGCCTCGACCCCGGCGGCGTCCAGGCGGTCGAGGATCTCGCGCAGCCGGCGCTGGCTGCCGTCGGCGGGAATCCGCAGGGTCAGGGCCGCGTCGTCGCGCTCGGCGTCCGCCAGCGAGGCGGCGGCCGCGCGGTGGGCGGCCGGGTCGGTGAACCGGAGCCGGACGTGCCCGCCGGGGACCAGCCGCTTCAGCTCCTCGGCCGTGCCCTCGGCGACGATCCGGCCGCCGTCGATCACCGCGATGCGGTCGGCCAGTTCGTCGGCCTCGTCCAGGTACTGGGTGGTGAGGAGGACGGTGGCGCCCTGGGCGACGAGTTCGCGGACGATCCCCCACATGGTGTGGCGGCTGCGCGGGTCGAGGCCGGTGGTGGGCTCGTCGAGGAAGATGATCCGCGGCTTCCCGACCAGGGTCATGGCGAGGTCGAGGCGGCGTTTCATGCCGCCCGAGTAGCCGGAGGCGGGCTTCTTGGCGGCCTCGGCCAGGTCGAACCGCGCCAGGAGCTCGGCGGCGACCCGGCGGCCCTCGCTGCGGGGCAGGTGGTGCAGGTCCGCCATCAGCAGCATGTTCTCCTCCCCGGTGATCAGCCCGTCCACCGCGGAGAACTGCCCGGTGACGCCGATCGCGGCGCGCACTCCGTCCGGGGAGTCGGCGAGGTCGTGGCCGGCGACCTGGGCGTGCCCGCCGTCGGCCCTGACGAGGGTGGAGAGGATCTTCACCGTGGTGGTCTTGCCGGCGCCGTTGGGCCCCAGCAACGCGAACACCGAGCCGGCCGGGATCCGCAGGTCGATGCCGTCGAGGACGGTGCGGTCGCCGTAGGACTTGCGCAGGCCGACCGCGGTGACGGCGGCGGGCGGCGGAGGGGAGTCGGGCTGCCTGGACGTGGGCATGACAAGCGAGGGCATGTGGTCCTCCCGTTCGGGGACTCGGTGACGACTGGCCTGGGACTGGGTCTGGAGCTGGGGCCGGGAATTGGCGGCCGGGGACGGTTCGGGGCGGGGCGGGGCGGTGGGATCAGGGCTTGGCGCGGAGGACGTCGATGTTGCCGTACCGGGTGCGGGCGCGGACCTCGACGGTGTCCTCGGACTTGCCCGGGGCGTCGGAGGCGGAAAGCATGTTGCGGACCTGCCCGGAGGCCGAGCCGAGGTCCAGCCAGGCCGCGGTGCCCTCCCGGATGCCGACCTCGATGGCGCCGTAGGACGTCTCCAGTTGGACGCTGCCCCGGGCCACCTCGCCGATCCGCAGGGTGCCGTGGGCGGTGGTGGCGGCGACCGAGCCGCCGGCCCGGCGGACCTCGATGTCGCCGTTGGCCCCGCTCACCCGCAGATCGCCGTTGGCGAGGTCGACGGTCGTGCTGCCGTGGGTGTTCTTCAGTACGGCGGGGCCGTCGATCCGGCCGATCCGCACACTGCCGGAGCTGGTGGTGACCTCCGCCTCGCCCTCGATCCGGTCCACGGTGATCGAGCCGTGCGCGGCGGCCAGCCGCAGCGGGCCCGTGGTGTCGAAGCGGACGTCCCCGGAGGAGGTCTTCACCTCGGTCTCGCCCAGCCGCCCCTCGCCCAGCACCTGCGCCCAGGCGCCGCCCACCTCGATCCGCGAGTCCGCGGGGAGCTCGACCGTGACGTCCACGGTGCCGACGCGGCCGACGAGGTAGCGCGGCTTGGGCGTCCGGACGGTGAGGACCCCGGCGGCGTAGCCGATCTCGGTCTGCTCGGCGGACCGCACGTCCAGGTCCTTCTTCGGGTCGCGCGGCCGCACCTCGACAACGGTGTCCGGCCGGTCGACGGCGATGAAGTGGATGGAACCGGCCTCGACGTGCGCGGTGACGGCGATCGGGTCGGGAGTGTCGAAGGAAGGCATGGTGATCCCGTCCTCGGGGGTGTCTGGTGGGGGGCCTGGCGGCGGGGTCGGTCCGGCGGGTGGCGCTACCGATGGTGGCGCTACCGGCAGACCGACCCGACCTTGCGGCGCGGGTTCCCGGCATACGGGATGAGGTTCATGACGCCATGATGGCACCATGATGACGCCAAGTGCAAGCCTTTTATGTGCCCGAGTGGCGCGGACCGGTGACACCTACCGCCGCCCGAGCGCAGACGGCGCTCCCAGCCAGGCGGCAGCACGACACCGGGCGGCTCCTGAGCCGGACCGGACCGCACGGCCCCGCCCTCCGGGCAGCCATTGCGCCACCTCAGTGCCAGGTGGCGCCAGGCACGGCACACCTCAGGCGCCGCCGCCCTCCTGCGCGCCCACCAGCAGCCACCGCGCCGGCAACTCGATCCGCCCGCCGTCCGCGGTGAACTCCGTGGTGGCCAGCGGCATGTCACCGGAGTCCAGGACCGCCAGCCCGGCCGCGCCCAACAGCTCCGCGAAAGCCCCGTCGGCCACCTCGGCGGGAGCCAGCCCGTGGGCGAACACCGGGCGCAGCTTCGGCGGCGGCCCCGCCGGGCCACCGGCAAGGTCCGCCAGGAACCGCTTGGCCGCCTCGGCCAGCTCGACCACGAACGCCCGGCCGCGACGCCCGGCCAGCACCGCGACGGCCTCGGCGACCGGCCCCCGGTCGGCCGGATCGCTCTGGTGGATCACCCCGCGCAGGTAGAGGTTGACGTCGCCGAGGCGGTCGTGGAGCGCGCGGACGGCTCCGGCGTCGGTGGCGTCCAGCCGGGCGTACTCGGCCAGTCCGGCCGGGTCGTTCCGCCGGGCCAGCTCCACGGCGGCCTCCGACAGGTCGACCCCGAGCACCCGGCCGAACCGTCCGGCCAGGAAACGCGTCTGCGTCCCGCTGCCGCAGCCGAGGTCGACCACCGGCAGCTCCGGGTCGGTCAGCCCCGGCCGGAACAGCGCGAGGTGGCGCTCCGCCACCAGGGCCGCCTCCGCGTCCCAGATCACCGCCCCGGGCTCGTCCGGCGCATCCCGCCAGAACCCCTCCCAGGCACCCAGGTACCGACTCGTCACAGTCACGACGGAGACCTCCTAGCGTCACCCACAGTGGCCGCAATGTATCCGCCGGTCGCCGTCCCCGGTGGCCGCACCGGTACGGGGAGGCCGCGGGGCCGGGCAACACTCACCCCTGTGGGTGAGGACACGTCGTACGGGGTTGACCAGTACGACGAACGGAAGCCGCGCTGGGGCGATGGCGCGGAGACGGTACGGGCACGGGCACGGCGGTGCGATGCGTGCGGTCCGGTCCGCGGGTCGCCGGACCGGACTCGTCGGCCGGACCGGGTGGCCGGAGGGAGGTCGCCGCCGCCCCTCCGGCCGCGGTGGGGTCAGGTGTTGGTGATGCTGCCGCAGTTGGCGATCGGGACGAAGCCGTAGGCGACGATCACGGCGGGGTGGGCACAGATCCAGCCCTGCGGCCCGAAGACACTCCGCAGGGCGATGCCGTGGGCGTTGGCACCGGTGTACTCGGCGGAACGGAAGATGTGCCACAGCAGTCGGCCGTAGTGCGACCCGAGGAACGGCGCGTTGATGTTCTGCGCGGCGTCGACGGGCGGGATCCCGTTGATGCCGCGTACGGTCAGCGGGCCGGGCGACTCCACCGCCGTGCCGTGGCCCCGGTACACCTGGTCGATGTAGACGCCCACCGAGTAGGGGAACACCACGTCGATGTCGTCGAGCGCCGGGTCGGTGCCGCGGTCGTTGCGCGGTCCGGCGGTCACGCAGGCGCCGGGGACGATCGCCGTACCGCCGCCGAGGGCCTTCAGGAAGGCGACCCGGGTGTCCGAGGACGGCGGCGGCAGATACGGCTTGATGGTGGCGTTGGCGAGGGACGGGTCGATCTGCAGCCAGTTGGTGGCCGTGCATTCGTAGACGGCCCTGAGCTGGGCACCGCTGAGGTCGGCCGGCGCGTGACCGCCCGCCTTGGCCGACCAGGAGACGGCGTCCTTGGCGAACGGCACGAAGGAGTACGGCTTGGGATCGCCCGGCGACACGCCGCGCGAGGAGCGGGCGAAGTCCAGCGTGGCGATCGTGGTGGCGATCAGCGCGCTGAAGCCCGGCCCGGAGCCGTCGGGCCGGTTGATCGCCAGTGCGCCGGTCTTGGGGACGATCGGGTTGAGGCCGGTCACGTCCCAGCTGTAGAGCCTCGGCAGGCCGGCCATGACGGCCGCGTTGTAGTCGACGGAGGTCCGGTTCATGAACTGCTGGGTGGTGTCGACGCCGACGCCCACCAGGTCGGTGGCGGCCGGCACGACGCCGGCCGGCGGGTCGGCCACCGCTGCCGGCGCCACCACGGCGACCGCGCGGACGGCGGCCGCGAAGCCCGTCGCCACGCGGGCAAGTATCGAACGCATCGAAGATCCCCTCCTGGGTACCGTCCCTCCGGCCGGACCGGCCGGGGGTGCGGTCATCCTCGATCGCGGCCCCGGCCTCGGACAATGCCGATAGTCCCGCAACTCCTGCCCGAAACATCCGAGTTGAGCGTGGTCGACCTGCTCGTGCCGTCCGAACGGGCGACGGTGGGCGCGCCGAGGATTCTTCCCCCGGCCACCCGGCGGCGGACGGCGGACCGACCACCGCCGGGTGGCCGACGGGTCAGGCGAGCTTCTGGCAGAGCAGCGCGTACGGCCGCGCCGCCCAGAGCTGCCACCAGGGCTGGCTGTAGGCCACGCCGGCGACGAACTCGTCGTCCGCGCACTGGCCCTTGCCGAAGCCGTAGGCGAAGTCGCCGCCGCCGGCCACCGCCGGACGGTTGTCACCCTTGTCGAACCACAGGGTGCGGCTCGCCGTGCCGAGCGGGGTGGCGGACTTGGCGCAGAGCACGCCGAGCGTCCGGCCGTTGCGGCTGTAGCCGGAGACGAAGGAGCCGGCGGGGCACTGCGCCTTGGTGTAGCCCGGCGCCCAGTCGGTGGTCACGTACGTCCCGCCGTGGTCGACGGCATGACCGCGGTTCGCTTCCCAGAGGTTCGCGCGGGTCACGTCGCCGCACAGGCCGTTGTCGCTGCCGTGGGCGAGGCCCAGCAGCCGGGTGCCGTCGGGGCAGGAGGCCTTGAGTGCCTGGGGGTCCCAGTCCGGCCGGGTCCGCAGGTAGGCGGACTGGTTGTCGTCGATCAGGCCCGCGCTGAGCGTGGTCCAGTTCACCAGCGGCACCGGGGACTGCCCGGCGCTCCAGGACGTGATCGGCCACTCGCGGTGGAAGGCGAGGAACGGCAGGTCCTGTTCGAGGATCGGGGTGCCCAGGACGACGAGGCGGGCCATCAGCGCCCCGTTGATGTCGAGTCCGCCGTAGAGGGCGAGCGTGCCGTTGACCTCCGGCTCGGGGTGGGTGGCGTCCAGGAGCACCGAACCGTTCACCGCCACCCGCAGGTACGGCTCGATGGACGCCTTCACGCCGACCGTGTCGTAGAGGGCGACGGAGGCTTCGGCGAGCAGTCCGGCCTTCGCCGTGGCGGAGCCCCGGAGGTCGAGGCGCAGCGGGGAGACGGTGGAGGTGCCGGGGTCGGTGGTGGTGGTCCAGCCCGGGCCCTTGACGTAGTCGGAGTGGACGCCCCAGGTGCCGTCGTACGCCTGCTCCGCGTCGAGCGTGACGGTGCCGTCGGCACTGATGTCGGCGTAGAGGGTGAAGGCCAGATTGATCACCACGGGCAGCACGCCGACCATGACCACCGGGCTGGCGCTGTACGAGGCCAGGGCGATCCGGACCGGGCCGGTGCTGCCGGTGAGGGCGGCGCTGACGTGCCAGTCGGCATGGGCGCCCAGGGTGAAGCCGATCCGGGCCTGCTGCGGGTCGATCAGGCCGAGGCCGCCCCGGTAGGAGAAGTCGACGGCCGGGTGGAGTTCGACCGAGCCGGAGAACCTGGCCGAGGAGCCGCCCGGCAGCGGGACGGTGGCGTCGGCGCTGAGCCCGAGGCCGCCGGAGACCGAGCCGCTGCCGGAGGTCGGGCCGAGGTCGGTGGTGACCTGGAGGCCGCTGATCCACGGCTTGACCTCGAAGGCGGCGGGGCTTATCGCACTGTGCAGGTCGGCGCTGGTCGCGCCGAGCAGTTCGGGGAGGGTCGCCGGGCGGGTGGTGACGGCCACCGTGCCGTCGGCGGCCGGCTGGACGCCGGTGACGGCGACCAGTGCGCCGTGCGGGGCGGCCGGAGTGGGCGGGCTGTCGATCAGCTGGCCGGGCTGGACGGCGGCCGCGGCGGACTCACTCGGGGGCGCTGCCGCCCTGGCCGCTCCCTCGGCGGGCTCCGCACCGGCCGGGGCGAGTACGGCGGTGCCGGCCTTCGGGTCGTAGGAGGAGAGTGCGAGCGCCGGGGCCGAGGTGGTGGTGGCGGGCGCGCTGCCCTGCGCCGGCCTGACCACGGTGGCCTCGGAGGTGGTGCCGGTGGCCGGCGGGGCCAGCGTCGTGGGCACCTCGGGGGTGCCGGGAGCGCCCGGGGTGCCGGGAGTGCCGGGGGTGCCCGGGGTGCCGGGCGCTTCGGCGCGGGCGGTCACGGTGGTGGTGGGGGCGGTGGTCGCCGAGCCGGCCGCGGTGGCCGAGGTCGCGCCCAGGATGCTGCCGCAGAGGAGGAGCACGGTCGTTGTCGCGGCGGCTGACAGCGTCAGCTTGCGCACGGTCACGTGGAGGGTCCCTTCGTGTCAACGGTGCGGTGGTGGTGCCGACTTGTGGTCGGTCAGGTCGCCGGTGGCTCCGGCAGCCGGGAAACTAGCAGGCGGCGGAGGGCGTCTCTTGGTGCTATGTGACGTTTCACAGGTCGCGATCATCAAGATGTCATGTCCCCGCCGTTGAAGCTTTGCTCCGTGCTCGCCGCCCCGGGGGCCGGGGCGGCCGACCGTCACGGCCGGCCGGTCGACCCCGGTGGCCGCCCCGGTCGGGGAGGGCGCGAACGGCGGACCGCCGACCGCAGGTCCGTGGACGGCGGGACCGTGGACGGCGGGACCGGTCGCATCGTGATTCCCCTCGGCAGGCGGCGCGCACGGAAGTCGGGCACACGGGAGTCGGGCACACGGGAGTCGCACGCGCGGGCCGTTCAGCCGGACGGCGCGAACTCGACACCGCGCGCTCCTTCACTGAACTCGCGCGCCCCGAGGGCGACAAGCCGCCCGCCGGGGGCGCTCGGGGGCGCGACGGGAGCACTCGCGCGAAGCGCGCGAGACCGCCCGCGGCTGCGACTGCGCCGCCCCGGACGCGGCCCGCCCCCACCGGCGGCACCCCCGGACAGGTCGCGGGAGGCGCCTCCGCACGCCGGGCGGCCGCAGGAGGTGCCGAGGATTCAACGGCCGTACGTCAACACGGCGATGACGAACTTCACCTGCCGGGGTGGAGTAGCTGCCGAATCCGTCAGTGGGCCAACCATCCTGTCCTGTCGGGGTGCTAAGACTACGAAGCATGCGCGACAGGGCGCGGTGGTCGACCGGGACGGGCCGGCGGGAGGAGGCGGGGCGGATGCGGGTGAGTGGAGAGAGCGGTACGAGCGGGGAGAGCCGGACGGTTGCCGTGGCCGGGGTTGATTTCGGCTGGGGCAGCTCCGGGAAGCTGAGTGCGGTACTGACCGCCCTGCAGGCCGGCGGCGAGCGGTCCAGGTTCGTCGGGCTGGCCTCGGGGCTGGGTCGGCCGGTGCTGGCGGGCTCGCCCGTGGAGCGCTGGTTCGACCTGCCGGAGGCGGAGCCGGAGCGGGGGCCGGAGCTGGCACGGATCGTGCGGGAGCAGCGGGTCGCGGCGGCGCTGGTGGTACTGGACGGCGGGCTCGCACGGGCACTCGGTGACTGCGGGGTCCCGGTGGTCTTCGTGGACAGCCTGCCGTTCCTCTGGACCGAGGGTGACCGCGCCGAACTCCCCCTGGACGCCGAGGTCTACTGCGCGCAGCGGTGCGTCGACCTGCCGCCGGAGTGCACCGGGGTGCTGGCCGACGTGCGGCGGCTGCGCTGGGTGGACGCGGTGATCGCCGGGGGCGGGGCCGACCGGCGCGCCGCTCCCGGGCGGCGTCCGCGCCGGGCCCTGGTCAGCCTGGGCGGGCTGCGCGCACCCCAGCTGGACGACTGGGCGAGCTATCCGCAGCTGGTGCTGCCCGCCGCGCTGGAGGCACTGGCCGCGTCCGGGTTCGACGAGGTCCATGTCGCCGGGAACCTCCCGGCCTGGCTGGCCGGGCAGTTGGTGGACTCCTGTCCGGTGCCGGCGGCCACCACGGTCGGCGCGCTCGCCCACGAGGACTTCCTCCACCGCCTCGCCGAGTGCGACGTGCTGCTCGCCTCCCCCGGTCTGACCACGCTGCTGGAGGCCGGTCGACTGGCCGTGCCGACGGTCTGCCTGCCGCCGCAGAACCTCAGCCAGATCTTCAACGGCCGTTTCTACGAGCGGGCCGTGGGCGGCGGGTCGCGGGTGGTCTGGCCGAAGGAGGTGTTCGCCGAGGACGAGGCGCTGGCCCTGCGGGTCGGCGGCGAGGGGCGCGCGCTCGACCTGATCTACGGCGGCATCGCCCGCGCCGCCCAGCAGCACCGGCGCGCCACCTCCGCCGCGGTGCGGGGCCTGGTCGCCGAGGCGCTGGGCCGGGTGGAGCGGGAGCCCGGCACCGACTGGGGCGCGCTCACGGCCGAGGTCGGCACCGGGGGCGCGGCCCAGGTCGCCGAGGCACTGGTCGAAGTGCTGGGGGCCACCGGCCCCGCCCGCTGATCCGCCCCCACCTGTCCGACCTGCCCCACCTTTCCTGGCTGTCCTAGCTGTCCTAGCTGTCCGACCACCGTCTTCGACGAAAGGGTCCGGGTGTCCGCCACCACGCCAACGCGCGCTCGCTACCTGTTCATCCGCATCCTCGAAGCCTGCAACGCCGACTGCTTCATGTGCGACTTCGCACTCTCCCGCGACACCTTCCGCTTCTCCCGCTCCGACTTCGCCGAGCTGCTGCCCCAGGCCAGGGCCGCCGGGGTGGGGTACGTCCGCTTCACCGGCGGCGAGCCGCTGATGCACCCCGATGTCGTGGAGCTGGTGCGGGCCGGCGCCGGGGCGGGCATGCGGATGTCGCTGATCACCAACGGCTCGATGCTGCCGAAGCTGGTGAAGGACCTCGCGGCGGCCGGTCTGGCCCAGGTGATCGTCAGTCTGGACGGCGCGTCGGCGGCCACCCACGACACCTACCGCCGCTCCCCCGGGATGTTCGACGCCGGACTGCGCGGCCTGCGGCTGGCCGACGAGCTGGGGGTGCTGCCGCGCGTCAACACCGTCGTCGGGCCGCACAACTACACCGAGATGCCGGAGCTGCGGCGGGTGCTGACGGAGGCCGGGGTGCGGCAGTGGGAGCTGTCCGCGCTCAAGCTGGACCGCTCGATCCGCTACCCCGACCCCGACCATGTGCGGGCGGTCTGCGACCCGCTCTACACGGCCGGTCCGCAGAGCGGGCTCGTCCCGATGGGCAAGCGCTTCTACGGCGACACCCCGGAGGAGCAGTGGCGCTACTTCGAGGAGTCGACCCCGCCCCGAGCCTCGCTTCCGCTCTGCCACGTCACCGACGACGTGATCTACATCGACGGGCGGCGCGGCCGGATGCACGCCTGCAGCTGCATCCCGCACCGGGAGGACGCCGACGGCCCCGGGGGCGCGCCGATCCGCGAGAACGGCGTACTGCTGCTGGACACCCCGGCCTTCCGGGAGCACGTCGACCACTTCCGCGAGCAGGGCCCGAGGGTGTGCAGCGGCTGCTCGACCACGGCGGCGGGCTACAGCGACGACGTGGCCCGGCTCGGGGAGGTGGAACCGTGGCGGTACTGACCACCGCACCGGCGGTGCCGACCACCGGCCCGACGGTACTGCTCGCCTGCCGCGAGCAGCAGTTGGACTCCGTGCTCGCGCTGCGCCGGGTGGCCGCCCACCTGGGCGACCTGCCCCGATCGACCGACAACGGGCACGCGCTGCCGGGCCAGACCCTGCCCGGCGCCGCGCTGGTCTGCGACGAGGAGGCGACGACCGCGCGCCTCGCCCGGCTCGGGGTTCCGGTGCTGCACCTGCGCTCGGCCCCCGGTGCCGCCCCGCTCCCCGCCGACCGGATGCTCAGCCGCGCCCAGTGGCCCGGCTGGCTGGAGCACCCGGCGGGCGATCGGCCCACCGGGCTGCTGGCGCCGGCCCGGCTGAGCCGTCGGCGGGAGCGGCACGGCACCCTGCTGCTGCTCTCGTTCTGGGACGTGCCGCCGCCCGAGGCCGAGGCCTTCGCCACCGGGCCACTGTCCGCGCTGGTCCGGGAGGCCGTCCGCCGCACCGGTTCCTGCACGGTGGTCGGGGACACCGGGCTCGACCCGGTCCGCGAGGCCACCGCCGGCCTGCCCGGGGTGACGGTCGACGCGGCGGCGGAGGCCGACGCCGACGAACTGCACGCCCGCGCCGAACTCCTGCTCGCCTCACCGACGTGGGGGGCCGTCGCGCTGGCCCAGGCCCGGCGCGCACCGCTCGTCTTCCTCCCGGCACTCGGCACCGCCCAGCGGGAGCTCGCCGAGCGGGTCACCCGCCTCGTCCGGGTGCCCAGCGCCGCCGACCCCACCGATCCCGCGCTCTGGCAGCCGTCGTCGGCCGAGGAGCAGTGGGGGGCCGTCGGCCCCGGGCTCGACGATCTGCGCGGCGCGCAGGGCGTCGCCCGCACCCTCCGGCAACTCCTGCTCGCGCCCCCGTAGTCGCCACCCGGCCACCCCCGCCACCCCCACTCCGCTCCCCGCCGCGGTCGCCATGCCGGCCGCGCCCACCGCCGTCGCCCGACGTCCCCCCTCGTACGGAGCCGCGCCATGTCCCACGCCGCCCCCACCGACCGCGAAGACACCACCGGACCGCCCCCGGCCAGGCCCGCCCCGGAGCCGGCCGAGTGGGACGACTGGCGCTGGCACATGCGCAAGCGTGTCAACACCGTCGAGAAGGCCCGGCAGTGGATCAACCTCACCGAGAGCGAGGAGCGGGCCATCGCCGGGGTCGCCGGCCGCTACCGCTGGAGCATCACCCCGTACTACGCCTCGCTGATGGACCCCGACGACCCGCACTGCCCGGTCCGCCAGCAGGCCGTGCCCGCCGCCGAGGAACTGCTGGAGTTCCCCGGCGCCGAGGTCGACCCGGTCGGGGACACCCTCTACCGGCGCACCAACCGGGTGGTGCACAAGTACCCGGACCGGGTGATCCTGCTCGTCACCGAGGCCTGCCCGGTCTACTGCCGGCACTGCACCCGCAAGTTCCACACCACCGACCTCCAGGGCAGCTACTTCCGGGACGACGAGGGCGGCGCCTACGACGAGGACCTCCGCTACATCGCCGAGCACCCGGAGATCCGGGACGTGCTGCTCACCGGCGGCGACCCGCTCTCCTACCAGGACGGCCGGCTGGAGGAGATCGTCGCCGGACTGCGCGCCATCCCCAGCGTGGAGATCATCCGGATCGGCTCGCGCTTCCCGGTGCTGCTGCCGCAGCGGATCACCGAGGAGCTCTGCACGATGCTCTCCCGCTACCACCCGGTGTGGCTGAACACCCACTTCAACCACCCCAAGGAGATCACCCCCGAGTCGGCCGCCGCCGTGGACCGGCTGCTGCGCCACGGCATCCCGGTCGGCAACCAGACCGTGCTGCTGCGCGGGATCAACGACGACGTCCCGACCATGCGCCGGCTGATGACCGAACTGCTGCGCATCCGGGTCCGCCCGTACTACCTGTACCACTGCGACAACGTCACCGGTGTCGCGCACTTCATGACCTCCGTCGAGAAGGGCTGGGAGATCATGGAGGGCCTCCAGGGCCACATCACCGGGTTCGGCGTCCCGCAGTACGTCCTCACCACGAAGATCGGCAAGATCCCGGTCTCCCGCCCCTCCTTCACCGAGACGCCCGACGGCGGTCTGCTGCTGCGCAACTTCCGCGGTCAGCAGCTGCTCGTCGACGCCACGACGCACCCGATCACGGAGACGGACGCCCGATGACCCTCCACCAGCGGCAAGGCCAGCGCTTCCTCCCCTACGGCGCCAACTACCTCGACTGGTCCGACATGGCGGAGCTCAAGGAGGTGATCGACCACCAGGTGCTGTTCCGCTACCAGACCGAGCAGGAGAGCATGGCCTCCCGGCTGGAGCGCCGGGTGGGCGAGCGGCTCGGCGTCGCCCACACCCTGGCCGTGCACAACTGCACGGAGGCGCTGCGGCTGGCGCTGATCTCCACCCGCCCCTCGATCGGCGACCCGGTGTACATCCCGGCCGTCACCTTCGTCGCGGTGGCCGGAGCGGTGCTGTCCTGCGGGCTGATCCCGGTGCTGGTCGACGCCGACGAGTCGCTCGCCCTGGACCGGACCCTGCTGCCGCCGGACGCCCGGCGGGTGATCGTGGCCCACATGGAGGGCTCGGTGGCCACCCTGCCGGAGGGCGTGCCCTACCTGATCGAGGACTGCGCGCAGACCCTCGGCGGGCGGTTCCCGGACGGCCGGGAGGTCGGCACGGCGGGTTACGCCGGGGTGTTCAGCTTCCACCACAACAAGGTGCTCACCTCCGGGGAGGGCGGCCTCGTCGTCACGGGCGACGACCGGGCCGGGGCCACCATGCGCTGCTACCACGACCACGGCTCGGCGCGGGTGCCCGGCCACTACCCGACCTGGAACCAGGACGCCCACTACGGCGAGAACTTCGTCACCAGCGAGGAGGTCGCGGCCGTCCAGTGCCAGCAGTTCCGGCACCTGGACGAGGTGCTGGCCGGGCTGGAGCGGATGTACGCGCTCGCCCTGGCCGAGCTGCCCGGCCGCACGGACATCCGGCCGCTGCCGCGCGCCCGCGGCGACGTCAAGGTGAGCATGCGCCTGCGCTGCGAGTCCCGGGAGCTGCGGGACGCCGCCGTGGCGGCCCTCACCGCCGAGGGCATCGCGCACTGGACACTCGGCAAGTACCTGCTGCCCGAGCACCCGGTGCTCACCGGCCGCCGCTCGCTGTACGCCGACGGCTTCCCGTGGAACCACGCGCCCGAGGGGCCGCTCCAGCTCAGCCGGGACGGCTTCGCCCGCACCCGCGACCTGCTGGACCGCACCCTGTGCCTGCCGCTCTCCCCCGAACTCCCGGAGGCCGATCAGGCGGCCGCGGTCAAGACGATCCGCCGCGTCCTGGAGGCGGTGTGAGCGGCACCGGCCCGGTGCTGCTCATGGTGGACGACCGGCCGTCCACCTTCACCCGGTACGCGGCCCGCACGCTCCCCGAGCACCTCGTACTCCTGCGCTTCGAGGAGCTGCGCGCCGACCTCTCCGAGGAGCATCTGCGCCGCACCGCCCACCTGCCCGCCTTCTGGGTACGGTCCGGGGAGCCGCTGGAGCGGGAGGCGGAGCGCTACCGCGCCTGGGCCGCCGCCGAACTCCCCGTCGTGCCCGAGCGGTTCTGCAACCCCTCCGAGCCGCGGCAGGCGCTCGCCCAGCGCTTCGCCGCCCTCGCCGGGCTGCCGCACCTGACCGAGCGGCAGGTGGCCTGGGTGCGGGACAAGGCCGCGATGAAACAGCGATTCCGCGAACTCGGGCTGCGCACCGCCGCGTTCACCCGGGTCCGGGATGCCCCCGGGATCACGGCCTTCGCCGCCGAGTACGGCTGGCCGCTGGTGCTCAAGCCGGTGGACTCCTTCGCCTGCGTGGACACCCATCGACTGGACGGCCCCGAGGCGCTGTCCGGCCTCGACCTCACAGCCCGGGCGTGGATGGTGGAGGAGTTCCTCGGCGGCACCGAGTGGGAGGTGTGCGCGGTCGTCCACCGGGGCGAGGTGCTGGACGCCTGGCCGAGCGCGATGCCCTGCCGCCCGCTGGACATCGTCGACGGGGCGATGAACGCCAACATCAGCGTGGGCACCGACGAGGCGCCGCCGGTGGACCTGCGCGCGCTGCTGCAGACCGTCGTCACCGGCATGGACATCGACCACGGCTACGCGCACATGGAGTTCTTCCTCGTCGACGGCGAACTGTACGCCGGCGAGATCGGTCTGCGGCTGGCCGGCTGCGAGATCCCGGCCAACCACGGGCACGCGTACGGCTTCGACGTCTTCGGGGCCACCCTGGACGTCTACCGGGGGCTCGCACCTGATCTGAGCTATCGTCAGAGACAGTGTGCGGGCGATCTGTTGCTGCCTCTTCGCGGCTCCGGGACGGTCCGCCGGATCACCCCGGCGGAGGAGCTGCTGCGTGTCCCCGGGGTGGTCGAGGCCGTTCTCAAGGTCGGGGTCGGCGACACCGTCTCCGCCCGGCGCGCCTCGCACAACGCCTCGGGGTACGTCCATGTGGTCGGGGCCTCGATCGAGGAGGTGGAGCGGCGGATGCGCGACGTGCTCGGCGCCTTCGTGATCGATCTGGCACCCGTGACCGACCTCGCCCCGGTGATCGACCTGACCGCCGCGATCGATCCGGCGCCCACGGTCGACCTGACCGGCGTGATCGACCTGACCGCCGCGATCGATCCGGCCCCCGCCCGGGAAGGAGCCCGTTGAACGAGGTGAGCACCTCCACCCCGGACCGGGACACCCTGGCCCACCGCTTCGGCACGCTGCTGCGCCGCCCGCACGTGCCCGCGGTGGCGGGGTGGAGCCTGGTCTGCCGGCTGCCGGTCTACCTGATGTCGCTGGCCACCGTGCTGGTGGTCCGCGAGCAGGGCGGCAGCTTCGCCCAGGCGGGCCTGGCCAGCGCGCTCTACACCGCCGGGATGGCGGTCGGCGGGCCGCTGGTCGCCCGGCGGCTGGACCGCGCCGGACGGCGGCCCGTGCTGCTCGCCACCGGTCTGTGCTACCCGGCGGCGCTCGCCGCGCTGGCCTGGACCACCCGGCCCGGCACCTGGGGACAGCTGGCCGCCGCCACCGCCGCCGGCATCGCCCTGCCGCCGGCCAACGCCTGTATGCGCTCGCTCTGGGCCCGGCTGCCGCTGGCCGACACCGAGCGGGACACCGCCTACCTCTGGGAGGCGATCCTCACCGAGGTCCTGGTGATCGGGGCGCCGCTGATGCTGGCCGCCCTGATGCTGACCGGCTCGGCCGCGCTGGCCGTCACCGCCGTGGCCGCGCTCGGCGGCGCCGGGGCGCTGGGGCTGGCCCTGGTCCGGCTCCCACCGGGGACGGACCCCGACCCCGGCACCGAACGGCGCGACCTGCTCGGGCCGCTGCGCAACCCGCCGATGCTGGCGCTCACCGCCGTCATGGCGGCCAGCGCCGTGCCGATCGGGCTGCTCACCCTCGGCATCCCGGCCTTCGTCGCGGCGCACGGCTCCCCCGGCGGCACCGGCCTCGTGTACGCCTGCTGGGGCGTCGGCAGCGCGCTGGGCGCGGTCTGGCTCGGGCGCTCGCAGTCCGACGTCCCGGCCGCGGTGCGCTTCCCGCGACTGGTACTCGCCTACGCGCTGGGGACGGGCCTGACGCTGGCGGCCACCTCGCAGCCGCTGCTCGCCCTCGCCCTGGCCGTCGGCGGCGCGCCGATCGCGCTGGTGTCGGCCGTCGAGATGACCCTGGTCGGTGCGGTGGCACCGAACGGCTCGCTGGCGGAGGCGTTCACCTGGGCCTCGCTGGCCACCGTGCTCGGCGACGCGGTGGGCCAGCAGGTCGGCGGGCTGCTGGTGGAACCGCTCGGCGCCCGCGGGGTGTTCGCCGTCGCCTTCGCCGTCGCGCTGGGCGCCGCCGTCCTGGCCTTCGCCGTCCGCCCGCTGCTCGACCGGGGCACCTCGGCCGCGACCGCCGCGGAGTACGCCGTGTGACCCGCCGCCCAGCGCTCGCCCCGCCCCCGCCCCCGTCCCCGTCCCCGTGCCGCCCGCCGCCCGCCTGCCCGCCGCCCGTGCCACCCACCACTCCCCTCCCGTCCACGAGGTCACCGACGATGAAGCCCGAAGGCCCGCTGTTCCGGCCCGTCAAGCTCACCCAATTCCCCTCGGCCGTCAAGGAGTTCCTGGCCGCTCGGGACGCCCCCCAGCACCCGCGCCCGGACACCGCAACCGGACTGGCCCCCGGTTCCGTCGGTTCCGTCGGTTCCCCCGGTGCCCTCGGGGTGCCGGTCCCGGTCGACGGCCGCGCGGACCTGACGCAGAGCCTCGGCCTCGCCGAGCAGCTGTACGACGTCCTCCACCGCCCCCGGCCGCTCGACCTCGGCATCCTCCTCGGCGCCGACCGGCTCCCGGACGGCCTCGCCGAGCTGGCCGGACCGCTGGCCGCCGAGTGGCTGCCCGAGGAACGGCTCGTCGACACGGCAGCCCTCCTCCGCGACCACCCGGGCAGCCTGCTGCTGGTCGGCTGCTACGACCGGCTCACCCTCGACCCGGTGCGCTCCCTGCTGTTCGCCACCTACCGCAGCCGCACCCACGCCCTGACCCTGCTGAGCGGGCGCGACACCGCCTCGCTCGCCTGGAGCGTCGCCAAGCAGTACGCCCGCCCGGCGGCCGCGGTCGGGGCCGTCGGGCTGTTCACCGACACCGACCGGCCGCCGCACCTGCCCGGCGTCCAGGTCCACGACGACCGGGACTTCGAACGGGTCGACATCCAGGCCGCGATCCTCGGCACCCGCTGGCGCAAGGTCGCCTTCCAGGGCCACGGCAAGGACGACAGCGTCAACCTGGGCGAGTTCACCATCTGCGGCCTCAGCCCGGCCGCCGAGGCCCGGCCCGGGCTGCTCGGCCCGCGCTGCTCCTACGGGCTGCCCTGCTACAAGCCCGAGGACAAGCTCGTCCCGCTGCACCGGGTGCCGGCCGTCGAGGTGGTGCTCAGCGCCTGCAACAGCGGCCCGCTGGCCGACCTCGCGCTGTACGACCCGAAGTACCAGCTGCTGCTCAACGCGCTGGACGGCCCGGCCCGCACCGTGGTCGCCGCCGTCTCGGTGCACGACTCCGACCGGCCCGAGAACGTCGCCTGGATGCGCGCGGCCCTCACCGGCGGCGACACCGTGGACACCCTCAACGCCAGCCTGGCCGGTTCGCACCCGTACCCGGCGTTCCTGCGGTTCGGCCTGCCGGACAGCACCGCGCCCGCGCCGGAGCCGGCCGACCACCGGCCCGACCCGCTGCTGCTCACCGTCGGCCGCCGACTGAACGCCCTGCTCGGTTCCGAACTCCTGCCGCACAACCACGCCCTGCGGCCCCGGCTGACCAAGCTGGCCCGGAAGGTCGACCTCTGGGTGGCCCGGCCCACCCATCTCGCCGACCAGTCCGCCGCCGAGATCCAGGCCTCGCTGACCGCCGACCTGCAGTCCCTCGACCATGTGCTGGCCGGGCAGGTCGCCTCGGACCCCGAGGACGAGCTGATGAACTACCCGGCGCACTTCGGCGACCGCAGTTCGCTGGACCCCGAGGTGCGCGAGGTGACCTGCCACTGCGGGCGCCCGGCCCAGGAGTTCACCCGGCGCGGCCTGCTCCCGCAGGTCCTCGACACCGTCTGCGCCGTCTGCATGCGGTGCGGGGACGTCACCTTCCGGCTGCCGGAGGCACCCTCGCTGCTCGCCCACAGCGCCGACGAGGTCCGGCAGGGCGGCGTCCTGGAGGTGCGCGCCGAACTCACCGCCGCCCGCACCGGCCCCGTCCGGCTCGGCCTGTTCGTCCCCAGCTACCTGCGCGCGGACGCCACGGTCGAGCCCGAGCACGCCAAGGTCCGCGCCGTCGGCGGCCGGCCGACGGACGTCGCGTTCCGGGTCCGCTTCGACCCGGCCACCGCCCCGCAGGCCTACTACTTCACCGTGTTCGCCGTCCAGGACCTCGCCGTCTCCACGGCCCGCCGCCACTTCGGCGTCCTGCCCGGCTGACCCGCCCCCCGACCGCACACCCCGAGGACACCACAACCATGACCAGCACGAGTATCAAGCCCGACGCCAAGCCGGACATCAAGCTCATCGAGCAGAACGGCGAGGTGACCCTCAGCATCGGCGGCGAGCAGGCCATGCAGGCCTGGGAGCGCGACCTCATGTGGGCGAGCGCCGACCTGCTCTGCGAGTACGGCCAGGACTTCTACGAGGTCGGGCTCGGCCTCGGCCTGTCCGCCCTGCGGATCGCGCAGAACCCGGCCACCCGCCACCACACCGTGCTGGAGCTCTTCGACGAGGTCGAGGACCTCTTCCGGGCCCGGCACCCCCAGGTGCCCGACAACCTCACCGTCGAGCGCGGGGACTTCTTCCGGCGGATCTTCGAGCTGCCCTCGGAGAGCATCGACGGGATCTTCTTCGACCCGGCCCTGGACATGGAGGTGTGGACCGACGCCGAGCTGTGGGCCCGCACCGTGCCCGAGGTGGTCCGGGTGCTGCGCCCGGGCGGGGTGTTCATCCCCTTCTTCAGCACCAAGCCCGAGCTGCGCTGGCAGTACACCCCGCACTTCCGCTCGATCCGGGTCGAGCGCCACCCGTACACCGCCTACGACACCACCGAGTACACCCACGGCACCAGCGGTGACGCCTACATCCAGTGCTTCCTCAAGGACTGAGCGACATGAGCGACATGACCACCCAGCACGCCGCCCACCTCGCCGACCTGCCCCGGACCCTGTTCCTGGCCGGGCCGTTCATCCAGCTGCTCGACCCCGAGACCGGCGAGATGCCGCCGGGTGCCCGGGAGCCCTTCGACCTGCTGATCAAGCACTTCGAGTCGCAGGGCGTCGCCGTGCACAACGCCCACCGCCGGGAGGCCTGGGGCGCCGAACTGATGCGCCCCGAGCAGTGCACCGCGCTCGACCAGGAGGAGATCCGCAAGGCGGAGATCTTCGTCGCCCTGCCCGGTTCCCCGGCCTCCCCGGGCACGCACATCGAGATCGGCTGGGCCAGCGCCTTCGGCAAACCCATCGTGCTGCTGCTCGAACGCGGCCGGGAGTACACCTTCCTGGTCCAGGGGCTGCACACGGTGGCGGAGGTGGAGGAGGTGGTCTACACCGACCTCGCCGCCTCGCTGCCCGCCGTCGACCGCGCCGTCCAGCGGGTCCTGGCCCGGCATCGGGGCACCGCCCGACCGGCCCGACCCGTCTGACCTGCCGCACCCGCCTGCCGCACCCACCCACCCGGGACCACCAGCCGCCGCCGACAGGAGCCACGACGACCGATGCGACGCCGCCACGGCCCGCCCGCCCCGAACGCCGTCCCCGCGGTCCTCGCCGTACTCGCCGTGCTCGCCGTGCTCCTGTCGGTGGTGGCCGCCGCCCCGCCGGGCGGCCACCCCGGCAGCCACCACCCCGACCACCACCCCGGCAGCCACCACCCCACCCGGTCCCGTACGCCCGACGACGCCCCCCGGACCCCGGCGGTCGTCACCCACACCGTGACGCTGCGCAGCGATGCGACCGGTGCCACCTGGCAGGGGCACCAGCGGGTGGGCTTCACCCAGGTCGCGCCGGAGCCGCTGTCCGCCGTGTACCTGCGGCTCTGGGGGAACGCCCGCGGCGGGTGCGCGGCGCCCGCCGTCAGGCTGACGGGCATCACCGGCACGGCCACGGCGGACTGCACCGCGCTTGAGGTGCCGCTGCCCCGACCGCTGCGCCAGGGCGAGTCCGGCACCCTCGACTTCGAGTTGTCCGTCGACGTCCCCGAGGGCCTCGACCGCTTCGGGCGCGACGGCGCGTACACCATCCTCGGCAACGCCCTGCCGACGCTCGCCGTCCTGGACGGCGACGGCTGGCACCTCGATCCGTACACCCGCAACGGCGAGTCCTTCTACTCCCTCGCGGCCGACTACTCCGTCACCCTGGACCATCCCTCCGGCCTGCTGGTCCCCGCCACCGGCAGCGCCGTGGACACGCCCGCCGACCCGGGCCGGACCCTCACCACCGTCGCCGCGCACCAGGTCCGCGACTTCGCCTGGGCCGCCGGCCCGTTCACCCGGCTCACGGGCCGGTCGGCGGACGGCGTGCGGATCGGCGTGTTCGCGGCCCCCGACGTCACCGCCGAGGAGGCGGGCCGGATGCTGGAGCTCGCGCGCACGGCGATCGACGCGCACTCCGCCCGCTTCGGCGCCTACCCGTACGGCGAGTTGGCCGTCGTCCTCGACAACGCCTTCTGGTTCAGCGGCATGGAGTACCCGGGCTTCGTCCTCGACCGGGTCAAACCCTCGGCGCTGGTCCACGAACTGGCGCACCAGTGGTGGTACGGCATCGTCGGCGACGACCAGTACCGCGCGCCGTGGCTGGACGAGTCCTTCAGCGAGTACGCCACCGACCTCGTCCTCGGCGGGACGGACAAGGACTGTGCGGCCGCCGCACGTTGGGAGTCCGAGGACGAGCGGCTGACCTCGCCGATGAGCCACTGGGACGCGCACCCCGAGCGGTACGAGGCGGTCGTCTACGACCACGGCTCCTGCGCCCTGCGGGAGCTGGGCCGGCTGCTGGGCGAGGACACGATGGCCGCACTGCTGCGCGACTACGCCCGGGCCCACTGGTACGGCGTCTCGACCACCGCCGCGTTCAAGGCCGCCGCCCGGGCGGTCTCCCCGGTCGACCTCGCCCCGTTCTGGCAGGAGCACCGGATCGACGGCTGAGCACCGAACCGGACGGAACCGCCCCGGCCGGCGGCCGGGGCGGTCCGTACTGGATCAGTACTCGATTACTGGATCAGCACTGGGTCCGACCGGGGCCGGGCGCGCGCGGCGCCCGGCCGGGAGGGGATCAGAGCTCGCTGGTGACGCT
This sequence comes from Kitasatospora purpeofusca, assembly GCF_036010405.1. Taxonomy (NCBI): domain Bacteria; kingdom Bacillati; phylum Actinomycetota; class Actinomycetes; order Kitasatosporales; family Streptomycetaceae; genus Kitasatospora; species Kitasatospora purpeofusca. Next base: position 9,229,617 of record NZ_CP108561.1, on the reverse strand, counting down.
CACCCCGCTGAAGCCCTGCTGGGCGTACAGGCTGAAGAAGACGTAACCGGCCTGGGGGTTGGTGACGGTGAGGGACTCGGAGTTGTCCGGGCCCGCCGAGCGGGTGACGTACGAGTTGGTGTACGCCCAGCCGTACGGGTTGTAGTAGAGCTCACCGTTGCCGGTGCCGCCGCTGCTGGTGACCCGGATCTGGCGGGTGCCCGCCGGCACCCAGAGGTAGAAGTGCGCGTAGTTGCCGGTGGTCGCCGACAGGTTGCTCCGGACGCAGTTGCTGTCGAGCTTGCGGAGGTCGCCGCCCGCGCACTCGCTCAGCCTGGGGAAGCTCGGGGTGTTCTTGCACTCGCCGGCCGCGCAGGCGTTCAGCCAGCTGTCGAAGTCGGCGTCGTACCGGGTGCCGATGGTCGTCTTGAGGAGGGTACGGGAGCCGGCCCAGTCGCCCTTGCGGTATAGGGCGAGGAGGCTGTCCACGTCCGGCCGGTGGCGCTCCAGCATGTAGCGGACGGCGAGGTAGCCCCAGCGGTAGGTGCGGTCCTCGTTCTGGTAGTAATTGTCGAAGAGGTCGCTCAGGCGGTAGGTGTGCTGGGCGGCCGCCTCGATGGCCTTGGTGTTCACGACCTTGAGGTAGGAGTCGGCGACGACCTCGGCGAGGCCCTCGGTCCACCACGCGACGAAGAAGGCGTCGGCCGCCAGGAAGTCGCCGTACATGTTGAAGCGGGCATCCAGGTAGTGGGTGTACTCGTGGTTGAGGTTCCAGATCGAGAAGCCCGGTTCACCCCAGGTCTTCTCGTAAGCGACGAACCGCGCCTTGTTGCCGGCCTTGGCCGGGTCGCCCTCCAGGTACATGCCGCCGTTGCTGGTGGAGTTGCCGAACATGACCGGGGAGAGCAGGTCGTACTCTTCGTACCTATTGAAGACGACGACGTCGATGGTGCTGTTGCGGTCGTCAGCGACCGGGCCGTTGTCCCGTGCCACGGCATGGAAGTAGGCGTCCTGTCCGTTCAGGCTGGTGCAGGTGCTGTCCAGCTGGTCCGGGGTCATGGCCTCGGCGAGGATACGGATGCTCGGGCTGCACTGCTTGACGTTCGTCAGGTAGGCGGCCTGGAAGAGCTCCGCGTCCTGGCAGGTGCCGTAGTAGGCGCAGTTCGCCTGGTCGTAGGCGCGCACGCCGACCGCGGCCGCCGCGCGCTGGTTCCGGGTGGGGCCGGTGACCGAGAACTTCGCGCTGAGCGCCTTGAGGTACGGCTGCACCCGAGGGAGGAACTCGGGGTAGTACATGAACCGGCTCAGTTCCTTGATCGAGTTGGTGAGCACGGGGTCGTAGGTGCCGCCGGCGTGGACGAGGGCGCGGTTGGCGAAGGCCGCCACCAGGTCGATCAGAACCGGGTCGGCCTGGAGCTCCTCGCGGAACTTCGGGTCCCGGCTCTCGATGCCTCGGAAGAGCACCAGGAAGGCCGGGTTGAGCCCCCACATCAGGTTGTCCTTGTCCCACGCGCTGCTGTTGTAGGCGGTGAGCAGGAGCTTGGCGATCGGCAGGTAGGTGACCGGCTCGCGGGTGACGTCGGCAAGTATGGCCGCCTTCGCCAGCGGGCCGGCGTTCTCGGCGGTGGTGTCCAGCGCGTGCGAGTTGGCGAAGAAGGCCGTCACACCGGGGAGGATCGCCTTCGGGACCTCCTTGCTGTACTCGCCGACCACCGAGGGGTAGGCCCACTGCACGGCGTAACCGGCCTGGTAGTAGTACATCAACTGCTCGACGGAGCCGCTGTTGTTGCCCTGGTAGGCGACGGCGGCCTCATGGACGGCAGCAGCCACCGTGAGCATCTGGGACCCGCGGAAGGCGGCGGCCGCGTAGCGGGGCTCGATCCTGAACAGGCTGTCGATGCAGTCCACGCTCACGGACTTGATGAGCCTGATCAGCTCCGCGCCCGTCCGCCCGAAGTCGGTCGGGTTGCACGCCACTGCTTCGGCCGACCCGTCACCGGCGGCCGCGCCCGGGCCGGACGACTTGGCCGCCGGCTGCTGGGCGGACCAGGGGGCGAAGTCGTTGCGGGGCCTGTTGTCGGCCGACGCGAGGTTCCCGTTGTGCGCGGCGGGTACCGCGGCGGGATCGTCGGACTTCAGGACCTTCTCCACACCGGGCGGCGGGAGCTCGCCGGACGGAGCCGTGCGGGCTCCTGCGGCCTCCCGGGCGGCCGGCGGTACGGCCAGGGGGGACACGGCGACGGGTGCGGCCTGCCCGAGTGGGGCGAACAGACCGATCGTCAGGACCAGGGAGAGCGCAAGCGTTAACAGTCTTGCCAACTGCCGAAGGTGCGACAGACGTGCGGTTCTCACGTGGGGGCCTCCGGGCCTTGATTCGGTCGCGTTGGGGACGTGACCGGTGGAGGTGAGGACCAAAGGGCGACGGTTCCTTGATGGGGCTCCGTCGCGACCGGTGGGGAGCGGTGATCAGTACCATGGCACATGTCACATCTCCTCTGGAAGCCCTTTGCCGCCACTCCGTTCGGCCCGGAACGTTCCGCACCGGGACCATGACGATCCGTCATCATCGCTGCTGTGCAACAGAGTTCAACAATCCAGGAATCAACATCCGACCTGGCGACGAGCTGTCACCGAAACCCGAAACCCCGACGACGAACCGTCAGACCCCGTACACAGCCGCGGCGGTGCGCACGAAGGAGCGGACCAACGGATTCGGGTCCCCCGCGTTCCAGGCCGCCAGCACCCGGCTCGGCGGCATGTCGGCCACCGGCACGACGGCCAACCCGGGGGGCGGCTCGTGCCCGAGCGGAGCCATCCCGACCGTGCCGTTCCAGAGCACCGCCTGCCGGCACTCCTGGACGGCGCGGACGACCGGACCCTGTCGGCGCTCACCGCCGTTCCAGTACGCCTGCCAGCGCGGATCGGTGCCCTCCGGGAACTGGAACCACCGCCGCTCCGCCAGGTCCGCCAGCCGCAGCCGCGCGCGGCCGGCCAGCGGATCGTCGGCGCGCAGCACCGCCCCCACCGGGTCGGCCCGCAACTCGCGCACGGCCAGGCCGGTCTCCTCGAACGGGCCTCGGGTCAGCGCCACGTCCACCAGACCGGCGCGCAGCCCGCAGGTCGGATCGGTCAGATCGGTCTCGCGGACGCGGACCTCCACCTCGGGGAAGCTCCGCCGGTAGGCGGCGGCCAGCCGGTTCACCCCCAGGTCGGAGCTGTCGGCCAGGATGCCGACGGTCAGCGATGCCGGGCCGGCGGCCGAGGCGACCCGGGCGCGGACCCGTTCGGCCCGGTCCAGCAGTTCCCGCGCTTCCGTCAGCAGGGTCTCCCCGGCCGGGGTGAGCGTGGTCCCGGTGGCCGAGCGGTTCAGCAGGACGGCCCCGAGCTCGCTCTCCAACTGCCGGATCGCACGGCTCAGCGGCGGCTGGCTCATGTGCAGCCTGGCGGCGGCCCGGCCGAAGTGGAGTTCCTCGCCGACCGCGACGAAATAGCGCAGCGTCCGCAGCTCCATACCCGCAACGATACCCGCGCGGTATCGACCGCCACAGAACGGGTCTTGGACGGACGACCCGCCCCGGCGGTGAAATCGGGGCATGACCGAAACACCGAACGCCGACACACCCACCACCGACTCCGCCGTGCCCGCCGCAACGGCGGCACCGGACGCACCGGCCGCACCGGCCGCACCGGCCGCACCCACTGTGTCCGTGGTCGGCCCGGGCGACGGCGAGACCGTCCTGCTCGGCACCACCCGGATGCGGATCCTGGAGGACGGCGGCACCACCGGGCACCGCCTGGGCATCGCCGAGTCCGTCATCGCCCCGCACACACCGGGTCCGCCGCAGCACCGCCACGCCGGGCACGACGAGGGCTTCTACATCGTCTCCGGCTCGGTGCGGTTCACCGTCGGGGACGAGGAGCACGACGCGGTCGCGGGCACCCTGGTCGTCGTCCCGCCGGGGGCACCGCACACCTTCGCCAACGTCCGCGACGAACCGGCCGTCATGCTCAGCACCTTCACCCCCGACCCGTACGTCCGGTACTTCCGGGAACTGCGGGACCTCCACGCCGGCAGCGAGGCCGTGACGCCCGAGGCGCAGCTCCGGCTGATGCGCCGCTACGCCACCGAACCCGCCGGGGCTCCCGCCCCGGGGCCGTCCTGACCGGCGCCGCCGGGTACTGCCACGATGCGTCCATGGACATCCAGAACTCCGGCGGGATCCTGGTGCGCACCGCCGCGCCTTCGGACTGGACCGCGATCGCGGGCCTCGACACGGTCGCGGCGGCGGGTGACCCGGCCCGGCGCGCCGCCGTCCGGCGATGGTGCGAGGAGGGGCTCGTGCTGGTGGCCGAGGACCCGTCGGGGCCGCTGGGCTACGGCGTGCTGGAGTACACCTTCTTCGAACAGGGCTTCGTGACCATGCTGATGGTCGGGAGCGGCGCCCGCCGACGCGGTGTCGGATCGCTCCTGCTCGGAGCCGCGGGGGCGGCCTGCACCGCACCGAAGCTGTTCACCTCGACGAACGTCTCCAACCTGCCGATGCAGCGGCTGCTCCAGCGTGAGGAGTGGCAGGCGGTCGGATTGCTGCACGGGTTGGACGACGGTGATCCCGAGCTCTTCTTCCGCTGCCCGCCGGACCGGACCGGGACCGGCGGCCACTGACCGGCGGCACGCGGCGCACCCACCCCGCTCGCACCGGGCTCAACGACCCGCCGGGACGCACCGGTGGTCCAGGGCCAGGGTGATCGCCCCGTGGAGGGAGGCGTCGGCGGTGAAACGCGCCGGGAGGACGGTCGGCGGGAAGGGCACGGCGCGGTCCAGCCGCTCGCTGAGGGCGGGCAGGATCACCGCTCCGGCCGCCATCATTCCGCCGCCGACCACGACCCGCTCCGGGTCCAGCAGCACCGCGATGTTGGCGACGGCCGTCGCGAGCGTGTCGAGCACCTCGCGGGCGATCCGCCGGGCGGCCGGGTCGGGGCTGGTGAACAGGCGGTCGGCGGTGAGTGCCTCGCCCAGTTCGGCGGCGCTGCGCTCGGCGAGGGCCTTGCCGCCGACCAGTTCCTCCAGCGGGGCGTGCCCGTCGGCGAATGTCGCGACGGGCGCACCGGACGGTCGGCCGGGGTCCAGGTAGGCGATCTCGCCGGCCGCCCGGTGCGCGCCGTCCAGCACCCGCCCGCCGACGGTGAGCGCGGCGGCCACGCCGGTGCCGAGGCTGAGGTAGACACCGGGGTCGGCGCCGCGCAGGGCGCCGCGGCGCAGCTCCGCGAGGGCTCCGGCGCGGACGTCGTTGGCCACCGCCACGCCGTCCACGCCGAGTTCGAGCGCCAGGCGGTCGGCGAGGGCGAGGTTCTCCCAGCCGGGCAGGTTCGGGGTGAGCAGGATCCGGTCCGGCCGGACGACACCCGGACTGACCGCGGCGTGGGCGACCACCGGCAGGCCGAGCCCGGACCGGGCGTACTCGGCGAGTTCGCGGACCGCCGCACCGGCGCGGGCGAGGACCCGGTCGGGCCCCTGCTCGGGTCGGGTGGCGAAGCGGATCCGCCGCACGGGGGTGCCGTCGGGGTCGGCGAGCGCGACCTCGGTCTTGGTGCCACCGAAGTCGATACCGATGACGGCGCCGTCGGGGCGGGAACGGGAACGAGGGAACGGGTCCGGGGCGGGGTCGGTGCTCAAGAGGGTGTCCTCGGGTGGTGGCCGGACGGCGGGCGGGAGGCGGTGCGGCGCCACCCGCCCGCCGCCCGGCGGTCGGGGGTGAACGGTCCGAGCGGCTAACGGGTCCGCGCGGCCTCCGCCTCGTCGGTCCGGGCGTCCAGGAACTCCTCGCGGATCTCCTTCGGCCCGAACGGCCAGGCGCCCTCGGCCCTGGACCAGACCAGGAAGGCGACGCAGCCGAGGGCGACCCAGGCCAGCGACCATTCGACGGGGTGGACCCCGGGGTTGGCCTTGTCCGCGTAGCCGTAGATGATCGTCCAGCCGATCGCCGCGACGACGGCCGGCAGCGGGTACAGCAGCATCCGGTACGGGCGCGCGAGGTCGGGCTGCCGTCTGCGGAGCACGATCACGGCGGCGATCTGGGCGAGCGCCTGCACGATCACCATGACGCTGGTGAGCAGGGTGATCAGGACGGTCAGCGGCGGGTGTGCGGCGACGTTGCCGATGTGCCGGGCGAACAGGAAGCCGCCGGCGGTGATCGCGCCCATCGAGAGCAGGCCGACGACCGGGAAGCCGTGCTCGGGGTGGAGCCGGCCGAAGGCGCGGAAGAACATCCCGTCGCGGGCCGCGTCGTAGGGGACGCGGGAGCCGCCGAGCAGACCGACGCAGACGGAGGCGAAGGCGGTGATCAGGATGAGGACGGTCACCGTGTCGGCGGCGCCCTTGCCCCAGGTCTGTTCCAGGACCGCGGAGGCGACGGACCTGGAGGCGACGCTGTCGGGGTCGAGCATGTCCTGCCAGGGGATCACGCCGAGGACGCCGATCTGCATCAGCAGGTAGATGCCCATGATGGCGACGATCGAGAGGATGATGGCGCGCGGCATGACCCGGCCCGGGTTCTTGATCTCGGCCCCGAGGTAGGAGGCGGTGTTGTAGCCGAGGTAGTCGTAGATCCCGATGGTCAGACCGGCGGCGAAGCCGATCCAGAACTGGCCGTGGGTCAGCTCGATGGCGTGGGCGGGCCAGGTGAAGGCCATCGACGGGTGGAAGTCGGTGAAGGAGGCGAGGATCACCGCGCCGACCGAGACGATCATCACGCCCCAGAGCACCACGGTGGCCCTGCCGATGTTCTCCACCTTGCGCCACAGCAGCAGCACCACCAGGGCGAGCACCGCGACGCCGACGACGTCGCCCTGCCCGGTCGTCATGCCCGGCCACAGGTAGGAGAGGTACTGCACCAGGCCCTGGACGCCGGTCGACATGATCAGCGGGATGAACAGCATCGCCGTCCACACGAACAGGAACGGCATCAGCCGCCCGCTGCGGTACTGGAAGGCCTCGCGCAGGTAGACGTAGGTGCCGCCGGCGCCGGGGAGCGAGGCGCCGAGTTCGGCCCAGACCAGGCCGTCGGCGAGCGCGAGCAGCGCGCCCGCGATCCAGCCGACGACGGCCTGCGGCCCGCCGAAGGCGCCGACCATCAGCGGGATGGTGACGAACGGGCCGATCCCGCACATCTGGCTCATATTGATCGTGGTGGCCTGGAAGAGGCCGATTCTGCGGGTGAAGCCTGCGGACAAGGGGGGCTCCATGAGGTGGGGGACGGAGCGGAGGAGAGGCGGCGCGGGCATTAAGTTAAGGAACATTACTTTTACCGTCAAGGGTGTGCGCACATCTCCTCACCCCGCGCTCCGGCCACCCGCCCGGAACAGCACGGTGCCCGGCCGCCCCCGAAGGGACGACCGGGCACCGGACCCGACCCCGGCGGCGCGCCGGACCGGTCATACCTGACGAACCATCAACTCCCTTACAGCGACCTCACGGAAGCCGCTCGGCGGGCGACCGGTGAGGCGCAGGACGGTGTCGGTGGTGCGGTCCTCGGCACCCTCGGCGATGGTGCGGTCCAGGTCCGCCAGCAGCGCGGCGAACCGGGCGGGCATCCGCTCCGCCAGGACGGCGGTCAGCTCCACCGGCGTCAGGTGCCGGTGCACCACGGGACGGCCCAGGACCTCCCCGGCGATCCGGGCGATGTCGTCGTAGCCGAGGGCCTCCGGACCGGTCAGCACCAGCTCGCGGTTCGGCGCCGGGTCGTCGGTGAGGGCGTGCACGGCCACGGCCGCGATGTCCTCGGCGTCCACGAAGCCGACCCGCCCGCCGCCGGTCGCGGTCCGGACGACACCCTCACCCCGGATGCCGTCGGCGTGCAGGTGCGCGCCGGTGAAGTTCTGCATGAACCAGGACGGTCGCAGCACGGCCCACTCCGCGAACAGCCCGGGCAGCGCCTCGTGCACCGCGCCCACCGCCGGACCACCGCTGGGCACGGCCGAGGAACTCAGCAGGACGGCACGGCGCAGGCCCGCGGCCCGGGCCAGCCGGAGGAACGGCAGCATGACCGGCGCCGGGTCCGGCTCCCCCACCGGGGGCACGAGGTAGACGCGGTCGCAGCCGACGAGGGCCTCGGCGAAGGTGGCGCGGTCGTACCAGTCGAAGCGCACCGGTTCGGCGCCGGGGAGCGGGGTGGCCCGACGGGAGGCGGCCCTGACGGGGCGGCCGGCCGCGACCAGCCGGGCGACGGTCCGGCTGCCGGTCGTCCCGGTGGCGCCGACGACCAGGGTGGCGGCGGTCCCGGCGGCGGTCCCCCCGGCGGTCATCGGGCGCCCCCGGCGGCGAGGCCGGTGTTTTCGGGCATGGGTGTCACAGACGTCTCCCTCCGAGATGATCCGGACCGGTGGTCCGTTTCATTCCAGGAAGATACGGACCGCCGGTCCGGATCGCAAACGCCCGGATCGCCAAGGCCCGGACAGCCGACGCCCGGATCACAAGCAGCCGGACCGCAACGGCCGGTCAGCCCGCGCTGCGGCCGCTGACCAGGACGCGGTCGCCGAGGTGCTCGCTGTGGAAGCCGAGCTCGGCCAGCAGTGCGGCGACGCGGAGGGTGGCCTGGAAGTGCCGCGAGCGGACAGCGGCACCACCCTGCAGACGAGCACCGTCGATCCCGGCCGCACCGGACGCCTCCGACGCCGCGCCCCGGGGCGCGGCCTGCCAGGAGACGATCACGCCGTGGACCCCGTCGGAGACCGTGGCACCACCGGTCCCGAGCACCGCGTCGGCCAGCGGGAGCCCCGCCGCGCGCAGCGTGGCGGTGACCGAGCCAAGGAGAGCGCGATGATCAGACAGCATGCAAACCAGTCTAATTACCAAATGACAGATTAACTCCAGCTGAACGACCGATTTGGGCCTCAAGGGTGACAGCACCGACAAGCCGGGCACCGAACCCCGACAGGATCCGGGCATCAGAAGAAGCGGCGGACGGCCACCCGGCCGTCCGCCGCCTCCGACTGCCGCACGCCTACCAGCGGTCGTGCACCAGCGGGCGGATCCGCGCGTCGTAGAGCTCGCGAACGGCGGCCAGCGTGCCGTCCGGCAGCGGCGGGAGCCCGGCGGCGGCCGCGTTGGCGACCGCCTGCTCGGGATTGCGGGCGCCGGGGATGACGGCGGTGACACCCGGCTGCTGGACGACCCAGCGCAGCGCCGTCTGCGCCGCCGTCGCACCGGTGGGGGCGAGCCCGGCGAACGCGGCGGCCGCCTCGACACCGGTCGCGAAGTCGACACCGGAGAAGGTCTCGCCCTGGTCGAAGGCCTCGCCGTGGCGGTTGTACGTGCGGTGGTCGTCCGCGGCGAACCTGGTCCGCGCGGTGTACCGGCCCGACAGGAGGCCGGAGGCCAGCGGCACCCGGGCCAGGATGCCGACCCCGGCCGCGGCGGCCGCCGGCAGTACCTGCTCCAGCGGCTTCAGCCGGAACGCGTTGAGGATGATCTGCACACTGGCCACCCCGGGGCGGGCGATCGCGGTCAGCGCCTCGGCGCAGGTCTCCACACTGACCCCGTACGCGGCGATGCGCTGTTCCGCGACCAGGGTGTCGAGCGCGTCGTACACCTCGTCACTGGAGTACACGGGTGTCGGCGGGCAGTGCAGCTGCACCAGGTCGAGCCGCTCGACGCCCAGATTGCTCCGCGAACGGTCCGACCAAGCCCGGAAGTTGGCGAGATTGTAGTGTTCCGGCCGCTGCTCGGCCCGGCGGCCGAACTTGGTGGCGACGAACACCTCCGCGTCCGGACGACCCTTCAGGTAGCGGCCGATCAGCTGCTCGCTGCGCCCGTCGCCGTAGACGTCGGCGGTGTCGAAGAGGGTGACGCCGGCTTCGACGGAGGCGTCCAGCACCGCCAGGGCGTCCTCCTCCCGGACGTCGCCCCAGTCGGCACCGAGCTGCCAGGTGCCGAGCCCCACGACCGAGACAGATCGGCCGGTTCGTCCCAAAACGCGCTGTTCCATGGGCCGACCCTCTCACATAACCGCAGGTCCGCCGCGCAATCGCGGCCACCCCGGGAACACTCCCCGACCCCGGTCGCACCGTGACGCCCGTCACAACCGGCGCACGGCCCCTGCCGCACTCCCCCGAGGGCGCCACAGGATGTCCATACAAGTCGAGGCGTTCTTCTGACGTACAGCAACCGGACACCGGCGGTCGGCCCGCACGTACCCCGTAGCCGCTGTCCTCTTCAGGCACCGTTCCTCCACCCCCCATGACAGGCAGAGGTCTCCCACCCATGGCTGAGCCGAACCGGCGCCGTTTCCTCCAACTGGCGGGCGCCACCGCCGCGTTCTCGTCGCTGTCGCAGAGCATCGCGCGTGCCGCCGCGATCGCCCCGGCCGGCGCTACCGGGACTCTCCAGGACGTCGAGCACATCGTCGTACTGATGCAGGAGAACCGTTCGTTCGACCACTACTTCGGCGCGATGAAGGGCGTGCGCGGCTTCGGCGACCCGCGCCCCGTCACCCTGCCGAGCGGAAAGCCGGTCTGGTACCAGACGGACTCCGCCCGCAAGGAGATCCTCCCGTTCCGCCCGCAGGTGAACAACCTGGGTATGCAGTTCGTCCAGGACCTCAACCACGACTGGGCCGGCGGCCACAAGGCGTTCAACAGCGGCAAGTACGACCAGTGGGTGCCGGCCAAGACCGCCACCACGATGGCCTATCTGACCCGCCAGGACATCCCGTTCCACTACGCGCTCGCCGACGCGTTCACCCTCTGCGACGCCTACCACTGCTCGTTCATCGGCTCCACCGACCCGAACCGCTACTACATGTGGACGGGCCACACCGGCAACGACGGCACCGGCGGCGGCCCGGTGCTCGGCAACCAGGAGGCCGGGTACGGCTGGACCACCTACCCCGAGCGACTGGAGCAGGCCGGCGTCTCCTGGAAGATCTACCAGGACATCGGCGACGGCCTGGACGCCGCCGGCTCCTGGGGCTGGATCAACGACCCCTACCGCGGCAACTACGGCGACAACTCGCTGCTGTACTTCAACAACTACCGCAACGCCAAGCCGGGCAGCCCGCTGTACGACAAGGCCCGCACCGGCACCAACGCCAAGGCGGGCGACGGCCTGTTCGACCTCCTGCGGCGCGACGTGCAGGCCGGCACGCTCCCGAAGATCTCCTGGATCGCCGCCCCCGAGGCCTTCACCGAGCACCCCAACTGGCCCGCCAACTACGGCGCCTGGTACATCTCGCAGGTCCTGGACGCGCTCACCTCCAACCCCGAGGTGTGGGCCCGGACGGCGCTGTTCATCACCTACGACGAGAACGACGGCTTCTTCGACCACGTGGTGCCGCCGTTCCCGCCCTCCTCCGCCTCCCAGGGCCTGTCGACCGTCGCCACCGGTGCGGACTACTACGGCGGCAGCGTCGGTTACGGCGCCGGCGCCTACGGCCTGGGCCAGCGGGTGCCGATGCTGGTCGTCTCGCCCTGGAGCACCGGCGGCTACACCTGTTCGGAGACCTTCGACCACACCTCGATCATCCGCTTCATGGAGCGCCGCTTCGGCGTGCTGGAGCCCAACATCTCGCCCTGGCGGCGCGCGATCTGCGGCGACCTCACCACCGCCTTCGACTTCACCGCCTCCAACCCGGCGCCGGCCGCCCTGCCGTCCACCGCCGGCTACCGCCCGCAGGACGCCAACCGGCACCCGGACTACGTGCCCGCCCCGCCCGCCGTCGGCACCATGCCGAAGCAGGAGGCCGGCACCAAGCCCACCCGTCCGCTCAAGTACGCGCCGTACGTGGACGGTTCGGCCGACATCTCGACCGGCAAGTACCGGCTGACCTTCAGCGGCGGGGCGGCGGCGGGCGCACAGTTCCTGGTCACCTCGCCCAACCGCACCGACGGCCCGTGGACCTACACCGCGGAGGCGGGCAAGAACCTCTCCGACGCCTGGAACACCACCTACTCCAAGGGCGTCACCGACCTCACCGTGCACGGCCCCAACGGCTTCCTGCGCCGCTTCCGCAACCCCGGCAAGACCGCCGGGCCCGAGGTCACCGCGCGCCACAACCCGACCACCGGCAACCTCGACCTCACCTTCACCAACCCGGCCGGCGCCGACGCCGTCCTCACCGTCGCCAACGCCTACGGCGGCACCCCGCAGACCGTCACCGTCCGCCGGGGCGCGACCGTCGGGTACACCGTCGACCTGCGCGGCTGCCGCAACTGGTACGACGTCACCGTCACCTCCTCCCTGACGGCCGACTTCGTCCGCCGCCTCGCCGGCCACGTCGAGACCGGCGCCCCCGGCCTCTCCGACCCGGGCCTCCTCACCTACTGAGCCCGCCCGGAGCCATCGGCCCCGACCCGACGGCTCCAACCCGACCGCTGTGCCCGGGCGCCCCGCGCTCCGGGGCGCCCGGGCACAGCGGTCCTCCGGGTCGGGGCCACCCTCGCGCGCCCGGCCGCGCCTGGGCGCGCACGCGCCCGCGGCGTGCGAACCTGGGCCATGCCCCTTCCCCTGTACGGCGTGGCCGTCGGCACCTTCCAGGACTTCTCGCGCGACCCCTCGCACGACTTCGGCCAGTGGTACCACGGCCATCTGACCCTCTCGACGGCCGTCGGCCCTTTCGAAGCCGCGCTCGACGTCGACGCGCCCGGCAGCGTCGGCGTCTCCTACCGGCTGGTGGACGGCCTGTACCGCTCCGACCTGGGCCCCCTCCAGCAGCTGACCGCCGACTTCCACCGGCTCGACTCGTCACCCGCCTCCGGCGCGCTGGACTACGCCCGCAGCCCGCTGCTCCGCGACCCCGACTGGCTGCGCACCCTCAGGAGGCTGGTGCTGGGGGTGGTCGCGCTGCTGCAGAAGCAGCCCGTCGGCGCGCCGGCGTTCGGCCCGACCGTGGTCGACCGACTGGTGGCGCTGCTCCACAAGCTCCCGAACCGCCCCGTAGCGGTGTACCCGTGGGTGGCCAGCAACGGCGACAACGCGCTCGACGTACTGGAGCCCCTGCTGCGCTCCGCCGACCGGATCTACGTCTTCGGCCAGCGCTTCACCACGGGCCTCGGCGTCCACGACGTGCACCTCAACCAGGGCGACCCGCTGGGCAGTCAGTGGTACGACACCGACGGCATCTGGCAGGACGGCGCCGTCGTCTGCGAGTTCGCGGACGGGCGGGTGGTCGTCTGGCAGATCAGGTTCAACACCCAGAGCCTGAACACCGACGGCACCGGCCACCCGCTCTGACCGTCCGGCTCCCGCTGGACGACGGGACCGGCGGGCCCGGTCGCAGGGCCCGCCGACCGCCCGGCGGGCCGCCCCTCACTGCGGCCGGGAACCCGGCGCTGCCCCGCACCGCGGGCCCGAAACCTTCGTGTGGGAGGATCCCGCCCGGATGATCGACATCGGGGGCGGTGGGGCACGTGCTGGTCTGGTTGGCGCGAGTGAGTGCGGTGGGCGCGTGGGCGGTCCTGTCCGTCGCGATCGTCTGGGCGTTCGGTCTGGGCGGCGGGACCCGCCAGCCGCTGACCACGATCGACACCCTCGGCCGGATCGGCATCGGCCTGCTCTGGCTGCGGGTGGCGGCACTGTGGGCGGCCAAGGCCGTCCGGATGTGGCACCGGCGCAGGCGCCGCCGGGTCTCCCTGTCCAAGGACCTCGCCCCGCTGCGGTTCCGGGTGCCGATGACCTTCGACGCGACCCCCTGGGTCTGGGTGCGCGTGGCCGCCGTCCTCCTGCTGCTGCCGTTCGCGGCCGCGCTCCCGTGCGCCCTGAACGAGATGGACGGCGGCGAGGACGCGCGCGCGATCAAGAACGCGGGCGCGGTGGTGGCCACCGCGACGGTGGTCGGGGTGACGAACGCCGAGGCGGTCGAGGACGCCGACGGCGTGCTGCACCACTACGACTCCGATCTGGAACTCGCCCTCCCCGACGGCAGCCGGATCACCGCCTGGGGCGCCGACACCTACGAGGAACCCCGCACCGACGTCCGGGTGCAGGTCCTGTGGGCCCCGTCGGCGCCCCAGCTGGGCCCCGTGGTGCGCACCTGGGACCTCTCCCGGCACGTCGACACCGGCACGACGCTCGGCGGCATGCGCCTCTTCCTGCTGCTGTTCCTCGGCGTGTTCTTCGTCTGCTTCGTGGTGCCGATCTCCGTCGCGGCGGAGGCGGACCAACTGCACGACCTGGCCTGGCGGCCCCTCGCCCAGACCGCCCTCCCCGCCCTGGCCACCCTCCTCTTCCTGTGGATCCGCCCACTGCTCACCGGCGTCGGCGTCGGCGGCCCCGAGTCGATCCTGCCCGCCGTCTACGGCGGCTTCGCGATCCCACTGCTGTTCCTGTACATCGGCCTGGCCCTCCGGGCGCTGGTCGACTGACCGGCCCCGGGCGCTTCTGCCAGGTGATCGCGGAGGTCGGCCCCGCAGCTGCGACGGGGCCCGCCCGGCGGTAGCGGTTTCCCCCTAGGGTCGGGCGTACCCGCAGGTGAAAGCCCTGCTCCCAGCGATCGTACGAGGTCCGCCACCATGAGCCTGAGCATTCGCAACCAGATCCCCGGCACCGTCACCTCCGTCACCTCGGGCGAGGCGATGGCCACGGTGAAGGCCCGGCTGGACGGCGGCCAGGAGGTCACCGCGGCCGTCACCGTCGACGCCGTCAAGGAGCTCGGACTCGCCGAGGGCAGCGCGGTGCAGGCGATGGTGAAGTCGACGGACGTGTCCCTGGCCACCGGCCCGGTCACCGGGCTGAGCATCCGCAACCGGATCCCCGGCACCGTCACCGGCATCACGGCCGGGGCCGCCATGGCCACGGTGAAGGTCGCCGTCGAGGGCGGCGGCGTCCTCACCGCGGCCGTCACCCGGGACGCCGTGACCGACCTGGGCCTGACCACCGGCTCCGCCGTGGTCGCGCTGATCAAGGCCACCGAGCTGTCCCTCGCCACCGTCTGACCCGGACGACGACGGGGCCCCGGGAGCATCCGATGCTCCCGGGGCCCTTGCCGTTCCCGGCCCGTCAGCGGTGCGTCAGCCGCGCGTCAGCGGGACATCAACGGCCCTGGAGGGACTTCGCGTTGTCGCCGAAGCTCCAGCCCTTCGAGCCGTCCCAGTTGATCGACCAGGTCATGAGCCCCTTCAGCGCGCCGCCGAAGGCGCCCCACGACTGGCTGACCAGGCCCGGCGCCATGTAGCCGCCGCCCGCGCCGGGCTGGGCCGGCAGACCGGGCACCTGCTTGTCGTAGGGCACCTTGATGGTGGTGCCCTGGATGGTCAGGCCGTTGTTCAGGCACTCGGTCTGCTTGGTGAAGCCCTGGACGGTACCGGCCTGGTAGGAGTCACCGGAGCAGCCGTACATGCTGCCGTTGTAGTACTGCATGTTCAGCCACCACAGGCGGCCGTTGTCCACGTACTTCTTGATGATCGGCAGGTAGGCGCCCCAGATCGAGCCGTAGGTGACGCTGCCGCCGGTGACGTACGCGGTCTCGGGGGCCATCGTCAGACCGAAGCCCGCGGGCATCTGGGCGAGCACGCCGTCGATGATGCGGATCAGGTTGGACTGGGAGGCGGACAGCGTGCCGATGCTGCCGCTGCCGGAGAGGCCGGTCTCGATGTCGATGTCGATGCCGTCGAAGTTGTACTTCTTCAGGATCGGGACGACGGTCGCGACGAACTTGTCCGCGACGGTGCTGGAGCCGAGGTCGATGCCCGCGGCGGCGCCGCCGATCGACATCAGCAGGGTCGCGCCGGCCGCCTTGGCCTGGCACATCTCGGCGGGCGTCGACACCTTGACGCCGGCGTCCATGCCGTCCTGCCACAGGACTGTGCCGTCGGAGAGGATCACCGGGAAGGCGGCGTTGATGACGTTGTAGCCGTGCGCGGCGATCCGGCTGTCGGTGATGGGGACCCAGCCCATGCCCGGGTGCACGCCGTTGGAGGCGCCGTCCCAGTTCTCCCAGTAGCCCTGGAGGACCTTGCCCGCGGGGCGGGGCTTGGTCGGGCAGGTGTCACCGGTCGGCGGCGTCGTGGGCGGCGTCGTCGGAGGAGTGGTGGTGGGCGGAGTGGTGGGAGGTGTCGTCGGCGGGGTGGTCGGCGGCGTCGTGGGCGGCGTCGTCGGAGGGGTGGTCGGCGGGGTGGTGGTGCCGCCGGGGCCGCTGAGCACCACGTCGTCCGCGTAGTACGCGGGCTGTCCGTACCAGCCGTGCAGGAAGACCGTCACCGAGGTGGTGCTCGGCCCGGTGCTGAAGCCGACGCTGAGCTGGCTGTAGGCGGCGCTGCTCGGCGTCCAGGTGGACTGGGCGCCGCTCAGGCCCGTGCCGGTGGCGCCCAGGTAGATGTAGCTGCCCTGGACGAAGGCGCTCAGTGTGTACTGCGAGTTGGGCTGCACGCTGACGGTCTGGGTGCACTGGGCGCTGTCCGAGCCGGCCGGCGTGGCCTTGAGCGCGGAGGAGCCGGCGTGCACCGGACTGGCGACGGCGGCGCCGGAGCCGCCGGAACACGTCCAGTCGGAGAGTCCGTTCTCGAAGCCGGGGTTGGCCAGCAGGTTGGGGACCGCCGCCCCGGCGGTGACATTGCCGGCCACGACGAGGCCGGCGCCGATCACGGCGGCGGCGCTGATCAGCGCGAGGGAGCGGTTCACCGCGCCCGGTCCGGTCCGGGCGCCGCCGGTCCGGTACGTCCGGGCTGCTCGTTCCAGGGTGGCCCGGGGCTGCGGATCCGGGGTGCGCGACCTTCGACGGAACATGCTGTGCTCCCTTCCCGCCGAGCGCCAGGGACGAAACCGACGCGTGGGGGCGTGACGCCCGGCTCTGGGTGAGGTGGGGGGACATGTGGGGCTGTGCCGGTCCGGATCGTAGGAGGGGCGGCCGAGCACGTCAATAGGTCTGGACCAATTGCGAGGGTCTGGACCAATTCGGGAGGCGGCCCGGCCCGTCCCGCGCGCCGGGGGATCCACCGGAGGCGCTCCCCGACCCGGGTCTCCGATCCGGGTCTCCGATCCGGGTTTCCGATGGGGCGCGCGGGAGTTGGCCGGATCGGTGGGCGCCACGAGCGGGAGGACCGACGGACCGTCAGTCCCGGCGGGGTTCGGTGGGAGCTGACGGGAGCCGGCGGGGCCGCAAACCGCCCCGGCGTCCGACCATCCGAACGAGTGAATCCGGCGACGGCCGCCCCGGCCCGCGGCCGCCCGCCCGACACGCCGTCCGCCCCCGGCGCGGGGAGGCTCCGGACCATCGGGGGCGTGCTCGAAAAGTCCCTGTTCGACCCGGGCTCGCCCGGACGGAAATCCGCTTGAACGGCGCGCTCGAACAGCACCATCATCGGACCCCACCCCGACCGTGACGGATTCGCCAACTCAGCTTTGTGACAAGCGAGTTGCGCTAGTTCGCCATGGCCGGACCAGGGTACTGACGCCCGTCCGCGCACCGCTCCGCGACTGGAGGCCCCGTGGCCTGTCCCCCCACCCCGGCGATCCACTTCCCGCCCGTCCCCGCGCCACCGCCCGTCCCCGCTCCCCTGCCCGCCCGCGCGCCGCGGAAGGAGGCGAACGCTTGAGCACCACGACGACCTCGGCCGGTACCACCGACGAGGAACTGCAGTGGCTCGCCGACGGGCGCCGGATCGAGGCGATCGAGGCGATCAGCGTCAGCGCGATGGCCCGCCGGCTGCCCGCGCTCGTCGTCCGCGCCTTCCGCCTCGGCTGGCGCATCGACCGCGCCTCCGTCGCCCTGCTCCTCACATGCCAGGCGGTGTCCGCCGTCCTCGGCGCGGCCGGCCTGTTCGCGACCACCGGGACGATCTCGGCCCTGTTCGGCCCCGGCCAGGTCGGCACCAAACTCACCCACGCCGCACCGTCGATCCTCGTGATCGCGGCGGCCGCGGGCGCCCGGTCCCTGCTGGGCATCACCATCCAGTCCATCACCATCCACCTCTCGCCGCGCATCTCCCGGGAGGCGGAGGCCTCGGTGCTGCGCGCCACCGTCGCCGCCGAACTGACCGCCTACGACCACGCCGGCTACAACGACGAACTGGAGGCCGCCGACCGGGGCGCCGAGGTCTGCGTGGACATCGTCGGCGAGGCGCAGAACCTGCTCGCCTCCCTCGCCTCCCTCCTCGGCGCCGCCGGCGTGCTGACCGTGCTCCACCCCGCGCTGCTCCCCCTGCTGGTGCTGGCCGCGCTGCCCCAGGGAATCGCGTCGGTGCACGCCGCCCGGGTGCAGTTCCTGGCCAACCGGGCCGCGATCGGTGACCGCCGGATCATGGCCAACCTGCGCTGGTACATCCACCTCAAGCGCAACGCCGACCAGGTCCGCTCCGACACCATGGGCGAGTTCCTGCTCAGCAAGTACGACCACGTCGGGCGGCGACTGGACGCCAACTCCCGGCAGGCGGCGCGGCGCAGCGCCCGGGTGTCGGTGGTCGGCGCCGCCGCCTCCGGGCTCGGGACGGCCCTGGTCTGGGCGGCGATGCTGTGGCTGGTCAGCAGCGGCCGGATGAGCCTGCCGCGCGGCGGCGCCGCGGTGTTCGCGCTGGCCGCCGTCGGCACCAGTCTGCGCGGCATCGTCGGCTACGGCGCCGATCTGTTCCGCACCGGCATGTACCTGGACGACTGGTCGAACTTCCTCGACACCGCCGGCGGCCACCGGCCCGAGCGCGGCACCGAAACACCCGGGGCACCCGAGCGGATCGCGGTGGAGGATCTCAGCTACGGCTACCCCGCCGCCGACCGCAAGGCGCTGGACGGGGTGAGCCTGCACGTCGAGCGCGGGGAGATCCTCGCCCTGGTCGGCGAGAACGGCTCCGGCAAGACCACCCTCTCCAAGCTCCTGGCCGGCCTCTACCTGCCCGACGCCGGAGCGGTGCGCTGGGACGGGCGCGACACCCGGGAGCTGGACCCCCACGCCCTGTGGCGCCAGGTCGCCGTGGTCCCGCAGGACTACGCGCGCTGGCCGATGACCTGCCGCGAGAACATCACGCTGGGCCAGCCCACGCCCGAGGGCGACGCGGCGGTGCTGCGCGCCGCCGACGCCTCCGGGGCCTCCGACGTCGTCGCCAAGCTCCGCCGGGGCCTGTCCACCCTGCTGGCGGTGGAGTGGATGGGCGGCGAGGAGCTGTCCGGCGGGCAGTGGCAGCGCCTGGCCATCGCCCGGGCCTTCCACCGCGAGGCCGGGCTGCTCGTCCTGGACGAGCCGACCGCCGCGCTCGACCCGCGTGCCGAGCACCGGATCTTCCAGAACCTGCGGGCCGTCGCCCGGGAGCGCGCGGTCGTCCTGGTCACCCACCGCCTGACCAACGTGGCCGTCGCCGACCGGATCGTGGTGCTGGAGAACGGCCGGGTCCTCCAGGAGGGGACCTTCGCCGAGCTGGTCGCCGACGGTTCCGGGCGGTTCAGGGAGCTGTGGGACCTGCAGAACGAACGCACCGGCCTGCCGGGCCAGCGGAGCCGGCCGCCCCAGGAGTCCGAGGTCCACGAGAACGGCGGGGAGGACGAGAAGGGCGAGGAGGCCGGGCACTCCGGGTAGCGGTGCGCCCGGTCCGGGGCGGCGGGGCCCGCCGCCCCGGACCGCTCGCGCACACCGTCGGCCCCGCCCCGCACCGGGAGTGGACCGGGCGCGGGCCGGGGGAGGTCAGCGGGACTTGGCGGCGCGGACGAACTCGGTGATCAGGTCGGGGTCCTTGACCCCGCGCCGGACCTCGACCCCGCTGGAGACGTCCACGCCCCACGGGTTCGCGGCCGCGACGGCCTCGCGGACGTTCGCCGGACCGAGACCGCCGGCCAGCAGCCACTTCCCGGCCGGCGGGCGGGCGCCCAGCTCGGACCAGTCCCACGGCTCCCCGGCGCCCGGCACCGGTGCGTCGAGCAGCAGCAGGTCCTCGCCGAAGTCCCCGCAGTCCGCGCCGGCCGCGTTCGCCGCCGAAGTCGCCCGGATCAGCGGCAGTCCCAGGTCGGACAGCTCCGCGAAGGCGCCCGCCGGGTGGTTGCCGTGCAACTGCACCGCGCGGACCCCGGCCGCGCGCACCGCCGCGCGCACGTACGCGGCCGGTTCCTCCCGGAACACGGCCACCGTCAGCACCTCCTCGGGCACCGCCGCCACCAACTCCCGTGCCAGCGCGGGCTCCACCCGGCGCGGGCTCTCGGTCAGCACGAAGCCCAGCGCGTCGGCACCGGCCGCGACGGCCGCGGCCACATCCACAGCGGTACTCAGACCGCAGATCTTCACAAACATGTTCCCGGGCACTCCCCACTGGACGGCCCCGCCAGCGTAGTACCGGCGCCGGGGCGGGGGCACCCGCCCCGGCGCCGGGGGGTCCGGCGGCCGTCCTCCGACCGGTTGGTCCGGATGCCACGTGCGGGTGCAGCCCGACGGCCCGACGGGAACGGTGGGGGGATGGACACCGTTGTCGTACTGGAATCTGACACACCGACCAATGTCCGGGTCCTGGGGCCCGGCCTCACCCCGACCGATCCCGAGGGTCCGGTGCGCCGCGCGCACGCCGCCCCCGCGGAGGCCTCCGGCGTCTGCGGCCCCCGCACCCTGTGCGGGCTGGACACCTCCGAGATGACCCTCGCCCCGCACCGGTCCGGCCTGGACCGGCAGGGATGGCACACCTGCAGCGTGTGCCGGACCAACGGGGAGGGGGCCGGGGCCGAGCGGTACCCGGCGAGCAGTTCCGCCGTCTGACCCCCCACTCACCGGAAGATCTTCAGCACCCGCCGGTGAGACGCCGTCACTTCGGCGGGTGAGAACCGAAAGATTTCCTGTCCTCAGACTTCGCTCTCCTCAGACCCCGCTCTCCTCGGACTTCGCTCTCGTCGGCTGCTTCCTCCCCGGCCGCACACTCCTGGACCACGTCCGCCTGGCGGCCGAGCCGCCAGACCAGCTCCTCGCCCGTCCCGGCCGCCGGGCGGCGGCCGCCCTCGGTGAAGCCCAGCCTGGCCGCGACGGCACCGCTCGCGTGATTGGCCGGGTCGTGGGCGATCTCGACACGCTCCACGCCCGGGAACCGGAACGCCTCGGCGACCAGGGCGCCCGCGGCCCGGGTGGCCACACCGCGCCCGGTGGCCGCCGGGTGGAGCCAGTAGCCGATCTCCATGACGCCGCCCGGCCCGCCCTCCCGCCGGAACAGCTGGCAGGCGCCGACTATCGCCCCTCCCAGCACCACCGCGAAGGTGAAGTCCCGGCCCGCCTCCCAGGCCTCCTGGCGCCGCGCCAGGAATTCGGCGGTCCGGTCCGGGTTGTGCTCGTCGACCCAGGACATCCACGGTCTGAGGTGTCCCCGCGCCCCGTCGATGACCTCGAAGAGCTCCGCACGGTCCCCCTCGGGGTCGAATCGGCGAAGGGTCAGGTCGTCCAGCTCGATCACCCGCGGCGGCATCTCCATTGGCGAAGGATCACCCCGATCGCCGCCGAGGGCAAGGGAATTCGGGGGAGACCGGGGCCGGCCGCCCGGGCCCGGGACGCCGACCGGGTGGTTCCCGCAGCGGCCCCGAAGCCCCGGAGGCGGTGCGGTCGTTCTCAGCGTGATGCGACTGCTGCTGACCTCCGACACCCACCTCCCGACCCGGGCACGGGCCCTGCCCGCGCCGCTGCTCGACGCCCTCGACGAGGCCGACGTCGTGTTCCACGCCGGCGACTGGGTCGACACCGCCACCCTCGACCTGTTCCGGTCCCGGTCCGAACGGCTGGTCGCCGTGCACGGGAACAACGACGGGGCGGCGCTGCGCGAGCGACTGCCCGAGATCGCGCGGGTGCGGCTCCAGGGCGTCCGCTTCGCGGTGGTGCACGAGACCGGACCCGCCCGGGACCGGGAACAGCGCTGCGAGGCCCGGTTCCCCGACACCGATGTGCTGGTCTTCGGACACAGCCACATCCCCTGGGACAGCCTCGCGCCGGGCGGCCTGCGGCTGCTCAACCCTGGCTCGCCGACCGACCGGCGCAGCCAGCCCTTCGCCACCTACCTCACCGCCCGGCTGGACGACGGGGGGCTCACCGAGGTGCGGCTCCACCGCCTGCCACCCCGCCGCTGAACCGCCGGCGGGCAGTCGCGCGGGCACCCATCCGGGCACTCACGCGGGCAGGTGCAGGGTGGTGCCCGGCGCGGTCCGGTAGGTGTTGCGGTAGTGCGCGGCGAAGCGCCCGGGGTGGGCGAAGCCCCAGCGCATCGCGATCTCGGTCACGGTGGTGCCGCGGGGGTCCGCGGCGAGCAGCTCGCGGTGCGCGGCGTCCAGCCGGACCCGGCGCAGGAAGGCCAGCGGCGTGGTGTCCAGGTGGCGGCGGAAGGCGTACTGGAGGGCCCGCGGGGTGACGTACGCGGCGGCGGCGATCTGCACCAGGCCGATGTCCCGGTCGGCGTTGGCCTCGATGAAGGCGACCGCCCGGCGCACGGTACCGGGGGTGGCGTCGGCGCTGTCGGCCGGGCGGACGGTGTCACGGGTGCTGTTGGGCAGCGCGGCGAGGGTGGCGGCCGCCAGGTGCCTGGCCGCG
Source organism: Kitasatospora purpeofusca (assembly GCF_036010405.1). Lineage (NCBI taxonomy): Bacteria > Bacillati > Actinomycetota > Actinomycetes > Kitasatosporales > Streptomycetaceae > Kitasatospora > Kitasatospora purpeofusca. The sequence continues at coordinate 9,207,184 of NZ_CP108561.1, read as the reverse complement.
GTGCCGACCAGCAGTTCGTTCTCGCAGGCCGCCGGGTCGTCGAGGACGTGGTCGCGGACGTAGGCGATGGTGGCCGCGAGCCGGCGGTTCGCGGCCCGGTCGACCGGCCGGTTGCCGGTCAGGCGCGGCGGGCGCGTGCCGGGGCCGGTGGGGGCGACGGCGTCCAGCAGAGCGGTGTCGAACAGGGCGTTGGTGTAGCGGGCTGCCCGGACCTCGCCCCGGTAGGGCCGGTCGGGCGGGGCGAGGAGGAAGGTCTCGTCGGGCCCGAACACCTCCTCGCGGCCGTAGGTGAGGTCGGCGAGGGTGCCGCTGTGCATGCTGATCAGGCACACCCTGCCCAGGTCGCCCGCGTCGTAGGCCATGGTGTAGCCGAAGTCGAGACGGTCCATCGCCACCGGCCCGACCGCCCGGCGGCTGATCCGCACCCTGGCGTCCTGGACGGGCCCGCCGATCCTCATCGGTGTGTACACGGACGACAGGAACTCCTCCGTCTCGCCCACGTTCACGCTCTCGAACGACAACGACTCCACCCGCACCACCACCGGCTGTCCCGTGCTCTCCCCGAACCTGCCCGGGCGACACGGTACCGCCCCCTCGGCGGGGTGGTGCGAGGCGCTTCGTTCCCGGGCCGCCTGCGCTCCCGGGGCTTCGTTCACGGGGCTGTGCGCGGAGCCGCGGGCCTGCACCGTTGGGACCGCGTGGCAGTTCCCTCTCCGCGTCCGCCCGCTCCCCGAGTCCCGCCTTCCCCCCTCCGCGCTCCCGACGAGAGGCACGACATGCCCCCGCACAGCACCTACCGCCCGCTGCCGGCCGAGGCGGGCATGTGCGCGCAGATCGCGCACCTCACCGCGGAGGCCGAGCGTCAGCTGAGCCAGGGCCTGTGGGACCCGGCCGAGGAGGACGCGGCGCTGGCCCGCAAGACCGCGAGCGGACTCTCGGAGGCCGTCGGCGAGGCGGGAACGCAGGAGCGGCTGCCGGTCATCGACCGCCTGGAGCACCTGCGCGAGGCCCTCGCGGTCCTCGCCATCGCCCTCGCCCGCATCCACGGCCCGCTCGCCTGGTACCTGGCCCAGGCCGGCACCGCGCTCTCCCCCGTGCTGCGCTGGCGCGCCCTGCCCGCCGACCGGCAGTCGTCCTTCGGCACCGTCGTCCCCTCACCCTCCGACCTCGCCGACGCCGAGCGGGCCGTGCGGCGCCTGCACACCGCGCTCAGCCGCGCCGCCGCCGCTACCGGGACCGCCGCCGACGGGTGCGCGGCCCGCTCCGACACCTGACGCCGCCCGACGGGCGACGGGCGCGCCGGGGCGGAGGTCGGGACCGCGCGTCCGTGTTCACGACGGGGCGGGTGCCCAACGGGCCGAGCCGCAGCGGGCGCGCCGTTCAGAAGGGCCTTCACCCGAACGGGTCCGCCGGACGACCGCGTACGACCCGCCCACGAGCGGGGCGGTGGATCACGGGGTCCGGGTTCGTCTCGGACGTGCGCGGCCGCCGGCACCGCCCGACCTGGACGATCGCCCAGGTCGCAGGCGCGGGTGGCCCGTCCCGGAGGAACGGGCCGCCCGGGGGCCGGACGGTATCAGCTGCAGTACGAGAACATGTCCGCGGTGCTGTAACTGCCGTTGGAGAAGTTCCACGTCGGCGTCTCGCCGGAGCACGAGTGGCCGTAGGCCGTGAAGTTCCAGTTCCCCTTGTAGAGGCGGGTGTTGGAAACGCCGGTCACCGGGATGAAGCCGGCGTCGAACCAGTACGTGCCGGCGTTCGCGATCGGCCGGTTGCTGTTCGCCGAGTAGTTCGAGCTGGATTTCACGGTGACCTGGCCGTAACTCCAGTTGTTGACGTAGTTGGTGTTCCACAGATTGACCTCGGTGTAAGCACCCCGACAGTCCCAGCCGAGGTAGAACTTACCGATCGTCTGCGAGCCCACCAGGATGTTCTGGATCGGGCCGAGCACCTGGCCGCCGGCGGGACAACTCGCCGCCGCGGCTTGGGCGGAACCGGCTCCGACCATGACGGACGAGAGGCCGGCCACGATCATCACGGCCGCCGCCGAGGCCGCGCGCGCACGGGTACCGATTCGCATGATTTCCCCCTGGAAAGTCGTCGGGGCGGCTCGTGCCCCCCGTTGGCGCGGCCCACTCTTCCACCGGCATTACGCATGGTCCAGACCTGTCTACGGAAAGTCTCGGCAAAGAGCGACGCACGGACACTCCGGACACAACATCGCCAACAGGAAAAGCCGCCCCCAGGGGGGCCGGAAGGTACCGACCCGGTCCATCGACGGAATTACGCCGATTTCCGTCCTCCGAAATCCGGAATGCGTCCCGACCGCTTCCGTCGGGCGCTGTATGCCAAAGCCCTGTGCCCGGGCTCTATGCCCGGAAGGTGGCCCGGTACTCCGCCGGGGAGGTGCCGATGTGGCGGTGGAAGGCCGCGCGGAAGGCGGCGGGACTGCCCAGGCCGCTGAGGCGGGCGACCTGTTCGACCGGGGTCGGGGTCGTTTCCAGGAGTTCGCGGGCCCAGTCGAGGCGGGCGGCGGTCAGCCAGGCCATCGGGGAGCTGTCCGTCTCCTGCTGGAAGCGGCGGATGAAGGTCCGTCGGGACATGTGCGCGCGCCGGGCGAGTTCGTCGACGCTCTGCCGCGACGCGAGGTTGTCGAGCATCCAGGCGCGCACCGCCGCGAGCTCGTCCCCGCGCGCGTCCGGCCGGAGGCGTTCGACGAACTGGGCCTGGCCGCCGGGGCGTTGGGGCGGGGCGACGAGCGCCCGGGCACGGGCGTTGGCGGCGGCGGCGCCGTGGTCCCGCCGGACGATGTGCAGACAGAGGTCGACCCCGGCGGTCACCCCGGCGGAGGTGAGGATGTCGCCGTCGTCGACGAAGAGCAGGTTCGGCCGGACGTCGGTCCGGGGGTAGCGGCGCTGCAGCGCGGCGGCGTCGCGCCAATGGGTGGTCGCGGGGCGGCCGTCCAGCAGTCCGGCGGCGGCCAGGGCGAACGCGCCGGTGCAGATCGACACCAGCCGCGCCCCGCGCGCGTGCGCCGAGCGGAGCGCCGTCAGCACCGTGCCGGGAACCGGCGCTTCCGGGTCCTGGTAGCCCGGGACGACGACGGTGTCGGCGTCCCGCAGCGCCTCCAGCCCGGCCGGGGTGGCGAGGACGACGCCGTCGGCGAGGACCGGTCCGGCCGACGGATCGGCGCAGACGGTGACGCGGTAGTGCGGGTCCGGCCCGAAGGTCTGCACCGGAATGCCGAGATCGAGCAGCAGGACGCCGGGCAGGGCCAGCACCGCGATCCGGTGGGGTTCGGGCGGCGACTGGATCATGGCACGATCCTAGCGCTCACCGGCCCTCGTGCCACTGTCGCGGTCCGGCTCCGTCTCCGTAGCCTGCGGACATGGACTCCTTCTCGCCCGACCTGCCGACCGGCCCGCTGGCCGAGGCCGTCCTCGCCGCCGCGCGGACCTCCGAGAGCCCCTCGCTGGTCAACCACAGCGTGCGCAGCTTCCTGTTCGCCGAGATCCTCGCCGCACACCTGGGCTGCCTGGACGACGCCGCCTACGACCGCGACCTGCTGTTCGCCGCCACCGTCCTGCACGACCTGGGCGCGGGCGAACTCGCCAAGGGGGAGGCCCGGTTCGAGGTGGAGGGCGCCGACCTGGCGGCCGAGGTGCTGCGCCGCCACGACGTCCCCGAGACGGACGTCGACCGGGTGTGGGAGGCGATCGCCCTGCACGCGTCGCCCGGCATCGCCGAGCGCCGCGGCCTGCTCTGCCACCTCACCCGTGAGGGCGTCGGCGCGGACTTCGGGCGCAACGCGGACCTCGTCGCCGCCTGGGCGCCGCGGATCCACGCCGCCCACCCCCGCCTGGACATGGTCCGCACTCTCGTCGACGCGATCGTGGAACGCGCCGCCCGGTCCGAGGCCGCCGCGCCCCGCTACTCCCTCGGCGGCGAACTGCTCCGCGAACGGCGCGCCGACGGCGTGACCTCCCTGGAGCGCGACGCCGCGTCCTGCGCCTGGGGCGTGTAGGGCGCGACCGGTCGGCCGCGGCGGCCCGGGACGGGCGGGCGGGACGGGCGGACGGGCGCGCGGAGATTTCGGTTATCGCGCGGGCCGGCGGCGGTCTCCTGGTCGGGTGCCGGTCCGGTCCCGCCGGGCAGGAGTCCGGGCTCCGGACCCGGCGTCCGCCGAACCGCGCCCGCCCCGGGAGAGACCGCCGATGACCGCTCCGCCCACCCGACCGCCCGCCCGACCGACCGCCGACCGCCCGTCCCCCGCCGGACCGCTCGCGCATCCGCTCGCCCGCCGCTGGCTGCTCGCGTCGTGCGTGCCCGTGCTGCTCGTGCTCGGGATGGCGCTGACCGTCCCGGCCGCGCCCTCGGCAGCCACCGCGGGGACACCCGGCACGGCCGACATGGCGGGCATGCCGGGGATGGACCACCCGGCGGGCGACGCCCAGAACCTCGACGCCCGGGACCCCGCCGCCGCAGGCCTCGCCGCCGAGCGGAACGGCTACCGGCTGGACCTCGCGGACCCCGGGCCGACGGCCGGGCGGGCGACGGACCTCCGGTTCACCGTCACCGGCCCGGACGGCTCCCCTGTCACCGACTTCGCCGTCCACCAGACCAAGAAGCTGCACTTCTACGCCATCCGCGACGACCTCACCGGCTTCCAGCACCTCCACCCGGACCTGGCCGGGGACGGCACCTGGACCGCCGCGCTCGCCGCCCTCGCCCCGGGCACCTGGCGGCTGTACGCCGACTTCGTCCCGAACACCGGCCCCCACGCCGCCGAGCTGGTCCTCAGCCGGACCGTGACGGTGCCCGGCGAGGCAGCCCCGGTGCCGCTGCCCGCCCCGGGCGGCACCGCCACCGCCGACGGCTACACCGTCACGCTGACGGCGCGGCCGACCGCCGGGGCGCACCGGCTGACCGCCGTCGTCAGCCGGGACGGCCGCCCGGTCGGCGACCTCCAGCCCTACCTGGACGCCTACGCCCACCTCAGCGCCTTCCACGAGGGCGACCTCTCCATGGCCCACCTCCATCCGGCGGGCACGGTGGACGGCGACCGCGGCGGGCCCGAGCTGACCTTCCAGGCGCTGTTCCCCGAGCCGGGCAACTGGCGGGTGTTCCTCCAGTTCCAGACCTCGGGGCAGTTGCACACCGTCGCGCTCACCCTGCGCGTCGACTGACGGCCGCCCCGGCCCGGGTAGGCCGTTCCGGCGAATGCGGCACCCGGAACGGTGACCGCCCCCTCCGCCCGGTGATCCGTCAACCGGTGGCACACCCCGTGCCCACCGAACGGCGAGCACCAGGGAGTCCGGTATGACCATCGACCGCAGGAACGCGCTTCGGCTCACCTCACTGGCGGCGGCCGGGGCGGGGATCACCGGCGGGCTCGGCGGAGCCGCCAGGGCGGAGGGCCGCCGACCGGCGCGCGACCGGGCGAACACGATCACCCTGACGGGGAAGCGGACCGCCGCCGACCTCCCCGACGTGCTCGTCCCCGGCACGCCCTACTTCGTCCACTACGAGCTGCGGGACGCGGACGGCAACCCGGTCGGCACCGAGAGCGCGGAGTGCACCCCGGTGACCGTGGGGCCGGACGGGGCGCTGGTCCTGGCTTCGCTGGTCCTGATCCTCGGTGACGGCATGATCACCGCCTCGACCGCCTTCCAACGGCCGCTGCCCGCCCTGACCGAGGTCCTCGTCGCCCCCCGCCAGTGGTCGCACGTGTTCGCGGTCACCGGGGGGACCGGCACCTACGACGCCGCCGCCGGGTCCGTCACGATCGAGCACCTCTCCCGGGAGGACGACATCCTCACCGTCGCTCTCGACTGAGGTCCGACAGCCCGGCCCCGCTCCCGGTACCCATCCGATCCGTCGCCGCGCTCCGAACCGCCGATGACACCGGACGGACCGCCGCCGGGCGGACCACCGAGAACACCGGACGGCACGGAAGGACGGGCGATGACCCAGCACACCGAGCAGGACCCGACCGTCCCGGCGCTGCCGGAGGCGGCCGAGGTGATCGTGGTCGGAGCGGGCCCGGCCGGACTGGCCTGCGCGCTGGACCTGGCCGGGGCGGGTCGCGAGGTGCTGGTCCTGGAGGCCGCCGACGACGTGGGCGGACGGATGCGCACCGACGTGGTGCGGGGGTTCCGCCTCGACCGGGGCTTCCAGGTGTTCAACACCGCGTACCCGCAGGTCCGGCGCCGCCTCGACCTCGCCGCGCTGCGGCTGCACCCGTTCACGCCCGGCATCCTGCTCGCCGACGGCGAGCGGTCGCGCCTGCTGCTGGACCCGACCCGGCGTCCGGCCCGGGCCCTCGACGTGCTGATGGGCGGGGCGCTCCCCCCGCGCGACCTGGTGGCGCTCGGGCTGCTGGGACTGTGCGACGCGGTGCTGCCCGCCGCCCTGCTGAAGCGGATGCCGGAGACGAGCACCGCGCGGGCGCTGCGGAGGGCGGGCGTCTCGGAGCGCACCGTCGAGGGCGTGCTGCGGCCCTTCCTGGCGGGGGTGTTCCTGGAGGACCGGCTGGAGACGTCGAGCCGGATGTTCCACCTGGTGTGGCGCAGCATGCTGCGCGGGAGCCTGTGCCTGCCGCAGCAGGGGATCGGGGCGGTGCCCCGGCAGCTGGCGGCCGGGCTGCCGCCGGGGCGGCTGGTGTGCGGTGCGCCGGTGGACCGGCTGACGGCGGAGGGCGTGGTGCTCGCCGACGGGGTGCGGGTACGGGCGCGGACGGTGGTGGTGGCGACCGGCCCGGGCCCGGCGGCCCGGCTGCTGCCGGGTCTGGAGGTTCCGGCGGCGCGGGCGGTGACGACGTTCTACCACGCGGCCCCGGTCCGCCCGCTGGACGGACCGCTGCTGGTCGTGGACTCGCGGGGGCCGGTGCTGAACACCGTCGTGCTGTCCGAGGTGGTGCCGGACTGCTCCCCGGACGGGCGGGCGCTGGTGTCGACGTCCGTGCCGGGTGTGGCGGCGGACGAGGGCGCGGTGCGGCGGCGGGCCGGCGAGTTGTACGGCGTGGACGTGTCCGGTTGGGAGCCGCTCGCCGCCTACCGGATCCCCGAGGCGCTGCCGGCCGGTCCGGCGCCGCTCGAACTCAGCCGGACGACGCGCTTCGCGCCGGGCCGCTACGTCTGCGGGGACCACCGGGCGACGGCCTCGCTGCAGGGGGCGCTGGCCTCGGGGGCACGGGCGGCCCGGGAGGTGTCGGCCGACCTGGCGGGCGCGCGGCCCTGACGGTCCGGGTGGGTCCGGGCCGGTCTCCGGTCCGAACCGCTGAGGCCCGGGGGCCCGGGGAGGCCCGGAGAAAAATCCCGGCGGCCCGGGCGCGGCCCCGGGATACTGACCGCCATGGACGAGGCCACCGTGGACGAGGTCGAGGTCGTCGTCGCCCACTCCGAGCGGGCGACCCTGCGCGTCGGCGACGTGTTCCTGAAGGTGGACGGCGACCGGGCGCGCGCCGGGGTCGAGGTCCGGGCGATGGCTCTGGCGCCCGTCCCGACCCCCGAGGTGCTCTGGCACCGACCGCCCGTGCTCGCGATCGCCGCCCTCCCGGGGCGGGCGCTCGGACTGCTGGGCCGGCCGTCGACGGCCTCCCCGGCGGCGTGGGCGGCGGCGGGTGCGGCGATCCGGACCCTGCACGACGCGCCGCTGCCGCCCTGGCCGGGACGGAGCGCCGACGAACTCGCGGCGGCCCTCGACGCCGAGTGCGCGTGGCTGGTGGCCAACGGCGTGCTGCCCCGCGACCTGGTCGCCCGCAACCGCCGGATCGCGGAGGCCGCGCTCCGCCCGTGGACCCCGGTGTTCGTGCACGGCGACCTCCAGCCGAGCCATGTGTTCGTCGAGGACGAGCAGGTGACCGGCATCATCGACTGGTCGGAGGCAGCCTGCGGTGACGCGCTGTTCGACCTGGCCCTCCTGACGCTCGGGCACCGGGAGCGCCTCGGTGACGTCCTGGCCGGGTACGGCGCCGGGCCGGGCTCCGACCTCGACGTGATCCGCGCGTGGTGGGTGCTGCGGAGCCTGCTGACGGTCCGCTGGCTGGCCGAGCACGGCTTCGACCCGTCCGCGCCGGGCTGCGAGATCGACGTGCTGAGGGCCCGGCTCTGACGCCCCGCGTCGTCCGCGCGTCCGGGTTCCGGGGCGCCGTTCGACTCGATGCGGAAACGCTGCACAAACGACGCGAGTGGGCGGAGTGCATCGGATCGCTGCACGGTGGACGGGTGAGGTCAAGAGCGCTGGTATGCGAGGACGCCGCCCTCGACCCCGGACCGTCCGGGGCGGAGGCCGGGGATCTGCGCGGTCTCCTGACGCGCTCGGCGAGGGGCGACGACGCGGCGTTCGAGCTGCTCTTCCGCGCGGTGAGCGGGCCCGTGTACGGGACGGCGCTGCGGACCCTGCGCAGTCCGGCGCACGCCGAGGAGGTCGCCCAGGAGGTGCTGCTGGAGGTGTGGCGCACGGCGGCCGCCTACCGGCCCGAACGCGGCACGGTGCTGGCGTGGGTCCTGACCATCGCCCACCACCGCGCCGTCGACCGCGTCCGCTCGGCCCGCGCGGCCGCCGACCGGGAGCGGCGGCTCGCCCTCCCGGAGACCGACCCGGACTGCGAGCCGCCGGAGGAGCAGGCGGCGCGCTCGCTCGACCGGGTCCGGGTGCGGTCCGCGCTGGCGGGACTGAGCGCGGCGCAGCGCGAGGCCGTGGTCCTGGCCTACTACGGCGGGTACACGCAGCGGGAGATCGCCCAGCGGCTGGCGCTGCCGCTGGGCACGGTCAAGACCCGGATCCGTGACGGCCTGCGGCGCCTGCGGGACACGTTCGACCCCGGCCGGGCTCCCGACCGGAGCCCCGTCACCAGCCCAGTCGCCGGCACCGGCACCGACACCACCGGACCGGCGGGCACCGACAGAACGCCCCGCAGGGCGACCGTGATCGTAGAATCGCCGACCGGCCCCCAGCACGGCGCCGGGTGCCCCGGTGCCCGGACCGTCCGCTCCGCGGGAGGACACCATGGCTCTCGACCGACCGCCCGCCCCGGACGTCCCGCCCCCGGGGGCGCCCGATCCGCACCCCGGCCGCGGGGGCCCCACCGCGGGGAGGTCCTGGCCGTGGTGACGCCGCGCACCCCGCAGGAGGAGGCCCGGGACGCCGACGAACCGGGCCTGCCCACCGGAGGGGTCGCCCGGCGTCTGGGGGTGTCGCCCACGACGGTCCGTTCCTGGGAGCGCCGCTACGGCATCGGCCCCGCCGACCGCCGCGCCGGGCACCACCGCCGCTGGAGCCCGCAGGACATCGCCGTCCTGGAGGCGATGTGCCGGCTGACGGCCAGGGGCGTGCCACCGGGCGAGGCCGCCCGCGCCGCGCTGGCCCGGCGCGGGGCCGACACCGCCGACCTGATCGACGAGACCGGCCCGGCCGACAGCACCGGCCCCGACAGCACCGGCCCCGAGGACGGCGCACCCGGCCCTGCCCCCGGTGGCAGCCGGACGCTGCGGGTCGGAACGGTGAGCCCCGAATGCCGCGGCCTGGCCCGGGCCGCGGTACGGCTGGACGCACCCGAGGTCACCGCGATCCTGCGCGGGGCCGTCGAACGGCTCGGCGTGGTCGACGCCTGGACCGAGGTGATGATGCCCGCGCTCCAGGCCGTGGGGCGCAAGTGGGCGGTCGACGGCGAGCAGTACGTCGAGGTCGAGCACCTGCTGTCCTGGCACGTCTCCAGCGTGCTGCGCGGTGCGGCGGTGGAGGCCGTCCGGGTCCGGCCGGTGCGGCCGGTGCTGCTGGCGGCGACGCCCGGCGAGCAGCACACCCTCCCGCTGGAGGCCACGGCGGCGGCCCTGACCGAACGCGCCCTCCCGTTCCGGATGCTGGGCGCGGCCGTCCCGCCCCGCGCGCTGCTCGACGCCGTCCACCGGCTCGGGCCCGGCGCCGTGATGATCTGGTCCCAGGACCGGCAGACCGCGGACCGGGGGCTGGTGCGCCAGGTGAGCGCCGGGGTGTGGGGCCCGCGCGGCTCCCGGGGCCGGGCGACGGTGGTCGCGGCCGGTCCGGGCTGGGGCCGGACCAGGGCCCCGGAGGAGGCCGCGACGCCCCGTACGCTCGCCGGCGCCGTCGACCTCCTGGAGGAGGCGGTCACGGCCTGACGCCCGGCCGGGGCCCGCCCCGCCGACGCCCGGAACAAGAAACCCGCAATCCGGCAACCCCGAACCCCCGCAACCCGAAGTCCCCGACCGCGCCACCTGCGAGGCACCACCCGTGACCGTATCGATCGCCCTGTTCACCCAGGACCTGCGCCTGCACGACAACCCCGTGCTGCACGCCGCGCGCACCTCGGCCGACCAGGTCGTCCCCCTGTTCGTCTCCGACCCCGCCGTCGAGGCCGTCGGCTTCGCCGCCCCCAACCGACAGGCCTTCCTGGCCGACTGCCTCGCCGACCTGGACGCCTCGCTGCGCGGGATCGGGTCCCGGCTGACCGTGCGCCGGGGCGGGGCCGCCGAGCAGACGGCGCGGGTCGCCGCCGAGACCGGCGCCGCCACCGTGCATGTCGCCGCCGGGGTGACCGCCTTCGCCCAGCGCCGCGAGGAGCACCTGCGCAAGCTCCTCGGCGACCGCCTGCACGTCCACGACGCCTCCGTGACCGTGCTCCCGCCGGGCCGGGTCACCCCGGCCGGACGCGACCACTACGCGGTCTTCACCCCGTACCACCGCGCCTGGCAGCAGGCCCCCCGCCGTACCGTCCTCACCGCCCCCAGGACACTTTCCACACCGGACGGGATCCGCAGCGACACCCTGCTCGTCGACGGCGCGACCTCCCCCGGCCTGCCGCCCGGCGGCGAGAGCGCGGCCCGGGCCCGCTGGCGCCGGTGGGACATCGACGCCTACGCCGACATCCACGACGACCTGGCGGCGGACGACACCTCCCGGCTCTCCCCCTACCTGCACTTCGGCTGCCTCTCCCCCACCGAACTCGTCACCCGCGCCCTGCGGCACGACGGGCCCGGCGCGCAGGCGTTCGTCCGGCAGCTGGTCTGGCGGGACTTCCACCACCAGGTCCTCGCCGCCCGCCCCGACGCCGCGCGCCGCGACTACCGCGACCGGGACGACCGCTGGCACCACGACGAGGCCGAGGCGGAGGCGTGGCGGCAGGGCCGCACCGGCTACCCGATCGTCGACGCCGGGATGCGCCAGCTCGCCCACGAGGGCTGGATGCACAACCGCGCCCGGCTGCTGACCGCGAGCTTCCTGGCCAAGAACCTCTACCTGGACTGGCGGGTCGGCGCCGCCCACTTCCTCTCCCTGCTGGTCGACGGCGACGTGGCCAACAACCAGCTCAACTGGCAGTGGGTCGCCGGCACCGGCACCGACACCCGGCCCAACCGGGTCCTCAACCCGCTGCGCCAGGCCGACCGCTACGACCCCGACGGCGCCTATGTGCGCCGCTGGGTCCCCGAACTCGCCCACCTGCCGGGCCCCTCCGTCCACCGGCCCTGGCTGTTCACCGCCGACTACCCGGCGTCGATCCTCGACCCCGAGGCCCTGAACGCCCGCTTCCAGCACGGGCGCCCCTGACCGCCCCGGCCGTCGGGCCCGGGGGATCAGCCCAGGTCGGCGCACGGATCCACCTCGGATCGGGTCGTGGTGACCGATTTACGGACAGCGCTGTCGCGTCTACCGTCGTACGTGTTCGACCGGTACCGCGGGCGACAAGCACTTGAAATCGGATCAAAAAATGACTTTCAGTATTGAAACGGACCGACTGCGGCTGCGCCCGTACACCGCCGAGGAAGCCGAGCGGGTGGCCGCCGGCGACCGGCCGGGGAGCGGCTGGAGCCCCGGCTTCCCCCGCGAGGACGACCGGGCCGTGGCGCGGATGTTCCTCGCGGCGCCGCGCACCGAGCCGCTGTTCGAGCCCCAGCTGATCGAGCTGCTGAGCAATGACCAGGTGATCGGCGGGATCGGCTTCTTCGGCCTGCCGGACGCGGACGGCACGGTCGGGCTGGGGTACGGCGTCGCGCCCGAGGTCGAGGGCCGGGGCTACGCCACCGAGGCGCTGCTGGCACTGCTGCACCGGGGGTTCGCCGAGGGCGGCGTCCGGCGGGCGCTGGCCGACACCACCCATGACAACGCCGGCTCGCAGCGGGTGCTGGAGAAGGCCGGGCTGCGTCGGACCTCCTCCGACGACAACCTTCACTACTACGTTCTTGAGGGCTGATCACTTGCGCAAGCTGACGTACTTCGTGGCCACGACCCTGGACGGGTTCATCGCCGGTCCCGACGGGGGCGACCCGACCGGGCCCGACGGGTTCTTCACCGTCACCCCCGACTATCTGGAGCACCTGGTCGCCCACTACCCGGAGACGCTGCCGGGCCCGGCCCGCGAGGCCCTGGGCATCACGGCGACGGGGACGCGCTTCGACACCGTGCTGGAGGGGCGCCGCTCCTACCAGGTGGGCCTGGACGCCGGCGTCGCCGACGCCTATCCGCACCTGCGGCACCTCGTGTTCTCCCGCACCCTCACCGAGGCGCCGGCTCCGGCCGTCGAGCTGGTGTCCACCGACCCGGCGGCCAGGGTCCGGGAGCTCAAGGCCGAGGCGGGCGGCGGGATCTGGCTGGTGGGCGGCGCGGAGCTGGCCGGCGCCCTCTACCCGGAGATCGACGAGCTGGTCCTCAAGGTCAACCCGGTCACCGTCGGGGCGGGCACACCGCTGTTCGCGGGCAAGGGCAAGGAGGGGGTGAGCCCGCGGACCTTCACCCTGACCGACCACACGGTGCTGCCCGGCGGCACGGCCTTCCTCACTTACGCGAGGGCCGCGGCCTGACCGGCCGGCCTGCGGGGTGGCGGACTTCTCGGAGGGTCCACCGCCCCGCGGGCCGGGATCGGTCGGCCGAGACTCGACCGGCGAGGCCGAAGTCACTGCCGACGGGCCTCAGTTGGCGAGGCTGAAGTCACCGCCGACGGGCGCGGCGATCTTGTCGACACCGGTCAGCGCGGTGAGCGAGGTGACCGGGGTGCTGCTGTCGGTGGTGGTGCCGTTGGCGAGCTGGCCGGAGCCGTTGTTGCCCCAGGACTTGAGGCGCTTCTCCTGGGCGTGGGCGCTTCCCACGGACACGCCCCTGTCCGCCATCGCCGCCTCGCTCGGCTACGGCTCGGACAGTGCCTTCAGCACCGCCTTCAAACGGGCCACCGGCCTGTCGCCCCGGCACTACCGCGAGACCGCCCGCTCCGCGCCCGAGTTCCCCGCCCGGGGGTGACGGGGCCGGCCGGAGGTCATCCGTCGACGGCGGCACCGGGGTCGGCGGCGGCGGACGCCGGGCGGTCCGACAGCTCCGTCCACAGGTCGAGGAAGGCGCGCAGGGGCGCGCTCGGCCGGGTGCCCTCCCGCCACACGAACACCTTCCGCAACCGGACGGCGGGCTCCAGCGGCACGACGGCGAAACGCCGGTCGGCGGCCAGCACCGGACTCGCGCCGGAGGTGAGGGCGATGCCGATCCGCTCCGCGACCAGCGCGAGTTGCAGGGCGACGTCGTTCGTCGCACAGGCGATGTCCAGTCGCAGGTCCGCCGCGGCGAAGGCGGCCCGGACGAACGCGTGCACCCCGCTGTCGGGGCCGTAGCTGATGACCGGGCCCCGGACCGCCTCGTCGAGGGGCATCGGACGGTCCGCAGGTCGACTGCCGGCGGGGAGGACCGCGACGATCCGGTCCTCCAGCAGCACCCGCGAGGCGACACCGGCCGGTTCACCGTCCGGCGGCCCGGCGACCACGGCCGCGTCGATCTCCCCGGCGCGGACCCTGGCCAGCAGCGAGGGGCTCGACGCCCCGACCAGACTCACCGCGACCCGGGGGTAGCGGCGGTGGTACTCCCCCAACAGCCGGGGGACGCCGGTGCCTTCCAGCCCCCCGACGGTCCCCAGCGCGAACGAGCCGCCGAGCAGACCCGACCGCTCGGCGAACTCCAGCACGGCCGAGGCGGCCGAGGCCAGACAGGCCCGGGCGTGCGGAAGCAGGGCCGCACCCCCGGAGGTGAGCACCACCTGCCGGGGCAGCCGTTCGAACAGCGGCTCCCCCAACTCCTTCTCCAGGGCCTGGATCTGCTGGCTGATCGCGGGCTGGACGACATGGCAGCGGGCCGCCGCCCTGGTGAACGAGCGCTCCTCCGCCACGGCGACGGAGTATTCGAGCGTACGGAGCTCCATGGCCGACAAACTATCAATTCGGCAGCTGGGAGACGTGGTTGCAGCCGGGGTGCGATCAGCGGCCGTGACGGCTGCCATCACCAACGCCTATTGGACCCGGGCTCCGGGGGCGCCGATGCTGGTAACCGGGGTACCGGCCGGACCCGCGGCTCCGGCGAAGTGCGAGGGCAGACAGATGAGAGTGACCGTCGTCGGCGGCGGCATCGCCGGACTGACCTGTGCCCTGAGCCTGCACGCCGCCGGCTTCGCGCCCCGGGTGTACGAGGCGGCGCGGAAGGTCGAGGCGGTCGGCGTCGGGATCAACCTGCTGCCGCACGCCGTCCGGGAACTCGCCGAACTCGGCCTGGAGCACGGACTCGCCGCCGTCGCACTGCCCCCGCACCGGCTGAGCTACCGGGACCGGGCGGGCGCCACGGTCTGGGAGGAACCGCTGGGACGCGCCGCCGGGTACCGCTGGCCGCAGTACTCCGTGCACCGCGGCCGCCTGCAACTGCTGCTCCTGGCGGCGGTCCGCGAGCGGCTGGGACCGGACTCGGTCCGTACCGGCCTGCTGTTCCAGGGGTTCGAGCAGGACGCGGACGGCGTCCGCACCCGGTTCCTGGACCGGGCGAGCGGACGGCCCGTGGTCGACACCGCCGACGTCCTGGTCGGCGCCGACGGTTTCGACTCCTCGGTCCGCCGCCGGCTGTACCCGGACGAGGGAGCGCCGAACGGGAACGGCGTCCACATGTGGCGCGGGGTCGCACCGCACCCGAGGGTCCTCGACGGCCGGACGGTCGTGGTGGCCGGGGGCACCCCCGGCGCGAAGTTCGTCGCCTATCCGATCGAGGACAGCGCGACCGCCACCGCCGACACCCTCGTGAACTGGGTGCTGGAGGTGAGGCACGGCCCGTCCGCCCCGCCCCCGGGAGGCCCGGGCCGTCGCGTCCCCGCCGCGGAGGCCCGCGCCGCACTGTCGTCCTGGCACCTGCCGTGGATCGATCTCGGGGTGCTCGCCGAACGCTCCCCGGCGATCGTCGAGTACCCGATGGCCGACCGCGACCCCCTGCCGCGCTGGAGCTTCGGCCGGGTCACCCTGCTCGGCGACGCCGCGCACCCGATGTTCCCCATGGGCATGAACGGCGGCTCGCAGTCCGTCGTCGACAGCCGGGTGCTGGCCTGGTGCCTGGCGCGCGACGAGGACGCCGCAGCCGCGCTCGACCGCTACGACCGGATGCGCCGGCCGACCGTCAACGCGATCGTGCTGGCCAATCGGGAGCTGGGACCGGAGGAGACCATCGCGCGGGCCGAGGAGCACCCCGGGCCGCTGCCCCCGGACTGGCCGAACGGATCGCGGCCCGTTACCGGCGGCTCGGCGGGGCCACCGTGTCCCAGGTCAACACCCACCCGTCCTGGACGGTCCCCGCCGCGACCCTCGGAGCGATCGGTGGGGCATGATCATGTCCATCGGTCCGACAATCCGGGGGGAGTCCGACGATGGAACGCGCCGAGATGGAGACGTTCCTGACGCTCTGCGAGGAGTTGCACTTCGGCCGCACCGCCGAGCGGCTGCACGTCACCACGGGGCTGGTCAGCAGGACGGTGAAGCGGATCGAGCGGCGGATCGGCGCCCCGCTGTTCGAACGCAGCTCCCGCCGGGTGGCGCTGACCGCCGTCGGGGAGGGCCTGCGGGACGATCTGCAGCCCTTGTGGGAGGGCATCGGGCGGGCGCTGCGACGCGCCGAGCTGGCGGGCAGCGGTGTCACCGGCACGCTCACCGTGGGCTTCATGGGCGCGCAGAACGGGCGGGTGGTGCACGCCGCCCGCGAGGTCTTCGAGCACCGCAACCCGCGCGGCGCGGTCCGGGTGGTCGAGACGCAGTTGCACCAGCACGCGGAGCAGCTGCGGGACGGGAGCGCCGACCTGCTGCTGACCACGCTCCCGGTGGACGATCCGGACCTGACGGTGGGCGCGGTGGTCACCCGCGGCCCCCGTTTCCTGGTGCTGCCCGCCGGGCACCGGCTCGCCGACCGGGGCACGGTGACGCTGGAGGATCTCGGCGGCGAGACCTTCGTCGACCTGCCGGCCTGCGTCCCGGGCTACTTCGTCGACTTCCACATGCCCCGGCAGACCCCCGGCGGACGGGCCATCGCCCGCCACGGTGAGCCCTGCGGCACCTACGCCGAGGCGGTGGCCCTGGTCGCGGCCGGGCGGGCGATGGTGCCCGGTGACGGGCAGCTGCCGCTGCTCTACCAGCGCCCGGACCTCCGGTTCGTCCGGGTCGGTGACGCTCCGCCGGTCGAACAGGGGCTTGTGTGGCGCTGCCGGGACGACGTCGACGCTCGGGTGCGGGTGTTCACCGACGCCGTCCACGAGGTCGCGCCGGCTCTCGCCCCGCCCGGCGTGGCCAGCGTCGCCCCGGCTCCGGCCCCGGTCACCGTCGCCCCCGTCGGCGCCGTCGAGGCACCGGCGGCGGCTGCTCGCGGGCGCCGATGACGTCGGCGGGACGCCCGGAGGGTGCCCGCCGACCCGGGGCCGCGGTGACCGCGGCGGTCGTCACCGGTCCGGCGGGAACGACCGCTCCGGTCAGGCCGGGCGGGGCGGGTCGTTCCGGTTCGCGGTGTGGGCGAGGACGGCCGTGACGACGGCGTCCCAGGTGTGCTCGGGGAAGACCTCGTGGCCGGTGCCCGGCAGGGCGAGGAAGCGGGCGCCCGGGATCTCGGCGGCCAGGGCGCGCCCGTGCTCCGGCGGGAACAGCGGGTCCTCCTCCCCATGCAGCACCAGGGTCGGCGCGGTGATCGCGCCGAGCCGCGCGCGCCACGGCGGACCGGCGTCGAGCAGGTAGGGGTTGGTGGACTGCGCCGCGAGGTCGCGCGCGTGGTCCACGATCCGGGCGGCCAGCCGCCGCACCCCGTCCTCGTCGAACGGGCGCGAGGCGGCGGCGAAAGGGCGCTCGCCCTCGACGATCGACTCGACGACGGCCTCCCGGGCGGACGCGGGCTGCTCGACCCGGGCGTCCTGCTCGACCTGGGCGAAGAAGGCGGCGAGCCGTTCCGACACGGGCGGCAGGTCCGGCTGCTCCTGCCCGGGGATGCCGGGCGTACCGGAGGCGAGGGTGAGCGTCACCACCCGGTCGGGGTGGTCGAGTGCCAGGAGCTGGCCGACCGAGGCGCCCTGGGACATGCCGAGCACATGGGCGCGCCCGAGCCCGAGGGAGTCGATCAGGGCCGCAGCGTCCTCGGCCAGGTCGGGCAGCGTGTACGGCGGCGCGCCGACCGGGAAGGTCGTCGAAGCGCCCGCGTCCCGGGCGTCGTAACGGACGACGCACCGGCCGCCCGCGACCAGTCGGCGGACGAAGCCGTCCGGCCAGTTGAGCCGGCAGTGTCCGGCGCCGTGGATCAGCAGGATCGCGGGATCGGCGGGATCGCCGTGCAGTTCGGCTGCCAGCTCCGCACCGTCGACCTCGACCTTCTTGATCTCGACCTCGACCTCGACCGCGCGCCGGTTGTCCACCATCGGGCTCCGCTCCCGCCGGAATGTCGTCACGTGCGACCACGACTGTACGGAGGCCCTGTGACAAGCCCGGCCCGGCGCGCGCACCCGGTCCCGCCCGGTCCGCCCCGCTGCGCCCGTCTGCGCCCGTCTGCGCTTCCGGGCCGACGTGCTCATCATGGAAGTGCGGCCGACGGGCAGGAGGTCACCCGATGGAGCTCTTTCCAGCGATGCCACTCGACGAGTGGCGGGAGACGAAGGAGACGCTGCACCGCTTCACCCAGGTCGTCGGCAAGATCCGGCTCGCGGCGAGCGTGCGGCGCAACCACTGGTGGAACGTGCCCTTCCACCTCACCGGGCGCGGGCTCACCACCCGGCCGATGGGGCTGATCAACGGCAACCCGGTCTTCACCGTCGATCTCGACCTCGTCGACCACCGGCTGGTCGTCACCGTGGCGGACGGCAGGACGGCGTCCTTCCCGCTGCCCGGCCACTCGGTCGCCTCGTTCCACCGGCAGACCCTGGAGACGCTGGCCGCGCTGGGCATCCGGGTCGAGCTGCCGTTCCCCCGGCCCTACCGGCTGCCCGACACCGACCGGCCGTTCGCCGAGGACGTCGAGCACACGACGTACGATCCGGTCCTGGCGAACCGCGCCTGGCAGGTGCTCGGCCAGGTCGCGCTGGTGCTGGAGGAGTTCTCGGCGCGCTTCTCGGGCAAGGCCAGCCCGGTCCACTTCTTCTGGCACTCCTTCGACCTGGCGCACACCCGGTTCTCCGGACGCGCCCTCGACCGGCCGACGGCGGCGGACCCGGTGACCCGCGAGGCGTACTCCCGGGAACTGATCAGCTTCGGCTTCTGGTTCGGGGACGCCGACCTCGGCGAGCCGGCCTTCTACTCCTACACGGCCCCCGAGCCGGAGCAACTGGCCGGGGACCCGCTGGAACCCGCCGCCGCCCGGTGGGTGGAGGCCAACGGCAGCCACCTGGCCGTCCTGCGCTACGCGGAGGTACGTGAGGAGGCCGACCCGAGAGCGGCTGTCCTCGCCTTCTACGAGGCCGCGTACCGGGCCGGTGCCGTCCGGGCCGGCTGGGACGTCGACCGGCTGGCCTGCCCTGGTGGCATCACGGACCCCGGACTGTCGGCCCCGCCGCCCTGACCGGCCCCGAGCCGACCGGGCGGGTCAGTGCAGGTGCGACTGCCAGTCGGCCGGGACCTTGCCCAGCGGGCCGGGGGTCGGCTGGGCGAGCGGGTGCGCCGCCGGGGCCGCGAGTTCCGGTCCCTCGTAGTACTGCTCGGTCTCGATGTTCCAGAACCACTCCTCCCCCGGCTCGAAACTGGCCAGGAACGGGTGGCCCGCCTCCCGGGCGTGCCGGGTGCCGTGCTGCGAGGGCGAGGAGTCGCAGCAGCCGATGTGCCCGCACGCGGCGCACCGCCGCAGGTGCAACCACCACCCCGGCCCGTCCCCCGCCAGGCACTCCACGCAGCCGTCCCCGCTCGGCGGCACGGCCGGGTCGATCCCCTGGTCCTGCTGCTCGTCGTCCATCGGACATACCTCCCGATCGGGGCCGGAGCCGTCGGACGTCTCCGTCCGGCATCCACCGTCCGACATCCACCATCCGACTCCGACGGAGGTTCCGCGACCGGCGGCGTCCGGGCTTGAAGCACCCGCGCGGCTGTGCGTGACTGGAGGGGAGCAGCACTCCCCCGGCCGACATCGAGGTGACCCGGATGGGATTCATCGGCACGGTGGGCCTGGTCCTCCATCCCGAGCGCACCTGCGCACCCACCGTGGACACCGTGGTCCGCTGGAGCCGGGCCCGGGGCACCAAGGTCGTCGGGCTGGCGGCGGAGGTGTCCCGGATCGGCTGCGAGGCCATCCCGGTGGGGGCCGAGGAGATGACCACGAGCGCCGATCTGCTGATCAGCCTGGGCGGGGACGGCACCATGCTGCGCACCATGCGGCTCGCGGCCGGGGGCCACGCACCGGTCCTCGGCGTCAACGTCGGTCGGCTGGGCTTCCTCGCCGAGGTCGACATCCCGGAACTCCCCGCCGCGCTGGACGCCATCGACGCCCACCGCTTCACCGTCGAGGTTCGCTCCGGGGTGCACGCGCGGTTCGGGACCGCCGAGGAGACGGCGCTCAACGACATCGTGCTGCTGCGCAGCCCGGGGCACCGGTCTGCGGCGGTCGCCGTGCGGGTCCAGGGCCAGCCCTTCGTGGCCTACACCGCCGACGCGATCGTCACCGCCACGCCGACCGGCTCCACCGCGTACAGCTTCTCCGCGGGCGGCCCGATCGTCTCCCCCAACGCGGAGGGGCTGCTGATCACCCCGGTGGCGCCGCACGCCGCGTTCAACCGCTCGGTCTTCCTCTCCAGCGGTGAACGGCTCGACCTGGAGGTCCTCCCGCACAGCGGGGACCTCGCCGTCGAGGCGGACGGCCGCCTGGTCGGCCGTGTCGCGCCGGGCGACGACGTCGAGGTGACCATGCTGCCCGCCGCCGCCCGCGTCGTCCGGCTCGGCCGGACCACCTTCTACCAGCGGGCGCAGCGCAAACTCCGCCTCACCGGCTCGGCAGAACCCGGCTGATCCAGGCCGACCCCGGCGGCGGCGCCGTCCTCCTCTAGGGTGGTGGCCGTGGAACGTGTGCTGGTCGCCGGGGTGTCGGGGGCGGGGAAGACGACGATGGCGGCCCGGCTGGCCGTGCTGCTCGACCTGCCCCGCTACGAGCTGGACGCGCTGCACCACGGCCCGGGCTGGACGCCGCGCCCCGAGTTCCGGTCGGACGTCGAGTCCTTCGCGGCGACCGGGCGCTGGGTCGTCGAGGACCAGTACACCGGCAAGCTGGGGGACCTGCTGCCGGCCCGTGCCGACACCTACGTCTGGCTCGACCTGCCCCGACGCACCGTCATGCAGCGTGTCCTGCACCGCTCGGTGGTTCGCGCGGTCACCCGCCGCGAGCTGTGGAACGGCAACCGCGAGAGCTTCCGCCACTGGCTGGAGCCGGAGCACCCGATCCGCTGGGCCTGGACACGGCACTCCGCGCACCGTCGGCGGACCCTGGACCGGCTCGCCGCCCACCCCGGCCTGACCGTGGTCCACCTGACCTCCGCGCGGGCCGCCCGCACGTGGCTGCGGACGGCGGGGCGACCGGGCGCGAGCTGACGCAGGCCGCCGGAAGCCGGTCAGCCGGGGGGTGCGGTGAAGCGGTAACCGGAGTCGATCAGCAGCGGCAGGAAGGTCTTGAGCGCGGCAACCGTCTGCGAACGGTCCCCGCCGCCGTCGTGGGTGAGGACGATCGCGCCCGGCCGCAGCTCCTTCTCCAGTCGCTTGGTGATGACGTCCGTCCCCGGCGTCGCCCAGTCCTGCGGGTCGACGGACCAGGCCATCGGCCGCATCCCCAGCTCGGCGCCGACCTTCAGCACCGTCGGCGACCAGCCGCCGCCCGGGGCGCGGAACCACGTCGGCGCCCGGCCGGTGAGCCGCCCGAGCAGCTCGGAGGTGCGTCCGAGCTCGTCGCGCACCTTCGCTGCGGAGAGGCCGCTCAGGTCGGGGTGGCTCCAGGAGTGGTTCGCGATGTGGTGGCCGCGCGCGGCGACCTCCCGGACCAGGTCGGGGTGCGCGTTCGCGTTCTCGCCGATGAGGAAGAAGGAGGCCCGGATCCCGTACTGGTCGAGCAGTGCCAGGACGGCCGGTGTGTACCTCGGATCCGGTCCGTCGTCGACGGTGATGGCGACCACCTTCCGCCCGGCGTCGAGCTCGTACACCGGTCGGCTCTCGGCGGCGGTCACCACGCGCGGCAAGGGCTCGGCCGCCGACGCGGGCGGGCTGCTGGGCGCGGGGGTGGCGGTGGCGGGCGCCGGGGTGCCGGTGGCGGGCGAGGGAGTGGCGGGTGCGGGAGTGGCGAGTGCCGCGCTGTTCGGCGCGGGCGCCGGGGTCGGTGACTCGGTCGGGGCGGGGGCCACGGACTCGGCAGCGTCCGGGGCGACGTCCGGTCCACCGGCGGCCGCTTGCTCGCCGCGGGGTGGTCCCCGGAAGTCCCCGTGGCACCCGCCGACCCCGAGGAGTGAAAGCCCGGCCCCGAGCATGAGCATTCTTCGCGAGACAATCTGACGATCGGATGGCATGCCATATGCCTGCCCGCTCCCCCGGCGACCTGCTCAGACGACCACTGCTACGGGTGCACGAGACCGCTCCGGCAGCCCAATCCCCGCGTCGACCGAGGCCCCGCCGTCGTCACTCCCCGTCATCGTCGCTGCTACGCCGCAGGGAGCAGCGTTGCCGCGCCCGTACCGCGTACGGGCGCGGCAACGCCTGCGTCGACGGTGCCGTGAACGGCTACTTGACCGGGCTGACCCCGGTGCGGCCCGGCACGACCTGCTGAGGCCGGGGGGTGGTCGCGGCCGGCGAGGCCGGTCAGCCGAGCGGCAGCTCCAGGACGGCCTCACCCTGCGCCGGGGAGGTGATCGTCGTGGTGCTGTCCGGCACACCCGTGAAGGCGTAGAGCTTGTCGCGGCTGTTGACGACCAGGGCGAGACGGTGGCCGTCGGGCAGGTCGTAGGCGGCCGGCTGGAGCTTCCAGTCGAGGGTCCGCGCGGTGCCGGCGCTCAGATCCGTGGCGGTGAAGGGCTCGTGGGTGATGATCCGGGCACTGCCGTCCGGGGCCACGTCGAAGAGGTAGGCGACCAGGGTGACGGAGTCGGCCGCCTCCGCGCGGACGGCGAGCCTGACCCCGGCAGAGCCGCGGATCCGGCGGCCCCCCGCCAGCGCCTCGGTGGACCACAGCAGCAGCCGGTCCCGCTCGAAGGACGCCGGCCGGTACTCCTTCGGGTTGCCGAACCACTCCTTCTGGCCGGTGGCCATGATGTCGTCCATCGCGGTGGCGGCGGTCTCGCGGCCCGCGGTGAAGTCCCGGCTCCAGCCCTTGGAGGGCTTGTCGGACAGGGTGCCGTCGCCCTCGCCGCCGTTGCCGCCCAGGTACCAGGCCTCGCTGCTGACCTTGGCATCGGACCAGGAATCGAGCGGCTCGCGCCGCGCCGGGGCGGTGATCAGCCGGCCGCCGCCGACGACCGGCGCGGTCTTGTAGGTGAACATGACCTGGCTGTTGACCACGGGCCAGTCCGACACCTCGTTGTCCGCGCCGAGCAGGTGGTGGTCCAGCCAGGCGTACGCCTCCCGGATCGGCGTCAGCAGGCCGGGGAAGGGCAGTCCGCTCGACACACCGCTGATGCCGGTGCCCTCCGGGGCCCCGTGGTCACCGATCCAGAGGTTCAGGTGCTTCGGGACGGTGAGCTTCTCGAAGGTGTCGATCGCCTCGCCGACCGGGAAGAGGCCCTCGTGCCAGGTGTTCGAGTAGTAGGTCGGGATGCGGCGCCCGTTGGTGAGGCGCACGTAGGTCTCCGGGGAGCGCTCGGTGCCCCACTCCACCACGCGGTCCATGTGCTCACCGTCCCGGAAGTACTGGAGGATCTCCCGCGTCGGCTCGTCGAACTTGTCCGCCTCCTCGCCACCGGTGAACCCGACCAGCAGCCGCACGGCCTCCTCGTGCCGGGTGCCGTGGTCGTAGAGGCTGGTGGCGAGGTTCCCCCAGGTGCTCAGCGCGGCCACGGCGGCGACCCGGTTGTCCTCGTCGTGCGCGGCGACCAGCTGGCTGATCCCGGAGCCGTAGGACAGGCCCAGGAAGCCGACCTTGCTCGGGTCGAGGTGCTCCTGCGCGTAGTCGATGACGAGCGAGCCGTCCGCCCAGTCCTTCGGGCCGGCGACGTCGACGAACCCCTCGGAGGTGGACACCAGGCCCGGTGCGCCGATGCCCCGCGGGGTGTACGCCAGCACGTGGTAGCCGCGCGCCGCCAGCGAGAGGTAGCCGAAGACGAAGGGCAGCCAGCCGTAGGGGTTCCAGCCGGCGGGAACGATCACCACCGGGCGCTGCTCGGAACCGCTCTGCTTGATCGCGAACGCCGATAGCCCGAAGCCGTCCGCCGTGGTGATGCGGGGGAGAGTGACCTGGGCACGCTGCCGCACGCCCGCCGCCAGCTCCCGCAGCTCCTCGGGCAGCACGGCGTCCGTCCCCGTACCCTGGACGGCCGCGAGCAGCGCCTTGGCGACAGCGAGCACCGACGGGTTGATGTCGAGGCTCGCACCGCGCCAGAGACCGTGGGTGGCGATGTCGGTGAGTGTCGCGTCGGTGACCGAGGGGGTCGGCTCTCCACCAGCAGTAGTCATACGAAGTGCCCTTCTGTGATCAGCAGGGCGCCCGTGCCGGGCACCGTTCGGGCGAATCATGTTCCGGTACGGCGGACACAAACTGACGATCAGTCAGCTCCACTCGAACGAGTGACCCCCGGCGGGCCCGCGTCAACACCGGTAACCGGCACACCCCGCTCATTTGCCGGCCCTCATGGTGATCCCCTCGGTGAGGCGGCATCCGAGCCAGGCGTAGAGGCCGATCATCGGCAGGATCGAGATCGACACCCCGGGGAACAGCGCGCCGCAGTCCGCACCCGTGAACCGCTGCCGCTGCCGCTGCCGCTGGAAGTAGTTCAGCAGGGCGGGCGGCAGCATGATCCGCCAGAATGTCATAGCCGCCGACGACACCCACGCCGTCGTCCAGCGCGCCGCACGCGACGCCGGCGGCACCGGAAACCCGACAGCGTCGGTTGACGACTTCGCACGGCGGCAGGTGCCGACATCCTGGTCGGACCGTCCGCTACCGCACCCTCGGCCGCCACACTTCGGCGACCACTCAGTCCTTGTCGGCGACCTCGTGGTCCGCCTGGGCACTGATGTGGGCCTTGGCCGCCTGCGCAGCCGCGACCGGGTCGCGGCGGCGCAGGGCGGCCACGATCCCGTCGTGCTCGGCGATGACCTGGGCCCAGTTCTCCGGGCCGACCGGTGCCGAGATCCGGTGGCGGCGGACGGTGAGCAGCAGTTGGTCCGTCAGCGCGGCCAGGACCCGGTAGCCGGCGGCCTCGGCGAGGATCCGGTGGAACTCGGAGTTGAGTTCCGGCAGGCGCTGGAGCGAGCCGGTGCCCAGGCGCCCGCGCATCTGCTGCTGGACCGACTCCAGCCCGGCCAGCTGGGCGTCCGTGACGCGCTCGGCGGCGAGCCCGGCGACCAGGCCCTCGATCGCCTCGCGGGCCAGGAAGACGCCGCGCATCTCGGCGGCGTCCACCTCGGCGACGGTCACCCCGGAGTGCACCCGGGACACCACCAGGCCGTCCGCCTCCAGCCGCTTGACGGCCTCGCGAACGGGGATCTTGCTCACGCCGAGGCTCCGGGCGAGCTCATCCATGTTGATGCGCTCGCCCGGCTTGAGGTCCCCCTCGACGATGGCAGCCCGCAGGCTGTCGTAGACGAGGTCGGCCTTGCTCCTCACCACGGGCAGCCGTGCCCAGTTCGCCTGCGTCACCTTCTCATCGTATTCGATATGCCCCGGATACCGGCGGGCGGGTCGGGAGGCGCGGACCCGGAACTCGAACCGGAGCGGCGGGACAGCGAGGGAGAGTGTGAGGCCGGTGCGGGCCGCCGACCGGTCGGTTACGGACGCTGGACCCGAACCACGCGGCCTTCGAAGGCGGCAGCCGCCCCGGTGGCACCCGCAGCGGCCCCCACGGGTGCGAGTGCGACACGGCTGCGGGCGGGATGCAGGCCGGCGGGAGAAGCCGTCCCGTCGACAACACGAAACGGCAACACCGCCTGGCGCTCATTTCGTATATTCCCGCCGCTCGGCAAGGCCGACGACCACGAGGGCAGGAGCTCCCGTGGCATTGCCGTTCCGGCCTGCGGCGTCCCGGCACGTCGAGCCTCAGGCCCGGACCGCGCGGTCGCAGTACGGGCACACCCTGGTGCTCCACTCCGGCGGGTACCACGGCGCGTCGGCCCCGGGCGCCCGGTACGGGTCCCTGCGCATCCGGCCGGTTCCCGTGCCGCACAAGGTCGCGTCACCGGGATCCCCAGGCGACTCCGGGGCCGGCCGCGCCGCGTGCACGGCGCGCACGCCCTCGACGTAGTCGGTGGTCGCGCCGACCGCCGACGTGCGGACGAGTTCGGTTTCGAGCAGGACGAGGATGCTCACAGGTTCACTCTGGCCGATGCACCCCGGTGTCCGCACCTCAACCCCCGGTACGGGCCCCACCACTCGGCGGGGCCGTGGAGTCACGCGCAAGGCGTTCACCGGCGTCACGGCCGGCTCCGTCGCCGGGTCCTTCACCCGGCACCCGCCCCGGCGGCGTCCGCACAAACGGACCCGGGCCGCGGAGCGGCTGACGGTGCCGTTCCGCGGCCCGGGGGGCCGAAGGATACGGACATGGAGAGGCCGGCCAGGACCACCCGGCACCGGCCAACCCGGTCGGAGAGCCGGCCCCAGAACGGGACGGCCACGATCTCCAGGGCGGAGGCGGGGGCGATCGCCCGCGGCGGAGTCCCCATGAGCGCCACCCGATCCACCCGAACCGGAGCACGAAGCACACGGGAGCGAGGGCGGGGACGACTCGGCCGACGGACGCCCGGTCGGCCGAGCGGATCGGACTCCACCGGCCGGACGTCGACGCGCTGGGGACGCGGTACGTGTGCCCGCAGGAGAACGGCGCCCGGGCGGACGTACGCTGGGCCGAACTCGACGACGGCGTCACCTCGGTACGGATCGAGGGCAATCCGGCGTGACACGGTGTGGTTGAACCTCGACCACGCCCAGCACGGGCCGGGTTCCACCTCCTGCGGGCCCGGCATCCTGTTCGAGCACCGGCTGACCGCCGAGCCGGCCGCGTTCGCCTTCGTCCTGTCGGCGCGCACGGCCTGACCCCGGGCGCAGGACCCTGGGACGGTCCGGCGCCGGGGCAGGACCGTGGGACGGTCGGCGCCGGGCACCCTGGGTCAGGTACTCGGGAACCGGCGTTGAGTGCCCGGGGCGGGTGTCAGTTCTCCTGGAGGGTGATGTCGTCGCACCAGCCGTAGCCGGTGCCGGTGCGCGCGTAGCAGTAGATCTTGGCGGTGGTGGCGGTCGGGCCGGTGGTGAAGGTGGTGGAGCGCTGGGTGAACGCGGTGCTGGTGAAGACGGTGCTGGTGGAGGCGGTGGCGTCGTACTGCTTGGCGCCGAGGGAGAGTTCGGTGCCGCTCGCGGAGACCTTGCCCCAACCGGCGAGGGTGTAGCTGGTGCCGGGCTTGACCTGGACGATCTGCTCGGCGGCGGCCTGGGCGGGGCCGACCTTCACCGCGCGGCTGCCGCTGTGCTTGGTGCCGGTGTCCAGGGTGACGCCGCCGTAGCTGGTCCAGGGGTTGAGGTCGGTGTTCTCGAAACCGGAGTTGCGGACGGCGTTGACCGGGCTGCAGGCGCTGTCGTCGAACACGGACGCCTGGTGGAAGCCCCGGTCGGGACGGCACACCTGCGGGAGCGGGCTGCCGAAGTAGTCCTTGCCGCCGAGGGTCGGGATCGTGGTCCCGGTGCCGCGGACCGGCGAGCCCGCGGCCAGCTTGTAGTCCGCCGGGCTGCTGCCGCCCGCGTTGACGAACTGCGGGTCGTAGGTCTTCTTCTCCGGGTCGGCCGGCTCGTTGGCCGGGTGGTTGCCGAAGAAGGTGTTGGCCGCCCAGGTGAACTCGGCCGGGTGGTAGGTGCCCTGGTTGTTCAGGCCGTCGAAGCCGCCGGTGCCGAGGTTGTGGAAGACGTTGTTGGTGAAGCGGGCGTGGGTGGTGCCGTAGCCGTCCTGGACGATGTCCGCGGTCGAGCCGGCCGCGAAGTACACGGTGTTCTGGTACAGGTCGGCGCTGTCCTCGCCGGAGGAGGCCAGCCAGCGGTCCTTGTCGTGGTGGCTGAGGTTGTAGCGCACGACGGTGCCGGTCGAGCTGGAGCCCGAGCCGCAGGCCCCGCAGAACAGCATGAAGCCGCCCTCGTTGTCGTGGCTGTGGTTGAACTGGAAGACGGCCCGGTTGTTGCCGTAGTCGGAGTCGAAGGCCATGCCGTCGCCGTTGTCCGGGAGCCGGCGCACGTGGTGGACCTCGTTGTACTGGATCAGGCTGTCGTCGGAGTTGATCGTCCAGATGCCCGCGTTGGAGCCCATCGGCCGCATCGCGAGGTCGTAGGCGGTGTTGTGCTCCACCAGGCCGTGGTCGGCGGCGCGCAGCACGATGCCGTCGCCACCGGTGTTGCTGATGGTGTTGCCGCGGAAGACCAGGCGGGTGCTGGCGCGCCAGTTCTTCTTGGTGCCGCAGTCGTCGCCGGCGCCGTACTGGGGGCGGCACATCCAGGTGGTGCGGTTGGTCAGGCCCTCCCGGTCGACCTTGTCGATGCGGGAGTTCTGGACCAGGACGTCGTCGAAGTTGGTGGGGGTGGTGGTGCCGGAGACCCGGAACTGGATGCCGTTGGACCACTTGGTGGCGTCGCCGTTGACGTCGTGGACGTAGACGTCGTCGACCACGTAGTGGGTGCCGACGCCGTCGGGCAGGTCCGCGACCTCGACCAGCAGGCCGTTGCGCTCGCGCTTGGTGGCGGCGGTGTCCTTGAAGGTGATCTCCAGGTCGCGGATCTCCCACTGCTCGACGTTGTAGAGGTGGACGGCGGCCTTCTCGGTGGAGGAGGCGCTGCCGGCGACGACCGGCCGGTCCGTTCCGGTCCCGTAGGCGGCGAGGGTGACGGGTGCGGCGGCGCTGCCGGACCCCTGCGGCTTCAGGGTGCCGGTGCAGGTCGTGCCGCGCTTGAGCAGCAGCCGGTCGCCGGGCCCGAAGACGTAGGCGTTGGCGGTGGCCAGGCTGTTCCACGGGGTGGCTTGGCCGCCGTCCCCGTTCGACGCGGCCGAGCAGTCCAGGTACCGGGTGGTGCCGCCCGCGGCGGCTGCGGCAGCCGGTGCCGGCCCGGACAGCGGGAGGAGGAACAGCGAGGCGGCTGCGGCGAGCACGGCGGCGCTTCTCGATGTGGGGTTCAGGTGCATGGGGGGACTCCCGAGGTGGGGGAGGGAGGAGGGAGGGTGGGCGCCCGCCCGCACCATAGGACGGCCATCTGACCGGGTCAAGGCATCGCGATCCACTTGATCAATGTTCGGTCGAAAAACCAGCCAATTGACCATGTGATCGACGCTTGGGCGAAACTCCCACCCGCTCCCGGCGGCCCGACCGGCGGCCCGTCAGCTCGACCGGGTGGCGCCGCAGGACTCGCGGACCGTCAGCCGGGGCAGCAGCAGGAGGTGGTGGGCGGGGAGCGCGTCGTCCCCGCCGAGCCGGCGCAGGAGCAGCGCCACGGCCTCGGCCCCGACCGCCCGCTTCGGCGGCGCGACCGCCGTCAGCGGCGGGGCGCCGAGCTCCGCCAGCACATCGTCGTAGCTCACCATCGCCAGGTCGCCGGGCACCTGGAGACCGCGGGCGCGCAGCAGCGGCAGCAGCTGGATCGCGTCCT
Organism: Kitasatospora purpeofusca; assembly: GCF_036010405.1. Lineage (NCBI taxonomy): Bacteria > Bacillati > Actinomycetota > Actinomycetes > Kitasatosporales > Streptomycetaceae > Kitasatospora > Kitasatospora purpeofusca. The sequence continues at coordinate 9,178,141 of NZ_CP108561.1, read as the reverse complement.
GATCGTTGTGGACCAGGACCGCCCGGACGCCGCGCGCGTGGGCCTCCGCCAGGGTGTCCGCCACGTCCTCCGCGTCCGCCACCGGGCGCACGATGTCGACGACGGGCTCCACCGGCAGGCCGAGCAGCGCGCAGCTCTCGGCGTAGCCGGCGCGGATCTCGTGCGCCGTCCAGGTGTCCCGGCGGGCGACCAGCGCGACCGAGCCGTGGCCGAGCGCGGCGAGGTGCCGCACCGCGAGGAGCACACCGTGGCGGTGGTCGGAGGCGACCGAGTCGAGCTCCTCGGCCGCGCTCCCCGGGGCCGGCCGGCGTTCCACCAGCACGGCCGGGACGGGGAGGCCCTCGACCCACTCCCGGCCCTCGGGGCCGTCGGCGGGGGTCCAGTTGGGCGCGAGCAGCAGCCCCTGCGCACCCGAGGTGAGCAACTGCTCGACCTGGACGCGGTCGGCGCTCGCCTCGTAGGAGGAGATCCCGAGCACCAGGCTCGCGCCGGCCCGGGCGGCGGCGGCCCTGGCCCCGGCGATGACCTCGTCGAAGTACTGGCCCACGGCCGGGACGAGCAGTCCGATCGAGGGCCCGTCGCCCCGTGCGGGGGCGTCCCCGCCGGTGACGGCGGCCGCCGAGGACACCGATCCGTGCGTGCGGCGGAGCAGGCCGGCCTCGGCGAGCGCCGCGACGTCGCGGCGGACGGTGACCGCGGGGATCTCCAGCCGCTCGGCGAGTTCCGTGATCCGGACCGATCCGAGGCTCCGCACCGCGTCGACGATGCGTGTGCGGCGTTCGTCGGCCGAGATCGACATGTCACTCCCTGCGGTTCGCCCTGCGGTTCGCTCCGGTCGGTGCGAGGTGATCTGCCCAACGCGGACAGGAATCTACCATTCGATCGGGATCCGATCCGTGGACCGACCGTCCGCCGCCCTCGGCCTCCCGCTCAGCCCGCGGCTGCCTCCGTCGGGGCCGCCGGCCCGGCAGCCCCGAGGTCGGGGGTGTCCCGCAGCTCGATCCGGGTGCCCGGCCGGTGGAGTTCGAGCACCACCACCTCGTTGACGCCCGTGCGCCACAGCGGTGCCGGGGCGTAGAGGGTGCGCTGCGGGCCGCGCTCCCAGTGACGTCCGAGGGCGAAGCCGTTGAGCCAGACCATGCCCTTGGTGAAACCCGGGAGCGCGAGGAACCCGTCGGCCGGGGTGTCGACGGTGAACAGGGCGCGGTGGAAGCCGGGCCCGTCCTCGGTGCTCGCCGGGCCGAAGCGCAGGACGCTCAGGTCGTCGAGCGGAAGCGGGCGGACCTCCCAGCCGAACTGGAACTGCCGGTCGACCCGGACCCCGCCGGTGATCCCCTTGCGGTCGTGGAGCAGCGGCCCGTAGTTGATCCGGCCCATGTTCTCCACCAGCAGGTCGAGCACCGCCCCGCCGGCCGGCACCTTGACCGGCAGCGCCTCGTCCGGGCGGTCGCGTTCGAGCACGCCGATCGGGGCGCCGTCGAGGAACACCTGGGCGCGGTCGGCGAGTCCGTCGACCCGGAGTTCCCCGTGGCCGAGCGGGCCGCGCAGCCGGGTGCGGTAGTGGATCAGGCCGAGGTTCTGGCCGAAGACCTCCATCGGTTCCGGCTCGGGGCTGTGGTGGACGGTGGCGAGGGCGTCGAGGGAGTCCGCGAGGCGGGCGCTCGCGGTGACCGGGGCGCTGCGCGGGGCGAGCCGGGCGGGCAGCGGCGGCGGCTGGTGCGGCTCGGTGCCGAGGTGGCGCCGGATCACCTCGCGGAAGAGGTGGAACTTGGCGGTGAGTTCGCCCGCCTCGCCCACCGGGGCGTCGTAGTCGTAGCTGGTGGTGTCGGGCTGGTACGCGGTCCCGTCGTGGTTGGCGCCGTTCCACCAGCCGAAGTTGGTGCCGCCGTGGCCCATGTAGATGTTGACGGAGGCGCCGGCGGCGAGCATCCGGTCGAGGATGTCGGCGCACTCCTCGGGGTCGCGCAGGTGGTGCGGGGTGCCCCAGTGGTCGAACCAGCCGGTCCAGTACTCCATGCAGACGAGCGGGCCGACCGGCTGGTGGCGGCGCAGGCAGTCCAGGGACTCCTCGGGGCGGGAGCCGAAGGTGCCGGTGGTGAGCAGGCCGGGCAGCCGCCCGCCGAGCTGGAAGCCGTCCTCGGCGCCGTCGGCGGTGAAGAGCAGGCAGTCGACGCCGCGGCGGACGAGGCCGTCCCTGAGGTGTTCAAGGTAGGCGGTGTCGTTGCCGTAGCTCCCGTACTCGTTCTCCACCGCGACGGCGACGACGGGTCCGCCGGCGGAGGCGAGCAGCGGGAGCAGGACGGGCACGAGTGCGTCGAACCAGGCGTCGACGGCGGCGAGGTAGGGGCCGTCGACGCGGCGGAGCCGGAGGGAGGGGTCGGCCAGCAGCCAGGCCGGGAGGCCGCCGAACTCCCATTCGGCGCAGATGTACGGGCCGGGCCGGACGATCACGTCGAGCCCGAGGCCGCCGGCGGTGCGGACGAAGGCGGCGAGGTCGCGGTCGCCGGTGAAGTCGCTGGTACCCGGTGCGGGCTGGTGGAAGTTCCAGGCGACGTAGGTCTCGACGGTGTTGACGCCCATGGCGCGCAGGCGCAGCAGGCGGTCGGACCAGAGTTCCGGGCGGATCCGGAAGTAGTGGACGGCTGCGGAGACGATCCGGTGCGGGCGTCCGGCCCGCAGGAAGGTGTCTCCGTCGAGGGTCAGCGCGGGGTGGGTGGCCCGGTCGGCCATGGGTGCCTCCGTCGATGCGGGCATGGGCGAGATCGACGATCGATCGCCGGTCCGTACCCTACGAGCAGGATGATCGGGCGGTCAATCAATCGATATAGACCCCGTCTATTGATCGAATTTCGATCGAACGATAGCCTTTGATCCGCTTCGCAGACGGAGCGAGCAGCGCGTCGGCACCACATGTCGGCACCGCATGTCACCACTGCGCGGCATCACCGCCGCAGCACCACGACGGCACAGAGCGAACAGAGGGAGTGGATGGCCATGTCCAGGGAGGAGCGACGCAGGCTGATCGTCACGGCGGTCGGTGATCTCGGCGGCCAGGTACGGCTCAAGGAACTCGCCGACCGCCTGGGCATCCCCGCCGTCACCGTACGGCGCGACATCGCCGCACTGGCCGAGGCCGGCCGGCTGGTCCGCTCGCACGGGTTCGTCTCGCTCGACCACCCCGGCCCCGACCGGTCCCCGGAGCACGACGGCGGCCCGGGTGCCGGACGCACCGTCGGCCTGCTGGTCCCCTCGGTCGGCTCGTACTTCGACGAAGTGATCGCCGGTGCCCGCGCCGCCGCCACCGACGCCGGTGCCCGACTGGTCCTCGGCATCGCGCCCTACCGGGCCGGCGACGACCCGGTCCAGGTGGAACGCCTCCTGGAGTCCGGGGCCCAGGGCCTGCTGCTCGCCCCGAACCTGCTCCCCGGACACCGCTCCCCCGCCGACGACTGGCTCGACGACCTGCCGGTCCCGACGGTCCTGGTGGAACGGCGCTCCCCCACCCCGGACGGCCCCGGCTCCCGACTGGACACCGTCGGCTCGGACCACCGCCACGGCGTGCTGCGTGCGCTGCTCCACTTCGCCGGCCTCGGCCACGACAGCGTGCTGCTGGCCGCCCGCGGCGACTCCTGGACGGCGGAGGAGGTGCGGACCGGCTACCGCGAGGGCACCCGGCTGCTCGGCCTGCCGGAGCTCCCCGTGCTGGACACCTCCAACACCGAGGGGGCGCAGACCGATGCCGGCCCGCTCGCCGACCGGATCGCCGGGGCCGTCGCTGCGGGCACCCGGGCGGTCCTCGTCCACAACGACCAGGACGCGATCCGGCTGCCGCCCCTGCTGCGCGCCCGCGGGCTGCGGGTGCCCGAGGACGTGGCGCTGATCGCCTACGACGACGTGTTCGCGGCGCTCGCCGCTCCCCCGCTGACCGCCGTGGCCCCGCCCAAGCGGGCCGTCGGCGCGGCGGCGTTCGACCTGCTGCTGCGCCGCCTCACGGGCAGCACCGACCTCCCGGTCCACCGCACCGCCCTGCTCCCCGTCCTGCGCGTCCGCACTTCCTGCGGGGGGCGGCCGTGACCTCGCGCACCGGCTGACGGAGGCCCGCACGGCGGCCCTGGGGCGGCCGGCGTGCGGGCCGCGAGGGGGGTGCGGGCCGCGAGGCGTGCGGCCGCGAAGGGGTGCGGCCGCGAAGGGGTGCGGGCCGCCGTCACGCACCGGCCGACCGGCACCCCCGCGAGCGCCGTCCGCGCATCCGGCGGGCGCGCACCGCCGGACACCCCGCCCCCGCACCCCGCTGCGGCGCGAGCGGGACAGCGAGGGATGCCGGGGAACCGCGTCACGCACCGGCTGACCGGACCCCGACGGCGCAGGCCCGGCAGCGTCCACTCACCGGCGGCCCAGCACCGCCAGGTACGCGGCCCCGGCCCCGAGCTGCGGGGCGAGCGGCGCGGCGCGGGGGTGCCAGGGAGCCTCGTACTCCCAGGCGATCCAGCCGTCCCGGGGCAGCATCCGCACGCACTCCGCGATCGGCAGCACGCCGCTGCCGAGGGCGATCGGGGTGAGGTCGTCCGCCGAGGCGACGTCCTTGACCTGCGCGTAGCCGAGGTGCCGGCCGAGGAGCCGGTGCGACTCGGCCGGGTTCTCCCCCGCCAGCCAGGTGTGCAGGAGGTCCCAGAGCGCGCCGACGGCGGGGTGGCCGACCTGGTCCAGCAGCGCCGCGAGCGCGCCTGCCGACCGGTGCGAGTCGTGCGTCTCGACCAGGATCCGGACACCCAGCGACCCGGCGTGGTCGGCCACCTCCTGCAGTCGGCGGACCGCCCTGGCGTCGGCGGCCGCGCCCGCGCCGGGCCCGCCGTGCGGGAACACCCGCAGCCGGTGGCAGCCCAGGTCGGCGGCGAGCCGCAGGTGCGCGAGCAGGTCCGCGACCACCGGTTCGTCCGGTCCCGGCGCGGCCACGCCGGTGTAGGAGGCGAGGGCGACCGGGACCAGCCCGGCGCGGCCGAGGGTCCTGGCCGCGGCCCGGCGCTGGAGGGCGCTCAGCTTGAGCCGGACCGGCTGGTCGGAGGCGCAGCGCAGTTCCAGGCCGTGCCAGCCGTGGTCGGCGGCCAGCCCGGCGACCCGGTCGAGGGGGGTACCGGGCAGGCCGAGCGTGGAGAGGGCGAGGGGCATGGCGGGCCTAGCTCCCCTCGCCGACCGCGACCGTGCCGGACGCGATGCGGATGCGGTGGGTGGTGCCGTCCGGCCAGGTCAGGCGCAGGTGCCGGGTGCCGTCGGCCGCTGCCCCGGTGACCTCCAATGTGGCTGCCAGCGGGGGCAGGAGGGCCGTACCGGTGAGGCGCGCCGCGCAGGCGAACAGCGCGGCGCCGTCGTCGGAAGCGCCGTCGTCGGGAGAACCGCCGTCGGGAGAACCGTTGCCGAGGACCGCGTCGAGGACCGGCACGGCCGCCTCGGGCCCGAAGGCGGTGCCGCCCGGTACGGCGAGCAGCGCGGCCCCGGTGAAGCCGTGCAGCCCGGTGAGCTCGCTGACGAGGCGTCCGCCGTCGGCCGAGGCGCGGGCGCCCGGCTGCACTGCGGCAGCGGCCCCGGCCCCGGTCCCGGCGGTCCGGCCGGCGACGGCCCAGCCGGTCTGCCGGACCCCGGTGCCGGGTGCCGCGCCGGTCACCAGGTGGACCCGTGCCTCGTCGGCGCCGTGCACCAGGGTGACGGTGGTGACCGTCACCCCGGCGAGCTCCTCGCCCCGGACGCGGGGACGGCTGAGGGAGGCCGCCCAGTCCGGGCCGCAGCCGACGGGCTCGATCCGGCCGCGCTCGCTCGCCGCGCCGTCGATCAGCAGGGCGAGGTGGTTGTCGGCCGGGCCGTCGTGGGTGGGGCCGGTGGCCGTGGAGTGGGCGAGGCGGGCGTAGTGCGGGTCGTCGGGCCGGACGTCGTCGGCCGGCTGGTCGTCGCTGCCGTGGTTGTGCAGGCGGACCAGTCCGTCGGCCGCCGTCGACTGGACCAGCCAGTTCGGCCGCGCCAGGATCCGGACGGTGTCGCGCTCCTCCGCGGGGGCGGGCTGCTCGGGTTCGGTCCAGACCGGGTGGTCGGGCGGGAGCAGCAGGCCGAGGAAGCCGCTGCCGGCCCAGTACGGCGAGGCCGGACCGGAGTAGGGCTGGACGAGTCGTGGTTCCGGTCCGTACCAGCCGAGGGTGAGCAGGCCGCGCTCGTCGATCGCGCCCCGGTCGACGAAGTGGCGCAGCGCGCCGGAGGCGATCCGGCGGGTGGTGCCGGGGGCGAGCGGGGTGTGGCCGGTGAGGGCGCCGGCCCAGAGCGGTGCGGTGGCGGCGAAGCGGTAGGTGAGGGAGCGGCCCTGGTGGACGGGGGCGCCGTCGCCGCCGAACAGGTGGGACTGGTCGGCGAGGTGGGCCGCGAGCCGGGAGCCGTACTCGGCGAGCAGGGGGCGGTCGGCGGCGAGGTGGGCGTGCAGGACGGGGTAGAGGTGCAGGGCCCAGCCGTTGTAGTGGTCGAAGGCGCGGGGGCGGCCGTCGGTGTACCAGCCGTCGCCGAGGTGGAAGCGTTCGATCCGCTCCAGGCCGCGGCGCACGGCGGCGTCGGCCGCGTGCTCCTCGATACCGGCCTCGGCGAGGAAGCCGCCGACCGAGAGCGGGAAGATCCACCAGTTGTTGTCGTTGGGGGTGCGGTGGAGGGCGTCGGCCAGCCAGCGGCCGACGCGGTCGCGGACGGGGGCGTCGAGGCGGTCCCAGAGCCAGGGCCGGGTGAGCCGGAGGGCGAAGGCGATCGAGGCGGCCTCGACCATGGCCTGGCCCCGGTCGGTGATCAGCGGCCAGGACTCCGGGTCGTCGTCGGTGAGTCCGCGTTCGGCGGTGGGGGTGCGGGTGCCGGTGTCGAGGCCGCGCGCGTAGGCGTCCAGCAGGCCGTGCGGGTCGTCGCCGTCGGCGCCGGCGATCCGCAGGGCGGCGGGCAGGAAGGTGCGGGCGTAGCCCTCCAGTCCGTCGGAGCGGCGCCCGGACCAGCTGGGGCCGGTCCCGGGGAGGTCGATCAGGGCGTGGCCGGGGCTGGCGAAGGGACGGACGGCGGTGAGCAGTCCGTCGGCCACGGCCTCCCAGTGCGCCCTGGTCCAGCCGGTGCGGGGGCTGAGGTGTCGGTCCTCGGGAGGCAGTGGCATCAGCTGGTGTCCTTCGTCGGGCGGCCGGGAGCGGGTGGGTCCCTGGCCGGAATCTAGGAATCGACCGATCATTCGTCAAGGCTTGCGGATCAAATGAACTGGTTGATCGGATTGTGACCTTGCTGCCGCAGGCCCGCCCCGATCATCATTCGGGCAGGTCAGGAACGTAAGGGGGCCCGATCCGACCGGTTCGTCCATTCGATCGGATCAGATCATTCGATCTCCATCCCTTGACTCCGATCGACAAGCTGCTCAGGATGGCTGCCAGCCGCCCCCACCCTCCACGAGTCCGTGACTGGCCGACCCACCGGACCGTGACTTCCCCCTCCGAGGAGCCGTGCCATGCGCTCATCCGCGTTCTCCCGCCGCAGAGCCCTCCGTGCCACCGCCGCCGCCACCGCCGTCGCGCTCTCCGTGACCCTCCTCGCCGCCTGCGGCAGCAGCGGTGGCGGTTCGACCTCCACCGCCGCCACCGAGGACGGCAAGCCCGTCGACCTCACCTTCTGGGGCTGGGCCAAGGGCACCAAGGAGGTCGTCGAGGCCTTCAACGCGAGCCACCCGAACATCCGGATCACCTTCGAGGAGATCCCGGCCGGGAACGCCGGCGGCTACGCGAAGCTCTCCAACGCCGTCAAGGCCGGCAACGCCCCCGACGTGTTCAACGTCGAGTACCCGCAGCTGCCGGACTTCGTCAGCCAGGGCGCCGTCCAGGACATCACCAAGCTCGTCGGCCAGGACCTCAAGGCCAAGTACCTGCCGCAGGCCACCGAGCTCACCTCGCTCGGCGGCCGGACCTGGGCCCTGCCGCTGGACGCCGCACCGCAGGCCTTCTACTACCGCAAGGACCTCTTCGAGAAGGCCGGCATCACCGTCCCCAAGACCTGGGACGAGTTCCGCACCGCCGCCCAGAAGCTCAAGGCGGCCCAGCCGGACACCCGGATCGCCACCTTCTTCCCCGACGACCCCACCACCTTCGAGGCGATGGCCTGGCAGAACGGGGCCCGCTGGTTCAGCACCTCCGGCGAGGCATGGAAGACCGACCTGACCGGGCCCGAGACCAAGAAGGTCTCCGCCTTCTGGCAGCAGCTCGTCGACGAGGACCTCGTCCGCGTCCAGCCCTCGTTCAGCCAGCAGTGGACCGCCTCCCTGCAGAAGGGCGAGACCGCCGGCTACCTCGGCGCCTCCTGGGGCGGCGGCGTGCTGAAGTCCAACCTCGCCACCACCCCCGAGGCCGCCGGCAAGTGGGCCGTCGCCGCGATGCCCAGCTGGGACGGCACCCCCGCGAGCGGCATGCTCGGCGGCACCACCTTCGCCGTCTCCAAGGACAGCAAGAAGGGCAAGGCGGCCGTGGAGTTCGCCGCCTGGGCGACCACCACCCCCGAGGGCATCAAGGCCCGGATCGCCTCCGGCACCTCCTCCACCTACCCCGCCGCCACCGAGCTCGTCCCCACCGCCGCGAAGGCCTTCAACAGCGACTTCTACGGCGGCCAGGACCTCTACGGCCTCTACGCGCACGCCGCCGACTCGATCAAGTCCGGCTGGACCTGGGGCCCCGTGATGGGCCTCACCAACGGCACCGTCAAGGACGCCTTCGGCAAGGTCGCGGGCAAGACCGGCACCATCGACGACGCGCTCGCCGCCGCCCAGCAGGCCACCCTCGCCGAGCTCAAGAACCGCGGGCTGAAGGTCGCCCAGTGACGACCCGCGCCACCCGCACCAAGAGCACCGCCCGCACCGGAGCCACCGCGCCCACCGGAGCCGCCGCCCGCGCCGTCGCCCCCCGGCGGCGCGGGCGGTACGGGGCGCCGGCCGTCCTGCTCGCCCCGTTCCTCGTCCTGTTCACCGCCTGCACCCTCGTCCCGATCGGCTACGCGGTCAGGCTCAGCCTGTTCACCGAGCACCGCTCCGGCCTCGGCTTCGGCGGCACCGAGACCGTCTTCACCGGCCTCGGCAACTACACCCGGGCCCTGCAGGACGAGGCCTTCCGCGACGGCTTCCTCACCATCGCCCAGTACTGCCTGCTCTACATCCCGCTGATGACCGTCCTGGCGCTCGTCCTCGCCCTGCTCCTGGACTCCGCGCTGGTCCGCGCCAAGCGGTTCTTCCAGCTCGCCCTGTTCGTCCCGCACGCCGTGCCCGGCATCATCGCCGCGCTGATCTGGATGTACCTCTACACCCCCGGCATCAGCCCCGTGCTGGACGTCTTCCAGTCGCTCGGCGTCCAGCCCGAACCGCTCGGCCACCCGCTGCCGGCCGTGATCAACATGGCCCTGTGGCAGTGGAGCGGCTACAACATGGTCATCTTCTACGCCGCGCTCCAGGCCATCCCCCGCGAGGTGCTGGAGGCCGCCGTCATCGACGGCGCCGGCCCGCTGCGGACGGCGCTCGGCATCAAGATCCCCCTGATCCGGCCCTCGCTGGCCATGGTCGGGCTGTTCACCGTCATCGGCTCGCTCCAGCTCTTCACCGAGCCGATGATCCTGCACAACACCGCACCCGGTGTGACCTCCACCTGGACCCCCAACATGTACGCCTACACCGCCGCCTTCGAGCGCGGCGACTACGGACTGGCGGCCGCCTCCTCGGTGCTGCTCGCCGTCGTCGCCGCCGGGCTCTCCTTCGGCGTCACCCGGGCCACCCGGTCCCGGTCCGAGCGCGCACGGGAGGCCCGCGCATGAGCACCCGTCGTCCCTGGACCCTGTCGAAGGGCGCCGTCAACGGCGCGCTCGTCCTCGCCACCGCCTACACCCTGCTGCCGCTCGGCTGGCTGGTCACCGCCGCCGCCAAGAGCACCGCCGACCTGCTCGGCGGCCGCTCCCTGACCGCCGCCAACTTCGACCTCGGGCAGAACCTGAGCGACCTCGCGAGCGCCGGCGACGGCATCTACTTCCGCTGGTACCTCAACTCCCTGCTCTACGCCGGGATCGGCTCCGTGCTCTGCGCCCTGGTGTGCGTCGGCGCCGGCTACGCGTTCCACGTCTTCTCCTTCCCCGGCAAGGAGACGCTGTTCGGCCTGGTCCTGCTCGGCGTGCTGGTGCCGACCACCGCGCTCGCCCTGCCGATGTACCTGCTCGCCTCCGAACTCGGCATCGTCAACACCTTCTGGGCGGTGTTCCTGCCCTCCCTGGTGAACCCCTTCGGGGTGTACCTCTCCCGGGTCTTCTGCGCCGGCTACATCCCCGGCGAGGTCCTGGAGGCCGCCCGCACCGACGGCGCGGGCGAACTGCGCACCTTCTGGTCGATCGGCCTGCGGATGGTGATGCCCGGCTTCGTCACCGTGCTGCTGTTCCAGTTCACCGCCATCTGGAACAACTTCTTCCTGCCGCTGGTGATGCTCTCCGACAACCGCCTCTTCCCGGTCAGCCTCGGCCTGTTCACCTGGAACGCGCAGACCAGGGCCTTCCCCGAGTACTACCCGCTGGTCGTCACCGGCGCCCTGCTGGCCGTCGTCCCGCTCGTCCTCGCCTTCGTCCTGCTCCAGCGGCACTGGAAGGCCGGTCTCACCGCGGGGGCCGTCAAGTGACCAGCCCCCACCCCGCCCCCACCACCCCGCCGCCGTCCCGGAGAAGCCCATGACCGACCCCCGACCGGCCGACCCGGCACCCCCGCAGGCACCCCCGGCCCGCCGCCCCCGCGCCGTGCTCGCCATGCACCGCGACCTCACCGGCCGGCTCTTCGACACCGACACCCTGGCCCGCCTCAGCGAGCTCGCCGAACTCGACCCCGCGCTGGTGCTCGACGACTTCGGCACCGAGGAGGCCCGGGCCGCCCTCGCCGGGGCCGAGGTCATCGTCTCCAGCTGGGGCTGCCCGGCGATCGACGGGACCGTGCTCGACGCCGCCCCCCGGCTGCGCGCCGTCATCCACGCGGCGGGATCCGTCAAGCACCACATCACCGACGCCTGCTGGGAGCGCGGACTGCGGGTCACCTCCGCCGCCTGGGCCAACGCCCTGCCCGTCGCCGAGTACACCGTCGCCGCCGTCCTGCTCGCCAACAAGCAGTTGCTGCGGATCCGCGAGGACTACCGGGGCCGCCGCGGCGCCCCGCACGACTGGCAGCGCGGCTACCCCGACGCGGGCAACTACCGGCGCACCGTCGGCATCGTCGGCGCCTCCCGGATCGGCCGCCGGGTCCTCGAACTGCTGCGCCCCCACGACCTCGACCTGCTGCTCCACGACCCGTACGTGGACGAGGCCGAGGCCGCCGGGCTCGGCGCGCGCCTGGTCGGGCTGGACGAACTCTGCGCCGCCTCCGACACGGTGAGCGTGCACGCCCCCGAACTCCCGGCCACCCACCACCTGATCGACGGCCGCCGGCTCGCGCTGATGCGCGACGGCGCCACCCTGATCAACACCTCCCGCGGCTCCCTCCTCGACCAGGACGCCCTGGTGCGCGAGCTGGTCTCCGGGCGCCTCGACGCCGTCCTCGACGTCACCGTGCCCGAGGTGCTGCCCGCCGACTCGCCGCTCTACGACCTGCCCAATGTGGTGCTGACCCCCCACATCGCCGGTTCCCTGGGCCGCGAACTGCACCGGATGGCCGCCGCGGCCGCCGACGAACTGGCCCGCTACGCGGCCGGGCAGCCGTTCGCCCACCCCGTCCTCGCCGAGGACGCCCACCGCACCGCGTGACCCCGCGCGCCCGGCGCGCCGCCCGACCCCGCGCCCACCGGCACCGGACCGACCTCCCGTCGCTCCGGTGCCGGCGCCGTGCTCGGGGGTGACGACCGCGAAGCCCGGGTCCGGGTCGTCGAGGTGGCCGAGGAGTTCCGCGCCCGGCCGGGCCACACCCGGGCCGGACGCACGCCCGTCCGGCACCTCCGTTCCACGCCACCGTCCGACGCGGCCGTTCCACGCCACCGTCCGGCACCTCCGTCCGGCGCGGCCGTTCGGCCCGACCGGAAACGGTAAAGGAATCCCCCTTCATCCGGCATTCATCGGCAAAATGCACAGCTCGGGATCGGTCATGAAAAGGGGCCCCTACGCACTGTTGTCATGCCAGGGTCGGGATGCGAGTATTGCGGCTGGGTGATCCGGACACGGAACGTCGACTCCGGATGCCCTTGATCGTTGTCGCCGCTTCGGCGAGCACGTCCACGGGGGTGGGTCTTTCACAGCCGGTTTGGGGGTGAGGAGTGTGCGATCAAACGGAAGCAGCAGTTCCGACCGTGCGGCCCCCGGGCCGGCCCGGTCGGCGGTGCCCCGCGGCCTCGCGGAGGCGCTCCGCGCCGGCCACGCCGCGACTCCCCGCCAGCCCGGTGTCCTGGCCGCCCTGCGCGGCGAGGACTGGCACTGGGCCGGGGCGAGCGGCGTCGCGGATGCCGCCACCGGGCGCGAACTGCGTCCGACGGCGGCCGTACGGGTGGCCTCGGTCACCAAGACCTTCACCGCGGCCGCGGTACTGCGGCTGGTGGAGCGCGGTGACCTGCGGCTGGAGGAACCGGTCTCGGCGCTGGCGTCCGGGGCGGTCCTCGGGGCGCTCGCCGAGGGCGGCTACGAGCCGGAGCGGATGACCGTGCGCCAACTGCTCCAGCACACCGCCGGTCTGTACGACTGGGGAGGCGATCCCGCCTACGACGCGGAGGCGTTCGCCGACCCCGGCCACCGGTGGAGCCGCCTGGAGCAGGTGCGCTGGGCGGTCGAGCACGGGCGCCGACTCTCCTCCCCCGGTGAGGAGTTCCACTACTCCGACACCGGTTACGTGATCCTCGGCGAGGTGCTCGAACGCGTCACCGGGCGGCCGCTGGCCGCCGCCTACCGCGAGCTGCTGCCGCTCCGGGAACTGGGCCTGGACTCCGTCCACCTGGAGTCGCTGGAGCCCACCCCCGGGGCCGGCGCGGACCGCGCGCACCAGTACGTGTCCGGCACCGACCTGTTGACCGTCGATCCGTCCTGCGACCTCTGGGGCGGCGGCGGACTGGTCTCGACGATGTCCGATCTGACCGTGTTCGTCCGGGCGTTGTTCCGGGGCGGGGTCTTCGAGCGGCCCACCACGCTCGCGACCATGCTGGCGCCCGTCGCGGCGCGTGGCGCGGAGGGGCGCGGCACGGGGATCCACCGGATCCCGCTGGGGTCGGGGCGGTGGTGGGGCCACTGCGGCAGCTGGGGCGTGGTCATGGCGTACGAGCCCGACCGCGATCTGGCCCTCGCCACCACGGTGACGAGACAGCCCGAGGACCCGGACGAACGGCTCCGCCCCGGGCGGGCACTCGTCCGGACGGCACGCTGAATTACCCGACAGTAAAAGCGCACCGAAATGTGCGTCGAGAAGAACATGTCATTGATAACAGCCGGTCATTGATACGGGCGCTGGCATTGAATCCATGAAACCGCACAGGACAGGCGGAGCCATGCGTAATCGTCCCCGCACAATCAGGACCACCGAGTCCCTGTTGGAGAACGGCCTCATCGACGAGGAGAGCCTGCCGGAGATTCGCGATGTCGCGAAGCGGTACGCCGTGAGCATCACCGGGGTGATGCAGGAGCAGATCGCGCACCTCGACGATCCGGTCGCCAGACAGTTCGTCCCCACCGGGGCCGAGCTCCTGATCACCCCGGAGGAGCGCGCCGACCCGATCGGCGACGACCCCTTCACCCCGGTCAAGGGGATCACCCACCGCTACCCGGACCGGCTGCTGCTCAAGCCGATGCACCTCTGCCCGGTCTACTGCCGCTTCTGCTTCCGCCGCGAGGTGGTCGGCCCCGGCGAGGGCATGCTCGGTCAGGCGGAGCTGGAGGCGGCCCTCGACTACATCCGGGCCCACGAGGAGGTGTGGGAGGTCATCTTCACCGGCGGCGACCCGCTGATCATCGCGCCCACCAAGCTCCGCCCGATCATGGCGGCGCTGGACGCGATCGAGCACGTCAAGGTGATCCGCTTCCACACCCGGGTGCCGGTGGTCGACCCCGAGCGGGTCACCGACGAGCTGGTGGAGGCCCTGGCCACCGAGACCCCCGTCTGGGTGGTGGTCCACACCAATCACAGCCAGGAGATCGGCGAGGCGGCGCGCGGCGCGCTGCGGCGGCTGAACCGGGGCGGCGTCCCGCTGCTCAGCCAGACCGTGCTGCTGCGCGGGGTGAACGACACCCCGGAGGCGCTGGAGGGGCTGTTCCGGACCCTCGTGGCCAACCGGGTGAAGCCCTACTACCTGCACCACGGCGACCTCGCGCAGGGCACCGGGCACTTCCGCACCACGATCGCCGAGGGCCAGGAGCTGGTCCGGCGGCTGCGCGGGCGGGTCTCCGGCACCTGCCAGCCCACCTACGTCCTCGACATCCCCGGCGGCCACGGGAAGGTGCCGATCGGCCCCTCCTACCTGGAGCCCGGCGAGGCGGCCGCGGACGGGACGGGCGGCGGCGCCGACACCCGTGTCGTGACCGATCCGTGGGGCGAGCGCCACCACTACCCGCCGCGCGTCCCCGCGGCGGCGGCGCCCGCGACTCCCACCACGACCACGACCGCGATCACGGCCACAACGACGGCCACGACCACGGCCACGGAGGAGGACCCGACCGATGACTGAGGACCTCGCGTCCCGGTCCGCGCCCGCACGCAGCCCCGGCACCGTCGCCTTCGCCGACCCCGGCGGCGTCACCTCGGCGCTCAGCTGGTCCGCCCCCGATCTGACCGCCGGCCTGGCCTGGTCGGCGCTCACCCGCACCTTCGCCGCCGAGGCGGCCGGCCGCCGCGCCGACCAGGTGAAGCTGCACGTCAACGGGAAGCCGGTGCTGGACCACGACTCCTGGCCGACCACCGACGAGGACGCCGCCGGACCGGCCGCCTGGCTGGACCGCCGGCACACCTTCGGCCCGGACGACGACCGCTTCGTCTACGCCCGTGCCGTGCAGGAGCAGGACCGGACGCTGTTCCGCACCGTCGTCGAACTGCTGGCGCCCCACCTCTGGCGCCTCGGGCTGCCGCCCGGCCATGTCGAGGTCGAGGTGTTCCACGGCGCCTACCGGAACACCCCGGGCGGCATCCACCGGGAGGGCTGCACCAACCTCCACCTCGTCCTGGCGGGCCGCAAGAGCATGCACTTCTGGCGGGGCACGGACTGGGTGCCGGCCGGGACGGCGCTCCGCGAGGACGTCGAGCCCGAGTCCGAACTCCCGGAGGATTACCTGCCGGACCTCGACCGCCGCTCGGTGGCGGAGCACGGCCACGTCCTCACCGCGACCACCGGCGGCGGCTTCTTCTGGCGCAGCGGCATCTGGCACGTGGGCGAGACCCACGAGCCGTCCGTCGCGCTGAACATCGCCTCCTACACCCGGACCCTGGACGTCGGGGCGGAGCTCCTCCCGCTGTGGGGCGACCGGCTGCACGGCGAGGTCCCGACCGACTGGCTGGCCGACTACCGGAAGCACGTCCGGTCCACCGGGGACGACGCCGCCCTGCTGGCGCGGCTGACCGCGCTCGGCATGCGGCCGGCCCCGCCCGACGCGCCCGGCACCGCGCCGCGCCACGTCCGCCGCGTGTCGACGGCGCCGGTGCTGTGGTCGCCCGCCGGGCCGGGGCGGCTGACCGTGGCCGCACTGGGCCACGCCGCGGACTTCGCGGACGGCGACGTCCCGCGCGACTGGCTGGAAGCGGCGCTCACGAACCGTCCGACGCCGCACGCTGTGCCGCAGGAGTGCGGGCGGCTCGCCCAGTGGCTGTGCGCCCAGCGGATTCTCGAACCGATCCCCGAACCGATGGAGGCATCATGACCGACACGTCCCCCGCGGACACCTGGCAGCTCTCGGACACCGAGGTCTTCAGCAAGTACGGGGACGCCTTCGTCCCGCGCCGGGCCGAGCAGACCGCCGCCGTGTGCGACCTGCTGGCCGGCATCCCCGTCCCGCACGTGCTCGACCTGTGCTGCGGCGAGGGGCGCCTGTCCGAGGAGTACCTGCGCCGCGACCCGGAGGCCCGGGTCACCGTGCTGGACCGCTCCCCCGAGATGCTGGCCCTGACCGCGAAGCGGCTGGAGCCGTACGCCGACCGGCACGACAGCATCGAGACGGACATCGAGGACCGGCTGTGGCGCACCGGCGTCCACTACGGCGGGGTGATGACCTCGCTGGCGGTCCACCACCTCGACGGCGAGGGCAAGCGGCTGCTGTACCGGGACATCCACGCGATGCTCGAACCGGGCGGCGTCTTCGTCATGGCCGACCTGGTGGAGCCCGCCGGTGCCACCGCCCGCACGCTCGCGGGCGACCACTGGGAGGAGGCGGTGCGGCGCGCCTCCGAGGAGCAGTTCGGCGGCGACGAGGCGGCCGTCGCGTTCGAGCGGACCGAGTGGAACCACTACCGGCTGCCCGGCCCGGACCCGGTCGACAAGCCGTCCTCGGTGGCCGAGCACCTGGACTGGCTGCGCGAGGCGGGCTTCGTCGAGGTCGACGTGGTCTGGATGTACGCGGGACACGCCCTGTTCACAGCGAAGCGGAAGGCGAACTGAGTGAGCGAGCAACCGAGCCGCACGATTCTGGCCAACATCGTCAGCGAGATCATGGCCGAGCAGCCGACGGACGCCTACCGGCGGGCGATGGCCGCCGCGACCCCGCGCAAGCTCTGGCAGGCGCGGCCGGGCGACTGCGTGGTGATGCTCGCGCCGTGCACCCCGGCCTTCCGCGACTACGTGGCCGAGGTCGTCGGCCTGGACGTGGACCGGGTCGAGATCGTCGCCCCGCCGGAGGTCCGCGGGGTGCACGCACTGGAGGTCGCCGCCGACCTCGGCGCCACCGAACGGATCGCCGAGCGACCCGAGTTGAAGCCGTTCGTGCTGGACGGGCCGGTGCTGGAGTTCGGCCGCCGCACCGGGGTGCGGGTGCTGCCGTACACCCGGCTGCCGGAGGACAGCACCCTCGACGCGCTGCGCCTGATCAACACCAAGGACGGCTTCCGCCGGACCGCCGCCGGCCTGGGCCTGCCGGTCGCGGACGGCGGCTTCGCCGAGACCGCCGCCGAACTGGCCGCCGCCCTGGTGGAGTTCCTGGCCGACCGGTCGGCCGCGATCATCAAGACCAACCGGGGCTCCAACGGCTTCGGCAACACCGTGATCCGGTCGAACGGGCCGGAGTCGGTCGAGTGGCAGGTCCTGGAGGCCGTGGCCGGGCAGCCCACCCGCGACTGCGGCTGGGTGTACGAGGAGTTCCTGCCCTTCACGGCGACGCCGAGCATGGAGCTGGAGATCGACGACCGGGGCGCCACCGACTTCTACAGCTGCGACCAGCGCACCGTGAACAACGCCTGGACCGGCATGGTGACCCCGGCCGCCGAGGGCCCCCACCACGAGCAGCTGCGCGGCGCGGCCGAGGCCATCGGCGGCTGGCTGCACGGGCAGGGCTACCGGGGCATCTACGACGTGGACTGCGGTGTGTACGACGGCGGTTACGTCGTCACCGAGGCCAATGTCCGCCGCACCGGCGGCACCTACCTGGAGGAGCTGGCGCGCCGGCTGCGGCCGGGGGACTCCCCGGTGCACTGGCGGGCGGACGTCAGGATCGGCCCGGACGGGCTGGACTTCGCGGGCGCCGCGGCGAAGCTGGCCTCGGCCGGACTCGCCGACCCGGCGGCCGACGCGCGGGCCGTGCTGACGGCCGACACCCGTGCCGTGGACGGCAAGTGGCGCTACCTGGTGGTGGGCCGGGAGGACGGGTCGGTCGCCGAGGTCGAGCGGCAGCTGGAGCAGATCCTGGGGATCGGCTGATGCTGCACTCCGCCCTCCACCCCGGCTTCAGCACGGTCGCGGGGACCGGACTGGTCGCGCTGCGCGACATCCCGATGGGCACGGTGCTGTGGGGGCCGTGCCCGCAGTGCCGGACCTGGGACACCGCCGAACAGCTCACCCTCTCGCCCCGGGTCGTCGACTGGCTGGACGAGTTCGGCTACCGGCTGGCCGACCGGAGCCTGCTGCTCCCCTGCCGGGACGGGTACCTGCTCAACCACTCCTGCGAGGCCACCGTCCTGGACCACGGCCTCGCCGGGGGCCTCGCGGTCCGCGACATCCGGGCCGGCGAGGAGGTGACCGGGGACTACCGCACCTTCCGCTACGACGAGCCGTGGGAGTTCGACTGCCGCTGCGGCTCGGGGAGTTGCCGGGGGTCGGTGCGTTCCTCCGCCGGTGAGCCGCCGGCCGAGGTGGCCGGCGAGTGGAACCGCCGGATGGCGCCGGCGCTGGCCGCCGCCGCCGACGTGCCGCAGGAACTCCCGCTGCGGGCCGGACAGGTGGACGGCGCCCGGGCGGGCCGCCGCGACCCGGAGGAGGCGACGTGACCGCCGTGCGACCCGAACGCACCGCCCGGGCCGAGCTGTTGAGGATCGAGAACGTCCCAGCCCGGTCCTGGCTGCCACTACTCGGCGAGCGGGACCTCTTCCTGCTGCCCGGCTGGATGGAGGTCGGGCCCGGCACCTACGGCGGCGGACTGCGCGACGCCCGGGCCGCCCTGGTCGAACGCGACGGCACGGCGGTCGCGGGCACGGCCGGCTGGCTCTTCGGGCACGAGTGCACCGAGGACCTGTGCCGCCCCGACGTCCTGCTGGAGATCCCCGAGGAGCGCGGGGTGCCGCTGTTCCCGACCCTGCTGGCCGGCGGCTGGTACGACAGCCGGGTCGCGCACCGGCCCGGCGACGCCGGACCGGCCGAACTCGCGGCCGTGGTCGACTCCCTGGAGGAGTGGGGGCGTTCGCAGGGCGCCGCCTCGGTCTGCTGGCCCAGCGTGGACGAGCGGGAACGGGACCTGGTCGCCCTGCTCGGAGAGCGCGGCTACCGGCGTTTCCCGCTGACGCCCCGGTGGGCGCTGGAGGGGCCGTGGACCGGCTTCGACGACTACCTGGACCGGATGACCAGCAAGCGCCGGGTCTCGGTGCGCAGCGAGAGGCGCCGGGTCCGGGAGGCGGGCATCACCTGCCGGACGGTGCCGCTCACCCGGGAACTGGCCCGCCCGCTGGTGGAGTTGGCGGAGGAGAACGTGACCCGGCACGGCGGCCGGGTCGACCTCGACCGCTACGCCGACTGGGTCGCGGCGCTGACCGGGATCGAGGACGGCCGGGCCGAGGCCCACCTGGCCGAGCGGGACGGGCGGATCCTCGGCTGCGTGGTGTCCAGCACCTACGCCGGGCGGGTGTACGCGCTGTTCCCGGGCTTCGACTACGAGCAGATCGCCGGTCTGCCCGTCTACTTCGAACTCGCCTACTACCACCTGGTGGAGCACGCCGCCGCGCACGGCTACCACGCGGTGGAGTACGGCCCGGCGGCGGACGAGGCGAAGAATCTGCGCGGCTGTGTCGCCCACCGGCAGGCCCTGTGGATCCGGGGCCTCGACCCGGCGGCGGAGCGGCTGGTCGCCGAGGTCGCCGCCGAGGCCGCCGAGGTCGGCACCTCCACGGCCGACGCCCCGGCCGGGAGCAGCGCATGAGCCCGCCGACCTTCGTGCTCGCGCCCGGCGGGCCCGGCCTCGGCGGCGAGACCCTCGACGGGCTGCCGCTGCCGCCCGGGTGCCGGCGCCTGGTCGGGGCGGGCGACTGCGGGCCGGACGACGACCCGTTCGCCGTCCAGACCGACCGGCTGGTCCGGCTGCTCGACACGGCGGGCGCCGAGGGGCCGGTCGTCCTCCTCGGCCACTCCGCCGGTGCCCGCCCGGCGCTGCGCGCCGCGGCCCGGAGCCCCGGCCGGGTCCGCGCGGTCGTGCTGCTCGCCGCCCAACTCCGGGACGGCACCGACCATCCCGAGCTGCTGCGGGAGCGCCTGAACACGCTCGACGGCCCGCTGCGGGAGACCGCGCGCCGGGCCCGGACGACCGCGCCCGACCGGGCGCCGGCCGACGACGAGGAACTGCGCGAACTCCTGCTCGCCGACCTGGCCCTCACCTTCCCCGTTCTCGGACCGGCCCAGCGCGGCTTCCTGGCCGCCTGCGCCCGCAGCTGGGACCTCCACGCGGTGCGCGCCGTGCTCTCCGGGCGGGTGCCCGAGGAGGACCTCGCGGCGACGGCCGCGCGGGTCGGCGTACCGGTGCTGGTCGTCAACGGCGAGCGGGACCCGTGGGCCGGTGCCCCGTCGGCGCGGGAGCTGGCGGCGGCGCTGCCGGACGGCCGGGCCCGGACGGTGCCCGGGGCCGGGCACGTGCCGTGGCTGGACGACCCGGAGGAGGTGGGCCGCCTGCTGGCCCGGACGGTGGAGGAGGCGGCGCCCGCGTGAGCTACCGCAAGGTCCTGGCGGACCGGATCTGTGCCCAACTGGCCCTGTCGACGGCGGTCGGCCGGTTCGCCCAGGTGATGTTCGACGTCACCGTGGTGATCTTCGTGGTGCAGGACCTGCACCGCCCTGCGGCGGCCGGCCTGGCCGTCCTGCTGGCGACCCTGCCCGGTCTGCTGCTCAGCCCGCTGAGCGGCGGCTTCCTCCAGGGCCGCAATGTCACCGCGTGGATGGCGGCCGACTACCTGATCAAGGCGGCCGCCACGCTCGGGATCGCCTTCGGCGCTTCGGCCGGCGCCGGAGGCATCTGGACCCTGTGGGGGCTGGCCCTGCTGTCCTCGCTGACCAGCGCGTTCGGCAATGTCGCCTTCCGCAGCTACGTCGCGCTCTCGCTGCCCGCACAGCTGCGCGGGGCGGCCAACGGCCTCGATTCGATGGTCTCGGGTCTCGCCGCGATGGCCGGGCCCGCCCTGGCCGGGATCGCGGTCACGGTGTTCGGCGGCCGGCACAGCGTGGCGGTGGTCGGCGCGGCCTACCTGGCGGCGGCGCTGGTCGCGGCCGCCTCGGGGCGCACCACCCCGGAGGCCGGCGGCGAGGTCGGTCTGCGCAGCGCCGCGGAGGCCGTGCGCGGGATCCTGGTCCACCCCGTGCTGCGCGGGCTGACCGGGGTGTACTTCCTGTACCAGGTCGCGGTCGGTGTCCTGGTGGTCTCGCTGCCCCAGCTGGTCTCGGCCGGGTTCGGGGCCGCCCCCTCCTGGACCGGCACCAGCTGGTCGATCGCGGGGGCGCTGGGAATCGCGTCCTCGCTGGCCGCCGGGCACCGGATCGCCGACGGCGCGGAACGCCGGTTCCTGATCATCGGCGCCGCCCTGACGGCGCTCGGACTGGCGGGACTGTTCCTGCACTCCACCGTGTTCTGGCTGGCCGCGATGTTCGTGCTGCTCGGGGTGGCCGTGGGGCCCATGGACGTCGGGCTGCTCAGCCTCCGGCAGCGGCTGCTGCCCGACACGGGGGCGACGGCGACGCTCGCCGTCTCCGCCAGTCTCAACATGGCCGGTTATCCGGCCGGGGCGATGGTCGGCGGTCTCGCGGCCGGTCTCGGTCTGGGCTCGCAGACCGGGGTCGCCCTCGGGTGCGCCCTGCTCTCGCTGGCCCTCTGTGCCCGGCTGCCGATGCTCCCGGTCGATCCCCGACCGGCCGACGGGCCGTCCGACGGGGCGGCCGACGGGGCGGCCGCTCGGGCCGCCGAGTCCTCGGCCGCCCAGTAGAGGTCCGCACCAGCTCGCTGCCGACCGGTGCACCTCCCGCACCCTTCGCTTGCGCACTCCCGCACCCTTCGCACCCTGCGCACTCCCGCACCCTTCGACCTGTCACTTCCGATGGAAAGTCAGGACCATGGCGACAATTGGAGTCATCTGCACGATCCTCGTCCGCCCGCGCGGCCTCGGCGGCCCTGCCGGGGCCGGCCGGAGCGGCCCATCCACTGACGCCCCGGCCGTCCGGTTCGCGCCGGGAGCGCGGTCATGATCCCCCGGACCGCCGACGGCGCGACCGCCGCCGGTTCCGCCACCGGTCCCGGCTCCGGTGCCACCGCGCTGCTCCTCGCGGAACTCACCAGGAACGGGCGGATATCGCTGCGGCTCGCCTGCTCCCGGCTGACCACCTGGGAATCGCTGCTGGTGCAGCACGTCCTCGGCCGGGGCGACGTCGAGTTCCTCGCGACCGACCCGGATCCGAACGAACCGGCGGCCCCGGGCACCGTCACGCTCACCCGCTCGCCACTCGCCGGCCTGTCCCTCTGGGCGCCCGGCGAACCGACCGGCCCCGAGGCCGAGCACGTCGGCGGCCTGCGGGTCCCGGCCGAGGTGCTCGACGCGGTGGCCGAGGAGACCCGGGTGTTCGAGGCCCGGGAGGCCGCCGACCGGCACGAGGCCGACACCATCCTGCGCACCTGGGAGAAGAACGGCGAGCTGGACGACCGGCTCGCCCGGCTGGCCGACTGGGTCGAACGGGTAGAGAGCGTCTACATCCTGATCGGACGGGACGTCTTCTCGAAGTCCGACGCGGGCACCAACACCCTGACCCGGCAGGGCCTGCTGACCGGCCTCCGGGCGTCCCCGGTCGACGACTGGCGGCCGGCCGACCGGCTGTTCGTGGTCCTCGCCTACTGCCTGTTCGTCAGCGGCCGTTCGGTGCGCTTCGAGGAGTTCAACGGCCTCCAGCTCTCCGCCACCGGCCTGCGGGAGTTCCTGCTCGACCGGCACGCCCAGTACTGCGCCGCACTGGACCGCGGACCGGGCGGCGCGTCCGGCCTCCCGCTGCTCGAACTGGCCCAGGTGGTGAGAGAGTTGATGCACGACGTCGACCGCTCGGAGCTGATGCGCTACCGCCGGATCAACGGGCTGACCTTCGTGAAGAACGAGCGGCTGCTCGACTTCCCGCTGCCCCGCGACCCGGAGACGATGCCGGAGCTGGTCGTCCGGCACGGCCGGCTGAACCTCGGGGTGGAGCCCACCGGCGACGTCCGGGCCGACCTCCGGGCGATGACCCTGGCCGCCGTCGCGCTCGACGCGGCCGCCGAGGCCGACCCCGGCCCGGCGCCCCTCGCACAGGGCGCGGTCGGCGAACTGCTGGCGGCGGTCGTGCTGTCGTCGATCGTGGCCACCGACGCCGACTACGGCATGAGCAGTTCGGTGCGCGACCTGTCCGGGCTGCGCGGCGTCCGGCCCGGCAGCCCGGACGGCGTCCTGGCGCTGAAGAAGGGCGACTTCTTCTGCTGCTGCCTGCCGCACCCGAGCCGGATGGCCGAGGTCGGCGAGGAGACCGCACCGATCCTGTGGCGGTCCGCCCAGCGGATGATGTACAACCGCTGGCACTTCGCCCCGGGCGAGTACGACCGGGCGGAGATCCCCGACAAGCGGCACTACTTCTTCCCGCCGCAGGTGCCCGACATCGCGGAGCACGCCGAGCACCACCACGGCGGACATGTCGCCTCCCGGGTGCGGTACACGATCCGCGCGCCCGGCGCGCAGGTCTGGCACCCGCCGTTCACCGTCTTCGGCCACGGCTACCGGGGCTGCTACGACATCCGGCTGGTCCGGATGGAGGGCCCGCCGTTCACCACCACCGAGTTGGCCGAGGCGGTGCGCCACTGCTCCCTGGTCGACGAGCTGTGGCGCACCCTCGCACAGGGCCTGCAGAGCGGCACCCTGCACGTCCCCCCGGTCGCCGGCTTCGACCGGTCCTGGTACGAGTCGCGGGGCTGGGAGCGGCTGCGCCCGTTCGGCCTCGCCGCCCGTACCCCGGCGGGGGCGGACCCCGTCTGACCCGGTGGCCGGCCTGCCGGAGGTCCGGCAGGCCGGCACTCCGGCCACTGTCCACTGTTCACCGGCCGCCAGCCGCCAGCCGCCAGCCGCCAGCCGCCAGCCGCTACGAGTAGTCGGCGAGTTCGATCCCGCTGTCCACGCCCGAGCCGTCGATGCTGAACTTGCCGGTGTTGCCGTACCGGTCCCACGCCGTGATCACCGGGCTGAAGTACACCCGCCAGGTGTTGACCGGCCCGTTCGGGATGTGCCAGCCGTCGCCTCCGGTGGTGGCGTGCACCCAGGTGAAGCACAGGTACTGCTCGGGGTAGGGCCGGTCGTAGACCCGCGCGTAGTCCCACCACTTGTTGCCGTCGGGGAAGTTGACGATCAGCCCGCCGTAGCCGCCGTCGCCGTCGTACGAACTGCCGTGCGGCTCCTGGTACCAGACGTAGGAGCCGTAGAGGTTCTTGTGGTGGCTGTCGGGCTTGATGTCGCAGGCGAAGAAGCCCTCGTAGCCGGGGTCGCTCCAGTAGCCCGACACCGAGAACGTGACGAAGTAGTTGTCCGTGGAGTCCAGCGACAGGTAGTAGTTCCAGGCCTCGGTGGACACGTACTTGGTGTCGTTCTCGTACCGGGTGGCCGTCCTGGAGTACTCCCAGTTGACGCCCGACCGCCGATGGGTCAGGGCCACCAGCGGGTCCAGTGCGACCTTGCCCTCGAAGGAGCCGGATCCGGCCGTGGTCGTGTACACCTTGCCGGTGTCCGTCTCGACCCAGGCCGAGACCGACTTCCGGTCCGCGCCGGGCCAGCAGCTGATGTAGAAGGTGAACTTCTGCGTTCCGTCGTCGGCGAGTTCGGCCTCGGGCTCGGCGGCGGGCTCGGGCTCGGTCTCGGCGGCGGCCCGGCTGCCCCCGCCGGGGAGGTGGTGGAAGTAGCGGTCCTCCCGGTCCGTGAAGCACCAGCCTTCCCGGCCCTGCCAGTTGAGCTTCTCACCGCTGACGTAGTCGACGAGGTTCACCCGGTTCGGCCAGGAGATGTCCCCGTAGTAGGTGCTGCCGTTCTCGTCGGTCGGTTTGACGCTGACGGTCACCGCGATCTGGTTCCGGCCGTTCGCGTAGATCTCGGCGCCCGGACCTCCGGTCTCCAGCATCAGCGAGAGCTTGGACACTCCTGCCCATTCGGTCATCTGCGGTCTCCTCCGCTTCTCCGTGTGACGGGTGCGCCGCCAGGGGTCCGAAAGAGAGGCCCTAGCGCTTGGTGAACGACACGGTGGGATGCAGCCCCAGGATCTCCCGCAGCACCCGGTCGTTGCGGCTGTAGCAGAACGCGGCGATGATCTCGGCGTTGGGCCGCTCCAGCACCGCCCGCAGCGAACTGCGCCGCATGCTCGGCAGGTTGTGGGCGGTCACCACGACCTGCGGGTCCTCCCCGTTCATCGTGGCCGCGAGGTCCTGGTCCTCCCCGAGGATCCGCCCGGAGACCTCGTTCGGTCCGCGCTCGCCGGTCCGGGTGCCGTGCGTCCCCGACAGGAGGTGGATCTCCCGTACCTCGGGCAGTCCCCGCGCTTCCCTGGCGGTGGCCTCGACCATGTCCGGGGTGGCCCGGTAGACACTCGTCCAGACGGCGTTCCGGTACCTCGGGTTGGGGGTGCGGGTGAAGTACCGCTCCGCGTCGTACCGGCCGTGCATGACCTCGGGCACCCGGACCACCATCGGCCCGCCGTCCGGCGCGTCCACCAGCGTCGGATAGTCCTCCAGCGCACGGAAGCCGCCGCCGAGCCCGTGGGCGGCCTCCCCGGCGGCCTCCGGGGCGCGGGCGCCGAACCGGGACGCGGTGCGGGCGAGGGCGGCACCGCCCTCGGCCAGGCCGGCCAGGCCCGTGCCCAGCGAGACCCAGCCCAGGACCGACGAGGCCCTGGGCGAGGCCTTCTCCAGGGCGCCGCCGACGATCGCGGTGACATCGGAGGCGACGCCCAGGGCGCCGACGACCAGGGTGGTGGTGGAGGCCGCGCCGAGGGCCGCGAGGACACCGCCCGCCGCCACGACGGCCAGCCCGCCGGTGACGACGGTCAGGGCGAGGCCCGCGACCCCGAGGCCGATGCCGAGCCAGGCCATCCAGCTGAGGTGGCCGGAGGGGTCGACCCGGTTCACCGGGTCGCCGGCGCAGTACGCGTAGGGGTTGACGCCGCCGGCACCGAAGGGGCTGAGCGGGTCCGGGGTGGCGAAGCGCCGGAGCGCCGGGTGGTAGTCGCGGGCGCCGTTGCCGAGGTGGTAGCAGCCGGTCGCCGGGTCCACGGGCCGGCCGGTGAAGCCGAGGATGCCGTCGCCGGGCCGCACCGGGCGCAGCCCGTATGGGGTGTAGGCGTACTGGTCCGGCTCGGTCCCGGACGCCGACACCCGTGCGGTCCCGGTGCCGTCCGCCCCCAGCAGGCGGGTCGCCGGCGGTCCGCCCGGGCCGTGCTGGGCCACCGGGTGGTCTCCGAGGTGCAGCAGCCGGGCGGAGCGGTCGTCCTCGGTGACGGTGGCGAGGGTCTCGCCCCGGTAGGACAGCACGCCGGTGCCGCCGTCCGGCGCGGTGCGGGTCAGCAGCCGGTCGAACGGGTCGTAGCCGTAGCCGCCCGCGCCCTCGGTGGCGGTCAGCCGGCCGAGGGCGTCGTACCGGAGCGCGCGCCCGGCGCCGTCGGTGGTCAGCCGGCCGGCCGCGTCGTAGGCCAACGGGGTGTCTCCGGCGGGGCCGGTGCGGCTGATGCCGGTCAACTGGCAGGGGTCGTAGGGGTTGTCGTAGTGGTAGCCGGCCGTTTCGGAGCCACCGTCGGCGAACTCGGTCCGGCTGTCGGTGAGGTTGCTCCAGCCGTCGTGGCGGAAGGTCTGCGCGGTGATCCCGCGGCCGAGTTCGTCCTGCGGCGGGACGGGCCCCTGGCAGGTGTAGTCGGTGAGCCGGTTGCGGCTGTCGTAGCCGAACGTCTCCCGGCGGAGGAGTTCGGCGCCCCGGTGGAGCGCCCTGGCGCTCAGGAGGTCGTTGTCCTGCCAGTCCTGGGTCGACGTCCAGACCTCGGGGGCGCCGCCTCCCGCCGGGGTCCAGGTGAACTCGCGGGCCACCTCCCGGCCGAGGTCGTCCAGGGTCAGGGCGGTGGCCAGGGTGGCGCCAGAGCCGAGGTCCTCGACGGTCCAGCCGGTCAGTCGGCCCGCGGGGTCGTGGACCGGGTCCAGCACCCGCAGGTCCGGGTCGGCGATCTCCTGGAGCCGGCCGAGCCGGTCCCGGGTGGTCCGCCGGACGGCGCCGTCCACCCCCGTGCCAGTGACCTCGTCGCCGCCGAGGGTGAACTGCCAGGTCGCGGTGGTGTCGGGCGCACCCGGGCGGGAGACGGTCTCGGCGCGGGGCAGCCCCGAGGGGTAGTAGTCGCGGGTGACGGTGACCCCGCCCTCCCGCGCCCGGGTCGGGAAGCCGGTGACGGGGTGCGGGGTGAGTTCCTGGGTGACCCGGTCCGCCCTGACCTCGGTCAGCGTGTTGTCCAGTTCGGGGACGACCGTGTAGCCGCGCCGCTGCCCGTCGGGCAGGGTGGCCCCGGTCGGGACGAGGTCGCTGTCGCGGTCGTAGTCGTAGGTCCACGCCCGGCCGCCGGAGACGGTGCCGGTCAGTCGGCCCAGCCGGTCGAAGGTCTGCGTGCCGTAGCGCGCCTTGCCGACGGTGAGTTCGGTGGCGAGGCCGCCGCCGTCCTGCCGGACGTCGTGGGCGCGGGAGACCTGGGTGCCGTCCGGGAGTTCGGTCAGGGTGGGCAGGCCGCGCGGGTTGTAGTCGTGGTGTGTGCTGCGGCCGAGTCCGTCGGTCACCCGGCGCACCCGGCCCCAGCCGTCGCGGTCCAGCGTCCGCACGCCCTTCGACACCCCGCGCAGGTCGAACCGCTCCACCCGCACCGGCTCGCCGTGCTGGTTGTGGGTGGTCACCACGGTGCCCGTGACCGGGCTGCCGCCGCCCTCCAGCCGGGTGGTGGTGGTCAGCGCGACCGGGTCGGCCCGGCCGACCCGGGTGGAGCCGTCGGTGGAGTCCGTGGCCGACACCCGGCCCCAGTCGTCGTAGCGGAGGGTCTCGGTCAGCTCGCCGCCGGCGCTGCCGTCGGGCAGGTGGTCGAGGTCCGTGACGGAGGCCGGGCGGCCCTGCGCGTCGTAGCCGACCCGCTGGACGACGTACCAGCCGCCGTCGCCGTCGACGGCCCTGCGCTCCCGCCGGACCGGGCGGCCCGCGCCGTCGAGAGCCACCCTGATCTGTTCGCCCGGCTCGTCCGGGTCCGCGGACATCATCGGGGAGGTGGCGGTCACCAGGAACGGCGCGTCGCCGCCGGTCCCGTAGGCGCGGGTCTGCGCCGCCTGGTGGGCGGTGCCCGGATTGACGGTGCGGGTCAGCATCCGGCCCAGCCCGTCGTACGTCACCGCCACCCCGTTGCCCTGGGTGTCGGTGGCCGACCACAGCCGCCCGGTGTACCGCGAACGCCGCTCCGAGCGGGTCAGGGTGAGCCCGTCGTCGGTGGTCAGGCCGTGGGTCTGGGTCAGGGCCTCCCCGTCCGCCGCGAAGCCGAAGGTGTGGGTCGCGGCGGCGGTGACGAAGCCGTGGTCCGCGTCCCCGCCGAGCGTCTCCGTCTCGTCCAGGCCGAGCAGGCGGCCGAACTCGTCGCCCGAGGTGCGGTACTGGAAATTCACCGAGGACAACTCCCGGCCGTCGGCGAGCCGTTGCTCCCGCGATTTCAGCAGCACGGGGCCGACCCGAGGCTCCCCGGTGTCGTACGAGGCGTACCGGTAGGCGGTGGTGAGGACCGGTGCGTCGAACCCGGTGGCCGGCGGCGTCCGGACGACCTCCTTCAGCCAGCGGGTGAAGCCGTGCGGATCGGGCGGGCAGTCCGATCCGCTGCCGCCCGCCGGGTAGTACGTCCAGTCCGTCCGGCCGCCGTCCGGAGCGGTCCGGCTGCGCGGATTTCCCCGCTCGTCGAAATCCGTGGTCGTGATGTCGCTGCGGGTGTTCCGCGCCGGATCGGTCCAGGTGACCGTGCGCCGCTTCGGAAGCTGGAACTGGGCCGGCTGCTGGTCGAATTCCTTGCCGGTCCGCGCGTAGTACTCGGTGCCGATCTGCTGCGAACAACCGTTCTGCGCCGTCGTCTCCTCGGTCAGGAGGTGGTACGAACTGTAGGTCCGGGTGACCGTCCTGGTGTCCGCCCCGCAGCTCCGGGACTCCGTCGATCCGTAGGTGTATCCGGTCAGCACCCCGTACAGGGGGTCGGAACCGGCGTCGTGGCTCGCGCCGGAGAATCCGCCGACGAAATTGGTGGAGGTGTAGTCGTAGTCCGCGGCGACCGTCGGCTGCCCGCCGCCCGGATCCTGCGCGAACCGGACCACCCGGGGCAGTGGCGGCAGGTCGCAACTGTCCGGGAAACGGTGGCCGTTGGCGGTGTAGGAGGCCGTCTCGGACATCCCGCCCGGCACGACCACCCCGGTCAGCCAGGAACCCCACTCCCCCTGCTCGCCCATCGGTTCGTAGCGGAGGCTCCACTCCAACGGCTCCCCCGGGCCGAGCCCGAGGTGCCGCACGCCGGACAACTGCCCGTTGCTGAGGAGGAGTTCCACGTCGTAGCCCTCGGAGCGACCGGGCAGCACATGGAGTACGTGCCTGGCGGCGGCGCCCAGGTCCACGGTCAGCAGAGTGTCGCTCTCGTCCGCGATCGCCCGCAGCCGGGGCTGCGCCTCGCCGAAGTCCCAGGTCAGGGAGAGGCGGTGGCCGGCGGGTGTCAGCAGTTCGGTGGGCACCTTGAGGCCGAAGGCGTTCTGCGGCCCGGTCAGGATCTCCACCTCGCCGGACTTGTGCACGATCCGGTAGAAGTCGCCGTCCTCGTCCTTGCCGATGCGCACCGTGTCGAGCTTCTTCTGCTGCGGCAGCACCGAGGTGTCGGTCTCGACGACCTTGTACCGCTCGCCCGTGGACAGCACCAGCAGGGCGTTGTCGGTGTCGTAGGTGGTGAGCCCCGGTGAGAAGCCCCGCCCGAACCCGATGTCGGTGCCGTCGAGCGGCGAATAGCCCAGCGCGAGCGGAAAGGACGGGCCGAGGTTCCGGTTCCCGACCAGATGGCCCAGCACGATCCGGACGTTGTACAGGCCGGTGCGGGGGTCCACGCCTCCCGACACCGAACTCCCGAAATTGGTCGCCTGCGTGAAGAACGAGGACACCGAAGGCACGAGCCACCCTCCCCTGGTATTCCGACGCCGATCCGCTCGGATCCTGGCCCCGCCCGCGCGTCCTCCGCGCCTGCCGAAAGGCGGCCGACAACCGGCCGGCAATGCGGCGGAACGGGATGGCGGGGAGTGCTGAACTGACCGAAAAGCGCCGGCTGGATCCGGCGGCAGTGACTCGACCCCGTGCAGAGGGCCGTGAAAAGGCCCGCGTGAAGAACTGCGAAGAGAAATGTTCCTGACGGACTGCCTTGAACACGCCGGGGCGACCTTTTCACTGTAACCCGGCCGCAGCCGATCGTGTCCCTCCCTGTAATAATTCCGCTCCGCCGACCGGCGTGCCGGTGGCGTCGGGCGGCGCGGAGGGCGCGCCCGGGTCGCTCCCCGTGCGCCGGGTACCGCCGTTCGTCACCGCCTCAGCGCCGGTGGCCGGCCGGGAGGCGGGTGCGGAAGGTGCAACCGGCCGGGGTGTCCTCGATGGTGAGGGTGCCGCCGTGGAGGGCGGCGATGTCACGGGCGATCGACAGACCGAGGCCGGTGCCGCCGTCGTCGCGGCTGCGGGCGTCGTCGAGCCGGGTGAAACGCTCGAACACCTTCTCCCGCTCGGCGGACGGGACGCCCGGGCCGTCGTCGGCGACGTCGAGGACCGCCCCGCCGGTCTCCCCGTCGAGGGCGAGCCGCACCGTCACCCGGTGGCGGGCGTGGCGCTCGGCGTTGTCGAGCAGGTTGGTCAGCAGCCGCCCGAGCCACATCGGGTTCCCGGTCACCGCGACCCCGTCGGCCAGCTCCGCCACCACCC
Source organism: Kitasatospora purpeofusca (assembly GCF_036010405.1). NCBI lineage: Bacteria > Bacillati > Actinomycetota > Actinomycetes > Kitasatosporales > Streptomycetaceae > Kitasatospora > Kitasatospora purpeofusca. The sequence goes on along the minus strand of NZ_CP108561.1, from coordinate 9,147,492 downwards.
CCGTCCGCCCGGCGCCCCGGCCGTCCAGGCAGGTGCGCACCAGCTCGGCAAGGTCCAGTTCCTCGGCCGGGCCGTTGTGTCCGGTGGAGTCGAGGCGGGCGAGCAGCAGCAGGTCGGCCGCGAGCGACTGGAGCCGGTCGGTGTCCTGGAGCGCGCCGGCCACCATGTCCGCGCGGACGCCGGGGTCGGGGTGGGTGTGGGCGACCTCCAGTTGGGTGCGCAGCACAGCGAGCGGGCTGCGCAGTTCGTGGGAGGCGTCGGCGATGAAGCGGCGCTGGCGGACCCCGGCGGCCTCCAGCCGGTCGAGCATGGCGTTCATGGTGCGGGCGAGACGGGCGATCTCGTCCTCGCTGCCGGGTTCGGGCACCCGGCGGGCGAGGTCGCGGTCGCCGATCGCGGCGACCTCGGCGCGGATCGCCTCGACGGGGCGCAGCGCGCGGCCGGTCGCCCGCCAGGTCACCATGCCGACGGTGGCCACCAGGACGGCGCTGAGTCCGCCGAGCGCGGCGGTGGTGAGGTCCTCGGCGGTGTCGGCGGTGTGCAGGGAGGCGCCGACCCGGACGGTGACCGGACCGTTCGGGGTGTCGGTGGTGAGGGTGGTGACCCGCTGGTGGTGCTCGCCGCCGAACATGCCGAGGTCGAAGCTGTCGTGGCCGTCGTCGGCGCCGGTGAGGGCGGGATGGCCGGCGAGGTTCTGGCTGGCGGCGACCACGGCCCCGGACGCGTCGGTGACCTGGATGAAGTCGGTGCCGGGGCCGAGCGGGAGCACGTGCGGCAGGGGGCCCTGGGCGGCGGCACCGGCCACCGCCCCGGCCTGCTCGCGGGCGGCGGTGTCGACGGTGCGGTGCAGGTTGACCCGCATCAGGAGCACCACGGCGGCGGAGGCGGCCAGCAGGACAACGGCGACGGCCGCGCAGGCGGCGATCGTGGTGCGGGTGCGGACCGAGCGGGGCGCCAGCCGCTCGGTCGCGGCGGTCACCCTCGGCGAGCCCAGCAGCCGGCCGGCCCGCCGGCGGAGGGCCGCGAGCGCCCCGGTGCGGGCGGGGCCGGCCGCCCTCGGACCAGCGGCTCCGGGGTCAGCCACCGTCGGCCGCCAGCCGGTAGCCGACGCCGCGCACGGTCTGCACCGCGGTCCGTCCGAACGGCGCGTCGATCTTGCGCCGGAGGGCGCTGATGTGGACCTCGACGGTGTTGGCCCCGCTGTCGGGGCCGCCGTCCCAGACCTCGTCGAGGATCTCCCGCTTGGAGACCACCTCGCCCGCCCGGCGCGCGAGGTGGTCCAGGACGGCGAACTCGCGCGGGGTCAGCGCGACCGGTGTCCCGGCCCGGGCGCAGGTGCGGGCGGCGGAGTCCACCACCAGGTCGCCGAGCACGGTGCGCTGCGGGGCGCGGGAGCCGATGCGCCGCGCCAGGGCCTTGAGGCGGGCGACCAGGACGAGGAAGGAGAAGGGCTTGGAGAGGAAGTCGTCGGCCCCGGTGTCCAGGGCCTCGGCCTCGTCCCACTCGCCGTCCTTGGCGGTGAGCATCAGGATCCCCGCGTCACTGCCGGCGGCCCGCAGCCGGGAGCAGACCCGGTAGCCGTTGAGGCCGGGCAGCATGATGTCGAGGATGATCACGTCGTAGGCGTGGTCGGTGGCGCGGGCGAGTCCGGACAGGCCGTCGTGGACGATGTCGACGGCGAACCCCTCGACCTCCAGGCCGTGCTTGATCGCCAGGGCGAGCCGCTGTTCGTCCTCCACCACCAGTACGCGCATGCCCCCAGGGTCGCAGGTCACCGCGCCGGGGAGCTGAAGACGTCTTCAGGTCTTCAGCGGGCCTTCAGCGCCGTTCGGTCATGCTGGCCGTGTCAGTGGGCACGAGGCCCGGCCTCCGGGCACGGCCGGGTCCCCTTCTCGGAAAGGCGCTTCCATGGTGCTACCCCCGACGGCCGTGCTGGCCGTCAATCCGCTGGACGCGGGCTCGCTGCTGGCCGCGTTCGGCGCGCTGGGCATCGCCGTGATCATGTTCGCGGAGACCGGCCTGCTGGTCGGCTTCTTCCTGCCCGGTGACTCACTGCTGTTCACCGCCGGTCTGCTGTGCACCACCGGCGAGCACAGCGGCCCGCACCTGAACCTCGGCCAGGTGCTGGCGGCTGCGGTGGTCGGCGCCCTCACCGGTGCCCAGGTCGGCTACCTGCTGGGGCGGCGCGGCGGACGCGCCCTGCTCACCCGCTCCGGCAACAAGCACCTGCACGAGGGCGCGGTGCGGGCGGAGGAGATCCTGACCCGCTACGGCCACCGCAAGGCCGTCGTGCTCGCCCGCTTCGTGCCGGTGGTGCGCACCGTCCTCAACCCGCTGGCCGGCGCGCTCGGCGTGAACGTCCGCACCTTCACGGTGTGGCAGGTCGTGGGCGGCGTGGTGTGGACGGTCGGCCTGGTCATGGCGGGCTACGCGCTGGGCTCCTCGGTCCCGAACGTCGACCGCTACCTGCTGCCGATCGTCGCGGTCGTGGTGGCGGTCTCGCTGCTGCCGCTGGTGCTGGAAGTGCTGCGCGCCCGCCGTCGGGGCCGGGGCCGGTGAGCGGGCCCGGGGGTGGACCCGTGGGTGCGCTCGCCGTCGACGGCCGCCCGGTCGACGGCGGCCTGTACCTGCGGATGGACCGCTGGGCCGAGCACCTCCCGGCGCCGCTGCAGCACCTCGTCGCCGCCTACGCCGTCGCCGGGCTGCTGCTGCTCGCCGCCCTGATGCTGCTCGGCTGGTGGCGCTCGCGCCGCGCCGACGACGTCCTGATGGCCCGCGCGCTGGCCGTGCCCCTGGTGGTCACGCTCGCGTTCGCCGCGGACACCCTGCTCAAGTCGGTGCTGCGCGAACCCCGGCCCTGCCAGGTCCTCGACGTCGGCCGGACCCTGGAGCCCTGCCCCGGCGCCGGCGACTGGTCGCTGCCCAGCAACCACACCGTGATCGTGTTCGCCGGAGCCGCCGCCCTGTGGCACGTCGACCGGCGCCTCGGCGCGCTCGGACTGCTGCTGGCCGCCGCGATGGGCCTGAGCCGGGTGCTGGTCGGCGTCCACTACCCGCACGACGTGCTCCTCGGAGCCGCGATCGGCGCGGCCGTCGGCCATCTGCTCGGCCTGCTGTCCGGCCGGGCCGCGCCCCTGGTCGACCGGGCCCGCACCGGCGGACTGCGGAGGTGGCTGACCGTATGAGCGCCCGTCCCTCGACGGCGGTCGGCGCCGTCCTCGCCCTCGGTGTCGCGGTGTTCGCCGCCCTCGCCGCCCTGGTCGCCGCCCACGGCTGGGGGCCGTACGGGTTCGAGCGCGGCACGCTCGACTGGGTGGTGACCCACCGGCCGCACCCGGCCGAGCGGACCGCCGAGCTGCTCACCGATCTGGGCACCGGAGTCTTCTCCTATCTGTTCGCCCTCGCCGCCGGAACCCTCCTCGCGCGGGCGACCCGCCCACACCGGTCCCGACCGGCCGCCGTCGCCGTGCTGCTCGCCCCGGTGGCGTGGCTGGCGGCGGGGCAGCTGCTGCGCCAGGGCCTGATGCACGGCTTCGGCCGACCCCGCCCGCCGGCCGCCGACTGGGCCTTCACGGCGCACGGCTTCGCCTTCCCCTCCGGGCACGCCTTCACCGGCGCCCTCTCGGCGGGACTGCTCGCCCTCGCGGTCACCGCGGCGCGCCCGGGCGCGGCCCGCCCCGCCGCGACGGCCGCCGCCGGCTTCGCGCTGCTGATCGGCTGCACCCGGGTCTACCTCGGCGTGCACTGGCCGCTGGACGTCCTGGCGGGCTGGGTGCTGGCCGCCGCCTGGCTCGCCCTGGGCGTCCTGCTGTTCCGGAAGCGGCTCCGCGCGCTCCGGGACGCAGCGCTGCGGGACGAAGCGCTGCGAGGTGACCGCGCTCCGAGGTGAATGCACTGCCAGGTGAATGCACTGCCGGGTGACCGCCCCGGGCGCGCCCGGATTCGACCCCGGTCGAAGGGCTTTGCCCGGGTGACGCGAGCACGGCGAGACTCGTCGAGGCAACAAGCCACCTGGAGAAGTGACCTGAGGAGAGTGACCGTCATGAGGATCGCGCCTTCCCTCGTTCCCCGCACCGGTGTCGCCCTGGGGGCCGTACTGATGGCGGCCGGCCTGCTGGGCGGGACCGCCGCCCACGCCGCCGACGGCGCCCCGGCGGCCGGCGCGCCCGCCGCCGCGGCACCGGCCGTCGCGGCCGCGCCCGCCTCGGACGCCGACCAGACCGTCATCCAGGGCACCACCGGCCTGAACCGGGGCCAGAGCTGGTCCTCGCCGGACGGCAGCACCGTGCTGTACCAGCAGTGGGACGGCCACGTGGTGCTCTACAAGAACAACGTCGCGATCTGGACGGCCGTCGGCACCTACGGCGTCGGGACGTACCTCTACATGCAGGCCGACGGCAATCTCGTCGCCTACGACGCCGCCATGCGCGCGGTCTGGAACAGCCGTACCCCGTACCACCCCGGCGCCTACCTCGCGATCCAGAACGGCGGCAACCTGGCCGTCTACTACGGCGGCACGCCGATCTGGTGGTCGAACTACCGGCCCGGCGGCACCGGCCCGATCGACCCCGACCCCGAGTGCACCCCCACCACGCACCAGCTCTGCCCGTAACGGAACACCTCGCACCGGCGACCGCCGGGGCCGCTCCCACCGGACGCGGCCCCGGCGGTCGGCGTTCGCGCGGCACGACACTGCCGGGCCGGGCCGGACCGGATTCTGCACGAAAGGGCAGAGCTCCCGGCCCCGTCATATGGAAGCCGTAAGGAGCGGCCGCGCGGCGGATTTCCGCGCCTATCGTCCTTCTCGGTCGGGACGAGAATGTCCCCGACGCGAGCAGAAAGACGATTCCGCCATGAAAACCCTGTCCCGCCTGAAACGCGCATTCGCCTGCGGGGTCACCGCCGTCGCCCTGGTCGGCGGCCTCACCGCGCAGTCCGCCCAGGCCGCGCCGTCGCCCGGTTTCCCGGTGGACAAGACCTGCGGGACCCCGGCCGTGCCGGGCGGCGGCAACTGCATGACCTCGCTGATCAGCTCCGGTTTCGACATGATCCGGGCCATGCGCGGCGCCGCCAACGCCAACAAGCTGGACAACGCGGAGTTCACGCAGAGAACCGCGTCGCAGCTGAGCCAGAAGTTTCCCGGTTTCAATGTCCTGGTGTTCAAGACCGTCGGCACCGACATGTACGACACCGAATTGTTCACGAACGAGCACAAGGCCGATATGAAGGGGGTGCTGATCGACACCACCTACAAGCTGAACCATTTCATGAACAAGGAGGAGCAGAAGGACCCCTCGGGGTACGACAAGTTCCGGATCTGGGTGTTCCAGGGCGACTCGACCTTCCGCAACCGGGGCGACGGCGGCTACATGAACTGGGCGTTCGTCGGCAACGACGGCGACAGCGTCAAGAAGGAGCCGTGGACCTGCCGGTCGGGCACCGCGCGGCCCTACAAGTGCGACGGCGACGTGCGCACCCTGCACTTCCCCGCCCGCTCCGGCTACGGCAGCAGGACCGGCAGCCTGACCCCCGACAGCGCCCCCGGCAACCACGCCTGCCTGGACGTGAGCGGCAACGGCAGCGCGAACGGCACCCCCGTGCAGATGTGGGAGTGCAACGGCGGCGACGCCCAGAAGTGGACCTACAACGGCTACAAGCTCCGGGCCGCCAACGGCAAGTGCCTCGACCTGGCGGACAACAGGGCCGCCAACGGGAACAAGCTCCAGGTCTGGGACTGCCTGGAGATCCCCGGCCAGCGCTGGCACATGTCAGCCAGCGGAGGCTTTCGGCACATGACGGACCCGGACGACCGCTCCAAGGACGTCTGCATCGACGACTACAGCGGCCGCACCGCCAACGGCAGCTCCGTGGTGGCCTGGGCCTGCGGTTCCGACAGCAACCGCGACGCGCCCAACCAGAACTGGGCCTGGGGCGGCACCCCGCCGACCACCAACCCCACCAACCCCACCACGCCCGGCAACGGTGCCGACGTGACCCTGAAGCTCGACAACGGCCTGGGCGCCCTCCCGGTCAGCGGCTCCGCCGGTGCCGCCGTGGTCCCCGGGATCCGGGGCGGCAACGAGTCCAAGTGGAAGCTCACCCCGGTGGGCGGCGGCCGCTACCGGATCACCAGCTCCTACGGCCTCGACCTCACCGAGAGCGGCGGCTACATGGCCGAGCTCCAGCCGTGGAGCAACTCCTCGAAGCAGAAGTGGGAGCTGTTCGGCGTCGGCAGCGGCAGGTACCAGATCCGGATCTCCGACGACGACTGCCTCGCCCACGACGCCGACTTCAAGCAGCTCGGCGTGTGGACGTGCAAGCGCGGCTGGCAGCAGGAGTGGGTGCTCGAATCGGCCTCCGGCGGAGTGGTCACCCCGGGCGGCGGCGGGGGCACTCCGACCGATCCGAAGGACCCGAAGGACCCGAAGCCCCCGACGGGCGGCGGCGGCGCGAGCGTCCCGACCGAGCGGCCGCTGTTCCTGAAGCTCGACAACGGCCTGGGCGCCACGGCCCCCAACGAGACCGCGAGCTGGGGCGCGCCGGTCCTGGGCGGCATCCTGGGCTACAAGGGGTCCACCTGGACGATCAAGCCGCTCGGCGGCGACCGGTACCGGATCGTCAACGACCTCGGCTACAACCTCACCGAGAACCCCGACACCTACGTGGCCGAGCAGCAGGCCTGGGGCGACACCTCCAACCAGAAGTGGAAGTTCGTCGCCGTCGGCAACGGCAAGTACCGGATCCAGATCTCCGACGACGACTGCCTCACCCACGACTCCGACCACAAGCAGCTCGGCGTCTGGACCTGCGAGGGCGGCTGGAAGCAGGAGTGGTCCCTCCAGCTCCGCTGACGGACGGCGGCCGGGGCCGGGGGCGGCGGACGCCCCCGGCCCCGGCCCGATCGGTCGGCGCGCGCGACTCCCCTGGCGTGTCGCGCCCGCCGACCGACTACCCTGGACCGCTTGCCAGTCCCGCCGTCCCGCCGTCCCTCCCGAGGAGCCCAGCGCCGTGTCCGACAGCTTCGCGCACCTGCACGTCCACACGGAGTACTCGATGCTGGACGGGGCCGCGAAGAACGGCAAGCTCTTCGCCGAGGCGGAGAGACAGGGCATGCCCGCCATCGCGATGAGTGACCACGGCAACATGTTCGGCGCCTACGAGTTCTTCCACTCCGCCGCCAAGACCGGCGTCAAGCCGATCATCGGCATCGAGGCGTACGTCGCCCCGTCCTCGCGCTTCCACAAGAAGCAGGTGTTCTGGTCCCCCGGCGGCCAGCGCCCGGCCAGCGCGGACGGCGAGGGCGGCAAGGACGTCTCCGGCGGCGGCCGCTACACCCACATGACCATGTGGGCGGAGAACGCCACCGGCCTGCGGAACCTCTTCCGGCTCTCCTCGCTCGCGTCGATGGAGGGCTACTACATGAAGCCCCGGATGGACCGCGAGCTGATCGCCGCCAACGCCACCGGCATCATCGCCACCACCGGCTGCCCCTCCGGCGAGGTGCAGACCCGGCTGCGGCTCGGGCAGTACGAGGAGGCCGTCAAGGCGGCCGGCGCCTACCAGGACATCTTCGGCAAGGAGAACTACTTCCTGGAGCTGATGGACCACGGCCTGTCCATCGAGCAGCAGGTCCGCGACGACCTGCTGCGCCTCGCCAAGCAGCTGAACATCCCGCTGCTGGCCACCAACGACTCGCACTACGTCACCGCCGACCAGGCGGACGCCCACGACAGCCTGCTCTGCGTCGGCGTGGGCAAGAACAAGGACGACCCGAACCGGTTCAAGTTCCAGGGCACCGGCTACTACGTCAAGACCGCCGAGGAGATGCGCGAGCTCTTCCGCGAGCTGCCGGAGGCCTGCGACAACACGCTGGCCATCGCGGAGCGGGTCGAGTCGTACGACGAGGTGTTCACCTACGTCGACCGGATGCCGCAGTTCGACGTCCCCGAGGGCGAGACCCAGGCCTCGTTCCTGCGCCAGAAGATCGCCGCCGGGCTCCAGCACCGCTACGGCGACAACCCGAGCCAGGAGGTGCTGGACCGGGTCGAACTGGAGATGGGCGTCATCTCGCCGATGGGCTTCGACGCCTACTTCCTCGTGGTCGCCGACATCTGCCAGTACGCCCGGGACAACGGCATCCCGGTCGGCCCGGGCCGAGGCTCGGCGGCCGGCTCGATGGTCTCCTACCTGACCCGGATCACCGAGCTGGACCCGCTGGAGCACGATCTGCTGTTCGAGCGGTTCCTGAACCCCGAGCGCATCAACCCCCCGGACGTCGACATCGACTTCGACGACCGCCAGCGCGACCAGATGGTGCGCTACGTCACCGACAAGTACGGCTCCGCCTACACCGCCCAGGTCAACACCTTCGGCACGATCAAGGCGAAGGCCGCCGTCAAGGACGCCAACCGCATCCTCGGCTACCCGTTCGCCATGGGCGACCGGATCACCAAGGCGATGCCGCCGGACGTCATGGGCAAGGGCGTCCCGCTGGCGGACCTCTTCAACGACAAGCACCCGCGGTACAACGAGGGCACCGAGATCCGCTCGCTGTACGAGAACGAGTCCGATGTCAAGAAGATCATCGACACCGGCCTGGGCATCGAGGGCCTGATCCGCGGCACCGGCGTGCACGCCGCGGCCGTCATCCTCTCCTCGACACCGCTGCTCGACCTCATCCCGCTGCACATGCGGGACAAGGACGGCGTGATCATCACCGGCTTCGACTACCCGTCGTGCGAAGCCATGGGCCTGATCAAGATGGACTTCCTGGGGCTGCGGAACCTGGGCATCATCGATCACTGCATCAAGATCGTCAAGGCCAACCGCGGCGTGGACGTCGACATCGAGAAGATCCCGATCGACGACCCCACCACCTACCAGCTGCTGGCCCGCGGCGACACCCTCGGCGTGTTCCAGCTCGACGGCGGCCCCATGCGCGCCCTGCTCAAGCTGATGAAGCCGACCGAGTTCGCCGACATCTCCGCCGTCTCCGCGCTGTACCGGCCCGGCCCGATGGGCATGAACTCGCACACCAACTACGCGCTGCGCAAGAACGCCCAGCAGGAGATCATCCCGATCCACCCCGAGCTGGAGGCGCCGCTCGCCGACGTCCTCGGCCCCACCTACGGCCTCATCGTCTACCAGGAGCAGGTCCAGCGAGCGGCCCAGGTGCTCGCCGGCTACTCGCTCGGACAGGCCGACCTGCTCCGCCGGGCGATGGGCAAGAAGAAGAAGGAGGTGCTGGAGAAGGAGTTCGTCCCCTTCCACGCGGGCTGCAAGGAGCGCGGCTACTCCGACGAGGCCATCCAGTCCGTCTGGGACGTCCTGGTCCCGTTCGCCGGCTACGCCTTCAACAAGTCGCACTCCGCCGCCTACGGACTGGTCTCGTACCAGACCGCCTACCTCAAGGCCAACTACCCCGCCGAGTACATGGCCGCCCTGCTCACGTCGGTCGCCGACGACAAGGACAAGATGGCGGTCTACCTGGCCGAGTGCCGGCAGATGGGCATCCGGATCCTCTCCCCCGACGTCAACGAGTCGGTGGTCGACTTCACCGCCGTCGGCAGCGACGTGCGCTTCGGCCTGAAGGCGGTGCGCAACGTCGGCGTCCCGGTCATCGAATCGCTGGTGGCCACCCGGGCGGAGAAGGGCAAGTACACCTCGTTCCCGGACTTCCTGGACAAGGTCGAGCTGGTGGTGTGCAACAAGCGCACCGTCGACTCCCTGGTCAAGGCGGGCGCCTTCGACTCGCTCGGGCACACCCGGCTCTCGCTCAGCACCGTGCACGAGACCGCGATCGACGCCGTCACCGGGCTGAAGAAGCAGCAGGCGATCGGCCAGGACGACCTCTTCGGCGCCCTCGACGCCGAGGAGGGCGGCGGCATCGGGCTGGACTTCCAGCTCACCGACCGCGAGTGGCCGCGCCGCCAACTGCTCTCCCTGGAGCGGGAGATGCTCGGCCTCTACGTCTCCAGCCACCCGCTCGACGGCGCCGAGCACATCCTCTCCCAGAACCGCGACACCTCGATCGCCGACCTGCTCGGCTCGGGCCGCACCGAGGGCGAGGTCCGCCTCTCCGGCCTCATCACCGCCGTGGACCGCCGGATCAACAAGGCCGGCAACGCCTGGGCGATCATCACCGTCGCCGACCGCGACGGCTCGGTCGAGGTGCTCTTCTTCCCCGCCACCTACAATCTGATGGCCGATCAGATGATCGAGGACAACGTCGTCTCGGTCCGGGGCCGCCTCAACGAGCGCGACGGCTCACTGAGCATCTTCGGGCAGGAGCTCACCACCCTCGACGTGTCCTCCGCCGAGCTCGGCACCAAGCCCCCGGTCCAGATCACCGTCCCGGCCGCCCGGGTCACCCCGGGGGTCGTCGCCGAGCTCAAGCTCGCCCTCCAGGCCCACCCCGGCGACGTCCCCGTCCGTCTGCTCACCACCGGCTGGGACAAGGACACCCTCTACGAGCTCGGCTTCCAGGTGAACCCCGACAACGGCTTCGCCTCCGACGTCAAGACCCTGCTCGGCAACCGCTCCTGGATGGGCACGAGCGTCCGCTGACGGAGCCCGGCGACGGGGCGGCGACAGTACTGCGAGGCGGGCCGGTGGCCACCACCGGCCCGCCGCGCCGCGCTCCGCCCCGCCGTGGCCTGCTAGGTTCCCTCCGGACGAACGTACGTACGGGGGGTAGCGCTGTGGTCGGGCCGGGAGCAATCGCGGGAATCGCACTGGTGGAACTCGGCATGGTGATGACACCGGGGCCGAACATGATCTACCTGGTCTCCCGCTCCATCGCCCAGGGCCGCCGGGCCGGGCTGACCTCGCTGGCCGGCGTCGCCCTCGGCTTCCTGGTCTACCTGTTCGCGGTGTCGGCCGGGATCGCGACCGTCTTCGCGCTGGTGCCGGAGATCTACCTGGCGGTCAAGCTGGCCGGGGCCGGCTACCTGCTGTGGCTCGCCTGGAAGGCCGTCCGGCCGGGCGGGAGCTCCGCGTTCGCCGCCCAGGAGCTGCCGCACGACGGGCCGCGGAAGCTGTTCCTGATGGGCCTGCTCACCTGCCTGCTCAACCCCAAGGTGGCGATCCTCTACATCTCGCTGCTGCCGCAGTTCGTCGATCCGTCGCGCGGTCACGTCGGCCTGCAGGGCGTGGTACTGGGGCTGACCCTGATCGTGGTCGGGGTCGCGGGCAACGCCTTCTTCATCGTCACGGCCGGCTCGGTCGCCGGGTTCTTCTCCCGGCACCCGCTCTGGCAGCGCGTGCACCGCTACGTGGTGGGCACCGCCCTGGCGGGCTTCGCGATCCGGATCGCCACCGAGCGTTCGGGCGCGGCGGTCGCCCTGCGCTGACCGCCGCGCGCCGACCGCCGCGCGCGGTGCGGCTCAGGCGGCGCGGCAGAGCCCCGTGGGGTCGGCGGCCGCGATCCGGGCACGGGCGACGGCCACGGTCAGGGGGCGGGCCTCGGTGGCGGCCGCCGAGCGGGTGCGCGCGAACACCACCAGGCGCAGCACCGCGAACCGGGCGACGCCCGCCAGCCCGGAGGCCGAGAGGTAGACGACCTGCTCGGCCACCGCGCCGGGCCGCGCCACCACCTGGTGCAGGACGAGCACCGCCGAGCAGGTCACCGCGTACGCGGCCACCGCCGATCCGGCCGACTGGACGTGCTGCCGCCAGGTCGCACGGCCGCCCAGGCCGAAGGTGAAGCGGGCGTGCAGCTCGGTCGCGAGCAGCGTGGAGGCTGCGGTGACCAGCGCGTTGACCAGGACCCAGGGGACCTGCGGGAGCCACCCGGCCAGGGCCGCCACGGCGAAGCTCGCGGCCACGCCCACGCCGCCGCCGCAGACCACGAAGCGGGCGAAGGCGACCAGGCCCCCGACCTCCGCCCGCTCCCGGCGCCGCTCTGCCGTCATGATCCGCCCCTTCGGTTCCCGCTCCCCCGGAACGCGCGCCCCCGACCGAGGGGCCGGGAGCGCGCGTTTCCTCTTGGCATCAGCATGGCGTAAGCAATGGCGCCATGTCCAGTCCGCATGGCGCCACAATGGCGCCATGCGCGCTGAGGGGCGACGCCTACCGGAACAGGCGGTCGCCGCCGTTCGCCATCCGATGGGTACCGCTGTGGCGGTTGACCCAGTCGCGGACGAGGTTGACGGCGTTGGCGCACTGCCAGCCGCTGTCGTACTCGCGCACGCCGGTGAAGGCGCCGTAGCCGGCGATGATGCCGTCCACCTGGGCGTCACCGAGGAGCTTGTCGACGTACCAGGGGTCGTTGTAGGTGGTCGTCCAGGAGAAGGTGGCCGCGAGCCGACCGGCGGACCGGTCGGCGGCGCCCTTCTTCAGTTCGGCGCAGGTGTTCCAGGTGGCCTCGGTGCAGTTGCCGAAGCCCTTGGTGATGTCGCTGTCCCCGTAGCCCATCACCCGGCGGCCGGCCGGGAAGCCGGAACCGGAGCGGTCGAAGGCGCCGCGCACCTGGTCGCGGGTGCCGGTCGTGGTGATGCCCTCCAGCGGACCGAGCCGGCCCGCCAGGCTCTGCCAGCCCCGGCCGCCGACGTCCGGGGTGCCGCCGCCGTGGTACTCGAAGAAGCCGTAGAGCACCTGGATCCCGGCGGCCGTCAGACGCTGGGCCTTGTCGCGCAGGCCGGCGACGCTGCAGGTGCGGTTGGGCTCCTCGCCGCAGTAGTTCGGGTCCTTGATGTCCAGCCAGACCAGCGACAGCCGGCGGCCCGCGTTGGCGTGGGAGAGGATGCGGTCCAGCATGCTGTCGAAGCTGGGCCCGAGTCGGTTCTCGCCGGCCGAGGAGCAGTCGTGCCAGGCGCGCCACTCGTTCGGGTTCCACCAGGCGCAGACGTCGATCTCGATGGCGTTGGCACCGTGGCCGATAGCGGCGTCCACCCCGTCGAGGGTGTCCACCCGGTGCGCGACGGCGTAGACCGGGCGGCGCGCGTCGGCCGCCTGCGCGGGGGCCGCGAGCGCGGTGGTCCCGAGGATCGCGCACAGCGCCGCCACCAGGGCGGGCACCGTCCGCAGCCGGGCGCCGCGCAGGCGGGTTCCGCGTGAGCGGGTGTCGCGGTGAGTCGTCGTCACGAAGTCGCTCCCTTCTCGTCGTTCGTCGTTCGTCGGTACTCGATTTGTCAGCTCCCCGTCAATCGATACCACCAACCACGGGTCGACGTACGGTGAACGGAGGGTTCCACGGCGGCCGCGCCGTCCGGTCCGCCGGCCTGTCGACTCCCCCGTCCTACCCGCGCGCGGAGATCATCTACAGTGCTGTAGAAGTCGGCTGACGAGGGGCCGGTACGGCACCGGACCCGTCACGCCGAGGACCGAACGACAGGAGAAGCAGTGAAGTCGCGCATACTCGCGAAGGTCGCCCCCGCCCTCGTGGCCGCCGGGCTGTTGCTGGGCGCACCGGCCACGGCCGCAGTCGCCGCCCCCGCCGTCGCCGCCCCCGCCGTTTCCCGCGCCGCCGCGCCGGCCGGCCCGACGACGGCCGTGCCCGCCGCTGCCGTCAACGCCGCGCCTGCCGCCGCCCACGGCACCCCCCTCGCGGCGGGCGACAAGAAGGACGAGAAGAAGAAGGGCGGCTTCTTCAAGAAGCTCGGCATCGCCGTGATCGTCGTCATCCTGCTGATCGTGCTGTTCGTGATCGGGCTGATCGTCGCGATCGTGTTCGCCGTCCGGGCGATCTTCCGGCGCCGCCGGACAGCGTGACACCAACGGACGGTGTGACACCAACGGACAGCGCGGCACCGCCGGACAGCGTGGCACCGCCGGGCCCGGGTCGACGCGCACGCGGGAGCGCGTGGCGACCCGGGCCTTACGCCGCACTGATTTGCCATTCCTTTACACTTCTGTAGAAACAGATCATCCTCTGCACGAAGGAGTCGCGGACCCCGCGATGGACGAACCTCCCAGTCATCACCCAGCCGTTCCCCGCTGCCCGTCGTACGCGCCGACCGGGGCGGGGGTGACCCGGTGAGCGAGGCGCTCCTGCTGGTCCTGGCCCTGCTCCTCACCGCGGCCTGCGCCCTGTTCGTCGCCGCCGAGTTCTCCCTCACCACCGTGGAACGCGCCGCCGTCGAACGGGCGGCCGAAGCCGGTGAGCGGGGCGCCGCGACCGCGCTCAAGGCCGTCCGGCGGCTCACCTTCCAGCTCTCCGGTGCCCAACTGGGCATCACCATCACCAGTCTGGTGATCGGTATGATCGCGCAGCCCTCGGTGGCCGCGCTGCTCCGCGGCCCGCTGGAGGCCGTCGGCCTGCCCGAGGCCGCCGCCGAGACCGGCTCGCTCGTCCTCGGTGTGCTGCTGTCGACCGTCGTACTGATGGTCGCCGGCGAACTCGTGCCCAAGAACTGGGCGATCTCCCGCCCGCTGGCCGTCGCCAAGGTGGTGGCCGCCCCGCAGTACTGGTTCTCGGCCGCCTTCGCGCCGTTCATCGGTCACCTGAACAACACCGCCAACCGCGTCGTCCGGCGGTTCGGCCTGGAGCCGGCCGAGCACCTCGCCTCCGCCCGCACCCCGCAGGAACTGGTCGCGCTCGCCCGGCACTCCGCCCGCGAGGGCGTGATGGAGCCCGACACCGCTGAGCTGTTCATCCGCTCGCTCAACCTGCGCGAGCTGACGGCGGAGAACGTCATGAAGCCCCGGGTGGACGTCCAGGCCCTGGCGGAGCACGCCACCGCCGCCGACGTCGCCGACCTCACCCGCGCCACCGGCCTGTCCCGCTTCCCGGTCTACCGGGGCAGCCTCGACCACGTCGTCGGCACCGTCCACATCAAGGACGCCCTCGGCGTGCCCGTGGAGCGGCGGGCGAGCCAGCGGGTGTCGGCCCTGATGACCGAGCCGATGCTGGTCCCCGAGACCCTCACCGTCGACCGCCTCCTCGACCGGATGCGCGGCGAGGAGACCCTCGCCGTGGTCATCGACGAGTACGGCGGCACCGCCGGCATCGTCACCCTGGAGGACATCGTCGAGGAGGTCGTCGGCGAGGTCCGCGACGAGCACGACCCCACCGGGACCCCCGACCTGGTCGACCTCGGCACCGCCGAGGACGGGCGGCACCGTTGGGACTCCGACGGCATCACCCGCACCGACGAGCTCGAAGCCATCGGCATGCCGGTGCCCGAAGGGCCGTACGAGACCCTGGCCGGCCTGATCGCCGAACGGCTCGGCCGGATCCCGCAGGTCGGCGACGCCGTCGAGGTCGACGGCTGGACGCTGGAGGTCGGCGCCGTCGCCCACCACGTCGCCGAACGGGTGCGGATCACCGCCCCCGAACCCGCCGCCTCCCCCGACGACGACCGCCCCGAGCACCAGGAGCGGAACCGATGACCGCCGTCCAACTGATCATCGGCCTGCTCACCATCGTGGCCAACGCCTTCTTCGTCGGCGGCGAGTTCGCCCTCATCTCGGTGCGGCGCAGCCAGGTCGAACCGCTCGCCGAGGCCGGTGACCGCCGGGCCCGCACCGTCGTCTGGGGCCTGGAGCACGTCTCCGCCATGCTGGCCACCGCCCAGCTCGGCATCACCGTCTCCTCGCTGGTGCTCGGCATGGTCGCCGAACCGGCCATCGCCCACCTGCTGGAGCCGCCGTTCCACAGCCTGGGCGTGCCGGAGGGCCTGATCCACCCGGTCGCCTTCGTCATCGCCCTGGGGACGGCGACCTATCTGCACATGCTGCTCGGCGAGATGATCCCGAAGAACCTCGCGCTCGCCGCACCCGAGCGGGCCGCCCTGCTGCTGGTGCCGCCGCTGGTGGCGACCTGCCGGGCGGTGCGGCCGGTCGTCTTCGGGATCAACGGCTTCGCCAACCGGATCCTGCGCCTGCTCAGGGTCGAGCCCAAGGACGAGGTGGCCTCGGTGTTCACCGAGGACGAGCTCGCCCGGATGGTCAAGGACTCCTCGGACGCGGAACTGCTCAGCGCCCGGGACACCGAGCTGCTGCACGACGCCCTGGAGCTGGGCTCCCGGCCCGTCTCCGAGGTCGTCACGCCGCGCGAGCGGATCGTCTTCGCCGACCCCGGCACCACACCGGCGCAGCTGGAACAGCTCGCCGCCCGAACCGGCTTCTCGCGTTTCCCGGTGCTCGGCCCGGACCAGCGGGTGGACGGCTATCTGCACATCAAGGACGCGCTCGAACACGACGGCACCCGCGACCGGCCGTTCCCGCCCGGCACGCTCCGCCCGATCGCCCGCGTCCCGGCGGCGATGCCCCTCGACGACGTACTGACCGCGATGCGCCGCTCCGGCACCCACCTCGCGGCCGCAGTCACGGCCGACGGGACGCCCCTCGGCCTGGTCACCATGGAGGACGTCCTCAAGGAACTCGTCGGCCCGGCCCCCACCGCCGGCGCCCGCTGACGCTCCGCCCCCACGGCCCGTGCCGCCCCCCCGCGGGGGGGCGGCACGGGCCGTCGCGTGCCCGGCGCGGATCACTCGGGGAGCCCGGGGCCCTCGGAGCTCCCGGCCCCCTCCGCGCGATCGCTCCCGGCGAGGAGGGTGTGCACCGTGGCGGCCATGGCACGGCGGGCCCGATCCTCGCTCAGGCCGGAGCCTCGCCAGTGGTACCAGGCACTCCAGGTGGTCACCGCGTCCAGACCGTCGAGCAGATCCGTGCGGGCGGGCTCGGGCAGCGGGTCGAGTTCGGTGGCGAAGATCTGGGTGAGCCGCAGTCGGGCGAAGTCCAGCATCTGCTGGACGGCCTCCTGGATCCGGGGGGAGGGGTTCTCCAGGCGCATGACGGCCAGCCGGGCCGGGGTGACACTTTCCAGGATCCGGGCGCGCTGCTCGGCAAGGGCCGCCACCCGAACGTCGCGCGGCCCTTCGGTGGGCAGCGGCCGGATCTGGGTGGCCAGCTGCTCCAGGCGACGGTTGACGGCCACTTCGGCGAGTTCCGCCATGTCCGCGAAGTGGTGGAACACCAGCCGCCGGGAGACCCCCGCGCGTTCGGCCACCTTGTCGGCGGGGAAGTGCGCCTGGTTCTCGTCGATCAGCGACAGCATCGCGTCGGCGATCTTCTCCCTGGTCCGGCGCCCGCGTTCGGTGCGCCCGTCCGGGCCGGGCCCGGTGGCTTCGCCCTGCTTCACGTGGCGCCCCTCCGCCCGCTCGTTGACATCTTTGCACCGCGAGTGCAAGTGTACGCATTGCACGGTGAGTGCAATGAGTTTGAAGCCGCCGCACCCGACGCGGCGCCGCCGAACCCGCACACGTTCACCCGGCACACTCACCACCCCCACCAGACCCAGCCACTCCAGCAGGAGCGAACCCCTTGCACCACCGCCTCCGCCGCAGCGTGCCCGCGCTCACCGCCCTCGGCCTCACCGCCGGGGCCGCAGTCCTCACCGCGCCCGCCGCGCAGGCCGCACCCGACTGCGGACGCGCCCCGGTCCAGTACTCCGTCGACGGCGGCACCCACTGGACGAACAACGCCGCCATGCCCGGCCCGGCCGGCACCGTCCAGGTCCGACTGGCCGGGGAACCCGCCGCCGGCTGCGACTACCACGTCTCGCTCGCCTCGTACGCGACCCAGGGAGCCACCTGGGCCACCTCGGGCCACCACACCCAACTCGGCCGGGCCACCACCACCCTGAACCGCGCGCACTACCGCGACGCCCTCGACGTCAGCGGCCATCTGCCGCCCTGCTTCGGCGAGTTGGCGCTCTACTCGGGCGACGGCAGCTACGACGGGAGCGACAGCGACAACCCCCTGCCGCTCTACCCCGGCGAACCGTACTCGGGCCTGGCCATCGCCACCTGGAACGGCGGCGCCGCGTGCGCCTCCCCCACCCCGACACCGAGCACCACCCCGACTGCCACTCCCACGCTGACGCCCACCCCGACCAGCACCCCGACCACCGCCAGGCCGACCACGGCAACGTCCACGGCCACCACCCCCGCACCGATCGCGCCCACCACTCCGACAGCGACCACCCCGGCACCCGCCCTGCCCACCGCCACCACCACCCCGACCGCCGCCACCACCGCTTCCCCCACGGCCACGGCGACGGCCGCCCCCGCCCTGGCCGCCACGGGAGCCGACAACGGGACCCTCACCGCCCTGGCGATCGGCGCCGTGGCCCTGGCAACCACCGGCGGCGCGGTCCTCTACACCGCCCGCCGCCGCACCACCCGCAGCTGACCCGCCGACAGGCGCCACCGATCCTCCTGCCCGCACCGTCGTCGGCCCACCCGGCGCTGAACGGCTCACCACCCGTGGGACCTGCGGAGTCCGACGTCCGGCGGGCGCACCGCCCGGTGCGCCCGCCGGGCTCGTGACCCTACGAGCACCTCACGGGCGCCGGATGCGATCGCGCCGAGGTACGACGCCGGGTCGAAGGGCTGCGGCGCGGTGACCTCGATGACGGGTGGAGCATCCTGTGACCGGTCCGGACGGATTCCAGGTCACTGCTCCGGGATGCGGCCGCACATCGCGTTGCCGGGGTCGGACGGGTCGGCGCTGATCCAGAACTGCTCCCACAGGAGGGCGAACTCGGGTCGGCTCAGGTAGCCGTCGCCGTCCAGGTCGAGCAGGTCGAAGACGTCGTCGGTCGGCACCGTCCGGCCGTGCCAGATGTCGACGAGCCGGCCGTGTTCGGTGCGGGAGATGCGGCCGTCGCCGTTCTCGTCCACCGCGTCGAAGACGGTGTCGGCGGTCGCCGTGACCACTTCGCGCAGGGCGGGGAGCCGGTCGACGAGGGTCAGGAACTCCTCCATGTCGACCTTGCCGTCGTGGTTGCTGTCCGCGACCGCGAGCAGGTGGTCCCACCAGCCCAGCATGAGTGCCTCGACCCTGACTCCGAGCGCCGGGTCCCGCTGGACGGCAGGCAGTCGGCTCCAGCGCTCCGCCAGGGCCCGGAAGTCGTTCTGCCGCAGGCAGCCGTCCCCGTCGGTGTCGAAGGCGGCGAAGACGTTGCGGAGCTTGCGCCGCTGGAACTCGTTGGCCATGAACGGGCCTCCCTGTGCCGAGCCGTGACGCCACCACGCGTGGCGACAGGCTGGCGACTGTAGACGCACGGCGCGCGGCCCCGTCCGGCTTCGGCGGAAGAGCCGGGGATTCCCGGCAC
Organism: Kitasatospora purpeofusca; assembly: GCF_036010405.1. Classification (NCBI taxonomy): domain Bacteria; kingdom Bacillati; phylum Actinomycetota; class Actinomycetes; order Kitasatosporales; family Streptomycetaceae; genus Kitasatospora; species Kitasatospora purpeofusca. The sequence continues at coordinate 9,128,432 of NZ_CP108561.1, read as the reverse complement.
AACCGCCCCGGGGCGCCCCGGCTGTGCTACGGGTCGTCCCATAAATGATCTTGTCGGGGGTGGACTACCGACCTCGACGGTTCAGGGTGACCAGGCCGCCACAAAGCAGCTCACGCTGTCCACTGTCTCGGCATACAAGAGACGATGAGTGGTCAGCTCCCAGTCGGCCCCGTCCAGTAGCTGCCAGGCTGAGCGACCCGATACCTCCAGCTCACGAGCGAGGTTCACGTCCATGACCGGGAAGAATCCGTCCACGTCGCCGCCGGCCAGCGCGGCGGCGATGCCCGCGTCGATCTCCTCGACCCTCGGGTCGACGCGCCGGACTCCGTCCGCTCCGGAGCGGGTCGGACCGTTCCCCATCACCAGCAGCCCCACGCGGTCCGCCCATCCCGCCACGTGAGAGCCGTCCTCACCGTTCGTGGGCCAACTCCGGTCGTCGTCCAACTCGTAGGCGCGCACCGGACCGGTCCAGCCTGCCTGCCGGAGCAGCCACGCACCGAGGCCGAGCGCCAGCGGCAGCCTGCTCGTCGGCGCCTCCGCAGCCGGGCCGTGCCCGAACCGCATGCCCACGGGGAGCCCGGGCTCCAGGAAGGTCCGCAGCGGTCCCTCCTCGTGGAGAAAGGATCGCGTACTGGGGCCGACCACGGCCACGATCTCGGGATCCTCCGCCAATACGGCTGCCACGGCCTCCGCGCACGCCGCGCGCAGTCGCTCCGGCGCGGCAGGTGCGCCCACGTCCGGCGCGAGCGTGAGCGACGGCAGACAGGGGCAAACGGCAGCGGCGACAAGCATGTTCCGCAGCCTAGCCGCCGCGTCCAGGCGCTCACGCCGCCGACCGGTGAGATCGGATCCGTCACTGTGCAGCGCCGATCCGCCGTCTGCGGATCCCCGCGCTGTTCCTGCTCGGGGCACGGGAAATTCGGTTGCCGCGGGCCGACGACTCGCCCATGATCTTCCGCATGGACTTTTGATGACTGCCACGTAGTACGTACCTGTCGCGCGATCGCCCCCGGAGCCTGACGACCCGGCCCCGGGGCGATGGGTCGCGCCCCTCGTGAGCATCCGTCGCAGAGCGGGAGCCGCCGAGTGGGTTCGGCGTGCCCTCCTGCTGAGTCCTGAAAGCACCCCACACATATGAATACCGACCGCAAGGCCCTGTGGGCCGTGCGTCAGTCCGCCCTGCCCACTGTCGTCCGGTCCTGCCCGGACTGCCCCGGCACGCGCCACCGCGCCTCGGGGAAGATCCGCGCCAACGCGAGCGGCAAGCTGCTCGACGTGTGGCTGCTGCTGAGCTGCGCCACGTGCGACCGGACCTCCAAGGTGCCCGTCCACGAGCGCGCCCACGTCTCGGCGCTGGAGCCGGCCCGGCTGGTGGCGTACGAGAACAACGACCCCTCAGTGGTGCGGGAGTTGGTGACGAGCGCGTCGCTCGCGGCGAAGAACCGGTACCGGCTCGACTGGACCGGGACGTGGGAGTTGGAGACCCGCATGCCGCTGTACGCGCTCGACGACCCGAACCCGCTCCCGGTGCGGGTGCGGTTCGAGCTGCCCGCGCCGGTCCGGGTGGAGCGGCTGCTCCAGCTCGGCCTCGGCCTGAGCCGGGCCGAGGTGCGCCGTCTGGTCGCGGACGGGCGGATCCACCTGCCGTTCGCGCCGGACGCCAAGGCGCACCAGGACTTCGAACTCACCCTCCACGGACCCGGCTCCGTGGACGCGGCCAGGCACGCGAAGTCCCTCGCCGGGCCCGGTGCCGAACGCACCGACCCGGCCCGGACCGGGCAACCGTCGGCACCCGGCCGGGAGCTCCCGCGCCGGGCCGCGGCGGCCGGGAGGTAGCAGCCGGTGGTGGCCGCCCTCCGCGCGATCCCTCGCGCGGAGGGCTGCCCGGCTCGGGGACAGGCCCTCCGGCCGCACTCCTGCTTCGCAGTCGTCGCGTCAGCGGCGGGTCGCCCTGACCACGCCGGTCTCGGTGCCCTGGTAGAGCGTTCCGTCCGGGCCGGTGGTGCCGGTCATCTGGAGCGGGTTGTAGAGCAGCCCGAGGCCGATCCAGGAGCTGGAGAGCTGGGCGCCGGTCCCGGGGTCGACGGTGGCGTAGGAGTAGGACGCGAAGGTCTGGGATCCCGCCGAGCCGGTCGGGCCGCTGACGGTGAAGGTGTAGATCTTCCCGTCGCCCAGTGAGAGCCGCGGCAGTGCGGCCGACTTGACGTTGCTGTTCCAGACCGGGTGGCAGCCGTTCCCGTCGGCGTCGAGGTCGACGCGGCTCAGCCCGCCGTCGAACCCGGCGGAGGCCGGGACGCTGGCGGGCGCTCCGGCCGGGAGGGCGGGGTACGGGTAGCCGTAGGTGTTGGTGACGAAGACGCTGCGGCCGGAGGCGATGACAGCGTCCTCGGTCCCGCTCGCGGGGAACTGGGTGAGAACGGGCGTGGTGCAGACGGGGTCCGGGCCGCCGGCGACCCGGTAGACGAGCAGGTTCTCGTGCGGCGCGGCGTTGTCGGTGATGGTGACGTACTCGGTGCCGGTCCCGGGGCCGAAGAAGCTGGGCGTCGCGCCCGTGCCCCAGCTGAGTTGGCCGGGCTTGCGGCCGGGGCCCCGGTCGTAGGGGGCGCGCCATTCGACGACCGGGGTGCCGTCGGGGGTCTCGGTGAGCAGGTAGAGCGCGTGGTCGGTGGCGACGGCGGTGTGGCCGGGGACGGTGGAGATGCTGTTCTGCACGCCCTCACCGGTGCTGAGGGTGCGGACCGCGCCGGTGGTGGTGTCGACCGTGCCGATGGTTCCGCCGCCGGTGGCGAACCAGACCCGGCCGTTCCAGCCGGGACTGAGGCCGGTGATGTTGTCCCCGGCCGGGACGGCCGCCCCCAGCGGGGTCGACTGGTCGATCGTCAACTTCCAGCCGTCGGAGACCGGGTGATGGCCTATCCGGAGAAGGTTGTTGCCGCCGTCCACGAGGACCAGGGCGTCGGTGTTGTCGAGGTAGGCGTAGACCCCGCCGAACAGGCTGCCCTTGGGCAGTGCCAGCGAGGCGAGGTCGGCGCCGGTCCCGGGGTCGAGCAGGTGCACGGTCGGGGTCTGCCCGAAGATCGTGGTGCAGAGGACCACCGGGCGGCGGTCGCTGCCGATCACCACCGTCGGGCAGGCCGAAGCGAGCGCCGTACGGCTCCAGTTGACGGCGCCGCTGCCGGGCCCGGAGTAGGGCGTGGTGTCGCTGGAGGCGCTGTCGCCGTGCATCGTCGCGGTACCGTTCGCGGCGGTGGCGGGGTTCGGCGGCGGCAGCGGCCCGAAGGCGTCGGCGGCGCCCTGGGCTGCGGCGGCGGGCGTGCAGAGTACCGCCGCGGCGGCCAGGGTCAGTGCGGTACGGACGGCGCGTCGGGTGCGCGGGCGCATGGAGGATCCCGTTCCTGTGGTCGAGGGGGAAGGGGAACCCGGTGGCCGTACCGTCCCGCTCGTGCGCGACACGCGCGCGCACCGCACACGTACTCACGTGCGTGCGCAGGGGTGCGGATGCGGGTGTGCGGGTGGGAACGGGGCCGATCGGCGCGGGTTCCGGAGCGGCCGGCCGCCTCGTGCAACGGACGAGGTGTCGGCGGAGTGCGGGCCGCGTCAGACGACGTGGCGACAACCCGTGGTGGTGGCACGGCCATGGTCGACATGGCGGCGGCTCACGAGCAGGGTCATGCCAGGGACTCTGACCGAGCCCTCGGCCGGTGACGAGTACGCGGCCACTCCGCGAGACGGCCGCATCGATGTCCGAGAACCCTGGCTCCGGGGGCAATCCGCCGGCCCGGCGGCCGCGAATGACGAAAGAGTGCTTTCCCAGCGGACCCAGGAGGTCTTCATGCGCAGCTGCCGACCCGGCGGCAGGCCCCGGCTGTCGATCGTGGCCAGGAGTGCCACCGGTCGCGGGGGGACGGGCCGGTGAGCGCCGTCGTGTACCTCGCCGGCCCCCGGTACCGGGGCCCGGATCTGAAGGAACTGGTCGCCAGGACGGCGCTCGGCGACCAGGAGGCGTTCTCCCGGCTGTACGACGCGGTGGCCGGACCGATGCTGGGCCTGGTCCGGCGGGTGCTGCGGGACCCGGCGCAGTCGGAGGAGGTCGCCCAGGAGGTGATGTTCGAGCTGTGGCGCACGGCCGCCCGGTACGAACCGGAACGCGGCGAGGTGATGGCGTGGGTGCTGACGATGGCCCACCGGCGGGCGGTGGACCGGGTGCGGACGGCGCAGGCGGCCGCCGACCGGGAGCAGAAGGTGGCCGCGCGGTCGCACACGCCCGCGTTCGACGAGGTCGCCGAGCAGGTCGAGGGCCGGCTGGAGCGCGAGCAGGTCCGCCGGTGTCTCGAATCGCTGACCCGGCTCCAACGCGAGTCGGTCACCCTGGCGTATTACCGGGGGTACACCTACCCCGAGGTCGCCGAAGTGCTGGGCACCCCGCTCGGCACCGTCAAGACCCGGATGCGGGACGGTCTGATCCGCCTGCGCGACTGCTTGGGGGTTGGTTCATGAACGCGGCACCCGACCTGCACACCCTCACCGGCGCGTACGCCGTGCACGCCCTGCCCGAGGAGGAGCGGGCCGCGTTCGAGCGGCACCTCGCCCGGTGCGCGGCCTGCGCGCAGGAGGTCGCCGAGTTCGAGGTGACCGCGGCCCGTCTCGGGGCCGCCGAGTCGGTGGAGCCGGCGCCCGCGCTCAAGGCCCGGGTGCTGGCGGGCATCGGGGAGATCCGCCAGCTCCCGCCGTCGACGGCGTCCGCCGGCCGGCTCCGGCGCGCGTCGCGACCGGCGCCGCGGTGGCCGCTGACGGCGGTGGCCGCGTGCCTGGCCGCGGCGGCGGCGTTGGGCGCCCTCGCCGTCCAGCAGCACGACCGGGCCGTCCGGGCCGAGGCCCGGGCGAGCCGCGAGGGCGAGCGGCAGGCGGCCGTCACCGGCCTGCTGACCGCCCCGGACGCGCGCACCTCCACCTCGGCCGCCGGCACGGCCGTCGGCACGGTGGTCTGGTCGGCCGGTCGCGGGCAGGCGGCGTTCCTCGTCACCGGCATGCCCGCGCTGCCGCCGGGGCGGACCTACCAGCTCTGGTTCAGCGACGACGGCACGATGCGTCCGGCCGGACTGCTGCCCTCGGGCGACGGGCAGTTGCTGCTCACCGGCCGTGTCGGCGGCGCCGTCGGGGTCGGTGTGACCGAGGAGCCCTCCGGCGGATCGGCCCGTCCCACCGGGCAGCCCCTGATGCTGCTGCCGCTGACCTGACCCGCCGACCCGACCCGACTGGACCCGACCTGACGTGACCTGGCGTGACCGGTCACCCTGCACGTCCGGACCGTGACGGAGACGTGCGTCCACGACCCGGTGGGCGGTACCGCCCACGCCGCGCGAACGGAGAGGTCATAGTCTGCGGCCATGACCGACACACAGCCTCTGACCCCCCAGGAAGCCCTCGGGACGCTGCTGGCGGGGAACCACCGGTTCGTCACCGGGATACCCGAGCACCCGAACCAGGACGCCGCCCGCCGGACCGAGACCGCGCCCGCCCAGGCACCGTTCGCGGTGCTGTTCGGCTGCTCCGACTCCCGCCTCGCCGCCGAGATCATCTTCGACCAGGGCCTCGGCGACATGTTCGTGGTGCGGACCGCGGGCCACGTCACCGGGCCGGAGGTGCTCGGCAGCATCGAGTACGGGGTCAGTGTGCTCGGCTGCCCCCTGGTGGTGGTGCTGGGTCACGACTCCTGCGGGGCCGTCGCCGCCACCCGGGCCGCCGTCGCCGCCGGCACCACGGCACCCGGCTACGTGCGGGACGTCGTCGAACGGGTCACCCCGAGCGTGCTGGCCGCCAACGCCGCCGGGCACACCGAGGACGCGGACTTCATCGCCGAGCACGTCCGGCACACCGTGGACCTGCTGCTGGAGCGCTCCCGCTGCCTCTCCGACGCGGTCGCCGCGGGCACCACCGCCGTGGTCGGCCTGTCCTACCGCCTGGACGACGGCACCGCCCACCTGGTCGCGGGCCGGGACGTGGACGTGGCGGCCGGCGCGGCGGCCGCCATCCCCGAGTGAGACCCCGAGTGAGACCCCTGGTGAGGCCCCGATCGAGGCGTGGAGGTGCGGGCCCGGGCGCGAGGGACTCGACATCCCGCGCCCGGGCCCGCACCGGTCTTCGGGCGACCCCGCTCAGACGGTGAGCAGGCCGGGACCGGCGGCCTTGTCGACGGGCAGGAAGTCGTCGGGGACGGGGTACTGGCCCAGCACGTAGTTGAGGATCGCCGCGTGCATCGCCTCGACGGGCGCGATGGTGGCGGCAGTGGCGATCCCACCGGGGCTGGTGACGTTGTAGGTCGCGAACAGGTACGTCTGCGCGGCCTGGTCCTCCAGCGACAGGGCGAGCTTCGCCACGGTGGCGACATCCGCGGCCGCGCCCAGGGCCTGGAGGGTGGCCGGCTGGTTGGACAGCGGCACATCCGTGATGGCGGGCTTGCCGGCACCGGTCAGGACCGAGTTCCAGACCTTGGCGTGGTCGACGTGCTGGCCCATCGCGGTGGTGATGAAGGTCGCGACCGCCGGGGGGACGGTGCCGAGCCGGCCCGCCTTCGCGGCGTCCAGGGCCGCCTGGTAGGCGCCCACGGCCTGGTTCTCCAGCGCGGTGGCCAGCGCCACGACCTTGAGGTCACCGGTGTACTGCCCGGAGGCCCCGGACCCCGAACCGGACCCCGAACCGGACGGCGAGCCCGGCGCCGGCGCCGGCGCGCCGCTGCCGGAGGACGTCGGTCCGGTGGACCCGCTGCTGGAGCAGGCGGCCAGGGTCAGCGCGGCGGCCGCGCCACCGGCGCCGAGCAGGAACCGGCGCCGGCCGAGGTCGCGGGGCCCGTCGGCCCCACGGGCCCGGACCTCCTCGACCAGGTCGCGGGCTCCGGCCCGCATGGCCGGCAGCGTGTCCTGGTGCGCCTCGTGGAGCTCGCGCGTCAGGCCCGCGAGTTCGCGCTCGCTGATGGGGAGCGTCCAGCCGCCCTCGGTGGTCGTCACTTCACGGCCCCTTCGCTGATCGGGGAAGCGTTGTCGGTGCGGTAGAACGCGTCGGGGAACCCGACGCTGCCGGCCGCCGCGGGCAGCTTGGACGGGTCCACCGGGATGGTGACCAGGTCGGCGGCGTTGCCCGCCAGCAGCGCCTGCACCGCGAGCAGGGTGGCGCGGTGCTGGGCCTCCACCGGGGCCACCGAGGCGAAGAGCTTGCGCAGGTCGGCGTTGCTCACCTGGGAGACGTTCTTGGTGTAGGTCTGCGCCGCCACGTCCTCCAGGGTGATGGCCAGCTTCACCACGTCCGCCGGGCCCTTGATGCTCGGCAGCATCTGGTCCACCACGGCCTTGTACTTGGCGTCCGGGCCGCTCTGGGCCCGGCCGCCGGCCCGGGTCGCGGCGGCGTTGAACGCCTGGGCGTGGGCCTCGTGCTGCTGCGTGGTCTTCGCGATGAACGCGGCCACCGTCTTGTTGCCGTCCTTGATGAACGGCAGTCCTGCAGCGGTCCGGTAGACGCTCACCGCGAGGTTCTCGATCGAGGCGGCGGTCTGCAGCGCCATGATGTCGTCGGCCATGGACCCCGACGGGGACGGGCTTTCGGCGAAGGCCCGGCGCCCCCCGAGGAGCGCGACCGTCCCGACCGCCGCGGCGAGCGCCCCGCCGCGCTCCCACCACCGGCGCCGGACCGGCTCGACCGCCTGCCCGAAGTCGGCCAGCGCGCTCCGCGTGATCCGCGAGGCGTCGCTGTTCAGGTCCTGCGACTGCTCGGTGAGTTCCACCAGCAGCCGGGTGTCGATGTGCTCTGGAGGCATCGTGCTCCTGTCCCGGCCGGGAGCCCGCCGCTCGCGGGCTCGTACGTGGGGCCTTCGGCGTCACGTACGGCGCGGCTTGCCCTCCACCCCGGCGTTCACCCGAACGGGTGACGGCGTGCGGTCGGCGGCGTTCTGCGGTCTCCTGGAGAGGAGGCGCCTCCGGGCCGCCGGCGGCGCACGCGACGGGACCGGGTGTTCGCGATGGCCGAGGTCTTGTCGATGCGGTGGACCGGGGTCACACCCGAGCATTACGACGCCACGCGGGTGGCGGTGGGCTGGAAGGAGCGGGACCCGGAGGACGCCCTGCTGCACGTGGCCTGGTTCGAGCCGGACGCGCTGCGCGTGGTCGACGTGTGGACGTCACGCGCCGCCTTCGAACGGTTCTTCGCCGAACGACTCGCGGCCCCGGTCCAGGAAGCCGGCATCACCGGCGAGCCGGAGATCGGGTTCCGCCCGCTGCACCGGCGCTACATCGCCCCCGGCGTGAGCGGGGCCGCCTGACCTCCCGGCGCAGAACGGCTAGAGGTCGAACAGGCCGACGGCGTGGCCGTCGTGGTCCACCACCGGCCACACGGCCAGTCCCCGGGCGCGCATGGCGGCCGACGCCGTGGCGGCGGGCATGTCGGCGGTGGCGAACGGGCCGCGGTCGAAGCCGATGTCGCGGACCGGGATCCGCTCGGACAGCCGGGAGCGGACCTCGAACTGCGCGAGGTGCGCGCGGGACAGCAGCCCCGCACAGCAGCCGTCGTCGTCGCGGACCAGGACGTGGTCGGCGCCGGAGCTGCGCAGAATGTCGATCGCCACGTCGACCATGACGTCGTCGCTGATCTGGAGCTCGGGGCGGCGCATGTGGTCGCCGACCGCGGCGGTGGCCGCGGGGCGTTCGAGGGTGAGCGTCATGGGCGGACTCCACAGGGTCGGTGACGGCGGGACGGGAACAAGGGACCAGGAACGGGCGGGGGCGCGCCGGTCGCGCTCCCCCGCCCGTTCACCGGGCGCCCTACGCGGACGCGGAGGCGCGCCTGGGTGCCCGGCGGCGGCCCGCGGAACCCGCTCCGGTGCCACCGCCGGTCCCGGCGCCGGAGCCGGAACCGCCCACGGGGCGGGCGGGGCGGCTGCGCCGGTTGCGGCTGGTGGACGGGCCGCGGCGGGAGCGCTCCACGACGGGGGCCTCGATCACGACGGGGATGCCGGTGGGGACCCGGGCGCCGGTGATGCGGGCCAACTCCTCGTCACCGGCATTGACGCGGGTGGTGATCGGGGTGATGGCGGCGGTGGCCATCATCCGGGCCATGCCGCGGCGCTGGTTGGGCAGGACCAGGGTGACGACGGTGCCGGACTGCCCGGCCCGGGCGGTGCGGCCGCCGCGGTGCAGGTAGTCCTTGTGGTCGCTCGGCGGGTCGAGGTTGACGACCAGGTCGAGGCCGTCGACGTGGATGCCCCGGGCGGCGACGTTGGTGGCGATCAGCGCGGTGACCTGGCCGTTGCGGAACTGCTCCAGGGTCCGGTTGCGCTGCGGCTGGGACTTGCCGCCGTGCAGGGCGGCGGCCTTCACGCCGTTGGCGAGCAGGTCGTCCACCAGGCGGTCGGCGCCGTCCTTGGTGTCGATGAACATGATCACCCCGCCGTCGCGGGAGGCGATGTGCGCGATCGTGGCGTTCTTGTCGAAGTTCTGCACCTGCAGCACGTGGTGCTCCATCGTGCTGACCGCTCCGGCGGACGGGTCCACCGAGTGCGTCACCGGGTCCTTGAGGAAGCGCCGCACCAGCCGGTCGACGTTGCGGTCCAGGGTCGCCGAGAACAGCATCGTCTGACCGCCCTCGGCCACCTGCTCCAGCAGCTCGGTGACCTGCGGCAGGAAGCCCATGTCGGCCATCTGGTCGGCCTCGTCGAGCACCGTGATGCCGACCCCGTCCAGCTGGCAGTCACCGCGCTGGATCAGGTCCTTGAGCCGGCCGGGGGTGGCCACCACGACCTCCGCGCCCCGGTTCAGCGTCTGCGCCTGCCGACCGATCGACATCCCGCCGACGACCGTGGCCATCCGCAGCCGCACCGCGTGGGCGAACGGCGTCAGCGCTTCGGTCACCTGCTGCGCCAGCTCCCGGGTGGGCACCAGCACCAGCGCCAGCGGGCGGCGCGGTTCGGCCCGCTGCCCGGCGGTCCTGGCCAGCACGGCGAGGCCGAACGCGATGGTCTTGCCGGAGCCGGTACGGCCCCGTCCGAGGACGTCCCGGCCGGCCAGCGAGTTCGGCAGCGTGGCGGCCTGGATCGGGAACGGAGCGGTGACGCCCTGACGGGTCAGCACCGACAGCAGCGCCTTCGGCATCTCCAGTTCCTCGAACGTCTCGACGGCCGGCAGCGACGGGGTGGTGCTCACCGGCATCGCGAACTCCCCCTGCAGGGAGGAACCCTGACGGGAGCCGCGGCCGCCGGAGGGCCGGTCGCCGTAGAAGGAACCGCCGCCGGAGCGGGACCCGTAGGAACCACCGGAGGAACGGCGGGAGGAGGAGCCGGAACGGGAGTCGGTGTTCCGGTAGGGGGAACGGGTGGAACGGTTCATGCGAAACCTTCCTTGGACGGCGCGTCGCAAGGGGGCTCCGCAGCGCAGGACGCAGGCAGGAGGCCGCGAGGAACGGGCCGAAAGTGTGGAGAGCGGAGCGTGGACGGTGAAACCGTGCGGCACGTCACCTGCAGTCGGCGCTCACCGCGGGAGGCGGGAGCGCGGAACCTCGAACCGTGAACTGTCACGGCGGGGCGCCGATCCGGACGCGGCGCTGTGCGTCTCGCGTGGGGGATGGCAGCCGGTGGCGAAACCGGGGCCGGAACGGCCCGTGATGCGCGTCGTGGCGCAATGCCGAGGAGCCCGCACCGGACGTGATGTACGCGGTTCGGGCCCCTCGCTACCAGGCGGGTGCCGTGGCAGAAAAACTACAGCGGACGAATGTTCTCGGCCTGCGGGCCCTTCTGGCCCTGCGTGACGTCGAACTCGACCTTCTGGCCCTCGAGCAGCTCGCGGAAGCCGTTGGCGTTGATGTTCGAGTAGTGGGCGAAGACGTCGGGGCCGCCACCCTCCTGCTCGATGAAGCCGAAGCCCTTTTCCGCGTTGAACCACTTCACAGTGCCATTAGCCATAAAGAAATCTCCTTCAAAGGGGACTTTCCGGAACGTGCACAGTGCGCGCTCCGAGTCACCGCGATGAGCACCCACCCGGGGAAGAGCCGGGAAACAAAAATGCGCCTGCCGATCATCAGCAGGCGCACACAAAGTTCATGGGAACCACTACTGCAACTACGACGACTGTAGCAGGCCCGGGCCCCCCGCGGACGGATATTTCGCCCCGGGTTCGACGCCACCCCTCCCGGGGGCCGCCGGCCGACCACACATTTTCCGAAGCAGCGGCCAGAAATTCGCGCCGCTGCCACCGGCCCTTCTCCTCAGTACCGCTGGGCCTGGGCGACCCTGGGCACCAGCGCCTTGTCACGGTCGAGCGAGCTGAAGGCCGTGGCGGTGGCCTTCGCTCCCGAGGCGACGTCCTTGATCCCCAGCACGGTGGTGTCCACCACCTGGTCGCCGTCCAGGAACTCGACCTTGATCGCGTAGGAGGCCGTCGAGGACGTGCTGTTCACCACCGTCACCAGCGCGGCGTTGAGGCCCGCGGTCTGCGCCTTGGGCAGACCGGTGAGCGTGATGTCCGACAGGGCGTTGCCGGTGCCCTCCGTCTTGGACAGCACCGATTGCGCCTCGGCCCGGCCGGCGGCCAGCTGCGCCGAGACGGACGCCTCGAACGAGGCGGCCGCCTCCGACCGCGAGGCCTCGGCCCGGGAGGCGGCGGCCGACGCCGCGGACGCGGCCGCCGAGGCCGATTCCAGCAGCGAGGACTTTGCGGAGGCCACCGAGGAGGGCAGCTCGCCGGAGAAGGAGCTCGCGTCCGGCGAGAACGGCCGCGAGGACGCCGTGGACGGCGAGGTGGAGGTGGACGAGGAAGCGCACCCGGCGGCGACCAGCACCGAACCGGCGAGCGCGATCGCGACGAGGCCGGCGTGGCGGTTCGACCCGCCGGACGCCCGCTCCCGTGCATGGAGGAAACGCTGCATTGGGGGATCCGCCTCCGCCTCACGGTCGGGCCACCAGCGGCCCGATCCTGCTCCCCACCAGCCTCGGCCCGGTCGCGCGCGACCGCCAGCCGGCCTGGTACGCGCAGGTGGTCGGGGCCGGGGCCGACACCGCGGTGAACACCGCCACGGAGGCGACGGTCCGCACGGACCCCAGCTCGGCCGCGCCGATCGTCAGCCCGGCGGCCGCCGACAGCAGGACCACCTTCGGATTGACCCCCGACAGCAGCGCCCCCAGCCGCAGGGCCTTGGCCGGCGTGGCATCCGTGAGCGTCCTCATCCACCCCGGGGTGCCCTTCGACGCCCCGGAGCGCCACTGCCGCAGGGCGGCCAGGAGGAGCACCGCGCCGAGACCGGTCTTGGCCCAGGACGCCCAGGTCGGCGTCTCCTCGCGGGCCTCGACGAACACCGCGAGCGCGGCGAGGGCGGACGCGACCACGAGGATCCCGGCCACCCAGCCGGCCAGGAACATCCCGGCGGCCGCTCTGGGCCGGGGCGTGAAGAGCAGGAAGATCGCCGGGACGACGGGGACCGGCGACAGGGCGATGCCCAGCGCGAGCGGGACGACCTCGCCGATCACGGTGTCCACGGGCATCCCTCCTCCCGGCCGCCGGAGCCCCGGTGGTCACGGACGGGCCGGGACCACCGGACACCTCGGCGGCGCAGGGCACCGCAGGAGCGCAGGGCGAGCCACCCTCGGTGCCGGTTTCCCTGCTACGAACCTACCCGCGCCGCCGCCCCGCCGCCGCCCGCGCGGCTCAGTGCTCGGACTGCCACCGGGCTTCGAGCCGGCGGGTGCCGTCCGGGGCCACGACCGGCCGCCAGGTCGCGCTCAGCCCGCCGCCCCGGCGAGCGGCCGCGACCGGACCCGATGCCGACGCGCCGCCCACGGCCTGGAGGACAGTGCTGTCGAGCGGACTGTCGGCGAGCCTGCGGACGATCGCCGCCAGGGTCGACCCCGCGGACTCCCAGGCGTGAATGCCGGAGTGGAGCGGCCGGCGCTGGAAGGCACTGGGAACGGTCACGTGGACCTCACCTCCGGTGGGGCATCCTTGGTCTCAACTGCTCGAACAGCCCGAGGCTAGTCCGGGCCGGATGCCCACCGACCTGCTCCTGACGCTTCCTTGATTCCGCCGGAGCCGTTACTGACGGCGCGCTGACACCGGCGCCGACGCCGGCGACGGACACCGTCAGGAACGGTTCATGACGCTTCGTCGATCCCCGCCGTTCACCTGACGGCCGTCCGGGCCCGGTCCGTCGCCGTGCCCGGGACGACAGGGCGCACGCCGCGTCGTCCCGGGCGACTGTCCGGCGAGGGACCGCGACTACTCCGCGTAGGGCTGGTCGGCGCCCGGGGCGCTGTAGCCGAGGCTCCAGATGTAGCCGTCCAGGTCGGCGAAGCTGCCGCCGTAGCCGCCCCACGGCAGGGCGCCGGCGGGCTTGAGTACCGTGGCGCCGGCCTTCGCGGCCTCCGCGATGATCTCGTCCACCCGCGCCTCGCTGCGGACGACGTAGGTCAGGACCAGGCCGCTGAAGCCACTGCCCTCGGCATCCGTGCCCACCTGGTCGGCCAGACCCTTGCGGTCGTAGAAGCCGACCGGCGAGGCACCGTCCGACTCGAAGAACACCGAGACGCCGAAGTCGTTCTTGATCTTCCAGCCGAGGCCCTCGGTGTAGAACTGCTTGGCCCGGTCCAGGTCCTGGACACCGAGGAGGATCGAGCTGACGTGCGCTTTCATGCCTTGCTCCTTGCGTTCCGGATTTGGACGCGTCGAACAACCGGGCCGGAGCCCGGCATTCCGTTCGATGCGCGATCGGCACTCTAGACGTATACGAGCCGGACAACCAGGCCAGGGCCGCGGTCGCGTTCGCGCTTGATCACCGGTCAATCCGTATGGCGGGAGCGGATGGAGGAATGTGACAGACGGTCAGTTCGGGAGAGCTGGGGCAGGGCCCGGTCGGCCGCGGCCTGGAGGGCGTCGAGGTCCTCGGCGATCTCCGCCCCGGCGACGGCGTCCGGCAGGCCGTCCTCCATGTACCGCAGGGGGCGGTAGGACAGGCCCAGGACGGCCCAGCCGATCAGCAGCACCCCGCAGGTGACGAGGAGCAGGCCGGTGCCCCGGCCCGGACCGGTCCCGAGGACCCGGCCCACGGTGCCCGCCAGTGACCCGCCCCGGTCCAGCAGGCCGGAGAAGCGCTCGGCGAGGGGCGGGGCGGTGAGGAAGGCCAGCGGGGTCATGGCGACGGCGAGCATCTGGTTGGTGGCGAGCACCCGGCCCTGGAGGTCGGGTCCGACCTTGAGCTGGATGATCGCCAGCCAGTGCGCGTTGAGGATGCTCATGGACGCCCACCAGACGAGTGCGCCCACGGCGGCCAGCGTCACCGACGGGCGCAGGCCGACCAGGACGACGCCCAGGCCGACGCCGCCCACGAACCCCACCATGCCGGTCGCCCGTCGGGCGGTGCCGCCCCAGAGCGCCACGACCAGGCTGCCCGCCACGGCCCCCGCGCCGCCGACCGCCGTCACCACGCCCACCGCGGTGGTGCCGCTGAAGGAGAGCACGCTGGGGACCGTCAGCGTCACCGCGAGCGTGCCCAGGTAGTTCTCCACCATGAAAAACACGATCATCACCAGCAGCGGACGGCGCCGGGCCAGGAACCGCCAGCCACCGACGACGGTCCGGGCGAAGGACTCCTCCTGCCGACGGAAGAGCCGGTCGGGGAAGCGCACCCGCAGCAGCGCGGCCAGGCCGACCAGGAACGACGCGACGTCCACGGCCACCACCCACGGCAGGCCGACCAGCCCGATCAGCGCGCCGCCGGCCAGCGGAGCGATCAGGATTCCCAGACCGGCGCCGAGGTTGGCGAGCCCGTTGGCCTGCACCAGGTACGGCTTGGGGACCAGTTGGGCGACGGCCGCCAGGTAGGCCGGGCGTCGGAACGCGGTCACCAGCGACATGACGCCCACGATCAGACCGACCTGCCAGAGCGCCAGGCTGCCGCTCCACAGCGCGGCCACCAGGGACACCGTGGCCGTCGCGGAGACGGCGTCGCAGGCGAGCATGACCCGGCGGCGGTCGATCCGGTCCGCCACCGCGCCGCCCAGCGGACCCGCGACGATCGCCGGGAGCATCGCGAGCATGCTGATCAGCGCGTAGTCGGCGACCCGCCCGCTGCGCTGGTAGGCCCAGACGCCGAGGGCGAACGAGGTCAGCGCGCTGCCGATCAGGGAGACCGTCTGCCCCGCGGCGACGAGGTAGAAGTCCCGGAGGTCCCGGCGCGCCCTCCCACCGACGACCGTGACGTCCGCGACCGGCTCCGGCAGCAGGCCGTCGGCCCAGGCACCGAGCCGCTCGCCGACGAGCGCGGCGAGCTGGGCGGCCTGGTGCTTGAGGAAGTAGTGCCCTGCTCCGGGGAGGGTGGCCAGCTCCACCCGGTCGGCGAAGGCGCCCCACTCCGCGAAGCGCTCCTGGTAGAGCTCCGTGGACCGGTCGCGTTCTCCGATCACGCAGAGCACCGGGGCCCGCAGCCTGCGGGCGTCCGGCCCGGTCAGTTCGCCGGTGAACCAGCCCTGGGCCTGGTCCACGTCGTGGCGCAGCGCGCGCAGCATGGTCCGCTGCGCGGCGTCGGCCGCTTCACCGTTCCCGTCGCTCCTGCCGTCGCCGCTTCCGTCGCCGTCGTCGTCGATGCCGCCGAGGGTGCGCAGGAAGTCCCGGTAGGCCCGGTCCGAGGTCCAGCGGGTGGCCGGGAACCTTTCGCGCAGCCAGGTCGACAGCCGCCCCGGCAGTCGCGCGCCGGGGAAGCTGCCGCCGACCAGCAGGCCCGTCACCGGGACGCCCCCGGCCTCCAGGCGAAGCGCCAGTTCGGTGGCGGCGGCCGAGCCGACGCAGTGGCCGTACACCACCACCGGGCCGGGGCCTGCCGCCGGGGCCGGTCCGGCCGGCCCCGCCGGCTCGGCCGGCCCCGCCGGCTCGGCCGGCCCCGCCGGCTCGGCCGGCCCCGCCGGCTCGGCCGGCTCGGCCAGCTCGGCGACGACCCGGTCGATCAGCACGGTCAGTGGGAGCAGCGGCTCGTCCGGCCGGGCCGGATCGTGTCCCGGCAGTTCCACGGCCAGTACGGCCGCGCCGGGCATCGCCGCTGCCAGTTCGGTGGCGAGCGGGCCGTAGGCGGCCGCCGAACCGCCGCCGTAGGGGACGCAGACCACGGTGACGGTCGGCTGCCGGCCGGGCGGCGGGCCCGCCAGCCGGTGCAGCAGGCGGCGCTCGCCGTCGGGTCCGTCCGCCTCGGCCGCGTCGAGGAACGCGGCCAGCTCGCGGACGGTCGGCCGGGTGAACAGGTCGATCACCCGCAGCGTCGGGTCGATGGCCCGGACGGCGCGCACCGCCCGGAAGGAGTCGCCGCCCAGGGCGAAGAAGTCGTCGTCGATACCGATATGGGAGTGGGTGTCGGTGCCGGTGCCGACTCGGGCGCCCGTGCCGTCGGCCGCGCCCGGTTCGAGGACCAGTGCCCAGGCCCGGGCGACGCGCAGTTCGGTCGGCGTGCTCGGGGCGGTGTGCCCGGTGCTCGCCGCCGGTTCGGGTGCGGGCAGGGCGGACCTGTCCACCTTCCCGTTCGGGTTCAGCGGCAGCGCGGGGAGCACGACGATCGCCGGGGGCACCATGTAGTCGGGCAGTCGCCCGCGCAGGGCCGTGCGCACGCGGGCGACGTCCACGGCGGAGCCGGGCACCGCAGGAGTCACCCAGGCGGTGAGCCTTGCGGCGTGGGCCTCGCCGACCGGGAGGACCACCGCCTCGGCGAGTTCCGGCAGTTCCCGCAGCGCCGTGGCCACCTCGCCCGGTTCCACCCGGAAGCCGCGGATCTTGACCTGGTCGTCGACCCGCCCGAGGAACTCGAACAGCCCGGCCCCGTTCAGCCGGACCCGGTCCCCGGAGCGGTAGCACCGCACCTTGCCGGTCACCGGGTCGGGGACGAAACGCTCGTCGGTCAGATCGGGGCGGCCGAAGTAGCCGCGCGCCACGCTCGGCCCGCCGATCCACAGCTCGCCGGGCACCCCGGCGGGCAGCGGCCGGCCGTCGGGGTCGACCACCCAGCAGTCCACGTCGGCCAGTGGCCGGCCGATCGGGACCGTCCCCGAACGCCTACCCGGCGGGGTCTCCTCCACGGCGTTGCCGAGCACGGACACCGTGGTCTCGGTGGGGCCGTAGTGCACCTGCACGGCCAACTCGGGCCGCGCGGAACGGATTCGGGCCACCAGGTCCCACGAGCAGGCCTCGCCCGCGAGGACGAGCAGCTTGCGCGGCAGCACGCGACCGAGATCCCCGTGGGCGGCGAGCAGTTCCAGGTGGCTGGGCACCATTTTGACCGCGTCGACCGGGTGCGCCGCCAGGTACTCCCCGTACGCCTCCGGGTCGGTCGCCACCTCGCGGTCCACCAGGTGCACCGTGCCGCCGGTGGTCAGCGCCCCGAACAGGTTGGTCAGGCCGAGGTCCGCCGCATGGGTCGACACCAGGGCGAACGAGCCTCCCGCGACCTCGCAGCCGGCCAGCCGCTCCGCCACGGCGTGCAGATAGTGGGTGATCTGGCGGTGCTCGACCGTGACGCCCTTGGGACGGCCGGTCGAGCCCGAGGTGAAGATCAGGTAGGCCGGTGCGTCCGGATCGACGACCACCCCCGGTGCCGTGCTGTCGGGGTGGTCCGGTGGTGCGTCCGGAGCGGAGTGACCGTCGAGGACCAGCAGCTCCGGAGCTGCGCCGGCCGGGCCCGGGCCGCGCCCGGCGAACTCCCGCTCCGCCAGGACGATCCGCGCGCCCGCCGTCGACAGGATGTCGGCCAGCCGGTCGTCCGGGTAGGCCGGGTCGAGCGGCAGGTAGACCGCGCCGGCCTTGAGCGTGGCGAGCAGGGCGACCACGAGCGGTGTCCGACGGTCGGTCAGGACGGCGACCGGGTCGTGCGGTCCGACCCCGGCCGCGAGCAGCCGGTGCGCGAGCCGGTTCGCCCGCCGCTCCAGCTGTCCGTAGGTGAGTTCGCCGTCGGGGCCCACGGCCGCCGTCGCCTCGGGCCGTTCGGCCGCCCAGCGCTCGACCAGGCTGTGCAGCGGCCGGGTGAGGTCGAACTCCCGACGCGGCCCGGACAGCAGCGGTCCGTCCACCGGTTCGAGCGCCACCTCGCGCACGGGGCGGTCGAGATCGGACAGCACGCCGTCCAGCAGGACCGTGTACCACTCGGTGATCCGCCGCGCGGTGTGCTGCTCGAAGAGGTCGGTGCGGTAGATCAGCGACCCCTGGTAGGTGTCGCCGGTCGCGTAGGTGTCGCCGGTCGCGTGGGTGTCGCCGGTGCTGCGGGCGTCGCCCGGGTCGCCCGGGCCGCTCGGCGAGGTGGCCGTGAACGCCAGGTTCAGGTCGAACTTGGCCGTTGTCGCCGGTGGTGCGAAGACCCTCGCCGCCAGGCCCGGGAAGCTCGGCACCGCCGCCGGGGTGTCGATCACGTTGAGGAGGACCTGGAAGATCGGCGTGGTGGAGAGGTCGCGCGCCGGGCGCAGCCGGTCCACGATCCGTTCGAACGGGACCTCGGTGCGGGCGAAGGCCTCCAGCGCCGCGTCGCGCACCCGGTGCAGCAGTTCCCGGCCGGTCGGGGCGCCCGACAGGTCGGTCCGCATGGTCAGGGTGTTGATGAAGAAGCCGATCACACGCTCGGTGTCGGGATGCCGTCGTCCCGCCTCGGGCACGCCGACCGGCACGTCGTCGACGCCCGACAGCCGGGCGAGCAGCTCCTGCCAGACCGCGAGCAGCACCATGAACGGCGTGCAGCCGAGCTCGGCGGCCCGCCCGCGCACCTTGGCGGTCAGCGCGGGGGGCAGGACCACCGGCAGTTCCGCGCCCGTCCGGTCCGCGACCGGTGGGCGGGGCCGGTCGGTGGGCAGGTCGAGGACCGGCTCCAGGCCGGACAGCGCACGGACCCACCAGCTCAGGTCGGCCTCCGCGCGGTCCCCCTCCTCGGGCCGTCGGGAGAGCCAGTGCGCGTAGTCCGCGTACTGGACCGGCGGCGGTGCGGGAGGCCCGGCCGACCCGAGCCGGGCCGCGTAGAGTGCCGCCAGTTCCGCCACCGCCAGCGTCCTCGACCAGGCGTCGAAGGCGATGTGGTGGACCGTCAGCGCCAGCACGTGCTCATCGGTGCCGAGCCGGAGCAGCATCGCCCGCAGGGGCGGTTCCGAAGCCAGGTCGAACGGCCTGCGCAGGTCCTCCCGGAGGCGGCGGTCGAGCGACTCCCGCCCGCCCGGCCCGGTCAGGTCGACCTCGGTCAGCGGCACCACGTCCGCCGGGCCGGTCACGGTCATCGGTTCGCCGTCGGTCTCGACGATCAGGCTCCGCAGGACCTGGTGCCGTTCGGCGAGGTCCCGCACCGCCCCCAGCAGTGCGGCGCGGTCCAGCGGTCCGTCCAGGTGCAGCGCGACCGGGATCCGGTAGGCGGTGCTCTCCGGATCCAGCTGGGTGAGGAACCACAGCCGTGCCTGTGCGGCCGACAGCGGGGCCGGGGCGTCGCCGTCCGGCCGGGCGGGTATCGCCGGGGTGCTGCGGGCGGCGGTGCGGCGGGCCGAGGCCAGCCGGGCCCGCAGGGCGTCGGCGAGCCGGGGTTCCTGGGAGTCCCGCCGCTCGGCGGACACCTCGGTCATGCGGCACCGCCGGCGGGGTGGGAGGCGGGGGTGGCGAGGTCGGACGAGTCGGTGGGACCGGCCGTTGCGACCAGGTCGGCCAGCAGCAGCGCCTCCAGCCCGGCGGCGAAGTCGGCCAGCACCGGGTGCTCGAACAGCAGCCGAACCGGCACGGCGAGGTCCAGCGCCGCCATCAGCCGGCCCGTGACCCGGGTGGCCGCCAGCGAATGCCCGCCGAGTGCGAAGAAGTCGTCGTGGGCGCCGACGTCGGCGACACCGAGCACCGCCTCCCACACCTCGGCCGCCAGCAGCTCGGCATCGGTGCGCGGGGGGATCCGGTCGCGGCCGGGTGCAGCACGGCCGGAGTCCGGACCGGGCGCGGGGAGGGCGGTCCGGTTGACCTTGCCCGAGGCCGTCAGGGGCAGGGCGACGAGCACGACCCACCGCCGGGGCACCATGTGGTCCGGGACGCGGGTGCGCAGGCGCTCCTCGACCCCGGGCGTGGTGAAGGCGGTCGCCGCCGAGGGACCCAGCGCGAGGTAGCCGACCAGGTGGGCGTCCGCCCCGGCGCCGAGCAGCACGACGGCCGCGTCCACCACCGCCGGTTCGGTGCGCAGGGCGGTCTCGATCTCGCCGAGTTCGACGCGGTGGCCGCGCAGCTTCACCTGCTGGTCGCGGCGGCCCCGGAATTCGAGGGTGCCTCCCCCGGCTCCCCCGGCTCCCCCGGCCTCCGGTCCGGCGGACCCCCACGGCCGCCAGCGGGCCAGATCGCCGGTCCGGTAACGCCGCCCGCCGGGTGCGAGCGGATCCGCGACGAACGGGTCCGAGACGAACGGGTCCGCCTCGAACGCGGTAGCGGTCGCGTCGGGCCGGTTCCGGTAGCCCCTGGCGACGCCCGCACCGCCGATCCACAGCTCCCCGGTCACTCCCGGCGGCACCAACCTGCCCATGGCGTCCAGCACATAGGCCCTCTCCCCGGCGAGCGGGCGGCCGATCGGCACCGCCTCACCGACGGGTGTCCCCACCCGGGCCACGGTCGAGTAGACCGTGCTCTCGGTGGGCCCGTAGGCGTTCCACAATTCGCCTGTGCGGGAGAGGAGTTCGCCTGCCAGGGCGGGGTCCATCGGCTCGCCGACGCTGACGACGCGCACCCCCGGCGCCGACCACCGGGCGGCGACCAGCATCCGGAGCGTCGTCGGCGTGGCGGTCATCAACGTCACCCCGGCCCGGTCGATGAACCGCGCGACGGCATAGCCGTCCACCGCGGCCTCGCGGTCCAGCATCGCGAGCCGGAGCCCGCAGGACAGGCCGACCCAGAGTTCGAACCCGAACACGTCGAAGGCCGGCGAGGTGAGCCCCAGCATGACGTCGCCGGGCCGGATTCCCGGCGTGATCCGCATCGCGGCCACGAAGGCCGCCAGGTTCGCGTGGGTGACCTCGACACCCTTGGGCAGGCCGGTCGAACCGGAGGTGTACAGCACATAGGCCAGCCCCTCGGGGGCCGGGTCGGGCAGCTCCACCGGCTCCGCGGATGCACTTTGCAAAGTCCCCGACGACTTTGCAAAGTGCGCTGCGCACTTTGCAAAGTGCACCCACACGGGCCCGGGGCTGCCCGCGCCGCCCAGATCGAGGACGCCGGCACCGACCGCCTCGGCCAGTTCGGCGGCGAGCGCGAGGGTCTGCCCGGCGGCGACGACGACGGTCGCGCCGGAGTCGGCGAGTTGGGCGCGCAGCCGTTCGACGGGCTGGTCCGGTTCCAGGGGGACGTAGGCGGCACCGGCGCGCAGGACGCCGAGCAGGGCCGCGGGGAGGTAGCGGTCGCGAGGCAGGCAGACCCCGACGGTGAACGACCCCGCCGGTCCCGCCTCGGGCTCGAACCCCGTTGCCGTCGCCGTCACGGTCGCGGTCGCCGATGCCGTTGCCGTCGATGCCGCGAGCAGGGCCTCGGCCACCCTCCGGGACCGCTCGGCCAGTTCCGCGTAACTGAGTCCACCGGCCGCGTCGCAGGTGGCCACCTCGGTCGACCGCCGGGCGGCCTGGTCGAGCACGGCCGCCACCACGGTCGGCGGGCCGTCGGCCGGCAGCGGGGCTCCGGTGCCGGCGGCGAGCAGTTCGGCCCGCTCCGCCGGGCTCACCAGCTCCAGGGCCGACAGCGGAAGGTCCGGATCGGCCGCCGCGGCGCACAGGATCCGGAGCAGCCGGTCGGCGAACGCCTCCGCGTCGGCCGGGGCGAACCGGTCCGTGTCGTACGCGATCCGGAGCTCGGGCCCCCGCACCGTCTCGTTGACGAACACTGTCAGCGGTGCCTGCGCCCCGCCGTCGGTCGTCTCGCCGAGCAGTTCCAGCCGGACGCCGTCCTGCTCCACCGCCACCGGAAGGCCGGCCGGCTGGAGCGAGAGCACGACCGGGGTGCCCATCGTGCCCCGGGGGTGTTCGATGCCGGCCGCCTCGAAGGCCTCCTGCACGGTGAACCCCGGATGGTCCATGACGCGGGCGGTGGTGGCGGCGGCACGGCCGACGGCGCTCCGGAAGGACTCCCCCTCCGCCAGCCCCAGTCTGATCGGGCTGATCCCGATCAGTGGCCCGACGACCGCCTCAAGCTCGGGGTGCGCCCGGTGCGCCACGGCCGCGCCGAGGACGACGTCGGACCGGCCGGTGAGGCCGGCGACCAGCACGCCGAGCGCGGTCAGGAACATCGCGAACGGAGTGGAACCGCAGTCGGCCGCGAGCTCGCGCAGCACGGCCGCCGTCCCGGCGTCGAGCGGACGGGCCAGCCGTTCGCCGCCCGGCCTCCCGGAACCCGGGTGCGCAGCGGGGAGGAGGTCGTGCGGCGGGACGGCGTCCGCCAACTCCCGCGCCCAGAAGGCCCGCAGCTCCTCCAGCCGCTCGGGCCGGGCGGTGAGCGCGCGCTCGTGCAGCGCGATGTCGCCGACCTGGACGGGCGGCGGCGCGAGGCCGGCGCCGTTGCCCGGACCGTCCTCCGCCCCGCCCGCCAGGCTGCCGACCAGTTCCGACATCAGTACGCCGATCGACCAGCCGTCGAACGCCACATGGTCGGTCACGACGACCAGTTCGGCGTCGTCCTCGTCCAGCCGGAGCAGTGCGGCCCGCAGGAGCGGTGTCTCGGCGGCGAGGTCGAACACGTGGCCGGCGGCCTCGCGCGTCAACTCGGCCGCCTGCTTCGCCTGTTCCGCCCCGGACACTCCCCTGAGGTCGTGTTCCTCGAACGGCACCGGGGCCGGCGGCCGGACCGAGGCGACCGGTTCCTCGTCGCCCGCCCGACCGGGGGCATCCCCCGCAGCACCGGTCAGCACGACGCTGCGCAGCACCTCGTGCCGCTCGACCACCGCGTCCAACGCGGCCCGCAGCCGCGCCGGGCCCGGCAGTCCGCGCAGGCGCAGCCGGAAGGCGATGGTGGTGGCGCGCCCGCCGGGACCGATCTGCCGCAGCAGCCACATGCCCTGCTGCGCGGCCGTCAGCGGGTAGCTGTCCCGTCCGGGGTGACGGACCAGCGCGGGCTCGGGCGCGTGGCCCGATCGGTCGGCCGAGCCGGCCCGCAGCAGCGGGGCGAGTCCGGCGACGGTGGGCGCGGCGAGGAACTCCGTCAGCGACACGGCGGTGCCGAAGTCGCGGCCCAGGACGGCGCAGACGCGGGCGGCGGCCAGCGAATGCCCGCCGAGTGCCCCGAAGTCGTCGTGGATGCCGACCTCCGCCGGGTCCAGGCCGAGGGCACCGGCGACGGTCTCCGCGATCCGCTGCTCGGTGTCGGTGCGCGGGGCGGCGTACTCGGTGTCGGCCGTGCGGCCGAATCCGATCTCGGCCAGCGCGGCGCGATCGGTCTTGCCGGTCGGTCCGAGGGGCAGTCGGTCGAGGACGGCGATCCGGGAGGGGACCAGGTGGTCCGGCAGCCGGTCCCGCAGCCAGGTGCGGAGCCGCGCCCCGGTGAGCGTCCGGTCGGCCGACTCGGCGTAGGCCAGGAGGAGTCGGGTGCCGTCCTGGTCGGCCGGGGCCAGTGCCGCGGCGTGCCGGACGGCCGGGTGTCCCGCGAGCGTCGCCTCGACCTCGCCCAGCTCGATCCGGAAGCCGCGGACCTTCACCTGGTCGTCGGTCCGCCCGGCGAAGTGGTGGAGCCCGTCGACGCGTCGCACCAGGTCGCCGGTCCGGTAGTGCCGGATTCCGGCGGCGTCCGTGACGAACCGTTCGGCCGTCAGTTCCGGCCTGGCCAGGTAGCCCCGGGCGACCAGTGGACCGGACACCCAGAGTTCCCCGGTCTCGCCGTCGCCCAGCGGGTTCCCGGCGCGGTCGCGCACCGAGAGCCCGCTCCCCGCGTAGGGCGACCCGATCGGCGGCTCGGCCCGCCCGTCCGCGGGCACCTCGTGCGTCACGCAGCTCACGGTGCACTCGGTCGGGCCGTAGCTCTGGACGACCCTGCGGACACCGGGGTTGGCGTGGATCCGGTCCGCCAGGGCCCGGGTGAGCGGTTCGCCGCCCGCGCGGACGGTGCGCACGCCCGGCGGCAGGGGCTCGCGTATCAGCGCGGCCAGCGCGGACGGCGTTCCGTAGACGGTGGTGACCCGGTCCCGTGCGGGAAGGGAGGACAGGGCGAGCAGGTTCTCGGCGAGGATCACCGTCCCGCCGCGGAGCAGCGGGAGGAACAGCTGCGTCACCGAGGGGTCGAAGCAGACCGAGGTAGCGGCCAGCATCCCGCGGAGTTCGTCGGGCGAGTACACGGTCGACTCCCAGCGCAGCAGGGCGGCCACGTTGCGGTGCTCGACCACCACGCCCTTGGGCCGTCCGGTGGAGCCGGAGGTGTACATCACGTAGGCGGCGTCCGTCGGGCCGCTGTCGTCGGCAGGATCGAGGCCGGTCTGCTCATCGGTACCCGGGCCGACCGTCTCGACCAGCAACAGGCCGTCGCCGGTGGCGCGGAGGACGTCGCCGCAGCGCCGGAGGACGGCCGCCGAGGTGATCAGCTGTGAGATCCCGGCGTCCGCGGCGATGTACTCCGACCGGCTCGCCGGGTACGCCGGGTCCAACGGCACGTAGGCCGCGCCGGCCTTCCATACTCCCAGCAGTGCGGGGAGCAGCCATTCGTCCCGGTCCAGGCACACGCCGACCAGTGAACCCCGCCCGACCCCCAGCCGGCGCAGTTCACGGGCCACCGCTCCGGCCCGCCGGTCGAGCTCCGCGTAGGTGGTCCGGACCGTGCCGGCCAGCACGGCGATCCTGTCCGGAGTCCGTCCCGCCGTTTCCTCGAACGCCCGATGCACCGGGCCGGTCCCGAACGTGTCCGCCGACGCCATTGTCGATCCCCCCTCGTGAACCTGCCATGACACCGGGGCGGGCCCTGTCGAGCGTCCCGGTGTTGTGGAACTCTGAGCGCTGGTCAGCTCTTGCCGTCGCCGCGGCGCGCGCGGTCGAGCAACCCGGGAAGGGCCGGCCCGAAGGCACTCAGGGCGGGCTCCCAGCGGCGCGCCCACCGTACTGGCCCGCCTCCGGCGGGGTCCAGGGTTGTGATCGTCAGGAACATGCCGTCAGCCCTTCGGGGCCGGGCGGCCTCCACCGCCGACGGCCCACCGCTTCCGACGGCGTCGAGGCCCCGGACCCCGGCACCGGGCCTGCGGGTGCGAGTCCCGGCCGGTCCGGCCCACGGCGGGACCGTGGACGGGTCGGTCGCGCGTCCCGGTCCCCGGCGGGGCGCGGCGGCGTCCCACGCCGGGGACCGGGACGGGGCCGGGAAGGGGACGGAGAGGGCAGGCCGGGGGCGGGACCAGGGGGGACGCCCCGGCCGCTCTCCCCCGGCCGGTCCGGGGCGTCCCAGGGACGGGAAGGCTCTGGTGGGACGGGTGGCGCGGCGCCGAGCATGGGCCGTGTCCGAGTCACGGACCGCAGACCCGGGGGCGTCCCGCCGGGGCGGCCCGTGACCGCTTTCCGAGATGGGGGAACCTTCCATGATCAAGAACGTGGTCCGGCGCGGAGCCGTCACCCTCGGCGCCGTCGCCGTCGCCGTCACCTCGCTCGCCGGCGTCGCGCACGCCGACCGGGGTGTCCCGTACGTCAAGCCCGGCCAGCACAGCTCCGCGGTCTCCTGCGTGCAGCAGGGCCTGCGCAACGCGGGGTACAACATCGAGGTCGACGGCCAGTACGGCAACGCGACCTACGCGGCACTGACCGACTTCCAGCACAACCGGGGCCTCTCGGCCGACGGCATCGTCGGCCCGAAGACCGGCGACGCCCTCTACTACGGCTACCTCAAGCCCTCGGGCAACCTGG
The DNA here is from genome assembly GCF_036010405.1 of Kitasatospora purpeofusca. Taxonomy (NCBI): domain Bacteria; kingdom Bacillati; phylum Actinomycetota; class Actinomycetes; order Kitasatosporales; family Streptomycetaceae; genus Kitasatospora; species Kitasatospora purpeofusca. Next base: position 9,102,592 of record NZ_CP108561.1, on the reverse strand, counting down.
TCCAGATCGAGTTCTGCCCCACGGTCATCCCCACCACCTACTGATCCCGCGGCCCGGACGACCCTTCCGGACGAACGCCCTGACGACCCGTCCGGGCGCCCCGCCCTGACGACCCGCCCGGACCGTCGGACCGCCGGAACCGTCCGTCCGCCGGATCCGGTCGGCCCCACCGCTGCCCTCGTGCCGTCACAGCAGGCGCGGGGGCAGCGGTGCTCCGCCGCGCCCGCGGACCTCCCGCCCCTCTCGCTCCCCCTCCGAAGGAACAGGTAGCCCTCGCCATGACCACCGACCCCACCCCCGCCCACCCCGGCCGCCGCCAGGTCCTCGCCGGCGCCTTCGCGCTCGGCACCGGCGCGCTGTTCTCCGGCGCGCTCACCTCCGGGACGGCGCACGCCGCCACCGGCCCGGCGATCGCCTCCACGGCCGCCTGGGGCGCCCGGCCCGCGTCCGGCGCGCTCAACATCCTGCCCGGCGCGCCGGACAAGGTGATCGTGCACCACACCGCGACCGCCAACGTCACCAACTACTCGCAGGCCGCCGCGTTCTCGCTGGCCAGGTCGATGCAGACCTACCAGATGGACAGCGAGGGCTGGATCGACACCGGCCAGCACTTCACCGTCAGCCGGGGCGCGTACATCACGGAGGGCCGGCACAACAGCCTGTCCACCCTGGCCGGCGGCACCCAGCACGTGGAGTCCGCCCACTGCACAGGGCAGAACACGGTGGCGATCGGCATCGAGAACGAGGGCACCTACAGCACCGTCGACCCGCGCAGCGAGCAGTACGCGGCGCTGGTCACCCTCATCACCCACATCTGCCGCCAGTACGGGCTGCGGGCCTACCAGATCTACGGGCACCGCGACTTCAACACCACCGAGTGCCCCGGCGACCGCCTGTACGCGCTGATTCCGCAGCTGCGCCGCGACGTCGCCGCCCAGATCGGCGGGGACCCGACCGGCCCGGTGTGGCCGGTGCTGAGCAGCGGCGCCTCGGGCGAGCGGGTGAAGACCCTGCAGTACCTGCTGGTGCAGCGGGGCGCCTCGCTGACCGTGGACGGTTCGTTCGGCCCCGCCACCCGCACCGCCGTCACGGCCTTCCAGAACACGGTGCACTCCTCGGCGGACGGCGTCGCGGGCAACCAGACGTGGAGCCAGGCGGTCGCGCCGCTGGCGCGCGGGGCCTCGGGCAGCGCGGTGACCGCCGTGCAGAGCCAGTTGGTCGCGCACGGCATCACGGTGGCGGTCGACGGTGCCTTCGGCCCCGGCACGCAGTCCGGGGTGGCGTCCTTCCAGAGCTCGGCCTCGCTGCCCGCCGACGGCGTGGTCGACACCCGGACCTGGAGCCGGCTGGTCGCCTGACGCCTGACACCCGGTGCCCGATGCCGTACGGCTCCGGCGCCGCCCCCGGTCCAGGTCACCGCGGGCGGCGCCGCTGTGCGTCGTACGGGGAGCGGCGCCGCGTCCGTCGCACAACGAATGAAGCCGCCTGCTTCGCAGGGCCCATGACGCCGCGTCCGTCACGAACGGTCGGCCCGGGCCGTCGCGGGACGTCCCCGGACCGCCGGGGACCGTGGTGGGACGCCGGTACCCGGGCCGAGAGTGGGCGGCACCGCCTGATCGTCCGACAGGCGCACCGGAAGGGATGACCGTGAAAAACATCGCAGCCCTGCGCGGCCTCGCCGCGGCCGTGCTCGCACTCGTCGCCTTCGCCCTGCTGCCCGCACAGGCGCAGGCCGTCGACTCGACCACCTGGATCCAGCGCAACCTGGTCGGGATCGGCTACCTGGCGAGCGGCGGCGTCGACGGCGACTACGGCCCGGCCACCACCGCCGCCGTCCGCGGCTTCCAGCGCGACAACGGGCTCGACGAGGACGGCGCGTACGGCCCCAGGACCGAACTCGCCCTCCACAACAAGGTCGCCGAGGTCCAGCGCGCGGCCGGCTCCGGCGCCGACGGGGCCTACGGCGCGGGGACGACCTCCTCCGTCGCCGCCTGGCAGCGGGCGCACGGGCTGGGCTCCGACGGCATCGCCGGCCCCGCGACCATGAACGCGATGGGGGTCGCCCGGACGGTGCGGATCACCGCGCAGTGGAAGTTCCCCGCCCTCGGCTGGAGCGTGAGCGGGCAGTTCGGCTGCCTGGAGCAGATCTACACCCACGAGAGCGGCTGGAAGGTCTACGCGACCAACCCCTCCTCCGGCGCGTACGGGATACCGCAGGCGCTGCCCGCCACCAAGATGGCGTCCGCCGGGTCCGACTGGCAGACCAACCCGGCCACCCAGCTCAGCTGGGGCCTGAACTACATCAAGTCGCGCTACGGGGACCCGTGCTCGGCGTGGAGCTTCTGGCAGTCCCACAACTGGTACTGATCGGCACGAGGGCAGGGCCCCACCCCGGGCCTTGGGTTCTAGGAGTCGTTGCAACACCCCAGCTCAGGGGATGCGATGGACTTCGAGATCCGCAAGGACCGGAAGCCTCAGGGGACCAGGAAACTGACCGCTGAGCGGGAGGCATACTTCCGGCTCATGCAGCAGGGCTACAGCAGTACGGAAGCCTGCCGGATCGTCGGCGTCAACGTCCGGACCGGCAAGAAGTGGCGTAATGGCCATCACTCGCCCGGTGGGCAGAGGAAGGCGGTACCTCCCATCCATGTGGAGGTGCCGCCTTCCGGTCCGTCCCGGTACCTGCGCGAGGCCGACCGCATCCACATAGCAGACCGGCTGCGGGAGAAGGTCGCCATCCGCAAGATCGCCGCCGAGCTCGGTCGCAGCCCCTCCACGATCAGCCGCGAGATCGCGCGCAACCGCCACCCGGTCAACGGCCAATACCGGCCGCACGCCGCACAGGCCCGGGCCGATGCCCGCCGGCCCCGACCCAAGCCCGGCAAGATCGGCCAGAACCCCGAACTGCGGGACTTCATTCAGCATCATCTGGGCAGGAAGTGGAGTCCGGAGCAGATCTGCCAGGCTCTGCGTGCACAGTTTCCCGATCGACCGGAGATGCACGTGGTCCACGAGACGGTCTACCAGGCCCTCTACGTCCAAGGCCGCGGCGAACTGCGCCGGGAACTGGCCGCCGCCCTGCGGACCGGACGCGCCCGGCGCAAGTCGCACCGCCAAGCGGCCTGCCGCCAGCCGCGGTTCGTCACCCCGATGGTCATGATCAGCGAGCGCCCCGCCGAGGTCGAGGACCGGGCGGTGCCCGGCCACTGGGAGGGCGACCTGATCATCGGCAAGGACGGCGGATCCGCGATCGGCACCCTGGTCGAGCGCGCGACCCGCTATGTGATGCTCCTGCACCTGGCCGAGGGCCGAACCGCCGAGCAGGTCCGCGACGCCCTGGTGACCATCGTCCAGACCCTGCCCGGCCACCTGGTGCGCTCGCTGACCTGGGACCAGGGCTCCGAGATGGCCGCCCACGGCTCGTTCACCCTGGCCACCGACATCCCGGTCTACTTCTGCGATCCCGCCAGTCCCTGGCAGCGCGGTTCGAACGAGAACACGAACGGCCTGCTGCGGCAGTACTTCCCCAAGGGCACCGACCTGTCCGCCCACAGCCCCGAACAGCTGGCCGCCGTCGCCGCCGAACTCAACGGCCGCCCACGCAAAACGCTCGGCTGGGAAACCCCAGCCGAGCGCCTGCATAAACTGCTCGCGGCCTAGATGTACTGACCACGGAGGTTGGTGACGGGGTTCACGGTGCGGTGATCTTGAAATGAGTGAGGGCCTTCTGGCCAGGTGTGGATTGCGACATCTACCCCAGCGCCAGAAAGGCCCTCATGCCACACCGTAACGCACCGCTGACCGAGACCGGACGCCTGCGCCTTGCCCGCTGCGTGGTCGAGGACGGCTGGCCGCTGCGGCGGGCCGCCGAGCGCTTCCAGGTCTCGCCCACCACGGCCAAGCGCTGGGCCGACCGCTACCGCGCTCTCGGCGAGGCCGGCATGGCGGACCGGTCCTCGCGCCCGCACCGCAGCCCCTGGCAGACCCCGACCCGCACCGAGCGGCGGATCATCAAGGTCCGCGTCCTCCGGCGCTGGGGACCCGCCCGCATCGCCTACCTGCTGCGGCTCAACCCGGCCACCGTGCACCGCGTCCTGACCCGCTACCGCCTCGCCCGCCTGGCCCACCTCGACCGCACCACCGGCCGCGTCATCCGACGCTACGAGCACTGCGCACCAGGCGAGTTGGTCCACGTCGACATCAAGAAGCTCGGCAACATCCCCGACGGCGGAGGCCACCAGGCCCTCGGACGCCAGGCAGGCCGCAAGAACCGCTCCGGAGCCGGCTACAGCTACCTCCACAACGCCGTCGACGACCACTCCCGCCTGGCCTACAGCGAGATCCTGCCCGACGAGCGCAAGGACACCGCCACGGCGTTCTGGGCCCGGGCGAACGCCTTCTTCGCCCGGGCCGGAATCACCGTCCAGCGCGTGCTGACCGACAACGGCTCCTGCTACAAGTCACACGCCTGGCGCGATGCCCTCGCCGCCGAGGGCATCGCGCACAAACGCACCCGCCCCTACCGGCCACAGACCAACGGCAAGGTCGAACGCTTCAACCGCACCCTGCTCGACGAATGGGCCTACGCCCAGCCCTACCGCAGCGAGCAGGAGCGCCGCGACGCCTACCCCGCCTGGCTGCACACCTACAATCACCACCGCGGACACACCGCACTCGCAGGCAAGCCACCCGCCAGCCGCGTTCCCAACCTCACGGGTCAGTACACCTAGACAACCGACCACGTGTTGCAACGACCCCTAGAAACCGCCGGGCGGGGTGGGGCCCTGCCTTTGTCGTACCCGCCTACACGCCGCCGCCGGGAAGGGTGCCGCGGCGCAGCTCCCGTCCCTGGGCGACGGACCGCGCCAGACCCGCCGTCAGGGCCAGTGCCAGCACGGTCAGCGACCACAGGGCCATCTGCCGGCGGTCCTGCGAGGCGGCGTCCCCCTCGCCGGGCACACCGGGGCGCCCGGCCGCGACCGGCGCGGCGGGCGCTGTGCGGCGGGCCTCCGCCAGGGTCCACAGCTCCAGCAGGCGCTGTTCGTCGGCCCGGCAGACGACGGCGATCCGCTCGACGGCGTCACGCGGCGGGAACTGCTTGCCGTTCACCCACCGCTCCCACGAGGACTTCGCGTAGTGGGTGTGCTCACTGATCCGGGCGTAGGTCAGACCGGACGCGGACTTCAGTGACCGGAGCTCCTCGGAGAGCCGGTCGGCGGGGTCCTTCGACGCGCCGCCGGACAGAAGAACGTGGTCCATCATGTGTTTCCCCCTGGTCGTTCCGTTGTGCGATCGAGGACGCGCGACGGAGCCGGGTGCCGTGCCGCGACTCCCGCCGGCCGGTCCCCACGGGCCGTACCGGTCTCCCGGCGGCCGAGCCCCCCGCCCCCGCGGTGCGCCCTCCCGCAGCACGGCCCACCCCGGGTCGCGTGCTACGGCTGGATCCACTGTCCGACATCCCCGGGACGAAGATCCACGATCTTGCGGATGTTGGGACGGGTACGACGTATGCCACCGCCCTGAGCTGCGGTTTGAGACACCGGGACCACCCAGGTTGAGACAACCCGGACCTCGGAGCGGCGCGGTGGGACGCCGTCGCCGCCCGCGCTGCGGAGCCGGCGCGCAGCACGCCTGACCAGGCGCGACGGCTCCGCCTCCGTCCCCGGCCGGCGCGCCCCCGAGGGAGGGCGTCCCAGGGACGCGAAACCTTCGCGGGACAGCCCCGGGGCTTCCTAGGCCGTGTCTCGTAATTGATCTTGGCGGGGATCATTGCTCCTCGGCTCGCAGCCACAGGATCAGTGAGGCGAGGACGACGCCCGCTCGGTAGCGGTTGGCCAGTTTGTCGAACCTGGTTGCCACTGCCCGGAACTGCTTCAGCTTGGCGAAGCACCGCTCGACCACGTTCCGCCCCTTGTAGGCGGCCTTGTCGAAGGCTGGTGGGCGCCCGCCGCGGCTTGCGCGGCGGGCGCGACCGGCGATCTGGTCCCGTCGTTCGGGGATGGTCGCCTTGATCCGTCGGCGCCGCAGCAGGGCGCGGATCTTCCGGGAGGAGTACGCCTTGTCGGCCACGACCCGGTCGGGCCTGGTCCTCGGCCGCCCGGCCCCGACACGTGGAACGCTGATCGCGTCGAGGACGGCGGGCAGCATCGTGCAGTCGGCCGTGTTGCCCGTGCTCAGCACGATCGACAGCGGCAGGCCCCGGCCGTCGACCGCCAGGTGGATTTTGGTGGTCAGCCCGCCCCGGGACCGGCCGAGCGCCTCGCGGCGCGCAACTGCTGCCGGATCATCCGATTCGTCCTCGGGTTGATCCCCTTTTTGCGGGCCCCAGCCGCGTGCTGGTGGGCCCTCGCGGCGGTGGAATCGATCGAGATGGTCCACTCCACGGTCCCCACCGCGTCGTTGCGGACCTGGACTTCTCGCAGGAGCGCGGCCCACGTGCCGTCCTTCTCCCACTGGGCGAAGCGCCGGTAGACGGTCTGCCACGGGCCGTACCGTTCGGGCAGATCACGCCAGGGGGCACCCGTGCGCAGTCGCCACAGCACACCGTTCACCACCTGGCGGTGATCCCGCCAAGGACGCCCAGCGCCGTCCCGCTGCGGCAGCAACGGCTCTATGCGAGACCACGCAGCGTCCGTTATCTCTCCTCGACCCACCACAAGATCAATTATGAGACACGCCCTAGTGTCGGCTGCCGACGGTCGTTGCGGCCGTCCTCACCCACGTCTCCCAGGAGTCCCGACATGCCCCTGTTCCCGCTCGTCAAGCGCGCCGCCGTCGTGACGGCCACCGCCGCCGTCGCCGTCACCGTCCTGGCGGGCACCGCCAGCGCGCGGCCCTCGGCCGGCGAGATCGCCTACGGCGACCGCGGCACCGGCGTCAAGTGCGTGCAGCTCGCGCTGAACGCCTCCCTGCACTCCGGCCTCCAGGCCGACGGCATCTGGGGCGCCCGTACCGAGAGCGCCGTGCGCCAGTTCCAGAAGGCCAACCACCTCGACGTGGACGGGGTGGTCGGCGTCCAGACCGGCTCCCAGCTGCTCGAGGTGATCGTCCACCACGAGCACGACTGGGGCAACACCTGCTGGGAGAACCTGCCGACCTGGTAGCCCGCCCGTTCCCGGGGCGGCCCGCCGACGGCGCCGCCCCGGCCCCTTCGTTCCCTCCTCCCCTTCATTCCCTCCTCCCCTCCCCTCGTCCTCTCAGCAGAAGTGAGGAACTTCCGTGAAGCGCTTCCCGGCCGCAGCGGCCGCGGTCTTCGCCGCCCTCCTGGCAGCCGTGCTGTCCGTCCCCGCCGCCCACGCCGCGAGCTGGCCCGTCGTCCGCAGCGGCGACCAGGGCGCCAAGGTGTCCATCGTCCAGTACCTGCTGAACGCCCGCGGCTACGCCACCGGCGCCGACGGCGCGTTCGGCCCCGCGACCGAGGCCAAGGTCAAGAGCTTCCAGAGCGCCAACGGCCTCAGCCCGGTGGACGGCGTCGTCGGCGGCGCCACCTGGCCGAAGCTGATCGTCACCGTCCGCCAGGGCGACAACGGCGACGCTGTCAAGGCGCTCCAGGTCCAGCTGAACGCCCGCGGCGCCAACCTCGCCGTGGACGGCGCCTTCGGGGTCGGCACCGACTCCTCGGTGCGCGGCTTCCAGCAGTCCGCGGGTCTGAGCCCGGTGGACGGCATCGTCGGCCCCGCCACCTGGTCCGCCCTGGTCTCCGGCGGCGGCAGCACCGGCGGCGGCAACGGCGGCGACCTGCTCAGCCAGTCCCAGGCGGCCTCGCTGCTCTCCTCCGCGGGCATCACCTGGTCCTCCTCCGGCAACTGCTCCAACCGCAACAGCAGCAGCTGCACCTCCTTCGACGGCCTGCGCCGCGCCTCGGCGGACGGCGCCGTCGCGCTCAAGCACGCCGTGGGCGGCTGCGGCCTGACCATCACCGGAGGCACCGAGACCGGCCACGCCGCCGGTACCTACAGCCACGCCAACGGCTACAAGCTGGACTTCGCGATGGCCGGCTGCCTCACCAGCCACATCACCGGCAACTTCGCCTACAGCGGTGTCCGCGGCGACGGCGCCACCCTCTACACCTCCTCCTCGGGCAACGTCTATGCCAACGAGGGCAGCCACTGGGACGTCACCTTCACGGGCTGACGGCCACCCGGCACGAGCACACAGCCCGAGGGGCACCGGACGCGTCCGGTGCCCCTCGGGGCCGTCCGTTCCACGGCCCCGGGGCGGGAACCGGAAGCGGAACCCGTGCTGCGCGTCAGCCCGCCAGCCAGTGCAGCTCGTGCGCCAGAGCCCCGGCGACGGCACGGACGCGGCGGTGCAGCGGCGACTGCTCGCGCGGGAGGACCAGATGGATCGTCAGGCCGGGCGCGCCCCGCAGCGGTCGCCAGGTGAGACCGGCCGGCTGCACCGCGGCCGAGGCTTCTCCGGCCGGGGCCAGGGTGACCCCGTCGCGCAGGTCGCGCTGCGACAGGTCGAAGGAGACCGCGGGCGTGCGGAACCGGGGGTGCGGTCGGGCGTCCCGGAACAGCGCGGACAGCTGATCGTGGACCACGGGGTTGGCCGCACGGTCCGGGAGCCGCAGCGGATACGCGGCCGCGTCGGCGATCTCGATCTCCGGGTGCTCGGCCAGCGGATGGTGCTCCGCCAGCTGGACCCCGACGCGCGCACGCCGCAGCAGGAACCGGCTCACGCCAGGGCCCGGTTGTTCACCGCGGGTGATCCCGGCATCGATGCGGCCGTCGGCGACCGCGAGGGAGATCTCCGGCGTCGCCATCGGGACCGCGCCGACCCGGAGTCCGCCGCTGCCGCGAACCAGCCTGTCCACCAGGGCCGGTGTCGTCCCTGCCCCGGTACTGAGGCTGTATCCGATGCGCAGCGTGCCCGGTCCACCGTTCGCCGCGCTCCGGGCGGCGTCCCAGGCCCGGTCCAGCGCCGCCAGCGCGGGCGGGGCGGACTCCGCCAGGGCCGCACCGGCCGCGGTCAGTACGACGCTGCGCGTGCTGCGGACCAGCAGGGCCGTGCCGAGCTCCGCCTCCAGCCGGCGCATCCGGGCGCTGAGCGCGGGCTGTGCGACACCGATCCGTGCGGCCGCGCGGGTGAAGTTCAACTCCTCCGCCAGCACCAGGAAGTAGCGCAGGCTCACCGTGTCCGGCGCCACGCCACCTCCCCGCCGATTGATAACGATCCGTTCTGACCCTATCCCGAACCGGTCTTTCCCTCGGCTGCCCATCGGGCCCTAACCTGCGCGTACGACGATTCCGTCGACCGCGGTACCCGTCGTCGGGATCGATCGGTTCGAGTATCGATTCAAGTGGCTGTTCAAGTGCCGATTCGACGTCGGCCGTGTTCGGCCGAATACCGGAGGTTTCCATGGCCAAGGGCTACTGGGTCAGTGTCTACCCCGCCGTTCCCGACCCTGCGGGACTGACTGCCTACGACGAGCTGGCCGGTCCGGCCGTCCGGGCCGGGGGCGGGCGGGTCCTGTCCAGCGGCGGGCGGGTCGTCGCCCACGAGGCCGGAATCACGCGACGCGCCGTTCTGATCGAGTTCGACAGCTTCGAACTGGCCGTCGCGGCCTACGAGAGCGAGGCGTACCAGCGGGCGATGGTGGCCCTCCCCGACGGCTTCGAGCGCGACTTCCGCATCGTCGAAGGCGTCGCCTGACCGACGGGTCCGACCGTCGCCGGACGTCGGACCGTGACCGGCCCCCGGGGTGGGGGCCTCCGTGGTCCCACCGGTCCTCCCTCAATCGACGCGGAAGCGCAGCGAGGGCGAGCCGTAGTAGTAGGGCGAGGTCGCGATCAGCGGGTCGTGGGCCTGCCGGTCGGCCCGTGCCCACTCCTTGAGGCCCAGGTGCATGCCGTCGCCCGTGAGGATCCCGGCCCGGCCGTCCCCGGTCCGGTTCAGGGTCCAGACCTGCAGGGCGTTCCCGTCGCAGACCGCCTGGCGGACGGGGGCGCCGTCGGCGGTGGTCCCGGTGTGGGTCAGGCAGAGCCCGGAGCGCGCGTTGCGCACCGATATCTGCCTGCTCCTCCCCGGTACGGGGATCAGGTCCCAGGACTGTGCGGGCCTTCCCGTGCAGGCGTTCCCGCCGGTGTGGGCGAGGTCCTTGTCGGGGTCGGCGCCGGGGTCGGCACCGGGGTTCGCCGGGGCGGAGGCGGCGGGGTTCTCGGGCGGCACCACCACGGCGGGCGCGGTGGTGGCACCGGCGGGCGCGGCGACGCCGTTGACGGTGACCGTGACCGTGGCGCTGTCCGCGTCCACCTCGCCGACGGTCACGGTCAACTTCGCGGCCGCGTCGTCGAGGGTGGTGACCGCGCCGTCGCGGTCACCCGAGGACGGCGAGAGCGGGTCGGCGCTCCGGTAGGAGTCGCCGGACACCCGGTAGGCGTAGACACCGTTCAGTCGGCCGTCCAGGGCTCCTTCCGGGCGGCGGTACTCCAGGACCAGCCGGTCGTGGCCCAGCGGCACCTCCAGGGCGCGTACGCCCTTCTGGCCGCCGTACAGGGGACGCAGGACGAAGGTGCCGGAGGCGGTCACCCGCTGGTGCTCCCCCGCCGCGAGCCATCCGGCGTGGACGAGCTGCGTGACCGACAGGCCGGGGCCGGCGCCGCCACCGCCCATGGGCGACTTCCGCCCCATCTCCGCAGGGCCGCCGCAGGCACCCAGGTCGCCGCCCGCGCAGACCCGGCGCGGCTGGTGGGGCAGACCGAGGTTGTGGCCGAACTCGTGGGCGACGGCCGCCAGTGTCGGACCGCCCTTGCCCGCCTTCAGCCAGCTGACCGGGCCGCCGACCTGCGCCAGCCCGGCCCAGGCGCAGGGCACCCGGGGCAGGACGATGGACAGGCTGTCGTAGTCCTTGCCCTTCGTCAGGCCCCGCTGCGGCAGCTGGCGTTCGATCTCCTGCCGGGCCGCGCGCGGGTCGCAGTTCGCGCGCCACGGCAGCGTCAGCGGCCCGAGGACCTTGTCCGGGACGGCGGGCACGTAGCTGAGGCGGCCCCGGGAGACGGCGCGGTAGTAGCTCTGCAACGAGCCCTCCGCCCCGAAGTACCGCTGCGCGATCCCCGCCCGGTCCGTTCCGGCGTCGGCATGGTGCTGGTCCTCGAAGTCCGCCAGGACCACCAGGACCACCAGGACACGGTTGCTGCGGGTCTCGTCCGCCGCGGCCGGTACGGCGCCCGTCCCGGCGACGGCTGCCAATACGGCGAAGGACGCTGCCCCGGCCACGGCCCGGGCGATGTTGAACTGCATGCTGCTCTGCACTCCTGCGTCGAAGAAATGTGGCGCGGGTGGGACGGCGGTACGCCGACCCCCTCCCGCGCCGTGACGCATTCGTTATCCACCGGACAGCGCCACCACCGCCGCGACGATGCTCACCGACGGGCGGATCATCGCGGGAGCGAGCCTGGACGGGGGCGCGGCGGGCCCGGTGGTGGACGCCGATGTCGCCTCCGGAGCGGTCAAATTCCGGTGCGTCACGTCCGGATGGGTCTCAGACTGCGGGCATGGATGAAACCACCGATCCCGCGGCCATCACGCCTGCGGAGCAGTCGAGTCGGCTACTGGGGTATCCACCTGGTGCGCGGCTGCTGATCGTCAACTGCGACGACTTCGGGATGTATCCGGCGATCAACGCGGCGGTGATCGAGTCGATCGAAGAGGGCATCGCGAGTTCATGCAGCCTGATGGTCCCGTGCCCCGCAGCGCCGCAGGCCTTGGAGATGCTCGGCCGACGCCCTCGGATCCCGTTCGGGATCCACCTCACCCTGGTGTGCGAGATGCCCGACATCCCGTGGGGGCCGCTGACCGCCAAGGAGCGAGTTCCTTCACTGCTGGACCCGGCGGGCGGATTGTTCCCACCGTCGCCCGCCGGACGGGCGGCCTTGCTCGGCCAGGCTCGGCCCGACGAGATCGAACTCGAGTTCCGCGCCCAGATCAACGCCGTCGCCGACGCCGGACTCGCACCGACCCATCTGGACTTCCATTGTCTGGCCGACGGCGGCCGCGACGACATCCTCGACCTGACCATTGTGCTGGCCGCGGAGTACGGCCTCGCAGTCCGGGTCTGGCTCGATCCCGGGCGCCGGACGATGCGCGAACGCGGGCTGCCGGTCACCGACAACGACTTCCTGGACAGCTTCTCCCTGGGCCTCGAAGGGAAGGCCGAACGATACGCTCGGATGCTGCGCGACCTGCCAGCGGGACTCAATGAATGGGCGGTGCACCCCAGTCTGGGTGACAAGGAGTCGCAGGCCGTTGACGGTGGCTGGCCCGTGCGCCGGACAGACTACGAGTTCCTGACTTCGCAACAGGCCCGTGACGTTCTCCAGCAGGAGGACATAGCCGTCATCGACTATCGAACGGTCCAGCAAGTCTGGTCCCGGGGCACGAGCTTCGGATGAGCGGTCCGGCCCGTCACCCGTGCGGGTGCGGGTGCGGGCCGCGCCTATCGGGGTGCTGAGGTCAGCCGACCTCGGCGGGTGCTTCGGCCCGGGCCCGGGTGCCGGCGAGCCGGCGCAGCCGCCAGCAGGCCGGCCGCTCGCCGTTCAAGATTCGATGGATCCGACCCAGGAGAACGCCGAGGTCGGCGGCCTGGCCACTCGGGAGGGCCCTACCCAGCGGTCGCGAACCAGTGGAAGCGGATCAAGAACGACGGCCTCGTCGAGGTCCCCGAGGGCATGGTCGTCCACGGCCTCCGCCACTTCTTCGCCTCGAACCGCCTCAGCCACAACCTGCCCGTCCACACGAAATAGACAGTTCGGCTGCTCGACCTTCGTCCCCATCACGTTGACGAGTGGATCGCCGCCCAGCTGGAGGCCGGGCGCGGCCGCGTCCACGCTGCGCAGCGCGCTGAACGACGCCGTCTCCTCCTGGCGGCTGCGCTACAACCCGGCCAAGCACTCCGTCCCACCAAAGCCCCGCGCCGCCGTCGACAACAACGGCCTGGCCTTCGGCCGACCCGGGACCGGGACCGGCCGAGCCCGAATCAGCCTCTCCCCCGGAGAACGGGAATTTCGGGGCCACGCCGCCCGACGCCTATTATCGCTTCCTGGGCCTGTGGACCTGATCCCCGGCTCACCAGGTACGGAGAGGCGTCACCCGGCCTGCTGCCGATACGTACCCGAGGAAACACGTGAGCACCGTACAGTCGATCCCCGTCCCGCAGGTCCTTCGTGAGGCCGGCCGCCGACGGACCTTCGCCGTGATCAGCCATCCGGACGCGGGCAAGTCCACGCTCACCGAGGCGCTGGCGCTGCACGCGCGGGCGATCACTTCCGCCGGTGCGGTGCACGCCAAGGGCGACCGACGCGGCGTGACCAGCGACTGGATGGAACTGGAACGCGAGCGCGGTATCTCGGTGACCTCGGCCGCGTTGCAGTTCGGCTATCGCGGCCACGTGATGAACCTGGTCGACACCCCCGGCCACGCCGACTTCTCCGAGGACACCTACCGGGTGCTGGCCGCCGTCGACTGCGCGATCATGCTGGTCGACGCGGCCAAGGGCCTGGAGGAGCAGACCCGCAAGCTGTTCGCGGTCTGCCGCCATCGCGGTGTCCCCGTGATCACCTTCATCAACAAGTGGGACCGGCGCGGCCAGGACGCGCTCACCCTGCTCGAGGACATCGAGACGCACCTCGGGATCACCCCCGTCCCGGTCGTCTGGCCGGTGGGCGGCGCGGGCAACCTGCGCGGCCTGGTCGAAGCGGGGAACACCGAGCAGATGCTGCGCTACACCAAGGTGCCGGCCGGCACGCACGCCGCCCTCGAGGAGCAGCTCACCTCCGAGAAGGCCGCCGAGCAGGAGGGCGAAGCCTGGACGACCGCGCTGGAGGAGCTGGAGCTGGTGCTCTCGTCCGGCCCCGGCTACGACCAGGAGGCCTTCGAGGCCGGCAGGATCAGCCCGGTCTTCTTCGGCGCCGCGCTGACCAACATAGGTGTGAAGCTCCTGCTGGACGCCGTGGTCGACCTCGCTCCGGCTCCCGGGCCCCGCCAGCTGGCCAAGGGCGGCAGCCGCGAGGTCGGCGAGGAGTTCTCCGGCCTGGTGTTCAAGATCCAGGCGAACATGGACCCGGCCCATCGCGACCGGATCGCCTTCGTCCGAGTCTGCTCCGGCGTCTTCGAGCGCGGCATGCACGTCACCCGGGCCGCCAGCGGCCGCTCGTTCGCAACCAAGTACGCGCACACCGTCTTCGGCGCCGAGCGCACCGTGGTCGACACCGCGTACCCCGGCGATGTGGTCGGCCTGATCAACGCGAGCGCGCTGCGGGTCGGCGACACCCTCTTCACCGGCAGGAAGGCCGAGTTCCCCCCGCTGCCCGCCTTCGCCCCCGAGTACTTCGCGGTGGCACGGCCCAAGGACATCAGCCGGTCCAAGCAGTTCCGCAAGGGCGTCGCCCAACTCGACGAGGAAGGCGTGATCCAGGTGCTGGTCTCCGACCGGCGTGGCGACCAGGCGCCGGTCATGGCCGCGGTCGGCCCGATGCAGTTCGATGTGATCCTGCACCGGATGGAGCACGAGTTCTCTTCCCCGATCGCCCTCGACCAGCTCTCCTACCGCGTGGCCCGGATCACTGACGCCGACGGCGCCGCCGCCCTGGCCAAAGCCCGCCTGATCAGCGGCGAGGTGCTCACCCGCCGCTCGGACGGCGTGCTGCTGGCCCTGTTCGCCGACAAGTGGCAGCTGAACGCCTTCCAGCGCACCCACCCCGACATCCTGCTCCAGCCGCTGATCGCCACGGCGGACTGATCGCCGACCTCTCGGCCCGGCGGCCGCCGTCGACGAGCTGCTGCTCGGCCTGCTCGGGCAGCAGGCCGACCGGCAGCAGTCGATCGGCGAGCCGGGCCGCGCTCACCGCGGCAACCGAAGGCCGACCGCTACCCGGCCGGGCCACCGACACCGGCCGGACCGAGGGCGTCGGGTGGCGCCAGGGCCGCCCCGCGTTGCTCGAGGCCGTCCGACGCCACCACCACGCTCACCCGCTCGCCGCCGCCGTCGGGCCCGGCGGTGAGCCGGAGTTCCCGGCCACCCGCAACGGGCGCTCCAGGGGCGCGGTCGTCCCGGAGGGCCGCGCGGTCAGCGCCGGCGGCCGCCGATGCGGCGGTCGTCGGCCAACGCGGTCAGCGGGCCGTACTCGCAGGCAAGCTCGTTCCACGTAAGAACCTCGCCGCAGCGGGCCGGGAAATCCTTCGGGTCGAACTCGGGCATGGTCCAGGTGCCGGTGCCCCGGTCCCGCAGCCACAGGTCCCCGTCACCGTCGACCACGGTCGGCGGGACCGGTACGGGCTCGGCCTGCTCGGTGGGCTCCCAGGTGACCCGGCCCGGGTGGGAAACGCGGCGCAGCTCCGTGGTGGCCAGCCGCGCGGCCAAGTCACGGGTGGACTCCTCGGTGTCCCTGACCGACGCGAGTCGGAACGCGTCGTCGAGTACGGGCAGGGCTGGATTCTTGCTGCGCTTTGAACTCATACGCTGACTTACCTCCGGTGAGGGGCGTCACATCCGTTGTGGCACCCCGTAGAGGAACACGGTATCCGAGGCGGGAGCCAGGCCGGCTACGCCCTTTCAAAGCACCTCTTCCTCCGACCCTCACCGCGACGGTCTTCAGCCGACGCAGCAGGAAGCGGTTTGGAGCACCCCGGTGGAGCAGATCTCCGCGACGGGCAGCCAGTGGTACTTCCATGACCAGCTGGGGTCGACCCGCGCGCTGACCGACACCGCCGGAGCCGTCGTCGGCAGCTTCGCCTACACCCCGTACGGGGCACCGGCCGGCCAGACCGGCACCGTCTCCACGCCGTCCGGACCGCGCAGGACCCAGTGGTCGACGGCCTCCAGGACCGCGCGGTCGTTGCGCAGTTCCCGCCGCCGCCCGGACCGGTACGTCCCGGGCGTTTGGTGGACGGCGGAGACGTACTCGTGCACAACGCGGGTGCCAGGCCCCGGTGCGGCCCGCAGCCGCTCCATCACTGAGCGGTGCAGCGCGGGCGTCCACAGCCGGGCGACGTCGGCCGGGGTCTCGGCCTCCGCGTCGAACAACGCCTCGACGCAGCGCTCCGGCCGGCCGCGACTCCGCGCCGAAGACTGTCGAACACCGTGCCCCGCGCCGCGTCGGCGCCGATCCCGAACCAGCCCTGCCGAACGACCCGCTGCCGAAGGCGTCGCCGGCCAGGGTGGCGGACGACCTCGGCCCCCGCGAACCGCGAGCGGCCCCGTGCGGGCCGCTCGAACCGCAGCCCACCGCTGATTGCCGGCCCGTCCACCAGAATCCCCGGGCCCCGGGCCAGCGCCGCACGGCTCTGTCCCCACACCACGCCAATCGAACTCGCCGACGGTAGCTGACCTGGAACCGTTCGACATCTGCCCTTGGCAACTACGTACGAGACCTTTGAGCGCAGGCACTCACCGACGGACGAACTCTTCGACTCCGCCGAGTGCTGCCTCCCAGGGATAGGTCACCGGATCCTCCTGACCGGGGGCGTTCGGAACGAACCCGCCTTCGCCGAGCAGCACCCGGACACCGGCCTCGCGCAGGGTGGCGACACTGCGGGGGAAGCTCGTCCTGGAGCCAGCTCGCCGCGGTCGGGGTGAGCCCGAGTACGACCTCCCATCCCCTGAACTGGGCCTGGCGCACGACCTGCGCCAGGCCCAGGACCGGCGGGGCGGCGGAGCCGAAGAGGTACGGGACCGGGCGCGTGGTGGACATGGCAGTCATCGAACCCCGTGGGGACGGTCGGCGGCAAACCGTGCCGAATTCGATGATGCACCCGACTACTTGGCGCTACCGTCGGATCACCGGGCCGAAACTCCTCAAGCGACGCGCCATGACCGACTTCACGCCTGACACCGTGGGCAAGCGGATCAAGCAGACCCGCAAGCTCCGACACATGACTCAGACCGAACTCGCCCTGAAGGCAAAGATCTCGGCGTCCCACATGGCCCAGATCGAGCAGGGCAAGCGGCAGGCCGGCCCGGCTGTTCTCGCCTCCATCGCCAGGGCGTTGTCCGTCCCCCGGCCTGCAGCGCGCGCCCCTCGGGGCGCCGCGCGTCGCTTCTGCCACGACGACGCAGGCTTTCGGAGCAGCAAGACGAGCGTGGTGCAGTCCGAAACACGGCGGAGTCGGCTCGGTCAAGCGGTTGCCGACCAGGCAAAATCCGTCACTGACGATCAGTCAGAAAAGTCAGCAAAAGGTCAGCATCGATACGAGCAGACCTCGCGAAACGCGCGTAAACGTGAGAGTCGACGCGCCCCGTGCCTTGCCCCCCGAGGAGGCAGGCACGGGAAGCGGAACTCGTCCTACGACGGCCCTACCGATGCCCTTCCGGTGCCGGAACAGTCCAGTCGACAGTGACCGGAACAGAAGCTTCATCCAAAGCATCTTCGCAGGTCAGCGGACCCTTCCGCGCGCCTTCAGGGGGATGTCGGGGAGGGCCGGGGCGTGGAGGCGGGCCCCGTCGTAGCCGTGGACCTCGCCGAAGCGGGTGCCGGACTCCCAGTCGTTGCGCGCCTGGAGGATCTCGTCACCGGATCGGCCGATGAAGTTCCACCACATGACGATCTTCTCCTCGAAGGGCTCGCCGCCGAGCAGGAGGAGGGTGGCGTCGGTGTCGGCGTGGAGGGGGAGGGTGCGGCAGCCGGTGCCGAGGTAGAGCATGGCGCCCGGGTCGAGGGGGACGCCGTCGACGGTGGTGCGGCCGGACATGGTGAGGACGGCGTACTCGAAGTCGGGGTCCAGGGGGAGCTGGAGGTCGGTGGCGGCGGCGAGGGTGAGGTCGGCGCCGACGAGGGGGGTGTGGGTGGTGCCCGGGGAGGTGGCGCCGTCGAGGGTGCCGAGGATGACGGTGGCGTGCAGGCCGGGGGCGGTGACGGTGGGCAGGTCGGCGTGGTGTTCGAAGGCGGGTTCGCGGTGGCGGTGGGCGTCGGGGAGGGCGACCCACAGTTGGGCGCCGTGCAGGAGGGGGGCGTGCGGGCGGGGGGACTCCTCGGAGTGGGAGATCGCCCGGCCGGAGGTCATCAGGCCCAGTTCGCGGGGGCGCACGGTCCGCAGGCTGCCGAGGCTGTCGCGGTGCAGGACCTCGCCCGCGTGCAGCCAGCTCACGGTCTGCAGGCCCATGTGGGGGTGCGGGGGCACCTGCATGCCCGGCTCGTCCGCGATGTCGTCCGGACCGTAGTGGTCGACGAACGCCCAGGCGCCGACCATCCGCCGCCCCAGGTTGGGGAGCAGCCGACGGACGATCGTGCTGCCGCCGAGGGCGGCCTCGCGCGGGGCGAGGAGTTCGTGGACGGGGCCGCCCGGGGTCTCGGCGCGGCCGCCGCGGAGGGAGGGGTCGGGGACGGCGGCGTCAGGCATGGTGGGCTCCGTTGGCGGCGCGCGGGGCGGCGGGGACGATGGGGGTGCCGAGGGAGACGGCCCGGGTGACGGGCGTCCGGTCGGCGATGTCGAGCAGGCGGGCGCGCTGGGCCTCGTCGAGGTCGCCGACCAGGTCGATCCGGCGGGTGATGCGGACGGCCTTCTCGGGGCCCTTCTCGTAGCCGAGGTGGACGCGCACGGTGGTCAGCGGCCACTGCTTGCGCTGGGCGTACATCCGCAGGGTGATCGCGGTGCAGGAGCCGAGGGCGGAGAGCAGCAGGCCGACCGGGGTGGTGGCGGTGTCGGCGCCGCCGGCCGATTCGGGCTCGTCGGCGGAGAGCCGGTGGCGGCCTGAGCGGATGTCGACGCGGTAGTCGTCGCCGGTGCTGGTCGCGACGGCGGCGGCGGAACGGACGAAGACGGCTTCGGCGTCCACAGCTTCGGCGTTCACGGCTTCGGTGTCCGGGGCCGCCCCGGCGGCCTCGGCGGTCACAGGCCGAACCGCTCGTGCTGGGCGGCCGGGACGAGGTCGTGGTACTCCGGGTGCTTGGTCAGCCAGCCGCGGATGAACGGGCAGTACGGCAGGACGGCGAGCTCGCGGGCGCGGGCGTCGTCGAGCACGGCGCGGGCGAGGATGCCGCCGAGGCCCCGGCCGCCGAAGCCCGGGTCGATCTCGGTGTGGATGAAGGCGATCTCGTCGTCGTGGCGGAAGTACTCGGCGAAGCCGGCGAGTTCGCCGTCGGCGGTGATCTCGTAGCGGGACTTCTCGGGATGGTCGGCGACGATGGTCGTCGTCATGGCGTACTCCTCGGGGTCGGATCCCTGGCGTCGGAGTTAATTTATCATTCAACTATTGGTCGATCAAGGACCACCGCCCGCCGGAGAGGAATCCGGCGGGCGGCGCCGGGGCGGGGCTCAGGAGAGGGTGACCGGCGGGGGCAGCGGGTGGCAGCCGTCCCAGGACGCCACCTGACCGGGCGGGCAGGAGACCGGGCGCGACGGCAGGGTCGGGACCGGGCGGGGCGGCACCGTCCACTGGCCCGGGCCGGCACCGTCGTCGGGGTCGGCGGGCGGCTTGGGAGCCGTGGGGGCCGTGGGTGGTGCCTTGGGGGGCGTGGGCGGCGTCGGCGGTGCGGGTGCGACAGGGGGCACGGGAACGGTCGGGGCCGGATCGGCGGAGTCGGACCCGCTCATCGCCCAGCCCCCCGGACCGACCAGCGCGACGGCGCACAGTCCCGCCGCCACGCCGATCGCGACCCGTCGCCGCCGCACCGCGCCGTCCCCCGCAACCTGGTCCTGCTCGCGCGCCTCGTCCTGCACCGCGCCCGCCCACTCTGTTCGATCATTGTTCGGAATGCGCGGATGCTAGCAGTGCGTGTGCGTCAGCCCTACGGGCACGGGGTCGTACTGACACCGGGTCGGGACGCGCCGTCCCGCCCTACCTCCTCCCGCCCTACCTCCTCCCGCCGTACCCCGTCCCGCCGCAGGCCCGGTGCGAGCAGCGCGGTGACGGCCAGCGAGGCGGCGGCGGTCCCCGCCATCGCGGTGGTGGCCGAGGTCAGTTCGGCGAACGCGCCCGCCACCGCCGCGCCGACCCCCTGCATCGCCAGCATCCCGGAACCGTGCAGGCCGAGCGCCTGCCCGCTCAGCTCGGGCGGCGTCAGCGCGACCAGCCGTTCCTGGAGCAGCAGCCCCGCCCCGTACCCGACGGTGGCCACCGCGACCAGCGCCGACGCCACCGGCAGGCCCGGCCCCAGCGCGAAGCCCAGGTACGGCGCGGCCAGCAGCCCGCACAGCGGGACGGCCAGCCGCTCCCGCCGGTGCGCGGGCAGCACCCGGCCGACCAGGACGTCGCCGACCAGCATGCCCAGCGCCCCGACGGCGAACAGCAGGCCCGCCGCGTCCGGCCGGTACGGCACGTAGAGCGCCTCGACGCCCACGATCAGCCCGTTCGGCACCCACAGCGCGAGGTACACGGACCGGCGCGGAGCGGAGGACCACAGCCGTGCGTTGGCCCGCCAGGTCGCGGCGACGGACGGCCGCCCGGCGGCCCGGGGCGGGCGCCGACGCAGCCCGGCGCGCGCCGCACCGGCGGACAGCAGGTGCAGGGCGGCGGCCGTCAGCAGTGCGCCGGACGGCGTGAGCGCGGCGACCAGCGCGCCGCCGATCGCGAAGCCCCCGATCTGGACCGGACCGGACGCCAGGCCCAGCGCGGAGCGGCCCAGCAGGTAGCCGTCGCGGCTCAGCAGTTCGTGCAGCAGCCCGTAGCGCACCCCGCCGCCCGCCGCGCCCGCCACCCCGAGGGCGAGCAGTACCGGGACCAGCGCCCCGGGCGGCAGACCGGGCACCGCCTGGACGGCCGTGCCGAGGGCGAGCAGCACGCCGAGGCCGGTCAGCGCGGCGCGCGGCGGGAGCCGGTCGGCGGCCGACAGGACCGTGGCCGCGCCGAGCAGTTGGGCGAACGCCGGACCGAACATGGCGAGCGCCGCCAGCAGCGGCGAGTCCGTCCGCCGGAACACCAGCACGCCGAGCGCGAGTCCGGCGACGGTCTGGGCCGCCGTCTGGGCGGCGGAGAACAGGAACAGCGCGGTGAACTCGCGCTCGCGGAACAACTCCCGGTAGGTGCGCATGCGGCGGAGTCTTTCCGGCACGGGCGGCGGCGCGTTAGCTTTTCGCCGACGTGCGAAAGGTGCGGGACGGGCGGGAAGTGCGGCAAGTGCGGGGAAGGGGTGGGTCGGGCGTGGGCCGGTGGCGGGTGGACGCGGACACCCTCGCGGGGAGCCGGTTCGCGCTGTCCCCGCTGGCCGAGACGGTCGCCGCGCTGAAGACCCTGCACCGGGGCACGGGCGCCCACCCCGGCGAGCGGCGGTGGCTCGCGACCGCGCTCCCCCGCTACCGGGAGCGGCTGACCGCCGACCCGGTCGCCGCCGCGCTGGTCCGGACGGCGCTGGGCGCGTGCTGGAACGCCACCTTCCTCACGCCGGTGCCGTGTGCGGCGGCGCCGATGCCGGACGCGGCGGCGCTGTTCGCCCGGGAGCTGGCCGAGGTCCGGGCGACGCCGCCGGCCGTCGTCCGGGTTGACCTGGCCGAGACGCTGGGCGCCGACGACGACTCGGCCCTGCCGCCGCCCCTGTTGCGGCACGAGGGCCTCGCCGGGCACGCGGCCGAGCTGCTGTCCTGGGTGTGGACGGAGACCGTCGAACCGGACTGGGCCCGCCGGCGGCGGATCATCGAGGCCGACATCCTGGCCCGCACCGCCGCCCTCGGCACGGGCGGCTGGGCGGAGGCGCTGGGCGACCTGCGGCCGGGGATGCGCTGGCTCGGCGGCGACGGCCTGCGGACCGGCGCCGGACCCGCCGCCGAATCGCGTGAACTCACCGCCGCCGATCTGCTGTTCGTGCCGGTCACACCGACGCAGAGCTGGCTCTGCTGGGACGTGCCGACCGTCGACGGCCGCCGCGCGCGCCCCGGGCGCCGGTACGCGGTGGTGTACCCGTGCTCGGGGGTGCTGGCCGACGGGGCCGGACCTCCGGTGCCGAAGGCGCTGGCCGCCCTGCTGGGACCGGGTCGGGCCGAGCTGCTCGTCGCGCTCGACACCCCGAAGACCACCAGTCAGCTGGTCGCCCTGACCGGCCTGCCGCTCGGCTCGGTCGGCCGCCACCTGCGGATCCTGCGCGAGGCCGGGCTCGTCCTGCGCCGCCGGGCGGGCCGTTCGGTGCTCTACCACCGCACAACGACGGGCCGGCTCCTGCTGGACGCGGTGCCCGGACCTCAGGTCGGCCCCGTCGGCCCCGTAGGTCCCGTCGGCCCCTGAGACTTGCCGGGGACGAACTTTCGGACGGGCGGCGGGGGCACGGTGAGGGCACCGACGACCGCGCCGACCATGGTGGTGAACAGGGCCCAGCCGAGGACCGGGCCCGCGGCCTGCGACCAGGTCGGCATCCGGTGCGCGGCCCACAGGAGGTAGGGCAGCAGCGCCACCACCGCACTCCCCGTCGCGAACGCGGACAGGACGAGGAGCCTGCGTCGCCCCGGGTTCGGGCCGCGCCGCAGGAACCAGAGCATCGGCAGCAGCCCGACCGTCAACACGCCCGCCGGCAGTACCCCGGGCACCTTCCACAGCAGTTCACCGCCGCACAGCCAGGCGGTGAGCCGGACCCAGAACAGGCAGAGCACCTGACGGAGCAGCAGGAGCGGCAGCTCCCGCCGGCGCTCGCCGGGTGCGGTGGACCGCAGCAGCCAGGCGGCCGCGACCGCCAGCATGCCCGCGAACCCGGCGGCCACCGCGACGGGCAGCCCCAGGGCCCAGTGACGGGGCGGCTCGGGGGCCACGAAGGTACTGACAACGGGATACTCCTGCTGTGTCCACGCGCCGTCGGGCGTTCCGCGCAGCAGTCCGAATTTCGGGTAGTTGGCCAGCACCACCCAGCCCTCGGGAGCCTTGAGGACGAGCAGCTCGGCGCCGTAGGGGTCCAGGACGTCGGTCGGCGACACGGACGGGTAAGCGGTTCCGGAAGGGGAGGACGCCTCGGGAAGGGAGGGCGCGGGTGCCTCCGGGACCGTTGGTGCCTCCGGTAGCGGGATCGGACGCGACGGCCGGTGCCACCGCTTCCCGGGATCGTGAGCCGTGTGCCAGCTGAAGCCGCCGTCCTCGCTGGCCTCCACCGGCGAGGTGACGTCGCGGAGCCGGAAGCACAGCCGGGGTCGGGACTCCACGCACTGGCCGCTCTGCGGCTGGCTGCGGTCGGGGCGGGGCCGGTCCGAGCGGCTCTGCTTCGCCCGCCTCCAGGTCGCGCCGCCGTCCTCGGTGATCCACCGCTTCCCCGGGGTGTCGAGCAGTGTCCGCCCGTCCTTGCTCCACAGCACCGGCCGCGCCGGGCCGGTCTCCGGCGACTGCCCGGTGGCCACCATCGCCACCATCGCCAGCGGTACGACGACGGCCGCCGTCCACCGCCACGCCCGCCGGGTCGACTGCGAGCGCTTCCACAGCCACCAGGAGACCCAAAGCGCCGGGAGCGCCGCCAGGTCGCTCCGGTCGCCCTGGATCCGGCTCGGCACCCCGCTCCACGACCACACCGCCGAGGCGACCTCTCCGCCCCACGGTCCGGACTTCGCGAAGGCGAACATCGCGCCCGTCACCGCCAGCCCCGCGATCGCGGGCCGGTCCCCGCGCAGCCGCAGCACCGGTACCGGTACCGGTACCGGCGACAGCACCAGGGTCAGCAGCAGTGCCAGGACCACCGGTGACACCAGCATCCACGCCAGGTCGCTGACCTTCCCGGTCACCGCGCCCGGCCACAGCCGTTTGCCCACGTGGTCGTTGAACAGCAGCACCGCCACCGCGGCCAGTGTCCCCGGATGCCCCGCCCAGCGGACGACCGCCCGCAGGGCTCCCCGCTCCCCCGCCCCTCGCATGCCCCGCAGCCTCCCCCCGACGGGGGCCGCGTACGCCGGGGGCGCGTAACGGTTCGCGCTCGACGGGCGCCGCCGGCCTACGGGAGGGAGATGTGGCGGAGCACGGCGGGAGGGGGTGTGTCAGAGCACGGCGAGCCGGTCCACGAGCAGCTCCACCCTGGGCCCGGTGTGCTCCGGCGGCAGCCGCCCCGCGCGGGTCAGGGTGGCCAGCCCGTGCAGGGACGCCCAGAACGTCTCGGTGAACAGGGCCGGGTGGACGCCGTCCCCGGCGACCTCGCCGAGGGTCTCCAACAGGGCTGCGAAGGCATCCTTCAGCGGCGCGGGGGTGTCCTCGCGGGCGAAGGCCAGGCCGCCGTCGAGCTGGAACATGGCGTCGTAGACCGCCGGATTGCGCTCCGCGAAGTCGAGGTAGGCGAGGGCGAGAGCGGTGACCCGGGCGCGGGGACCGTGCGCGGCGGCGGTGGCGGCCCGCAGCGCTGCGGCCATCTCGGCGGCCCCCTCCAGGGCGACGGCGCCGATGATCTCGCGCTTGCCGCGGAAATGGCTGTAGAGGACGGGTTGGCTGTACTCGATCCGCTCGGCGAGCCGGCGGGTGGTGACCGCGTCCCAGCCCTGCTGCTCGGCGAGTTCGCGGGCCGTGGCCACGATGAGGCGCGCCCGGTCCGCCCGTTCGCGCTGCTTGCGTTCCTGTACCGACATAGAACGATCCTAGCACCGCTAGACAATCGAGCGGCAGCAGGTCTAGCGTTGCCTCAACAGCTAGCAGCGCTAGATCCCAGGAGGGGTCATCATGCTCAACGCACTTGAGGTCTTCACCACCGTGGTCGTCGGAGTGATGGTGGGCGTGGAGTTCTGCGTCGCCTTCGTCGTCAACCCGATCCTCGGCGGACTGCCCGAGGACGCCGGCCAGCTCGGCCGGGCCCACGGAGGCCGGATGCTCGGCGCGCTGATGCCGGTCTGGTACATCACCTCGGTCGCGCTGAGCGCGGTCTGGGCCGTCGCCGGTCGGCACCACCCCGGCGCCGGCCTGGTCGTCGTCGCGGCCGGCCTGCTGGTCCTGAGTGTGCTGATGTCGGTCCTGCTGCTCGTCCCGATCAACAACCGGAGCAAGACGTGGACGCCCGAGAACCGGCCCGCGGACTGGAAGGAGCAGCAGAACCGCTGGGACCGCTACCACTACGCCCGGGTCGCCGTCATCGTCGCCGCCTTCGCCCTGCTGGCCTCGGCCCTCGCCTGAGCCCGCGGGCGACGGCACGGGCGACGGGGCAGGCGACGGCGGCGGCGCCCGACCCTCCTACGCCTCCTCTGCGGCGCGGCGGGCCGCCCTGACCCGGGCGGCCAGCTCGTCGGCGGGGAGGCGGCGCAGGGTGGTGCCGTGGCGGGCGGCCAGTTCGTCGGCAGGCTCCGGGGAGGACTCGACGACGTCCAGGACCAGCAGGCAGTGGCCGTCCTCCACCTCCTCGCTCAGGACGATCAGGCCGGCACCACCCTCCTCGTCGCGCCGGGTCTCGGCGGCGTTGCCGAGCGCGGTCCCGGCCACCCAGCCCAGCAGGACACCGATCGGGCCACCGAGCAGCCCGGCGAGTCCGCCGACCACACCGGCGCCGACCGTCGTCGCTCCCGCGCCGCGGACCTGGCTGGCCGGGAAGTCCAGGGTGCCGTCCGCCTCACGCGCGACGATCGCGGACTGCCGCAGGCCCGGCAGGTGCGCGGCCTCGTCGAAGGCGGCGCGGCAGGCGTCGCCGTCGGAGAAGTCGAGCAGCAGGACGTGGTGGTTCTCGCTCATGGTCGCGACGGCTCCTCGCTCGGGGGGTCGGGGGCTCCGGGGCGGCCGGAGGCTCCCGCCGGGGCGGCCACCGGGAGCGACCGCTGGGAACGACCGCCGGGGACACCCGTCGAGGAAACCTGCCGGGACGCCCCGGGACCAGTCCAGCATCGTCCGCGGCGGGGCCGCCCGCCACCGTCCGTGGGCCTACCGGGCCCGATCCCGGCCGGTCGTGGTCCGCGGCGAACGGCGGCGGGGTCAGTTGGCGGGGAAGGTGCGGCGCACGGTCCCCTTGCTGTCCGCCAGCAGGTAGCCGCCATTGTGGTACTCGTCGGACAAGTAGACCCGGAGGCCCGCATAGCCGTCGGACCACCAGTCGATCAGCAGGTAACGGCTGGTCGGGTTCTTGACGTTGAGGGTCTCGTCGGCCTTCTTCAGCAGGGCCGGGACGGTGTCCCAGTCGTACTGCGCGAGGTCGACCGGCTTGTCCGTGCCCATCGGCCCACCGACACGCTTGGCGATATTGCCGTTGCGGTAGTCGTACCAGTCGTAGCCCCGGCCGTCGGCCGTGGGGACCTGGGCGCTCGCGTAGTCCGGGTAGACGGAGAGCCGCTTGACCTTGGTGGTGCCGCTCTGTGCGGTGATCGCGGCGACGACGGTACGGACGCCGTCCGGGGTGATCAGGTCCTTGGCCGGCGCGGTGGTCTTCGGTGCGCTCGGCGAGGGCTTCGCCGTGGGGGCGGTGGAGGCGGTCGTGTCCGGGGCGGTGGGCGCGGCGGTTCCGGGCGAGGCCGGGGGGCCGCCCGGGTCGGCGGGCGCGTTCGTCCCCTTGGGGGCGGAGCCCGCGCCGGTGCTGCCGCCGGTGCTGCCGGACCCGTCCGGCCGGAGGTTCCAGGCGAGCACGCTCGTCAGGGCCACGCCCGCGACGGCGAGGGTCACGGTGGCGCCGGTACGGCGGCGGCGGGCGGGGGGCGGCGGGGGCACGGTGGGTCCGGTGGCGCCCAGGTACTGGGTGCCGGTGCTGCCGAAGTGCCCTCCGTCGGTGGCGGGTTCACCCCCGTAGGCGGGGTTCGGGGTGGGGTGGGCGGTGTACGGAGCACCGTAACCGGTCTGCGGGGAGCCGAAGGCCGGGTTCGGGGTGCCGTAACCAGGATTCGGAGAACCGTGGACGGGGTTCGGCGTACCGAAGGCCGAGGTGGGCTCCGGGCCGGCCGGCGGGCGGGCGGAGTCCAGGAAGGTGGGCTGCCAGGACGGCTGCCCCACCCCGCCGCCGGGGGAGGCGTCCGCCTCGGCGGCGGCGAGGGCCTGGTCGAGCTGCGCGGCGTCGGGCCGCGACGCCGGGTTGCGGGCCAGCACGGCGGCCAGCACCGGACCCAGCGAACCGGAGCGGGTCGGCGGCGGCAGCGGCTCGTCCAGGACGGCCGCGAGGGTGGCCAACGTGGTGCCGCGGCGCAGCGGGTGGTGGCCCTCGACGGCCACGTACAGCAGCATGCCGAGCGACCACAGGTCGGAGGACGGGTTGCCCTCCTCGCCGCGAATCCGCTCCGGGGCGATGTACTCGGGCGAGCCGATCAGCGCGCCGGTGGCGGTGAGCGCGGTGTTGGCGTCCTGCATCGCGGCGATGCCGAAGTCCGTGAGGACGGGCGTGCCGTCGGCGCGCAGCAGCACGTTACCGGGCTTGACGTCGCGGTGCTGGATGCCGGCCGCGTGGGCGGCGCGCAGCGCGGAGAGCACCCCTCGGCCGATCCGGGCGGCTTCCGGGACGGTGAGCGGGCCGCGGGCGATGCGGTCGGCGAGGCTGCCGCCGCTCACCAGCTCCATGACCAGCCAGGGGTGGGGGTGGTCGGGGGTGTCGACGATGTGGTGGATCACCGCGACGTGCGGGTGCTGGAGGCGGGCGAGCGCGCGGGCCTCGCGCAGGACGCGCTCGCGCAGTTCGTGGGCGGCCTCGGGGTTGGCCGCGGCCATCGCCGGGTCCGGCGGGCGGACCTCCTTGAGTGCGACCTCGCGGTGCAGCATGGTGTCACGGGCGCGCCAGACCAGGCCCATGCCGCCGCCCCCGAGGCGTTCCAGCAGTTCGAAGCGGTTGTCGATGAGCCGTGTCTCCGGCCCCCCAGTGTTCATGGCCGCCATCGTAGGGGCCGCCGACCACAATGGGCCGACCGGCCGGGGCGGCCGAACGTTCCGTGGACGCCCGGTCCTTGTCCGATCCGGGCCCGGGCCGGGAGCGCGGAGGTGGACACGGCGGGCGAGGAGGACGGGGCGGGGCCCGGAGGGCACGGGCCGCAGGGTGATTGCACCCGCCCGGGCGAGCCGGAGCAGCCTTACGGGTGGCCGTGGGCGCGCGCGGTCGGCTGCCGCCGGATCGGCTCGTTGTGCCCGGTATGCCTGCACATCTCGGAAGGGTCAGCTGGACCGCGCTCTCCCTTCTGATCCTCGTCCTCCCGGCGATGGCCGCCGGGACCGACCACCCCCCGCCGCCGGAACGGCACGCCGGACCGCCGCCGCAGAACGCCCCGCGCGGCTGGGTGGTCACGGTGAACGCCGCCAATGTGCGGCGCGAGCACTCGGTCGACGACGCGGTGCTGGGCCTCGCCCACTGCGGGGAGCGGGTGGAGATCGTCGATACCTGGATCTCCCCGCTCGGGACGCGCTGGAGCCGGGTCGTCGTGGTGCGCAGCGGGCTGACGGGGTGGGTGCTCTGGTCGCTGCTGGGCCACCCGGCCCCGCCCGGGCACCCCGCCGCGGTGTGCCCGACTCCCCCGCCGGGGGAGCAACGGTGAACGGGGGTACGGGGGCGGACCCCGAGATCCGGGGACGGGAACGGGAACGGGCACTGGGACAGGGTCCGGGGCGCGGCGCGCGGGAGGCGGACGGACGCGGGTGCGCCGCGCCGCCGCACTCCCGGCCCTCCGGGGCGGACCGGCGGCGGGCGTTCCGCGCCGGATCCGGACGGGTAGGGGCAGCCGGGAGCACCCGGCGCGGCCGGGAAGGCACCGTGGACGGACGGAGGCGACCCGAATCGACGTGGGCGGAAGCGGAGCGGAAGGGCCGGGCGGAGCCTGCTGTCCCGTGGACGGATTCCCGCAGCCGGCCCTCGGCCCCGGGCGGCGGCCGGAGGGCGCCCCCTGAGGCCCGACCGGACCCCCGTCCCCCCGCCCCGTTGAGCCCCCTCGCCCAAGGAGACCTCCAGGTGCACCGTTCCTCCTCTCCCCTGCCGCCGACCGGGACTCCCGGCGCGGACCCGTCCGTCGGCCGCGGACCCGTGCCCGACGTACCTGTCGCCGACATGCCCGGCGCCGCCCCCGTCACTGTCGCCGCCGCGCTGGTGGCCGACACGCTCGGCCGGGTCCTGCTGCTGCGCCGCCCGGACGGCCGCTGGGAGCTGCCGTCCGCCGCCGTGCACCCGGGCGAGGACCCGGCGCGGGGCGCCGTCCGGGCGCTGGCCGAGAGCTGCGGGGTGGCCGGGGTGGCGGAGCGCCCGGTCGGGGTGTTCGAGGACGCCACGGAACCGGCGCTGCGGCACGTGTACGGACTGTCAGCGCACGCGCCCGGCGCACTGGGCCGGCTCGCCCTCCCCCGGCACAGCACGCATGCCTGGTTCTTCACGGACAACCTGCCGGGCGTCACCCCCGGGACGGTGCGGTTCCTGCGTGCGCACGGCCCCGCGCGGCCGCATCTGCCGCGACCCCAGTGGCTGGCCACCACCCCGCGCTCGTGGCTGTGCACGGCCGCCGTGGTGACCGCCCCGGACGGACGGCTGCTGATGGTCAAGCCCCGGGTCCGGGAACCGGACCGGCGCCCGAGGGCCGGTGCCTGGAACTTCCCGGGCGGTGTGCTCGACACCCATGAGGACTCGCCGACCGGGGCGGCCCGCGAGCTGCGCGAGGAGACCGGGCTCGACCGGCCGGCCGGGCCGCTGCTGGCGGTGTTCTGGCGGCACCCCGAGCCGGGGGCGGACCACCCGATCGTCCAGTTCTTCCACGACTTCGGCACGGCCGACCCCGAGACCGTCCGGCTCGGCTGCCCCGACGGGGAGATCACCGACTGGGCGTGGTTCCACCCCGACGGCGGGGAGTTGGACGCCGCAGCCGGCGCCGACCGCGCGGACCGGGCCCGGCAGGCCCTGGCCGCCCGCGCCTCCGGCCGCGCCGTCGCCGGCACCTCGCCCGGCCCGGAGCCGACGGTGGGCCCGGAGCCGGCCACGAGCCCGGAGCCCACCGCCGACTGAGCCGACTGGGCCAACAACCGACTGTCCCATTGTCCCCGGGAGTCCCGGCAGGCCCCGCCGACCCATCACCCGACCGAGCGCGGGGGCGGTGGCGTGCCCGAGCGGGCAGTCGCCGGGGCAGCCCGGGACCGACCTGTCGTACACGTGCCGAAAGCCGTCAACTCCCCTCTGGAACAACGCATTTGGCTCCATCACCTGCACGGTTGCGGCCCTGCCCGGCACCGGGGGCGCTGCCCGTCCGGACGCATCGGCCGCGGCAGGCTCAGATTTCGCTCAAGGGTTCACCGGACGGTCCCGGGGCGCCCCTATGGTCTCCGTCGACGGAGGCGGCCGCGCACTCCACGGACGCCGTCAGCACGCCCCGGCGCCCGTCCGTACCGCTGTTCCCCGGCGCCCGTCCGTGCCGGTGCTCCCCGGCGTGCCCGCCTCCGTCCGCCCGCTTTCCCGTTCCGGAGAGGACCACCGCCCCATGCGTACCGGCCACCTCAAGTCCGTCGGCGTCTTCGCCGCCGCAGGGTCCCTGCTCGCCTTCGCCCCCGCGACCGCCACCGCCGCGACCGCCCGAACTCCCCAGCACTGCACCGTCAGTGTCGAGGGCGGCGACATGCGCTGCTTCGACACCTACCGGCAGGCCATCGCGGCCGCCACCGGCGGTCTCGTCTCCGACGCCCCGCTGGACGTCGAGGCCGCGATGGCCGACCCGTCGTTCGCCGACCGGATCGACCGGGCGGGCGAGACGATCGGCGCCCGGGCCGGGGACGCCCGGCCCGGGGCGGCGGCCGCCGCTGCCGCCGTCGTGCTGTCCACCGAGTACGAGCACGGCAACTTCGGCGGCGCCAGCCTGAGCGTCACGGGCCCCTCGGCCTGCGGCAGCGCCCGCTGGCAGCTGGCCCTGGGCGCCGACTGGAACGACCGGATCAGCTCCTACAAGACCTTCAACAACTGCCAGGTCCGGCACTGGGAGCACACCGACTTCAGCGGTGCCAACACCGGCTACCAGGTCGGGGACCAGGACTGGATCGGCGACCTCAACGACCGGGCCAGCTCGATCGACTTCACCTACGGCGATTCGCCCACCACCGCCCAGCTGCTGAAGGACTGCGGCAAGGCCACCGAGAGCTGCGACTTCCGGCCGACCGGGAACGCGAGCTACTCCTACGGCGGCGCCCACGAGGTGGCCCGCGGCTACAACTGCTCCTCCGTCGCGCAGACCAGGAAGATGACCTGGACCGAGCAGACCAGCGGCGAGAACAGCGTCTCGACCGAGATCTCGGTGACGGCCGGCTTCGACTTCCTGGAGAAGTTCGAGGTCACGTTCAAGGCCAGCTACGGCCACAAGTGGGCCTGGGCGGACACCTTCGCCGAGGAGACCACGCTCCAGGTCCCGGCCGGGCAGGTCGGCTGGGTCGACCGCAACACCCACCTCCAGTCCGCCTCCGGCACCTACGAGCTGCACTACAAGTCGAAGCACTGGGGCCACTACGTCTGGTACGTCAAGAACTTCTCGGGCACCGGACCGGTCCCGCAGGAGGCCGGCGTGGTCACCTGGAACACCCGCAAAATGACCGCCGCCGAGAAGAACGCCCAGTGCAAGGGCCGCGCCGCCTTCGTCATGGCCGAACCCGGCACCGAGGGCGCGGTCGCCCCGGCCGGCGCGGCCTCCGCCCGATCGGCCGCCACCGTCTCCAGCGGCCGCTGACGCGGGGCACCCCTGAGGCCACCCCGACGCCTTCCCGTCCGGACGCCCCGGTCGACGCGCACCCAGCGCGCCGGCCGGGGCGTCCGGCATGGGTGCCAGGCGTGGGCTCCCGGCACGGGCGCGGCGCCTCGGGGCCGCGCCGGGGCCCCGCGGACCGGGCCCGAGGGCGGGGCGGCTCAGGAGTCGATGCGGCCGAGGCTGCGGGTCATCCGCTCGACGGTGTCGGTGGGCGGCCAGGGGAAGTCGGGGAGGTCGGCGCGCAGGGTGACCTGGCCGTGCAGGGCGGTCCAGACGGCCACGGCGTCGGCGAAGGGGTCGGTGCTGGACGAGCGGCCGGCGCTCACACAGGCGCGGAGGCCCTCGACGAGGACCTGCCCGACCCCGAGTCTGGCCACCCGCGCCGAAAGCCCGCCCTGGCGGCGCTCTGCCTGGCCCTGGTCGTGACCACCATCGACAACACCGTGCTCAACACGGCCCTGCCCGCGCTCGCCGAGGCACTGCCCGCCTCCACCGCCGACCTTCAGTGGATCAACAACGCCTACACCCTGGTGTTCGCCGCGATGCTGATCACCGCGGGCAGCCTCGGCTCCCGGTTCGGGCACCGCCGCACCCTGACCGGGGGCCTGGCGGTGCTCGCCCTGGCCTCCTCGGCCGCCGCCCTGTCCGACTCGACCGGGCAGCTCGTGGCGTTCCGCGCGCTGATGGGCCTGGGCGCCGCGTTCGTCATGCCCGCCACCCTCTCGATCATCGTGGCGCTGTTCGGCCACCGGGAGCGCGGCCGGGCGATAGCCGTCTGGTCCGCGACCGCCGGCATCGGCATCGTGGTCGGCCCGGTCACCGGCGGACTGCTGCTCGACCACTTCGCCTGGGGCAGCGCCTTCTGGATCAACGTGCCGCTGGTCGCCCTCGCCCTCACCTCCGTCCTGCTGCTCGTCCCGGCCCTGCCCGGCCGCCGGACCGGCCGGCTCGACCTCCCCGGCCTACTGCTCTCGGCCGCCGGTCTGGCCGCACTGGTGGACACCGTCGTCCAGGGCCCGGAACGCGGCTGGCTGACGGCCGCCACCCTGGCCGAGGCCGCCGCCGCGGCCGTGCTGCTGACCGCCTTCACCCTCTGGGAGCTGCGCACGGCCCACCCGATGGTCGACGTCCGCCTGTTCGCCGACCGGACGTTCAGCGTCGCCGGCGGCATCCTCGGTATCACCTTCTTCGCCCTGTTCGGCATGCTCTTCGGCTACACCCAGTACCTCCAACTCGTGCATGGCTTCAGCCCGTTCGAGGCCGGGCTCGGAGCGCTGCCGTTCGCGCTCTCGATGGCGGCCACCGCCGGCACCAGCGACCGCACCGCCGCCCGCTTCGGCCCCCGGAACACCGTCGCGGCCGGACTCGCCGTCATGGCCGCCGGGCTCGGTGCTCTCTCCCTGATCACCGTCACCACCCCGTACGCCGTACTCGCCCTCGCCATGGGGGTGGTGGGCGCCGGAATGGGCCTGGTCATGGCGCCCGCCAGCACCGCGACCGTGGCCGCCGTCCCGCGCGAGAAGGCGCCCATGGCGAGCTCGGTGAACAGCGTGGTCCGCGAACTGGGCGGGGCCCTGGGCATCGCGGTGGTCGGTACCGTCGTCTCCGCCTCCTACCGGTCGCAGTTGGTCACCGCCCTGCCGGACGCGCCCGCCCACGCCGGCGCGGACCTGCCCTCCGCCCACCTGGCTGCCGCCGGACTGCCCCCGGGCCCGGCCGACCGGCTGGTCGCCGCCGCGAACGAGGCCTTCACCACCGCACTCGACCACGGCACGCAACTCTGCGCCCTGGTCGCCCTGTTGGGATCAGCGGCGGCCCTCGCCCGGCTCCACCGGCAGCAGCCGACCGCACCGACCGCAGGCGCTGTTGCCGGTGCGGACACGGCACTCGGGCGGCAGGACTCGCCCGCACGGGAGAAGTCGTCCACGCCGTAGTGCCGTCGCGAACTCCGCAGGTCGTCGTGCCGCAGGTCGCCGTACTACGGATCGTCAGGTCACAGGTCGTCATGCCGGTGACCTACCCCCCGGTCCCGGGCCGCCATGCCCGGTCCACTCGAAAGTGTGCTCCATGAGTAACGCGCCCGAGGGCGGGTAGCGTCACCGGCCGTGGAGGACACCCCAGCGATCCGACCGATCCGATGGTCCGTCGACCCGGCGGCCGCCCCGGCCGCCCCGGGCCGGGACGATCCGGTCTGGTACGCCGCCTACGGTTCGAACATGCACACCGAGCGGCTCGCCTGCTACCTGGGCGGCGGACGGCCGGCCGACGGTGCCCGGGAGTACCCCGGCTGCCGGGACGGTCGGCCGCCGGGGCAGTCGGTGCCCGTTCGACTGCCCGGAAGTCTCTACTTCGCCCTGGAGTCCCGGGTCTGGGGCGGCGGCATGGCGTTCTACGACCCGCACGGTCCGGGCATCGCGCCCGCCCGCGCCCATCTGCTGACAGCCGGGCAGTTCAGCGACATCGTCGGCCAGGAGATGGGCGGCGGACCGGGCGCGGACCTCGACCTGGGAACCGTGCTGCGGACCGGCCTCGACCGGCAGGGGCCGGGCCGCTACCGGACCCTGGTCTGCCTCGGCACCCTGGACGGCCTCCCGGTGCTGACCTTCACCGCCCCGTGGACGCTCGCCGAGGCCGAACTGAACGCCCCGCGCGCCCGCTACCTGCGCACCATCGCCGCCGGACTCACCGACGCGCACGGCTGGTCCACCCGCCGGGCGAGCGTCTATCTGACCACCCGACCGGGCGCGGCCGGCCACTGGACCGTCAATTCCCTGCACGCCGCGCTCGCCCCGCACAGCGGAGGATCCGCCTCCGCGACGGGTTCCGGCCGCGGTTGACATGACCATCCGTCATCATCGGGTGTGTATCCGCCAATTCGGTGGGCAAACGGCAGTTCGATGACGGATGATCGGCAGGCGGGCCGCTCCAACCGGGCGGTTCCGGGCGAATGAACGGGGGCAGGGACGACATGGAGGCGATGCGGGTCTTCGCACTGGTGGCGGCGACGGTCACCACCGGACTGACCGCCGGACTGTTCTACACCTACGCCTGCTCGGTGACGCCGGGCCTCGGCAGCACCGGGGACTTCATGGTCGCGCAGGTGATGCAGCGGCTCAACGTGGCGATCCTCAACGGGTGGTTCCTGGTGGGATTCGTCGGGGCGCTGGTGTTCACGAGTGTGGCCGTCGTGCTGCACCTGCCGAGCGACGGCCGCCGGGTGCTGCCGGCAGCGGTCGGCGCGCTGGTTTGCTACACCGCGTCCCTGGTGGTGACCAGGATGGTGAACCTCCCGCTGAACCAGGCGCTGGCGCAGCAGGCCGGAGAGCTCGGCCGGGCCCGGAAGTTGAGCCTGACCGCGGAGCTGGGCCGGGCCGGTCAGCCGGTGCGGATGGGCGGGCCGTTCCGCGCCAGGTGGGTGCGGTGGAACGCGGCGCGGGCGCTGCTGTCCACGGCGGCCCTCGGCTTCCTCTGCTGGGCGCTGGTGCTGCACTGCCACATGCGGCCGAGCTGACATCCGGGCCGACGGAGTCGCGGCACCGCGAACCGCCGACCTCCGACCATCGACCATCAACCGCCGACCTCCGACCTCCGACCTCCGACCGAAAGCCACCGACCGCACCTGCCGCCGCTCCTTCAGCCGGCCGCCAGCACCACCGTGGTCGGGGGCACGGCCGACCGCGCCGCCGACGACGGGCCGGCCGGGACGTCGCCCGCCGCTCCGTTCGCGCCCTCACTCGCCACTTCACCCGCTACTTCACCCAACACGCCGCCCGCCTCGCCGGAGGCCGCCAGCCGCCGGTGCTCCTGCGGCGTCAGCCCGCGCACCCGCTTGAACGCGGTGCTCAGCGCGAACGCGTCGCCGTACCCGACCTTGCGGGCCACCGCCGCGACGGTCAGCCCCGGGTCTCGCAGCAGGTCGGCCGCCACCGCCAGTCGCCAGTTCGCCAGGTACGCCATCGGCGGCTCACCGACCAGCGCGGTGAACCGCCGGGCCAGCCCCGCCCGGGAGACCCCGACCTCGGTGGCGAGCGCCGCCACCGTCCACGGCCGGGCCGGGTCGTCGTGCAGCAGCCGCAGCGCCGGGCCCACCACCTCGTCGGCCTGGGCGCGCAGCCAGCCGGGCGCCTGGCCGTCCGGGGCGGCGAGCCAGCTCCGCAGCACCCCGACCACCAGCAGGTCCAGCAGCCGGTCCAGCACTACTTCCTGGCCCGGCTCGGCGCGGGTGACCTCGGTGGCGAGCAGCCGGACCAGGGTGTCCTCGGTGGTGTCCACCCCGGCGGGCCGCACCAGCAGTGTCGGCAGGTGGCCCAGCAGCCGGCGGCCGATCTCGTGCTCCGCCAGGTAGGTGCCGGACAGCATGACCGAGGGGCGCTCGTCGTCCGGCCGGGTCTCGCCCCAGGTCCGCACGCCCATGGCCATCGAGGTGGCGACGCTGGCGCCGTCCCGGGAGCAGATCTGCCCGGGGCCGATCAGGATGTCCGGCTCGCTCCGCGGGTGGTCGGCGACCGTGTACGCCTCCGGTCCGCGCAGCAGGGCGAGGTCCCCCGGCCGCACCAGGACCGGCTCCGCCCCGTCGGGCAGGATCCAGGCCGCGCCGTCCAGCATGGTGATCAGCGACAGCGGCGCGCGGTCCTCGATCCGCAGGGCCCAGGGCGTGCTGAGGACGGAGCGCAGCAGGAACGCGCCGCGGGCCTTGGGGCCGTCGAGCAGCCCGGTCAGGGTGTCCATGAGGGGACAGCCTAGACGCGGCGGTGACGTCGCTGCCGATGACGTCGGTACCGGTGGCACCGGCCGGGCCGGGCACGGGTGACGGGCGGTCAGCGGGCTCCGGGAGGTCGCCCCGTCGACCGATGCCCGGCGCGCGGCCCACCGGCCGACTGCCGACGGCCCCCCGGTCAACGGGCGCCCGGGCGGCGGTGCAGCAGCAGCGCGCGGGTGAGGGCGACGGCGGCGGCCGTGCAGAGCACCGTGCGGGCGATGTTGGCCGTCGTCCAGGTCGGCTCGAAGGCGGCGCGCACGGCGGCGAGGTCGGTGACGGCGGAGGGGTCGCCGGCGGCGGCGAGCCGGTCGTTGAGCGGGACGTTGACGGCGGAGGTGAGGACGAGGGCGGCGAGGTAGAGCAGGGTCGCCACCGCCGTCCACAGGGTGGCGGCGCGCTGCCCGGAGCGGTGCAGCAGCCAGGTGCCGACTGCCGGCACGGCGAGGGCGCCGACGAAGACGGCCCCGAAGACCGGGTTGAGGATGGACGCGTTGATGTGCTGCATCGCGGTCACGAAGGTGCGGTCGTCACCGGCGGCGAGGCCGGGCATGACGGCGACGTCGAAGGCGAAGAAGAGGCCGGCCATCAGGCCGGTCGCGGCGGTGGCGGTGGCCAGCACCGGGCCGACGGCGCGGGAGGCGGTGGTGGTCGCGGCGGCGAGGTCACGGACGGGGGCGGCACCGAGGGCGGTGGACATGGCGGGCTCCGGAGGACGGCGGGGAGGGGCGGGCGGTGGAGAGCGGGAAGCGGAGAGCGGGAAGCGGAGGGCGGTCCGGGGATCACGGCGCGGCGGGCGGATCCCCGGACCGGTGAAGACGGGAGGGAGCCGGAGGGCTCAGACGTTCCAGACACCGGACGCCGCGGCGGCCCGCGCGTAGTCCGCGAAGTCGCGCGGCGGACGGCCGAGCGCGCGCTGAACGCCGTCCGCCAGACGGGCGTTGCGGCCGTCCAGGACCATCGAGAACAGGTCGGCGAACTCGCCCGGCAGGCCGACGGTGGCCAGCACCGCGCGGTACTCCTCCAGGGAGACCGCGGTGAACCGGATCTCGCGCCCGGTCGCCGCCGACAGTTCGGCGGCGACGTCCGCGAAGGAGAGCAGGCGCGGGCCGGTCAGCTCGTACACCTCGCCGTCGTGGCCGTCCTCGGTGAGCGCCGCCGCGGCGACGTCCGCGATGTCGTCGACGTCGACGAACGGCTCCACGGCGACCCCGGTCGGCAGCGCCAGTTCGCCCGCGAGCACCGGGTCCAGGAAGAAGCTCTCGGAGAAGTTCTGGTCGAACCAGGCGCAGCGGACCGCGGTCCAGCCGGTGCCGGCTTCGGCGACCGCCGCCTCGGCGGCCTGCGCCGCCTCCTCGCCGCGCCCCGAGAGCAGGACCAGGCGGCCGACGCCCGCCTTGGCGGCCCGCCGGGCGAAGGCGCCGACGGTCTCCACGGCGCCGGGGAAGGCCAGGTCGGGGTAGTAGGCGAGGTAGGCGGCGTCGACGCCCTCCAGGGCGGCGTCCCAGGTGCTGTCGTCCGCCCAGTCGAACGGGACCGGTGCGGTGCGCGAGCCGATCCGGGCGGTGTGGCCGAGCGCGGTGAGGCGCTCGGCGACCCTGCTGCCGGTCTTGCCGGTCCCGCCGGTGACCAGCACGGTCCGGGCGGCGGTGGCGGCGGTGGCGGCGGTGGCAGTGGCGGCGGTGGCGGCGGGCTGCTGGTTGCTCTTCGTGTTCTCGTTCATGGGCATCAGTCAACTCCGCACGCCACCGCGCCGACATGGTCCTCGCGCTCAGCCGCATGTGTACGCGTCTACGGCGCCGTTCGGCCACCGGGCCGCAGTGGTCCGAAGCGGCCCGGAGCGGCCCGACCCATCCGGCTACGGCGTCCCGAGCGGCGGCCGGACGGCCGTCACCACCGTGGCGTCGAGGTCCTCGTCGTAGCCGAGGACGGCGGTGAGCCCGGCCGCCGCGACCACCCCGAGGGCCGCCTCGGCCTGCTGGTCGCTGGTCTCGAACAGCAGCGCCCCGCCCGGGGCCAGCCACTGCGGGGCGTCGGCGGCGACCCGGCGCAGCACGTCGAGACCGTCGACGCCGCCGTCCAGGGCCGGCCGGGCCTCGTGCACCCGGGCCTCGGCCGGGAGGAACTCGATGTCGGCGGTGGGCACGTAGGGGACGTTGGCGAGCAGCACGTCCACCCGGCCGCGCAGGCCGGTCGGCAGGGCGTCGAAGAGGTCGCCCTCGAACACCTCGGTGCCCGGGGCGGCGGCCCCGGCCAGGTTGCGGCGCGCGCAGCGGACGGCGGCCGGGTCGAGGTCGGCCGCGCACAGCCGGACGGGGTGGCCGACCTCGGCGGCGAGCGCCGCGCCGAGGGCGCCGCTGCCGCAGCACAGATCGACGACCTGCGCGTACTCGCGGGCGAGTGCGGCGGCGGTGCGGACCAGGAACTCGCTGCGCCGGCGGGGCACGAACACCCCGGGGTCGACGGCGATCCGCAGACCGGCGAACTCGGCCCAGCCGACGACGTGTTCGAGCGGACGGCCGGCGGCGCGGTCGCGGATCATCGCGGCCAGCCGGGTGGGGGTGTCGGCGGCGGAGAGCAGGATGCGGGCCTCGTCCTCGGCGAAGACGCAGCCGGCGGCGCGCAGCCTGGCGGTCACGGACGAGCGGAGCGAGGCGGACGAGCGGACAGGCAAGGGAACCCCTCGGAGCACAGGTGGGAGGACATCGTCCGACCCGGGGGCTCTCCGCGCACATCTCGCCGGACGGCGGACACTCCCACGCGGTGCGACCGGCTTCAGGGCCTGGCGTGCACCTGCGTGAGGGAGCCGTGGTCACGGCCGGGGAGCACCCGATCCGGCACAGCGGTCATGGGTTCTCACCTCCCCGTTCTTCGCGTTTCCTCTGCGGCGTCCGTCACCCTACCGCAACGGGTCCGGCCCCGGGGTGCGGTCCGCCGACGAGCAGCGGGGGGCCGCACCCCGGGGTGTCCGGGCTCCGGGGGCTCGGGAGTTCAGCAACTCGGGAGCACGGGGCTCGGGAGTTCAGGGGCTCCGGAGTTCAGGGGCTCGGGGCCCGGCGGTCAGATGCCGTCGGCGAAGCTCCGGAACGCCGCCCGGGTGCCCTCGCCCGCGATGCCGTCGATCGCGCCGCTGTAGCCCCAGCCGCCGTCCTTCAGCAGGCGCTGCAGCGCCTTGACCGTCTCGGTGCCGGGGATGCCGTCGATGGCGCCGGGGTAGCCCCAGTACTCCTTGAGATTGCGCTGGAACGCCTTCCAGCTCTCGGGGCCGAGCTGCCCGTCGATACCGCCGTTGTAACCCCAGTTCTGCTTCAGCCAGTTCTGCACGTTCTTGGCCTGCGCGGAGCTGAGCCCGAAGTTCTGGACCGCGCGCACGGCCGGGACGGCCGCGGCGGAGGTGGTGGCCGCCGTGGCGGTGGTGGCCGCGCCCGCGGCGGCCACGCCACCGAGGGCGATGCCGAGGGCCAGGCCGAGGGCGACGAGGGGCCTGGTCGTCGTGATGGATCGCATGTGGTGCTCCCCTTCGAGCGGTGGGACGGCCGACGCCCGGTCGCGCCGTCGGACGCGCACGGACGCACATGCCGTGCGCGACGGATCGGTCACTGACAGTGCCGGTCCGACACTAACCATCGGCTCCCCACGAGGTCGAGCGGGTATCCGGCCACCCGGCGACGGGCGACACGCGGCCCGGCGGCCTCCGCCACCCCCCTGCACACCCCCGCAGGCCGGGCCGCCGAAGGATCCCGGCCTGCGCCCCGGGATGGCTGGTTCGCACCCGGAGCATCACCGGCGCGCGAACGGGGCGCGCGCCCCGCGTGGTACACCGATCCGATGACGACCTCCCAGGCGCCCGGCGCCGTGCTCTGCGACATCGACGGTGTGATCCGGTTCTTCGACCACCGCGAGGTGGACCGCCTGGAGGCCGCCGCCGGGCTGGCCGCGGGCACGACCTTCGGGTTGGCGTTCGCCGAGGAGCTGGGACGGCGGCTGGTGCTCGGGGAGTTGAGCCGACCGGAGTGGACGGCGGAGATCGCCGGGGCCCTGGCGCCCGGCCTGCCGGACGGGCGGGCGGAGGCGCTGGCGGCCGCGTTCACCGGCGCCCCGGTGCGCGCCGACGGCGAGGCGGTGGAGCTGCTGCGGCGGGCCAAGCGGCGGGTGCCGGTACTGCTGGTGACCAACGCGACGCTGTGGCTGGAGGAGGACCTGGCCGCGCTCGGGCTGGCCGATCTGGCGGAGGATGTCGTCAACAGCGCCCGGGTCGGGGCGGCCAAGCCGGATCCGGCGATCTACCGGGTCGCGGCGGAGCGCGCGGGGGTGGCGGAGCGGCAGTGCCTGTTCGTGGACGACAACGCGACCAACGTGGCGGCGGCCGGGCGGCTCGGCATGGCGGCCGTGCATTTCCGGGCGCCGGCCGACCTCACGCGGGCGCTCGTACCCCTGTGGGACTGACCGCATGCGGCGGCACCGCCCGCCCCGGCCCCTGCGGGCGGGACGGACGGTGCCGTCGATGTGCGACTGCCGGTTCGCGGCCTTCGGAAGGTGCGCGACCCTCGGAAGGCGTACGACCGCCAGCAGGTGCGCGACCGTCAGAAACGGCGGCCGGACTCGCGCTCGGCCTTCTCCAGCTGGTCGATCCGGCGCTGGATGGCGTTGGCCTCGGCCCGGGCCTTGGAGGCCTCGGCGTACATGCCGTAGTGGTCCAGGGTGGCGGCCTTCTGGCGCAGGTCGGAGACCTGCTGGCGCAGCTGGTTGATGTTCACCTTGATCGAACCGGCCGCCGCGGGCTGGGCGGTGGCGACCTGGGCCACGGTGGCCAGGCCGCCGCCGGCCAGGACGGCGGTCAGGACGAGGGCGGGAATGCGTCGACGCATGGTGCTTCCTTATGGTCGTGCGAGGTTCACTGACGGGACATCATGCGATAACCCGTCAGTAACATCATGACACGATCTTGAACCTCTCCCGCACCCGGCCCGTCCGCCGACGCTCCCGCGAAGGCCCCTCGACAGGGCCCGCAACAGGCCCCGCCTCAGCGGGTCGTGAGCGCACCGTCCTCCGGCTGGACGGCACAGACCGCGCTCGCGGTCGAGCCCGCGAAACCGAGGAAGCTGCCGAGCATCTGGCGGCAGACGGCGGCCTCCTTGGCGTTGTGCGGGCCCTCGGCGGCGGCCGGCTGCGCGGTGGCGAGCGGCAGCGCGAGCAGCGGCGCGGCGAACAGCAGGACGGAGCCGACGGCCCGGGCGGCGAACTTCGCGAAGGTCATGGCGAACCCCTTTCGGGTGGAAAACGGGACGAGCCATTGACTACCGGACCGTTCGCCCCGGACGTCGGACCCTGCGCCGTTGGTGAGCGTGTCCCGGACAACAGGGCGGGCCCGCCCGCTCACCATCGGCGCAGGGAGGCCGGACGGCCTCAGCCCATCGACTTGGCGCCGTCCAGCGACTCGCGCAGGATGTCGGCGTGGCCCGCGTGCTGCGCCGTCTCGGCGATCACGTGGAGCAGCACCCGGCGGGCGGACCAGCGGGCGTCGGCCTCGAACCACGGGGCCTTCGGCAGCGGGTGCGAGAAATCGAGGTCGGGCAGGGCGGCGACCAGCTCGTCCGTGCGGCGGGCCGTCTCGGCGTAGTCGGCGAGCACACCCGCGAGCGTCTCGCCGGGCAGCAGCTCGAACTCGTCCGTGCGGCGGTCGAAGTCCTCCTGGGTCATGTTCGCGAAGTCGGGCATCGCGGAGGGGCCTTCGAGGATGAAGTCCACCCAGGCGCGCTCGCAGTTCGTCACGTGCTTGACGAGACCGCCCAGACAGAGTTCGCCGGCGGTGGTGCGGAGCGCGGCCTGCTCGTCGGTCAGGTCGCGGGTGGTGAAGCGCAGGAAGTGGCGCTGCCTGGTCAGCTGGTCCAGCAGGTCGGCGCGCTCGTCGGTGGCCGCGACGGTGGTGGTGGTCGTGGTGCCGTTCATGGTGCTCCGCCTTCGTGGTTGCCGTGGTGCGTCCGGTTGTTCCGTCCGACGTGGACCACAGTAGGAGCCGTGTAGGTCAGATCGTGTCCTAGATGGCCTCCGGAGCACGCCCGGCCCGCTCCCGGCGCGAGTGCCACCGGGAACGGGCCCGGCGGGGCGGGCGGCGGCTCAGTCCTCCGCGCAGGAGGCACCGGGCGAGCCCAGCACCCGCGCCGCGCAGCGGTGCCCTCGCGCCGCCGCCTCCCGCAGACCCGGCGCTCCCGGCAATGTCAGCCACGAGGCGTCCTCCCCCGTCAGCCGCGCGTCCAGGAAGGCCGCGAGAAACCCGGCCGCGAAGGCGTCGCCCGCGCCGGTGAGGTCGCGGACCTCCCCCACCGGCGGGACCGGCACGGTGAACGGCGTCTCACCCGGCACATCGATCGTGGTCGCCTCCGACCCCGACTTGGTGACCACCGCGGTGGCCGCCAGCCGGGCCCGCTCCGGGCCGGGCCGCCCGTCGACGAGCAGCCCCAGGTAGGCGGACTCGGAGCGGTTGGCGAACAGCAGGGTCGGCGCGAGCTCCTCGGCGAGGGCCAGGAAGCGCTCACGGCCGAAGCCCTCCAGCATCCCGGTGGAGGAGGCGTCCAGCGAGGTGGTCCCGCCCGCCGAGCGGACCCGCCGCAGCGCGTCGACGGCCGTCGTGCCGACCGGTTCGCCGTCGAAGGAGTAGGCGGGAACGTGCAGATGGGTCAGGCCGTCCAGCCAGGCGTCCGGCACGGCCTCCAGCAGGGTGGCCGCGCCCCGGTCGGGCAGCATGGTGCGCTCGCCCGCGTCGTCGATCAGCACCACGATGCTGCCGGTCCGGCCCCGGTGCGCGACC
The DNA here is from genome assembly GCF_036010405.1 of Kitasatospora purpeofusca. Taxonomy (NCBI): domain Bacteria; kingdom Bacillati; phylum Actinomycetota; class Actinomycetes; order Kitasatosporales; family Streptomycetaceae; genus Kitasatospora; species Kitasatospora purpeofusca. Next base: position 9,059,564 of record NZ_CP108561.1, on the reverse strand, counting down.
CGGACGTCCACGCCGTGGCCGGCCAGTTCGGCGGCCAGGGCGCCGCCGGCCGGGTCGTCGCCGACGCAGCCGAGGAAGCGGACCGGGCACTGGCCGGCGGCGAAGGCCGCGACGTTCGCGGCGCTGCCGCCGCGCTGCCGGAAGACCCGGGCGGTGGAGTCGGTGCCGTGCCGCAGCGGTCCGGTCACCCAGACGACGACGTCCTCGACGAGGTCGCCGAGCACCCCCAGCATGGGTCAGGCCTCGTTTCGGGCAGCGGCCAGCGCGGTGGCGATCTCCCCGCCGAGCCGGACGTTGCCCCGGTAGACCTCGATGTTCACCTCCAGGCTGCGCCCCTCGGTGTCGCGCTGGATGAAGTCGAGCAGGAACGGGGTGGAGGCGTTGCCCTTGATGCCGCGGGCGTCGGCCTCGGCCCAGGCGCGGGTCAGCAGGGCGTCGAGCTCCCGCGGCGGGAGCTGCTTGTCCGGGTCGACCGGGTTGGCGATCAGGACGGCCTGCGGCAGGTCGAGGCTGTCGCGGGCCTCGATGACCCGCGCCGCCTCCTCGGGGGTGTCGACCCGGTAGGCGATCTCGTGGCCGGAGTCGGTGATGTAGAAGCCGGGGTAGTGGCGGGTGCGGTAGCCGATGACGGGGATGTTGAGGGTCTCGAAGCGCTCCAGGGTGGCCCGGATGTCGAGGATCGACTTCACACCGGCGCTGATCACGGTGACCGGGGTGGCGGCCAGGGTGGTCAGGTCGGCGGATTCGTCGAAGCTCTCGGAGGCTCCGAAGTGGACGCCGCCGAGGCCCCCGGTGGAGAAGACCCGGACGCCGGCCCGGTGGGCGAGGAAGGCGGTGGCGGCGACGGTGGTGCCGCCGTGCCGGCCGAGCGCCGCCACCACCGGGAGGTCGCGCAGGCTCGCCTTGTCGAGCCCGTCGGCCGCGGACAGCTCCTCGATCTGCGCCGTGGTCAGGCCGACCGTCGGCACGCCCGCGTGGACGCCGATGGTGGCCGGGACGACACCGGTGGCGCGCAGCCGCTCCTCCGCCTCCAGCGCGACCTCCAGGTTGCGCGGCCGCGGGAGCCCGTGGGTGAAGATCGTCGACTCCAGGGCGACGACGGGGGCGCCGGCGGCGACGGCCTCGGCGACTTCCTGGGAGATGCGGATGGGCAGTCCGGTCATGGCGTGTGCTCCCTGTGAGGCTGCCACCACGGTGTGGCAGCGGTGGGCTCAGCCTAGGGAGCGATCACATCGGGATCCAGAATGAATACCGGCCCTTCTCATAGACTCCGGCCTATGAGTCGGGTCACGAGTCTCACCCTGCGCCAGCTGGAGGTCTTCCTCGCGGTGGCCGACACCCTGCACTTCGGCCGGGCGGCCGAGCGTCTGCACATCTCCCAGCCGACGGTCAGCCAGGAGGTCGCCCGGCTGGAGCGGACCGTCGGGGTGGAGCTCTTCGACCGCCGCCGCCGGTCCGTGCGACTGACCTCGGCCGGGGAGGTGATGGCCGCCGAGTCCGCCCGGCTGCTCGACCAGGCCGGCACCCTGCTCGCCCGGGTGCGGCTGCACGAGGAGACCAGGCTCGGCACGGCGCGGATCGTCGCCTCCCCGACCGTGGTCAACCGGCTGCTGCCGGCCGTGGTGAGCCGGGCCGAGCGCGAACTGCCCGAACTCGTCCTGGCCGAGCTCTCGGTGGACACCGGCCGGGTGTCCGCCACCCTGGCGGGCGAACTCGCCGACCTCGGCCTCGGCCGCTTCCTCGACGACGTGCCCGGCTACCGGCGCGAGCGGATCGCCGACGAGCCGGTGCACGTCGCCCTCAGCCGGGACCATCCGCTGGCCGGGCGGGACGCCGTCCGGCTGGACGAGCTCGGCGACCTGCCACTGCTGCTGTGGCCGCGCGAACAGAGCCCGCGCTACTACGACCACGTGCTGGGGCTGTGCGCCGAACGCGGGGTGGAGCCGCCGGTCCTGGTCGGCCCGGCCCGGATCGTCGGCTCCCGGCTCTACCTGCTGTCGCAGAGCCGGGCCTTCTCCCTCGTCCCCGCCTCGATGACCGGACACCTCACCGAGGACGTGGTCACGGTGCGGCTGGCGGGCCGGGCCACGCTCCCGCTGGAACTCCAGTGGCGCCTGGACGACCGCCGTCCCGGGCTCGCCGCGCTGCGCGAGCTGGTCCGGGAGGAGGCGGCCGCCCTGGAGACCTGCTGAGCACTCCGGCGGGGTCGGTGGTAGGAACCGCTGAACGCCCCGGCGGGGTCGGTGGTAGGAACCGCTGAACGCCCCCGCCGGGCGGTGGCCGGAACCGCCGAACGCCCCCGCCGGGCGGTGCTCAGAACCGGAGCGACCAACTGTTGATCGTGCCGGGGAAGTAGCCGCCGACGTCGGTCACCCGCAGCCGCCAGACCCCGGCCGCGGTGTGGGCGGAGGCGTCCACGCCGAAGAGACCGACGAAGTTCGTGTAGGCCTCGCCGATGTCGGTGTCGTGCAGCAGGAACACGGCGCCGTCCGGGGCGACGAGCTCCACCTTGAGGTCGCCGCGCCACCAGTAGCCGATGTCCACGGCCACGTCCAGGTCGCGCGGGGCCTTCCCGGCGACGCCGGTGACGGTGACCGGTGACTCGACCGTGCCCTTCCCCTCGAAGGTCACCGGCGCCGGCTGGGCGAACAGCGGGCCGCGCGGCCGGTTCGGCACCGTGCCGGTGTACAGCAGCCGGTCCGGGGAGCCCTGGCCGAGTTCGCGCAGCGAGCCGACGGTCGCCGCCGAGGTCAGGGCCGCCGCCACCTGGGCGGGCGTGGCGGCCGGGTGGGACGCCAGGTAGAGCGCGGCGGCCCCCGCCGCGTGCGGGGCCGCCATCGAGGTGCCCGACATCTCGACCCCGAAGCCACCGAGGTCGCTCACGTACCAGGCCGAGGTGATGGACACGCCGGGCGCGTAGAGGTCCACCAGCGGGCCGTAGTTGGAGAAGTACGCCTGGGTGTCGTCGCGGTCCGTCGCCCCGACGGTGATCGCACTGGGCACCCGGGCCGGGGAGTGCTCGTTCGCGTCGACGCTCTGGTTGCCGGCCGCGACGGTGTAGGTCAGACCCGAGGCGATCGAGCCCGCCACCGCCGCGTCCATCACCGGGTCCGGCTCGCTGCCGAGGCTCATGTTCACCACCGCCGGACGGACGGCGTGCCTGGTCACCCAGTCGATCCCGGCCACCACCTGCTCGGTGGTGCCCTCGCCGTCGTCGTTCAGCACCCGGACCGAGACGATCTTCGCGGCCTTGGCGACGCCGAACGAACTGCTCGCCACCGTCCCCGCGACGTGCGTGCCGTGGCCGTAGCCGTCGTCCGCGACGTCGTCGCCGTCGATCGCGTCGTAGCCGTACGAGGCCCGCCCCTCGAACTCCTCCGAAGTGATCCGCACCCCGGTGTCGATGATGTACGCCGTCACCCCGGCGCCCGCGGTGTCCGGGTAGGTGTAGCGGTCGTCGTAGGGGAACCGCCGCTGGTCCACCCGGTCCAGCCCCCAGGAGCCCGGCGAGGTCTGCACGCCGTCCGCCCGCACCCGGCGGTTCTGCGAGACGACCGCCACCGACGGGTCGGCGGCCAGTCGGCGCGCCTGCCGGGGCGTCAGCGCGGCCGAGAAGCCGGGCAGCGCCGCGTCGAAGCTGCGGCGCACCGTGCCGCCGTAGGAGCGGGCCAGCGCCGCGGCGCCGTCCGCGACCGAACTCCGGTGCGCGGCGGCCGGCTTGAGCACCACCAGATAGGTGCCGGGGACCGCCCCGGGCGAGCCCTCGCCCTGCACGATCCCCTCCGGCACCGCCGCCGAGGCGGGGAGCACCCCGCCGGCGCCGATCGACAGCGCGACGGCCGCGCCGAGCACCGCGCAGATCCTGCGCAGGCGTATTCCTGAAACCACCGTCCGACCCCCTCCGGTCCGAGGCCCGGAACCGGCGCCTCGCTACCCCAGATCCTGACGCATCGTCAACTGACCGGCAACGGGCTCTGGTTGTTCTTCGTCGGCGACCGAACCCGGGGCCGGGCGGATCTCGGGCGCACGGTGCTCCGGGACTGACACCGCAGCGGGCGGTGCGCTATGTTCCGTACGGAATCGCCCCGGTCGGGGCGGGTTGCCGACCGGGTGGGGGCAGGCAGCATGGACGACTCACGCGACCGGACCGAGGCGGCAGGGGGACGGGCGAGACCCGGCACCGCGACGGTCGTCCCCTTCGAGCGCGGCCCGTTCGCCGGACTCGGCGCCGACGACCTGCGGACCCTGCACGGCCTGGGCACCAGGCGGGTCTACTCGCACAACGAGGCCCTGATGATCGAGGGCGAACCCGGCGACCGGGTCGTCGTCCTGCTGACCGGCTGGGTCAAGGTCGTGGCCGCCACCGAGGACGGCGGCGAGGCCCTGCTCGCCGTCCGCCAGCCCGGCGAACTCGTCGGCGAACTGGCCGTCCTCGACGGCGAACCGCGCTCCGCCAGCGTCCTCGCGGTGCGCACCAGCACCACCCGGGAGATCGGCGCCGCAGCCTTCCTGGACTACCTCGCCGACCGGCCCGCCGCCGCGCTCGCGCTCCAGCGCTCCGTCACCCGCAAACTCCGCCTGGCCACCCGCTACCGGATCGACGTCGGCCACGGCACCGGCCTCGCCCGGCTCGCCCGCACCCTGCTCATCCTGCTCGACTCCTGCGGCGTGCCCGCCGAACAGGGCCTGCGGATCGACATCCCACTCAGCCACGCCGACCTCGCGGCGCTCGCCCGGCTCTCCGCCGCCAGCGTCGAACGCTCCCTGCGCACCCTCCGGGACCAGGGCGCCGTCCGCACCGAGTACCGGGGGCTCGTCGTCCGCGACCGCGCCCCGCTCGCCGCGGCGGCCGGGCTCGCGCTCCCCACCGACCGGGGCGGCCGGGCATGAGCGGCGCCCTCGCCCCCAGGGTGCGCCGGGTCGTCCTGGTCGTCGACATCGAGGCGTACAGCGGCCGGCCCTACTGGGTGCAGCAGGCCGTCCAGGAGCGGCTGGACCGCGCCCTGGACCACGCCTGCGGGCGGGCCGGCGTCGACCGGGCGCGCTGCGAGGCCCAGGACCGGGGCGACGGGCAACTGCTCCTGCTGCCGCCCGACGTCGACGAGGCCAAGGCGCTGCCCGGACTCGTCCTCGGCCTGCGCGACGCCCTGCACACCCTCAACCGGGCCCCGGGAACGGCGGGGCGGCTGCGGATCCGGGCCGCCCTCGCCCAGGGCGGGGTGCAGCGGGCCGCCCTCGGGTACGTGGCCCGCGCGGTGGAGACGGCCTGCCGGCTGCTCGACTGCGAGCACGCCCGGTCCGCGCTCAAGGACACGCCGGACACCGATCTGGCACTCGTGGTCGCCGACGACCTGTTCACGGACGCCTTCGCGGCGGGCGCCGGCGGCCTCCCCGTGGACGAGTTCACCAACATCACGGTGGCCGTCCCGGCCAAGCGCTTCAAGACCCTGGCCTGGCTCGGCACACCCCGGCACGGCGCGCTGGTGGTACTCGCCCCGCCGGCCGTGCCCGGCGCCCCGCGCCGGGACCGCCGCTCGGCGCTGCTGCGCGGCCTCGGCGACGCCGCCGCCGGGATCGCCCTCGGCGCGACCCCGCCGACCCGCCACCACGACGACCCGCCGCCGGGCCACGACGGGGACCCGGCCGACGGGCACCTCGACCACCACGATCGCCAGGACCACGGGCAGCACGGGCAGCACGGGGACCACGACGGCTTCGGGGACGAGCAGCACGGACGGCACGGCGGGTACGACTCCCCCCACCACGACGAGACCCCGCACCACGAGGACAGCCCGCACCACGACGGCTGGGGCACCGACGCCTGGTCCACCGACCCGCACCACCACGACCCCCACCACGAGGACACCGGCACCCCGTACGGCGACGATCACGGCGGCCACGACGGGCACCGCGGCGACCACCACGACCCCTTCGCCTCCCCGGACCACCCCGACCACGACCCCGGCGGCGGCCACTGGTGGCACGGCCCGCACCACTGAGCCCCGGTCAGGGCCCCGGTCAGGAATGCCGGTCAGGGCGTCCGGCCCCGGCTCACCAGCCGTCCTCCGCCGACGGGTCGTGGTGCGGGGCCGGGTCGGGCTCGTGGCCGTTGTTCCCCAGGTAGTAGTCGGACGGCGACTCGTAGGCGGTGTGGTCGGCGGCCTCGATGACGTCCTCGGGGTGGAGGCGGCCGTCGTCCCAGGTCCGGTCGGGGTCGGTCATGGGGTTCCTTCCGGTGGAGTGGCGAAGTAGATGGCTTCGCACAGTTCTCGGGCGATCCGCGCGTACCGGCCGACGTCGCGCAGCGGGCCGTCCTCCAGGCGGCGCCAGTCGCGGGCGGCCCCGGCCGCCGCCCGGCGCAGTTCGCCGGGGGCGGTGTCCTCGGGCAGCCGGAGCCGGGCGGCGGGAGTGCGGCCGGTGGCGAGGGCGATCAGGGCCTCGGCGGAGTCCTGGTCGAGTTCGAGCCGCCGACCGGCCACGGCGGCCAGGGCGCGGGCGAGTTCGTGGCGGCGGAGCTCCGGGTGCCGGCGCAGCTCGCCGATCCGGGCGCGGGTCTGCCGGAGCAGGTCGGCTGGGAGGTCCTCGCCCGCGCCCAGCGCCGCCTCGACAGCGCCGAGGGCGGCGGCCGAGCGCAGCACGTCGGCACTGTCGACGAAGCGGCGGCGCACCTGCTCGACCACGGCGGTGATGCCGGACGCCGCGCGGAACTCCGCCAGCAGCGCGGCCGCCCCGATCGGCCGCCCCTCGGCGCGGTACCGGCGGGCGGCCGCGAGGGCGGTGTCGATGCCGTAGACGCCCAACAGGCCGAACAGCCGCTCGCGTTCGGGCCGGGTGAGCGGTCCGGTGTCCCAGTCGAGGAAGCGCCGGCCGGAGTAGCGGGCGCGGCGCAGCTCACCGGCGGGGGCTTCGACGAGCCGGCGGACGAGGGCGGCGTCCGGTTCGGTGAAGTCGTCCCCGAGGGCGGTCTGGGCGAGCAGTCCGACCACCGGGAGGACTTCGTCGACGAGGCCGGCGAGCCGTCCGGCGTTGGTCGCGGCGACCTGGCGGGCGCGCGGCCAGGGGTCGCCGTGGCCCTCGCCGAGCAGGTCGATCCGGCTGAGCACGCCGACGGCGTTGAGCGCGGTCATCCGGCCGTCGGCCTGGGCGCGCAGGGCGCCGAGGGCCTCGGCGTCACCGGCGCCGGGGTGCGGCATGACGTAGATCATCGCGTCCGCGCGGGCGAGGGCGTCCAGCGCGGGCCCGTCGAGGCCGCTGAGCGAGTCCAGGCCGGGGGTGTCGACGAGTTCGCAGTCGCCGACGGGGCGCAGTCCGGCGGCCTCGACCACCACCTCGGCGATCTGCTCGACGGGCAGGCCGAGGTCCCGGGGGTCGCGCGGCAGGCCGCCCGGTCGCCACTGCGCGGATCCGTCCCGGTGGCGGACCTGGATCCGGTTGAGCGGTCCGGGCCGGAACCAGGCCACCACGGTGGTGCACTCGGTGGCGGCGGAGGCGGCGAGCCGTCGGCCGAGCAGGGCGTTCACCAGGGTGGACTTGCCCGCGTTCATCCGGCCGCCGACGGCGATCCGCAGGGTGTGCCCGGCCAGCCGCTCGCGGACCGCGCGCACCGCCGCGGCGGGCGGGCCCGGGGGCAGCAGGCGCTCCAGTTCGGCGGTGAACCCGGCCACCAGCGGGGCGAGTTCACCGCCCTGCGGCGGGGCGGCCGTCACCGGGCGGCCGACCGGGCGGGTGCGGCCGCCGGGGGCACGGTGCCGCGCTGCTCGCGTACCCTCCCGCCGCTGACCGGCAGTTCCTCCAAGGGGGCTGCCGCGGCCCGGGCCCGGGCCCGGTCGGCGGGGTCGGTGACGAGGTCGGCCTTGGTGTGGACGAGCACCACGGGGAGCGGCGTCGGCTGCTCGTCGACGGCGCGGTGCAGCAGCACCACGGTGCGGCGCACCTCGTCCTGGGACTCGGGGTCGGTGGCGAGGCGCTGGGTGTCGGCGAAGACGACCACCGCGTCGGCGTGGGTGAGCCGCTCCAGCAGTTGCGCGGTCTCCGGGTCGTCGGCGGCCGAGCCGGTGAGCGCCCCGCCCCGGTAGTCCGTCCACTCGAAGCCGAGGACCGCGCGGCGGCCGAACTCCGGACCGGCCGACAGCTCCGTCCGGCGGGAGGACGGCGGCGGATAGATCCCCCGCCCCAACAGCTCTCCCGAGGTTATGAGTTGGTGAGCGAGGGCGGTGTCGGCGGTGACCAGCCGGAAGCCCTTGCGGCCGACCGCGAGGCGGGTGTACATCGCGGCGAGGTAACTGCTCTTGCCCGCGCTGCTGTGGCCGAGGGCGACCAGTCGCAGTTGGGTGAGGTCCATCCGGTCAGCTCCGGTCCGGGTCGGGTCGGCCGGTGGCGGCCAGGCCGTGCGCGAGGGCGAGCCCCTCGTCGCGCAGGGTGGTGAGGGTGCCGATCCGCCGCTTGGTGCGGTCCCGGGCGGCGGCGAGTTCGGCGGCGGAGGCGGCCAGGTTGCGCCGGTGCTCGGTCAGCCGGCGTTCCAGCCGGAGCCGCTCGTCGGCGATCGCGCGGTCCAGCGCGAGGCCGAGCCGGTCGGCCAACCCGTCGACGTGGTCGGTGATCTGCGCGGGGATCTCGGTGGTCAGTTCGGTCAGCACCCGGTTGAGGTGGCGGGTGGCGTCGCCGCGGACCCGGCCGAGTTCGGCGCGCTGGCGGCGGCGCCGGGTGAGGACCGCGAGCATCGCGTAGCTGGCCACCGCGGGCAGCAGGACGCTGCTGGTGAGCAGGCCGATCACGGTGCCGAAGGTGGCGGCGGTGCCGACGGTCGGGATCACGTTCTCCAGCATCCCGAACGGGCCGCCGTCACGGTGGGTGGAGCGCACCATCTCCGGGAGCAGGGTGCCGCGTTCGGCACGGATGACGGCGCCGTCCTCGACGAGTGCCAGCTCCGTGCCGGGCCCGGTACCGTCAGCGCGCCCGCCGCCGCCCTTCCCGTCGTCCTTCCCGTCCGTGCGCCCGGCGTCGAGCACGGTGGCGCACTCGTCACGGACCCGCTCCTCCAGGGCCGCGAAGTCCAGCACGCGGGCCCGGGAGGGGGCTTCGGGGCGGGGCGGGGTCATGAGGGTTCTCCCGTGCTGGAGTCGTCGGCGGGCCGGGGGCCGGGGGCCTCGGAGCCGCTCTTCCGCGGGTCCGAGGGGGTGGCGTGCGGAGCGGTGGGCGGCGGGGGTTCGGGCTCGTCGAACTCTCCGAACATGCCGGAGAGATCGGCCTGCTGGGCGTCGACCGCTCGGGTCCGCCGGTACAACGGGCCCTCCGCCCGGCGGCCGGGGCCGGCGGGACCGGCGGGCCTCGGATCGATGGACGCGGAGCCGGTGGACGCGGGGTGGGCGCCGTCGGACTGCTCCGGGCGGGCGGGCGGCCGCGTCGGGCCGGTCGACGGCTGGTCCAGGTCTCCGTAGTAGCGGCGGCCGGCGGCCGGGTCGTCACCGTAGCGCCACCCCCCGGCCCCGGGGGGCTCCGACGGCCCCGGCGAGGTCGGCGGCCCGGCCTCCCCCGGCTCCTCGGCCCCGAAGAGGCCGCGCGTGACCCTCCGGAACACCCGGCGACCGGCCCGGAAGGTCTCCCCGAACGACGGCTCCGGCTCGGGGGCCCCTCCGGTCCTCCCGGTGCCCCCGGTGCCGCCGGCCTTCCCTCCGGGCCCCGTCGGTCCGGCCGCAGGCCCGGGCCCCGCCACCGACGCGGGTCGCGGCGGCGCAGGCGGTGGCGGTGGCGGCGGGGGCCGCAGCAGCTCGTACGCCCGGCAGTCCTCGCTGGTCAGATGGGTGAACCGGTGCGCGTCGGCGTCGGAGCGCCGCCGCCAGCCGGTGGCCAGGAGGCACCGGTCCCGGCTCCCGGCGGCCGCCGACCAGAGAGCGGCCGCGTCCGACCCGGGCAGCAGATGGGTCCCGGCCGATTGCGCGGGCAGCCAGACCGCCCCCGCGGGCGCCGCCCCGGCTTCCCCTTGCCACGGGGCGGCGACCGGGCGGGTGGTCCTGGGCTCGGCCTCCGCCCGGCCGACCGCCTCCCAGGTCGGCGTGATCCACTCGGCGTAGACCGGCCCGGCCCATTCGGCCAAATGCCTTTCCAGTTCCGCGAGTTCGGTGATACGCCCGCCGGCATCGCCCGGCGCCGCCGCCCGGTACCAGCCCACGAACCCGTACAGCGGCCGACCGAACCGGTCGTGCACCATGGTCCGGCTGATCCGGCCCAACTCGCAGGCGGCGCCGACCAGAACGCCGCAGAGGTCGCGGTGGAGCAGGAAGCGCGGGCCCGCCTCCAGCCGGATCCCGCCCGCGACGGCGGCGCGCACGGCGTCCGCCACCGGGCCCTGCCGGTCGACCCCGGCGGGGAGCGCCCGCCACCACTGGTCGACCTGGAAGGTGCGGCCGTAGACCAGCGCCGACCAGCCGCCCGGCACGACCGGGTCCGGGGCCCGCTCCGCGTCCGGGTCCGGCGGGGCGGAGGCGGGCTCGGGCTCCGGCCCGTACTGCGTGTTCGTCGTCATCTCGTCAGTCCGTCCGTGAGTCGGTCCGTCGGTCCGTCCGTCGCTCAGTCCGTCAGCAGCCGGCCGTCGCGGAAGATCGGGATCCCCTTCAGCTCGTCGTCCAGATCGCGGCAGCGGTCCTGGGCCTTCTGGAGGTCGGCGGCGGTCGCGGAGCTGCTGGCGACCAGCCGGTCGATCTGCTGACGGGCGCTGACCTTCTGGGTGCCCTTGAACAGCCCGCCGAAGAAGCCCTGGCTGAGCGCGGCCAGTTCGCCGCGCGAGGCGTCCAGGCTGTCGGAGAGCCTGGACATCTCCTGCCGGTTCCGCACGATGCCCTCGCTGAGGTAGTGGCGGAGGCTGAAGATGATCGGGAGGTGCAGGTTCTTCGGGGCGATCCGGCTGGCGTCCACGGTGCTCTGGGCCGCCGAACCGAAGTTGCCGAGCTGGACGGCGCACAGCGCCATGGTGACGCCCTCCGCCGCGTCACCCGCCAACCACGGCAGCAGGTTGCCGAGGTTGCGGACCGCGGCCTGCAGGGCCTCCGAGGTCCGCATTCCCGTGCGCTCGGCGAGCAGATCGGCCTTGGTGAGCAGGACGGTCACGCCCGGCACCGGCTCTCCGTCGTCCAACCGGCTGCTGAAGACCTCGGAGATCGCCCGGCCGAACCGGGAGATCTCCATCGGCTCCCCGAACCGCTCCAGGTTCCCGGGGGTCCCGTGTCGGATCCATTCGGCGACGTGCTCGGAGTCGAGCGCCACGATGATGCTGTCGGACACCGTGATCCGGTCCTGCAGCATGTCGACGTCCTTGGCCCTGCCGCGGCGGTCCAGGGCGGCGTTGCCGCGGAAGTCGACGCAGTCGATGGTCATGAGGTCGCGCATGCCACGGCGGAACACGAAGTCGTAGGCGATCGGCTCCTCCGAAGTCGCCTTGGGCATAGTGCCGTTGCGGCGCAGCTGGGCCCAGTCCTCGGCGAGGTCGAGGTCGAGGTCGGGATCGGTGGCGTAGAGGTAGTAGCCCTGCACGCCCATCGAGAGGCGGTTGTACATGCCGTGCAGGTAGGCGGTCTTGCCGGAGCCGCTGGCGCCGAGCATGGTCAGGGTGAGCCTGGGAACGGTCATGGTGCGGGGTCCTCTCGGTGAGCCGGGCGGGGCAGGTCCGGACGGGAGGGGCAGGTCCGGGCGGGACGGTTCGGTTCGGTTCGGTTCGGGCGGGACGGTTCGGTTCGGGCGGGACGGTTCGGGCGGGAGGCGGGGTCCGCTCAGAAGGAGAGGACGTCCTCCAGCAGTTCGCCCAGCCGGTCGGCCGGGGCCACCAGCGGTTCCAGGCGCGAGAGTTCGGCGGCAGCGCGGGCCCGGTCCCGGTCGCGGATCGAGGCCCAGGACGGCTCGTCCTCCCACCAGCTGCTGATCCGGTCCCACAGGGTGTCCCGCTGGTCGGCCTGGCGGGCCGAGGCCATCAGACTCTCGAACGAGGCGGACAGCTCCATGGCCCGGCCGACGATGCCGAACCGGAGCGTCCACAGCACCGGGAGCGCCACTCCCTCCGGTTCGGGGCCGCAGACCAGCGGGATGAACGCCCCCTGAATGTGCCTGGTCTCCCGCACCGCCTCGATCAGCGGCAGGAACGGAACGAGGAAGCGCTCCTCGGCGTCGTCGGCACCGAGGTCGACCAGGTCGGTCTTGGTGAGGGCGATCACCAGCGGGGTTAGGACCTCCTCCCGGTCGGCGACCGCCTGGTGGACGCGGACGACGAGTCGGCGGACGTCCTCCGCCGCCTCCGGGTCGGTGTCCAGCCGGAGCGCGTCGACGAACAGCACGATCCCGTCGGCCCGGACCAGGTCGTCGTGCAGCCGGGCGGCCTGCGGGCTGGAGCGGCGGTGCTCGGTCAGTGCGCCGCCGCGGTGGTCCGTCCAGCGGAACGGGAAGATCTCGTCGCCGTCGTGGCAGAGCACGAACTCGTAGCACCGGGGCCGGTCGCCGGCGCGCGGGTAGCGGCCGCGCAGGATGGCGCGGGCGTCGGCGAGCAGCGAGCGGTGGGCGTCGCCGTCCGCGGTGCGCAGGGTCATGCCCTCGACGCCGTCGCACATGGCGGCGTACATGAGGGAGAGGTAGCTGGTCTTCCCGGCCGCGCTGTGGCCGAGCATCACGATGTCCATGCGGTTCCTCGTGGTTCCTCGTGGTTGTCGCGGGTCCTCGGATCGGGTCCGACCGGGTGGGATCCGGCGGTAGTGAGGTGCGCGGAGCCCGGTCGGACCCGCTGCCGGACCGGCTTCCGGACCCGCTTCCGGACCCGCTTCCGGGCAGGGTGGAGCGCGGTGCGGCGCAGCGGCGGCGCCCACCCCGCGGAGCACTCGGGCGGGCTCAGTCGTAGTCGAACCAGGGGTCGACCTCGCCCGGGTAGTGGGCGACCGCCCAGCGGCCCGGGCCGGCGGCGCCGGGTCCCGCCTCCCCGGCCGAGGCACCGTCGGGGGGCGGTGCCGCGGGCGGGTCGGTGAGGGCGCCGAGGGCGACGGCGGCCTTGGGGTCGGCGGCCAGTTCGGGGATCCGTCCGAACCGGGCGGCGACCAGGTCGGCCACCGGCGGCGTCCGGCTGGCCGCCCCGCAGAGCACGACGGCCCCGAGTTCGGCCGGGGTCAGACCGGCGCGGACGACGGTCCGCTCCAGCAGCCCGACCGAGGCGGTGAGCGCCGGGGTGACGGCGGCCCGGTACTCACCGCCCTGCACGACGAACGGTTCCGGGTAGCCGGGTACCGTGAGGTACACCGTGCCGGTGCTCGACAGCGACTCCTTGGCCAGGGTCAACTCGCTTGACAGCTGCGACCGTTGATGGGCCCCGACGGAGGTCCGGTCGGCCTGGAGCCGCTGCCAGGGTGCCGGGTCGAGGTCCAGGGCCCGGTCCCGGAGCAGTTCGAACAGGGCCTGGTCCAGGTCACGGCCGCCGAAGTCCGGGTCCCCCGCCACCGCGACGGCGCGGAAGCCGTCCCCCTCCCGGCGGAGGACGGCGGTGTCCACGGTGCCGCCACCGAGGTCGTAGACCGCGATCGGCGCCCCGTCGCCGGCGGCGGCGTTCGCCGCGTGGAAGCGGGCCGCCGCGACCGGTTCGGGCAGTAGCTCCGGCGCGCCCAGCCCGGCCCGGCCGGCGGCCTCGACCAGCCGGTCCAGGTCGGCGGGCGACCAGTCGGCGGGGTGGGTGAGCACCGTGCGCGCCGGGTCCGTCCCGCCGCACCGCGCCCGCGCCTCGGCGGCCACCCGGGCGAGTACGACGGCGACCAGGTCGACCGTGTCCACCTCCCGGTCGTCCAGCAGCACGGCCGGCTGCCGCAGCAGCGCCCGCTTGGGGTGGTGCTCGGCGCGCTCGGGCCGCTGGGCGGCGAGTTGGACGGCGGCCCGACCGGTGAGCAGCCGCCCGTCGTCGCCCAGGCAGACCAGGGAGGGCAGGTAGCGGCTGTTCTCGATCTCGACCGCCGCCGCTCCTCCCACCGCACCACCGGACTCCGTGCCGACCATGCCGGACGTGGCGGACGTGGCGGACTGCTCGGTGCGGACGGCCGCCGTGGTGAAGCAGGTACCGAAGTCGATGGCCAACGACCAGTCAGACACGTTTTCTCGCAAGGGAGTTGTGTTCGCACCAGGGCGTACGGAAGGAGCCGGACGGCGATCCTCCGGCAACCCCGCGCAGGATGCTAGGGCCCCGGAGGCACTTGTGGAGAAGTTCGGGACATCTTGTAACAATGGCATGGGCATTGCCGGTTGGAGCCGGACGCCGACAGCCGGTTCGGATGGCACCCCGCTCCCCCGGGCCGGGGTGCCGCCACCAGTCTCGGCACGCCGTTCGACCGAGACACCGTCAGCTGACCGAATCCGGTGCCACTGCCGTCGATTCGACCGCACGGCCGGTCCGTGCGAGAGTCGGAACGGACGAGTCGGGGTACACCGCCGCCCCGCCGAGGGAGGCTCCGATGAACACACCCGGCCCGGTCGACGTCCCCGAGGCCTTCGCCGCCTCCTACCGCGCGCACGGCGCCGCCGAACGCCGATGGATCCGTGAACTGCCCTCCCTGGCCTCCGAGTTCCTCGAACAGTGGAACCTCCGCCCGGACGGTCCCGCCGCCCACGGCATGGCCTCCCTGGTCCTGCCGGTCCGCCGACCGGACGACTCCCCCGCCGTCCTGCGGCTGCAACAGGTCCGCCCCGAGACCGCCGGGGTGGCGGCCGGACTGCGGGCCTGGGGCGGCGACGGCGCCGTCCTGCTGCTCGACCACCACCCCGACAGCGGAACCCAGTTGCTCGAACGCCTCGACGCGACCCGCCCGCTCGGCACGGTGGCCGACGACGACACCGCGCTGCGGCTGCTCGCCACACTGATGGCCCGGCTGACCGCCACCCCCGCCCCACCCGGCCTGCGCCGACTCGACGGGATCGCCGCCGCGATGCTGGACGAAGCCCCCCGCGCCACCCCGGCCCTGCGCGACCCGCACGAGCGCCGACTGCTGCGGGACTGCGCGGCGGCGGTCGCCCCGCTGCTGGACGAGCCCGGCGACCGGCTGCTGCACTGGGACCTGCACGACGGCAACGTGCTGGCCGGCGAGCGCGAGCCCTGGCTCGTCATCGACCCCGAACCGCTCTCCGGCGACCCGGGGTTCGAGCTGCTCCCCGCCATCGACCAGCGCTGGGACTCCGTCCTCGCCGGCGCCGACGCGGGCCGCACCGTGCTGCGCCGCTTCGACCTGCTCACCGAGGCGCTCGACCTGGACCGCCCCCGCGCCGCCGGCTGGACCCTCGCCCGGGTGCTGCAGAACGCCCTCTGGGACATCGAGGACGGCCGGACCGCCCTGGAACCGACCCAAACAGCCATCGCCACGGCACTGCTGCGCCACCGCCGCGGGTAGCCGGCCGCTCCCGCTGCGCCAGGGCACCCGTCGGCGCGGCCTGGACCCGCACCGGGTCAGGCCCTAACGTGATCCCGCGATGTCGTCGGGCACGGGGGGTGCCATGCACGAGTACGTCGATCCACCGAGCGCGCTGCCGCCGCCGAAGGGCGGGACCGGCCGACGCTCGACCGCGTGGACGCTCGGGACCGGTTGCGCGCTCGCCCTGGCCTCGGCCTGGTCCCTGGGCACGCTGCTGGTGGTGGCCTGGCACCCGGCACCGCGCCGGGAGGTTCTGCTGTCCTTCGCCGTCACCGTGCTGCTCGGCCTCGCCTGGCTGCTCGCCTCCCGGCTGGCCCCGGCGCTCGAACCCGCCGAGCCGGCCCCGCCCCGGCCCCGGCCGACGCCCGCCGAGCTGCGCGGGATCGCGGCGCGGACGGCGCGGCGCTCCCGCCGCTCGGTCCTCACCGGCTGGGCGATGGTGCTGCCGGCGATCTGGACGGTCCCGGTCGTCTTCCTCACCGCACACCAGCCGCTCGAACGGGACCTGATCGCCAGACACACGGCCCTGGTCGCCGCCGGGGCCCGGTGGACGGACAACACGGTGGCCCTCTCCACGGCCGAGGCCGCGGGCCGGCCGCGCGAGCACGGCCGGATGATCGCCGTGCACCCCGCCGGGCAGCCGGAGGTGTCGCTGGCGGTCGAGAACGAGCGCGGCAAGCTCGACCGCTTCGTGGCCGGGGACAACCTCCGCATCCTGCGCGACCCGGAGCACCCCGGACTCGGGATGTTCCCGGAGCCCCTGCTCCCGCTGGTCCACCCCGGGCGCCCGTTCGCGAACGGCACCTTCGTGGCCGTCCTCGTTGCCGTGCTGGTGGTCTGGTGGTGCATCCTGATCGGCGTCCTGGGGCGCCGCGCCCTGCTGCCGACCCGCTGGCTGCGGGTCGATCGGTACCCGCTGACCGCAGATCCACCGCAGCCCGGCCCGGACGGGCCCGAGGACACCACCCGTCCGCCGGTCGACTGGCAACGGGTCCGGATCCACGGCACCGTTCTCCAGTGGCGCTTCCGGACCGGGAGCTCCGAGGACGGCGACGTCACCACGCGCTCGGGTCTGCGCCTCGACCGCGAGGCCGCGGACCCTTCGCCGGAACCGGTTCCGACCTCACTCGCCTTCGAGGACCACGCCGAACGCTTCGCCGAGTCCGAGGTCACCGGCCGGACGGCCGTCCGGCTCGCCGGTGCCGCCGGGTGGCTCGGCCGCCAGCGGCTCGGCCCGGGCGGCAGCCTCGCCGTCCTGGTGCTCGACAACGGCGAGACCCGGTGGGGCTTGGACCACCCCCTGGCACCGGCCGGGGCCGACGTGTCCAGCACCGGACCGGCGGACGCGCGCCCGGACACCGGTCCCGACACGGACGCACCGACGAAGCCCCTCCGCCTGCCGCCGCTGATGCAGGTCTTCGGGCTGGACGAACGGCTCGGCATGAGCGCCCTCGGCCTGTACCCGATGGGAGCGATCTGGCTGAACTCGACCGGCGTCCTCCGGCGGTTCAACGGAGTGGGGGTGTTCGCGGTCGAAGTGGTCGTCGCCGTCGCCTGGTTCGCCGCGGGCCTCGGCGTGGCGGCCCTGGTCGAGCGGCGGCGGGCGCGGCGGCGGTCGGCACCGACAGGCGCACCGACGGGCTGACCGACCGGCTGACCGGCACTCGACACCCCACCCGCGCCCCACCCGTTCCGTTCACGCGGGCGCGGACGGGGCGCACGGGGCGCTCGGCCGGGTGACTGGCATCGGCCACCCGGCCCCCGGCCGGAACCGGCCGGGTGACTCGCCGGTTGCACTCGCGTGAACCACCTCCGCCGCGCACTTCGCGGTACCGCACACCTCGTCACCCGGCTCTGCACCGCCGTCGAGCACCTCGACACCCGCGCCGACGCGGCCCTGCGGGCGCGCCTGCGTCCGCTCGTCACCCGGCTGGCCGCCCTGGTGCGACGGATGGCCGCGGCGAACTGCGGCGACGCGCTCGCCCGCCACCTCCCCTGCCGCGCCCGCGACCGCAACAACGACCGCAGCAACGAGCACAACAACGGGCGCACCCGCCGCCGGAACCGCTCCGCGCTCGACGACTGACGCACCGCCGGCCCCGGTGGACCGTCCGCGCGGACGGTCCACCGGGGCCGGTCGGCACCCGGGTCAGGGGCGGACGGACACCGGGTCAGGCGCGGCAGGTCCCGGTGGCCCAGTCGACGGTCGCCGTCGCCCGCGAGTACTTCCACTCCGGCGCGAGCAGCTCACGGTCGAGCTGGGCGGCGGCGTTGCCGTCCTCCACGATGTAGCCGAAGTCCTGCAGCCAGGCCGGGTAGAGGTTCTTCGAGCCGATGTAGAAGGCCGAGTCGTCCACCGCGACCAGCTTGTGGTGCAGCGCGTACGGGTGGCCGTCGGCCCAGGTCGCGGTGGGCGCGGCGCGGAAGGTGGCGAGCTGCAGGTTGCCGCACAGCGCGGCGGCGGCCTTCCCCTTGTCGCCGGTGAGCGCGGTCAGCCGGGCCTTGAGCAGGTCGCTGATCTCGGCGAGGGACTTGATCTGCGAGTAGCCGCCGCTGCCGACCGCGCCCCGGTTGGCCGGGTCGCTGACCACGATCCGCACCTTGACGCCGTCGGCGAGCTTGGCCGCGAGGGTGTCGTAGAGGCGGGCGTCGTAGCGGGCCAGCGGCGGGCAGGTGGCGTTGAGGTCCTGCTGGGAGATCTCGATGTGCTTGCGCGCGCTGCCGACGAGGGCGCGCAGGGCGTTCTCCTCGGGGTTGACCGTCTCGTAGTCGCGGTCGGCGTTGGTGTTGTCGTGCAGGGCGAGCATGCTGCACCTGGCGTCCGCCGCGCCCGCCACCGGCCCGGGCCGGTACGCGGACTTGGCGTCGACGTCCTTGATGCCGACGCCGAGGCCGCCGACGGCGATCACCGAGGTGCCGCCGGTGGCGGCGGCCGGCGGGTTGAGCTCGCGCTCGATCGACGGGCGGCACTCGCCGCCGTCCGAGGAGGCGAACCACGCGTTGTCGAACACCCCGGTGCGCCCGCAGGTCCACTCCCAGAGGGTGTCCAGGTAGCGGGCGGCGGAGGTGGCGGCGGGGCCGTTCAGCGCGAGGTCGACGTCCGAGACCGGGTGGGCGGTGTCGAGGTAGTCGTTCTTCCAGCCGTTGATGCCACCGGAGACGACGGTGCGTCCGTCGACGACCAGGATCTTGGAGTGGTTCCAGGAGAAGGCGGTGCGCGAGGCCGTCATCGAGGCGATGTTGAGGCTGACCGAGGAGGCGGCCGGGCCGAGCTTGGCGACCAGCTCGTCCCGGTAGCGGGAGGGCAGCACATTGGCGTGGTAGACCGGGGCGGCCCCGACCAGGATCCGTACGACGGGGCGGTGGCCGGCCGCGACGGCGGCCTTCAGACCGGCCACGATGGCGTCCTGGAAGCCGCCCTCGGGGAACGGCGCGAGGGTGGAGATGTCGACGGTGCGGGTCGCGGCGGCGATGTCGGCGGTCGTTTTCGCCAGCAGGGCACGGGTGCCGGGCCGGTCGGCGCAGGCGGGGTCGCCCCAGCAGCCGGGCGTCTGGAGCAGCCAGTCGGCCGGGTCGGCGGCGTTCCCGGCGCCGGGCAGGCTGTTGCCCTCGGTGCGCTGCCACACGGTGCCCTCCAGTCCGGGGGACACCTCCCGCAGGACGCGCTCGACGGCGTCGAGGTGGGTGGCGTCCGAGGCCGCCGGTGCTCCGGACGCCGCGTGGGCGGGCGCGGTGGGCACGACGGCGAGCAGGGTGGTGGCCGCGGCGGCGGCGAGGGCGGTGCGCAGCGCGCGGCCGGGGCGGCGGGAGCCGGGTCGGGACACGTGATGTTCCTTCAGAGCATGGCGGGCGGTTCGTGGTTCACCCGTCGGTCGCCGCAAGATTACCCAGAAGTAACATCTAATCCAATTTGCACATGACAATGAGCCAGCGGCCTGAATCCCACCCGTCGTTCGGCCCCCGCCACCCGGCCCCCGCCGTTCGTCGGGGACATCACCGCACGTCGGACCGGCACCGACCGGCACCGACCGGGTCCGGCGCGTCCGGCGCGTCCGGCGCGTCCGGCGCACCGTGCAACCCCTCCAAGATCCACCCGTGATCGTTGTCCCCGGACACCGCCCGCGTCCGCGCCCCGGCCGCCGCAGACTGGCAGCACGCGGCGGCCCCACCGGACGCCGCGGCCCGTTCCCGCCGAGCACGGCCGACTCCCAGGACGTACCGCCATGACCCCGACCCCGCGCGTTCTCACTCCCCGCAACCGGGGCTTCCTCTTCCTCGACACCCACCCGGCGGGCTGCCGACAGCTGGTGGCCGACATGTGGGAAGCCTGCCCCGCCCCGGCCCGGGAGCCCGACGGTGACGGGCCGGTCGCCCTGGTCATCGGCTCCTCGGCCGGCTACGGCCTCGCCGCCACCGTCGCCGGGCTCAAGCGGGCCGGTGTCCGAGGGATCGCGGTGTCCTTCGAGAAGGCCCCGACCGAGCGGCGCACCGCCACGGCCGGCTGGTACCGCACCGCCGCCACCGCCGATCTCGCCCGCGCGGCCGGACGGGACCTGGTGTTCCTGAACGGCGACGCCTTCTCGGACCTGATGAAGGAGCAGGTCGCCGAACTCCTCCAGGAGCGGTTCGGCGGCCGGCTCGACCACCTCGTGTACTCCGTCGCCGCGCCCCGCCGCACCGACCCCGCCTCCGGCACCACCTACGCCTCCGTCCTCAAGCCGATCGGCGGGGCCAGCCGTACCAGCACCCTGGTCTTCGACGACGAGGGCGCCGCGGAGGTCCGCGAGGTCGAGACCGCGCCGGCCGAGGGCGACGACATCGAGCAGACGGTGGCCGTCATGGGCGGCGCGGACTGGGAGCGCTGGATCGACCACCTGGCCGGACGGGGCCTGCTCGCCGAGGGCTTCACCACCGCCGCGCTGTCGTACATCGGCTCGCCGCTGACGGCCGCGATCTACCGCCGGGGAACCATCGGCGCGGCCAA
The DNA here is from genome assembly GCF_036010405.1 of Kitasatospora purpeofusca. Taxonomy (NCBI): domain Bacteria; kingdom Bacillati; phylum Actinomycetota; class Actinomycetes; order Kitasatosporales; family Streptomycetaceae; genus Kitasatospora; species Kitasatospora purpeofusca. The sequence goes on along the minus strand of NZ_CP108561.1, from coordinate 9,039,167 downwards.
GGTGCACCTGGAGGCCACCGCCCGGACCCTGGACGAGCGGCTCGCCGCCTCGGTCGGCGGCCGGGCCGTGACCTCCGTCAACGGCGCCGCCGTCACCCAGTCCTCCACCGCCGTCCCCGGCATCGCCCTCTACACCGGCCTGCTGCGCGGCGTCCTCGGCGAGGGCATGGTCCCGCCGGTCCACCAGCTCGCCACCCTGTGGGACCAGCTCACCGGAGCCGCCCCGCTCGCCCTCGACGAGGAGGGCCGGGTCCGCCTGGACCGCTGGGAACTCGCCGACGCCGTCCAGGCCGCCGTGGCCGAACGCTGGCGGGCCGCCACCACGGACACCGTCGCCGGGCTCGCCGACCTCGACTGGTTCCGCGCCGAGGTCCGGCGCCTCTACGGCTTCGCCGTGCCGGGCGTCGACTACACCGCTCCGGTCGCCACCGACGTCCCCTGGCCGGCCCCCACCTCCTGACCGTCCGCACCGGCCGGGGGACGGCACCGCCGCCCGCCCCGGGGTGACGGGACGGGCGGCGGGAGGACGGCGGGAGAGCGGCAGGAAGCGCCGGGGCGGGCGCTACAGACCCCGCGTCAGGTGGGTGGTGAGCAGCCGGGTGAAGCGGGCCGGGTCGGGCAGGTCCCCGCCCTCGGCGAGCAGCGCGCCGCCGTACACCAGCTCGGCGATCTCCGTCAGCGCCGGGTTGCCCGGGTCGGTCGCGTGCGAGGTGCGCAGCGCGGTGATCAGCGGGTGGCCGGGGTTGAGTTCCAGCGTGCGCCGGACCGGGGGCATCTCCTGTCCGGTCGCCCGGAACATCTTCTCCAGGGTCGGCGAGATGTCGTCGGCGTCACCGACGATGCAGGCCGCCGAGGTGGTCAGCCGCGAGGACAGCCGGACCTGCTTCACCTGCTCGGAGAGCGCCGAGGTCAGCCAGGGCAGCAGCTCGGCGAAGTCCTGCTCGCGCCGGGTCCGCTCGGCCTCGGCCCCCTCGTCCTCGTCGGCCGCCTCGTCCAGGTCGACCTGGCCCTTGGCGATGGACCGGAAGCGGTGGCCGTCGAAGGCGGGGATCCGGTCGGCCCAGATCTCGTCGATCGGGTCGCTGAGGACCAGCACCTCGTAGCCCTTGGCGGTGAACGCCTCCATGTGCGGGGAGTTCTCCACCGTGGCCCGGGTCTCGCCGGTCAGGTAGTAGATCGCGTCCTGGCCCTCCTTCATCCGCTCCACGTACTCGCGCAGCGTGGTGGGCCGCTCGGTGTCGTGGGTGGAGGGGAGCGACAGCAGCTCCAGCAGGGCCTGGGAGTTGTCGGGGTCCTCGACGAGGCCCTCCTTCAACGCCCGGCCGAACTGGTCCCACAGCTTGGCGTAGCGCTCGGCGTCCTTGGTCTGCACGGTCCTGAGCGCGCCGAGGACCTTCTTGACCAGGCGCCGCCGCACGGCCTGGATCTGGCGGTCGTGCTGCAGGATCTCGCGCGAGATGTTCAGCGAGAGGTCGTGGGCGTCCACCACTCCCTTGACGAAGCGCAGGTAGTTCGGCATCAGCGCTTCGCAGTCGTCCATGATGAACACCCGCTTGACGTACAGCTGCACGCCGCGCTTGGTCTCGCGCGAGAACAGGTCGAACGGCGCCTGCGCGGGGACGAAGAGCAGCGCCTCGTACTCGAAGGTGCCCTCGGCCCGCATGTGGATGGTCTCGGCGGGGGCGAGCCAGTCGTGGCTGATCTGCTGGTAGAACTCGGTGTACTCGGCCTCGGTGACCTCGCTGCGCGGCCGGGCCCAGAGCGCCTTCATCGAGTTGAGCGTCTCGACGGCGGGCTCGGCGGCGGCGTCCTCGTCGGTCCCGCCCTCCTCGACGCCCTGGACGCCCTCGGCGGCCATCCGGATCGGCCAGCGGATGAAGTCCGAGTACTGCTTGACGATCTGGCGGATCTTCCACCCGGCCAGGTAGTCGGCCACGCCGTCCTCGCCGTCCGCCGGCTTGAGGTGCAGGGTGACCGAGGTGCCCACCGGCAGGCCGTCGACGGCCTGGAGTTCGTAGGTGCCCTCGCCGTCGGACTCCCACCGGGTACCGGCGTCGGTGCCGGCCCGCCGGGTGCGCAGGGTGACCTTGTCGGCGACCATGAACGCCGAGTAGAAGCCGACGCCGAACTGGCCGATCAGGCTCTGCGCGGCGGCGGCGTCCTGGGACTCCTTGATCTTCTCCAGCAGACCGGCGGTCCCGGACTTGGCGATGGTGCCGATCAGGTCGACCAGCTCGTCCCGGCTCATGCCGATCCCGTTGTCACGGACGGTCAGCGTGCGGGCGTCGCGGTCGACCTCCAGGGCGATGTGCAGGTCCGAGGTGTCGGCCCCGACGGTGGAGCCGGCCAGCGACTCCAGCCGCAGCTTGTCCAACGCGTCGGAGGCGTTGGAGATCAGCTCGCGCAGGAAGATGTCCTTGTTCGAGTAGATCGAGTGGATCACCAGCCGGAGCAACTGCCGGGTCTCGGCCTGGAATTCCAGCGTCTCGACGCTACTGGCCACTCTGGGGCCCCTTTCAGCACGACAGCATGACGGTATTGACCGTGTCGACCGTGTCGACCGTGTCGACGGCCATGACGGCCTTGACGGTGATGACGGACGGACACGGTACGGCTCCGCAGGGAGACGTACCGGCCACCGGAATCGTAGGCCCTCGCCCCGGCGCGCCGGAGCGGATCACGGACGGCGGCGGACCGTACCGTCGGCGCATGTCCTTCGGCCTGCTCGCGGCCCTGGCCGCCGCCCTGCTCACCGGCTCCGCCACCGTGCTCCAGGCGGTCGGGGCCCGTCGTGCTTCGGCCGGGCTGCCGCCCGGCGGGGCGGCGGCGCTCGCCGGGGCGTTCCGGCAGTGGCCGTTCCTGGTGGGCGTCGGGATGGACATGCTCGGCTTCGGCGCCGAACTCCTCGCCCTGGACCGGCTCCCGCTGTACGAGGTGGAGGCGGTGCTGGCCTCCGCCCTCGCCGTGACCGCCGTCGGCGCCGCCCGGGTGCTGAACGTGCGGCTGCGGCGCAGCGAGTGGGCCGGGGTGGTGGCGGTCTGCGCGGGGCTGTGCGTGCTCGCCGTGAGCGCCGGGCGGGACGGCCCCGGCCGGGGCAGTACGGCGCTGCGGCTCGGCGTGCTGTTCGCCTCGCTGCTGCTGATCGGCGCGGGCTGGGCCGTGGTCCGCTTCACCGACCACCGGCGGGCGCCGCTGCTGGGCCTGGTGGCCGGTCTCCAGTTCGGCGTGGTCGGCGTCGCCGTCCGGGTCCTGCCCGACCCCCGGCTGCCGGACCTGCTCGCCGAGCCCTCCGCCTACGCGATCGCCCTGGCCGGCCTCGGCGGTTTCGCCGCCCTCACCTGGGCCATGCAGACCGGGTCGGTCACGGCCGCGACGGCCGCCATGGTCCTCGGCGAGACACTGGGCCCGGCCGTCGTCGGCGTCCTCCTGCTCGGTGACCGCACCCGCCACGACCTCACCCCGCTCGCCGTCCTGGGCTTCGCCGCCGCCGTCCTCGGCGCCCTCACCCTGGCCCGCTTCGGCGACGCCGAACAGCCCGCCATCCGTCCGACGGGCTGAGGACGACGGGCCGAGGACGACGGGCCGAGGAGGGCGCCCGACCTGCCCCCGTCCTGCCCTTTCGGGCCGCTCCGCGCCCCGGGCTGAACCCGCGAAGATCCCCGGAACGTTTCTTCAGTGTCCGTTCAGGCCACTCGAAGGAGCACCCACCGCCATGGGAAAGCGTCGCAAGCCCAGCCCCCCGAGCCGGGCCCGCATGGCGGTCCTCACCACGGCCGTGGCCGGCGGTGCGGTGCTCGCCTCCGGCACGGCCCATGCGGAGCCCGCGCCCACCCTCGCCTCCGTCAAGGAGCAGGTGGACCGGCTGAACGAGGAGGCCGAGCAGGCGATCGAGCGCTTCAACGGCTTCCAGGAGAAGCAGCAGAAGCTCCAGGGCGAGGCCAACCGGATCCAGGAGAAGGTCGCCCGGGGCCAGGAAGCCATGAACGAACTGCGCACCCAGCTCGGTGTGGTGGGCGCCGAGCAGTACCGCAACAACGGCATCGACCCGGGCATCCAGCTCATGCTCGACTCCGACCCGGCCAGCTACCTGGGACGCGCCTCGGTGCAGGACCAGGTCGCCGGCTCCTGGACGGACCTGCTCAAGCGGGCCCAGGACGAACAGCGCAAGCTCGACCAGGAGCGCACCGAGGCCGCCGCCACCCTCGCCGACCTCGACGCCGTCGGCGCCTCGCTGAACGCCCAGAAGAACCAGATCCAGAGCAAGCTCGCCCAGTCCGAGGCCCTGCTCAACAAGCTCAGTGCCGAGGAGCGCGCCAAGATCAACGCCCAGGAGGCCGCCGACAAGGCCAAGGCCGCCGCCCAGCAGGCCGCTGCCGCCGAGCGTGCCAAGGCCGCCGACAAGGAGGCCGCGGACAAGGCCAAGGCCGCCGCCGCCGCGAAGGAGACCGCCGGCAAGGGCGGCACCCCGGCCCCGCAGACCGCAGCCCCGCAGACCCCGGCCGCGAACACCCCGGCGCCGGCCGCGAGCACCCCGGCGCCGGTCACGAACACCCCGGCGCCGCCCGCCGCCGGTGGACGCGCGGCCGCCATCGTGCAGTTCGCCCACGCCCAGCTCGGCAAGCCCTACGGCTGGAGCAAGACCGGCCCCAGCAGCTTCGACTGCTCCGGCCTCACCGGCGCCGCCTACCGCGCGGCCAATGTGAGCCTCCCGCGCACGTCCCAGGAGCAGTGGAAGATCGGCACCCGGATCGGCCGCGGCGACCTCCAGCCCGGCGACCTGGTCTTCTTCTACCCCGACCTGCACCACGTGGGCGTCTACATCGGCGACGGCAAGATGATCCACGCTCCCCGGACCGGCAAGAACATCGAGGTCCTCCCGATCGGCGTCATGCCCTACATGGGCGCCGTCCGGCCGTAGCGGCGGTTCGGGAGGCCGCCGCGGTGCCGCGGCGGCCTCCCTCCTTTCCGGTACCTCCGTGCCGCCCCGCGCCGATCAGCCGACCGGGCGGACCAGCCGGACCAGCCGGACCAGCCGGACCAGCCGGCCAGGGTGTCCGCCAGCCAGGGGGTGATCACGGCCATCGCCTCGTCGAAGCGCGAGATGGCGCAGTGGCCGGTGTCAGGGATCAGCACGACGCCGGTGTCCCGGCGGCCCTCGAACACCAGGGCGTCCGCCACCGGCACGTGGACGTCCTCGGTGCCGTTGACCACCAGCATCGGCCCGTTGGCGTCCTGGTCCAGCAGTGCGCGCAGGTCGAAGGCCGCGAAGGCCGCCTCGCGCTCGGCCGTGCCGGGCAGCGCGTCGAAGCCCAGGGCGTTGCCGACGATGCCGTCCATGCCGAAGGCGAAGCCGCGCCCCGGGGCGAAGGACCGCTCGACCGGGCCGCCGAGCACCACGGCGGCGTCCACCGCGCCGGTCAGTCCGGTCCTGGCGGAGTAGTAGCCGCCCATCGAGATGCCGAAGTGACCGACCTTCCCGTTGCCGATCGTGCGGGCGTAGGCGACCAGCCCGGCGATCACCTCGGCCCCGCCGTCCGGGGTCATCGGCAGGTGGGCCGTCTCCCCGGTGCCGGCGAGGTCGAACAGCAGCAGCCGGGCGGGCAGGGCGAGCGCGAGCTGCTCCCACATGCCGTGCAGGTCGGTCTTCCAGGAGTCCACCCCGCCGCTGGCCAGGACCACCGGCGCGTCGGCGGGCAGACCCGGAGCCGCCATCAGGTGGACCGGCACGCGGGCCTCGCCGCCGCGGTACGGGACGGTGAGCGTGCGGCGCTCGAACTCCACCGGGAAGTCCGGGGCGGCGAGCACGTACTGCTCGACCTGGCGGGCGAGCGCGGTGCGCTTGGTGTCGTCGGCGAGCGAGGGGAACTTGGCCCAGCCGTACGCCTGCGCGGCCAGTCGGTGGCTGCCCGCCGCGGCGTGGCGGGCGGCGAGGGCGGACCACTCGTGCACCCAGCCGCCCGGCCGGTCCGGCCACATCTCGGTGACGGCCGCGCGGACCGCGTCCACCTCCTCGACGGGCAGGCCGAGGGTCATCTGGGGGTACCGCTCGACGAACAGGTCCTGCGGGTCGACGGGCCAGGTGAAGGACATGGTGCTGCCTCCTGCGCACTTAAAGCCGGAACACTTGCGTTAACGACTATGCGCCTGGACAGCATCTAACGCAAGTAGCCTTGCGTTAAGGTGGTGGCCGAGGTGATCGACACATGACCGAGGAAGACGCGGAGCCGATCCGCCGTCGCCCGGGCGGCCGGGCCGCGCGGGTGCGCCAGGCCGTTCTGGCCGCCGCGCTGGAGGTACTGGCCGAGGAGGGCGTCGCCCGGTTCGGCATCGCCGCGGTGGCAGCCCGGGCGGGCGTCAACGAGACCACGGTGTACCGGCGTTGGGGCACGCGGGAGAAGCTCGTCCTGGACGCCATGCTGGCCGGGAGCACCGAGGGCATCCCCGTCCCCGACACCGGTGACGTCCGCACCGACCTGGCCGCCTTCGCCCGGGCGCTGGCCGACTACCTCGCCACTCCGGCCGGCCGCGCGGTCGCCCGGGCGGCCGCGCTGAGCTCCGACGACCCCGGCCTCGCCGAGGCCTGGGAGACCTTCTGGCAGTCCCGCCTGGAACTGGCCGGCGCCATCGTCGACCGGGCCGTCGAACGCGGGGAACTCCCCGCCGGCACCGACACCGGTCTCGCCCTGGAGCTGCTCTGCTCCCCCCTCCAGACCCGCGCCCTGCTCGGCCACCGCCCGATCGAGCCGGACCTGCCGGAGCGCCTCGCGGACACCGTCCTGGACGGCCTGCGGAGCCGGGCCTGAGCGCCGGGGTCCGGGCGGGTGCCGCCCGGACCCCGGCGGCGGTGGGTCAGACGGTGACCCGGACGGTGGAGACGGCCAGGTCCGCGTCACCGAGGTCGACGCCCACGGTGCCGGTGACGCCGGGGGCGGACCAGTGGCCGCCGCTGCGCCGTCCGGTGAAGCGGACCTCGTACGTCCCGGGGGCCAGGTCCGGCCAGGACACGGTCGAACGGGAGACGGCTCCCGCGGTGGCGGAGAAGAACCGGTCCTGGTCGCTCCGGTGCTCCAGGCGCTCGCCGCCGTCCGGCGCGGCGACGACCTCGTAGAGGGCCGCGCGGCCCGCGATCGCGGCGGTGTCGGCCTGGTAGCAGAAGCCCCAGTAGTACTCCGCCCGGACCAGGGCCTCGGCCAGGACGCCCCTGGTGGCCCGGCCGTTCCCGTCGAACTCCGCCGGACCGGCCTCGACATGGGAGCGGGCCCGCGACCAGCCGCCGCTGCCGTAGCCCTCCACCGTGGCGCCGACGATCCAGTCGCCGGTGCCGGTCACCGACGGTTCGGCCGGCGGGGCCGGGCGCGGGGGCGGCACGAAGTCCTCCACACCCCGGTGGACCATCAGCAGCGCGCTCCGCCGGTCCCCCTCGGGCCCGTCGGTGAGGGCGAGCAGGCCCGGGGCGTGCCGGGAGTCGTGCCCCGCGACCGCGACCGGCGGCGTCCAGGCCGTGCCGTCGAACACGGTGTGGAACAGCTGCCGTCCTCCCCGGCCGGGGAGGACGGCGTGCAGGGCGCCGTCGAACGAGGCCAGCGCGACGCGCGCGGAAACCGCGACCTCGATCTCGATCTCGACCTCGACCGGCGCTGTCCAGGCCGCGCCGTCGAACACCGTGTGCACGAGGCGGCCGCTGCCGCCCCCGGCGAGGACGTGGACGCCGTCGGCGTGCGCGGCGGCGGCCAGGAACGACGCTCCCGCCAGCGCCTCGACCTGCCCCTCCACGCGCCGCCACTGCCCCGACGCGTCGTCACGGACGCAGTGGACGCCGCCGCCGAGGTCCGGGACGAAGGCGTGCAGCGCGCCCCGGAACGCGACCAGGGCCGCCCCCTCGGCGCCCGGGACGGGAAGCGCCCGACCCTCCCGCCACACCCGGGCAGCGGCCGCCCCCGCCCCCTGCGGCCGGTCGTAGGCGAGCTCCACGAGCCGCGCCGGCGAGTCCGGCTCTTCGGCGTCCCGCACCGTCAGCAGGACGTGGACGGCGCCGTTGTGCACGGCCGCGGCCGGGATGCCGGTGCTCACGGCGTTCTCGTACCGGACGCCGATCCCGCTCTCGTAGTGGACCGACGTGCCGACGACGGCGTCCGGGGCCCAGGTGACCGCCTCCGCCACCGCCGCCTCGGCGGCCGCGATCGCGTCGTCCTGGTCCGCAGCCGCATCCCTCGACGCTTCCTTCAACGCGTCCAGTTCCGCCGCCCGCCGCCGGGCCTCGGCCGGGTCGAGACCCGTCCACCGCAGATCGAGGACGTCGTGCTCACCCTTCCCGTACGGCTCGCCGAGGTGCAGGCACAGCAGTTCGTCGTCGAGCGCCACCAGGACCGGTTCGGCCGCGCTCCGGTGACCGGGGAACCGCGAGTCCGGCCCCCAGCCACCCTCCCGGCGGTACACCGACCGCCACAGGTTCCGGTCGTCCACCGTCTGATCGGCCATCAGCCGTGCTCCCCGCTCGCTCCACCGGCGCCGCCCCTGGACGGGCGGGCCTCCCTGCCCGGAACGTAGCCCGCCGCCCACCCCCGCGCGGCCAGTGGCCCGAACCGGCCACACCACGGCCGGGGAACGGCTCGAACGACGCCCTGGACCTACCGCACCACGCGGTAGCGGAGGTGGACCACCCGGGAGGTGAAGGTGCGGGTCTCCAGGAGTTCGAGGTCCTCCCGGCGCTCGCGCCGGGGGAAGTACGGGATGCCGCCGCCGACCAGCACCGGGTGCACCCGGGGCCGGTACTCGTCGATCAGGCCCGCGGCGGCCACCGCCGCCGCGAGGGTCGCACCGCCGATGGCGATCTCCCCCTCCCCCGGCTCGGCCCGCAGCCGGGCGATCTCCTCCGCGACCGTGCCGGTGGCCAGCCGGGCGTTGCCCCGCACCTCCGACAGCGTGGTGGAGAAGACCACCTTCGGGAGCGGGTTCCAGAGCGCCGTCCACTCCCGCTCGACCTCGTCGAGCGACTGCTCCTGCTCGGCGTTCTCCCAGTACAGCATCGTCTCGTACAGCCGGCGCCCCATCAGATGGACGTCCACCCCCCGGAGCTCGTCGAGCGCGAGCCGGAACACCTCCTCGTCCGGACCCGACCAGTCGAAACCGCCGTCGGGCCCGACGATGTAACCGTCGAGCGACATGCCCATCGAGTACGTCACCTTGCGCATACCGGCTCTCCTCCTCGTCCCCGGGCTCCGACAGTAGGGCCCGGGGACGCGGCGAGGGCGGTCATGTCCGGCGGGGTCCCCCGGACGGAGCACCCCGCCGACACGGGCTCCGGGACCTCCCCCGGGAGGAACTCGCCGAGGACTTCGAGCTGTAGGACGCACTGGCCCCGGGCGGCTCAGCCGATGGTGATCCTGAAGATCTTGTCCGAGCCGTCCGGCTGGTTGCCGTTGTTGTCCGCGTTGGTGGTGGTCAGCCAGAGCTGGTCCGCGCCGGGGACCTTGCTGACGGTGCGCAGCCGGCCGTAGGTGCCGACGTAGTAGGAGGTCGCGGTGCCGACCGACTCGGTGTCGCCGTTGATCGGGATCCGGTACATCCGGGTGCCGCGCAGCGCCGCCAGGTAGACCACGTTGCGGACGATGGCGATGCCGCTCGGGGAGGCCAGGTTGACCGGCCAGCTGGCCTTGGGGTCGGTCAGGCCGGACTTGCCGCAGGTGCCCTCGCAGGTCGGCCAGCCGTAGTTGGCACCCGGCTTGATCAGGTTGAGCTCGTCGTACTTGGAGTCGCCGAACTCGGCCTCCCAGAGCCGGCCGTTGCGGTCGAAGGCGAGGCCCTGCGGATTGCGGTGGCCGAGGCTGTAGACGTAGTTGTTGAACGGGTTGCCCGGGGCGGGCTTGCCCGCAGTGGTCATCCGCAGGACCTTCCCGTTGAGGGAGTTCTTGTCCTGCGCGAGGTCGGGCGTCTGGCCGTCGCCGGTGGTGGCGTAGAGGTAGCCGTCCGGGCCGAAGGCCAGCCGGCCGCCGTTGTGGTAGCGGTTCTTCTTGATGCCCTGGAGCAGGACCGTGTAGCCGGAGAGGGCGCTGCCGTTGTAGGTCATCCGGACGATCCGGTTGCCCTCGGCGGCGGTGTGCATGAAGTACACGTAGTGGTTGGTGGACCAGTTGGGGTCGACGGCCACGCCGAGCAGACCGCCCTCGCCGTCGGTGGTGACGGTGTTCGGCACCGCGCCGATCTCCGCCCTGGTACCGCTCTTGGCCTGCTTGAAGACCTTGAAACTGTCGCGCTCGGTGACCAGCGCGCTGGAGCCGTCCGGCATCCAGGAGATGCCCCAGGGCACGGTCCAGCCGCTGCTGAGGGTGGTCGGCGAGCCCGGGACCCCGCCGTCGGCCGGACAGGCGGCCGTGGTGAAGGAGACCGGGGCGGAGGCCGGGGAGACGCCGCCAGCCGCGTCCTTGGCCACCACGGTCAGGGCGAACGGAGCGTCGCAGGCCAGGCCGGTGACGGTGGTCGTGGTCGCCGGCGGGGCGCCGGTGACGGTGGCCAGCACGGCGCCGCCGCTGCGGACCTCGTACGCCACCACGCCCTTGTCGTCGGTGGCGGCCCCCCAGCCGAGCTCGGCGGAGGTGGCGGTGACGGCGGAGACGGTGGGGGCGCCGGGCGCGCTCGGCGGCGGGTCGTCCCCGGCGCCGGTGGTGCAGTCGACGGCGACGCTCGCCGGGGAGGCGTTGCCGGCCGCGTCCCGGGCGATCACGCTGAGGTTGTAGTTGGTGCCGGGGGTGAGGCCGGTGAGCACCTTGGTGGTGGTGTCGCCGGGCGTCTCGGCGAGCTTGTTGCCGTGCTCGTAGACGTCGTACGCGGTGACGCCGACGTTGTCGGTGGCGGCCGGCCAGCCGAGGGTCAGGCCGTTGGGGCCGATGGCGGTGCAGGACGGCTGGCCCGGGCGGCTCGGCGCGGTGGTGTCGGCGGTGGTGGCGCCGACGGTGAGCCGGTCCAGGTTGGGGCCGCCGTTGGCGGTGGTCGCGGTGGCGCGTACGGTGTTGTTCCCGGCCCGGAGCGGCGCGTTCAGCGTCCGGCCCGCCCAGGTGTTCCAGTCCGCGGTGGCCGGGAAGGAGACACCGGCGGCGACCAGGGTGCCGTTGACGGAGACGTCCATCGGGCGGTCGACGGCGGTGCCGTTGGCGTAGCGGAGGGTCAACGGGGCGGTCCCGGCCGAGGTGGCGGTGACGCCGAACTCGACGTAGGAACCGGCGACGTTCGTGTAGTCGACGAAGCCCGTGCCGGTGTACCCGGTGTGGTTGGTGGCCACCGCGCCCTGGACCACGGTGGCGTCCTCCGCCTGGTAGTCGGTGGCGGCGAGCAGGGGTCGGGCCTGGGTCTGGGCCTGGGCCTGGGCCGGGGGGACGGCCGCGGTGGCGATGATCAGTGCGGCGACGGCAAGTCCAGCGCCGCCTGCGGATGTCGGACGCATGCGCTCCTCCAAGGGGTCAGCGGACGGTGATCCGGTCGAGGTTGGGGCCGCCGTCGGCGGTGGTCGAGGTGAACCGGACGGTGTTGGCCCCGGCCTTCAGGGACACCGGCAGGGCGGCGGTCGCCCAGGTGTCCCAGTTCGCGGTCGGGGGGAAGGCCCGCCCGGCGGCGATCCGGGTGCCGTTGACGGCGATGTCCATCGGCCGGTCGGCGGCGGTGCCGTTGGCGTAGCGCAGCTCCAGCGAGGCCGTCGAGGCGGCCGCCGCCGGGACCGTCCACTCGGCGTAACTCCCCTGCGTGTTCTCCAGGTTGACGAAACCGGCGCCACTGTGACCGGCGTGGTCGGTGTCCACGGTGCCCCGCGGGACCCGTGCCTCGTCCGCCCGGTAGACCCCGGAGGGGCCGGCGACCAGCTGGTAGCCGCGCATCGCCCTGGTGAGCAGGTAGCAGTCCTGGAGCGAGCCGGAGGTGTCGCCGAGCGAGCGGTAGATGCCCCACTTGGGCCGCACCCGGTCGGCGAGGAAGGTGTCGACGCCGGTCCGCTCGATGTCGACGACGGTGGCACCGGCGCTGCGCAGGGTCCACCGGACCGCCCCGGAGGAACCGTCTCCCACCGTGATCCGGAAGTCCACGTCCACCCAGCGGTCGTGCAGCGGGTCCAGGCCGGTGCGCCCCACCAGGACGTCACTGATGGGGAGGTGGAGTTCGATGGTCTGCGCGCCGCCGACCCGCCGCAGCGACTGGACCACGATCGGCGAGGTGCCGTTGCCGGGCTGCTTCATCTGCATGATGTGGGTGAAGCTGGTGGTGGCCTTCAGCACGGACGGGATGTACATCGCGTAGGTGGTCCGCCAGGTCTGGCCGGACTTCCACTCCAGGAAGGCGCCGCCCGCCGGGCTGCGCATACCGGTGACCTCCTGCCGCTGCCGGTCGGTGGCGGAGTCCCGGTCCACGGTGTGCATGGTCCAGCGGTAGGTGTCGCCCTCGGCCCGGATGTGCGGGTGCCCGGCGGGGTGGGAGTCGGCGCGGTCGTCCTCGATCGTCTCGAAGGCGGCGAGCCCGTCGGCGGCGGCCGACGGTGCCCAGCGCTGCTGCCAGCTGGAGACGCTGAGCGCGGTGGCGGAAGTGGTGGCAGCGGCGGCGGCGGTGGCGGTGGCGGTGGTTCGGGGGAGTCCGACGGTGGCGGCGGCGGAGAGCGCGGCACCGAGGACGGTTCGACGGGTGGGCCTGTTCACGTGACTCCTTGCGGTCGGGGGAGAGCGCCGGAGAGCAGTGGAAGGGGAGGGCCGCTGGGACGGACGGGCCGCCAGGGCAGGTGACGTACAGAATCCCGGCGTGAGGGTGCACGGTCAAGGCATTTGGTTAGGAAACTTTCCCAATTATTGCCAGCGGCGCCGCACCGGTCCACCGCGACGCCACCCTCGAACGGGTGATGACGGGTCAGCGGTCGACCGGTCACGGGCCGGTCCCGGTCCGGGCGGTGACGGTTCCCGGGGCGGACGGCCGGGTACCTCCGGGGCGGGCCCGGGACGAGGGGGGACCATGGCGCTGTACTGCGAACTGTGCGGCACCCGGACGGACGGGGTCGAACGGCTCGGCGTCTACTGCCCGGGCGAGTACTGCGGCACTGATCTGCGGGCCGGGGCGGACGCCGGGGTGCGGGCCTGGTGCGAGCCGGAGCGCCGGTTCGGGGTGGCCGGTGGCACGGTGCTGGTGGACCTGCTCGTGTGCAACTCCGGGCCCCGCGCCACGGGCTTCCACCTCGAACCGGTCGAACCCGTCCGGGGGCGGCTGGACTTCGACCGACGCGCGGCCGGGGCGCCGCTCGCCTCCGGGGCGACCCGCCGGATCGAACTGCGGTACACCGTGCCGTTGGACCTGGTCGGGCCGGCCCTCGACATCGCCTCCCGGTTCGGCGTACCGGCGGCCGACGTGGTGGGCCGGGCGCAGGGTGCGCTGCCCTCGCGGTTCGGTGTCGCGCTGCGGGTGGCCGCGACCTCGGCCCACCAGGGGGCGGCCTGCGCGGCGTTCGCGGTGGACGTGCCGGGGCAGCTCGACGTCGACCTGGATCATGACGGCGTCCGGGGTCGCGACGACGGGAACCGCAGTGGCGGGAGCAGCGGCGGGCGACCGGCGACGCCGGGGCGGCCGCAGCGGCCCGGGCAGCCGGACGGTGGGACCGGCAGTCGGACCGGCGGTGGCTGCGGACCGTTGGTGATCGCTGTCCTGATGGCGGTCGTGGCAGTGCTGGTGGCGGTCGTCGTGGTGCTCGGCCTCGGTAGGGGCAGGGGCACCTCCACAGCGGGGCCGGTCGAGGGCACCGAGGTCCCGGCGGGCGCGACCGTCGTCCTGCGGGTCTCGGACGGGCGGGCGCCGGTCCCCGCCGTCGCGGGCCTCACCCGCGCCGACGCCGAGCAGTTGCTCCGGGACCTCCACTTCACCAAGGTCACGGTCTTCAGCGAACAGGACGGCACCAAGCCCCTGAACCAGGCGCTTCGCACCGACCCGGCCGCCGGCACGGTGGTGGCCCTGGACGCACCGGTCACGCTCTGGTTCGCGACCAGACCCGTCCTCCGCTGAGCCGCGACCCACCGCCCGCCGGAACACAGCGAGACGCCGCGGCCCGGTGGGGTGCACCCCACCGGGCCGCGGCGCAACAGCTCAGCTCGGCTCGACCCGGCACCGAAGGCCGGGTCGTGGACGGTCAGGCCGGGGCCGACCCCGCGAGCACCTCGTTGACCAGCTCCCGCGCCTCCTCCTGGACCCGGGCGAGGTGCTCGGGCCCCTGGAAGGACTCCGCGTAGATCTTGTACACGTCCTCGGTGCCGGACGGGCGGGCGGCGAACCAGGCGTTCTCGGTGCACACCTTGATGCCGCCGATGGCCGCGCCGTTGCCCGGGGCCTCGGTGAGCACGGCGGTGACCGGCTCGCCCGCGAGGTCGCCGGCCTTGACCTGCTCGGGCGACAGCCGGGAGAGCAGCGCCTTCTGGTCGCGGTCCGCCGGGGCGTCCACGCGGGCGTAGGCGGGGGCCCCGAAGCGGTCCGTCAGGTCGCCGTAGTACTGGCTCGGGGTGCGGCCGGTGACGGCGGTGATCTCGGCGGCCAGCAGGGCGAGCAGGATGCCGTCCTTGTCCGTCGTCCACACCCCGCCGTCGCGGCGCAGGAAGGACGCGCCGGCCGACTCCTCGCCGCCGAAGGCGATCGAGCCCTCCAGCAGGCCCTCGACGAACCACTTGAAGCCCACCGGGACCTCGACCAGCCCGCGCTTGAGGTCGGCCGCGACCCGGTCGAGCATCGAGGAGGACACCAGCGTCTTGCCCACGGCGGCGTCGGCCGGCCAGTCGGCGCGGTGGCGGTAGAGGTAGTCGACGGCGACCGCGAGGTAGTGGTTCGGGTTCATCAGGCCGCCGTCCGGGGTGACGATGCCGTGCCGGTCGGCGTCGGCGTCGTTGCCGGTGGCGATGGCGTACTCGTCGCGGCGGGCGATCAGCGAGGCCATCGCGGCGGGCGAGGAGCAGTCCATCCGGATCTTGCCGTCCCAGTCCAGCGTCATGAAGCGCCAGGTCGGGTCGGTGACCGGGTTGACCACGGTCAGGTCGAGGCGGTGGGTCTCGGCGATCCGGCCCCAGTAGGCGACGGAGGCGCCGCCGAGCGGGTCGGCGCCGATCCGCAGGCCGGCCGAGCGGATCGCGTCCAGGTCGAGGACGGAGGCGAGGTCCTCGGTGTAGGAGGTGAGGTAGTCGTGGCGGCCGGTGGTCGCCGCGGCCAGGGCGCGGGCGTACGGGACCCGCTTGACGCCGCGCAGGCCCTCGCGGATCAGGGCGTTGGCGCGGTCCTGGATCCAGCCGGTGGCCGCCGAGCCGGCGGGCCCGCCGCTCGGCGGGTTGTACTTGAAGCCGCCGTCGCGGGGCGGGTTGTGGGACGGGGTGACGACGATGCCGTCCGCGAGCGACTGCGGGCTGCGGCGGTTGTGGGTGAGGATCGCGTGCGAGACGGCGGGGGTCGGGGTGTACCCGTCGGCGCTGTCCAGCAGGACGGTCACGCCGTTGGCCGCCAGCACCTCGACGGCGGTGGCACTGGCCGGCTCGGACAGCGCGTGGGTGTCGGCGCCGAGGTACAGCGGCCCGGTGATGCCCTCGACGGCCCGGTACTCACAGATCGCCTGGGTGGTGGCGGCGATGTGGTCCTCGTTGAAGGCCGCGTCCAGGGAGGAGCCGCGGTGGCCCGAGGTGCCGAACGCGACCCGCTGGCCGGGCTCCTCCGGGTCCGGGTGCAGCGTGTAGTAGGCCGTCACCAGCCGCGCCACGTCCACCAGGTCGCCCGGCTGCGCCGGCTGTCCGGCCCGTGCGTGTGCCATCGTCTTCTCCCACTGGAATGTCTCGCCGTGCGCCCGGCCTGCGGCCCGGCGCTTCCTTGCCCCGTGCTCACCGATCGTAGCCAGTGCACGACCGGTCGCCGAACCGGGGCGGGGAGGTGCCCCGCCGTTTCCCCATCGACACCGCCTCGGCGCCGCGCCGTCACCCGAAGGACACCGCACGGACGGAACGGCGCCTCGCGGAGGGTCCGCCCGCGGGCCGAAGGGGCCTCAGTCGGGGAGCTTCTGCCGGTGGGACTCCAGGACGGGGGCGACGACGGTGGCGAGGAACTCCGTGACGCGGTAGGTCGCCAGGCCCTCGACGGAGAACGGATCGGTGCCGACGAGCGCCTCGATCGCCGCCCGGTCCTCGCCCGCCGCGAGGATGATGCCGCCGTCCCGGGGCACCTTGCGCCCGGAGGCCAGGAAGGTCCCGTCCGCGTAGTGGCGGTTCAGCCAGTCCACATGATCGGGCAGGCGGGCGTCGATCCGGTCGAGCGGCACGGTGTACGTCAGTTCCAGCACAAACATGCGCCCGAGCCTATCCGGAGGGCCTGCCCGCCGGATCGGACGGATCCGGCGGGCAGGACGCGGCACGGGGCCGCCGCGGTCCGAGGGTGGGCGAGGATGGATTCGAACCATCACAGCCGAAGCGGGGGCTTTACGGGCCCTTGGGCTCTCCCAGGCCCAGCTCGCCCTCGGTCGTCGGGATCCGTACCTTGCCGTTCCTTGTTGTTCCTTGATCCCGACAGCTCCACTCTCCCCCGGGGCACCGGTGCCGGACAACCGGGTTTCCGGCCACCGGCCGTCCGCCCCCGAACTGCTCCGCAGGGCCGTCCGCGCTGGTCGCGGGCGTGTCGGGCGGGCCCGAGGGGTGTCCGGATCCCCACCCCCGACCCCCAATGTGGTGTAGACCACTCTCCGTACTCCGGACGGACCGCACCGCCGGGCCGCACCGCCGGACCGACCGTCACCGAACCGGTCCGTTCCCGGCGGTGCCCCTGGACGTCCGGACTGCGATACAACACTGCTCATATGACGATTGATCGGAGAAATCTGAAATGAGCAAGTCAGCTCTGCCCCGCCGCAGCGTGATCGTCGGTGCGGCGGCCACCGTTGTCGGATGGAACACGGTGGGCCGCTCCTGGGCCGTGGAGGCCGCCGACCCGGAGGCCGCCACCGCCTCCGCCACCGCCTCCGAGGCCGCCTCCGACGCCGCCGCCGGCACCGCTTCCGGCGCGGACGCGCTCGCGCGGCTGCCGCACCTGGACGGGACCCTGGTGGCCGACACCGCCACCCTGGCCCGGTTCGGCGGGGACTTCGGACACCTGGTGACCGCCGCCCCGCGCGCCGTGCTGCGGCCCGGCTCGGTACGCGACGTCGCCACCCTGGTCGGCTTCGCCCGCCGCCACCGCATCCCGGTCGCGATGAACGGCCAGAGCGGCACCGGCGACGCGGCGGAGCTGGAGTCGCACTCCAGCTACGGCCAGGCCGGCGTGCGCGGCGGCGTGGCGATCGACTCCCGCGGCCTGGACCGGATCATCCGGATCACCCCCGGCCGCGCCGTCGTGGAGGCGGGCGTCACCTGGGCGCAGCTGACGGACGCCGCACTCGCGAAGGGCTGGATGCCGCCCAGCCTGACGGACTACCTGCACCTGTCGGTCGGCGGCACGCTGAGCGTCGGCGGCATCGGCGGCGGTGTGCAGCGCTACGGCTTCCAGGTGGACACGGTCGAGTCGGTGGACGTCGTCACCGGCACCGGCGAGCTGGTGACCGCCTCGGCGAGCGCCAACCGCGAGCTGTTCGAGGCCGTGCTCGGCGGCGGCGGGCAGGCCGGGCTCATCGTCCGCGCCACCCTGCGCCTGGTGCGGGCCCGGGAGCGGGCGCTCGTCCTCAACCTGTTCTACGACGACCTGGGCGCCTACCTCGCGGACCAGAAGAAGGTGATGCTGGAGCGGCGGTTCGACCTCCAGGTCGGCGACGTGTCGCGCAACGCGGCCGGGACCGGCTGGCGCTACAAGGTGGAGGGCGTCGTCCACTACGACGGCACCGCCGCGCCGGACCGGGCGAAGCTGGTGCGCGGCCTGCGCTGCGTCGCGGCCGACACGACCTTCACCGACCAGACGGCGCGCGAGTACGCGTACCGGGTGGACGCCTTCGCCGGGTTCCTGAAGGGGGCCGGGCTCTGGTCGCAGCCCAAGCCCTGGATGAGCCTGTTCCTGCCCGCCTCGGCCACCGAGACGTTCATGCGGGAGGCCACCGCGCTGCTCACGCCGGAGGACCTGGGAGCCGGCCTGCTGCTCTTCTACCCGTTCCGCACCGATGTGTTCACGCGTCCGATGACGGTGATGCCGGACGAGCCGGTCGGCTTCCACTTCGACCTGCTGTCGTTCCCGTTCCCGGGCGCCGACCACGCGGCCGCGCTGCGGCGCAACCGCCGGCTGTACGACCGGGCGGTGCAGTTGGGCGGCAAGCGGTACCTGATCGGCGCGATCCCGGACGTCACCCACGCCGACTGGCGCCACCACTACGGCTCCCGGTGGGGGCGCGTGGTGGCGGCCAAGCGCCGCTTCGACCCGGCCGGGATCCTCACCCCGGGCCAGGGCATCCACTCCTGACACCGCGACCCGGTGCGGCGCGCGCGCCGCACCGGGTCGCGCCGCACCGGATCTCGCCGCACCGGCTCACACCAGGCGGTGCATCCCCAGCGAGGCCGGGGCCGTCCCCACGAACCCGTACTGGGCGTACAGCCGGTGCGCCTCCCCGTCGGCGATCAGCGACACGTACGCGCCCTTCTCCGCGCGCCGCTCCAGCTCGGCGGTGAGCCGCGCCATGATCCGCTTGCCCAGCCCGCGCCCCTGGTGCTCGGGGAGCACGCACACATCGACGATCTGATAGATCACACCGCCGTCGCCGATGATCCGCCCCATCCCGACCGGCGCGCCCCCGAAGTCGACGGTCACCCCGAACCAGGTGTTCGGCAGCCCGGCGGCCACCGCCGCGGCCGGGCGGTCGCTCATCCCGGACGCCGTCCGCAGCCGCCGGAAGGTCGCCACGTCGGGCACACCGGCCCGCACCTCGTAAGGGTCAATATTGCTATTCATGCATTACAGCATACCTGTCGGCCGCCCCGCCCCCGCTGCGCGGGTTCCCCATCGGGCAAGGAGGCCGGGGCAGCGCAACCGCACGGACCCTCCGGCCGGTCGTTCACGGGTATGAGCCCTCGCGAGAACCTCCGCACGAAGATCGGCCCCACCCCGCTCCGGCGCGCCCTGGCCGCGCTGCTCGCAGCACCCGGTGCGGCCGCCCCCGGCCGCCCCCTCCGGAGCGCCCGGACCGGCGCGCCGACCAGGGCCGCGGCACCGTGACCCCACATCCTCGCAACCCGGCTTCCCCCTCGTCCACTTGGGGCGACGGTGCGGGCCGACCGACGCACACCCCGCGTTACGGTGGGGCCATGAGCTACCGCCACCCCGACCGCGAGCAGATCCGGATCGAACACGTCCTGACCGCCCTCGGCAACCCCGTCCGCCTCTCCGCCGTCAGGGTCCTGAACGGCGGCGGCGCGCACAACTGCGGGAGCGTGCTCACCGCGATCGGCATCACCGCGAAGTCGACGATGACCCACCACTGGCGGGTACTGCGCGACAGCGGCGTCATCCACCAGCTGCCGTCCGGCCGGGAGAACCTCCTCCTGCTGCGCCGCGAGGACCTCGACGCCCGCTACCCCGGCCTGCTCGACGCCGTCCTCTCCGGTGCCCGCGACGACGAGCGGCGCGCGCCGGCGGAGTGACCCGGGAACGGGTCCGGGGCGGCCGGTGCCTCCACCGCCCGCCCCGGACCCGTTCCCCGCCTGTCAGTACTGGGTGGTGACGGTGACGCCGCTGAAGGCGGTCCTGCCGTAGAGGGAGATGAAGCGGTAGCCCTCAGAGGGCGTTCTGCGAGTGTCGGTGGGTCTCGTCGTGCTTGAAGGCGGGTTGTCCGGTTTTAGGGCTTCCCGACCGGCCGGAAACGCGGTGCGCTGGTGGGCGTGGGTGGACGTGTTCCGTACCCGAGCGACCTGTCGGATGAGGCCTGGGAGCTGATCCGGCCGGTCATCGTGTCCTGGAAGGGCCGGCACACCTCGGTCAGCGGCCACCAGGGCGCCTAGGACATGCGGGAAATCGTGAACGCGGTCTTCTACCAGAACCGGACGGGCTGTCAGTGGCGCTACCTGCCCCATGACCTGCCGTCCTGGTCGGCGGTGTTCTACTACTTCGGCCTGTGGCGCCAGGACGGGCTCGACCAGTGGATCCAGGAACTCCCGCGCTGCCAGGTTCGGGAGAGGGACCGCCGATCAGAGGACCCGTCCCTCGTGATCATCGACACCCAGTCCGTCCGCGCGGCCGCCGGTGTTGCGACGACCACGACGGGACTGGACGCGAACAAGAAGGTGTCGGGCCGCAAGCGGGGACTGGCCGTCGACGTCATGGGGCTGATCACCGGTGTCGTCGTCCTGGCCGCCTCCGCCCCCGACAACGCCGCCGGCGCCGCCCGGCTCGACCGGGTCTCCGAGCGGTGCGGGATGCGTCTGACGAACACCACCTACCAGGCCATCGTGAACGCCTTCAACCAGCATCCCGACCAGGCATTCCGGGCACGCGAGCTGCACGAACTCCTCGGCATGCCCACCGAAGAGGCGTCCGTCAACATCACCCGCAGCCGCCTCGGACGCCTCACCCGCCAAGGCTTCCTCGCTCAACCCGGACGCGGCCGCTACCAGAAACGGACTTAACGTCCACTCACACCATCCGCGTCCACCGGTTCTGTATCTCTGTCTTGTTCTCGCCCCTTGCGCCACCCGGGTGAACCCACTGGGCGCTGCGACCCGTGTGCCCAAGTGACAGCTGGTGCCACTGATGGCACTCGCGCCTTCTTGGGGAGGGAAGTTGATGAAACGTCATGGTCGGCGCCTGGTCGCCCTGGCTGCATCGATGGCGGCCGCGGTCTCGCTCGTCGTCGCTTCGGGTGGCATGTCGGCGGCTCAGTCGGGCACCGGGGCAGCGGGTCTGCCGGGGATCGGGGGGCCGGGAACGGCGGTGATCGCCGCGGACCGGCAGGACCTGTCGGTGAAGGCCGAGCCGGGTGGGGTTCAGTGCACGGAGGTGGCCGTGGGGTCGGCGCCCGGGAAGGCGGGTGCGGCGGCCGAGTGCGTGCAGGTCACCGACGGCCCGGCGGGTCGCAGGAGTGTTTCCGAGGCCGTCAGCAGCACGCAGGACGGTGCCGGGACGTGCTCGATCGGCAGCGCGGGGTACTGGTCGTACGAGCGGTTCGGGTCGTGCCTGAAGGACATGACCACGACCTACACGCTGCGCGACGACAAGGGCACCGCCATCGGTTCGGCCCAACTCAAGATCAACCTGAGCATGTCGCTGAGCGCCACGAGCTCGATGTGGACCGAACTGGTGACGGTCACCATGGTGTCCTCGACCAGCAACGTGCCGAGCCTCAACATCGCGTTCGACGCCAGCTGTACGGCGCCCTGCCAGATGGGCGCGGCCAAGCCCTGGGCGGGCGCCCGTACGCTGACGCCCGGGACGTCGGCGCAGGGTACGGTCCTGTACTCGGACTCGCCCGCCGTCGGGGCTGTCGACTCCCTGGCGAACGATTACCACATGTACGTCACGCAGGACAACACCATCCCCCTGCAGCCGAACGTCAACTGGACCAATCCGCGCAAGGTCCGCTGCGACAACGCCGTCCACGAGCC
The DNA here is from genome assembly GCF_036010405.1 of Kitasatospora purpeofusca. Taxonomy (NCBI): domain Bacteria; kingdom Bacillati; phylum Actinomycetota; class Actinomycetes; order Kitasatosporales; family Streptomycetaceae; genus Kitasatospora; species Kitasatospora purpeofusca. The sequence goes on along the minus strand of NZ_CP108561.1, from coordinate 9,017,628 downwards.
AGGCAAGGGCTCGCCCGGATGCGTCTACGCCGACGTCCGGCCCGACCTGTCCTACTCCCTGACGGACTACGGTGCGGCGGCCGCGACCTACGCCTTCGCACTGAACTACCTGCCCAACATGCCCAAGCAGTTCACGCGACTGAAGGGCGACAGCGAGCCGAACCGCAAGCGCACCTGCGGCGCGCAGAGCACGGTGCCGTTCGCCCAGCTGGACCCGGTCGCGTTCCCGGAGGACAGCTGCGACGAGTTCCCCTTCGCCGGGACGTACCAGGGCGGCACGAACGGCGGGCTGTGCGCCGAGATCGTCCCCCAACTCACCAACGGCAACTGGACGTTCCGTGAGACGACCGGACACCCGGTCACGTACAAGGAGTCGTGCGTGCGGGGCCACGTCCCGCTCCCGGTCAACAAGGCGGCCGGCGGGAAGTACGGCAGCTTCGTCCAGACGCAGCGCCTGATCGACACCGAGGCGTTCACCGTCTCCTGGACGACCTGACGTCCACGGGTCCCGGCCCGAACGACACCGTGGCCGCGCCCGGGGGCCTGTCCCCCGGGCGCGGCCGCGGAGCCCCGACAACGAACGGCCCGGCAGAAAGAGGATCGCGACGATGACCACGCAGGACCCCTGGTGGGCGCACGACATCATCGTGTGCCTGACCTTCGCCCGCCACCGCGGCCCCGCACACGTCCTCGACGCCTACGGGGCAGCCGCCGAACCGGTCCGGGAGCTGACGCTGCAGCAGGCCCGCACCACCCTCCCGATCGCGGAGGGAGGCGTCGTCCTGCGCACCGGTGTCCTCGGGGACGGGGAGTGGGCGTTCTGCCACGAGAGCGGCGAGCCCGAGGGCTTCAAGGAGGCCGTGCTCTCACGCCTGTCGGCAGGCACCGAGGCCGTCCAGCTGTACAGCGTCAACGGCATGACCACCCTCGAACGCTACCGGGACGGCGTACGGATCGAGTCCTTCGAGGCGGGCTTCCCGTCGACGCTGCGCAGCGGCCCGGACCACCCGCTGTGGGACGCGGTCCAGGTGCTCCCGGACCGCTCCACGGCCACGCAGGCGGCCGAGGGCGTCCAGGCGTACCTGGGCGTCCACATCGACGGCGACGTCCTGGAAGGCCCCCTGCCCACCGCGTACCTGCCTCCGGAGCGACGGGCGCCACTCTCCTCCCGCGCCCCCGCAGCCCCGGAGGACGCGTCCTCACAGGGGCTCGGCCGCCTCCTCCCAGGGCTTCCCCCGCACCCCTGACCCGCCGGCGCAGGACGCCACCGCTCGGGACACCACCGGCCTCGACCTCCACCCCGCCAGAATGGGGTCTGTACAGCCAAAGGCTCTGTCCCGTAATCGGTGGGTGACGAAGGGTGACGTCGGTCATTGGCATGATGTGCGTGATGTCAACGAGCTTGTGAGCGTGGTGTTTTCGGGGCTGCCGGCCCTCGTCATCGAGGGGGTGGCGGACGAGGGCGAGGTCATCCGACAGGTCGCTCGGGTACGGAGCACGTCCACCCACGCCCACCAGCGCACCGGCGCACCGCATTTCCGGCCGGTCGTGAAGCCCTGAAACCGGACAACCCGCCTTCAAGCACGACGAGACCCACCGACACTCGCAGAACGCCCTCTCAATGGCGTTGGTGACGGTCAGGGTCTGGGTGGTGCCGCAGTTGGCGGTGTTCGCACCGTAGATCGGGCCGACGTACGTCCGGTGGTCGGCCCGACTCGCGAAGACCACGACCCGCACCGACGACTCGTGCCGGCCGGGGACGGGACCGTTGTCACGCCAGGTTGTGGAAGAAGGTGTCCTCACCCCTGAGATCGGCGCAGACGGCGGCGAGTTCGGCCGCCGTGAGGTCCTGCGCCAGGAGGTGGGGGTTGCGTTGCAGGTCTGCCTGATCGGCAGTGCGGCCTCGGTCAGACGCTTGGCGAGGTCGCAGACGCCGTAGGAGGCGCACCGGCCCTCGTCGAAGTAGGCTGCCGTACTGGCGGTGCCGACCCACAGCGGGGCAGTGGCGCCGGTCATCGACGAGCTGTCGAGCAGAGCCTCGACCAGCGGCCGGACCTTGCCTGGAAGGCCGGGTAATAGTGTTGCCGAACAGACCGGGGCCGAACGGCAAAAGTCCCGTCCGACCCCGGTCCGCCCGCTCAACCCGACACGGCCGTGGGGCAGTCGGGGGCGACCGCCGTCGGGGCGGAACGGGCGTCCGCGCGCGCCGGTCGCAGGGCCAGGGCGAGGAGCAGGCCCAGTAGCATCCCCGCCGCCGCGAGCAGGACCACAAGGAACCCGCCGTCCGCCGTGGCGCGAGCCAGTTCCCGGCCGCTCAGGCCGTCGCTGCCCGCGTCGGCGAGGGCGGTGAACAGCGCGAGGCCGATCGCGTTGCCGAGGTTCATGGTGGTCGAGGCGGCGCCGCTCGCGATGCCCTGCTCCTCAGCCGCGGTGCCCGCCGCGGCGGCGATCCACATGGCCGTCCAGACCACGCCCTGACCGAGACCGGAGACCACCAGCCCGGGCAGCAGCGCGAGATAGCCGGCGTCGGCGTCGAAGCCCGCTGCCAGGGCGGCGGTCCCTACCGCGCCGACCGCGAACCCTCCGAGCAGGGTGGGCCGCAGGCCGGCCCTGGTGGTCAGCCGCTCGCCGAGCTGGGTGCCGGCGGCGATCGCCAGCGAGGGGACGAGGAACGCGAGCCCGGTCTCCAGGGCGCTGTAGCCGTGCACGCTCTGGAGCAGCACGGTGAGAAAGTACGGCAGGACACCGAAGGTCGCCATGTAGAGGAAGGTGATCGCCGCACCGGCACTCAGGCTGCGGTTGCGGAACAGCCGGAACGGCATCAGCGGGTCCGCACTACGGGTCTCGACCAGGGCGAACGCGGCCAGCAGGAGGAGCGCGGCAGCGAGCGAGCCGAGGATCCACAGGTCGGCCCAGCCTCGCTCGGGGGCCTCGACCAGCGCGAAGACCAGCAGGGTGGCACCTGCGGTGACGGTCAGCGCGCCCGGCAGGTCGAAGCGGCGACGCTCGGTCCGGGCCGGGTCGGGCGGGACCACGAACACGGCGGCGACCGCGATGGCACCGGCCAGCGGCACGTTGACGAAGAAGACGGCGGGCCAGCCGAAGCCCTCGGTGAGCACCCCGCCGAGCAGCGCCCCCAGCGTCAGCCCGCTGGCGCCGGCGCCGCCCCAGACGGCGAGGGCGCGGTTGCGGCGCGGCCCCTCCTCGAACAGGGTGTTGACGAGGGAGAGGATCGCCGGGAGCAGCAGTGCCCCGCCGATCCCCTGCACGATCCGGGCGGCCACGATGACCTCGGGCGACCGGGCCAGCCCGCCCGCGAGCGAGGACAGTGCGTAGAGCACGAGCGCGCCGACGAACACCCGCCGCCGCCCGAGCAGGTCACAGGCCCGACCGCCGAGCAGCAGGAAGCCCCCGGCGAACACGACGTAGGCGCTGACCAGGAGTTGCTGGGTCTGCCCGGGGAAGCCGAGGTCGGTGCCGATCTCGGGCAGGGCGACGAAGACGATGTTGAGGTCCAGGGCGAACACTGCCTGCCCCAGGGCCAGCAGAACCAGCGTCCAGCCCAGGCGGGCGGGACTGAGGGGTGTCACGGGCATGCGGAGGTGCTCCTCGGTCTCGGTGAGGCTTCCGGTCTGACTGTACGTATATTCACGTACAGTCAGACCTTCAAGCAACACCGATTCCCTGCGAACGGGACTGCTGCGGGGGCGCCTTGGGCGGCAGACCGCTCGGGGAAGCGCCCGGCGCAAATGCTCGCTCGCGGCCGGCCGGCGCTCCGGCCGACCGCGAGCGAGCTCCGGGCAGCCGCGCCTACCAGGTGTCGCCGGCGGGCTGGCGGGTGGTGGCGTTGATCCGGTTGAAGAAGTTGGTCAGGCTGATCCACAGCACCAGCGAGGCCAACTGCTTCTCGTCGAAGTGCTCCGCCGCCGCGTTCCACACCTCGTCCGGCACCACGGCCCGGTCCGCGAGCCGCGTCACGTGCTCCGACAGCTCCAGCGCGGCCCGCTCGGCCTCCGTGAAGAACGGCGCCTCCCGCCACGCCGCCACCGCGTGCAGCCGCTCGTCGGTCTCCCCGTTCTTCTTCGCACTCGCGACGCCGCCCACCACGCAGTAGCTGCACCCGTTGATCTGGCTCGCCCGCAGGTGCACCAGCTCCAAGACGCTCTCCGGCACGCCGCCCTTCTTCGCCGCCTTCACGACCCCGAGGATCGCCGGCAGCGCCTCCGGGATCACCACAGCCGGGTTCGCCATCCGCGCGTCGGTCATCGATCTGCCCTCTTCCGTCCGTCCATGTGCTCGGTCACTGCACTGACGCACGCCGACGGAGGAATGTGACAGCCCCGGAGGATCTTTTCCCCGGACGGGCGGCACGGGATGATCACCGGGTGACAGATGTGATCTTCTTCGACCTGGACGGCATCCTCGTCGACCACCGGAGCGCCGTCCTGGAGACCATCGGGCACGTCGTCCGGGAGGCGCCGGACGCCACGGCTCCGGCGGAGGAACTGGTCGCCCTGTGGTGGGCGCTGGAGGCCCGCCACATGCGGGAGTACCTGGCCGGGGAGTGCTCCTTCGCCGAGCACCACCGCCGCCGGGTCCGCTCCTTCCTGCCGGCGCTCGGCGAGCCTGTCCCGGCGACATCCGAACTCCTGGACGCGTGGGTCGCCGAGCGCTACCTCGGGCCGTTCGCGGAGTCCTGGCAGTGCTACCCCGACGTCCACCCCTGCCTGGACGCCCTGGGCAAGCTCCCCGAAGGGCCGCGACTGGCGGTGCTCACCAACGGCGACCCCGGCCAACAGCGCGCCAAGCTCGCCCGGTTCGGCCTCCTGGAGCACTTCGAAGCCGTACTGACCCCGACCGAGCTCGGCACGGCGAAGCCCGCCGCCTACGCCGCCGCCTGCCGGCTGATGGGGGTCGACCCGGCCCGGGCGGTCAACGTGGGCGACATGCTGGAGAGCGACGTGCACGCGGCCGACCGCGCCGGCCTCACCGGCATCTGGCTGGACCGCGGCATCGACTTCGTCACCGGCGGCCCGTCACCGACCCCGGCTGAACCGGTAGTTCGGATCGAGCGCCTCACCGACCTCCCCGGGCAGCTGGCGGGGTGACGCGCGCCGATGGCGGAATGTGGCAGCTACTGCATGAGGTGGTCGAACTCCCCCGCCTTGACGCCGCATATGAAGACTCGGAGCCTCTCCGCCGTCGTCGTGATGACGACGTCAGGCTCGTCACTCTCCCGGATCCTGATACCCCCATCGGCGGCCGCCGCGAGATATATGCAGTTCGCGGCGTCGCCACTGAATGAGGACTTCTGCCAGGTTTGAGCAGCCACAGTTCTTCCTGTCTCAGATGCTTCGGGCAATTCGGCGGACCAGGTCGCGTGACGCACCCGGCTTGAGCGCGCTCGCCTCCAGCCGATCCACCACAGCTCGATACTTGACCAACTGCGGCTCAGTGTCGATGAACTCGGATCGATCCCCATCCACCTGAACGCTGTCCAGTCGCGCAACCTCCGCGACAAAGTAGACGATCCCTGCGCCGGAGCTGGGATAGCTTCCGGTTCCGAACGGGATCACCCGCAGGTCGACGTGGGAGTGCTCGCTCATGGCCAGGAGGTGGTCCAACTGGCCACGAGCAACCTCCGGGCCACCGAAGCCGACCCGCAGTGCGGCCTCGTGGACGACGGCCGCGACCGGGATCGGCTGTTCCTGGAAAAGCACCGCCTGCCGCTTGATGCGGTGCGAGACCAGGTGCTCCACTTCAGGTGGCGACAGGAGTGGAACAACATCCCGGAAGAGCGCGCGGGCATGCTCAGGCGTCTGCAACAACCCTGGGATGTGAATCGCTGATGAGATCCGCATCGACACCGCATGGTGTTCCAGTTCCGCCAGGTCGAGCGCCCCGGCCGGAAGGATCTCGCGGTACTCCTCCCACCATCCGCGCGTGCGACCACCGGTCATACCGGTGAGCGCCTCCACCAGAGCGTCGTCCGCACAACCGTAGAGCCGGGCCAGCGCCCGAACCCGGTCCGCGCTCACCGGGTATCCCCCGGATTCGATGTTGCTGATGCGGGACTGCTGGGTGCCGTGCAGTTCCCCGGCCCGCGTGACCGACAGACCCGCCTGCTCGCGCAACCGGCGCAGCTCCGCACCGAGTCGCCGCTGCCGAATGCTCGGCGGGACCTTGCTGGGCGGCATCCGCTGCTCCCTTCCTTCGCTCGCCACGGCCGAGCCCGCTCACCCTTTGGAGTGACAGTGTCATGGATTCTCTCAAGGCGGTGGACTACATACTACCGACTGGCTACTTTTGATGATGCATCAGGGCTGCGAACTGCCACTGGTGGTGGCAGCTCGGCATTCAACTCCCTCACAGGCAGGAGACTTCCATGCCCGCTGTGCCGTCGCAAAACTCCCTCCCCTCCTTCGACCAGGAGCTGTGCGAGCTCGTACTCGACACCGCACCCCGGCAGTTCGCGGTGGTCCAGGTGTACGACGCCGGCGGCCAGGACGCCGACGGCTGGGTTGCGGCCTGGGGGTTCACCGATGACGACGGGAGGGCGCATCTCCTCGTCGCCGACGGGCGGACGCGGATGACGCTCACCTCGCCCGAGCGAGCCCTCTGCCTCTTCGCGGGGCGACCGGGCCTCTCCGCCAGACTCGTCTGGCTCGCTCGACCCGGCGCCGCCGCACTGGACCGGGCCGAAGCCGCTTGAGCGCGAGCACCCATGGCACCGGGACGCGGGACCGACGGAGTACCCCGGCCGGGGTCACCGTGCGGCGACCCCGGCCGGCCCTGGTGCCAGGCCCGCGACCAGATCGCCCGCCGTCAGGCGCTCAAGGCTCTCCGGCGCGGCGTCGACGGGGCCCGGGTAGAGGCGGTACAACGTTCCCGACAACTTCTCCGGCGCAGGGACGTCGCCGTCCACGAGCGCGACGAACACTCGCCGCCCGGACAGGAGTTGAGGAAGGGCCGGAGTGGATTCCCGGTCCTCGTCGCGGAGCGCGACCAGGCGCGCCGCGAAGGCACCGACGCTCTCCCCCGTGCCGCGCCGCCAGTGCCGCAGTCCGCCGTCGAGCCCGCGCACCACCACCTCGTCGGTGCACGCGGCCGCGCGGGCGACCGCGAGGTCCCAGAGGGTGGCCCGGTTCTCCGGGGAGAAGTGCGCCAGCACGTCGCGGCTGAGGGCGCCCACCTCGGCCTGGTGCCGGTAGACGCTGTGGAAGCCGCCGTCCGCACCGGTGTTGAGATCGGTCCAGGTGTAGCGGCGGTCGGCCAGATCGACGATCATCGGCACGCAGACCTTGGCGTCACCCACCAGGTCCAGTCGCTGCCGCACGGCCCTGGGGTGGAAGTGCGGGCTCCCCGCGGACCCGGCGCCGCCGAGGTCCATGAACCCGGTGAAGGCGTCGGTCAGTTGCTCGAAGGAAACGTCGTTGTAGCTGAACACGATCATCACCGCGTACCGTGATCCGGTCTCGACCAACCGCGCGAGATCCAGGTCGACGAACTCCGTCGCCCCGTTCGGCGGCGGTGCGGACACGTAGTCGCCCGAGTGCACGGCGGCCCGGTCGCCGTGCACCAGGCTGGTGTAGTCGCACAGGCCGGTGAACCGCCACTGCTCGTCGTAGAGCGCCACCGACAGGTCCAGGTCGACCCGCAGCTCCTCCGGCTGCATCCAGTGCAGGAACAGCCGCAACCGCTCCCCCGCCGGCAGCCGCTGGCGACTGCCTCGCGGTACGCACACCAGGGTCTTGGCGGCGGCGCGCTCGGCGAACGGCGCGACCAGTTCGCCCAGCCCCTCGTCGAGCAGCGCCAGCTCGTAGCGCTCACCGTCGGCGCCGCCCCGGCGCAGCAGCTCGGCCTCGATCGACTCCACGACCGGGAGGGCGAGTTCGGCGGGCACCACGGTGCCGTGGTCCTCCCGGGCGTGGGCCAGCGAGACCGTTCCGCGCGGGAAGTACAGCCGCCGCTCCCCCGCCGTCCGGGTGCCGCGCAGCGCGCCGTACGCGCCGAGCAGCGGCCCGGGGGCGACGCGGGTCAGCGCGGCGGCGACGGTGTTCAGCGCGGACGGGGAGAGCGGTGTCCCGGGCGCGGCGGTGGCATGCGTCCGCAGAACGTGGTGCAGCCTGCGCACCAGTTCGCCCGGCCGTGCGGCCAGCACCCGCAGGGCGCCCCCGGTGTCCCCGGCGGCGAGCAGGGTCTCGACCCGCCCGGCGAATCCGGTGAACCCCAGCCGGGTGTGCTCGCCGGTGCTCACCACGCGCAGCGGCCCGGCCGGTGGTTCGGCGTGTTCCCGGCCCACCTCGTGGGTACGGAGGTCCGTCCCCCTCAGCACCACGAACGCCGTGGTGACGTTGGGGAGGCGCCGCCGGTGCTCGTACGGGTGCAGCAGTTCGCCCGCGCGCAGCCAGGCCGAGCGGTGGCGGCGCAGGTCCTCGACGAGTGCCGTCGGGTCCAGGCCCTCCAGGATGTCGAGCAGGCCCCGGCGCACCGGCCGGGGCAGGCCCTTCAGCCGCAGCCGGCGGGCGGTCGCGGGCAGCAGGTCGGGCTCGGCGCCGGACCACGCCCAGAGCAGCCGGAGCACGTCGGTCGCGGTGTCGATCCGTTCGGAGAGGATCGGCAGCGCGTCCACGCCGCTGCGGCGCAGCAGGGCGGCGAGGACGGTGGCCTTGGTCTCCCGGACGGGGATCTGCGCGGGCAGCCGCCGCGGCAGGTCCTGCGGCGCGTGGGCGAGCAGCGCGGTCAGGTCCTCGCGGTCCTGCGGGGAGAGCGGGGTGCGGCGGGCGAGCAGCCGGTCGAACTCGCCCATCGCGGCGGTGACCTGGTCGGCCGTGATCAGTCGCAGCGGCCGCAGGGCCCGTTCGCCGCCGAACTCCTCGGCGGCCTTCCGGCCGATCCGGTTGTCCTCGGGCAGGTAGGTGCCCGCGCCCAGCGGCGTCCCGCAGGTGGGGCAGTGCTCGCCCCGCCCCTGTGCCGTCAGCCCGTCGAAGCAGCCGGCGCAGAGCAGGTGCGCGCACGGCGCGAGCGCGCCGATCCCGGCCTCGGCGCCGCGGCGGCCGCAGTGGGCGCACGGCTGCCGGGGCTGGTTGAGCAGGAACGCCCGGATCTGCCGGGTGAAGAACAGCTGCGCGTGGTCGGGCACGGCGTCGGGGAAGCGGCGGAACAGCGGCACGTGCTCCCGGTCCGCGCCGAGCAGGTGGTCGATCCGGGCGAGCAGCCCGTCACCGGCCTCGGCCAGCCCCGAGGGCGACAACCTGGCCAGTGCCGAACGCAGTTCACTGGTGAGCAGATACCCGCGCCTCGCCAGATCGGCGTCCAGCGCCACCAGGCCGCGGGTGCTCCACGGGTCGGCATCGGGGAGAAGGTCGCCGGGGGCCACACAGACGGCGCCGCGCCGGCGGAGGAGGAAGGAACCGAGATCGAGGTCGACATCGCTGTCGAAGGGAGCCGTGATGGCTCGGGGCATGCGGAAGGACCCCCACGAACGAGGCAGAGAGGTTGAAGAAGCGGGCGGAGAGGGGGCGCACTGCAGGTTTCGGAAGGAAGGAGAAGGAAGCACGCTGCGGAGCCGCCCGCGTGATCAACCTAGTGGAGCCCTTCCGCGGGGCGCCACCGATTAATTCCGCGCGGCGCACGCAGGCCCGGCAGCGGGTTCGCTGCCGGGCCTGCGTGGGCTTGCGGAACGGGGACGTGCTCCTTCAGTCCGGGCTCGACTCAGCGGTCCAGGACCCGCGTGGTCACTCGCCGTCAGCGGGCGTGGTGGCATCACCAAAGCCGGGCAGTAGCGGAATCACAGCCGAGGGGTCGCGCGATCCGGTCTCCGGCGGCACGGTGTGCGGGCGGGCCCAGTCGGGCACCAACGTGTGCCCGGTGTGGTCGAAGGTGCGGCAGTTGTCGCACCACTCCCACACCTGCCCGTGCCCGCGGTAGAGCTCGCCGTCCAGCCGGCGGTGGATCTCCGGCCCCTGGAGGGCGAAGGCGCGGTAGAGCGTGCCCTTGCCGCACAGTGGGCACGCGGCGGCACGCGACAACTCGTGCGCGGTGAACATCTCGTTGAACACGCGCCGCCAAGCCTTGTAGTGCGCCATCGGGAGCCCGGTCCAGCCCTCGGTCATGTCAGTCACAGCAATCCTCTGATCCAGGCTTCGAGTCTGTTCCCGGAGGCGTAGGGAGTGCCGTCGTCGAACGACAGCTCGGTTCCGTGGAACTCCGGCTTGTTACCGTCCTTCCGCAGCCAATTCCCGCCGTTGTTGCGCAGTTCCCTCGAGTGTTTGAGCTCATGGGCCAGTGTATTCGCGATGGCATGCTCGCCGTCCGCGAAGGCCCTCTTCCCGACCCGAATGACGAATCCACCTTCCGGGTGCTTGGTCGTACCGAACGTTTCCATGCCCAAGTCCGAGTCGAAGACGAGCTCGACGGTCCTTCCGGTCTTGCTGTCCCTCAGGTTCATCCGGTAGTGCGCGGCGATGGCTTTCAGGTACTCGTTGGGCGCGAGGGAGATGTCCATGGGATGCCAGTTCAGCATCCGCGACATCATGGGCGCCGGGCCGTTCTTGAACAGGCTCGGTATCTCGTCCGCGCTCTCGATCCCGTGCTCGTCCACGGTGCGCGCCCGGCTCCCCGAGGACCCGCCCTTGCCCAGGCCGCCCGAGGAGCGGCCGGTGCCGGCTTCGGTGGCATCGGCGAGGACGGTGCCGGAGCGGCCGGCGGGGGCGCGGGCGGCGCTGGAGACGGCCGCGTTGTCGCCGACGGTGCCGGTGGCCCGGAGGAGGTTCTCGCTCAGTGACGGGGTCACCTGGGCGGGGAGGGCCGCGGTGGGGACCGTGTGGTCGGCGACCTGGACGGTGCGGGCGACCGCGACGTCGGCGCCCTCGTTCTTGGCCGCCTGGACGGCCCGGCCGGCCGGGGTGGCCAGCCAGCGCTGGTAGGCGGCCTCCTCGGCGGCGCGCTTGGCCTCGGCCGCGGCGGCGTCGGCGGCCGCCTTCTTCGCAGCGAGTTGCTGGGCCTCGGCGGCGACGAGGCGGGCCTCGGCGGCGGCGGCACGGGCTGCCTTGACTCCGGCGACCAAGGTGGCCATGGAGCCTTCGGCGCTCTCGGCGGCCGCACGGCCCCCCGCTGCCCCGGCGCCCCGGGCGACGGCACGGCCTCCCGCCGCCTCGGCGCCCCGGGCGGCGGCTCCGCCGATCTTCCCGGCCACGGCCTTGACGATCTTGCTGCCGACCTTGGCGACGCCCCAGCCGACGGCTCCGCCGACTGCGCCGCCGGCGGCTGCCTCGAGGGCGCCGGGGGCGTCGCAACTGCCCGTGCCGAGGGCGCAGTCCATGCCGTACTCGACGAGTCCGGCCGCCGCCCCGCCGGCGGCGGCGAGGAGGAGGCCGCCACCCCCGGTGGCACCGTAGATGGCACCGCTCACCGCGCCCTTGGCGGCGGACCAGCCGGCGTCGCCCCAGTCCCACTTGGCGTTGTCGGTGGTCGCGTAGTCGATGCCGTAGGAGGCGAAGCCGACGACCCCGCCGACGATCCCGCCGATGACGGCGCCGCAGAGGATGGCGCAGTGCCCGCTGGGGTCGGTGTGGTCGAGCGGGTCCTGGACCGCGTAGGCGTAGTGGTTGCCGAGGACCGACGGGTCCTGGTTCTGGTCGATGGTGTCGCGGCTGGTGAAGGCCCCGGTGGCGGGGTCGTACCAGCGCGCGGCCATGTTGGCGCGGCCGGTGGCGGGGTCGGTCCAGGCGCTCTGGTAGCCGCGGGCGGGGCGGGTCCCGGCCGTGCCGAGGACGGCGCCGAACGGGTCGTAGCCGACGGAGCCGGTGAGCGCGGTGCCGGTGGCGGTGAACCCGCCCACCACGTCGGTGTGCCGGTCGACCAGGGCGAGCGCGGTGGTGCCGTTCTGCTCCCAGGAGAACAGGCCGCCGGTGGCGTCGTGGTTGTAGACGGAGGAACCGTCACCGACGAGGACGTTGCCCGCGCCGCTGTAGCGGAAGGTACGGGTGCCGGAGCCGGCCAGCCGGTCCAGGCCGTCGTAGCTGTAGCCGCTGGTTCCGTCGCTGATGAGGCGGTCGAAGGCGTCGTAGGCGGAGGTGGTGGTGCCGGACGCGGTGGTCGCGGAGGTGCGGGTGCCGCGCGCGGAGTACCGGTACTCGGTGGTGCCGTCGGAGAGCAGCCGGTTGCGGGCGTCGTAGACGGCGGTGGCGGGGCCCGCGCGGACCCGGTTCCCGGAGGCGTCGTAGCCGTAGTCGGTCCTGGTGCTGCCGTTGTTCCAGCTGGTGAGGCGGCCGGCCAGGTCGTAGCCGTAGGTGTTGGCGGCGGCTACGGCGGTGCCGGCCGTGGTCTTGCCGACGAGGTGGTCGGCGAGGTCGTAGCGGTACTCGACGGACGCCTCGGTGGCGCCGCCGGGCGCGGTCAGGGTGTCGGAGGCGACCCGGTGCAGCGCGTCGTAGCCGAACGTGCGGACGGCGCCGCCGGTCCCGTAGTTGACGCTGGTGACCTGGTCCAGGCTGTTGTAGCCGTACGTGGCGCGGACGCCGGTGACGGTGTCGGTGAGGCCGGCCGGGCGGCCCGCCTTGTCGTAGCTGAAGGTGGTGCTGTCCGCCGCGTCGGTGCGAATGGTCAGCTGCCCGTTGGCGTCGTAGGTGAAGGTGGCGTCGCCGGACGGGCCGGTGGCCGAGGTGAGCAGCCCCCGGTCGTCGTAGCCGAAGACGTTGTCGCCGCCGACGCCGGCGACCCGCAGCATGCGCCCGGCGAGGTCGTAGGCGTAGGTGTGGGCGGTGGTGGCGGCCTCCGCGCCGCTGCCGGTCTCGGTGACGAGCCGGCCGAGTCCGTCGTAGGCGCGGGTGCGGACCACGCCGCCGGGCTCGGTGAGCCGGACCGGCCGGGTGGCGGCGTCGTAGCTGAAGGTGCGGGTGCGGTCGGCGGCGTTCGGGTAGGCGGCGGTGGCCGGCTCGACCGTGGACTCCGGCAGGCCCCACGCGTTGTACGTGGTCAGGTACGCGTTGCCGCGGCCGTCGGTGAAGCGGGTCCGGTTCCCCGCCGCGTCGTAGCCGTAGGTGCTGGTGATCGAGGTGGTGGCGGTGACCGGTTCGGTGAGCCCGACGAGTCGGCTCGCGGCGTCGTAGGTCCGGGTGGTGCGCACGCCGAGCGGGTCGGTGGTGGCGGTCGGGTTGCCGGCCCGGTCGTACTCGGTGGCGGTGGTGCGCAGGGTGGCGCCGGCGGGGTCGAGTTCGGCGGTACCGGTCGTTCTCCCGGCCCCGTCGTAGCGGACGGTGCGGGCGCTGCCGTCCGGCGCGGTGACCCGGACGGCCCGGCCTGCCGCGTCGTAGGCGGTGGTGGTGCGCTTTCCGAGTGGGTCGGTGACGGCGACCGGCAGGCCGGCCGCGTCGTAGGTGGTGGTGGTCGTGTTGCCGAGCGGGTCGGTGACGGTGACGGGGTGTCCGGCGTCGTCCCAGCCGGTGGTGCTGGTGTAGGCGGTGCGGGGCTTGCGCAGGACGGCCGTGGTGGTCACCTGGCGGCCGAGGTCGTCGTAGGTGGCGGTGGCGACGGCACCGGTCGGGTCGGTCGCGGTGAGGAGTTCGCCGAGCGGGTCGTAGGCGGACTTCCAGACGCCGGCCGGGGCGGCGGCGTCGGCCTTCGGCTCGGTGCGGGTGAGCTGGTTGTCGAGCTGGTCGTAGCCGAAGGTGGTGGTCCGGCCCGCTTCCAGGACGGAGGCGATCCGGCCGGAGGCGGTGTAGGAGACGGCGGTCGAGAAGGTCAGCGGCGTGCTCGAACCGGGGGGCCGGTAGCCGCTCACGGTGCGGGAGTTGGGCCGCCCGTTGGGGTCGTAGTCGTAGGCGGTGAGGGTGCCGAGCGCGTCGCGGCCCAGCATCAGGTCGCCGTAGGTGTTGTAGGCGGCGGCGGTGGTGGGCCGGGTGGTGGCGGGGGCGCCGCCGTTCTCGACGGCGACCGGCGGTGCGGTGGTCAGGACCGGCCGGCCGGCCGCGTCGTAGGCGTAGTCGGTGGTGTGGGCCACCGGGTCGGCGCCGGGTGCGTTGCCCCTCGGGTCGGTGCTGGCGGTGATCAGGCCGCGGCCGTCGCGGGTCCAGGTGGTGGTGAGGTCCTCGGTGCCGGTGTGCGCGGTGCTGGCGACGATGCGCCCGGCCGTGTCGTACCGGCTGTCGACGGCGGTGAGCACGGTGCCGGCACGGTCCTTGCTGACCGCCCTGACCTGGTTGCCGTCGGCGTCGTACTCGGTGGCGGTGACCAGGTCGGTGGCGCCCCGGACGGTGGTGCTGACGACCCGGGCGTCGGCGTCGTAGCCGAGGGTGGTGGTGCCGGCGCCGCCTCCGGTGGTGACGGTGACGGGGTGTCCGGCGGCGTCGTAGTCGATCCGCTGGAGGTCGATGTCGCGGGTGCTGCCGTCGGGGTTGTGGAACCCGACCGCGGTCGCCCGGGCCAGCAGGCCGTCGTCGTAGTAGCGGTACCGCTGGGTGCGGCCCATGGCGTCCGCGGTGGCGGCGAGCCGGCCGGCCGGGTCGTAGGAGTAGGAGTTGATCCGCAGGTCCCGGGGCGTCTCCGGGTGGTCGGGGTCGCTGCCGGTGTAGCCCTTGAGGGTGAGGCTGACCGGCTGGCCGTTCTCGGACCAGGCGGTCACCCAGGTGCGGCCCGCGGTGTCGGTGACGGAAGTCGGGCGGCCGAAGGGGTCGTAGCCGTTGACGACGGTCTGCCGACCGTCCGGATCGGTGGTGGTGGTGACGCGGCCCGCGCTGTCGTAGCCGGTCGACCGGGTGCGCGAGGGGTCGGAGGTCTCGCCGCCGAGGTTGTCGCTCTCGATCGCGGACAGGACGTTGCCGTCGTCGTCGTAACGGATCTGGCGGACCGGGTAGTGGACCTGGCCGTTCAGGGCGTAGGAGAGCGTGGGCGAGTCGGTGCGCACGACCCGGTTGCGGCTGTCGTAGGCGGTGGTCGTGGTCAGCCCGGCCGGCGGCCCGCCCGGCCAGGTGACGGTGCTGCCGGTGCGGCGGCCCATGTTGTCGTAGGTGTACGTGGTGGTGCTGCCGCCCGGCTCGACGACCTGGGCGAGGTCGGTGTTCTTGTAGTAGCGGTAGCGGGTGACGCCGCCGCCGGGGGTGGTGACGGAGGTCAGCCGGCCTGCGGGGACGGTGCCGCCGCCGTAGGCCGTGACCGGGCCGGTGGAGTACTCCTGGGCGGTGTCGCGACCGTTCGGGAAGCCCGGGGTGGGCGGGGTGATGGTGTGCAGCAGGTTGCCGGTCGCGTCGTACTGGTAGGTCGTCTGGTAGGTGGTGTCGGCCGGGCCGGAGGAACGGGCCTCCCGGAGCGAGACCGGCCGGTCGTTGCGCGGATCGGTCGGGTTCCGGGGGTCGGTCCAGTAGTCGGTGTAGGAGGTCTGGCAGGAGGTGGGCGTGCGGCAGGTGGTGCGGCTCAGCACGTTGCCGCGGCTGTCGTTGGTGACGGTGACGGAGTGTCCGGCCGGGTCGGTGGTCCGGTCCGGGTAGCCCCGCTCGTCGTAGTGGAAGGAGGTCACACCACCGAGCGCGTCGGTGCTGGAGGTACGGCGGCCGGCGGCCGCCGGGTCGAAGGTGAAGCCGAGCGTCCGGCCGGCCGGGTCGGTGACGGTGTTCCTGAGCTGGACGCCCTGGTACTCGCCCATGACGATGCCCTGGGCGTCGTAGGTGCTCCGGAGCTCGTCGGCCGTCAGCGCCCGCGGGTAGACCGCGAGGTGGCCGAGGCCGCCCTGGAAGTGGCTGCGCACCTCGGTGCCGGCGGCGGGCCAGGAGGCCGGGAGGTAGCCGGCGCCGGCCAGGGCCGCCTTCTGGGTGGCGCGGTTCGGGGCGGAGGGGGCTCCGGTGTCCTGCTGGCGGCCGTCGAGGTAGAGCCGGCCGCGTCCGGCGGCGGAGTCCCAGCTGTAGGCCGCGGTGTGCCAGTCCTGCATGCCCGAGATCCGGTCGCCGGTCAGGACGTCGCCGGGGCCGGTGCCGAGACCGCCGTGGAGCCGGCCGTCGGTGCCGATGTAGAGCAGCGGCTGGGTCTCGCCGGGGCCGGCGGCCTGGTAGGCGTTCAGCTGCCGGTCGGCCGTGCCGAGCAGCACACCGGGCCGGTTCCCGGAGAACTGGACCTCCACGGTGAAGTCGCCGGAGGTCGGGACGGTCTGCTCCGGCAGGGACAGCGAGGAGGTCGCGCCGAAGCCCGCCACGGTGGGGACCCCGGGCGCGTTGGCGGACATGCCCGGCTGGGGCAGGCCCAGGGTGACGTTGGTGAAGGTGCCGTTCCGGTCGCCGTCGATCCCGTGGACGGCCGAGTGCGCGACCGTGCCGGACGGCTCGTCCATCCGGTAGTAGGCGCTGGGCCGGGCGGCCAGCACCGCCGAGGTGTGGCTGATGCCCGCCGGGTGGAACGGCTCGGGCACCGACGGCTTCCAATGGCCGCCGTTGCTGTCGGTCAGGTCCGCGACCCGGTCCCGCCGCAGGTCGTACCCGATGGCCGCGTAGCGCCGCCCGGACGGCAGGGTGATCGAGGAGAGCGCCGAGCCGACCCCGCGGGCGAGGAAGTGCTCGGCCACCTGCTCGGGGGCCAGGGCGTAGGAGTAGGAGGCGAACTCGTCGATGGAGCCGGCGAAGTAGCTGCTCCGGTGCTCGGGCTCGAAGGCCGGGTAGCCGGCGACGGTGTAGCCACCGCCGATGATGCCGACGTCCGAGGCGGGCAGCGGGATCACCGCCGCGCTGCGGCCGACCGCCCGCTGCCCGTCCAGGTAGAGGGTCTGGCCGCTGCCGGTGGCGGCGATCACGGCGTGGTGCCAGGCGCCGTCGGTGACCACCCGGCCGGTCACGAGCGGCTGGTGGGTGGCGTCCTGGAAGCCTCCGTACAGCCGGCCGTCGGTACCGACGTAGAGCGCGGGCACGTCCGGCGAGGCCGGCGGGCCGGTGTCGCCGAGGTCGAGGCGTCGGCTCTGGTAGGAGTACAGGATGCCGCTGCTGCCGGCGGCGGCCTTGAACCAGAGCTCGACCGAGCCCTGGTTGCTCGCGCCGGAGGCCGCCCGGAGGTCGTAGACGGTGGTCGCGGTGCCGTCGAACACGGCCGCGCCGTCGGGGGACCCGAGGAGCGCGCCGGAACCGCCGGGCCGGGGCGCGCTGTAGAACGCGGCCGGGCACGCGGCGCAGTGGACCACCTCGTCGCGGGCCGCGGCCCAGCTGTCCCCGGCGACGACCGGGTCGCCCAGGCGGAGGTAGCTGGTGGGGACGGCGTCCGCCACCAGGGAGGAGTAGTGCGAGATGCCGGTGTAGTCGTAGGCCGTGCACTTGGTACCGGCGTCCGGGGCGCACACCTTGACGAGCAGGTCGCCGAGGTAGTCGTAGGTCCAGGTGAGCGCGGACGAGGGCACGCCCGCCGTGACGGGGTCGGTGCTCACCTTGGTGACGTGCTGGGAGATGGAGCCCGAGGGCCTGCCCCAGGTGAAGTTCAGGGAGCGGCCGGAGGCTTCGGAGGTGGCCTTGATGAGCAGGCCGTCGGTGGTGTAGCTGTACCGGACCGCGAGCCCGTTGGCGTCGGTGGTCGAGGCCAGCCTGGCCGCCTCGTCGAAGTGCAGGACGGTGCCGGTCTTCTCGGTGAGGTCGAGGCCGGTGGTGCCGGTCTCGACCAGGGTCGCGAAGCGGCCGGCGGGCGGGGTGTAGGAGCCGTCGGCGTTGTACGCGAACCTGACCCGCTGCCCGTCCGGGAGGGTGATCAGCGCGTCACCGCGACCGTCGAAGGTGAGCCGGGTGTCGTAGGGGCTGCTCCAGCCGGTGCCGAACAGACCGGCGGTGCGGGTGTCCAGGCTGTTGTAGACGCGGGTGACGTCGAGCGGCGGACCTGCCGTGGGCACGGTCGCGTCGGTGGCCGAGGTGGTGTAGTCGCCGGTCAGCGGGTCGACCCCGGGCATGACCGGGTCGGTGGCGGCGCCGAGGTGGGCCGCGACACCGGGCTGCGGTACCCGCGGGGTGATCCGGCCGACCGGTGAACTGACCATCACACGGCCGTCGTTGAGATCCACCCACCAGGCGTAGGTCTGGTTCCAGACCAGGTCCCCGGGCCGGACCTGGAAGGTCCCGCCGGCCTGCGCCGGGTAGTTGACGACCGTGCCGTTGTGGGCCAGGTGCAGGGTGTAGGTCAGCGCGGAGGGCCAGTGGTCGACGTCCCGTCCGGTGACGGTGAGCACCGGGGTGAGGGTCGCCGGGGAGAAGCCGTCCGGCGGCGCCTGGGCGTCCACCACCGGGTCCACATTGGTGACTTCGAGGGTGAAGCAGCCGCCCGGGGGGATGCCGGAGAGGTCGGAGAACCAGCCGCCGAAGCGGCTCACCATGTCCCAGCAGACCACGTAGGAGCGTGGTGGCAGCGCCCCGATCGCCCCGTTCAGGGTGATCTCGGTGTTCGGCGGGACGTCCGCCGGCATCGTGGTGTACACGCGGTTGGCGACCGGCATCTCGGCCAGCGTCGCCGGGTCGTAGAGGCGGTAGGACAGCCGGTAGCCGTTGCCGGGCTGCCAGGTCTCCGCACCGTGGTTGGCGACGGTGACGGCGATCTCGCCGGACTGGCCGTTGGTCACCGGCGGGGAGACCGGGGCGCCGTCCACCGTCGCGTAGTAGGCCGCCTCGACCGAGTAGTTGATCTGCAGGTAGGGCTTGTTGGCGGAGGCCGCGGAGGCGAACTCCCGGAGCACACCGGTCGGGCCGCGCAGGGCGAAGCCGCAGTCGGACGGGGAGCGCCCGTGGGTGCAGTCGTCGAGCAGCGCCGCACCGGCGGAGCTGATGCCGATCCAGCCCCAGTCCTGTCCCGCGCCGAAGCCGGCCGAGCCGATCTCGGCGCCGGTGGTCACCCCGTCGACGCGGTTGACGCCGGTCGGGGACCAGGGCGCGGTGATCGGGGCCAGCGACACGGCCCCGTCGGCGCTGCCGTACACCTGGTAGAGGTGGAGCGCGGCGCTGACCACGTAGGCGTTGCCGAGGTTCCCGCGGATGTTGCCGAAGGAGAGGTAGGACTCGAAGCGGTGCCCGGTACCGTCGCCGCCGACCAGGAGAAGCGCGTTGCCCGCGTGGTTGGCGCCGCTGAAGTCGTCGACGTAGGTGGAGGCGCTCGATGTGCTGCGCGCGGTGACCGTGGTCGGGTCGACCGCCACCGGGTAGACCCGGGCCGGGTCGTCCAGCCAGGACCGGTCGGCCGTGACGGTGAGCGTGTACCGGCCGCCGTCCTCGCGCAGCCCGTACCGGACGGCCGTGGAGGTGTTCGGTGCGCCGGGCGCGGAGTCGCGCATCAGCCCGCGCGGAACCCGCATCCGTTCGGCGCCGGCGGCATCGCGGAACACCACTTCGCCGTCCCCGGTCAGGGCGGGGGTCAGTCCGGTGGTCCGGACCGGGAAGGACCAGGTGTTGCCGGCCTGCGGGCCGGCCAGGACCAGTTCCTCCTTGACGCCCCCGGTCATCGCGGTCACCGACAGGTCGGTGTCCGGCAGGATCGACGGGTAGACGGCGGTGGCGCCGGTGACGACCGGTGCCACGGGCGCGGCGCCGGTCAGCGTGTAGCCGACGCCGTTGCCGCCGTCGAGGGTGAGCGTCTCCAGTTCGGCACCGCTGCCCCGGTCGGCCAGGGAGAGGCCGAAGGCGTTGCCGCGCATGGTCCAGCGCGCGCCCTCGCGGGTCAGGGAGGTGTCGACGGCCTCCCAGGAGCCTTCCGCCGTACGGCGGTTGACCGGCTCCTGGAACACCAGCCGGGAGCGGGTGCCGTCGCCGTTCTGGAAGGTCCGGGTGTTCTCGGTGCGCTCGGCGACGAGTTCGACGCTCGCGTCCTCGTCGCGCTCGTGCCCGGACCGGCCGGCACCGGAGCCGGGGGCGGCGATCTCCACCGGGCCCGTGGATCGGGGTGCGGGAGCCGGCGGCACCGTCTCGGCCGCGGCGGCGAACTGCGGGCTGTTGGACACCCTGGTCACGGGGGCGGGCGCACCCGAGGCGGGCGGCTCCACCGACGGGGCGCCGTGGGCGGCCCCCGGTTCCCGGTCCGTAGCCTCGGTGGCACCGGCCTCGGTCCGCGGCGGCAGTTCGGTGGCGCTCCCGCGGCGCTGCACCGGCACGCTCCCGCCGGCCACCGGGCCGGTCCCGTCCGCCGGGTGCGCCGGCGCCGCGACCAACAGCTCCGAGGAGAAGTTGACCACCAGCGCCAGCAGCACGGCGGTCGCCACCCGGCGCGTGCCTCTGATCCGTCTCCCGATTCGACGCACCACGAATCCCCCCAGTCCCCCGTGCCACGCGGGTGCGGCACTGCGAAGCGATCATGGGGTCGGGCACGCGGGCGTGTCAGCGCCTGTCGGGTGGAATTTTCGGTTGCGGGAACGGAGTTCATCCCTCGGTCACTCCGCGTGCGCTGCGGTTCCGCCCGCGCGGCACCGTCCGTTCGACCACGACCCGGAAGGGGTGCTCCGTCCGGGACGGGTGGGACGGCGAAGGGGAGTTGAGGAGGACCGGCCCGACGGGCGGTCAGTGGTCGTCGGTCACCGCCAGGGCGTCGGCGATCAGGCGGGTGGCGAAGTCCTGGTCGTCGCCGACGATCCGGTTGATGTGCTCGGCGAGGAGGACGGAGGTGGCCTCCAGGGGATTCATCTCGGCGCCGGTCCAGTCGCCGTACTGGGCGCGCCACAGATTGGGGCTCAGGCCGGTGCCGGCGGCGATCAGGAGGCCGGCCATGGTGGGGATGACCTCGGGGCGGAAGGTGTTGGGCATCATCCGCATCGTGGCCACCAGGGTGGGCACCACGTGCTCGACCACCTCCTTGTCGTGCCGTTCGCAGACCACCCGCAGCCAGTCCATGTACATGTAGATGAGCGTGCACACGCCTTCGAGCAGGGCGTCGGCCTCCGCGGGGCCCAGGGAGGCGGCGAACTGGTCGACCATCCGCTGCTGTTCGGGGTCGGTGCCGGTCCGGCCGTCGTAGATGGCCTTGAGCCGCGAGTCGATCACCAGGAGCGCGGTGCTCACATCACCGACGGGCGCGTTGGCGGGGTCGCAGGGCGATGACACAGGATTCCTCCTCGGACGGACGCAGTGAGTAGCGTCGCATGTTCGCAGGGTGGCGCGTCGAGGAAAAGCGGAATCCGGGCCCGTCCGGTGTCCGGTCAGCGGACGGTGACCCTGAGGTTGGCGAGCAGGGCGGTGCCGTCGGCGGAGGTGACGAGGACGCGGCCCGAGCGGTGCCAGTAGGTGACGGCGCCGGCGTGGCGGCGGACCCCGATCCGGTCGCCGGCCGCGTTCGGCACCAGGACGGTGAGGCCGGGCTCGGAGCACGGGCCGGTCCCGGCGTACGCGTGCAGGCCGGTGCCGTCGGGGGTCGGCACGGTGAGTGCCCAGTGGTCCCCGTCGACGGCCGGACCGAGCGACGCCGGTCCGTCCAAGGTCAGTTCGGCCTCCGGGAGGTCGGCGGTCCAGCGCAGCACGGTCCGGTCCTCGGAGGCGATGCCACCGTCGGGGTCCAGCAGTCCGGCGGGCAGCGGATCGACGGTGAGCAGGCTGCCGGCGGCGAGCACGACCGGGTCGGGGGCGGCCGCCTGGCCGGTGCGGGAGAGCGAACCCGTGCCGAACCGCAGGTCCGGCAGGGCGTCGTCGACCCGCGGCCGGGCCCGCAGCTCCCAGCCGGGCAGGTCCCAGCGCCACACCTCGGTGAGCGGCGAGCGGGCGGTCGACGGGCTGCGGACGAGCGCCGCGCAGCTGCCCGCCGTCCGGGCGATGCCGCCCAGCAGCCTTTCCTCGCCGCCGAGTTCGCGCCAGACGGCGACCGGACGGGGGGCCGTGGTGTCGAGGACGACGATGCCGCCGTCCGCCGCGGCGATCAGCCGGTGGCCGTCGTAGGAGGGGGCCAGGTGCCGGGCCCGCAGGGTGGTCCAGGGCCGGACGGTGCGGGTGGCGAGGTCGAGGTGGGCGAGTCCGAGCAGATCGGGGCCGTGGTCGGTCACCAGCAGCGCGCCGCCGCCGTGGTCGGCCAGGACCAGGCGGTCGGTGGGGGTGTCCCAGTGGGCCCGGGTGCGACCGTCGGGGGTGAGCAGCCGGGCGCCCGCCTGGCCGCAGGCCACCAGCACGGAGCCGGAGGCGAGCAGCACCGCGTCCAGGACCGGCAGGGTGCCCGGCCGATCGGCCGCCGTGTACGCGGGGGCGGCGCCGACGGGCCGGGGCAGCGGCCTCGGGCGGGGCAGGTCGGCGGCGGTCAACGGGTCGGCGCGGGCGAGCAGTCGGTCGAACAGGGAGTGCTCGGCGACACCGCCGCCGAGGCCGCCGTCGCGGACAGCGGCCCGGGCGGCGGCGGTGGCGAGTTCGCGGTCGGTGGCCGGGTCGGCGGCGGGCAGGCGGGCGAGGGTGGCGGCCAGCACCGAGCGGCCGGTGGCGTTCGGGTCCCCGTCGCCGTCGAGGACGGCGCGGGCGAGCGCCCGGGTGGCGGGCCCTGCCTCCAGGACGAACAGCTGGGGCAGGGCGAGCAGGTGGGGCAGGGCCCGGCCCCGGGTGGGGCCGCCGAGGGCGACCGCGTCCCGCAGGTCGGCGGCGACCGAAGGCCGCAGCGCCTCGTCCGGCCAGACCGCCTCGACCGCGCCCAGCCGGTCGCCGGCCGCGCGGCAGTGCTCGGCCCAGGCCGCGCGCAGTTCACGGGCGGCCTGGGGATCGATGGCGGCCAGCCGCTCGACGGCGGTGGCGAAGGCGCCCCGGCGGTGGGCGGTCCGCACGGCCCGTGCGCGGTCGCCGGACCGCCACCACAGGCGGACCACCAGGTCGGCGGCCAGGTCGCGGCCCTCGGCGAGTTCGGCGGCCTGGGTGAGGCGGTCGTGCCGTTCGAGCAGGGCGACGGCCTCGGCGGGCGCCGCCAGCAGGTCGGCGAGGACGAAGGCCGCCTCGTCGAACCGGCCCTGCCGCTCCAAGCGCTCGGCGGCGGCCCGGTAGAGCTCGGTGAGGTGCTGGTGCACGGTAGTGCCGGAGAACGCGTTCGCCGCGGCCGGGCCGACGCGGTGCGGGGTGGGGCGCAGTTGCCCGGCGAAGCGCTTGGGCAGGGCGAGGGAGAACCAGGGGCGCCCGGCCGCCGTGTCGCCGCGCTCCCGGTCGGCGAGCGGGAGCGCGTCGCGCAGGGCGTCGTCCCAGCGGTGCTGTTCGAAGGCGCGGGTGAGGTCGCGCAGGTAGCGGGCGTGACGTTGGTGGAGCAGGTGGGCGGCGGGGGTGCGCAGGGTGAGCCGGGCCAGCAGGTCGCCGAGCCAGGGGCGGCGGGCCCGGCGCGGGGCCCGGGTGCCACCGGCGGGGGCGGGGGCGGCCGTGGCGGCATGACCGGTTGTCGCTCCGCCCCCGTCCCGCGCGGCGCGCCGGCCGAAGAGCGCCCCGTAGGCGAGGGCCGCGGCGATCGAGGCGTAGACGATGCCGCCCGGGTCGACCTCCAGGTTCTTGAGCAGGCCGAGGCCGAAGAGCACCACGAACAGCAGGGGCACCACCATCAGCAGGACGACGACGACCGCTGCGTGGCGGGGGGCGAGGGCGATCGGCCGGGCCGTCTGCCACCGGGCGGCGCCGCTGCCGGTGCGCCCGCCGGACGGCCGGTCGGACGGCCGCCGGGCTCGGCGGCCGCGGGCGGACCGCGTCTCGGCGGTCAGCCGGCGGGCGCGCTCGGAGCTCGGCCCGATACCCGCAGCCGACCTCAGGTCCGGCCGGGCGACGGCCGGCACCGAGTCCTCGACGGGCGGCGCCTCGGGCGCCGGGGCCGCGCCGAGCGGACGCGGCCGGTGCAGGGCGAGGCCGGTCGGGTCGAGCCAGTCGGCCGGTTCCAACGCGGGCAGTTCGCCGACGATCCGGGTGACCGTCGCTCCGCCCTCCGTCAGCACGAGCCGGCCGTCGGCGGTGACCGTGGCGGAGCGGGGACCAGGACCGGGCGCGCCCGTCGGCGCCCCGTGCCCGGTGCGCTCCAGCGGAAGCCCGGGCGCCAGGTCCGCCCGGGTGCGAACCGGTTCGGGCAGCAGCAGGAGCCAGCGGCCGTCGGGCAGTTCGCACAGCCGCGCGTCCGCACGCCAGAGGTCGAGGACACGCTCGGCGGCCTCCGGCGCACCGATCAGCGGCACGTCGAGCACGAAGCCGACGGCGGGGACGGTCCCGGTGGCACTCCCGGTGGGGGCGTTCACTCGTTGTTTCCGATCACGTGGTGGATCCGGCCGGTGGTGGCGTCGCCGACCACGACCCGGCCGGGCCGGACCTCGGCCGCGATCAGCGGTTCGGTGGGGTGCACGGCCGGTGGGGCGGTGCCGCCGGAGAACCGGCTGAGGGTGCGGACGCCGTCGTACCGGATCGCTCGCACCATCCGGCTGTCGGGGGACCAGGTGATCAGCACCGGCTCGCGCCCGTCGTGGACCAGGCCGGCCACCAGGGCCTTCTTCCGGAACGAGAGCTGCCGCTCCTCGCCGAGCCGGGTCCGCACGTACCAGCGCCTGCCGTCCTCGGACCAGGCGGCCGTGCCGCCCGCGTGCACCAGGTGCCGGGCCAGCCGCTCGCCGGGCTGCGGCTCCCGCTCGAACAGCCGTGGCTCGCGGAACCGTTCGAAGCCGTGCGGGCCCTCCGCGCGCTCGTCGACCGGGCCGTCGTCGGTGACGGCGCCGTCGGGCGCGATCCGGCGCCAGCGGCCGGCGACCGGGACGAGCAGGTCGTCCCCGGAGCACAGCAGCGGCAGCAGGGGGCGGCCGGCCAGCACCTCGGCGACCGTCGCGTCGAGGCCGAGGAAGGCCGGGTCGACGACGAACTCCGCGGCCCCGCCGACCTTTCGCCCGCTGACGTACCGGAGCACCCGGTCCCGGTGCAGGTGCAGGGCGAACAGCCTGCGGCCGGTCCGACCGGCGGCGATCACCTGGCCGTTCAGATGGTGCGCCTTGGTCCGGGTGACGGCGGCGTGCTTGTGCTCGCTCTGCCGCACGTCGGTGGCGAGCAGGGTTCCCGCTTGCCGGCCCCGGGTGAGCAGGACGGTGGCGTCGGTGGTGAAGACGGGCAGGGCCCGGCCGGGCGGCCCGGCCGCGTCGGCGGGCACCGGGACGAGGACCGGCCCCTTTCTCCGGAACTCCGCGCCGCGCAGCGCCCGGACGGCGATGTCGGTTGCTGGCAGCGGCAGTTCGAGCTCGGTGCGGCCGAGGCGGACGGTGACGTGGGTGGCACCCGCCGGACCCCAGCGGGCCACCTCGGTGGCGAGGACGCGAGGCGTGCCGAAGGCTCCGGCCGCAACCGGAGCCGCAGCCCCAGCCCCAGCCCCAGCGGGACCGGCCGGCAGACCCGGCAGCCCGTCGGCGAGCCGGGGCGAGGTGAGCAGCCAGACGCGGTCGGCGGCGTCCAGACCGGCGGTGGCCTCCCGCACCTGCTCGGCGGTCGGCTCGGCGGGGCGGCGGGCCGCGAGCCAGGAGGGCAGCAGGTCGGCGGGTTCGCCGGCGAGCCACCGGCCGGGCGGGTCGCCGAGCACGCCCACCAGCAGTTCGCTGCCGCGGGCGGCGGCCCGGCGGTGCAGCACCAGCAGCGCGGCCAGTTGGACCAGCCGGCCGGCCCCGGCCTGGGACGGGCCGGCGTCGACCAGCACGACCGTCCGGCCGCGCGTGGCGCTGCTGCGGAACTCGGGTGCGAGGTAGAGGAGTTCGCGGTCGACGAAGCGGCGCAGGAACTCGTCGGGGTGCTCCTCGGCGAGCAGCCATTCGGCGGGCAGCAGTTGCTCCGGCCGACCGGAGCGGCCGATCCCGCCCGTCCCGTCCGGCTCCCCCGGTGCGTCGGTCACCGGCTCGCGGGTACCGACGAGTTGGTCCAGGCGTCGCAGCAACGGGCCGAGGGCGAGCGCGAGTTCCGGGCTCAGCGCGGACAGCGCCCCGGCCCAGGGGGCGAGGGCGGCGGGCAGTCGGGTGGCGCTCATCGTCCGGCCCGCCGGGTCAGGGGCGTGAGGGCGTCCGGGTCGGTGGCGGCGGCCGGCGGTGCGGCCACCAGGGCGTGCCCGGGGACGAGCAGGCAGAGTTCGCCGGGCCGGGCGCCGAGGGCGGCCCGCCAGAGGGCGGCGGCGGGCCGGGGCCGGGCGGTGGTCGGGACGAGCAACTCCTCGTCGCGGCCGAGGTAGTGGGCGCCGTCCGCCCACGGGAGGTCGGCCTCGGCGCCGAGCACGAGCAGGGTGGTGTCGTCGGCGAGCACGCCGAGCCGGGCGCCGTCCGTGAGGCGGTCCCGGGTGGCAACGGCCAGGGCCGGGACGGCGTCGCCGATCGCGAGCACGGCGGCGGCGGTCAGCGGGGGCTCGCGGCGCTCCCAGGTGAGCGCCGCGGCGGGTGGTGGGGTCGGTTCGGCGGTGGTCACGAGGGTGCGACCGCCGTGACGAGCTCGGCGCGTATGCCGGCCAGGGCGGCGGGCAGGTCGGCCGGGGCGAAGCCGGCGTCGATCTCGCGCAGGGCGGCCTCCAGGCGCAGCCGGGAGTCGCGGCCCTCGGGCAGGCCGCGGTGGTCGGCGAGCAGGGCGGCGCCGGTGCGGGTGAGTCGTTCGGCGCGGGCGGCCGAGCTGCGCGAGAGCTCCTCGGCGGCGTGGGTGAGGCTCTGGTTGGCGGCCTTCCCGATCAGGTCGCCGAGGGTGTCGCGGGCCAGTGCCTGGGTGTCGGCGGTGGAGGCGATCAGCGGCAGCACCCACAGGTCGCGCGCGGTGGCGACGGTCCGGCCGTCCAGGACGGCGGCGGCCGCGACCAGGCGCTGGGAGCGCACGGCCCGCCGGTCGCCGACGGGCACCCCGGCGGCGCGCAGCCGGCGCAGGGCGGAGGCGAGCAGCGGGGTGACGCCGTCGAGTTCGCAGTCACGCGCGGCGGCGGCGAGTCGGTCGAGGGCGCCGAGCCGGTCGTCCGGGTCGGTCGCACCACCGAGGAGCGACGTGACCGGGGCCGGGGCCGGTCGGCGGCCTGCCTCCAGGAGCTCCTCCAGTCGGGCGTCGGCCACCGGGTCGACGAAGACCCGGGCGAGGAAGCGGTCGGCGAAGGCGGCGAGCGCCGGGTCCTCCGGCAGGTGGTTGGCGGCGCCGACGCAGACCCGCAGCGGGCTGGCCAGGACGGTGCCGCCGCGCCGGAACACCCGCTCGTTGAGCAGGCCCAGCAGGGTGTTGAGGACGGCCGTGGAGCCGAGGAACACCTCGTCGAGGAAGGCGACGTCCGCCTCGGGCAGCATGCCGGCGGTCTCGAACTCCACCCGGCCCTCGCGCAGGCTGCGCAGGTCGACCGGGCCGAACAGTTCGTTGGGCTCGGTGAACCGGCCGAGCAGGTACTCGAAGTAGCGGCCGCCGAGCTGCCCGGCCACCCGTCGCACGGCCTCCGACTTGGCGGTGCCGGGCGGTCCGACGACGAGCAGGTGCTCCCCGGCGACCGCGCAGAGCGCCACCACCTCGGCGACCGTCTCCCGGTCGACCATGCCGCGCCCGGCGGCGGCCACGACGCCCGCGATCAGCTCGGCGTCCTGGCGGAGCGCGACGGGAGGGGCCTCGGCGGGGGTGCTGGTGTGGGTCACAAGCACGGGATTCTACGGCGGACGAACCGGCCGCCACCAGCGGGTTTCCGCCGGGCCCCGCCCTGCTCCGGGCCCGCGGCGGCCGCGGGCCCGGAGCTCCGGGAAGGTGTCAGCCCGCCAGCTTCCAGAGCTGGCCGCCGCCCATCCCCCGGTCGCAGTTCCACGCGCCCAGGGGGTTGCCGGCGCCGTCGGCGGTCAGGCAGCCGCCGTCCGGGTAGCCGTTCTGCATGTTGTAGACGGCCCGGATCCGGTACCAGCCGTTGCCGTACTCCTCGAACCGCCAGGACTGGTTGCTGCCGCCGTGCGCCTTCACCAGGTGCGTCTTCCACTCGTTGGGGATGACGTCCAGCACCATGGCGCCGCGGAAGTCCGTCTCGATCTGCCAGTTGCCGTTCCCCTGGTCCCACAGCGCCCACTTCTGGGCCTGGGTGCCGTTCGGCTGCCAGCCCTGGATCCACGTCCCGGAACCGGTGTTGCTGTTGGCGAGGTCCATCGCGAGGCCGTTGTCGGAGACCAGCGAGGTCACCTTCCCGTGGGCGGGCCGGCCGCCCTCGCCCCTGGCGCGGGCGTCGGCCGCCTCGTGCGCGGACTTCTGCGGCGTGGTCGGGAACCAGTAGGTGTACTTGTCGCGGGTGCTGCCCGCCGAGCCGGTGGAGTGGGTGTGCCCGTAGTCCCGCCAGTTCTGGTAGCCGTAGTTGCCGTCGTTGCTCCAGACCTGGCCGTCGGAGTCGAAGACGTACACGTCGTAGAGCGCCTTGTCGTCGGAGCCCTCGTACTGGACGGTGCCGAAGCAGTTCGACTTCTGCAGGATGTTCTCCTGGAAGCCCTTGCCCGACCGGAAGATGCTGATGTTGTACTCACCTCGGGTGAGGTACTGCAGCTTCTTGGACAGGCTTTCGAGGAACCCGGCCTGGTTCTCGCGGAGCTCGGCACTCTTCCTCGCCTCGTCGATCAGCGACTTCACGAAGTCGGCCCCCGCGAAGACACCGCCGATCACCGCGCCCGGGTCGATGCCCCCGGCCGAGCTCCTCGGCGTGATGGGCGAGGTCCGGACGACCGGGGTGCTGACCCCGCCGACGAACTGCCGGCATTCGACGCCCATGCTGATGTCGGCGGAGGCCTGGGTCGGCGCGACGAAGGCGATACCGGCGGTCGCGGTGACGGCGGCGAGCGCCGTTCCGAGGAACTTGCGAAGCATGTTGTCTGTCTCTCCGTGAGTCGCTGCCCGGACGGCATCCGGCCGTCCGGTTCGAGCGGAACGGGCACGACTCTGGCCCGCCCGCGTAGACACGCCGTCCACGACCGGTACACCGCTCCCGCTCCCGGCGTCCACGGATCGCTGACGTCCCGTGGACGCGCCGCTGGTGTCCTGCTCGACGCCCGCCCCGCAACCGGGGGCTGGGCCGTCGATCCGTAGGAGAGCCCCGTGAACAACACCTTCACCCGCACCGCCCGTGTCCGCGCCCGGTCGGCGGGGGCGGTGCTCGCCGCCTGCGCGCTGTCGGTCGGCGGCCTCGCGCTGTCCGCCGTACCGGCGAACGCCGCCCCGGTAGCAGCCGCGCCGGCGGCCGTGGCGACCGCCGCCGTCGCCGATCAGGTGATCACGATCCAGGACCGCCAGAACCACAACGCCCTGGCCAGCGCGGACGGCGAGGGCTCCCGGATCGTCGCCCGCACCTACCGGGACGGCTCCACCCGCTTCCGGCTCGCCGACAGGTCCAACGGGCGGATCGCCCTCACCCGCGGCCAGGACCGCGAGGTCGCCGTCGAGTCCTGCGACGGCAGCATGGCTCAGCGGTTCGACCTGGTGTCCGGCACCGAGCAGCCGCCGACGCCCGCGCCCGAGCAGCGCTTCCTCCAGCGCCTCAACGAGCTGCGCGCCCAGTACGGCAAGGCCCCGGTCCGGTCGAACCCGACGCTCGCCCAGGCCGCCCAGTGCAACGCGGGCCAGATGGAGCAGCGCCGCGTCTCGGGCCACTTCTGCGACTCGGCCGCCGTCGCCAGGGGCCTCGGGTACAGCGTCCGGAACTGGGGCGAGATCGCCTTCTACGGCCCCACCACCGTCGACGCCGCCTTCGACGGCTGGGTGAAGTCCCCCCAGCACCTCGGGATCATGATCGGCGACTACACCGAGGTCGGCCTCTCCCGCGTGGGCACCGCCGCCTGGAACGCCGACTTCGCCACCCGCTGACGCCCGGCCCCGGCAACGGCTCCCGGCGGGCCGGCCGGACCTACCGGTTCGGCCAGCCCTCGCGGTTGGAGCAGGACTCGTAGTCGTAGCGGGTGTCGTGCTCCCACTCCTCCCCCGTCGCCGCCTCGTACGCCTCCTCGTGCACGTACAGCAGCGACTCGCCGCTGCGGAAGGAGTGAGCGGCGAACAGCTCCGGCCCCCCGAGCACCCGCTCGTACGCGGCCCGGCCGGCGGCGACCACGGCGGCGCGGGCGTAGAGGAAGCCGTCGTCGCTCAGCGGCACCGGCTCGTCGGGGTCGGACGGGTCCACGGCCCGCTGGGTGCCGTACTCCTCGCGGTCCAGGCGGTACAGGGCTTCGGCGAGGCGTTCGCCGAAGCCGATGATCTCCTCGACCGGACCGGCCGCGAGCACTGCGGAGAGCCGCTCGCAGCCGTCGTCGAAGGTGGCGCAGAGGGCGACCGCGGGCTCGCCGCCGATCAGGTCGATCAGCTGCCAGAACCGCTCCCAGGACAGCTGCGCGGGCGGCTGCCCGGGCGCCCCGGCCGTCGGTGCCTCGTCGGCGCTGCTCGCAGTGGTGCTCACGGTGGTGCTCTTCCGTTCCGTGCTCGGGTGGGTCGGAACGGATCCTGGCACGGACCACCGACAACCGGCGGCCGTCAGTCCTCCGGGCCGGGGCGGGGCGCCCGGCCCCGACCGCCCGGCCGTCCCCGCTCAAACGTCCCGGCGCCGGACGGCCGTCACCGCGAGCAGCACCGACCCCACCGCCCACCCCGCGTAGGCGAGCCACGAGCCCGCCACCGTCGCCGGGTGGGGCGGGAGCAGCACGTTCGTCAGGTCGACCCAGGACAGCCGCCGCCACGCGGTGAGCGGCATGGCGTGCACGATCGCCGCCGACCAGGCCCGGTTCTCGTTGAACGAGGCGGGCAGCAGGAAGAGCACCAGGACACCGGCGACCACGCTCGCCGCCGCGTGCCGGACCAGCGTCCCCAGGCCGAAGCCGATCAGTGCGCAGACCGGCGCCAGCAGCGCGGCGGCCGCGACGACGCGCAGCGCGCCGGGCTCGGCGATCGACACCCCGGCGTGGCGGCGGCCCAGCAGCGCCTGCGCCGCCCAGAAGGAGGCCCCGGCGGCGAGCGTGCCGAGGCCGAGCATGGCCGTCGCCAGCACTCCGGCCTTGGCCAGCAGGACCGCCCGGCGGTCCGGGACGGCGGAGAAGGTGGTGCGGATCATGCCGCTGCTGTACTCGGCGACGACCACCGCGGCACCGACCCCGACCGCGAGGAGCATCAGGAGGTCCACGGCCGCGATGGTGAACGAGGCGTTCAGCGCCGGGCTCACCCTCCCGGACCCGGGCGGCGGGCCGCCGGGCTCGGTGTTCAGGTAGGTGTGGCGCGCGGCGTTGAGGTTGACGGCGACGAGGACCAGCAGCCCGGTCCCCAGCACCCAGGGCATCGAGCGCAGGGACCAGAACCTGATCCACTCGGCGGCGTACAGGTCCCGGAAGCGGGGCCGGGGTCCGTCCACGGAGGCAGTGGCGGCGCCGACGGCGGCGGAAACAGGAACAGTGGTGGTCATCGCGGTCCTCCGGCGGAGTGGTCGGCGTGGTCGGCGGTGAGCGCCATGAACGCCTCCTCCAGGGAGGCCGTACGGGCGGTCAGTTCGAGCAGCGGGACGCGGTGGTCGAGGGCGAGCGCGCCGATCCGGGCCGGGTCCAGTCCGGTCACCAGGAGCGTCCCGGCGTCGTCGCCCGGCCGCACCTCGCCCCCGGCCGCCCGCAGGGCGTCCGCCAGCGGCCCTGGCCCGGCGGTCCGGACGGTGACGCCCGGTGCGGCCGCGCCCTTCCCGGCGCCGCGTGCGGCGAAGTCCGCGACGCTCTCGTCCGCGATCAGCCGGCCCCGGCCGATGACGACCAGCCGGTCAGCGGTGTGCTCCATCTCGCTCATCAGATGGCTGGAGACGAACACCGTCCGCCCCTCGGCGGCCAGCCTCCGGAAGAGTTCGCGCACCCAGCGCACGCCCTCCGGGTCCAGCCCGTTCAACGGCTCGTCGAACAGCAGCACCGGTGGGTCCCCCAGCAGCGCGGCCGCGATGCCCAGCCGTTGCTTCATCCCGAGCGAGTACCCGCCGATCCGCCGCCCGGCCGCCCCGGCGAGCCCGACCTCCGCCAGCACCTCCTCCACCCGTGCACGCGGCACCGCGTTGCTCCGGGCGAGCGCCCGCAGGTGGGCGCGGCCGCTGCGGCCGCCGTGGACGTGGCCGGCGTCGAGCAGCGCGCCGACGTGCCGCAGGCCGCGCGGCAGCTCCCGGAACGGGCGCCCGCCCACGGTGGCGGCGCCGGCGGTCGGCGCGTCCAGGCCGAGGATCATGCGCAGGGTGGTGCTCTTCCCGGCGCCGTTCGGGCCGAGGAACCCGGTGACCAGACCCGGGCGGACGGTGAAGGTGAGCTCGTCGACGGCGGTGGTACGGCCGTAACGCTTCGTCAGTCGGTGGACTTCGATCATGTGCTCCACACTGCCGCCGGGCCGCCCACCGACACATCCGACCGGGGAGGACACCTCGGCGCCGCCCGGTGTCACCCCTGGTCGTACAGCCCCGGTCCGATGCCCCGCCCCGCCCCCGCCTCGTACGATCACCACATGTCAGAGACGCTCGCGCCCCCGCCGACCCTCCCGCCCCGGCTGCGGCGGATACCGCCCGGCGCGTGGACCGCGTTCGCGTGGTGCCTCTCGCTGCTCTGGCCCGCCGCCGCGGACGGCGGCCGTCCGTCCCGAGGGACCGCCATCGGGGCGACCGACCCGAACCACCTGCCGACCGTCCACCAGGACTGGCCGACGGCGGCGTTCACCACCCCGGTCGCCCTGCTCGCCGCCGCCCTGCTGCGCCGCCGCCCCCGCACGGCCGTCGCGCTGCTGCTCGCCGCCACCGCGGCGCAGACCAAGGCCTGGCGCTGGGAGCTCCAACTGCCGCCGACCGCGCTGCTCGCGCTGGTCACCGCCCTCTGCCTGGTCACCGCCGCCGAACCGCGCCGGACCTCGCGCGCGGCCCTGGCCATGGTGCTGGGCGCGCTGACGCTGCATCTGCTGCTCGCGCCCGCGCTCGGCGGCGGCCTGCTGCTCACCGGCACCCGGATCGGCGCCAATGACGCGGGCGTCCTGATCGCCGTCATCGCCTGGCTGGTGGGCCGTTCGGTCCACCAGTCCCGGGAGCACGCCGAGGCGCTGAGCGCCCGGGCGGCAGCGCAGGCGGTCACCGCCGAACGACTGCGGATCGCCCGCGAGATGCACGACACCGTGGCACACAGCATCGGCATCGTCGCCCTCCAGGCGGGCGCGGCCCGCCGGGTCCTCGACTCCCGGCCGGAGCGGGCCCGCGAGGCCCTCGCCGAGATCGAGACCGCCGGCCGGGAGACCCTGGCCGGGCTGCGACGGATGCTCGGCGCGCTCCGCCGGGCCGACGACACCGACGGCCCCGGCAGTCCCGGTACCGGCGGCTCGTCCGTCCCGGCCCAGGGCCCGCCCGGTCTGGCCGACCTCGACCGGCTGGCCGCCGCGACCACCGCCGCCGGGGTGCGGGTCGACCTCCGGTGGCAGGGCGAACGGCACCAACTGCCGCCCGAGGTCGACCTGGCGGCCTTCCGGATCGTCCAGGAGTCGCTCGCCAATGTGGTCCGCCACGCCGGTACCCCCTCCTGCCGGGTCACCGTCGACCACCGGAGCCCTGCCGAACTCGCGCTCGACATCAGCGACCGGGGCCGGGGCCGGGGCACCGCCCCCGCCGGTTACGGGCTGGTGGGCCTCCGGGAGCGGGTCGCCCTGCTGCACGGCGACTTCACCGCCGCGCCCCGCCCCGACGGTGGCTTCCGGGTCACCGCCCGCCTGCCGCTGACGGGATCCGCCCGATGACCCGCCCGACCACGCCCGCGCCCGCCGTCCCCGCCGTCCCGACTGTCCGCGTCCTCCTCGCCGACGACCAGCCCCTCGTCCGGGCCGCCCTGGAGATGGTCATCACCGAGGCCGAGGACCTGGAGGTGGTCGGCGAGGCCGGGAACGGCGCCGAGGCCGTCCGCCTCGCCGAGGAACTGCGCCCCGACGTCGTGGTGATGGACATCCGGATGCCCGTGCTCGACGGCATCGAGGCCACCCGCCGGGTCACCGCCGGCCCCTCCCCGGCCCGCGTCGTCGTCCTCACCACCTTCGACGAGGACGAGAACGTCTACGCCGCCCTGCACGCGGGCGCCTCCGGATTCCTCGTCAAGGACATGGCCCTGGACGACATCCTGGACGCGATCCGGGTGGTCGCCGCCGGTGAGGCGCTGCTCTCGCCGAGCGTCACCCGCCGCCTCATCGCCGAGTTCACCGCCCGCCCGGCCCCGGCCGCCGCACCCGCATCCGTCCCCGCCCCCTCACCGCCGGGCGCCGGCCGCCTCGCCGCCATCACCGAGCGGGAACGCGAGATCCTCACCCTCGTCGGCCGGGGCCTCGCCAATCCGGAGATCGCCACCGAACTCGTCCTCAGCCCCGCCACGGTCAAGACCTACATCACCCGCCTCCTCACCAAGCTCGCCGCCCGCGACCGCGTCCAACTCGTCATCCTCGCCTACGAGTCCGGCCTGGTACCACTGACCGCCGCTCCCTCGCCGGACCGGCGGTGACAGCGGATCGGACCCCCGCCGCAAAAGCGCGGAGGCACAGTTCACGGGACGGAGCCGAGCAGGTCCTCGCTGGAGACGGAGTCGTAGTCCCGGAGCGAGACGTTCCGGGCGAAGGGGACCGGAACGTCGATGCCCGGCTGGGCGGACCGGCCGGCCTGGATGCTGTTGGTCTGCTCGCCGCCGGGCCGGATGCCGTGGTCCGGTCCGCCGGCGGTGTCGGTGGTGCGGTACAGGTCGTCGGGGTCGGAGCGGGCGGTGACGAATGACGGATTGCGATCATTGCCGCTCCGCTCCGGAATCACGGTCCACCCCTCCCGGTAACACGGTCCGAAGGGGCGCAAAGAATCTCACGGAAAGTGTTGGAGCACCCGCACGCTCGGGAATAGAGTGGGTCACATACCCGACAACTCGCCCTGCCGAGAGCTCTTTCCCGCAGGTCGGCCCTCTCTTGAGGAGATGGGTCCGGCGCGTCCCGGCCCATTGCCGTCGACCCGGAACCGGTGCTCCGTCGGATCGGCGAGCGTTTTCCCGTGGCGGTGCGACGCGGCATTCCGCGGTCCGACCGGTGGCGGTGCGCCACCGGCACGTCATTCCCGGACCGATCACCATACGTGGCTCGGGCCGTGAATTGTCACTGCCCGTGATATTTCCCGGCGGTGCGCTGCCCGTCGGCGGCTGTATGCCGCCGACGCGCGGCCGACGAGGAGCGAGGTGTGCCATGGGCGGCATTCCGGGGCTCGACCTGGAGAAACTGGCGGACGGTAATCTCCCGGACACGCTGAAGATCGACCTTCCGCTGCCCCCGGTGCAGTTGCGCGGACAACTGGACCGCAAGGGTTTCACCGAGTTCTCGGGCGTGCTGAGCGCGGCGATGCCGGTCACCACGGTGACGGCCTTCGGCCAGATCTCGCTCGGCCGGCCGCCGGCGTTCATCGTGCTGATGGGCGCGACCTTCCCGGAGCCGGGACTTCAGATCGGGCTGGGCTTCGCGGTCAGCGGCATCGGCGGGGTGGTGGGCGTCAACAAGGCGGTCGACCGGGACACCCTGCTGGCCTGCATCGCCGACGGCACCGCCGGCGAACTGCTCTTCCCGCCCGACCCGGTGGAGGCCGCGCTGCGGGTGATCCCCCGCCTGGCGCCGCTGTTCCCGACCGTTCCGGGGCGGCTCGTGGTCGGGCCGATGTTCCGGATCTCCTGGGGCGGCCGGATGGTCGACCTGTCGGCGGCCGTGGTGGCCGAGCTGCCCGATCCGGTGCGGCTGTCGGTCCTCGGCATCCTGCGGGTGATGGTGCCCGATCCGGCGGCGCCGGTCATCGAGCTGAAGGCGACCTTCGCGGGCCAGTACGACACGGCCGAGCCCAGCGCCTTCCTGATGGCCTCCCTGACCGGTTCGCGGATGGCGGGCATCCCGCTCGACGGTGACGTCCTGGTGCTCAGCCGGGGCGGGGACGACCCGCTCTTCGTGCTCAGCGCGGGCGGCTTCCACCCGGCGTTCCCGGTCCCGCGCGGGGTGCCGAAGCTGCACCGGCTGGCGATGGACCTCTCCCCCGCGCCGTGGCTCCAGCTGCGCTGCGAGGCGTACTTCGCGGTGACCAGCAACACCGTCCAGTTCGGGGCGAAGCTGTCCCTGGTCGCCGAGATCGCGGAGTGCGGTCTGCGCGGGCAGTTCGCGCTGGACGTACTGATCCACTTCAGGCCGACGATGTCGTTCACCGCGTCGATGCGCGGCGCGCTGTCGGTCGAGGCGTTCGGCGAGACCCTGCTGGGCATCGCGTTCGAACTGGTCCTGGAGGGGCCCACCCCCTGGCACGCGGTCGGCCGGGGCCGGATCAAGCTGTTCCTGTTCAAGGTGTCGTTCAACTTCGACCTGAGCTGGGGCGGTGGGCCGCCGCCGCTGCCGGCCGCCACCGTCGACCTCGCCGACGAGCTGGTCAAGGCGTTCGCGCAGCCCTCGGCGTGGAGCGTGCTGCCGCCGTCGGCGGCCGAGCGCAGCCCGGTGCGGCTGGCGCCGTTCGCGAACCGGCTGCTGGCCGAGGGACGCCGGGTGCACCCGCACGGCCGGCTGGCGGCCCGCCAGCACGTGCTGCCGCTCGGGGTGGACGTCGCGCGCTTCGGGCACGCCGCCGTCGACCCGCCGCAGCGGTGGGACATCGTGGAGCCCCGGCTCGGCGAGGACGACGCCCGCGAGGGCTCGGTCGCCGACTCCTTCGCGCCCGGGCAGTTCCTGGACCTGACCGAGGACCAGCAGCTGAGCACCGACGCCTACGCCCAGTACCGCTCGGGCGTCCGGTTCGCCCCCGACCTCTCGGGGCCGGACGACTCGGCCTTCGTCGGGGTGGAGCTCGGCTGGGACACCAAGATCGTCCAGGACCCGGTACCGATGCGCCCGCACCTCCGGCACATGATCCGCTCCCTCTCCCACGTCTCCGCCGAACACGTGGCCGCCGCCGCCTCGATCCGCGACGCCCACTGGTGGCGGACCGCCGGGCCGGCGCTCCGGGTCGCGGCGGAGCAACCGCTCTCGGCGGTGTCCAGCTGGTCGATGACGGAGGTCACGGTCGCGGCCGCGCCGCCCGTCGGCGACACCGGGATGCCGAACGCCGAACTGCGCGACGTACTGCGCGGCCGGGCCGGGGTCCGGGTGGTGGAGGCCTGGGAGACGAGAGTCCGATGAGCGGCGACGACCTGGAGTTCGCACCGTACCTGCAGAGCCCGGTGGGCGCGGCGATCCCCCACACCGCGACCAATCTCCACCCCGACCTGGCGCCCACCTTCACCCTGACCGGGCCGCGGAACCGGCGGATCCCGGTGCAGGGCCAGGGCCTGCGGATGCTCGGCCCCGAGGGCGTGGTGGGCCTGGACACCCGGCACATCCTGCGCGTCGAACCGGTGCCCGGCAGCACCGATGTGGAGCCCAACTACCTGCCCTTCGTGGAGTTCGACCTGCCCGAGCTGCCCTGGCTGTTCACCCCGGCCAGGGCCGCGGGCGGACGCCTGCGGCCCTGGCTCCAGCTGATCGTGGTGGAGGCCGCCGGGCACGCCGTCCAGCCGGGCAACCCGCTGCCCTTCGTCGATGTCGAGAACGCGCTGCTGCCGCCGCTCGACGACGCCTGGCAGTGGGCGCACATCCAGCGGCCGGCCGGACAGCGCGGGCCGTTGATCTCCCGGCTGCTCTGCCCGCGCCGGCTCGACGCCGACCTGGACTACCTGGCCTGCCTGGTGCCGTCCTTCCAGGGCGGGGTGACCGCCGGGCTCACCGGCGGCTTCGCCGAGATCGACCAGCCGGGCGACGCCTGGTCCTCCCCCGGCGGGGGCGTCTTCCGACTGCCTGTCTACTACTCCTGGGGCTTCCGCACCGGCGCGGAGGGCGACTTCGAGCAGCTGGCGACGGCCGTGGTGCCGCTGCGGCCGGAGGAGGCCGGACTGCTGGGCGGGCGGACCGTCGACGTCACCCGGCCCTGGCTGCACGGCGATCCGCTCGCCTCCGGCGACCCGGCGGGCGGCCGCCAGACCCTCACCGTCCAGGGCGTCCTCACCCTGGTCGACCCGCCGCCGGGCACCGTCACCCCGGCCGCCCTGGACGACTTCAGGACCAGGGTCGCGGCCCACATCGACCGAGGCACCGAGACCGAGCTCGCGCCGCCGCTGTACGGCGGCCACCCGGTGGTCGCCCGGACCGTCGAACCGGGCGCGACGGGCTGGCTGGCCGAGCTCAACCTCGACCCGGAGCACCGGATCGCGGCCGCCCTCGGCGCCGACTGGGTCCGGGAGAACCAGGAGTTCCTGATGGCCCGGGCCTGGGACCAGCTGGGCGCCGTCCGGGAGGCCAACCGCAAGCTCCAGGAGACCGTCTTCTGCACCGAGGTCTCCGACTCGCTGTACCGGCGCCACCTGCAGACCCTCTCCCCCGGCGAGCTGATGGCGGTGGCCGCGCCGGTCGGCGACCGGGTCCGCACCGACAGCGGACTGCCGCTGCGGACCGAGGTCGCGGTCAGCCCGGCCCCGACCGCGATGGCCGACCCCGCCTACCACCGGCTGCTGCGCCGACGCGGGCCGCTCGCCCGCCGCGCCTCCCTCGACGGCGACAGCCTGGCCCGGCGCACCATGACCGGCGCGCTGCTGCCCCCGCTGCCCGTGCCACTGGTGACCAGGCCGGGCACCTCGCCCGCCTTCGAGGCCGAGGCCGGCGACGCGTTCGCGGAACGCGTCGACGGCGCCCTGCACTCCGCCGCCACCCGGCACACCACCGGGATGCTGCGCACGATGGCCGCGGTCGCCCCGGCGGCGCTCGCCAACGGCTTCACGGACCAGGCCGGGGCGATCACCTCGCTGCTCGCCCCCTCGGTCGGGCGGATGGCGGGCGGCCAGGAGGGGTTCGCCGCGGACTCCATGACCGCCGACGACCTGCTGATGTCGGAGCAGCTGTTCGACTCCGGGACGGTCGCGCCGCTCGTCGGCGACCTCACCGGCACGACGGAATCGCTCCCGGACGGCTTCGGCATGACGCTCTCCGCCCCGTTCACCGTCCTGCCCGGCCAGGAGTCGATGACCGACGACCCGGGCAGCCGGCTGCTGCAGTACGGGGTGCCGATCGACCCGGACGCCTACCGGCAGCGGCTGGTCGGCGCGCTCGACCCGACGCCGCTGCTGGCCGCCCGGCTGGAGGACCGGATCACCGTGACCGGCGAATCCCTGGTCGCGCCGCCCGAGCGGCCCACCGATCCGGTGATGGTCTGCCCGGACTTCCCCGCCGCGATGGCGCTCGCGATCAAGGAGAGCGAACCCGACTGGTTCCTGCCCGGCATCGCCGCCGTCCCGGACGACCGGGCCGTCCTGCTGAAGGCCAACGGCCCGTTCATCGCCGCCTTCATGGTCGGTGCCAACGACGAGCTCAACCGGGAGATGCGCTGGCGCGAGTACCCCACCGATCTGCGCGGCAGCCCGTTCACCCACTTCTGGCCGCGCCCCGACGGCCTCGCCGACATCCCGCCGGTGCACGGCTGGGCCCCCGACGGCGCCCTCGGCAGCCACCTCGCCCTGGACGCCGACGGCCTGGACGTGCTGCTGATCCGCGGCCGACTCGTCCACCGCTACCCCGGCATGACCGTGGCCGCCGTCCCGCCCGCCGCCGTCCAGGACCCGCTGCTCGCCCCGGACACCTGGGTGGCGCCGGTGATGGTGCTGCCGATGGACGCGCGGACCTGCGCCTACGCCTTCCAGCTGCCGCCCGGCCAGGACATCCGCACCTGGTGGATCGTGCTCGCCGAGAACGGCCGACGGCTGCGCTTCGGCTACGACACCGCGGCCGGCACCGGCCCCGGCATGACGTCCTGGGACGACCTCAACTGGGAGCGCGTGCTGGTCAACGGGTTCGCGTCGCTCGGGCGGCTGCCGGACGACCCGCCGCTCTCGGAGCAGGAGCACCCGCTCACCAACGGGCGGAACTGGAACTCCGCCGACGTCGCCCGGGTCACCCTGCAACGGCCGTTCCGCCTGCTCCGCACCGCCCGCAGCCTGATGGGAGAAGCCCCGTGACCAG
This sequence comes from Kitasatospora purpeofusca, assembly GCF_036010405.1. NCBI lineage: Bacteria > Bacillati > Actinomycetota > Actinomycetes > Kitasatosporales > Streptomycetaceae > Kitasatospora > Kitasatospora purpeofusca. Next base: position 8,977,732 of record NZ_CP108561.1, on the reverse strand, counting down.
CGAGATCGCCGCCGCGCACCGCGCCGTCAGCGACGCCCGGGTCGCCCTCGACTGGTCGAGGACCGGACTCGCCGGCTACGAGAAACGGGTACTCGCCCAGGAGACCGGTCTGGAGGCCGAGCACCTGGCCGCCGCCCAGGAGGCGGACGCCGCCCAGACCCGCTACCAGCAGGCCCGCGAGGCCTACCGCGACCTGGCGACCGCCGAGCCGCCGCTCTGGTCCGAGGACGGCTCCGACCCGCTGGTGCTCCTCCCGTTACGGCTGGAGACCGTGTACCGGGGCCTCGGCGGCCCCGAACCGCAGCTGTGGATCCGGGCCTACCCCGACGACATCCACGTCGACTCCCACGAGACCGGCCTCACCGCCGCGGAGCGCACCGCCACCGCGGACTACTGGGCGGAGGTCTGGGCCGCCGGGCCGAACGAGGAGGGCCGCGCGGCCGCCTGGAGCACCCTCGTCGCCGCCGTCGGCCCCGGCCGGGCCTGCTGGGCCGTCCGCGCCCTGCGCCCGCAGGGCCCCCGCCCCGGGACCGAGACCCCGCCGGACGCGATCGCGCCCTCCCCCGAGCCCTGGGCCGCCGAACCGGCTGTCGTCGACAGCACCTTCACCCGCGCCGCGCGCAGTTACGTGCTGCCCGACCGGCTGGTGTTCTCCGGCTACGAGACCACCGGCGACGGACAGATCGGCCTGCTCTGGCGCCAGGAGGGCGAGCCGATCGACGCGGAGCTGGACGTCGGCCCGGCCCCCGGCAAGCCGGTGCCGCCGCGCTGGCTCGGCGACTTCGACGAGGCCGTCCGGGTCGGCATGGGCGTCCGGGTACCGCTGACCGGACTGCGCACCGACTTCAGCCTGGTCACCGTCACCGGCGTGCGCGGCGGCGGATCCGCCGACACCGCACAGCTGCTCAGCACCCTGCTGGAGGCCCACCGCTGCACCGACGGCCTGGCCGTCCTGCCCACCGGTACCCCCACCAACAACACCGACGCCACCCGCTCGGCCTGGCACCCGCGCACCCCGCCCGCGCCGCCGGACCTCGTCGACGAGCAGCGGGCCGCCCTCGACCCCCGCAGCACCCAGGCGGCGGCGCGGGCCGCGACCGCCCTCGGCCGGGGCGCCGCCGCCGTCCTCGCCGAGGCCGGCGACGGACTCGCCGACGACGAGCACCAGCTGCTGACCCTGGTCCAGACCGCGGCCGGCGCCTTCTCCGCCGCCTCCAGCAACTGGCGCACCCTGGAGGGCACCACCCTGCCCGACCTGACCTTCCTGGTGTCGCACTACGTCCAGCACGTCCGCGGCCGGGGCCTGCTGCCGACCCTGCGGGTGGGCAACCAGCCGTACGGCCTGCTGCCCGTCACCTCGCTCGACCTGTGGCACGGCAGCGAGGTGGACCTGCGGATCCTCAACCACATCTCCGGCTTCCGGACCCTGATCGAGTCGCAGGCCTTCCGCTCCCCCGGGGTCGGCGCCGGCGGCGACCCGGACCAGGTGATCACCGACCTGCTGCACCGCCTGCCCGCCTCCCGGCGCCTGCGGTACCTGCAGCAGGACATCGTCGACGCGCCGTTCGAGCCGCCGACGGACACCCCGATCGGAACCGTTCCGCACGACAGCCGGTTCACCTGGGCGCTGCCGCCCTCCCTGGAGTACGTGCCCTTCCCGGTGGAGTTCCTGTGCGACCGACGGCCGACCGCCGAGATGGTGGAACTCGCCCGGGCCCGGCCGGTCCGCTTCATGTGGGGCTTCTGGCAGCAGGTGCTCCCGGCGCTCGCCTCGGGGCAGGGCGCCTCGGCGGAGCTCATCGCCCGGATGCAGGCACTGTCCGCCTCCACGGAGGCGATCAGCACCGGCCGGCTGGGGCTCTTCTACCACTACGCCACCAGCGTGATGTTCACCTACGCCTTCCACGTGGGCGAATTCCTCCGGGCCGGCGCGCCGGTGCCCGCCCCCGGGGTCGGGCTCAAGAACGGCGAGCTCGTCACCGCCGCCGGCTTCGCGCCGCAGTTCCTCGACTGGCTCTCCCTCGCGTTCGAACAGCTCGCCGCCGCCGAGGACCTGTCGCTCGTCACCCCGCCGCCGCCCGGCCCGTCGGAGCCGCCCCTGCCCGAGGGCGCGGACCTGCCCTACGCCGACACGCCCCGGCTGGAGCTGCTGCTGTGCGAGGCGCTGGACGCCCAGACCCACCGGCTGGACGCGTGGATGTCCTCGGTCGCCCACGCCCGCCTCGCCAAGACCCGGTCCACCCGCCCCGACGGCACCCACCTGGGGGCGTACGGCTGGGTGGCGGACCTCCACCCGCGCCCGGAGTCGCTGCCGCCGGAGGAGCCGGGGCCGGCGGACGGAGAGGGAGACCCGGGCGAACCGGGTGAACCGGGTGAACCGGGTGACGCCGGTGAGCCGCAGACCAACGACGGCTACCTCCTCGCCCCGTCCCTGCACCACGCCGTCACCGCCGCCGTCCTGCGCTCGGGCTGGCTCAGCCACACCGACCGCCAGGCCTTCGCCGTCGACCTCGGTGCGGCCCGGGTGCGCCGCGCGCTCGCCGTCGTCGACGGCGTCCGCTCCGGCCAGAGCCTCGGCGCCCTGCTCGGCTACCGCTTCGAACGCGGCCTGCACGACAACGGGCTCGACGCCCTCGTGGCCGTCGTCCGGGCCGGCTACCCGATGCCCCGCCTGGTCGACCCGAGCGCGCCCGGCAGCGACGAGGCCAGGACGGCGGTCGCGGCCCGCGACGTCGTCGACGGACTGGCGCTGCTGGCCGACTGGCGGGCCCACGGCGAGCAGTTGCAGGACATCCTCGGCAACCTTCCCCCCGAGGACCTGCCCCTGCTCGACGGGGCCACCACCCTGATGCAGGACCTTGCGGACACCGTCGACGCGGTCGGCGACCTGCTGCTCGCCGAGAGCGTGCACCAGTTGGTCGCCGGCAGCCCGCTGCGCGCCGCGTCCTCGGCCGACGGCATCACCCGCGGCGACCGCCTCCCGCAGGACTTCGAGGTGGTCCGCACCCCGCGCGCCGCCGTCGCCCTGACCCACCGGGTCGCCGTGCTCGCGCCCCGCGGACCCGTCCCCGGCTGGGACGCGACCCGGCCGCTCGCCCAGCTGGAGCCCGCCGTCGAACGCTGGTGCGAGGCGCGGCTCGGCGACCCCGGCGGCTGGCGGTTCGACTTCGGCGACCCGGCCGCACCGCTCGCCCTCACCCTCGCCGACCTCGGCGTCTGCGCACTCGACGTGGTCCTCGGCGCCGGGCCGCCGGGCGGTCGCGACCCCGACCCCGCACGGCAGGACACCGCCCTCGCCCGCCGCCTGCTGCGCCGGGCCGCCACCGGGGCGGGAGCCGGAGCCGGGGCGGGAGCCGGAGCCGGGGCCGCGAGCACCCCGCCCGTCACGGCGGCCGGCGCCGCGCGGTTCGCCGAACTGCGGCTGCTCTGCAACGCGCTGGCGGGCGTACTGGCCGGAGCGAAACCGCTGCTCACCTCCCACCTCGACCAGGGGAACGGCGAGGACTGGGCCGGCGCCGACCTGACCGGCCTCGCCACCCGGGTGGAGACCTGGCACAACGCCACCACCAGCGCCGTCGCCAACCTGGTCGAACAGGTGAAGGTGCTGCCGAGCCTCGCCGACACGGTCTCCCGCACCCTGGACAGCCTCGCCGACCTCGGGGTCGTCTCCGCCTACAGCCTCGGCCCGCCGACCGACGACGCCGGGATCGCGGAGCTGCGGAAACAGGCCGCCACCGTCCTCAACCGCTTCGCCGCCGACCCGCTCGCCCCGCTGCCCGGCGCACCGCCGACGGAGCCGACCGAGGCGCTCGGCTGGGTCACCGCCGTCACCGCCGCGGTGTCCTCCGCACTCGCCGGCACCCTGCCCGTCCTCGCCGACCTGCGGCTCGGCGGCACCCCGGCGGGCGACGCGCTCACCGCCGCGCCGCCGGAGGGCGCGGACGAGGACGGCACCGGCAACTGGCTGGTGCAGATGGAACGCGTCCGGCCGAACGTCCGCGCCCTCGACGACGCGCTCGCCGCCGCGGAAGTCCTGGCCGACACCCCGCCCTGCGGCGCCACCGTCGTCCAACTGCCCGCCGGACAGCCCTGGATCGCCCGCGGCCCGGCCCCCGTACCGACCGGGTCCGGACCCGCCGCCCGCCACGGCGCGCTGCTGCGCACCGACGGCGCGCCCGATCCGGACCACGTCGCGGGGCTCCTGATCGACTCCTGGACCGAGTCCGTCCCCGAACCCCCGCGCCCCGCTCCCCCTGCTTCCCCCGCTCCCCCTGCTTCCCCCGCTTCCCCCGCTTCCCCCGCTTCCCCCGTTGGCGCCCCACCGCCCGAGGGCGACACCGGGCCCGCCGTCGAGGAGCTGGGCGGACTGGCCTTCCACTACAACCAGCCCGACGCCCGCGCCCCGCAGGCCCTGCTGGTCGCGGTGCCGCCCGACCCGCTGCGCGGCTGGCGGATGGAGGACGTGCACGCGATCGTCGAGGAGACCTACGCCGTGGCCCGGATCCGCGGTCTGGACCTCAACGACCTCACCGAGCTGCGCGGGCTGCTGCCCGTCCAGACCAGGACCCCGCCGCACCAGCTGGTCTGATCTCCCGCCCCCGGAGCCCGGGGGCCCAGAGAGCCCAAGAGCCCGGAAAGCCCGTCAGGAGGAACCATGCCGACGATGTTCCGGTACGAGCCGGTACCCCGTGACATCGGCGTCGAGGAGGCGCTGGCGGCCCGGATCGGCGACGCCGCCCATCTGCTCGCCCGCCAGTACGCCTTCGGCGAGTTCGCCGGCGACGACGCCGCCTCGCCGGTCGACGTCGCACTCGCTCAGGAGATCCATCTGCTGGACGGCTGGCGGCCCGGCAGCCCCGGGGTCGAAGGTGCCGGCGGGGGTGACGGCGAGGGCGGGGACGGGGGCGACTGGCAACCGTACCGGCCGGGCCGGATGGTGCTGGAGGAACTCGTCGAGCAGGAGCCCGCCGCCGGGCCCGACGCCAGGCTGACACTGGCCGCCGGCCTGCGCTGGCGCCGCGAACTCGCCTCGGCCGGCCTCTCCGCACTGCTCCCCGCGTTCGCCACCACCTGCCCCTGCGCCGTCGACGGACCGCTCGCGCCCGCCCCGCTCGGCGCCGCCGTCCGGAGCCGGCTGCCCGACCCCGTCGCGCTGGCGCCGTGGCTGGCCAGGCTGGTGGACCGGGACGAGACCGCGGCGAAGGAGTTCGGCGCGGCCGGCCCCGACCAGAACGCCCTGGCCGGCGCGGCGGCGCGCTGGCTGGACTGGTGGGCACCGCGCGCGCCGGGCGAGGTGCCGGACGCACCGGCCGCCGACGGCGCCGCCCACGCACCGCCCGCGCCCCCCGCCGGCTGGAACCCCAACCGGCTCGAATACGCCTTCGCGGTGCGCTCCTCCACCGTCCCCGAGCTGGAGCTGCGGGCCCAGGAGTACCCGGGCGGGCACCTGGACTGGTGGGCCGTCGACGCCCCGCCCGCCGACATCGCGGTCGACGAGGCCGCCGTGACGCACGAGCAGCGCGCCATCGTCCCCACCCCGGCGATCTTCGGCGGCATGCCCGCCTCCCGCTACTGGGAGATGGAGGACGCCAGGATCAACTTCGGCGCCGCGGACACCAGCCCCGCCGACCTCGGCCGGCTGCTGCTGATCGCCTTCACCACGGTGTACGGGAACGACTGGTTCTGCTGCCCGCTGCCGAGCCCGGTGGGCTCGCTCAGCCGGGTCGTGCACTGCTCGGTCACGGACGTCTTCGGCGGCGCGACCGTGCTCGCCCACGCCTCCCTGGAGGACCCGGAGTGGAACCTCTTCGGCCTCGGCGAGGACCGCGGCGGCAGCGCCATGGGCGGCGCGGCCGGGGACGGCACCGGACCGCCGCCCTCCCCCTGGTTCTACCGGGCCGCCTCGCTGCCCGCCGGGCTGGAGAGCCCGCCCGCCGAGTCCGTGCTGCTGCTGCGCGACGAGGCGGCGAACCTCGCCTGGGCGGTCGAGGAGACCGTCGGCGACCTGGCCGGGGAGCCGCTGGACCGCTATGCCCGCTGGGTGGCGGCCCTCCCGCCCCGGCCGGCCGCCGAACCGGGCGACCCGCCCGCCGACCGCTACCTGCTCGCCACCGAGGTCCCGGGCCACTGGTACCCGCTGGTGCCCCAACCGATCGACCCGGCCGCCCCGGAACAGATCCGGCTGCGGCTCGCCGGTCTGGTCCGCGACGGCAACACCCCGGCGCGACCGCTCGGCCGGATGCTCGGGGAGCAGCAGTGGCTGTTCGAGGAGGAGGTCCCGCGCTCCGGCGTCCGGGTGGAGCGCAGCCGCCAGTACACCCGCTGGCACGACGGCTCCGCCCACGCCTGGTTGTCCCGGCGCAAGGTCAGCGGCACCGGCTCGGGCTCCAGCGGGCTGCGCTACGACGTCCTGGAGCCCCCGCCCGGTCAGGCCCCCGTACCGCCGCCCGCGGCGTGACCCGCTTTCCCTGACCCGCCCTGGCCCTGACCCTGAGCGGCTACCTGCACCCCGCGGCCTGACCCGTCCGTTCTCTCTGCTCCCTCCGTTCCCTCCGGCCCGACCGTTCCGGCAGGCCCGCGACGAGCAGCGCCGCCAGGCTCGCCGCCGCCCCGACCGCGGCCACCGCCGGCCAGCCTCCGCGCGCCCAGGCGAACGATCCCACCAGGGAGCCCAGCGCGATGCCCAGGAACCGGAGCGTGAACCAGCATGTGTTCAGGCGGCTGTGGAGCGCAGGGTCGAGGGCGAACAAGGCCCCCTGGCAGACGACCTGGTTGCCCCAGGTCCCGACGTCGAGGACGACCACCCCGACCGTCAGCCAGAGGATCCCGCTCCCGCCCGGCAGCAGCACGGCCCAGGCGGCGGCGGTGACCGCGATCGAGGCGAGCACGGCGCGGCGGCGGCCGAAGCGCTCCGCCTGCCGCCCGGCGGCGGTGGAGGCGAGGGCCCCCGCCACGGCGACCAGGCCGAACAGGCCGACGACGGTGGGGCCGTAGTGGTAGCGCTGTTCGAGGAGGAACGTGAGGGCGGTCCAGAAGGCGCCGAAGGAGACACCGACCAGGGCCCCGGAGACGGTGATCCGGCGCACCGCCGGGTGGGTCGCGAAAAGCCGCGGCACCGAGGCCAGCAACTCGGGGTAGGGCATGGCCCGGGCGGCCGGGACCGTGGGCAGTACCCGCCGCAGGACCAGCGTCAGCAGCAGGGTCAACGCGCACGAGCACCCGAACACCGCGCGCCAACCCGCCAGTTCGGCGAGTGCCCCGGAGTACGTCCGGGAAGCCAGCACCCCGACCAGCAGACCGGCCTGGACGGTGCCGACGGTCCGCCCGGGGCTGCGGTCGCCCGCCAGCGCGACGGCCAGCGGCGCCACCAGCTGCGGGACCGGGGAGAGCACACCCAGGACGAAGGCCGCGACCACCAGCAGTCCCGCCGTCGGGGCGAGTGCGCCGGCGGCCAGGGCTCCGGCCGAGGCCGCGCACAGGCCGAGGACCAGTCGGCGCCGGTCCCGGCTGTCGCCGAGCGGCACCAGGAGCGCGACACCTGCGGCGTAGCCGATCTGGGTCGCGGTCGGCACGGCGCCGAGCGTCGCGGGCGGGACGTGCAGTGCGGCGGCGGCGCTGCCCAGCAGCGGCTGGCCGAGGTAGATGTTGGCGGCGGTCAGGGCGCTGGTCGTGGCGAGCAGCGCGGTGACCCGTCGCGGCCCACGGACCTCACGGTCGTTCTCGATCACGGGAAGAGACGCTACGGAGACCCACCTGTGGCAGGCTTTCGCCGATCCGCCGTCCACTGTCGAGAGTGCGCCACATGCATGGCAAGAGCGAGAACCGCGACGACTACCAGCACGTGCCGCGCCCGCTGGCGGCGATGGCCCGCGACCTGCCCGACGGGCACCACATCCCCCCGCACCACCACCGCCGGGCCCAACTGATCTACGGCACCAGCGGGGCGATCACCGTCGTCACCGACCGGGGGACATGGGTGGTGCCGACGACCCGGGGCGTCTGGGTCCCGGCCGGTGTCGTGCACGCGATGACCTGCACCGGGCCGGTCCGGATGCGGACCCTGTACATCGAGCCCGGCGCCGCACCCGGCCTGCCCGACACACCCACGGTCGTCGCGGTGCCCCCGCTGCTCCGGGAACTCGTCGACGCCGCCACCCGCATCCCGCTCGACTACCGGGTCGACGGCCGCGACGGCCGCCTCGTCGACCTCCTGCTCCTCGAACTCCGGGCAGCGCCCGGGCGCGACCACGGAGGAGTCCGCGCAGATCAAGGCGATGAAGAAGGAGATCGCCGAACTCAAGCGCGCCAACGAGATCCTCAAGGCGGCGGCGAGTTTCTTCGCGGCCGAGCTCGACCGGCCGCACCTGCGCTCGTAGCGTTCGTCGACGAGCACCGGGGCCGCTTCGGCGGCGTCGAGCCGATCTGCCGCGTGCTCACCGAGCACGGGTGCAGCATCGCCCCCTCCACCTACTGCGCTCACCGCAAGCGCCTGGCCCCGCCTTCCGCCCGCACTGTGCGCGACGAGGAACTCAAGGAGCTCATCAAGGAGGTCTACGACGCCAACTACCGTGTCTACGGGGCCCGGAAGGTCTGGCGGGAGCCGGGACGGCAGGGCCGCTCGGTGGCCCGCTGCACCGTGGAGCGCCTGATGCGCGAACTCGGCATCTCCGGTGCCGTGCGCGGCAAGAAGGTCATCACCACCATCGCGGACCCAACCGCCGAACGCGCCCCGGACCTGGTGGACCGCCAGTTCGTCGCCAACGCGCCGAACCGCTGCCGGGTCGCCGACTTCACCCACATCGCCACCTGGGCCGGCGTCGTCTGCGTCGCCTTCGTCGTGGACACCTTCTCCCGGCGCATCGTCGGCTGGTCGGCCGCGACCTCCAAGGGGACGCGGCTCGTCCTGGATGCGCTGGAGATGGCGCTGTGGCAACGCGACCGCGACGGATTCCCCTACCAGCGAGGCGAGTTGATACACCACTCGGATGCCGGGTCGCAGTACACGAGCTTCCGGCTCGCCGAGCACCTGGACGCCGCCGGCATCGCAGCCTCGATCGGATCCGTCGGCGACGCCTACGACAACGCCCTGATGGAATCCGCCATCGGCCTCTACAAAACGGAGCTGATCAAGCCCGGCCGGCCCTGGAAGACCCTCTCCCAGATCGAGCTCGCCACAGCCGAGTGGACCGACCGGTACTGCCACCGGCGACTCCACGGTGAGATAGGCCACGTCCCACCCGCCGAATACGAGACCGCCTACCACCTCACAACCACAAAGACCCAGGTCAAAGCCACAACCTGAGATCTCTACCGAACCCGGGGCGGTTCAGACGAAGATGCCGGCCGCCTGGAGGCCGCGGGCGGCGAGGGCGATCTCGTGCCCGAACGGGAGCGGCACGCGGCTGGCGAGTTCCTGGGCGAAGACCTGCTCGATGCGGGGGCGGCCCAGCGCGGCCAGCAGGGCGCCGACGAGGCTGCCGACCACGCCGTGCAGGGACTTCTTGCCGTCCAGCAGCGCGCGGGCGAAAGCGGCGAACGCGTCGCAGCCCTTGCCGCGGTGTCGCTCGACGAGGGCACTCCAGGTCTCTGGGGCCACGTAGCGGACGGCCTGGGCGGCGATGACGTCGCCGCCGCCTCCGCCGACGAGTTGCGCGCATGCCCGGACGGCGCTGTCCGTCTCGGCGCGGCTCACGACCCGTGGCGGGCTCGGAGCCTGACGGGAGGCGGTGCGCTGGGCCGGGATCCGGGGTGTCCTCGACGGCGGTGCGGGGCGTGCGCTCGAAGAGGGGCGGTTCACCGCGGAAGCGGGCCGGCCAGGCCTCCGGCCCGCCTGCCTCGCGGGTGCGCCGCTCGCTGCCCGCCTGCGTGGGGACGGACCGATGGGTCGCGGGCCGGCGGGAAGTCCATGATGCAGATGGCAGCGGATCCCGGGACGGGAGACCCGGTTCCTGCAGAGCTTCCTGTCCTTCTTCATCGCACGGCACCTGTTGACCATCCACAGAGAGTGACCAACACTGCACCTTCAGGAAAGAGGACGAGGACCGTACCGGTTCGATCGGGTCATCCCGGGCAGCCCTGTGACCTCCGGGGTCGGTCGCTCCCGGGCTGCGGGGCAGGTCATGGGTGTACCTCTGCCGCGGGAGGTTGCCCCGATCCGTTCGGTCACCCGTTCACCCTGCGGCGCCGCACCTGGACCGGGCCGAGCGCCGGCCCGGAGACTGTCGTCGGCGGTCCTTCTCCGGCCGGGAGCAGAGTGGTGGGGCCGGGGCGCTTCGTACCCGGCCCCACTGCTCTGTGCGGCGCGGGGATCGTTCAGCGGCGGAAGCCGCGGTGCGGGTCGCGGGTCTTCACGTTCCCGAACGGGTCGAACCAGGCCGCCACGCGCAGGTCGCCCATGCCGATCTGCTGGTTGGTTTCGCCGTCCGGGTCCTCGATGCCGTCGAAGCGGGCGTTGTAGAGCATGAGGACGTCGGTGTCCTGGAAGAACATGTCCGTGCAGGCGTCGAAGTCGTAGTCGTCGCGATGGACCGGCAGTGGCGTGTGGGCGGCGTCGTCCGTGTCGTCGAGTTCGTCCTGGAGGTCGCGGGCGTCGTCGAGGGCGAAGTGGAGGGCGAGTTCCTCTGCGGTGCAGGTCGGCTGCGGCCACCGGCCGTGTTCGAGGTCGTCGGCGAGGTCGTCGGCGGCGCGGGCGAACCGGCGGCGCCATTGGAGGTCCGCGGCGAAGGTCAGCTTCGGCATCCGTGCGAACACGCCCCAGTTGCCTTCGTGTTCGCCTTTCACCAGGCGCTTGTCGCCGAGTTCCTCGGCGTCGTCGTACGCCTCGTCGGCGAGGACCGTGAGCGCGGTGTGGAGCAGGTCGGCGGTGCGGGGGGTCAGCTGCCACAGGCAGCCCTCGTCCTCGCACTCGGGGTCGTCGCAGTGGAGCGGCTCCGCCGCGAACAGGGCGGCGAAGTCCACGCGCTCCTCAGACGGGTCGCTGTCGCCGGGCTGGTCCGCGGCCCGGTGCAGCCAGCCCTTGCCGAAGTCCTCCACGACGGGCTCCGGGCTCCACTGGGCCACCTCGTGGCCCTCGTCCGACCGCAGCCGGTGCGCCTTGCCGAGGTCGAGGAGGCTGTCGGCGCCCTCGACCTCGACTCCGGAGTCGGCGAGCCACATCACCGCTCCGACCACGTCGTGCGGGTCGTCCTCGTCCAGTTCCTCGGCCGGCAGCGGGTTCCAGCCCTGGTCGGTGGCGGCGTCCAACAGGGCCTTCCGGTCGTGGACGTGGAACTCCCTCAGCACGGCGAGGCGGACGACCGGGCCGACGAGATCGCGCAGCCGGGCATCATGGGGCGTCCGCATGGCCCGGCCGCCGCTCTCTTCCTCCTCCGCGCCGTCCAGGTCGACATCCCGGTCGTCGACGGGCTTCCGGCCGCCGAAGCCGGCCGAGTGCTCGGGCCAGTCGAGGAGTGATCCCACGGCGGCCGGCCAGGTTCCGGCGCTCACGTGGGCCACCGCCTGCCGCAGGGAGGCCGCCGGCGCATCGGGGAGCCGTCCGCACAGGTCCTCGACGTGTTCCTCCGACGGGGTGTCGGAGCCCGGACGCAGAGCGCGGAGCAGTTCGGCGGCACGGTGGGCGAGTTCGGGCTCGCGGCAGGTGAGGACGGCCTGGAGCGAGTCCGGTCCGCCCTGGTGGCCGACGAGGACCAGGACGCGGCTCTTGCTGGGGGTGTGCTCGCAGAAGAAGTCGCGGAGCACAGCGGTGGGACGGTGCTGGGGCATGCGGAGGACTCCGGAGGACGGGGGTGGGCAGGTGGTGCCGCACAGGCGTGGAGTTCCGCTGGTGGACGCGCTGCTGGCGCGTCCCCGGACGGTGGTGAAGACGATCGGCCTCGGCTGGTTCCGCCGATGCTGTCGGCGGCCCGGACCCGGCTCTGTCCGACACCGTACCCGAGGGGCCGAGTCGTTGTCCTCGACCGGCGAGGATTCCATGGGCGGACCAGCCGCGCAGCTGGGACGGGATCCGCGCAGGGGCGCGGGCGTGGGGGTCCCTGTCAGGACGGCAGGGCGAACACCCCGATCCCGATGATGCTGCCGACGACCAGAGCGGTCGCGGCGGGAAGCCCGAAGCGGGTGTCGGTACTGCTCTGTCTCCGGGCGGCCCTGGCGGCCCGTCGGTTCCCGCGGTCGGGTGCGGACATGAGGGTGCTCCTCTACCGGGCCGGAAGTCCCTGGCGGGGGTGCCCTTGCCGACCGCTCACTGTGGAGGATCCTGGGCCGGCCGGGCCGGTCCGTCCGAGGGGCCGACGGTCCCCGTCCCCGTGCCGACGGTCCCGGTCCACCCGGCCGGGAGTCCCGGGTCCCGGGCCCGGCCCCGCTGCGAGGGCCCGGGCCCGTCGCGGCCGGCTCGTGCGCGAACCGCGCGGGCCGGATCCCCGAAGCCGGTCGGGGCCGGGACCACCGGCCCGTCGCCGGGTCCTTCGGTCCCTTCCGGAAGCGGGTGCCCGGACGGGAGATTCAGGGCACGCCCCGGCGCCGGATCCCCGGCCCGAGCCCTCGGCGTCACGAAGGGAAGCCACGATGACCCGCTCCGTCCTTGCCGGAATCGACGGATCACCGCAGAGCGAGGCCGCGGCCCTGTGGGCGGCCGCCGAGGCCCACCGCCGGGGCTCCGCGCTCCGGCTGCTGCATGCCTGGCCCTGGCTCGACGCCGGGGACGGCAATGCCTCGTGGCCCGGCGACCTGCGGTCGAAGGCCTTGGACGCCGTCCGAGAGCTCGCCGACCGGATCCGGCGCGACCGGCCGGGCCTGCCGGTGGAGACCGCGATGATCTCGGACGACCCCGTCGACGGGCTGGTGGCCGCGGCGAAGGAGCAGGATCTGCTGGTGCTCGGTTCCCGCGGGCTCGGCGGGTTCGCCGGCCTCCTGGTCGGCTCGGTGGGACTCGCGGTGACGGCACGCGCCACCATCCCCACGGTGCTGGTCCGCTTCGGGCAGGCGCCTGTCGAGCGGCCCGCGACAGCGGCGGCCGCCCGCGAGGTGCTGGTCGGTCTCGACGCGGGTGAACCCGCTGACGCCGTCCTCGAATTCGCCACCGCCGAGGCCGAGCTGCGCGGCTGCCGGCTGCGCGCCGTCCACGGCCGGAGCCTGCCGCCCTCCTGGTCCCTCGCGGGCCCGGTACCGCCTCAGGCCTACCTCATGGAGCAGGAATCCGCCGAGGGGGCCCTGGTCTCCCGGTCCCTCGCCGGGCTGCGGGCGAAGCACCCGGGCATCGACACCATTGCCGACGTCCGCCTCGGCGGCGGCGCCCAGGCGCTGTTGGACGCCTCGGTCCACGCCGAGTTGGTCGTCGTCGGCCGGCGGGAGCGCCGACACCACTTGGGACCGCACCTCGGTCCGGTGGCCCATGCCGTCCTGCACCACTGCGCCGCCCCGGTCGTCGTCGTCCCCCACCCGTGAGCCGAGCGCTCCCCTCACCACGGCCCGCCCGAGCAGCGACAAGGAGCACCGCCATGAACAGCACCCACCGGGCCGAGGGCCCGCCCGCGCCGCCGTGCGGCCACCTGCGCCGTGCCCTGGGACGGGAGCGCAACCCGCTCAGCAGGCCCATCGACCGGGCCCGGAGCCTGGCCCTGGTCCTCACGGCTCTCGGAGTCGTGCTCGCCGCGCTGCTCGGGGTCGGAGCCTCCGCCCTCCGCCTCGCCGCCGAACAACAGCGGACCGCGGTCGCGACCGCGGTCCTGCACCACGTCGAGGCCCTGGTGGAGGGCTCCGTCCGGAAGGCGGAGGCCACCGTCCTCGGCGGGAAGACCGCCTACCGCGCGGACGCCGCGTGGAACTACCCCACTGGGCGGAGCAACACCGGCACCATCGATGTCCCGCGGAACACCGAGCCGGGCGCCACCGTCGGGATCTGGGTCGACCGGGACGGCCACGTGGCGGCCACGCCTCCGAGCACCGCCGACCTCGTCGCCGACACCGTGTGCGTGGGCCTGGTCCTCTTCGGCCTGCTCGGTGTTCTCGCCGCCGCCGGGCTCTGTGCACGGCTGGGTGCCCTCGACCGTCGGGCCGACCGGGCGTGGACGCGGGCCTGGGCCCGGCTGGAGCCGGTGTGGAGCGGCCGCACCCCGCGCGACAGCCACCAGGACTGATCCGGGGCGGTACCACGGCCCCTTCGGTACCGGCCGCTGCCCCCGGCGGAACTCGCCGAGTTCGCCCACAAGAGAGGTGCGGGGCGCTCCTGCCCATCCGGATTCCCCGTGCGTCTCCCGTCCCAACCCCTTGCCGCTCCCGGTGCCCCAGACGAAACAGGGCCGTCCGGCCCTATCGCAACCGCCCCCGGTCACGCCAGACTTCGCGGTGGTTCCACACGACCCGCCACCGGGGCGGGCCCACGGGGTTGGAGTGGTGATGACGGAGAGTCCGGCGGGCGGGGCGCGCGGCCCGGTCAAGGTGTTCCTGATGGACGACCACGAGGTGGTCCGCCGGGGCGTTCACGACCTGCTTGACGCGGAGCCCGACCTCCAGGTGGTCGGCGAGGCCGGCACCGTCGAGCAGACGCTCGCCCGTGTCCCCGCGCTGCGGCCGGACGTCGCGATTCTCGACATGCGGCTGCCGGACGGCGACGGGGTGACGGTCTGCCGCGAACTGCGCTCACGGATGCCCGACCTGGCCTGCCTGATCCTCACCTCCTTCGACGACGAGGAGGCGCTCCTGGACGCCATCATGGCCGGGGCCTCCGGCTACGTCCTCAAACAGATCAGCGGCACCGACCTCGTCTCCGCCGTACGCACCGTCGCCTCCGGCCAGTCGATGCTCGACCCCGGCGCCACGACCCGGCTGATGGCCCGCCTGCGCGGCGAAGCCGCCCCCGCGCCGAGCTCCGACCTGCCCCAGCTGACCGACCGCGAGCGCGAGGTCCTGGCCCTGGTCGGCGAGGGACTCACCAATCGCCAGATCGGCCAGCGGCTCTACCTCGCCGAGAAGACCGTCAAGAACCACATCTCGCGTCTGCTGGCCAAACTCGGCGTGGAACGGCGCGTCCAGGCCGCCCTGATCGCCACCCGGCCCCCGGCCGACCCCACCCGTCCCACCGGGCCGGCCGGCCGCTGAACCGGCCGGACCGGGAGACCCGGCCGGGCAGGTCCGGTCGGCAGCGTGACCGGGGACCAACGGCCTCTCCCCCGACGCCGGGCGCGGCGGCACCATCGGTGTCATGACACCTCACTCCACGACGCTGGACGAGTGGGAATGCCGACGACGCCTCGCCGGCCTCACGGTCGGCCGGGTCGTCTACACCGTCGACGCGCTGCCCGCCGTCCAGCCTGCCCGTTACAGCCTCGGCGCCGATGGCAGCGTGCTGCTGAACGCCGGTGCCGGGTCCGAGCTGGTCCGCGCGGTGTCCGGCGCGATCGTCGCCTTCGAGGCAGGAGAACTCGACGCCACCGAGGGCAGCGGCTGGAGCGTGACCGTCCTCGGCCGCGCCGATGTGATGCCGGACCGGGTGGCAGCGAACGGTCCGACCGACACGGTCACCGTCCGCATCCTTCCCGAACTGGTGAGCGGCCGCCTGTTCGCGTCGACACGCCCGGACAGGCTCTGACCGGACCTCGGCATTCCGGGCCCCGAACGCCCCGCACCGGGAACTGGCTCAGTGAACCAGGGGCACCGACCAGGCCAGCCTGGTACCGCCGGACTCGGGGCTCGCCAGCTCGAACGCTCCCCCAGGCTCTCGGCGCGCTCGGCGAGGTTGCGCAGCCCGCTTCGCCGCCCCTGCTCCGCGATGCCCACTCCGTCGGTCCGTGAACGCCGCCTCCGCCGTCCACCGCGCCAGCAGTAGCACGCCGTCCACCGGACCGCCCGCCCGGCCCAACGGCACGGCCACCGCCGGTCCGAGACCGTCGTACCGCCACGGCCCGGCCGGGAACCGCGGATCGCCGGCCAGGTCCACCGTGGCCGCCGGAGTGCCCTGCACGCACGCCTCACCCGCCAGCGTGCCCTCCAGCGGCACGTCCAGGCCCAGCCTCCCGGCCGCGTTCCCGCCCAGCGCCAGCTCCACCCCGCATCGTCCCGGTCCCCGGAACGGGCACCGGGACGTCCGAGAGCTCGGCGACGGTGATCTCCCGAGCCCGACGCGCGATCAGCTCGACCACCTCCGAACGGGACCCTCCCGACAGCAGACCGCGGGTGATCTCCGTACTGGTACCGAGCCAGCGCTGCTGACGCTGCGCCTCCTCGCACAGCCGGGCGTTGTCGATCGCCCCCCCGGCCGCCACCGCCGGCGTGGAGATCACCGACTCGTCGTCGGTGTCGAACTCCTCGCCGGAGCGCTTGTCGGTCAGGTACAGGTTGCCGAACACCTCGTCACGCACCCGCACCGGCACCATATCGCGGCCGCTTCCACGATGCGCCGGAGCGCCTGCGTCAGGTCCAGCTCCCGGCCCACCGACAGCACGACCTCCAGCAGGCTGTGCACCCGGTCCCGGGTACCCCGGGCCGCGTCGATCCTCGCCTGCAACTCCTCCAGCAGCTCGTCCAACCGCAGCTGCAGGATCCGCGACCGAACCTCGTCCCCACCACGCGAGCCTCCTCGTCCCCTGCCATCGGCCGGTCGATTCTGGCCGACGACGGTTACGGCGTGACAGCGCCCAAGCCCCGCTTCCGGTCACCCGGCGACACCTGTCCGGTCCGGCACCGGGTCCGGGCAGGTCGACGACCGCCGTCCGGACGGGGCGGGCTGCTCCGTCGGACCTGCCCCCGACGCTCCTGGGTGACCCGGCCGGGCCAGGCGGGGCACCCGGCTTGCGTCCGGTCCACCACGCCGCAGGCTGGGTGGTGGCCGGCGTGTCACGTGGCGCAGGACACCAGTTCCTAGCGTCGCCCCCGGCCCTCCCCCCTCCACGCCCCGAAGAGGTGTACCCCGATGCTTCGTCGCCCAGCCTTCGTTCTCGCCGCAACCGGCCTCACCACCGCGCTGCTCCTGCCCGTCTCGGCCACGGGAAGCGCCGTGGCGGCGCCGCTCCTCACTGCGGTGACCTGCACCGGGCAGTCGCAGATCAGCTACTCGCCTCCCCTCACGAACACGGCCAAGCCCACGGCCATCACCGCGCACGGTGACTTCGGCGCCCTGGCGAGCCCGGGGCTGTGTCTCGGCGTCGGCACCTCCGTCACCTCCGCCCACTACGACGAGAGCTTCAGCAACCCGTCCCAGTCCTGTTCCTCCGGCATCGCTACCCAGAGCGGGACCCGGGTCTTCACCTGGAACGACGGACAGACCAGCACCTTCCCGTACACGACGACCCTGACCAGCATCGGCGGGCAGAGCGCGTCGGTCCGCACGGGCACGATCTCGGCCGGGCGCTTCGCCGGCCTGGCCGCCGAGCAGATCACCATCGTGCCGAGTCTCGACCCACTGGCGTGCGACGGCGACGGCATCGCCCACACCACCTCCCGGACGACTCTCAGCATCGGCCCCTGACCGAACCCGCACGCGACGGCCGCCGTCCGCCGGCTCCGAACCGTGGACGGGAGCCTCTCCGGAGCACGGCGGCCGGTCGGCCGACGACGTCTCACCGGGCACCCGGCAAACGGGCGGGCCGGCCGCGACGGAGGTCGCGGCCGGCCCGGGGGCGGTGGTGGTGCACGGACGTCAGCGGAGCCAGGCGTTGTCGCGGACCACCGGCAGCTCCGCCCAGCGGCGACCCAGGCCCCAGGTGGCGCCGGAGCCGGTCACGGCCAGGACGACCAGGACCAGGGCGTAGAGGACGTGGTAGTCGAGCAGCGGATTGGTGGATCCGCTCGCGGCGCCGTCGGCCAGGTGGCGGGCGGGCGGCCACTCGGCGGCCCACATCAGGGCGAGCAGGGCGGTGCCCCCCACCGCGGCGATCCGCAGCCCGACGCCGCCGATCAGCGCGAGACCGAGGCCGAGGAGGCTCAGCATGAACATCCAGTCCACCCAGGCCTGGCCGGCCATGGCGTGGAAGGTCCCGCGGAACGGCCCCGCCGCGACGTGGCTCAGGAAGCCCTTGGCGGGTGAGGCTCCGTCGATCCAGGCGCGGCCGTCGGCGGTGGAGTAGCCGAGGCCGAAGGTCTTGTCGAGGAAGGCCCAGAGGAAGAGCGCCCCGAGCGCGATCCGGACGGTCGCGAGAGCTGCGGCCGTGGCCGACACGGTGTGTGCGGCGCTCTGCCGGGCGGCGGTGCGACGGAGGGTGGCGCGGCGGGGCGTCAGGGGCGTGTGGGCGTGCTGGGTGGCCATGATCGGTTCTCCTCCGGTGGGGGTGGTTCGTCGGTGGTGGTCCGTTCGAGCCGGTGCGCCTGTGCGCCCGGTTCCGACTCGGGTCGAGCAGAATTTCGGGGTGGTCCGGGCCGAGCGCCCGTGGCAGTGCCGCCTGCGGTGAGGAGGGCGGCGCGGACGACCGTTTCGATCGCGGTCCCGGCATCTGCTCAAAGCGTGCACCGTCGGTGACGCGCCGGTCTGCGGGCCGTTGGTCCCGGCTGCCGGAACGACGGTCCCGGTGCGGCCGGCACTCCCCGGGAGCACCGGCCGCCCCGGGACCTTCGGTACCGAGGTGGGGCTGCTCGGCCCCTGTGGCCGGGCCATGGGCCGGCGGGACTCTGGTCGCCGGACGGGACCGTGCGCACCGGCGCCACGGCCGGCCGGGGACCAGGGAGGTCGTAGTCATGTCGCACGGTGTGGTGGTGGGGATCGACGGTTCGGCGCAGAGCGCGGCGGCGGCCGCGTGGGCGGCCGGGGAGGCCGAGCGCAGGGGGCTCGGGCTGCACATCGTCCACGTCGCGGGTACGGAGTTCGACGCCCTGGAGCGCGACCTCGGCGGTGACACCGTGGTCCCGCAACCGATCGCGGAGATCCGCGACCGCGTCGCGGCCGCGCTGCCCGGGTTGGCGGTGTCCTTCGAGATCTGGCCCGGGAATCCGGCGGAGACGCTCGCCGCCGTCGGCGGGCGGGCGGAGCTGCTGGTCCTCGGGTCGCGCGGCCTCGGCGGCTTCACCGGCCTGCTGGTCGGCTCCGTGGGACTGCGGACCGCCGCCCGCACCGGCTGCCCCGTCGTGCTGGTCCGCGCCGGGGAGGACGGACCGGGGGGACCGTCCTCCGACGTAGTCGTGGGCGTGGCGGGCGACCGGCCGTGCGACGCCGTGCTCGAATTCGCCTTCCGGCACGCGGCCGACACCGGTTCCGCAGTGCGGGTGGTCGAGAGCCGGACCACGTCGCACGGCCCGTACTCGACCGAGGCCCCCGTCGACCAGCAGCAGATCAGGGAGTCGCTGGCGGCCGCCGAGCAGCTGCGCCTGCGGGACGCCCTGTCCCGTTGGCGGGAGAAGTACCCCGACGTCCGTACGGAAGCGGAGGTCTGCGCCTGGAGCCCCGCGCGGGCCCTGGTGGAAGCCTCCCGCAGCGCCTCCCTGGTCGTGCTCGGACGGCGTACACCCAAGCACCAGGTGGCGGCGCCCCGGCTGGGATCGGTGACGCAGTCGGTGCTGCACCACGCGCACAGCCCCGTCGCCGTCGTACCGCACGACTGAACGACTGAACGACTGAACGACTGAACGACTGAACGACTGAACGACCGTGTCGGCGTCGGCGGTGCCGCGTCACCGTGGCGGCACCACCGCCGACGCCGTCCCGGAGACCGCACCACTTCCCGCGACGGACGGCCGGGCCGGCACCGACTGCGTTCCGCAGCAGGGACCTTCGGACCGGATCCGGGTCCCGAAGGGCCGGTCCGCCCCCCGCCCCGCACGAGCAACCCTTGAACAGAAGGCGCCCGCGGTCCCGCCGGCGCCCGGCAGTCGGACGATGACCCGGAGAGGCAGTCCACCATGTCCCCTCGCCCCACGAACGAGGCCGAACAGTCCCCCGCGAGCAACCCGCCCACCCGTCCCGGCGCAGTCGAACTGCTGGTCGCGGACGCCCTGACGGCCCTGCGGGAGTACGCCTCCTTCACCCAGGAGCAGGTCGACCACATCGTCAAGAAGGCTTCGCTGGCCGCGCTGGCCCGGCACACGGCGCTCGCGGTCCTGGCCGTCGAGGAGACCGGGCGCGGGATCTTCGAGGACAAGGCGGTCAAGAACGTCTTCGCCTGCGAGAACGTCACCCACGTGATGGCCCGGACGAAGACGGTCGGGGTGGTGTACCGGGACGAGATCGACGGCATCGTGGAGATCGCCGAACCGGTCGGCGTCGTCGCGGGCATCACTCCCGTGACCAACCCGACCTCGACCGTGATCTTCAAGTGCCTGCTGGCGCTGAAGACCCGCAACCCGATCGTCTTCTCCTTCCACCCCTCGGCGCAGCGCTGCTCCGCCGAG
This sequence comes from Kitasatospora purpeofusca, assembly GCF_036010405.1. NCBI lineage: Bacteria > Bacillati > Actinomycetota > Actinomycetes > Kitasatosporales > Streptomycetaceae > Kitasatospora > Kitasatospora purpeofusca. The sequence continues at coordinate 8,957,428 of NZ_CP108561.1, read as the reverse complement.
GCGGCCCGGACGGTCCGGGACGCGGCGGTCGCGGCGGGGGCTCCGGCGCACTGCATCCAGTGGATCGAGAAGCCGTCGATGGCGGCCACCGCCGAACTGATGAAGCATCCGGACGTCGCCACCGTCCTGGCCACCGGCGGCAACGCGATGGTGCGGGCCGCGTACTCCTGCGGGAAGCCGGCCCTGGGTGTCGGTGCGGGCAACGTCCCCGCGTACGTCGAACGGAGCGCGGACCTCCAGCAGGCGGTGAACGACATCGTGCTGTCGAAGACCTTCGACAACGGCATGATCTGCGCCTCCGAGCAGGCGGTGGTCCTGGACGCGGAGATCCGCGACGCGGCGCTCGCCGAGTTCCACAAGCTCAAGGCCCACCACGCGAGTGCCGAGGAGAAGGCGCTGCTGGAGCGCTACCTGTTCGGCGTCGAGGGCGGCGAGGCCTGCTCCGGCGGACGGCTGAACGCGGCGGTGGTGGGCCGCTCGGCCGCGCAGATCGCGGAGGCGGCGGGCTTCGGGGTGCCGGCCGACACCTCGGTGATCCTGGCCGACTGCGAGCGGGTGGGCCCCGCCGAGCCCCTGACCCGGGAGAAGCTCTGCCCCGTGCTGGCCGTCCTGACCGCGGGCTCACGCGAGGAGGGCGTCGAACTGGCGGCCTCGATGGTGGAGTTCGACGGGCTCGGCCACTCGGCTGCGGTGCACACCCGGGACGCGGCGTTCGTCGAGGAGTTCGGGCACGCGGTCAAGGCCTGCCGGATCATCTGGAACGCGCCCAGCTCGCAGGGCGGCATCGGCGACGTCTACAACGCCTTCACCCCCTCGCTGACCCTGGGCTGCGGCAGCTACGGGCACAACTCCGTGGCCGGGAACGTCTCGGCGCTGAACCTCCTCAACATCAAGCGGGTCGGGCGGCGCAACACCAACATGCAGTGGTTCAAGGTCCCGCCGAAGATCTACTTCGAGCGCAACTCCGTCAAGTACCTGGCGAGCATGCCGAACGCGCACCGGATCGTCGTCGTCACCGACCACACCATGGTGGCGATCGGCCACCTGGAGCGGATCCGGGGCGTGCTCGACCGCCGCCGGGAGCCGGTCGAGGTGCGGGTGATCGACTACGTCGAGCCCAACCCCAGCATCGACACGGTGCGCAGGGGCGCCGAGCTGATGCGGGAGTTCGAGCCGGACACCATCGTCGCGCTCGGCGGCGGCTCGCCGATGGACGCCGCCAAGGTGATGTGGCTGATGTACGAGCACCCCGAGGTCGAGTTCGCCGACCTCAAGGAGAAGTTCTTCGACATCCGCAAGCGCGCCTTCACCTTCCCCGATCTGGGTGAGAGGGCGAAGCTGGTCTGCGTCCCCACCACCTCGGGCACCGGCAGCGAGGTCACCCCCTTCGCGGTGATCACCGACACCGCCACCGGCCAGAAGTACCCGCTGGCCGACTACGCGCTGACCCCGAGCGTGGCCATCGTCGACCCCGCGCTCACCACCCTGCTGCCGGCAGACGTGACCGCCGACACCGGCTTCGACGCCCTGACGCACTGCGTCGAGACCTATGTCTCGGTCTACGCCAACGACTTCACCGACGGACTGGCTCTCCAGGGCATCCGGCTGATCTTCGAGAACCTGGAGCGGGCCGTCACCGACGGCCCGGACGACCCGCAGGCCCGGGAGAGGATGCACAACGCCGGGACCATCGCCGGCATGGCCTTCGGCTCGGCCTTCCTCGGCGCCGTCCACGCCATGGCGCACACCCTGGGCGCCACCTTCCACGTCGCCCACGGCCGCACCAACGCGCTGCTGCTGCCGCACGTCATCCGCTGGAACGGCTCCGCACCGACCAAGGTCACCGGCTGGCCGAAGTACCGCAGTTACGTGGCCCCCGAACGCTACCGGGCGATCGCCCGGATGCTCGGCCTGCCCGCCGCCACCCCGGAGCAGGGCGTCGAGTCCCTCGCGGCCGCGGTCGAGGACCTGCGCGACCGGGCCGGCATCCCCCGCTCGTTCAAGGCGGCCGGCGTCGACGAGGCGGCCTTCCTGGCCGCCCTGCCGCAGCAGGCGATGAACGCCTACGAGGACCAGTGCGCCCCCGCCAACCCCCGGATGCCGATGCTCGCCGACATGCAGCGGCTGATGCGCCAGGCCTACTACGGCGACCAGGCCTGAGAAGGGAAACCGAGATGACCACCGCACCGCACACGCAGCCCGCGCCCGCCCCGGCCTGGGAGGGCTTCCGCGGTGAAGCCTGGCGGGACGCGATCGACGTCCGCGACTTCATCCAGCACAACTACACCCCCTACGAGGGCGACGCCGGCTTCCTGACCGGCCCCACCGAGCGGACCACCGAGGTGTGGCGGCGGATCACCGACCGCCTCCCCGAGGAGCGCGCCAAGGGCGTGTACGACGTCGCGCACGACATCCCGTCCACCATCACCGCACACGCCCCGGGATGGATCGACCGGGAGCGGGAGCTGATCGTCGGGCTCCAGACCGACGCCCCGCTCAAGCGCGCGATCATGCCCAACGGCGGCTGGCGGATGGTCGCGGGAGCGCTGAGGACGTACGGCTACCCGGTCGACCCGCAGTTGGAGAAGACCTTCACCGAGTACCGCAAGACCCACAACGCGGGGGTCTTCGACGCCTACACCCCCGACATCCGGGCCGCCCGCCGGGCCGGCGTCATCACCGGCCTGCCCGACTCCTACGGCCGCGGCCGGATCATCGGCGACTACCGCCGGGTCGCCCTGTACGGCGTGGACCGGCTGATCGACGCCAAGCTCGCCGAGAAGGCGGAGCTGGACGCCGCTCCGCGCGATCCGGCGCGGCTGGAGGAGACGATCCGCGAGCGCGAGGAACTCGCCGAGCAGATCCGGGCCCTGGGCGAGCTCAAGGAGATGGCCTCGGCCTACGGGTACGACCTCTCCGGTCCGGCCCGCACCGGCCGGGAGGCGGTCCAGTGGCTGTACTTCGCCTACCTGGCGGCGGTCAAGGAGCAGAACGGCGCCGCCATGTCGCTGGGCCGCACCTCGACCTTCCTGGACGTCTACCTCCAGCGCGACCTGGAGGCCGGACTCCTGACCGAGCAGCAGGCCCAGGAGCTGATCGACGACTTCGTCGTCAAGCTGCGGATCGTCCGCTTCCTGCGCACCCCCGAGTACGACGAGCTGTTCTCCGGGGACCCGACCTGGGTCACCGAGTCGATCGGCGGCATGGGCACGGACGGCCGCACCCTGGTCACCCGGACGTCGTTCCGCTACCTGCAGACCCTGTACAACCTCGGCCCGGCCCCCGAGCCGAACATGACCGTCTTCTGGTCCCCGCGACTTCCCCGGGGGTTCAAGGAGTTCTGCGCGCGGGTGTCGATCGACACCTCCTCGGTGCAGTACGAGTCGGACGACCTGATGCGCCCGCGCTTCGGCGACGACACCGCGATCGCCTGCTGCGTCTCCGCCATGGAGGTCGGCAAGCAGATGCAGTTCTTCGGCGCCCGGGTCAACCTCGCCAAGACACTGCTCTACGCGATCAACGGCGGCCGCGACGAGAAGTCCGGCGAGCAGGTCGGCCCGGCCACCGCCCCGGTCGGCGGCGACGTGCTCGACCACGAGGAGGTGCTGGCCCGCTTCGACGAGCAACTGGACTGGCTCGCCGAGACGTACGTCCACGCGTTGAACGTCATCCACTACATGCACGACAGGTACGCCTACGAGCGGCTCGAAATGGCCCTGCACGACCGGGACGTCCGGCGCACCATGGCCTGCGGCATCGCCGGGCTCGCGGTGGCCGCCGACTCGCTCGCCGCGATCGAGTACGCGAAGGTGACCCCGGTGCGGGACGCCACCGGGCTGGTCACCGACTACCTGGTCGAAGGCGACCACCCCACCTACGGCAACAACGACGACCGCGTGGACGCGATCGCGGTCCGGCTGGTCGAGGACTTCATGGGCAAGGTCCGCAAGCACCCCACCTACCGCGGCGCCGAACACACCCAGTCCGTGCTGACCATCACCTCCAACGTGGTCTACGGCCGGAAGACCGGCAACACCCCGGACGGGCGCAGGGCCGGCGAGCCGTTCTCCCCCGGCGCCAACCCGATGAACGGGCGCGACCGACACGGCTACGTGGCCAGCGCGCTGTCCGTCGCCAAGCTGCCGTACGAGCACGCCGAGGACGGCATCTCGCTCACCAACACCGTCGCCCCGGACGCCCTGGGCCGCACCGCGGCGGAGCGGATCACCAACCTGGTCGGCGTACTGGACGGCTACGTCGCCTGCCACGGCTTCCACATGAACGTCAACGTCCTCAACCGGGACACCCTCGTGGACGCCATGGCCCACCCGGAGAAGTACCCGCAGCTGACGATCCGGGTCAGCGGCTACGCGGTCAACTTCGTCCGCCTCACCCGCGAACAGCAGCTCGACGTGATCGGCCGCACCTTCCACGACGCGCTGTAGCCCCGACCGCGCCCTGTCGAAGGAGCACACCCCATGGCCGAGCCCACCCCCGCCGACCGGGCAGCCACCCGGCGCCCGGTGACCGGCACGCTGCACTCCTGGGACCTGTCGACGGGCGTCGACGGCCCCGGCACCCGCTTCGTCGCCTTCCTCGCCGGCTGCCCGCTGCGCTGCCTGTACTGCCACAACCCCGACACCCGCCACATGCGCGACGGACAGCCCTCCTCCGCCGACGGGATCGTCCAGGAGGCCGCCAAGTACACCGCGTTCATCCGCGCCTCCGGCGGCGGCGCGACCGTCAGCGGCGGCGAGCCGCTCCTCCAGCCCGAGCTCACCGGCGAGCTGCTGCACCGCTTCAAGCACGAACTCGGCCTGCACACCGCGCTGGACACCTCGGGCTTCCTCGGCGCCCGCGCCACCGACGCGCTGCTCGCCGACACCGACCTCGTCCTGCTCGACATCAAGTCCTGGGACAACGCGCTCCACCGGCACCTGACCGGGCAGGAACTCGCCCCCACCCTGGAGTTCGCCCGCCGTCTGGCCGGCCTCGGCACCGAGGTCTGGGTCCGCTTCGTCCTCGTCCCCGGCCTGACCGACGCCGCCGGAAACATCGAGGGCGTCGCCGCGTTCACGGCTTCGCTCGGCAACGTCACCCGGGTCGACGTGCTGCCCTTCCACAAACTCGGCGCCGCCAAGTGGCGCGCCCTCGGCCTCGACTTCCCCCTCGCCGACACCCCGGTGCCCACACCCGACCGGACCGCCGAGGCCCGCGCCGTCTTCGAGGCGCACGGCCTGCACTCCGTCTGACCCGTGCCGGGACCGCTCGCAGGGCCCCTCGGACCGGTTCGCGTGCCTGCCGGTCGGGTCGCTCGTTATGATCACGGCCTCGCTGAGCCGAGCAGGGGCCCTACGACGACGAAAGGCCCCCGCTCCACCATGACCCACCCTTTGCGTGAGCCGTGTCCGACCCGGTTCACCGAAACCTTTCTGCCGAAGGATCAGCTGCCGCCCGCGGTCCACCCGAAGGTGCTGCGCGACGAACTCGTCGCCGCGGCGGAGTGGGTGTCCGGCTACCTGAGCGGGCTGCCCTCGGGCCCGGTGGTCAGTCCGATGCCGCCGGGGCAGCGGGCGCGGCTGCGTGCGGGGAAGCTGGGCACCCGGGCCGGGAACCTGGGCGGGGTACTCGACTTCGTACGGGAAGAGATCGCCCCCTTCCCCACCGGGAACGGCCACCCGGCCTTCTTCGCCTGGGTCAACTCGCCGCCCGCACCGGCCGGCGTCATCGCCGAACTGCTGGCCGGCGCCGTCAACGCGACCTGCGGCATGGGCGAGAACGCCCTCATGGACCTGGAACGCGGCACCGTGCGCATGCTCGCCGACCTGGCCGGACTCCCCGACGGCACCGGCGGGGTGCTGACAAGCGGCGGCTCCATGGCCAACCTGCTCGCCCTGGCCGCCGCCCGCACCTGGTTCCTCACCCGCCGCGGCTCCTCCGACGGCCCCGCCTACGACCGCGACCACGCCCGGCTCACCCTCTACTGCAGCGCCCAGGCCCACATGTCCGTCGCCAGGGCCGCGGCCTGCATCGGCCTGCCCGCCCACCGGCTGCGCCCCGTCGCCACCGATGCGCACGACCGCCTGGACCCGGCCGCCCTGCGTGCCGCGGTCACCGCGGACCTGGACGCGGGCCTGCTGCCGTTCTGCACCGTCAGCACCCTGGGCACCACCGCGACCGGCGCCGTCGACCCGCTCGGACCCGTCACGCGGCTGTGCCGGAGCATCGGCATGTGGCACCACGCGGACGGCGCCTGGGGCGGGCTGGGAGCCGCGGTGCCGGCCCTGGCACACCTCTACCAGGGGGTCGACGAGCTCGACTCGATGACCGTGGACCCGCACAAGACGCTCAGCGTGCCGGTGGGTTGCGGAGCCCTGCTCGTCCCGGACCCCGAGCACCTGCACACCGCCTTCGCGCACCGGGCCTCCTACCTCGCCGCCGACGAACCGGACGCGCTGCCCTGGCTGTCCCACACCACGATCGAGCTGACCCGCCCCGGTACCCGGGCGCTGGCCCTCTGGGCGACCCTGCAGCACCTGGGCCGCGACGGCGTCACCGACCTCATCGAGCACTACCTGCGCCTCGCCGAGCAGTTGCGCACCCGGATCACGAGCGAGCCCCGGCTGGAACTGCTGGCAGGCGGCCCGTGGCCCGTCGCCTGCTTCCGGGTGACCGACCCGGGCAGCGGCGACCCGGACGCCTTCCACACCCGCGTGGCCCGCCGTGTGCAGGACAGCGGACGCGCCTACCTCGCCACCGTCGCCGTGCGCGGGCGCACCGTCCTGCGCGCCTGCCTGTGCAACTACCGCACCACCGAGGACGACCTCGACCTGCTGATCCGCGAGGTCCTCCACGCCGCCGACACCGGCGGCCGCCCGGCCACCACCGCGACCGGGCGGCCGCCGGACCCTCGGTGACCCTCGGTGACCCTCGGGCCCACCGACGCCGCGCAGCCCGGAAGCCGGCGCGCGAGGACGGCTGCCGCTCATCCCCCGCCGATGCGGCGACCGGTGACCTCGTCCGGAACGACGCGGACCCACAGGGGACGGCTGCCGCCCGCCCACGGGGTGGCCCCCGGAAGCCCGAGCAGCCGTTCCTGCTCGTCCACGTCCTCGACGTGTTGCGCGGTGCCGACCATCAGCACGCTCCACCCCTCGCTCAGCCGGTCGTCGAGGTGGTCGATCTGGAACGACGCCGGTGAGTTCTCCGGCGGTGCGGCCGCACCGCCGGACGAGGTGCGGTAGACGACCGTCCGCCGGTCGACGGCGTAGTTGACCGGGTAGACCGACGGAGCCGGATCGGCGGGCAGGCCCACCCGGCCCACGCCGTGGGTGCCGACCAGGTCCCAGCACTCGGGCTCGGTGAGGTGCCTCAGCAGCGGCCTCACCCCGGCCGCGGGCTCCGACTGCCCCGGCGGGGCGTCCGGCCGGTCCTCCAGGAGGTCCGTCCAGGTCATGCGAAGGGCGGCCGCCACCCGGACGAATCCGGCGGCGTCGAAACCGGGCCCGACCTCCAGCAGGTGCCGCAGGTAGGCGGGCGCCATGGCGGCCTCGCGGGCGAGGGTCTCGTCGTCGACACCGAGTTGGCGGCGGCGTTCGTCGATCCGGCGCGCCACGTCGGCGGCGTTCGCCCGCCGGACGGCTTCGAGATCGGGATTGCGGGTCACGGTGGGCTCCTCGCCTCGTGGTCCGTACGGGTCAGGTCCGGAAGAGCGCGACCTTGAGGGCGCCGTTGTCCCCGGCGGCGGCGAAGACGTCGTACGCCTCCTGCATCTCGTCGAGGCCGAACCGGTGGGTGACCAGGCCGGAGACGTCCAGGCGGCCGGCGGCGAGCATGTCGAGCAGCATCGGGGTGCTGTGGGTGTCGACCAGGCCGGTGGTGATGGTGACGTCCCGGATCCAGAGGTCCTCCAGGTGGAGGACGGCCGCCTTGCCGTGCACGCCGACGTTGGCGACCCGCCCGCCGGGGCGGACCACGGCGGTGCAGAGTTCGAAGGATTCAGGGACGCCGACGGCCTCGATCGCGACATCGGCTCCCAGGCCGTCCCGACTCAGCCCCCGCAGCGCCTCCGGGGTGGCGTCGGCGACCGTGAGCGTGGTGTCGGCGCCGAACCGCTCGGCCGCGTCGAGGCGGCTCTGCGCAAGGTCGACGACGATGATCCGGGCCGGACCGCAGAGACGGGCGGTGAGGATCGCGGCGAGTCCGATCGGCCCGGCGCCCACGATCACCACGGTGTCGCCCGGCCCGACCCGGCCGTTGCGGACCCCGACCTCGTAGGACGTCGGGAGGATGTCGGCGAGCAGCAGGGCGTCCTCGTCGGTCACGTCCTCGGGCAGCCTGTGCAGGGAGGAGTCGGCGAACGGGGTACGGACGTACTCGGCCTGGCAGCCGTCGACCAGGTGGCCGAGGATCCAGCCGCCGCCTCCGGTGCACTGGCCGTAGCGCGCCGCCCGGCAGTAGCCGCAGCGGCCGCAGGCGGAGATGCAGGAGACCAGGACGCGGTCGCCGACGGCGACGGTGCGCACGCCGGGGCCGGTCCCGGTGACGGTGCCGACGGCTTCGTGGCCCAGCACGCGCCCCTCGGTGACCTCGGGGACGTCGCCCTTGAGAATGTGCAGGTCGGTGCCGCAGATGGTGACCGCGTCGACGCGAACGATCGCGTCCTCGGGGTCTCGGACGGCCGGTTCGGGGACTTCGCCCCAGGTCCGGCGGCCCGGTCCGTGGTAGGTCAGCGCCTTCATTTCCCGGTCACTCCTCTCGGGCAGCGGAGCGGCGGTGCCGGTTCCGCTGCCCCTCCAGCGTTGCGCCCTGCCGGAGTCCCCGCCATCGGTCGGCGGGCCCGCGCGGGCGGATGGGGCTCGGCGCCCCACCTCCACCGTGCGACCGGGGCCCGGCCGGCGCTTGGGCCGGTCGGCCCCGAACGCGGGTACGAACGGCCGCGACCCGCTTCGGTCGGGGTCAGCGCGGATGCGGGTGAGGATACTGCTCGGGTTCGGCGTGCGCGGCGAGGACGGCGGCCCGCAGATGTCGTTCGCCGCCGAGCTCGGCGAGCAGCCGCAGGAGGCGGTGCGCAGACTGGGAGACGACCGCTCGGGCTGGGAGGTGATCCGGTGGAAGCCCCTCGGCCTGTCGGCCGCCCTGTCATGCCGGACCCGTGGATCCTCCGCTACGAGGGCTTCGACCCCGCCGAGGAGGGGCTGCGGGAAGCGCTGTGCGCGGTCGGCAACGGGTATCTGGTCACCCGGGGCGCGGCTCCGGAGGCGGTCGCCGACGGCGTGCACTACCCGGGCACCTACCTGGCCGGCTGCTACCACCGTGCCGCCTCCACCGTGGCGGGCCGGACCGTCACCAACGAGGACCTGGTCAACGGCCCGAACTGGCTGCCGTTGACCTTCCGGCCGCCCGGCGGCGACTGGTTCACCGGTCCCCCGGCCGAACAGACCCTGGAGCTGGATCTGCGCCGGGGTGTGCTGACCCGCACCGCCCTGGTGGTGGACGGGCAGGGACGCCGGACCCGGCTGGTGCAGCGGCGTTTCGCCAGCCAGGCGAGGCCGCACCTGGTGGCCCTGGAGAGCACTTTCACGGCGGAGAACTGGTCCGGGCCGCTGGAGGTCCGCTCGGGCCTGGACGGGGTCGTCGCGAACACCGGCGTCGCCCGATACCGGGGGCTCAACGCCCACCACCTCGTCCCGACGGCCCAGGGCGCGGACGAGGACGGGGACGGTTCGTACTGGGTGGAGGTCACCGCCACGGACTCACCGCTGCGGATCGCCCTCGCCGCGCGGACCGGACCACGCCCGGAAGCGCTCGCCGTCGCGCGGGAGTGCCGCCGGGGGTGGGCGGCCGAGATCCGCACGCTGGAGCTTTCGCCCGGCCGGCCCGTCACCGTCGAGAAGGTCGTGGCGCTGCACACCTCCCGTGACCCGGTGGCCGGCAGCCCGCTGGCCGCCTCCCGGCGCCTCGCCGCCGGGGCCGGGAGCTTCACGGAGCTGCTCGCCGAGCACGAGCAGCACTGGGCCCAGCTGTGGCGCCGCTGCCGGGTCGAGGCCGACTTCGACGGTGCGGGAGCGCTGAACCTGGCGCTGTTCCATGTGCTGCAGACCTGCTCGGAACACTCGGCCGCCCTGGACGTCGGTGTCCCCGCCCGGGGCCTGCACGGGGAGGCCTACCGGGGCCATGTCTTCTGGGACGAGCTGTTCGTACTGCGACTGCTCGACCTGCGACTCCCGGAGCTGGCACGCGCCGTGCTCCAGTACCGCCACCGTCGGCTGGACGCCGCCCGGCGGGCCGCGCGGGAAGCCGGGTTCCGCGGCGCGATGTACCCGTGGCAGAGCGCGAGCGACGGTCGCGAGGAGTCCCAGCAGCTTCACCTCAACCCGCTCTCGGGCCGCTGGCTGCCCGACCACAGCCATCTGCAGCGCCACGTCGGCTCGGCGGTGGCGTACAACGTGTGGAAGTACTTCGAGTCCACGGGTGATCTGGACTTCCTCTCCTCGGCCGGAGCCGAGACGATCCTGGAGATCGCCCGCTTCTGGTCCTCCGCGGCCGGGTTCGACCACGACCGGGCCCGCTGGTCGATCCGCGGCGTCCTCGGCCCCGACGAGTACCACGACGCCTACCCCGGCGCCGACCGCCCCGGACTGGACGACAACGCCTACACCAACGTCCTGGCGTCCTGGGTGCTGGCCCGGGCGCAGGACGCGCTCCGGGCGCTGCCGGGACGCCGCAGCGGCGAGCTGCGGGAGCGGCTCGCCCTGGACGACACGGAGCTCGCCCGCTGGGAGGAGGTCGGCCGACGGCTCCACGTCCCCTTCCACGAGGGGGTGCTGAGCCAGTTCGACGGCTACGAGCGCCTCGCCGAGCTCGACTGGGCGGCCTACCGGCGCCGCTACCCCGACCTGCGCCGACTCGACCGGATCCTGGAGGCCGAGGGCGACACCGTCAACCGGTACAAGGCCTCCAAACAGGCCGACGCGCTGATGCTCTGGTACCTGTTCTCCGCCCGCGAGGTCCGTGACCTGCTGCGGCGGCTGGGCCACCCCGCGCCGCACGAACTGTTCCGGCGCACCACCGGCTACTACCTCCGGCGCACAGTGCACGGCTCGACCCTGAGCTCGGTCGTCCACGCCTGGGTGCTCACCCGGGCGGACCGCAGGGCGTCCTGGCGCTACTTCCGCGACGCCCTGGTGGCCGACCTCCAGGACTCCCAGCACGGGACCACCGCGGAAGGCATCCACCTCGGCGCGATGGCGGGGGCGGTCGACCTGCTGCAGCGCTGCTACACCGGGCTGGAGGTCCGGGAGGACGGTCTGCGGCTGGACCCGCACCTGCCGTCGGCGCTCGGCCGCCTGGAACTGGAGCTGTGCTACCGGGGGCACCGGGGTGTGGTGATCACTGTCGGCCGACGCACCGCCACCGTGGCGCTACCGGCGGACGGGCCCGGGCCGGTCCGGATCCACTGCCGCGGCACCACGGCCACCCTGGGCCCCGGCGGGACCCGCGTCTTCCGACTCTGACATCCACGGACCCCGGCCCGGCGGTGGCTCACCGCCGCCCCGATCACTGGACTCGCAGCCCCCATTCACCGATTCACCGGCCACGGGTTCGAGGCGTCGGTCGGTGGAGGCAAGGTGCCAGTACGAGAGTGGGTACCGCAGCACTGTTCGCTGGGCCGGCCCCGGGACCGCCGGGGTCGGCCCGTGGTACTCGGGCGGCGGTTCAGAAGCTGCAGACGACCATGCCCGCGCTCGCTCCGCCGATCATGCCGAGGACACCGCCGGCGAGGGCGCCGACGCCGGCTGCCGGGGCGCCGGCCACGGCTCCGGTGATCGCGGTGCCGACGGTCCACTGGGCCACGCACTTGTCCCACGCGGCGGCCTTCTTGAGCTTCTCGTCGTACGCCTTCTTCTCCGCGTCCGAGCACGTGTGGCCCTGGGCACGGGCGCAGGCGTCACCGCTGTCGTCCCGCGTCAGCTGCATCCCCGTCGCCTTCGTCGCGGCGGAGGCACCGGCCCGCGCCGTCCCTGCGGGGAACGCGCCCGGGCCCACAATGATCGCGGAGGGTGCCTCGGTCCCGTCGACCGTCGGGCCCGGGGCGCCTTCGACGGTCTGGGTCAGCGTGTTCCCGTCGACGGCCAGCTTGTAGGCGTGCTTGATACCCCGGGTGTCGGTCACGCTGCCCGGCTGCATCCGCATGACGGGGCTGCCGGTCGCATCGGTGATCTCGGCGCCGTTCGCGGTGGCCGTGAGGTGGGTTCCGGCCGGGAGGTCGAGCTTCGCGCTGGTGGTGGTGGCGAAGGTCTGCACGGCCGGGGCCGGGGCCGGTGCCGGGGTGGTGGTGCTGCCGGGAACGTCCGCGCTGGTGTGGGCGATGTACATCGTGGAGCCCGCCGGGGAGTCCACGACGGGGACGGTCACCGTCGCGTCGGCGGTCCACGGCTGGTTGTCGGTGTCGAAGGTCCAGGTGCCGGTGACCTTCTTGCCGACGGCCGCGAAGTCGACCCAGCCGTAGTTCTTGGCGGGGACGGTGACGACCACGCCGTTGATGGTGGTCGAGTCCGAGGTGTAGGTGACACCCGACGTCAACTGGGCGGAGACCATGGCCTGGAACGGGACGGAGACACCGAAGGAGGTGCCGACGCTCGCGGAGAACGACTGCGCCCAGCCGGAGTGGTAGACCGTGGTGAAGACCTGGCTGACCTTGTCGGCGGTGTCGTTGTACCAGACCGAAGAGGCCTTCACCCGGGGCAGGGCCTCGGGCGGCCCTTCGGACTTCTGGGTCCACGAACAGGTGGAGGTCTTCCTGGAACACAGGTCCGCGTAGTAGTCGAGGGCGAGGCTCCTCGCTTCGGCCGCCTTCGACGCGGGGACCTTCCACTGCTGGCCGGCGCTGCCGTTGCAGGGGTTCGGCTGCGCGAGGATGCCCCAGAGGTGGAGGCCGCCCCGGTTGTCCATGCAGTACTCGGCGCCGCTGGTGTCGTCGCGGCGGACGATGCCGAAGGTGTCGGGCTTGCCGTCCACGGGGCGGAAGTGCCACTGCTGGCCGTCCTTGCCGCAGGACTGCTGGACGGCGGGTTGGGAGGCGTAGACGCATTTCCCGGACGAGGCGTTGGCGAGGTTGAAGGTGCCGGGTTCGCCGAGCCTGATCAGGCGCCAGTTCGTGAAGTTGGTGCCGTCGGGGGTGACGGAGATCTGGTTCCCGTCGCCGGTGCCGGTGGCGTTGAGGGTGCCGTCGGGGTTCGTGAACGTGTAGGCGTCGGTGGTCGCGGCGCCGGCCGGGCCGGCGGCGAGGACGGGTGCCGAGAGGCACAGGGCGAGGACCGGTGCGGTGAGGAGTTTCGCGATCTTCGTCATGGTTCCGTGCATGATGCTCCTGTACGGGTCGGCCGATGAGTGCCTGTCATGTCCATGTAGCACTTCGTGAGCGTAGGACAGCGAGGACCGACGAACGGGAGACTTGACGGAATTTGATCCGGACCGCGCGATCTGATCGAAGCAGCACCGGGTCCGGCCGGTGAAGCCCGCCGGAAGTGGGCTCAGTCGACGTACTGCATCGCGATCCGGCAGTGCGCGGCCCGCCCGCGCAGGGCCGGGTCGGCGCCCGCAATCGGCACGGACCCGTCCTCGCCGGCCTGCTCGACGCGGGTCGGCCGGGGCACGGGAAGCGGCGCTGTCCGGGCCCCGGTCTCATGGCCCAGCTCTCGTCACCTCCGCGTCCGGAGTCACATCCGTATCCGGAGCCGGCAGACCACCGCGTCGATGTGCCGGCGCAGGGCCCGGTCGAGGACCGGCCCGCAGTCACCGGGCATGCCGCGGCCCCCGGAGGCCGGCCGGCCGCCGCAGTTTCGGACGGGGGCCTCCGGGGGCCGCTGCGATCTCACCCGGTGCCGGTGGCACGCGGCACCGGGTGGGTCTTCGGGTTACTGGCTCGGCTTGCGGCCGTGGTTGGCCTTCTTCTTCCGCCGGGCCTTCTTCTTGCGGGCGCGCTTGGACACGGTCGTTCTCGCTCCGATCCGAGGAGTGGGTGGTTCGGGTTCAGGCGGCCTTGGCGACCAGCTGGTCCGCGAGCTTGGCGAGGCGCTTCTGCGAGCGCTCCTCCTGCACGACGGCCGCCGTCGGAGCCAGCTCGCCGCCGTCGTAGTACTCGCCGTTGATCAGCGTCGTGGTGGGCAGGCAGAGCCGGACCACGGCCGCCGCACCCTCGGCAGCCGGTGCGCCGACCCGCCCGTACAGCGGGAGCAGCGCGGTGTCGCACAGGCCGGGGTTGAGGCTGACGGCGGTGATGCCGGAGCCGGCCGGGGCCATGTCGGCGGTGGCCATGGTCAGGGCGAGCTGGGACTGGGCGTAGGCGGCGACGCGGGAGTACTTCTTCACGCGGTGCGGGTCGGTCCAGTTCATGGAGGCGGTGCGGTGGAGGGAGGAGGAGACGTTGACGATCCGGGCGTCGCCGGCGGCGGAGAGCGGGGCGCGCAGGAGTTTGGCGAGCAGGTGGGCGGCGAGGAAGTTGACCTGGAGCGAGACCTCGTTGCCGTCGTCGGTGAGGGTGCAGCGCTCGGGGGCCATCGCGGCGGCGTTGTTGACCAGCAGGTCCAGTGCCGGATAGTGCTTGACCACGGTGCCGGCGAGCACGGCGACCTCCGAGAGACGGGTGAAGTCGGCTGCCAGTTCCACGAGTTGGTCCCGTCGGGCGCCGGCGGCGACCAGCCGCTCGACGGCGTCCTCGGCCTCGGCGGTGGTGCGGGCGTGCACCAGCACGGTGGCGCCGAGCCCGGCGAGCAGGCGGGCACTCTCCCAGCCGATGCCGGAGGAGGCGCCGGTGACGAGAACCGTGCGGGCGGACAGCGTGGACAGAACAGCGTCGGACATGACCCATCCAAGGGTGGCGGGCACCGCCGGGGTGCCGAAGGACGTGACGGGTCACGCCCCCGGGGGCCGGCGGTGCGGAGAAGGTGGAACGGTGGGAGAGCACGTCCGCCTCCCCGCGAACGGCGGCGGGGAGGCGGACGTCCTTGAGCGGCACACGCCGGAGGCCGAGCGGGGAGGCAGGGACCTACCGGACGGTGGCGACCGCGACAGCGACGACGCGCGGCCGCGGATGCGGCGGGCGGTCGTGGTGGCGTGTCGAGCGGTTCATGTCCACCATCCAACGCGACCCCGCCGCTCCCCGGCAAGCCCCACCCGCCGCCCTGACGCAGCCCTGACGACTCCCTGACGGGCCCTTGGCGCCCGGTCCGATCAGCAGTCCGGTCGACACGCCGCGGCAGCATCGGGGCAGGTCAGATCCGGTCGGACCGGGTCGGGTCGGCCGGGGCACGGTCACCGGGCCGGGGGTGCCGACGCGTTCGTGGCCACCAGGCCGGGGGCCGGACGGAGCACGGCCACCACAGCACGGACGGACCCCAGCACCTCGTCCGCCGACGACCAGCCGTCCGAGCGCCAGAGCATCGCGTCCCGCCCGTGCACCCGCCAGCTGAACGGCACCGGCGCCGCCGGCAGGGTCTCGGTCTCGGCCACCGACAGCCCTGTCCGGCGGTACGGATCGGAGGTGTAGACCTCGTACCGGGCGTCGAACGCGGCCATGCCCGTGCGCACCCGGCCGCCCGGATCCGGTTCGACGACCAGGGTGGAGCGGAACGCCGGCTCGTGCCGCACCTCGATCTGGGAGAGCGGCTCCGGCAGTGACACCATGACGAGTCCGTAGGCATGGGTCGAGCCGTTGTCCCGGCAACTGTAGCCGGCCACGGTGACGGTCAGGCCGTCCACGGCGCCACCGACCTGGCCGGAGAACGTCCGGGCGGTCCCGTAGTGGAACGGCGGGCCGCCGAGAGACCGTCGGCCGATTGCGAACTCGGGCCTCGACCTCGGCCGCCCCGCACTCGACGTCTCGACCACCGTGCTCTCCGACGTCGGCACGGCCGCGCCGGAGCTGGTCGCCGCCGCCTTCGACGGTTCCTCCCACGTCATCGCCGCCGACGGCCTGCTGCTGCACCCCGCGGAGCGGCCGGCCGGCACACCGCGCCGCAGCACCGACCTCTGCGTCCTGGCCGTGATGTCCGGCGGCGCCGCCGACGACCCGGCCGGCGAGGACAGCGCCGAGGCACCGGGCGAGGGCGGCACCCAACTGCTGCCCGACGACCGCTGATGCAGCTCACCGCGGGCCTCGCCGGACTGCTCTTCCTCCCCGTCCTGCTGGCCGCCGTGCTCGACGCCATGGGCGCCTTCCGCGCCGCCTCCACCATGCTCCGGCCACCGCGCGAGCTCTCGGACCACGTGGTCGTGGTCGGCCTGGGCAAGTTGGGTACCCGCGTCCTCGGCGTGATGCCGGTGGAACGCGGTGTCCTGCTGTTCACCGCCGTCGACGTCCGGGACCACCCCGAACTGGTGGGCCGGACCGTCGCCGCCGCGTTCCACCCCGGCCAGTGGCGGGTGATCGCCCGCGACACCACCGCCCCAGGGAACCGGCGCTCGGCCGTCTACGGCTCGTCCACGAGCTCCTACGGTTCGCTGCGGCTCTTCCAGCCCGAACTGGACTGGCACCTGCACCCCGGCTACCTGCTCCGTCCCGAGGACCGCGTCGTGCTCGCCACCACCAGGGCCGGCTTCAACATCCTGCTCGGCCGCGACCGACGCAGGGCCCCGGGCCCCCGGGGCCGGTGACGGTCCGGTTCCGGGGCCGGCACGCGGGTGCCGCTGCCGCCTCCGTCCGGGGCGGCACCGGCACCCGCGACGATCGGGCGAACGGCGGGCTACCCCTTCGTCCGGAGCAGCTCGGGCGCCGAGTCGAGCGGCAGGTGCCAGTGGTTGCGACGGTGCAGTGTCTCCAGGTCGTGCTGGAGCTCCGGCCGCGGGACGGTGAGGACGGCGCAGCCGGCCTTCCGCGTGCAGTGGGCCGTCACCGACGGCCTCAGTCGGCGACGCAGCGGGCCGCCGCTACGACCGACCACAAGGAGGTCGTCGGGGCGGTCGGCGATGTGCACCAGCGACGGCCCGGGCTCGCCTCGGACCACCAGCGGCTGCATCGGCACATCGGGGTCGACGGCGGCGAAGGCCGTGTCCAGGGCGTCGCGCAGGCGCTGGTCGGCGTCGTCCCGGACGACCGCGAGCAGCGGCGGGCACGGGGAGCGGCGGTAGCCCAGCTCTCCGCCGGGCGGCTCCCAGGCGAGGACGGGGAGAAGTTCGGCCCCCGTGCGGCGGGCCTCGGCGACCGCGCGGTGCAGGGCGGCCAGGCTGCCCAGGGAGCCGCTGACGCCGACCACCACACGGCCCAGGGGCCGCTCGTCGTTCAGGTGGCTGCCGTTCATGTCCTGCTCCTCGCTCCGCCGTGGTTGACGTGGCTCGTTCGTTCGTCCCCGGCTGTCTCCAGCCGGGTTCCAGCCAAGCCCCACCGGGCGGTAGGTCCGGCCGGCCTTGACGGGTTTCTGACGGGGCCGACCATGATCCGAACGCGGTCTTGACGCGTGCCGCGGCCGACCGCACCCCGGCCGCCGCCAAGGCCGCGTCAGCGCCGTGGCGCTCACCGTCAGACTTCCGTCAACAACCGGCCGGGGTGGCCGTCCGGTGCGCGGTACTGGGCGGGTGCCCGCTTCCGTGACCGCCCCCGCCACTGTCCTCCGGTCCACCGACCGGTCCACCGAACCGTCCACCGACCGGTTCTCCCCCGAGCGTCCGGGGGCCACCGTCCTCGCCGCCCATGTCGAGCAGAGCGGCCACGGCGGCCGATGGGTGGACGATCCCGGTGCGGTCGGCGCGATGCTGGTGCACTGCGGGTCGGAACGGCTGCTGCACGGCGACCCGGCCCGGCTCGACCCGGCCGTCCTGGCCGGGTTCGGGCGCGGCCAGTTCCACGCCCCGGACCGTTTCCTCCCGCTGCTGGGCCGTACCTTCACCCATGTCACCCCGTGGGTGCGGGTGGTGTACGTCGGGCGGGAGCGCCCGCGCACCGTGTCGCCGCACATCCGCGGCTGGGTCCGCCCGATCGGCCCGGGCGACCTGGGCAGGATCGACCGCTTCGCGCTGCGCTCCGGCGCCGCGGCCCGCGGCGGCGAGCCGCACTGGACCGCCGGGACCTGGGGCGGCCACCGCGGACTCGCGGCGAGCGGGTTCGCCCGAGGCGCCTTCGACGGCTACCCCGCCGACCTCGTCATCCACCCCCTCACCGTCCGGGGCAACGCCGGACCCGCCCTGGTCGCCGCCGTCACCGGACCGGAGGACCGGCTGGTGATCGGCACCGGCCGGCACGGCCGCATCGGCCGACTGCTGCCCGGCTCCGTCCTCGGCCACTGCCAAGCGCACGCGACCTGCCCCGTCGTCGCCGTCTCCCCCTCCGAGCTGCTGGAGCGGCTGGAGTTCAGCGCCCGCAGCGGCGCACCGCTCCCCTTCGCGGTCGGCCACCCCGGCACCCGACACATCCACCCCCGGCCCGTCGGCGTGCGCTGATCATCCTCGTCCGCCCGCCCGGCCGAGAGTGATCACGAAGGACGTCCCTCCTCCGGAGGCCTCGTCCACGGTCAGCTCACCGTTCATCGCCTCGACGAACCCCTCTGCGACCATCGGCCCCGGTCACCACGGACGTCGGCCGCCTCCGCCTGCCGACGTCCACGAAGCCGACCCGCGACGGCGGGTGCTCGGTGGCCGAATGGCATAGCCTGAGTCTGGGCACGGCTGCGGAGCACGGAGGTGCCGACGATGAACCGTTCCGTCGTGGTGGGCGTGGATCCGTCGGGACCCAATCGGGCGGCTGTCGACTGGGCCGCCGCCGAGGCTCTGGCCCGGAAGGCCGTTCTACGACTCTTCCACGCCCGGTCCGGAGGCGCCTCCGAGGACGAGGCACAGGTCCTGGACCGGGAGTGGACCCGGGTCACAGGCGAGCACCCCGGACTCACCGTCGTGGCCGAGCTGGTCGACGGGGCGGCGCGCGAAGCACTGACCGACGCCGCAACGGATGCCGCACTTCTCGTGGTCGGTTCCCGAGGGTCCGGTGGGTTCGCCGGCCTGCTCGTCGGCTCGACCACTCTGTACGCGGCCGCCCATGCGCCCTGCCCGGTGGCCGTGGTCCGCGACGCCGCACCCGTGGAGCGCGGAGTGGTGGTGGGAGCGGAAGGCAAGGACGGCGAGGGCCCGGTGCTCGAGTACGCCTTCGAAACGGCCCGGCGGCAGTCCTGGCCACTGCTGGTGCTGCACACCTGGAGCTACCCGCTGGTCCTGGTCTCCGGACACGACGTTCCCCCGGTGTACGAGAAGGCACACGTCGGGGCCGAACACGAACGACTGCTGGCCGAGGTCCTGGCGGGCCGGCGCGAGCGCTTCCCGGACGTGCCGGTCACCACCTCGGTCGTCCACTCCGGGGCCGCGAAGGAACTGGTGGCGCTGTCGGAGCGGCACGGACTCGTCGTGGTGGGCCGCCGGGGGGAGCCCGGTGGTGCGATCGGCCGGCTCGGATCGACCAGCCAGGCGGTCGTCCAGCACGCGCGGGGCCCGGTGGTGGTCGTACCGGTGTGAGGTCACCCACCATCAGCGCCGCCGCGGCCCGGCGCCGGCGGCTCGGCCGCGCCCGACGCGGCGGCCGGTGATCGGCCCCGTTCCGCGGGCGACAGCGGTCGGCAGGCCGAGGACGGGATGTCTACGCTGGTGAGGGGATTCGGGCGACACCCGTGGAGGAATGCCGTGGACGCCGATCCGGTGGGTGCCACGCAGGTACCCCGGCTGCGACTGGACGAACTCCTCGACGAGCTCCAGGCGCGGCTGGACGCGGCGCGCGGGACCCGCGACCGGATCCACAGCCTCCTGGAGGCGGTCCTCGCGGTCGGCCGCGACCTGGAGCTCTCCCAGGCCCTGCGGCACATCGTGGAGGCGGCCGTGACCCTGGTGGACGCCGAGTACGGCGCGCTGGGAGTCGTCGGGGACGACCGGCGACTGTCGCAGTTCATCCCGGTCGGGGTCAGCGAGGACCAGGTGAAGCGGATCGGGGACCTCCCGTCCGGACACGGTGTGCTGGGTGAGCTGATCCGCCACCCCGAACCACTGCGGCTCGACCGGATCGCCGACCATCCGGCCTCCTACGGCTTCCCGGCCGACCATCCGCCCATGAGCACCTTCCTCGGCGTGCCGATCCGGATCCGCGGCAAGGTGTTCGGCAACCTCTACCTGACCGAGAAGCGCGGAGGCGCCGGCTTCGACGCGGAGGACGAATCGGTGCTGGCGACCCTCGCTGTCGCAGCCGGGGTGGCCATCGACAACGCCCGGCTCTACGCGCAGGGCCGACTGCGCGAGCGATGGCTGGCGGCGAGTGCGGAGGTCACCAGCAAGCTGCTGTCCGGCAGCCCGGAGCCCGAGGTGCTCGACCTCCTGGTGTCGCAAGCCACCGAGATCTCCGGTGCGGACCTGGCCGTGGTCGCCCGGCCGCTCCCGGCGACCGACGAGCTGGAGGTCCGGATCGCCGTCGGTCTGGGCGAGCGTCAGCACCAGGACCTCGTGGTCCCGGTGCGGGGCTCCTTCGTCGGGGCCGCGATCCTCACGGGTGGGCTGGTCACGAGCGCGGACGTGCAGACGGATCCGAGGATCACGGCCAGTCCCCCGCGCTGGGAGGGCCTGGGTCCGGCCGTCGCGGTGCCGATCGGCACGGACGAGCACGGCGTCCGGGGTGTGCTGATGCTCGCCCGGGCGGCCGGCTCCCCGCTGTTCGGCGAAGACGAGTCCGGGCCGCTGCTGGGCTTCGCCGGCCAGGCCGCGGTGGCGATGGAACTCGCCGAACGGCGCCGTGACTCCGAGCAGATCGCCCTGCTCCAGGACCGCGACAGGATCGCCCGGGACCTCCACGACCTGGCCGTCCAGCGGCTCTTCGCGACCGGCATGACCCTCC
Organism: Kitasatospora purpeofusca; assembly: GCF_036010405.1. Taxonomy (NCBI): domain Bacteria; kingdom Bacillati; phylum Actinomycetota; class Actinomycetes; order Kitasatosporales; family Streptomycetaceae; genus Kitasatospora; species Kitasatospora purpeofusca. Next base: position 8,936,571 of record NZ_CP108561.1, on the reverse strand, counting down.
AGGGAGCGACCCGCTTCATCGAGCACCCCGAGGCCGCCGACCGTGTCCTGCGGGCCATCGACGACCTGGACGAGACGGCCCGGACCATCCGCGCCACCATCTTCGGCCTGCGCCTGCGGACCACCGGCCCGGCCGCCTCGGGTCTGCGCGGGCGGGTGACGGAGACGGTCGAGCGGGCGGCGCGGACGCTCGGCTTCACTCCGGCCGTGCGGATGACCGGTCTGCTCGACGTCACCGTTCCCGGACCTGTCGCCGACGCCGCGGTGGCGGTCCTGGAGGAAGCGCTCTCCAACGCCGCCCGGCACGCGAGCGCCGGTTCCGTGCAGGTCTCCCTCACCGCCGGGGCGGACCTCACGCTCACCGTCACCGACGACGGGGTCGGGCTGCCTGAGGGCGGACGGCGCAGCGGCCTGACGAACCTCGCCGAACGGGCCACGGCCCTGGGCGGTACCTTCACCGCCGACCGCCGACCCGGGGGCGGCACCGAACTGGTCTGGCGGGTGCCGCTGCCGACGCCCTAGGCGCCCGGCTCCAGGACATCGCGGACGGCCAGGCGCGGCGTGGGGGTGCCCTCGGGGCCGTAACCGAGGCGGATCAGCATCTGGACGTGGCCGGGGCCACGGTGCGGCTCACGGGTGGCCCATCGCAGGTACGGCCACTCCATCGCCTGGTGGAACAGGGACGCGCGGACGCCGCGCACGGTGGCCGCCAGCAGCACGTGCTCCAGGGCGAGTCCGGCACGCAGCCAGTCCGCGCGCGCGTCGCGATCGGTGACCAGCACGGCGATCCGCGGTTCACGCTCGAAGGTGGCGGCGGTGCGGTGCTCCAGGGGACGCAGGGCGGTGAAGTCGCGCATGGGCAGGTGCCCGTCCCGGTCCTTCGGGCCGAGTGCCCGGGCGGGGATGCCGTAGGGCAGCAGTTCACCGCTGTGGACCCAGTTCCGGCTCTCGGCCCGCCGGCCGGCGTCGCCGGTGCCGCGCCGCTCGGCCTCCGCGGTGAGGCTCAGGAGGCGGGCCGTCTCCTCGTGTCCGGGCAGTTCGAGGTGGGCGTCCTCCTCCCGGGCCGCCACCACGAGTTCGTCGAGCACCGCCGGCGGGACTGGGTCGCCGGAGAAGGGCGTCCGGATCGAGTGGCGGCGCCAGATCGCCGTGTAGAGCGCTTCGGCACCGGGCACCTGGACCCGTGCCGAGGTGTCCAGACGGACTGCGGCCAGGAGGTCGGGATCGGCCGGATCCGGCAGCAACCGCACCTCCGGGGCCCAACCGAGGTGCCTGGCCGCGACCCTCAGGTTGAGCACGGCCGCGCCGACGGAGATGTGCAGGGCCCGTCCTGTCGGGTCCGTCGCCGGAACGGCCCGCTCCCCGGCGGCCCAGACCTCCAGCGTCGAGGTCTCCGGCCGGAGCCCGAAGCGCCACGGCTGGCTGTTGTGGATCGAGGGCGCGGCGACCGCCGCGGAGACGAGGCTCTCCAAAGCGGCGGCATCGAGGGCGATGGTGGACATGGCCGCCTCCGGAAGGTTGACACCGGCTCGGTGGCCGGTCCGGGCTGTGAGGCTCTTCGCCTCGTCTCCACCCTGCTTCGGCGGCCCGACGGGCGCTTGGGCCGGTCGGCCCTCGCCCGTGGCCCGACCGGCTCCCCGGGGTCAGGCCGAATTCGAGTGCGGCTGCCCGGATTCGGGGGGCGGGTCCGCGTGTGCCGCGAGGACGGCGGCCTGGAGGCGTCGCTCCACGCCCAGCTTGGCGAGCAGCCGCGAGACGTGGTTCTTCACCGTCTTCTCCGCGAGGTAGAGCTCCCGGCCGATCTCGCGGTTGGTCTTCCCCTCGCCCACCAGGACGAGGATCTCGTGTTCCCGGGGGGTGAGCTGAGCCAGCGCCGCCTCGGTCGGGGACTGCTCGTGGTGGCGCAGGCTCTCCATCAGTTTGCGGGTGGTGGCGGGGTCGAGCATGGACTGGCCGGAGGCGACCGTCCGGACCGCGCTGAGCAGGTCGGTGCCCTTGACCTGTTTCAGAACGTAGCCGGCGGCGCCGGCCATGATCGCGTCGAGCAGCGCGTCGTCGTCGTCGAACGAGGTCAGCATCAGGCACGCCAGCCCGGGCATTCCGTCCCGCAGCTCCCGGCAGACGGTCACACCGTCGCCGTCCGGCAGCCGCACGTCGAGGACCGCCACGTCCGGACGCAGTGCCGGCACCCGGGCGAGGGCCTGGGCACACGTGGCCGCCTCCCCGACGACTTCGAGGTCCGGCTCGGCGTCCAGCAGGTCGCGCACGCCGCGCCGGACCACCTCGTGGTCGTCGAGCAGGAAGACCTGGACGGGCCGCGGCGCCCGGGCGGCATCGGTCGTGTCCATCGGGCTGCTCCCTCGCCACGCCCGGCCGCCCGGTGGCGGAACCGGTCATGTCACCGATTCTCGGTCCTGCGGCCGGACTCCGCAGCGGGGAGCGGCGGGAGCACCGTGCCCGGTCGGGTCACGCCGGGGCGCCCAGCCGGACCTCGACCCCGACGACGCCGGGCACGGACCGTACCAGCCGTTCCAGCACCGGTACCGACAGCGCGTCCGGCAGGGTTCCGGAGAGCGTGATCCGGCCGTCCTCGGCGTGGACACCGGCTTCGACGGCGGTGGCCGGGCCGAGGGCGGCGGCCAGTTCGAACCGCACCCGGTCCGCGAGGTCCCGGTCGTCCGCGAGATGGACCTTGAGCAGGTCGCCGCGGCTGACGACGCCGACCAGGTAGTCCTCGCCGTCGACCACCGGGAGCCGCTTGAGGTGGCCGCGGGCCATCACCCGGCCCGCCTCGGCGAGCGGGCTGCCCGGGTGCACGGTGACAGCGGGGACGGACATCATCCGTCCGGCTGTCAGGGCATCGGCCCGTTCGCCGTCGCGGTCCCGGGCGATGAGCAGATCCGCCTCCGAGACGACGCCGATGACCCTGCCGTCCCCGGTCAGCACCGGGACGGCGCTGACCTGCCAGCGTCGCAGGGTCTCGGCGACCTCGCGGAAGTCGGCGTCGCGGCCGACGGCGACGACCGCGCGGGTCATGACGTCGGCGACGGTGTCCGGTGTGCGGGTCATGACGGCCTCCTAGGTTGCCGCGCGGTAGGCGCGGGGGTGTTCGAGCCGGGGGTCGGTGTCGTCCTCGGTCCAGTCGAGCGTGCGGTGGACGGCGACGACGCCGTCCACGGCGCGGCAGAGCCGCTCCGCGACGGGTATCAGGCTGCGTCGGGGCAGGCGTCCGGTCAGCGAGACGACCCCGTCCGTGACGGTCACCCGGACGGCGTCGGGCGCGAGCCCGAGGGTCCGGTCGAGGATGTCGTGGACGATCTCCTCCCGGACGGCCGCGTCGTGCCGCAGGAACACCTGCAGCAGGTCGCGGCGGCTCACGATGCCGACCAGGCGCCCGGCCTCGTCGACCACCGCGAGGCGCTTGACCCGGTGCTTGTCCATCGCCCGGGCGGCCTCGGCGACCGTCCAGCCGGCGCGGGCGGTGACGGCCGGGCTCGTCATCAGCCCACCGGCCGTCTCCGCCTCGGCCCGGGCCCGGTCCGCGGCGTCGAGCCAGCGGCCCGGGTAGTGCCCCTCGGGGTCGGGCAGCACGGCCGCCTTGCGGATCAGGTCGGCCTCGGAGACCACCCCGAGCGGCCGGCCCTGGTCGTCCAGTACCGGGATCGCGGTGATGTCGTTGCGGTGGAACAGCTCCGCGATCTCCTTGAACGGCGTGCCGGGCCGGGCGGTGACGACCTCACGGGTCATCACGTCGTTGACGCTGCGGTGCTGCATCGTCCTCATTCCTCCTCGGAGTCCGCGGTCGGGCCCCGACCGGGGCCTGCCTTCACTGTCCGCCTGCGCGCCACCGCCGGACAGGGCCGGACGGTCCCCGCCGGCAGGGCCGGTTCGGCCCAGGACCGCAGGGCCGGTTCGGCCCAGGACCGCAGGGCCGGTTCGGCCCAGGACCGCAGGGCCGGTTCGGCCCGGCGGAGATCGTCGACTGGCTGCGCCAAGCACCCCCGCCCAGCGCGGTGTACCTCGTCCACGGCGAGCCCGACGGCTCGGCGGAACTGCGCGACCGCATCGACCGCGAACTCGACTGGACGGCTGCCGTCCCACGCCCCGGTGAACGGGTACTCGTCCAGTAGGGCGGCCGACTGCACCACCGGCGACCGGACGGAACCGGATCGTTGTCGGAGTGAACGGCTCCCCCGCCTCCCGGACCGCACTGGCCCGGGCGGTCCGCTCAGCCGGGGCTGTGCTCGAACAACCGCCCTGGCGACCCGACGTGGGAAGGAAAACGCGATGAACAGCACCGCGGCACTGCATGCGGACACCGGTGCCTGGGTCGTCGATCGGCCAGGCCCGGTGAACGACGCCACCACCGGGCCGCTGGTGTGGGAGCGCCGACCACTGGAGGCACTCGGGCCGCACGAGATCCTGGTGGAGGTCGAGGCGTGCGGGGTGTGCCGCACGGACCTCCACCTCGCGGAGGGGGATCTTCCGCCCAGAGCGACCCGGTGCACGCCCGGACACGAGGCCGTCGGGCGCGTACGGGCGGTCGGCACCGGCGTCGACGGGTTCGCCGTCGGGGAGCGGGCCGGAGTGGCCTGGCTCGCGGGCACCTGCGGCGCCTGCGGCCACTGCCGGAACGGCCGCGAGAACCTCTGCCCCGACTCGCGCTACACCGGTTGGGACCGGCCCGGTGGTTACGCCGACCGCCTGACCGCCGATGCCGACTACGCCTACCACCTCGACGAGGACCGGCCCGCCGAGGAGCTCGCTCCGCTGTTGTGCGCCGGAATCATCGGCTATCGGGCGCTGGAGCGGGCCGAACTGCCGCCGGGCGGTCTCCTGGGCATCTACGGTTTCGGCGCTTCCGCGCACCTGACCGCCCAACTCGCCCTCGCCCGGGGAGGCCGGGTGGCCGTGTTCACCCGCGCCCCCGCAGCCCGGCGACTGGCCCTCGACCTGGGCGCCGAGTTCGCCGGCGACTCCTACGATCCCTCCCCGGAACCGCTGGCCGCCGCCGTCCTCTTCGCGCCGGTGGGCGGACTGGTGCCGGTCGCCCTGGCGGCACTCGACCGCGGTGGAACGCTCTCCGTGGCCGGGATCCACCTCACCGACATCCCGGCGCTGAACTACCGGCGGCACCTGTTCCAGGAACGCACGCTGCGCAGCGTCACCGCCAACACGCGCGCCGACGGGGCGGCCTACCTGGCGGAGGCGGCCCGGACCCGTCCGGTCGTCCGAGTCCGCCGGTACCCGCTGCGGCAGGCGGACACGGCGCTCGCGGACCTCGCCGCCGACCGCGTCACCGGAGTCGCCGTGCTGGTCCCGGGGTAGCCGGACCGGCGGGAGGAGGGGGGTGGCGCGCGGGCGCATCGACGGGCGCGTCCTCCGAGTCACGGCCTTCGGCCGCGTCGATGCCGGTAACGGGGACGGTGTCGCCCGTCCGGGGCACCGTGCGTCACCGCGCCGACCTCTCCGCGACGGGTGCCGGGCGGCGCAACCGCCGCAGGTAGGGGTCGTAGGAGGGCCGGGGTTCGAGGCGGATCCGGGCGTCGACGCACACGGCGCCGTCGGGGCGGGCGATTACCGGGTTGAGGTCGGCCTCGACGAGTTCGGGGAGGTCGGTGGCCAGCCGGGACAGCCTGGCGAGTACGGACCGTACGGCGGCGAGGTCGACCGGCGGCGTGCCTCCGCGGCCCGCCAGCAGGCGCTCCGTACGGAGGTCGGTGACCATCGTGGTGAGGTCGCGCTCGGTGAGCGGGGCCAGTCGGGCCGTGCGGTCGGCCAGGACCTCGGTGGCGGTGCCGCCCGCGCCGAGGACGACGAGCGGGCCGAAGATCCGGTCCTGGACCACGCCCGCGAGCAGTTCGACTCCGGGTGCGGCCATCGGCTGGACCACGGCACCGGCCAGCCTCGCACCGAAGGAACGGGCGAACTCCCGGTAGGTGGAACGCACTTCGCTCTCCCCGGCGAGGCCGGTGCGGACCGCCCCGGCCTCGCTCTTGTGCACCTGCCCCGGCCAGTACGCCTTGAGCACGGCCTTGCCCTCGTGCCCGAGCCGGCCGAGGCCCGCCGCGGTGACGACCGCGGTGTGCTCGTCGCGCGCCCAGACCGAGGTGATCAGCGGGAGTCCGTAGCTCTCCAGCAGGTCGGCGGTGGTGAGCGGGTCCGGCCAGCCGCCCTCCGGATGCGCGTCGAGGTACCCGTCGACGAGGCTGCGGGCGACAGCCCGGTCGCAGCCCGGAGCATCGGCCTCGGGTGACGGCGGTTCGGCCAGCAGGCGGGCGCGGTCGCGAGCGTGGGCGAGGGCCCGGGCCGCGGCGGCGACGTCCGAGTAGGCCGGGAGCACGCCTCCGTCCGCACAGGTCAGGTAGCTGATCGGCACCTGCTGGTCGAGCAGCACGGCTGCCAGCGGGACGGGCCTGGAGGCCGGGCCCTCCAGCAGGGCACGCAACGGATCGCGACCCTGGGCGGTTCCGAGGGCCGTCGGCACCAGGCAGACCAGGATCGCGTCGATGGCCTCCTCCCGTTCCAGTGCGCGGAGGAACAGGGTGAGTTCGGCCGGAAGCACCGCCGCCGTGGTGTCCACCGGGTTGCGCACACTGGCGCCCGGCGGGAGCAACCTCGCGAGCTCGCCCGGGAGTTCCGGAAGTTCGAGTCCGGCGTCGGCGCAGGCGTCGGCCGCGAGGATGCCGATGCCGCCTGCGTTGGAGACCACCGCGATCGCACCGCGCGGCGCCGGGAGCGGCTGGGCGTGCAACAGGCCCGCGGTCGCCACGAGTTCGTCGATGCTGCGGGTGGCGGTGATGCCGGCCTGGTGGAACAGGGTCTCGCGGACGACGGTGGGTGTGGCGGCGGCCGCGGTGTGCGAGGCGGCTCCGCGGCGCCCGGCCTCCGAGCGGCCCGCGTCGACCGTCAGCACCGGCATCCGCCGGGTGACCCGGCGGGCCGTGCGGGCGAAGGCCCGCGGGTTGCCGAAGGACTCCAGGTGCAGCAGCGCGAGGTCGGTGCGGCCGTCCTGCTCCCACCACCGGAGCAGGTCGTTGCCGCTGACGTCGTACTTGTCGCCGAGGGACACGAAGTCGGACACGCCGACGCCCAGCCAGGCCAGCCGTTCCAGCAGGGCGATCCCCACCCCGCCGCTCTGCACGGCCACCCCGGCGGTACCCGGCAACGGGAAGGCCCCGCCGAACTCGGCGTCCAGCCGGACGGCGGGGTCGGTGTGCGCGATGCCGAGGCTGTTCGGCCCGACCAGGCGCATGCTGTGGCGTCGGCAGCTGTGCAGCAGTTGCCCGGCCTGTTCGGCGCCGAGCCCGGCGGTGAGGACCAGCAGCGCGCGAACGCCGGCCCGGCCGCACTCCTCGGCGACGGCGGGTACGGCGGCGGCCGGGACGGCGAGCACCGCGAGATCCGGAACCCCGGGGAGCGCTCCGACGGACGGGTACGCCGGCTCGCCCGCGATCGAGTCGGCGGCGGGGTTGACCGCCCAGGCGGGACCGGTGAATCCGCCGTTCCGGATCCGGTCCAGGACAGCCCGGCCGACCGATCCCTCCCTGCGGGACACGCCGACCACGGCGACCGAGGCCGGGCGCAGCAGCGCGGCGAGGCTGGCCACGTCGGCCCGGCGCCCCCGTTCGTCGACAGCCTCGCGGTAGTGCTCGTCGGACTCGTCCAGGGGGACCCGGACCCGGACCTCGCCCTGTTCGTAGCGACGCCGGACGGGAAGGCCGAGGTCCGCGAAGACCTTGTGCACGGAGCGGTTGCCGGTCAGGGCGTCGGCCTCGAAGAAGCGCACCCCGCGTTGCCGGGCGGCGTGGATCAGGTGTTCCAGGAGGAGTGTGGCAACACCCCGGTGGTGCCAGTGGTCGGCGACCACCAGGGCCAGTTCCGCGGTCTGCGGCGGCTCGTCCAGCAGCTCGCAGTCCGCTTCGCCGACGAGTACGTCGCCGACCCAGGCTCCGAGTGTCAGCAGGCCGTCGCGCGGCGGCCCGCACAGGCGGTCGGTGGCCGTCCGGGGTGCGGTGCGGCTGACGCCGAAGAAGCGCATCCGCCGGCTCTCGTCCGAGAGGCCGGTGGTGTAGAGGCCGAGGACGGCCTTCCGGTCGTCGGCCGTGATCGTGCGGATCCGGACGGTGGTCCCGTCGGCGAGCAGAGCCGCCTCGGTCCCGGCGCGCGGGACAGGAGCAGTGGACATGGCAGCCTCCTCGGGCCTTCGTCGAACCATTCCAGCCTCCGCGCGCGCCGCCGCCCGGGGCCAGGGCCGACCGGCCCCGGCGGGCGGGCCGGGTGGGAGTGCCGGGGTCGCAAGCGGCCGGCCGCAGGAACAGGGTTCCGAAGTCCTGCTCGGCGAGCACGGTGTGTTCGCGCCCGATGACGGGCACGGACAGGGCGAGGGAGCGCGGAGGGCCACGTGTACGGAGAACGGGTCGACGTCGAGGAGTCGGAGACCGAATCATGATCGGCTCCGGCCCGGCCCACACGCCACAAGAACCGTATCGTCCGTGTCACATGGTGTCCCGGGCCGCCGGATCGAGACTGCCCTGGTCCAGCCGGAACGGCGGGTAGGAGTCGGTCATCAGGGCCGCGTACGCCGCCACCCTGAACACCCAGCGGTTGAGGCCGACGACGAGGTCGAAGAGGCCCGGCGGGTAACGCCTGGTGGCGGCGAGCGCCAGCCCCGCGAACAGTGTCAGCAGTCCGATCAGCCCGCCACCGCCCCAGCCTTCGTGGTATCCGCCCACGAAGAGTCCGACGACGAGGTACTGCGGCAGAGCCAGCAGCCACCACTTCACCAGTACCAGCCCTCTGGAGAGCTCGCCCGGCCGGGCGACGTACAGCGTGGCCGGGTAGTCGGGCTCCTCACCGAGGCTGAACGGCGGATACCGGTCGGTGCCCAGGCCTCCGCAGGCGTAGTAGGACACCCGCCACGACCAGCGCAACACGCCCAGGTTGAAGTCGAACACCCCGCGCGGGTACCGACCGGTGAACAGGATCGCGAAGAACGCGACCACGGTGAGCAGCACGAAGCCCACCCACAGGAAACAGAGGACGATCCAGTGCGGGACGGCCAGGATCCACTTGACGAGCCAGAGCCAGCGCGAGAGCGGCAGGTCGAGCCGGGCTTCCACCCGAACGGGCGGCGGGGTGGCGGTGGCCACGGCGATCACCTCCGGAGTGACGCGCCGCCGTCAGCGGGTGCCGGAGCGGTGCGTTCTCGGACACCTTCATCGTCCCTCCGGGGCGGGAAGTCCGCGAGAGTCGACCGGCCGTGCACGAGGCACGTGGAGGGCGGAGAGTGGAACAGACAGGGCGCCGTACCTTCGGCGGCTTCGGCTGCTCGGCACAGTCGGTGAGCGAGGTGAGCCATGGATCAGGGCACTCCGGTGGCGGGCGGCATCGTGGTCGGAGTGGACGGGTCGCCCTCGTCGCAGAAGGCGCTGCGGTGGGCCGTCGAGCAGGCGCGGCTGACCGGTGCCACGGTGGAGGCGGTCCTCTGCTGGACGCTCCCGACGGTGTACGGGCGCGCTCCGATGTCGGTCGACCGGGAACTCGGCCATGCCGCCGAGAAGGTACTCGCGAAAGCCGTCGGCGAGGCGACCGGCGACGTCCGACCGGTGCGGATCCGGGAGACAGCCGTCCTCGGCAACGCCTCCGAGGTGCTGGTGGAGAGGTCGCACGGGGCCGATCTGCTCGTGGTGGGCAGTCGGGGCCGCGGCGGTTTCGCCGGAGCGCTTCTCGGATCGGTCGGCCAGCACTGCGTACAGCACGCGCGGTGCCCGGTCGTCGTGGTCCGCGCCGACACGGTCTGAGGGACACGGTGACAGGACTGACCCGCCGGCCCTGTCAGCTGTCGTGTCCCTCACCGACCGGTCGGCCCAGTCACTTCGCATGCCGCGTCGCCGAGATCCCACATCGCCATTGGAGGTTCGCACCATGGAGACCACGCAGGAGAACACCCGGGCCGTCGTCGTCGGCGTCGACGGATCGCCGTCCTCGGCGGCGGCACTGCGCTGGGCCCTGGAATTCGCCCGCCTGAGCGGCTCGCCGGTGGAGGCCCTGGCCGCCTGGGACTACCCCCCGCTGAGCGGCTGGGGACTGTCGATCCCCGGCCCGGAGATCGAGGAGGCGGCCCGCCTCGCCCTGGCGGACGCGGTCAAGAAGGAAACCGACACCACACGCCCTCCGGTACCGGTCCGGCAACGGACCGAGTACGGCCACCCCGCCGACGTCCTCCTGGAGGCCTCCCGCCGGGCCCGCCTCCTGGTCGTCGGAACAAGGGGCCTGGGAGGCTTTGCGGGCACCCTGCTCGGTTCCGTGAGCAGGCACTGTGTGGAACACGCCCACTGCCCTGTGGTCGTCGTCCGCGGCACACCCGCCTGAGGCACTGCCCCACCGACCAGCGCCGACCTTGTGCCGCCCGGCCCGGCCCGCCGTTCAAGAAGGTCGCCAGGCCATGCCGCCGCGCATCGCCTGCCCCACCATGGAAGGAGGGACCACGCTCCACATCGGCTCAGGACCATGACGGCCCCGGCCGGGAGCGGTCGTCGGCCCGCGCGAGGGCCGGGCCCGTGTCGGACCGACCGCCGCCGTCCCCGATGACCCACGCCCCGACCCTGGAGGGCCCTGTGAACGGACCGATCGTGGTGGGCTTCGACGGCTCGCCCGAGAGCGTGGCCGCGGCCGCTTGGGGAGCCCGCGAGGCGCTCCTCCGCGGACTGCCGCTCGAACTCGTCCAGGCCTGGCCGTGGCCGAGGACCGACGTCCTCGGTAGCGACGACGCGATCAGCTGGAGCCGGAAGAAGCTGGCCGCGAAGGAAACGGAGCTCCGGGCCGTCCTCACCGCCGGCGCCGGAATCACCTCGGCCCACGTCCACCAGGATCCGGCCGAGGCTCTCGAAGCGGCCGGACGGAACGCCACCGTGCTGGTCCTCGGCTCGCGCGGGCTGAGCACCGTCCGCGGCTTCCTGGTCGGCTCGGTGAGCCAGGAGGTGCTGCGCCGGGCGCGGTGCCCGGTCGTGCTGGTCCGGGCGGAGGAGGACGGAGAGGCGACCGCGCCGCCGGATGCCGCCGACGGCGACGTCGTCCTCGGTCTCGACCTCAAGCACCCCTGCGACGACGTCATCGCCTTCGCCTTCGAGGCCGCCGGGCTCCGCTCGGCGCACCTCCGGGTCGTCCACACCTGGGTGCCACCGATCAGCAGCGAGTACACGGCGCTCGCCGCCGTCGGCAGCATGTACGGGGAGCTGGCCGCCGTCGAGCAGCGACGGCTCACGGACACGCTCGCCCCGTGGAGGTCGCGCTGTGCCCAGGTGACCGTGAACGCGACGCTCGTCCGCGACAACGCGGCGGCCGGTGTCGTCGAGGCCTCGGCCGGCGCCGCCCTCCTCGTGGTCGGCCGCCGGATCCGGCGCTCACCGATCGGCGCCCACATCGGCCCGGTGGCACACGCCGCCATCCACCACGTGAAGTGCCCGGTCGCGGTCGTCCCCTACGACTGAGCCGGACGCCCAACAGGCCGTACTCCATGGGTCGGCGTTCGGGCGTCGCCCGCCTGCCTCCTCGCGGCCGCCGGCCTGGTACCGCGCCGAGGAGGCCGACGCGCGGTCACGGCGGCGAACACCCGCACGGAGAAGAAGCCGGCGCGTGATCAGATGTGAAGCCGCGCCCGTACCGGGCGAACGGCGGTCACGACCGCACTCCGGCGGTCGGGCGTGGTCGGACTTCGCGGTGGGAGGAGATCCATGGCGCGCCACGGCGACGGCACGGGCCGGTCCCGGCGCCGTTTCGTGCCCGCGGCGCCGGGAGCGACCGTGCTCAGGGGTTACCGGCGGGGTCGGCTGCGTGGCGACGTGGTGGCCGGTCTGACGGTCGCGGCGTACCTGGTTCCACAGGTCATGGCCTACGCCGGGGTCGCGGGCCTGCCGCCGGTCGCGGGCCTGTGGGCGATCCTGCCGGCGATCGGGGTGTACGCGCTTCTCGGCTCGTCCCGGCTGCTGTCGGTCGGACCCGAGTCGACGACCGCGCTGATGACTGCCACCGTGGTCGGACCGCTCGCGAGCGGGGACCCCGGACGTTACGCCGTCCTCGCCGCGACGCTGGCCGTCGTGGTCGGAGGCCTGTGTCTGATGGCGTGGGCGCTGCGGCTCGGCTTCGTCGCCGACCTGCTCTCGAAGCCCGTCCTGATCGGCTATCTGGCCGGGGTCGCCCTGATCATGATGGGTGATCAGCTGAAGCGACTCACAGGTGTCCCTGTGACGGGTGAGCGCTTCCTTCCACAGCTGTGGTCCTTCGCCCGGCACCTGCCCGAGGCGAACGCGGCCACCACCGCTCTGAGCGCCGTCACCCTGCTCTTCCTGTTCACCGCGGCGCACCACGTCCCTCGGCTGCCCGCGCCCCTGCTGGCAGTCGTCCTGGGTACGGCGGCGGTGGCCGCGTTCGACCTGGAGCAGCACGGCATCGACACGATCGGAGCGATCCCCGGCGGGCTCCCCCGCTTCTCCTGGCCGGACCTGGGCGAGCTGGACCGGCTGGTGCTGCCCGCCGTCGGCGTCCTCCTGGTCGGCTACACCGACATGATCCTCACCGCGCGGGCCTTCGCGTCAGAGGGCAGCGGGGAGCGCCTCGACGCCGACCAGGAGCTGCTCGCCCTGGGCAGCGCGAATCTCGGCACAGGTTTCCTTTCCGGGTTCCCCGTCAGCAGCAGCGCCAGCCGGACCGCGCTCGCCAGGTCGACGGGCGGACGCACCCAGGTCTACTCGCTGGCCGCCGGCGCGTGCGTCCTCGCGGTGCTCCTCTTCCTCGGCCCGCTGCTGGGAGACCTGCCGGTGCCTGTGCTCGGTGCCGTCGTGGTGTTCGCCGCCGTGCGGATGATCGACCTGGCGGGTTTCCGCAGGCTGGCCTCCTTCCGCCGACGGGAACTGGTGCTGGCGATCGCCTGTACGGCCGGCGTCCTCGCCCTGGACATCCTCTACGGCGTGCTGGTGGCCGTGGCGCTGTCGGTGACCGAACTGCTGAGCCGGGTGGCGCGACCGCACGACGCGGTCCAGGGACTGGTACCCGGTCTGGCCGGCATGCACGACGTCGACGACTACTCGAAGGCCCGCACCATTTCCGGCCTGGTGGTGTACCGCTACGACTCCCCGCTGTTCTTCGCCAACGCCGAGGACTTCCGCCGCAGGGCGTTGGCCGCCGCCGACGGGACGGCCCCGGTGCGGTGGTTCGTCCTCAACACCGAGGCCAACGTCGAGGTCGACATCACCGCGCTGGACTCGGTGGACGCGCTGCGCCGGGAACTCGACCGGCGTGGCATCGTCTTCGCCATGGCACGCGTCAAACAGGACCTGCGCGACCAACTGGACGCGTACGGCCTGACCGAGTCCGTCGGTCAGGGGCGTATCTTCCCCACACTGCCCACCGCGGTGGAGGCGTACCGGCTCTGGTGCGACTACCACGGAGGCAGTGCGGACGCCTGACCTGGGGACGGCCGATCCGATCCTCCCGCTCCGGCTCCCGGAGGTCCGGCCCGCCCCGGGGCGGGTTCACCGGCGCTGGGACCAGAGGGGCTCCACCCGCTCCCAGTCCGGTTCCCAGCTCCGCTCGGCCCGGCGGTCCAGGGTGCGGCGGTGCACCGTGTATCCGACGACGGCGAGGGAGACGAGGCCGGTGGCCGTTCCGACGCCGAGGACACCGGCATCCGAGAGGACTGCGGCGGTGGTCCGGGCCCCGGCTGCCGGAACGCCGCTGTCGTCCAGCCGGATCGCCACCGTCGAACCGACCGGGGTCCCCGCGGCCACCTGGACGGTGCCGGTGCCGGGCCCGACCGGGTAGGCCCATCGGGCCGGGGCATGGGCACGGGCGCTTCCTGTCCGGAGGTCGTCGGTCACCGCGGGGCCGACGGTCGTCGCGGTGACGGCGTGCCGGTGCCTCGCCGTCACCTGTTCGGCCTGCGTCTCCACCCGGAAGACCAGCACCGCCACGGCCGCGCCGACGGCGATCAGCAGCGCGAGGACGAGCGGCAGGGCGAGTGCCGTGCGGCTCCGGGCCCGGTCGACCGGGCGGCACAGCGGATTGCGGTCGAGGCCGGAGGCGCGGCGGACCTGGGTGCGGAGCGACGTGTGCGCGGCCGTTCGCTGCTGCGTGGTCATGGCGCACCTCCTCGGAGCGGGGCCGCCCGGTCGTCGGCCGTACCCCCAGTCTTCCGACGCCGCCACCGGACGACCCAGGGTCCGGCGGGCCCGCCACCGGGGCCGATCGGCCCCTGCCCCGTGGGGCCGAAGGTGGTGCCATGGAAAGCAGGGGAGGGGGAAGCGCAGCTTGGGCTCGCGTCCGAGGAGGACGAGATGAACGGCAACACGAGAGCGGCGGTCGGCGACCGCGTCATCGTCCGCGGGACCCGGCCGGGCGCGGTGCGGCGGGACGGCGAGATCGTCGGCCTGCACCACGCCGACGGAAGCCCGCCGTACGACGTGCGCTGGTCGGACACCGGCCGGGTGACCGAGTACCTCCCGGGACCGGACGCACAGATCCACCACTACCGGCACGACGAGGACGGCCCTGCCACGGTGCTCGCCCGCCATCTCTTCACGGACTGAGGACCGTCGGTGAACACCGTCGCACGGGAGCACCGGACCCCGGCGGGACCGACCTCGGCCGAGGCCGCACGGCTGCTGGCGGAGTACGGCCCTAACGAGGTGGCCGCGCAACCGCGCGTCCCGCTGTGGGCCCGGGTGGCGGCGCAGCTGCGGGATCCGCTGATCACCGTGCTGCTCGCGGCCGTGGTGCTCACGCTCGCGATCGGCGACCGTCCGGATGCGGTGGTCATCGCCCTGGTCGTCGTCGTCAACACCACCGTCGGGGTGGTCCAGGAGGTCCGGGCCGAGGAGTCCGTCGCGGCACTCTCCGCGCTCTCCACGCCGCGCGCGCGGGTGATGCGCGACGGCGGACCCCGTGAGGTGCCGTCCGCGGCCGTGGTCCCGCACGACGTGCTCGTGCTCGGCGAGGGGGACGTGGTCGCCGCGGACGCGCGCCTGACCGAATCGGCGGGCCTGCTGGTGGACGAGTCCGCGCTCACCGGGGAGTCCGTGCCCGTGGACAAGGCGGTCTCGGCAGCGGACCCCGACGGCAGGACGGTCCGGTCCGGAACCGTCGTGCTTCGGGGAAGGGCGCTCGCGGTCGTCACCGCCACCGGGGCCGACAGCGCCCTCGGCCGGATCGCCGCGCTGATGCGGCCGAGGCCGGACCCCACCCCACTGCAGCGCCGCCTGGCCGACCTGGGACGGGTCCTGGCCGTGGTGGCGCTCTCGCTGTGCGCCGCGGTATTCGTCCTGGGACTGCTGCAGGGCCAGCCCGCCGGCAGGATGGGCGTGACGGCGATCAGCCTGGCGGTCGCCGCCGTCCCCGAGTCGTTGCCCGCGGTCGTCACCATGGCACTCGCCCTCGGCGCCCGGCACATGGCGTCCCGCCACGCCCTTGTCCGGCGGCTGCCCGCCGTCGAGACACTGGGTTCGGTCACCGTCCTGGCGACGGACAAGACCGGCACCCTGACCGAGGGCCGGATGGTGGTGGAACGGCTGTGGACACCCGGTTGCACGGCAAGCGTCGACGGCCACGGCTACGACCCCTCGGGCCGGCTCCTGGTCGACGGAAGCCCGCCCGGCCCCGCGGAGGCGGAGGAGCTCCGGGCCCTCCTGACCGCGACGGCGCTGTGCAACGACGCCGCCCTCCGCCCGCCGACCGAGGCCGGCGGTCCGTGGACAGCCTTGGGCGACCCCACCGAGGCAGCGCTGCTCGCGGCTGCCGCGAAGGCCGGCCTCGACCCCGTGGACCTGGGCGCGGCCTTCCCCCGGATCACCGAGCTGCCGTTCGACAGCGTCCGCAAACGGATGACGACGGTCCATCGGACAGCAGGGGGCGGCACGCTGGTCTGCCTCAAGGGCGCGCCTGAGGCCGTCCTGACCGCAGCGGTCCTCGACGAGACCGAGGAAGTCCTGGAACGCGCCCGGGCGGCCTCCACCCGGCTCGCTGCGGAGGGCTTCCGGGTGCTGGCCGCGGCCCGGGGCACGCGGCACGGATTCCCCGCCCCGGCCGCCGACGCCGAGCACGGCCTGCGGCTGCTCGGCCTGGCCGCACTCGCCGACCCTCCGAAGTCCGCCGCCTCCGCCGTCCTCGCCGACTGCGTCCGGGCCGGCATCCGGCCCGTCCTGATCACGGGCGACCACCCTGCCACGGCACGGGCACTGGCGGTCCGGGTCGGCCTGCTGGAGCCGGACGCCCGGTCGGCGGACGTGGTCCGAGGAGCGGATCTGGGATCCGGCACGGTGACCGACCTCACCCGGCCGACGGTCTTCGCCCGGACGGATCCCGGGCAGAAGCTGGAGATCGTCCAGGCCTGGCGCGACCGCGGCGCGGTCACGGCGATGACCGGTGACGGCGTCAACGACGGACCCGCCCTCCGGCGGGCGGACATCGGTGTCGCCATGGGCCGCCGCGGCACGGAGGTCGCCCGGCAGGCCGCCGACCTCGTACTCACCGACGACTCGCTCGCCACCGTGGTCGGAGCCGTGGAGGAAGGGCGGCGCGTCTACGACAACATCCGGCGCTTCCTGCTCTACGGTCTGGCCGGCGGCGCGGCGGAGATCCTCGTGATGCTGGCCGGGCCGCTGTTCGGGCTGGCCCTGCCCCTGCGGGCGGGCCAGATCCTCTGGATCAACCTGCTCACCCACGGCCTGACGGGTGTCGCCATGGGGGCCGAGCCCGTCTCCCCCGGGGCGATGTCCCGTCCGCCGCGCCCACCGGAACAGCACGTGCTAGGTTCCGGCCTGTGGCAACGGGTCCTGCTGCTCGGGACGGTGGTCACCGCGGTGAGCCTCGGCGCGGCCCTCTGGGCCCGGTCCGACGGACGGCCCTGGCAGAGCATCCTGTTCACCGCGTTGCTGGCCGCGCAGCTCGGGGTCGTGCTCGGCCTGCGCGAGCGCCTGCTGACCCGGGCCAACCCCTTCCTTCCCGCAGCCGTCCTCGCCTCCGCAGGACTCGCCGCCGCGGCCCTGTACCTGCCGTTCCTCCGCTCCGTCCTGGAGACCGAACCACTGTCCTGGGGCGACCTCGTCGGCCCCGTCCTCGCGGGCCTCGCCGGATTCGTCGCGGCACGGACCCAGCGGGCGGTCGCCCGGCCCCGGTGGACGGCCCGGGCATCGGGCCGCACCCCCGCCCGGCCCGCCGAGCGGCCGGTGAAGAGGGCCGGTGGAACCTCTCTCCGGCCCAGGGCCGGAACCGGCATGGAACCGCCGCCCGACGACGACGCCGGGTAGCGGTGAACCCAACCCATGGAGGAAACCATGACCGCCACCAGCCCGGACCGCGGCAACGGTCCGATCGTCCTCGGCGTCGACACCGAACCCGGGCCCCTGGCCACAGCCTGGGCGGCCGACGAGGCCGACCGTCGCGGCCTGCAGCTCCGGCTGGTCCACGCCCTCCCCTCGGTGGCCCGGGAGTTCCGCCCGTTCGACGAAGGCCAGTACCACAAGGCACTGCGCGAGCGCGCCGACCAGGCTCTGACCCGGGCGGCTGCCGAGGCCCGCGCGCGGCACCCGGACCTGACGATCACCACGGCGGTCACCGAGGACGTACCCGCGCCCGCCCTCTGCCGGGAGTCGGCACAGGCCACCCTGGTGGTCCTCGGAACTCGGCGTCTGAACCGGATCGAGGAGGTCCTGAGCCTCTCCTCGGTGACCGTGCCCGTGAGCGCCCAGGCCCACTGCCCGGTGGCCGTGGTGCCCGGGCCCGAGCACATCACCCAGGCGCCGCCGTACGTCGTGGTCGGCGTGGACGGCAGCCCCGCCTCGGAGGCCGCCGTCCGCTTCGCCCTCGACCTCGCCGCGCGCCGGGGCGCGGACGTGCGCGCCGTGCTGGTCCGCCGCCGCGGACTGCTCGGCCCGTTCGACCCGCACACCGCCGAGGCACACCTGCGGGAGCTGCTGATCGGCGCCACCGCGCGCCCGCAGGCACTGCACGCCGGAGTCCGCCTCACCCACGAGGTCCTGCACGGCCACCCCGTCGAGGACCTGGCGCGAGCGGCCGAACACGCGCTCGCCGTCGTGGTCGGACGGCGGGGCGGCGGCGGATTCACCGGCATGCGGCTCGGGTCGGTCCCGCACGGACTCCTCCACCGCGCCGACTGCCCGGTCGTCACCGTCCCCGGCCCGTCCGAGAAGGGCACCGACCACCGCGCATCCCCAGGGAGGCTCCTGTGAACGGACCCGTCGTCGTCGGGTTCGACGGCTCACCCGAAAGCCTCGCCGCCACCGACTGGGCGGCCCGCGAGGCGCAGCGCCGCGGACTGCCGCTGGAACTGCTCCAGGCCTGGCCCTGGCCGAAGACCGACGTGCTCGGCACCGACGAGGCGATCAGCTGGAGCCGCCAGCGGCTGGCCGCCCGGGAGGCGGAGCTGCGAGCGGCACTCACCGGGACCGACGTGACCTCGGCACACGTGCCGAAGGACCCGGTCGAGGCTTTGGAAGCCGCCGGCCGCTCCGCCACCCTGCTGGTGCTCGGTTCCCGGGGTCTGGGCATCGTGCGCGGTTTCCTGGTCGGTTCGGTGAGCCACCAGCTGCTGCGCCGGGCAGCATGCCCCGTCGTCCTGGTGCGCGCCGACACGCCCCCGTCCCCGGGCGGCGCGGCCGGGGACATCGTGGTGGGCGTCGACCTGAACCACCCGTGCGACGACCTCCTCGCCTTCGCGTTCGAGGTCGCCGGCCTGCGCGCGGCGCCGTTGCGGATCGTCCACGGCTGGGAGCCACCGGTCGGCAGCGAGTACCTCTCGCCCACCGCGGCCGACGGCACTGCGCGTGACCTGTCGGCCGTCGACCGGGACCGCCTGGACGCCCTCCTGGCCGACTGGCGGAGCCGGTGCCCGGACGTCGACGCCGCAGCTCGCCTGGTGAAGGCCTCGCCCGCCGCCGCCCTGGTCGACGCCTCGGAGACGGCCGACCTGGTCGTCGTGGGCCGGCACGTGCGACACCGACCGCTCGGCACGCACCTCGGCCCGGTCGCGCACGCCGCCGTCCACCACATCGGCTGTCCCGTGGCCGTCGTCCCGCACGAATGAGCACACCGTCGTCCGCGGGCCGTTCGGCCGGGGACCCGGACCGAACGGCCCACGCCCGGGCACCCGCCGCCGGGCCAGCCTGGTGATGACGACCGGTGAGAACCGACGA
Organism: Kitasatospora purpeofusca; assembly: GCF_036010405.1. Lineage (NCBI taxonomy): Bacteria > Bacillati > Actinomycetota > Actinomycetes > Kitasatosporales > Streptomycetaceae > Kitasatospora > Kitasatospora purpeofusca. The sequence goes on along the minus strand of NZ_CP108561.1, from coordinate 8,917,367 downwards.
GAGGTGACAGCCATGCACACCGTGATCGTGTACGAGAGCATGTACGGCAACACCCGGGAGATCGCCGAGGCCATCGCCGACGGCATCCACCGGGCCGACCCCACCGCGGCCGTCGACTGCCTGCCGGTGGCCGATGCCGATGCCGGACTCACCCGCTCCGCGGACCTGCTGGTGGTCGGCGGCCCCACCCACATGCACGGGATGTCCTCCGGGATGAGCCGCCGGATGGCCGCGTCGGCCGAGGCGAAGCGGGAGGGCCACGAGGAGGCCGCCCGGGAGGCCCGCGAGACCGCCGGCGGCGAGGGCCTGCGCACGTGGTTCCGCCACCTGTCCGACACCGAGCACGGCACCCACGCGGCCGCCTTCGACACCCGGGGCGCCGCCGCGAGCAGCGGAGGCGCCGCACCCGGCATCGCCCGCCGTCTCGAGCACCACCACTACGACGTCGTCGCCGAGCCCGAGGGCTTCGTCGTCGAAGGCATCGACGGCCCGCTCCGCACGGGCGAGCTGGACCGTGCCCGCGCCTGGGGCGCCGCCCTCCTCTAGTGCCCCCTCGCGGACGCCCGGAGGAGGCCCGGCGCCACCGTGAAGCCACGGCCTGCCGGGCGCGTCCCGTCCGGCAGGCCCGGGTCGCCGGCCTCCGCACGCCGTCCGGCCGTCCGGCACCCTCCTGAGAACCCCGTACCCGGAAGGACAGAACGGTGATGAGCACCCACACCACGACGCCGATGCGCACCAAGCGCTGGACCTTGCGGCTCGACCTCTTCGAGGAGGGCGACGTGACGAAGGTCCACGCCGTCCTCGACACCGGCGACAACACCCTCGACAGCCGTACCGAGTCCCACCGCAACCCCCATGACACCCCGGTCCCGGAGATCGGCGACGAGTACGCGGCCGCCCGGGCCCTGCTCGACCTCGGACAGCAACTGCTGCGCGCGGGCCGGACCGATGCCGCCGCCAACGAGCCCCCCGGTCACGGCCCGACACCGGCCGGTGTCCGGGCCCGATGACGGGCTCGGACACCGGCCGCCCGCTCAGGCCGCGAGGTCCCGGCGCTCCAGCAGGACGAACGCGGCCGCCAGCCCGGTCAGGCCCACGGCGGAGAGGACGGCGAGGGAGTCCCAGGGCACGGCACCATGGGCGAGCGCGTCGCCGGGCGTGTAGTAGTGGAAGGGGCTCAGGTACCGCAGTGGCGCGGCCGGTTCCCAGGCGAGGGCCACGAAGTTGAGCGCGAAGCCCACCGCACCGAGGACCACGGTGGCCCCCACCACGGACGCCCGGCGCCGACCCGCGGCCGAGACCGCCAGCACGGGCCCGGTCAGGCAGAGCGTGAAGCCGCACCCCAGCAGCCCGGCGGCGAGCACCCCACCGACCGGGACGGCGGCCCGCAGGTCCGGCGAGAGGGCGACGCCGAGCGCGAGCGTCGCGGTGGCCGCGGCGTTCAGCAGGACGGACACGGCGGCAAGGGCGGCGGTCCGCTCCGCCAGCAGGCGTCGGCGGGAGACCGGGCGGGTCATCAGCAGCTCGATGGTGCCGGACTCCACGTCGGCGGCGACGGCGGCCGCCCCCAGCGAGCCGATGGCGGTCAGCTGGAGCGCGATCCAGAAGGGGTGGGTGAGTCCGGCGCCGAGCAGTCCGGCGTAGCTGGCGATGGAGACGTCGCCGTTGGAGCCGCTGAACGCCTTGAAGGCATCCGGTGGGGTCCGCCCGGCGCCGAACAGGTCGGTGGGCGGGACGGCCCCGGTGATCACGACGATCAGGGCCTCGAAGACGATCATGCCGAGCACCAGGCCCAGCAGCATCCGGCGCCGGCGCTGCAGCGCGAGCCCGAACAGCGGGAACCGTCGGCCGACGGCGCCACTGCTCATGACCTCGCCTCCGGTCCGGCGCCGGGCTCGGTCGACGTCTCCCCGCCGGTCCGGTAGAGGTCGAGGAAGGCCTCGTCCAGGCCCGCCTCCTCCACGGTGAGGTCACCGACCGGCAGGGTCGCGAGCAGTTCGCGGACCGCGGGCACCACTTCGTCCGGCGGTACCAGGAGTTCCACCCGGTCGCCCTCCCAGTGCGGCGACCACCGTTCGGCCGCACCGAGCGACCGCTCGCCCCGCCCGTCCGCCAGCACCAGCCGGATCCGCCGGGCCCGGGCCCGGCGCAGGGCGGAGACCGACTGGACCGCCACCAGCCGCCCGCCGCGGATGATCGCCACCCGTCCGCAGGCACGCTGCACCTCGGGCAGGACATGGCTGGAGAGGAGCACGGTGCGGCCGGCCTCCTTCTCCTCGGCGAGGAGCTCGAAGAAGACCTCCTGGACCAGCGGGTCCAGTCCCTCCGTGGGTTCGTCCAGCACGCTGAGGGACGGCCGGTGCTGCAGGGCCTGGACCAGCCCCAGCTTCTGCTTCGTGCCCCGCGAGTACGCGGCGACCCGCTTGTCCAGGTCCGCGCGGGACAGGCGCAGCCGGGCGCAGAGTTCGGCCTGCCTGGACGCGGGCGCTCCCTGGAGATCCGCCAGCAGGTCGAGCGTCTGCCGTCCGGTGAGCTCGGGGTAGAGCCGCAGCTCTCCCGGGAGGTAGCCGATCGACGGCGCCACCCGCCGGTGGTCCGCGACCGGGTCCAGGCCGAGGACCCGGACCGCGCCCGCACTCGGCCGGAGCAGCCCCACCAGGCAGCGCAGGGTCGTGGTCTTCCCCGCTCCGTTCGGTCCGAGCAGTCCGAAGACCTCGCCTCCGCCGACGTCGAGGTCCAGGCCGTCGACGCCGACACTGCGGCCGTACCTCTTGGTGAGCGATCTGAGCTCGATCACCGCCGTACCGTCAGCGGACATGCTCCACCTCCCGTGGTGAGCGCGGCTCCATGGTTCCCGCACCGGCCCGCCGCGAACCTGCCTGCCGCTCCCACCCTGGCGCGGATGCTCCACGCGCGCACGGGGCCGAACGGCCCTGTACGGCGGACCGGTCGGTCTCTGCCCCCCTGGCCGACGCCACCGGGCTGAGGCCAAAGTGATGGCCGAGGCGGCGGGGTGAGGCGGCTGCTGCGATGACGGGCCTGCCACGACGGAAGGTGATCATGCACGGAAGCCCTCCGGTCCGCCGGGTCGCTGTACCCATCCCCCGGCGGTGTCCGTACACAGGACGACGTACGCCGGTCGGGCATGCCCGTGCGGTCACCCGCACCGCGCGGGTGACCGCACGGCCGTCGCCCAGGGACTCCTGGCAGACGTTTCGGTCACACGACCTCGGCGCCTGCCAGTACGACCCCCTCGGGGACGACCGCCACCGGGCAGTCGGCGTGGTGCAGGACGGCGTGGGCCACCGGGCCGAGCAGGCCGACCCGCTCCGCCGGGCGGCGCCCGAGCACCAGCAACCGGGCCTTGGCGGACGCCTCCACCAGCGCCCGGCCCGGTGCGGCGCCCTCGGTGTCCGCGACCACCTCGACCTCGGGATGGGCCGCCTTCCAGGGCTCCAGGACCCGGGCGAGCAGCTCTGCCTCGCCGGTGCGGGCCTCGCCCGCCCCCGCCGAACCCGCCTCGGCATGCACGACCCGCAGCGGCAGGCCGTAACTCCGGGCGGCCAGGAAGGCGAAGAGCAGCGCTGCCTCGGCGGGGCGGCGGGCGTCCAGCCCCACCACCACCTGCTCGCGCGGATGCGCGCCCGGCCCGTCGGCCGGGAGCAGCACGGTGGGGCTGGCGGCCCGGGCGGCGATGTGCAGCGCGGTGGAGCCGACGCGGAGCTCCGGGAATCCGCCGCCGCCGCGTGCCCCGAGGACCAGCAGCTCGGCGTCCTCGCCTGCGGCGACCAGCGCCGTGGTGACGGCGTCGTGGACCTCGTCGGTGCGGACCAGCAGCTGCGGGTGGCGCACCGCGAGGACGTGCCGGACCTCGTGGAGCAGGTCACCGGCGGGCCGGGTCTGCCGGCTCCAGCTGGGGAGGAGGTGCGGCATCAGGGGCAGGGCGTGCAGGACGCGCAGTGGGCGGCCGCGCAGGAGTGCCTCGCGTGCGGCCCAGTCGGCGGCCGCCAGGCTGGCCTGGGAGCCGTCGACGCCGACGGTGACGGGCAGGTCCATGGTGATCGTCTCCTTCAGGTGGGGCGCCTTCGGGTCCGGGTCAGCTGCCCGGCTGCCAGTCGGTGACCTCGGGCAGGTCGGTGCCGTGTTCGCGGATCCAGTCGTGGTGCCGGCTGCGCTGGTCGGCCATCTGCTGGCGGACGCCGGCGGCTCGGACGGCGAGGCCGGGGACGCGGTCGATGACGTCCATGACCAGGCGGTAGCGGTCGAGGTCGTTGCGGACGACCATGTCGAAGGGTGTGGTGGTGGTGCCGGACTCCTTGTAGCCGCGTACGTGCAGGTGCGGGTGGACGGTGCGGCGGTAGGCGAGGCGGTGGATCAGCCAGGGGTAGCCGTGGTAGGCGAAGATCACCGGCTTGTCGCGGGTGAACAGGGCGTCGAACTCGGTGTCGGGCATGCCGTGCGGGTGCTCCTCGGCGGGCATCAGCCGGGCCAGGTCGACCACGTTCACCACGCGCACCCGCAGGTCCGGCAGGTGGCGGCGCAGCAGCTGCGCGGCGGCGATGACCTCCTGGGTCGGCACGTCGCCGGCGCAGGCGAGCACCACGTCCGGCTCGCCGCCGGCGTCGTCGGTGCCGGCCCACTCCCAGATGCCGGCGCCGCGGGCGCAGTGGGCGCGGGCCTCCTCCAGGCTCAGCCAGTCGAAGCAGGGCTGCTTGCCGGCGACGACGACGTTGACGTAGTCGCGGCTGCGCAGTACGTGGTCGGCGGTGGCGAGCAGGGTGTTGGCGTCCGGCGGGAAGTAGACGCGCACCGCTTCGGGGCTCTTGCTGAGGACGTGGTCGACGAAGCCGGGGTCCTGGTGCGAGAAGCCGTTGTGGTCCTGGCGCCAGACGTGGGAGGTGAGCAGGTAGTTGAGGGAGGCGATCGGGGCGCGCCAGGGGATCGTGCGGGTGGTGCGCAGCCACTTGATGTGCTGGTTGACCATCGAGTCGACGATGTGGACGAACGCCTCGTAGCAGGAGAACAGGCCGTGGCGGCCGGTGAGGAGGTAGCCCTCCAGCCAGCCCTGGCAGGTGTGTTCGGAGAGGATCTCCATGACGCGGCCGTCGCGGGCCAGGTGTTCGTCGGTGGGCAGGGTGTCGGCCTGCCAGGCCTTGCCGGTGGCGGCGTAGACGGCCTGGAGCCGGTTGGAGGCGGTCTCGTCAGGTCCGACGATCCGGAAGTCGCGGCGCTCTGCGGTGTCGGCCATCACCTGTTCGAGCAGGTCGCCGAGGACACGGGTGGGTTCGTGGAGGGTGGCTCCGGGCTTGTCGACCGGGACGGCGTAGCGCTCCAGGGCGGGCAGGGGCAGGTCGCGCAGCAGCAGGCCGCCGTTGGTGTGCGGGTTGGCGCCGAGACGGCGGAGGCCCTCGGGCAGGCAGGCGAGGACCTGTTCGGTGGGCCTGCCGTGCTCGTCGAACAGCTCCTCCGGGCGGTAGGAGCGCAGCCAGGCTTCCAGCTGGGCGAGGTGGGCGGGGTTGGTGCGGACCTGGTCGAGCGGGACCTGGTGGGCGCGCCAGGTGCCCTCGACCGGCACGCCGTCCACCTCGTGCGGGCCGGTCCAGCCCTTGGGGGTGCGCAGGGCGATCATCGGCCAGTGCGGGCGCCGGGTGGAGCCGTCGGTGCGGGCCTCGTTTTGGATGGTGGCGATCCTGTCGAGGGCGGTGTCCATGGCTGTGGCCATCGCGCGGTGCACGGCCATCGGGTCCGCGCCGGTGACGTACAGCGGGTCGTGGCCGTAGCCGCGCAGCAGGGCGTCCGGCTCCGCCTCGGGCAGGCGGGAGAGCACCGTCGGGTTGGCGATCTTGTAGCCGTTCAGGTGCAGGATCGGCAGCACCGCCCCGTCGTGCACCGGGTCCAGGAACTTGTCGCTGTGCCAGGAGGCGGCGAGCGGGCCGGTCTCCGCCTCGCCGTCGCCGATCACGCAGGCGACCAGCAGGGCGGGGTTGTCGAAGGCGGCGCCGTAGGCGTGCGAGAGGGCGTATCCGAGTTCGCCGCCCTCGTGGATGGAGCCGGGGGTCTCGGGGGCGACGTGGCTGGGCACGCCGCCGGGGAAGGAGAACTGCCGGAAGAGCTTCGCCATGCCCTCGGTGTCCCGGGTGACGGACGGGTAGGTGTCGGTGTAGCTGCCGTCCAGCCAGGAGCCGGCCAGCACGGCCGGGCCGCCGTGGCCGGGGCCCCAGACGCAGATGGCGTCCAGGTCGCGCCCGGAGACCACCCGGTTGAGGTGGGTGTACACGAGGTTCAGGCCCGGCGAGGTCCCCCAGTGGCCCAGCAGCCGGGGCTTGATGTGCTCAGGGCGCAGCGGCTCGTGCAGCAGCGGGTTGGCCATCAGGTAGATCTGACCGGCCGCGAGGTAGTTGGCGGCCCGCCAGTGGGCGTCGAGCGCCCGCAGCTCGGCCTCGGTGGGCTCTGCGGGCGTTGAGGCGGTCACGGTCATGGCGGCGGTCTCCTCGGGAATCGGTCGACTTCGCTGGCCGCCGACGGCGGGCCGTACCCATCGTCACGCCGCGCACCCGCCTGAACACAGGGCCGACCGGGTCATGGCCCAGCGGCCGGAAGAGGGACTTGCGGCCCAGCCGAACTTCCTGCGTGCCGCGGGCGGGGCGTGACGGGCCGCGATGCGGACCTCCTCGTGGTGGGCCGCCGACGCCGCCCGCACCACCACCCCGGCATGCGGCTCGGGCCGGTCGCCCACGCCGTACTCCACCACGCGCAGCCACCGGTCGCCGTCGTCCCGCACGACTGACCGCCCACCGCATCGAGGGTGGTGGACCCCGGCAGGCCCGGGCGTCCACCACCCTCTTCGCGTGCCCTGGCCTGTACCGGTCGTCCGACGTGGTTCGCCGGCCCCGGCACCCGACGGTGATCCGTCCCCGCGCGATCCGCGCCGGCCCCCCGACGAACACGGGCCTGCCCCGGCCGAGGCAGCAGCGGCGCTGCTCCTTCGGGGAGACCGGAGCTGCGCCACCGAGACGCGGCGAAATCAGCGCGCCGGCCTACGAGGCCGGACCACCGGGCAAGTTCACCGACCCGGTCGTGCAGTGGGTACGCGAAAGCCGGGGACGGCCCCGCACCGTCCCCGGCTCCGCATTTCGTGCCCGGCCGGACGCCCACGGCCGCCGGGCCTGACCCGTGCCCCCTAGAGCACGGGAGTGATGAGGCCGTAGTGGCCGTCGTAGCGGTGGTACAGCACGTTGCCGCGGCCGGTGGCGGCGTCGGTGAAGAACACGAACGGCAGGCCGCTCAGGTCCAGGCGCGCGACCGCGGCGGCCACGGCGAGCTGCGGCACGGCGAGCGTGCTCACCGTCAGGCCGGGCACCGGTTCGGCCTGGGGGTCGGTGGTGGCCAGCCTGTAGCGTTCGTCGGCCGGGTCGCGGTGGACCACGCTGTCGCGGCCGCTCGCCGCGTCGGTGAACAGGTGGAAGTCGTAGTCCATGGCTTCCAGTTCGAGCACTGCCTCCCAGGGCGTCTGCCGGGCCAGGCTGTAGGACTTGTGCCGCACGATCCGCCGCTCCTGCCCGGTGCGGGCGTGGAGCTGCGGGCGGTGCTCGTGCCGGGCGCCGTCCGGCGGGCCGACCGGCGCGGTCGCGTGGTGGCGGTGGTGCTCCCGGTGGTCGCGGACACGGGCGATCCGGGTGTTCAGGCGGTCCTGGAGGAGGTCGAGGGCCTCCTGCATGGTGGCGGCGGCCACGTGGGCGCGCACCGGCCTGCCGTTCAGGTCGACGACGGCCTGGGCGAGCGAGGGCCTGGCCATCGCGTGGTTGGGCTCCTGGGTGAGTTTCACCCTGGCGGCGAGGACCGGCTCGTCGAGCCGCCCGAGCACGGCGAGCATCTTCGTCCGGGCGTAGTCGGGCGCGGCCAGGGTGACCTCGCCGCGGGTCTCCACCAGGATCTCGGTGGCGGACCCGGTCTGCAGACGGTTCATCTCAGTTCCCTTTCCTGGTGGGTTCAGGCTGCCGGGTGCGGTGAGGCCGGGCCGTGGGCCGAAGGTCCCGCCGTCAGAGCCGCAGGTCCTCGGTCACCCGGTTCGGGCAGTGCGCGGACGGTGGTGCCGGTGGTGCCGAGGAGTGCGCCGAGGGCGTCGTCCAGCGGGCCGATGGCGGCGAGGTTTCCGGTGTGCTCGGCGAAGGCGGCGACGGCCTCGACCTTGGGGCGCATCGAGCCGGCCGGCAGGTCGAGTTCGAGCAGCTGCTCGGGGGTGGCGGTGACCAGCGGCCCGGGGTGGGCGGCGCCGAAGCGGGTGAACACGTGGGTGACGTCGGTGAGCATCAGCAGGGCGTCGGCGTCGAGCTGTTCGGCGAGCAGGGCGGCGGTGCGGTCCTTGTCGACCACGGCCTCCACGCCCCGTACCTGGCCGGTGTCCGGGTTGTGGACGACCGGGATGCCGCCGCCGCCGGCGGCGATCACGACGGCTCCGGTCGCCAGCAGGGCGCGGATGGCGGGGACCTCGGTGATCGCCTTCGGCAGGGGCGAGGGGACCGTGCGGCGCAGGTGGTCGCCGTCGCGGCCGGTGGTCCAGCCGCGGTCGAGCTCCATCATCCTGGCCTGGTGGTCGGTGAGTCGGCCGCCGATGAACTTGTCGGGGTGGTGGAAGGCGGGGTCGTGGGGGTCGACCTCGGTGTGGGTGACCAGGGCGGTGACGGCGCGGCCGGGCAGGCGGCCGGTGAGTTCGCGGGCGAGCAGGGTGCCGATCATGCCCTGGGTCTGCGCGCCGAGGACATCCAGCGGGTAGGGGGCGGTCAGGGCCGGGTCGCTCTCGCTCTCGACGGCGAGCAGGCCGATCTGCGGGCCGTTGCCGTGGGTGATCACGAGTTCGTGTCCGGCGAGGACGAGTTCGGCCAGTGATCGGGCGGCGTCGTGGACATGGCGCTGCTGGACGGCGGCGTCGGGGTGTTCGCCCCGCTGGAGGAGGGCGTTTCCGCCGAGGGCGGCGACGATGCGCATGGTCAGTCCCTCCCGAGGGTGGCGACGAGGATCGCCTTGATGGTGTGCATGCGGTTCTCGGCCTGGGTGAAGACCAGGGAGGCGGGCGACTCGAAGACCTCGTCGGTGACCTCCAGGCCGTCCAGGCCGTGTTCGGCGGCGAGGTCGGCGCCGAGGTCGGTGCTCCGGTCGTGCAGGGCCGGCAGGCAGTGCACGAGGGCGGTGTCCGGGTTGCCGGTGGCGGCCATGGTCCCGGCGTTGATCTGGTACGGGAGCAGCAGGTCGATGCGCTCCTTCCACCGGTCGTGGTCCTCGCCCATCGAGACCCAGACGTCGGTGTAGAGGTAGTCCGCGCCGCGCACGGCGTCCTCGACCTGGTCGGTGAGGGTGAAGCGGGCGCCGCTCTCCTGCCCGAGCAGCAGGCACTCGGAGACCAGCAGCGGGTCGGGCCACAGCTCGCGCGGGGCGGCGATCCGCACGTCCATGCCGAGCAGGCTTCCCATCACCATGAGGGAGTTGGCGGTGTTGTTGCGGGCGTCGCCCAGGTAGCAGAAGGAGATCTGCTCCAGCGGCTTGCGGCTGTGCTCTCGCATGGTGAACACGTCGCACAGGCTCTGGGTGGGGTGGCACTCGTCGGTCAGGCCGTTGTAGACGGGCACGCCGGCGTGGGCGGCGAGTTCGGTGACGGTGTCCTGGGCGAAGCCGCGGTACTCGATGCCGTCGTACATCCGCCCGAGCACCCGGGCGGTGTCGGCCACCGACTCCTTGTGGCCGATGTGGGAGCTGTCGGGGCCGAGGTAGGTGGTGGTGGCGCCCTGGTCGGCGGCGGCGACCTCGAAGGCGCAGCGGGTGCGGGTGGAGTTCTTCTCGAAGATCAGCGCGAGGCGCCTGCCGGTGAGGTGCTGGCGCTCGGTGCCGGCGGCTCGGGCGGCCTTGAGGTCGGCGGCGAGGTCGAGCAGGTGGTGGATCTCGGCAGTGGTGAAGTCGAGTTCGCGCAGGTAGTGGCGGCCGTGCAGGGTGGCGGTCATGGCAGTGTTCCTCCTGGTGGGGTGGCTAGTCGGCGGGGTCGCGCTGGATGGGGCAGCTCATGCAGCGCGGGCCGCCGCGGCCGCGGCCGAGCTCGGAGCCGGCGATGGTGACGATCTCGATGCCCTGCTTGCGCAGGTGGGTGTTGGTGGTGGTGTTGCGCTCGTAGCCGACGACCACGCCCGGTTCCAGGGTGAGGAAGTTGCTGCCGTCGTCCCACTGCTCGCGTTCGGCGGCCCGTGCGTCCTGATCGGCGGACAGGAGGCGGACCTTGTCCAGGGCGAGCGCCTCGGCGAGGGAGGCGGCGAGGTCGGTGTCGGGGGTGACGTCGAAGCCGGCGGGGCGCTCGGGGGCGGGGGTGAGGGTCCAGGAGCGCAGCCGGTCGGCCAGGCCGGGATGGACGGCGAAGGTGTCGCGGTCGATCATCGTCATGACGGTGTCCAGGTGCATGAACGCGCGGCTCTCGGGAAGCCGAACCGCGATCAGCCGGTGCGCGGTGTTGGTCAGGAACAGCTGCTGGGCGAGGGCTTCGACGGCCTGGGCGGTGGTGCGCTCCCCCATTCCGACCATGACCACACCGGGGGCGAGGACGTGCACGTCGCCGCCCTCCAGGCTCAGGCCGGGGGCCGTGGTGGTGCCGTCGAGCAGCGGGGGCGCCGTCTCGGTGAACAGCGGGTGGAAGCGGTAGATCGCCGCGGTGTGCAGGGTCTCCCGGCGGCGGGCGGGCCTGGCCATCGGGTTGAGGCTGTAACGTCCGCCGATCCAGCAGGAGTTGTCGCGGGGGAAGAGGTGGTTGGGCAGGGGCGGCAGCGCGAAGTCCTGCTCGCCGAGCGTGTGCCAGGCCAGGCTGTGCGGGTCGTGCAACGGCAGGTCGGTCTTGAGGACGCCGCCGATCAGGTACTCGGCCAGGGTGTGGCCGTCGAGTTGCAGGCACAGCTCGTGGAGCGGCTCCACCAGGGCGGGGCCGACGGTGGCGGGGGTGAGGACCTGGCCGAGCAGCCAGGACCGGGCCGGTGCCAGGTCGAGGGTATCGGCGAGCAGGTCGGCGTAGTGGTGGACGCGGACACCGTGGTCGCGCAGCACCTGGGCGAAGGCGTCGTGCTCCTCGCGGGCCCGCTTGGCCCACAGGATGTCGTCGAAGAGCAGGTCGTCGACGTTGCGCGGGGTGAGCCGGGACAGCTCCAGACCCGGGCGGTGCACGATCACCTGGCGCAGGCGGCCGGCCTCGGATTCGACACGAAGGGTGGACATGGGGGGCTCCTCGGGGGTTCAGTGCTGGTGACGCGTGGTCAGTGCGCGGCGCAGGATGGCCGGCAGGCCCACCGGGCGGGCGGGGCCGGCCGCCTTCGGCAGAGGCGCCGCGGCGGGGACTGCGGGCTCGGTCCCGGCGGGTCCGGTCGAGGCCGCGGCGCGCGGGCGCTTCAGCCAGATGTAGACGGGGATGCCGAGCAGGATGGTGAACAGGCCGTAGTAGACGGTCTGGTAGCCGCTGCCCTGGATCGACCAGTACGAGAAGGCGAGGGCGAGCAGCGCGACGGTGACGTCGCGGACGAAGCGCCGCCGATCCAGCTCCTGACGGCCGCGCACCACCAGCCAGTACAGCTGGGCCGCCGCCGAGACCAGGTACGGGACGACGGCGGTGAGCACGCTCAGCAGGACGATCTCGGTGAAGACCTTGGTGAAGCTGGTGTAGCTGACGACGGTGAGGACCGAGGCCAGGACGGTGGCCGAGACGATGCCGAATGCGGGTACCTCGCTCCGGCCCCGGGTGCCGGTGAAGGCGGCGGGGAAGAGCCCGTCCCGGGCCGCCGCCATCGGCATCTCGGCGCAGATCAGGGTCCAGCCGTTCAGTGCGCCGAGGCCGGAGATGATCGCCGCGACCGCGACCAGGTTGCCGGCCCAGTGGCCGCCCGCGATGTTGTTCATGGCGTCGGTGAACGGCGCGACGGAGGAGCCGAGTTGGGCGTGCGGGACGGTGCCGAAGACCGCCAGGGTGCCGAGCAGGTAGATCGCCGCGCAGGCCAGCGTGCCGTACACGGTCGCCCGCGGGACGTTGCGCTTCGGCTCCCGGACCCGGCCGGCAGCCACCGAGGCGGTCTCCAGCCCGATGTAGCTGAACAGCGCGATCGCGCCGGCCGCCGACACGGCGCCCAGCGCCGAGCCGCCGCTCGCGTTGAAGGCGCCGAAGTTCCCCGCCTTGACGAAGAGCAGGCCGGCGGTGGCCATGAACGCCAGCGGCAGGAACTTCAGCACCGTGGTGACCACCTGGAAGGTGCCGATGTTGCGCACCCCGGTCAGGTTGACGATCGCCGGAACCCACAGGCCCGCCAACGCTGTCCCGACCGAACCCCAGGTGTGGTGGCCCTTGTTGACGAACACCTCGACGTAGCCGACCCAGGCGACCGCGATGGCCGCGTTCCCGGCCCAGGCGGTGATCCAGTACGACCAGGCGGTCAGGAATCCGGCGAACTCGCCGAACGCCTCCCGGGCGTAGACGTACGGTCCACCGCTGCCCGGCACCCGCTGCGACAACCGCCCGAATACCATCGCCAACGCCAGCGCGCCGATCGTCACCAGCACGAACGCCACCAGCGCGATCGGCCCGTAGGGCGCGAGCGCGGACGGCAGGGCGAACACCCCGGTGCCGATGACGCTGCCGACCACCAGCGCGGTCGCGGCGGGCAGCCCGAACCCGCCGCCTGCTCCTCCGGTGCCGTCAACCGGCTTGCCCTGCTGTGGTCTTCCGCGACCGTGTGCGGACATCTGGTGCTCCTCTGCCATGTGTTCCGGGGAGACGAACACCGGTGCGTCCGTCGCTCACGGTGACGATCCTGCGGTCGCGGCCGGCGGTCACCCCAGGGACCATCGGGCCCCGGTCCCGGCGCCACCGGTCCCTTCCCCGTGTCCCACTGGTCCCGGGGTTCCCCGCCGCCCGGTGCCCGGTGCGGACAGGGACCACTGGCCCACTCCTCGGCACCTCGGTCCCTGGGCCCGGGGGGATCGTCACCGACAGAGTTCTCTCAGCGAAGGGCCGAGCAGACGTCCCGCCCGCGAACGAGCCGGAGACTCCGGAGGAGAGCGCTGATGACCGGCCATGTCCGTTCCCGGCCGCTCACCCATCACCGAAGGGCAGTCCGACCATGACCCGCACGCCCCAGCCCCGCCCCCGTCCCGTCCGTCCCTGGCGCCAGCGCCTGCGCCGGGCACTCGACGCCGAGACCAACGAGCTCGCCCGGCCGGAGGACCGGGCCCGCAGCCGAGCCGGACTCCTCGCCGCCTTCGCCACCACCCTGGCCCTCGTGCTCGGCGCTACCGCCGCGTGGACCGACTTCGACTCGGCCGAGCACCGCGCAGCTGCGAAGGCGACCCGCCTGCACCACCTGGACGCCCTCCTGCTCACCTCGACCAGCACCACGACCGACAGAATCGACACCGCGACCAGCCGCTACCACGCCACGGCCACCTGGACGTACCCCGCCGGGCAACAGCAGAGCGGCACCGTGGGCCTCGGCCGACAGGCCCAGGCGGGCTCCACCGTCGGCGTCTGGGTCGCCGACACCGGCCGCCTGACCGCCGCCCCGGCCGGCACCGCCGACCTCGTCTCCGACGCCGTCGTCGTCGGCGTGCTCGCCACGGGCCTCCTGCTCGTCCTCATCGCCGGCGGCCTGGGCCTGCGCCTGCGGTCACTGGACCACCGTGCCGACACCGCCTGGCAGCGTTCCTGGGCGGAACTGGAACCCGTGTGGACCGGACGGGCCTCCCGCCGGCACGGCACCGACGGCCCCCGGCCCAGCTGAACCCGGCGCCCTCCGAACACCCCTGTCTCCCTCTGCGCCCCGGCCCACACCCCGCAGGAAGGACACCTCCCTCGTGACGTCCGCGCCCCTCGACAACGAGTCCGGCCAGGCACTCATCGCCGCAGCAGGCGCTGCGCCCTCCCTCCACAACTGCCAGCCGTGGCGGTTCCGTCTCGACTGCGCCACCCGCACCGTCTTCGTTCACGCCTTACCGCAACGGGCCCCGGCGCTCACCGACCCGGACACCCGAGCTGTGCACATCTCGATCGGCGCCGCGCTCGGCAATCTCCAGGCCGCCGCTGTCCACCTCGGCCGGGAACCCGTCGTCCGCCTGTTGCCCCGGACAGAGCGGCCCGACCTGTTGGCCACCGTGCGTCTCGCCGGGCCACCCCGTGCGGCCCTGCTGCGCCGCCCCGACCTCTACGAGGCCATCTGGCGCCGACGCAGCAGCCGCCTGCCGTTCTCCGCCGAGCCGGTACCCCGCGCCGTCCTCGCCGAACTCGCCGAAGCCACCCGACTCGACGGCGCCGACCTGTATCGGCCGGGCCCCTGCGAGCGCCGCGCCCTGCTCGACCTCACCGCACAGGCCGAGCAGCGGAACATCCACCACCCCGGAAGGCATGCCGAGAACCTGGCCGCCATCGCCGCCCCCGGTACCCACGTCGGCATCCCCCTCTACGCACTCGGCCCCCAGGACTCCACCGGCGTGGTGCCGTTGCGCACCTTCGCCGGCCCCACCGACGGACTGCCCCGGGAACGCGCCGCGTTCGAGACCGACCCCCAGCTGCTCATGCTCACCACCCGGCACGACCGCCGGGCCGACTGGCTGCGCGCCGGCCAGGCACTGCAGCACGTCCTGCTCCTGCTCACTCTGCACGGTCTGCGCGCCTCAGTGCTCCACCAGGCCCTGGAATGGCCGGACCTGCGTGCTCGGATGGTCGGCCCGGAACACGGCCGCTGCGCCCCGCAGATGCTGCTGCGCATCGGATACGGGCCTGCCGGCTGCCCCACCCCCCGGGTCGGCACCGAGCCACCGGAGGCCGACGGCCAGGAGCCCGCTGCGGCCCCGTCGGCCGGCTCCACTCGCCCGTGACCGGCAGAACAGGGCCGTCCGGCCCTGTCGCGCATGCCGAAGCGGCAGGCAGACTGCCCCGACGATCCCACTCGTCCCGTTCCGGCGGCGGGTCCAGAGGCACGGAGATGTGACGGCGGACAGCACGGCGGACCGGGCGAGCGGCCCGGTGAAGGTGTTCCTGCTCGACGACCACGAGGTGGTCCGCCGCGGCGTGCACGACCTGCTGGACGCCGAACCCGACCTGACCGTGATCGGCGAAGCCGGAACGGTCGAGCAGGCACTCGCCCGCGTCCCCGCGCTACGCCCCGACGTGGCGATCCTCGACATGCGGCTGCCGGACGGAGACGGCGTGACCGTCTGCCGTGAGCTGCGCTCGCGCATGCCCGAGCTCGCCTGCCTGATCCTCACCTCCTTCGACGACGAGGAGGCACTGCTGGACACGATCATGGCCGGAGCGGCCGGATACGTGCTGAAGCAGATCAGCGGCACCGACCTCGTCTCCGCGGTGCGCACGCTCGCCGCCGGGCAGTCCATGCTCGACCCCGGCGCCACCACCCGCCTGATGGCCCGCCTGCGCGGCGACACCTCCCCGCCCGCCTCCGACCTCCCACAGCTCACCGACCGCGAGCGGGAGATCCTCGCCCTGATCGGCGAAGGCCTGACCAACCGGCAGATCGGCCAGCGCCTCTACCTCGCCGAGAAGACCGTCAAGAACCACGTCTCCCGCCTGCTGGCCAAGCTCGGTGCGGAGCGCCGGGTCCAGGCCGCCATCATCGCCACCCAGGCCCCGGCCGCGCACGACCAGGCGTCCGGCAAGCGCGTCCACTGACGCCTGCCCTGACAGCGGTCCGCCCGACCACCGGCCGGGGGACCGAAAGCCCCTCTCGCACCCGCCGATGCCGGACGACCACCGATGCCACGGCACCAGGCACCGCGCTGCTCGGCGAGCGGCACTGCCTGCGCCTGCCGGCCGGGGCACCGGGCTGGAGCGTCACCGTCCTCGGTACCGCCGAGGCCACCGGGGCAGGTGCTGCCGCCAGGGGCACCGCCCGCCGGCCGGTCGGCCATCCGGATCCACCCAGGGTGGGTGGCCGGCCGTCTCCTGCCCGCTGCCGCCATCGCCCCGCACGGCCCACACCGAGAACGCGCGGCCGCGTTCCCCCCGGCAGCGATCAGCCCTCCAACGGTGCCGCCCAGACGAGCCGGGCCCCGCCTTCGGAGGGACTCGACACCTCCAGCGTCCCGCCCAGACTCTCGGCACGGTCCGCCAAGTTGCGCAGCCCACTGCGCCGCCCCTGCTCCGGGATGCCGACGCCGTTGTCCTGCACGATCAGCACCACCTCGGCCCCGGTCGCCCGCAACGCCACCTCAACCCGGCCGGCCTTCGCGTGCCGGGCCGTGTTGCTCAGCGCCTCGCCCAGCACAGCCACCACGTGATCGGCCACCTGGCCCGGAACGTCCGTGTCGAGCAGGCCTTCCATGCTCAGCCTCGGTGCGAAGCCCAGCGCCGCCTGCGCCTCCTCGACCACCCGCACCACCCGCGAACGCAGTCCGTCGGCGACCGAATCCTCGCGCGCCCTCAGGCCGAAGATCGTCGACCGAATGATCTTGATCGTCTCGTCCAGGTCCCCGACCGCCCGCAGCACCCGGTCCGAAGCTCCGGAGTGCTCGATGAACCGGGCCGCGCTCTGCAAGGTCATCCCGGTCGCGAACAGCCGCTGGATCGCCAGGTCGTGCAGGTCACGGGCGATCCGGTCGCGGTCCTCCAGCATCGCGAGCTGCTCGGCGTCCCGGCGCCGCTCCGCCAGCTCCAGCGCCAGCGCGGCCTGGCCGGCGAATCCGAGCAGCGGGTCGATCTCGCGCTCGGTGAAGGCACGCTCCGCTGTCCGCCTGGCCAGCAGCAGCACCCCGTCGGTCTGCCCGTCCGCCCGACCCAACGGCACCGCCACCGCCGGCCCCAGACCGGAGAACCGGCGCGGCCCGCCGGTCAGCCGAGGGTCCTCCGCCAGATCCAGAGTCGTGACCGGGGACCCGAGGCTGAACGCCTCGCCCGACAGCGTCCCGGTCAGCGGCAGGTGGATTCCCGTCCGCGCGGACGGATCGCCCCCCAGCGCCAGTTCGACCCGCAGCCCCTCGCCGTCGCCCTCGCGCACCGACAGGTCGACCAGCTCGGCACCGGTGATCTCCAGCGCCCGCCGTGCGATCAGCTCCATCACCTCGCCACGCGTGGCACCCGACAGCAGGCCACGGGTGATCTCCGCGCTCGCACTCAGCCACCGCTGCTGGCTCTGCGCCTCCTCGTAGAGGCGCGCGTTGTCGATCGCCACCCCCGCGGCCACCGCCAGCGTCGCGATCACCGACTCGTCGTCGGCGTCGAACTGCTCCCCGTTCCTCTTGTCCGTCAGGTAGAGGTTGCCGAACGCCTCCTCCCGCACCCTCACCGGCACCCCGAGGAAGGTCCGCATCACCGGGTGGTGCGCCGGGCAGCCGTGCGAGGCCGGGTGCGCGGCCAGATCCTCCAGCCGCAACGCCTCAGGGTGGTGGATCAGCTCGCCGAGGATCCCCTTGCCGGTCGGGTAGGGCCCGATCCGGCCGATCTCCTCCTCGTCCAGGCCCACGGTCAGGAACTGGGACAACGACTCGCCGTCCGGACCGATCACCCCCAGCGCCGCATACCGTGCGTCCACCAGCACCGCCGCGGCCTCCACGATCCGCCGCAGCACCTGCGTCAGATCCAGCTCCCGGCCCACCGACAGCACCGCCTCCAGCAGGCTGTGCACCCGGTCCCGGGTACCCCGGGCCGCGTCGATCCGCGCCTGCAACTCCTCCAGCAGCTCGTCCAACCGCAGCTGCGGAATCCGCGACCGCATCTCGCCCTCGCTCACGCGAGCCTCCTCGTCTCCGGCCACCGACCGGTCGAATTCTGGCAGACACGTGTCCGGACGTGACAGTGGCCGGCCGCCGAGGTCACCGGCGAAGCCACCCGCCCGCTCCCCCACCACACTCCTCCTCGAGGCCGACGACATCGAAGCCCTCCCCCACGAGACCCCGACCCTCGTCCTCGGCTTCCTCGAAGCCGGCGCCTCCCCGTACGACACGGTCACCGGCCTCGTACGCCACGCCCTCCACGTCGCCGACGGCCTCCTCCCCGACCCCGCAGACCTGCGCCAGCATCTCGAAGGAGGTGGCCCGCGACGTCTACCTGGAGCCGGTGCGCGGCCTGCAGCTGGAGTCGCTGCTGAACGACGACGACAACCCCGTCAACGCGGAGAAGATCGCGGACTCGCGGCCCGCACCGGCCTGGTCCTGGACACCGCGTGAGCGGGCGCGGCCGCAGGGCGGCGCTGCCGCCGACCGGCTACCGCAGGGCGCCGGTGATCGACGCGGACGGCCTGGTGGTGCGCCCGGTCAGCGGCGCCGGCGCCGAACTGGGGGTGTGGGACTTCCGCGACTGCCCCGGCCCGGAGGACTTCCGCCGTCCGCTGGTGGCGGCGCTCGTCGAGCAGGGCCGCGACTGGGACAGCGCGGACACCTGGCGCTCCCAAGCCCGGATGCTGCGGATGTTCTTCAGGGAAGCGGCAGCGGCCGACCCGCCGATCGCCTCGGCCGGGCAGGTCACCACCGACTGGTGGAAGGCATGGGTCGGGGACGCGCACAACCGCCGGGTGCTGGCGGCGGTGCTGCGCCGGGTGCCGGACCTCCCGGAGGTGACCCGGGTGTTCATGGAGAAGCCGCAGCGGCAGTCGGCAGCCCGGCGCGTCAGGGGCAGCAAGCAGGCCCACACCAGGGCCGAGCTGACCACCGTGCGGGCCGCGGCCGCCGCCACCGTGCGCGCGGGCCGCCTGCGGATCGCAGCGAACACCGCACTGCTGGAACGCTGGCGCACGGGCCGGATCGACCGGGGTGATCCCGACCGGGTATTGGGGGAACTGCTGGACGTCCTCGCCCGCACTGGGGACCTGCCCCGGGAACAGGGCAAGGGCCAGCAGGTGACCAGGCTGGTCGAGCGGGCCTTCGGCTACCAGGGCACCCCGGCAGCGCTGACCCGAACTGCGTGCCCTGGTCGCCAACCCCCGCCTCCAGGTCCACGAGGACCCGAAGGCGTTCCTGACCTGCAACCATGACGCCTTCACCGCGCTGTGCAACCCGGACCGCGGCCGCCCGCGCGAGGCGGGCCGGGCCACCCCCGACCACTCCCGCTGCCAGGCGGCATGCCCGAACATCAGCCGCACCGACACCCCGATCGACGGCCTACGCCGCGAAATCGCCCGGATCGACGCCGACGCCACGGCCAGCCTCGACCCCTACCCCATTGCCGTCCGGGAACAGCAGCGCAAGGCCCGACTTGCCGACATCATCCACCGCCACCAAGTACAGCCGCCCGCTGGACCCGACGTTCAGGAACCGCGATGACCGCCCCCGCCCCCGACACCGGAGCAGCACGCGTGGCTGGCCTCGCACGGATCGTGGGCGAGGCCCTCGCGCTCACATCCGGCGATGCCCGGCCGGAGGAGGCCAAGGAGATCCGCGCGATCACCGACGCCATGGTCCGCCTGCTCATCGGCACCCCGCTGCGCTCCGAAGGCCAGCTGACCATCGTCTCCCTCGCCACCGAGGCCGGATTGCGGCGCAACAAGCTCACCCACAAGTACACCGGCCTCAAAGACCTGTTCTACGCCCTGGCCAAGGCCAATGGCGACCGCCCTGGGCCGGCCGCCGAGTCCGCGCGGACCCGTAGGCAGCAGGCGGACCTGGTGCGAGTCCGCGCCGAGCGCGACGAACTGCGCGCCCAAACCCAGCTCCTGGCCCGCGTGGTCCAGGTGCTGGAAATCGAGAACCATCGACTCAAGGAGACCAACGCGGTTCTGCAACGGCACCGCACCGCCCAAGCGGGCATCCCCGACCTCGCCAGCCGCGGGCGGCCGACCCTCTGACGATCCTGCCTCGGCGCCGTCGCGGGGCAGGCGCCACTGGTGGGAGCGGCGGCTGAGGCTGGCCACCCCTTGGCTTCCGGCGGCTGCGGAAACCAAGGGGCGGCGCCGGTGGTAGCGCTTCCCTGGTTTCAAGGCCGCGCCGGTGCCGGTCCTGCTGTCAGCCGATGTTGGTGTCGATCCAGTTGCGGTAGTAGCTGACCCCGCTGCTGACGCCGGGGGAGAGGAGCAGGGCAGTCCCGCCGTCCCAGAGCGCCACTCACGCAGGGTCCGCGCTAACACACGAAGGGGAAGAGATGAGCGCACCGAACTACGACGAGTTGCTGAAGGCCGTCGCCTCGCAGACCGAGGGCCTGGCCGCGTCCCTCGGCGCGCTGAAGGGTGCTCCGGCTCCGGTCAAGGCCCAGGCCCGGGCGTCCATCACCTCGAACCTGGCGGCCTACGAGGTGACCATCGGCGACAAGTACCTCAACGACGACATCGTCTACGCGGTCGGCAAGTCACTCGGCGCCAAGTAGGGAAGCCACCTTCACGGTCCGCAGATCCGGACCGTGCAGCCATCGCCGTCGCCGCCGCCTCCGGCCTTCTGCAACCGAGGGAGCCGGAGGCGGCCGAACGCGGGGCGGGCCCGCTGCCCTCGCTGTCCGCCGCCCCGGGTCAGAGACGGCAGCAGGTCCCCCGGGAGTCCGGGCGGCCTCGTGGCCGTCAGTGCTTGACGTCGATCTTTCCCTGCCCGCCCATGGCGCCGACACCCATCTGCGCTCCGCCGCCGACGAAGGAGCCGATGTACTCGCCGTCCAGGCCCCACAGGTTGATGTTGAACATGGCCGCAGTGGTGGTCGTCTCGAAGCGGGTGGTCCAGCCCGCGTAGTCACGCAGGTGACCGTTGGTCCACAGAGTGCCCCAGACGTCGCCGCCTCCGATGCTGAGGCCGCCTCCAGCACCGGTGATCTCGTACTCGACGCCCTGCTCGTCGGTGAAGTCCCCGGAGAACCCGCCTCCGAGGACGGAGAAGGAGTGCACGGACCCGGAGTAGGTGTACTTCTTGGGGACGATCACCGCCTGCCCAGCGATCAGGTCGGGGTCGATGGCCCGCTGGGCCGTGATCAGGTCGAGGTGGGACTCGGCGACCCGGCTGTAGTGGGCGGCCAGCTGCGGGTGCGCGATGTCGGGGGTGCTCATGGCGAGAGGTCCTCAGGTCGCTTCACGGAACGGTCCGTGCGCCGTTGCGCACGGCGGTTCGATCATCCCAGCCCCCATCCGGGCCTACTGCACCGACGTGTGTGAACAGGCCATCGAACAACCGAAGTTGGCTTCAACAACACGTGGCCGACTGTCCGCAACGGCCCTCGTTCCCGGCCATGCGTACGACCGGCCCTCTTCACGGTAGTTGGCACTCTCAGAACCGAGCCGAGAACGGAAACACCGCGGCGGACTGCACGGATCACGGCGAACCAGCCCGACCGCTACCCGAGGCAGGAGGGTTCGGGTCGAGCCCTACACGGTGCAGCAGGTGCCGGCGACGCCAGCCAGGCGGTTGAGCAGGAGTGGCAACTCTCGGTCTGCTGAGGGCCCGTCCCGATCACCGCAGCACCGCAGTGAGATCCGGTGACGAGCCTCCCCGGACGCGGTGCACGCCTGACCCGACCTCATCTGATCCTTCGAGGAGCTGGCCGCCGATCCCCTCCGGCCAGATTGTGGTGCGAACATCCCAAATCACCAAAGCCGGGTCGACCCGGTCAGGTCGGCATCGGTTAGGTCGGCCCCGCGAAAGTTGGTCTCGATCAGGGTGACGCCGGTCGGCTCGGCCTCGGTCGGGATGACCCGGTGCGGGTCAGTTCCGTGCAGAGGGGCACTGAGCCATCGGGGTGGACAGGCTCAGGGCCGTGCCTTGACCGGTACGAGCACTGGATACACCCCTGTGGAAGACTTCCGCCCACCCGGGGCGGGTCCTACTTCCCGGAGCGTGCCCACATGCCTGACCTCGATCGTCGTTCGGTGCTGAAGGCCGGCCTCGCCACACTCGCCGCCGCGGCCCCGGCACTGAGCAACAGCGCCGCCTGCGCGGCGCCCGCCCGCGCCGCGAGCGGCGTCACCGACCTGCTGAGCCCGGTGACGGACCTGCTCCTGGGCGACCTTCTCCCGGCGGGCCTGCCCAGCCCCTCCTGGGTGGCGCAGGCCGCGCCGGTGGCGCTGCGCGCGTTCGGCAACGCGCAGGCGGTCACGCAGTCGGGCCGCTGGACGTTCGAGCGGTCGGTGGGCAACGCGCCGGCGTGGGTGAGCGGCGTGGGTGCGCCGACCGGGCTGGCCGACCTGCTCGGTCTCTACCCCGGACCCGTTGTCGGCGGCGACGTCATCAAGACCCTGGACGGCTACCGGGCGGTGTTCACGCCCCCGCAGCTGGACCTGCCTGCGATCGCCGACACGTTCACCACGGAGGAGACCTTCGCGGAGGGGTTCGTCGCAGGCCCCGACCCCACACGCCTGGTGCGTCTGGACGCTGTCCCGGAAAAGTTCCCGCTCACCAGTGAGCACCTGGCGTCGGTGCCCGAGCTCGGCGGCGGGGAACTGTCGACCGCGATCGCGGCCGGACGGGTCTACTGGGTCGACTACGCGCTGACGGCCGACCTGGTCAGCGGCAGGCACGGCGACGGCACCCCCAAGTACGTCTACTCACCCATGATCGCCTTCTGCGTGGCCGTGACCGGCGGCGCACCGCGGGCGTTCGCGATCCAGTGCGGCCAGGACCCGGCGGGCCGCCGGATCTACACCCCCGCCGACGGATACAGCTGGCGCCTGGCCCGCAACTGCGTGCAGGCCACCCACCACAGCGTCCACGAAGCCCTCACCCACCTCGCCTTCACCCACCTGGTGATCGGCCGGCTCATGGAGGCCGCCGCCCCGACCCTGACCTCCGCCCACCCGCTCAGCCCGCTCCTCAAGCACCACTTCGACGGCACCCCCTTCATCAACAGCCAGGTCCCCGTGCTGCTGACCGCCCCGGGCGCCTGGTTCGACGTCCTCGCCGCCCCCACCCAGCCGAGCATGAACGCCTGGATCGAGGGGCAGCTCGACGCCTTCTCCTTCCGCGCCGCTGCCCTGCCCGCCCGGCTGGCCGCCCACGGAACCGGCGACACCCGCGCGCTCGGCCACTACCCCTACCGGGACGACGGCCTGCTGATCTGGAACGCGACCAGCGCGTGGGTCACCGACTTCGTCGGCGCGTTCTACGCCTCCGACGCCCAGGTCCGCGCCGACACAGCCCTCCAGGCCTTCGCTGCCCGCGTACGCCTGGCCGACTTCGGCCGCTCGCCAGGACACGTCGAGGACCGCCAGGACCTGGTCGAGATCCTCACCACCCTGGTGTGGATCGCCGGACCGCAGCACGCCGCCGTCAACTTCTCCCAGAACGACTGGATGTCCTACCTCCCCGCCGCGCCGCTCGCCGGCTTCACCCCGGAACCGACGGGCACCGGCCACACCGAGCAGGACTGGCTCGACAACCTCCCGCCCGCCGACGTCGCCCTCCTCCAAGCAGGGGTCGGCAACCTGCTCACGGCCGTCCACAACACCCCGCTCGGTGACTACGGCCTCGACTTCACCCTCACCCGCGCCTCCACCGCCGCCGGACGCTTCACCCAGAGCCTGATCGCGGCCGAACGCGAGATCAACAGCCGCAACCGGCTCCGCGCCCGCCCCTACACCTACCTGCTGCCCTCCCAGATCCCCAAGAGCATCAGCATCTGAGGCGCGCCCCAACGAGCCACTCTCGGAACCGGCGGGCCACGGACGGGGCAGCGCCGTCAAAGGCGTGGTCACAGATCCCCTAGTACCAACGCCGTTCAGTTAGGCGTGGGGTCCGTTCGTCAAGACCGGTGAACGAGACAGCGGAGCTGCTGTAGAAGAGGTCTGTCACTCCAAGACATCCTCACCACAGGAGCTCCGCTGTTGGAACAGGCTGCCATATCAAGGACGTTCGGGGTAGCGGCCGGGGTGTTCGCCCCAGGCCATCTTGGTGAATTGACCCGGATCGTGCCGTTCGAGATGGTCGACGAGGTGCTGGTGGCGACCCGGGCGGTCGAGCGGCGGATCCGGCTGGTGCCGGCGCGGGTCACCGTGTATCTCCTGCTGGCCGGGGCGTTGTTCGCCGAACTCGGCTACCAGCAGGTCTTCGACCGGTTGCGCGCCGGTCTGGCAGGCCTGGCGCCCGCCCGGCCGAGCGGCAGCGCGTTGCGGCAGGCCCGCCAGCGCCTGGGGCCAGCGCCGCTGAAGGCACTGTTCGACCTGGTGCGCGGCCCGGCGGCCACGACCGCGGCCCAGGCGCGGTGGCGCGGGCTGCTGGTGGTCGCGGTCGACGGCACGCTCCTGCCCGTGCCGGACGCCCCGGCCAACCTGGCCGTCTTCACCAAGCAGCGGTGCAACAACGGGTCCGGCGGCTACCCGCAGATCCGGCTGACAGCACTGGTGGCCTGCGGAACGAGGGCGGTGGTAGGAGCCGTGTTCGGCCCGGCCACCACCGGCGAGCTGGAATACGCCGGCCGCCTGGCAGGTGATCTGCGCGCAGGGATGCTGCTGCTGGGCGACCGCAACTTCGCCGCCGCCGACCTGCTGAACCGCCTGGCCGCCACCGGCGCCGACCTGCTGGTGCGGTGCAAGTCCGGCCGCAGGCTGCCGCCGGTGGCCCGCTGCGGCGACGGCTCGTTCCTGGCCCGGCTCGGCACGCTGACCGTCCGGATCATCGACGCCGAGATCAGCATCGTCACGTCCCGAGGGGCCCGCACCGGCCACTACCGGCTGCTGACCACCCTCACCGATCCGTCGGAGCACCCCGCCCGCGAACTCGTCCGGCTCTACCACGAACGCTGGGAGATCGAGACGGCCTACGCGGAGCTCAAGTCCACGATCCTGGGCGGCCGGGTCCTGCGCGCCCGCACCCCGGCCGGGGTCGAGCAGGAGGTCTGGGCCCTGCTGGTCGCCTACCAGGCGCTGCGGACCGCAATGACCGACGCCACCGACAGCATCCCGGGCACCGACCCCGACCGGGCCGGCTTCACCGTCGCCCTGTCCGCCGCCCGCGACCAGCTGATCCTGGCCACAGGCCTCATCGCCGACACCACGATCGACCTGGTCGGAGCCATCGGCCGCAACGTGCTCGCCCACCTCCTGCCCCAGCGGCGGGTCCGCACCAAGGACCGCATCGTCAAACGCGCGATCTCCAAGTACAACGCACGCGGACCCGCCATCGACCGCGCCACCTACAAGGCCACCATCAGCATCAACATGCTCACAACCGACCCTTGACACGGTCCCGACCGCCCTAACTGAACAGCGTTGCCCCTAGTACTCCAGCAGGACTTCTCCATTTCTGCTGGTCAACGGTTTGGGAGTGGGAGTGTAGCGGGCGGGCGTCAGGTCAGGGGCGGTCTTCATGGGGCCGCCCCTCGATCGTGTGCAGCCGTCGTTGGTAGTGGCAGCGGCGGGGCAGCCTCCAGTCGTGATCAACGCCTCAGAACCCGCACCGTGGGACCGTGAACTCGAAGAGCTTCTCCTCCGTGTCGGCGTGCACTTCGGCCGCGTGGAACCGCGCCGTCGGATGCGCGACTACGTCCGCGGCCTGCTCGGCCCGGTGGGTCGCAAGAACGGCTGGCAGCTGGCCGAATACGCCGGCCACTCCACCCCCGGTGGCCTCCAGCACCTGCTCGCCGGCGCCCGCTGGAACGCGGACGAGATCCGCGACGAGATCCAGCGCTACGTCGCCGAACACCTCGGCGAAGCCGACGGAGTTCTGATCATCGACGACACCGGCTTCGTCAAGAAGGGCACCACCTCTGCGGGAGTGCAGCGCCAGTACTCCGGAACCGCGGGGGCTCGTATCTGAATAACTGTCAGGTTTGATCTCCCTTGTCGGCGGACTCGGGCAGAAGGGCTTGGAGCTGTTCGAGGGTTCGGGCGGGCGGTCCGGGCAGCGGTGTGACGTCGATGCGGTGTAGGTCAAGGAGCCGGTGGCCGTCCTGGAACTGGTTGGAGAGGTTGGTGCGGGTGACGCCCAGCAGCTGGGCCAGGAGGGTGCTGGTGATCGCCCGGCGACGGCGCAACAGCGCTGCCAGGAGGCGGTGGTAGTGGTCGATGCTGCTGGTCTGCGGGTGGAGGTAGCTGCGGGGACGGTGGAAGCGCCGCTGGAAGGCGGCCTCGGCGAGGGCGTCCCAGTACGGCTCCGAGACTGCCACCAGGCGCTCGAAGTCGGACCGTGGCATGCCGCTCAGGGCCGGATCGCTGAGCATCGCGGTCAGGGCGGGGTCGATCCGCCGGGCGGCCGCCGGCACCTCCGGGGGGCGGGGTGGAACGGGGGCGAGGGTGTAGTTCCAGTCGCCGTGGAATGCATCGGGCGTGATCGGCAGGGCCTGGAACTCGGCAGCGGCAACCGTGGAACCCAGGCGGTAGCTGCCGGTGTCCAGCTCGGCGCCGATGGTCAGGCCGGTTCGGGTGGTCGTCGCGGCTATCGTCTCGATGACGACCTCGTAGCTGGTCAGCGGTCGGCCGCGCCAGTTCGCGGTGATGTGGCAGAACATTCGGTGTTCGATCTTGTTCCAGTGTGTCCTGAATGCAGAGGGGAATTCGATGTAGGACGAGTTCTTGAGGCAGTGCTGCGTGACCGATGAAGGAATGGCCCTTCGAAGTCGCCCTGCGGGGGGAGGCTTCAAACCGCCTCATGCTGCGTTAGCCGAAGACTGTCGTGGTGAGCGATGAGGAAAAGGCGTCCAAGAGGCGTCAGGTGGGGATCAGGGAGACGAACGCAAGTGAATCGTTGCTGACGTGTCGAAAAGATTCCGACGACATCAAAACCGGGAAGCTTGGAACCGTCCCGGGATAAGCCTGGCGGGAGCCCGCCGACTGGCCAGGCGGTGTCCGGCATGGAGACGACGTGAACCTGGTCTGCTGCGGTCGCGTGGAACAGGAGAAGGCGCGGACCGATACAGCCCGTCCTGGTAGGGGCGGGCGAGAGGGAGCACCCCGAGCGGTAGTGCCGTGAAGGGGCCGAGTACCGATGCGGACGCGCCGGCGGACCGGCTCGTAGTAGTGAAGAAGCTCCTGTAATGGGGGTCGAGCGAAGGGGCCGGGTTGTTCGTGACTGAGCTGATCGCATCAACCGGAACATGTCCGGGAGGAGTTCGGTGAGCCAGTTGAAGTCACGGGCCAAACCGTTTGAGATTTCCAAGTGGGAAGTCAAGGAAGCATGGGAGGAAGTGAGGGCCAACAAGGGAGCACCGGGGGTGGATGGACAGAGTGTCGCCGACTTCGAGAAAGACCTGAAGAACAACCTCTACAAGGTCTGGAACAGGATGTCGTCGGGCTCCTATTTTCCTCCACCGGTGCGCGCGGTGGCTATTCCAAAGCCGCATGGCGGCGGCGAGAGAATCCTCGGGATTCCTGCTGTCGCTGACCGTGTGGCCCAAACCGTCGTGGCCCGGCACTTGGTGCGACGGGTGGATCCTGTTTTCCATCCGGACAGCTTCGGGTACCGGCCCGGACGGTCTGCCCTGGATGCCGTGGAGAAGTGTCGGGAACGCAGCTGGAAGCGGGACTGGGTAGTCGAGTTCGACATCTCCAAGTTCTTCGACAGTGTGCCCTGGGACCTCCTGGTCAAGGCAGTGGAAGCGCACACCGACGCCGTTTGGGTGAAGTTGTACGTGCAGCGGTGGCTCGCCGCCCCGCTCAAGATGCCCGACGGCACCCTGCTGGAACGGGAGCGCGGGACGCCGCAAGGCGCCCCGGTTTCTCCTGTCTTGGCGAACCTGTTCCTGCACTACGCGTTCGACGTCTGGATGGCCCGGGAGTTCCCGACCGTCCCCTTCGAACGCTACGCGGATGACGCGGTCGTGCACTGCGTCACTGAGCGTCAGGCCCGCCAGGTGCTGGCCGCGCTCTCGGACAGGATGGCCGAAGTCGGGCTGCATCTGCACCCGGCCAAGACCCGGATCGTGTACTGCCAGGACGGCCTGCGGCGTGGCTCGTACGAGCACACGTCGTTCACGTTCCTGGGGTTCACATTCCGCCAGCGCCAGATGCGGGACAAGAACGGCCGCATCAGATGGTCGTTCCGTCCTGCTGTCAGCAACGACGCCCTCAAACGACTCGGCGAGGAAGTCCGCTCCTGGCGGCTCCACCGGCGGGTCGACCTCACCGTGGAAGAGCTCGCGAAGCGGATCAATCCGATCGTCGCGGGCTGGATGCAGTACTACGGCCGGTTCTACCGATCGGCCCTGTATCCGATCCTGATGCGCATCAATGCCTACCTGGTGCGCTGGCTCCGTAACAAGTACAAACGGTTTCGCGCGATGAGGAAGGCCATCGCGGCCTTCCAGAGGGCAGCCAAGCGCCGCCCGGGGACGTTCGCGCAGTGGAGGTGGACCAGTTCCCCCTCCCTGGCCTGGTGATCAGGACGACAGGAGCCGTATGACGGGAGATCGTCACGTACGGATCTGTGGGAGCCGGAGGGTGAGAATCCCTCCGGCTACCCGACCTTCGACGTGCCCGGCGGGAAGTGGCGGACCGTGATCTCCAGGCCGCTCTCCAGGGCGAAGGCGGCGAGGTGCTTCTTCCAGGTCCAGCGGCGGGGATCGTTGGAGCCGCCGGCGTCGGCGGTGATCAGCAACCGGGTGGCGTTCGGGTGGTGCACCCGTCCCCGGTTCCGCCACCAGCGGCGTATGGACTCGACCGCGAACTCGGCGGTGTCGTGGTCGGTCCCGACGTTGACCCAGCCGGTGTTGGTCGCGATGTCGTAGATTCCGTACGGGATGGCGACGGGTTGGTCGCTGGTGGTGAAGGTGTGGCAGTCGACCTCGATCGGATTCTTGCCCGGCCTCCAGGTGCGGCCGGGCCGGTCCCGGCTGCCGAGCCATTCCTTGGCCTTGGTGTCGACGCTGATCACCGGCTGCCGGTCGTCGAGAAAGGCAGCGGCCGTGGCGTTCAAGTGGCCGAACTGGGCGTCGCGGTCCGGATGGCCGGCGCCTTCGGTGGTCTTGACGGTGCCCTGCAGGCTGTAGCCCCGGCCGTGCAGCAGACGCCCGACGGTTGCGGCACTGACCGGATGGCCCTGCGACGTGAGGGTCGAGGCCAGGCTCCGCAGCGACAAGGTGGTCCACCGCAGCGGCGAGACGGGATCACCCCGGGTGTGCGGCTCGATCAGCGCCTCGAGCGCCGCCGACAGCCCGGGGTCGGTGATCGTCAACGGCTTACGGCCGGCTCCCGCAGCCCTGACCCTCCGCGTCGGCACAGGGTCCCCGGTCAGCTCGGTCACGCCACGCGAGACGGTGGAAGCACTGGTCCCGGAGGCGGCGGCTACCAGTGAGATCCCTCCGTGGCCGATCGCCACAGCTTCGCTGGCCAGGTAGAGCCGACGGCGCCGCTCGTCGAGATGCGGCAGGATCCGATCGAACTTGGCCCGTAATGCGGTGACGGGCGGACGCACAGGCATGGTCCACCCTCCCACCAACTCCACAAGAGCAAGCAGTAATTGAAATACAAGCCCCGGCGGTGCCGGAGTACTGGCGCTGCACTCCCGCAGAGGTGGTGCCCTTCTTGACGAAGCCGGTGTCGTCGATGATCAGGACACCGGCGTCGTCGCCAAGCCGTTCGGCGACGTAGTGCTGGAGGTCGTCGCGGAGGTCGTCCGCATCCCAGCAAGAGCCGGCGAGGAGGTGCTGGAGTCCGTCAGGCGTGGCGTGGCCCGCGTATTCGGCCAGTTGCCAGCCGTTCTTGCGACCGACCGGGCCCAGCAAGCCGGCGGCCTTCAGCGCCACTGCGGCGCCAGGAGGGAACCCGCCCATTCTCTCACTGCCTTCCACTCGCAAGGAACGCGCTCGAAGACGTGCGACGGACCGACTCGGCCTCCACTGCACGGGCCCGCCTTTCAGGGCGGGCCTTCATGTCTCGGGCAGGGCTCGTCCGCCACCCGGAGGAGCGAGCCCTCCGCGAAGCGTCCGGTCAGGCGAAGTCCTCCTCGGAGACTGAGACTTGGGCTTCGCCCTCCGGCGTGTCCGGACCGCCTTCGCCTTCGAAGTCGGCTTCTACTGGCTCAGCCCGGTGTTTGAACATCGCCGACGCCGCGACTGCGGCCAGGGCTGCGGCTCCGGCCACAGCTCCGGCCACTGCGGGAGTGCGGTTCTTCTTGGGGTTGGTCTCTGCCATGGTTCGCAGGGTAGCCCCAGGAGAAGTGAGACGGCGGCAGGCCCGAAGCTTCGCCGTACCCGGCGGTTCGGACCGTACCGGTGCACCTATTGCGGCAACGCCTGGTGAACGAGGCGCCTCAGCAGCACCTCGCGGTGGACAACCTCCGTGGAGCTTCCGACTATCTCGACGTAGCGGTTCGCACTCGCCGCCTCCCGGCCCTGCGCGCCCGGAGCGTTCAGCAATGAAAGATCAACGTTGTCCGGGGGCGGACGGCGTCGAGGCCCGGTCCGGTGGGATCACCGGGCCGGGCCTCGACGTGCTGGCTGGCGTGGTCAGGCCTGCCAGTGGGGCTTGCCGCTGACCATGCGGCAGGTGATCACGCGGCCGCCGGCCTCGTGGGTGGTGCGGCCGAGGTCGGCGTCGCGGCAGAACTGGCCGGCCTTGTAGCAGTTGCCCGCGTTGGACTTGATCTCGCAGTCACCGGCGGCGGCCGCGGGCTTGGTCTCGGCCGGGGTCGGGTCGGTGGGCGGCTGGGCGGTGGTCGCCTTGGGCTGGGGCGCGGCCTTGGTGGGGGTCGGCTGGGCGGCCTTGGGCGGGGCGGTGGTCGGCACAACCGGCGCGACCGGGGCCACCGGTGCGACCGGGGCGGGTTCGGCCGCCGGCTTGGTCGGCTCGGGTACGACGGCGGTCGGCGCGGGCGCCGGGGGCGGCGTCTGGACAGGTGCGGCGGCCGGGGTGGTGGCGGCCGGGGGCGGGGTGGTGACCGCTGCCGGGGTGACCGGGGCCGCCGGGGTGGTGACCGCGACGGTGGCGGTGTCGGCCGCCGTCGGGTCGCAGCCCGTGAGGGCGAGACCGACCGTGAAGACGAGTCCGGCGACAGCGGCCAGGCCGCGACGACCGCCGCGCATCCGTGAAGGCATGGACGTGAACGCTCCGTTCCACTTGAAAGAGGATCGCGAGTCAACCAGACCTTTCACACCATCTGTCCATCGTTCAAGCACTTGTAAGCAGATCGAGATCCAGCCATCACGGAGAGTGGCCGGACTCGCCAGTACGATCACCCACCGCCCACGGCCGCTACGGAGTCACGGCGATGTTGGTCAGTCCGGCCGTCGCGCCGGTGACGGTGTTGGACGCGTACACCACGTTGGGCCGCCCCGCGCAGGCCGAGACCGAGGTGATCCGGATCGCGTACGCGCCGGTGCCGCCGAGGTCCGAGGTGTTGCCGCGCCAGGTGTTCCCGCAGCCGTTCGGGAAGGACGGGGAGGTGACCGGATTGTGCGTCTCGTAACCGTTGGCGAAGGTGCCGGGCGCGGCGAAGGTGCCGCGGTTGCCCTCGACGAGGTAGCCGCTGCCCTTGACGTCCACCCACGAATCGGCGGAGTTCTCGCCACTGATGCCGCGCCCGTCGAAGGTGTTGCCCCGGATGGTGCCGCCCGAGGTGCCCTCCTTCACGTCGATGCCCTCGGCGGCG
The DNA here is from genome assembly GCF_036010405.1 of Kitasatospora purpeofusca. Classification (NCBI taxonomy): domain Bacteria; kingdom Bacillati; phylum Actinomycetota; class Actinomycetes; order Kitasatosporales; family Streptomycetaceae; genus Kitasatospora; species Kitasatospora purpeofusca. Next base: position 8,885,930 of record NZ_CP108561.1, on the reverse strand, counting down.
ACGTACGGGCCGATCCGGTTGTTCTCGACCAGGACCCGGTCCGAACGGTCGGCGCCGCCGGTGTTGCCGTGGCAGCCCCAGTTGGAGTTCGCCGAGCCCAGGTAGACGCCCTCGCCGTACCCGGGCTGGGCCTGCCCGGTGTACTCGACGACCGAGTTGCGCAGCACGCCGTCGGCGGAGGAGCGGCGGAAGTGCACACCCTCGTCCTCGACATGGTGCACGTACAGGCCGTCGGCCACCACGTGCGGCGAACTGTCCAGCACGACGCCCTTCTTGGAGTCCTTCACGGTGAATCCGGTGAGGTTCCAGTAGGGCGCGCCGTACAGCCAGAGGCCGTAGCCGGAGTCCCAACCGGAGGTCGGGACCGGGCAGGAGGGAGCGGAGCCCGACGGGCCGTCGTTCACGAGGACGGCGGTGCGCGGTCCGGTGAGCGTCACCGGCTGGGCGGCCGTCCCGGCCCGCTGGGCGACGAACGAGCCGCGGTACTCGCCGGGCGCGAGCCTGATCGTCTGCCCGGGAGCGGCCGCCGCCAGCGCGGCCCGCAACTGGGCGGCGGTGGACACGTCCACGGTCTGTGCGACGGGCCGGACGGCCGCAGCGGCGGGGGCGGCGGCAGCGAGCAGCAGGGCCGCAGCGGTGGCGGCGGCCAGGACGGCGGGGTTCGGGGACACGGGACCTCCGGGGCGGCGGTGGCGGAGTCGATCAAGTTAAGGTCCCTTACTTTCTTCCCCGGCCCGCCCGCCGCCACGCCTGCGCCCCGTCCGGCCCGACCCTGCCCCGTCCGGCCCGACCCTGCCCCGCCCTGCCCCGGCAAGACCTCAGTCCGTCGGCGACGAGCGGCGCTCGAAGACCTCGGGGCGGGCGAGGTCGAGCGCCGTGGCGACGGCCCCGAGCAGGACCGCCTCCTCGCCGAGGCGGCTGGCGGCGAGGGTGGGCCGCATCGGCGTGAGGCGGTGCAGGGCCTGGCCGAGGGGTTCGAGCAGGAGGTCCGCGCTGCCGCCTATGCCGCCGCCGAGCACGATCAGGTCCGGGTCGAGGACGGCGGACACCACGGCGAGCGCGTAGGCGAGCTGCCCGGCCGTGCGGTGCACGGCGGCGGCGGCCAGCGGGTCACCGGCGCGGGCCTCGTCGAAGACCTGCTTCGCCGTCAACGGGCCCGTCATGCCGAGGTCCAGCGCCGTCCGGACGACCGCCTCCGCCGCGGCGACCTGCTCGACGGTGCCGCCCGGGGTGCCGTCGGGGTGCGGCGGGAGCGGGACCATGCCCACCTCGCCGAGCGCGCCGTGGGCGCCGAGCAGTGGCTCGCCGTCCTTGACCACGCCGACACCGAGGCCCGTCCCGGCCACCAGGTAGACGAACATCCGGCTGCCGCTCCCCCGCCCGGCACCGAGGGTGTACTCGCCGAGCGCGGCCAGGTTGGCGTCGTTGCCGACGGTGATCGTGGTCTCCAGCCCGGCCGCGATCCGGTCGAACAGCCCGGGTCTGCCCCAGCCCGGCAGGCTGGTGGCGTACCGCACACCGCGCCGCTCCTCGTCCCAGACGCCCGGGGTGGCGATCACGGCGTGCACGATGTCGGCCGCCGCGACCCCGGCCTCGGCGGTGGTCTCCCGGGCCGCGGCCACCACGGCGTCGGCCACCGCGTTCGCCGTCCGCCCCTTGTTCGGGATGTCGCGGCGGGCCACGATGTCCCCGGCGAGGTCGGCGACGGCGACCCTCAGCCGGGCCCGGCCGATGTCGACGCCGAGCACGTGCCCGGCGAGCGGGTCGGGCTCGTACAGGACGGCGGTCCGCCCGCGCTCGGGGACGAAGCGCCCGGCCTCGCGGGCCAGCCCGGCCTGTTCCAGGGCGGCCAGCGCGGCGGAGACGGTGGGCTTGGACAGACCGGTGTCACGGGCGAGTTGGGCGCGCGAGGACGGGCCCCCGAGGCGCAGCCGTTCGAGCAGCAGCCACTCGTTGTTGCTGCGCAGCCGCTGCCGGTTCCACGGCTGCGCCGGCGTGGGGCCCGGCGGAACAGTGGTCGGCAGGTCGCGGCTCATCAAGTCCTCCGGTCCGGTTGCTTCTCCCGGGCACGACACCGCCCTGGGCACCAGCCAGTATGACCCGTTGTCACACCGCCCACCGGCGGGGTTCCCGGCCGGCACCGGCACCGGCAGGACGCGGCACGGAGGAGGGCGGAACGCCGCGAGGAGGCGGACGGGACGCACCGGGGAGCGCGGAAGGGGAACCGGGGAGGACGGAGGACCGGGAGGAAGGGCGGCGGGAGCGGTAGTTCGTCACACTCCTCTTGCCAGCTCTAACCTATACCGCAAGGGGGGCCTTGCCGCAAGGCCCCCGTCCTGCCGCACAATCAACGGTCTGTACCCGGAACGAGCCCCCTCGGAGTTTTGCTCAGTGCACCAGCCCCAGTCGGAACAACGGATCGGAACCGCTGCCATGACCACCCCCACCACCAGCGTGTTCGACCTTCCCGACCGTCTCTCCGCCAAGGCGGACCCGGCCCTGGTCGGCCCGGACGAGCGGCACTTCGCGGCCGTCACGGAGAGCCTTGACCGGACGATCGCCGAGGCCTCCGACGGCCTCGACGCCGCCCTCCGCGCTCCCGGCGGCTCCGGCCGGGCCTCGATGGACCGGGACCTGGAGGTCCACCGGCTGACCGGCCGGCTGCGCGCCCTGCGCCGCTTCGGGCTGGACCTGTGCCTGGGGCGGATCGTCCCGGCGGACGGCGACGAGCCGGTGTACATCGGGCGCCTCGGCCTGACCGACCCCGAGGGCCGCCGGCTGCTGATCGACTGGCGTTCGCCCGCCGCCGAACCGTTCTTCGCCGCGACCCACGCCGGCCCGATGGGCCTGGCCAGCCGCCGCCGCTACCGCTGGACCAGGGGTCGGATCACCGACTACTGGGACGAGGTGTTCGCCGCCGAGGGCCTCGACGGGCACGCCGCCCTGGACGACCAGTCGGCGTTCATCGCCACGCTGGGCACCAGCCGCTCGGCGAAGATGCGGGACGTGCTGGCCACCATCCAGGCCGACCAGGACGCCATCGTCCGGGCCGGCTCGCGCGGTGCGCTGGTCGTCGACGGCGGTCCCGGCACGGGCAAGACCGTGGTCGCCCTGCACCGCTCCGCGTACCTGCTCTACTCCGACCCGCGCCTGGGGCACCGGCGCGGCGGCCTGCTGTTCGTCGGCCCGCACCAGCCCTACCTGGACTACGTCGCCGACGTGCTGCCCAGCCTCGGCGAGGAGGGGGTGCAGACCTGCACCGTGCGGGACCTGGTCGCCGAAGGCGCGGGCGCGGCGGCCGAGCCCGACCCGGAGGTGGCCCGGCTGAAGTCCTCGGCGGGCATGGTGCGGGCGGTGGACCAGGCCGTGCGGATCTACGAGGAGCCGCCCACCGAGGGCATGACGGTCACGACCGACTGGGCGGACGTCCGGCTGGACCCCGACGACTGGGCCGAGGCCTTCTCGGCCACCGACCCGGGCACGCCGCACAACGAGGCGCGCGAGGAGGTGTGGGCGGAGCTGGCGGAGATCCTGCTGGCGAAGCTGAAGGGCGGCGAGGACATCCCGGTCGAGCTGTTCCAGCGCTCGCTGCGGCGGGACCGGGAGCTGGTCGCGGCCCTGCACCGGGCCTGGCCGCTGCTGGAGGCCGCCGACGTGGTCGGCGATCTGTGGACGGTGCCCGCCTACCTGCGGCTGTGCGCCCCCTGGCTCGCCCCCGAGGAGGTCCGGCTGCTGCAGCGCGCCGAGCCGCAGGCGTGGACGGTGTCGGACCTGCCGATCCTGGACGCGGCCCGGCAGCGGCTCGGCGACCCGGCGGACGCCCGCCGCAAGCGCCGGGAGCAGGTCGCCCTGGCCGCCGAACGCGACCGGATGGCCGATGTCATCACCGCCATCATCGACTCCGACCACGACGGCGAGGGGGCCGTCGCCATGCTGCGCGGCCAGGACCTCAAGGACACCCTGGTCGACGGCAGTTCCCTGCCCACCGTGGCCCCGGACCGGTTGGCCGGGCCGTTCGCTCACATCGTGGTCGACGAGGCGCAGGAACTCACCGACGCCGAGTGGCAGATGCTGCTGTCGCGCTGCCCGTCCCGGAGCTTCACCATCGTCGGCGACCGGGCCCAGGCCCGGGACGGTTTCACCGAGTCCTGGCAGGAGCGGCTGGCCCGGATCGGTCTCGACCGCGCCCAGGTGGCCTCGCTGAGCGTCAACTACCGGACGCCGGAGGAGGTCATGGCGGAGGCCGAGCCGGTGATCCGGGCCGCCCTGCCGGACGCCAACGTCCCCACCTCGGTGCGCAGCAGCGGGGTGCCGGTCACCCGCGGTCCGCTCGCCGATCTGGACGGCATGCTGGCCGACTGGCTGGCGGCGCACGCCGAGGGCACGGCCTGCGTCATCGGCGACGCGGCCTTCGCGGCGGAGTTCGGCGCGAGCGGCCGCGAGGAGTTCCGGGCGAGCGGCCGGATCCGGGCGCTCACGCCGCGGCTGGCGAAGGGGCTGGAGTTCGACCTGGTCGTCCTGGTCGACCCGGCGGGCTTCGGCGAGGGCGTCGGCGGCGCCGTGGACCGCTATGTCGCGATGACCCGGGCGACCCGGCAGCTGGTCGTGCTCACCGGGGCCTGACCGGTGCGCGTCCCCGGCGGCGTCCCGTGACCGTCACCGCCGCCGGGGACCGGGGCCGCCCCGGCCGAGCCCGGGCTCAGGCCACCCAGCCGGCCGTGATGCCCTGGACGGCGGACCCGTCCAGGTCCGCGAGCTTGGCCGCGACGAAGGCGCGGGCCCGGTCCGAGGTCTGGACGCGGAACGGCGGCCGCTCGGCGGTGAGCGCGGCGACGATGCCCGCCGCGGCCCCCTCCGCGCTCTGCGCCTGGTCGAAGGCCGTCCGGGTGCGGGCCGCGTAGGCGTCCAGCGCGGGCGCGTACGGACCGGCGGCGGCCAGCAGGGCCGGCAGGTCGATGCCCTGGCTGGCGACGAACTCGCTGGCCACGGCGCCCGGTTCGACGACCGTGACGGTGACGCCGACGGTCGCGGCGACCGGGGCGAGCGACTCCATGAAGCCCTCGACGGCGAACTTGGCCGCGCAGTAGGCCTCGTTGAAGGGCTGGCCGACCACGCCGCCGACGCTGGTGACGGTGACGACCCGGCCGCCGCTCGCCCGCAGGTGCGGCAGCGCGGCCCGGGTCACGTCGACCACGCCGAAGAAGTTGACCTCCATCACCTCGCGGACGTGGGCGAGTCCGTCCTGCTCGACGGTGCCGACCCGGCCGGCGCCCGCGTTGTTGACCACGGCGTCGAGGCGGCCGTGCCGGGCGACGACGTCCGCCAGGCACCCGGCCACGGAGTCGGCGTCGGTGACGTCGAGCCGGGCGATCTCGATCCGGTCCGCGACGCCGGCCGCCTCGGCGGCCTTCGTCAGCGGGCCGGAGCGGCCGGTGTCGCGCATGGTGGCGACGACGCGCAGGCCCGCGCCGGCCGCGGCGACGGCGGCGGCCAGGCCGATGCCGCTGGAGGTGCCGGTGATGAGAACGATCCGGTCACTGGTGGTCACGGGGACTCCTTGGATCTGCAGACGTCATTTGTGTGCGTGCACACACACTATAGCAGGGATGCGTGCGCACACACGCAAAAAGGTAGGCTTCCCGGTATGTCGCAGCGCACCGACCTCACCCTGGGGGACCTCACCGCCCGCGACCACGCCTTCTACGGCCTGGTCTGGGCGGGCACGACCCTGAGCGCCCGGGTCGACCAGGCCCTCGCCCGGGCCCACGACCTGCCGCTCTCCTGGTTCGAGGTGATGCTCTGGCTGCGCGGCCAGAGCGAACCGGTCGCCGCCTCCGACCTCGGCGCCAAGACCCTGCTCAGCCGCAGCCAGGTCTCCCGGGTCGTCGACGCCCTGCAGGCCCGCGGCCTGGTCGAGCGCGCCCCCTCCCCCACCGACGCCCGCTCGGTGCGGATCGCGCTCACCGCGGAGGGCCGGCGGCTGTTCACCGAGGCCGACGCCACCCGCCGGGCGGCACTCGCCGAGGCCTTCGACGACCGCCTCGACGACGGCGACATCGCCGCGCTGGAGGCCGTCTGGGCCAAGCTCAAGCGACCCGCCGGGGCCTGAGCGGCCGGGCGCGGGCCGTCGCCCCGTCCCCCCGCGACCCGATACCGGAATCCCGCCGACCGGTCAAGGATGCGCGACTCCCTGGGCGAGCCGCGCCGCAGGGCGTGATCATGGACCTATGCGGTTCCGGCACGAGGACGGAGGAGACGGCGGCACCCCCACGAACGCGGACACCACCGCGCTCACGGCGGCGGCCGCGGCGCTCTCCGGGAGCGGCCCGGGCACTACCGACAGCGACAACCCCGACCTCCTGCGTGAACTGCTCGACGCCCTGCCGACCGGCGTCGCCCTGCTCGACACCGAACTGCGCTGGTCGTACCTGAACGCCGCCTTCGCCACCGTCACCGGTCTGCACCCGACGGACCTGCTGGGCCGCCCGGCCCCGGACACCGCCTTCGCCGAGGCCGTCGGCACGCTGCGCAGGGTCCTGGACGACGGCCGCGACCGCGAGCACGTCACCGGCGGCCCGGACGGCCCGGGCACGCCCGTCCCGGTCGGCCTGCGGGTCCGCTACCGGCCGCTCACCACCGGCGGCCGCGTCATCGGCGTGATCGTGGCCGTCCTGGACGATCCCGATCCGGTCCAGGAGCTGCGCCGCGAACTCACCCGGGCGCGGACCAGGCTCGCCCTCCTGGAGGCCGCCGCCGAGCGGATCGGCACCACCCTCGACATCGACACCACCGGCGCCGAACTCGCCGCGTTCGCCGTGCCCCGGCTGGCCGAGCTCGCCACCGTCGACGTCCTGCCGCCGGACACCGCCGCCCGGCCCGGCGGGGCACCCGGCCTGCGGTTCCACCGGGCCGGACTCGCCGCCGCGGCCGCGCTGCGCCCGGACGTCGGAGCGCTGGCCCGCCCCGGCGAGTCGGTGCGCCACCGCGAGGGGTCGGTGGCGGCCCGCGCCCTGGCCTCCGGGGTCGCCGTGCTGCTCGCCCCGCAGGGCGCCGAGGAACTCGCCGCTGCGGCGCCCGATCCGCACACCGCCGCCGCCTTCCGCTCCGCCGGGGTCACCTCGCTGCTGGTGCTGCCGCTCACCGCGCGCGGTGAGATGGTCGGCCTGCTGACCCTGGCCCGCACCGCCGCCTCCCCCGGCTTCGGCCCGGACGATGCGGTGCTGGTCGGCGACCTCGCCGCCCGGGCCGCGTCCGGCATCGACAACGCCCGCCGCTACAGCCGCTCCCAGGGCATCGCGCTCGACCTCCAGCGCGCCCTGCTCAGCGAGCCGGGCAACCCGCACCAGAACCTCGAACTCGCCTCCCGCTACCTGCCGTCCGGCAGCAGCTCGGTGGTCGGCGGCGACTGGTACGAGACCGTCCGGCTGCCGTTCGGCCGGACCCTGCTGGTCATGGGCGACGTGATGGGCCACGGCGTCGAGGCCGCCGTCGACATGAGCAACTACCGCTCCACCCTGCGCGACGTCGCGGGCATGGACCTGCCGCCGCACCGGATCCTGCGCCAGCTGGACACCGTCATCGCCGCCAACGAGTCCGCCCGCCCCGCGACCTGCCTGCTCGCGCTCGCCGACCCCGGCCGGGGCCGGTGGACCTTCTCCTGCGCCGGGCACCTCCCGCCCGCCATGATCGCGCCCGGTCGGCCCACCGAACTGCTGCGGATCCCGACCGGCCCGCCGCTCGGCACCGGGGTCGGCGGCTACGAGCAGACCACCCGGACCCTGCTGCCGGGCGAGACCCTGCTGCTGTACACGGACGGGCTGGTGGAGCGGCGCGGCGAGGACATCGACGTCTCGCTGGCCCGGCTGGCCGCCCTGCGGCTGCCGGTCACCGGCCCGCTGGACGACCTGCTCGACGCCGCGCTGCACGCCCTCGGCCCGGCCTCGGGGCACCCGGCGGAGGATGACATCGCCGTCCTGGCGGCCCGGCCGAGGCTCCGGCCGCCGCCCCGGGCGCAGCAGGGCCGGGCGTAGCGGAGCCCGGGCGCAGCGGGGCCGGGCGCAGTGGGGCCGGGCTCAGCGGGGCCGGGCGCAGCGGGCGCGGGCTCGGCAGCCCCGGGCGGCCGGGTTCGGCGTCCGCCCGGGGCTCGGGCTCAGAGCTTGCCCAGGGCCTGTTCCAGATCGGCCCAGAGGTCCTCGGGGTGCTCGATGCCGACGGCGAGCCGAACGGTGCCGGGGCCGATCCCGGCCGCCGCCAACTCCTCGTCCGAGAGCTGGCGGTGCGAGGTGCTGGCCGGGTGCATGACGAGGGTGTGGACCCCGCCGAGCGAGGGCGCGAGCGAGGCGAGGCGGAGCGCGCCGACGAAGGCACCCGCGGCCTCGCGCCCGCCGGCCAGGTCGACGGCGAACACCCCGCCCTGGCCCTCCGGCAGCAGTCGGCGGGCCAGCTCGTGGTCCGGGTGGCCCGGCAGACCCGGGTGGTGCACGGTGGTGACCGCCGGGTGGGCGGCGAGCCGTCCGGCCAGGTCGAGCGCGGACTCGCAGTGCCGACGCATCCGCAGGCCCAGGGTCTGCATCCCGCGCAGGGTAAGCCAGGCGGCGAACGGGTCCAGGGAGGCACCGAGTTCGACGCCGTGCTCCCAGACCCGGTGGTGCAGGTCGGCGTCGGCGAAAACGGCGACCCCGGCCAGCACGTCGGAGTGGCCGCCCAGGTACTTGGTGGCCGAGTGGACCACGACGTCCGCCCCGTGCTCGATCGGGCGGCAGAGCAGCGGGGTGGTGAAGGTGTTGTCCACCACGCTCAGCACCCCCGCCTCCCGGGCGACGCCGATCAGGGCCGGCAGGTCGGTGACCCGCGCGGTCGGGTTGGAGACCGTCTCCAGGTACAGCAGCCGGGTGGTGGGCCGCAGGGCGGCTCGGACCTCCTCCGGGTCGTCGCCCCGGACGTGGGTGACCTCCACGCCCCAGCGCGCGGCCAGATCGGCCAGGGCCGCGAAGGTGCCGCCGTACAGGCTCTCCTGGGCGATCACGTGGTCCCCGGAGCGGAGCAGCGCGAGCAGCACGGTGTTGATCGCGCCCATCCCGGAGGAGGCGGCCAGCGCACCGCTGCCGCCCTCCAGCCCGGCCACCGCGTGCTCCAGCGAACGGACCGTCGGATTGCCCAGCCGGTTGTAGAGGAAGGCCCGGTCGGGCCCGGCGAAGGCCTCCGCCAGCGCGTCGCCGTCGGGGAACGCGAAGACGTGGCCCTGATGGATCGGCACGCCCAGCGGCCGGCTTCCGGTCACCTCGGTCACGGGCGGGTGGACGATCCGGCTCTCGGGCCGCAGCCCGTCGTGGAAGTCGCTCATCCCCCCATCCTGACCGCGTCCGCCACCACCGGGCCAGGGCCAATCCCACCCGGGTGGCCCCGGATCCCCGGTCGCCGGGGTGCCCGCCGTCCGTCCGTCCCTCCGTACCCCTGTCACGGAGGGACGGACGGGTCCCTGGGCACCCGGCGACCGGGCGCCGCCCGGCCCTGGTCGGAGCCGGACGGCCCGATCAGGGGTCGGTGGCCCGACCGGAGCCGGCGGCCTGATCAGACCCGGCGGCCGGGGCGGTACCAGATCGGCGCGGCGACTCCCGGACCGGGCCCGGTGTGCGCGGCGGGGCCGCTCAGAGCGACTCGGCGACGCCCGGGGTCAGCAGGCGCAGCCGGCCGGTCAGGTCGGGGGCCGAGAAGGCCCCGGTGATGGCGGCCGGGTCCTCGCCGAGGTGCTCCCAGGACTCGTAGTGGACCGGGACCACGGTGCGGGCGCCCAGGAGCCGGGCGAGTTCGGCCCCCTCGCGGGCGCTCATCGAGAACGCCCGGTCGCCGGTGGACGGGAAGTGGGCGTCGCCCAGGTGCAGGAAGGCGGTGTCCACGGCGAAGCGTTCGGCGATGCCCGCCAGCGCGTCGTGGCGGACGGTGTCCCCGGAGAGGTAGAGGGTGCCGCCCTCGTACTCGACGACGAAGCCGGTGACCGGGCCGGTGGCCTCCTCGGTACCGGGCGGGCCGTGCCGGGCGGGCGTGGCCGTCACGGTGACGGTCGTGGCGCCGGCGGTGATGCGACGGCTCTCCCAGGTCGCCAGCCCCTCGGCCGCTCCCCCGAGCCGTTCGGCGGCCTCGGGTGTGGTGAGCACGGTGGTGGCGCGGGCCAGCACGGTCCGGCCGGTCGGGTCGAGGTTGTCGGCGTGCTGGTCGTGGGAGAGCAGGACCAGGTCGATCGGCGGCAGCTGGTCGGCGGCGAGCGCCGGGCCGGCCGTGCGGCGCAGCGGGCGGGCCGCCGGGTAGTCGGCCGGGCCGGGGTCGAGGGCCGGGTCGGTGAGGACGGTCAGGTCGCCGATCCGCAGCAGGACGGTGGCGGTGCCCAGGTGGGCCGCGGTGACGGTGACCGGGGCCGTGGGCGTCGGCGTGGGCGTCGGCGTGGTCGTGGTTGTGGTTGTGGTGGTGGTCGTGTTCTGTGCTGGTGCGCTGTGGTCGGACATCTCTCTGCTTCCCCCGTCGTACGTGCGGTGCTGCTGCCGGGGCGTCAGCCGCGGGCCGCGCGCTCCGCCTTGGCGTCGATCTTCTCCTGGAGCGCGGTCAGCAGGCCCTGGAGCAGGCCGATGGTGATCTCGTCGGTGAGGTTGCCCTCCTCGTCGAAGCGCTCGTGCGCCCGGAAGACGATGACCTCGGGCTTCACCACGACGTCGGTCTCGGTCCAGACGAAGACCTGGCGGAGCGCCAGCTGGGCGCGGACGGTGCCGAAGTTGGTCGGCGCGGCGCCGAGGATGGCGGCCGGCTTGCGGTGCAGCGGCAGGCCCTCGGTGCGGGTCCAGTCGGTGCTCAGCCAGTCGATGGCGTTCTTGAGCACGCCGGGGATGGAGTAGTTGAACTCGGGGGTGGCGATCAGCAGGCCGTCGGCCTCGGCGACCCGGCGGCGCAGGTCCTCGACGACGGCCGGGCGCAGCTCGGGGGTGTCGAGGTCCAGGTCGTACGGCGGGATCTCGCGCAGGCCCTCGTAGATCTCGATCTCCTGGCCGCCCGGGTTGAACTTCTGGGCGGCCTTCAGCAGCCGGGTGTTGTGCGAGTCGGCGCGCAGCGAACCGGAGATGGCGAAGATCTTGGACGCGGTCATGACGTACTCCTCGATGGGGATGTGACGGCCTGTGTGACACGAGTGTGACTGCCGGTGCGGTGGTGACTGCCGGGGTCGACACCGAGAAAACTAGACGGACCAGTTCATCCTGTCAACTGAACTGTTCAGTCTTGACACTGAACTGAATGGTGTAGTTCAGTCGACCCATGACCACGACACCCGTGCACACCGCCCCGGCGACCGTCCGCTCCGTCGCCCGCGTCGTCCCCCCGTTCCACACCTTCGAGGGCGCGGGCTTCCCCGTCCGCCGCCCCTTCCCCACCGCCGAGCTGCCCTTCCTCGACCCCTTCCTGATGGTCGACCAGGTCGGCCCGGTGGACCTCGCCCCCGGCGAGGCCAAGGGGGCTCCCCCGCACCCGCACCGGGGCTTCGAGACCATCCAGTACGTCATCGACGGCGACATCGCGAACGCCGACTCCCGGGGCCACCGGGCCGTGGTCCGCGGCGGCGGCGTCCAGTGGCTGACCGCCGGCTCGGGCATCGTGCACGAGGCCCTGCCCACCCCGGAGTTCCTCGCCGCCGGCGGCCGCCAGCACATGCTGCAGATCTGGGTGAACCTGCCCGCGCGGCTCAAGGGGGTGCCGCCGCGCAGTCAGAACGCCGAGGCCGCCGACCTGCCCGTGGTCCGCACCGCCGAGGGCGCCGAGCTGATCGTCCTCGCCGGGACCACCCACGGCGCGACCGCGCCCTTCGGGACCCACACCCCGCTCCTGGTGGTGCACGCCCGGCTCGCCGCCGGCGGCTCGGCGACGTTCACCGCTCCGGCCCACCACACCGCCGCGTTCCACACCCTGACCGGCCGGGCCGAGACCGCCGGCGTCCCGCTGCCCGACGGCCACCTCGCCGTCCTCGACCACGACGGCGAGGGCTTCACGGTCCGGGCCGTGGACGGGCCGGCCGAGGTCCTCGTCCTGGCCGGCGAGCCGATCGGCGAACCGGTCGCCCGTAGCGGGCCCTTCGTGATGAACACGGTGGCCGAGCTCCACCGCGCCCAGCAGGACTTCTCGCGCGGTCTGATGGGCCGGATGCCGGTATGAGCGCCTTCCCGGCCCGGCTCGCCGCCCGGCCCACCCCCGCCCTCGGTCCCGCCCCCACCGCATCCCGCCACCCCGCCGCCTCGCGCACCCCCGCCGCCCGCCACCGGGGTGCCACCACCGCGCCGGGCCGGCGGGCGCCGGGCACGACGGCTGCGGCGCTGCTGATCGCCGCCGCCGCGAGCGGGATCTCCGGGCCGAGCCTGGCCCTGCCCACCGCCGCCCACGCCCTGCGCGTCCCGACCGCCTCGGCGGCCTGGCTGATGACCGCCTACGGCCTCGGCCTGCTGGCCGGCACCCCGCTGCTCTCCGGCACCGCCGGGCGGCGCGGCCCCGCCGCCCTGGTCCGGGCCGGCGCGGCGCTGGTCGCCCTCGGCGCCGCGATCGTGCTGGCCTCGCCCTCCGCCCTGCTGCCGCTGGCGGCGGGGCGGGCGGTGGAGGCCGCCGGGGCGGCGGGGCTGACCGTCGCGGCGTTCCGGATCGCCGGCCGCGACCGCACCGGCCGCTCCACCGGCCTGGTCGCGATCGGCAACGCGGCCGGCGGCACGCTCGGCCTGTTCGTCGGCGCGGGCGCCGCGCAACTTCTCGGCTGGCGGGCCGCGCTGGTCATGCCGCTGCTCGCCCTCGCGGTGCTCCCCGCCGTGCTGCGCCCGGCCGGACCGGCCGGACGGGCAGCGCAGGCACTGCAGGCAGGAGAGGCAGGAGAGGCCGGAAGCCCTCGGCCGCGCTTGCGCGAGGCCCTGCCGCTGGGCCTGCTGCGGCGGCCCGGCTTCCGCCGCCCGGCGCTGCTCATGCTCGCGCTCGCCACCGTCAACTTCGCCCTGGTGTACGGCGCCCCGCGCCGGGTGACCGCGCTCACCGGCTGGGGCCCGCTGCCCACCGGCGCCGCAGTCGCGTCCGCGGCGCTCGCCGGCGCGCTGCTCTCCTGGCAACTGGTACGGCTCGCCCCGGCCCTGGGGACGGGACGGGTCCGGGTCCTGCTCGCGGCGGGTTCGACGGCGGCCGCCGCCGCGGCGGCCTTCGCACCGTGGCCCCCGGTCGTGCTGCTCGGCTCGGCGCTCAGCGCACTGGTCACGGCCCGCGGGCAGGGGGTGCTCACGGGTTCGGCGGTCGGCGGGCTCGCACCGGAGCGGCAGGGCGGCGCGATCGGCCTGTTCAATCTGGCCTTCCCGGCCGGCGTCGCCGCAGGTCCGGCGCTCGCGGGCTTTGCGGACCAAACGGTTCAGTTCCTATACTGAACGGTCCAATCACCCGGACCGGTCACTACCACCCCAATCGGTCGGTACCATCCCGTCGCAGTAGCCCACCCCCGCCAGGGAAGCCCCCTTCCCACCCCCGACGAAGGACGAAGGACGGACGCATGGGAGCCGAGCGCCAGGACGCCACCGACGAGTACGGGATGCCGATCATCCCGGCACCGGGCGACGCCGCGGCCCGCAAGCGCCAGGCGATCATCAACGCCGCCCTCGCGGAATTCCTCGCCGAGGGGTACTCGGCCGCCTCGATGGACGTCATCACCAACCGGTCCGGCGTCTCCAAGGCCACCATCTACAAGCACTTCGGCAGCAAGGAACGCCTGTTCCTGGCCGTCGTCAGCGGTGTGCTGCCCAAGACCTACGCCGACCTGACGCCGCCCGCCCGCGCCCTCGCCGACGCCCCGGACGTGCGCACCGCCCTCGTCCGGCACAGCACCGAGCTCGCCCGCATCCTGCTGCGCCCCGAGATCATGCTGCTGCGCCGCCTGGTGATCGGCGAGATCGACCGTTTCCCGCAGCTCGGCCAGCTCTGGTACCTGGTCACCTACGACATGAACAACGGCCCGCTGGTCGAGATGCTCACCGACCTCACCGCCAAGGGCGAGCTGCACGTGCCGGACCCGAAGCTGGCCGTCCAGCAGCTGGTGGCCTGTACCGTCGGCATCCCGCAGCTGGTGCACACCTTCGCGCCCGCCACTCCGGTGGACGACGACGAACTCGCCCGCACCATCGGGTCCGGCGTCGACCTCTTCCTCGCCCGCTACGGCCGTCCCCCCGGCTGGCACGGCCCGGCCTGACCGGCCCCCCGGCCGCCCCCACGGCCTCCCTCCCCCACAAAGCGGTCCGCCGCCGGCCCCGGCCCCGGGAGGACCGGGGCGGAGACGGCGGCGGAGTTGTTCGACGGGCACCGGACCCGGCACCCTCAGCGGTCGGCGTCCCCCGCCCGCTCCGTCCGCTCCACCCGCTCGGACTGCTCCGCCCTTCCCGCCCGGCGGCGCTGCCGCAGGACGAACGGAACGGCTGCGGCCACCAGGGCGGCCTCCGGCGCCGAAGGCTCGGCCGGACCCTCCCCGCCACGCCCACCGAGGCCGTCCGGAGCCCCCGCCGCGAGGCCCTTCTGGTCGAAGGTGTCCGGCACCGGCAGGGTGTCCCAGCGCGACAGCGGCCAGGCGACCACGAAGGCCCGGCCGATCACGTTCTTCACCGGGACGAACCCGCCGCCGGGCTCGTTGACGTGGAAGCGCGAGTCGCGCGAGTCGTTGCGGTGGTCCCCCATCACCCACAGATGGTCCTTGGGCACCGTCACCGTGCCCACCGGCGCGTCACCGCACGGCGTCGCGCCCGGGTACAGGTACGGCTCGTCCAGCGCCGCGCCGTTGACCTTGACCGGGCTGCCCTCCCGGCACTCGACGGTGTCGCCGCCGACCGCGATCACCCGCTTGATGAGGTCCTTCTCGTTGTCGGAGGGCAGCAGGCCGACCGTGCCGAGCGCCGTCCGGATCCCCTCGACGAACGCGTTGCCCTTCACCCGGGGAACCGAGTCCAGCCAGCCGCCCGGATCCTTGAAGACCACCACCTCACCGCGCTCCGGCTCGGCGCCGAACCACGGGGTGAACTTGTCGACCAGGACCCGGTCGTCCTTCTCCAGCGTGTGCTGCATCGAACCCGAGGGGATGGAGAAGGCCTGGACGAAGAAGGTCTTGATGCCCAGTGAGAGCAGCAGGGCGATGCCGATCAGGATCGGCAGTTCCTGCCAGAACGGCCGTTTCTTCTTCACCTTCCCGCGCTTGCCCCTGCCGTCCTCGTCCGCACCGCCGCCCGCACCGGCGTCGGGGGAGCTGTCCCCGCCGTCGTCCCTGCCGCCGTCCTTGCCGCCGTCCGCGCCTCCAGCGGCGGCACGGTCCCCGGTGGCCGTGGCCGTGGCCGCCACCTCCGGGGTCTCCCCGTCGCCCCGACCGCTGCCCGCCGAACCGGCGGTATCCTCCACGCTCATCCCTGGCCCCCTCCGGACGGCCCGGCGGGCCCCCGTGCGGGACCCCCCGTTGTCAGCTAACGATCGACGGTTCCCGCGACCGGGGAGGGCCGGCCCCCGACCACCCCCGCCCGCCACCGACCCGTCAGAACGTACACCCCGGGCCCCGCCGCTACGACACCCCACCGCCCAGCATGATCCGCGCGACCAGCTCCCGCCGGCTGGCCACACCGGCCTTGGCGAACACCGACTTCAGATGGTCCTGCACCGTGTACGGCTTCATCGCCAGCAGCCGCGACACGTCCCGGGTGTCGCACCCCCGCACCAGCAGCAGCGCCACCTCCTGCTCCCGCGCCGTCAGCCCGTACGCCGAGAGGTACAGCGGCATCGCGTCGGCGGGCGTCGCCGGTGCCGCCACCACCGTCACCAGGTCCTCGGCGCCGCCCTTCAACGCCGAACCGTGCAGCACGTACCAGCGGCCGTCGCCGTCCTGCACCCGGATCTTCGACTGCGGCACGGGCAGGCCGTGGGCCACCCGGCGGGCCTGCTCGGCGGCCATCGCGACCGCCGTCGGGACCCGCAGCGAAGTCCGGCTCGGGTCGGAGAGCCGGCCGAGCAGTTCCTCCGCCGGGCCGGAGATCGCGATCGGCCGGTTCCCCCGACCGAGCACCACCACCGCCGGCCCCGCGTCCGCCGCCCGGCCCGGCCCCACGTCGGCCGTCGGGACATGACAGGCCCTCAGCGCATTGCCGAGGTGCCGCGCGGCGAGGTCCGCGAGCTCCCGGTGCCGGGCCAGGAACGGCCCCCGGCCGGGCACCCGCATGAAGACCGCGCACCCCCACATCCCGCCGTGCGCGTCGAACACGGCCCGCAGTTCGTCGCCGAACCCCGCCGGCCGGATCTGCTCCCGGAACCGCACGCTCTCCATCAGCCGCCCCCGGGTCGCCCGGCTCAGCGTCTCCGCCCGCACCCCGCTGCGCCGGATCGCCGAGAACGTCGCCACATCGTCCGCCCACACCTCCAGGCGCACCGCGTTCTCGAACCCGTCCAGACTGAGGTCGTCGCTCAGCACCGAGTTCACCAGCCCGGTCGCCGGATCCGCCGAGTGCCAGCAGACCGCGTCGTACTCCAGGACACCCCGCAAAAGCTCGTCCGCTCTGCGGAACACCCGCTCGGCCCCCAACCCCGCTCCGGCCAGCTCCCGAAGCCCCTCGATCGCCTGCTGCGCCGCCACCCCACGTGCCCCACGTGATCCCATGTGCCGGAAGTTAACACGCACACCGACCACCCGCCCATGCCCCGCCAGACGGATCCGCCCTCCCCCTCCGGGCGGTCCCCGACCCCCCTCCCCTCATCCTCCGGTCGCGCTCCGACCCCGACAACCACCCCGACGACAACCCCGGCGCCGGACACCGCGGGGGCGGAGCCGGACACCCGGCGCCGCCCCCGTCGGAGGGTCCCGACCGCCCTGCCGCTACAGCCAGTTGCGGCGCTTGAAGATGAGGTAGAGGCTCGTGCAGACGAGGGCCATGAGGGCGATCGCGAACGGGTAGCCGTAGGCCCACTTGAGTTCGGGCATGTCGGTGAAGTTCATGCCGTAGACGGTGCCGATCAGGGTCGGGGCGAAGAGGATGGCGGCCCAGGAGGAGATCTTCTTGATCTCGTCGTTCTGGACGTGGCCGGCCTCGGCGAGTTGCTTCATCTCCTCGTTCTGGCGCTGGGAGACCAGGGTGGCGTTGACGGTGAGGATGTTCTGGAGCATCTGGCGGAAGCCGTCGACGCGCTCGGCCGCGTAGGTGGCGTGGTCGGCGACGTCGCGCAGGTAGCGGCGGAGTTCCTCGTCGGTGCCGTACTTCTCGAAGCCGGCCTCCAGGCTCTGCATGATCTCCAGCAGTGGCCGGGTGGCCCGCTGGAACTCGATGACCTCGCGGGAGAGTTCGTAGATGCGCCGGGAGACCTGCGGGTCGCCGCCGAAGACCTCGGTCTCGATCTCGTCGATGTCGTGCTGGAGGCCGGCGATGACCGGGGCGTAGCCGTCCACCACGGCGTCCAGGACGGCGTAGAGCACAGCCTCCGGGCCGAGGGCCAGGAGTTCGGGGTCGGCCTCCAGGCGGCGGCGGACCGCGGAGAGGTCGGGGGCCTGGGAGTGGCGGACGGTGAGGACGAAGTCGGGGCCGACGAAGAGGTGGATCTCGCCGAAGTCGACCTCCTCCACGTCGTCCAGGTAGCGGGCGGCGCGCAGCACCACGAAGAGGGTGTCGCCGTAGCGCTCCAGCTTGGGGCGCTGGTGGGCCACGATGGCGTCCTCGACGGCCAGTTCGTGCAGGTTGAACCGCTCGGCGGCCTCCAGCAGCTGGGCCTCGGCGGGGCGGTAGAGGCCGATCCAGGCCATGGTGCCGGGCTTGCCGGGCAGTTCGCGGTAGACGCCGGCGAGATCGGTGGCGGAGGCGAGTCGGCGGCCGTCGAAGTAGACGCCGGCGTCGACGACGGAGCGCTCCAGGCTCACGTGCTCGACCTGCTGGTCCGGGCGCGGGTCCATCGAGTGCTCGGGGGCGGGCTGGGCGGGCGTGGTGCCGCCGGCCGGGTTGGTGGGACGGGTGAAGGGGAGCTTGCTCGCACGCACTGCGCGCACACGCCAGTCGGACATGACGGGGTACCTCCGCGGTTCGGGGGCCACCGCACCGGACACAGCAGGTCGGGGGTGCGGGGCAGGCGGGGGGCGCCCGGTCGTCCTCCACCGCGCACGGCGCCCTGGCCGCGCGGCGCGCCGGGTCAGCGGCGGGCGGTACGACGGCGTGGGTCGGGAGCGGTACGGGAGGAGGGGCACCGGGTGCCGGAAGAAATGAGGGACGTCCTGGGGAGGGGCCTACTTCGACCCGGACTACTACTGCACTCCATCGCTCTCACCTCCTCGCCGTCGGGGCGCCCGCGCGGGGTCGCCGTAACCGGGCCATCAGGAGGGTCCACACCGGCGAGCGGGCGCGCACGGGCGCCGCAGCGTCGGGTGGGCACCCCTTGATCTCGTCAGAGCTTTGGCACGCCACGGCGTAGCACCCGGGATGGTCCCGAGGGGTGCAGCCACTTGGGGTCACCCCTTAGGCCGGGGAGACCTGTCCTGACCCTGGGCGTCTCTCGACGTCGTGGGGTCAGTGGCCTGTGTCCATGGCGACGCCTCACCGAACGAGGTGCCTTCACAACCTCTCCGAGTCTAGTACCCCCCGGAGGGGTGCTTCGACCAGGGGTGCGGCCACGACTCGGCGCGGAGCGCGCCCCGGTCGATGCGCGGGCCCCGCGGAGGGCTCGTGCGTGCGCCTCGCGCCCCGGGTGCACTCCGGCGCGTGCCGGGTCGACGAAGCGTCAATTCGCGCGCCGGAGAAGGGCCCCGGTCAGGCCGCCGGCCCGAGGTGGGCGGCCACGTACGGCAGGGCGACCGCCTCCAGTGCGCCGGGCGAGCCGAACGCCG
The DNA here is from genome assembly GCF_036010405.1 of Kitasatospora purpeofusca. Taxonomy (NCBI): domain Bacteria; kingdom Bacillati; phylum Actinomycetota; class Actinomycetes; order Kitasatosporales; family Streptomycetaceae; genus Kitasatospora; species Kitasatospora purpeofusca. The sequence goes on along the minus strand of NZ_CP108561.1, from coordinate 8,867,053 downwards.
GGTGGACGTTGACCTCGAAGACCGCCCCTCCGCTCTCCCCCGCGAGGTCGACCGCAGCGAACGGCAGCCCCACCGAGCGGGTGGCCGCGACCGCCAGCTCCGCCAGCCCGGCGGGCAGCGCGTCGACGGGCAGCGGGGTGAAGACGGCGCCCCGGGCGAGGTTGCACGGCTGGTCCGGGTCGTCCTGCACGTGTTCGACGGCGCGGAGCGCCCGGCCGGCGAGAACGGTCACCCGGTACTGGTGCCGCCGTCCGTCCGGGGCGAAGTTGCGGGCGTCGGCGGCGAGCAGCCAGGCGGTACCGGCCTCGGCGTAGCGCTCGGCCGCCTCGGCGAGCTGGGCGCGGGTGGTGACGTGGAAGACGTCCTCCCCGCTCATGCCGAGGGCCGGGCGGGCCCAGACGTCGCCGCCGAGCCGTTCGAACACCTCGGCGGCCTCGGCCCGGGTGGGCCGGTCGAGCGTGACCGTGGGCATCTGGCGGACGCCGTCCCGGGCGAAGCACTCGACGGTGAGCCGCTTGTCGGTGGCCGCCCGCCAGCCGTCGGCGGCGGTGCCGAGCGAGCGGACCCCGTTGTCGCGCAGCAGCCGCTGGAAGTCGGTGAGTTCGTGGCGGCGGTGCGGCGGTATCTCGTACAGGAGCACCGTCCGAGCGGTCAGCGCGAGACCTTCGGCGGGGACTTCGAGGGCAAGCCCGTCGCCGGTGCCCCGCACCCGTCCGCCGCCGGCGGGGCCGACCGCGCCGCCGGTCATGAAGTGCCGCGCGTCGAGCAGGAACGGTGCCTGCCCGGTCAGCCGCCGCACCGCGGTGGCCAGCGTTTCCCGACTGCCCTCGGTCGAGCCGTGGTCGGTCATCAGAACGAGCTCGCTACGCCCCATGGCCCCATGGAACATGTCACGGACATGTCCAGGCAAGGGATTCCCGGAACTTGCCCGGGGAAGGTGCCCCGGGAGGATTCGCGTGTACCCGAACGGTGCCGCGCGTTCACCGCTGCGCCATGTCGGCGCCCCGCACCTCCCGGCCGGGGGCCTCACCACCGCACCGCTCCGGGAAAACCGTTTGGCGGGCCGGGGCGGCCACTGCTAGATTCCCGGTGGCCGTGCGAGAGAACGAGGAGGTGGTACCCGTGAACGCAGTATCGACATGGGTGCTCCCCTCCGGAGTCATGGTCGGGCGATAGGTCGTCCGGGAGCGCCGTTCAAGAGCACTCCCGAAAGGCACGACCATGCGATTCACCTCCGAGCAGCGCCTCGACGACGGCGTCCTCGAACGCGGATTCATCCTCGACGGGATCCCCGGCATCCTCTGGACGCCCGCGTCCGTCTCCCCCTCCGCACCGGTGCCGCTGATCCTGCTCGGCCACCCCGGCGGACTGGAGCGGATGTACCCCCGGTTGCTGGACCGGGCCCGGCAGTCCGCGGCGGACGGCTTCGCCTCGGCCACCCTCGAACTCCCCGGCAGCGGCGACCGGCCCCGTTCCGCCGTCACCGAGCAGGCCCGTGCCGATCTGCGCCGGGCCATGGCGGCCGGCGAACCGGTCGGCCCCGAGATCGTGGACCGGCTCGTCCTCCCCCTCGTCGATCAGGCCGTCCCGGAGTGGCGGGCGGCCCTGGACGCTCTCCTCGCACTGCCGGGGATCGGCGGCCCGGTCGGGTACTCGGGCGGAGTGATCGCCATCGGCACCCGGCTGGCGCTCGTCGAGCCGCGCATCGCGGCCGCCGTCCTGTTCGCGGGCAGTTTCGTGCCCGCCGCCACGTTCGAGGAGGCCCGCCGGGTCACCGTTCCGCTGCACGTCCTGCTGCAGTGGGACGACGAGGGGAACGACCGGCAGGCGTCCCTGGACCTCTTCGACGCGTTCGGCTCCGCGGAGAAGACACTGAACGCCAATCTCGGCGGGCACACCGGAGTCCCCCGGTTCGCGGGGGACGCCGCGGCGCAGTTCTTCGGCCGGCACCTGAGGTGAGGCCGGGCCGTCGGGCCGAGCCGGCGGGCGCTGAGCGCGGCGCCCGCCGGCTCGGCCCGCGTACCTGAAGGCTTGCGGCCCTCAGGGCCTCAGGGCTTGCGGGCCTCGACCAGGAACCGGGCGGAGTGGGCGACGAACGGCCCCTCCGCCCGGATCCGGGCGTCCAGCTCGCGCAGCCGCTCCCGGTGGGCGTCGACGGTGAACCCCGGCACCATCCAGATCACCTTGCGCAGGAACCACACCACCGCGCCGATGTCCCGGAACTCGATCCGCAGCCGCTCCGAACGCAGGTCGACCACGTCGAGGCCGGCGGCCCGGGCGGCGTCCGCGTCGTCCTCCGGCCGCCGGGCCCGGCGCGCCTCCGGCTGCGGCCCGAGGAAGTACTCGACCAGCTCGAACACCGAGGCCGGCCCCACGTGCTGGGCCAGGTAGCTGCCGCCGGGGCGCAGCACCCGGGCGATCTCGGACCACCACACGGTCACCGGATGACGGCTGGTCACCAGGTCGAAGGAACCGTCGGCGAAGGGCAGCGGAGGCTCGTCCGGGTCGGCCACCACGGCCGCGCCGAGCGGGTGCAGCAGGGCCGCCGCCTTGGCCACGTTCGGCGGCCACGCCTCGGTGGCGACCATCGTCCGCGGGAAGCTCGCGGCTACGCCCGCCAGCACCTCGCCGCCCCCGGTCTGCACGTCCAGCGCCGCCGACGCGTGCGCCAGCCGCGCGCCGAGCAGCCGCTGGTAGCCCCAGGACGGGCGTTCCTCGCTCGCCCGGCCGTCCAGCCAGGAGAAGTCCCAGCCGTCGACCGCTTCCTCGGCCGCCTCGGCCACCAGCTCCTCGAACGTTCGCTCCATGCCGTTCATCCTCCTTCACCGGTCACCGGTCCGCCGCTGCGGAGCGCCTGCCCCCGGACTCCGCCGAGGGGGTCGGGGCGGGTCAGTCGCCGGTGGTGCCGTCGAGCAGTTCGCGCAGGATGTCGAGGTGGCCGTTGTGACGGGCGGTCTCCTCGGTGAGGTGGAGCAGGATCCAGCGCAGGTCCACGTGCAGGCCGTCGCGGATCGGCCGCTTCGCCCGGTCGGCCAGGTCGCTCGCGGCCACCAGCTCGCGGTAGCGGGCGCTCTGTTCCGTGTACTCGTCGAGCAGCTGCGCGAGCGGGAAGTCGACGCCGATCCGCATCTCGCGGTCCGGGTCCTCCTCCGTCCAGGGGCCCTGGTCCTCCTCGCCGAGGAAGACCACCTGGAACCAGTAGTACTCGACCCAGCGGAGGTGGTTCACCAGCCCGCTCAGGGTCATCAGCGGTGAACCCGGCAGGAGTGCCCTGCGCGCGTTCTCCGGGGAGACGCCCTCGCACTTGGCGCGGGTGGTGTCCCGGGCGTAGTCGAGGAACGTGGTCAGCTGTGTGCGCTCGTCCCAGGCGGGAGGCGTGTCATTGATTCTGGTCATCGTGGGACAGCATTGCCAATCGCACGACCGCTGTCGACGGATTTACGGACGGGTCGCTTCCGGTCCGTGCCCGGCGGCGGTGTGCCCGGCGGCGGTGCGGTGGGCCGCGGCGTGCCGGCTGGCGGCCGCCCAGGCGGCGGTGACGGCCTGGTGCGCGCGGGCGGTCGCCTCGGCGGTGTCGGCGGGGAGGTGGAGCGGGGCACCGAGGTGGACGTGGAGGCCGGGGCGGCGGACCGGGGCGGTGGCGAGACCGGCGAGCTGCTTGGCCGTACCGCCCGAGGTGAGGCGGCGGGAACCGGCCTGGCCGAGCGGGACGACGGGGGCGCCGGTGGCGTGCGCGAGGCGGGCCAGGCCGCTGCGGAAGGGGCCGGGCGGCAGTTCGCCGGAGTCCCGGCGGCGGGGCAGCCGGCCCTCGCCGTAGATCAGCACGACCCGCCCGGCCGCCAGGGCCTCGGCCGCCGCGTCGAGCGACTCCGCGGCCCGCGCGGTGCCCCGGTGGACGGCGATGTGCCCCTCGTGGCGCAGCAGTGTGCCGAGCAGGGGGATCCGCCACAGGCCGGCGGTGGCCAGCACGACCGGCCGGGCGCCGAGCCGGTGCAGGGCGGCGAGCACCACGACGGGGTCGGAGAGCGAGGTGTGGTTGGCCGCGACGATGCTGCCCGGGGCGACGGTGGGGGCCGGGGCCGCGCTGCCGGGAGCCGCGATGGTGGTGGTGGCCGTGTCGGGGGCGGTGCCCGGCGCCGGGTCGGCGGTGATGCGGAGACGGCCGAAGGCGGGCAGCAGGAGGGCGGCGGTGCGGCTCAGCATGGTGTGGGGTGCGTCCTCGTGACGGTGGAACGGGGTTGCTGTCGGCGCCAGTCTGCTCGGTCCGCGCCCGGCGACGCTTGAGTACCCGTACTCAAGCCGGGCCCGGGTGCTCGTGGCGACCGGGAACCGGTGGGGCGCCGACCGCTCGCCGCGCGCCCGGCGCCGACGGGGGCTAGGCTCGCTCGGATGAGGCGACTGGACGACATCGACCAGGCACTGTTCCATCGGATCGCCGTGTCCGAGCACCCTTTCGGGGCCGGATCACGGGTCGGCGAACTGCTGCGCCGGGCCAGCCGCGCCGCGGACCACGGGAAACTGTGGTTCGGCACGGCCGCCGTGCTCGGGGCCGTCGGCGGGCGGAGCGGACGGCGGGCGGCACTGCGCGGGGTCAGCGCGCTGGCACTCGCCTCGTTCACGGCCAACGTGGCCGCCAAACAGCTCACCCGGCGCCCGCGGCCCCTGCTCGACGCGGTTCCGGCCGCCCGTCGGCTGCTGCGCCAGCCGGTCACCACCTCCTTCCCCTCGGGGCACTCGGCCTCGGCGGCGGCCTTCGCGACGGCGGTGGCGATCGAGTCCCCGGTGGCGGCGGCCGTCGTGGCGCCGGTCGCGCTGATCGTGGGCGCCTCCCGGGTGTACACCGGCGCGCACCACCCGAGCGATGTCCTGGCCGGGTTCGCGCTGGGCTCGGCCGTCGCCGCGCTGATGCTGCGCTGGTGGCCCCGCTCGTCCGACCTGCGGCCGGCCGCCGGGCCCGCGCGCCGCCCCGCCCCGGCGCTGCCTGAGGGGCAGGGCCTGTCGGTGGTGGTCAACTCGGGCTCCGGCAGCGGCGCGTTGAGCACCTACGGCCCGGAGGAGACGGTCACCGTGCTGCGCGACCTGTTGCCCCGGGCCGAGATCCGCCTCTGCGGGCCCGACGACGATCTGCCCGCCCTGCTCACCGAGGCCGCCGACCGGGCGTCGGCCGAGGGCGGGGCGCTCGGGGTCTGCGGCGGCGACGGCAGCGTCAATCTGGCGGCCGGGCTGGCCGTGGAGCGGGACCTGCCGCTGGCGGTGTTCCCCGGCGGCACGCTCAACCACTTCGCGGTGGATCTCGGCATCGAGGACTTCGAGGCGACGGCGACGGCCGTGACCTCCGGCACTGCGTGCGGGGTGGACCTCGGGCTGGCCGCCGACGGTACCGGGCAGCGGTACTTCCTCAACACCTTCAGCCTCGGCGTCTATCCCGAACTGGTCAAGCTGCGGGAGTCGTTGGAGGGCCGATTGGGCAAGTGGCCGGCCCTCGCGGTGGCCACCGCGAAGGTGCTGGTGAACGGTGAGCCGGTCACCGTCCGGTCCGGCGGGCGGGACCGGCAGCTGTGGCTGCTGTTCGCCGGGAACGGCGCCTACGACCCGCCGGGCTTCGCCCCGACCCACCGGACCGGGCTCGCCGACGGCCTGCTGGACGTCCGGGTGGTCGACGGGGGCCGGCCGTTCGCCAGGACCAGGCTCGCCGCCGCGTTCCTGTCCGGCACGCTCGCCCGGTCCCGGGTGTACCACTCGGCCCGGCTCCGGGCGCTCGACCTGGAGCGGCTGGGCGACGCCGACCGAATGGCTGTCGACGGGGAGTCGGTCCCCGCGGCGGGCCGGCTCCGGCTGTCCAAGTCCGGGCGGGCGCTGACGGTCTACCGGCCCGCCGAGGGCTGAGCGCCGGCCGGGCACTCCGGCCGACCGCACCCGCCCCCCGCCGCCCCCGGAGTGCCCGGCCGGCGGACTCAGCCGGTGTGCAGGACCCGGAAGCGGGCGGGGTCCGCCGGGTCGCGGTCGGCCACCTGGACCGGGGCCCAGGCCCACTGCCACACACCGATGCCCGCCGCCCGGGAGAACCGGACCGTCCCCCGGGTGCCCTCGACCGCGACCGACGGCCAGGCCCCGGCGAGCCGGGCCCGGTCGGCGCCGTGCGAACGCAGTACCTCGGCGAGGACGGTGACGGTGTCGTAGCCCTCGAAGGCGACGAAGGAGGGCTCCTCGCCCAGCCGTTCGCGCAGCGCCGCCCCGACGCGGGCGCCGAGCGGGCCGAGGTGTTCGGGCAGGTAGCGCAGGAACGGGACCCCGGCGCCGTCCTCGCCCAGCAGCGTCGCCCAGTCGGCGAGTTCGGGCTGCCCGGCCGGAGCACCGATCAGGATCCCGGCGAGGCGCCGGTCCCGGCGGACGGCCCGGACGATCGGGACCGCCGGGTCGGGGTGGCCGGCCAGGAGCAGAAGGGCGGTCGCGCCATCGGCGGCCAGCGCCTCGCAGACGCCCTCGGGGGTGAGGGTGCGCAGGTCAAGTTCGACGAGGGTGCCGCCGCTCGCCGTGATCCGGTCCCGGAGGACGCCGGTCCCGGAGGCCCAGTAGAGGCTCGGGTCGGCCGCCACGGCGATCCGGCGGTGGCCCGCGCCGAGGAGGAAGTCGGCGTAGACGGACCACCCGTGCGACTGGGCCGGGGCGATGCGGGCGACCTGTTCGGCCGGCCCGTCGGTGAGCGCGTCGAGCACCGCCGAGGAGCACAGGAAGGGCAGACCGAGGGCCTCGGCCCGGGCGGCCGCGGCGCGCGCGACCACGCTGTGGTACTCCCCCGCCAGGGCGGCCACCCCCAGGCCGGCCAGTTCCTCCACGGCCGCCCCGGCCCGCGCGGGATCGGCGGCGGTGTCGCGGACCACGAGCTCGACGGGCCGGCCCGCGATCCCCCCGGCCTCGTTGACCTCGCGCGCGGCCAGGTCGAGTCCGGCGAGCAGGTGCCTGCCCGCCGCGACCCAGCCGGGCTGGCTCAGCGGCACGAGCGCGCCGATCCGGACCGACGGCCCGTCGGCGGGCGACGCCCGGTGCGGCCCGTCCGCCCCGTGCTGCGCGTGCTGCCCGTTCGGGTCCGGTGGTGTGTTCATGCGGCGGCCTCTCCCCGTGATCAGCTCGGCGGTCCATGATCAGGACGCGCGCGCAGCCTACCCAGGCGCGATCCGGTGGAGGCCGCCGCGCCCCACGACGCAGCCGCCCCGGCGACACGCACGTCACCCCGTTCGGGTGACATTCCCCCCTTTCGCACCGGACCGCTCCCTAGGGTTCGAAGCACCGTTTGTCTACGAAGGGATTTACGCCATGTACCGCACCATCCGCACGTTCGCCGTCCTCATCGCCGCCATCGGCGCCATTTCCGTCCCCACCCAGGCCTTCGCCGACGACACGGTGACCGTGAACACCACCACCATCACCGTGATCGGCACCGGCAACCAGCTCGCCGGCGGCGAGATCACCAACGTCGGCGGTGACGCCATCATCGGTTCCTTCGACGGCATCGACGTCCACTGACCCCGACCCTTCTGTCCCCCGGTTCCACCGCGGAACCGCACCGCCCGCGCCAGTCCCCGGCGCGGGCGGTGCCGTGTCTCCGGCCCCCGCCCCGCCCCGGTCCACCGGCGCGCCCCGTGCTCAGGTCTCGCGCTGCGGGTGGTACTCCGCCTCGGTGGTGCCGAACGTCCAGGCCACGCCGGCGCGGGCGGTGCGGGTGTCCGGCGGCACCCGCAGCCAGTAGGTCCGGAAGGTGCCGTCCGGCTCGGCGGTCGAATTGACCACCTCGACCATCACCACCGGCTCGTCGTCCGGCAGTTGGATCCGCCAGAGCACACCGGTCTCGTCCCGGTGCAGCGGCTCGGCGCCGGAGTCGGCGAGGTAGCGCTCGTAGCCGTAGTGCTCCAGCAGGACGCGGCGCAGCTCGGCGTTCTCCTCGGAGCGGATCCGCTCGACGGTGACGGTGCCGAGCCCGGCCAGGAACTCGGCGGGGACAGGCATGCCCCGCCAGGCGTGGAGGGCGAAGCCGTCGGAGTACTCGAGGGCCGGTCCGTCGGCGCGGTCCAGCCGGCCGGCCTCGTCGCGGTGCAGGGCGGTCGGGCGCTCGCTGATCAGCACCGTGTCCGCGTAGGGCCACCACCAGCCGGTGGTGCGCGCCACCTCGGCCAGCGCGGCGATCCCCTCGCCGCCGGCGGCCACCGCGCCCGGCGCGCCGTCCGGCGCCGTGGCCAGCACCCCGGCGGCCTCGAAGGCGGCGAACCAGGGTGCGTCGTGCTGGCCCCGGACGGCGTCGAGCAGCGCGAGCCTGGCGGTGGTGCGGCGCTCGCGGGCCACCCCGGTGTCCCCCGGCGGGACGTCCCCGACGGCCGGATCGGGGGCGAGCCGGTCGAGCACGGCACTGCGGATCCGGTCGGCGAGCGCGTTGGTCACCGGGCCGAGCTCACCGCCGGTCAGCGCCCAGAGCGGCGGCCAGCCGGCCGCTCCGGTCCGCTCGACGGCCTGTCGGCGGGCCGCCTCCCACGGCAGGGTCCTGACCGCCTCCCGGACGGTCGAGGCCCCGGCCGCGCGCAGCTCCAGGGCCGCCTCCGTCGCCGCCAGCGGCGAGCCGAACCACCTGATGTCGGCCGGTTCGGCCAGGCCGGCGGCCCGGTACGCCGCCCGTACCGCTCGCTCGACGCCGGCCCGGTCGGCCGGGCCGGTGGAAGCTGCGGTCGTCCGCCAGCGGGCCGTCACCTCGGCCGTCACCACAGCTGTCGCCCCGTCCGGTGCCGCCGCACCGGCCACCGCCACGTCCGGCGTCGCCTGTCCCGTCCCCATGCCCATCACCCTCTCCGTTCCCGGCCGGGCTCCCCGCCCGGCCGTGGTGCGGACGCCGTGCGCCCGCCCCGCCTCGTCGTACTTCCCCACCTCGTGCTGCGCCGCTCCGCGCGCACCCGCGCGCGGCCGCCGTCAGTCGGCGACGATCCGCACCGCGCCCGGCGCGTACTCACGCTGACGCACCACCCGGAACCAGCCCTTGGGCAGCGGTATCGCCGCGTGCTCCTCGTGCACCACCCGGCCGCCCTCCGGCAGGTGCAGCCACGCCACCCCGAACGGACCCGCCTCGCGCCGCAGCTCCCCGGGCCCGACCACGGCGTGCGCGTGCCCGGTCACCTCGCCCAGGGCCAGCACCAGCCGGCCCCGCGCGTCCCTGGGCTGCCCGGCCAGCGAGGCCACCCGGGCCGGGACGGCCTCCTTCTCCACCGGTACCAGCAGCACGTCACCCTGACGGAACATCAGCTCTCCCTCGCCGAATCGACGGCGCATCGGATTCCCACACCACGGACCATAGGGCAGGGGTCCGACAACGGCCCCGGCACCCGGGTGACCTCAGTGGTTGCCGGGACTGCCGGGGCAGGTGGTCCCGGGCGGTCGCTAGTCTGTGCGACCGTCGGCCTGCGGGGCCGACCAGCACATGTACCAACAGGGGGATCTGTCACCGTGTCGTCCCGTCGTACCGTCCGCACCGCCCTCGCCGCGGCCACCGCCGTCCTGGCCCTCGCCTCCTGCGGCCCCGACAACGAATCCGGGACCGGGGCCGCGCCCGCCGGTTCCTCCGCAGCCCGGCCGCCCGCCGCCAAGTCCTCGGACGCCCGGCCGACGGCGACCGGGTCCTCGGCCGCCCAGACTTCCGCCGACGCACCGGCGAGCGCCTGTGCCCCGCCGAAGCCCGTCGGCCTCCGCCGGGTGATCCACCCGGTCAAGCAGCCGCGCCAGGACACCGTGACCTACCAGGAGACCGGCTACACCTGCACCGCCGACGTGGGGAAGTGGGAGCCGACCGGCCCCCGGAAGAACCTGATGTTCGCCCCGGAGGTCAAGGCCCAGCTCCAGCCCGCGTCCGGCCGGTTCAAGACCGTGGTGGTCGGCGAGCTGTGGAACCACATCGGGGCGTGCCTGGACCGCACGCCCGACGCGGGTGTGTGCAGTCCCGGTCTGAACTACGAGATCGCGCTGGACGGCGAGGGCAGGATCAGCGAGATCCAGGAGCTGTACGCCTCCTGAGCCGCTGCCACCCGTCCGGCCGCGTCGCCGATGCCCGGCCCGCGCGGGCCGGGCGTCGGCGCCCTCAGGTGCACCAGAAGAGGAACGGTGTGCAGGTGGACGTCGGCCGCGGGGTGGGCGTGCCGGAGGGCGTGCCGGTCGCCGTACCGGTACTGGTCGCGGTGGCGGTGCCCGAGGGCGAGCCGCCGGCCGACGGGGGCGGGCCCGACGCCGGGGGCGGTGCCGTGGGCGGCACGGTGCTCGGCGCCGCCGGAACGGGCGGCGCCGAACCGGGCACTCCCTGCTCCGGCACGCCTCCGGCGGCCGACGCCGTGGCCCCGGCGCCCTTGCCCGCCGAGGGCGCCGGAGCGGCGGGGCCGGACCCCGAGGGTGACCCGGACGCGGGCGCGGACGCCGTCCTGCTCGCGGGAGGCCGGGTGGTCGACGGGGCCGTCACCGCCGGCGCCGTGGACACCGTCGGCCCGGGGGCCGAACCGCTCCCCGACGCCCCGGTGGTGACCGGGACCGGCGCCGCCGCCTCGGCCGGCACGCCCTCGGAGCCGTTCGCCACCAGCGTCGCCGCGCCGAGCGCCACCACCGCCGCACCGAGCACGGACAGCACGATCCGCCCGGGCCGCCGCCGCGTCCGCCGCGCCGTCCGCCGGGAACCCGGCCGACCCGCGTGCGGGCCGCCACCGGGCGCGGCCGGTCCCGCTCCTCCCCGTTCCGGCAGCGGTCGCGCGGACGCCGGGACCTCGGGGGCAGGCGGTGCCGGGCGGTCCTGGCCGGTCGCGGGCGAGCCGCAGCCGGGGCAGGCCAGAGCGCCGTTCAGGTGACGGCGGCAGGGCGCGCAGTAGTTCATAGGATCTTCCCCGGGCTGCCGGACGGCAGGCGCTCGCACCGGTCGCCGTTCTTCGCCGCCGACCGCGCACGTCGTCGTGCACATGCGGAGCCTAGGCAGCGCGACCGCGGGGGTGCCATGCCTGCCTGTGAGGCTTCTGGAGAGATGCCGTGTCAGTCGGCCGCGAACCACCCACCGGCCGCCCTGGTCCCCCGCATCTCCGGGGAGGAGCCGGGGACGAGCCGGAGGCGGTCCGGGGACACCCTGCGGACACCCCGGAGGCGACCCGGCCGGGGGATTGTCGGTCCGGGCTGGTAGACAGTTGTTCGGCCCGCACCGACGCCCCAGGAGCAGCGCATGACGGTCAACAAGCACATCGAGGACTTCCACGGCCTGCCGGTCTTCGACTTCGTCCCGGCCGTCGACGCGGGCGACGAGCTGCCGCAAGCAGGAGCGGTCGCCTGGAAGATCGGCATCGAGTTCGACTCCGATCAGGACTGGCCCGCCCGGTGGGGGCAGTTCCTCGACCGGGTGGACACCGCCTCGGTCACGGCCGTGGTGGTCGGCGAGTGGTCGCACGACGGCCCGCTGAGCTTCGCCGGACCGATGGCAGCCCTCCTGGAGGCGGCCGACCGGCTGCCCGCGCTGCGCGCGCTGTTCCTCGGCGACATCACGTACGAGGAGAACGAGATCTCCTGGATCCAGATGGTCGACGTGACACCGGTGCTGACGACGTTCCCGCTGCTCACCGAGCTGGTGGTGCGCGGTGCCTCCGGCGAGTACGCGGAGGGCGAGGGCATGGCGCTCAAGCCGCTGCGGCACGAGCACCTGCGGGCGCTGCGCTTCGAGTCGGGCGGCCTCACCGCGGAGGTGCCGAGGGCGGTCGCGGCGAGCGAGCTGCCCGCGCTGGAGCGGCTGGAGTTCTGGCTCGGTGTGGACGTGTACGGCGGCACGACCAGCACGGCCGACCTGGAGCCGTTCCTGGACGGCGGCCGGTTCCCCGCGCTGCGCCACCTCGGCCTGCAGAACAGCGTGTTCCAGGACGAGATCGCCGCCGCCCTCGCGCACGCCCCCGTGGTGGCCCGGCTGGAGTCGCTGAACCTGTCGATGGGCGCGTTCACCGACGAAGGCGCGACGGCGCTGCTGGACGGCCAGCCGCTCACCCACCTCAAGCGCCTCGACCTGCACCACCACTACCTCACCCAGGGCATGCAGCAGCGGCTGCGCGAGGCCCTGGCGGGGGTCGAGCTCGACCTCTCCGAGGCCGGCAAGCCCGACGACCGGTGGCAGTACGTGGCGGTGGCCGAGTAATCCGCCCGGGGCGTGTCTGCCGACAGCCTCGCCGTCAGCCCCGTCCGCACCGTCCGACCGTTCCCGCACTCGCCGAAGTCGCCGCAATCGCCGCCCAGGGGGCACCCGTGATCATCACCAGCACCATCGACCGCTTCCTCCACCTGCCGGTCGTCGACTTCTCGGTCGACAAGCCCCACCGGGGCAACCGGGGTGACCGGATCGAGCTCCCGGAGCCGGGCACCGTCGCCTGGCGGCTCGCCGTGGCGTACGGCACGGAGGGCGGTTTCGACGTCCTCTGGTCCGCCTTCCTGGAGGCCGTCGACCCGGCCACCGTCCGCGGACTGCTCCTCGGCCCCTGGTGGACCCAGGACTACACCCCGGTGTCCGAGGCGCTCAGCAGGATCGTCGCCGACGCCGACCGGTTCACCGCCCTGGAGGGCCTGGTCATCGGTGACGTCTCGTACGAGGACTGCGAGATCTCCTGGCTGGAGATGTCCGACGTCACCCCGGCCCTGACGGCGTTCCCCGGGCTGACCGACCTCGTGGTGCGCGGCGGCAACGGGCTGCGGCTCGAACCCTTCCGGCACGAGCGGCTGACCCATCTGCGGATCGAGACCGGCGGGCTGCCGGCCGAGGTGGTCCGGGGGGTCGCCGCGAGCGAGCTGCCCGCCCTGGAGAGCCTGGAGCTGTGGTTCGGCGTCGACGAGTACGGGGGCGACGCGACGATCGACGACGTCGCACCGCTGCTGACCGGCACCCGGTTGCCGGCGCTGCGCCACCTCGGCCTGCAGAACAGCGAGTTCCAGGACGAGATCGCCGCCGCCGTCGCGCACGCCCCGGTGGTGGCGCAGCTGGGCACGCTCAGCCTGTCGATGGGCGTGCTGAGCGACGAGGGCGCGGCCGCGCTGCTGGACGGCCAGCCGCTCACCCACCTCAAGAGCCTCGACCTGCACCACCACTACCTCAGCGAGGCCATGCAGGAGCAGGTCCGGGAGGCGCTGCCGGGCGTGGACGTCGACCTCTCCGACGCCGAGGAGGAGGACGAGGACGAGTGGCGCTACGTCGAGGTCTCCGAGTAGGCGCGGGCCGATGCTGACGACCCCGCGGGCCATCGGCCCTGCCCCGGCCCCGGGCCCGGCCCGGGCGGCCCTCCGGCTCCCTCCGGACGGGCGGCTGACCGTGCTCGGCAATCCCGGCCACCGCCGGGTGACGCTGTTCGCGGCCGCCGCCCGGGCCGCCGGGCTGCCCGAGCCCGCCGTCCTGCCCTGGATCGATCTGCTGCGCGGCACCCACCGGCTGCCCCCGGGCGCCGTGCTGCGGATCGAGTCCCCGGGCGAGGACGAAGCGGTGGACGCGCTGCTGCGCGGCCCGGTGCTCGGCGCGGACTACGCGGCGACCCGGGTCGAGGGCGGCGCGGCCTGGTACGCCGGGGTGACGGCCGCGCTGCGCAGACTGGCCGCGACCCCGGGGGTCGGGCTGCTCGGTGATCCGGAGGAGATCGCCGTGATGTTCGACAAGCGGCGCACGCACGCCCTGCTGTCGGCGGCCGGAGTCCCCGTGCCGCGCGCCCTGGAGGGCGGTGCTGTCGCCGGCTGGGAGGACCTCAGGGCACGGTTGGACGCCGCCGGGCTGCGCCGGGTCTTCGTCAAACCGTCCCACGGCTCCTCCGCCTCGGGCGTGGTGGCGCTGGAGTTCGGGCCGCGCGGCCAGTTGCGGGCCACCACCTCGGTGGAGCTCGCCGACGGCCGGATGCACAATTCGCTGCGGGTCCGCCGCTACCAGGAGGAACGGCAGGTGGCGGAGCTGGTCGACCGGCTCGCCCCGGACGGCCTGCACGTCGAGCAGTGGGTGCCGAAGGCCTCCCAGTCGGGCCGATCGGCGGACCTGCGGGTCGTGGTCGTCGCCGGGCGGGCGACCCATGCGGTGGTCCGCACCAGCGACCGGCCGATGACCAACCTCCACCTCGGCGGTGCCCGGGGCAGCCTGGAGCTGGCCCGGGAGGCCGCCGGACCGGCCTGGCCGGACCTCCTGGAGACGGCGGAGCGGGCGGCCGCCTGCTTCCCGGGCTCGCTGATGGTCGGCGTCGACGTCCTGCCGACCGCCTCCTGGCGACGCACGGTGGTCGGCGAGGTCAACGCCTTCGGGGATCTGCTGCCCCGGCTCACCGGCCTGCCGGGCGGGCCGGCGGAGGGCCTGGACACCTACGCCGCCCAGCTCGCCGCGCTCGGCGCCGTCCCGCTCGGCGCCGTCCCGCTCGGGGCGCCGGCCCCGGCGACGCACTCGACACACCCGACGCGCTCGACACACCTGACGCACCTGACGCACCCGAACCACCCACGTACGGAAAAGCCCTGATGAGCCACCGCACCGCCGCCACCGACCGGACCGTCGACCCGATCGCCGGTCCGGGCACCTCCCCCGCTCCCGCTCCCCCCGACCCCGACATGAACGCCGTGGTCGGCAGCCACGACCTGCTGCTGGTCACCCTGGACACCCTGCGCTTCGACGTCGCCGAGGAGCTGGCCGCCGCCGGGCGGATCCCGCACCTGGCCGCCCACCTTCCCGGCGGGCGCTGGGAGCGGCGGCACTCCCCCGGCAGCTTCACCTACGCCGCCCACCAGGCGATCCTGGCCGGCTTCCTGCCGACCCCGGCCTCGCCCGGCGGGCCGCACCCTCGGCTGTTCGCCGCCCGGTTCGCCGGGTCGGAGAGCACCGCACCGCGCACCTGGGTGTTCGACGCCCCCGACCTGCCGGGCGCACTCGCCTCCGCCGGCTACCGGACGGTCTGCATCGGCGGCGTCGGCTTCTTCAACAAGCAGGGCCCGCTGGGCTCGGTGCTGCCGGGCCTGTTCCAGGAGAGCCACTGGGCGCCGGAGATGGGCGTCCCCTCGCCGACGTCCTTCGAGGCGCAGGTCGACCGGGCCGAGCGGGTGGCGGCCGAGCAGCCCGACGGGCAGCCGCTGTTCCTGTTCGTCAATGTCCCGGCGCTGCACCAGCCGAACTGGTTCCACCTGCCCGGCGTGACCCGCGAGCACGGCGACAGCAGGGAGAGCCACGCCGCCGCGCTGGAGTACGTGGACGCCCACATCGGCCGGCTGTTCGCGGCGATGAGCGCGCGCCGGCCGTGCTTCGCGATCGTCTGCTCGGACCACGGCACGGCCTACGGGGAGGACGGCTACACCGGCCACCGGATCGGCCACGAGGTGGTCTGGACGGTGCCGTACGCCCACTTCACGCTGCCCGCGACAGCCACGCCCGCGGTGCCCAGAACGTCCGCGGTGCCCGCCCCGTCCGCCGTACCCGCCCCGACCGCCGAGGAGACCGCATGACCACTGCCCCCGCCGCGCCGGCCGTCCTCCCCGACGGGTCCGCGGGCTCCTCCCCGTACCAGTCGTACGTGTACGCCTACCCGCACAAGACGGCGTACCGCGAGCTTCCGGACCGTCCGCCGCTGCGCGAGCTGTGGGCGGGCGAGTCGCAGCACGCGCTCTCGCTCTACCTGCACATCCCGTTCTGCGAGGTGCGGTGCGGCTTCTGCAACCTGTTCACCCGGATCGGCGGCCCGGACGGACTGACGACCGCCTATCTGGACGCGCTCGACCGGCAGGCGGGCGCCGTCCGCGCGGCACTGGACGAGGGGGCCGGGTTCGCGCTGGCCGCGTTCGGCGGCGGCACCCCGACGTATCTGAGCGCCGCCGAGCTGGAGCGGCTCTGTGACATAGCCGAGCACCGGATGGGCGCCGACCTGCGGGCGATCCCGCTCTCGGTCGAGGCCTCGCCCGCCACGGCCACCGCCGACCGCCTCGCCGTACTGGCCGAGCGCGGCACCACGCGGCTGAGCCTGGGGGTGCAGTCCTTCGTCGACACGGAGGCCCGTTCGGCCGTCCGGCCGCAGAAGCGCGCCGAGGTCGAGGCCGCGCTGGGCCGGATCCGCGACGCCGGGTTCCCGGTCCTCAACATCGACCTCATCTACGGCATCGACGGCCAGACGGAGGCGAGTTGGCTCCGGTCGCTGGACGCCGCGCTCGTCTGGCGGCCGGAGGAGCTGTACCTCTACCCGCTGTACGTCCGGCCGTTGACCGGGCTGGCCCGGCGCGGGGAGGCGGAGGGCCCCGCCCAGTGGGACACCCGGCGGCTCGCGCTCTACCGGGCCGGCCGCGACCACCTGCTCGCCCACGGCTACGAGCAGGTGTCGATGCGGATGTTCCGCCGGGCGGCCGCACCGCAGGCCGGGGTGAGCGAGTACGCCTGCCAGACGGACGGCATGGTCGGCCTCGGCTGCGGCGCCCGCTCCTACACCTCCCGTCTGCACTACTCCTTCGACTACGCGGTGGACGCGACGGAGGTGCGCCGCATCATCGACGACTACGTGGCGACCCCGACCTTCGACCGCGCGGTGGTCGGCCGGGCGATGACGCCGCCGGAGGCCCGGCGACGGCACCTCGTGCAGTCGCTGCTCCAGGCGGAGGGGCTGGCGCTCGCCGACTACCGGGACCGCTTCGGCAGCACCCCGGCCGAGGACTTCCCGGCCGAGTTCGCGGCCTTCGCCGCACGCGGCTGGCTGGCGGAGGACGCGCACAGTACGACCGCCGCACCCGCCGAGCGGCTCAGGCTCTCGCCCGAGGGCCTGGCGCACTCGGATGCGGTCGGCCCGATGCTGTTCTCCCCCGAGGTCCGCGCGCTGATGGCGGAGTACGAGGCGAAATGACCTTCCTCGGCATGCCCGCGCCCGGGCCCGTCCCCGCCGCTGCCCCCACGCCCACGCCCACCCCGACCCCGGCGACCGGGCCGCTCGACCTCCGCCTGCTCTACCGGGGCCCGCTGGCCTCCTGCGACTACGACTGCCCGTACTGCCCGTTCGCCAAGCGGCGCGACACGCCGGAGCAACTCCGTTCCGACCGGGCCGCGTTGGAGCGGTTCACCGGCTGGGTGGCCGGACGCGGCGGGTCCGGGGACACCCTCTCGGTACTGTTCACCCCCTGGGGCGAGGGGCTGGTGCGGTCCTGGTACCGGCGGGCCATGGTCGAGTTGAGCCGGCTGCCGCACGTGCGGCGGGTCGCCATCCAGAGCAACCTCAGCTGCCGCACCGGCTGGTTGGCGGAGGCGGACCTCGACACCCTCGCACTCTGGGTCACCTACCATCCCGGCCAGGTCGAGCACGCGCGCTTCCTCGCCAAGTGCCGCGAGCTGGACGCGCTCGGCGTGCGGTACAGCGTCGGCGTGGTGGGGCAGCCGGAGCACCTCGCGGCGGCCCGGCGGCTGCGCGCCGAGCTGTCCCCGGCGGTCTACCTGTGGATCAACGCCGCCGAGGGCCGGACCTACACCGACGCCGAGGCGGCCGACTGGACCGTCCTCGATCCGCACTTCGGGTACAGCCGGAACGCCCACCCCAGCGCCGGCCGGGCCTGCCGCACCGGCGAGTCCGTGGTCTCGGTGGACGGCGACGGCACAGTCCGCCGCTGTCACTTCGTGCCCGAGGAGCTGGGCAACCTCTACGACGGCTCCTACCGGGCCCGGCTCGGCCCGCGGGCCTGCCCGCTGCCGGTCTGCGACTGCCACATCGGCTATGTGCACCTGGAGACGCTGCCGCTGTACAAGGTCTTCGCGGGCGGTGTGCTGGAGCGGATCCCCGCACCCTGATCCCCCGCATCCCGATCCCCCACACCCCGATCCCCCGCTCCCGGATCCCCCGCTCCCGGATCCCCCACACCCGGTGACGGCACCGGCACGCTGCGGGGTACCTCGGTCCCGGCACGGCTCCGGCCTGGCCGGGGCCCGGTGCACGTACCTACGCTGGGGGAGGAGGAGGCGATCAGCATGCTTGGAGACGCACCCTTGGTGGCGATCATTCCCGCCGCCGACGTGGCCCGGGCGAAGGCTTTCTACACCGACACCCTCGGCCTCAAGTTCACGGACGCCGGCCCGCACGGCGATCTGACCTTCGAGTGCGGAGGCAGCGAGTTCGGCATCTACGAGACACCCAGCGGCGGCCAGGCCGCCCACACCCTGGCCAGTTTCAAGGTCTCCGACCTGGACGCCGAGATGGCCGGACTGCGCGGCAAGGGCGTCGTGTTCGAGGAGTACGACCTGCCCGGCCTGAAGACGGTCGACGGCGTCGTCGAGGACGAGGGCATGCGCGCGGCCTGGTTCAAGGACAGTGAAGGAAACATCCTCTGCCTGAACGAGCGCACCGCCGGCTGACCCGGCCGACCCGCTCGCAGCAGACAGAACCGGACCGGACACACCGAACACACCGGACACGTCCCCGGCCGGGCACCGCACTGCGCGGTGCCCGGCCGGGGCACGGAGGAGCGGGGGACGCGGCGGCCGTCAGCCCTCGGCGGCGAGGCCCGGAACGGCGGTGTCGAGGGCCTCGGTGACCTGGTCCAGCAGCACCCGCAGGGTGGCGAGCTGTTCGACCGGCAGCCCGGTCGCGACCAGCAGTCGGCGCGGCACCTGTCCGGCGCGCTCGCGCATCGCGGAGCCCTCACCGGTCAGGCTGACGGTGACCGAGCGCTCGTCCTCCGGGCTGCGCTTCCGGTGCACCAGGCCGGCCGCCTCCAGCCGCTTGAGCAACGGGGAGAGCGTCCCCGAGTCCAGTCGCAGGTGTTCGCCGATCCGTTTCACCGGCAGTTCGCCGTGTTCCCAGAGCACGAGCATCACCAGGTACTGCGGATACGTCAGGCCAAGGTCCTTGAGCAACACCCGGTAGACACCGCCGAAGGCGCGGGAAGCCGCGTTCAGCGAGAAGCAGATCTGTCGGTCCAGGAGGAGCAGGTCGGCATCGTCGGGAAGGTCGGGCAGCACGGTCATGGGTCCATGGTAGCGACGACATGTGCACAATTAAGTTGTGTCCAACTAACTCGTGTGCTCTACTTGTTCTCGGGAGGCGGTCCGAGCGGGCCGCCGGACCACCACTTCGTATGCAGGACGGAAGGGAACGGACCATGGACGCGCTCTACACCGCAGTCGCCACCGCCAACGGCCGGGAGGGCCGCACCGTCAGCTCCGACGGTCAGCTGGACCTCGCGCTGGCGATGCCGCCCGGCCTCGGCGGCAGCGGTCAGGGCACCAACCCGGAGCAGCTGTTCGCCGCCGGCTACGCCGCCTGTTTCGCCAGCGCGCTGGGCCTGGTCGGCCGGCAGGCCAAGGTGGACACCGGCGAGATCTCGGTGACCGCCGAGGTGTCCATCGGCAAGGACGCCGAGGGCTTCGGCCTCGCGGTGGTGCTGCGGGTCGAGCTGCCCGAGGCGCTCGCGGGCGAGACCGGCCAGCTGCTGGTGAAGAAGGCCCACGAGGTGTGCCCGTACTCCCGCGCCACCCGCGGCAACATCCCGGTCGAGCTCGTCGTCGAGTAGTCACCGGTCGGAGAACCATCGGTCGGGCCGTCACCGGCCCCCCGATCACCCCGACCACCGAGGGTGCCCCGTCGCGCGACCGCGCGGCGGGGCACCGTCGCGTCAGGCGGTTCCAGCAGGCGGCGGGGGCGGACCGGGCGGAGCCGGTGGAGCCGGTGGAATCGAAGGCTCGGGCGGCGGACCGGCTCCCGGCGGCCCACCACTCCCCCGCAGGACCTCCAGGCGGTGCCGGTACTCCTCCGCGTCGATCTCGCCGCGCGCGAACCGCTCCGCCAGGACCTGCTCGGCTGCCGGCCAGGCCGGCAGCGCTCCGCCCACCGGACCACCGGGGCCTCCCGGACCACCGCCCCACACGCCCTTGGGCGGCGGCGGACCGGCGCCCCGCGACCTCCGGGTCAGGAGCACCGCGACTACCACCAGCGCCACCACGGCCAGCAGCAGTCCCAGCGCGAACAGGCCCAGGCCCCAGGGCCCGACACCATGGCCGTAGCCATGGCCGTTCCAGTGCCTCATCACGACCTCCTCACCACCCCGGTCGATGCGTGGCCGTCATGACCGACGGCCCGCCCCGGGGCGCTCGGCGCCGCACCACCATCGTGCGCCCCCGCCCGTCGGAGTGGCGTGAGGAGATGCCGCCCCACCGACCCGTGAGGCGCACAGGGGGTGGAAGAGCGCGGGAGGACCGGCGAGCATACGCCGCCGACAGGCCCCCGGACCGGTAAAGCCCCTGGCACCGGACCGGACCGCACCCGGCCGGGTAGCGTTCGCCCCATGAACCACCACCCGCCGGCCGACGACCGCGAGCGCCTCGTCGCGGCCGGGGTGCTGCTCCGCTACGCGGACCACCGCCCGCATCCGGCACTGGGCCACTCCACCATCGGCTACGTCTCCACGGCGCTCTGGTACGAACTCACCGCACTGGCCATCTCCCCCGACGCCGCGGCGGCCACGGCCCACGCTCTGCTCCGCACCATCGCCGCCGACGCGGTGGACGCCGCCCTCCTGCCCGGCAACGAGACCGCGCCGCGCGACGACCTCTACGTGACCCACCCCGCGTACATCGGCCCGCACCGCCGCACGGTCTGGTTCCAGCGCTCCGGACCGCGCGGCCTGGTGACGGCGATGTTCCCCCCGTAGGGTCCGGCTCCCGGCCCGATCGCACGACGGCGGACCGCAGCGGCGCCGCCACATCGGCATGCACCGCCGGACGCCGCGTCAACGCCGCTCCTGACCTCGTCCTCGCGGGCGGCCGCCGGCGCGCTGTTCGCGGGCGTGGCGCACGTACACCACCGTCACCGCCGCGGGGACGCCGGCCAGCAGGAGGGAGAGCCCCACCGGGAACACCCCCGCCAGCACCGTCGGCGAGACGTAGGCCGTGCCGGACGAACCGTCCACCAGCCGCGCCCGGACCGTTTGCGAGCCGACCCGCCCCTCGACGGGGACATCGAAGGACGGACCACCGCCGTCGGCGGTGAAGGCACCGGAGCAGGACGTCGAGGATCCCAGGCCGGCCCCGATGTCGTGCGTCCAGCAGGCGACTCCGGTCACCGTCCCCGGCTCGCCCCACGCCGACGTGCGCGACCGGTCGGGGATCACGCGCGGCCCGGGACGACCGGCCCGTCCGGACCGCCCCGCTCGATCCGCAGGCTGTGGCAGCTCCAGCTGAGCAGGTCGGACCCGAAGATCGGCGGCCGGTCGTGGTAGGTGCCGTCCGCGACGGACAGGTTGACGATCAGGTAGGCGTGCCAGTCCGCACCCACGCCGCGCCGGTCGGCGTGGATCAGGGTGCCGTCGACGAACCAGTCGACCGAGTAGGCCCCGAAGACCGTCCGCAGGTCGAAGGTCACGCCGGGGGCTATACCGGCCTCGGCCCCGTGCCAGTAGCGGTAGCCGCCCCGGACGTGGTTGGAGATCTCCAGCAGGTCCGGATTGTCGGGGTGGTACTCGAAGACGTCGATCTCGTTGCCGCCGTCCCGCCAGGTCCAGATCGCGGGCCAGGCGCCGAGCTCGCGGGGCAGGGTGACCCGCGCGCTCAGCACGTCGCCGGTGCGGACCTGGAAGCCCTCGGGGCTGCCCTCGGTGGTCAGCAGATTGCACGTCCAGAGGTCGCCGCCGTGGCGCCGGACGGCGGTGAAGAGCCCGCCGGGGCAGTACGCGCGGCTGAGGAAGTCGAGTTTGTGGTCACCCCGGTTGGTCGGCCCCATCCGGGGATAGGCGCTGCTGCGCCCCGCGATCCACTGGCTGGTCGATGTGAAGTCCGCGTCGAACACGACGGCCACGGCTGCCTCCCCGGTCACCGGCGGCGCGGCGGCCCGCTACCGCCGCACACGCAGGGTGATATGCCCGATACGCAGCGCAATATTCGAACCGGACGCTCCGGATCCAGCCGATTCCCGGTCGAACGGGGTGGCGACGGGCATCGGGCGCGGGCGTACTGGGTCAGCGGACCGGCGCAGGCGCGTCACTCCCGCGCGCGCTGCCGTTGCGCGCACCCCCGGCCCGACCGTCGGCCCCGCGCCCACCGGTGCCTCCTCCAGGGCCCTCGGTGCCCCCACCCGCGCCCCCAGGGGAGCCCGGGGAGTCCGGGGAGCCCGAGGAGTCCGGGGAGTCGTCCTCCGGGCCCAGACCGCCGAAGGTGTCGGCGCTCAGCCGGTCGGTCACCGACACCACGCCGTCCACCGAGCGGCAGAGGTTCAGCACGATCGGGACGAGGTGCGGCTCCGGCACCGTACCGCTGAGCACCACCCGGCCCTGGTCGACCTCGACGCCGACCAGGGCCGGGCTCACGCCCTCGACCCGGCCGAGCACCTCCTCGACGATCTCCCGGCGGATCACCCGGTCCTCCCGGAGGAAGACCCGGAGCAGGTCCCCCCGGCTGACCATGCCGAAGACCCGGCCGTCCACGTCCAGCACCGGCAGCCGCTTCACACCGTGCCGACCCATCAACCGGGCCGCCGCGACCACGCTGGTCGACGGGGTGATGCAGATGACCGGTCCGCTCATCAGATCGGCAGCGGTGACGGAGCCGTCCGGACCGGGCCTGGCAGCGCCGGGCGGTGGCATCAGACTGCCCTGGTCCTCCTGCGCCGCCAGGGTGAGCAGCAGGTCGGCCTCCGAGACGATGCCGAGCGGCCGACCGTCGTCGTCCACCACCGGCACACCGGTGATGTCGTACTCGGCCAGCAGCGCGACGATCTCCCGGAAACCGGTCTCGGGCATCACCCGGACCACGGGACTGGTCATCACTGATTCGACGGTGGCATGCCGCACGCCGGTTCACCTCGTCCGCGAGCACCGTCCGGCCGGACCTCTGTCGTCCGGTCGGCTGTACCAGGAGCATCTCCCCCGACCGGCCGATCCGCCAGGGGCCAAGGGGCTGAATCGCGGGGACCATCGGCCCCTGGCCCCGAACACCGCGTTTACCGGGCCCGGCACCGCGTCCGCCGGGCCCGGCACCGCACTGCGCGGCGTCCGGCCCGGATCCTGCCCCCGTCCCGGTGCGCCGGACGGGCCGGGACGGCCGATCGGGGGTGCGCAGGACACCGGCGACGCGGGTACGCCTTCCGGCCGGACCGCCCACCGGCGACCGCCCACCGCCGCCCCCGGGAGCCACCGTGACCGAACCCTCCAGCTCCGACGACCGCCACGACCGGCACCGCGAGCGCAACGAGCACAGCAAGCACGACAACCAGCACGACAACCGGCACGACAACCGTCCCCCCGGCGGACCGCTGCGCTGCCTGGTCACCGGGGCCACCGGCTACATCGGCGGACGGCTGGTGCCGGTACTGCTCGGCGCCGGCCACACCGTACGGTGCCTGGTCCGCGCCCCGGACCGGCTGCGGGACCACCCCTGGCGGAGCCGGGTCGAGGTGGTCACCGGGGACGTCACCCGCCCCGAGAGCCTCACCGACGCCTTCAGGGACATCGACGTCGCCTACTACCTGGTGCACTCGCTCGGCACCGGCGCGGACTTCGAGGCCACCGACCGGGCCGCCGCCGAAGCGTTCGGGCGGGCGGCGGAATCGGCCGGGGTGCGCCGGATCGTCTACCTGGGCGGCCTGGCCCCCGCCGGGGTCCCGGCCGGGCGGCTCTCCCCGCACCTGCGCTCGCGGGTCGAGGTCGGCCGGGTGCTGCGGGCGAGCGGCGTGCCGACCGCGGAGCTGCGGGCCGCGGTGATCATCGGCTCCGGCTCGGCCTCCTTCGAAATGCTGCGCCACCTCACCGAACGGCTCCCGGTGATGGTGACGCCCCGCTGGGTGGACACCCGGATCCAGCCGATCGCCGTCCGCGACGTGCTGCGGCTGCTGGTCGGGGCCGCCACGCTGCCGCCCGAACTGAACCGGGCCTTCGACATCGGCGGCCCCGAGGTGCTGACCTACCGCCGGATGATGGAGCGGTACGCCGCAGTGGCCGGACTGCCCCGCCGGCTGATCCTCGCCGTGCCGGTCCTCACCCCCCGGCTATCCAGCCTCTGGGTCACCCTGGTCACCCCCGTGCCCGGGTCGATCGCCCGCCCGCTGGTGGAGTCGCTGCGCTACGAGGTGGTCCGCACCGAGCACGACCTCGACCGTCTCCTGCCCGAGCCGCCGGGCGGCGCCGTCGGCTTCGACGAGGCCGTCCGGCTGGCGCTGCGGCGGATCAGGGACGCGGACGTCGCCACCCGGTGGTCCTCCGCCTCGCTGCCCGGCACCCCCAGCGACCCGCTGCCCACCGACCCGGACTGGGCCGGCGGCAGCCTCTACCAGGACGTCCGGGAGCTGCGGGTGGACGTCGACCCGGCCGCGCTGTGGCGGGTGGTGGAGGCGATCGGCGGCGACAACGGCTGGTACTCCTTCCCGCTCGGCTGGGCCGTGCGCGGGTGGGTGGACCGGCTGCTCGGCGGGGTCGGCCTGCGGCGCGGGCGGCGGGACCCGGCACGGCTGCGGGTCGGCGACTCGCTCGACTTCTGGCGGGTGGAGGAGCTCGACCCCGGACGGCTGCTGCGGTTGCGCGCCGAGATGCGGCTGCCCGGTCCGGCCTGGCTGGAGCTGACCGTCACCCCGGACCGCGCGGGCGGCTCCCGGTACCGGCAGCGGGCGCTGTTCCACCCGCGCGGTCTGGCCGGGCACGCCTACTGGTGGTCGGTGGCGCCCTTCCACGCCGCCGTGTTCGGCGGGATGGCCCGGCGGATCACCGAGGAGGCCGCGCGCGGCGGCGGGGGGCGTACCGGCACCGGGGGGCGTGCCGGAGACGGGAGGCGCGCCGGAGACGCAGGAGGTACCGGAGACGCGGGACGTGCCGGGGGCGGCACGGCCTGAGCGGACGCCCCGGCAGGCAGCGCGTCCGCCCGGCCGTCAGCGCGCCCGGCGCAGCTCGGCCAGTTCGCCGGTGATCCGGCCGAGGAAGCGCGCCACCGCGGCGAGTTCGGCCGGGGTGAACTCGCCGCGCACCGTCTCGGTCCGCCGGGCCACCGGCGCGAACCACTCCGCCGCCATCCGGCCGGCGCCCGGCAGGTAGTGCACCAGGACCAGGCGCCGGTCGGCGGCGTCGCGGCCGCGGCGGATGTGCCCGGCCCGCTCCAGCCGGTCCAGCACGGCGGTGACGGCGCCCGAGGAGAGGCCCAGTTCCTCGCCCAGCCGTCCGGGCGTGATCCCGCCGCTGCCGGACCCGCCGGGCTCCGGGGCCGCGCGCATGATCGCGAGCAGCGCCTGCACGTCCGTGGTGTGCAGACCGCTGGCGCCGGCGAAGCCGTGGCCGAGCAGGTTCATCTCGGAGGCGAGGTCCTGGAGCAGCCGGCCGAGCGCCGGTCCGCCCGGGGGCACCTGCCCCTGGTCGGGCTCCTGCTGTTCCGGCTGCTCCTCCTGCTCGGACAAGGCGTGTTCTCCGGTCGCGTACGGCATCGATCCAACCCGTTCAGCCTAACGGCGCCGTGCCACCGCCCTGCGGATCACCCCACGGATCACCCCGCCGATCAACCCCGCCGATCAACCCCCGGAGCCCGCCCCCGACCCCGACCGGAGAGCCCCGCGACCGACCCCGGCGGGCCACCAGACCCGGTCCCCGAGGTCCCGGACCAGCGCGGGCACCAGCAGCGAACGGACCAGCAGGGTGTCCAGCAGCACCCCGAACGCCACGATGAAGGCGATCTGGGCGAGGAAGGCCAGCGGGATCACCGCGAGCGCGGCGAAGGTCGCGGCCAGCACCACACCCGCCGAAGTGATCACCCCGCCGGTGGCGGTGAGCCCGCGCAGCACCCCCTCGCGGGTGCCGACGCGCAGCGACTCCTCCCGGACCCTGGTCATCAGGAAGATGTTGTAGTCCACCCCGAGCGCCACCAGGAACACGTACCCGTACAGCGGCACCGAGGGGTCCACGGCGGAGAACCCGAAGACATGCGGGAACACCACCGCGCTGACCCCGAGCGTGGCGAGGTAGGAGAGCGCGACGGTGGCGGCCAGCAGGAGCGGCGCCACCAGGGAGCGCAGCAGCAGGACCAGTACGGCCAGCACGCAGAGCAGCACCACCGGGGTGATCAGCCGCCGGTCGTGGGCGGCCGTGGTCCGGGTGTCGTCCTGCTGGGCGGTGTAGCCGCCGACCAGGGCCCGCGCGTCGGGCACGGCGTGCACCGCGTCCCGCAGCCGGTGGACGGTGGCGATGGCGGCGTCGCTGTCGGCCGGGTCGGTGAGCGTGGCCTCCAGCCGGACCCGGCCGTCCACCACCAGCGGCGCGGCACCCGGCCCGGCACCGGTCGCGCCACCGGTCGCGCCACCCGGCCCGGCACCCGGTGCCCCGGCGGTGGTGGCGCGGACGGCGGCGACCCCGGGCACGGCGGCGGCCGCCGCGGTGACGGGCGCGGCGCGGTCGGCCGCGGCGATGATCACGGCGGGGTTGCCGCTGCCGCCGGGGAAGTGCGCGGAGAGCAGCCGCTGGCCGGCCGCGGAGGGCTGGGCCTTGACGAACAGCTCGCTCTGCGGGACGCCGCCGGCGTCCAGGGTCGGGGCGAGGGCGGCGAGCGCCGCCAGGACCACCAGGCTCCCCGCCCACAGGACGCGCGGGCGGCGGGCGACGAGTTCGGCGACCCGGGCCCAGACGGCGTTCACCGGGGCCCGTCCGTCGGCGGCGGGCCGGGCCGGCCAGTAGGCGGCCCGCCCCGCCAGCACGAGTGCGGCGGGCAGGAAGGTGAGCGCGGAGAGCACGGCGCAGGCGATCCCGATCGCGCCGACCGGGCCGAGGGCGCGGTTGTTGGTGAGGTCGGAGAGCAGCAGGACGAGCAGGCCGAGGGCGACGGTGGCGCCGGACGCGGCGATCGGTTCGACCGAGTGCCGCCAGGCGGTGCGCATCGCGGCGAACCGGTCGCCGTGCAGGTGGAGCTCCTCGCGGAAGCGGGCGGAGAGCAGCAGGCCGTAGTCGGTGGCGGCGCCGATGACGAGGATCGACAGCAGTCCCTGGACCTGGCCGTCCACGGTGACCAGGCCGTGGTCGGCGAGCAGGTAGACCAGGGCGCAGGCGATGCCGAGGGCGAAGACGGCGCCGAGGATCACCAGCAGCGGCAGCAGGACGGCGCGGTAGACGGCGAGCAGGATGAGCAGGACGACGCCGAGGGCGACGCCGAGCAGCAGTCCGTCGATGCCGGCGAACGCGCCGCCGAGGTCGGCCGCGATCGCGGCGGGTCCAGCCAGGCCGACGGTGGTGCCGGGGACCTGTTCGGCGAGTTCGCGGACGGCGCTCACGGTGTCGCCGGTCTGCCGGCCGAGGTCGGCGCGCAGTTGGACGACGCCCTGGAGGGCCTGCCCGTCGGCGGCGGGGAGGGCGGGCGAGACCCGTCCGGTGGCGCCGGGCAGGGCGGCGGCGGACCGCAGGGCCTGTTCGGCGGCGGCGCGCCCGGTCCCGTCGAGGGGGCCGCCGCGGCTCTCCCAGACGATGATCACGGGCAGCGCGTTGTCGGTCCGGAAGTCGGCGCCGAGCCGGGCGGCCTCGGTGGACTCTGCGCTGCGGGGCAGGAAGGCGGCCCGGTCGTTGGTCGCGACCTCGCCGAGCCGGCCCGCGTAGGAGCCGAAGGCGCCGCCGAGGCCGAGCCAGACGATCAGCAGCGCGAGCGGGACGAGCAGCCGGGCGCGGCGGCGCCGGGCGGACGGGCCGGTCGGGGTCCCGGCCGGGGTTGCCGGAGCGGAAGGCACCGGGGCGGGTGGCGGGGTGGCGTGGGGACGGTCAGCGGGCATGGCGGGGCGCGCTCCGGGCCTGGGCGGGGTCGTGGACAGCCCGGATCATATCTCTCGATGATTAAGAGACTTGACGGGCGGAGAGGTTTCGCGGCCGTGCCAGGAGTCCGACCACCGAGAGCGCACCCCAGCCGACCGAGACGACGACGGCCATCACCCGGTGCCGGCGGGTGGGGAGGGCGGTGGCGAGCAGCGCGGCGTCGCCCAGGTCGGAGGCGATCCGGAGGGCGGTCGCGGTGCGCAGCGCGGTGTCGTTCGGGGCGAGGGCCATGGCGAGGCCGCAGGCGGCGTCGCGCAGGGCGAGCGGGCGCAGGCAGGCGGCGACCGGTGCGGGCACCGAGCCGTCCGGCGCGGTGAGGCCGGAGGGCCGGGCCAGCAGGGCGGGTCGGCGGGCGACGGCGAGGCCGTAGACGGCGGTGGCGGCGCCGGTGAGTCGCAGCAGGGACTGGTGCATGGCGGTGACCTCCCGGTGGGCTGGCGGACGGGGCGGATCCTATCTCTCGACGGCCAGGAGATCCCGGCGGACGGGACCGCTCGGGGCGGGCCGCGCCGGAAGGTGCGGAGCACCCGGCCCCGGGTACGCCGGCGGCCCACCGGCGCGGGACCGGTGGGCCGTCGACGGGACGCCCGCAGGGAGCCGGCAGGGCGGGTCAGGAAACGCGCTTGATCTGCCAGGCGTTGTTGTTGAGGCTCGGCACGGCGGAGTAGCGACAGTTGCTGTTGTAGAACGAGGAGAGCTGCACCCAGCCCGTCGGCTGGTAGGTCGAGGCGCAGACGGTGAGCGTGGTGCCGATCGGCAGACCGGTGAGCTGCTTGATCTGCTTCTTGTTGGGGTTGAAGGTGGAGCCGCAGCTCAGGTCGTTCCACCACTGGACGTCGACCCAGCCGGTCGGGGTGAGCTGGCTGCTGCAGACGTTCAGGGTGTCGCCGGGGGCGGCGTGCGCACCGGTGGTGGTCATGGTGAGCGCGGCGGCGGCACAGCCGGCGGCCACGGCGAAGGCACGGAAGCGGGACACGGTGCGGCTCCTCTCGACGGCGCGGGCACTCCGCACCGAGGAATCATTCCTATCGGTGGGACCACAGCCACGGACAGTGACTTTCCGGTCCGGGACATCGGGTGACGCGACGGGTTCGCCACTGTTGACAGTGCGCCGACATACCTGTTTCGCGGCAGCCGCGATCCGCACCGGACACCCATTCGTACCGGCGGAACGTCGGGTACGGACAGCGTCTTTCCGGCCGGTCCGCCCGGGAGCGCGCCGGGCCCACCCGCATCCCGCCGAGGCGGTGGTCCGGGTGAGCCCGAGGGGAATTGACGGTACGTCAGAAGGCGCGGGTGATCTTCCAGGAGTTGTGGTTCAGGCTCGGCACAGCCGAGTAGCCGCAGCTCTGGCTGTAGAACTCCGAGACCTGCGTCCAGCCGGCCGGCGGCCACGCCGAGGCGCAGACGTTGAGGGTGGTGCCGATCGGCAGGCCGGCGACCTGCTCCATCGTCTTCCGGTTCGGGGTGAAGGTGCCGCCGCCGCAGCTGTAGTCGTTGGCCCAGGCGATGTCGACCCAGCCGGCGGGGGTGTACTGGTTGGCGCAGATGCTCACGATGTCGCCCGGGGCAGCCTGGGCGACGGTCGCGGTGGTCGCGGCCAGGGTCAGGGCGGCGGCGGTACAGCCGAGGGCCAGTGCGGTGGCGCGGAGACGGGACACGGTGCGGCTCCTCTCGCGGTACGGGCGTTCCGTACGGGGCCCCATTCCTACCGGCGCACCGGGGCGCGCGAACAGGCGCTTTCCGGTCCGGTGCGCCGGGGCGCGCGTCGCGTTCGCGCCTGTTGACAGTCCGTCGGCGCACTTCCCGGGAGGCCGAACGGCCCGTCCGGACCCAGGAGTTCAGGTCCGGACCGGCCGGGCGGCTCACGTCGGGCGGCTCACGTCGGGCGGCTCACGTCGGGCGGCTCACGTCGGGCGGCTCACGTCCGGCGGGTCACGTCGGGCGGCTCACGTCCGGCGGGTCACGTCGGGCGGATCACGTCGGGCGGATCACCTTGGACGAACGGGCCGCGCGGGCGTCAGCCGGTGATCGGCTTCACGTCCAGGCGGATGTGGTCGACGGCCCAGAACCAGTTGTTCCCGGCGTCGAACATCCGGAACTTCAGCGTCACGCTGCGCGCACCCGCCGGAACGGCGAACTGCTTGCCGATGAAGGCGTTCTGCACGTCCTTGCCGGCGTTGTCGTTGCCGGTGGCGTCCGAGCTGTAGTACACCAGCCGGGTCTCGGTGCCGTTGTCGAAGACCGCCGTGACCGAGGCCTTCTGCGGGGCCTCCTGGCGGTAGTGCGAGTCGAAGCCCAGGTACAGGGTGGTGGCCCCGGCCGGGACGGGCACGGCGGG
The DNA here is from genome assembly GCF_036010405.1 of Kitasatospora purpeofusca. NCBI lineage: Bacteria > Bacillati > Actinomycetota > Actinomycetes > Kitasatosporales > Streptomycetaceae > Kitasatospora > Kitasatospora purpeofusca. The sequence continues at coordinate 8,836,953 of NZ_CP108561.1, read as the reverse complement.
CGAGACCAGGGTCGAGTCGAACACGCCCTTCTTGGACGGCGCGCCGGTGTCGTCCCAGTCGTCCGGATCGGCGACGGCCAGGATGCCCAGGCCCCGGGTGAAGTTGCCCCGGTCCTGGCCGGCCGGGTTGGACCACTCGCGCTTGGTGTGGAAGGTCCAGCCCTGGAGCCGGACGGTGCCCTGCGGCATGGCCGGCGCGTTGACCACCGACCAGCCCTGCGGGGCCTGCGGCGTCCAGCCGACCACGCCGGCGACCGGCTGCAGCGCGCCCGCCAGCGACTCGAAGTCCTCGCCGAGCAGGTGTCCGGCCATCACCGGCGCGGTGCGGGCGGCGAGTTCGCCGTCGGCGACGGCGAAGCGGTTGCCGGCCAGCGCGCGGGCGGTGACCAGCACGCGGTGGGTGGCGCCGTCCGGCAGCTGGGCGGGCGGGGTGACGTCCCACTCGGCGGTGGCGCTCGCCCCGGCGGCCAGCGCGGCGGGCGGGGCGGTGACGGCGGCGACCGTCCAGCCGGCCGGCACGACCGGCTGCGCCTCGATCACGGTCAGCGCGTCAGTGGCGGTGAAGCGGGCGGTGACCCGGGCCGGGCGGCCGGGCAGCAGGATCGCCTCGTCGATGGTGGTGGAGGCGGCCTTGAGCGCGACGTCCACGGTCAGCGGGTCGGCCTGGCCCATCGCCGGGTCGGTGAGCAGGTGCTCGCCGTCCCAGGGGAAGCGGCCGGCGATCCGGCGGCGGAAGCCGAGTTCGCCGCGCACGCCCACGGCGACGTCGTACCAGCCCTCGGGGCCGACGTTGAGGTTGACGGTCCTGTCGTCGCCCGCGGCGACCCGGACCTCGCGCAGCCCGTCGCCGTAGGCGAGGTCGCCGACCAGGAAGGTCTGGGCGGTGCGCGAGCGGTTGATCACGTCCACCTCCAGCACCTTGCCGTTGCGCTCCTCGGAGAGCGAGATCTCGTACGCGGCGTCGACGGTGCCGCGCAGGTGCCAGAGCGCGCCGTTGGGGCCGTGCACCCGCAGGTCGTAGCCGTCCTGGCCGACCGTCCAGACGTCGGAGAGCCGGGACTTGGCGCCGACCGTGTAGTGGCGCGGCAGAGCGCCGGGGGCCGGGTAGACCGCGAACACGGCGCCCTGCTTGCCCTGGTTGATGAAGTCGATGGTCAGCTGGTCGCCCTTGAGGCGCGGCTTGACGGTGAGGTCGTAGGGCGCCGGGCGGGCGGCGCGGGTGCCGCGCTCCTGCAACGGGAAGGACTGCGGGTTGGGCACGGTGGGCGCGGGCAGCTTGCCGGTGTCGACGACCTTCTGCCGGTTGCCGCTGGTGTCGGGGAGGGCGGGCCAGCGCGGGTCGCGGCCGGAGAAGTCGAAGACATTGGTGAGGTCGCCGCAGACCGAGCGCCGCCAGGGGCTGATGTTGGGCTCCTGGATGCCGAACCGCTGCTCCAGGAAGCGCAGCACCGAGGTGTGGTCGTAGACGCTGGAGTCGACGACGCCGCCGCGGGTCCACGGGGAGACGACGATCATCGGCACCCGGACGCCGAGGCCCATCGGGTACGGGCCGGACTCCACGCGCTCGCCGGCGGGCAGGGTGTCGGACCAGGCGAGCGAGCCGTCGGCGGCCCTGACCCGGTACTTGCCGTCCTGGCTCACCACGCGGTGGTAGGTGGAGCCGCCCTTGCTGACGCGGACGACGACCTCGCCGTCCACCGGCACGGTGGACTTGCCTCGACCGGTGGCCAGCGGCGGGACGGGCGGCAGCTGGTGGTCGAAGAAGCCGCCGTGCTCGTCGTAGTTGAGGATGAAGACGGTCTTCTCCCACACCTCGGGCTTGGCCGCGAGGGCGGCCAGCAGCCGGGCGGTGAGGTGCTCGCCGTTCGGCGGCGCGTAGTTGGCGTGCTCCGAGAGCGCGGCGGGGGCGACGATCCAGGACACCTGCGGGAGGGTGTCGGCCTGGACGTCGGCGGCGAAGGCCTCGACCAGGGCGTCGCCCATCGCGAACGGGTCGCTCTTCTTGGCCGGGTCGCCGACCGCGCGCATGCCGCGCTCGTACAGCGGCTCGCCGGGCTTGGCCTTGACGAAGGGGGCGAACCAGGCGAGCGCGTTGTCGTCGAAGTTGTCCAGCGCCTGGTAGGTCCGCCAGCTGACGCCGGCCTTCTCCAGGCGCTCGGCGTAGGTGGTCCACTCGTAGCCACCGGGGATCTCGGTGTTGTCGGTGACCGGGGTGTCCCGGACGGTGCCGCCGCTGGTGCCCGTCATCAGGTGCTCGCGGTTGGTGTTGGTGTTGCACTGCACCGACGCGTAGTAGGCGTCGCAGGTGGTGAACACCGAGGCGAGCGCGTGGTAGAAGGGCATGTCGGCGCTCTCGTAGTAGCCCTGGCCGAGCCAGCCGCCGGAGCGGCGGGTGACCGAGCCGTCGGCGAGACCGTCGTTCCAGGCCTTCATCGAGTCGACGAAGCCGAACGCGGGGGCGCCCTGCTGGTACGCGTTGGTGTGGGCGGCGTTCATCGGGAACGGCAGGAGGTGGCCCTCCTTGCGGCTCGGGTCGGGCTGGTGGAAGACCGAGCGGCCGTTGACGCCCCGCACCGCCGTCCGGTCGCCGAAGCCCCGGACGCCGGCCTGGGTGCCGAAGTAGTGGTCGAAGGCGCGGTTCTCCTGCATGAACACCACAACGTGCTGGATGTCCGCCAGTCGGCCGGGGCGGGCCGGCGCGGCGAGGGCCTCGCGCACGCTGAGGGGGAGGGCGGACAGCACGGCGGCGGCGGCCGCGCCGCCGAGCAGGGTGCGGCGCGACAGTTCGGGCTGCGGACTCATCGGGGGTGACTCCTTGTACAAAGCGGGGGGGCGCCTGGAGCTGTGGTCCAGACCCGTTATGTGTACGGGCCCCAGGTGGACGGGAACGGGGGGTTCGATGGCGCGTCGATGACGGACAGTGAACCCATAGCTGTACAGACAACTTGCCATCAATGACGGTCCACGGTCACCCCCTGCCGACCCGGCCGCCTCGACCGCCGTCCCAGCAGCCCCGCCGGTCACGCCAGGCCCCCCGCGCCGGAAGGTGGTTGACGAACCGTCGGCAGCCTCCGGCCAGGTCGTGGACAACCCTTGACGAGGCATGTGGTCTGTGGAAACCTCGCGGCAGGTCCAGGCCAATGATCTTCGTACGGGGGTAGGGGATCGCTTCGCCTGACGCATCAGGGGGGACACCTGGGAGTCGGGTCCGGCCGTTCCTCGGCGCCTGCCGACCGGTCCGCGGGGCGGGCCGGCCACCCTTCGGCAGCCGCGCCGTCCGACCGCGCCGTACCGCGCCCGCGCGCCGCCACGGCCACCGCTCGGACGGGTGCCCCGCAGCTCCGTCTCCGACTCCCGAATCGAGCACAGCATGTCCGACTCCACCGACCGGCCCGGCCCTTCCTCCCCCGTCGGGACCCCCGCGAGAGCGACGGACGCCGCACGGCCCGCCTCCCCCGCCCAGCACGGAATATGGCTGACCAGCAGGCTCACCCACGTGCCCGAGGTCTTCCACCTCGCGCTGCGGATCGGCTTCGACCGGATCGACACCGACGCGCTGGCCCGCGCCGTCGCCGCGACCGTCGCCCGGCACCCCGCGCTCTCCTCGGCGCTGGTGGAACGGGACGGCGTGCTCCACCCCGTCCCGGCCGGGCGGGCGCCCGCGCTCACCGTCCCGGAACCGGTCGGCGAGCCGCTCGGCGAGTGTGCCGACGCCTGCGCCGACGCCGCCGCCAAGCGGCTCGCCGAGGAACTCGCCCTGCCGTTCGACCTGGCCCGGGGGCCGCTCGTCCGGTTCACCCTGGACCGGCGGGCGGACGGCGGCGCCGAACTGCTGGTGGTGGCCCACCACGCGGTGTTCGACGGCCACTCCAAGGACGTGCTGGTCGCGGACCTCGCCGCCGGGTACGCCGCCGCGCTCAGGTCGTCGGCGACGGACGAGGAGCGGTCCGCGGGCGTTGCCGCCGCCGGCGCGGACACCGACGAGACCACGGACGCCGCCCGCGCGCCGCTCGACCCCGACCTCCTGGCCCGGGCCGCCGCCTTCCACGGCCCCCGGTGGGCGGCCGCCACCGCCCCGGTGCTCCCCGGCGGCCCCCGCGCCGTGACCGACGCCGGCCCCGGCGAGTCCGTCTCCTGGCGGCTCGACGGCCCGGCCCGGGCCGCCCTCGCGTACGCCGCCCGCACCGCCGGGGTCACCCGCTTCGAGTTCCTGCTCGCCGCCCTGCACGGCCTGCTGCACCGCTACGGCGGCGAGGCCGTCCCGGTCGCCGTCCCGTTCTCCACCCGCGGACCCCGGCAGCGCGACACGATCGGCCTGTACGTCAACGAGCTGCCCGTGTACGCCCCGGCCGGCCAGGACGGGGACACGCCGTTCGCGCACTACGCCGCCGCCGTGCGCGCCGAGGCCCGGTCGGTCTCCGCGCACCGCGCCGTCCCGTTCGGCAGCGCCGTCCCCGGCCTCACCCCCAGGGCCGGGCTGGCGCCGGTCTCCTTCGGCTACCGCCGCCGCACCACCGCCGACCCCGTGTTCCCCGGCAGCACCACCGAGGTCGACTGGACCGTCTTCCCGCACGCGGCCCGCAACACCCTGCACCTCCAGGCCGTCGACGGCGCCGACGGGATCGAGCTCTCGCTCCAGTACGACCCGGCCGTGCTCGCCTCCGCCGCCGCGCGGCGGACCGCCGGGCACCTCGCCACCCTGCTCGCCGCCGCCGTGGCCGACCCCGCGACCCCGCTCGGCGACCTGCCCCTGCTCGACGCGGCCGAACGACAGCTCGTCACCACCGCCTGGAACGACACCGCCCGCGCCTACCCCGCCGACCGGACCGTGCTCGACCTGGTCCGGGAGCACGCCTCGGCCGCCCCCGACGCGCTCGCCGTGGTGGCCGGGGAGGAACGGCTGACCTACCGGGAGCTGCTGCGCCGTGCCGACCGGCTGGCCGGGGAGCTCACCTCGGCCGGCATCGGCCGGGACGACCTGGTCGGCCTGCACCTCGCCCGCACCGCCGACCTGCCGGCGGCGCTGCTCGCCGTGCACGCGGTCGGCGCCGGCTACCTGCCGCTCGACCCCGGCTACCCGGCCGAGCGGCTCGCCTTCGTGCTCGCCGACTCCGGCGCCGCCCTGCTGCTGGCCGACCGCGAACCGGCACCCGAGGTGGCCGCCGCCGCACCGGCGGTGCTCCGGCCGGGCGGCACCTCCGCCCAGGCGGACGCCGACACCGCTCCCTGGACCGACGCCGACCCCGGCCGGCTGGCGTACGTCCTGTACACCTCCGGCTCCACCGGCCGCCCCAAGGGCGTCGAGATCGGCCACCGGGCACTGGTCAACCTGCTCACCTCCTTCGCCGCGCGGCTCGGCTCCGGCCCCCGGGACGTCTGGCTCGGCCTCACCTCGCTCTCCTTCGACATCTCCGCCCTGGAGCTGCTGCTGCCGCTGACCACCGGCGGCCGCCTGGTGCTCGCCCCGGACGGCCTGGCCGTCGACGGCCCGGGGCTGCGCGCGCTGGTCCAGCGCGAGGGCGTCACCCACGTCCAGGCGACGCCCTCGGGCTGGCGGGTCCTGCTCGGCGCCGGGCCGCTGCCCTCCGGGCTGACCGGCCTGGTCGGCGGGGAGGCCCTGCCGCTGCCGCTGGCCCGGCAGCTGCGGGCCGGTACCGACCGCCTGTTCAACGTCTACGGGCCGACCGAGACCACCGTCTGGTCCACCTGTGCCGAGCTGCCGGACGCCCCGGAGGCGGTCCGGATCGGTCGGCCGATCGCCAACACCCGCGCCCTGGTGCTCGACCGCCGCCGTCGGCCGCTGCCGATCGGCGTGCCCGGCGAACTCCACCTGGGCGGCGACGGGCTCGCCGAGGGCTACCTGGGCCGGCCGGAACTGACCGCCGAGCGCTTCGTCGACGACCCCTTCGGCGCCCCCGGCGACCGGCTCTACCGCACCGGCGACCTGGTGGCCTGGAGCCCGGACGGCGAACTGGAGTTCCTCGGCCGGATCGACGACCAGGTCAAGATCCGCGGCCACCGGATCGAGCTGGGGGAGGTCGAGGCGGCACTGCTGACCCATCCGGCGGTCGCGGAGGCCGCCGCCGCGGTGCACCGGGAGGAGAACGCCGCACCCGGGGACGGAAGTGACGGGGACGGGCACGACGGCGAGCCGTTCGTCGCCGGCTATCTCGTCCCGGCCGCCGGACAGGCCGCTCCCGACCCCGCCGAACTCCGCTCCTTCCTCCAGCGGTTGCTGCCCGGCGCCGCCGTCCCGCAGCGCTTCCTGGTGCTCGACCGGCTGCCGCTCACGCCCAACGGCAAGCTGGACCGCCGCGCGCTGCCCGTCCCGCCGGTGCCGGTCGAGGCCCCGGCCGTCCCCGGCGCGGAGGCCGAGGCGGAGGACGAGGTGCTCGCCGCCGTGCTCGGGGTCTGGTCCGAGGTGCTGCGACTGCCCGGCCTCGGCCCCGAGGACGACCTCTTCGACCTCGGCGGGCACTCCCTGACGATCATTCAGATCACCGCCAGGATCCGCGACCTGCTGGGCGTCGAGCTCGACTTCGACGTATTCTTCGCCACCCCGACCCCGCTCGGCATCGCCGCCGCCGTCCGCGAACTGCGCTGACCGCCGGGCGGCGCGACGGAACCCGCGCCGCCCGACCTTCCTCCCCGTACCCGCGTCCGCTCCCCCCGTCCTCCCTGCCCCGCGTCCCCTCCCCTGCGGCGGCCCGCCCCGCGGCGATCCCGCCCGGGAGCACCGCAGCCGCCGCCCGACGTGTGCCGAATGGAACAACCCATGACCGACCTCCAGGACCCCGCCGCCGGGCTGTCCGCGACCAAACGCGCCCTGCTCGCCCAGCGCCTGCGCGCGGCCGCCGGCACCACCACGGCCGCGGACGCCACCGCCCCGGCCCCCGGCGGCGGCACTCCCGCCGGCGCGGCCCCCGTCACCGCCGCCGTCACCGTAGCCACCGTCCCGACCCGGCCCCCGGGCAGCGCGGTCCCGCTCTCCAGCGGGCAGGAACGCCTCTGGTTCATGGACCAGTTCGCGCCCGGCTCCACCGCCTGGGCGCTGGCCCCGGCCCGCCGGCTGCGCGGCCCGCTGGACCGCACCGCACTGGACGCCGCACTCACCGAACTGCTCGCCCGGCACGAGGCGCTGCGGATGAGCTTCCCCGCCACTGCCGAGGGCACCGCCGAGGTCAGGATCGCCGAACCCGCTCCGCTCGTCGCCGAGTTCGTGGACGCGACCGGCGACCGGGACCCGGCCGGGCGGGCCGCCCGCGAGGTCGGCGAGCGGGTGGCGCGACCGTTCGACCTGGCCGAGGGTCCGCTGCTGCGCGCCCTGCTGGTGCGCACCGCGCCGGACGAGCACGTGCTCGCCCTGGTCATGCACCACATCGTCAGCGACGGCTGGTCGCTCGACATCCTGCACCGCGAACTCGACGCGCTGTACGCCCGGCACGCCCACGGCACCCCGGACCGGCTGCCCGAACTGCCGGTGCAGTTCGGCGACTACGCGGACTGGCAGCGGGAGCGGCTGGCCGGCGAGGCGCTGGCGGGCTCCCGGGCCTACTGGCGCGAGGAGCTGCGCGACGTCCCGGCCCTGGAGCTGCCGACCGACCGGCCGCGGCCGCCGGTGCTGACCTTCGAGGGGGCCGCCACCGAGTTCCACTGGAGCAGCGAACTCGGTCGAGGTGTGGCCGAGTTGGCCCGGTCCTCGGGCGCCTCGGGGTACATGGTGCTGATGGCGGCGCTGCAGACCCTGCTCGGCCGGCACGCCGGGCAGCGGGACTTCGCCATAGGTTCCGCGGTGGCCGGCCGTCTGCACCGCGAACTCGAAGGCGTGGTCGGCCTGTTCGTGAACATGCTGCCGATCCGGGCCCGGCTGGAGGGCGATCCGACCTTCGCCGAACTGCTCCGCCGGGTCCGCGCCACCACCCTCGACGCGTACACCCACCAGGAGGTGCCGTTCGAGCAGATGGTGGCCGATCTGGACATCGAGCGCGATGTCAGCCGCTCCGCCGTGTTCCAGGTCAGCTTCGCCTACCAGAACTACGGCGAGCGCGGTACCGCGTCCGAACCGGCGGGCCCCGGCGCGCCGACCGCCGAGAGCTTCGGGCACGAGGCCGCCACCACCCGCACCGACCTCGCGTTCTACCTGCGGGAGAAGTCCGACGGCGGCCTCTACGGGCTGCTCACCTACCGCACCGACCTGTTCGACGCCGCGACCGTGCGCCGACTGGTCGAGCGCTTCGAACTCCTCCTCGCGGCGGCCGTCGCCGACCCGGACCGGCCGCTCTCCCGGCTGCCCCTGACCACCCCCGCCGAGCGCCGGGACGTCCTGGAGCGCTGGGCGGTCGGGCCCGCGCTGCCCGACCCGGACGGTGCCCCGGCCACCCTGACCGCGCTGCTCGCCGCCACCGCCCTCGCCCACCCCGACCGGCCGGCCCTGGAGTCCGAGGGCCGCACCGTCACCTACCGCGAGCTGGACGAGCGCGCCACCGGGCTGGCCCGCCGGCTGCGCGCGCTCGGCGTCGGCCCGGACGACCGGGTCGCGGTCTGCCTGGAGCAGTCGCCCGAGCTGGCGGTGGCGCTGCTCGGCGTGCTGAAGGCCGGCGGCGCCTACCTGCCGCTGGACCCGGAGCAGCCGCCCGCCCGGCTCGCCCACCTGGTCGCCGACTCCGGGGCCAGGGTCCTGCTCACCGAATCGGCCCTGCGCGACCGCTTCCCCGAGCACTTCCCCGACCGTTTCCCCGGCCATGACGTCGCCGCGCTGCTGCTGGACACCGAGCCGCCGGTACGGGACGCCGAACCGCTGCCGGAGCTGTCCGGACCGGACCACCTGGCCTACGTCATCTACACCTCCGGCTCCACCGGCACCCCCAAGGGCGTCGCCGTCCAGCACCGCCAGATCCTCAACTACCTGGCCGGGGTGCGGGAACGCCTGCGGATCGAGCCGAGCGCGAGCTACGGGCTGCTGCAGTCGCTGGCCTTCGACTTCAGCATGACGATGCTCTACCTCGCGCTGAGCACCGGCGGCCGGGTCCATCTGCTGCCGCGCCGGATCGCCGGGGCCGAACTCGCCGAGCGGATCGAGGCGCTGGAGCTCGACCACCTCAAGATGACCCCCTCGCACCTGGCCGCGCTGAGCGCCGACGCCCCGATGGAGCGGCTGCTGCCGCGCCGGTCGCTGGTGCTCGGCGGCGAGGCCTCGGCCTGGTCGTGGGCCGCCGGCCTGGCCGCCCTCGGCCGGTGCGCGGTGTTCAACCACTACGGCCCGACCGAGGCCACCGTCGGCGTGACCGTGCACGAGGTCACCGCCGAAGCCGCCGGAGCGGGCAGCACCCCGATCGGCACCCCGCTCGCCGGGGCCCGCTGCCACGTCCTCGACGAGGCCGGGCAGCCGGTGCCGCCGGGCGTCACCGGCGAGCTGTACCTCGGCGGCGACCGGCTGGCCCGCGGCTACCTGGGCCGGCCTGAACTGACCGCCGAACGCTTCGTCGACGACCCCTTCGGCGCCCCCGGCGACCGGCTCTACCGCACCGGCGACCTGGCCCGCTGGCGCACCGACGGCACCCTCGACTACCTGGGCCGGGCCGACGACCAGATCAAGGTCCGCGGCTACCGGGTGGAGCCCGGCGAGATCGAGGCGGCCCTCACCGCCCTGCCCGGGATCGGCCAGGCCGTCGTGCTGGCCCGGGGCGAGGGCCTGCGGCAGATGCTGGTCGCCTATCTGGAGCAGACCGGCGACATTCCCGTGCCCACCCCGGCCGAACTGCGCGACGCCCTGGGCGAGTCGCTGCCCGACTACATGGTCCCGGCCCGGTTCGTGGTGCTCGACCGGCTGCCCCTGCTCGCCCACGGCAAGGTCGACCGGCGGAACCTGCCCGAACCCGAGGAGCCCGCCGCGAGCGGGGAGTTCGTCCAACCCGAGGGCGAGGCCGAGGAGTTCCTCGCCGCACTCTGGGCCGAGCTGCTGGGCGTGCCCCGGGTCGGCGCCCTGGACGACTTCTTCGAACTCGGCGGGCACTCGCTGCTGGCCACCCAGGTGGTCGCCAAACTGCGCCGCGCCTTCCCCGAACTCCCCACCCCGGTCGGGGTGATGGACCTCTTCAAGTACCCGACGGTGCGCCGGCTGGCCGCGCTGGTCAGCGACCCGCACGCCGACCGGGGCCCGCGCAGCCTGCTGCACCTGCTCACCCCGGCCGGCCGCCGGACCACCGCCAGTCTGGTCTGCACCCCGTACGGCGGCGGCAGCGCGCTCATCTACAAGCCGCTCGCCGACGCCCTGCCCGCCGACTGGGCGCTGCACTCGCTCGCCGTCCCCGGCCACGAACTGGGCGAGGAGGCCATGGACATCGACGAGGTCGCGGCCGGCTGCGCCCAGGAGATCCTGGACACCGTCGAGGGCCGGATCGTGCTGTACGGCCACTGCGGCGTCGGCGTCCGGCTGGCCGTGGAGATCGCCCGGCGGGTGGAGGCGGCCGGCCGCGAGGTCGAGGCCGTCCACCTCGGCGGCATCTTCCCGTTCGCCCGGCCGCGCGGGCGCGGCGCCGCCGTCGGCGAGTGGTGGGCCCGCACCGCCGACCGGATGCGCAGTGACCAGGGCATGATCAACGCCCTGGCGGCGGCCGGTCTGGACACCGACGAGGTCGGCACCGAGCAGCTGCGGCTGATGGTCGCCAACCGCCGGACCGGGACCCGGGAGGCCGAGCAGTACTTCACCCGGCTGTTCGAGAGCGAGGACGGCCGGATCGCCGCCCCGGTCTACGCGGTCTGCGGCGACCGGGACCCGGCCACCGAGTTCTACGAGGAGCGGTACCGGGAGTGGCACCGGCTCAGCGAGACCACCGGCGTCGTGGTGCTCGACGAGGCCGGGCACTTCTACCTCAAGTACCGGGCCGCCGAGCTCGCCGAGATCCTCACCACCGTGCACCGCTCGGTGGTCGACGGCGAGGAGCAGCGGCACCGGCGCACCGAGGGCGCCACCTGGTGGCTGGCCGGGCTCTCCCGGGACGCCGCCGAGCCCGCGCCGGCGGCCGCGACCGCCGCGGTGCGGCCGACCATGCGCCGCTTCCTCGGTGTCGCCGCCGGACAGCAGATCTCGATGATCGGCTCGGCGCTCACGGAGTTCGCCCTGCCGGTCTGGATCTACCTGACCACCGGCTCGCTGGCGCAGTTCGGCCTGCTGGCCGCCTGCGGGCTCGTCCCCGGCATCCTCAGCGCCCCGCTGGCCGGGGCGCTGGTGGACCGGGGCGACCGGCGCCGGATCATGCTGTACGGCGATGTCGCGGCGGGCCTCACCCAGGCGGTGATGCTGCTGCTGTACCTCACCGACTCGCTGGCGGTGTGGCACGCGTACGTGCTGATCGCGGTGCTGTCGACGGCGCTGACCTTCCAACGGCTGGCCTGGAACTCGGCCGTGCCGCAGCTCGTCCCGAAACGTTTCCTCGGCCGCGCCAACGGCGTCGTCCAGATGGCCTTCGGCCTCGCCCAGTTCCTGGTGCCGCTGTTCGCGGTCGGCCTGCTGTCGGCCCTCGGGCTCGGCGGCATCCTCGCGATGGACGTGGCCAGCTACGTCGTCGCCACCGGCGTGACGCTGGCCGTGCGCTTCCCCGACGTGATGGCCGCGCGGCGCCGGGAGAGCGTCGCCGCCGAGATCCGGGCCGGCTTCCGGCGGGCGCTCGGCAGCCGCAACTTCCGGGCGATGCTGCTGTTCTTCGCCGTGCTCAACATCTTCCTGTCGCCGCTGTTCCTGCTCACCACCCCGCTGGTGCTGTCCTTCGCGCCGCTGGCCGCCGCCGGCTGGGTCTCGGTCGCGGCCGGGCTGGGCGCCGTCCTCGGCGGTCTGACCCTGCTGGTGTGGGGCGGGCCGCGCCGGCTGCGGCTGCGCGGCGTCCTGCTCGCCACCCTCGGCCTGGCGGCCGCCTGCCTGGTGACCGGCCTGCGGCCGAGCATCCTGCCGGTCGCGCTCGGCGCCTTCGGCATGGCCTACGGGCTGGCCCTGGTCAACGGCGTCTACGCGACGATCGTGCAGACCAAGGTGCCGCTGCGCTTCCACGGCCGGGTGATCGCCGTCAACACCATGGTCGCCTGGTCCACCCTGCCGGTCGGTTTCGCCCTGGTCGCACCGCTCGGCCCGCGCCTGGTCCAGCCCTGGGTGGACGCGGACGGCGCGCTGGCGGGCAGCGTCGGCCGGCTGATCGGCACCGGCGACGGGCGCGGCATCGGCCTGCTGTACCTGCTGTTCGGGCTCGCCATGGCCCTGCTGGTCCTGGTCTGCCTCGCCGTCCCCGCGCTGCGGCACTTCGACCGCGACGTCCCCGACGCCGAGCCGGACGACCTGGTCGGCCTGGCCACCCTCGCGGCCCGCGCCGGGACCGCACCCGCTGCTTCACCCGAACCCCCCTCCGCACCCGACTCCCCCTCCGCACCCGCATCCCGCACCGGAACCGAGGCCGCCGCCCGATGACCACCACCGACCGGACTGCCGGCGCCGCCCGGCCCGCCGAGGCCGTCCACCCGCTCACCGAGGAGCAGCGCCGGCTCTGGTTCCTCCAGCAGCTCCACCCCGCCGACGCCGGCTTCAACATGTACCTGTGCCGCCGGTGGAGCGGCCCGCTGGACGTGACCGCGCTGCGCACCGCGCTCGACCGGCTGACCGCCCGGCACGAGCCGCTGCGCACCCGCTTCGCCCTGGACGGCGAGGCACCCGTGCAACTGGTCGAGCCCGCCGCGCCCGTCCCGCTCGACCTGGTCGCGCTGGCCCCGGGCGCCGGCGAGGCCGACTTCACCGACGCCTGCCGCCCCACCGTCAACGCGCCGTTCGACCTCGGCGGGCGCCCGCCGCTGCGCGCCGTCCTGGTCTCGGCCGGGCCCGACGAGCACGCGCTCGCGCTGGTCGTCCACCACATCGTCTCGGACGGCTGGTCGTTCCGGATCCTCTGGCGCGAACTGCTCGCGCTCTACCGGGAGGCCCTCGGCGAGGCACCGGCCGGGCTGGCGCCGCTCGCCCTGCGCTACGGCGACGTCGCCCGCGCCGAGCAGCAGCGCGCCGAGGGGGGCGGCACCGAGGCCGCGTTCCGCTACTGGGCGGAGAAGCTGGCCGGCACCGGCCGGCTGCGGCTGCCGCTGGACCGCCCCCGCCCGGCGGAGCCCCGGCACCCGGCCGGCTTCGCCACCACCGCCCTCGGCCCGGAGCTCACCTCGGCCCTGGACGCCCTCGCCCGCCGGGAGCGCTGCACCCCGTTCATGGTGCTGCTCGCCGCCTACCAGTGCGTGCTGGCCCGCTGGACCGGCAGCACCGACTTCGTGGTCGGCACCCCGCTCGCGGGCCGCACCGAGGCCGCCCACGAGGGGCTGGTCGGCTACTTCGCCCGCACCGGCGTGCTCCGCGCCGACCTCACCGGCGAGCCCGACTTCCGCACCGTCCTGCACCGCGTCCGTACCGCCACCCTCGGCGCGCTGAGCCACCAGGACGTGCCGCTGGAGCGGCTCGCCACCCACCTGGGCCTGCCCGCCGAGGCCGGCGCGGCGCCGCTCTACCAGGCGGTGTTCGTGCACCAGAGCCAGTACGACCTGGCCGGCGAGGACGGCGGCACCCCGCTGCCCGCCGGGGTCCGCACCGCCTCCATGGACTCCGGCTTCGAACGCGCCAAGACCGATCTGCTGCTGGACAGTTGGCGCACGCCGGACGGCGGGCTGACGCTCTCCTTCTGCTTCGACCGGGAGGTGCTCCAGACCGAGACGGTGGCCGCGCTCGGCACCCGCTGCCACGCGCTGCTCACCGCCGCCGTCGCGGACGTGACGGTGCCGCTGCACGGCGACTGGCTGATCGGGCCGGACGAGCGGGCCGAACTGCTGGCCCTCGGCACCGGCCCGGTCCGCGGTTCCGCCCCCCGTGCGGTGCTCGCCCGGTTCGCCGAACGGGTCGCCGCCGCCCCGGACGCCCCCGCCCTGGAGTGCGCGGGCCGCACCCTCTCCTATGCCGAACTCGACCGGCTCTCGGACGAGTTGGCCGCGCGGCTGGGACCGGTGCGGGGACAGCTGGTCGCCGTCCGACTGGCGCCCTCCTTCGAGCTGGTGACGGCCCTGCTGGCGATCTGGAAGGCCGGCGCGGGCTACCTGCCGCTCGACCCGGCCCACCCGGAGGAGCGGCGGCGGCTGATGCAACGCGAGTCGGGGGCCGTCGCGCTGCTCACGGACGAGGGCGGCTCCGAGGGCCTGCGGATCGTCGGGGCCGCCCCGGCGAGGACGGACGGCGACCTCACCGGCCTCGCCTACGTCCTGTTCACCTCCGGCTCCACCGGCACCCCCAAGGCCGTGGCCGTCGACCACGCCGCCCTCGCCGCCCGGGTCGACTGGATGGCCGGGCCCGAGGGCTACCGGCTCGCCCCCGGGGACCGGATCGTCCAGTTCGCCTCCATAGGCTTCGACACCCACGCCGAGGAGCTGTGGCCCGCCCTCGCCTCCGGCGCCTGCGTGGTAATGCTGCCCGGCGGCGGCCGTACCCTGCCCGAGCTGCTGCGCGGCCCGGACGGCCCGTCCGTCACCGTGCTCGACCTGCCGACCGCCTACTGGGAGGAGCTGGTCTCGCACGACGACCGCACCCCCTGGCCGGCCGCGCTGCGACTGGTGGTGCTCGGCGGCTCCGAGGTCCGCGCCGAGTCCGTCGCCCGCTGGCGGGAGCGGCACGGCGACACCGTCCGGCTGGTCAACACCTACGGCCCGACCGAGGCCACCGTGATCGTCACCGCCACCGACCTCGGCGCCCCGGACGCCGCCCGCCGCCCGTCCCTGGGCCGCCCGCTGCCCGGCGTGCGGCTGTACGTGCTGGACGAGCGCGGCGCGCTGCTGCCGCGCGGCTCCGAGGGCGAGCTGCACATCGGCGGCACCGGCCTCGCCCGCGGCTACCTGGGGCGGCCCGACCTGACCGCCTCGGCCTTCCTCGACGATCCGTTCGCCGAGGCCGCCTTCGCCGGTGGCCGGATGTACCGCACCGGCGACCGCGCGCGCTGGCGCAGCGACGGGACGCTCGACTACCTCGGCCGCGGTGACGAACAGGTCAAGCTGCGCGGCTACCGGATCGAACCGGCCGAGATCGAGGCCGCCCTGACCGCCCGCCCGGAGGTGGCCCGGGCCGCCGCCGTGGTGCGCGGCGGGCGCCGCCTGGTCGCGTACGCCGTCCCGGCCCCGGGCGCGGAGCCCGACCCCGCCGCCCTGCGCGAGCACCTGCTCCGGCGGCTGCCCGCCTATCTGGTCCCCGACACCGTCGTCCTCCTCGACACCCTCCCGCTGACCCTCAACGGCAAGCTCGACACCGCCGCCCTCCCCGAACCGGCCGCCACCACCGGGCGCCCGTACCTGGCGCCGCGGACCGATGCCGAGCAACTGGTCGCCCAGCTGTGGCAGGAGGTCCTGGGGGTGCCCCGGGTGGGAGCCCTGGACGACTTCTTCGAACTCGGCGGCGACTCCCTGCTGGTCACCCGGGTGGTGGCCCGGATCCGGGCGGGCGTCGGCCTGGACGTCCCGATCCGTGACGCCTTCGAGCTCTCGACGGCGGCCGCGCTGGCGGCCCGGGTCGAGGAGCTGCTCGTCGCCGAGATCGAGGCCCTGAGCGAGGACGAGGCGGCCGACCGGCTGGACGGCTGAGCAGCCGGGGGGCGGGCCACCGCCCGCCCCCCGCTTCACCGCGCCCTGGCCTCGGCGGCAGCCTTGAGGTCGGTCAGCCACGCCTCCAGCCCCGTCCGCAGGATGGCGGTCGCCAGCGGCACGTCGGCGTCGACCTGCGGCCCGGTGTGGGTCTCCTCGGTGCTCACCCGCACCCCGCCCCGCACCTTGGTGAAGTTCCAGACGTGCACACCGTCGATGTGCAGGCCCTCCCCGTCCGCCGGGCCGGTCCAGCGGATGCAGGAGCGGTCCTCGACCTGCCGCACGGTCGAGGTGATGTCCAGGGCGGTGGCCGGGATCCCGACCTCGGGCGGGATCGGCGTCGTCCAGTGGAAGGCCGACCCGGCGCGGAACCGCCCGCGGTCCAGCCGCTCGGCGCTGCTGACCGCCTGCTGCCAGGACGGCCAGCGGTGGACGTCCGTCTGCAGCTTCCAGATCACGTCCAGCGGCGCGTTGATCACGGCCTCGGTCCGGTACCGGATCTGCGCGGCCGGGTCGACCCCGGCTCCCCGGCAGGTGAGCCCCTTGGCGGGCTTCGCGGAGTGCGCCCCGGCCGGGGCCGCGGCGCCGCCCAACAGCCCGACAACCAGCGGAACCGTGATCACGGCGGCCCGGATTCCTGCCTTACGCATACCGAACATGGCATTTCCTTCCCTAGCCCTCGTTCTGCTTGTTAGAAGTTCTAACTCCTTGCCGCCCCAAGAGTCAATAGCTTCCGTGATACCCTCTAACCAACGCATTCGAGAGGCGACCCCCACCATGGCGAAGAGCGACCCCACCACCCCCCGCGAGCGCTACCGCACCCAGGTCCGCGCCGAGGTCATGGAACGCGCCTGGGAACAGATCGCCACCGCCGGCGCCTCCGCACTCTCGCTCAACGCGATCGCCAAGCAGATGGGCATGAGCGGCCCCGCGCTCTACCGCTACTTCGCCAACCGGGACGAGCTGATCACCGAACTCGTCCGCGAGGCCTACCGCGACCTCGCCGACACCCTCAGCGCGGCCGCCGCCACCGGCGCCGACCTGCCCGGCCTCGCCCGCACCCTGCGCACCTGGGCCCTCGCCGACCCGCAGCGCTACCTGCTGCTCTACGGCACCCCGGTACCCGGTTACGAGGCCCCCGAGGACACGAGGGCGATCTCCCAGGAGATCGCGGTGACGCTCATCGACGCCTGCGCGGCCGCGCTCCCCCAGGGCACCCCGGAGTCACCGCTCGCCACCCACCTCGCCGACCACCGCACCTGGGCGGCCGACCACCCCGCCCCACCGGAGGCACTCGCCCTGTTCCTCAGCCTCTGGACCCGCCTCCACGGCGTCCTGTCGCTGGAACTGGCCGGCCACTTCGGCGGCATGGGCTTCGACGCCGAGGTCCTCTTCGAGTCCGAACTCGCCACCCTGCTGGGCTGATTCAGCCCCTCCGCACACCCGCCATCGGCCGCGCCCGCTCCAGCAGCTCCCGCACCCGCGCATCGCGGCGGTGCGGGCGAACCGCCGCGACCATCGCCCGGAACCGGTCGTCCGTCCGACCGGACTGCACCTGCGGGTAGTCGTCCAAGGCCAAGTGCCAGTTCTGCACGGCTTCTTCGACCCGCCCGGCCTCGACCTGCCACTCGGCCAGCATCGCCCGATGACGCACCCGGGCCCGCCGGTACACGGCGGGCCTGACCTTCTCGGAGCGTTGCAGCGCCCTGATCGCCCCTTCCCGGTCGCCGAGTTCATGGTTCACCTGCGCCACGTGATAGGCGAGCGACGCGGGATCGTACGAGCCGTGCGCCTTGGCCTTGGACTCGGCCTGCTCCATGGCGACTTCCGCCGCACGCAGCATCGCCAGCGCCCCCGCGCGATCGCCGGTCCGCGCGAGGGAATGCGCCTGCTGCCCGGCCAGGAAGGCCCGCATCCTCGGCCCGGCCTGCGGCGAGGCACTCGACGCCGCATCCGCAAGCCGTACCGCCTCCGCCCCGTGACCGAGTTCGACGGCCTGCACGCTCATGCCACGCAACGTGGTGCAGTACGTGAGATGGTCACCGGCCGCGAGCGCGAGCTCCAGCGCCTTGGTGTAGTAGCTCTGCCCCAGCGTGTCCAGCCGTTCGTCGACGGCCATGTACCCCGTCAGATAGAGGTGGTCGGCCGCAGCGGAGAGCATCGCCCTGCGCACCTCGTCCGAAGCCGTGGCGCGAAGGTACGGGACGATGTTGTTGACCATGAACGCCGCCGCCATGGGCCGCGCGGTGCGCCCGCCGAACTGGTCGTCGATCTCACTGATCCGCTCCGTCATGGCAATGACGGACTCGACCTCACCCATCCCGATCCTGGCATGCGGATCGGACCCGAGCCTCTCGAACCTCCCCACCACGTCCGGCCACCCGGGAATGGTCAGCGCTACTGAGTAGAGGCCAGCCCCGAGCACGCCTCTGCGCGATGGATCCATGTCGGCACTCCCGAGGTCGACCAGTCCTTCCACCATATCCACGGACGGTTCCTGCTCATCGGGCCGATCCACGAATCCTGCCTCGAATGCCGTGACAACCCGCTCAAGACGCCGGCTCAGAACCTCCAGCACCACTTGCCGGTACTTGGCCATGGGACGCGTACCGGAGAGCCAGTGCGACACCGCCGACTCGTCGTACTTGAGCCTGAAGCCGCCCTCGGTACCGGCCCGGTTGATCGCACGCGCGAACTCGCCATTGCTTCTCCACCGGCACTCTGTGAGCAGGTGCGCCAGTTTCAGGTTCGCCGTCCGTCCGCTCACCATGGGCCTCGTCTCCCGGCTCCGGTTTCAAGGGTTTCAAGCAGCAGAGGACCCTCCACCGCGCTCACTCCTGGCGCATGCCTGTTGACTGTACGTCAGGTGGCCGGAGCAGCCCACTCCCCCGGCCAAGCAGACTTCCCACACGGGTCGGACATGCTCGCACTCCCCCCTTTGCTCACATACCGAAGGGTTCCCAGCCATGCCTTCGCACAGCTCATCGGCCGCCGTACCCCGTGTTCCCATTGCTGTTCCCCGGACAAGACGATGGATCCAGACCCTGCTCGCGGACTGGAACGTCCACTTGGACGACTGCGCCAGGGACTCCATTGCGGTGATCACCTCCGAACTCGTGGCCAATGCGGTCCAGCACGGCACTGGAGCGACTTTGACCGTCGGTCTGCGCATCAACCCGAACCGGCAGAGGCTGCTGATCGAGGTTCACGACGACTCCACCGATCTCCCGAGCGCGCGTGCCGCCTCCCCGGAGGCGGAATCGGGCCGCGGCATGCTGCTCGTCCAGCGACTGGCCCTCAACCATGGGTGCGAGCGAACCGACCACGGCAAGAAGGTGTGGGCAGAGCTTGGAATCCCCGCACAGCCCCTGACTCGGAGGCAGTTCCTCAGGAGCCCTCGCCGTACGGCCCGTTCGATCACGCGCCGATTGTCCGGCCGACGTCGCGCACGGATACTGCGGCCACCTGGCAACACTCCTCACCAGGACCATTTCTTCGCACAGCACCCCACGGCTTCCTGCCCCTGACATCGGAGCAGGAGTGACCGCTTCACTGCGGTCGATCCCGGGCCCGCCCAATGCGGTCCCGGGAGAACACACCCACCTCATTCCCAGGAGGCCATCCATGATCGATCAGCAGACCACCGAGCCGGAGGACGACGACACGACCGTCGAGATCGGCGACCTCACCGCTCTCACCGAGGGCCAGGGCAAGGGAAGCGCCGAAGACAAGCGCCGCGCCTACAACTGCTGACGCCCAAGTGGTGCGGCCTCGGTCCACCGAGGCCGCACCACGTCTGTCGATGCTCCCGGGAGGAAGCATGTTCTACGGTGGATTCAGCTCCGCAGTCGCTCCCCGCCCACGGCCGGCCGGAGCCGCACCCGTGGCGCCCGGATCACCATCCTGGCGTCTCGGCAATGGACCCGTACGGATTCTGTCGACCTTCGCCAAGGATCACAGGATCTTCCTCATCGGCCGCTGTGGGGCGGATGACGCCGAACTGTCTCAGCACATAACGTCCGACCCGGCTTCGGACATCACCTGGCGCTGGCCCGGTACGTACGCCGTGGTCGAGGAGACCGCCCGGGGTGTCATTGTGCACACCGACCCCGCCGCCTCCCTGCCGGTGTACGCAACCCTGTGGAACGGATGCTGGGCCTGGTCCACGTCCGCCCGGCTTCTCGCCGCTCTGACCAGGGCCACCATCGACACCGAACGCTTGGCCTGCGCAGTGTTCCTGCCATCGGTCCCAGCGTTGGCCGACACACGCTCCTTCTTCGTCGGCGTTCAGCAGTTACCACCTGGTGCACGCATCGAGCTGCCCGCGACCGGCGCACCACTGAGGATCAGCACATGCTGGCGACCGACGCCGGCCGAAAGGCCGCTGCCCCACGTCCGACTCCGGGACGCCCTCGAACGAGCAGTCGCTCTGCGAACTGCCTTGGACCCCGCGCTTTCGTGCGATCTCTCCGGCGGACTCGACTCCACGAGCATCGCGGTCATCGCTGCCGCCGCGCTACCTCCAGAGCGGCGCCTCGACGCGGTGACCGTCCACCCGGAGGGGCAGATCGACGGGGCTGACCTTCGCCATGCACGGCTCGCGGCAGCCCGCTACCCGGACCGCATCACCCATCGTTTACTACCACTGACTGATCTTCACAGGGCCGACGGCTGGACCTGCGGGGACCTGGGCTGGCGCGCGGGCGGCGGCTTCAGCCTGCGGTAGTGGGTGGCCCGGGAGCGGCCGGTCAGCCGGCACGCGGCCGTGGTGCCCAACTCGTGTTCGACAGCGGTGAACGCCTCGTCCACGACCGGGTCGGCGGCGTGCGTCAGTCCGCGCTCTCGGAGATCATTTCCAAGAGCGCCGACGCTTTTCCCAGGACCTCCAGCGCGGCCTTGTTCCGGGCGAGCTCCTTCTCCAGCCGTTCCACCTGCCGGCGCAGCTTCTCGTTCTCGGCCTCGGCGGCGGACTTCTTCGGACGGGCCGGGCTCGTGCGCCGGTCGACCAGGTTCTCCAGGGCCCCGGCATCGCGCGCGGCCCGCCACTCGGTGACGTGCGAGTGGTACAGGCGCTCGCGGCGCAGGACCGCGCCCTTCTCGCCCTCGGGCGCGGCGTCGTACTCGGCGACGATCCGCAGCTTGTACTCGGGGCTGAACGTGCGGCGCCTCGGCCGGGGAGCCGGGTCGGCGGACGGATTGGTGCTGGTCATCAGGGGCGGAACTCCTACTCGGGCCCTCTCAGGCTAACCCGACAAAGCGGGACGTCTCACCCAAGGCTGACAGAGAGGGCGCGGACAACGACACCAGCTCCAAGGTCTTCCTCCGCTTCGACGGCCGCTACTTCATCGACCAGATGGACATCACCTGGGCCGAGGGCGAGAAGCCCTGACCTGATGCCACCTGCCCGGCCGCTCCCGTCCAGGACCCTTGACGGGAGCGGCCGGGTCCACCAGGGTGTGGTCCACTCCCTCGCACCGCTGCCCCCATCGGTACTCCCCCACCTGGAGACGGCATGCGTGCAATCGTTCTGTCCCGACCCGGCCGCCGGCGCGGCCGACTCTCCGTCGGGCTCGCCGTGAGCGCCCTCGCGGCGGCCGCCTCGACCGTCGGGCTGGCGTCCAGCGCCGGGTTCGCCGCCGGTGCGGCGGATCCGCAGCCGCACGCCGATCTGATCCTCAACGGGGGCTTCGACTCCTACCCGTGGATCTGGAAATGCGACGGTAGCGTCGGGTCCAGCAGCATCCCGCACGACCACTACGTGACGGGGTATCCGACCGCCGACAACAATGCCCGGTGCACGCAGCGGGTGCGGGTGCTGCCGAACTCCCACTACCTGCTGTCCGCCACGGTGCGCGGCTCGTTCGCCTTCGTCGGCGTCACGGGAGCAGGGGGCGAGAACGCCTCGACCTGGTCGAGCCGGAGCGATTGGAACAACCTGTCGGCGCAGGTCGACACCGGGCCGGACACCACCGAGCTGACCGTGTACTTCCACGGCTGGTACGAGCAGCCGGCGTACGACGTGCGACGGGTGTCCTTCAGCGGCCCCGGGTACCCGCCGCCTCCCTGCGGGGAGCCCGAGAGCCCGTCGCCGACGGGCACCGACGGCCCCGGATCGCCTTCGCCCACGCCCACGCCCACCTGCCAGCGCACGTACATCCCCTGACGGTCGGCCCTCCCCCACACCCGGAGACACCCATGCGCCCGTCACGCCCCCGCCGTGCCCTTGGCGGCAACCCCCTCAGCGCCGTCCTCGGCACCCTCGTCCTGGCCGGTGCGGCCGCCGTGGCCGCGAACGGTTCCGCCGCAGCCCAGCCGGCGCCGGTGGAATGGATCAAGAACGGCGAGTTCCGCGACCCGCTGGCCCGCGGCTGGACCTGCGAAGGCGAGTTCACGCAGACCGACCGGGGCGTCGAGGGACGCCCAGGTGGGCAGAGTTTCGCCGGCTGCACGCAGCGGGTGCCGGTGGTGGCCAGCACGCGGTACAGCTTCTCGGCCTCCATGGCCGGCGCCTACACCTTCGTCACCGTCTCCGGCACCGGGACGGGCAGCGGCGAGGTGACCCTCTGGGCCGACGGGCCGAACTGGCGGTCCCTGGCCACGACCCTCGCGATCGGCAACAGCCACGAGGTGACCGTCACGTTCCACGGCTGGTACGGACAGGGCCCCTACCAGGTGAACCGGGTCTCGATGATCGGGCCGATGTACCCCGACGAGTGCGCCACCCCGTCCCCCGCTCCGAGCGTCCCCGGTCCGAGCGCGCCCGCACCGGCCTCGACCCCGCCGTGTCTGCCCCGGCCCGCCGAGCCTCCCACCGGGTCCGTCTGACGACGTCGGCCGGGGAGAGGACCCGGTTCAGGGGGAGGGGCGGCTGCGGTGGGCACGCTGGCGGCAGGCAGCGCCGCAGTAACGGGCCGGGCGGCCGGTGGGGCGGAGGGTGAGCACGGTGCCGCACTGCTCGCAGGCCGGGGCGGGGTGCGGGCCCCGGTTGTCACGAAAGGAGCGTCCTTCCGTGACAACCGGGGCGGACGGTCGCAGGCCGTCCAGGGTCAGCCGGACGAGCCGGATCCCGGCCGCGCGGTCGTGACGGACCCTCAGCATCGCGGCACACCCCACGGTGAGGGCCACCACGTCGTCGGGGCCGATCTCCGGCCGGACGCCGCCGTCCCGCTGCGCGGCCCGCAGCAGCGTCTCCAGGAGCTGGTGCAGGCGCGCCACCGTCGCGGTCAGCACCGGACGCGGCCAGCTCGCGTCGGCGTCCAGCGCGTCGCAGACGGTCGCGCGGCTGCGGGTGGTGCCGACCACCTCCAGGATGAATCCGAAGAAGGCCTCGGTGGGCGCGGACCGGGACATCCGCCGCTCGCCGGAGGCGACCAGCTCGCCCAACTGCTGGGCGAACACCGCCTCGACGAGGGCGTGCTTGCTCGGGAAGTGCCGGTACACCGTGCCGGCGCCGACGCCCGCCCGGCGGGCGATGTCCCCGAGCGGGACATCGAGCCCCCGCTCCGCGAACGCCTCGCCCGCCGCCGACAGCACCCTGGCCCGGTTGCGGCGGGCGTCGCTCCGGTCGCCCGCGCCGGTCACCGTCGTCACGTCACGAAACCCCTTGTACCCCGGGAGTCAAACGGGTTGGAGTATCCCAGATCCCCGGGGTGAAGCACAGACCGGGGCGAGGGAGGACGACATGACCACCGAAACCGATGACACCGCCCGGAGCACCGTCGCCGTGACCGGCGCCACCGGGAACCAGGGCGGGGCGACGGCCCGACGACTGCTGTCCGCCGGACGTCCGGTGCGCGCGCTGGTGCGGGACTCCTCGGCGCCCGCCGCCGTGGCGCTCGCGGAGGCCGGGGCCGAGCTGGCCGTCACGGGGGTGCGCCAGGTGGTGTTCACCGGTGTCGCCTCCACCACCGGCGCGGCGTTCGCGGCCCCCGGAAAGCGCCGCACCGAGCAGTACCTGCGCGAGCGGATCGGGCAGGTGACGGTGCTGCGGCCGGTGCGGTTCATGACGAACTACCTCGGGGTCGCCGGGGTGGGCCTCGACGGGTTCACGGACGGGGTCCACCGGCACCTCTTCCCGCCGGACGAGCCCCTCCAGATCATCGCCGTCGAGGACATCGCCGAGTTCGCGGCGCTGGCCTTCGAGCAGCCGGAGCGGTTCGCCGGCCGGACGCTGGAGCTGGCCGGTGACGCGCCGACCCCGGTCGAGGCGGTCGCCGCGATCGCCGCCGCGACCGGGAGGGCGCTGCGCTACGAGCAGATCGGCCACGACGAGGCCGCCGCGCTGCACCCCGGTCTCGCCGAAGTCCGCCGGCAGTGGGCCGAGGGCCACCGCTGGCGGGTCGACATCGAGGCACTGCGGGTGCTCCACCCCGGGCTGCGCACCCTCGGCGACTGGCTCGCGTGGGGCGGCGCCACCGCACTTCGCGCCCGGTTCGACGCCACCGGCAACGCGGGGCAGGCAGTCTGATTGATCATCAGGAGAGCTCGAACAGCGCCTCCGGAGCCGGCCCGGGCACCGGCGCGAGAACGTCGCGGAGCTCCCGGACGGTACGACGCCAGGCCGCTCCCTCCCCGCCCTCGTCCCAGAGCTCGGCGAGCTCGGACTCCTCGGCGACCACCCGGTCCAGGGCCGCCGCCGCGAGCGGCCGCAGATCGGCCGCGAACACCGGGAGGGGCTGGTCGGGCCCGTAGGCGCTGGTGACCGGCACCCCGTCGGGGCACTGGGACGCGACGAGGGCGGCGGCGGCCACCGCCTCCACCGCCTCGTCGTAGTCCAGGTAGTCGTCGGCCCCCGTGTCGGCGGCCATTGTCAGCGCGCGGCGGACCACGCCCTCCCGTTCACCCGCTGCGGCCTCGTCCAGGCCGGCGCAGAAGTCCGCCGCGCTGTCGTTGTCGAAGTGGCCGATGTCCCAGGTACCCACAGTGCTCTCCTCAGCTCGCTCCCGGGGATCATGGCACCCCCCACCGACAGTCACCCTGGCTCAGCCGCCGGCGGCCTCCGTGAGGCGGGCCTCCAGGGCGGTGGCGAGGGATTCGACGGCGGCCGGGGTGAAGGCGTGCTCGTTGTAGCGGAGCCAGCAGACCAGGGAGCCGTCGGGCTGTTCGGTTGCGGCGAGTTCGGGGACGTGGCGGTCGCCGCCGGGCATCGGGTAGGGCACGGTGGCGCTGCGCGGGACCTCCCAGGCGGTGCAGGCGAGGCCGGGGAGCTGGGCGGGGGCGTTCCAGCTCTCGTAGCGGAGCCAGGCGGCGAACGGCACCAGCGGGCTGAACTCCGCGAAGGGGTAGAGCTGGTGGTCCAGGGCCGAGGTGGCGGTGTCGCGGACGCGGGCGAGGAGCTCGGCGAAGCCGGGCCCGCCGGAGGCGTCGACCCGCAGCAGGAGGGACTGGACGAAGCAGCCGACGGCCTGTTCGGCCTCGGGCGAGGTGCGGCCGGGGACGGGGGTCATCAGGACCAGGTCGTCCTGGCCGCTGCGCTCCG
Organism: Kitasatospora purpeofusca; assembly: GCF_036010405.1. Classification (NCBI taxonomy): domain Bacteria; kingdom Bacillati; phylum Actinomycetota; class Actinomycetes; order Kitasatosporales; family Streptomycetaceae; genus Kitasatospora; species Kitasatospora purpeofusca. The sequence continues at coordinate 8,811,842 of NZ_CP108561.1, read as the reverse complement.
CGAGCAGGCCCAGCCAGACGGTGGCGAGGACCTGGAAGGGGGTCGCCCCGGCCTCGGCGGCCCGGGCGCGGAGGGCGGCGGCCCGCTCGGCGGGGACGGTGAGCCGGTGGGCGGCGCTGAGCACCGTCTCGGTGTCGGCGCGGCCCGGGAAGGGGTGCACCGCCTCCGGCGCGCCGGCCAGGGTGCGGGCGAAGTGGGCGCGGGCGACCGGCCAGTTGGCGTTGGCGCGGGTGACCAGCTCGCCGAGTGTCGGCATCGGCCGGGGCGGGGGCGCCGGGCGGCCGCGGCGCAGGGCCGAGTAGATGACGCCGAGGTCGCGCAGCAGCACACCGACCGACCAGCCGTCACTGACGATGTGGTGGACGGCGAGCAGCACCGCGTGGTCGTCGGCGGCCCGGCTGACCACGGCGAGGCCGGTCATCGGGCCCTCGCCGACGTCGGTGAGCCGGTCCCGGACGGCGATCAACCGGGCCGACACCTCGTCGTCGCTCTCGCCCGGGGCGTCGACCAGGATGGCCTCCACCTGCGGCTCGGGGTCGACGACGGCGCGCCGGACGCCCGGCAGGGCGCCGGGCACGGGCACGAAGCGGGTGCGCAGCGCGGGGTGGCGGCGCACCGCCTCGTACAGGGCCTCGGTCAGCAGGCCCGGGTCCAGTGCCTCGGTGACGCGGAACATCACGGCGACCGCGCCGACGTTGCGGCCCTCGGCCTCGGCCGTCCAGCGCAGGAAGTTCTCCTGCTGGGAGGTGAGCGGGATGTCGTGGGGCTGGGCGCGCAGTTCGCGCAGGAACGGGGAGAGCGCGGCGTCGTCCACCGGCGGCGCGGCCCCGGCGGTCCTGGGCGCGGTGCCGATCCAGGCGGCCTGGGCGCGCAGCGAGGGCCGTTCGAAGACCAGGGCGGTGGTGGCGGTGACGCCGAACTCGGCGGAGACGGCGGCGGCGAGCTGGACGGCGCGGAAGGAGTCGCCGCCGAGGGCGAAGAACTCCTCCTCCACGGCCGCGACCGGTCGGCCGAGCACCTTGCGCCAGACCGCGGCGAGGGCGGTTTCGGTGCCGGTGGTGGGCGGGGTGCCGGCCGGTGCCCCGGCGGGGGTGTCGAAGCGGACCCGCAGTTCGTGCTTGACGACCTTGCCGCTGGGGTTGCGGGGCAGCCGGTCGGTGACCAGGATCCGGACCGGCAGTTCGGACCGGCCGAGGCGGGCGGCGAGGAAGAGCCGCAGTTCGTCGAGGTCCAGGCCGTCGGCGGCGGGCACCACGGCGGCCACCGGCACGGCGCCCATGACGGGGTGCGGGAGGCCGAGCGCGGCCGCGTCGGCGACCCGCGGGTGGGCGTGCAGGACGTCCTCGATGCGCAGCGTGGAGACCTTGAGGGCGCCGGACTTGATGATGTCGCTCTCCCGGTCGACCAGGTGCAGGTAGCCGTCGGCGTCGAGCCGGCCGAGGTCCCCCATCCGCACCCAGCCGTCGCGGAAGACGGCGGCCGTGGCCTGCGCGCCGGCCGTGTAGCCGCGCGGGGGTCCCGGCTGGCGCAGCCAGACCTCGCCGACGGTGCCGGTCGCGACCGGCTGCCCGTGCTCGTCGAGCAGCCGCAGGTCGGCCGGGTTGGCGGGGCGGCCGACCGAGCCGGGCCGGCGGGCGTCGACGACGGCGGATATCTGGGCGGGCGACGCCTCGGCGGAGGTGTAGGTGTTGACCAGGGTCGCGGTCGGCAGGGCTTCGCGCAGGGCGGCGGCGACGGGGGCGGGCAGGGCGGCGGCGGAGGAGCTGATCAGCAGGACGCTGCTCAGGTCGTGCCGCCCGATCGCACCGGAGTTGAGCAGTTCGACGGCCATCGAGGGCACCAGGAAGACGGTGCCGGCTCGGTGTTCGGCGACGGTCCGCCCGAACTCCTCGGCGTCGAAGCGCGGCAGGCAGATCGTGGCGGGCGCGGCGACCAGTGCGTTGACCAGCACCACCTGGGCCGCGTTGGTGCCGATCGGGAAGGCGTGCACGGCGTGCGCGGAGTGGGCGTACGGGCGCGGTCGCGGGTCGAGCCGCTGGCCGGCCGTCAGGCTGGCGTGGGCGGCGTGCACGCCCTTGGGAGCGCCGGTGGTGCCGGAGGTGCCGATGACCTGGGCGAGGTCGCCGGGGGTGGGGCGGTGCGGCGGTTCCTGCGCGCCGTCGCGCTCGCCACGGCCGGTGCCGTCGGCCTCCAGTGCGGCCAGCGGCAGGCAGCGGAGTCCGGCCGCGGTGGCCCGCTCGTCGTCGACGGAGGCGGCGGAGATGGAGGCGGCGGAGGCGGAGGTGGAGGCGGCGGTGGAGGCGGCTGCGACCGCGATGACCGCCCCGCTGTCGCCGGCCAGCCGTGCGGTGTCCTCGGCGTTCAGGTCCTCGCGGACGACGACGGCCGCCGCGCCCGCGTAGTGCGCGGCCAGAAAGGCCACCGCGTAGGCGTCCCAGGCGCGGTTGGGGAAGAGCAGCAGCACCCGCTCGCCCGGCCGGACGCCCGCCCGGACGAGCCCGTGGGCGGCGCGCACCGCCCGCTCCCGCCACGTCCGGTAGTCGAGTGCCGGGCGGCCGGGGGCGATCAGCGCGGGCCGGTCGGGGTGCCGGGCGGCCCGGTCGTCGAGCAGGTCGGTCAGGGTGAGCGCGTCGGGCGTCCCGAGTGCCGAAGCTGCGGCGGCGGGAACGGCACTGACGGTGGATCGGGTGCTGATGACGACTCCCGGATGTGGCCAGGACGGGGCGCGGCCGATAGGCCGGACGGGTGGCTGGTCCAGACCGTAGCGGCTGGGTACCGTCCCCCGCCAGACTCGTCCGTCTCCGGACCGCCGGGCCTGACCGGCCCGATCGCCGCCCGGGCCGCGGCGGGGGCCGGCGCGAGGGCCGGACGGGGCCCCGGGAGGGATCCGGGAGCGGCCCGGGGAGTAGTCCGGCGCGGACGGGGCAGGCGGGGGCCCGGACGGCCCGCACCGCGGCGGTCGGCGTCTGGACGTGCCGTGCCGCGCGGTTCGGGCGATCATGAGGGAACGTGCCTCGAAAGGTGGAATGCGATGTTCCAGCTCCTGTGGATTCTGCTCATCGGCTTCGTGCTCGGTGTGATCGCCAAGCTGATCCTGCGCGGCCCGCAGGCCATCCCGTGGTGGCTGACCATGCTGCTGGGCGCGGCCGGGGCCTGGCTGGGCAACGCGGTCGCCGGGTGGATCGGCGTCCGGCACACCTCCGGGATCGACTGGATCCGTCATCTGCTCCAGCTCGGCTTCGCCGTCGGCCTGATCGGCATCGTCGCCCCCGCGTGGAGCGCCCGCCGGTCCAGGTGACCGGCCGACGGCCCGAGCCATCGGCGGCCGGGGCCGGCAGCCGGGGTGACCGGCGCCCGGCCCCCGCGGGCGAAGGGTGCTCCGGGTCCGGAGGGTGGTCCGGCGCGACGCTGTTCGAAGCGGCGCGGCTAGACTCGCACGGCCGTCGCAGCCCGACGGCCGTGCCGCCGAACTCGCGAGGGAACAGAACATGGTCGAGGCCGCCCCGAAGGTCGTTGTGGTCGTGCCCACCTACAACGAGCGGGAGAACCTTCCGGTCCTCGCCGGCCTGCTGGCCGGGCTCGACCTGCCGAACCTGCATCTGCTGGTCGTCGACGACAACTCCCCCGACGGCACCGGCGAGGTGGCCGACAAGCTGGCCGCCGAGTCCGAGGGCCGGGTCTCGGTGCTGCACCGCACCGAGAAGAACGGCCTCGGCCGCGCCTACGTGGCCGGCATGACCCGGGCCCTGGAGGACGACGCGGACGTGGTCGTCCAGATGGACGCCGACCTCTCCCACCCGGCCGCCGTCCTGCCGCTGATGGTGGAGACCCTGCTGGCCGACGACACGGCCGTGGTGCTCGGCTCCCGGTACGTGCCGGGCGGGTCGACCGCCGAGGAGTGGCCGTGGCACCGCAAGGCGCTCTCCAGTTGGGCCAACCTCTACGTGAACACCATCCTCGGGCTGGGCGTTCGGGACGCCACCGCCGGTTTCAAGGCCTGGAAGGCGCAGACCCTGCGGGCCATCGACCTGCCGTCGGTGACCAGCAACGGCTACTCGTTCCAGGTCGAGCTGAACCACCGGGTGGTGCGCCAGGGGCTCACCATCAAGGAGGTGCCGATCCGCTTCGAGGAGCGGGTCGAGGGCGCGTCCAAGATGAGCCTCGGCGTGCAGGTCGAGTCGGCGCTCGCGCCGTGGAAGCTGCTGCGCGAGGGGCGCGGCAAGCAGTAGCCCCCGGTTCCGCCCGTCGCGGTCCGGACCGGTGGGAAGCGGGGGACGCGGAAGACCGGCGCGAGAAGACCGGTGCGAAACGGGGCACGGGAACGACCCGTGGGAGCCGGGGGCGGGGAAGGAGGTGCGCATGGCCCTGCTACCGGACTCCGTGGTCGGCCTGCTGCGCCGCGCCGCCCGTGAACCCTTCGCCGTCCAGACCGCCCGGGCGACCGTCGCCGCCACCCTCTCCTACGTGGTGGCGACCTGGCTCAGCAGCGAACCGGCCCCGCTGACGGCCCCGCTGACCGCGCTGCTGGTGGTCCAGGTCACCGTCTACTCGACGCTCACCACCAGCATCCGCCGGGTGAATTCGGTGGTCGTCGGCGTGCTGATCGCGATCGGCTTCAGCGCCGTGGTCGGGCTCTCCTGGTGGAGCCTCGGGCTGATCATCCTGGCCTCGCTGGTGATCGGCCGGTTCGTCCGGGTGGACGAGTTCGTCCAGGAGGTCGCGATCAGCGCGATGCTGATCCTGGGCGTCACCAAACTCGCCTCCCAGGCCTGGGACCGGGTGCTGGAGACGCTGATCGGCGCGAGCGTGGGCCTGCTGTTCAACCTGGTGTTCGCCCCGCCGGTCTGGGTGGACACCGCGGGCGAGTCGATCGAGGACCTGGCCCGCCGGGCCCGGCACCTGCTGCTCGACCTCGCCGAGCAGCTCGGCCGGCCCACCGCCGTCGAGGACGCCGCCGAGCGGCTGCACGAGGCCCGCCGGCTCGACCAGGCGATCGCCGACGTCGATGCCGCGCTGCGCCAGGCCGAGGACAGCCTCCGGTTCAACCCCCGGATCAGCGAGGGGCTGCTCTCCCGGCTGGTGCTGCGCACCGGCCTGGACACGCTGGAGATCTGCGTGGTGGTGATCCGGGTCATCTCGCGCTCGCTCACCGACCTCGCCAAACGGCGCGGGCCCGGCGAGCCGTTGGTGGCGCCGGGCCTCGCGGTGGCGATGGAGGAGCTGCTCGCGCATGTCGGCGGCGCGCTGGTGAGCTTCGCCGTGCTGGTCACCACCCAGGTCAGCCGGAACGCCGAGGAGGCCGAGGAGCGGCTCGCCGCCGAGCTGACCGCCGCCTGGGCGAGCCGGGAGAACGTCGCCAGGCTGCTGCTGGAGCAGGTCCGCGCCGACCCGGACTCCTGGCACCTGCTCGGGTCGCTGCTGACCGAGGTCGACCGGATCCTCGACGAACTGGACCTGGAGCACCGCTCCCGGCGGCTGATGGAGGAGCTGGACCGGGCCTCGGTGGCGGGCCGGGAGCGGTTCTCCCGGCTCGGTAGGCTGCGCCGCTGGCTGCGCGGCGACCCGGTCCTCGCCCGGGTCCGCCGCCGCCGGCGCGGGAAGGCGTCGGCGGGCGCCCGGAGCTGAGCCCCGGGCCTGGTCCGGACCCCCGGCCCCCGACCCCGGACCCCGGCCGCTCAGCCCGCCGCGGCGTCGAGCAGCCGCTGGATGTCGATCTTGCGCATCTCCAGCATCGCCGCGGTGACCCGGGCGGCCTTGGCCCGGTCCGGGTCGGCGACCAGGTCGATCAGCACCTGCGGGGTGACCTGCCAGGACAGGCCCCAGCGGTCCTTGAGCCAGCCGCACGGCCCCTCCTGGCCGCCGCCCTCCAGCAGGGCCGCCCAGAGCCGGTCCACCTCCGCCTGGTCGTCGCAGTGCACCTGGAGCGAGACGGCCTCGGTGAACGGGAAGATCGGGCCGCCGTTGAGGGCGACGTAGGGGCGGCCGCCGAGTTCGAAGGCGACCGTCAGCACGGTGCCGGCCGTGCCGGGGCCCGCCTCGGTGTAGTGGGTGATGCCGGTGATCCGGGAGTCGGGAACGACCGAGGTGTAGTACCGGACGGCTTCCTCGGCCCGGTCGTCGAACCAGAGGCAGGGTGTGATCTGCTGCATGGGCCGACGGTAGCGGCGGGCCCCGGCGGGACGGCCGCGCCACGCCACGCCGCGGCCGGGGGGCACCGGTTCGGTGCTCCCCCGGCCGCGGCGTCGGGGATCCGGACTCAGTGCACCCAGCCCGCGTACCGGCGGGTGAAGCGCTGGCCGGTGGCGGCGGTGACCACCACGTCGTAGCGGCCCTGCTTGTCCAGCGGCCAGACCAGGTTGCTCTGCTTGCCCGGCCGGACCCAGACGGTCTGCGCGGTGCCGGCGAAGTCGTTCGGCGCGGCGGTGAAGCAGACGTCGGTCATGCCGTCGTTGACGAGCTGGAGGGTGAGCCGCCCGGAGCCGGACAGGTCGGCGGTGACGATCGGCACCGCGATGTCGTTCTGGCCGGACGGCTGCTCGGCGTCGCCCTGGCCGTCGCGGACCACGGTGCCGGCGAAGCGGCGGACGAAGCCGTCCGGACCGTGCACGGTGAAGTCGTAGCGGCCGTTGGTCTTCGCGGCCTCCCAGACGTACGTCGCCGAGGCGCCCGGGGCCACCGTGAACGGCGTTCCGGCGAAGGGCTGGACGATGTTCGGGTAGACCGTGTACGGGAAGGCCACCGAACCGTCGTTGCTCATCGTGCAGGTGACCCGGCCGGTGCGGCGGTCCACCTCCGCCTCGGCCCAGGGCTGGTAGGGCAGGTGGCGGTGCGGGCGGTCGCCCCGCTCGGGCACCGGCATGGACTGGGTGCCGACGGCGGGCAGTTGCACACCGGGCAGCTTGGTGCCCGCGTCCGCCCTGGCCATCAGGGCGTTGGTGTCCGGCAGTTGCGGGATCGAGTGGTCCGGGGCGGCGAAGTCGAAGCAGCTGGTGAGGTCGCCGCAGACGGCGCGGCGCCAGGCGGAGATGTTGGGCTCGGCCACACCGGTGACCTGCTCCATGAAGCGCAGCACCGAAGTGTGGTCGAAGACTTGGGAATTGACCCAGCCGCCGCGCGACCAGGGCGAGGCGACCCAGAGCGGGACGCGGTTGCCGAGGCCGATGGCGCGGCCCTGGGTGAACTCCTCCGGGGTGCCCGCTTCGGGGGTGGGCGGCACCATGTGGTCGAAGTAACCGTCGTTCTCGTCGTACATGACCAGGAAGACGGTGTGCCGCCACACGTCCGGGTTGGACATCAGCGACTGCAGGGCCTGGTTCACCCAGTGCGCGCCGTACGCCGGTCCGGCCTCCGGGTGCTCGGAGAACAGGTAGGGCGCGACCAGCCAGGAGACGGTCGGCAGGGTGCCGTCCTTGCAGTGCGCGTCGAAGGCCGCCGGGTCGAACTTGGTCATCGCGTTGATGTAACGCGGGTCGTCCTTGGGGAAGTTGTGGAACTGCTTGAAGTACGAGAGCGCGTTGTCGTCGTAGTCGCCGGTGCGGTCGTCCTTGCTGGGGTTGTGGTAGACCCGCCAGCTGACGCCCGCCGACTGCAGGCGCTCGGCGTAGGTGGTCCAGTCGGCCACCGGGTTGTCGGTGACCGGGGTGTTGTCGATCCACGGGCCGGTGGTGCCGTCCCGGCCGGGGCCGGCGGTGCCGGTCCACAGGTAGAGCCGGTTGGGGTCGGTCGGGCCGGCCAGCGAGGTGAAGTAGGCGTCGCACAGGGTGAAGGCGTCGGCGAGCGCGTACTGGTAGGGGATGTCCTCACGGGTGAAGTAGCCCATGGTGCGCTCGCCCTTGGCGGCGATCCACTTGTTCATCGCGCCGTTGTTGATGGCCTGGTGGCCGGTGGCCCAGTCGTGCGGCAGGCCGCCGGCGTTCTGCGCGTTGTACTTCGAGGTGTCCATCCGGTACGGCAGCATCACGTTGCCGTCGCTGCGGCGCGGGTCGGGCTGGCGGAACACGTCGGTGCCGTCGGGGAACTGCAGCCCCTGCTTGTCACCGAAGCCGCGCACGCCGTTGAGGGCACCGAAGTAGTGGTCGAAGCTGCGGTTCTCCTGCATCAGCACCACGACGTGCTTGACGTCCTCGATGGTGCCGGTGAGGCGGTCCGGGGCGGCGGCGGACCTGGTGGGCGCGGCCTGGGCCGGGGTGCCCTGGAGGCCGGTCAGGGCGGCGGCGCCGGCGGCGGTGGCGCCGACGAAGGTGCGGCGGGAGAGCTCGGACATCGCGAACTGGCCTTTCAGAGCTGGAAGGTGGCGACCGCGGCGGCGGTGTCGGACGGCCACTGGTTGGCGGCGAGGGCGGCCGGGTCGGCGGCGGTGGCCGGCCAGTCGGCGACCAGGGTGTGCGCCTCGACGAGCCGCAGCTTCCCCCGGTACAGCACGTAGTCGACGCGGTCCTGCGGCTCGGCCTTTCCGGCCGCGCGCTGCTTGCGGACCGGCGACCAGGTGGTGCCGGGCGCCTTCACCGGGTCCCGGTTCTCCTCGCGGAAGGTGTCGGTGAGTCCGGCCGCCTGGAGCGTGCCGGTGACCGGCCAGGCGAATGCCCCGGCGCCGCCGTGCGCGGCGGCGGTGGCGGCCGTCCAGTCGAGGTGCGAGGGCGAGGACAGCCCGCCGGCGAGCACCACGGGGACGCCCGCGGCGGCGTCGGCGGTGACGGCGGCGGCCAGCGCCCGGGCCTGCCGGAGCCGGACCGAGGCGTTCTCGGCGGCGAGGACCTGCGCGGCGGTGCGGCCGTCCTGGAGGGCGTACGGGCCGTAGTCGGACTCGTCGAGGTGCGCGGTCCAGACCCGGACGGCGCGGCCGCCGGGCAGCTGCACGGTGGCCCCGGCGGCGGGCAGTTCGGCGGTGGCCGGGGTGACGGCGGTCAGCGGGTGGCGGCTGAGCAGGCCGACGCTGCCGGAGCCCTGGTACGCGTACCAGCCGAGCGCGTCGGCCAGCGCCTGGGCGGCCTTGCCGGCGGTCTCCTGGAGCGCGAGCACGTCCAGGCCCTGGGCGAGCACGACCCGCAGCTGCTTCTCGGTGGCATCGGTGAAGGCGGCACCGGCGTTCGCGAGGTTCCAGCTCGCGACCTTGAGCCGGGGTGCGGTGGTCGGGTCCACGACCGGGAGCAGCACGGTCACGGTGTCGGTGGCCCCGGCGCTGTCCTTGACGCCGACGACCAGGACCTCGGGGGTGCGCGGCGCGGCGCCGCCCGGCGCGGTGCCGGTGACGGTGCCGTCGGCGGCGACCGCGAGCCAGGCCGGTCCGGAGACCTTGCGGAAGGTCGCGCCGCCGGCCGGGTTACCGGCGGGGCGGGCCCAGAGGCCGCCGAGCCTGACGGTGACGGCCGCGCCGGGTGCGACCGGGGTGGCGGTGAAGGAGTCCACCACGGCGTGCGGGCGGACCACGGCCGGCTTGGGCCGGAAGGTGAACGGCTGGGTCCGGGCGAGGACGCCGTAGCCGTCCTTGGCGAGCAGGTAGGCCGTGTACGGGCCGCCGGTGAGGGCGGAGGTGTCGAGCTGGACGTCGCCGTCGGCGGCCGGGGTGTACTTCCAGAGCAGGGAGCTGCCGGTGCCGGGCAGGCGGTCCCCGTCGTAGATGCCGACCCAGTTCTTGGGGTCGGGGGCGTCGGTGGTCCAGTGGAAGGTGAGGCGGTCGCCCTCGACGGGGCTGCTCGACGACGTGCTGGTCAGGGTGCTGCCGGTGGCCACGGATGTCCTGTCCGCCGCTCGGGCACCGGGCCGTCGGGGGGTGCCGGGCCGGGGCCGTCCGCGGCTGGTGACGGAGGCTTGGGAGGGTCGGCCCATCGACAGTTGGCTGTACAACTGTGGGGCCGGGCCCATTCATCCGAAGACCGGCGACCGGGACATGAACGAAGCATGACGGGATGTCGGGCGGAACAGGAAATGTGGAAAGCGGCAGTACGGAGCGGCGCAGCACGGAGCGGGAACTGTGCGGCGGGGCCGCAGGCGGGGGCGGCGGCCGTCAGGCGAGGGTGAGGAAGAGCTTCTCCAGCTCGGCCTCGGTCATCGGCGCCGTGCCCTCCTCGGCACCCGCCATGCACTGGCGCATACCGCTCGCCACGATCTTGAAACCGGCCCGGTCGAGCGCCCTCGACACGGCGGCCAGCTGGGTCACCACGTCCTTGCAGTCCCGGCCGGCCTCGATCATGGCGATCACGCCCGCCAGCTGGCCCTGGGCACGCCGCAGCCGGTTCAGGACGGCGCCGACGGCCTCCTCGTCCACCTGCATGTCCGGACCGCCCTTCACTGTCGACCACCGGGCCTCCAGTGTACCCCGTGGGGTATCCGGACCCGGGTGGCCGACCGGGAGGCCGGGCCGCCGGCGAAGGGCTGCGGTCAGCGGCGGGTCAGCGGCGGGTCAGCGCCGCGCCAGCCGCCGTTCCCCGCCCGCCCCGGTGGCGTACTCCAGCTTGTAGTGCGCGAACACCTCGGGCTCGTCCTCGGCCGGCAGCACGTCGTCCACACCGATCGAGGGCGCCTGCTTCACCAGCGCCTTCGGGAACGCCACCCGGACGTATCCCGGCCCCAGCACCGCGCCGTCGAGCGGGACGAACACCAGTCGCCGCTTCATCGCCAGACCGATCGTGACCGTCACGAAGTACGGCTCGTCACTGGCGGTCTCGACGTAGACGGACTCCAGGGTGCCGATCCGGTGGTCCTTCTCGTCCACGACGGACTGCCCCCGCCACTCCCTGATGTCGGCCGGAACGATCTCGGCGACGGCCATGGTTGCCTCCCACTCCCGCTCCACGGCGGCACGCCGCACTGGTGGGCGGCGCCCCGGACCCTCCCATCCTGCCCCTCTCCGCCCCGGCCCGCCCGCCGGGGGCCGGGCGCGGGTTCACTGGATCAGGTCGGTGTGCGGGTGCTCCGGGGACTCCGGGCAGACGTAGAGCTGCAGGTGGTTGCCCTTGGAGACCTGGACCCCGGCCGGGTTCGCCGAGCGGGCCGGGCCCGTCGCGGCGAGCTCCCGGTCCTCGAACGGGACCCAGGCGGGAGGGCTGCCGTCCCACTCGCCGGAGGCGACGGTCAGCAGCGGGGTCATCCCGGCGCCGCAGGTCTCGCAGAACCGGGCCACGGGATCGGTGAGGCCCCACGGGGCCCAGCCGCCGACCTTCCAGCCCGGAGCCTCGGCCAGCGCGTCGCCGTAGAACTCCTGCGGGCAGGGTTCGTAGAAGTCCTCCACAGCGGCGCCGACCGTCGGCCACCTGCCCCAGTCGGCCAACTGCTGTTGCAGATCCGGGCTCAGCTCCAGGTAGTTGGGGTACTCGGTGACCCGCTCCGGCGCGAGCAGGCACGGGACCGGGAGGTAGCAGTCGTCGTACTCGACCACCACAGGCTCGGGCGGCGTCCCGAGAAGGTCGGTCACCGCCTCGGCCGACCGCCAGACCAGTACGGTCGGGGGCTTGAAGTCCGGCTCGTGCTCGACCGGGCACCAGAACACCTGGAGCAGGTCCGCCCCGGCGGGCGGACGCAGCAGCGGGACGTCGCGCAGGTGGAGCTGGACCACGGCCACCATGGGGTTCGGCCCCTCGCGCTCCTCGTCGGTCGCCTCGTCCCACCAGCCGTGCTGCTCACCGCAGTGCGGCCAGGGCTCGTCGGCAGGCCACAGGAACGGCCCTCCGACCGAGCTGTCGTAGGGCGTGGGAGCCCCGGGCCGGGGATGCAGCCGGATCGCCTCCCTCGCCAGCGGGGCGAGGTCGGGGAACACGGAGGTCACGTCGAGCGGGCGCGGCGGAGTGGTGCGGGAGTGCTTCACGACCGTGATGCTGCCAGGCGCCTCCGACAGCGGACGAACGGACCCGGGCCGGGGCCGTTCCGGCCCATCCCGCCGCAACGCGGCCATTGCGCACAAGCGGGGGTGAACCGACCTCGCCGCACCGCGGGCGTACTCGAACATCTACGCTGTGCGCCGACGGATCATCAGTTCGGCCAGGTGCGGAGGCGTGGAGACAGTGGTGGGTTACAACGAGATGTGGGAACCGGGCGAGCCCGGCGTTCCCGCCGACCTCCGGCCCGAGATTCCGCACCCCGCGCGGATGTACGACTACTACTTGGGCGGGAAGGACAACTTCCCGTCCGACCGCGAGGCGGCCGAGCGGGCGCTGGCGGCCAACCCGGAGTTCAGATCCACCGCGCGCGCCAACCGGGGCTTCCTGAACCGGGCGGTGCGCCATGTGGCCGGGCTCGGCATCGACCAGTTCCTCGACATCGGCACCGGCATCCCGACCGCCGGCAACACCCACGAGATCGCCCAGGCCGTCGACCCGGGCTCCCGGATCGTCTACGTGGACAACGACCCGATCGTGCTCGCCCACGCCCGCGCCCTGATGGGCGGCACCGCCGTCGGCCGGACCACCGTCATCCAGGCCGACCTGCGCGAGCCGGTCGACCTCCTCGCCGCCGCCGAGGCCGAGAAGCTGCTCGACTTCGACAAGCCGATGGCCCTGGTGCTGGCCGCCGTGCTGCACTTCGTCCCGGACGAGAGCGGACCGTACGAGATCGTCCGCACGCTGCTGGACACCCTCGCGCCCGGCAGTCACCTGATCCTGTCCCACGGCACCGCCGACTTCATCCCCGCCGAGGTCCGCGACCGGGTCACCGGCGTCTACAGCAAGGCCACCGCACCGCTGGTCGGCCGCAGCCGGGAGCAGGTGGGCGCCTTCCTGGACGGCCTGGACGTCCTCGACCCCGGCGTGGTCACCGTCCCGCTGTGGCGCCCGGAGGACGAGCCGGTCGCCGGCGCGGACCGGGTCAGCATGTACGGCGCCGTCGCCCGCAAGTCCTGACGGCACGGCGGCGGTGGCGGCCCGGATCCGTCCGGTTGCCGCCACCGCCGGTACGGCCGCGCCCCTCGGCAGGGTGTCAGGCGGGCTTGCTCGCGCGGATCGAGTACATCAGCGGGACGCGGGGCTGACCGGCCGGGAAGCGGAAGCCGCGGTCGTGCTCCAGGACCGGGAAGCGCGGGAACAGCGTGAAGTCGTGCTCGTGGAGGAACTCGACCCGCAGGCCCTCGGCCACCAGGGCGCTGAGGACGTCGCCGATCCCGTGCTGCCACTCGACGGTCCTGGTCGCGAGGGACGTCACCTCGCCGTCGGTGTAGGTGCTCGGGTCGTCCCAGACCGTGGCGTCGCGGTCGAAGTAGTCGTACTCCACCGTCCGGCCGTCGTCGCCCAGGGTGTCGCCGAAGGGGTGGAACTCCGCCAGGTAGAGGAAGCCTCCCGGCGCGACCAGGGACGCCGCGGTGCGGGCCCAGCGCGCGATGTCCGGCAGCCAGCACAGGGCACCGAGGCCGGTGTAGACGATGTCGAAGGTCTGCCCGTCGAGCGCCTCCACCGCCTCGTACACGTCGGAGACGACGAAGCGGGCCGTGTCCGCGCCGATCTTCCCGGCCAGCTCGGTGGCGGCCTCCACCGCCGGCTCCGAGAAGTCCAGGCCGGTCACGGTGGCGCCGCGGCGGGACCAGGACAGGGTGTCCAGGCCGATGTGGCACTGGAGATGGAGCAGGGACTTGCCGCTGACGTCACCGACCTCGGCCAGCTCGAAACCGCGCAGCGCCTCGTTGCCGGCCAGGAAGCCGGGGAGGTCGTAGAAATCGCTGGCCGTGTGCACCGGGACGCGGCCGTCCCAGTTGGCGCGGTTGGTCGCCAGCCAGTCATCGGGGGCAGGGGTCTTCTCCATACCGACCACGCTGCCAGAGCCGCGAGCGCCGCTCAAACGCTTTTCACGGCAGCCACGGACCGTCGGCGGCGGGGAGGTCCAGGACAGTGAGGAGGGGCGGGTCCAGCGGCCAGGGGAAGTCCGGTGCGGCGGTGCTGACGGCGTCGGTACGCGCAGCGGCCGGCACGACGGCCGCCGGGCTGACCGCCGCCGGGGCAGCAACGGCCAGGCGGAGGGCGCCGAGCAGCGGCGGGCCGTCCGGAGGGCCCGGGCGGGCGCCGGGGAGGCGGACCGCGAGCGCGTCCAGGGTCGCCCGGCGCAGCGCTTCGAACCGGAACAGGCCGCCGGTCAGGGCGAGCCGGGGACCGGGCCGACCGGCGGCCTCGGCGGCGGCGGTCGCGGTGGCGGCGATCTCCTCGCCCGCGCGGCGGAGCAGCCCCGCGGCGACCGGACAGCCCTCCTCGGCGGCCGCGACCACCGCCGGGGCGAACTCCGCGAGCAGCGCCGCCCGGTCCGGGCGCGGCTGGAGCGCGGCCGGGAGACCGGCCACCGGGCCGTAGTGCCGCTCGGCCGCCGCCAGCAGGACGGGCGAACCCCCGTTGCGCCCGTCCTGCGCCCGCAGCGCCGCCTCCAGCCCGGCCCGGCCGATCCAGGCGCCGCCGCCGCAGTCCCCGAGCAGCTGGCCCCAGCCGTCGGCGCGGCACCAGCCGCCGCCCGGGCGGAGGCCGATCGCGACCAGCCCCGTCCCCCCGGCCACCACCACTCCGGCGGCGGTGCCCAACGCGCCCACGTAGGCCGTGACCGCGTCCCCCGCGAGCACCAGTCGCCGGGCGCCGGTGGCCCTGGCGAGCGGGCCGGGCAGCCGGGCGGCCAGGTCGCGGCCGAGCAGGGCCATCCCGGTGGCGCCCACGGCGACCGCGCCGATCCGGGCCCCGTCGGGCAGGCCCGAGACCAGGGCGTCGAGTGCGGGCAGCAGTCGGTCGAGCAGCGCCCGCGCGTCCTGCCCGCCCGCCGAGGCGGACACCCGCGCGGCGGCGGCCGACCCGACCGTCCGCACCGCCGCCGGATCGACCGGGCGGCCTGCGGGCGCCGCCCCGACCCGGATGCCGGAGCCCCCGACGTCCACCCCGACCACCCAGCACTCCCCCGCCGCCTGCTCCACTCCGCCTCCACCCGCCGCGCCGACGACCCGTCCTCCCCATGGTGCCCCCGGCGGAGCCCCCGGGCGGGCGGGTGCGCGCCCGGCCGCGTCCCGGCCGCCCCTGCGGTTTCCGGTGGGGCGGAGCCGCAGGGGTGACCCGGGTGCGCGGCGGAGCTGCGGCTACCTGGCGCTGCCGCAGCCGAAGCCTCCTTCCTGATCACGTCGATCTCCTTCACCGTCAAGGTGGTTCGGATCGGGCCGGTTCGCGTTCGGCCGGCCCGGATCCATGGAATCGCCCGCCGGGTGGGCGGGTCGAATGATTCGATGAGGCTCGAACGCAAGCGCGGAGGTGGATGCGGAGGGGGATGCGGTGCTCCGGATCGAGCTGGACGCCCGGGCACTGGCGAACACCCGGTTCGTGGTCTCGCCGCTGTACAACGTCACCGACAGCCTGTGGCTGATCCGTTCGGCGGCCGGAGCGGCCGGAGCAGGTGGGCGCGGAGCGGGCGCGCTGATCCGGGAGGCGGTGCGCGAGCGGCGGCTGGCGGTGCTGGAGTCCTTCTTCACCGGGGCGTGGACGTACATCCCGGACTTCCTCAATCCGCAGCCGGAGCAGCACGAGGAGTCGCTCGAACGGGAACTGCACGCGGTCGCCACGGTCGCCCCGGAGCGGCTGGCGCAGGAGATCCGGACGATGCTCGCGGGTGACGAGGGACTCGGCATCGCGGGCGGCCGCGCGCCGCGCGCCCTGCTGCGGGCGCTCGACCGGGGTGAGGCGGAGTTCGCCGAACTGGTCGCGGCCGAGCTCCACCAGCTCTGGCAGTCCGCCGTCGGACCGCGCTGGCCGATGCTGCGCGCCCGGATCGACGCGGACATCGCGCGGCGGGCCCAGCTCTCCGCCCGGCAGGGCCTGGCGAGCGTGCTCGCCGGGCTGCATCCACGCGTGCTGTACGACGAGGAGGGTGTTCGGCTGCTCGTCGACGCCCGGGCGGAGCTCCCCGCGACGGGGCTGGACCTCACGCCGACGGTCTTCAGCTCCGAACTGCACGTCTCGGTCGACCCGCTGCCCGGCGCACGGCAGTTGCGACCGATGATCCTGTACCCGGCGTTCCCCGCTCCCGGTGCCGGTCCCGATGCCGGCCCCGGCCCGGAGCCGGGACCTGCCTCGCCCGCCGGCGACCTGATCGGGGCCACCCGGGCCCGGCTGCTGGCCGATCTGGACGTGCCCCGGAGCACCACCGAACTCGCCGAACGCCACTGGCTCGCGGCGAGTACCGTCTCCTACCACCTCGGCGTCCTGCACCGCGCGGGCCTGCTGGTGCGGACCCGGTCCGGGCGCCGGGCCCTCTACCAGCAGGCCCCTCGGGCCGAGGCGCTGCGCCAGGAGGGCTGATCAGGCGGCTGCGGCGGGGAGGCCGACGAGTTCGGCGGAGCCGCTGCGGTTGTGGCGCTCCTGCCACTGCTCCAGGGCGCTGCGGCAGGCGTGGTCGAGGTGCCGTACGCCGGCGAGGTCGAGGCGCACCGGGCGGTCCGCCGGCAGTCCCTCCAGGGATTCGAGGGTCTCCAGCAACCGGGGCAGCCGGAGGAAGGTGGCGCTGCCGTGGAGCGTCACCCGGACCGCGCCGTCGGGGAGTTCGGCGACGGCGACCTGGAGGTGCGAGGTGTCCCAGGCACTCTTGAGCACGGCGAGGAGGAGGCCGAGCAGGACGCCTTCGAGCAGGTTGGTCACCACGATCGCGATCGCGGTGACGGCGAGGATCGCGGCCTCGCCCCGGTCCGCCCGCCAGAGCGGCCGCAGGCTGCGCAGCGGGACGAGCTTGGCCCCGGCGTGGACCAGCACGCCGGCCAGGGCGGCGAGCGGGATGGCGGAGAGGGCCGCGGGGACCAGCGCGGCGAAGAGCAGCAGCCAGACCCCGTGCAGCACCCGGGAGGCCTTGGTCCGGGCACCGGCCTGGACGTTGGCCGCGCTGCGGACGATCACGGCGGTCATGGGAAGGGCTCCCAGCAGGCCGCAGACCGTGTTGCCGACGCCCTGGGCGAGCAGCTCGCGGTCGTAGTCGGTGCGCGGGCCGTGGTGCAGGCGGTCGACGGCGGCGGCGCTGAACAGGCTCTCGGCGGAGGCGATCAGCGCGAAGGCGAACGCCGTGCCGAGCACGCCGAGGCTGCCGAGTGCCGCGAGGTCGCCGACGGCGGGCAGGTCGACGACACCGGCGAGGCCGGCCACCTCGACCCGGGCGACGGGCAGGTCGAACAGGGCGGTGACGGCCGTCGCCCCGGCGACGGCGGCGAGCGGCGCGGGAACCAGCCGGACCCGGGCGGGCAGGCGCGGCCAGAGCAGCAGGACCGCGATCGTCCCGGCGCCGATGGCGGCGGCGGCGAGCGCACGGCCGTCCCCGGCGATGTCGACGACGAGGCCGGGGAGTCCGGCGAGTTTGGCGGGGCCGCCGGTGGGGCCCTTGATGTCGGCCAGCGCGTAGAGCTGACCGGCGATCAGGATCAGGCCGATGCCGGCCAGCATGCCCTGGACGACCGAGACGGAGATCGCCCGGAAGAGCCGGCCGAGGCGGGCGGCGCCCATGGCGAGCTGGAGCAGGCCGGCCGCGGCGGTGATCACGCCGAGGGTGGCTATGCCGTGCTCCTGGACGGCGGCGAGGACGAGGACGGTCAGCCCGGCGGCGGGGCCGGACACCTGGAGGCTGCTGCCGGGCATCAGCCCGGTCACCAGGCCGCCGACGATGCCGGTGACCAGGCCGAGTTCGGCCGGTACGCCGGAGGCGACGGCGACGCCCACGCAGAGCGGGAGCGCCACCAGGAAGACAACGAGGGAGGCAGGGAGGTCGGAGCGCAGAGTGCTCAGCCGAAGGGCGGGACGACGAGTCATCGGGTCCTCGGGAGAGTAGCGGGATTCGGACGGCGGTGGTGCGCCAAGCGGTGGTGCGGTGAGCAGTCGTGCGGCGGCCCGTGCTGGGTGGGCCTCACAGCGGGAGGAACAGACCGGTGTCGGCGCGGTGTTCGAGCACCAGGCCGGTGTGGATCTCGTAGAACCAGCCGCGCAGCCGGATCCGCCCCTCGCTCAGCCGCCGGGCGACGGCGGGGTAGCCGCGCAGCCGGTCGAGCTGGGCGAGGACGTGCCGCTGCACGGGGCCGGCGACGGTCGGGTCGAAGACCTCGGCCGCGTCGGCGCGGAGCACGGCCCGGTCGGCGTGGCGCAGCCAGGAGCGGACGGCGGGCACCACGCTGAGGTCCTCGCCCCGGACCACGGCGCCGACGGCGCCGCAGTGCGAGTGGCCGCAGACCACGATGTCGCGCACGCCCAGCACCTCGACGGCGTACTCGACCGTCGCGGTCTCCCCCGAGGCTCCGTCGGCCCGGTAGACGGGGACGATGTTGCCCGCGGTGCGGAGCTCGAAGAGGTCGCCGGGGTCGGCGTTGGTGATCAGGGCCGGGACCACGCGGGAGTCGGAGCAGGTGATGAACAGGGCCTGCGGGCTCTGGCCGGCGGCGAGGCCGGTGAGTTCGCGGCCGGTGTCCCCGGCCCGCTGCGGGAAGGCCCGGGCCCGGTCGATGAGCGGTTCCATGAGGGTGATCGCCTCCTTCGGTGACGGCAGGTGAAGCCCTGTTCACCTGACGTTGCGTCAAGAGCGAGTAAAACATGGGTATGGGGCGAGCAAAAGCGGGTTTTGAGCACAGAGTGTGCCGATCCGGTTAACATCCTGTTGCCTCGAACGAAATGACACCTTCCACTACGGAAGTCGCAGGTCAAAGGGCATGGGCGAGCCGATCGACAGTCGGCGCACAGCATTTGCCGCGCGCCCCTCCAGCCACCGCGCGCCCTCTGCACACTCTCCTGGGCCACCGCCGTCCGGGGGAACGGCCGGAACGCGCCCGGACATTTCCGGACGGCACTCGCACCCACGGGGCCCCTCCTCGCGCCGGGTCTCCCCCTCGGATCCGTCCGACGGCGCCCTCCCGCTCCCCCCGGACCGCCCCCGTCGGCGTCACTCGCCCCGGCCCGGCTCCGTCCGGAGCGCGTCGACGAACCCCAGGAGACGGTCGTTGACCAGCTCGGGACGCTCCAGGTTGAGGCCGTGACCGGCCCGCTCGACGATCTCGGCCCGGACGCCCGGGATCAGCGCGGTGACCCGTGCCAGCACCTGACGGGGCCGGAGCAGGGCGCTGCGCCGTCCGAGCAGGACGAGGACGGGCAGCCGGATCGAGGCCAGCTCCTCGTCGGTGAACGGCCGGGCCGCGGGGCGGGTGTTCGGCCGGTAGGTCCGCACGGCCAGCATCAGCGGCGCGATCATCGCGGGCGGCGCGCTCAGGGCGGGGTTGGCGAGCAGTCGCCCGAGGGCGGGTCGGAGCCGGCGCGGGGCGAGCATGCCGAACAGCCCGCCGATCATGTGCGCGTAGAACCGCGCGGGGACCTTCTCGATCCCGCCGGGGTCCAGCGGTGCGATCGAGGCGAGGCGCTCGGGCGCGTGCACGGCCTGGTTGAGGGCCAGCCACCCGCCGTAGGAGAGGCCGACCAGGTGGACGCGCTCCAGCCCGAGTCCGGCGAGGACCTCGCCGAGCCAGGCCGCGTTCTCCGCGGAGCCGGCCGCGACGGCGCGCTGCACGCTGCGGCCGGGGTCGTCCAGGGTGTCGATCGCGTAGACCGGGTGGTTCTCGCCCAGGGCGGCGATCTGCGGGTACCAGTTGGAGGCGTGTCCGGCGTGGCCGTGCAGGAGCACGATCGGCTCACCGGTCCGGGCCCCGCAGCGGTGGACGTGGACGGTGCCGTAGGCGGTTTCGACGTCCAGTTCCTCGCGCGGGCCGGGCCACAGCTCCATGGCGCGGTCGTACGCCGCCAGGAACTTCCCGCGGGCTTCCTCACTGACGAAATGTCCGACACTCGCTCGGGTCATGGCCCCTCCCGGCACGCAGAACTGCAGGATTTGATGGTATGTTTGTACCATAAAAACGTTCGAGAGGAACCCGATGCCGAAGCTGGTCGACCATGACGAGCGCCGGGCCCAGATCATCGACGCCCTGCTCCGCACAGCGGCGGACACCGGGCTGCACGCCGTCACCATGCGGTCCGTCGCCGTCGAGGCGGGCATCTCGGTGCGGCTGGTGCAGTACTACTTCGACACCAAGGAGCAGCTGCTGCTCGCCGCGGTCGGCCGCCTGACGACCCGCATGGGCGAACGCGTCCGCGAGCGGGTGCGGGCCACCGGCCCGTCACCGACCCCGCGCGACATCGTCGAAGCGGTCCTGCTCGAAGCCGTCCCCACCGACGAGGAGAGCCGGATCTTCCACCTCGTCCACACCGAGTACGCGGTGCTCGCCGTCACCGACACCGCCCTCGGCGGCCGGGCCTTTCTCGCGGCACCCGACGAGATGGAAGGGTTCCTGGTCGGCCGGCTCGAAGCCGCCCAGCGGTCCGGCGCCGCCGACCCGCGCCTGGACGCCCGCCAGGAGGCCGCCGTTCTGCTCGCGGCCTCCGCCGGCCTCGGCCTGAGCGTGCTGCTCGGCCAGCGCACGCCGGAGGACGCCACCGCCGCCCTCCGCTACCACCTCGGACGGCTCTTCACCGGCCCCTGAGCCCGGAGCCGGCCCGGACGGAGCACCCGCGGACGGAGCGGCCGCAGGCGGCGGCCGCTCCGCAGGCGGTCAGCGGGTGGCCACCGGGTCCGGGGCGCAGGTGAGGTCCCGGGGCGGCAGGGTGCCGGTGATCAGGAACCGGTCGGCGGCGGTGACCGCGCAGGACGGGGTGGAGCGGTCGTAGGCGCCGTGGTTGCCGCCGTCGACGGTGACCATGCGGGCCCGCTTGCCGAGGGTCGCCCGCATGCCCAAGGCGCCGATCAGGGGGGTGGCCGGGTCGCGCTCGGTCTGGAGCAGCAGGATGTTCGCGGGACCCCGGTCGGTGATCCTGACGGCGGGCTCGACCGGGTCCGGCCAGAACGCGCAGGGCCAGATGTTGGCACCCATGCCGGCGACGATCGGGTTCCGTTGCCGACTCTCGGCGACGGCCCGCCGGTAGTGGCCGAGGTCGCGCGGTGCCGGGGTGTCGCCGCACAGCACGGCCGTGAGCGCGGCCACGTCGTTGTCCTCCGGGATGCCCGGGGTGCCCTTGGCCAGCCACCAGTACGGGACCGGGCCGGCGCCGTCGTCGGCGAGGAAGCGCCACCAGTCGGCGATCTCCTGGAACAGCGCGGTGTGGTACGAGTCCAGCCGGTAGAGCGTGCGCCACAGGTTGCCGTTGACCGGCCCGGCGACCGGGTGGGTCACCGGCGT
The DNA here is from genome assembly GCF_036010405.1 of Kitasatospora purpeofusca. NCBI lineage: Bacteria > Bacillati > Actinomycetota > Actinomycetes > Kitasatosporales > Streptomycetaceae > Kitasatospora > Kitasatospora purpeofusca. The sequence goes on along the minus strand of NZ_CP108561.1, from coordinate 8,790,724 downwards.
CCGGTCCAGCTTCGCCGCCAGGGCCAGGTAGTTGGCGCGGACGGCCGCCGGGGTGGCGCCGAAGCGCAGGGTGGCGTCGCGCTCGGCCGCCCAGCGGGCGAAGTCCTCGAAGCGCAGTTCGCTCGCGCGGTCCCAGCCGGCCAGCCGGTCCTGCCAGGTGACATTGGGGCTGACATTGCCGTCCAGCACGAAGCGGTCGGTCCGCCCCGGGAACAGCTCGGCGTAGACGACGCCCAGGTAGGTGCCGTAGGACGCGGCGCGGTAGGAGATCCTCGGCTCGCCGAGGGCGGCCCGGATCCGGTCCAGGTCGCGCGCCGTGTTGGCGGTGGTCAGATGGCGGATCCGGTCGCCGTTGCGGGCCAGGCAGTCGCGCGCCAGGTCACGGGCGAAGCGCACATTGGGAGCGATCGAGCCGTCCGGCGCGGGGAACGGGAACACCAGCTCGTACGGCACCTCGGCGGCCGTCCGCCCGCAGCTGACCGGGGTGCTGCGGCCGACCCCGCGCGGGTCGAAGCCCACCAGGTCGTAGCGGTCCAGCACCTCCTTCGGGTAGCCGGACTCCTGGGCGCTCGGCAGGTGCAGGCTCGCCACCCCCGGGCCGCCGCCGTTGTGGACCAGGATCCCGCGGCGCAGCCCCGGCTCGGCGGCGGGGAGCCGGGACACCGCGATCTCGACGGTCCGCCCGCGCGGTTCCCGGTAGTCCAGCGGCACCTTCAGGGTGGTGCAGCGCAGCCGGGGGTCCACCGGAGCCCCGGACGGGTCGGCGGGGCAGTCGGTCCAGACCAGGGGCGCGGTCGGCTGCTTCGGTGCCGCTTCGGCGGCGCCGGCGCCGGCGGTCGCTCCGGCCAGGGCCAGGGCGAGCGCGGCGCCGACGGTTCTCAGCGGCCCGGTGGGTCGTAATCTCCTCAACATAGGTCTGGACCATAGGGATGCGGCCGTCGGGTGTCATCCCCCCGGAGTGGTACGGACCACCGGCCGTGCTGATCAGTCGTTCGACCCGGAGGCCGGGCGGGGCGTCCGGACCAGGCCGGTCTGGTACGCGAGGGCGACGAGCTGGGCGCGGTCGCGGGCGTCGAGCTTGGACATCGCCCGGTGGATGTGGGTGCGCACCGTGAAGGGGCTGACGTACATCCGGGCGGCGATCTCCTCGTTGCTGAGGCCGGTGGCGGCCATCGCCATCACCTCGCGCTCCCGGGCGGTCAGGGCGGCCAGCCGTTCGGGTGCGGCGGCCGGGGCCCGGTCCGGGTCGGGCTGGGCGAGCAGGCGGTCGATGACGGCGCGGGTGGCGGCGGCCGACAGCAGTGGTTCGCCGCCGGCGACCCGGCGCAGGGCGGCGAGCAGTTCGGTCGGTTCGGCGTCCTTGCCCAGGAAGCCGCCGGCACCGGCGCGCAGGGCCTGGGCCACGTACTCGTCGATCTCGAAGGTGGTGAGGATGAGCACCCGGGTGCCGGCGAGGTCGGGGTCGCCGCAGATGGCGGCGGTGGCGGAGAGGCCGTCGACGCCGGGCATCCGGATGTCCATCAGGACCACGTCGGGGCGGGTGGTCCGGGCGAGTTCGACCGCCTCCCGGCCGTCGGCGGCCTCGCCGACCACCTCCATGTCGTCCTCGGCGTCGATGAGGACGCGGAAGGCACCGCGCAGCAGGGCCTGGTCGTCGGCGAGCAGTACTCGGATGGTCACGCGGGTTCCTCTCGGGCTGCTGTGCGCAGGGGCAGTTCGGCGGAGACCAGGAAGCCGCCGCCGGGCCGGCGGTCGGCGGTGAGGCGTCCGCCCACGGCGGCGGCGCGCTCGCGCATGCCGATCAGGCCGAAGCCGCCGCCGGCCGGGGCGGACGCGGGCGGGACCGGGCGCGGCGGGCGGTCGTTGGCGACGGTCAGCAGGAACCGGCCGCCGGAGTAGGTCAGGGTGATGTCGGCGGCGCTGCCGGCGGCGTGCTTGGCCACGTTGGTCAGGGATTCCTGGAGGATCCGGTAGGCGGTGAGGTCGACGCCCGGGGAGAGCCGCTGCCGCTCCCCCTCGACGGTGAGCCGCACCGGCAGCCCGGCGCGTTCGAAGGTGTCGACGAGGTCGGGCAGCCGGTCCAGGCCGGGGGCCGGTTCGAGCGGGGCCTCCGGGTCGTCGGCGCGGCGCAGCAGGCCGACGGTGGCCTTGAGTTCGCGCAGCGCGGAGCCGGTGGCGTCGGTGAGGTGGCTGAGCATCTCGCGGGCCTGGGCGGGGTTGCGGTCGAGCAGGTGGACGGCGATCCCGGCCTGGGCGTTGGCGAGCGCGATGTGGTGCGCGACGACGTCGTGCAGGTCGCGGGCGATCCGGATGCGTTCGTCGGCGACCCGGCGGCGGGCCTCCTCCTCGCGGGTGCGCTCGGCCCGTTCGGCGCGTTCCTCGATGGCGGCCAGGTGGGCGCGGCGGGTGCGGACGGAGTCGCCGATGGCGCCGGGCAGCAGGATCCAGGCGACGAAGCCGATCCGGGCGCCGATCGGGGCAGTGGGCTCGGCGACGAACGTGGCGCCGGTGAGCACCACGGCCGCGACGGCGGTGGCGATGCGCGCGGTGGTGCGGTCGGTGTGGACCGCGAGCACGTACAGCGCGACGATCAGCGGAGCGACCAGTCCGACGTTGAGCTGGGTCGCGACGAAGCAGATGGCCAGGGCGCAGGCGAAGGTGATCCCGAACAGCGCGCGGGGGTGGCTGCGGTGGAGGAACACGGCGGCGCTGGAGACCACGGCCAGGGCGAGCGCGGGCGGGTTGGGCGCCAGGTGGTTGCCGAGGCGGTCGACGGTGGTGGTGCCGGCGGTGGCGGTGAACACGCCGAGCACCAGCAGCGCGTCGAGCAGGCGGGGGTAGCGGCGGCGGACGCGGCGCGGCCAGGTGTCGGTCATGCTCGGTTCTCCACGGGCCCGGACGGTTCGGCGGGGGTGCGGGCGTTGGGGCGGGTGCCGTACGGCGCGTACTGCGGATGCAGTACCCGGTCATGCGGTTCGACTGCGGTTCGACTGCGGTTCGTCAGTGCTTCGTCGGTGCTGTTCGTCAGCGGTGTTCGTCCACGGTTCGTACCATTTTGACCGGTCGGGCGCGACGGCCGGAACGCGGGCCGCCCCGCCGCGGCCCCGGGGAGAGGGATCGCGGCGGGGCGGGGTCCTCAGACGCCGACCGAATGGCGGGCCGGTTCGGGGCCGGTCCCGTCTCCGGGGGCGGCGGGGAGCGGGGGCTCGGTCCGGAGGTTGGCGCCCTCGACGTCGATGTCGGGGACGATCCGCTCCAGCGGACGCGGCAGCCACCAGGCGCGGCGGCCGAGCAGGGCGAGGGCGGCCGGGACGATCGCCATCCGGACCACGAACGCGTCGAAGGCGACGGCGGCGGCCAGGCCGAAGCCCATCATCTTAATCATCGGCTCGTTCATGCCGATGAAGCCGGCGAAGACGCTGATCATGATGAGCGCGGCGGCCGTGACCACCCGGGCGTTGTGCCGGAAGCCGGTGACCACGGCCTCGCCGGGTTCCTCGCCGTGCACATAGGCCTCGCGGATCCGGGTGACCAGGAACACCTCGTAGTCCATGGCCAGGCCGAACACCACACCGATCATGAAGATCGGCATCATGCTCATCACCGGGCCGGTCTGCTCGATCCCGATCAGCTCGGCCAGCCAGCCCCACTGGAAGACCGCGACGACGGCGCCGAGCGCGGCGGCCACCGAGAGCAGGAACCCGGCGGCGGCCTTGAGCGGGACGAGCACCGAGCGGAAGACCACCAGCAGCAGCAGCACGGCGAGGCCGACCACCACCGCCAGGTAGGGCAGCAGCGCGTCGTTCATCTTCTGCGAGACGTCGATGTTCATCGCCGTCGGACCGCTGACCAGCACGGTCGCACCGGTGGCGGACTTGAGGCCCGGTGCCTTGTCCCGGATGGCGTGGACCAGGTCGGTGGTCGCGGCCTCGCTGGGGCCGGTGGCCGGCATCGCGGTGACCAGGGCGGTGTCCCCGGCCTGGTTGAAGGCCGCCGGGGTCACGGCCACCACGCCGGGCAGGCCCTTCACGGCATCGGCGACCTGCTGGGCGGCGCCCTTCGGGTCGGGCACGCCCTTGGCGTCGACCAGCAGGGTCAGCGGACCGTTGAAGCCGGGGCCGAAGCCCTCGGAGAGGTGGTCGTAGGCCCGGCGCTGGGTGGTGGAGGTGGGCTTCGCCTCGTCGCCCGGCAGGCCGAGCCGCAGGTCGAGGGCGGGCAGGGCGAGCACGCCGAGCCCGATCACGCTGCCGACCAGGACGGCGACCGGGCGGCGCAGCACGAACCGGGCCCAGCGGGTCCCGCCGTTGGGGCGGGCGCCGGTGGCCGCCGCGGCGGCCCGCCGCGGGTTGCGGAGCTTGCGCGGCAGCACCCGCTGGCCGATGAAGCCGAGCAGCGCGGGGACCAGCGTGAGCGCGACCAGGACGGCGATCACCACGGTGCCGGCCGCCGCGAGGCCCATCTTGGCGAGCAGCGGGATGCCCACCACGGAGAGCCCGGCCAGCGCGATGATCACGGTGAGACCGGCGAACACCACGGCCGATCCGGCCGTGCCGGCGGCCCGTCCGGCGGCCTCCTTGGGCGCGTACCCGTCGAGGAGTTCGGCGCGGTAGCGGGAGACGATGAAGACCGCGTAGTCGATGCCGACGGCGAGGCCCAGCATCATCGCCAGGGTGCTGGTGGTGCTGGACAGTCCGAGCACACTGCCGAGCCCGGTGATCAGCGCGATGCCGAGGCCGACGCCGATCAACGCGGTGAGCAGCGGGAGTCCGGCCGCCAGCAGCGAGCCGAAGGTGATCACCAGGACGACGGCCGATATCGCCATGCCGATGGCCTCGGCGGAACCGCCCGCCTCGCCGCCGGCCATCAGGGCCGTGCCGCCGATGTCCACGGTGAGACCGGCGTCCCGGGCGTGCTGGGCGGCCTGCTCCAGGGCGTCGGTGGCCCCGGTGGAGACCTTGCCGGGCTTGGCGTCGTAGCTGATCGTCGCGTAGGCGGTGGTGCCGTCCTGGGAGACGGCGCCGGTCTTGAACGGTCCGGCGGCTCCGACGACCTGCTCGCCGTGGGCGAGCTCGGCGACCGTCTTCTCGACCGTCTGCTGGTTCTCGGTGGCGGTGATCTTCTGGCCGGACGGCGCGACGAAGACGATCCGGGCCGAGGCACCGTCGGACATCGCGCCGGGGAAGCGCTCGTCCATGAGGTCGAAGGCCTTCTGCGCCTCGGTGCCGGGCATGGCGAAGCCGTCGTCGGGGGCGGCGGGCGCCTTGGCGGCCAGCACCCCCACGGCGGCCAGCAGGGCGACCCAGAGCAGGGTCACCAGCCGGCGCCTGAGGAAGGACCATCGGCCCAGGCGGTACAGGAAAGTGGCCACGGGAGAGCGGACTCCTTCGGATGTCGGTCGGCGGACGTCGGATGCCGGACGTCGGATGCCGGACTACGGGCGTCGGGCGTCGGGCGTCGGGCGGGATCGGTGGCCGGGAGCGCTGCCCGGCCGTCGCGGCCGGGGGCTTCCGGAGCATGGCCATCCTGCGTCGGCGGGCGTCTCGTCGGCGTCGGCCCTGTGCAGGCATTCCGGACTACTGCGGACGCAGCAGGACGACCCGGACGGCGTAGTGCCCGGAGCGGGCCGGCGGCCGTCCGGCTCCGACCTGCGGCCGAGGGGGGCGGCGCGGGGGTCAGGGTCGCCCGGGTCACCCGGGCGGAGGTACGGACGGGCCGCGCCCCGACCGGCGAAGTAGCGTGATGTGCCTGGACCGGACGTTTCACACCGGTTCGTCCGGAGCTGTCCGTCATTCGTCCAGACCTGTCCGTCACCGGTGCACCGGGAAGGCCGCAGGCCCCCGGAACACCGCCCGTCCGCAGCTCGACCGCTGCCGGAGGTGGCCCATGGGCGTTCCCGCCGCCCGCATCGTGTTCGACGAGAACGACCGCGCGGCCGTAGCGGAGGCGGTGAGCGAGATGCTCGCCACCGGCGCGCTCACCCTCGGCCCCTGGACCGAACGGTTCGAGCAGTCCTTCGCCGCCGAGCACGGCGCCACGCACGCCGTCGCCGTCGCCAGCGGCACCGCGGCGCTGGAGATCGTCCTTCGCGGCCTCGACGTCCGCGGCCGCGACGTGGTCGTCCCCGCCGTCACTTTCTACGCGACCGCCGGCGCGATCCTGCACGCCGGTGGCCGGCCGGTCTTCGCCGACGTCGACCCGGCCACCCTCGCGCTCGCCCCGGACACCCTGGAGGCCGCGCTCACCCCCGACACCGCCGCCGTGGTGCTGGTCCACATCGGCGGGCTGATCACCCCCGAGGTCGACGCCCTGCGCGCGATCTGCGACGCCCGGGGCGTCCCGCTGGTCGAGGACGCCGCGCACGCGCACGGCAGCAGCTACCTCGGGCGCGCCGCCGGCACCTTCGGAACAGCCGGAGCCTTCTCCTTCTACCCGACCAAGGTCACCACCAGCGGCGAGGGCGGCATGATCCTCACCGAGTCCGCCGAACTGCGCGACGAGGCCCGGATCCACCGCGACCAGGGCAAGGGCTCCTTCACCACCAACCACCACGTGCGGCTCGGCGCGTCCTGGCGGATGAGCGAGCCCAATGCCGCCATCGGCACCGTCCATCTGCGCCGGCTCAAGGAGTTCGTGGAGACCAGGCGCCGGGTCGCCCAGCGCTACGACGCCGCGCTCGGCGCGCTGGACGGCCTGACGCCCGTCCTCGAACCGGCCGGCTCCCGCGGCAACTACTACAAGTACGTCGCCCTGCTGCCGCCCGGCACCGACCGCGCGGCCTTCAAGCGGGCCGTCGCCGAGGAGTACGACGTCCGGCTCTCCGGCGAGGTCTACGACCTGCCGCTGCACCTGCAGCCGGTGCTCGCCCCGTACCGGCGGGCGGCGCTGCCGGTCGCCGAGGACGTCTGCGCCCGGCAGATCTGCCTGCCGGTGCACTCCGACATGACCGAGGACGAGACCGAGCTGGTGATCGAGGCGGTCTCCGCCGTCCATCGCCGCTCCACGGGCTGACGGACCACGGACCGACGGACCGCGCCGGTCGCGAGAACCGTCGGGAGCAGTCGGTCGACAGAAGACAGGAGAGAACCGTGCGAATAGCGGTCACCGGAGGATGCGGCTTCATCGGCTCACACGTCGTCGACCGGCTGCTCGCCGCCGGGCACGAGGTGCTCGCGGTGGACTCCACCGACAAGTACCTCAACCCCGACGCCGACCACGCGCGGATCGACATCCTCGACCTGCCCGCCCTCACCGCCGCCCTGGACGGCTGCGAGGTGGTCTTCCACCTGGCCGCGCAGGCCGACGTCGAACGGGTCGCCGCCGACCCGGTCGGCGCCGTGCGGGCCAACATCGACGGGACCGAGGCCGTCCTGGAGGCGTCCCGCCGCAACGACCTCAGCCGGACCGTCCTGGCCAGCACCGTCTGGGTGTACGGGGCGGCCCTCGGCGAGGCCGGGATGGAGGACGAGGAGCAGGAGCTCGACGAGCACGTGCCGATCGAGCTGGACCACAGCGGGCACCTCTACGTCGCCACCAAACTGGCCGCCGAGATGCTCGTGCACAGCTACCGCCAGCTGTACGGGCGGCACTTCACCATCCTGCGGTACGGCATCCCGTACGGGCCCCGGATGCGCGACGAGCTGGTGGTCGCCCGGTTCGTGCAGGCCGCGCTCGACGGGCGGCCGATCACCATCGCGGGCGACGGGCGGCAGAGCCGCAACTTCGTCTACGTCGAGGACCTCGCCGACGCGCACGTCCGCGCCCTCTCCCCCGCCGCCGAGGACCAGACCTTCGCCCTGGAGGGCTCCACGGCCGTCTCGGTCCGCGACATCGCCGACACCGTCGACCGGCTGCTCGGACCGGTCAGCATCGAACACATCGAGGCCCGCACCGCCGACTACGCCGGGCGCCGGATCTCCGCCGCGCAGGCCAAGCGGCTGCTCGGCTGGTCGCCGCGCACCAACTTCGCCGACGGCGTGCGGCGGTACGCCGACTGGTACCGCTCCGAGGCCGCGCCCGCGGCCGGCCCCGCGGCCGGCCCCCGCCAGGGCGCCTGAGCCGGGGCCGGGAGGTGCCGCACGCGCTGCTGGTCTCCGGCTCGCTCGGCCAGGGCCACGACGTGATGGCCCGGGCCTGCGCCGACTCCCTGGAGGCGCGCGGCTGGACCACCAGCACGGTCGACGCGATGGCCCTGCTCGGGCAGCACGCGGGCAACGCCGGGGAAGCGGTGTTCCGGCGGCTGCTCGACCTGCCCGGCGTCTACGACGCGTTCCACTTCTCCGCCCTGCGCCCCGGCGCCCGGATCGCCCTGCTCGCCGACGCGGCGGCGAGGCGGCGGCTGGTGCCCGCCGTCCGGGCGCTGCTCGCGGAGCAGCGCCCGGAGCTGGTGGTCTCGGTGTTCGCCACCGCCACCTCCGCCGTCAACCGGCTGCGCGGCGACCCGCCCGCCTTCCGCCACCTGGTTCTCTGCACCGACGTGACCCCGCACCGGCTCTGGGTGCAGGACGGCACCGACCTGTTCCTGGTCACCTCCGAGGTCGCGGCCTGCGGAGTCCGCCGCTACCGCCCGGACGCCCCGGTGGCCGTCCTGCCCGCACCGCTGCGCGCGCCGTTCTACTCGCCGCCCTCGCGCGCCGAGGCGCGGGAACGGCTGGGCCTGCCGCCGGACGCGCGCTGCGTCCTGCTGATGTCCGGCGCCTGGGGCCTCGGCCCGCTGGCCCGCACGGCCGCCGAACTCGCCGACGCCGGACCGCACGTCCTCGCCGTCGCCGGCAGCAACACCGAACTCGAACGCCGCCTGCGCCGGGCCGCCGCCCACCGCCCCCGCCTCCACCCCTTCGGCTGGACCGACCAGGTGCCCGCCCTCATGGCCGCAGCCGACCTCGTCGTCACCAGCTCCGGCGACACCTGCAGCGAGGCCCGCGCCCTGGGCCGCCGCCTCCTGCTCCTCGACGTCGTCCAGGGCCACGGCCGCGACAACCTCCAGCACGAACTCGAACTCGGCCACGCCGACGTGGCCTCCGCCCGCCCCACCGAGGTGCTCCACTCCGCCCTCGCCGCCCTCACCCGCCCCGAACCGCACCCCTCACCGGGCGCCACCCCGGAGGGCTGGCGCACCGGCTTCGAAGCGGCCCTGACCCGGGTCGGCCTGGCCTGACACGGTTCCCGGTCCAACCCGCCCGGGGCAAAGGACACACGAACGCCAACCGGCCGCTTCCCCCGATCGCGACGGGGGAAGCGGCCCAACGCCCGCCAAGGCCGGGCTCTTCCGCGCTTCAGTCGCCCCGGACGCCGTGGTCGCGGAGGGGCCCGAGGGTGAGGCCCCGGTCGTGGCAGTGGGCGGCGATCAGGGGGAGGGCGGCGAGGGTGGCGCGCCAGGAGTCGGGGGCGGAGGTGCAGTCGGAGTCGTGGAGGAGGAGGGTCGCACCGGCAGTGAGGTGGGGGCGGGCGGTGGCGAGGACCGAGCGGCCGGTGGCGCCGGCCTCCCAGTCGCGGCCCCAGGCCGTCCACAGCACGGTGCGCAGGCCGAGGCGGTGGGCGGCCAGGGCCTGGCCGGTGGTCTGGACGCCGTAGGGCGGGCGGTACCAGCACGGGGGCGCGCCGGTGAGGTCGGTCACCGCCTCGGTGGCGCGGCCCAGTTCGCGCAGGTCGCGGGCGGGGGCCGGGTAGTACTGGCGGCGGTGGTGCCAGCCGTGGACGGCGGCCTCGTGGCCGCGGGCGACCAGTTCGCGGCCGAGGTCCGGGGAGCGTTCGAGCATCGCGCCGAGGAGGAAGAAGGTGGCGCGCAGGCCGAGGGCGTCGAGGGCGTCCAGGATCTGCGGGGTGCCGCGCGGGTCGGGGCCGTCGTCGAAGGTGAGGGCGAGGTGCCCGGGGACCGCGCCGTAGCCGGCGGTGCGGCGGGCCAGCAGCCGTTTGACGGGCGGCAGCCGCACGGCGGCCGGGGCGAGGTGGAGCAGTTCGACGCCGGCGGCGGCGCCGAGCAGGAGGCCGGCACCCCCTCGGGCCCTCACCCGAACCGGGCCGCCATCCGGCGGAAGAAGCCCGGCGCGGCGCCGTGGATCCGGGCCGGGAAGTCCAGCCAGTGCGGGAGGAAGGCGCGGTCGCGGTCGGTGGTGATCGCCGTGTGGACGAGGTCGGCCACCGCCTCGGCGGAGACGGGGCGGGGGCGTTCGCGCTGGTAGTCGGTGCCGCGGGTGGCGAAGAAGGGTGTCGCCACCGCTCCGGGGAGGATCAGCCGGACGCCGACGCCGGTGCCGCGCAGCTCGTACCAGAGGCTCTCGGCGAACATGGTCAGCCCGGCCTTGGTGGCGGCGTAGGCGGCCTCGTCGCGGACGCCGACCTGGCCGGCGATGGAGCCGAGCAGCACGATCCGGCCCCGGTCGCGTTCCAGCATCGCGGGCAGCAGCAGCCGGGCCAGCCGCAGCGGGGCGGCGAGGTTGACCTCCAGCATCCGGTCCAGGGTGTCGGTGGGGGTCTGCGCGAAGGGGCCGCGCCAGCCGAGTCCGGCGCCGGCGATCAGGGCGTCCACCCGTCCGGCGGCGGCGAGGGCGGCCTCGGCGAGGCGTTGGGCGCCGTCGGGCTTGGCGAGGTCGGCGGGGAGCGGGCGGCCGCCGGTGCGGGCGGCGACGGCGTCGAGCCGGGTCTGGTCGGTACCGGAGAGCAGTAACCGCCAGCCGACGGCGGCGAGCCGGTCGGCGGTGGCGGCGCCGATGCCGGAGGAGGCGCCGGTGACGAGGGCGATCGGCGGGTTGTCGGCAGGGCGCCGCCGGGGCCGTCGGGAGCGTGAACGGGCGTCTTCCGTGACGTCCGTGGCGTCCGTGGTCATGGCATCTGCCGCTCTGTGCGCACCTCGCCGTCCGTTTTGTCCGGCAAATCACCTTTGCATGGCGGAGCCGTCCGGGCGACCCGACCAAGGTCCGCACCGGGGTCCGCACCGGGTGGCGTCGGGACGGGCGCCGGGACCGTCCCGGCGGGTACCGACAGAAGGCCCGACTCCGACTCCACCTCGCCGAACCGGGACAGTACGAAGGTGCCGCCGACCGCCACCACGAACCCGGTCAGCGCGCACCAGGCGTAGCCGGGCCTGGCGGTGTCGCCGAGCGCCACCACCCCGACCAGGGCCGGGCCGAAGGTCTCCGACACCGTCCCGGCGGCGGTCACCGCCGTCACCGTGCCGCGCTGCAGGGCCAGCGCGTAGGCGAGGTAGCCGCCGAGTCCGCCCAGCGCCAGCCCGTACGCGGCCGGGTCGGTGAACACGTCGAGCGGCCCGGAGACGTCGAGGACCCGGACGGCGAGGCTCGTGACCCCGAAGCCGACCCCGGCCAGCAGGCCGAGGCCGACCGCCGCCGCGTTCCCGCTGCGGCGGGCGAGGACGAAGGTGAGCAGCAGCATCAGCACCGTGGTGGCGAGCAGCGCCCAGTGGAACGCGGCCGAGGCGTGGTCGCGGCCCGCGTGCCCGGAGCCGAGGGCGAGCAGGGTCAGGCCGACCACCACGGCGGCGATGCCCAGCAGGTCGGCCCGGTGCAGCCGGGCCCCGAGCAGCCGGGCGGCGGCCAGCGCGGTGACGGCGAGGCTGGCGTTGGTGACGGCCTGGACCAGGAACAGCGGCAGGGTGCGCAGGGCGACGATGCTCAGCACGAAGCCCGCGACGTCCAGGCCGGTGCCGAGCAGGAACCGCCAGGACCGGAGCAGGGCGGCCAGCAGGCCGACCCGCACCCGGTCCGCGTGCGGCGCCTCGCGCGCGCCGCCCGCCTGGAACACCGAGCCGAAGCCGAAGCAGACGGTGGCGACCAGGGCGGTGGTGAGTCCGAGCAGCATGGCCCTCCCGGCGTCCGGGGCGCCCCCCGGTGACCGGGGGTCCGTCCCCAGTCTCCGCCGGGCCCGCCGGGGCCGCAGCGGGGAGGGACAGGAAGGACCGGGAAGGACCGCGACCGGTGGGGGTCAGCCCTCGGCCGGGCGCCCCGCGGCGGCGGCGAGCACACCGTTGGCCACCGGCACCGCGAGCAGCAGGGCGATCGCGCCGATCAGCCCCGTCCCGGCGGCATCCGGGAGCAGGCGGTCCGCCACCGCCGCGACGAGGACGGACACCGCGCCGAGGGCGGCCACGCCGGCCAGCGCTCCGCGCAACCGACGAGGCGGGCGTTTGCGGTCGTACTCGACCGCGACCCCGACGGCTCCGACGACACTGAAGGCCCAGGGGAGGTCACGCAGCCACCCCTCCCCCAGCAGCAGCCACACCGCCAGGCCGAGCAGGCAGGCGAACAGGACGCCCAAGATCTCGGCCACCACCGTCGCCGCCACCATGTCCCGGACGTGCATTTGCCTCCCCCTCCGCGCGCCCCTCCCGGGAGGCTACCCCGGGAGGGGCGCGTTCGGTACAGGGCCGAACGCGCCGCGTGAGCGGGGGCGGGCGTTCCCGGGGAGGAGCGGTGGCGGCGCGGGACACGCCCCCGGGCGTGGATCGGGTCGTGATCGTCAGGTGCTCCTGGTCAGCTCCTCGTTCCCGATCACGTTCCCGATCACGACCCGGCACCCGGCACCCGGCACCCGGCACCCCGGCTCAGGTCCCGGGGAGGACACGGCGCGTTTCGTACGCCCACATCGCGATCTCGACCCGGTTGCGGGCGCCGAGTTTGGCCATCAGGCTGGCCAGATGCGTCTTCACCGTGCTGAGACTGATGTGCAGCGCGTCGGCGATCTCGGTGTTGGTCAGCCCGCGGGCGACGGCGAGGAGCACCTGCTCCTCGCGGGCGGTGACGGGTGAGACCGGCTGGGCCGCGGGCCGGCCGGCGGGCAGGTCCGCGAACGCCCGGAGCAGACGGACGGTGACGCTGGGCGCGATGAGCGCCTCCCCGTCGGACGCCGACCGTACGGCCTGGGCCAGAAGGTCCGGTCCCGTGTCCTTGAGGAGGAACCCGCGGGCGCCGGCACGCAGCGCGCCGTAGACGTACTCGTCGAGGTCGAACGTGGTGATGACGACCACGGCCAGCGGGTCGACGACGCCCGGGCCGGCGAGCAGCCGGGTGGCCCCGAGCCCGTCGAGCACGGGCATGCGGATGTCGAACAGGCAGACGTCGGGGCGCAGTTCGCGGGCCAGGCGGACCGCTTCCCGTCCGTCGGCGGCCTCTCCGACCACCTCGATGCCGGGCTGGGCGTTCAGCATGATCCGCAGCCCGGTGCGGATGATCGTCTGGTCGTCAGCGACGAGGACGCGTACGGACACCGCTCCCGCTCCTCGCTCTCGGCAGCTCGGCCTCGACCTGCCAGCCGCGGTCGGTGCCCGGGCCGGCTCGTAGTGTGCCGCCGATCAGGGTCGCGCGCTCGCGCAGTCCGGTGAGTCCGTACCCGTCGCGACCCCGGCCGGTGCGCCGGCCGTTGTCCCGCACGCTCACCCGTACCGCGTGCGGTTCCGCGGCGACCCGGACGACGACCTCGGTCGCGTCGACCGCGTGGCGCAGCGCGTTGGTCACCGACTCCTGCACGATCCGGTAGACGGCGGCGTCCAGGGCCGGGGGCAGCGTGTCCAGCTCGCCGTCGAGCCCCAGGTCGACCCGGACGCGACCGCCGGGGGTGCGCACCAGGCGCTCCAGATCCGCGACGCCGGCGGGGGGCGCCAGCTCGGCACCGACGCCGCGGTCGCGCAGCGCGGCGACCATGGCGCGCATTTCCTCCAGCGTGCGCGCCCCTTCCTCCTCGATCCCCTCCAGCACCTCGACCGCGGCGGACGGATCGGTGCCCGCGAGCACCCGGCCCGCCTGGGCGATGATCACCATGGCCGACACGTGGTGGGCCACCGTGTCGTGCAGTTCCCGGGCGAGCTGCTCGCGCTCGCGGGAGCGCACCTGCTCCAACTGCCGCTCGCGAGCGGTCACCCGGAACCGCACCGCGGCCCCGAGCACGCCGGGCAGCAGGCCGAAGACGAAGCCCACGACCTTTTCCACGACCGGGGTGCCGTCCGCGACGACACACAGCGCGAACGCCACGACGATCGTCGCGCCGCCCAGCACGTTCTCGCGCCCCGATCCCCACCGGGGCAGCGCGTACACCAGCACGAGCACGACCGCGCCGGCGTACAGGCCGACGGGCTCGCCCGGTGCGACGACGAGCGAGGCCACCTGAAGCAGGATCACCGAGCCGAACGCCAGCGTGACCGTCGCCAGCGGGCGGGTCCGGCGCCGCAGGGTCAGCAGGCACAGCCATACGGCGAACACCACCGCCGTCGGACGCCACACGACGTTCTCGCGCAGGGCGGCCTCCAGCGCCACCCCGGCGAGGCCCGCGGCGAGCAGCGCCCAGTCCCGCCGCACCCGGGCGGGCGCGTCGGTCGGCCGGGGTTCGGTCCACAGCGTTCGCAGGTCGTCTCGGAGCACGGTTCTCAGCTTAGGGACCGCGGCGGGCCGCGCATCGGCCGAAAGGACGGGTCGTCACTCCGCCCCGGGGCCGACGGATCCGCGGCCTGCGGGCCGATGCCGCGGAGCGCCGCGGCGACGAACCTCGGCATCGGCGGCCGTACAAGGACGGCCACCGAGGTGGTTGGAGGAACCGATGCTGTCGACAGCCCTGTTGCGCCTGGGCACAAGCGCCGCCCGCCGTCCCTGGCGGGTGATCGCGGCATGGCTGGTCGCCGCCACGCTCGCCGTCCTCGCCGCCGTCGCCTTCGGCGGGCCGAACGCGGATTCGATGACCGCTCCGGGACTGGACTCCGGACGGGCCGCGCAACTGATCGAGCGGGCCGGCACCGGCCAGGAGGGGATGACCGCCCAGGTGGTGGTCACCCCCCTCGACGGCGCCGCGACGTTCTTCGACGACGACGGCGCGCGCGCCGCTCTCTCGCGGCTGCAGAGCGAGGTGCGGCGGCTGCCGCACGTGCTCGGCACGAGCGACCCGGCGGGGGCGCTCGACGCGGGCGGGGACACCACCGTGCGCGGCGGCCTCGTCTCGGCCGACGGGCGGATCGCGGTCGTCCGGGTCCAGTACCCCGACCAGAACCGGCTCTCGGCCGAGGACCTCGACGCCCTCGTCGATCTCGGCGACCGGCTGCGCGCCGAACTGCCCCTGCGCGTCGAGATGGGCGGGAGCCTCTTCTACGCCTTCTCCGACCCCGACGGCGGCGCGAGCGAGTTGATCGGGATCCTCGCCGCGGCCGCGATCCTGTTCCTGGCGTTCGGTTCGCTCGTCGCCGCCGCGCTGCCGATCGGCATGGCGGTCTTCGGACTGACCGTCGGGGTCGCCACGATGACCGTACTGGCGGGGGTGACGGACGTCCCCGCCTTCGCACCGGTCCTGGGCAGCATGGTCGGGCTCGGAGTGGGCATCGACTACGCGTTGTTCGTGCTCGCGAGGCACCGGGAGTACCTCGCGCGCGGGCTCGGTCCGCGCGAGGCGGCGGGGCGAGCGGTGGCCGCGGCGGGGAGGCCCGTGGTCTTCGCCGGCGGCACCGTCGTCGTATCGATCCTCGGCCTGGCGGTCGCGAACGTACCGTTCATGACGGTGGGCGGGCTCGCCGTCTCGATCGTCGTTCTGATCATGGTGGTCGCGTCGGTGACGCTGCTGCCGGCCTTCCTCGGCGCCGCCGGCCCACGCCTGGCCCGGCCGGGCCGGATCGGCCGGGCTCTGCGGACCATGAGGCCCGGCCGACTCGCCCGGCGGCGGGACCCGGCGGCAGGCGGCGCCCCCGCCGCCGGGTGGCACCGCTGGATCGGGCACGTCGGCCGGCACCCGGTGCCGTACGCGGTCGGCGCGGCGGGGCTGCTGCTGACCGCGACGCTGCCCGTGCTCGGCCTGCGCGTCGGTCTGCCGGACGACGGCTCACTGCCCCGCAGCCGTACCGAGCGCCGGGCCCACGACCTCGTCGCCGAGGGGTTCGGCCCGGGCATCAACGGTCCCCTCGTCATCGCCGCGGACCCCGCCGGTGATCCGGGAGTGCTGGACCGACTCGTCGCAAGGGTCGCGGCGGATCCGGGCATCGCGTCCGTCGCGCCGACGCACATCGATCGGGCCACCGGCATCGCGACCCTCGTGGTGTTCCCGACCACCAGCCCTCAGGACAGGGCCACGACCGACACCATCGCCCGGCTGCGCACCGACGTGCTGCCCGCGGCGATCGGGCACGGCCCGGCCAGGGCCCACGTGGGCGGCGCCGCCGCGAGCCTGTCCGATGTGGGCCGCCGCACCAGCCGACGCCTGCCGGTGTTCGTCGCCGCCGTGCTGGCGATGTCGTTCCTGCTGCTGATGCTGGTCTTCCGCTCGGTACTCGTACCGCTCAAGGCGGTACTGCTGAATCTGCTGAGCATCGGCGCGGCCTACGGCATCATGGTCGCGGTCTTCCAGTGGGGTTGGGGAAGCGCGCTCATCGGGTTGGAAACGACGGTTCCGATCGTGTCGTTCATCCCGATGTTCCTCTTCGCCATCCTGTTCGGCCTGTCGATGGACTACGAGGTGTTCCTCCTCTCCCGCATACGCGAGGTGTACCTGCGCACCGGCGACAACAGCACGGCGATCGTCGAGGGCGTCTCGCGCACCGCCCGGATCATCACCTCGGCCGCCCTCATCATGGTGGCGGTCTTCCTGTCCTTCGCCGTCACCGAGGACCCCTCCACCAAGATGTTCGGGCTCGGCCTGGCCACCGCGATCCTCGTCGACGCCACGGTCGTCCGCATGGTGCTGGTACCGGCGACCATGACACTCCTCGGCCGGGCCAACTGGTGGCTGCCGAAGTGGCTGGACCGGATGCTTCCCCGCGGCCCGGTCGGCACCGACCGGACGGACGACGAGCATCGACCTCGGACAGGTCCCCACCCGTGAGCGGTCCGACGGCCAGGACCGGGGCGGTCCTGGCCGGCCGGGCCTACCCCGGGAGTGCCGCCTCCGCGCGGCCCGAACCCTCCGCCCGCGCGGGGAGGTTCGGCCAGGTGAGGAGCGGCAGCGGGTCGGGGTGGAGGTGGACGGCGTAGTGGTGCGGGGCCATCGCGGTCTCGTGGCCGGGGAGGGTGCCGACGACCGCGTGGTGTGCGGCGGCGGGGGTGAGATCCTGGTCGGTGGTGGCGATCCGGGCGGTGAGCCGGCCGTCCTCGTAGCCGAGGTCGACCGCCGTCGCCCGCGCGCCGAGGGCGTCGGCGACGAGGGTGCGGACGGCCGCGAGGTCGATCCAGTCGGCGCCGATCCGCTGCCAGTCGCCGGTGCGGGTGGCGGGGCTCAGGCCACTGAGGGCGGCCAGCTCGGTGAGCGGCAGCGGTCCTGCGGCGGCGGCCGCGAGGACGGCGGGGACGGCGCGGGCGAAGCGCTCGGCGTCGGCGCGCTCGAACACCTGGGGGCAGGCCAGCAGGGCGAAATCCAGGCTGCCGGCGGTGCGCAGGATGTTGAGCATCAGGCGCACCGGCAGCGGCTGGTCCGGCAGCCACTGCACCTCGGGGTCGGCGGTCGGGGCCGGGCGGGCGTCGGAGATGGTCTCGGGGATGGCGAGGCTGAGGTCGTTGACGACGATCTGCCGGTTGAAGCGGGCGCCGCGCCGCTCGGCGACGTCCTCCACCAGTTGCCAGACCTTGTCGGCGTTGAGCGTGCTGTGCCAGTAGCCGGTGAAGGAGGCGACCTTGGTGCGGCCGATCAGGGCGTCCAGATCGTCGTCCGCGCCGGAGGGGCCGACCTCCAGGGCGATCAGGGCGTCCTGGGCCAGGGTGCCGATGTGGTCGGCGAGGGCGGAGCGCTGGCGGTTCGCCGACAGGGCCGAGATCACCAGGTCCGTGCGGTCGGCGCGGTGCGCGGCGAGGGCGGCGAAGACGGCGATCAGGACGGCCGAGGGGCCGGCGGCGGTGCGGCGGCAGACCGCCTCCAGGTCGGCGGCGGCGGTCCGGGAGCGCAGCAGCAGGGCGGCCGTCCCCTCGGGGCGGCCGGGGGTCATGCCGTCGACGGAGAAGGAGCTCGACGGTCCCGCGGTGAGCACCGTCTCCCAGTGCTTGAGCGCGGCCGCGGTCTTGCGGCGCCCCTGGGGGCTCTGCTCCAGGGCGGCGAGTTCGAGCGGGGTGCGGGAGCCGGCGGGCGGCAGTCGCGTCCCGGTGGCGAGGGCCAGCCAGTCGCGGATGAGCAGGGTGACGGCGACGCCGTCGACCCCGGCGTGGCAGCCCACCACGACCAGCCGGTGGACGAGTTCGCCCTCGGTGAGCAGGGTGAAGCGCAGCCGCGGGGCGGCGGTCAGGTCGAACGGCACGGCGACGTCGGCCCGGCCCAGCTCGTCGGCGAGGGCATCGATCGCGGCGCCCCCGCGGTCGCCGACGGGGACCAGGGTGACGGTGAACTCGCCCTCGGTGCGCACCTCCTGGCGTTCGGGGAAGCCGTCCGCGCCGGGGCCGGGCGGGAAGACGGTGCGCAGCGACTCGTGCCGTTCCAGCAGCGCGCGCAGGGCGTCGACGGCGGTGGCGACGGTGGTGCCCTCGGGGACGGGCCAGACCGACTCGCGGTTGATCTGTTCGGGCCGGTCACGCCCGATGCAGCGGAGCATGTTGTCCTGGCCGAGGGTGAGCGGTCCTGAGCCGCCTCCCACGCCGTGGAAGCGGGCCGTGATCCGGCCTTCGGTCTCGGTCACGTCGTGCGTCATCACGTCGATCGCGCCCTTCGGTTCGCAGGTCTGGGCGAGGTGCGGTCGGGACGCTACCAGCGGGCCGATCATGTGGTCCAGACCAGAAACCTGGGATACCGGCGGGCCCCGACAGTATTCTGATGTTTCGTCAAGTACCTGTCATGGCAAGTTGATTGGGGACCAGATCCGTCGGCGGACCTCGGCCGGGCCGGCTCCGACGGTGGCGACCGCGGCCCGGAACCCACCGGGGGCGGGCACGTCCTCGACCCGGCAGGGGCCCGGGCCGAGCGCGCCGGGGTCGGCGAGCAGCACCGGCGACGGTCCGTCCAGCGGCAGCCCGAAGCCCTGGACCAGCCGCCCGCCGTACGCCTTGACGCACGCCTCGCGGCGGCACCAGAGCACGGTGAAGCGCCCGGCCGGGTCCGGGTCGGCGGCGACCGACTCGGCCTCGGCGGCCGGGAACCAGCGCCGGGCCATCCGCACCGCGACCCGCGCGTCCCGGACCCGCTCGACGTCCACCCCGACGGCGCGCCCCTCGGTGAGGGCGACGGCCGCGAGGGCGCCGGAGGCGGAGTGGTTGACGGCGAGGCCGTCGAACCCGGGCTTGCCGTGCGGGCCGTAGCGCCAGAGCAGCCGCGCGGGGTCGCGGCCGAGCCGGGCGCCGGCGAGCAGCCGCACGGCGCCGTGGGCGACGGTGAACCGCCGCCCGAAGCGCCGGTCGGGACCGTCCGCGCGGGCGCGTTCGGCCGGGTCGAGCAGCTCGTACAGGGCGCGGACCACCGGCTCCGGCTGGTCGGTGGGGACCAGCCAGACGTCGACGACGTCCGTGCCGGCGACTGGAGCGACAGGAGCAGCGGGAGCGACGGCACCGGTGCCGGCCGGGGCCGCACCGGTGCCGGTCATGACGGCGGACCGGCGCGCAGGGTCAGGGTGGAGAGCACACCGAGCCTGGGGTCGAAGTCGGCCAGCAGCACGGGTCGCCGCTCGGCGCGCCAACCGGGCAGCCGGTCCGCGAGGGCCGACCAGAGTCCGGTGAACGGCTGACCGGCGGGGACGCGGACGGCGTCCAGGCCGGGCACGTCCAGCCCGGCGGCGAGCAGGACGGCCGCCCCCTCCCCCAGCGCCTTCGCCTGCCGGCGGACCTCCTCGGCCACCGAATCGGCCGTCCCGACCACCGCGCCACTGTCCTGACGGACCGTCAACTCCTCGTCGGGCAAGGTCTCGCAGACCAGGACGACGGCGCAGTGGCGGTCCGGCAGGGTGACCGGTTCGGGCGGCAGATGGTGCAGGGCGGTCTGCTCGGCGAGTACGACCACCGCACGCCGGGCGACACCGGTCCGCTGGTACGCGAGTGCGGCGCGCAGCGCGGCGAACGCCCCGGCGGTGCCCTGGTCGCAGAGCGCGAGCGCGGTGGGCGTGCCGGCGCAGGAGCGGCTGAGCGCGAGCGAGGTGGGCGCGCCGGGCCGGACGTCGGGCGAGTCGAAGGCCTGGATCAGTACGTCCGCGGGCTCGTCCGGTCCGAGGGCCTCGGCGAGCAGGCCGGCGGCCAGCTCCTCGTAGGCGTGCCCGACCCCTTCGGCCAGCAGGTCCTCGCGCAGCGGCAGGCCGTACGGGCGGACCAGGTCGGCGACGAAGACCCGGAGGTCGGGGTCGAGGGAGAGTTCGGAGCGGCCGTCGGCGTACCGCGTCAGCACCCGGGTGAGACCCGGGGCGGCGGACACCGGTCAGTCCTCGGCGATGACGTGCGCGGCGACGTAGTCGGCCAGGTTGGTGACCGAGCGCAGGTCGTCCTCGGTGATCTGCTCGACGTCGACCTGGATGTCGAGCGCCTCCTCGACCTCCAGGATCAGCTCGATGGTGCCCGCCGAGGTGAGGCCGAGGTCGTCGAAGAGGCAGGCGTTCTCGGGGATCTCGAACGGGTCCCGCTTGAGGACGCGCGGGATCAGCTCGCCGAGGCTGTGCAGGATCCGGACGCGCAGCTCGGTGTCGGTGGTCTGGACCACTTGGTCGGACATGGGTAGGACCGTCCCGTCGTGCGTGGTGGAGTGGGGCGGAGCGGCCGAAGGACCGGCGCCCGGGGAAGGAGAAGGACCGGGGAGGACGGGCCGACGGCGGGTCGGCCGTCCGGCGTCAGTGCTCGACGACCATGGCGGAGAAGGTCGCTCCGATACCGGCGGCCGCGACGAGGTAGCGGTCGCCCCGTTCGAGCAGCCCCCGCGTGGTCGCGGTGTGCAGGTTGATGAGGCCGTCCGCAGCGAAACTGTGCCCCACCGACGTCACGTTGTCCAGCACCACCTTCCCGATCGGGAAGCCGATCCGGCGCGCGATCGTGCGCCAGGACGCCTGGTTGACGTTGTGCGGGAGCAGCAGCGCCAGGTCGGAGAGGTCCAGACCTGCCTGGTCGAGGGCGGCCTCGATCGCCTCGACCATCACATCCGGGTACTCCCGCTGGTAGCGGGCCAGCAGGTCCTGGTCCTCGGCCAGCCGGCCGTCGAACTCGGGACGCTGGCGCACCGCGTAGGACAGCACCCGGTCGTGCTCGCCGTCCGCGCTGACCAGGCAGGCGGCCGCGCCCTCGGCGAAGATCCCGGTCTCGGGCACCACCTGGGCGTCCTTGGTGAAGGTCTTCTCCCCGGCGAGCACCAGGGCCAGCGCCCGCGGGTCGGGCTCTCCGGCGAGCAGGCGCCCGGCCAGGTCGACGGCCAGCAGGCCGACGGCGCAGGCGTGATGGGTCACGGTGAAGGCCTGCGCGTGGCCGAGGCCGTACTGCTGCAGCAGGTCGTGCAGGGGGTTGAGCGGGTACGGCACGGCCACCGGCATGCTGCGCGCGTGGATCACGAAACGGATGTCCCGTTCGCGTCCGCGCAGCTCCGGAAGGGCGTCGACGGCGGCGCCGAGCAGGTCGGGCAGCTTCCCGTCCGGGTCCAGTCGCAGCTGGTCCAGGCCGTGGAAGCGGCGGAAGAGTCGAAGTTGACGTGGGGTCAGGCCCAGGCGCTCGCCCACTGCCTCGATGGGCACGGTGTGGTGGGGGAGGTGGACGGCCACTGCCTCCAGTGCGGTCACGCGGGCTAGTATTCCCACGCCCGACGGGTCCGCACAAGTGATCTCGGGCGGTTGCGGCGCACAGTCCGCACAGCTCACCCCACGGAACGCGCAGGCCACGTGCCGCCGTCCCCCCGCCCCCGCGTCGTCGAGCCGGTGGAGTCCCTGATGAACGATCGTGAACGTCCCGTCCCCGTACCGCCGGTCCTTCCGGCCCTGGTCGCACTGCTGGCGGAGGCCGCACAGGCACCGCCCGGCTGGGCCGCCGGGGTGATCGGGGAGTCCCGGTTGGACGGGGACCTGCTGCTGGACGAGACCGAGCTCGCCGCCCTGCACGAGGGCCTGCAGCGGAGCTTCGGCCCGTCGGTGGACCTCGCCGCGCTGCGGGCGGGCCTCGACCTGGCCGCGCTGGAGGCCCTCACCGTCGCCGACGTCGAGCGGCTGCTGCCTGCGGAGGACGCCCGATGAGCCGCTTCCTGCTGGTCGTGCCGCCCCTGACCGGGCACGTCAACCCGACCGTGGGCCTGGCCCGGGAGCTGGTGGCGCGCGGCCACGAGGTGGCCTGGACCGGCACCGAGACGGCGCTGCGGCCGCTGCTCGGGCCGGACGCGACCGTGTTCGGCACCGGCACCCGGGCGTTCCGGGCGCAGGGCGGCCACGGGCTGGCCGCCGTCCGCTCGCTGTGGGAGGGCTTCATCGTCCCGTACGCGCGGTTCACCACCAAGGCGCTGGACGCGGCGGTGCGGGAGTTCCGGCCGGACGCGCTACTGGTGGACCAGCACACCCCGGCCGGGGCGCTGGTGGCGCACCGGCACCGGCTGCCCTGGGGCACCCTGGCGCCGGGGGCGATGGAGCTGGGGCGGCCGTTCCGGGGGCTTCCGCTGCTGGAGGAGTGGATGACCGGCCTGCTGCTGGGCCTGTGGCGGCGGGCCGGACTGCCCGAGGAGGAGTACGTCGACCCGCGCTTCTCCCCCGCCCTGGTGCTCGCCTTCACCGGCCCGGCGCTGACCGGCCCCGGGCCGGTCCCCGCGCACCATGCCGCCGTCGGGCCGGTGCTGACGGACCGGCCGGCCGATCCGGCGTTCCCCTGGGAGCGGCTGCTGCCGGGACGGCGCCGGGTGCTGGTCACCATGGGCACCCTGTCCGGCGAACTCGGCGCGGACTTCCTGGCCCGGGCGGTGCGGGCGCTGGAGCTGTGCGGGCCGGACGTGCAGCCGGTGTTCGCGGCGCCCGCCGAGCTGCTGCCCGAACTGCCCGGTCACGCGGTGGCGGTCGACCGGGCGCCGGTGCTGGAGCTGATGCGGCGCGGGGTGCTGGACGCGGTGCTGTGCCACGGCGGGATGAACACCGTCGGCGAGGCCCTGGCGCACGGACTGCCACTGGTCGCGGCCCCGATCCGGCACGACCAGCCGTTCGTGGCGGCCCAGCTGGCGGCCGCCGGGGCGGGACTGCGGGTGCCGTTCGCCCGGGTGACGCCGGATCATCTGGCGGAGGCCCTGCGGAGCGTGCTGGAGGAGCCCGGCTACCGGGCGGCGGCCGCCCGGGTCGGGGCGGAGCTGCTCGCCGGCGGCGGGGCCGGAGCGGCGGCCGACCGGGTGGAGGCACTGGTCACACCGGGTGCCCCTTGGGCCAATCCATTGGTCTAGGCCATTGTTTCCGGGGTGCCGGAACCCCTAGGGTGGCCCGCAGCACCACTTCCCAGGTGTCCCGCGCGCCGTCTTCCGGCGCCCCGGCAACCCCATCCCCGCACGGGAGTTCTGGTTGATCGAGACCAAGGGGCTCAGAAAGTCCTACCCCTCCAAGAAACGCGGCCAGCCCCCCGTGGACGCCGTCCGAGGCATCGACCTCGACGTCGCTCCGGGTGAGATCTTCGGTTTCCTCGGCCCCAACGGCGCCGGGAAGACCACCACCCTGCGGATGCTCGCCACCCTGATCCGCCCCGACGGCGGAGAGGCCCGGATCGCCGGGGCCGACCTGTTCGCCGACCCCGCCGAGGTCCGCCGCCGGATCGGCTACGTCGCCCAGGGCGGCGGCACCACCGACGCCGTCACCGCGCGCGAGGAACTCGTCATGCAGGCGCGGCTGCACGGCTCCGGCAAGGCCGAGGCCGTGCGCCGGGCCGACGAGGCCCTCAAGGCCTTCGAGCTCACCGAGTTCTCCGACCGGCCGTGCCGCACCTACTCCGGCGGCCAGCGCCGCCGGGTGGACATCGCGCTCGGTGTCATCCACTCGCCCAAGGTGCTGTTCCTGGACGAGCCCACGGTGGGCCTCGACCCGGCCAGCCGCGGCCACGTCTGGACCGAGATCCGGCGGCTGCGCGACGAGGGCATGACCGTCGTCGTCACCACGCACTACCTCGACGAGGCGGACGCGCTCTGCGACCGGGTCTCCATCGTCGACCACGGCGGCATCGTCGCCGAGGGCACGCCGGAGACCCTCAAGCGCGAGATATCCGGCGACGTCGTCCTCATCGGCCTCGGCGCCGGCGAGGCCGAGCGCGCCGCCAAGGCCCTGCGCGAGCAGCCCGGCCTGCCGGAACTGCACCGGCTGGAACTGCGCGGCGAGGACGGCCTGCGGCTCTACCTGGACGACGGCGCGGCCGCCGTCCCGCACCTGCTGCGCGCCCTCGACGGGGCGGGTGTCACCACCGGCACCGTGCAGTTGCAGCGCCCCAGCCTGGACGACGTGTTCCTGGCCCGCACGGGCCGCTCCATCGAGCAGTCCTGACCCTCACCTCCGAACCCCGAGGAGGGGCTCCGATGAAGCTCGCCCGCGACACCTGGCTGGTCTTCCAGCGCCAGCTGCTGCTGATGTGGCGAACCCCGATCTGGATCGCCGTCGGCGTGATCCAGCCGATCTTCTACCTGCTGCTGTTCGCACCGCTGCTCAAGCAGGTGCTGGCGCCGATGGGCGCCACCACCTACGCCGAGACCTACCAGATCTACGTGCCGGGCCTGTTGGCGGTGCTGTGCATCTTCGGCGGCCTGTACACCGGCTTCAGCCTGCTCGGCGAACTCAAGGCCGGCATCATCGAGCGGGCCCGGGTGACCCCGGTCAGCCGGCTCGCGCTGCTGCTCGGCCGGGCCCTGCGGGAGACGGTGGCGCTGCTCGTCCAGGCGGTGATCATCACCCTCATCGCGCTGCCGTTCGGCCTGCGGGTCGGCCCGCTGAACCTCCTGCTGGCCTTCCTGCTGATGGGCCTGCTCGCGCTGATGACCTCGGCGATCTCGTACGGGATCGCGCTGGTGCTGCCGGCCGACGAGGCGATGGCACCGGTGGTGAACACCCTCGCCCAGCCGATCGCGCTGCTCTCGGGGGTGCTGCTGCCGCTGGCGCTGGCGCCGATGTGGCTGCAGTCGATGGCCAAGTGGAACCCCTTCTACTGGGCTGTGGAGGGCATGCGCGCGCTGTTCTCGGGCCATGTCGGGGACAGTGCGGTCTGGCAGGGGCTGCTGGTGGTCGCCGTGATGACGACGGCGGCCGTGTACTGGTCGGCCCGGCTGTTCGCGACCCGGGTGCGCTGAACCGGGTGCGCTCAACCGGGTGCGCTCAACCGGGCCCGGGACAGCGGGTCCACGGACCCACGAGTGACAGAACGACAGAACGGCAGACAGACACAGGCGGGAGGCGGGCGGGCCGGGCCGGAGGGGATCCGGCCGGCCCGCCTTCCGGCGTTCCCGCGCCCGGGCCCGTCCGCCACCCGGGCCGCCGCCGCGTCCGCCGCCTCGTCAACACGGTTCGGGCAGTGATCTGTTGTCGGGGCGGACCCGGCGGCCCTATCGTCGGGACCGGTCGATCGTCCGTTCGTCAGAAGGAACCCGAATGAGCCCCCGGTCCGAGAACACCCCGGCCTCCGCCCGGCGCCGCGGCACCCGCCTGGCCATCGCGGGCGGGGCCATCGCCGCGCTGCCGGTGGTCGGCCTGCTCGCCGCGACCCCGGCCTCCGCCAAGCCGCCGGTCAAGGCCGCCGAGGCCCGCCCGGCGGCCGGGAGCGTGGCCGCGAAGCCGCCGATGAAGATCGTGGCCGCCAAGCCGCCCGTCAAGGCCGTCGCGGCCAAGCCGCCGGTCAAGGCGGTCGCCGCGAAGCCGCCGGCGAAGATCGCCGCCGCGAAGCCCCCGGTCAAGGCCGTGGCCGCCAAGCCCCCGGCGAAGGCCGTCCCCGCCAAGCCGCCGATGAAGATCGTCGCCGCCAAGCCGCCCGTCAAGGCCGTCGCGAGCGACCCCCGCGCGGCCCGGGGCAACTGACGCCCCGCCCGGAATCCACCGGCGGAACGCCGAACGGCGGTGCCCCTTCGTGCAAGGGGCACCGCCGTTCCGCGTTCGTGTGCCGCGGGCTACCCGACCGTCCCGCCCTCGGCCCGCAGGAAGCCCGCGAGCCGGGCCACGCCCTCCGCGATCCGCTCGGGCGTCAGCGAGCTGATGGAGAGCCGCAGCCGCCGCTCCCCGCCCCCGGCCGGGTAGAACGGCGCCATCGGCGTCCACAGCACGCCGAAGTCCCGCGCGCAGCGCTCCATCGCCGCCTCGTCGGCCGCGAACCCCACCGTGAGCACGGCGAAGAAGCCGCCCTCGGGCACGTTCCAGGACACGCCCAGGCGGTCCCGCTCGGCCGCCGGGAGCTGCCGCTCCAGCTCGGCCAGCAGCGCCCCCATCGAGGCCGCGTAGTGGGCCGTCGCGGGGGCGTTGGCGGCCCGCAGCCGGCAGTCGTGGGTCAGCAGCATCCCGCCGATCACCGCCTGGCTGAGGGCCGGGGTGTTGACCGTCGTCATGCTCTTCAGCTTGGCGATCTCGTCGGCCAGCAGGGTGCGCCGGCCGCCCGGACCGGTCACCTCCTGGTCGGCGACCAGGTAGCCGAGCCGCGCGCCGGGAAAGCAGGTCTTGGCGAAGGAGCCCAGGTAGACGACCCGGCGCTGGCGGTCGAGCGCCTTCAGGGTGGGCCTGGCGCCGATGTCCCGGGCGAAGAACCCGTACGGGTTGTCCTCGACGATCAGCAGGCCCTCCTCGGCGGCGGTCTCCAGCAGCCTGGCCCTGGCGCCCACCGGCATCGAGGTGCCGGAGGGGTTGGCGAAGTCCGGCACCACGTACAGGGCGCGCGGGCGCCGCCCGGTGGCGCGGACCTCCCGCGCGGCGGCCCGGACGGCCTCCGGGTCCGGCCCGCCCTCAGGCCCCTCGGGGACCGGCACCGTGGTCAGGTCGAGCAGCCGGGCGGCCCCGGTGACGCCGACGTAGCAGGGCGAGCTGACCAGCAGGACGTCGTCCGGGCCGGCGCAGAGCGCCCGCAGCGTCAGCAGCATGCCCTCCTGGGCGCCGACGGTCAGCACCAGCGCCTCGGGGGCCACGGTGAGGCCCTCGTCGTGCGCCAGGGTGCGGGCGACCAGGTCGTTGATGATGCCCTTGGTCGGGCCGTACTGGAACAGCGTGGTGCGGATCGCGTCGCGGTCGAGGCCGGTGGCCGCCAGGTGGTCGAGGTAGGCGTCCAGGTAGGCGGGGACGTCCTCGGGCTCGAAGAAGCCCTCGTAGGGGCGGCCGGGGGCGAAGGAGATCGCCTGCGGGTAGCGGGTGGTGACCTCGTTCAGGAAGGTCATCGCGTCCAGCAGCGGGTCCGCGAGCGAGCCGTGCAGCTCCGCCAGCGGGAGGGTGACGGGCCCGGCGGCGACCGCCGCCTCCGGGGCCGGGACGGCCGGGGCGCTCACGCGAGGGCCTCGCGCAGCCGCGCGGCCGCGTACGCCTGGGCCTCGGCGGCGCCGTCCAGGGTGCCGGTCATGGCGAAGAAGCCGTGCGGCATGCCCTCCCAGCGGCGCAGCTCCACCGGGACCCCGGCCGCGCGCAGCGCCTCCGCGTACTGCTCGCCCTCGTCGCGCAGCGGGTCGTACTCGGCGGTGACGACGGTGGCGGGCGGCAGGCCGGTCAGGTCCGGGGCGCGCAGCGGGGAGACGTGCGGGTGCTCGCAGTCGGCCGGGTCGGCCAGGTAGTTGCCCCAGTACCAGGCGACCGAGCGGCGGTTGAACAGCGCCGGGTCGTCGTGCTCGCGCATCGACGGGGTGTCGGCGCGGGCGTCGGTGTTGGGGTAGACGAGCAGCTGGTGCCGGAGCGCGGGGCCGCCCCGCTCGCGGGCGAGCAGGGCGAGGACGGCGGCGAGGTTGCCGCCCGCGCTGTCGCCGGCGACGGCGAGGCGCTCGGTGTCCAGGCCCAGTTCCGCCCCGTGGGCGGCGAGCCAGTCGGCGGCGGCGGCGCAGTCCTGGACGGCGGCGGGGAAGGGGTGTTCGGGGGCCAGCCGGTAGCCGACGGAGGCGGTGGCGCAGCCGACGGCGTTGGTCAGCGCGCGGCAGATCGCGTCGCTGGTGTCGGGCGAGCCGAGGGTCCAGCCGCCGCCGAACAGGTAGAGCAGGACGGCCGGCCGGCGGCCGTCGGCGGGCGGCGCGGGCCGGTAGAGCCGGAGCGTGAGCTCGCCGCCGGGGCCGGGGAGGCGGTGCTCCTCGACGGCCTCGACCGGCTCGGGCGTGCCCGCGGCGGCGCGGATGTCGGCGAGGTCGGCGGCGCGGGCCTCGGCCACGGTGAGGTCGTAGAGCGGGGGTGTGCCGGCGCTCGCGCGGCGGTCGCGCAGGGCCTGGGCCTGGGGGTGCAGGGGCATCGGGGTTCCTCGGGGCGGCGGTCGGCCGCGGCGGCGGCCGGCGGTCGGGTGGGCGGCCGTGGCGGTGGCCGGCGGTCGGGTGGGCGGCCGTGGCGGTGGTCGACGCCCGGTCGCGCGGCCGTGGCGACGGGCGGGCGGCCGTCGGGCGGGCTACCGCGGCGGCGGCCGGCGGGTCAGCGGTCTGCTTCGACGTAGATGGTCTCGTCGGTGCGGAAGGCGGTGTCCAGGTCGGCGACGTCGCCGCGGACGCCCTCGCGGTAGGCGCAGTGGCGGATCCGGGCCTCCTCGAAGCCGGCCTCGGTGAGGACGTGCCGCAGTTCGTCCAGGTCGTAGATCCACTGGTGACCGTAGTACCGGAAGATCTGGTTGACCAGGAACGCCGGGCGCTGCGGCATCGGCGGGCCGAAGCCCATGGTGCTGAGCCGGCGGTGGTGCTTGGCGAGGAAGCCGTCGCCCTTGGCGTAGCCGTTCAGGTAGCGGGCCAGGTCGGGGGTGGTGATCCGCAGGACGCCGCCGGGGCGCAGGACCCGCCGGGCCTCGCGCAGCCAGCCGATCGCCACCGGCATGGTGACGTGCTCGATCAGGTGCTCGGCGTACACCCAGTCGACGCTGGCGTCGGCGAAGGGCAGCGGGCGGGAGATGTCGAGCTGGGTGAACCAGCGGTCGCCGTCGACCCGGTAGAGGGTGCCGGGCTCGCTGGCGGTATCGGGGCCGCGGAGCGCGGTGAGGTCGCTGCCGAGGCCGCCCGGGTGGGCGGTCCTGAAGGCCGCGAACTCGATGCCGGTGAGGCCCAGGTCGGTGAAGTCCTGGTGGTCGAACGGGAGCCCGCCGTCGGCCGGTTCGAGGCTCCGGCAGGTGGCGACGTCGGCGCTGAAGCGGTCGAGCTGCTCGGCGAGGCCGTCGGGGTCCTCCCAGTCCCAGCCGGGGAAGGCGTCCTGTCTGTTCATGGTCTCGCTCTTTCGGTCGCGGCGGTCGGGATGGGGCTAGGGGCGGTCGGGGCGGGGCTTGCCGGGTCGGGGGCCGGCGGGTCGACAGGTGTACGCACCGTCAGACCGGCCAGGGCGCGAGGGCGGTGCGGTCCAGGTCCGCGGCCGAGGGGCGGCCCAACAGGGCCATGGTGTGCTCCAGTTCGTCGCGCAGCAGGTCGAGGACCTGTGCGACGCCGGCCTCGCCGCCGGTGGCCAGGCCCCAGAACGCGGGGCGGCCGACCAGCACGGCGCGGGCGCCCAGCGCGAGCGCGACGGCGATGTCGGCGCCGCTCCGGACGCCGCCGTCGAGCAGCGCCGGGATGTGCGGCGGCAGGGCGTCGACGACCTCGGGCAGCGCGGCGAGGGCGGGCAGCGCGCCGTCGAGCTGGCGGCCGCCGTGGTTGGAGACCACGACCGCGTCCACGCCGTGGTCGGCGGCGCGGCGGGCGTCCTCGGCGGTGAGCACTCCCTTGAGGACCAGCGGCAGCCGGCTGCGTTCGCGGAGCCAGGCGAGGTCGGCCCAGGTCAGGGTGGGGTCGAACTGCTCCCGGGCGTGCTCGGCGATGCCCGAACTCCCCTGGCCCGCGTGGTGGCTGGCGGCCATCAGGGCAGGGTCGAGATTGACCGCGCGGATCTCCGGCGGGACGGCGAAGCCATTGCGCAGATCGCGCAGCCGGCGGCCGATCCTGGGGGCGTCGACGGTGAGCAGCAGGGCCGCGTAGCCGGCCGCCTCGGCGCGTTCCACCAGGGCGGCGAGGGCCTCCCGGCGGCGCAGCCAGTAGAGCTGGAGCCAGAGCGGGCCGGTGGCGGCCTCGGCGATGTCCTCCAGGGTGCGGCTGGCGAAGATTCCGGCGACGAGCAGCGCGCCGGCCTTTCCCGCCGCCCGAGCGGTCGCCGTTTCCCCGTCCGGATGGACCAACCGGTGGTAGGCCATCGGGGCAATTCCGACCGGGAACTGCAGTGCGGCGCCCAGCAGATCGACGGCCGGGGCGCACTCGGAGACGTCGACGAGCGCGCGCGGGCGGAACGCATGGCGTCCGAACATTTCCCGGTTCGCCGCCAGGGTGCGTTCCGCACCACTGCCGCCTTCGACGAAGTCCCAGATTTCCGGGGCAAGTTGATCGCGCGCCGCGCGTTCGATCCCGGCCAGCGTGAGTGGTGCCACGGGCGTCCTCGTTCCCGGACCGGCTACGTTCGGACCGGCCCACGGATCGGCAGCGTAGGAGGTCTGGACCTGATTGGTATAGACCTTGATTTGACCAATCGTCTGTGCAATCGTCTGGCAACGGAATTGGACGTATTGCCTGGTGTCGACGACGACCCGGGAAAGTGACGACCAAGTGTCCATGACAAATCTCCTCACGTGTGGAGTGGCGTTGACCGGCTTTTCCTCTTCTTCTCCGGCGCCCTCCTCACCCCCGCACGCCGATGCTCCCGCCGACTGGGTCGACCGGGTGCTGCTGGCCGGCCCCGGGGGTGAGGAGTGCCTCCGATTCGGCACACCCGTCGACCGCGACGCCCTGCGCGCCCTGGTCGCCGAGCAGACCGAACGACTGGCCTCGGCCGGGCTCGGCCCGGGCGGCACCGCCGCCCTGCGGCTGCCGCCCTCGCTGGGCTTCGTCGCCGTGCTCCTGGCCGCCTGGCGGCTGGGCGCCCAGGTGGCACTGCTCGACCACCGCCTGACCGAGCACGAGGTCGAGCAGGCGGTCGCCCGGCTGCGCCCGCAGGTCCTGGTCGGCTCCGCCGGGCGGCCCGCGGCGTCCGCCCTGCGCGGCTACTCCGCGGTCGATCCCGTGGCGGTCGCACAGCCCGACGGCCGGCCCGCCGGGACCGGCCACGCGCTGGTCCAGCTCAGCTCGGGCTCGACCGGGCCGGCCAAGGTGATCGCCCGCACCGCGAGCGACCTGATCCGCGAACTCGACTGCTACCGGGAGCTGGTGTCGTTCCCCGGCGAGGGCGAGCGGGTGGTGCTGCTGTCCTCGGTGGTGCACGTGCTCGGCCTGGTCGGCGGGCTGCTCAACAGCCTCCACGGGCGCGCCCCGCTCACCGTCCCGGACCGGATGACGGCGGCCGGCATCCTCGCCGCGGTCGCCGCCGACGACCGCCCGACCACCGTGATCGGGGTGCCGTTCCACGCCGAACTGCTGGCCGGGGCCGCCGATCCGCCGGAACTCCCGCAGCTGCGGCGGATGGTCGTCGCCGGCGAACTGGTCAGGCCCGGCCTGTCCGAGACCTTCACCGCCCGCTGGGGCGTACCGCTCGGCACCATGTACGGGATGACCGAGCTCGGGGTGATCGCCACCGACCTGGACGGCACCCTGCACCCGGCCAAGCAGCCCGTGCACGGCATGGAACTGCGGCTCGTCGACGGCGAACTGCGGCTGCGCACCGCCGCCTCCCCCTACCCCGGGCTCGACGACCCGACCCGCTGGGCGGACGGCTGGCTGCACACCCGTGACGCCGCCACCCTCGACCCCGGCACCGGCCGGGTCACCGTACTCGGCCGCCGGGACTCCCAGGTCTCGATCGGCGGCCTCAAGGTCGACCTCACCGAGATCGAGCAGACCCTCGCCGCCCTCCCCCACGTCCGGGAGGCCGTCGTGGTCTTCGACGAGGGCGCGATCGAGGCCTACCTCTCCGCCGAGGACGGCGCCGACCGGGCACTCGTCCAGGACGGGCTCGCCCGGCAGCTGGCCGCCTACAAGCGGCCGCGCCGGCTCGCCTTCCTCCCCCAGCTCCCCCGTACCGCCACCGGCAAGCTGCTGCGCGACCCGGCCGCCCTGCGCGCCGCCGCCGGCTGAACCGGGCGCGCCGCGACCCGGCGCGCCCGCCCGCATGCCACCCCACGCCACCGGCCGGGACCTCGCGCCCCGGCCGCCACGAACCACCCGGAAGGGCCGGGCGGGATTCCCCGACGGGCAGCCACAGCCTGCCCCCGGGGCCCCGGGTCCGCCCCGAAGGACTGCTTTCCCCTCCCCGACGACCCCGTGCGCACCGCCTGCGCCCGGGCACAAGGAGCACACCATGCAGGACCGCATCCGCGCGTTCGTCCTCTCCGCACTGGCCGAGATGCAGTACGACGTCGAGGGCGTCACCGGCGACACCGACCTCGGCCCGGCCGGCCTGGACCTGGAGTCGCTCGCCCTCGCCGACCTCTCGGTCCAGGTCGAGGACGAGTTCGGGGTCAAGTTCGACCTCGACGAGATGGAGACCACCGCGCTGATGACGCTCGACCAGTTCACCGCCGATGTCGAGGCCCGGATCACCGCCGCCACCGCCACCTCGGGCAGCCCGGCGTGACCGACCTCGCCCGCCCCGACCGGGCCGAGGTCCTGGAGATGCTCGCGGCGTTCGGGCAGCGCGCCGCCGAGGACGTTCCCGATGAGCTCGGCTCACTCGAACTCACTTGGCTGATAGCCGAGTTCGAGCAGCGCTACGGCATCGAACCGGATCTGGACGACGAGGCCTTCGAGGCCGTCCGGACGGTGGACGACGCCGTCGCGGTGTTCCGCGCGGCCGTGCTCGCGGCCGGCGGCGCGGCAAGCGGCAGCGGCAGCACCGCCGGCGGCGTCGCGGGAGCCGCGCGGCCATGAACCGCCACGCCCCGACCGCCGTCCGGCCCGTGGTGACCGGCGTCGGCGTGCTCAGCGCCGCCGGCGAGGGGACCACCGCGCTGGCCGAGGCCGTCGTGCACGGCAAGGCCGCGTTCGGCCAGGTCACCCGGTTCGACGTGTCCGCCCGCCGCACCACCCGCGCCGCACTGCTGCCCGAACCGCGCCCGCTCGCCGACGCGGTGCTCGCCGCCGTCGGCCAGGCCTGCCGCTCGGCCGGCCTCGACCCGGCCGACCCGGACGGCGGCCCGCCCGTGCTGCTCGCCCTCCACAGCGACCGGCACACCCGGGCCACCCTGGCCGAGGTGTCCGCCGGGACCACCGCCCGCTGGGGCGGCCCTGGGGTCCTGCGCGGCTACACCGGCGCCTGCGTGGCGGCCGGGACGGCCGTCGCCGACGCCGCCCAACTGGTCGCCGCCGGCCGTCGGCCCCGGGTCCTGGTCGCCGCCGGGCACCTGGTCGAACCGGGCGTCTTCGCCGCCTTCGACGCCGGCCGGGCGCTCGCCCGGGACGGCGAACTGCGCCCGTTCAGCGCCGGCCGCAGCGGCACCCTGCTCGGTGACGCGGCGGTCGCCGTCCTGGTCGAGGCCGAGACCGAGGCCGAACGACGCGGCGCCCCCGTGCTGGCCCGGCTGGCCGGCTGGGGCCGGGCCGGCGACGCCCACCACGTCTGCCGCCCCGAACCCGGGGGCGACGGCGTGGCCCGGGCGATCGGGGCCGCGCTCGGCCGGGCCGGCATCGCGCCGGAGGAGGTCGACTACGTCAACGCCAACGGCACCGGGTCGACCCTCTCCGACCACGCCGAGGCGCTCGCCCTGCGGCGGGTCTTCGGCGCGCACACCGACCGGCTGCCGGTCAGCTCCAGCAAGGCCGTGCACGGCCACGCCCTGGAAGCCTCGGCGCTGCTCGAACTCGTGGTCACCATCGGCGCGTTGACCGACGGACTGCTGCCGGTCAACGCCGGCTGGCTGGGCCCGGACCCGGAGATCGGACTGGACCTCGTCCTGGACGGCCCGCGCACCGCCCGGCCGCGCCACGCGCTCACCCTCAACTCCGCCTTCGGCGGCGCCAACACCGCACTCCTGGTGGCCGCCCGATGACCGCGCTGCGCATCCTCGCCGAGGCCGTCTGGCCCGACCCCGAAGCCCGCGGGCCCGAGCAGCTGCCGCCGCTGCCCGGCTTCTCCGCGTCCACCTTCAACCCACTGGTCGCCGAGACCGCCGAGCGCTGCCTGCGCGCCCGCCACGGCGCCGCCCCCGCGCCCGGCCGGACGGCGCTGCTGCTGGTCAGCGCGAGCGGCGACCTCGCCACCGCCCGGGCCATCGAGGAGGCCGCCGCCGACACCGCCCGGCGGATGCCCCCGCTGCTGTTCTTCCAGTCCAACCCGAACGCCGTGCTCGGCCACATCGCCGCCCGCTGGGGCCTGACCGGCCCGGTGGTGGCGATCTGCCCGAGCCAGCCCCCGCCACCCGGACGGGTCCCCCAGGACGCGCTGGACCTGGCGGAACTGCTGCTCGCCGACGGCGACGCCGACCAGGTGCTCGTCATCGCCGCCGAGCAGGCGGAGCGGACCGAGCAGGCGGAGCAGACCGACGAGGACGCCGACGGCACCGACGGCACCGATCGGGCGGTGGCCCTCCTGGTCGCCACCGCCTGACCGACCCCGACACGAACCCGCAGCACGACCTCGCAGCACGAACCCCAAGTACCGACCGAAGCACCGACCCGAACCCGCCGACCGCCCCGCCCCAGCCCCACCCTGCGCACCCAGCGGCGCGAGCGGTCCCCCGCCCGCCGCGTCCCGCCGCAGCACGCCCGCACGCCCGCACCTCGGGAGGGATCCACCCCGTGAGCATCCGCAGTATCCGCACCCTGCTGGCGGACGACCCGGCCGTCGGCGCCGGCAACGTCCTCACCCGCCGCATCGAACTCGGCCTCGGTCTCGACGAGCCGCTGCTGACCTTCGACACCCCGGTGGACGAGCACGCCGCCTGGCAGCCGCTGACCCTCACCGAGCTGGACCGCGCCGTCCGGGCCCGGGCCGCCGCGCTGCACGCCCTCGGCATCGGCCGCCGCGACCCGGTGGTGGTGTACGCCGGCGACGCCGCCGACCAGGTCCTCGCCTTCCTCGCGCTGGCCCGGATCGGCGCCATCCCCGCGCTGCTCAACCCCAACCTGGACGGCGAGCGGGCCGCCCGCTACATCGCCAAGCTCGGCCCGGTCGGCGTCCTCGCCGACCCGCCGCACCTGGCCGCGCTGGCCGGCCACGAGACCGGCGCCCCCGCGCTGCCGGAGATCGCGACGCTCGGCGCCGGCGACCCCGAGGACGCCCCCGCGCCCTACCGGCACTCGCCCGACGACCCGGTGGCGATCACCCACTCCTCCGGCACCACCGGACTGCCCAAGGCCGTGGTCCACTCGCACGCGAGCCTCTACGCGGCGATCCGCCACCGCGCCCGGCTGCCCCGCCCGCAGGGACAGGAGCGGATGCTCAGCGCCCTGCCCGCCCCGCACGCCGCCACCCTGATCGCGGTCAACCTGTCGCTCGCCTCGCACACCCAGCTCGCCGTGCTCTCCAGCCAGGCCGGCGCCGGTGTGCTGGACGCGATCGAGCAGTGGCGCCCCAGCGGCGTGATCGGCTTCGCCGCCACCTGGGCCGAGCTCGCCCACCACGACCTCGCCGCAAGGGAGTTGGACTCCGTCGCGCTCTGGTGGAACACCGGCGACTGCGCCCACGAGGTGCACATCCGCCGCCTCGTCGCCTCCGGCAGTCGCGAGTCGGTCACCCGCGAGGGCCGGGTCCGGGTGCCGGGATCGCTGTTCGTGGACGGCCTCGGCTCCACCGAGATGGGCCACTCACACTTCTTCATCACCCACGGGCCCGGCACCGAGCGCTACGGCCGCTGCGTCGGCCGCCCGCACGCCTTCGTCGACTGCGAGCTGGTCGGCCCGGACGGCGAGCCGCTCGGCCCCGGCGAGGTCGGCGAACTCGCCACCACCTCACCGACCCTGGCGCTCGGCTACTGGAACGACTCGGCCACCACCTACCGCACCCGGCTGCGCGGCCGCTTCCTCACCGGCGACCTCATGTACCGGGACGAGGAGGGCTACTACTACCACGTCGACCGGGCCGTCGACTCGGTCGAACTCGGCGACGGCAAGCGGCTGTTCACCGCGATGTCGGAGGAGAGGGTGCTGGCCGCCCACCCCGACGTGCTGGACTGCACCGTGGTCGCGGTGCGCGACGGCGACCGGGTGGTCACCGATGTGCTGCTGGTGCTCGCCGCCGGCGCCGACCCGGACGCCGACCGCACCGAGGCCGTCACCGCCGCCCTGGACGAGGCCGCCGCGGCCACCGTCCGCCAGGTGCTCGTGGTCTCCGGGGACGACATCCCGCTCGGCCCGACCGGCAAGGTGCGCAAGGTGCTGCTGCGGCAGCGCTACCTCGACTCGGTCGCCGTCGCCCCGGTGGCAGCCGTGGCGGCCGCCCGATGAGCGCCGCCCGCCGCCCGGGCGCCGTGGTCACCGGCATCGGCCTGGTCACCCCGCTCGGCCGCAAGCCCGCCGAGGTCTTCGACGCCCTCACCGCCGGCCGCTCCGGCATCCGCGCCGTCCCCGAGGGCCACGCCGCCCACGGCTGGCTGAACGCCGCCGGCATCGCCCCGGCGATCGACGGCCGCGAGGTGCTGCCGCCCACCGAGACCCGCTGCGTGGACCGCTTCGTGCTGCTCGCGCTGGCCGCCGCCGACGACGCCCTCGCCGACGCCGGCCTGGTCGTCGGCCGGGACGCCGACCCGCACCGCACCGCCGTGGTGCTGGCCACCGGCGGCGGCGGACTGGAGACCTTCGAGCAGCAGTCGCAGCGGCGGACCGAACGCGGCCGCCCCGGCGTCAGCCCGTACCTGCTGCCCGGCATGCTCTCCAACATGGCCACCGCCCGGATCGCCATCAAGCACGGCATCCGGGGCTTCAGCACGGCCATCGTGACCGCCTGCGCGGCCGGTGCCCAGGCCGTCGCCGAGGGCCTGCGCCTGATCCGCTCCGGCGACGCCGACGTGGTGGTGTGCGGCGGCACCGAATCCTCGCTGCACCCCACCATCGCCGCCGCCTTCACCAACGCCCGTGCGCTGGCCTCCGGTTGGGACGACCCGGCGCAGGCGAGCCGGCCGTTCGACAGCCGCCGCAACGGCTTCGTGCTGGGCGAGGGCAGCGCCGTCCTGATCCTGGAGAGCCGCGAGCACGCCGCCGCCCGCGGCGCCGCCGGCTACGCCGAACTCACCGGCTGGGGCGCCTCCACCGACGCGCACCACCCGACCATGCCGCGCCCCGACGGCGCGGGCGCCGCCGACGCCATGCGCTCCGCCCTCGCCAACGCGGGCCTGACCCCGGCCGACATCGGCTACGTCAACGCCCACGGCACCGGCACCAAGCTCGGCGACGTCGCCGAGACCGCCGCCCTGCGGTCGGTCTTCGGCGGACACACCCCCGCGGTCAGTTCCACCAAGGGGGCCACCGGTCATCTACTGGGCGCCGCAGGCGCGTTGGAGGCAGCGGTCACCGCCCTGGCGGTGGCCCGGGGGACGCTGCCACCGACCGTCAACCTCACCGAGCCGGATCCGGCCTGCGACCTGGACCACGTCCGGGGCGCGGCCCGAACCGGCCCGCTCACCGCGGCCCTGAGCAACGCCTTCGCCTTCGGCGGGCACAACCTCAGCCTGGTCTTCGAGCCCGCCTCCACCCCGTCCCTCCGCTGACGCCGCCCTGCAGCGCCGCAGCGCGGACACCCGTGCCAGGCCACTCGTCAACTCGCGATCCCCCGGGGAGATCCCGTTGTCCATCCAGTCCATAGCCCACGTCGAGTACTACAGCGCCGACGCCGACACCACCGCGGCGGAGCTCTGCGCCGACTACGGCTTCACCGCCGTCCCGCCCGAGCCCGAACAGCTCGCCGCGGCCGAATCCGCGGACGCCCGCACCGTCCTGGTGCGCCAGGGCAGCATCCGGTTCCTGCTGCGCTCCGCCGCCGACCCCGCGCACCCGGTGGCCCG
Organism: Kitasatospora purpeofusca; assembly: GCF_036010405.1. Lineage (NCBI taxonomy): Bacteria > Bacillati > Actinomycetota > Actinomycetes > Kitasatosporales > Streptomycetaceae > Kitasatospora > Kitasatospora purpeofusca. The sequence goes on along the minus strand of NZ_CP108561.1, from coordinate 8,752,859 downwards.
CTACGCCGCCCGCCACGGCGAGGGCGTGGCCGCCCTCGCCCTGTCCTGCCCCGACCCGCAGGCCGCCCTCGACCGCGCCGAGCGGCACGGCGCCCGCGTCCTGGACCGGGCCGGCGGACTGGTGGCCGGCTTCGGCGACACCGCCCTGCGGTTCGTCCCCGAGGCGCCGGCCCCGGCCGAGCCGGACGGGGCCGGCCCGCAGCTGCTGGACGCCCTCGACCACGCCGCGATCTGCCTTCCGGCCGGCCAGCTGGCGGACGCGGTGCGCTTCTGCGAGGCCGCGCTCGGCATGCACCGGATCTTCGGCGAGTACATCGAGGTCGGCGAGCAGGCGATGGACTCCAGCGTGGTGCAGAGCACCTCCGGCGAGGTGACCTTCACCCTGATCGAGCCCGACACCAGCCGCCGGTCCGGCCAGATCGACACCTTCCTCGCCGACCACGACGGCGCCGGCGTCCAGCACCTCGCCTTCCGCACCGGAGACATCGCCACCGCCGTGCGCAGCGCCCGCGACCGGGGCGTCGCGTTCCTGACCACGCCCGGCACCTACTACGACGCGCTCGCCGAGCGGCTCGGCGCCACCGCCATCCCGGTCGAGACCCTGCGCGAGCTGGACGTCCTGGTGGACCAGGACCACGGCGGGCAGCTGTTCCAGATCTTCGCCCGGTCCACCCACCCCCGGCGGACGTACTTCGTGGAGCTGATCGAGCGCCAGGGCGCCGGCACCTTCGGCACCGCCAACATCAAGGCCCTGTACGAAGCCGTCGAACGGCAGCGCGCCGCCGCCTCCGTCTGAGTCCACCCGCACCGCCCGAAGAGGAGGCCCGACCCCCATGACCACCGCACCCGAGTTCCACCTCACCGAGGCCGAACGCGCCCTGCTGCCCACCCCCGAGGAGGTGGCCGGCTACCTGGAGCACGGCTGGTACCTGTCCCGCCGGCTGTTCAGCGACGAGGAGCTGGACACCCTCCAGGCCGCCACCGAGCACTACTACACCGGCCACCGGGACCGCACCCTGCCGGTCCGCCCGCCGCGCCTCGCCTCCTGGTCGGCCGCCGACGGCCCGGTCCAGCGGCACAACGACTACGTGCACTACGAGAGCGACGCGATCGGCGCGATCCTGCGCAAGCCGCTGCTCGGCGCCGTCGCCGCGCTGCTCGCCGAGGCCGAGGAGGTCCGGATCTTCCAGGCCACCCTCATCTACAAGCCCCCGGTGCCGGGCGAGCCCAGCAACCAGGTGCCGTGGCACTTCGACAAGCACTACTGGCAGACCTCCTCCTCGGACCGGATGCTGACCGCCTTCCTGCCGTTCCACGACTGCGGCGAGGAGAACGGCACCATCACCATGGTCGACGGCAGCCACCGCTGGAAGGAGCTGTCCTCCGGGGAGGACTCCACCCGGCACTTCGCCGAGCGCGACAACTCCGAGCTGGACTCCATCCTGGACGCCAACGCGGAGTACAACGGCACCGAGGTCCGCAAGGTCCCGATGGTCATCCCGCGCGGGCACGTCAGCTTCCACCACTGCCGCACCTACCACGGCAGCGGCCCCAACCTGGCCTCCTTCCCGCGCCGGGCGGTCTCGCTGCACCTCCAGGACGGCGGCAACACGTACCAGGCCGCCACCCGCCCGGACGGCGGGCCGGTGGTCTACAACCACGACGTGCTGGTCCGCCGCACCCCGGACGACCGCCCCGACTACGCCGACCCGGACTTCTGCCCGACCGTCTGGCGGGGAGCGCTGTGACCCCTGGGGCACCCGCCGACACCGCACGTGTCGACACCGCACCCGCCACGGCGGGCTCGGGCACCGCGCCCGCGCCCGCCGTGGCGGCGCTGGACACGCCCGAGCGGCGGTACCGGATGCTGCGGCTGATCCGCTCCTTCGAGGAGCGGGCCCTCGGCCTGGTCAAGTCCGGGGTGATCACCGGCGGCATCCACCCCTACATCGGGCAGGAGGCCGTCGCGGTCGGCGTCTGCGCCGCGCTCGGCGCCGGCGACCGGCTCGCCTCCACCCACCGGGGCCACGGCCACGTGCTGGCCCGGGGCCTCGACCCGGCCCGGATGCTGGCCGAACTCGCCGGGCGGGTCGGCGGGTCCAACCGGGGCCGGGGCGGCTCGATGCACGCCGCCGACCTGCGGCTGGGCATCCTCGGCGCCAACGGCATCGTCGGCGCCGGCGCCCCGATCGCGGTCGGCGCCGCCTGGGCCGACCGGCAGGCCGGCACGGACGCGGTCGCGGTGGCGTTCTTCGGCGACGGCGCGCTCAACCAGGGCGTGCTGCTGGAGTCGCTCAACCTGGCCGCGATGTGGCGGCTGCCGGTGCTCTTCGTCTGCGAGAACAACGGCTACGCCACCACCCTGCCCGCCGGCACCGCGGTGGCGGGCAGCGCGGTCGGCCGGGCCGCCGCCTTCGGCATCCCGGCCGCCGAGGTGGACGGCATGGACACCGAGGCGGTGCGGGCCGCCGCCGAGGAGGCCGTCGCCCGGGCCCGGAACGGCGGCGGGCCCGGCTTCCTGGAATGCCGCACCTACCGGTTCGAGGGCCACCACACCATGGAACGGCTGATGAAGCTGCACTACCGCACCCCCGAGGAGGTGGCCTCCTGGCGCGAGCGCGACCCGCTCCTCCGGGCCGCCGAGGCGATCGGCGCCGCGCGCGCCGCCGCCCTGGACGCCGAGGTCGACGCCCGGCTCGCGGCGGCCGAGGAGTTCGCGCTCGCCTCGCCGCACCCCGACCCGGCCGGCGCCGCCGACCACCTGTACGCCTCCGGCCTGCGGCCCCGGGCGGGGGCGGTCGCATGAGACTGTCCTACACCAAGGCGCTCAACCGGGCGCTGGCCGACGAGTTGGACGGCGACCCCTCGGTCTGCGTGTTCGGCGAGGACATCGGCGCCGGGATGGCCGGGCCCACGCTCGGACTGCTGGACAGGTTCGGGCCGGAGCGGATCGTCGACACCCCGCTCTCCGAGCAGGCGTTCACCGCGATGGCGGTCGGTGCGGCACTGGCCGGGCGGCGGCCGGTGCTGGAGTTCCAGATCCCGTCCCTGCTGTTCCTGGTCTTCGAGCAACTCGTCAACCAGGCGCACAAGTTCTCGCTGATGAGCGGCGGGCAGGCGGGCGTCCCGCTGACCTGCCTGGTCCCCGGCTCCGGCTCCCGGAGCGGCTGGGCCGGCCAGCACTCGGACCACCCGTACAGCCTGTTCGCGCACTCGGGCGTGAAGACCGTCGTCCCGGCCACGCCGACCGACGCCTACGGACTGCTCCGCTCGGCGATCCAGGACCCGGACCCGGTGGTGGTGTTCGCCCCGGCCGCCGCGCTGCCGGTCCGCGAGACCGTCACCTGGGACCTCGCGCCGGTGCCGCTCGGCCGGGCCCGGGTGCACCGCGAGGGCACCGATGTCACCCTGGTGGCGGTCGGGCACCTGGTGCACGACGCGCTGGCGGTGGCCGAGGAACTCGCCGGCGAGATCTCGGTCGAGGTGCTCGACCCGCGCACGCTGTACCCGTTCGACTGGGACGCGCTGGGCGCGTCGCTGGAGCGCACCGGGCGACTGGTGGTGATCGACGACTCCAACCGCAGCTGCGGGATCGGCGCGGAGGTGCTGGCCACCGCCGCCGAGGAGTTCCGACTCACCGCCCCGCCCCGCCGGATCACCCGCCCGGACGGCACGGTTCTGCCGTTCGCCCCCGAGCTGGACCGGGCGCTGCAGCCCGACCGGGAGCAGCTGCGGCACGCGCTGCGCGCCGTCATGAAGTAACCGTCCGAACTGGATCGACGTTCGTCACGACACCCTCCGGGGGCGGCCGCCGCGGCCGCCCCCGGTCGGCGTTCAGAGCACCTTGGGCACGGCCGCGAGCAGCGCCGGGAGCCGGTCCGACGGGTCCCGGTAGCGGTGCAGGGCGGCCCGGCCGTCCGTCCCGCGCAGCCGTGCGGCGAGCCGGGCGGGGACCACCAGCGTGGTGAGGAGCCCGGTGCCGCCGAAGCCCTCCACGCTCCAGGAGACCCACGGAAGCGGGTAGTTGGCGGTCGGGCTGAAGAACACCGGTCGCTGCCCCTGGAAGCTGGCGTCGTAGAGGCCGAAGCGGCTCCAGTTGGAGAAGCTGAACCGGCGGTGCTGCGGGTCGAAGCCGAGCGGCACGCACCCGGCCAGCCCGGGGCGGCCCAGCTCGGCCAGGAAGCGGAGGTTGGAGCGCAGATTGAGGTGCTCCTCCGCGTAGTCCCGCACGGCGGTGCGCAGCGCCCCGGCGAGGGCGCCGGGGCCGTCGGCGGGCGTGTACGGCAGGTGGATGTCGCCGAGCAGGTTGCCGATCAGGGTGTCCGGAAGGCCGAGCGGGCGTCGGACGTTGACCGGGACGGTGAGCCAGCGGGTCTCCGGGTCGCCGTCCAACTCCCGTACGGTGTGCACGACATGGGCGCAGACGGCGTCACCGGCGGAGACCTTGACGCCGGCCGCCGCGCCGAACTCCTCGCGCATCCGGGCGATCTCGTCGTCCCCGAAGTAGAGCTGCACGGTGCGGTTGGCACGCGGTCCGGCGGCCACCTCGCGGTCCAGCAGCAGGCGTTCGGCCTCCTCCGGCACCCGGAAGCCGGGCCGGCCGCAGTCCTCGGCGGGCAGGACCCGGTCGAGCAGCGCGTCCTGGTCCTCGACGAGTTCGGCCACCGGCAGCTCCTCCCCCTCGACCGCCGCCGACCAGGCGCGCAGCAGCAGGGCGAAGCTCTGCAGGTCGCCGATCGCGTGGTGCCAGGAGCAGCCGAGCACGGTGCCGCCGTCGCCGGTGCGGGTGACCCGGACGCCGAACAGCGGCCCGTCGCCGGTCCGGGCGGACCGGGCGTCCAGCGGGTCGACGTGCTGCGCACCGGGTGCGGTGACCCGGCCCATCGACTCGGCGAGGGTGCCGTCGACGCTGTAACTCACCATCGGAACACCGGAGTCGTCGCAGACCGCCTCCAACACCCCGTCGACGGTGCGCAGTCGGCCGGCGAACACCGGAACGCGCTCCAGCGCCCGGGCCAGCCCGGCGGCGAGCCGCTCCTCGTCCAGGGCCCGGTCGAAGAACAGCACGACCGAGACCGAGAGGTCGGCGAGCATGGTGTCGACGAGGCCGCAGCGGAGCACCGTCCCGGGCGCGGCGCCGGCTCTGACCGTTCGGGTGTCGCGCAACTGCGGCCAGACGCTCAATGGATCCATCCCGGGGCTCGCGTGGCGTGTCGTACGGAGGGCCCCGACGACCGTACCGATCTCCCCGAACGATAGGGCAGTACCCGGGCGGCAATCCAGTGGTCCAGTCCAATTCTCCGGCATCGGCCCGCCCGGCCGCCCCGCACCCTCCGTGACCGCCCCCGGCGGGCGCCGCCCGACCGGGTGACCGGGGCGGGCGGACCCGGTGATCGGGCCGGGCGCGGCCCGCCCGACTAGACTCCGAAGCATGGGAGAGCGCCCGGGCGCGCCCGACGCGCCGCCCCTGGTCCTCGTCACCGACACGGATTCGCAACTGCTCGATCCGCGCCGGGCGTACCACGTCGGCCGCGACCCGACCAGCGAGATCGTCCTCGACGACCCCCGGGTCTCCTGGCACCACGCCGTGCTGCGCGCCAGTGCCGACCACTGGCAGCTGGAGGACGTCGGCAGCACCAACGGCACCTTCGCCGACAGCCGCCGGATCCGGTCCGAGGAGGTCGGCCCCGGCACCAGGCTGCGGTTCGGCGACGCGGCGGACGGGCCGTCCGCCACCTTCGCCGGCCTGCCCGCCGCACCCCCGCATGCCGCCGCCCCGCACGCCGCAGCCCCGGCCGCCCCCGCCCCCGCCCCCGCCGAGCGGCCCTCGCTCGTCGCCCCGGCCGTCTCCGGCACCTTCCGCCGGCCCAGCGCCGTCCTCAGGCTGCCCGGCCGCACGGTGCGGATCGGCCGGGCCCCCGACAACGAGCTGGTGCTGGAGGACCTCGTGGTCTCCCGGCACCACGCCGAACTGCGCACCCTGCCCGACGGCGGCCACGAGATCGTCGACCTGGGCAGCCACAACGGCACCTACCTCAACGGCCGCCCCGTCCAACGGGCCCCGATCGGCCCGGCCGACATCGTCGGCATCGGCCACTTCGCGCTCTGCCTCTCCGGCGACGAGCTCGTCGAGTACACCGACACCGGGGAGGTCTCGCTCAATGTGCAGGGCCTCGTCGTACGGGTCGGCTCCGACCGGCGGGTGCTGCTCGACGACGTCTCCTTCCCGCTCGCCGAGAAGGCCCTGCTCGCCGTGGCCGGCCCCAGCGGCGCCGGCAAGTCCACCCTGCTGAACGCGCTCACCGGGCTGCGCCCGGCCGACGAGGGCACCGTGCTCTACGACGGCCGCGACCTCTACCGCGACTACGCCGAGCTGCGCCGCCGGATCGGCCTGGTGCCGCAGGACGACATCCTGCACACCCAGCTCACCGTCCGCCGCGCGCTCTCCTACGCCGCCGAGCTGCGCTTCCCCGGCGACACCGCCAAGGAGGAGCGGGAGGCCAGGGTCTCCGAGGTGATCCACGAACTCGGCCTGGACGCCCGCGCCGACCTGGTGATCTCCAGCCTCTCCGGCGGCCAGCGCAAACGCGTCAGCGTCGCCCTCGAACTGCTCACCAAGCCCTCGCTGCTCTTCCTCGACGAGCCCACCTCCGGCCTCGACCCGGGCATGGAGCGCTCGGTGATGCAGATGCTGCGCGGCCTGGCCGACGACGGGCGCACCGTCGTCGTGGTCACCCACAGCGTGCTCAGCCTGGACGTCTGCGACCGGCTCCTGGTGCTCGCCCCCGGCGGTCGCACCGCCTACTACGGCCCGCCCGACGAGGCCCTGCCGTTCTTCGGCTTCACCGAGTGGCCGCAGGCCTTCGAGGCGTTCGAGAACGAGGACCACGCGGCCTGGCAGCGCCGCTTCCGGGAGTCGCCCCAGTACGAGCGGTACGTCGCCGCCGGGGCCCTGCCGCCCGTACGGCCGGTCCCGGTGGCCGGTCCCGGGGCGGAGGCCGCCGACAGCATCGGACCGGAGCAGCCGCAGGGCTGGTTCGCCCAGCTGGGCACCCTGATCCGCCGCTACACGGCGGTGCTCGCCGCGGACCGGCTGTTCCTGACCGTGATGATCGCCCTGCCGTTCCTGATCGGCGTGATGTGCCGGGCGATGGCGGGCAGCCGGCTCTCCTCCGACAACGCGCTGAACTGCCTGCTCACGCTCTGCATCGGCGGCCTGCTCACCGGCTCGGCCAACGCGGTGCGCGAGATCGTCAAGGAACGGCCGATCTACCAGCGAGAACGCGTGGTCGGGCTGTCCCGCTCGGCCTATCTGGTCTCCAAGGTGGTGGTGCTCGGCACGATCACGGTGGGGCAGGCCGCCGTACTGACGGTGGTCGGCCTGGCCGGCGTCGATCTCAGCCCGACCCTGGCCAACGGGGTGACGGTGCACAGCGGCGTACTGCTGCCACCACTGGCCGAGCTGATCATCGCGGTGGCGCTGCTGTCCTTCTCCGCGATGATGCTCGGCCTGCTGGTGTCCGCGCTGGTCCGCAAGGAGGAGGCGACGATGCCGCTGCTGGTGCTGCTCTCCGTGGTGCAGATCGTGTTCAGCGGCGCCATGCTGAAGCTGCACGACGTGCCCGGCCTCGAACAGTTCTCCTGGCTGGTGCCGTCCCGCTGGGGCCTGTCCGCGATGGCCCGCACCGTCGACCTGCACACCGTCCTGCCGACCGCGATCACCGCCGACCCGATGTTCCGGCAGGACCGGACCGGGTGGCTGCTGTCACTGGCGCTGCTGGTCGGACTCGCGGTGCTGCTGGCCGTCGCCGTGCTCGCCCTGCTGCGCCGGCAGGAGCCGGCGATCATGCGGAAATGAACCGGCGCGAGTGAATCGCCGCAAGCGAATCAACGGAAGTGAACCAGCGGAAGCGACCCTGCGGAAGTGAACCTGCCGATGGACGAGTTCGGGTTCCGCCCCACCCATGTGGCCCCACCCGACGGCCTGCCCAGCTGGGCCGCCCCGGACCCGGCGCAACCCGCGTCCCCGCTGGACCCGCTGCTGCCGCTGCAGTTGCTCGGCCGCGCCGGGGACTGGGCCCAGGTGCTCTGCTCCAACGGCTGGACCACCTGGGTCGACGGCCGGCTGCTCCTCTCGCTCCCCGGTGCCCCGCCCGCCGCCACCGGCCCACCGGCCCGCACCGCCGACCCGCGCCCCGCCCTCGCCGAGGCGGAGAGCGGCCTGGCCCGCTACCGCTCACTGCTGGAGGACCTCGCCGCCGGCGGCGTCGACCTGGAGACCTTCCGGGACCGGGCGCGCGGCCTGCGGATCGGGCTGGTCGTGGACGGCGAGCGGCTCTGGGTGTTCGATCCGGTGCACGACCGCTGGTCCTACTGCGACGGCCTCCAGCTCCACACCTACGCCGTCGGCGACCGTCCTCGGCTGCCCGACAGCGGGCGGCCCGCCGCCGGGGCGCCGGAGGCCGCGCCGCCCGACGCCGGGACGCCGGACGCCGGCCCGCCGCCCGAGGCCGGCGAGCCGACCCGGCTGGTGGGGCCGTGAGCACACCCCCGGAACCGGAGCCCGCGCCGTTGCCCGATGAACAGCCGCCCCGCGAGCAGCCGCCCGGCGGGCCGGCACCTGCCCCGGACCCGTCCGCCGAGCCGTCCCCGCACCCACCCACCGCGGCGCGGCCCACCGAAGTGCCCGACGCCGGTCCCACCGCGGCGGCCGCTCCCGCCGCTCCCGACCCCGTACCCGGACCCGACCTCCCGGCGGACCCCGACGACGACGCCCTGGCCCTGCCGAGCCTGCCCGCCGGCCTGGTCGGCCGCCGGGTCGCCGGCTACCGGCTGGAGGCGGAGATCGGCCGCGGCGGCATGGCCGTCGTCTACCGGGCCAAGGACCTGCGGCTGGGCCGCACCGTCGCGGTCAAACTGCTCGCCCCCGAACTGGCCCGCAACGAGGTGTTCCGGCGCCGCTTCATCCACGAGTCGCAGGTCGCCGCCGCGATCGACCACCCGCACATCATCCCGGTGTTCGAGGCGGGCGAGGCGGACGGCATCCTCTTCATCGCGATGCGCTTCGTCGAGCACGGCGACCTGCGCGGCCTCATCTCCCGGAAGGGCCCCTTCCCGGTCGAGCGGGCCGCCGGGCTCGCCCTGCAGATCGCGTCCGCGCTGGACGCCGCGCACGACCACGACCTGGTCCACCGGGACGTCAAGCCCGGCAATGTGCTCGTCGCCCCCGGCACCGACAGCGAGCACCCCGAACACCTCTACCTCGCCGACTTCGGCCTCACCAAGAAGTCCCTCTCGCTGAGCGGCCTGACCGGCGTCGGCCAGATCGTCGGCACCCTCGACTACGCCGCGCCCGAGCAGATCTCCGGCCGGCCGCTGGACGGCCGCTGCGACCAGTACGGCCTCGGCTGCGTCGTCTTCGAGATGCTCTCCGGAGCGCCGCCGTTCCGCCGGGAGAGTGACCTCGCACTGCTCTGGGCCCACCTCAACGACCCGCCGCCCACCGTGCGCGAGCACCGGCCCGACCTGCCGCCCGCCGTGGACGAGGTGGTCGGCCGGGCCCTCGCCAAGGTTCCCGAGGAGCGGTTCGCCAGCTGTCTGCAGTTCGTCGCCGAGCTGCGCGCGGCCGGCACCGTCACCCCGGCCACCGGCCCTCCCGGCGCCCAGTGGGGCACGGCCGGCCCACCGACCCAGGTCGTCCCCGCCGTCGTACCCCCGTTCGGCGCCACCCCCGGCGTCCCCGAACCCCCCGGTTGGGCCCTCCCGGCCGTCCACCCGCCCGGCCCCGGCCACTGGCGGTGACGGCCCACCGGACGACGGCCCCGGCCGTTGTCGGTGCCGCCTGCTTCGATGGCCCCGACAGCGAGAACAGCAGAGCGACCGGGGAGAATCCGTGGGCACGTGGGGCAGTGGGAACTTCGAGAGCGACACGGCGCTTGACCACCTGTCGGCCGTCGTCGGTCGCCTCGTCGACGAGGTAGCCGAGGCGATGGCCGGCGATCCGGTCGGCATCGAGCCCGACGAGTACTGGGGCGAGGCCGTGCCGTGCCAGCTGGAACTGCTGCACGTCCTCGCGCAGGCCGGCCACGCCACCGAGGGACTGCCGAAGGCCGAGGTGATCGAGGGCTGGAAGGAGACGTTCATGGCCGTCTGGGAGCGCAGCATCGACGGTCTGGAGCCCAAGCCCGACTACAAGAGGAAGCGCCGGGAGGTACTGATCCGCACCTTCGACCAGCTGGCCGCCGACGCACGGCAGGCAGAGGTCGACCAGGACTCCTAGTAGGTCTCGCCGCGGCGGGGCAGGCGGGTGGCGGCGAGGGCGCCCAGGGCGCCCGTCAGCAGGCCCCAGCCGGCGGCGAGCGGCACGGTGATCCAGAGCACCGGGTCGAGCGTCAGCGTGCCGCCGGTCAGGGCGGCGGCCGGGCCGACCGGGCCCACCTCCGGGCCGAGGACGGAGCTGAGCAGGTCGCCCAGGCCGCCCTCGCCGAGGCCGACCCCGAGCACCGAGAGGCCGTAGTCGGCGGAGATCCTGGTCCAGACGCCGACCAGCAGCATGGTGACGGCGGCCGCCGCCGCCAGCCGCACCGCGTGCTGCCACAGCCGGACCCCGCGCGGTGCGCGGTGCGCGGCGAACACCCCGGCAGCGAGCATCAGGACGGCGGCCGCCGGGAGCAACCACCAGGCGCGGGCGTTCTGTTCGGCGAGCGTGCCGAGGCTCACCGTGCCGTCCTGGCCCTCGCCGACGCGCAGGACGGCGGCCAGTGATTTCGGCACGGGCAGTCCGATCGCGCCGACCAGGTGGCCGTGCCACTCGCCGCCGAGGCCGACGCCGAGGGCGAGCCAGACCAGATTGGGCAGGGCGAGCAGCGCGACGGCGGCGACCTCGCGGGCGTTCCCGTTCACCGCGGCGGTGACGATCGCGGCCACCACCCCGAGCGCCACGCACCCGAGCAGGACCAGCAGCATCGCGAACCCGGCCGGACGGACGGCCTGCTGGAAGGGCACCAGGGAACGCGGCAGCGGCGCCCGGCGGGAGACGGCGAAGGTCGCGGCCAGCACGACCAGCAGCCAGAGCAGCCCCAGGCCGAGCGTGGGCGCGGGCTCCGCGTGGAAGCCCACCTCGGGGTCGATCCCGAGCGCGCCGCCGAGCTGTTCGACCAGCCCGCCGCCGAGCGGAACCGGGAAGGTGTGCCGGGCCGCGACGCAGAGCAGGGCGAGCGCGACCAGCCAGACCACCGCCGTCCGGGCGGCGCGGCCGAGCAGTTCCCGGCCGCCCGCGACCGCCCGGAACCGCAGTTGGCGCAGGAACACCTCGGCCACGGCCAGCGCGCCGACCAGGCTCACGGACAGCGGCATCGCGACGATCCCGGCATCGACGGAGGCGAAGAAGCCGGCCCCGCCGTCGAGGCCGACCGAGCCGCCGACCGCGAGGGTGAGGGTGGCCGCGAGCACGTACGGGAAGCCGCCACCGGGCAGGTCGTTCGCCCCGGCCGCCCAGAGGCCGAGCGCGGCCACGGCCGCCATCGCCGCGAACCCGGCCAGGACCACCGCCACCGCGTCCAGCCAGCCGCGCACGGCGCCGGGTGCTCCGGCCGCCCCGGGGCGGGCCGGCCCGCTCGAACGGGCCTGCTGGTGCATGCGGGTCTCCCTGTCGGCTCGGTGTCCCCCGTGCGTCCGTTCCGGCCCCCACGCCTGCCACCAGGGTGGCCCAGGACCGGCCCGCCCGCCTGTCCGCCTCCCGGCGCCGCCACCCCGCCCGCCGCCGCGCCACCGGTCCGCCCGCCGCCGGCCGCTGCTGTTGCTGTTGCTGTTGCTGTTGCGACGGACGGACACCCGGGGCAGAAATGGATCCCAGTGGCAGGAGCCTCCTGCGCCGGCCGGGTGGACCGGCCGCCTGCGAAACGGAGCCTCGATGAGTTCCCAACCGCCTTCGTCCGGCCCGCCCCTCGGCCCTCCCTCCGGACCGCCGTCCGGCCCGCTCTCCGGCCCGCCCTCGGGCGGCCGGTCCGGGCCGCCCGGTCCCCCGTCGGGCCCGGCCTCCGGTGGAGCCGGCGGACCGTCCGGTGGTGGCGGACCCGGCGGGTCGTCCGGTCAGGGCGGGCCGGGCGGGGGGCGTCCGACGCCGTGGTGGCGCTCCGGGCGGAAGGCCGCCCTGGTCGCCGGCACCGCCGCGCTCGCCGTGGTGGCGGCCGTGCTGATCATCAACAACAACAGCGGCGGTGGCAGCAGCAACGACACCACCGTGCCGACCGCGAACGAGGTCGCGCTGCAGGGTCCGCAGGACCCGGGCCCGGCGCCGTTCACCCCCTCGGTCCAGACCGAGGCGGTACAGGCCCCGGCCGCGGCGCCGGCCACGGTGACCGCCACCCGAACGGCCGGTGCCACGGCCACCGCGAGCACCGGCCTCCACAACGTCGAGGGGACGTCGGCCGGCGTCTACGGCGGGACGATGAACAAGCCGAGCTGCGACGTGGAGCGGCTGATCTCGATCACCTCGACCGGCGACACCGGCCGGGCCTGGGCCTCGGCCCAGGGCATCGAGCAGTCCGCCGTCCCCGGCTACCTGCGGTCGCTGACCTCGGCCTACCTGCGGGTGGACACCCGGGTCACCAACCACAGCTACCAGGGCGGCGCGGCGGTCGCCTACCAGTCCGTGCTCCAGGCCGGGACGGCCGTGCTGGTCGACGCGCAGGGCGTGCCGCGGGTGCGCTGCGGCTGCGGCAACCCGCTGAAGGCGCCGACGCTGGTCTCGGACGCCAAGTACGTCGGCAAGCCGTGGACGGGCTTCCAGCCGAGCACGCTGGTCATCGTGGTCGCCGCGCCCCGGCCGGTGACCGAGATCGTGCTGGTGGACATCGTGACCGGCGGTTGGTTCGCGCGGCTGACGGGTCAGATCAAGGTCGTCGACAAGGAGGTCCGGGAGCCGCGAGGTCCGCTGGCACCCGGCGTCCCGCCCGCGACCTCCTGGCCGTCCGCCTCGTCGAGCCCTTCGAAGTCGGGCTCCACCTCCGCCTCGACCTCGTCCTCGACCTCGGGTTCGCCGTCCGGCTCGACCTCCGGCTCCACCGGGCCGTCCAGCAGCTCGGCGACCGCCTCGACCTCGGGCGCGACCTCCTCGGGTGCCACCTCGTCGGGGGCCACCTCCTCGGGCGCGACCTCCTCCGGGGCCACGTCCTCGGGCGCGACCTCCTCCGGGGCCACCTCCTCGTCCGCCTCGGCCGGCACCTCGACCAGTGCCTCCACCGAGTCGGCGAGCTCCAAGCCGACGGTGACCAGCACTCCGGCCGCCACCACGACGACCGCGAAGACGGCCGCGTCGACCACCACGGCCCAGCAGCCGGCGACGGCCGCGGCGACCTGCGCCACCGCCACGCCGTCCACCCTGCCGCCCTGCCCCACCACCACGGAGGCCACCGGCTGATCCGACCGGCCGGTCCGGACCGTCCGGGGTGTCACTCCGGTGGCAGCAGCACCTCGGTGTCGTCCGGCCCCAGTACCCGGCCGTCGGCCGCCCGGACCTCCACCCGGGCGACCGGCGCGCCGGCGGTGCGGTCGACGAGGCGGGCCCGCGGCTCGTCGGCCGCGAAGCAGTACCGCTCGCCCCACTGGCGCATTGCGGTGACGACGGGGAACAGCGCCCGCCCCTTCCCGGTGAGCACGTACTCCTGGTACGGGCTGCCGTCGGCGGCGGGGGCGAGTTCGAGGACACCGTGGGCGACCAGGTTGGCGAGGCGCGCGGAGAGGATGTTCTTCGCCAGCCCCAGGTTCTTCTGGAACTGCCCGAAGCGGCGCAGCCCGTCGAAGGCGTCACGGACGATCAGCAGTGTCCAGCCGTCGCCGAGAAGGTCCAGCGGCCGAGCGACCGGGCAGGTCGACTCCTCGTGCGAGGTGCGTTTCGGCACCCGCTCCTCCTCTCGTCCGGCGGCCGCCGGCGGCTCCGACGGCGCGGGTTTCACCTTGCAACCATAGCGCTCGCCGACCCGGCGATCCGTGGTTGCTTATTAAAACCTCCTCGTGCGAGGGTATCGCGGTAGCACTTTGAAACCACTCTGCCGCGAAGGAGCACCCCTGCCGTGCCCGTCCCAGCCGTGCCTGCGCGTTCCGCGCCCGTCCCCGCCGTCGCCTGGCTGTTCTCCGTCGCCGGCGGCCTGGCCGTCGCCAACGTCTACTACGCCCAACCGCTGCTCGACCTCGTCGCCGGGGACCTCGGCATCGACCACTCCACGGTCGGCCTGATCGGCACCCTCACCCAGATCGGCTACGCGGTCGGCCTGCTGCTGCTCGTCCCGCTCGGCGACCACCTCGACCGCCGCACCCTGGTCACCGCCCAGCTCGGCCTCTCCGTCGCGGCGCTCACCGCCGTGGCGTTCTCCCCCTCCGCCCCGCTGATGCTGCTCGCCATGGCGGCGGTCGGCGTGCTCGCCGTGTCCGCCCAGGTGATGGTCGCCCACGCGGCCGCCCTCGCCGACCCCGCCGACCGGGGCCGCGTCGTCGGCATCGTCACCAGCGGCATCGTGGTCGGCATCCTCCTCGCCCGGACCGTCGCCGGCACCGTCGGCGACCTCGCCGGATGGCGCGCCGTCTACATCGTCTCCGCCGTCGCCACCGGCGCCACGGCCGTCGCCCTCGCCTCGGTCGTCCCCGCCGAACGCCGCCGCCCGGAGCGGATCCGCTACCCGGAACTGGTCCGCTCGGTCTTCACGCTGTTCGCCGAGGAGCCCGTGCTCCGGGTCCGCGCCGGACTCGCGCTGCTCGTCTTCACCGCCGTCACCGTGCTGCTCACCCCGATGGTGCTGCCCCTGGCCGCCCCGCCGTTCGGCCTCAGCCACACCGAGATCGGGCTGTTCGGTCTGGCCGGGGCCGCCGGTGCGCTCGGCGCCGGACACGCCGGGCGGCAGGCCGACCGGGGGCGGGCGCAACGCACCCTGGCGATCGGGCTCACCGCCATGCTGGCCGCCTGGCCGCTCGCCGCGCTGCTGCCGCACTCGGTGTGGTGGCTGGTGCTCGCCACGGTGGTGATCGACTACGGCCTGCAGTCCGTGCACGTGGTCAATCAGCACCTGCTCTACCAGGTCCGCCCCGAGGCGCAGAGCCGGCTCACCGCCGGGTACATGCTGCTCTACTCGGCGGGCAGCGCGATCGGCGCGATCGGCTCCACCCTGGTGTACGAACACGGCGGCTGGACGGCGGTCTGCGCCCTGGGCGGCGGGATCAGCCTGCTCGCGCTCGCGTACTGGCGGGCCACCGAACGCCTGCTGGCGGCCCGGCACGTCGTGGACGACGACCGGTCCGCAGGGGCCACGGCCACGGAGGCCACCGCCGCGGAGCGCTGCCTCAGCCGGTGACCGCCAGCTCCGCGACCACCGCGCGGTGGTCGGTGCCCCGCACCCGGTGCTCCGTCACCGACACCGCGCGCAGCGCCTCCCCGTGCAGCACATGGTCGATCTGGATCACCGGCCACAGCGCGCTGAAGTAGGTGTCCGGCTCCGGCCAGGTGGGCGCGACCCCCCGGCCCAGTTCCGCGTGGGTGTCGGCGAGGCCGGTGTCGAGCAGGGCGCGCATCGGCGTGTGGTCGAGCGTCGCGTTGAAGTCCCCCAGCAGGACGGCGTTGCGGGTGGCACCCGACACCGCCGCCCGCAGTCCGTCGAAGTCCGCCGACCAGCGCCCGGAGTCACCCAGCGGGTAGTAGGTGTGCACGGCCGTCAGCCGGACGGTGCGGCCGCCGACCGTCACCTCGGCCGCGATCTGCTCCCGGGCCGCCTCCGAGGCCGAGCCGTCCAGCGGCGTCAGCGGGAGCCGCGAGTAGATCGCGGTGTCCCGGCCGGGCCGGAGCTCCCGGTGCGGCAGCACCTCGGCGATCCCCGCCCGGTCCAGGCCGGCGACCGCGCCCGGCCCCAGCTCCTCCATCGCCAGGACGTCGACGCGCTGTTCGCGGACCAGCCGGACGATCTCGGCGGCATCGGCCTGCCCCACCCAGGCGTTGCTGGTGGCGACCCGCAGCCGGGGCGCGTCGGCCGCCGGAGCGGCACCGCCGTCCGGCACCAGCCTCGGGACCAGCCAGAAGAGCTGCACCGCCACCAGGACACCGGCGACCGCCGCCGCCCACCACGAGCGGAGCGCCAGCAGCACCCCGAGCGCGAGCACGCCGCCCAGCGCCGCGTACGGCAGCAGCACAACGGCGAGCGCCAGCGGCGTCCCGTCGTCCCACCCACCGAGGCGGACCGCCACCAGCGCCGCCGACAGCGCCGACACCGTCCAGCCGGACCACTCCAGCACCCGCCGCACCCACACCCACACCCACACCCACACCCACACCCACCAGCGTGCCCGCTCCACCGGATTCCCCACACCTCGCTCCAGCCCCTCGCCTCTGGCTCAGGACGCCCCCGTACCCGGAGCGGTTCCGCACCGCGCCGCGCACGGGGCCGCCGGCCGGGAGCCGCCGCGCCTCCTCCCGGAGCCCCGGGCACTGAGCTATTGAGGTGATCGTTTCTGCGTGTCCGGACCGAACGGTCCGCAGGCCGGGCGAGGGTGGGACGGACCTGCCCCGATCCCCTTGCCCGTTGTGAGGCCACCCGTGGTTCATCGACCCTCCCCGCACCGCAAACGTCTGCGGGCCCTGTGCATGGCGGTCCCGCTGGCCGCCGGGCTGGCGGCGCCGTTCGCCCTGGACCCGGCCTTCGCGGCACCGGACCTGCCGCAGCGCCAGGCGGCGGTCCGCGGGGCCGGCACCCAGCGGCCGATCGGCCCCGACCCGGTGCTCGACCTGCTGGCCCACGGCAACCTGACGATGGCCTCGAACTCCGTCCTGACCTGCGACGACAGCGACGGATCGGTCTGCAACGACACCGAGGGCACCAACAACGGCCGCACCAAGTACATCAAGACCGACCCGAACGCCCCCGGGAACAACGCGTCCTCGGCCCAGCTGGAGATCCCCGCCGGGGCCGAGGTGCTCTCCGCCCGGCTGTACTGGCAGTTCAACCCGACCAACACCAGCAACGCGGGCGGTACCTCCGGGGACATCAACAAGGGCAACACGGTGTCCTGGAAGGTCCCGGGCGGCGCCGCCTACGAGCAGGTCACCGCCGACACCTACGACTGGTTCGACCAGCAGGTCGGCGGCACCCCGCCCGAGCCGCTGCTCGCCGGGGCCGGAGTGAAGGACGTCACCGCCCAGGTGAAGGCCGCGGGCGCGGGCAGCTACACCGTCGCGGACATCCAGGCCTGCGCCGGGCGCTCCTCCGCGCAGAACTCCGGCGGCAACAACGTGGGCTGCTGGGGCGGCTGGTCGCTCGTGGTGGCCTACCAGGACCAGGCCGCCCCGCTGCGCTACCTCCAGGTCTGGGACGGCTTCCAGCTGCTGCGCTCCCCCGACAACCTGGCGACGCTCACCCTCGCCGGCATCCGCACCCCGGCCACCGCCCCGCCGGCCACCATGGGCGTCACCGTCGGCGACGGCGACGTACCGATCTCGGGCGACCAGCTGCTGGTCGGCTCCTCGACCGACAACCTGACCCTGCTGCCGATGCCCGGCCCCACCGGTGTCGTCACCGACAACGCCTTCACCAGCCGGATCGACCGGGTCGCCGCCGACGGCACCGGCAGCAACATCACCACCCGCGACCCCGCGCCGGTCAACAACTACGGCTACGACGCCCGCATGATCGACGTCACCGGCAAGATCCCCGCCGACGCCACCCAGGCCGTGCTCCGGATCAACGGCGCCGGCGACGCACTGCACCCGCAGGCCGTCTGGCTCGCCGTCGACGCCCTCGAACCGGATCTGCAGATCACCAAGGCCAACGCCCCGGCCGGTACCACCGACAACAACCCGCCCGGCAACGTCGGCCCCGGCGACAGCATCACCTACACCTTCAACGTCACCAACCAGCACTCCGACGGCGGCACCGGCGACCTCGACACCGCCACCGGCATCACCGTCACCGACCAGCTGCCCGCCGGCACCACCTTCGTCGCGGGCTCCAACCCCGCCTGCAGCGCCGTCGGACAGACCGTCACCTGCCAGGTCGCCGACCTCGCCCCGGGCGCGAGCACCACCGTCGCCTTCCGGGCCACCGTCGACCAGGCCGCCACCGCCGGCACCGTCCTGGACGACAGCGCGACCCTCGCCTTCAAGGGCAACCAGACGCAGCGCGAGCAGACCCGCACCAGCAACACCGTGCGCAACACCGTGGTCGACACCCCGGTCTACTCGATCGAGAAGACCGCCACCCCCACCTCCACCACCCCCGGCAAGTCCGTCGGCTACCGGATCAAGGTCACCAACACCGGCCGCGTCGCCGCACCCGGTGTCACCCTCGACGACAACCTCGCCGACGTGCTCTCCCGGGCCGACTACAACGGTGACGCCGCCACCGACCTGGGCAACGTCACCGTCACCGGCAACACCCTGCACTGGAGCGGGGACCTGCCGGTCGGCGGCAGCGCCACCATCACCTACTCGGTGACCGTGCACGGCTCGCTCACCAGCGACACGGCGCTCGCCAACAGCATCACCTCAAGCACCTACCGCAACAACTGCCCGCCCGGCGAGGGCGACGCCCGCTGCCGCGCCGACGTCACGGTGACGGTCCCGACGCCGTCGCCGTCCCCGACGGCCTCACCCTCGCCGACGGCCTCCCCTTCTCCGACGGCTTCCCCCACCGCGTCGCCCAGCCCCACCGCCTCCCCCACGGCGACGCACAGCCACAGCCACAAGCCGACCGGCCGGCCGACGCACACCCCCGGGCCCGACGGAGAGCTCCCCAGCACCGGCTCCGGCGCCCTCCCCCTTCTCGCCCTCGGCACGCTCGGCTGCCTGACGATCGGCCTGATCGCCCTGCGCACCCGGGGCCGCCGACACTAGGCTCCCGCCCTTCCTGCCCTTGGACAGACCGACAGCGAGCCCGTGCCGGACGCATTCGCCCGGCACGGGCTCGCTGTCGTGGAACGGGCTCGCTGTCGTGGAACGGCGCCCCGGGTTCAGTCCACGCAGGGGATGCCCCCGGCCTTCACCGCGGGGCCCTGCATGGGGAGGTCCGGTGCCGGACCGGTCGGACCGGTCGGACCGGTGCCGGGCCCGGTCGACGGGGCCTCCGGCGAGGCCGACGGGCTCCCGGTGCGGGGGGAGTGCGCGGAGCGGGGTGCGGCCGGGGTCGTCGTCCGGGTGGCGACGGGCGCCGCGAACGCGGCCTTGGCCCTGACCCCGGCCGACGGCGGCACGGCCGGGGCGGACGGCGCGGTCGGTGCGGCTGGCGCGGTCGGTGCGGCGGACGTGGCCGGATCGGGCTGCTCCGCCGGGGCGGACGGCGCGGCCTCCGGCGGGACCTCGTGGCCGAACAGCTGCTTGACGATCCGCTTGATCTGGCCCGGGTCGACGGTGTTGACCTCCTGGCCGCCGATGTTCTTGAACCCGGTGATCGGCAGCGTGTTGAACTCCACATTGCCGCCGGTCAGGTTGGGCGCCTGCTGGGCGAAGTCCAGGACGTTCCACCGGTCGTCGATGACCACGTCCTTCTTCACCGCGTCGAACAGCCGCTGGAGCCGGCCGAGGTCGCCGACCACGCCGTCCTGCTTCAACTTGTAGACGACGGAGGAGATGAAGGCCTGCTGCCGGTGGGTCCGGTCCAGGTCACCGTTCTTCAGGTGGTGGCGCTGGCGGACGAACGACAGCGCCTGCCGGGCGTCGAGCGAGCTGACGCCGGCCGGGAGCCGCAGCCCCGTCCCGCCGCCCTCGTGGGTCGCCGTCCGGGCGACGATCGGGTCGTCGACCGGGTTGTTGAGGCAGACCTGGATCGGCTCGACGGCCTTGGCGATGTCGTAGAAGCCGATCAGGTTCACCTCCGCGAAGTGGTCGATCGGGATGTCCAGGAAGGACTGGACGGTCTGGAGGGTCGCGGCCCGCCCGGCCTCCCGGCTCTGCCGCTCCAGCTCCGGCTTGGACAGGCCCTTCCCGCTCAGCTTCTGCTCGGCGGCGCCCTTGGCGATGCCGTACGCCTCCTTGATCTTGTGCATCTTCCCGTCCGCCCTGACGGTCTGCACATAGTCGTCGCGCGGGACGGACAGCGCCGTCACCTTGCCGCCGTCGGCCGGTATGTGCAGGACGATCAGCGCATTGGTGTTGTACCCGCCGATCTCGCTGGAGCCGGCGTGCAGCTCCTCCTCGACGAACTCCTTGGGCAGGTCGTTGCCGTCCATGTCCTTGCGGCTGTCGAGGCCGATGAGCAGCAGGTTGACGGACTGGTCGAGGTGCGGGGGCGCGTTCTTCCGGGCCTCGGTGAGCGCGGCCGACTTGACCATGCCGCTGTCGAGTTGCCGGTACTCGTACCAGACCAGACCGCTCGCGCCGAGGACGGCCACCGAGAGGGTGCCGGCGAGCACTCGGCCGGCGACGGTCAACGGTCCGGTGCGGGGCTCAGCCATGACGGCGCCTCCGGTCGGCGGTCGGGCCGGTGCGGGCCGACCGCGCCGCGAGGAGCGCTCGTCCCGCGACGACCGACAGCGCGACCAGCAGGGCCACCGCCATCACCGGGAAGGCGTCGACCACCCAGCGCACGGCCGACGAGGCGAGCGCCTTGCCCTGAGCAGCGTCGGAACCGGCGGCCCAGGCGGTGCCGGCCCTGGCGGCCAGGACCGCGGGCGGCGCGGCGATGACGACCCACCAGCGCCCGGGGCGGGTGCAGCGGGCCGCCGCGACGCCGGTGCCGAGGACGGCGCCGAGGGCGAACAGCGGACCGCCGCCGTTCCCGGTCAGCTCCCCGGCGACCGCTCCGGCCAGTGGCAGCCCGGTCGCGGCCAGCAGGACCGCCGCCGTCCCACCGGGACGGGACGGCGGGGCCGCTCCGCCCACGCCTCTCGCGTGTTGCCCGACCATGCCCCACACCCCTTCCGCCGCGCCCTCGGATGAACTTCTACAATGCTGTAGAGCAAGAGTGGAGCATACAAACCCGTCCCCGCGAAATCACCCCGGCCCCACCCGCAACCTCGCCACCACAGGGCCTCCTGGCCGGAAAACGGCAGGTCAGGGGCGGCTAGGATGAACACGAACCGGGCGGAACGAACAGAAGGACCATCATGTTCGAGCACCTCAAGAACCTCGCCGACAAGGCCACCGGCCTCGCCCGCGAGCACAGCGGCGCCGTCACCCAGGGCCTGGACAAGGTCGCCGGGATCGTCGACGAGAAGACGGACGGCAAGTACAGCGGGCACATCGACACCGCCACCGGCAAGGCCAAGGACTTCGTCAACGGCCCCGACGAGTCCAAGTAGCGTCGACGCGGACCCGCCCCGGAGCGGCCCGGCCGGGCCGGGGCGGGGCGGGTCCGCGTCCGGCCTGCCGTCAGACAGTGGCGGCCAGGCGCTCGATCCAGCGGGCGCGCCACGCGAGCGCGTCCCGGACACCCTCCGCGATGCTCCGGCGCGGCTCCCAGCCGAGCAGTTCGCGCGCCGCCGTCACATCGCTGTAGCAACCGAGCACGTCGCCGGGGCGCGGCTCCGCCTCCCGGACGTCCAGCTTCTCGCCGATCGCCTGCTCGAACGCCTCGACCAGCTCGCGGACCGTGGTGCCGTCACCGGTACCGATGTTGACGACCCGGTAGCGCTCCCCGGCGCCGGGCCGCACCACCTCGTCGAACCGGACCAGCGCGGCGACATGGGCGTCCGCGACGTCCTGGACGTGGATGTAGTCCCGGATCCCCGAGCCGTCCCGGGTGTCCCAGTCGACACCCGTGATGGTGAACGGGGTGCCGTTGACGTGCGCCTCGATCAGCTTGCCGAGCGCGTGGCTCGGCGCGAGGTCCTGGAGTCCGGTCCGCAGCTGCGGGTCCGCGCCGATCGGGTTGAAGTAGCGCAGCGCGACGACCCGCGTCCCGTCGGCGTCGGCGCCCCCGGTCCAGTCCTGGAGCACCTGCTCCATCATCTGCTTGGTGCGCGCGTACGGGCTGCTGCCGTCGACCGGGCAGCTCTCGTCGACCCGGCCGGTCGGGGTGGGCCGGTAGATGGAGGCGGAACTGCTGAAGACCACCCGGGTGCAGCCGTTGCGCTGGAGCGACTCCAGCAGCTCGACGGTCTTGCCGACGTTCTCCCGGTAGTAGAACAGCGGCCGCGCGACCGACTCCGGGACGACGATCCGGGCGGCGCAGTGCAGCGTCGCGTCGATGTCGGGGTGCTCCGCGAAGATCCGGTCGACCAGCGCGGCGTCCGCGATGTCCCCCTGGTAGAACTCCCGGCCCTCGACGAACTCGGCCCGGCCCTTGGAGAGATCGTCGAGGACGACCGGGGTGATGCCCGCGTCCAGCAGCGCGGACGCCACGGTGCTTCCGATGAAGCCTGCCCCGCCGGTGATCAGTACCTTCCGCACGATCCGCATGCTCCCTTGCCTCGGTACGGACGTCCCGTGACGCCCGTTGCGGGGGAGGACGACCGGTTCGCACCCGGCGGTTCCCTGCGGCGGACGGGCGCGGTGCCCGGCGGGGCGCCCTCGGGACGGAGCGGGCTCGGGACGGCGACTCAGGGACGGCGGGCGCGGCGGCGCAGGGCGAGGCCGGCCGTGACCAGCGCGACCGCGACGGCGGCGGTGCCCACGGCGACCCAGGTGGCGAGCCCGGAGCCGTCGGAGTCCGCGGATTCGGTGGCGGCCGCGGCGGTGCCCGGGGCCGCGGTGGCGGTGGCGGGAGAGGTGCCCGGAGCCGTGGGCCGGACCGTGGGCCCGGTCGTGCCCGGACCACTTGTCCCCGGACCACTTGTCCCCGGACCACTTGTCCCCGGACCGGTGGGCGTCGGCAGTGTCGGGTCGGAGATCACCGCGGCCTCGACGTCGAGTTCGCGCTCACCGTGCCCGAGCGAGGGGAACGCGCAGTCCACCACGATCCGCCAGTGCCCGGCCGGCAGGAACTCCCGCGTGGTGTAGGTGCCCGGCCGCCCCGGCACGGCGACCAGCCGCCACGGTCCGGCCGCCCGGCCGTCGGCCGAGGTGGCGGAGAGCGTCCCGGCGAACTGCTCGGTGACCGGGTCGCGGTCGTTCTCCCAGGTGGCGACGGTGGTGACGTGCCCGCCGTCCTGGCCGGACACCTCCAGACGGACGGTATCGCCGTGCGCGGCGGCGGGGACTGCGGCGGGAGCGAGCACGACCGCCCCGGCGAGGGCCAGGGCGGCGAGGGACTGACGGGTGCGGGGCATCGCGGGTCTTCCTCGTGAAGTGGAACGGGCCGGGTGCGGCCGCCACTGCGTCAGCGGCGGCCGCACCCGGCTCGGGGTCCGGGGATCGGGGGTCGAACCCCGGACGTCAGGTGGTCTTCTGCAGGTTCCAGCTCTGGTAGGTCTGGCTGTTCGGCTTCTGCAGCTCCAGCAGCCAACCGCCGTAGTACCAACGCTTGCTGGCGCCGAGGACCAGGTCGGAAGCATCGGCGGTCAGGGTGACCGCACCGCCGGCGGAGGTGACCCGCCACTTCTGGCCGGCCGCGTCCGAGCAGGGGCGCTGCGCGACGTACTGTCCGGCGACCGGGTTGCCGCCGAGCTGCAGGCACTTCTCCGAGCGGACGGACTTGATCCGCAGCGTGCCCGAACCGGCGTCCTCGAAGGTCCACTTCTGGTTGGCGTAGCCGGTGCGCTGGTAGGCGATGGCCACCGTGCCGTCGTTGAGCGAGCTGCCCCAGAGGTCGGCCGCCTGGCCGGTGAGGCCGTTCAGCAGGCTGTAGCGGGTCCCGGGCTGCGGCTTCCCGGCGTCGGCCGAGGTGCGGAAGGCCACCGCGCGACCGGGCTTGGAGACCGCTCCGGCGGCGTCCCTGACGGCCACCGCGACGGAGTACGAGGTGTCGGGCGCCAGTCGGACCACGCCGACCACGGTCGCCCGGACGGTGCCGATCGTCTGGCCGTTCAGCAGGACGTCGTAGCCGCTCGCGCCGTTCACGGCGGGCCAGCTCAACACAGCCGAGGTCTGGGTGACCTGACTGACCGTCATCGCCGGGCCGGTGGTGCCGCCGGTGGGCGAGGCGGTCGGGCTCGGGGTGGTCGACCCGGTGGGGCTCGGAGTACCGGTCCCGGTCGGGGTCCCGGTCGGCGTCGGGGTGCCGGTGCCGGTCGGCGAACCGGTCGGGGTCGGGGTGCCGGTCGGGCTCGCGGTCGGCGACGGGCTGCGGGTGGCGGTCGGGCTCGCGGTGGGCGAACCGGTCGCGGTCGGCGTGCCGGTGGGCGTCGGGGTGCCGGTCGGGCTCGCGGTCGGCGACGGGCTGCGGGTCGGCGAGTTCGTCGGGGTCGGCGAAGCGGTCGGGGTCCGGGTCGGGTCGGGCGTCGGCCCGGTGCCGCCGCCGGCGATCAGGAAGCGGTTGTTGGCGACGTTCCAGTGGGTGGCGAGGTAGCTGCCCGGCGCCGGGTCGGTGTGGTAGTAGTCGTCGTGCCGGCAGTCCAGGCGCATGTCACTGGCGTTGTCCGGGCAGACCGTGCGCATCGCCGGGTAGTACGGGGCGTCCGAGTAGCACATGATGTCCCACTCGTCGACGCAGTGGCCGCCCTTGCTGGAGTTGGGCGCGCTGTTGCTCACCGCGCCCAGGTTGTGGCCGAGTTCGTGCGCGGCGGTGTGGCCGCCCCAGCAGCCCGAGTCGGTCCGGCCGTACGAGGGGCCGAAGTTGCTCAGGTTGTCCTGGCCGGGCCGCTCGTCACCGGCGAAGGTGCCGATGCCGCAGTACACCTTGGCGTCGGCGAAGATCATGTACTTGCGGTCCTTGCGGTTGAGGCCCTGGGCCGCGATCGCACGGTTGCTGGTGTTGAAGTCGGCCATCTCCGCGTCGGACACCTGGATGTTCAACACCGAGGCGGAGCAGTCGGATTCGGTGACGAACCGGACGTGCCGGACACCACCCGTCTCCTGGGCGCTCGCGTTGTAGATGACGTCGACGTCGGCCGCCCACTTCTTGAAGGAGGCCAGGTACTGGGCGAAGCGGTCGTTGCCCGGGGTGTGCGCGTAGACCACCTGGACCCGGTTGCCGACGCTGCCGTCACCCTCGCAGACGACGCCCTGGCCACCGGCTGCGGGCGCGGCGGCGGCCGTCCCGTCACCGGCCGCATCGGCCAGCAGGGTCTTCGTGGTGGCGTCCAGGACCGGCATCGTTCCCTTCACCAGGTCCGCGGCGGCGGGCGGTTGGGCATCGGCCGGGGGCGTCAGCGCGGCCGGCTGGGCGACGGCGGCGGCCACCGGCGGGACGTCCTTGCGGATGTCCACGTCCTTCGGCGGCGCGTCCGGGCCGTGGCTGCACAGCTCGCCGCCGGTCACCTCCAGCGACCCCGCGCAGCGGTCACCGGCGGGCAGGTTCAGTCCGGCGTAGACCAGGCCGCGTTCGGGCTGGTCCTTGGGTATCTCCTTGATCGGCGCGGCCTTCTGGTCGCGCTTCGGCCCGGGGGCCTTGGTGGCGTTCTCGGCGGTGCCGGTCTGGCCCGTGCCGTCGTCGGCGATCGTGCCGGCCATGGCACCGCCCACGCCGTCGACCGAACCCGCCACCGCGCTCGCCGCGGCGGTGTCGCGCACCGCCGACGACTCCATGGCGGTGCTGATGCCCAGCGCGCCCGCGACCAGTCCGGCCGCGACCGCCAGTGAGATCAGTGCCGTGCGCTTGCCCGTCCGTCGACGCCGCCGACGGCGGAGCTCCGTGCTCCGGTGCCCCATCGGGTGTCTCCTCTCCTCGTGCGAGGGTCCCGACCACCGCTCGGGGTGATGGCCTGAACCTTCCGACACTCCGGAGACCGGCCGGGGCGGGCCGGATAACAAAAACCTCTTTTCGAAATTCGCGCGGGCGGACGAGGGGGTCGGGACGGGACCACCGGAGCGGTCGGTGGCACGCCCGGGGACATGCCCGGTGACATGCCGTCGGCACGCGCCCGGGGTGCGGTGCGCGGGCCTCGCGGTGCGGCGTACGCGGTGCGGGGTGCGGGGTGCGAGCGAACGGGAGCGGCCGGATCCGTTCGCTTCCCGGGGGTGTTCGGTCTCCGGGGCCGCACGGTCCTCGGGGACCGGTGGGGTGCTCCTCAGGCCGCGACGTCGAGCCGCTGCGCGGCGAGACCGGGGCTGCCCTGCCGGTGCAGTGCGGCGAGGCCCGCCGCGAGCTGCTGCGGATCCCCCGCCAGCCAGTACCGGAGCGCGGCCGACAGAGCGGCGCTCGCCGGGCCGATCCGCAGCCCGGTCACCGCCGTGATCCGCTCGCCGACCAGCGGGAGCAGATCGGCGACCGGCGCCGGCAGCCAGAGCGTGAGCGCGCACGGCGCGGGTCGGGCCAGCACCCGCAGCAGCCGCAGCACCCCCGCGTCCACGGCCCCTGACGCCGACCCGACCCCTGACCCGGCCCCTGAGGCGGCCCCGAACCCGGTCCCGGCCCCCGCCGCCGAACCGACGGGCAGCACCGCCGCCTCCGGCCGGACGGGGAAGGCCGGGAGGACGTGCAGGCTGGGGACGACATCGATCAGGCCGTCCGCCGCGACGTCGGACATGTCGGCGCCGTGTCCGCGCGCGAGTTCGCGCAGCAGGGCCCGCTCGGCGGCCGCGATCCTGACGGTCAGCATGACTTCTTCGCAGTCCATGGTCCCAGTTCCCGTCCAGAGCGTGAGGGTGTGCTCGTCCGTCGTCGGTCGTGTACCGGTCAGCCCTTACCGATCATTACCTGCCCGTCAGTAGGGGTCCGCTATCGGCGTGATCAAGCCATAGTGGCCGTCGTAGCGGCGGTACAGGATCCGGCCGCGTCCCTCGCCGGGGTCGGTGTGGAACACGAAGGGCCAGCAGGTCAGCCAGAGTTGGCGGGCCGCTTCGAGCACGTCCAGCCGGGGCGCCGGGTGCGCGCTCTCCGTCAGCGGCAGTCCCGAGCCGCCGAGCCGGGCGGTGAAGTGGGCCCGGACCAGCCGGAATCCCCCGTTCGCGGGCATCCGGTGGACCACGCTGTCCTGGCCGGTCAGCACGTCCGAGAAGAGGTGGAACCGGTGGTCCAGGGCCAGCATCTCGCGCACCGCCTGCTCGGGTGTGTGCCGGGCCAGGAGCACCGACTTCCGCCGGACGATCCGCCGTTCGGCGAGCGGGCGCGACGCGTACTGGGGGCGGTAGGCGCTCTCGTACGCCGTCGCGAGCCCGATGTCGCCCAGCTCGCGCAGCCGGACGGCGCGCCCGGCGAGGGTGCCGAGCGCCAGGTCGACCGCCTCCCGGACGGTCACCGCCGCCAGTTCCACCCGGACCCGCCCCACGCCCGCCAGGTCCAGCGCCGCCTGGGCGACGGCGGGCCTGGTCACCGACCGGTCGCGCGGCCGGGTGAGCCGCAGCCGGGCGGTGTGCACGTCCGGCCCGAGGTCCGCGATCAGGGCCAGGCACCGGCTCCGGGCGTACTCCGCGTCCTCGCGGGGCAGTTCGCCCCGGATCTCCACCCGGACGTCGAGGGCGGGCCGGTGGCGCAGACGGGTCATCAGGGGATCCTCCTCGGTTCGCCACCATGCTGGACCCGCGCGCACCCTCCCGCCGAGGGCCGAAAGGCCCTGCCCACCAGGCAGGACGACCCGGGCGGACCCGAACGGTTCGTCCTCCGACGGAGTCGCGCACGACCGTCCGGGCCGCCCCATCGGGACGCCACGCGTACACCTTGAGGACACTCCACCGATGGGGTGATCAACCCGGGTACGGCGCAACGCTCACGGGACCGGCGCGTTTCCCATGGCGTGCGCCCTCTCGCAGCGGCGCGCGCGGGGTCCGCGTCGAACGGCCCCCGGAACCCGGCTGTCGCGGCGGCGGCTCCGGTGGTACCGAAGCGCCGGGCCGTTCGACCGGTCCGACACCGACCGGTCGCGCCGGACCGTCCCACCGGTCCGTCCCCCGGTCCATCTGGTGAGAGGTGATGTCATGATCCTGACGAACGAGACCCGTAGACCGCCCGCCCCGCCCAGAACCCCTGCGGCAGGGCCCCGCCGAGCGGTCGTTCCCCCGCTCGCCCCCGGCGCACTGCCCGGACTCGGCCACGCCCCGGCCCTGCTGCGGGACCCGCTCGGCTTCCTCGGCTCCCTCTCCCAGTACGGCGATGTGGTCCGGATCCGCCTCGGCCCGCGCACGGTCTGCGTCGTCACCGACGCCGGACTCGTGCACACGCTGCTGGTCGCGCTCGCCCACG
This sequence comes from Kitasatospora purpeofusca, assembly GCF_036010405.1. Lineage (NCBI taxonomy): Bacteria > Bacillati > Actinomycetota > Actinomycetes > Kitasatosporales > Streptomycetaceae > Kitasatospora > Kitasatospora purpeofusca. The sequence continues at coordinate 8,724,732 of NZ_CP108561.1, read as the reverse complement.
ACTGCCCCCGCGGCGCCGTCCAGGACACCCTCAAGACGGCCTTCGGCGACGGCCTGCTGATGTCCGAGGGCCGCGCCCACCGCGACCGCCGCCGGATCATCCAGCCCGCCTTCGGCCCGGACCGGATGACCGACTACCTGGCCGTCATGCACCGGGTCACCGAGGAGCGGGCCGACCGCTGGCGCCCCGGCCAGGTCCTCGACGTGGCCAAGGAGATGAACCACCTCGCGCTGGAGATCGTCACCCGCGCGCTGTTCGACGCCCGGCTGAGCGAGGACGCCACCCTCGCCTTCCACCGCGCCCTGCCCGACCTGGTGAAGGGGCAGATCGTCCAGTCCCTCTACCCGCACCCTTCGCTCGCCCGGCTGCCGCTGCCGGTCAACCGGCGCTTCGACGCCGCCGTCCGGGTGCTCAACCGCGTCGTCGACCAGGCCGTCAACGGCACCGCGCCCGGCGGCCGGTACGGCGAGCGCGGCGGAGCCGGCGGGTACGGCGGAACCGGTACCGGTACGGCCGGGGGCGGCTGCCCGATGACCGGGGGCGGGGCCCGGCGCCCCACCCTGCCCGCCCTGCTGCGCGCCGCCGTCGACCCCGCCACCGGCCGCCCGCTCACCGAGGCGGACGTCCGCTCCGAGGCGATCACCATGTTCGGGGCCGGCACCGAGACCGTCTCCACCACGCTGACCTGGCTGATCGACGAACTGGTCCGGCACCCCCGGATCGAGGCCCGCGTCCTGTCCGAGTTGGACCAGCACCTCCCGGCCGGGACGGTGCCCACCCCGGAGGCCCTCGCCCGGCTCCCCTACACCCGTGCCGTCACCCAGGAGGTCGTCCGGCTGCACGCGCCGAACGCCTTCCTGATGCGCACCGCGCGCGTCCCGGTCACGCTCGGTGCCTACCGGATCCCGGCCGGCACCGAACTGCTCTACAGCCTCACCGCCGTCCACCGCGACCCCGCGCTCCACCCCGACCCGCTCCGGTTCGACCCCGGCCGCTGGTACGACTCCGACGGGGCGGAGGGAACGGGCACCGGCGGTACCGCCGCGGCCCGCCAGGCGTTCCTCCCGTTCGGCGCCGGCAAGCACAAGTGCATCGGCGAGGCCTTCGCCTGGGCCGAGTTGACCGTGGCCGCCGCCGCCATCCTGCGCCGCTGGCGCCCGACGGCCGTCCCCAACGCTCGGGCCCGCGAGGTCGTCTGGACGACCGTCCAGGCCCAGGGCCTGCGGGTCCGGCTCGCACCGCGCGGCGGCAACCGGGCGCCGCACGCCCCAGGCACGCGCCGCACGCCCCCGCCGGGCGGCCGGGAGGACACGCCGACCCGGTGCCTGCCGATCGCCGGCCCGCGCCGGTCGACCCTGCTGCCCGCCCGGTCGACGGTACTGCCCGGTCGGTCCGCGCCCAGCCGCTCGTACCCGGCGGCGCTGCACACCAGCGCCCTGCGGACAGCCGCCCGGACGGTCGCCCGCACCGCTTCGCGCACGGCTTCGCGCTCCTCCGACTCAGGAACTTCGGAGTCACGTGCTCCGGAGTCACGTACGCCGGAGTCACGTACGCCGGAGTCACGTAGTCCGGAGTCACGCACCGCTTCACGCGTCTCCGAGGCACGAACCGTTTCGCGCAGCTCCGACCGAACCGGCCCGCGTCCCCGCGGCGGTGGCGGTGGCGGCGGCGGCGGTGAGGCCCTCGCCCCGGGCGCGGGCACCGTCCGGGCCCTGGCCCAACCCCGGCGCCTCGTCCTCCTCGGGCCCGCCACCGCGACCCCCCGGCCCATGCTGGCCCCCCGCACCGCGGCGCCGACCCGACCGGCGGGCCGCACCGGCGCGGCCGTCCGCCCGCTGCTCCGGCCCGGCACCGAGGAGGCCCGCACTCCGGCCGAACTGACCGCCGCCACCGCCCGGCACGGCGACTGGGCACTCGCCCACGGCCTGCTCGCCCCGGCCGACCTCGCCCGCTACCAGTCCTACGCACTGCCCGAGCTGATCGGCCACGCCTACCCCCGCGCCCGCGGCGCGGAACTGGACCTGCTGGTCGACATCCTGGGCTGGTTCACCATCCTCGACGACCGCTTCGACGGCCCGCCGGGACGGGACCCCGCCGAGGCACGCGCCGTCGTCGGACCGCTGCTCGCCGTCGCCGCCGGCCGCCCCGTCCCGGTCGGCAGCCCCCTCCCCCACCTGCTCGATGCCTGGCGGGAACTGTGGCAGCGCCAGACCGCCCCCATGTCACCGGAGTGGCGCCGGCGCACCGCCGACGAATGGCGCTCCTGCCTGGAGACCTTCCTCGCCGAGACCGCCCACCGGGCCGCGCGCACCCACCCCGACCTCGCCGAGACCGTCCGGCTGCGCCGCCACGCCAGCTGTCTCTACCCCTTCATGGGCATACTGGAGCACGTCCACGGCTGCGAGGCACCGGCCGCCCTGCACCGGGACCCCGCGCTGCGCCGACTGCGCGCGAACACCGCCGATGCGGCGACCCTGATCAACGACCTGTACTCGGCGGACCGCGAGGAACGCCAGCAGGTCGCGGCCTTCAACACCGTGCTCACCCTGCAGCGGGTCCGCGGCTGCACCCGGGCGCGGGCGGTCCGGTCCGTCGGCACGAGGATCGCCCGGCTGACCGCGGAGAGCGAGTCGCTGCGCCGCCGGCTGGTGCTGCGGTACCCGGAGGGCGGCTGGTACCTCCGCGGCACCCGGGAACTCGTCGACGGCGTCCACGCCTGGACCAGCACCAGCCGCCGCTACACCGGGGAGGACGCCGCGCGCTGATGCCGTTGCCGATCCCGGGCGGGCCGGATCACTTCCGGTCGCCGAGGGCGAAGAGCAGCAGGACGAAGCCGGCGAACAGGTGCGTGGCGAAGATGTAGATGCCGGCCCGGATCAGCATCGCCCGGCGCCGGGCCTTCTCCTCCAGCGTCGCCCGCGCGTTCGTGGTGCCGTCACCGTTCATGGTGCCGTCGCTGCCCGTGGTCCCGTTCGGCCTCGTGGCCCCGCTGCTGGGCGTGGTCCCGTCCGGGCTCATCGGTGGCCCGCCGGGGCGGCGGGGGCCTCAGGTGCGCGCAGCTCGCCCAGCAGCGCGTCCTGGTCGGTGATCAGCTCGGTCAGGATCCGCCGGGCGGCCCGCAGCAGCTCGGCGACGTCCGGTGTGCTGAGGGCGTAGACGACGGTGTTGCCCTCGCGGGTCGCGGTGACCAGCTGGGTCCGGCGCAGGACGGAGAGCTGCTGGGAGAGGTTGGACGGCTCGATCCGGATCTCGGCCAGCAGCTCGCGCACCGGTCGTGGTCCGTTCTGGAGCAGTTCCAGGACGCGGATGCGGACCGGATGTCCGAGGGTCCGGAAGAACTCCGCTTTCGCCTGGTAGAGCGGGACCGGCATCGTCCGTTCTCTCCTGCGGGTAGGGGATGGGCTCGTTCGCCGCCTGGCGGCGTGAAGCATCATCCTGGCGGATGAAGATTTCTTCAAGTCGTCATCCCCGAACACGGAAAGCGGACGCAGAGCGGAGGGAGAGCGAGGGACGCGGAGAACCGCGGAGGGGCCCGAGAGACAGGACAACAGTGCGGGCCCGGGATCCAGGGATCCCGGGCCCGCACCGCCCTACCGGGCGCGTGTCATCAACACGGCACCACGACGTCGACGGTCACCGGAACGGGACCCCACGGGTAGGTGGCGGCGCTGAAGCTGCCGTGCACGGTGGAGCCGCACGGAACGGTGCCACCGACGCCGCGCACCTGCACGGTGCTGGCGGTGAAGCGGGTGTACCCGCTGACCGAACCGAGCGACGCGCCGCCGACGACCTGGCCGGACAGGCCGGTGATCAGCTCGACGGTCTGCGGCCACGGGGTGCCGGGGCTCGGCGGGCCGGCCAGGCTGATCTGCCCGTACAGCTGGACGCTGTCGCCGGTGATCTCGGCGCACACCCGGGTCGACAGACCGGCCTGCAGGCCGGAGGCGCCGCAGGTGGTGGTGGTGCCGATGATGCCCGTGGTGGTGGTCTGGGCCGCGTTCGCCTCCGCCGGCACGGCCAGCAGGGCCGCCGCGCCGACGATCCCGGCCGCGGTCAGGGTGAGTCGGTTCATCCGCATGTCCGCTCCTCCTCTTCTCTCTTTGACTGCAAGGAATCAGCATCGCCACATGTGACATTTCACATGTGGCATGTCGTAAGACTTTCATGCGATTCCAATGCAGGAAAGGGCCAAGATCCGAACACTTGATGATCAGACTGGAAACTGGCCTTCGATGGCGTGATTCTCAGCCTCCGCTGGCTTGAATCGCTACTCGCCCAACGGCAATCGGCCGGCACTCAGCCGCTGGGCACTCTCGATCGCCATGTCCATGAACGCGAGCGCGTCGGCCCGCCGGGTGAACGGGTTCGGATAGCGGGAGCGGCGCCGCCCGCCGTCCCGGATCCGCAGGCACTCGTCCACGATCCGGTACCACCGCTCGTCGAACACCGCCCGGGCGTACTCCCCGGCCCCGCGCTTCGAGGCGATCCGCCCGGTGGCCAGCGTGTAGTGCGCGCGGCTCACCCCGAGCACCCCGTGGGCCGGGCCCGCCCCGTTCAGCAGGGCCAGCCCCGACCGCGAGGCCAGCCGCGACGCGCGCCGCCGCCACGGACGCCAGTACTCCTCCAGACTTTCGGCCGTCCACACCGCGAGCTCCCCCGGGCCGGTGTCGATCATCAGCTCCTGCGCCCGTGGACCACAGAGCGTGACGCCGTGCCGCGCCAGGGTGTGCCAGAGCACCGGCGTGCGGTCGGTTCTCACCCGGTGCCGGACCGTCCCCCCGAACACCTGCGGTCCCGGCGCCGCCTGCGCGGGCGGGCCCGCGAGTTCGTGCCAGGTCAGATAGGGGCCGTCGAACGCGGGGCGCGGATAGCGGGCCGCCAGCCGGGCGTGCGCGCGCTCCAGCCCCGCGAGCTGCGCCGCCGTCACCGGATCGGCGGACACGGCCACGAAGTCGATGTCGCTCCGCGCCGGGTGGAAGTCCCCCAGTGCGGCCGAACCGACCACGTAGAGGCCCTCGACCAGCCCGGGTGCGGCGGCGTCGACCAGGGTCAGGTAGGCGTCGGCGATCTCGTGTACGAGAGGGTGCACAGTCACGGCGGCAAGCCTGCCATCCGGATGACCCTCCGTGTCCGCTCGTTTCCGCTAAGGATCGGCGCGTGTTGGTCAGCTGTGCACCCTCTTCGCGCCACCCTCACTCCCTTTCGCGCCACCCCCTCGCCACCCTCGCCACCCGCGCCACCCCGGGTGGGCGCGGGCGGGCAGGGGCGGCAGGGGGCGGGTGGGCATCGGGCGTGCGCCGGGTAGCGGATAGCGGGTGCCGGAGGCGCGGGTGTCGGGGCGTGCGGGTGTGCGGGTGCCGGGGCGTGCGGGCTCAGGACCGGTTGAAGGAGGTACGGAGGCTGTCGACCCGGCCGACGGCGCTCCTGAACTCCCCGGCGTCCAGACGCCCGCTGTCGAGGGCGGCGGCGAGGGCCTCGGCGGCGGCGTCGCCCTGCTGGATGTCGCGGGCGGAGCACAGCAGGAGGTCCATGCCCGCCCCGGCCGCGGCGACCGCCCGGTCCCCGGTGTCCCCGAAGGCGGCGAGAGCACCGGCCTCCAGGGCGTCGGTGACGGTGACCCCGCGGAACCCGAGGCGCCGGCGCAGTTCACCCTGGACGACGAGGCTCGACAGTCCGGCCGGGCGGTCGGCGTCGAGGGCCGGATAGACCGCCCAGGAGGCCATCACCAGCCGGACCCCGGCGGCGATGGCAGCACGGTAGGGCTCCTCCCCCCGCGCCCTGAGCTCCTCCAGCGGGACCGGCAGGACGACCGGGCGCTCGTCGGTGTTCTCCTCACGGGCCGCGGCGCCGAGACCGGGGAAGTGCTTGGCGGTGGCGGCCACCCCCGACTGCTGCTGGGCGGCGAGGAAGGCGGTGCCCAACTCGGCGACCACCTCGGGCTTTCCGCTGTACGAGCGTTCGAAGTGGTCGATGAAGTTGTCCGGTGCGTCGAAGACGTCGAGCACGGGCGCGAGGTTGACGTTCAGACCCGCGTCGGCCAGGGTGCCGGCCGCTCCCGCGCCGGACCGGGCCGCGTCCCCGGCCGGGTCGGCGGCCGCGCCGGTCTGCCGGGCCGAGTGGACGGGCGCCCCGGGCAGCCGCCGGACCTTCCCGCCCTCCTGGTCGGTCATCAGCAACAGCGGTGCGCCGGAGGGCGATTCCTGCGCCGCGTTTTTCAACAGCTCCACCGCCACCCGGAGTTGCTCGGGCGACGGGGCGTTCTCCTTGAACAGGATGACGCCGGCGGCGCGGCCCGCCCGGATGGTGTCGAGCAGTTCGGGCGGAGGGGTGTCGCCGGGGTAGGAGTAGACGATCCGACGGCCGGCGAGCCGGAGCGAGGCGGCGGCGGGAACGGTGGTGGGCACGGTGCTGGTCCTCCCGGTGGGGGTCGGGGTCACCGGATTCGCCCCGACGGCGCCGGCCCCGGTGGCGGTGTCGCTGTCGGTGGCGGTGCGGGTTCCGGCGCCCGCGCCTGTGCCCGGGCCCGCTCCTGGGTCGACGGGCCCGGCGGGCCCGTCGGGCGGCGCCTGCAGGGCAAGGGGCACGACCGGGCCGAGCGCGGTCGCCGGTCCCACCGCCGCCAGCAGCAGCGCCAGGAGCGCGAAGCGGACCGGCCGACGGGGCGTCCGACGGGTGCTGCGGTGGGACGGGCGTGGCATGGGGCGTCCGCGGCGGGGCGTGGGCATCCGGCCTCCCTCGGTCGGTCGGGGTCCGGGCCGGTCGGGCGATCCGGCCCCGGAACGGCCAGGATCGTCGATCGGCGTGCGGGAGTCGACGGGTTCGACCGCGGACACGCCGCCGGTGCCGCGGACACCGCGACCGGACGGCGTAACAGCAGCAGCCTCACCCCGGGAGCGGTGGTCCCGCCTCCTGGAGCAGCCGTCCGAGGACGGCGATGCCCTCCTCGATCTCGCCCGGTGTGCCCGCCGCGTACCCGAGGACCAGCCCCGGCGGGTGCGACAGCCGGGCGTGCCAGGACAACGGGTGCACCTTCACCCCGTGGGCCAGCGCCGCCGCCGCGAGCTCGGTGTCGGTGCAGGGCAGACCGTCCGGGAAGGTGAGCATCAGGTGCAGCCCGGCCGCCGCGCCGTGGACCGAGGCGCCGGGCAGATGGGCGGCGACGGCGGCGGTCGTGGCGTCGCGTCGGCGCCGGTGGCGGGTGCGCTGCAGTCGGAGGTGGCGCTCCAGGGCGCCCGATTCCATCAGATGGGCGAGGACCAGCTGCGGGAGTGCGGCGTTGCCGAGGTCGCTGAGCCGTTTGGCGTCGACCAGGGCGTCCCGGTAGCGGGTCGGGGCGAGCACCCACCCGGTGCGCAGCGCGGGGGCGAGCAGCTTGGAGACGCTGCCCAGGTAGAGGACCTGCTCGGGGAGGACGCCGCGCAGGGCGGGCACGGGCGGTCGGTCGTAGCGGTGTTCGGCGTCGTAGTCGTCCTCGATCACGAGCCCGCCCTCGGCCGCCCATTGGAGCAGCTCGCGCCGTCGGGCACCGCCGAGGACCACGCCGGTCGGGAACTGGTGGGCGGGCGTCAGCAGTACGGCCCGCGCGCCGACGGCGCGCAGCGAGTCCACCCGGATGCCCTCGGCGTCGACGGGGACGGGCGGGGTGGCGGTGATCCGGTGGCCGAGGTGCTGGCGGGTGCCGAGGGAGCCCGGGTCCTCGACGGCGACCACGTCGAGGCCGTCCGCCCGGAGCACCTCGCCGACGAGGGCGAGCGCCTGGGCCGCCCCGGCGACGACGAGGACCTCCTCGGGGTCGGCGCGGATGCCGCGGTTGCGGGCCAGCCAGTCCGCGACGGCGCGGCGCAGGGCGGGGGTGCCGCGAGGGTCGCCGTAGCCGAAGTCCGGTGCCGCGAGGTCGCGCAGGACGGCGCGTTCGGCGCGCAGCCAGGCGGCGCGGGGGAAGGCGGCGAGGTCGGGGACGCCGGGGGTGAGGTCGATCCGGGCGGAGGCGGTGCGGAGGGAGTCGAAGACGGTCGTGGCGGGTGCGCCGTCGAACAGCGAGGCGGGCGCGGGGCTGGTGCCGCGGGCGGTTCGGGAGTGGGCGGGTCGGGGGTGGGCGGGTCCGGGGCGGGTGCCGCCGGGGCGGGCCGCCGTCGACCGGGCGGGTGGCGGTTGAGCAGGTGGCGGTTGAGCGGCGGTCGACGGGGGCGGGGGCAAGGAGAGGGGCGGGGAGAGGGGCGAGGACGGGGAAACGGTCCCCGGGGCGAACTGGTCGACCACGACGGTGCCGCCCCGCCCCAGGCCCGCGATCCGCCCCTCCTCGCCGAGGCGGCGGTAGGCGTCGGTCACCACACCGCGCGAGACCCGCAGGTCGGCGGCGAGCACCCGGGTGGCGGGCAGCCGGCTGCCGACGGGGAGCCGGCCGTCACCGATCGCCTCCCGGAGCCGCCGCGCCAGCCAGTCCGCGAGTCCACCGGCGGGGGCCTGCCCGGGGTCGAGCTGGAGGAAGTCCGCGCCCGCCGTTCTGGACCTGTCGATCGGATGATCATTGGACCTGTGCACCGGTCCATTGTGCCGGGAGGGTGAAGGCATGACGACCACCGCCTCATCCGCCACCCCCTCCGCCACTTCCATCTCGGCCCCTTCCCCGTCCCACCCCGACCAGGCTTACGTACACGGCTACTCCCCCGCCGAGGCCCGCCGCCTGGGCGACCAGGCCGACACCCTCGCCGACCTGCTGCACGCCGGTACGGTGTACCCGCCCGGCAGCCGGGTCCTGGAGGCCGGATGCGGGGTCGGCGCCCAGACGGTGCACCTGCTGGAGGCCAGCCCGGGTCTGCTGCTGACCGCCGCCGACATCTCCGCCGACTCGCTGGCCCGGGCCCGGGCGCGGGTCGCGGAACAGCTGCCGGAGGCCCAGGTCTCCTGGCACCGCGGTGATCTGCACCGGCTCCCCTTCCCCGACGGTTCGTTCGACCATCTCTTCGTCTGCTTCGTACTGGAACACCTCGCCGACCCGGCGGCGGCGCTGACGGCGCTGCGCCGGGTCCTGCGCCCGGGCGGCACCGTCACGGTGATCGAGGGCGACCACGGCTCGGCGTTCTTCCACCCCCGCGGCGAGGCCTCGGAGCGGGTCGTCGGCCATCTGGTCCGGCTCCAGGCGGACGGCGGCGGGGACAGCCTGGTCGGGCGGCGGCTGTACCCGCTGCTCGCCGGGGCCGGGTTCCGGGACGTCTCGGTCGCCCCGCGCACGGTGTACGCGGACGGCGGCCGGCCCGACCTGGCCGAGGGGTTCACCCGGCGCACCTTCGTCGCGATGGTCGAGGCGGTCCGCGCCGACGCGCTCGCGGCCGGCCTCGACACGGCCGAGGGCTTCGACCGCGGCGTCGCCGAGCTGCGTCGCACGGCCGAGCCGGACGGGTCCTTCCACTACACGTTCTTCAAGGCGGTGGCGGTCAACCCGTGACCGGCCGTCGGCGGGGCGGTGCGGTCACTCCGGGTCGTCCCCGAGGGTGCCGAGGAGGGTGCGCAGGGCCGCGACGAAGGCGGCGGTCCTCGGCTCGTCGAGGTCGCCCAGGATGCGGCGCTCGGTCGCCAGGTGGTCCGGCAGGGCACGGTCGATCAGGGCGTACCCCTCCTCGGTGAGCTCGACCTCGCGGCTCCGGCCGTCGGAGCCGCTGGGGGTGCGGGTGACCAGGCCGCGCGCCTCCAGCCGGTCGAGGCGCTGGCTGATCGCCCCGGAGGTGACCATCGCGGACTGCATCAGCAGGGTCGGCGTGAGCCGGTACGGCGGACCGCTGCGGCGCAGGGTGGCGAGCACGTCGAAGGAGGCGAAGTCGAGGTCGTGCCGGGCGAAGGTCTCCTTCAGCTCGGCGTCGACCAGTCGGGACAGCCGCTTGAGGCGGCCGATCACCTCCATCGGCGAGACATCCAGGTCGGGGCGCTCGGCACCCCACTGCTGCACGATCCGGTCCACATGATCCACGCGCTCTGCCATGCCTCCACCCTAAACGATGCCTTAGCGGTGAGATACCTCACAGCACCCTTCGCCCGGGCGGACCTTGCGGAGATTCCTTAGCGCTGAGATATATTGGCTTAGTGCTAAGGAATCGACTCGCCGTTGTGCTGCTGACTGCCGTGGCCCCAGCCATCTGGGGCTCCACCTACCTCGTCACCACCGAACTGCTGCCGCCGGGACGCCCGCTGCTCGCCGGCGTACTCCGCGCCCTGCCCGCCGGACTGCTGCTGATCGCCCTCACCCGCCGCCTCCCGAGCGGGAGTTGGTGGTGGCGCTCGCTCGTCCTCGGCGCCCTGAACATCGGCGCCTTCTTCGCCCTCCTCTTCGTCGCCGCCTACCGCCTTCCCGGCGGGGTCGCCGCCACCGTCGGCGCCGTGCAACCGCTGATCGCCGCCGGTCTCTCGGCCGCCCTGCTCGGCGACCGGCTCTCTCCCCGCACCCTCCTCTCCGGCATAGCCGGGGTGGCCGGCGTCAGCCTGCTGGTCCTGCGGGCCGGCGCCCAGTTGGACGCCCTCGGCATCGCGGCCGCACTGGGCGGCGCGGTGGTCATGGCGACCGGTGTCGTCCTCTCCAAGCGCTGGACGTCACCGGCACCACTGCTCGCCACCACCGGATGGCAGCTCACCGCCGGCGGCCTACTGCTGCTCCCGGTCGCCTTCCTGGTCGAGGGACCGCCCCCGTCCCACCTCACCGGCGCCAACCTGCTCGGCTACGGCTACCTGAGCCTCATCGGCGCGGCCGTCGCGTACGCGCTCTGGTTCCGCGGCATCCGTGCCCTCCCTCCGACCTCGGTCACCTTCCTCGGGCTGCTCAGCCCCGTGGTCGCCACCGCCCTCGGCTGGCTCGTCCTCGACCAGGACCTCTCGCCCGTCCAGGCCATCGGCGCGCTGATCGTGCTCGGCTCCCTCGTTGCCGCCCAGACCCAGCGTCCGCGCACCCCGTCCGGGACGGTGACCGGCCCGCCCCTCGGCGTACCCTCCGACCACAGCGGTCGACCGGCCAACGGCCGCACCCACCAGTCCGCCTGACCGGGCGGCCGCCCCACCTCCTTCCCTTCTCCCGGTTTCCGATCCGCCCGACCCGTCCCAAGGAGAATCACCCATGAACATCACCGTCTTCGGCGCGACCGGCAACGTCGGCAGCCGGGTCGTGGCCGAGGCCGTCGCCCGCGGCCACCAGGTCACCGCCGTGCTGCGCGACCCGCACCGCCCGCACCCGTTCCCCGCCGCCGTCCGGATCGCCACCGGGGACGCCCGCGACCCCGAGGACGTCCGCCGCCTCGCCGCCGGCCAGGACCTGCTGGTCACGGCCACCCGCCCGGCCCCCGGGCGGGAGGACGAACTGGCCGTCGCCACCAAGGGTCTGCTCTCCGGACTGGCCGGCGCCGGCGTCCGACTGCTGGTCGTCGGCGGCGCCGGAAGCCTCACCCTGCCCGGTGGCGACGGCGTCACCCTCGCCGACTCCCCGGACTTCCCCGCCGCCCTGCTGCCCATCGCCAACGCCTGCGGCGAGCAGCTCTCCCTCTACCTCGCCGAGACCGAGGTCGACTGGACCTACCTCAGCCCCTCCGCCCTCCTCGCGCCGGGCGAGCGCACCGGACTCTTCCGGCTCGGCCGCGACGAACTCCTCGTCGACGCCGACGGCAACTCGACCATCTCCATGGAGGACCTCGCCGTCGCCCTCCTCGACGAGGCCGAGCGGCCCGCCCACCGCCGCGCCCGCTTCACCGCCGGCTACTGAGTGCCGCCCACCGGCTTGCCTCCCCCCGCCCTCTCTGCCCGAAACACCCCGTCACCGACATGGCGGTACGTTTCGGGCGGAGTGGCACGGCGTCTCGTCAACTACCCGACGGGCCGGTCACCCTGGTGGATGTTCGGCTGTACCGGGCAACCGGGTCGGGGTGGTGCAGGCACCACCGCAAAGACGGGTGCGGGCCTGATCGACCACGATCGATCGAACCGTCAGGATCGTGCCATGACCACACGAGACCAGATCCGTACCGCCAGCACCCCCACCACCAGCACCCCCACCACCGGCGCCTCCACCCGCCGCGACCGCCGCACCACGCCCGGTGGGCGCACCGCCGCACTGCTCGCCCTCCTCGCCCTCGCCTCCACGACCGGCACCACCGGTGCCGTCGCGGCGCCCACCGCGGCGGCCGCCCCCGCCCGCTACTCCCACCAGCAACTCACCTGGCAGACCTGCGCGGAGGAGGCCGCGCTGGAGTGCGCCACCATGACCGCGCCCAGGGACTGGCACCATCCGGGCCGCGGACCGGACATCACCGTCGCGGTCTCCCGGCACCGCGCGACCGATCCGGCCCGGCGGATCGGCACCCTGATCACGGCCGCGGGCGGCCCCGGCGGCCAGGGGCTGCTCCGCCCGGCCGACCACGTGCGCAACGCACCCGCCCTCGGCGCCTCCTACGACATCATCGGTTTCGACCAGCGCGGCGTCGGCCGCAGCACCCGGGCCGTCTGCCAGACCCCCGAGGAGTTCCGCACCTTCTTCGCCGGGGACTTCCGCGACGACACGCCGGCCGACCGCGCCCGCGTGATCGCCAACTCGGCCGCCCTCGCCGCCGGCTGCGAGCAGCGCAGCGGCGGCCTGCTGCCCTTCCTGACCACCGAACAGACCGCCCGGGACATCGACCTGCTGCGCGCCCTCCTCGGCGAGCGCCGGATCAGCTACTACGGGCCGTCCTACGCCACGATGATCGGCGCCTACTACGCGACGCTCTTCCCGCACCGGATCGAGCGGATGGTGCTGGACAGCAACATCGGTTTCGACGGCACCTGGGAGCGGTTCCAGCTGGGCCAGCCGATGAGCTTCCAGCGGCGCTTCGAGGAGGACTTCCTGCCGTGGCTCGCCGCCCGCGACGCCACCTACCACTACGGCACGACCCCCGCCGAGGTGAAGGCCCGCTGGGAGGCCCGCCGTGCCGCGCTGCGCGAGCACCCGATCGTCGACGGCCAACTCACCCTCGGGCCGAACCAGTTGGACAACGGCACCATCCAGGGCATCTACCGCGAGAACAACGGCTTCACCCTGCTGGCCACCGCGCTGACCGCGCTCGACGACTGGCCGGCCGCCGACCCGGCCGCCCGCACCACGGCCCGGAGGGTCTTCGGCGACTACCTCAGCCCGGAGTTCCTGGCCGAATTCTTCGCCGTCACCTGCGGCGACACCCCCTGGACCCACGACCTCTCCCTCTGGGCCGCCCGGGGTGCCGAGAACGCCGCCCGCTGGCCGCTGGTCGGGGCCCGCACCCTCGCCTTCGCCGCCGTCTGCGCCTCCTGGCCGACCCCGCCCCCGACCGCGACCGCGCCCCGGGTCCGGGTCACCGGCGCGGGCCTGCCGCCCACCCTGATGCTCAACTCGGTGCACGACCCCGCGACGTACTACGAAGCCGCCCTCTCCGCCCACCGGGCCCTGCGCGGATCCCGCCTGGTGACCGTCGCCGACAACGGCGACCACGGCCAGTACCCCGGCCCCAACCCCTGCGTACGCAACGCCGTCGAGTCCTACCTCCTGACCGGCGTGACCCCCGCCGGCGACCTCACCTGCCCCACCGTCACCACGTCCTGACGCTCTCCCGGCCCTCCCCCCAGCCCCCTGCTAGTTTGTACCGACATCACCAACTGCTCTGATCGAAAAGGTACTTGTCCATCGTCCAAGGGGGGCTTGGAAAGATGCAACGACGTCCACTGTCCGTACTCCTCGCGGCCGTACTCGCACTGCTCGGCACAGCGGCACTCGCTCCGGCCGCGGCCTCAGCCGCGCCCGCCGCCACCGCACCCGCACCCGCACCCGCACCCGCACCCGCACCGACCAACAATCTCGACCCCGCGACCAATCCCACCCTCGCCGCCGGCTGGTCCGGCTGGCAGGACCTCGGCGGCTACGCACTCAGTGCCCCGACCGTGTCCTCCTGGGCTGCCGGCCGACTCGACCTGTTCGTCGTCGGCGGGGACAACGCCCTCTGGCACCGCTGGTACGACAACGGCACCTGGAATCCCTGGGAACCGCTCGGCGGCAACCTGACCGGCAACGTGTCCGCCGTCTCCTGGGGGCCGGGCCGCATCGACGTCGTCGGCGCCGATGCCAGCAGCTTCCACGTGGTTCACCGCTGGTACGACAACGGCACCTGGTACGCCTGGGAGGACCTCAGCGAAGGCCTGACGACGGTGAACCCGGCCGTCTCCTCCCAGGGCCTCGGCAAGGTCGACCTCTTCATCACCAATGGCGGGTCCCTGCTCCACCGCTCGTACAGCAACGGCGCCTGGACGCAGTGGGGAAGCATCGGCACCGAGGCCGTCAGCTCCCCGGCAGCCGTCTCCTGGGGCCCCGGCCGCATCGACGTCGTCGGCCGCGCCACCGACGGCCGACTGCGCCACAACTGGTACAGCAACGGGGCCTGGGCCGGTTGGGAGACCCTCTCCGCGCGGACCGACGGCAGGCCGGCGATCTCCTCCCGGGGGATCGGGCGCCTGGACGTCTTCGCCCCGATCGCCGACAACCACATCTGGCAACTCTCCTACGACTCCACCGGCTGGGACCAGTGGGACGACCTCGGGGGCGTCGGCCTTCCGACCGTGGGTGCCGTCTCCTGGGGCCCGTACCGGATCGACCTGTTCACCTTCGGCAAGCAGCAGCAGATCGAGCACGGATGGTACAGCTGACCACCCGGCGCGTCCCGACCCCGCCGCCAGGGCGCCGCTGACGGCGACCCCGATCGCGACCGCCGTCGCCGGATCTCCCCCCGGAGGACCCGGCGACGGCGCGCAGAGCCGGTGCGGGCAGCGGCCCGCCGATTCAGAGGCTCAGGAGGTCAGGAGCTCAGGGACTCAGGGGCGGTCCAGGGTGATGGAGTTGATCGGGCCGAGGTCGGCGTAAACGCCGGCCTGGGCGGCGATGTCGTAGCCGCAGCCGCCACCGTTGGAGCCGGTGCACAGGTGGGCGTGGGCCCCGCCGGACTGGTTGTTGAGCACCCAGTGCCAGCCGTACTGGTTGCGGAGGTTGTGGGGGCCGTAGCTGTAGAAGACATCGGTCGGCGGCCGGCTGGTGTCGGAGTCCTGGGGGTAGATGCAGACCGCCCCGTACGGACACCCGTCCCAGGAACCGTCGGCCGCCTGGGCGCCGGAGCTCCCCATCGTGGTGACGGCGGCCGCCGCGAGGGCGAGCGCGGCGAAGGTGTGCATGATCTTGCGCATAGTGGTTCTCTTCCAGTTGCCGGTCCGGCTCGGATTCGGCCGGTGTTCAGCAGCGTAGGAAGCCACCGCCCGCAGCGGTCCCTGACAGATGACAGGGTCGCCCGGGGCGGGACGCACCACCGGGAACGCGCCACCGGGAGTGCACAACTGGGAACGCAATGCCAGGAGTGCACGGCCGGGGCACGGGTCAGCTCGGCGTCGCGAAGGTGTCGCAACGGGCCGGGTCGCCGAAGCGGTAGCCGGCGGTGAACCAGGCCTTGCGCTGGTCCGAGGAACCGTGGGTCCAGCTGTCCGGGTCGATCCGGCCGGTCGACTGCTTCTGGATCCGGTCGTCGCCGACGGCCGCCGCCGCGTCCAGGCCCTGGGCGATGTCCTGATCGGTCAGGGTGCGGATCAGCGGCCGCCCGGTGGAGGCCTGCGGGGTGGTGGTGGCATGGTTCGCCCAGACACCGGCGTAGCAGTCCGCCTGGAGTTCGAGCTTCACCGAGGCGCTGTTGGCACCCTGCCGGTCGCGGCCGACCTTCTGCATGGTGCCGGTCAGGTTCTGGATGTGGTGCCCGTACTCGTGCGCGACGACGTAGGCCTCGGCGAACGGGCCGCCGGAGGCCCCGAAGCGGGTGGCCAGCTCGTCGAAGAAGCCGAGGTCGAAGTAGGCCCGCCGGTCGGCCAGGCAGTAGAACGGGCCGACCGCCGAGCTCGCCGCGCCGCAGCCGGTGGACACCCGTCCGGTGAACAGGACCGTCTCGGCGGGGCGGTAGGCCACACCGGACCGGGGCAGCTGTCCGCCCCAGTAGTCCTGGAGACTGTTGGTGACAGCGACGATCCGGCAGTCCTGGCGGCTGTTGGCGTCGGCACCGGTCCGGCAGACCTGTTGCACCTCACCCGCCGTCGTGCCCCGGCCGGACCCGGCACCCGTGTCTCCCGCGCCGTCGGAAAGCCCGAGGACGCTCGGGTCGACACCGAAGAGCACCGCGATCAGGACGGCGATCAGACCGGCCGCACCGCCCCCGACGGCGACCTTCCCGCCGGGGACGCGGCGCCGGTCGTCGACCTGCGAGGTGTCGAGGTCGCCCTGATCGTCGAACTGCATGCCTGCCGTCCCTGGTGGTGCCGACGGCGCCCCACGACGCCGGGCGGCCGACCTCGGCCGCCCGGCCACGCTAACCGCTCGATCTGCCGCCACCGAGGAGGGACGCGCAGGTCAGAGGCGGTTCCCCACCCTTCCCGGGCGGAGAACCGCCGAACGGACCGGCCGGCCCCAACCGATCCGCCACCCCCGGCCCGCCACCCCCGGCCCGCGAACACCCGCACGCCACCACCCGCACGCCACTCCGCCGGCGGTGCCGCCGGACCCGCCCCGAGGAGGGTCCGGCGGCCAGCCAGCCCACCGAGCCGCCTACCGACGACCGGCTACCGGCTACCGGGCGGCAGCCGGTGCCGGGGCGTACCCGGCCGGGCGGGTGGTGAACGTGCCCCGGCCCTGGGTGCGGCTGCGCAGCGCGGTCGCGTAGCCGAACAGCTCGGCCAGCGGCACGACCGCCGTCACCGCCGCCACCGCGCCGTGCGGGTCCGAGCCCTGGACCCGGCCCCGGCGCGCGGCGAGATCACCGAGGACCCCGCCCACCGCCTCCTGCGGCACGGTCACCGTCACCTCGACGACCGGTTCCAGCAGCACCATCCGGCAGGCGCGCAGCGCGTCCCGCAGCGCCGTCCGCCCGGCGGTGCGGAAGGCGAGGTCCGAGGAGTCCTTGCTGTGGGTGGCCCCGTCGGTCAGGGTGACCCTCAGGCCGGTGACCGGGTGGCCGCCCAGCGGGCCCTCGGCGAGTGCGTCCCGGCAGCCGGCCTCGACCGCCTGGACGTACTCCTTCGGCACCCGCCCGCCGGTCACGGTGGACGCGAACACGAAGCCCCCGCCCTCCTGCGCGCCGACCGGTCCGTCCAGCGGCGCCACGTCGATCACGACCTGGGCGAACTGGCCGGCGCCGCCGTCCTGCTTGACATGACGGTGGACGTGGCCGGTGACGCCGCGTTCGACCGTCTCCCGGTGGGCGACCTGCGGGCGACCGACGGTCACCTCCAGACCGTTGTGGTCACGGCGGATCTTCTCCACCGCCACCTCCAGGTGCAGTTCGCCCAGGCCCGAGAGCACTCGCTGCCCGGTCTCCGGATCGGTGCGGACGACCAGCGACGGATCCTCCTCCGCGAGCCGGGCCAGCGCGACCGCCAGCCGGTCGGTGTCGACCGAGCGCCGCGCCTCGACCGCTACCGTCACCACCGGCTCGGCGGTGACGGGTGGTTCGAGGACGAGCGGCGCGCCGGGCGCGCAGAGCGTGGCGCCCGTGCGCGCGGCCTTGACCCCGATCACCGCGACGATGTCCCCGGCGACCGCCGAGTCCGTCTCGGTGTGGCTGTCGGCCTGCACCCGCAGGATCCGGGCGATCCGTTCGGTACGGCCGGTCGTGGCGTCCAGCACGGTGTCCCCCTTTCGCAGTGTTCCGGTGTAGAGGCGCAGATAGGTCAGACGGCCGGAGGCGGTGACGTTCACCTTGAACACCAGCCCGGTGAGCGGCCCGGCGGGATCGGCGGCCCGCTCCAGCTCGGCACCCTCGGCGCCCTCCGCACCCGCCGCGCCCGCTGCACCACCGGAGCGCGCCGCACCACCGGAGCCCGCCGCACCCACGGCGGATCCGCGCACCGCGGGGACGTCCAGCGGTGAGGGCAGGTAGGCCGTGACGGCGGCCAGCAGCGGTTCGACACCTCGGTTGCGGTAGGCCGATCCGCACAGCACGACCACGGCCTCACCGCTGTGGGTGAGGTCCCGGAGCGCGGCGGCCAGGGTCGCCGTGGAGAGTGCCGCGTGCTCGTAGTACTCCTCCAGTGCGACCGGATGGAGCCCGGCCACGGCCTCGTCCAGCCGTCGGCGCCGGTGCTCGGCCTCGGCCCGGAGCTCCTCCGGTACCGGCCCCTCCCGCAGGCCGTCCCGACCCGGTCCGTCGTCCCAGGTCAGGGCACGCATCGTCAGCAGGTCGACGACGCCGGTGAAGTCGCCCTCCCGCCCGACGGGCAGTTGGACGGCGAGCGGGACCGGGTGCAGCCGTTCCCGGATGGAGGCGACGGCCGCGTCCAGATCGGCGCCGGCCCGGTCCATCTTGTTGACGAAGGCGATCCGGGGCACGCCGTGCCGGTCGGCCTGGCGCCAGACGCTCTCGCTCTGCGGCTCCACCCCGGCGACGGCGTCGAACACCGCGACCGCCCCGTCCAGCACCCGCAGCGAGCGTTCGACCTCGTCGGCGAAGTCGACGTGCCCGGGGGTGTCGATGAGGTTGATCCGATGGCCGTCCCAGAGGCAGCTGACGGCGGCGGCGAAGATGGTGATGCCGCGTTCGCGCTCCTGCGGGTGGCAATCGGTGACGGTGGTCCCGTCATGGACCTCGCCGCGCTTGTGGGTCTCGCCGGCCAGGAAGAGGATCCGCTCGGTGACGGTGGTCTTGCCCGCGTCCACGTGGGCCAGGATGCCAAGGTTGCGGACGGTGGTGATGCCGGCCAGGACGGCGGCTGCAGCAGCGGAAGTGCTGGTGGTGGTGACGGCGTTGTGCGTACGGCGGACGTCGGTGCGCATGGCCCGGTGCCTTTCGAGGTGGAACGAGGTGCTGGGGCAGCGCGATTGCGGCGACGACGCGCCCGGCCCGGCCGGCCCCACCCCGTCCGCTCCACCTACGAACCCGCCGCACCACCGCACCACCACCACACCACCCCGATCAATACGGGCATGCGGGCGGTCGGGCACCCGAACACACGGAACCCAGGACACACAGGGCCCAAGGCACTCGGACGGGCAGGAGGAGACAGGAAGGCAGAAGAGCCGGAAGGCGGCGGACGACCGAAGGGGTGACCCGAGGTCAGCGGTGCGTCGCGCGGATCCGGTGCCGGCCGCGCAGCGGGCACCGGAGGGACGAGGACACCAGGATCACCTCGTACCGGGACGAGGGGACGACGGCAGCGGTGCGGTGTCGCACGACCGGTCCTCCCTCTGCTCATCACGGCGCGCACCGCCACCGGAACCACGGCGGTGCGTCTCTGGAGGCCGAGTGTAGGGACCGGAACGCCCCCGGGTCACGTGGTTTTCCCGGTTCGCCCTCACGCCGGCCGAGAAGGCACCGACCCTGTGACAGCCGGGTCCTGATTTCGCAACAGCACCGCGTACACACCGATCGGGACACCTAGGCTCCGCCGCATGAGTCTTTCAACGACCGACGTCGCCGCCGCCGGTGCGGCCTGGGTGTGGAAGCCGGACGACGCCGAGGTGGTCGAAACCGCCGAGTACACGATCCTGCGACTGCCCGAGCATGTCGCCTTCGACCTCTCGGTGGTCTCCTTCACCCCGACCGGACCGCTCCCCGCAGCCGTCGACGCCGTCCTCGACCGGGCCCGCGCCTTCGGGCCGCCGATCCTGGACTGGCAGGTGCTGGTCGGCTCCCCGGCCGGTCTGGCCGCCGAACTCGCGGCACGGGGCGGGCGGGTGAAGCTCGGCCTGGAGCTCCTGGCCTCGGACCTGAGCGGGGGCGCGCCCCCGCTGCGGCCCCCGACGGTGGACGTGTCGCTCCGCTGGGCGACGGACCTCGCGACGGCCCGGGACGCGGCGGCGGTCGAGGTCACCGGGTTCGGCGGCGCGCTCCCGCCCGAGGAGCGGATCGAAGCGACCGCGGCGAAGGTCGCCAAGGCCCTTCCGGCCGGCGAGGGCGGCACGGTCGTCGCCTACGTGGACGGTGAACCGGCCGGTTGCGGCGGCGTCTCGATCGTGGACGGGGTCGCACGGCTGACGGGCGGCGTGGTCGCACCGCCCTGGCGGGGCCGGGGCGTCTACCGGGCGGTGCTCGCAGCCCGGCTCTCCTACGCGGCGACGCACGGCGCGACGATGGCCCTGGTCAAGGCCAACAGCACCACGTCCGGCCCGATCCTGCGCAGGACCGGCTTCACGGCCTTCGGACCGGAACCCGTCTACGCCGTCCCCCTGCACTGAGACCCCGCACCCGTCGCAGCCGCGTCCCCGAACGGAGCCACCCGAACGGAACCAGCCGAACAGAACCGCTTCCGAACAGAACCGCCCCCGAACGGAACCGCCCCACGCCTCCCGCGCGTCGAAGCGCGTGTGCGTACGCACCGGCCGCCCGCCGCAGCTGCGCGGAGACGACAGAGACGGCAGGGTCGGCGGAGTCGGCGGAATCCGGGGAGGCTCTCCAGATGTTGATCCCACTCGTCCTGCTGATCGCCGGCGTCGGCCTGGTCCTCATGGGCGTCGACAAGCTGAACAGTGCGGAGCCGACCTGCTACGGCCGGCCCATGTCACCCGGCGACGTCTGCCACGTCCAGGTGAAGGGCTCCTTCGGTGACGGCATGCCGGAGCCTCACGACACGACCTACCAGGAGCAGTTGGACGGTCTGACCAGCGGCGGCTGGACGGCGATCGGCTTCGGCGCCGTCCTGCTGGCACTCGCGGTCGTGATCACGATCTCCTGGACCGTCACCGCCGCCCGTCGGGACCGGGAGTACTGAGGCCCGACCGCGCTCCGCTCCACCCCTCCACGCCTCCACGCCGCCCCCACGTCGCCCCTCCACGCCGTACCCGGCCGTTCCCGCAGGGGCACGAATACCCCTGCGGGAACGGCCGGACCGGCCGGACCGGCGACCGACCGAAGCAGCCTCGACCGGGCCGGCCGACCGGCGCCCGTCAGCCCTTCGCGGCCGCGTACGCGGTCTCGGCGGCGAAGCCCCAGCCCGGGGCGTCGTCCCAGGGCACCAGCAGCGCGTCGTCCGTGGCGTAGACGTAGCCGGCGCCCCGGGTGAAGGCGGCGTCGAGGGCGGTGCGCATCGCGGCGCGGTCCGGGGTGTCGTACACCAGGTGCCAGAAGGCCGTGCCGCTGGCGTCGAGGGCCGCGCCGGAGTAGTAGCCCGCCGTGGCGTTGAAGACGTTGCCGCCCAACCAGGCGCCGGTGTAGTCGTCGTAGTCGCCCTCGAAGGTCACGAAGATGTCGGCCGTGCGGTGGCCGGGTTCGAGGTAGCAGTCGGCGACGGCGGTGCCGGGGTTGTTCACCACCAGGTCCTGGACCTGCGGGGCGACGGCGTAGACGGTCTCCTGGACGTAGCGGCGCAGGTCCGCGTAGTAGTCGCGGGCGGTGTTGCCCGGGCCGCAGTCGCGCCCGGTCTGGTCGAAGAAGATGCCGTCGACGTGCAGCCGGTGGTCGGCCGTCCTGAGGTAGTTGTCGACGACCGCGCGCACGGCGGACGGCGGGAGCGAGCCGTGGCCCGTGTCGACGTAGCCCAGCACCCGGGTGGCGGTGCCGTGCGCGGTGACCCCGGCGCGCAGCGCGTCGGCCTGCGCCTGCCAGGCCGCGTCGAAGGGGGCGTAGCCGTTGGACGGGTTGAGGACGACGATCGACGGTGCCGGGCGGGCGCTCGCCGCAGCGGTCAGCATGGGCTCGCCGGGCAGGACGTAGGCCGGAACGGCGACCTCCAGACCGTGGGGTCTTTCGGCGGTCGCCGCGTCGGCCCCGCTGGGGGACGCCAGCGCGGCTACGGTGAGCGCCACGCCGGCCAGCAGGACGGGCAGGGTCTTGGTGAACGAACGCATCGGGTCCCTTGCTCGCAGAAGACGGGAAAACCGGAGGGGGCTCCCCCGCGGCGCCCGGGCACGGTCCGTCCAGCCCCTCGCGCCCCGTCCCCTCCACCCGCCCCGGCCGGGTCGGGCGCTCCCATTCCTACCGGTCCGATCCGCACCAGGTGGCCAACTTCTGGTGAACGCAGGGAAGTTCGCGCAAGCACCGACGTCACTCGGGAGCATCCCGAACACTCCTGCCACCACTGCCACCACCGTCACCGGCGCCGCCCCCTCCCCCTCCGGCCACACCCGCCGCCGCGACACGCCCGAGCGGGCCACCCCCCGGGCGGCCCTCCGAAACACCCTCCACAACACCCTCCGGAGCACCCCCCGAGCCACCCCCCGCACCGCCACGCGGGCGGCCGAGCGCGACCCCCGCCAGCACCAGCAGCAGTCCGGCGAACTGCGGCGGGCCGAGCCGTTCGCCCGCCACCACCGTGCCGAGCAGCACACCGGTCAGCGGGTTGAGCAGCCCCAGCAGCCCGACCGTGCCCGCCGGCAGCCGGCGCAGGCCCGTGAACCAGGCGGCGAAGGCCAGCGCGGTCGCCACCACCGCGACATAGCCGAAGGCCGCCAGCTCCCGCCCGGCGGGCACCGCGGGCCCGCCCTCGAACACCGAGGCCAGGGGCAGCAGGACCAGTCCGCCCGCCAGCAGCTGCCAGCCGGTGGTGGCGAGGACGTCCGCCCCCTCGCGCCACCGGGTGGCCAGGACGTAGCCGAGCGAGGAGACCAGCATCGCCGCCGCCGAGGCGGCCAGGCCCGGCAGGCTGACCGGTTCGCTCCTGGTCAGCAGCATCAGCGCGACACCGGCCAGGCCGGCCAGGGCGCCGAGCAGGTGCGCCCGGGCGGGGCGGGCGGCGGTCAGCACCCAGGCCAGGAGCAGCATCGCGAGCGGCGAGGCCGCCATCACGGTGGAGGCGACGCTGGTGGCCAGGGACTGCGAGGCGATGTAGAGCAGGACGAAGAATCCCGCCGTGTTGAGCAGTCCGAGGACGGCCGTCCGCCACCACCAGGCCCCTCGCGGTCGGCGCGGGCGCAGCGCGAGCAGCAGCAGTCCGGCGGGCAGGGCCCGCAGGGCGGCTCCCCAGAGCGGGCGGTCCGCCGGGAGGAACTCGCGGGTGACGTAGTAGTTCGCGCCCCACGCCACCGGCGCGACGGCGGTCAGCAGCACCCACCGAAAACTGGCTTCCATGGAAGACAATATACCTTCCACAGAAGCTACTGCGCTAGGGTGGAGCCATGGCACCCACCCCCACCGGCCCCGCCACCCCCACCGGCCCTGCCAACCCCACGGCAACCACCCCCGCGACCACTGCCACCGCAGCAACCGACACCGCGCCCCCCGACCATGTGGCGACCATCCAGGCCGAGTGGCGCCGGGAACGGCCCGACCTCGACGTCTCCCCGCAGGCGGTGATCGGACGCCTGCACCGCCTGTCCGGCCGGCTGACCGAGGAGCTCTGCCTGGTCTACGGCCGCTACGGCCTCGGCGAGGGCGAGTTCGACGTCCTCGCCGCACTCCGCCGGGCGGGCGCGCCGTTCGAGCGGGCCCCCGGGGAGCTCGCCGCCCACACCATGGTCACCACCGGCGCCATGACCAAGCGGGTCGACCGACTGGAACGGGCGGGCCTGGTCACCCGCCGCCGCAGCGAGACCGACGGCCGGGGCCGGGTGGTGGCCCTCACCGAGGCCGGCCGACGGCTCTTCGACGAGGCGTTCACGGCCCACATGCGCAACGAGCACCGCCTGCTGAGCGTCCTCACCCCCGAGGAGGCCTCCGCCCTGGAGCTCCTGCTCACGACCTGGCAGCAGCGCCTCGACCACCCCGAGCCGCCCCAGGCCGGACACCCTCACCCCTGAGGAACCGCCCCACCCGGCGACTGGGATCACCGGCCCCGGCCAAGCCCGGCCCGGCCCGGCCCGGCCAGGTGTCCGACGATAGGGTCGTCGGATGGTCACAGTGCTGGTCAACGGACTTCCCGGAGCGGGGAAGACCACGCTCGCGCGAGCCCTGGCTGCCGAGATGGGCCTTCCGCTCTTCAGCAAGGACGCGATCAAGGAAACCCTGGCGGACACGCTGGCGGGCCTTCGGACGCCGGAGTGTCCCGACCACGAGTGGAGCCGGATCCTGGGCGTTGCCGCCGGCGAGACCCTGTGGACGCTGCTCGGCGACGCGCGGGGCGGGGCCGTTCTGGAGAGCCCCTGGTTGGCCCACCTGCGACCGATCGTGAAGGCCGGCCTTCTACGCGCGGGCGTGGCGGAAGTGCGTGAGGTCTGGTGCGAGGTACCGCTGAACGTGGCCCGCCGCCGGTTCGCCGAGCGCATGGCCGAACGGCACCCGGTGCACCCCGAACGCCTCGGCGGCTTCGGCGGGGACTGGGAGTTGTGGTCCCGCAGTGGCGAGCCGCTCGGACTGGGAATCGTCCACCGCGTGGACACCACCGGCCCGGTCGACGTTCCGGCGCTGGCCGCTGCCCTTTCCCGTCTCGGATGAGCCGGTCCGTGGGTAGTCCTGTGACCTGCGGCGACCATATCCATCGAGACGTCGGGCAGAGCGGAAGAGGATCTTGAGAGTGGTGGGCCCACGCGCGGTCGGTCCGGGAGGTCATGGAGACCTTTGCTGAGGTCGAGGTGGTCAACAGTCCGGATGTCGTCGAGCGGGCCGACTTGGATCTGCCCGGAGTCGACATCGACGAGCCGACCGGACCGTCGGAGACGGGACAAGCGTTCTCGCATCCACCGCCGACAAAATGCCCGCGAATCATCGGACGTCCGTTCTAAGCTGCTGTCCAACCCTTGGACCGAGGAGGCACCTTGGCGGACGAGTACTTCGTGCTGATCTGCGACAACGTGCCCACCGCAGTGGTTCTGACCGACTTCGGACCCCAGGTGATCGAGGTCGTGAAGGTGCTTCGTCGGCGGACCGGGCTGAGCCTGTGGCAGAGCCGGTCCCTCCTGGATCGTCTTCCGGCGACCATCCTCGAAGACGTTTCGGAGGACCTGGCCGAAGCCACGGTCTGCGAACTCCTCGAAGTAGGGGCCAAGGCTGAAGTGCGGCGACAGGCGTAGCCGCTGAACACATTCGCGACAGGGCCACCAGGCACCGCTGGAGCAGGCGGGCGGAGCCGCGCTCAACGAGCTTCATCACCTTGACGACCAAAGGGTGGGTAAATGTCCGAGTTCTCCGTGCGGGATTTCTACGACGAGTTGGCCCGCGACTACCACCTGATGTTCCGGGACTGGGACGCGAGTGTGGCGCATCAGGCCGAGGTGCTGGGCGAGTTGGTCCGCCAAGGTCTTGGGCCCGGGGCGCAGCGGGTGCTGGACTGCTCGTGCGGGATCGGCACCCAGGCGATCGGCCTGGCCTCGGCCGGGCATCGGGTCGTCGGCAGTGACCTCAGTCCGGCCGCCGCCGCACGGGCCTCGGCCGAGGCGGCGGCCAGGGGCGGCCGGCTTCCGACCGCCGCGGCGGACATGCGCCGACTGCCGTTCGCGGACGGGGCCTTCGACGCGGTCGTCTGCGCGGACAACTCGCTGCCGCACCTGCTCTCCGGCGAGGACCTCGGGGCGGCGCTCCTCGGTATGAGGCGGGTCCTCCGGGACGACGGGCTGCTGATGGTCACCGTCCGGGACTACGACGAGGCGCGGCGGGCCAGACCCGCCGCGACGCCTCCGCAGGTCTCGGAGACGAACGACGGGAAGGTGGTCACCTTCCAGCTCTGGCAGTGGCACGAGGACGGTGAGCGCTACGACCTGGAACACTTCCAGCTCGTCCCCGCGAAGGGCACCTGGGACGTCCGGATCCGCAGGACCACCTACTGGGCGCTGACGCGCTCGCAGTTGACGGAGTTCGTGGCCGGGGCCGGATTCACCGACATCACCTGGCACAGCCCGGAGTCCAGCGGCTACTACCAGCCCGTGCTCACCGCCCGGGCGTGACGGACCGGTGAAGCGGTGGACCGGCGGGCGGGCGGGGAAATCCGGATGATCCGGCCGGATCCCGCACGATAGTGTCATCGGATGCCGAAACGGACCTGGGAACTCGTACTGCTCGGTGGCGCCTCCGGCGTCGGGAAGAGTGCGGCGGCCGCCCGGATCGCCGGGGCGACGGGCGCCTTCGTCGTGGAGTTCGACGACGTGGTCGCCGCCCTCCAGGAGCTCACCACCGCCGAACAGCACCCGGCGCTGCACCATTTCGACGGTCCGACCGCGCCCGAGCGGCCGGAGGACACCTGGCCGCCCGAACGCGTGCTGGAGCTCCAGATCGCCACCGCCGAGGCGCTGGAACCGGCCGCGCTGGGCGTGGTGCGCAACCGGCTGACCGTCCCCGTCCCGGCCGTGATCGAGGGCGACTACCTCACCCCCGCCGTCTGCGCCCGGGCGGTCGCCCTCGGGCGGGCGACGGGCCGGGACGTCCGGGCGGTGTTCCTGCACGACGGCGACGCGGAGCGGATCGCCGCCAACTACGCGGCGCGCGAACCGGCGGGCGGCGACCGGACCGGGCGCGCCGAGGTAGGCGCCCGGTACTCGCACTGGCTCGCCGACGAGGCCCGCCGGAACGGCCTCCCGGTGGTCGACTGCCGCCCGTGGAACACGCTCGCGGACCGCCTGGACGCCGCTCCGGACGCCGCGCCGAGCGGCACTCCGCACGCCGCACCGGACGCCGCACCGGACGCCGCGGCGGCCGACGGGACCGGAGTGCCCTCGCGGCGGGCGCCGTAGCCCACGCGGCCCGCCGTGGTCCGGGGGACACCTCCCGTCCTGGCATGATCGCCGTATGAACGACCGAATCATTGCCGCCTGTGACGGGGCGGCCAAGGGAAACCCGGGCCCGGCGGCCTGGGCCTACGTGGTGGCGGACAGCGCCGGGGTGCCGCAGCGCTGGCAGGCCGGACCGCTGGGTCACAGCACCAACAACGTGGGCGAACTCACCGCGCTGGAGCGGCTGCTGGCCGCCACGGACGCCGCCGTGCCGCTGGAGGTCCGGCTGGACAGCACCTACACCCGTGATTCGGTCACCAAGTGGCTGAAGGGCTGGAAGCGCAACGGCTGGAAGACCGCCGCGGGCAAGCCGGTCGCCAACCAGGAGCTGATCCAGCGGATCGACGAGCTGCTGGACGGGCGGGACGTCACCTTCGTCTATGTGCCCGCCCACCAGGTGGACGGCGACCCCCTCAACGCCGTCGCCGACAAGGCCGCCAGTGACGCCGCCCGCACCCAGGAGGCCGCCGGCGGGACGGCCGCCGACCTCCCCGTGCCGGACCCTGCCGCGAGCAGCCCCGCCCGCGGGGGAGCCTCGCGCGGCGGCGCGGCCCGGAGCGGAGCCCGGAGCGCTGGTACCGCCTCCCCGGCCGCGGCGAAACGCCGGTCCTCGGGCGGCGCTCCGACGCTGTCCGCGCGCTTCCCCGGCACCTGCCCGTGCTCGCGGCCCTACGCCAAGGGGGACAAGATCACCAAGGTGGGCGGCGGTTGGGGCCACCCCGAGTGCGCGACGGCCGCGCAGGACTGAGTTCCCGCGCCCGGGCCGATCCCAGGGTCGGCCCGGGCGCCTCAGGCAGCGTCCGGCCCGGGCGCCTCAGGCAGCGTCGGCCGTCCGCCGCTCCGCGCGGCGGGCCCGGAGCCAGCCGAGGGCGGCGACCAGTCCGACCGTGCCGCCGACGCCGATCTTCACGGCGCCCTCGGCGACCAGCCAGCCGAGGCCGGGAGCCGTCCACCCCAGCCCGTGCAGGACGAGCAGCAGCACCAGCGCGCCACAGACCGCGGCGAGGACGGTGACCAGCACGGCCAGGCCGGTCGACAGTTCGCGCTCCTCCGGCTCCGGATCGCGGTCCTCGGTCGTCAGCCCCCGGGCCTCCGGCGCCGGGTCGTTCGTTCCCCCAGTGTTCATGGGGTGAGTCTAACGACGGTCCGACCGGCGCAGTCCCCGCCGATCGGCCGTTCCCAGCACACCCGGCCCCCGCCGATCGGCCCTCCGACGAGGACTTCCCCGGTGTCAGCGCCGGGCGTGGTGGGTGTCCCCGGAGTGCTCGCCGGTCTCCCGGTCGGGGAAGCTGACGGCGAGGGTGACCCGGTACTCGAAGACGTCGTCACGATGGCCGGGGACGCGCGCCCAGGCCAGCGAGTGCACCTCGGCCTCGGGTGCCTGTCGGCACCAGGCGGCGGCCTCCTCCAGGGCGCGGGCCGCCGACCGCCCGGTGCACACCACCGCGGTGTACGCGGCCACCGCGAGGTCCCCCCCGCTCCGGCCGCCCCGGGACGCGGCCCGGACCGCGGCTGCCGCATGGGTGAGGTCGCGGGCGAGGTCGTCGACGACTCTCGGCGGCGCGGGCAGCGCGGCCGGGGCCTCGACCACGGTCTCCGGCAGGTTGGTGCTCATTGTCAGGGCCTCCGTCCCTCAGGTGTCCCACTGGTCGCGCGACCCGCCCCGTCCCGGGATCCGCCTGATCACGGGCTCAGGATGCCGGGCCGCCGTT
This sequence comes from Kitasatospora purpeofusca, assembly GCF_036010405.1. Lineage (NCBI taxonomy): Bacteria > Bacillati > Actinomycetota > Actinomycetes > Kitasatosporales > Streptomycetaceae > Kitasatospora > Kitasatospora purpeofusca. The sequence goes on along the minus strand of NZ_CP108561.1, from coordinate 8,696,394 downwards.
CCTGGCATGACCACTTTCACCAGAACGTCACCCGTCCGGGGAAGACGCCCTCCGGTCCTCGACAGCGACCCGACCGCACTGGTATGGAGGGGTTCCGCATCCGGCCTGGTCAGTCGGTCGGCCGAGGGCGCCGCCGGGAGCCCGGCCGCACGTTCGCGTACCACCCCCGTGCCCCGGACCGCCGTTCCGGCCTCCGGAGGCGCCGGCTCCGCGCCCGTGACCGGGTTGCCCCGGCGCCCGTGACCGGGTTGTCCAACTCCCGTAGCCGGAACGGGAAATATCAGCCCCTTCCCGGCCGTAGGATCCTGCCACCACGCAGTCCGCCGCACCGGTGGACGACCATCGGAGGGGGTTCCATGGACCGCAGGACACCGATCTCGGCCGGCCGCCGGTACACCTGGCTGCCCGCGCTGGCCCTCGCGGCCGTCGCGGTGGCCGGCTGCTCGTCCTCGGGCGGCGGATCCACCTCGGCCTCCGCCCCGCCGAGCAGCGTCGGCACCGCCGCGGCGCCCGCCACCGGCACGGCCCCCGGCACCCCGAACAGCCCGGTGGCCACCACCCCCGCCGCACCGCCCTCGGCCACGCCGGCACCGACTCCCACGGCCGCCACCACCCCGGCCGGCACCACCAAGCGCCCCGCGGACGCCTGCACCCTCCTCACCTCCCCGCAGGTCGTCGCCGCCGTCGGCACCGCCGGCCCGTTCAGGGGCACCCACCCCGACAAGGTGGACGGCAAGGAGGTCTGGGGCTGCACCTGGGGCTCCCCGCAGTCCTACGTCCACATCCGGGAGACCTCCCCCACCGTCCTCGCCGGACTGAGGACCAACCCGGACTACAAGCTCACCCCGCTCCCGGGCGTCGGCGAGGAGGCCTACCTGGTCGAGCGCAAGGACGGCTTCCGACCCGAGGTGTACTTCGTCTCCTCCGGACACCTCTACTCCATCGCGGTGGTCAAGGACCGGAGCCCGGACGACGAGGTCAACTCCCCGGCCGAGGCGGCGGCCGCGAGCGGGCTCGCCCTCGCCCTGTCCAAGCTGGTCTAGGGCACACCGGGGGCAACTCGGAGGCGCACCGCCCCCGGTCTACTCAGTTCGGGTGAAGGTCCGTCCACCGACCGATGCGGCGAGCGCCCCGCGCCCTAGGGTCGGTGACGGACCGTCACCGTCACCACCCGGATGTCCGCGGTCCGTTCGCAGCCGCGGGAACGCGGCTCTCCGGAAGGGCCATCGGCACTGTGACACATGCATCGGACGAACACGGAGCGGCCACCGGCGGCCCCTCCCGCCGCGAGCTCCTGAGGATCGGCCTCGGGGTCGCGGTGGGGGCGGGAGCCATCGGTGCGGGCGCCCCGGCGGCCGTCGCCAACGGCCCGTACGACCCCACCAGCCCGACGATCACGGTCAAGGTGAAGAACCTCAGCGGCCCGGCCGAGACCGGGCAGTTCGGGGCCCCGTGGACGGACCTGGGCATCCCCGTCCGCTGCCCCGCCGGCAGCATGCTCTTCGTCTGCGGCGACACCTTCGGCGGCGCAGAGGTGGGCGCGCCCGACTGGAACGCCCCGGTCGGCCTGCGTTCCAGCAGCGCGGACCTCGGCAACCTCCGCATCGACGACGTCGTCCGCGGCGCCCACGGCATCAGCCTGGTCGAGGAGCCGCACAACCCGGTCGGCGACACCGCGCACACCACGGCGATCCCGTCCGACGCCTTCGTCGTCGACGGGGTGATGTACATGCACCTCATGCGCGGCGTCATCTACGACACCCACCACACCGACTTCTGGCGCTCCACCGACAACGGCCGGACCTGGGAGTACCTCTGCCAGTGGCCGGGGGACCTGCACGGCGGACAGTTCCAGCAGAAGACCTACGCCGTGGCCGGCGACGGCTACTGCTACGTCCTGTCCACGGTCTTCAACCGCGACGTGCCGTCGGGCATGCTGCTGCACCGGGTGCGGCAGGACCGCCTCGGCGAGCCGGACGCCTACGAGCCGTGGGGCTACGACGGCGGCTGGCGGTGGGGCGCGCGCCCGACGACCGTCTTCGGTACCCGTAAGTGGGGCGAGCTGTGCTTCCGCGCCATGGACGGCAAGTACGTCCTCACCTGGCTGAACACGGACCCGCTGTCGATCAGGGCGATGGTCTTCCCGCTCCCGACCTCGGACCTGACCAGGACACTGGAGCAGACCATGATCCTCCCCGGCGCCCCGGGCCAGGAGGTCGGCAACCTGGTCGCCGCCCCGTACGGCGGGTTCGTCGTCCCCGGCTCCACGTTCGGCAACTTCCACATCGTCGTCAGCCAGTGGTACGACCCGACGAACTACCGGATCATGCAGTACCGCAGCGCCCTGCTGTCCTGACCGGGGATCGGCAACCGGGAATCGGGAACCGGGGACCGGCGTCCAGGCACCGGGGAGCCGGCGCCGGGTCCCGCCCGGGGCGCCGCCGCCCGGCGCAGTGCGTTCCCCCCGGGGCGTGAACGGGGCGGGCTCCGGGGTTCGGGCGGATGCGGGTGCGGCGCGGGCGTTCGCAGAATGACGCGACGGCGCCGCAGCCGTACTCCCCCCGACAGCCAAGGCGGATCGCATGAGCCGATCGCACCCACCCGCCCACTCCACCGGACCGCAGGCCGCCGGACCGCACCCGGAGCCGATATCCAACGGTCCGGCATCCCGGGGCTCGACGTTCCGGGGCCCGACCTCCCCGCCACCGGGGCCCGCGGCGCCGCCGGCGGGCCCCCGGCGGAGGCGCACCGGGGCGGCCCTGCTCTCCGGCTTCGCGCTGCTCGCCCCGGCCCTCGCCGCCGGCGCGCTCGGCGGCGCGGCCCCCGCCCGGGCCGACAGCCCGACCGTCTCGGTCAACACCATGCGCACCGCCTGGGACGCCAACGAACCCGGCCTCGCGCCCGCCCAGGTGTCCGGCTCCGACTTCGGACGCCGCTGGTCGACCGCCGTCGACGGCGCGGTGTACGCCCAACCGCTGGTGGCCGGTTCGACCGTGATCGTCGCGACAGCGACCAACCACGTCTACGGCGTCAACGCGGCGGACGGGAAGATCGTCTGGCAGCGCGCGCTCGGCACCCCGGTGGCGTCCTCCAGCGCCTGCCTCTCCCCGGGTACCGGCATCATCTCGACCCCGGTCTACGACAAGACGACCAAGACCGTCTACCTGGTGAGCAAGTCCAGCGAGGGCGGCGCTCACTTCTCGGTGCACGCGCTGGACGCCACCACGGGCGCCTCCCGCAGCGGCTGGCCGGTCACCGTCTCGGGCTCGCCGGTGAACAGCCCCGGGGTGCAGTTCAACACCAGCACCTCCGCCCAGCGGGCCGGACTGCTGCTGCTCGACGGCGCGGTCTACTTCGGCTTCGCCTCGGACTGCGGCCTCGGCACGTACGTCGGCACGGTCGCGGGCGTCAACACCAGCACCCGCAAACTCACCCTCTGGTCCACCGAGTCCGGCTCCGCCTCGCAGAACGCGGGTGTCTGGATGAGCGGCGGCGGCCTGGTCTCGGACGGCTCCGGGCGGATCTTCATCGCGACCGGCAACGGCGCCGGTGAGGGCTCCTCGCCGCTCAAGGGCCCGGGCGACAAGCCCGGTGGCCACTTCGCCGAGTCCGTCGTCCGGCTGGGCGTCAACAGCGACGGCAGCCTCGCCCCGCGGGACTTCTTCAGCCCCACCAACAACCGCGAGATGGACCACGGCGACGTGGACCTCGGCTCCGGCGGTCCGGTCGCCCTGCCGTCCGGTTTCGGCAACGCCGCGCACCCGCACCTCATGGTGCAGGTCGGCAAGGACGGCCGGATCTTCCTGCTCGACCGGGACAAGCTCGGCGGCATGGGCCAGGGCCCCAACGGCACCGACGGCGTGGTCGGCACCACCGGCCCGTTCAAGGGCGTCTGGGGCCACGCCGGCGTCTGGGGCGGTGACGGCGGCTACGTCTACCTGGTCGAGAACTACGGCTCGCTGCGCGCCCTCAAGTACTCGGTGAACAGCGCCGGGAACCCCCAGCTCACCAGTGCCGCGACCAGCCCCGAGGGCTTCGGCTACGCCTCCGGCTCCCCCGTCGTCACCTCCAACGGGACGGCGGCCGGCTCGGCCCTGGTGTGGTCGGTCTACTCGGGCACCGGGCCGGGCGGCCAGAACGGCGAACTGCGGGTCTACGACGCGCTTCCGGTCAACGGCTCGCTCAAGCTGCGGCGCAGCTTCGCGCTCGGCACGGTGACCAGGTTCTCCGTCCCGGCGACGGACGGCGGGCGGGTGTTCGTCGGCACCAAGGACGGCCACCTGGTGGCCTTCGGCCGGTCCGCCTGAGCCGGTCCGTCCGGTCCCGCCACAGCTTTCCGAACGCCCCGCCGAATCCCGACACACCCCGTGACGCCCACTCGACACGGCACTGCCGGACCGGCACACTCGACACCGGTTTCCGTCCCGGGCCCCGCCCGGGTGCGGAGTCCGTCGCGTCACCCGTTCGATCGCGAATGTCACACGATCGCACGGTCCGGACCGGCGGGCGGACCCGGCGGCTCGTAGCGTCCTGCTCCAGGGGCCGCCGGACCCCGACCCCCACCCCACTTCACCGAGGAGGGCAACTCCCATGAAGTCCACGCTCACGCCCCAGCTGACCGCCACCACCGCCACCGTCGCGCCGGCCGCTCCGGCGGCCGCCGCCAAGCCCGCCTGGTCCGCCCCGTCGGTGCAGTGCCACCGCACCGGCGCGGAGGTCACCGCGTACGCCGCGCGGACCACTCGGTGACCCAGGCTTCCACCATCGCGTCGACCCGCGAGGAGTTCGCGGCCAGGCTCCACGGCCTGCGGGGACGGTACTGGGACACCCACCCGTTCCATCTGCGCCTGCACTCCGGTGGCTGCACGCCACCGGAGTTGCGGCGCTGGGTCGCCAACCGCTGGTACTACCAGCTGTGCCTGACCCGGAAGAACGCCGCGATCATCGCCAACTGCCCGCTCCCGGAGGTCCGTCGGGAGTGGACCCGGCGGCTCGGCCAGCAGGACGGGCCGCAGGAGGGCGAGGGCGGGCTGGCCGACTGGCTGGTGCTCGCCGAGGCCGTCGGCCTGGACCGCGCCGAGGTCCTGGACGAGCGGCACGTGGCGCGCGGTGTGCGCTTCGCCGTCGACGGTTACCTGCACTTCTGTCAGACCCGGCCGTGGACCGAGGGCGTAGCGGCCGCGCTGACCGAGATGTTCTCGCCCGACCACATGGCCGAGCGGGTGATCGCCTGGCAGAAGCACTACGACTGGATCGACCCGGCCGGCTACGCCTACTTCGAGCACCGGATCCCCGACGCCCGCCGGGACAGCGCCCGGACGCTCGACGTGGTGCTGGACCACTGCGTGACGGCCGAGCAGCAGCAGGCCGCGGTGTCGGCGCTCGCCTTCAAGTGCGAGGTGCTGCGGGCGATGCTCGACGCGGTCGACTACGGCCCGGAGACCGCCGCCACCGCCGGGGCCGCCGCCAATGCCACCAAGGCCACCAAGGCCACCGGGACCGCCGGAACCCCCGTGCCCGCCGGGGCCGGCCGGTGAACGCCGCACCCGCCGCCGCGGCCCCCGGGCTGCGGCGCGGGGTGCGGCTGGTCCACGACCCGGTCCGCCGGCAGGACGCCCTGCTCTACCCGGAGGGCGTGCTGCTGCTCAACGGGACCGCCGCCGCCGTGCTGCGGCACTGCGACGGACGGCGCGACGCCGCCGAGGTCACCGCCCGGCTCGCCGAGGAGTACGAGGGCGTGGACGCCGGCCAGGTGCTCGCCCTGCTGGCCGACCTCGCCGATCGGCGGCTGCTCGCCCTCGACGGCACCGGCGGCCCGGCCGACCCGTACCCGGCCGCCGGACTGCCCGGGGCCGCGGCCGGCAAGCGCGCCCCCGCCCCGCTCGGCCTGGTCGCCGAACTCACCCACCGCTGCCCCCTGCAGTGCCACTACTGCGCCAACCCGGTCGAACTCGTCCGGCAACGGGAGGAACTGGACACCGGGCAGTGGCTGCGGGTGCTCGACCAGGCGCGCGGGCTCGGTGTGCTCCAGGTCCACCTCACCGGCGGCGAGCCGCTGCTCCGCCGCGATCTGGTCACCATCGTCGCGCACGCCCGGGAGCTCGGCCTCTACACCAACCTGATCACCAGCGGTCTGCCGCTGGACGGTGACCGCGCCGCCGAACTCGCCGCGGCCGGGCTGGACCACGTTCAGCTGTCCGTCCAGGACGCCGACCCCCGGCAGGCCGACAGCATCGCCGGGCTGACCCGGCTCAAGGGTCCCACCGGGCACGAGCGCAAGCTCGCCTCGGCCGTCCTGCTCACCGGCGCCGGACTGCCGCTCACCGTCAACGCCGTGCTGCACCGCGCCAATGTCGAGCGCCTCGGCGAGATCGCCGACCTGGCCGTCGCGCTCGGCGCCGACCGGGTGGAGCTCGCGCACACCCAGTTCTACGGCTGGGCCTGGGTCAACCGGGCCCACCTCGCGCCGAGCGACGAGCAGGTCCGGCAGGCCGAACAGGACGTCGCCGCCGCCCGCGCGCGGCACGGCGACCGGATCGAGATCACCCATGTCGTCGCCGACCACCACAGCGGCACCGCCAAGCCCTGCATGAACGGCTGGGGGAACGAGCAGTTGGTGGTCTCGCCCGACGGCGCTGTGCTGCCCTGCCTGGCCGCCGCCCAGCTGCCCGGGCTGCCGGTGCCGAACGCCGTGACCGACGGTCTGGCCGCGAGCTGGCACGACTCGCCCGCGTTCAACCGCTACCGCGGCACCGACTGGATGCCCGAACCGTGCCGCAGCTGCGACCTGCGCGAGCAGGACTTCGGCGGCTGCCGCTGCCAGGCCTTCCAGTTCACCGGCGACGCGGGCGCCACCGACCCCGCGTGCCGACTCTCCCCGCAGCACCACCTGGTGCACGCGCCCGACCTGGAGGCCGGTCCGTCCCCCCGGCCGCGCCGGTTCACCGCGCCCGTCCCCCCGGCGCCGCCGGTGCTGCCGGTCCCGACCGTCCAGATCGTCCAGACCCTCCCGGCTCTCCCGGCTGTCCCGGCTGTCCCGGCCGTCCCCGCCCGGTCGCCCGACCCGTCCGTGCCGGGCCCGGCCTGAGCGCCCCCGGCCCGGGACCCGTCCCTCGGAGCACGCACTGAAGATCCGGATCCTCGGCACCGCCGCCGGTGGCGGCCTGCCCCAGTGGAACTGCGGCTGCGCGGGCTGCGCCACCGCCCGCCGCACCGGCGCCGCCCGCAGCCAGGACTGCCTCGCGGTCAGCGCCGACGGCGCCGCCTGGTACCTGGTCAACGCCTCCCCCGACCTGCGGTCCCAGCTGCTCGCGACCCCCGAGCTGGCGCCCCCGCCCGGCACCCGGGACACCCCGCTCCGCGGCGTCCTGCTGACCAGCGGCGAACTCGACCACACCCTGGGCCTGGTGACCCTGCGCGAGGCCGCCGGGCTGACGGTGCACGCGACCGCTCCGGTCCGGGCCGCGCTGCACGAGGGGTTCCCGGTCGGCCCGCTGCTCGCCCCGTACACCAAGGCGCGCTGGCACACCGTCGTCCCCGGGGAGCCGGTCGAACTCGCCGGGGGGCTGGTGGCCGAACCGCTGGCCCTCGGCGGCAAGCGCCCCCGGTACGCCGCCGACCTGGCCGGCCTGCCGACGGGCGACCGGTCCGAGGAACCGCCCGGCGGGCGCACGGACTGGGTGATCGGCTACCGCTTCACCGAGGCCGGCGGCCGCGCCAACGCCGTGTACGCCCCCGGTCTGGCCGCCTGGACGCCCGCCGTCGACCGGGCGGTGGCCGACGCGGACGTGGTGATCCTGGACGGCACCTTCGCGACGGACGACGAGCTCGGCGAGCGCACCGGCGGCGCCCGCGGCTCGCGCGGCATGGGACACCTGGCGGTCGCCGACTCGCTCCCCCACCTGGCCGGCCGCCCCGGCCCGCGCTACCTCTACACCCACCTCAACAACACCAACCCGCTGGCCCACCCGGGTTCGCCGGAGGCCGTCGCCCTCGCCCCGGCACTGGCGGCGGCCGGCGCGGCCGTGGCCGAGGACGGGATGCTGCTCGACCTCTGAAACGCGGCCCCGCCCGGGTCGCCCCGGCCGTCCCTGACCGTGTCCGGTCGAACTGCTCCACCGTCCGTTCACCGAACGGTGGCGCCCGGTATCGCCCCAGGCCACCAAGGGCCTGTCAGATCGTCGTGATACTAATCATTCGGGTCATGAGATCTGTCATGCACCGGAAGGCACGATGGTGACAGCCGGTCCGTTCCCAGGGGACCGGACGGTGACGGGGAGGGGCAGGGCATGGTGACCAGGAACGGCGCGGCCGCACAAGGAGACGGCGGGCCCGCGGGGGCGGAGCCGCGGACCGGTCGGACGACCGGACGCCGGCTGCGGCTCGGCAAGCGGCTCACCGGCATGCTGGCGGTCTTCACCGCCCTCGCCGCGCTGACCGGCTCCCAGGTGACCGGCCTCCGGCTCGCCCCGGCCGCCGCGGCCGAGCCCGTCCCGGAGCAGCCCGGCGGCAGCGCCGCGACATTCCCGGGCCTCGGCGCCGACGGCATCGGCGCGCCGTTCGGCACCGGTGCCACCCCGCTCCCGGGCACCCTCGGCACCGCGCCGGTCGACGGCGGCGGCACCCTGCCGCTCGCCCAGCCGCCGCTCGCGCCGCTCACCTCGCCCTTCGCCGATCCGCTGCGCTCCGGTCCGGCCCTGCCGGAGACGGTGTTCGCCGCCTACCGCAAGGCCGAGGCCGCGCTGATCCTCCGCTCCCCCGGCTGCCACCTGCCCTGGCAGCTGCTCGCCGCGATCGGCGAGGTCGAGTCCGGCCAGGCCGGCCGCGGCGCGGTCGACGCCGCCGGGACGACGTTCCGTCCGATCCTCGGCCCGGCGCTGAACGGCGCCGGCTTCGCCGCGATCGGCGACACCGACGGCGGCCGCTTCGACGGCGACGCCCAGTGGGACCGCGCCGTCGGGCCGATGCAGTTCATCCCCTCCACCTGGGCCTCCTGGGGCGTGGACGCCAACGCGGACGGCAAGGCCGACCCGAACAACATCTACGACGCCGCCGAGGCGGCCGGCCGCTACCTGTGCGCGGGCGGCCGCGACCTGAACGACCCGGCCCAGCTGGACCGGGCGATCCTCGGCTACAACCACTCCGCCGAGTACCTGCGCACGGTCCGGAACTGGATGGCCCACTTCGGCACCGGCAGCCCGGTCACCACCCCGAACCGCCCGGGCACCCCGAGCCCGCTGACGCCGCTGCTCCCGGTCGTTCCGGTGGCGCCGCTCGTGCCGACCGCTCCGCCGGCCCCGGTCGTGCCGAACCCGGCCACGACGCCGGCCACGACGCCCGGCACGTCGCCGACGCCGAGCCAGAGCACCGCGCCGACCGCCCCGGGCACCCCGAGCACCACCCCCACCACCACGCCGTCGGGCGAGCCCTCGCCGAGCGCCACGCCCTCCGGCACCCCCTCGCCCTCCGCGTCCGCCTCGCCGTCCGCCGAGCCGAGCGGCACCCCGAGCGGCACGCCCACCACCGCACCCACCACCACGCCGTCGGGCAGCCCGAGCCCCAGCGCGACCGCGACGCCGACGAGCACCCCCACCACGACGCCCACCGCCACGCCGACGGCGTCGCCCACGGGCACCCCGACGGCCTGCCCCACCCCGACCGGCACCCCGACCGCGACCGCGAGCCCCACCGCGACGCCGTCCGGCACACCGTCGACCACCCCGAGCGCGACGGCCACCCCGGGCGCCCCGGGTTGCCCCACGCCCACCCCCACTCCGTCGGACACCCCGTCCGCGAGCACCACCCCGAGCGCTCCGAGCGCCACCACCTCCCCGTCCGCCGCGCCGTCCCCTTCGGCCCACTAGTACTTGAGCCGCGCTCCTTCGTCCCCCGGTCAACGGCCCGGGATGCGGGGCACGGTGGCACGGAAGCGATACACGAGGGCCCGGCGCGACCGCCGGGCCCTCGGCCCGCGTGCGAACACCTGAATCGTCAAGTCATCGTGCTGATTGGATGAGCCGTATGTTTGACAAGCATTCGATAGACGCCCCTTGGGGCGCGTCCGTGTTCGGCGCGGCGAGCGTGGACGCGGCGCCGGACGTGGCCCGGCTCCGGGTGGCGATCGCGGAGACGCGGCCGAAGCCGGGTGAGGCGTTCGAGGCCACCCGGGGCGGGGTCAACCGGATCCGGGACGTCCTGCGCGGTCACGGGATCCCCGACACCGCGGTCTCGACCTCACGACTGGATCTGAAGTCCTCGTGGGACTACGGCAGTGAGCGCAAGTTCCTCGGTTACGAGTGCACCGCCTCGTTCGTGATCGAGCTGCGCGAGCTCGACCTGCTGGAGCCTGTGCTCGTCGATGTCGTCGAGGCCGGGGCGAACCAGGTCGACGGAGTCGAGTTCGACGTGAATGCGAAGAAGGAGCTGCGCGCGCAGGCCCGCACGGCCGCGGTGGCCGCCGCGCGGGAGAAGGCGCAGCTGTACGCGGAGGCCGCGCAGGTCCGACTCGGTCCGGTCGTCCACATCAAGGACGTGGACTCCGAGCAGCTGCAGAACAGCTACCGCAGTCACCGCGGCGGCGGCGCGGGTGGCGACGGCGACGGCGACCTGACGCCGGGCAGGATCAGTGTCACCGCGGGCGTGGTCATCGGCTTCTCGCTGATCGGGGGCTGACAGCACCCACCCGGACCGCGGCGCCCTGCGGTCAGCTCCCGGCCCGCCGCTCCAGCGTCTCCTTCATCACCTGGGCCCCCCGGGCGACGCGCGGCCGGACCTGGTCGATCATCTCGTGCGGCAGCACATCGGTGGTCCACACCAGCCGGCAGCGCCCGGCCTCCTCGGGGAACACCTGGAAGGAGGCGTGGTGGTGGGTCAGCGGGATCCGGAACCCCTCGACAGCCGAGTAGGCGAGCCGGCGCAGACCGTCGTCGACGCTCACGATCAGCTCCCGCACGACCGCGCCGCCCGGCACCGTCAGATACCGGGTGTCGCCGTCCATCCGGACGTCGAGGACATAACCGGGAACGAGACGCTCGTGCACCGCGCCCACGTCCCGAACCGCGTCCCACACCTCGTCGGCGCCGGCTTCGATCACGATGTCCTGCACGACGGTGGCGATGGCCGTTCTCCCTGCCCGCAACGATGACTGACGATCCGTAAATGATCGCCGTTCGGCGCGGCGGCCTCGGCGGCGGGGTGGGTGCGGGCGTTCGTCAGACCGGGTTCCCGGGCTCTTCGGCGGTGTCCTCGCCGTCGTTCTCGTCCTCGTTCTCGGCGTAGAAGATGCCCGCCTCGCGGTCGCGCTGTTCCTGGACGCGCAGCGGGAGTTCCGGGTCCCAGTCCGAACTGCGGGGCAGTTCCGGGCCGTCGGGGCCGAGGCGGACCACGGGCTCGACCCGGACCAGTCGGAAGTGGCGGTCCGCGGCGCGGAGTTCGTCGGCGCGCTCGGCGTCCAGGCGGTCGGCGGCCTCCGCGTAGCGGGCGAGTTCCTCCTCGCCGAGGTGCGGGTCCAGCCGGGGGGCGAACTCCCGGAGGTAGGCGGCCAGGGTGTCGCGGGCGTGCTGCGGGGTCTCGCAGGCGCCGGTCATCGGGCCCCAGCCGCCGTCCCGGTACTCCGCGACCGCGCAGTGCACGGGCAGTACCAGCACATTCGGGTAGAGGTGGGAGGAGAGCCGGGCCTGTTCCCGGACGTCGTCCGGGATGGAACGGCCGGTCGGCACCAGGGACATCATGTCCAGCCGCAGGATCCCGTCGACCAGGGTGACACCCGCCGCCGGGTCGATCACGAACCCGGTCGTCCGGGGCGGCAGCCGGTGACCCTCGCCGACGGCGGCCGGGTCCGGGTCGGTCGGCCGAGGCGGCTCGATGCCGTCCGGGCCCGAGCGCAGCACCTGCTCGGCACGGAAGATCCGGTAGTCACGCCCGCCGGCGGAGATCTCGTCGAGCGGTTCCCACTCCAGCCGTTCGTAGGCCGCGCTGTAGGAGGCGCGCTGCTCCTCGTCGAGGTCCCGGTCGGCGGCCTGGTCCGAACCGGGTTCGGCGAGCGCCCAGGCCCGGAACGCGTGCCCCAGGTCGTCCCGGGCGGCCTGCGGGGTGGTGGCGTGGAACTCGACGATCCGCCAGGCGCCCGAGCCGGTGCGCTCCAGGCTGCCGAAGACCGGCGGCATCATCATCAGGTTCGGGTACTTCTCGCGGGATGCCCAGGCCTCCAGACCGGCCACCGCCGCGACCGGGTCGTCCGTGTGGGTGACCCGGATCGTCAGGTGCTCCGGCAGCTGCGCAGCGTCGTCGTCCATGCGGCCAGTGTTAGCGGACCCGCCGAGAGCCCCGCAGGGTTATCGCGGAACTCCACCCGACCGGGCCCGCCCGCCGTCGGCCTGGGGGCGCGGGCACCCGGACCGGCCCGTCCGGGACACCCGGGCGGGCCGTGCGGGCGTACCGCAGAGGTGGTTCAGAGGTACTTGACCAGCTCCGGCATGAGGTCCTGGAAGGTGCGGCCGCCGGCCGGCTGCCCGATCGCGGTCATCTGCCAACCGGCCTGGGTGCGCTGCATCTTGGCCATGATCTGCGCGGTGTAGGCGCCGCCGCCGGTGAGTGTGTACCGGGCCAGTTCGGTGCCGGTCTGGGTGTCGACCAGCCGACAGAAGGCGTTCTCGACCTCCTGGAAGGTCTGGCCGGTGAAGGAGTTCACGGTGAAGAGGATCTGGTCCACCTCGGCCGGTACGGCGGTGAGGTCGACGGTGATGGTCTCGTCGTCGGTCGCGTCCCCGGCGCCGCCGGTCAGGTTGTCACCGCTGTGCCGCACCGAGCCGTCGTTGCTGGTGAGGTGCTGGAAGAAGACCACGTCGACCGGCTTGCCCCCGGAGAACAGCACCGCCGAGGCGTCCAGGTCGATCTCCTGGGAGGCGAACAGCTTGGCCAGGAAGCCCTTGCGCTGCGCCGCCCGCCAGCCGAGGCCCATCCGTACCACGCCCAGGCGGCCTCCGCCCGGCTTCTCCAGGCTGAGCTTCTGCCCCTTCGCCAGCGAAACGCTCATCGCGCCCTCCTCGTTGATCGCACTCGCACCTTGAATCTACAGCACTGTAGATCTTTTTGGCGCTGCGGGACGCCTTCGTCCCGGGACACCTGCATACCCCGTGCGACCGCCGCGGATGCGGGTGACACCGCACCGCACCCGGGCCGGGCGATCCGGGCCGCCGGGCCGCCGGGGGTCAGGCCGGCCGCTCCAGCCGGACCAGGGCGTCCACCGCCACCGCGCCGCCGCCCTCCGGCCCGCCCCGCTCCCGGTCCCGGTCCCCGTCCTGGTCCCCACCCCGGTCCCGATGGCCGCTCTCGGCGGCGACCGGGCGGAGGACCCGCTCGGCCCGGACCGTCCGCAGACCGGCGCCGACCAGGTCGGCGAGCACGTCCTCGGGGGTGTAGAGCACGGCCGGGTCCTGCGGGCCGCCGACCCCCTCGGTCAGGTTGCTGGAGTCGTGCCCGACCACCAGCAGGGTGCCGCCGGGCGCGAGCGCCGCCGCGGCGCGCCGCAGTGCCGCCCGGCGGTCCTCGGCCGGGATCTGGAGGTAGGCGACCACGACCAGGTCGTAGCCCTCCGGCGGGGCCTCAAAACCCCGGGCGTCGCCGTGCCGCCAGGTCAGCCGGTCGGCGACCTCGTCGGGCAGCGAGGCGGTGAGCCGTTCGGCGCGGCCGAGGGCGACGGTGGAGAAGTCGAGGCCGGTGACCTCCCAGCCGAGACCGGCGAGCCAGATGCTGTTGCGGCCCTCCCCGGCGGCCAGGTCCAGGGCCCGTCCGGGTACGAGTCCGGCCAGCTCACGGACCACCCAGCCGTTGGGCCCGGTGCCCCAGACCAGCTCGCTGGCGGCGTAGCGCTCGTCCCAGGCGCGGCTGTCCATGGCCGTTCTCCGTTCGACGCGGGGATTTCTCGGGAGGCCACCGTACCGGTCCTCCGGCCGGCCCACCGGGTGCCCGACCCGTCCGCGATTCACCCGCCGGGCACCCTTGACGGCGAATATTGGTCCAGTCCAATCTGTGATGTCGTGATGCACCGGCCCCGGCCGGTCCGCGTCGAGGCTTCCGCACGCCGTACACCCGTACGTCCGTACTGCCGCTCCGTCTTCACCCGGCCGCGCGCCCCCACAGCGCCCGGCCCGGCTCCCCTTGGCCCACCCGGGCCGTCGCACCGCCGGAAACCCCACTCCTCCGGAGGACAACCGCATGCACGACCGTGTCATGTCCGCGCGCCCTGCCGAGCGCCGGGCCGTCGCACCGCGCCGACGAGCGCTCGCACTCGCCCTGGCCGCCACCCTCAGCACCGGTGGCGCCGCCCTCGCGCTCACGCTCGACACCGCCTCGGCCGCCGCCGTCAACCTGCTGACCAACGCGGACCTGGAGACCGGCACCCTGGCCGGCTGGACCTGTGCCAACGGATCCGCGGTCACCACCCCGGTCCACGGCGGCGGTTACGCGCTCAACGGCGCCGTCTCGGCCTCCGACACCGCCGAGTGCCGGCAGACGGTCGCCGTCCTGCCGAACACCACCTACACCCTGGCCGGCTGGGTCCGGGGCAACTACGTCTACCTCGGCGCGACCGGGACCGGCGTCAACTCCCAGAGCTGGACGCCCGGCACGGGCGGCTGGACGCAGCTGAGCAGCACCTTCACCACGGGTGCGAGCACCACCTCGGTGACGGTCTTCACCCACGGCTGGTACGGCACCGGCGCCTACCAGGCCGACGACCTGAGCCTGACCGGCCCGGCCGGACCGACCGGCACCGCCAGCCCGACGGCGACGAACAGCCCGACGGCGACCAGCAGTCCGACGGCCAGCCCGACCGCGACCGGCAGCCCCACCACCAGCCCCACCGTGACCACCAGCCCGACGGCGACGAACAGCCCGACGGCCACCGGCAGCCCCACCGCGACCGGGACCGCGACGCCCACCGCCACCTCGACGGCCACCGGCCCCGCCGGGGACGGCAAGGTCACCACGCCGGCCGGCGTCACCGTCACCAAGGTCACCCACAACGCCGTGGTGCTCCAGTGGCAGCCGTCCACCGCGACCGCAGGTGACGCCCCGGTCGCCTACAAGGTCTACGCGGGCGACCAGTTGGTGGCCACCTCGATGGGCACCTCGGTGGCCGTCAGCTCGCTGCTGCCCACCCGCGGCTACGCCTTCACCGTCCAGGCCTACTCCGGCAGCCACGCCTCCGCCCAGTCGGCCCGGGTGAGCACCACCACCACCGCGGCGCCCGCCACCAGCCCGTTCCGCTCGGCCTACTTCGACCAGTGGGGCGTCTACGAGAACGCGTACCACGCGAAGAACGTCGACACCAGCGGCGCCGCCGGCAAGCTGGACGTCGTCAACTACGCGTTCGCCAACATCCACCCGACCAACCTCACCTGCTTCCAGGCGGTCAAGGCCTCGGACTCGGCGAACGAGAACAACCCCAACGCCGGTGACGGCGCCGGTGACGCGTACGCCGACTACCAGGCCGACTACAACGGCGCGACCAGCGTGGACGGCAGCGCCGACACCTGGGAGCAGCCGCTCAAGGGCAACTTCAACCAGCTGCGCCAGCTCAAGGCCAAGTACCCGAACCTGAGGTTCACCATCTCGATCGGCGGCTGGACCTACTCCAAGTACTTCTCGGACGCGGCGGCCTCCGACGCCTCCCGGAAGAAGTTCGTGTCCTCCTGCCTGGACATGTTCCTCAAGGGGAACCTGCCGGCGAACGTCGCCGGGGACCCGGCGGGCGGCACGGCCACGGCGGCCGGGCTCTTCGACGGCGTCGACCTCGACTGGGAGTACCCGGGTTCGACCGGCGGCCACACCGGCAACCACACCTCGCCCGCCGACAAGCAGAACTTCACCCTGCTGCTGAAGGAGTTCCGCACCCAGCTGGACACCCTCGGCAACGCCCAGGGCAAGCGCTTCCTGCTGACGGCCGCACTGCCCAGCGGGCAGGACAAGATCGCCCAGCTGGAGACCGACAAGATCGGCGCGTACCTCGACTACGCCGACATCATGACCTACGACATGCACGGCTCGTGGGACGCCAAGGGTCCGACCAACCACCAGGACCCGCTGCACGACAGCCCGGCCGACCCGACCACGCCGATCACCCCGGGCAACCGGAAGTACAACATCGACACCACGCTCACCGCGTACACCACCGGCCTGCCGGAGTACGGCATCGCGGGCGGGTTCCCGGCCGCCAAGCTGGTGCTGGGTGTGCCGTTCTACTGGCGCGGCTGGACCGGTGTGCCGGCCGGCTCCAACTTCGGCCTGTACCAGAGCGCGACCGGTCCGACCCCGGCCAAGCCGCTGAGCGCGGAGGCCGGCCTGGCCGCCTGGAAGGAGCTCAACCCCACCGCCGCCAACACCCACTGGGACCCGGTGACGGAGTCCTCCTGGGTGTACGACGGCACCAACTTCTGGACCGGTGACACCCCGCAGGCCGTCCAGGCCCGCGGCGCGTACGCCAGGAGCAAGGGGCTGGCCGGGATGTTCGCCTTCTCGCTGGAGAACGACGACGCCGCCGGGACGATGCTCAACGCGATGAACAGCAGCCTGCACTGACGCCCGGTCGGACAGCGGGGCCCGACCGGGACGATCCGGTCGGGCCCCGCGTGCGACTCGGTGCGCCCCGTCCGAAGCGGCGCACCTGGGCGGTTCAGCGCTCCGGCACCGGGTCGACGCCGTTCCTCCGCCGGGCGGCCGAGGGGCGGCAGCGCAGCAGCCGGCCCGCCGTGAGACGGGCGCCGCGCACCGCGCCGTGCCGGTGCAGGGCCTGCACGGCGTAGGTGGAGCAGCTCGGCGTGTACAGGCAGCAGGCGGGACGCTTCGGGCTGATCTCGGTGCGGTAGTGGCGCACCGCGCCGTAGAGCACCCCGGCCACCAGGCCCTGCGGCGCGGGCGCGGCCCGGTCCGCCGTACGGGTCCCGGCGGCGCCTCCCCGACCGGCGGTGAGGGCGAACCGGAGTCCGGCGGCCAGGGCCATCGGGAGCAGCGCGAGCAGGCAGGGCCCGTCGCACCCGCCTCCTCCCCCGCCGCAGCCTCCGTTGCCGCCACCGCAACCGCCGTTGCCACCGCCGCCGTTGCCACAGCCGGAAGGCAGGCAGTTGTCGAGGTCGTCGTCCTTCTTCCGCTCGCCGTGCCTGCGCAGGTAGGCCTTCCACTCCTGCTGCCGGCGCTTGCGTTCGCGCCGTTCCTCGGCCGGCAGCCACCACCAGGCCCGTCCGGGACGCTGGGTCGTCGGGAACTGTTCACCCTGACCGGGCTGCTGGTACGCCACTGCTCGCGATTCCTCTCGGCGCGCACGCCGGGGCCGACCCCCAACGGCCCGATCAGATTATCGAAGGCCCGGATCGTGGGGGTCGGCCCGCAGGAGGATCCCGCGCGGTGCGCTCAGTCGCTACCGCCACCCAGGGTGGGGAACAGATCGGTGAACGTCTGGGTGGTGACCGAGACGCTCCGGCCGAACGGGTCGTCGAAGTCCCAGATCAGGAACAGCAGGAAGGCGATCAGCGCACTGAACGCACCGGCCAGGATCAACTCGCGCGGGGAGCGCCGGATCTGGAGGAAGAACACCATGCCCACCGTCACCACGGCGCCGACGATCAGGCCGAACCAGACCACGCCGGGCATGCTCGGGCCGGCGTTCTGGCCGCGCGCGTTGCGGGCGTCGTCGACGACGCTGATCCGGTCCAGCATCGGCTGGTACGCCTGCGCCTCCAGGTCGGAGGCCGGGGGGCGGGTCGCCACATCGGTGCGCAGCTTGTCCAGCAGCTCGGTGCCCCGGTCGGAGATCTCGCCGTTCTCGCGCATGTACGTCCACTCCACGTCGACCACGTAGGAGACGTAGGCGTCGACGTCGGCCCGGATCTTGTCGCGGTACTCCACCGGGTAGACCTGCGCACGGGCGCTCACCTCGTGCAGTGCCTGCGCCTCGCGGAAGACGTCGTCCTGCGCCGCGCCGCGGGTCTCCCAGACTCCGGCGATGGCCAGGCCGAGCACGATGGCGTAGACCACGCCGATCATCATCGTCATGTACTCGATGACGTCGGGTGTCTCGTCGGTGTCCTCGTCCGCACCGGCGCGGCGGTGCCTCAGCAGCACCACCGCCACCACCACGGCACAGGCCGCCAGCATGGCGATGGCCAGCGCCAACCATTCGGACATCGGGATTCCTTTCTCGGTCGGGGATCGACAGGAGTCGATCGGAATCAGTCGGACAGGTGGGTCGGGCCGTACCGGGCCCGGCACACGGGGAACAGGAACGCCCACCGGTCGGGCGGGCAAGGACGCAGGCAGAAGGAAGGGAACAGGGAGCGGTGCGGCGTCAGGAGCCGCTCGAACCACCGGAGCCGCTGGAACCGGCGGAACCACCGGCTCCGGCACGACCACCGGCACGCCCCCGTCCGCCTCCTCCGCCGCCGCGCGGGCGCAGCGCCGCCACGGCGAGTACGGCGGGCACGGTGATCACCAGCATCGTCCGGGTCGGCGAACTGCCGTGGTGCACGGGTGGCGCCGGAACGGGCTGGGCCTTCGGAACCGGCCGCAGCGTCGGGGCCGGGCGGACCGGGCTGGGCTTCGGTGACGCCGGGGTCGGCGTCGGGACCGGGGCCGGAGGCGCGGGGGCGGGCGGCACCGGGGGCGGGACCGCCGGCGCCGTGGACGGCCGCGGGCTCGCCGGTCGTGGCGAGGGCTTCGGCGGTGGCGGCGTCGGGGAGGGCGCGGGTGGCCGGGGCGACGCGGGCGGCGGGGTGGGCTGCGGCGTCGGGGAGGGCGGCACCGGGGCCGGAGCCGGCGGCGGGGTCGGCACCTGGGTGGGGGTGGGGGTGACGGTCGGCTTCGGCGTGGGCGTCGGCGTCACGGTGGGGCTCGGGGTGGGCGTCGGAGTCGGCGTCTGGGTCGTCCGCGACGGCGTCGGAGTGAGTGTCGGCGTCGGTGTCGGCGAGGGGCACGGGTGGTGGTGCGTCGGCCTCGGCGGCCAGGGCTTGGTGGGCCACGGCTTCGGGTGGTGCAGGATTCCGGAGAGGTCGACGTCCACGCCCACCTCGACGTCCACGTCCACCTCGGTGTCCACGCCGTCCCGGCCCACCCCGACCGACACGCCCGTACCGGTGTGGACGCAGGTGTCGACGACCGGGCCGTGCGGGTGCCCGCCGTGCCGCTCCGCCGAGGAGCGGGCGGTGGCCGAGCCCGTCAGCAGCGCGCAGAGCGCGACCACACCGGCGGCCGCTCCGACGAGTCGGACCCTCCGCGGCCGCAGGTCGACGCCCTTGGCGAGGCCGGTTCCGGGTAGGACGGCGCGGCTGCGGGGGGCGCCGTCCACCGACGCCCGGTCCGCGGTCACGGTGCCCCGTCCATCGGTATCCGCCGGGGCGGCTGGTGCTGCGGCATGGGCTCCATGCACCTCTCGTGTCGTCAGGAGGGCCGGCCCGGGCCGGAAGGGGGGCCGACACCGGACGGCCCGCCGCAGTGGGCGGGCCGTCCGGCATCAGGTGAAACGATCATGCAGAGGGCCGGTTACGGCCGCTCCGGGGCATCCGGCGCGGGCGGGCGACCCGGGCATGCGGCGCGGCCGTGCGACCCGGCCGGGCGGCGCGGGCCCCACGGCGCGGCGTGCGGCTCAGTGGCGGCCGTGCGCGATCTCGACGTTCTCCAGGACACCGACGGCGTCCGGCACCAGGATCGCGGCCGAGTAGTAGGCGCTGACCAGGTAGGAGATGATCGCCTTCTCGTCGATGCCCATGAAGCGGACCGAGAGGCCCGGCTGGTACTCGTCCGGGAGGCCGGTCTGGTGCAGACCGATGACGCCCTGGTTGTCCTCGCCGGTCCGGATCACCAGGATGGAGCTGGTGTTCTCCTTGCTGATCGGGATCTTGTTGCAGGGCAGGATCGGCACACCGCGCCAGGCCGGCACCTGCTGTCCGCCGAGGTCGACGTGGTGCGGGTAGATCCCGCGGGCGTTCAGCTCGCGGCCGATCGCGGCGATCGCCCGCGGGTGGGCGAGCAGGTAGTCCGGGTCCCGGCGGCGGCTGAGCAGCTCGTCCAGGTCGTCCGGGGTGGGCGGGCCGGAGTGGGTCTGGATCCGCTGGGCGAAGTCGGCGTTGTTGAGGAGGCCGAACTCCGGGTTGTTGACCAGCTCGTGCTCCTGGCGCTCGCGCAGCGCCTCGATGGTCAGCCGGAGCTGGTGCTCGATCTGGTTCATCGGCTGGTTGTAGAGGTCGGCGACCCGGGTGTGCACCTTGAGGATCGTCTGCGCGACGCTCAGCTCGTACTCGCGCGGCTTCAACTCGTAGTCCACGAAGGCGCCCGGCAGCTGGTACTCGCCGTGGTGGCCGGCCGACATGGCGATCTCGGCCTCGCCGCGCTCGTTCTGGCGCTGGAGCGGCAGGGCCAGGAAGGCGGTGAGGTGCTCCTGGAGCGCCGGGGAGTTGTCCCGGATCTGCTCGAAGTCGCGGCGGGGAAGCGACAGCACGGTACCCGCGGTGACCGTCCTGGCGGTGAACTCCCAGACGGCGTCCTGGTCGAGCACGGACTGCTCGCCGAACCGGTCGCCGTCACCGAGCACACCGACCACCGTCTCGTCACCGTACTTGCCGGTGCCGATCTGGTTGATCTTGCCGTGCGCGATCAGGTAGATGCGGTCCGCCGCCTCACCGCGCTCGGCCAGCACCTCGCCCGGACCGAAGTCGCGCTGCTCGCAGCGGTCGGCCAGCGCGGTCAGCACCTCGTCGTCCTCGAACCCGCGCAGCAGCGCCAGCTCACCCAGCTCCTGCGGGATGACCCGGACCTGGGAACCGGTCTTGATGAACTCGACCCGGCCGTCACCGACGGTGTAGGTCAGTCGGCGGTTGACCCGGTAGGCGCCACCGGCGGCCTGCACCCAGGGCAGCACCTTGAGCAGCCAGCGGGAGGTGATCTCCTGCATCTGCGGCGCGGACTTGGTGGTGGTGGCGAGATTGCGGGCAGCGGCCGTCGTCAGGCTCGACTGCGCCACCTGCGGTGTCTCCGGGGCCGTCTCCACGGTCATCGGCAGGGTTCTCCATTTCGTGTGATCAGTCACGCCGACCCGTCGCGCGACCGGCGGCAGCCGGGGGCCAGGTATCGACGGTTCATCAGATACGCGTATCGGTGCGGGTGTTGACTGTTCTTCGCGATGCGGTGCGCCCGCTCGGGCGATCCACCGGAACCCTAGATCACCACCGCACGGCCCATCCCGTACGAGAACCGAGTGCCCCCCGATTGGGTGAATCTCTCCGATCGGAAGGTTTGAATCCGTCACCCCTGCGCCGGTGGGCCGTCACGTTTCTGCGCATGCGAATCATCCAGACGTAGGAACGATTCACTCCACCCGAACGGAGCAGCGTGAAGGTCCGCACCCCGGCCGGTGGGGCGCAAGCATGGCAAACATGTGTTCGAGGCTCGAACACAGTACGAATCCGGGTGCCGGCCGGCCCGCTGCGGGCGCCCCGCGAGCCCCGGCCCCGGTCACCCCCCGGGCCCGTGCTGCGACCGGGCCGCGCGCCTGGCCGCCCGCAGATTGCGCCGGTGCGCGACCCACCACAGCGTGCCCACCGTGACGGACAGGACGATCAGGACCAGGGCCAGCACCGGCCAGCGGCTGTCGGCGAGCCGGATGTCGGCCAGCAGCAGCCCGCCCACCGCCGCGACCGGGACGAGCAGCGCGGCCAGGGCCCGGCCCGTCGCGGCCACCACGCCCGGGTCCGCGTGGGCCCGGTGCAGTCCGGGCCAGCCGAACGGGTCGCCGCCGAAGTAGTGGGCGACCCCCCGGACCGCCAGCCGGTCGGTGGCCCAGGTGTAGGAGAGCGCCATGTAGGGGAGCCAGACCAGCGGGGCGACGGTACCCATCAGGAGGACCAGCGCCAGCAGGGACCACTCCCCCGCCGACCGCCAGCGGGACGGCGGCGGGACGGTGTCCTCGCTGGTGATGCCGAGCAGTCGGGCCATCCGCCGGACCAGCTCCCAGAACCCTCTGAGGCGGCCGGGGGGACGGGAGGCGTCGGGCTCCGGACCCTCCGCGAGCGCCCGCTCGGCGGCGGCGAGATCGGGGTGGGCGCCCTGGAGGACGAGCAGTTCGGGGGCGCGGGCCCGGTCGGCGGGGTCCTTCCCGGCGAGGGCGGCGAGTTCCAGCAGCAGCTGGGCCTGGGCCAGCAGGGCGGTGCAGAAGGCGAACGGGATGAGCCAGAGGAACGGCCCGCCGACGAAGGCGCCCTCGCTCTGGATGACCAGCCGGGCGTGGTCGACGGCCCGCGCCGCCAGGTCGCCGGTCGTGGCCTCGGGGTGGGCCGCGCGGAGTGCCGCGACCCGGCGCGCGGCCCGGGGGCCCCGGTGGCGGACGGCGAAGACGGCGAGCAGTTCCGGCAGCCGGGCGGGGTGGGCCCGCATCGAGCGCACCAGCTCGGCGACGGGGGCGCCCTCCTTCGCCGCTCCGGGGACCGCGGGCCGCGGCGGGGCCGGGGCGTCGAACGGGGCCGGGGCGTCGGACGGGGCTGCGGGCCCCGGGGCCCCGGGGTGTTCCGGTCGTGCGGCGTCGAGGCGCTCGGGGTCCGGGCGCTCGGGGTCCGCGTCTGTTTTCGGGGCCACGTTCGTCCCACCGCTCCGCCGCACGCTCCGGCCGCGCCCGGACCGGCGTCCGACCGCTCGCGGCCGACCGCTCACCCGGGCCTTCCTCCACCCTAGGCTCCGCCCTCGGGCCCCCGCCTGCCGGACGGCCGGGGTCAGGCGACCTCGAAGCCGTGCCGGACCCGGTCGAGGCGGCCGACCGCGAAGTCCTCCTCGGAGATCCAGAAGGAGACGTTGACGCACTCGCCCCAGTCGACGGCCAGCGCGCCGCTCCCGATCTGGAGCAGCGGGCGGTGGCCCTCGGGCCGGCCGGTGTCCGTGTCGCACCAGCCCAGCAGCCGGACCTCGGGCCGGGGCAGCCGCTCGGCGACGTCCTGGGCGAGGTCGAAGGCGACCAGGAAGTCGTCCGGGAACAGCCGCTCCAGCTCCTGGTCCTGGTAGGACGGCGCGGAGAGCGCCCAGGCGGCCCGGACCGGAACGGCGGGGACGGCGGGGGTCCCCTGCTCGACGGCCGGGGCCGGCCGGGGCGGGGCACCGGCGGGGACGTGCAGCACCCGGCAGCCCCGGCCGGTGAAGTCGGAGAGCCATTCGTCGTGGAAGAAGAGCAGCAGGCCCTCGGCGGGCAGCGGCCAGCTCTCGGCGCCCGGCCGGGTGGACCGGAAGGCCGTGGCGAGGGCGGCGCAGTCGAGCTGGGCGAGCAGCTGCATCGGGCGGCCGCCGGCCTCGGGCCAGGCCGTGCCCGCCGGCAGCGCGGGCAGTCCGCCGAGCCGCCCGACCGGCACCGCGTCCGCACCGGGGAGGCCGACCGCGCCGGCGTGGTCCGAGGGGTTCGAGAAGTCCGAGGAGTCCGAGGAGTCCTCGTCCGGCAGCCGGTCCAGGACGAGGGAGGAACGAAACAACCGCTCGACCAGCGCCGCCGGCCGCTCGCCGACCCGGGCCCGGATCAGCTCCGCGACGTCGCCCGGAATCGGTGGCGCGCCCTCGGCGGGCGCGGCCACGGGGGTGTCGGTGGTCACGAGTTCGGCCATGCGCCAAGCCTGCCACGAGGGTCCGACAACGCCGGTCGGCCGACCCCGCGTACAGCGGGCGGCAGCGGGCGCGGGCGGGGCGGGAACGACGGGCAGGCGGGGACGACGGGCAGGCGGGAACGGCGGGAACCGCGGGCGGAAACGCCGAAGGCCCCGTCAGATGCCGGTACGGGGGGATGATCGGCACCTGACGGGGAGCGGGCCGACGGCCTGTCGGCCCGGCTGTGGGAGTGGCTCAGGCGCAGGTGATCTCGTTGCCGGGGACCTGGAAGATACCGGAGTCACTGGCCGCACCGGCGGCGTACTCGTAGTAGAGGTACGTGTAGAAGTCGATCCGCGCGCCGTTGCCGCAGACCGAGTCGGTGCCGATGGTGTAGGTCAGCGTGACGGTGGTGGTGGCGCCCGCGGCGACCGGGACGGAGTGGTGGACCAGGCCGCTGGTGGCACCGGTGTCGCAGGCGGTGACGTTGCCGCCGCAGGAGGAGAAGGCGTACTTCAGGCCGCTGTTCAGGGTGGTGCCGTAGGTCGGCTGGACGGACTCGTAGAGGAAGTACGCGGCGGTGTCGTGCGGGTTGGTCAGGGTCAGCGTCAGGGTGACGTCCGAGCCGGGGGTGGCTGTGGCCTTGTCGACGGAGACCGACAGCAACGGGGTGTCCGCGTGGGCGGGGGTGGCCGACAGCAGCAGGCCGAAGAGGAGGGCGAGGATCGCGGGCAGGCCGATACGGCTCAGAAATGAAGTGCGCATGACCAATGAGCGTAGGCGGCCGTGCCCGCGCCGGGGCCCGCCTCCGCACCGGTCCGTACTGGCATATGACTGCGGAGCGGACGCCGCGGGCCATTGCCTCCCCATTACGCCCCGGTTCCGCCCACTCTCCGGCGGCCGGACGCCTACCCTCCGCGCCCGGCCCTCCGCACCCGACCCTCAGAGCGGCGGCGGCAGAATGGCGCAGAGCGCCTCCAGCGCCGCCGGGTAGGCGTGGTCCGGCGGGGTCGCGTAGCCCACGACCAGGCCGTCCGTCGCCGGCATCGCCTCGGCCGCGAGCAGCGGGTGCCGGTAGTCGGCCAGGCCGTCCAGGACCAGCCCCCGGTAGGCGGCGGCCTTGAGCACCGAGCGCTCCGTCCCGGGCGCGAGCCGGAGCACCGCGTGCAGCCCGGCCGCGATCCCGGTGACCTCGATGTGCGGGGCATGCTCGGCCAGCGCGCCGACCAGCCGGTCCCGGCGGTCGCGGTAGCGGCGGCGCATCCGCCGGACGTGCCGGTCGTAACCGCCGGAGTCGATGAACTCGGCGAGGGTCAACTGGTCCAGGGCGCTGGCCCAGGCCTCCCGCTCGCCCTTCGCCGCCAGCACCCGGTCCACCAGGTGGTCGGGCAGCACCATCCAGCCGAGCCGCAGCGCGGGGCTGAGGCTCTTGCTGGCCGTGCCCAGGTAGACCACCCGCTCCGGGTCGAGGCCCTGCAGGGCGCCGACCGGCTGCCGGTCGTAGCGGAACTCGCCGTCGTAGTCGTCCTCCAGGACCAGTCCGCCGCGGCCGCGCGCCCAGTCGACCACCGCCGCGCGGCGGCCCGGGTGCAGCGGTCCGCCGGTCGGGAACTGGTGGGCGGGCGTCAGCAGCGCCGTGCGGATCTCCGGGTCCTCCGTCAGCCCGCCCACCCGTGCGCCGTGCTCGTCGAGCGGGAGCGGGCTGGTGGTGGCACCGGCGGCGGCCAGCAGCCCTCGGTGGAAGGCCAGCCCGTAGCCCTCGACGGCGAGCGACCCGGCCGTCCGGGCCGCGAGGACCGCGCGCGGGCCGTCGAACAGCAGCCGCAGCGCGTGGGCGAAGCCCGAGCAGACCACGATCCGGTCCGGGTCGGTGCGGACGCCCCGGGCCCGGGCGAGGTAGTCGGCGAGGACTTCCCGCAGTTCGCGCCTGCCCTGCGGATCACCGGGCCCGAACGCCTCGTTGGGCGCGGCGGTGAGCGCCCGGCGCCCGGCGGCGAGCCAGGCGGTGCGCGGGAAGGCGGCGGCGTCGGGCTGGCCCTGCCGCAGGTCGTGGACGGGGCGCGGCGGCCGGGAGGAGCGGCGGGCCCGGGTCGGGGGGACGGGCTCGGCCCGTTCGGCGACGGTGGTGCCGGAGCCCTGGCGGGCGGTGAGCCAGCCCTCGGCGACCAGTTCGGCGTAGGCGTCGGCGGCGGTGTTGCGGGCGATGCCGAGGTCCGCGGCGAGCGCGCGGTAGGGCGGCAGTCGGGTGCCCGGGGCGAGCCGGCCGCTGCGGATCGCGTCGCGCAGGGCGTCCATCAGGGCGGACCGGCGGCTGCCGGTGGCGGGCAGGTCGAGGTGGAGGTCGGCCCCGGTGGGGCCTGCGGATCCGGCGACGCCGGCAACCCCTGAAACGGGGCGCCCGGTGGCCGACGGGGTCGAAGGGACCGAAGGGACTTGGCGGGCCGCGCCCGTCGCGCCCTCGGCGGGGCGGGCGGTGGTGGGCCGGGTGCCGGCGGGGCGGGTGGCGGCGGTGGCGCTCCCGTCGTCCGGCCGGGTGGTGCCCGGCCGGTGCCCCCGCCGGGCGGCCGGGCGCGGTGCCTCGGCCGCTCCGGCGGGACTGCGGCGGGGTGTCCGGGGCGGATCGACCGAGGTGTCCGTCATGGTCCCGCAGCCTAGCGCCGGGCCCGGGCGGCCCCGGGGCCGGGCCTGCCGCCCCGGGGCCGCCGGACCGGGGCCGCCGGACCGTCGGGCGCGGTCCGGTGCCGGGGCGGCGCCTGTTCAACGCCGGTCCGGCGCCGGTCAGTCGATCCGGATCGAGTTGACGATGAACGAGCGCACGTCGTTGCGGGTGCGCTCGGCGAGCGTCGAGTCGGTGGAGTAGGCGCTGACGGTCAGCCAGATGTTCCCGGACTGCGGGACGCAGACGACGGTCGCGATCACGTCCGCGTTGCCGCCGATCACCTGGTAGTCGCCGTCGCCCGCGAGGTCCCAGACCTGGAAGCCCTGGCGCTGCAGCGCGGTCTGGGCCAGGCCGAGGCAGTCGCCGAGGGTGTCGTTCTTGGTGAAGGTACCCCAGTGTGCGTACATACGGGTCTCCCGTTCGTGCCGTGGTGGCGGCCGCCGCCGGAGCGGTCCGACCCCGGTGGCGGCCGTACCCAGAGCGTCGGGGAGCGGCTGTCCCGGGTGCACGGGGCGGGGGTCCCGTTCCGGCCCGGTTCTCCGACCGGGACCGGCGCGGGGGGGAATCCCGGGCGGGGCCGCACCACAGCGGCGGCCGGACCGCCCCTCCGGTGCGCCGGGCGGGCGGCGGGACTCCTGCATCGGTGTGCGGTTCCGCCTGCGATCGGGTGACCTTATGGTCGGATTATGTTGCTATAGGCGTGTCGACTGGCTATTCCTTCGCCATGACCAACACCAGGAAGTACCTGATCACCGCCGGCCTCGGCACCGCGCTGGCGGTCCTCTCCGCCGGCCCCGCCTTCGCGCTCGACTGCGACGCCCCCGTGCACCACACCCCGAGCGCCCCGGCCCACAGCGGCCTCCCGGGCGGCCTCCCCGGTGGAGGCGGCGGCACCGTCTGCATCAACGAGGGCGGCGCCTACGCCAACGGCATCGTGGCGAACTCCCCGGGTGTGCTGTCCGGCAACCAGATCCAGATCCCGATCAACATCCAGACCAACATCTGCGGCAACAGCCTCTCCATTCTCTGACCAGGGCCCGGCACGCGCCCGAGGTTCGCCCGGCGCCCCGCACCGACCGCACGCGGGCCGCGACCCCGGCACCCGCCGGGGCCGCGGCCCTCGCTCCTTTTCCCCGATCCCCGACCGCGGCGGCTACGGCACCACGGTGACCGGCCAGCGGCCCGCCTTGACCAGCCGCACCGCGACCGAGCCGATCACCCGGTGCCCGGCCTGCTCGGAGGCGCCGACCACCACCGCGTCCGCCCGCAGCTCGTCGGCCAGCCGGGCCAGACCCGTATAGGGGTCGCCGCGCACGGTGAGGAAGCGCCACTCCACCCGCCACACGTCGCGCAGCCGGTGCTCGGCCTCGCGGACGGCGGCGAGCAGTTCCTCCGCGATCTCCTGGGTGGTCTCCTCGACGGCGGCGCCCGCTAGCGCGGTGGCCGCGCCCAGCACCGGCTGGATGTACGCGATCGCCAGCGTCGCGTTCTGCCGCCGGGCCAAGCCCGCCGCGTAGGCGGTCGCCCGCCAGGA
Organism: Kitasatospora purpeofusca; assembly: GCF_036010405.1. Lineage (NCBI taxonomy): Bacteria > Bacillati > Actinomycetota > Actinomycetes > Kitasatosporales > Streptomycetaceae > Kitasatospora > Kitasatospora purpeofusca. The sequence continues at coordinate 8,668,600 of NZ_CP108561.1, read as the reverse complement.
GGAATCCGAGCCGTCGAGGCCCGCCACGATCATCTTGGGCCCGTCGGTGCCCAGCTCGAACCCGGACGGCGTCACGGCCGCGCCCGGCTGCTCGGCCCCGTCGGCAGCCGCCGACCCCTGCTCCGCATCGCTCTCGTTGCTCATGGCCCGAGGCTATGCCGGACACGGTGGGTGACGGCGCCGGGCACGGCGGGTGAGGGCTGTGGCCCGGGCCACCCGACGCCACCGCCGCACCCCGCCCGGCACCCCGATTCCCGCACCCGGCGCGACGGGACCGCCACCGCGCGTCGACCGTGTGCCCGGCCTCACAGGCCCCCCGGAGTGGCCCGGACCACTTCCGGCCCGTATTCGATCTTGAAAATACGGACATATGCCTTCAAAACAGGCCAATATCAAGATCCATACCCCCGGTAACCCCCCACTGACCTCGCTAAACCTACGAATCCTTGAAACCCCACCCCCACCCCCGTAACTTCGAATGCGTTGCACCGAACGAACCGCCCACCGGAGCCCAGCGCCCCGCAAGCGGACACGGTGCCCGACCGCGCGAAGCGTGCACCCCCTCGAAACCGCCGCCCTCCCCGGGGCCTGGTTCCGCACGCCCGCATCCCCCTCCGAAAGGAAACCCATGACCTTCCGTAACGAGACCGCCACCGCCACCACCACCAAGCGCCGCAACCGCGTCCGGACGGCACTCATGGCCGGGGCCCTCACCGCCCTCCCCGTGGCCGGCCTCGTCACGGCCAACGCCGCCTCCGCCGCCCCCGCCGGCGTCTGGGACAAGGTCGCCGCCTGCGAGGCCACCGGCAACTGGGCCGTCAACTCCGGCAACGGCTTCTACGGCGGCCTCCAGTTCACCAGCTCCACCTGGGCCGCCTTCGGCGGAACCGCCTACGCCCCCCAGGCCCACCAGGCCACCAAGGCCCAGCAGATCACCATCGGCGAGAAGGTCCTCGCCGCCCAGGGCCCCGGCGCCTGGCCCGTCTGCTCCGTCAAGGCCGGCCTCACCAAGTAACACCCCCACCCCCGCACCATGCGGGGCGCACCACAACAACGCCGCTGCACCCGACCACCCCCACCACAGGGACGGCCAGGTGACCAGCGGCGTCGTGCGTCCCCCGCACACAACACCCGACCGACGTCAGACCACCCGACCACCCGCCCAGTCGTACAGACGACGCGCACCCTCACCCAGACGGGTCGCGTAGAGCGTGCCGGCGGTTCCGCCCGCGAGTTCCTCGGTCGTGGTGGTGACGCCCACGACCGTGCCGGAACCGGTCCGGGGGTCGAAGCCGGTCAGGTGGGGGCCTCCGCTCGCCCCGTGCGACATGTCGCAGGACTCGCCCCACAGCAGCGGGGCCGCCGGGCCCTGGCGGGCGGGTCCGGCGCAGTGGATCATGCGCGAACCGGCGTACTTGGCGGCGGGATCGTTGAGCCGGTCCTTCGGGTAGCCGAAGGTGTCGACGAACTCGCCCGCCACGGGCCGGGTGAACGCGATCCGCTGGCTTCCGGTGACCTCGGCGACCCGCCGTCCGTCGGCCGAACGGTTCAGCACCAGCATCCCGGTGTCGTGGCCGGCCGCGGCGACGGCGTCCGAGGTCGTGCCGCCCGGGTCGGCGTCCCAGTGGGAGGAGGTGGCCATGCTCCGGACACTGAAGCCGCCGAGCGGCTTGGTGCCGTTGCGGTAGCCGGGGACGAAGTACAGGTTGTGGCGCCAGGTGTCGTCGGCGCTGGCGGCCCCGACGCCCCGCAGACAGTGCGCGGCGGTGACAGCGGTGCTGCGGTTCGCGGCGGTGACGACGGTGGCGGTGCAGCTGCCGTCGTAGCCGTCGGAGAAGGTGAAGAACAGCCGGCCAACGCTGCGGTTCACCGCGCCACCGCGGGTCCAGACCGCCCCCGGGTCCGGGGTGCCGACGGGCAGCGGCCGGGGGTCGTCGGGCGTGCGGTCGTCCTCCGGCACGGGCGTGATCTCGGGGACGAGGGCGCCCGCGAGCCGCATCCGGTCGGGGGTCCAGTAGCCGTCGATCCGGTCGCGCTCCTCGGTGGTCGTGGCGCCGGCGTGGGTCGTGACGGACTCGCGTTCCGCGGCGACCGCCGCGGTCGGCAGCAGCGCCGCCGCGGTCGCGCTCAGCAGCAGTGCCCCCAGGACGGCGCGCCCGCGCGGGCGGGCCCGGTCGGTGGCGGTGGCTCCGGACGCCTCGGCAGTGGTCGGTGTCTCGGCAGTGGTCGGCGTCTCGGCGACGGTCGGCGTCTTGGCAGTGGTTCCGGGTGTCTTGAACATGACCGGGACGCTAGCCATGACACATCTGGCTTCTGTGTGGACGGCGTCGCGGACGTCCGTCGATCGGGTCAGGATCCGGTAAAGGCGTCTCGGTCGTGTATCGGCGCGCACCTGGGTGGTCGGGCGTATGCGGCCAGCCAGTATCCTTTACGGACTGTCGGGCCTGATGGCACACCAGCACGAGGGAGCGCATCCGTGGCGGACACCGGACTGCTGGCCCACCAGCGGCAAGCGCTGATCGCCGAGATGGTGCGCCGCAGCGGGGCGGTGCGCGTCGCCGAGCTGGTCGACCAGTTGGGCGTCTCGGACATGACCGTGCGGCGCGACCTCGACGCGCTGGAGCGTTCGGGCGTGGTGAAGAAGGTGCACGGCGGCGCCGTCTCCGCCTCGGACACCGCCATCGACGAACCGGGCTTCGAGGCCAAGTCCGGCCTGGAGTCGGCCGCGAAGGCCGCGGTGGCCGAGGCCGCCGCCACCCTGGTCGAGCCGGGCAGTGTGATCGCGATCGCCGCAGGCACCACCGCCTACGCGGTCGCGGCCCGGCTGCTGCACATCCCGCGTCTCACCGTCGTCACCAACTCGCTGCCGGTCGCGGAGCTGGTCCGCTCGGCCGGCGACGAGCACGGGACGGGCGCGCCCTCGCTGCTGCTGACCGGCGGGGCGCCCACGCCCTCGGCCGCGCTGGTCGGGCCGCTGGCCGACCAGGCCGTCCGCTCGCTCCACGTCGACCTGTTGATCCTGGGCGCCCACGGCGTCTCCGAGCGGGCCGGTCTGACCACGCCCAACCTCGCGGAGGCGCAGACCAACCGGGCGCTGGTGGCCTCCGCGCGCCGGGTCGCCGTCGTCGCTGACCACACCAAGTGGGGTGTGGTCGCGCTCAGCGGCTTCGCCACCCTCGACGAGATCGATGTGTTCGTCACCGATTCGGCGCTCAACGCCCAGGCCCGGGCCGCCCTGACGGAAACCGTCGGGGAGCTCGTCGTCGCCCCGGTCGCAGGGGCCTGACCGCCCCTCGCCGGGACACGGAGCCGCGGCACGAGCCGGAGCCGCGGCACGAACCGGAGGCCGGGCCGGCGGCAGCCGCCTCAGTAGCCGCCGAACCCGCCGTAGGAGTGCCCGCCACTGAAGCCGCCGGTGCCGCCCATGCCGGTGCCGCCGAAACTCTGCCGGGGAGCGGAGGAACGCTGCCCGGGCGGCACGAAGACCGGAGCGGGACCGTGGGGGCCGGGCCGCCAGGCGGGACCGGCCAGATCGTGCCACCACTCCAGGAACGTCAGGTGCACCTCCTGGGCCAGGCACTCCGCCTCCGTCACGGCCGTGGCGCGCTCGTCCCACCGGATGTCGACCGGGCTTTCCGCCCGCCGCGCGAGGGCGTTCAACGCGTCGGCCAACTCCCGCGCGGTCAGCGGCTCCTGATCCTCGGTCATCGAACCGCCGGAGGTGCCGGCCGCCGCACCCGGCCCCGGCAGGTCGACGCGCCGGACGAGCACCGGCTCCCCCGAGCCGGCGCTGCGGTGCTGCCACACCCGGCGCCCGGCCGACTCGTCGAGGACCGCCCGCCGGTGCCGCGTCGCCTCCTGCTCGGCCTCCATCGCCGCCCGGCGGGCCGCGAGCGCCTCGGCCACCCGCAGGGCGACCTCCGCCGACACCGGCCGGTACTCCTCGACGGCCCGCCGCACCTCCAGTGCGAGGACGTGCTGGGCGCGGGCCGAGCGTTCGACGGTCCTCCTCTCCCACCCCGGCCAGCGGCGCGGCCGGCCGATCCCCCAGCGGGTTCCCCGACCGGAGGCGAGGTCGATCTCGATCCTGGTACCGCCGTGCGCCCAGTAGAAGTCCTCCAGGGCCCGCGACAACCGGTCGAGGCAGGCCAGGGCAGCCAGCTCCCACCGTTCGTGCTCGGCCGGCGTGCAGGGCAGCGGCTCGCCCCGGCCGTCCAGGATCCGGTAGACCTCCACCCGCTCCGGCAGCTCCGCCGAGGGGTCCGGCCGGAATGCCATGCCGCCGATCCCGGCCACGTCGAGCCGCACGTCCTCCAGCCACACGCCGGTCCACTTCGTGGTCACTGCTGCGCCCTCCCGTCCTGCCGACGGACGGTGACCCACCCGAGGGGCGCCGAACGCTCCGCACCCGGGCGGTCACCCACCACGACGGGTCACCTGCCCGCCGACCCGCTCCCGTACACGCCCGGTCCGGGCGGACCGGGCGGACCGGGCGGACCGGGCGGACCGGGGCGCGGGGAACCGCCACCGGGCAGGACCGCTCTCCAGCAGCAGAACCAAACACATTCAAACGCAATGTGAAATTGCACACCCACCCTTGATGGGCCGTCAAGTGCCGTTCACCGCCGAGATCAAGTCGTGACGCGCCATATGGGACAAGTAATGACAACGGCCTCCGGGGTTCGCACGCCCTCTTGAGTGACAGGTTCAGTCATGTCTATGCTGCGTTGCTTTCTGTTGGGAAAAGAGACAGAAAACATCACGGCGACTCCCCTGCCTGCCGCACCTCAGCGCCGCCACGCACCCCCACGTAACCCCCACCCGCCCCCACTCGCGCCCTGGAGCGCCCATGCGCAGAACCGCGCCGAACCTCCCCCTCACCGTGTCCCGAGCCGTGCTCCGAGCAGTGCCCCGCACGCTGCTCGCCCTGGCCGTCGCCTCGGCCGGACTCGGCACACTCGCCCTCGGCCCCTCGGCGACCCCCGCCGCCGCCGTCGAGAACGGACAGGCCCTCACCCCGCCGATGGGCTGGAACTCCTGGAACACCCTCGGCACCGGCGTCACCCAGCAGGAGGTCCTCCAGACCATCGACTTCATGGTCTCCCGCGGCCTGGTCGCGGCCGGCTACAACACCGTGACCATCGACGACGGCTGGTCGCTGGGCCACCGCGACGGCCAGAGCGCCGACTTCGCGAAGACCGCCGAAGGCGCGATGCAGCTGTACGACGCCAACCGCAACCCGGTCGCCGGCACCGACGGCAACGGCATCGACCTGACGAGCGGTCACCTGGTGCCCGACCCGGAGCGGTTCCCGAACCGCGCCGTCAACGGCCGGACGCTCAACGGCATCGAGTACCTCTCCTGGTACGCGCACAGCAAGGGCATGAAGTTCGGCCTCTACGCCACCACCACCTACACCACCTGCCAGGGCCGCCCCGGCAGCCTGGGCCACGAGACCGTCGACGCCGCCGACTTCGTCTCCTGGGGCGTCGACTACGTCAAGTACGACGACTGTCCCTACGGGCCGAAGATCATCGGCCCCGACGGCCACGACTACTACACCCAGGGCGTCGGCCGCGAGCTCACCCGCTCCATCTACGCCCGGGTGCAGGACTTCCGCCGGGCACTGGACGCCGCCTCGGCCGCGCAGAACCGGCCCAGGGTCACCCTGAGCGTGTCCGCCCAGCCGGTGCACTCCGGTGTTCCCTACCTGCTGGCCCCCGACGACCCGGCCCGCACCGACCCGGTGGTGGTCGCCGCCGGAACGCCCGAGCGCGAGGCGCCCGGTTACGCGCCGACCGGCAAGTGGTGCGGCCAGGTCGCCAACCTGTGCCGGATCGGCGGCGACCGGGGCCCGGACCTGGACGGCGTGCTGTACAACGGCCAGCTGCGGACCGCGCTCCAGTACCCGACCAACGTCCGGCCCGGCAGCTGGAACGACATGGACATGATGTTCGCGGGGTGGCTGAACCCCTACGGCATCTACGGCACCACCGACAGCTGCGTGTGCCACAAGCCGATGACCGACGACGAGTCGCGCAGCGAGATGTCCGTCCTCGCCATGATGGCCTCCCCGCTCATCAGCGGCGCCGACCTGCGTACCGCGGCCGACTCCCAGCACAGCGACAAGGGCTACACCTGGTCCACCGGCATCAGCGACTCGGCGCTGGCGGTCTACAAGAACGCCGACGTCATCGCGGTGAACCAGGACCGCCTCGCCAAGCCGGCCACCCTGGTCGGCCGCACGCCGGGAAACGCCACCGACCCGATCGTCCTCAAGCGCCAACTCGCCGACGGCGACACGGCGGTGCTGCTGATCAACCAGGACCCGTCCGGCTGGCGGAACATCACCACCACGCTCGCCGACCTCGGACTGACCGGCCCCGGCTACACCGCCAAGGACCTCTGGACCGGCGCCACCGGCACCTTCACCAACTCCCTCGGCGGCTGGGTCCCGGCCCACGGCGTCACCATGTACCGCCTCAAGGCGCTGCCCACCACCGTCCCGGCGGCGGTCGTCGGCGACGGCCGCTACCACGGCATCAGCGCCGGCGGCACCGGCGGGCAGGCCCTGGAGGTCAACGGCATGTGCTCCGCGCCCGACGGCTCGACCACCGACGTCAACACCTGGTGGGACTGGCACACCTCGGAGCAGTGGAAGTTCACCCCGAACCCCGACGGCACCGTCCGGATCACCGACAACTGCGACACGCCCACCCAGACCCACGGCACCCTGACCGGCGGCAGCGGCAACGGCTCGGCCGCCTGGGTGCTCAACCGCTGGGACCCCAACAGCCCCAACCAGAAGTGGCGGGTCACCCAGAACGCCGCCACCGGCGCGCTGACCATCACCAACGTCGCCAGCGGACTCGCCCTGGACGCCCCTCGGTCCGCGCCGACCTCCGCCGTGGTCCTGAACCCGCCGAACCCGGCCTCGCCCGGCCAGGCCTGGACGCCGCTGAACTGAGCGGCCCGCTCCACCGGCCCCGTCCGGCGTGATCCGCAAGCACCACCCACCCCCTCAAGCCGGTCCGACCGGTCTGCCGCCAGGCTCCCCCGCCAGGCCGGCCGGTCTGTTTCCCCCGACCGACTCCGATCCCTCGATGGAGGATTCGTGCGAACCCCCGACGCCCGACCGGCGCGCCGTGCCGCGTCCGCGCTCACCGCACTAGCCCTGTTCGCCGGCGGCGGCGCCGTGACGGTGGGGCTCCAGCTCGCGACCGCACCGTCGGCCGCGGCCCTCGACAACGGCCTCAACCTGACGCCGCAGATGGGCTTCAACAACTGGAACTCCACCTACTGCGGGGCCCAGTTCAACGAGGCGATGATCAAGGGCATCGCCGACATCTTCGTCGCCAAGGGCCTCAAGGCGGCCGGCTACCAGTACGTCAACCTCGACGACTGCTGGGCCCAGCCCCAGCGCGACGCGAGCGGCAACCTGGTGGCCGACCCGGTCCGCTTCCCGCACGGCATCAAGGCCCTCGCCGACTACGTGCACGGCAAGGGCCTGAAGTTCGGCATCTACTCCAGCGCCGGCGACCACACCTGTGACGTCAAGGGCTTCCCCGGCGGGCTCGGCCACGAGCAGCAGGACGCCGACCTGTGGGCGTCCTGGGGCGTCGACTACCTCAAGTACGACAACTGCAACAACAAGGGCATCGACGCCAGGACCCGGTACAAGGCCATGGGCGACGCCCTGAAGAAGACCGGCCGCTCGATCCTCTACAGCATCTGCGAGTGGGGCAGCACCGGGCCGTGGAACTGGGCGCAGCCGGTCGGCAACTCCTGGCGCACCACCGGTGACATCAGCGACAACTGGCAGAGCATGATCTCCATCGCGCAGGCCAACCAGGGCCTGGCGAACTACGCCAAGTCCGGGGCGTTCAACGACCCGGACATGCTGGAGGTCGGCAACGGCGGCATGACCGGGACCGAGTACCGGACCCACTTCAGCCTCTGGGCGCAGATGGCCGCCCCGCTGATGATCGGCACCGACCTGCGGACCGCCGAGCCGGAGACCCTGGAGATCCTCACCAACACCGATGTGATCGCGATCGACCAGGACCCGCTGGGCAAGCAGGGTGCCGTGGTCTCCCGGGAGAACGGGCTGGTGGTGATGAGCAAGCCGCTGGCGGACGGCAGCCGTTCGGTGACCCTCACCAACGAGGGCTCCTACGACGCCACCATCAGCACCACCGCGCAGGCGGTCGGGATCGGCGGCGCCGAGTCCTACAAGGTCAAGGACCTGTGGTCGAAGAAGACCAGCACCGGCAACGGTGCGATCAGCGCGGTCGTGCCCGGTCACGGCACGGCGATGTTCCGGGTCACCCCGAGCTCGCCGGTCTCCCCGCCCTCGGGCGTGACCCGGCTGAGCGACCTGCCGTTCACCTCGGCGGCCAACTTCTGGGGCCCGGTGGAGCGCGACCGCAGCAACGGCGACCACGTGGCCGGCGACGGTGGGACGATCACCATCCGCGGCGCCCAGTTCCCCAACGGCCTCGGGGTGCACGCCCCCAGTGAGATCGGCTTCCACCTCGGCGGGACCTGCCGCAACCTGGTCACCGACGTGGGCATCGACGACGACGCCTACGGCAACGGCTCGGTGGTGTTCCAGGTCTTCAAGGACGGCGTGAAGGCCGCCGACAGCGGTCCGGTCACCGGCCAGGACCCGGCGCGACGGCTCACCGCCGACCTCTCCGGGGCGCAGGAGCTGAAGCTGGTCGTCACCGACGGCGGCGACGGCACCTCCTGGGACCACGCCGACTGGGCGAACGTCCGGGTCGCCTGCGGCGACGGTCCGGCCGCCGGGACGTACCAGGTCTCCGACCTCAACTGGTCGGCGGCGGGCAACAGCTGGGGCCCGGTCGAGCGCGACATGAGCAACGGCGACAACCAGGCGCGGGACGGCAGCACCATCACCGTCGGCGGCGCCACCTACGCCAAGGGCCTGGGCGTCAACGCCTTCAGCGAGATCGTCTACTACCTCGGCGGCGCCTGCTCCTCGATCAGCACCGATGTCGGCATCGACGCCGAGGCCCAGGGCCGGGGTTCGGTCTCCTTCGAGATCTACGCCGACGACACCAAGGTCGCCGACAGCGGCCGGGTCACCTCCGCGTCCGGCGTCAAGCACCTGACGGCGGCACTGGCCGGGGCCAACGAGCTGCGGCTCGTGGTGACGGACGGCGGCGACGGCACCAACAGCGACCACGCCGACTGGGCCGCGCCGGTGCTCACCTGCTGACGCACGCCTGGTGACGCTCATTCGGTGATGCCCACCTGGTGACGCCCACCCGGTGACGCTTTCGGTGATACCCACCTGGTGACACTCACCTGCCGACGCCGCCGGACACGGCCGGCGGTCGAGGGCGGGCGCGGTGCCGGACTCCCGGCGCCGCGCCCGTCCGGCGTCCTCAGACCCTGGTCACGTCACGGGTCCCCGTGCCCGGCCGGACGACGTAGATCCCGGACCCGGGCAGCGTCTCCCGGGAGTCCGCCCGCAGCTGGTCGACGCTGATGGCGGCGGGCCACCGGGTGCGCAGCTCGGACCAGCGGACGCCCGCGAGGTCGACCCCGGCGAGGTCGACCGAGGTGAGGTCGGCGGTGGTGAAGTCGTCCAGGACCTCGGCCAGGAACTCCAGGTCCAGGGTCTCCGGTTCGCCGAGTTCGAGCAGTTCGCCGACCTGCTCGACCAGCACCCGGGACAGGTACTCCACCTCCCGGACCGCGCGGGTGAGGTCCCCGCCGATCACCGCGTACATGAACACCTCGCAGGCGCGCAGGAATTCGGCGATCGCCGGGTGGTCCGCCGTCCGCACCCGCGCGTCGATCGTGGTCACCATCTCCCGCACCAGGAGCTGTCCGACCCGGCGGGCCCGGTCGATCTCCGGGTAGTGGGGTTCGAGCAGCGCCACGATCTCGTGGGCGCGGTCCCGCAGGTCCCAGGCGAGGGCTGCCCGCCGGTCGAGCTCCTGCGCGATGCCCCGGGCGACCCCCTGGGCGGCGAACACCGCCCGCTGCAGCGGCATCCCGCGGTAGCGGCCGAATCCCAGGCCGTAGGTGAGGTCCTGGGCCAGCACCACGGTGCGGATCAGCAGGTCCGCGAGGATGGCCGAGGTGACCAGCGGGTGCCCGCGCAGCACCAGGCGCTGCTCGGGGCCGATCAGTTCGAACCGCTGGTGCATCAGGCCGACGTCGTAGAGGGGGGCGGCGGCCTCCTCGAACTCCGTCCTGGCCGTGCCCCGGGACAGTACGGACACCAGCCCGGCCTCGATGTCGAGCACGGCGTCCAGGCCCTCCGCCAGCTCCTTGTGACGGGCGCACAGCATCACCTCGCGCAGCCCGGCCTCCACGTCCAGATGGGCGTCGAGCCCGTGCAGGAAGGATTTCCGCAGCGCCGCCATCCGGTCCGAGAAATCACGGGTGCGGCGCTCGGGAGAACCGCGCTCGGCCATCATTCCCCCTCTCGATCGGTCATTCTGCTGGAGACGGCCAGCCGCGCCTTGAAGAGGCTGGCGCGGACCGCGGCGGGCCGCATGCCCAGCTCGGCGGCGATCTCCGTCGGCGTGTAGCCGTCCAGCGTCCACGCCAGGACCTGGCGCTGACGGGCGGGCAGGCCGCCCAGCAGCCGCAGGATCTCCTGCTCGTCCTCCCACTCGGCGGCGTGCCCCGGCGCCGGAAGCAGCGAGGTCGGTTCGAGCGCGAGTTCCTCGATGCTGTCCTCGACCTGGCTGAAGGCGCGCACGAGTTCACGGGACGCCACTCTCCGGCACCACGCCTCCGGCGACTGGATCCGGTCCCAGCGCTCGTACGCCTTGACCATGGTGTCCTGGGCCAGGTCCGCAGCCAGTGCGGCCGGCGCCCCCTGCCACATCAGGAACGCCACCAGCCGGCGGAGGCAGGTGCGGTAGAAGTACGCGAACTCGCCGTGCCGGGCTCCGGTCCCGCTGCCGTCGGCGGGGGCCGGAAGGTGGCCGAGGGACGCCGCCGACGCGGCCTCCCCCTCCGGGCCGGTCTCACTCATGCGCGCCGCGACCCCGCTCCTCGTACGGCTCCGGCCGTCCCGGCCGCCCCGGCCGCTTCTGTCCGTCGTCCTCGGACCGGCTCGCCCGGAGCGCGAGGACGACCACGACCGGGGGCGGCGGGGGAGGCTGCCGCTCCCGCCGGCGCGGCCGTAACTGCCCCACCAGGGTGACCAAGGCGCCCACCAGCCCCAGCACACCTGCCACCACCGAGCCCGTCACGGGATCCACCAGCGCTCCTGTCGTCGTTCCCACACTTCTACGACCAGGAGGGCCGCCGGGGCGCCCGCGTTAACCGGTCCGGGGATTCTGTTACAGACCGCCCGGAGCGGGCCGGGACCCCCGCGCCGGTGCGGCACGGGGGTCCTGGGGGCGTCAGTGGTGGGCGTCCCGCGGTGGGAGGCGGGCGGCGGCGGGTGTCCGCTGCCGGCGGCGGTGTCAGCGGGTCATGTAGACGCTGTCCATGAAGTCGACGATCTGCTGGTCCGTCAGCCGCTGGCCCTCGCGGTGGCCCGTCGCGAGGTCGGCCTCGCTGATCATGCCGACCAGCCGGTCGCCGTCGATGACCGGGATGCGGCGGATCTGGTGCTGCTCCATCTTGTGGAGCACCGCGTCCATGCTGTCGTCCGCGTGCACGCAGTGCAGGTGGCCGGCCAGCTCCATGGCCTTCACCGACGCCGGGTCCCGCCCCTCGGCGATGCACCGGACGATGATGTCGCGATCGGTGATGATGCCCTTCAGCTTCTGGTCCGCGCCGCAGATCGGGAGGGCGCCGACATTCATGTCGCGCATCATCCGGGCGGCATCGGCGAGGCTCTGGTCGGCGGCGACGCACTGGGCGCCGGCGTGCATGATGTCTCGGGCAGTAGTCACGGGCTCCTCCTCAGGGTCTCCCCGAGCACCGGGTGTTCCGGTGCGCCCACCCTACGCACGGGTCCCGGGAGTCCGCGAGCGCATCGGGACGGCCGTCGCCGAGCGTGGTCGGGAGGCCGTGGCCGGGGCCTGCCGGGGAGGCAGTCGCCGAGCGCGTCCGCGCCCGTCCGGCGGGACGATACTGGGGGCGTGACGGAGGAGTTCGCCGGGGCGCCCGGTGCGGTGAGGGCGTCGGACCGGACAGCGGTGACGACCGCCCCCGACCTGGTCGACGAGGCGGTCCGGGCCCGTCCCGCGACCGCGCTGCGCCCCTATGTGGCCTGGTACTCGGGCTACCGCCAACGGGGCCTGCCGCCCGCCCTGCACCGGGGCCTGCCGTCCCCGTACCTGACCTTCATCGTGACCCTGGACGAACCGCTCACCATGGCGGGCCACCCCGACCCGGCGCAGCCCCCCGGCCGGTTCGCCACCCTGCTCGGCGGCCTGCACACCGCCCCGGCGCTGATCAGCCACGACGGCCGGCAGTCCGGCATCCAGGTCGCCGTCCACCCGCTGGCGGCGCGGGCGCTGTTCGGACTGCCGGCCGGGGAGCTGGCCGAGCTGGACGTACCGGCGGAGGCGGTGCTCGGCGCGGTGGCCGAGCGGCTCCAGGAGGCCGTGCGGGAGGCGCGGACCTGGCCGGAGCGGTTCGCGGCGCTGGACGGCGCGCTGCTGCGGCTCGCGCACCCGTCCGGCCGGGTGCCGCCCGAGGTGCTGCGGGCCTGGGACGCGCTCCGGCGCAGCGGTGGGGCGCTGCCGGTGGCCGCGCTCGCCGAGGAGACCGGCTGGAGCGGCCGCCACCTGCAGGACCGGTTCCGGCGGGAGACCGGGCTCACGCCGAAGGCCGCCGCCCGGGTGATCCGGTTCGACCGCGCCCGGCGGCTGCTGGCCGCGCCCGGTCCGGCGCCCCGGCTGGCGGAGCTGGCGGTGCACTGCGGGTACTTCGACCAGGCGCATCTGGCGCGCGAGTTCCGCACGCTCGCGGGGTGCGCGCCGACGGTCTGGCTCGCCGAGGAGGGGGCGGACGAGGCGAAGTTCCGAAACGTCCAAGGCGGGGCGGCCGGGCCCGGGTCAGAGTGGGAGGCATGACGGCGGACCGGCCCCCACCCGGGCCGGGCGCCCCGAACCGAGGAGGTACCGGCCATGGACGCCGACGGCGCAGACATCAACGGCGCGAGTGACGGTGGCACCGGCGGCGGGGCGGCGCCCGCCCCGCAGGTCTGGCCCAGTCTGCGGGCCCGTGACGCCCGGGCGCTGATCCGCTTCCTGGTGGAGGCGTTCGGCTTCGAGGAGGTCGTCGCCTACGGCGAGGGCGAGTTCGTCGGCCACGCCGAACTCGCGTGGCCGGAGGGCGGCGGGATCATGCTGGGCTCCGACCGGCCGGCCACCGAGGGCAGCGAGCCCTGGCCGGGCGGCCCCGGGACCTTCTCCGCCTATGTGGTGACGGCGGACCCGGACGCCCTGCACGCGCGGGCGGCCGCCGCCGGGGCGCGGATCACCACGGCCCTGTACCACACCGACTACGGCTCGCGGGACTTCGCCGCCGCCGACCCCGAGGGCAACCACTGGTACTTCGGCAACTACCCGGGTGCTCCGCGCCCCTCGGCGGGCTGAGCGGTGCGGACCGCCGAGCCGTCGGGCCCGGTCCCAGGCCCGGGCCCGGCCGTGGAGCGGACGGCCGTGGAGCGGACGGCCGTGGAGCGGCTGCGGGCCGTCTGCCTGGCCCTGCCGGAGGTGGACGAGCGGGTCAGCCACGGCGAGCCGACCTGGTTCGCCGGCGCCGGCCGCCGGGCGCGGGTGTTCGTGATGCTGGCCGACCACCACCACGACGACCGCCTCGCGTTCTGGTGCCCGGCGGCGGCCGGCGCGCAGGAGTTCCTGGTCGCCGAGGAGCCCGAGCTCTTCTTCCGCCCGCCCTACGTCGGCCACCGGGGCTGGATCGGCGTCCGCCTCGACGTCCCGCCGGTGGACTGGGAACGGGTCGAGGACCTGGTCGCGGACGCGCACGCCCTGGTGACCGGCGGGGGCGCCGGACAGCGGGCCTGATCTGTGACCGCCCTGCTCTCTTGATCTTATTTTTAGGTCACCTGACCTAGTTTTTGAATATGACCACTTCGGAGAACACCCAGGCCCCCGACGTCGACGGGCCCGACGGCCCCGACCACCTCTCGCTCGACCCTCGGGGACCGGTCCTGCTGGTCGGCGGCTACGGGACGGTCGGCGCCGAACTCGCCCGCCTGGTCGCGGCCGAGCACCCCGTCCTGCTCACCGGCCGCTCCGAGCAGCGGGGCGCGGCCCTCGTCCGCGAACTCGGCGGCGCCCCGCACGCCGCCGTCCGTCGCTGGGACCTCGCCGACCCCGCCCCCTTCAGCGCGGCGGTGAGCGCCGTCGTCGGCGTCGTCAACGACCCCGACGACCGGGTGCTCCGAGCGGCGGCCCGCGCCGGCGTCCCGTACGTGGACGTCACCCGCTGGACCGTCCGGCTCCAGCGCGCCGCCACCGTGGCCGCGCTGCTGCGCCCCACCGCGCCGGTGCTGCTCTCCTCGGCCTGGATGGGCGGCGTGGTCGGACTCGTCGCGGCCGCGCTGGCCGAACGCCTCGGCGGGGCGGACCGGGTCGAGACCGCGATCCGCTGGGACCTCGCCGACCGGGCCGGCGCGGACTCCGTGGAGTTCATGGACCGGCTGGGGCTGGACTTCGAGGTGATTGGCGAGGGCCGACGCCGCACCGTCGCGCCGCTGACCGGGGCCCGCACCGTCCGGATCGGCGACCACCCCACCCGGGTCGCCCGGATCGACACGCCGGAGCAGTTCACCCTGCCGCTCACCCTCGGCACCACCACCGCCACCACCCGGATCGGCTTCAGCTCCGACCTCAGCACCCGGGCCCTGCTGGCCGCCAAGCACACCGGCTTCTTCCGCTGGGGTCGGGGCGAGCGCTGGCAGTCCGCCCGCCGCGCCCTGCTGTACTCCCCCGGCGCGGGCGGCACCGCGCTGCTGCGCGTCGACGTCGAGCACTCCGGCCGCACCCTCACCGCGGTCGTCGAGGACCGGTCCGGCCAGGCCCACCTCACCGCGGTCGGCGGCCTGCTCGCCCTCCGCCGCGCCCTCGGCTCGGACGGCGCGGCAGCGGCACCGGCCGGCGTCTCCTTCCCCGAGCAGACGCCCCGTCCGGCCCGGGTGGTGGCCGACCTCGCCGCCCTGGGGGTCGCGGTCGACATCAGCGCCGCTCCGGGCTTGGATGCTGCTGCATGAGCACCGCACCCGAACCTGCCTCGTCCGCCCCGTCCGCCGCCCCCGCACGAGGGCAGGGGCGGAAGGGGGCCGAACGGCGGGAGGCCCTGCTGGACGCCGCCGAGGCGGTACTGGTCGCCGAGGGCGGCCCGGAGTGGACGATGCGGGCCGTGGCCGCGGCGGCCGGCGTGCGACTGGGCCACCTCCAGTACTACTTCCCCACCCACGCCGAGTTGGTGGCCGCCGTACTGGAGCGGGTGCTGCGACGATCCGCCGACCGGCTGGCGCCCCTGCTCTCCGCCGACTCCGACGCCTCCGGGGCGCCCGCCGCAGTGGTCACCGCGCTGCTCGCCGAGCAGGAGGACGCCCGCCTGATGCGGCTGTTCGCCGAGGTGTGGGCCCTGGCCGCCCGGGACACCACCGTGGCGGCGGCCGTCCGCGGGTTCTACGGCGACTACCGCACCCAGGTGGCGGCCTTCCTCGCCCGCCGCCACCCCGACCTCCCGGAGGAGGAACGCCGCGCCCGCGCCGGGGTGTTCATCATGCTGATCGAGGGGGCCTCGCTCTTCCGCTCCGGAGTGGCGGGCGAACGCGACCCCGCCACCGACGAGGCATTGGTCCGCACCGCCCACGCCCTGCTCGGGCCCTGACCTACCCGGGCTTGTCGCACGAGTTCGATCCCCGTCGCCCACTCCAGCGATAGGGCCCCGCCTTGCTCCCGGAAGGCCGACCACGACCGGCGAGCCGAAACCGTCCAAGGCGGTGACCGGCCCAACGACAGCGGGCGCGGGAGCCTCTCCCGCGCCCGCTTCGTTCAACAGCACCGGTTCCGAAGTACACACCCGCGCCGCCGGGTTGATCGTCTTCGGATCCGACACCGAGGGGCGGATCACCCTGCCGGGCTGGGTCCGCGATCGGATTCGGCGGCTCCGTCGGTGTCCAGGCCGTCGATCGGTGCCCACTCGTGTTCCAGGATCGAGTAGGTGATCGAATCGCGCCACGCCCCGTGCACGAAGACGTGGTCACGGATCCGGCCGTCCTCGGTCATCCCGGCTCGGAGCAGGGTCCGGGCCGAGGCCTCGTTGAGCGGTGCTCGGGCGGCCCAGATGCGGTGCAGGCCGAGGGCGTTGAAGCCGAGGGCACAGAGCAGGTGGACGGTCTCGGTGCCGAGGCCCTTGCCCCATGCGGCCGGGTGGAGGGCGAAGCCGATGGTGGCGGCCTGCTGCGGCTCGGTTGCCAGGCGCGCGTAGCCGATCAACGGGTGCTCGCCGCGCCGGGTCACGGCCAGGCAGTACTCAGTACGCGGGGTGGCGTGCGCGGAGTCGATGGAGCGGGCAGTGATCGCTTCGACCTGCTCGCGGGTGCGGGGTTCGAAGCTGAGGTGCCGGGTGGCCTCGGGGTCACCGTAGATCGCCAGGAGGCCGCCGGTGTCCTCGGGTTCGACCTCGCGCAGCGCCAGCTTGGGACCGGTCAGGCGGAGTGGGGTCATGGCTGCGGAGCCTATCCGCAGGGTCACCGGACGAGGGCCGAGGTGGGGGTGGTGATGAAGACCTCGATCTCCTGGCGCAGACCGGCCGCCGCGCCGCCGCTGCTGCGACGGCCGGCACCGTGCAGGGCGGCGTGGACGCGTTGGGCGCTGCTGACGATGCCGAAGTTCCTTTGCTCGACGGGGAGGTCGAGTACGGGGCGGACGGCCTCGGCGGCGCCCTCGATCTCACCGCAGGCGATGCGGGCGAGGGCGAGGTCGGTCTGAGCGCCCGCCTGGTCACCGAAGGCCCACTCGTCCTCGGTGGCGTTGCGGTAGGCGAAGACAGCGGTCTCGGACCGGCTCTCACCGAGAGCCGCGTCTTCCCCGAGCTGCACTGTGGCCTCGGCGACGTAGTAGAGCTGGCGGGGCAGCGGGAAGGTCATGATGCCGCCGAAGGCGTCGAGGTCGTCGGGTTCGGCGGTCGCGCGGGCCTCCTCGGCCTGCTGGATGGCGGTGCGGGTGGCCTCACCGTCACCGAGGAGGGAGTGGGCACGGGCGGAGAGACAGGCCAGCCAGACGCTGGTGGTGCCGTGGACGTTGCCGATGACGCCCTGTCCGAGGGCAGCGTAGTCGGCGGCTTCGCCGGGACGGCCGGCCCAGTAGGAGATGAGCGACTGGAGCGAGCGGACCCAGGCCCGCATGGCATGGTGGTCGGCGTTGTCGGCGCAGACGAAGGCGGTTCGGGCCTGCATCATGGCAGCGCTCGGGTTGCCCAGGTCGTGGCTGGCCTTGGCGAGCATGCCCGAGGTGATCCCGGCGAGCAGGTACAGCTCGCGGGCCTGCAGCGGCTTGGCCCGTCCGTGTTCCAGCAGTTGGAAGGTGAGGTCCTGGACCTCGACCAGGTCGCCGAGCAGGGTCGGCAGTGCCAGCTTCGGGTAGGCGACGGTCAGGCGCCGTACCTCGTCGTGGATCTGGCCCAGGGTCTCCGGGCCGATGCTGCTGCCCTCCGCCATCGCGGTGAACCGAAGTGCACGACGAGCTGCCATCGTGACCTGCCTTTCCAATTCCGTGGTGCCCGCGTCGAAGCGGGGCTCGCTGCTGGATGGGCCACCGACAGGCAGTGCCACTACCTGCTCGGGTGGGAGAAGAGCAGGGACCGACCGTGGCAGCGGGACGACGAACGAGGTGGCGGCGGCGGGCACGGATACGTGGCCGGCCGGTGCGGGCGCGAGGAGTTGGTCGACGCCGACACCGAACATGGCCTCCAGCACCCTGCACTGGTCCGGGTAGGGGCGGGTCTTCACGGCGCCGCCGTACCAGCGCTCGAACTGTCGCTTGGAGACCGACAGGCCCCGGAGCCGGGGGTCGCACTCCTGCTCGGCGGCCGAGTTCGCAGTCGCCTCGAACCGGAGACGGAAGGTCTCGTAGACCTGCCAGTGTCGCCGAAGCGCCAAAACCCTTAGGAGTGTGGGAGTTTCAGCCTCTGCGGATCATCTCCGTCCCCGTTCGTCTGTTCTGACGACAGCCGTGGTCGCTCGACAGGAAACCCGTTCGAGGTCGTCTCGGCCCAGATGACGGTGGCCGTGACGGCAGTCATGACGCGCACCGGCATGGCTCGCCCCTCGGGACGGCGGGACGGTGACGGTGGCCGCGTCGTATCGGTGCCGCTCCTGGCGTCGTCATCCTGAACACCACCTCGCTGTCCGTGCATTGCCGACAGCGAAGCGTGAGATCAAGGGCGCTGGGATCGGCGCCCGATCGACCCCGTCCAGCACCACCTGACCCGCTGCCCCTCGCTCAGCCCGGTGGTTGCGGAGCCGCTGCCCGTCGCCGACCGGACGGCCCTGGCCGCGCGGCGGTGGAGAGCGCCCGCAACATGGCCGCCCTCGGCTACACGAAGGCGGCCGAGCGGATGCTGCTTCGGCTCTTCTACACCTACGCCCTGCCGGAGGGCACGGTCTACGACCTGATCGCCGAACTGCACACCTCCCTCGGCGATATGGAGGCCGCGACGAGCTGGGAGACCGCCAAGCGCCGCCTGCTCGCCATCCCCGCCTGATCCCAGCCCACACGTACGCGCGGAAGGAAGAAGCGCATGCCCACCCTGCAACTGGCGGCGATCACCCAGGCCAACCGGCCCGCGCAGCTGCCGCTGCTGTCGAAGCTCGCCGACATCCTGGCCACCTCCCCGGAGGTGACCCACCTGATGGTCCGCGGGTCGCTGGCCCACGGCACAGCCGACCGCCTGTCCGACGTCGATCTCGTCGCCGGTGTCCACGATGCGCGGTTCCCGTCGTTCGTCGAGGCACTGGACACCCTGATGCCGGTCGAGGCCGGCGCCCTGCTGCCCGGCTGGCGCGACACGATCGTCGCCGACCTGGGCGGCGTCGGTCTGGTCTTCCTCGTCCCGGACGAGGGGAAGCTCCACCAGATCGACCTTTACGTCGCACCGGCCTCCCGGATTCCGCGGCTGCAGGAGACGGTCAGCACCGCCGTCCTCCTCGACCGCCGGCCCGGACCGGTCGCCGCGCCGGACGTCGCGGCGGCCGAGAGCTTCGCCGCCGCCTTCCTAGCACGGCCGCGCTCCTGTGCCGAGCTGCTGATCGAGCACCTGGTGCTGGCCGTTCTCCTGCACAAGCGGATCAAGCGCGGCCAGCGGTTCGTGGCGTACTCCGAGTGGTACCGGCTGCACACGGCCACGAAGGACCTCATCAAGACCGCCCTGGCCCCCGCCTCACGATTCTGGGGCTGGTACCAGCTGCGCGAGGAGATCGGCATCACCCCGATCGGCCGAGCCTGCCTGCGCGACCTGGACGCCGCGATCAGCGGCCCGGCCGTTCCGGAGGCGGCCGATGTCACCGAGGCGATCGAACGGGTGCTCACCTTGGCCGAAAGGGCCTGCCCGCAGGCACTCGACGGCCTGCACGACGCCGTCGCCGCCTACCGCACCTACCAGGAGCTGGTGCGAACGCACTCCACCTCGCGGGCCCGGCCGCCGGCCGGGCCCGCGAGGGCCTGACCGCTGTCTTCTTCGGCGGCGTCGTCCCCGCCTCCGCCCAGGAGGAGACACTGGCCGAGGAGATCGGCCGGGCCATGGCCCAGGCCGGGTACCAGCTCATGCACGGCGGCTACAACGGCCTCATGGAGGCCGCTGCCCGCGGAGCCGCCGGCCAGGGAGCCACGGTCACCGCCGTCACGCTGATCGGCAAGCACGACGAGTGGGGCGCGTTCAACCCGCACACCACTCTGTCCGTCCACGTGCCCGACCCCGGCGCCCGCCTCAACCACTACCTGGACAACGCCGACCTGGTCGTCGCCATGGGTGGCGGGACCGGCACCCTCCACGAGCTGACCGCCGCCCTCTACTACGCGACCACCATCCGGCCCGTACCGGTCTGTCTCGTGGGCGCGTCGGCCCTGCGCCTGCTCGCCTTCCTTCGAGAGGAACGGTGGTTGTACGAGACCCCGACCCGACCGCTCGGCTTCCTCACCACCGCCGAGTCCGCCGACGCCTTCCGCGCCCACCTGGACTCTCTCGACACCACCCCGATCGGAGGAGCATGACCGCCCGCACCCCGTCGGCCGGCCTCGCCGCCCGACTCGCCGAAACCGCGTGCGTCAACGCTCCGTTCAAGCTCGCCGACGGCGGCCGACTCGACGCGTACTTCGACGAGTACCGGCTCGCCTCCGACCCCGCGCTCCTGCGCGACACCGCCACCGCCATGGCCGACCTCGTCCCCGACGACGCCCAGGTGCTCGCCGGCATCGAACTCGGCGGCGTCCCCCTCGTCGTGGCGTTGTCCGCCGCCACCGGCCTGCCCGCCGTCTTCGTGCGCCGCAGGCCCAAGGGCTACGGCTCCTGCCACCAGGTCGAAGGCCTTCCCATCGACGGCCGCCGCATCGTCCTGGTCGACGATGTGGTCCGCTCCGGCGGCCAACTGCTCCACATGGCAAGCATTCTGCGGATGGTGGGCGGACCGGTCACCCACGCTCTGTGCGTCCTGGAGCGCCCACTCGGCGGCCGAACGCTGCTGGCCGATCACCGCGTCACGCTGCACTCTCTGTTCACCGAGGCCGACCTGCCAGCGCCACGCCCAGGTGGCGCCGCGTGAAGCGGGCCGCGCTCTTCGACCTCAACGGCGTCCTCGTCGACAGCCGGGACGCACGTCCCAAGCCCGCCCCCGACGGCATCCTGCCCTTGCTGGTCGGCATCGGCCGTCAGGAGGACAACTCCAAGCGATCTTGACCTCGGAGCCGCTACCGTTGGTGGCGCAGTCACAGCGCACTGTTGCGTCGCTGTCGGCTGCGCCACCTCAGAACAACGGATACCGGAGTCATGGTCTACACCGTGGGGGCGCGAGCTATCTGCGTCGAGCTGGAGAACTGAGAACCACTCAGTCCCTGTTCTCGGCCCGGCTCGGCGTGTGATCACCCCCCACCTCTCCGCGACTCTTCCGTGAGGGCCCTACCGCCATGCGCTCGACGCAGATCCGCTCCACGTTCCTGGACTTCTTCACCTCGCGCGGCCACCGCCACGTCCCGTCCAGCCCGCTCATCCCCTCCGACCCGACCCTGCTGCTGGCCAACGCCGGCATGAACCAGTTCAAGCCCTACTTCCTGGGCGAGGTCACCCCGGAGTACCCCCGCGCCACCACCATCCAGAAGTGCGCCCGCACCTCCGACATCGACAACGTCGGCCGCACCAACCGGCACGCCACGTTCTTCGAGATGATGGGCAACTTCTCCTTCGGCGACTACTTCAAGGCCGACGCCATCGCCTACGCCTGGGAACTCCTCACCCAGGGCTACAACCTGGAGAAGGACCGCCTCTGGATCACCGTCCACCACGACGACGACGAGGCCGAACAGCTCTGGCGCAAAATCGGCGTCCCCGCCGAGCGCATCCAGCGACTCGGCGCGGACAATTTCTGGGACATGGGCGTCCCCGGCCCCTGCGGCCCCTGCTCCGAGGTCAACTACGATCGGGGCCCGGCCTTCGGGCGCGAGGGCGGACCGGCCGTCGACGGCGAACGCTACGTCGAGATCTGGAACCTCGTCTTCATGCAGTCCATGCGCGGCGAGGACGACGACAGCGGCACCTTTCCGATCCTCGGCGACCTCGCCCAGCAGAGCATCGACACCGGCCTCGGACTCGACCGCCTCGCCGCGATCCTCCAGGACGTCGAGAACGTCTGCAGCACCGACCTCCTCCTGCCCACCCTGACCACCGTCCAGGAACTCGCCGGCCGCGACTACCCGGGCAGCGGCTCCGCCGTGGGCGAGGAGAAGGTCTCGTTCCAGGTCGTCTCCGAGCACGCCCGCTCCATCGCCTACCTCATCGCCGACGGTGTGCTGCCCGCCAAGGACGGCCGCGGCTACGTCCTGCGCCGCCTGATGCGCCGTGCGATCCGGCACGCCCGCATGCTCGGCATCGACCAGCCCGTCCTCGCCCCGGCGACCGCCAGCGTGATCGCCAACCTCGGTGACGTCTGGCCCGAACTCGCCGGCCAGGCAAGCCTGATCGAGCAGGTCGTCACCGCTGAGGAGGAGTCCTTCACCCGCACGCTCACCCAGGGCACCCGGCTGCTCAACGCCGCCATCACCCGAAGCCGCGGCAGCCGCTCCACCACCCTCACCGGCGAGACCGCCTTCGAGCTGCACGACACCTACGGCTTCCCCGTAGAGCTGACCATCGAGGCCGCCCGCGACGCAGGTCTGACCGTCGACGAGGACCGCTTCACCACCCTGCTCGCCGAACAGCAGAGGCGTGCCAAGGCCGGCGGAAAGGCCAGGACCGCCGAGGCCCTGCGCCGACAGGACGTCTACCGCGAACTGTCCTCCCGCCACGGCCGCACCGACTTCGTCGGCTACGACCGCCTCGACACCGAGGCCACCGTCCTCGGCCTCATCTCCGAGGGCACCGTCGTACCCGGCACCGACCAGGGCAGCACCGTCGAACTCGTCCTCGACCGCAGCCCGTTCTACGCCGAGTCCGGCGGCCAGGTCGGCGACACCGGCACCATCCGTGCCGCCTCCGGCGCGCTCCTCGATGTGCTGGACACCAAGCTCGGCTTGGAGGGCTTCCACGTCCACACCGTCCTCGTCCGTGAAGGCGAGATCCGCAGCGGCGAGCAGGCCGAAGCCCTCGTCGACGGCCCGCGACGCGACGCCGTCGCCCGCTCCCACTCCGCCACCCATGTCCTGCACGCCATGCTCCGCCGTACCCTCGGCGACCACGCCCGCCAGCACGGCTCTCTCGTCGACGCCGGCCGCCTGCGCTTCGACTTCGCCCACTTCTCCGCCGTCGACCCCGCCCAGCTCGCCGCCGTCCAGTCCCTCGTCAACGACCACCTCCTCGACGACCCCGAAGTCCGCATCTG
The DNA here is from genome assembly GCF_036010405.1 of Kitasatospora purpeofusca. Classification (NCBI taxonomy): domain Bacteria; kingdom Bacillati; phylum Actinomycetota; class Actinomycetes; order Kitasatosporales; family Streptomycetaceae; genus Kitasatospora; species Kitasatospora purpeofusca. The sequence continues at coordinate 8,645,589 of NZ_CP108561.1, read as the reverse complement.
GCACGCCACCCGCTCCGAAGCCGAGGCCGCCGGAGCCACCGCCCTCTTCGGCGAGAAGTACAGCGACCACGTCCGCATCGTCGACATCGGCGACTTCTCCCGCGAACTCTGCGGCGGCACCCACGTCCCCCACGGCGCGAACGCTGGCCCCGTCCGTATCCTCGGCGAAGCCTCCATCGGCTCCAACCTCCGCCGCATCGAAGCCCTCACCGGCCGCGACGCTCTCACGTACCACGACACCGAACGCCGCCTCCTCGAAGAACTCTCCACCCTCCTCGGCACCCGCCCCCAGGACGCCCCCGACACCCTCCGCAAGCGCCTCGACACCCTTGCTGCCGCACAGCAGGAACTCGCCCGCCTCCGCGACGCCGAGCTCCGCACCCGCGCCCAGCAGCTCGCCGCCTCCGCCCGCACCGTCCCCGGCGGCCGAATCATCACCGAGCGGGTCACCGGCCTCGGCCCCGGTGAACTCCGTACCCTGGCCGCCGACACCGCCGACCTCCTGGGCAGCGACCACGCCGTCGTCGTCCTCGGAAGCGAACACGGCGGCAAGGCCCTCCTTGCCGCCGCCATCACCCCCAGCCTCCACGCCACCGGTACCCAGGCCAGCCATTTCCTCACAGTCGCCGCCCGCACCGTCGGCGGAGGCGCCGGCGGGAATGGCCCCACCAGCAGCGCCGGAGGACGCCGCCCCGAGGTCCTCGACGAGGCACTCACCATCGCTGCCCAGGACGCTGCCCAGGCTCTCGGCCAGTAACGCCGGCCGCTGGCGCGTGCGGTCGGCGTCTCCCCGCCGGGAGACGCCGACCGTGCGTTCTCACCGTTCCAGGCGTGCCGCGGCAAGGTCCTTCAGAAGGACCACGCTCTCGTAGTTGGTCACATCCCACCGCCACGTCCCGATCGGTGCGTACCCCCGCCCGAGATACCAGCCGACCAGCTCAACGGCCTCGACCGATGTATCGATGACCGCTTCCGCGGCCCCGAGAGCGACGATGCGGTCCTCTGCCACGGTCAGCAGCCGTTGTCCGAGGCCCGCCCCCTGGCATGTGGGATCCACAGCGAGCTGCCAGAACGAGCCCGCACCGGCCGGTGCGGGATATCCCGCAGGCACCGGGTACGGTGCCGCCAGCGTCACCGACCCGACCAGCTCGGCGCCCTGGAAGGCAAGCCAGCACTCGCCCCTCCCGGCCCGGATGGCCGTGTCCTGTACGGACTGGTAGGACGCGAAGAAGACCCTGCCGGCCGCCGCATGAGCGGCGTATGCGCGGTGCAGGAGCAGGGTGAGTTCCTCGGCCGAATCACCATCGGTGAAGCGCCGAATCGAGATGTCTCTACCAGGGCCGGCCGACCGGCCGTGAACGTTGCGCAGGATCACAGCGAACAGTTTCGCTCCGATGCGGCCGGCGGGCCTCCGCGAACGCCTGCCCGCCGGCCGGTGAGTGGTTGGCGCGTAACGACGGGACACCACTCAGGGCATGGCCGCCGTCCCGGCACCCCGCCCAGGTGTCAGGCCAGGTCGGTGAGGAGTTGGAGGTCCGGCGGGCCGGCCAGCAGGGTGGCGCCGGCGGCGAAGGCCTCGGCCATGTGCGGCGCGGCGAGGTGGGCGTCGAAGTCGGCCCGGCTCGCCCACTGTTCGACGACCACCCAGGACGCGGGGTCGAGCGGGTCCTGGTACGGGCGGTAGAACAGGCAGCCCGGCTCGGCGAGCGTCGGCGCGACCAGCGACAGCGCCTGCTCCCGCACCAGCTCCTCCTGCCCCGGTGCGGCCTTCAGTCTGGCGACTGCGGTGATCGGTCCACTCATTACGTCCCCCTGGATTCCGGTGATCGTCTGCGATCACCGGTGGCCAACAGGTCCGGGACACCAGCTATTCCGGCCGGCGAGCCCCGGCGGACGGCTCGCGCCGCGCCGCCGGCGCGGGCAGACTGGCCGCGACGGGCCCGGTGGACCCGGGCGGCCCAGGAGGGCCATGCCCGGGGCCGGGGACGCGCGCAGCTCCGGAGGCGGCGATGCCGCAGATGACGGTCGACGGGCGCACCCTCGCGCTCTCGCACCTGGACAAGGTCTACTACCCCCGGACCGGCACCCCCAAGGGCGAGGTCCTGCGCTACTACGCGGCCGTCCACACCGCCCTGCTGCCGCACCTGCGCGACCGTCCGGTGTCCTTCCTGCGCTGCCCGGACGGCGTGGCGGCCGAGGTGTTCGTGGCGAAGAACCCGCCGCCCGGCACGCCCGACTGGGTCCGCACGGTGGAGGTGCCGAGCAACAGCGGCGAACTGCGCCAGGTGGTGCTGGAGGACGGTGCCGGGCTGCTCTCGGTGGTCAACCTGGGCTGTCTGGAGCTCCACGTGCCGCAGTGGCACGCCGCCGCGCCCGGGCTCGCCGACCGGCTGGTGCTGGACCTCGATCCGGGGGCGGGGGCGGACGTCCTCACCTGTCGCACCGTGGCCGGGCTGCTGCGCGAGCGGCTCGCGGCGGACGGCCTGGAGGCCTGGGTGAAGACCTCCGGCGGCAAGGGCCTCCATCTGCTGGTGCCGCTGGAGCCCACGCCGAGCGCCCGGGTGTCCGCCTACGCGAAGGAGCTGGCGGCCGAGCTGGAGGCGGCCCGCCCGGAGCTGGTCGTGCACACCATGGCGAAGGCCCGCCGCACCGGCCGGGTACTGGTCGACTGGTCCCAGAACTCGGCGAAGAAGACCACCGCCGCCCCGTACACGGTGCGGGCGCGGGAGCGGCCGACGGTGTCGGCGCCGCTGTCCTGGGCGGAGCTGGACGCGGCCGGTTCGGCGGCGGAGCTGGTGTTCACGATCGCCGAGGTGCCGGAGCGGCTGGCGGCCCGCGGGGATCCGCTCGGGCCGCTGCTCGACCCGGCGCGGGCCCGGCCGCTGCCCTCGGCCGCGCCGCACCGCGCCCGGCCCCAGTCCCCGCCGCCGTCCCCGCCCCCCGGCGGGCGCGACCCGGTGGTCCTGACGCCTCCGGTGGAGGTGATGCGCCCGGCCGCCGTGACCGCCGTGCCGCCGGCGGACGGCCTCGGCGGCGCCGGGGTGCTCTACGAACTGAAGCTGGACGGCTTCCGCTGCGTGGCCTTCGCCCGGGGCCCGGACCGCCCGCCGTTCCTCCAGTCACGTTCCGGACGGGACCTCGCCGCCGAGTTCCCGCCGATCGCCGCGGCCGTCGCCCGGCTGCCGGCCGGGCTGGTGCTGGACGCGGAGCTGGTCGCCTGGCGCGGCGGCCGGTTCGCCTTCGAGGAGCTGCTGCGGACCAGGCGGGACGGGCCCGCCGAGGACGTGGCGCTGGGGCTGGTCGCCTTCGACCTGCTCGCCCTGCCCGGCCGGGACGTCCGCCCCCTCCCGCTGGCCGACCGGCGGCGGTTGCTGCTTGCCGCGCTGGCCGAGGTGCCGCCGCCGGTCCAGCCGGTCCTGGCGACCACCGACCGGGCCGAGGCGCTGACCTGGATGGAGCAGCTCGCCGACACCGGGGTGGAGGGGCTGGTCTGCAAGGCCGCCGGTTCGGCGTACCGGCCGCGCGGGGCGGGCCGGGTCTGGGTCAAGTACCGGCGCGGCGACACCGTGGACGCCACCGTCCGCGCCGTGACCGGACCGCCCGCCCGGCCCCGGGCGGTGGTCCTGGAGCTGGACGACGGCCGGGTGCTGCTCTCCTCCCCGCCGCTGTCACCGCTCCAGTCCCGTCAGGTGGCGGAGCTGGCGGCCGGACGGCTCGGCGCGCCCGTCCACGATCCGCAGTACGGCGACGTCCGGCCGCTCACCGTCCCGCTGCGGGCCGAGGTGACCGTCACCGGCCGGCCGCCGGCGGCGCTCTTCGTCCGCCTGCGCGGCGACTGAGCGTGCGACGACCGAGCGCGGGCGCGGTCGGTCCGGCTCCGCCTACCCCTCCCCCGCCGCGTGGCGGGACGGGGCCGGCTCGTGGGCGACGGGCCACGGCGGGTGCGGGCCCCCGACCGGCCGGGCGTGCGCGAACTCCGTCACCAGGGCCTCGGTGAAGGCCGGCAGGTCGCTCGGCCGACGGCCGGAGACCAGCACCCCGGGGCCGTCCCGGCAGACGTGGACCGGTTCGTCGGCCCAGTAGGCGCCGGCGTTCACCAGGTCGGTGCGGATGCTCGGCCAGGAGGTGAGGGTGCGCCCGCGCACCGCGTCCGCCTCGATCAGCGTCCACGCGCCGTGGCCGGTCACCGCGACCGGACGGCCGGCGGCGGCCAGTTGATGGACCAGGGCCACGGCCGCGCGGTCCAGGCGCAGGCAGTCGGGGTTGGCGACTCCCCCGGGCAGCACCAGGGCGTCGTAGGCACCCGGGTGGGCCAGGGCGACCACGTCGTCGACCGGGAAGGCGTCCGCCCGGTCAAGGTGCCGGTACGCGTCGACGAGTCCGGGGCGGGTGGACAGCAGCCGCGGCGTACCGCCGGCCTCCGCCACGGCCTGCCAGGGGACGGTGAGTTCCACCTGCTCGACACCCTCGGGGGCGACCAGGAAGGCGATCGTCCGGCCGGTGAGGACGGTCAGCGGCATCCGGGCCACCCCGTCCACCGCCCGTTCACCGACACGGCTCGCACCGGCTCAGCTCCCCGGGCGCGCACCGGACCGGCTCGCGCGGTCGGCGGCGGCCGGACCGCCCCCGGTCAGTTCGACGGCGGCGGACGGCGGGGCGAGGCGGATCCGGGCGCGCGGGCAGTCCAGGTGGACGACCAGCTCCAGGTGGTCGACGCGGGCGACCGTCCCGATCGGGACCGGGACCGGGGCGCCCGGCACCCACGGCCGGGTGTCCACCAGCAGGTGGTCACCGGCGTCCTGCTCGACCCGGCCGAGCGGGCCGTCCGTCGCCTCGACGTCGTAGCCGACCAGGGTGAGGTCGGCGGCATGGTGGGAGCCCGGGCGGTACTCCCTCAGCTCGGTGGCCATCACGCCTCCGGGTGGTCCCACGGGCGGCGTTCGCGGCGGCCCCGCTCGTCGCCCGGCTCCTCGGCCCGACCGTCGCCCCGACCGTCGCCCCGGTCGCGGTACGGGCCCCAGCTCCGGTGCTCACCGGGCCACGACCCCCGACCCCAGCGGTCACCGCGGTCCGGCGAGCCGTCCGCCGGGTCCACGCGGTGCCGCCGGTGGCGGCGCAGCACGACCGACAGTCCGGCCGCGATCATGACGCTGCCGACCCACACGGCGGCCGTGGCGATCGCCACGACGGCCGTCGGCTTGCGCACGGCGATGCTGAGGCACAGCGCCGCCATCACCAGCGCCGTCATCAGCACGCCAGTAGGCAATCGGCGGCCGAAGCCGCGCAGCGCGCTCCTGACACGGTGCGGCCGTTCGGCTCCCATCGTGCTCAACCGCCGGTCGAGGCGGCTGTCCCGGCTCAGATCGCACTCGATCTCGGCGAGGAGCCGCCGCTCCCGTCCGCTCAAAGCGGGTCCGTCCATCTCGGTCACCTCCGGCACGTCCGGTGACGACGACATCCAGTCCGGGCGACCGCCCGGTGGGGGGTGCGCTAACCGCTCCGGCCCGCGAGGGCGACGGAGGCGGCCGGGCGACGGTCGCCGAACGCCCGCGGACGGGCGAGCAGGCTGTCGTCCAGCACACACAACAGGGCCGCGGCGTCGGGGTGCACCTCGGCGGCACCCGCCGCCCGCACCTCTGCGGCCGTGGCGCCGGGGCCGGGACCGAGCACCGCGACACAGGGCACTCCGGCCAGCCGCGCGACCCGGACCTCGGGCGCGCTCGCGGCGACGAACACGGCGTGCGACGGCTTGCCGTCGACCAGGTCGAGGGCGACCCGGACCGGATCGAGGCCCGGATCGGTCACGGTGAGTGCCGGCGTCCCGTTCGGGCCGGGGGCGGTCAGGACCACCGTCCAGCCCCGTGCCGCGCACTCGCGCAGCAGGGCGGCGGAACCGCGTGACGTCGCACGCCAACCGGCCCCGAAGAGTGCCGCCGAGACGACCGTCATGGCCCACCGTTCCCGTTCCGCACCACGCACCGGCGCGCCCTTCCAGGTTAGGCCCGCGCCCCCGGGTCCGCCCGACGTCACCGGTCACTCCGGGTGACCACTCGCAGCTGTCCGGATTCCGCTCGGCGTCGACCCCGGGCATCGGCCCTCGGCACCGGCGCCCGGCCGTGCCACGATCGGGCCATGATCACCCCGCTCACGGCCCGCACCACCGCACCGGACGAGGCGTCCCCCGACCCGGCCGAGGACGACCGACGGAAGGGCGGTACCCGGTGACGCGGCCCCGCGCGGACCGGCCTCCGGGGGCGCGCAGTCCACGGGCTCACGCCCCCAAGCTCGGGTCGGGGCAACCCTCGCAACCAGCGGCGGACGGTGACCGCACCGACGCGGAGCGCATCCGTTCCATTGACAGCCCGCCGGACCCGCCCCGATCCTCGCCGGTACGGCCCGGCCACCGAGCGGGGCCGCTCGACGACCGGGGGTGGTCAGCGATGACGGACCAGTGGGCAGCGCGACGCATGCCACCGGCGGTCAGATGGGCGGTCGCGGGCGTGTGGGTGCACGCCGCGCTCAGCGGATTCGCGGGCCTCGTACTGCTCGCCGCCCTCGGCCGCAACCAGGCCGGGGAGGTCGCGCCGGTGCGGTTCATCGCGATGGCCTCCGTCCTGGTGGGCCTGCTGCTCGGCACCTGTGCCGGCCTCGCCTCCCGCCGCGCGGGCTGGACCAGGACCACCGTGGTCGTCATCGAGGCCCTCTCGGTGGCGACCGCCGCCCTCCTCCTGCTGACCGGCTCCCTCGCCGCCCTCACCGGCATCGCCCTCGGCGCCTTCGTCCTCCGCGCCTTCCTCTCCCCCGCCGGGCGCGCCTGGTTCAACGACCAGTAGCGCCTTGTCAGGTGGAGTCGTCGGTTCAGGGCGCGGAGGTGGGGCCCTCGGACGGGGGAAGCAGACAGGGAGTGATGACCCGCAGATACATGCGGTCCCCGGTGCCCGCGGTGGACGCGGTCGCGGTGTACCGGCTGCTGGGGTGGAAGGCATCGACGAGGGCGTCCGGCTTGCCGTCCACGTCCTCGCGATAGCCCTTCTCGGTCAGGCCCTCGCCGACCAGCATGTCGCGGATCTTCCGGACCACTTCCGGGTGCCGGGCGCGCGGCACGTGGCTGTCGACGCTGTATATCAGGATGTACCGGTTGTCGGACGCGGTCTCGCCGTTCTTTCCCGTGCACGGGGTGAAGAGCGCTTCGACGCTCGCCGGGTCGGGCTCGATCCCTCCGGTCCTTGCCATGTGCTCGGTGATCTGCTGGGCCCAGGCCTGGGCGTCGGTCTTGGACTTCACGGGTAGTGGTTCATTCCTGTCGGATTGGGCTGACAAGCATCCGCCGAGCACGGCGAGCAGGAGCGCGGTGGCGATGATCCGCCCGGAGGTACGGGACACGCTGGCAGTCATGGTGCTCCTGAATCGGCTGGGGGTGCAGGGCCAGGTAGGCGTCCTGCTGCTCGGGCGTGAGCCCCTTCCACCACGCCGCCGACTGCTCCGGGTTCTTGCCGTCCGGAATGTAGGGATCGACCAGTCCGAGGTCCTGCATCGCGGCGGCCGCCGCGTTCTTCGCCCCCGCGAGCGCGCCGTTGACCTTGGCCGGGTCGAGGGAACCCGAGCTGAGCCGCCCCAGGGCGGTATTGCCCTGATCACTCGCGGTCTGCGCGTCCTTCAGCGCGGTGTCGATCCGGCTCTGGAAGCCCTTCATGTCCCACCCGAGCTGCTGACGCGCCTTCTGCGCATCCGGATCGTTGTGCTCGCCCGCGCCTTCGGGCGGGAGGCTCACGACCCCGTCGGCGGACACGTTCAGGCCCGCGTCCACCGCACGGTTCAAGGCATTGATGAGGTTGGTCCGCGCCTGGTACATCCGGTCGGCGACGGTGTTGAGCACCAGGGCGGCGGTGCTCGCTTCCATCTTGACGATGTTCAGCTGCTGCTCCGTCTTCCCCATGAACGAAACTGCGGCCTTGGCGTCGTCGCCCTCCCAGTTGCCTGCCAGCGGCCCGGCGACCTGGCTGCGATGCCGCTGGCCGGCGCTCTCCACCGCGTGCCCCAGTGCCGTCCAGTCCTTCGCCGCGTCGTGCAGCCCGTGCGGGTCGAACCGCACCAGAAGCTGGTAGAGGCTCACCTGGCCCCCTGCGGTGCGGCACCCAACCCGCCGGCGATCGCACGATCGGTGGCCCCGTGAGCGGCGGCATTGGCGTCGAGGTTGGCCGCGGTGTCCGCGAGACGCTGACGCAGATCGGCGAGCGGCTTCGACCAGCCGGTCCCCAGCTGCCCCAGCCCACCGGCTATCGACCAACCGGTGAGCTGGCCCGCGACGGTCTCGCTCGTGGTCACAGCGTTCTGGACCGGTGCCTTCAGCTCCTCCCCGAGCCCCCTCGCGACGCCCCCGGACGCCCGCAGATCCGCCGGTTGGACGACGACCTTGCCCCTGGCATTGTCAGCCACGTGGTTTCCTCCCCCGCGATGATCACCGGCCTCGGCTCCTCACAGAACGCCAGGCAGGCAGTACACGCTCCGAACTTGTACAGATAGTCAGATGCTACGACCACACCTGACACGCACCTGCGGCGACCTGGTGAGAAACCGCTCGACGGCGGCGAGCAGAGGACGCCTGGCAGCACGCGGGTCGGGCCGGGGCATCGGCGTTCCTGGTGATCAGTGGGGCAGCCGGACCCCCGGCTGCCCCACTCCCCTCCGGGGGGCGGACGGGGTCAGCCCCGACTGCTCGGGGCGAGGCGGCCGAGGATGTGCAGGAGGCGGTCCAGGGCGTCGCGGGAGTTGGGCTCGGTCAGGTTGACCATCAGGCGGAAGGCGGCGCGCAGGAGGGCCGGGTTGCCGAGACCGGCGGCGCCCGCGGCGCCGACCAGACGGGGGCGGCTCAGGGCGGCGGCGGTGAGGCGGCCGAGGGCGAAGTAGCCGTCGTAGGCGGCGCGGAGGGTCTGGGGGTAGGCGCGCAGGGCGAGGTCGCGGCCCCGGTCGGTGCGGCGGGCGAGCGCCTGGACGACGGCCTCGGCGGCGTAGCGGCCGGACTCCATCGCGTAGGCGATGCCCTCGCCGGTGGCCGGGCTGACCGTGCCGCCCGCGTCGCCGATCAGCAACAGGCCGTCGGCGTAGTGGGGTTGGCGGTTGAGGCCCATCGGGAGGGCGGAGCCGCGGATGGGTTCGGTGACGGCCTCGGGGTGGTAGCCGTAGTCGGCGGGGAGGTTCTCGCACCAGCGGCGGAGCAGGTGCTTCCAGTCCGTCTCGCCGGACACCGCGCCGGTGTCGACGACGCCCAGGCCGACGTTGGCGGTGCCGTCGCCCATGCCGAACACCCAGCCGTAGCCGGGCAGGAGGCGGCGGTCCCGGTCGGACGGGTCGCGCAGGTCCAGCCAGGCTTCGAGGTAGCGGTCCTCGTGGCGCGGGGTGGTGAAGTAGGTGCGGTAGGCGACGCCCATCGCGCGGTCGGTCCTGCGGTAGCGCTTCATCGCCAGCGAGAGCCGGGTGGAGTTGCCGTCGGCGGCCACGACCAGGGGCGCGTGGTAGGCGACGGGGCGGCGCTCCTCGCCGAGCCGGGCGGTGACGCCGGTGATCCGGCCGGTCCGCCCGTCGAGCAACGGGCCGTCCACATTGGCCCGTTCGACCAGCCGGGCACCGGCGGCGGCGGCGCGGCGGGCGAGCAGTTCGTCGAAGTCGGCGCGGCGGCGGACCAGTCCGAAGCCCGGGAAGGCGGAGAGTTCCGGCCAGTCGAGTTCCAGCCGGTGTCCGCCCGCGACGATCCGCAGCCCTCGGTTGTGCAGCCAGCCGGCGGACTCCGAGACGTCGATGCCGAGGTCGATCAACTGCCGTACCGCGCGCGGGGTGAGGCCGTCCCCGCAGACCTTCTCCCGGGGGAAGGCCGACTTCTCCAGCAGGAGGACGTCCAGGCCGGTCCGGGCGAGGTGGTAGGCGGCGGTGGAGCCGGCGGGGCCCGCGCCGACCACGATGACGTCGGCGGTGTCGGCGGACGGGTTGACCGGGTGGGCCGGGCGGGTGGACGGCTGCTGTGCTGGGCCGGGCATGCGACGCTCCCACGGGTGTCGGTCCTGCGGCGGACTCGGCTGATTCGGCGGACACCCGACGATATGGAGCCCGGCGGCCGCGCCGCACCCGACACGCGGGCGTCCGGCGGCCCGCCCGGCCGCTCCCGGCGGATCCGCCGCGCGGGCCCCCGCTCCGGAGTGACCGGATCATGACGGTGGATCGGTCGGCCGATCGTCACGGACGCGCGAAGGGCCGGCGACCTCATCAGGTCGCCGGCCCGTTCGACCGTCCCGCTCCGCTCCGCGGGGGAGGCGGGCGGCGGCTCATGGGACGATCGCGAGCTCTACGTAGGCCGCCAGGATCGCCAGGTGTACCGCGCCCTGGAGCGGGGTCGCCCGGCGCGGGATGACCGTCAGGGTGCCGACCACGAGGGTGAGCGTCAGGAGCACCAGATGCGCGGGGTCCAGGCCGAGGACCAGCGGACCGGAGAGCCAGTGCGAGGCGATCGCCACGGCAGGGATGGTGAGGCCGATGCTCGCGAGAGCGGAGCCGAGCGCCAGGTTGAGGCTGGTCTGCACCCGGTTGCGCCGGGCGGCGCGCAGGGCCGCGATGGTCTCCGGCAGCAGGACCAGCAGGGCGATCACCACACCGACGACCGAGGACGGCAGCCCCGCCGACTCGACCGCCGACTCGATGGTCGGCGACACGCCCTTGGCCAGGCCCACCACCGAGATCAGCGCCACACCGAGCAGCACCAGGCTGAACACCATGGCGCGCTTGGTCGGCGGGTCGGCGTGGTCCTCCTCGTCCAGCACCTTGCCGTCGGAGGTGACCGGCAGGAAGTAGTCCCGGTGGCGGAACGTCAGCGTGGCCACGAACAGCAGGTACAGCACGAGGGAGGCCGCCGCCGCGAAGGCCAGCTGGGCGGGGTTGAACTGGGGGCCGGGCGAGCTGGTGGTGAAGGTCGGCAGGACCAGGCTCAGCGTGGCGAGGGTGCCGATGGTGGCCAGCGCCGCGCCCGTCCCCTCGGCGTTGAAGACCGCCACCCGGTGCTTGATGGCCGCGGCCAGGATGGAGATGCCGAGGATGCCGTTGCAGGTGATCATCACCGCCGCGAACACGGTGTCCCGGGCGAGCGTCGCCGACTTGTCCCCGCCGTCCGCCATCAGGGTCACGATCAGCGCGACCTCGATCACCGTCACCGCGACCGCGAGCACCAGGGAACCGAACGGCTCCCCCACCCGGTGGGCCACCACCTCCGCGTGGTGCACGGCGGAGAGCACGGCGCCCGCAAGGAAGCAGGACACCACCCCCACCACCCAGCCGGGGAGGTCGCGGTGCCAGGTCAGGACGAGGACGAGGAGGGCCAGCAGCGGGACGACGGTGGTCCACTGCGTGACGAGCGGTCGGAGCTTGGTGAACATGCCGCCGAGCATCCCATCCGGAAGCCCGGGTTCCGTGGCGACGCCGCCGGGCAGGCGGCGGATGTGGCCGACCTCATGGCCCGGCCACGCTGCTCCCGCCGTACTCGGTGAGGTAGCCGAGCACGAGTGCGACGTGCCCCTTCACGCGTTCGGGGACGCCGCCGGCGTCGGCGACCGTCTTGTCGCTCGTCCGGTAGCCGGCCGTCACCAGGGCGGGCATCTGCGTGGCGGGGAACCCCCGCTGCTTGAAGCGCTGGTCGAGCCAGCAGACGTAGCCGCCCATCGCGGCGATGGCGTCGTCCGGGTCCAGATAGCTCTTGACGCCGTCGTGGTCGGCGTCCTGCGCCCAGGCGTTGAAGACCGCCGGCGTCCACATCGCCACGCCGTACTCGCCCGTGGCGGGGTGGGATGCCGCCTGGTCGAAGCCGGACTCCGCCTTGAGCATCGCCGCCAGCAGCGCCGGGGTGATCTCGGGCTCGGGGCAGCGGCGGGCGGCGTCCTCGATCGGGCCGCGCAGGGCGGCGGGGACGTCGGCGCCGGGCGGGATCGCGCCGGGGCGTGCGGGGACGGCGCGCGCGCGGGCGGCGCGGCCGGGACCGCCGGACAGGGAGTCGGAGGACTCGGGCCGCTCGGGTGCTCCGGTGAGGAGGAGCAGGCCCGCGGCGGCGGACAGCAGCAGCGCCACGCGCCCGGCGGTCCGACCCCGGCGCTTGCGCCGACCCGGGGCGGCGAGGCCCGAGGTGGCGAGGCCCGGTGCGGCGGGGCCCGGTCGGAGGTCGGCGGCCCGGGTCACGACCGAGACGCCTCCGCCACCGCTCCCGCTCCCGCCCAGGGCGCCGGCGAGCAGAGCGGCGAGGTCCAGCTCCGCACGCCGCCGCCGGTCGGCCGTGAGGCAGGCGGTGACCAGCGGCCGCCACCGCTCCGGCAGCGCGGCGTCGAGCCGCAGCGGGGCGCTGCCGCGGGCGTAGGCGACTGCGGCCAGCGAGCGCGCGCGGGCAGTGGCGCCGAGGAAGGGGTGCAGTCCGCCGGTCAGCACCTGGTGGGCGAGCACACCGTAGGCCCACAGGTCCGCGCTGGGGCGCAGCGCCGCACCGCGCGCGCCGGTCCGCTCGGACCACCACTCGGGCGGGACGTGGTCCGGCGAGCCGAGCGGCGGGGCATAGGCGTGGGTGCCCTCCAGTTCCGAGGTCAGCCCGAAGTCGGCGAGCTTGGCGGTGCCGTCGGCCATCAGCAGCACGTTGCCGGGCTTGAGGTCCCCGTGCACCCAGCCGGAGCCGTGCATGTGGCGGAGCCCGGCGGCGACCTCGGTCAGGATCCGCTCGGCGCCCGGCGTCGGGTGCGGCGGCCGGGCCTCGGCCAGGAGGTCGTACAGGCTGCGCGCGGCGCGTTCCATCACCAGGGCGACGGCACCGTCGAGTTCGGGTCGGTCCGGGTCGGCGAGAGTGAGCACCGCGAAGGTGCGGATCAGGTGCGGGTGGTCGGCGCGGCGGCTGAACCGGATCTCGCTGCGGGCGGCCTGGGCGACCGCCTGCCGCTGCCCCGGCCCGAGCCGCCCCGGATGGAGGAACTTGACGGCGACTTCGGCGAGTTCGCCACCGGGCGCGCGATCGGGATCGGCCGCGCGGGCGACGTGGACGCTGCCCCAGCCGCCCGCCCCGATCCGCTCGCCGACCAGGTAGCCCCCGACCGGGTAGCCCGCCGGGACCGCGAACCCCGCCCCACCACCGGACGGACGGGCTCCGGGCGGGTCCACCGCGCGTGGCGCCACCTCCCGGTCACCCGCCGCGCCGGGGCGGGAGCAGCACCAGGTGCTCCTCCCGGACCAGGTCGAACCTCAGTGCCAGCGCCACGAGTTCCTCCCGTTTGCCACCGGCGCCGGCTCCCCCCGGGTCGGCCGGTTCCGCCGGGTCGCGCAGCCGGAGCTTGCTGCCGACCAGGTAGTCGATGTGGTAGTTGACGGCCGATCGGGTGAGGTCGCGGCATGAGGGCAGGCAGCGCAGCCGGGCCAGCACCTCGGTGACGCCGGGGACCGCCGCCGCGGAGGGTGAGCGCAGGCGCGGCTCGCAGAGCGCGAGCAGGACGAGGAAGTACTTGGCCCCCGGATCCAGGGCGAACGGGCTGACCGTCGGCTCGCCGTACCCGGCTCCCGGCGCGCCGCCGTCGCCCAGGCCCTCCGATCCGCTCGATCCGCCTGCCAGATAGGCGTGTTGGGGCGCGAAGACCTTGAAAGCGGCCGGCTCGCCGAGGGCCGGCAGCAGCACCCGGGAGAACTCGAACGGCACCGGCGCGCCGAGCCTTCCGGGCGCCACCTTGACGTGCTCGCCGGCACCTTCGAGGTTCTCGACCACATAGGTCGCGGTGGCGCTGAAGTTGGAGAGCCGCCAGTAGTCCTCGGCGGCCGTGATCTCGCCGGCCCGACGCGACACGCCGGGATCGGGGATAGGCACGGCGAGCGGCCGGCCGGGCTCGCCGCGCCCGAACTCCACGCTGTCGCCCGGCCCGAGGTGCAACAGGGCCGGTCGGGTGGGCGGGGCACTGCGGGGCGGCCGAGGCAGCCGGGCGAACCGACGGTCGGCTCGGACCGGCGGACGGGGGTCGGGCAACTGCACGATGACCGTGTTCATCCAGGTCACCTCCGGGGGTCGGCCCGATCGTAGCTGCCCAAACGACCTACGGGTGCCACGCCACCCGAACGAGTGAACGCCGCGTCGTGACCGGCGAGTTGCGGACGGAGGACGCGGTCGAGGCACGCGGAGGGCGGCACCCGTTCGTCGGCGGAGCGACACCCGACGGTAATCGTGGGGTCACTGGTGAGATTGCAAGCTGTAGTTGAACGGTCACCATGAGTGTGATGCAGCACACACGGGACGCGTCCATATTTTGTGCAAGACTCATCCCACAGAGTGAGATTCCCTTTCATTCCAAGGAGGTTGACATCATGAACGCTCGTATCGCAGCTCTGACGGTCGCGGCGGCAGGGATCATGGCGGCCACGATCGCTCCGGCCTCGGCCGCGACGGCCAACGCCGGGGGCACGACCCCGGTCACGAACGGGGCGGGCGGCATCTCCTGTACGACGGTGCTGAACCAGCCGTGCGTCTGGCAGGAGAAGGACGGCGGAGGATTCGTCGGCGTCGCCCAGGTGTCCGCCGACCCCGGCCAGCTGACGATAGTCAAGGTCGAGGTGCGCACCCAGCGCGCCTGGGGCAGCCCGTGGCTGACGACCGCCTCGGCGACCACCGTCACCAAGGGCTCCGCCAGGGCCGTGACCCCCCGCGTGGTCACCAGCGACCTCAAGATGGTCTGCGCCACCGCCGGCCCGGCCCTGGAGGCCGGGCAGCAGGTGACCACCTGCACCTACCCCTTCTGAGGCCCCGTCGGGCGAGGAAGGGGTGACGCGGTCGGGGCCCCGCAGCCCCGGCCACGGCCGGCCGCCGGGTCCGCAACCGGCGGCCGGACCGCTTCCCTCCCGGCGCACCCGCCCCCGCTCCCACCAGCAATCACTCAGAATGCTCCCAGCCGTCGCACAGGTCACCGCCGCGTCGCCGAATTCGCCAACCTCTCCCCTAAGCCCGTTCGCAACGCACAACCCGGTTCGGAGCATGGGTTTTTGCACTATCTTGGGAATTCGTGGACGGGGCGGGCCGCCCACCGGGCAGACCTGTGCCGAACGGCCGGAACTGCCCGTGCGACGTGTCCCACCCCCGCCGCCGCAGCATCACACGGGGAGGAAGGGGGGAGCGTGTCCATGCCCGAGGGAACCACGCATTCGACCGCGCATTCGACCGGGACCGAGCACGACCCGGGCACCGGAACGGCCGACGGGACAGCCGGCGGAACGGCCGGCGAAAGAAGCGGCGGAAGAGGCGGCGGGAGCGCCACCGGGACGGCCACGAGAACGGGCCCGGCACCGACCGGGGCACCGGTCCCGGCCGTGGATCCCGGTCCTGGTCCTGATCCTGGTCCGACTCCCGGTCCTGGTCCGACTCCTGGCGCCGGTCCGGAACAGGCACCGGCACCGGCACCGGCCACCGCCCCGCAGAGGGCACGGCTCGCCGGGCGCCGCGCCACCGTGGACGCCGTTCTGCGCAGGTCGCCGCTCCAACCGCTGTTCCGGCTCGCCGCCACCCGGCGGCTGGCCGTCCTCGCCTACCACGGGGTGGACGACCCCCGGGTGTTCGCACTCCAGATGGAGCGCCTGGTCCGCGTCGCCCGCCCGGTCCCGCTCGCGGCCGTCGAGGAGGCCGTACGCACCGGCCGGGCCCTGCCGCCCCGCAGCGTGCTGGTCACCTTCGACGACGGCGACCGCACCGTGCTCACCGAGGGCCTGCCCGTACTGGCCCGGCTCGGCATCCCCGCCGCCGCCTTCGTGGTCACCGACCTCGTCGGCGGCGACCAGCCGTTCTGGTGGACCGAGGCCGCCTTCCTCGCCTCCCGCGGCGGCACCGCCCGCGCCCTGGCCGACTGCCCGCCCGGCGACGCCGTCCGCCGGATGAAGACCCTCCCGGACGGGGAGTGCCGGACCGCACTGGCCGAACTCCGGCAGAGCGCCCGGGCCCGCGCCCCCCGCCAGGAGCAACTGACCCCCGCCGATCTGCTGACCCTCACCCGGAACGGCGTCGCGGTCGGCAACCACACCGCCGGTCACCCGTGCCTGGACCGCTGCGAGGGCGGCACCGTACGGGACGAGATCCGACGCGCGCACGAGGCGCTCACCGGCTGGCTCGGCGGCGAGGCCCCCACCGCCTTCGCCTACCCCAACGGCAACGTCGACCCGCGCGCCGACGCCGAACTGCGGTGCCTCGGCTACCGGACCGGATTCCTCTTCGACCACCGCCACGACCGGCTGCTGCCGCCGCACCCGCTGCGGATCAGCCGGCTGCGGGTCAACTCGACCACGGGGCGGGACCGGTTCGACACCATCCTGTCCGGGCTCCACCCCGCCGTGCACCACCTGCGCGGCGGCAGCTGACCGTCAACTCCCCTTCCAGCGAGGACCAGTGACGACAAATGGAGTAAGTCGAACCGCGTCGCTCGGGGGCGGGAATCCGGGAGAATGCGGACCTGACCGCGACCGGGGCGCCGACCGACGGCACACCGGGGCGGCGAAGACCTGGGGGCAGGGACGTGGGGGCAGTACACGCGGGAACGGGAGACGTGGGGGCGGGAGACCACGGGGCCGCGCGTCCGGGGACGGCCGCGGCGCGCACGGTGCCGGTCCGTCACCGGACGGCCGCACTGCCCGCGGAAGTGGTCGACGGCTGGCGCGAACTGGCGGCGGGCGGGGCCGGCAGCGCGTGGTTCAGCACACCGGAGTGGACCCTCGCCTGGTGGGAGACGCTGGGCGCGACCGCCGGCGACGGCGAGATCGTGGTGTGGCGGGACGGGGACGGCCGGATCGACGCCGTACTCCCCCTGCTGCGCACCGTCCAGCGGCTCCACCCGCGCGCGCCGCTGCCCGTGCCCTGTCTGACGGTGCTCGGCTCCGGCGCGGGCGCGGCCGACCACTGCGGCTTCGTCGTCGCACCGCACCGCCGCGCCGAGGTGGCCGACTGGCTCGCCCGGCGCGGGCGGCGGACGAGCCTGCTGCTCACCGACCTGGATCCCGAACAGGCCGCCCTGCTGCCGCCCGGCGCCGTGGAGATCGGGCGCACCGCGTGCCCGCGCGCCGATCTGGCGGCCGGTCCGGAGGCGCTGGGGAGCCGCCAGTTCCGTGCCAACCTCCGCCGCTACGGCCGGAAGCTGGCCGCCGAGGGGATCACCTTCCGCTGGGTGCCGCCCGCCCTGGCGACGGCCGAACTCCCGGAACGCTTCGAGCTCCTGCACACCGCCGTCCGGCTGCACCGGCTGCGCCGGGCCGCGCTCGGCCTGCCCACCACCTTCGACGGGGCCAGGGCGCCGCTGCACCTGCGGGTGATCGAACGGGCGGCCGACACCGGACGCGGCGAGGGCCCGGCGTTCCTGGTCGCGGAGCGGGCGGGCGAGGTGGTCGGCGTGCTGTACGGGTTCCAGTGGCGGGACACCTTCGCCTACTACCAGATCGGCTGGGACCAGACCTGGGCGCCGCTGCGGCTCGGCACGGCGGTGATCGCCGAGGCGATCCGGGCGGCCGCCGGGCAGGGGCTGAGCACCTTCGACTTCCTGCGCGGCACCGAGCCGTACAAGTACCGCTTCGACGCGGTGGACCGGGAGGACGTCTCCTGGCTGGTGCCGCAGGGTCTGCCGGGGTCGCTGCTCGGGCTCAAGTACCGTGCCAAGGCCGCCCGTCGGGAGCCTTCGGCGGAGGCGGTCCGGTCACCGGCGACGGAGACCGGGGCCGTCCCCGCCGCGCGCTGACGAGGACTCGGGACCGGCGCCTCAGTGCCGGCCCTTCAGCCAGCCGGCGAAGGCGTCGAGCGCGGGGGCCGGGTCGCGGCGGCCGACACCGATCCGGAACCGGTCGGCGGGCATCGGCGTCAGCGACGAGCGAAAGACGGAGGCCGGCAGCAGCAGGACGCCGGCCTCCTCGACCAGCCCGGTGCAGAACGCCTCGACGCCGTCCGCGCCCAGGTAGCGCGGATAGGCGACGCAGCCGCCCTCCGGGGCGCGCCACTCGAACAGGCCGTCGAAGCGGGCGAAGAACTCGTCGAAGTGCGGCAGATTGGCCGCGACGATCGCCCGGTTGCGGGCCAGGATCGGCTCGCGCGCCTTGATCGCGATCCGGGCGAGGACCTCGCTGGGAGCGGCGTTGCAGATGGTGGTGTAGTGCTTGGCGCGCTCCAGCTTCCCGCGCAACTCCCGGTCGCGGCAGACGATCCAGCCGATCCGCAGACCGGGCAGGCCGAGCGACTTGGAGGTGACGTTGAGCGAGAGGGCACGCTCGGACAGGTCGGCGGCCTGGGGAAGGGCGCGGGCCGGGTCGCGCTCCAGGCCCCGGTAGACCTCGTCGCTGAAGAGGTGGATGCCGCGCTCGTCGCAGATCTCGGCCAGCCGGACGAAGTCGGCGTCGTCGATCACCGCCCCGGTGGGGTTGTTGGGGAAGTTGACGGACACCACCCGGGTGTTGGGGCGCAGCGCGGCGGTGAGTTCGTCGAGGTCGAGCGCCCAGTCGCGGCCGGGGTCGAGGGCGACACCGGTGACCTCGCAGAGGGACAGCGGAACGGTCTCGGCGGACTGGTAGTTCGGTGTGAGCACCACGGCGTGGTCCTCGGGGCCGAGCAGTACCTGCATCGCCAGGTTGAGCCCCTCCTGGGCACCGCCGAAGCAGATCACGTCATCGGCGTCGGCCCGCTCGTAGAGTCCGGCGATCGCCTCGCGCAGGGCCGGGTCGCCGAAGGTCTCGGTGTAGCCGAGCGCGAGGGTGTCCCAGGCGTGGCGGTCCTCCGGGTCGGCGAGGGCGAGAAGTTCGGACATCGCCATGGTCTGCGCGTCGGAGGCCGTGAGGTGGTGGCGGGCGGTGAACTCCCAGCGGGAGAAGTACGTCTCCAGGCGGAAGTCGGGGAGCCGGGTCATGACGGGTCTCCTTCGTCGGTGCGGATCGGTCGGCGCGGGTCGGTCGACGCGGGGGTGTCGGCCGCCCCGGGAGGTTCGGCCGCCCCGGGGGTCTCGCCCGCCCCGGGCGTCCCGCGCAGTTCGGCGAGCAGGGTGTAGAGGGTGGAGCGGGACACCGCCAGTGCCTTGGCGACGGCCGGGACCGCGCGCCGGACGGCGAGCACCCCGGCCCGGTCGAGTTCGCGCAGCACGGCGAGCCGGTCCTCCCTCCCGAGGCGCTGGAGCGGGCGGCCGTGGGCGCGCACATAGCCGCCGATCACCTCGTTCATCCGCTCGGTCCAGTCCTGCTCGAAGAGCGGCTCGGGCCGGGGGGCGGTCGGCGCGGCGAAGGCGGTGAGCAGGGCGGCGGCGTGTTCGAGCGGGCCCCGGTCGAGGTTGACGCACAGGACGGCGGCGGGTCGGCCGTCCTCGTCGCGGAGCACCGCGCTGACCGAGGAGAGCCGCCGGCCGTCGGGCAGCAGCTTCGGGTAGGGGCCGTAGACGTCGGGGGCGGCCTGGTCCAGGGCGTCCAGCTCGCCGAGCAGCGAGGGGTCGCCCGGCCCGCGTCCGCCCATCGGGTTCCAGATGGCGAGGACCTCGTCGCGGGCGGCGTCGTGCAGCACCACCTCGGCGTAGGGCCCGAGCAGCAGGGCGACCGCCTGGCAGACGGGGGCCCAGGCGCGAAGGCGCGGGTCGGGGGTCTCGGAGGTCATGGTTGGACTGTACGTCCAGACTGGACGTTTCGTCCAGGACGGGTCGTGGTACGGGCCCGCTCCCGGGGCGAGGAACCCCGGGGGCGGGCCCGTGACGGATCAGGCGTGGTCAGGCCCGATCAGGTGCGATCACACGGATCCGGCGTGATCAGGTGGGATCAGGTGGGATCGGGTCGGATCAGCTGCAGGTGATCTGGAGCAGCGCCGCCTTGCAGGTACGGCTCGCCGAGTCGTTGCCGGGCGCCGGGTCGGCCGGAGTACTGGCCGTACGGGCGGTGGTGACGGCGAAGGTCCGGCCGAGGTCGAGCAGGCCGACCTGCACGGTGAAGTGCCGGGTGACGCTCGCACCGACGGCCAGCGGACCGGCGATCGCGCAGGTCAGACGGCCGGAGGCGATGGTGCAGTCGCTGCTGGTGGCGATCATGCCGCTCGGCAGCGCCGAGGTGACGGTGACGCCGGTCACCGGGTCGGGGCCCTTGCCTGTCACCGTCAGCGTGTAGTCGACCCGGCCGCCCAGCAGGCCGGACACCGGGGAGGCGGTCAGGCCGACGGCGGCATCGGCGGTCGGCGCGACGTAGCCGAACCGGTCGGCGGGCACGACGGCACTGGTGCCGCCCGCCGTGGTGACCCGGACGTCGACCGTCCCGGCGACCGACGAGGCCGGCGCGGTGGCGGTGCAGGAGGTCGCGGTGCAGGAGAACGACGCGGCGTTGCCGGCGGCGCCGAAGCTCACCGAGGTCGCGCCGGCCAGGTCGGTGCCGGTCACGGTGACCGCCGTGCCGCCGGCCTGCGGGCCCGAGGCCGGGCTGACGCCCGTGACCACCGGCGCGGGCGGCGGGAAGTCGAGCACGCTGACGGCGGACCCGTCGAAGTCCGCCAGGTAGCCGCGCCGGCTGTCGGGCGTGATCGCCAGGCCGAACGGGCTCGCGCCGACCTGGACGGTGCCGGTGACGGTGCCGGTGGCGGCGTCGATCGCGGTGAGCGTGTTGTCCGCGTAGTTGCTCGCGTAGACGGACCGGCCGTCGGGGGCGGCGGCGACCGCGTACGGGTTGCCGCCGACCTGGACGGTGCCGGTGACGGTCCGGTGCGCGGTGTCCAGCACGCTGACGGTGGAGTCGCCGCCGTTGGCGGTCCACAGCCGCGAGCCGTCAGCGGCCAGGGCGAGGCCGAACACGCCGTGGCCCACCGGTATCGAGGCGCCGACCGCGGCGGTGGCGGTGTCGATCACGTCGACCCGCTGGTCACCGGAGGCGGCGACGTAGACGGACGCGCCGTCCGGGGCGACGGCCACACCGTGCGGCTCGGCGCCGACCGGGACGGTCGCGGTGACGGTGGCACTGGCGGTGTCCAGCACGCTGACCGTGCCGGCCTCCGCGTTGGTCACATAGGCGTGGGCGCCGTCGGGGGCGACCGCCACACCGAAGGCACCGGCCCCGACCGGGACGGTCGCGGCGACCGTGCCGGTGGCGGTGTCGACCACGCTGACCGTGCCGTCGAGGTGGTGGGTGAGGTAGGCGTGCCGGCCGTCCGGCGCGACGGCGACGGCGTAGGAGCCGGTGCCGGCGGTGAAGGTGCCGGCGACCGTGCCGGTGGCGGTGGACAGGACGGTGACCGTGCCGCTGCCCTGGCTGGTCACATAGGCCCGGGCGCCGTCCGGGGTGAGCGCGACGCCCGCCGGGTACGGGGCGACGGTGACGGTGGCCGCCACCGTGGGCGGCAGCCCGGCGGCCGCGGCGGCGCCGGCGGTGTCGGCGGACGCGGCACCGGGCTGGGCCAGCAGGGCGGCCGTGGCCGCGCCTACGGCGGCCGCGGCCGTCCAGAAGCGGCGCGGGGACGGGCGTGTTGTCACGGGATCTCCAGACTCGTCGGAATCGTCGGAACCGGACGCTTCACGGCCGCACCGGGCATTCCGGGGCGACCCGGGGGGACCGTCCGGATCGCCCGAAGCGTAGAAGGTGGATTGACGAAGCGTCAGGAGATGACCGGGATTGTTGCCAAGCGTTCAATTCTGTTCAATTGGTCACTATTCGAACCGCCAGGTTCCTTCGCCGCCCCCGCCCTCGCCTCCCGGCACCGTCCACCGCCGGACCGACCGACCGTCACCAGGCGTCGAGAAGGTCGGTCAGGCGGGCGGCGGCCCGGGCGCCCCGGGCCTCCGGAGCGTCGGCGGGGACGGAACCGTCGGAGCCGCGGACACCCCGCTCCCGGTACGCGGCGGCCCGGTCGTGGACGCGCTCGGTGAGGGCGGTGACGACGGTCGTGTAGCGGTCGGGGTCGATGTGGAACGCCAGGGCGGCGGCCGGGACGAGGAGTCCGGCGCTCGCCACGGCCCCGGGCGGGAGGGGAGCACGGCGGAGCAGGGCGTCGGACGTCGCGCGGAGCAGTGCGTCGGGGACGACGGGGAAGAGGCCGAGCAGGGTGCTGCCGCCGAGCCCGTCGAGCGGGGCGGTGAGCAGGGTGCGGACGGTCGGCCGCAGCACATCGGGCACGGCATCGCTCGCCGCCACCTGCCCGTTCCAGAGGACGCGCAGTTCCGCCGCGGCGTCCTCGTGCCCGGCCTCGGCCAGGGTGTCCGCGACCAGCGCCACCCGGACCCTGGGCACCGGATAGCGGTCGCTCGGCGGACCGTCCGGGGTCAGCGCCACGAAATCGGCCAGGGTGAAGGCGAATCCGGAGCCCGCGCAGAGCGTCACCCAGAGGTCGGCGAACACCTCGTGCAGCCGGTCCGTCCACCACGTGGCACCTGCGGCGGTCCGCCGCAGCAGGTCGCCCAGCTCGCCGGCCAGCCCGAAGGCGTCCAGGACGCAGTGCCCCACCTCGTGCGCCGTGAGCACGGTCTCGGGCAGGTGCCGCGACTGCACGAACGGCAGTCCGACCAGCGGCACCGGAAGCGCCCGCTGCAACTGGCCGACCTTCGCCGGCCGCCCGTCGACTGCCGGTCGGGGCAGCGCGAACGGCACGGCGTGCCGGGTGAGGTGGACCAGCGGAGGTTCGGCGGCCGGCGGGTCGGCGGCGGCGACGGACCGGGCGGCGGTGAGCGCGGGCAGGTAGCAGGACCACGCGAAGTCGTCGGCGAGCGCGAGGAACGGCGCCGTGGAGGCGTCCCAGCGCTGGGCGAGCGCGTCGCGCAAACGGCACCACACCTCCTGGATCAGGCTCAACTCGACGTCGGAGCGGCGTGGTTCGCCCTCCCGGACGCGGGCGAGCAACGGGCGCAGCGCGGCGTCGAGCGCGCGCACCTGGGTGTGGTGGTGGGGAAACGGCGCGTCGGCGTCGGCGGTGAGGCCGAGCCAGTGGTCGAGGTCGGCGGCCAGCCCGTCGGCCCGGGCGAGCAGCGCGGCACGGCGCCGCCGGTCGGCGGGAGTCATCGCACCTCCGCCCAGAGGGGGACGAGGAGATCGGTGGGCACGGCGCTGAACAGCGCGGGCAGCGCGATGCTCGGCGGGCCGGGCTGCTGCAGCAGTGCCTGCGTCAGCCCCCGGACGGCGTCCGCCGGATGCGCCCCGGTGACCAGCGATTCGACGAACTGTCGCCGGGCCCGTTCACTGTCCGGCGTGGGTCGCAGGAACGGGCCGATCGCCAGCACGGCCGAGACCCCGCCGCAGGCGAGCAGATCGGCGGCGAACAGGTTCCGCAGCAGCAGCTGCCGCATGGCCTCGTGGTGCGAGCCGGGGTGCATCGCCTCCAGCACCACCAACGGGTTGGGGCCGGTCCTGGTGCCGAGGTACTCCCCCAGTCCGGCGGCGCTGCTCTTCCCCCGGGTATCCCAGCCAACACTCGGTTCGGACGCCTCCTTGTGGAAGCTGCCCTGGATGTGGAGGAGCTGGGGGACACCGCGACGGTCGACCCGCCGGGTCGGATCGACCATCCGCACGGAGCGGTGGTTCTCGTAGAGGGGGAGGACGGGCGGCAGCGCCGACCGGCCGCCGGTGTGCTCGGAGCTGTCACGGGACCGTCGCCGTGCGAGCACACCCACCCGGACCTGCTGGTGCGGACTCCTCCAGAGGTTCAGGGCGAACTCGCGGAGGTCCGTCGACGGGGAGGAGCTCGTCGTGTCCTGCTCCAGGGCCCGCAGCCGGCGAAGTGCGGCCGCCTCCGCAGGGTGGTCGACGAGCGCCCGGTAGACGTATTCCCGGTCGGGCCGGAGCACGGGAAGGACGCCGTCCTCGGTCGCGGCCTCCCACGGCGCCGCGAGCAGGGGCTGCTGACCGAGGGCAGCCTCCAGGCGGAGGTCAATGGGCGCCGGCTCGTCCGCCGCCACCTGGCCGGTCCGGTCGGGCAGTACCGCCCCCAGCAGGACGCCGGCCTCCCGCGCCCACTCGGCCGCCGAACCGGACAGCGCGGCCTGGAGCGCGTCGAGACCGCCGGTCCAGTCCGAGGGAACCCCATGGGACTGGGCCAGCCTGCTCCGGCTCTCCGGACCGGTGGATTCGAAAAGTTGGAACGACAGGTGACCGGCGGGCCTCGACGTGAGTGGGTCACCGTCGATCCTGAGGACCGACTCGCGCCAGCTCACCGCCGGTTCCGCGGCACCGGCGCAGAGGTACTCGGGGACGTAGCGGGATTCGGGCTCGCGGCCCAGCTCGCGGTACAACTCATGGGCCAGGTCGGCCAGAACCCGGACCTCCGCCTGCGGCTGCCCCGCCCACACCGCGACCGTCGCCGTCACCCCCACGCACCGCGCCCTGGTCAGGCTCGCCGGGCGGTCCTCCACCAGGCTCCAAGCGCGCGGTGCCAGGTGCCGGGCGTCGGCTTCCCGTCCCTCCTCGAGCGCGTGCAGGGCCCGGTCCGTCAGCACCGCGGCCGCGGCCTCCGGGAACTCCCCGTAGTACCCCGCCAGCACGTCGGCGAGGTCCTCGGGGAGCCGGGCCGGGCCCCGGTCCTCGGGCGCGGTGCGGGCCAGGTACGGGAGCCAGACCGCGGGCTCCGTCCGGGCCAGCGATTCGGCGCACACGTGGGCCAGGTCGGCGGCCTCCCGGGTGCGGCCCAGGACCCGCAGGAGTTCCGCGTAGGTGAGCCCGAGCGCCGCCGCATCGGGGGTCTCGGTCCACCACACGTCCGGGGTGCAGAGCTCCGTCAGCCGGTCAGCCGTCCCCCGGGAGACCTGCAGCCTGCGGCGTACCCGATGCAGCCGTTCCAGGGCGACGAGCCGCGCCTCCGGGCTTCCCAACGGCCCGAGCGCGTCAACCAGTTCGCCCGTCAGTTCCTCGTCGGTGCCGGGGTTCGCCCGCGCCAGCGCGCCCAGCAGCCAGACGACGCGGACCGGTGGCGGTGCGCCCGCACGGCGGTCGGCGCCGGGCACGGTCAGCTCGGGCCACAAGGGCTCCGGCCACCAGACGAGTTCGGCAAGTACCTCGGGCGGTGCGTGGAGCACGACCTGGTTCCGCCGGGAGTCGGCCAGTTGCTCGACCCGGGAGAGCAGTCGGTCCACCTCCGCCTTGCTGCCTCCGGCCGTGTCGAGGAGTTGTGCCACTCGTGCCAGCAGCAACAGCGTCTCCGGACTCGGCGACATACGGGCGAGAACCAGCGACGTCAGTCGGGTCACCGCCGCCACGGGCGCGTGGAGCAGGGCGAGCGCGGCCGCGCGTGTCATCTGGACGTCGACCCACAGCTCACGGGGCTCCGAACCTTCGGGCCACTCCCCGCCCCACTCGGCTGTCAGCGCCAGGACCGCGCCGGGCCGGTGCAGCCGCAGTGCTGCCAACGTGGCCTGTTCCAATGGCAACTCACGGACGTCCGGTTCGTGGAGAAGGCGAAAGGACCGGCCCAGGGCCTCGGCGGGACGGCCCGTGGCGAGCAGCAGACGCAGGTACAGCCTGGGGGCGGCCCGTGCGGACAGGCGCGGGAGCCAGCGGGCCGCGTGGCCGACCCAGCCGGCGTCGAGGAGGCTCACCACGTCGGCCCGGAGCCCGGCCGTGAGCTCGCCCCCGTCGGGGCTCAGCAGCCGGTCCGCGTGCTCGAAAGCGTCCTGGGCCTCGTCCCCACGCCCTTCGGCCAGCGCCAGAGCGCCGGTGATGCGGTGGTACTCGGCCGCGACGGCGGGGGCGGCGAGGTCGAGCTCCGGCGCCACGGCGTCGAGTCGTGGGCGGGCATCGGACGGGCTGCCCAGGCGCAGCATCATGCGGGCACCGGTCAGCTCGATCGCGCGCCGTACCTCCGGGTCCACCAGCTCGACCCCGGCCGTCCCCAGGTCCAGGACGGTGAGTTCTTCCTCGGAGAACCCGGGCCCGTTGCCCGTACGCTCCCGGTAGGCAAGGAGGGCCGCCCGGGCCAGGGCGGTCGGGGGGACCGTCGACTCGCCGGTGCGGTTCAGCTCGATGATCCTGCGGGCCAGGTCGGCCAACGAAGGGTCCGGCTCGTCGAAGCGGGGTTCGCCGAGCAGCCGGGCCCAGGCCTCCGCGCCCTTCTCCTGGTCCTCCGCGAAGCGGTGGTAGAACTCCTCCACCGTCCACCGGACCCACTCCGGGGAACTCTCGGCCTCGGACGCCCGGCGCGCGAAGTGCTCGGCGAGGTCCCGGTCGAGGAGCTTCGACACCGTGTGGTCGGCGAGCAGTGCCCGCAGCGGGTCGCGCACGGTCCGGTCGATCACCAGCCCGTCCGGGTCGGCCGGGTCGCGGCCGACCCAGACCGAGTCACCGGCGTAGCGGGTGAGGGCGGCCCAGAGGTCCGGGAGTTCGGCGGCCCCGTCGGTGAACCCGGGAAAGGCCGGCTGGAAGATCGGGAAGCGCATGACCGGGCGGACGTCCCGGCTCGGGTCGTCGGCCGTGCCGGTGCCGCGGATGCCTTCGCGCAGGTGCGGGAGCATCACCTCGCGGACGATCCGCAGGGACAGCCGCCGGGGGATCACCCCGTACCGCAACAGCCAGCGGAGGCGGTCGTCGTGAACGCGTTCGAGGACGCGGTCGATGGCGTAGAGCAGCCCGGGCCCGGAGGCCGAGCGGATCTGCTCGGGGGTGAGGTCCTCGGCGAGATCGGCGAAGAGGGCGAGGGTGTAGGGCAGGCCCGCGCTGCTCTCGCTCATCGCCCGGCGCAGCTCCGGCTCGCCGATGGCGCGGACGTCGCGCAGATAGGCGTCGGACTCCTCCTGATCGAACGGGTCGAGCCGCAGGACGCGGGCCGGAAGCGGCAAGGCGTCGCCCAGGTCGTACCGGCCGGAGAGGACGATCCGCAGGCCGTGGACCCGCCCCGCAAGCCCGTTGAGCATGGCCGTGAGCTCTCCGAGTCGTGCGCCGTCCCGGAGCAGGACCTCTTCCAAGGTGTCGAGCACCAGGACGGCACGTGTGGCTTGGCGGTCGAGGGTCTCAGTGAGGACGGCGGCGAAGTCGGCGACAACTGCCGTACGCCGTCCGACGATCTGGACCGACAGGAAGGCGTCGGCGGCCCGGCTGCGGTTGCGCGGGAGCGCGGCGAGTTCCTTCCGGTAGGTGGCGAGGAACGCGTCGAACGGCGATTCGAGCAGTTGGCCGTTGAGCTGCTCGGCGGCCTCCAGGACGAGCAACCACGGATGGGTGACAGCAAGGGCCGGGTCGGTGTGGTCGAAGTCCAGGTAGGCACAGGGAACCGGCACCGGCCGGTCCTGGCAGTGCCGGGCCATGAACCAGCGCAGCAGCATGGACTTGCCGGAGCCGCCGGTGGCGTGGATGCGCAGTGGCCGACGGTCGTCGGACGTGAGCAGGGTCCGCAACGGCTCCTCCACCTGTGGCCGCGGGAAGTAGCCGGTGGACTGGTGGTAGGCCGGTCGCCACAGCGCGCGTGCCCTGGCCCTGGCGGCGGCCTCGGCGACGGTCCGGCCGAGGTCGGGCGGGAGCAACGGGGTTACCTGGGGGTCGGACACCGCGTTGACGAGGTCCTGGCAGCGGGCCAGGTCGAACCGTCGGTCGGCCGCGTCGAAGGCGGTGCGGAAGGCGTCGGCGTCGAGGTCGCCGGCGATGGCGAGGAGACGCAGCCGTCCCGGCTCGTCCTCCGCCGCCGCGTACGCACCGGCCAGCCGCACCGCGAGGTTCCGCAGCGGCTCCGGAGCGGTCGTGGCCGGGACGGGGCTGTCGTGCCACCAGGAGTCCCAGCAGGCGAAGCGCAGCAGCTCGGCGATACGGTAGTGCCCGGGGCGGGCGGTGTGTTCGAGCAGGCCGTGGTCGAGCAGTTCGGCGACGGTGGGTCCGCCGGGCGCGGGGCACAGGACGGCACCGTAGAGGTCCTGGGTGAAGTCGGGGACGACGCTGCAGTGGCGCAGGACCTCGCGCCACTCGGGTCCGATCCGGTCGAGCAGGATCCGCTCCAGTGGCTCGCCCTGCTCCAGGCGATCACCGAGCTCGAGGAACGAATCGGCCGGACGGTCCGTCATCGCCGCCCCACCCTGTCTCTAAAGCCCATCGCGGTCCTGAGCTGATCGGGCACCAGGCCTCCGTGCTGCTCCCGGTAGATGTCCGTGATCCTGGCGAACCTGAGCGCTTCGTCGTCGGACAGGTCGTGGGCCCTGCCGTAGTCGCCGACCGCCGCGTCGAGATCGTCGGCAGCGAAGGTCTTGAGGGTGATCCACCGTGCGGTGTCGGACAGCGGGAACGGCACCAGTTCTGCCTCCTCCTCGTTCGCGACCAGGACCACCTTGGCGCGTCCGCCGGCCTGGGCGGCCAGTGGTTCCACCAGGTGCGGGACCAGCAGTTGCTGAACGGTCAGGTGTTCCAGAGCACCGAGGCTCCTGAGCGCGAGGACGAGGCCGGTCTCCGAGCCGATCCGGAGGAGCGCGTCCGCCAGGTGGCGCAGTGCGGTGTGACGGCGGTCGGCGAGGTGGCCGACGCTGTTGCCGGGAACGAAGTCCTGCCAGATCCGGTCGGGCCCGAGGGTGAGCAGGGGCTCCTTGTCGTCGGTGGCCCACTGGGTGTGCAGCTGGGCCAGCCGGTGTTCCAGGAGGCGGAGCTGCGGGTGGCCGGGCGCGGCCTCGCCGAGCCGGTCGACCACCTTGAGCACGAGGTCGAGCCAGGTGGCGGTGCGGCCGACCTCCTCCAGGTCGGTCCAGAGCGTCAGGGCGCCGTTGCGGTACCAGGTGTGCAGGACGGAGCGGACCAGGGTGGCCTTTCCCGTCCCGGGGCCGCCGGTGACGACGGTGACCGGGGCGTCCGGCCCGGTCGGCGCGAAGCCGTCGAAGAGCGCGCGCCGCTCGGTGACCCGGTCGACGGCGTACCGGAGGTTCCACCGCTTGTGCGCGAAGCGCTTGTCGGTCTCGTTCGCCACGCGCAACGCGGGCAGACGGGTGAGGACGGTGTCCCGGGTGTCCCGGACCACGAGCACCGGTCGGGCCCAGTCCACCCGGGCGAGGTCGGCGCGCAGCAGGGCCTGGCGGGCGGTGAGGACCGCGCGGTCGACGGTCTCGGCCCGGCCGAGTGCGGCGTAGAACTCCTCGGCGAAGCGCCCTGCCGGTCCGGACTCGATGCCGCCGCTCATCCCGACCACCGCAGCGACGCCGCTGCTCATCAGGCCGGTGAGCAGGGGTTCGGCGGCGTGGCCGGCGGTGTCGCAGGCGTTCAGCACGACCAGGCGCGGCACGTGGGCGGTGAGCAGGCCGTGCACGGTGGCGCCGGTGATGTCCCACGGCTCCTGGCGGGGCGGGCGCACGGTGAGCGCACCCGCGCCCGTACCGTCGCGCTGCTGGTGGCCGATGAAGTGGAGGACGTGCGGGGTGAGGTCCCGCAGCCGCGCGGCGAGTTCGTCCGAGGTCGGGGTCCGCACCACCTCGACGTGCCATTCCCCGAACGGCTCGGTCAACCCGGCGCGGATCCGTCCTGCCTCCTTCTCCGCACCGAGCCGGGGATCGGTGTCGGCGATCACCACGAGCAGGCGCAGCGGCAGGTGGAGCGGCTGGAGCCGGGTGTTCAGGAGGGCGGACGCGGGCCGCAGCAGCCGGGCGAACGTGAGCCCGGGGCCGACGCCGACGCAGAGCGGGACGGGGTCCCCGGGGGCGGCGACCAACTCCCAGGGGAGGGTGCGCAGGCGCGGGCACCGGATGTCGAGCAGGGTGTGGGCGGGGCGGCCGTCGGCGTGGCACCTTCGGATCGCGTCGAACCAGGGATCCAGCAGGTCGGCCGCGAGGAGCGCGTCGCCGAGCAGCCCGCCGGCCGTACGGACGGCGTCGGACATCGGGGTGTCCGGGTCGAACAGCTCCCGGCAGGCGCGGAGCTGATTCTGGTCGAGGAAGCCGTCCGGGAGCGGGCGGCCGTGGTGGACGGCGCCCGACGGGTCGCCGCCGCCGAGGCCGAGCAAGGTCGGGTGGCCGCTGCCGTCGGCCGCCGGGGTGCCGATCCGGATCAGCGCCGTGCGGGGCGGGAGCCAGGCAGGGGGGTGCTGGTCGGGCACCGTCAGGATGTCCGTCGGCCCGCCGCCTTGCGTTCCTGCAGCGTCCGGGCGAACTGCTCCAGTTCGACCATGCTCCAGGTCCGCGCCGGTGCGGCGAGCGGGCGGGCGCCGTGGGCGCCGGGCGGCAGCTCGGCGGTGCGGGCGGCGTCGCCCCCGTCGGTGCCCGTACCGCCTTCGGCACCCGCACGTTCGGCGGCAGCACCGAGCCCGATCGTGCTGAGCAGGGTGTCGAGGACGTCACTGTTGTCGCGCCCGGCCTCGGCGGCCTCGGCCTGCCGGCCGGCCTCCGCCCGCGCGGTCGCCGCGTCCTCCCGGGCCGCGTTGAGCGCGCCGCGCTGGACGGAGCCGCCGAAGGCCAGACCGGCGGCGGCGAAGACGATGGCCTCCAGGCCGGAGAAGAGGAAGACCAGGCGGTCCCAGTTGGCGTCGCCGCGCTTGAGCGCCAGGAAGGTCATCATCGCCGCGTAGCCGACGAGGACCGCGCAGATCAGGACGTAGATGCTCCAGTGGATCGGCGGCGAGGACGACGACGCCGGTCCCGGCGGGCGGGAGGAATCCCCGCCCGGCTCCGCCACAGGCTCCACTGCCGACATCCCGCGCCCCCTGTCGTCCGCACCACGATGTGCAGGGGCGAGTATGCCAGAGCCTGAGTGATCGTCTTCCTGCTTCGCGGACAAGGAAGTTGAGCGGGCGGCGGGACCGTCCCGCGGACGCTGGGACCGTCCCGACTCAGCGCTTGACGGCCACTCCGCCGTACATCGCGATGTCCTGGTCCCGGATCGGCGCGGCGTCCGGGTCGGGGTTCCAGTGGTGGACCAGGGTGACCCCGGGGTCCAGCAGCTCGTAGCCGTCGAAGAAGGCCAGGGCCTCGGCCCGGTCGCGGATCTGCAGCGGGATGCCCCGGGCGTTGTACTCGCGGCCCACCCCGCCGACGCCCACCGGGTCGGTGTCGCCGGTGAAGACGGTCAGCGCGAGGAAGCTCCCCGGCGCCAGCCGGTCCATCAGCCTCCGCACCAGGCCCTGCGGGTCGTCCGCGTCGAGGACGAAGTGCACGATCGCGATCAGCGACAGCGCCACCGGCCGGGAGAGGTCGAGCACCTGGCGCAGCGCCGGCGAGTCCAGGATCGAGTCGACGTCGCGCAGGTCGGCGTCCAGGTAGGCGGTGCGGCCCTCCGGCGAGCTGGACATCAGCGCGCGGGCGTGGGTCAGCACGATCGGGTCGTTGTCGACGTACACCACCCGCGACTCCGGGGCCACCGCCTGGGCGAGCTCGTGCACGTTCGGCGAGGTGGGGATGCCCGTGCCGATGTCCAGGAACTGCCGCACCCCGTGCTTCTCGGCGAGGTGGCGGACCACTCGCTCCATGAAGGTGCGGGTGGTCCGCATCGAGGTCGGCAGGGCCGGCCAGGCCTGCACTGAGGCGTGCGCGGCGACCCGGTCCGGCGCGAAGTTGGTCTTGCCGCCGATGAGGTAGTCGTACACCCGGGCCGAGTGCGGGACGTCCATCCGGAGGTCCACCCCCGTCCAGGACTCCCGGCCCGGCCCGCCCTGCCGCTCCCCCGACACCCAGTCAGCGCGCCCCATGTCGCTCTCCCGCCCTGTCCCCGTTTGACGTTCCGGTCCGGCCCCCGTCGGCGGCCCGCTGCCTCAACTCGGCAGCGGGCGCGCCTTCGTGCGCACGAGAACCGACCGTACACCAGGGGGTCGGGGGTGGTGCCTGAAGGGGTGGCGCGATCGGGCAGCGGCTCAGATCTGCCCGAACAGCGCCGCGAAGGCCGTCTCCAGACCGGTCACCGCCGCCGCCAGCACCGCGACCGTGCGCAGCGCGTCGACCACCGTGCCGACCCGTCGGCGCAGCGGGCCCTCGCGGGGCTCGTCGAGCGCCGTCTCGGCGAGGATGCCGGCCAGGGCGGCGTCCGCGTCCTCGGCGTCGGCGTCCGCGACGGCGCCCGGCCGTTCGGTCCGCAGCCGGGCGAGCGCGGCGCGCAGCGACTCGGCCGCCGCCCGCAGTGCCTCGGGGCCGACCGGGGCCGCCGGGGCCGCGTCCGTGCCGATCCGCACGGTCGCGCCCTGGCCGCCGGCCACCGGGCCGTGCACGGTGGAGCCGACCACCTGGACCCCGCCGGTGTTCCAATTGGCCCCGGCGGGCGGCCGGTCCGCCTCCGGCCCGGCGGTGCTGTCCGCGTTCTCGGTCACTTGCCCTTCCCCTTCCCCTTCTCCTTGCCGATGTCGACCCTGGCCCCGGCACCGCCCGCGACCGGGCCGTGCACGGTGGAACCCACCACCTGGACACCGCCGTTGTTGATGTTGGTGATGCTCTGCGACTGCTCCTCGAAGGCCGCGCTGTCGTAGCCGCGCGCCTTCAGCTCGGCGCCGACCGCGCTGAACACCCGCTCGGTCACGGTGCTCAGGAAGCGCTGCACGTCGTGCTCCTGGAAGATGTTCTGGTAGGCCGCGCCGGCGCCGAGTTCGCGGACGCTCGACCGGGGCGCGTAGTCGACGGCGTAGCCGGCCCGGGTCAGGTGGCGGTAGCGGCGGGCGAGCCGGGCGGCCCGTCCGCGCGACTGCCAGACCTGCCGGACCTGGCCGACGGCGATCGCCGCGTCGCCGCCTAGCCGGCGCGCGGACCAGCCGAGCGCGTTCATCGCGTGCATGAAACCGGAGCGGTGGCCCAGCAGGTCGACCACGTGGTACTCCTGCGCGACCGGGCCCAGCACGTAGGGCAGCCACTCCAGGTACAGCAGGCCGCCGCGGGTACTGGCCCGGACCAGCACGGTGACCACGACCTCCTCCTGCCAGGAGCCGACCCGGATCGCCAGGTAGTGCCGGAGCCGCTCGTGGCCGGACCGGCTCAGCAGGTCGGCCCAGGCCGGTTCGAGCAGGACCTGCTCCCCGGCCCGGCCGGACATCGCGCCCAGCCAGCTCTCCGGGGCGTCGTCGCGCAGACTGGGGCGGAACACCCGGTCGGTGACGGAGAGTCCGCGCAGGGAGTCCTCCGGGTAGCGCGGGTCCTGGGCGAGCGCGCGGACCCGTGCCGCGACGGAACGGTAGAGCGTGGTGGTGTCGATCGGGTCCGGCGCCCGGCCCCGCGCGGCCCGTTCGGCGGAGGGGCGCAGCTCGAAGGTCATCCGCCAGATCCGGCCGGCCGCGCCGAGGCCGACCAGCGGGGCCTGGCGCTGGTAGAGGAGTTCCGGTCCGGCCTGCTGCTCGCCCAGCCGCTCGTACACCCGGGCGGTCCGCGAGCCGCGGGGGCTCGGCGGCGGGACGGGGGTGGGGTCCATCCCCGCCAGGGCGGACAGCCGGCGCCGCAGCCGGTAGCGCAACCGGGCGGCGGCGAGCCAGATCAGGGCCAGTTCGACGAACAGGCCGGCGCCGATCGCACCGGACAGGTCGGGAACGAACACCCGGTTCAGGCCGGAGTCCTGGAGCGGGCCGTAGAGGTAGGTGGCGGCGGCGGCCACCAGGGCCAGGGTGGCGAGCAGTCGGCCGACACCGGCGACGGCCCCGCGCCAGCCGGTGGCGCGCGGCGACCGCGGGGTGATCATCAGCCGCTCGATCTCCAGGCCGAGCCGGTGGTCCATCCGGCCGGACCCGAGACCGCCGCCGGCCACGGTGAGCAGCAGGAGCAGCGCCAGGGCCGCGAGTCCGGCGCCCACGCCGAGCACCGGGAAGGCCAGTACGACGACGAGGACGCAGAACAGGCCGGTCCTGGCCTCCCAGCGGCGGGCGGTCAGGGCCTCGTGCAGCACCCGGACGAGGTCGGTGCCCGGCGAGGGGGCGGGGATACGGAAGGACTGCTCGACCAGTTCCTCGATCAGCGCGGCGCGGAAGCGCCGGTCCAGCCAGGCGGCGGCGCACAGGTAGCGGGTGGCGTCGCCGGGGACGGTGCCCGCCTGGTGGTGCAGGTTCTCGGGCGTCGCCGGGACGGCGGGGCCGTGGGTGGACGCGGAGGCGGGGCCGGGGCCCGGAGCGGGAGCGGGGCCGGGGGTACCGGCGGAGGTGAACGAGGGGCCCAGGTACGTCGGGGTGTCGTCGGTCTCCGGCGGCTCGGCGGGCACCGGCTCGGCGGGCGCAGGCTGCGGTGGCACCGACTGCGGTGGCACCGGCCTCGGCCCCGGCGGGAGGACCGGCCCGGTCCGGATCGGCGGCGGTGACGGCGGCGGTGACGGCGACCGCGGTGACGGCGGCGGATACCCCTGCGGCGGGGCGGGCGGGCGCGGCGGTGGGTAGAGCGAGGGCGGAGGGTAGGGCGGTGGTGTCCGCGAGGGTTCCTGTGGCGGAGGTGGCGGTGGGGTGCCACTGTCCATGCTGTCCCCATTCCCCAGGTCGCATTCCGGCGAACGAGCTTGGCCAGTAAAGCAGTTGACCTGTCCGACGGACAGCGCGCCGGACGCTTCGGCGGGTAACGGTTCGGCTCCGGCGAGTGGTGCGTGCAGGAAATTGGAGTCCTGGAGTCGTATTCGCTAGCCTTTCGAACGTGAGGCTGACCAAGAGCACCGACATCGCCCTCCGCATCGCCATGCGGCTGGCCGTCCTCGACGAGGGGTCGAACCCGACCACCCGCGAGGTGGCCGAGGCGGTCGGCGTGCCCTACACCCACGCCGCCAAGGTGGTCAGCCGACTGCAGCACCTCGGTGCGGTGGAGGCGCGGCGCGGTCACGGCGGGGGCCTGTCCCTCACCTCGGCCGGCCGCACCGGCTCGCTCGGCCCACTGCTGCGCGAGCTGGAAGGAGTGGGCGACGTGGTCGGCTGCGAGGACGATCCACCGTGCCCGCTGCGGGCGGCGTGCCGACTGCGCGGAGCGCTGCGCACCGCGCAGGAGGCGTTCTTCGCCACCCTGGACCCGCTCTCGATCGGCGATCTGGTGGCCGCGCCGACCGGGCCCGTCCTGCTCGGCCTCACCACCCGACCGGGCCCCGGCACAGGACCCGGCCGGGGAGCCGGCCCCTCCGACTGACCCCGGCTCCGACCGGACCACCGCACGGCGGCACCGCACGGCACCACCGCCGCACCCGCGGCACCACCCCACGCCGGTCCGCGCATCCGCACGGGCAAAAATACGACTCTCAGATTCCAGTTTGGAGCGCCTCCGATGCTTTCCGCCAAGTCCGCCGAGGTCGTCGAAGCCACCCTGCCCGTCGTGGGTGGCGCGATCGGCGACATCACGCCGCTGTTCTACGACCGGATGTTCGCCGCCCACCCGGAGCTGCTGCGCGACCTGTTCAACCGGGGCAACCAGTCCAACGGCAGCCAGCGGCAGGCGCTCGCGGGCTCGATAGCCGCCTTCGCGACCGCCCTGATCGCCGCCCCGGACACCCGTCCGGACGCGCTGCTCGCCCGCATCGCGCACAAGCACGTCTCGGTCGGCATCAGCAACGACCAGTACCGGATCGTCCACGAGCACCTGTTCGCCGCCATCGTGGAGGTGCTCGGCGAGGCCGTCACCCCCGAGGTCGCGGCCGCCTGGGACGAGGTCTACTGGCTGATGGCGAACGCCCTGATCGCCATCGAGGACCGGCTGCGCGCCGAGACCGCCGCCGCCCAGCACCTCGACCCCGCCGACCTCTGGCGCCCGTACACCCTCGTCGCCCGCTACCCGGAGACCGACGACGTCACCACCTACCTGGTCCGCCCGGCCGACGGCCGCCCGCTGCCGGCCGCCAGGCCCGGCCAGTACCTCTCGGTGCGCGCCGAACTCCCCGACGGCGCCCGGCAGATCCGCCAGTACAGCCTCTCCGGCGTGGCGGACGGCGCGCTCCGGTTCACCGTCAAGCGGGCCACCGCCGAGGCCGCCGGCGGCCCGGCCGGCGAGGTCTCCAACCACCTGCACGAGCACCTGCGCGCCGGGGACGTCCTCGACATCGCCCCGCCGTTCGGGGACGTCGCGCTCGCCGAGGGCGAGGGCCCGCTGCTGCTCGCCTCGGCCGGCATCGGCAACACGCCGATCACCGCGATGCTGGCCCATCTCGCCGCCACCGGCTCCACCCGCCGGGTCGTCACCGTGCACGGCGACCGCGACCAGCTGTCGCACGCCTTCCGGGCCGACCTCGCCCAGCTGACCGCCAAGCTGCCGGACGCCGCCGCCCACGTCTTCTACGAGCGGCCGCTCGGCGACTGGCCGGCCGGGCGGACCGGCCTGGTCGACCTGTCCGCGGTCGACGTCCCCGCGGGCGCCACCGCCTACCTCTGCGGCCCGCTGCCCTTCCTGCGCTCGGTCCGGGCCCAGCTCCTCGCGGCGGGCGTCCCGGCCGCCGACATCCACTACGAGGTGTTCGGCCCCGACCTCTGGCTCGGCCAGGACGCCTGACCCCGGCCCGGCACTCCGTCCACCCCCGGCCCGCACCCGACGCGCGGACCGGGGGCGAGCGACGGCGGAAGGCGGGCAGTGCGGGCGGCAGGCCTCAGGGCCGGAGTTCGAGCGTGCAGCACTTGGGGCCGCCGCCGCCCTTGAACAGCTCGGAGACGTCGACCGGTATCGGCTCGAAGCCCTCGTCGGCGAGGCGGGCGGCCAGCGCCTTCGCGGCCTCCGGCAGCAGCACCCGGCGGCCGTCCGAGACGGCGTTCAGGCCGAACACCTCGGCGTCCTCCAGGTCGGCGAGGACGGCGTCCGGGTAGAGGCTGCGCAGCAGCGCCTGGCTGTCCGGGGTGAACGCCTCCGGGTAGTACATGACCTGGTCGTCGGCGAGGACGGCGAGCGCGGTGTCCAGGTGGTAGAAGCGCGGGTCCACCAGGGCCAGGGTGAGCACCTGGAGGCCGAAGAGGTCCCTGGCCTCGGCGTGCGCGGCCGGGTCGGTGCGGAAGCCGCTGCCGGCCAGCACCCGGCGGCCGGCCACCAGGTGGTCGCCCTCGCCCTCGTTGACGTGCGCGGCGCGGCGCACCTCGCGGTAGCCGCCCGCCTCGAACCAGTCCTGGTGGGCGTCGGACTCGCCGGCCCGCTCGGGGTGGCGGAAGTTCGCTACCAGGACCCGGCCGTCGATCACGGTGGCGCCGTTGGCCGTGTAGACCATGTCCGGCAGGCCGGGCACCGGGTCGATCAGCTCCACGGTGTGGCCGAGCTGCCCGTAGAGCGCGTACAGCCGCTCCCACTGCCGGACGGCGAGCGCGGTGTCGGTCGGCCGCCCGGGGTCCATCCAGGGGTTGATCGCGTACTCGACCGTGAAGTACGTCGGCCGGCACATGAGGTAGCGCCGCGGCCTCGCGGTGCGCTCCGGGATTCGGTACGGCATGCGGCGACCTCCGCGGTCGGGAACGGGACGGAGCGGGGACGGGCGGGGGCGGAGTGCGAACGGGGCCCCCGTACGGGGCGCGGGCACCGCCCGCCGCCCGGGGTGTGGCTTTCGGATCACGCCGGGTGGGCGTGATCCGAAAGCCACACCCGCGCCCGTACGGTCCAGAGGGCGGCTGCCCCGGCCGCGCCGTTCCCACACCCGGGTGGGCGCACCGGGTGGCGCAGTGCCCCGCGCATCCGGTGCGCCCACCCGCGCGCCCCTGGCGCACAAGGGCGCTCGCGAGCCGTTCCGGAACGTCCGAACCCTTGGTTCCGGCCTCCGCGGGCCCCCGCCCGGGGCCTTTCGGCCCTTCCGTCCGCGCCGCGCCGACCCTTCCGTTGCGGGCCTTCCGACCGCACGTGGCCGATCTCACGTACCGCTACCGGCCACCTACGGTGGCGTAGGTCACTTGAGACAGTGAACTATCTCCTTCATGTCGTACCTCCAGGAGACTCTTGACCTCAATTCGTACGTCGCCCTCGGGGACAGCTTCACCGAGGGCCTGAACGACCCCGGCGCCGACGGCGCCTTCGCCGGCTGGGCCGACCGGCTGGCGGGGCTGCTCTCCGGTGACCGGCCGCCGGGGGGCTTCCAATACGCGAACCTCGCGGTGCGCGGCCGACTGCTGGACCAGATCATGGCCGAGCAGGTGCCGGAGGTCCGCCGGATCCAGCCCGATCTGGTCACTTTCTGCGCCGGCGGGAACGACATCCTGCGCCCGGGCAGCGACCCGGACGAGGTGGCCGAGCGCTTCGAGGCCGCCATCGTCCAACTCGTCGACGCGGCGGGGACGGTGCTCATCTGCACCGGCTTCGACACACGCGGCGTGCCGCTGTTCAAGCACCTGCGCGGGAAGATCGCCACCTACAACGGCCACATGCGCGCCGTCGCCGACCGGCACGGCTGCAAGGTGGCCGACCTCTGGTCGCTGCGGGCCGTCCAGGACCGCCGCGCCTGGAGCGAGGACCGGCTGCACCTCTCCCCCGAGGGCCACCAGCGGGTCGCCCTGCTGGCCGCCCGCTCGCTGGGCCTGCGCACCGAGCAGGACCCGGAGGCCCCCTGGCCGTCCACCCCGGAGCTCTCCCCCGCCGAGCAGCGCCGGGAGAACCTCCAGTGGGCCCGCGAGTTCCTGCTGCCGTGGGTCGGCCGCCGGCTGCGCGGGGAGTCCTCCGGCGACAACGTCGAGGCCAAGCGACCCGAGCTGATGCCGCTCTGACGTTCCATCAGCTGATGGATCGTCGGACAGCAACCGGTCGTCCGGCCGCCCTCGTGCCCGCGCGGACCCCCGCGTGCACGAGGGCGGCCAGACCGGCGCCGACCAGGTACCAGAGCAGATCCGGCGGGTTGAAGGTGGAGCCGAGCACCAGCCGGGCGAGTGTGCTGCGCCGGGCCAGGTCGTCCGGGACACCGGTGAGCTGGAACAGCTCCACCGCCCAGCTCAGGCCCGCCGCCCAGGCGGCCGCGACCGACGGCCGCAGCCTGGGCGCGACCAGCACCGCGAGCGCGTACAGCAGCACGGTGTAGAGGGCGTCGCCCGCGTACTTGGCCGCCGCGCCGCCCGCCACCGTCCGTACGCCGAGCCCCGCGCCGACCGTGAGCACCACCGCCGTCGCGGCCGCGCCCCGGACCGCCCACCGCCCCCGAAGACCGTTCATCCCCGCACCCTACGGCCGGCCGACGCCTCCCACCGACCGGCCACGAACCGCCGACCGGCCGCGAACCACCGATCGGCCACGCACCGCCCACCTGCCACGACCGGCCGACCACCCCGGGAACCGCGGCCGCCCCCGGTGCGTCCCTCCCTGCCGAAAGACCGGACGCGCGGACCGGTACCCTGCTGGCCGGCCCGTTTCCGGGCCGGGTCCGCGCAGGCCGCGGACGGGAACGACAGAGACAGGGCGGGGCGCAGTGACGCAGCTGACCGAGACGGTGAACGGGTCCGGGATACCGGCGGACGTGGCGGGGGCCGGGCAGGGGCCCGGGCGGCGGTTCACCGTCGAGGGCTTCGCGCCGCGCCAGGACGGCGGGGCGCGCGAGCGCGGCAAGGCCCTGCGCACCCGCACCCCGCGCGAGCGGCACGCCGAGTTCCCGCCCGCCACCGACCGCCCGAGCGCCGTCCAGGCGATCGAGGCCTCCAACGAGGGCCGGCTGGCCGAGCTGGTGCCGATCCGGCTGGGCCGGATGGCCGCCACCCCGTTCGCCTTCCTGCGCGGTTCGGCCGGGCTGATGGCCGCCGACCTCGCCGCCACCCCGACCAGCGGCACCGTCGCCCAGCTGTGCGGCGACGCCCACGCCGCCAACTTCGGCCTGTACGGCGACGCGCGCGGCCGGCTCGTGATGGACATCAACGACTTCGACGAGACCGTCCCCGGCCCGTGGGAGTGGGACCTCAAGCGCCTCGCCGCGAGCCTGGTGCTGGCCGGCCGGGAGATCGGCGCCGACGAGACGACCGCCCGCCGGGCCGCCTTCGACGCGGCCGGCGCGTACCGCCGGACCATGCGTGCCCTGGCCAAGCTGCCCGCACTGGACGCCTGGAACGCCGTCGCGGACGAGCAGTTGGTCTCCTTCGCCCAGGCGCACGACCTGGCCGAGCTGCTGGAGAAGGTCGGCGCGAAGGCGCTCGGCAACACCAGCGCCCGGTTCGCCGCCAAGTCCGCCGTCCGCTCCGAGGACGGCGCCTGGCGCTTCACCTCGGCACCGCCGGTGCTCAGCGAGGTGACGGACGCCACGGCCGCCGCCGTCGCCGCCTCGCTCGGCGAATACGTGGGGACCGTGCCCGGCGAGCTGCACCCGCTGCTGTCCCGCTACCGGGTGCAGGACGTGGCGTTCCGCGTCGTGGGCACCGGCAGCGTCGGCACCCGCTCCTACGTCGTCCTGCTGACCGACCACCGCGAGCAGCCGCTGGTGCTCCAGGTGAAGGAGGCGCGCCCGTCGGTGCTGCTGCCGCACCTGGCCCGGGCCGGCCACCCGGTCGCCGCGGCGGACGTCCACGAGGGCCGCCGGGTGGTGCGCGGGCAGAAGCGGATGCAGGTGGTCAGCGACACCCTGCTCGGCTGGACCACGGTCGACGGACTCCCCTACCAGGTGCGCCAGTTCCGCAACCGCAAGGGCAGCGTGGACCCGGCCGCCCTGCTGCCCGCGCAGCTGGACGACTACGCCCGGATCACCGGCGCCCTGCTCGCCCGCGCCCACGCCCACACCGCCGACCCGGGGGTGATCAGCGGCTACTGCGGCAAGAACGAGGCCCTGGACGAGGCGGTGGCCACCTTCGCGGTCGCCTACGCGGACCGCACCGAGGCCGACCACGCCGACCTCCTCACCGCCATCCGCGCCGGCCGCCTCCCGGCCGAGCACGGCATCTGAGGGACGCGCCCGGTCCCCCGCTCCCGTTCCCCGCTCCCGTTCAGGGGGTGAGGAACGGGGCCACCGCGGCGACGAACTCCGCCGGGCGGTCCTGGTGCACCAGGTGGCCGGCCGCTGTCGCCGTGGCCGCGCAGGTCGAGGGCGTGGACGCGGTGCTGCGGGGCGAGGGCGGGCAGCACGACGTCCCAGTCGGTGGCCCGCTCGCCGAGGGCGTGCAGCAGGACCAGCGGCGGGCCGTCGGCCGGGCCGCTCTCCCGACAGGCGAGGGAGAGGCCCGGCAGTTCGACTCTCAGAGGCTCGGTCATACCGGCACGGTAGCCGGGGCCCGCGCCGTCCGGGCCCGGCTTTTCGCACAGCGAACAGCGGTCGACGGACTGCGGTCGGCGGACCTCGGTCAGCGGGTCGGGGCATCCTCCCGCGCCGCCACCTCCGGCACGTCCCCCGCCGCCGCTCCGACCGACCCGGCTCCGCGCGCCGACACCCGGCCCGCCAGCACCGAGGCGACCACCGCCAGCGCCGCCACCGCCGCGCAGACCCCGCTCGCCCACGCGTACGCCGCCCGGTGCCCGCCGCCCCCGCCGGTCGCCCGCAGATAGACGCCGGACAGCGCCGAGACACTGACCGCCGCCGCGATCCGCTGCGCCATCTGCAGGATCGCCCCGCTCACCCCGGCCGCCTCGGCCGGCGCGTGCCGCAGCACGAACGCCTGGTTGGAGGCCGCCATCAGCCCGACCGAGGCGCCGCCCAGCAGTTGGAGCAGCGCGAGCAGCCACGGCAGCGGACCGGTCGGCGCCCAGCGCGCGACCAGGCCGCCCGCGAGCATCACCAGCGCCGATCCGACCATGCCCGCGGTGACGGTCCGCCGGCCGAAGCGCTGGACGACCCGCCAGGCGAACGCCGAGGCGAAGCCCATCGCGACCGCCGACGGCAGCGCGACCAGGGCCGCGCCCATCGGCGAGAGGCCGAGTCCGTCCTGCAGGAACATCGTCAGCACCAGTCCGGCGGCCAGCGAGGAGCCGAACTGCAACATCGCCACCGCCGTCCCCAGCGCGTACGGCGCGGAGCGGATCAGCGCCGGATGGATCAGCGGGTGGCCGCCGCGCCGGGCGTAGCGGTGCTGCCACCGGGCCAGCGCGCCGAGCAGCGCGGCCGCCGCGGCGGCGAACCCGAGCCAGCCGGCCCAGCCGGGGGGCTGGACGAAGGGCAGCATCAGCACCAGGGTCAGCGCGCCGACGAGCAGCAGTCCGACCAGGTCGAGGTCGGCGTGCCGGGCGCTGGGGCGGGGGCGCGGCAGGTGGCGGACCGCCAGCAGCAGAGTGGCCAGCCCGAACGGCACATTGAGCAGGAAGGTCAGTCGCCAGCCCTGTTCCGGTCCGACGGCGGCGAGCACCGCGCCGCCGATCGGCGGGCCGAGGGCGAAGGCGAGCCCGCCGGTCACGGCGTACATGCCGAGCGCGCGGGCCCTCAGCTGGCCCTGGAAGACGTCCTGGAGGGTGCCGATCATCTGGGAGTTCACCAGTCCGGCACCGGCGCCCTGGAGCAGCCGGGCGGCGACCAGCACCCAGGGCTCGGTGGCGGTCGCGGAAAGCAGGCTGACGACGGTGAACAGGGCGAGGCCGCCGACGAAGAACCACTTGCGGCCGCGCACGTCGCCGAGCCGCCCGCCGGGTATCAGGGCCAGGCCGAAGGCCAGCGAGTAGCCGGCGACGATCCACTGGAGGTGCGCGGGCTGGGCGTGCAGCGACTCGCGCAGCGCGGGGATCGCGGTGTTGAGCACCGACTGGTCGATGAGGGTGGTGAAGCCGCCGGCGACGCAGACCAGCAGCACCCGCCGCCCGGCCGCGTCGAACCGCTCCTTGACCGGCGGCGCCGGTATCGCGCCGGACGCGCTCACGGTTCGACCACCACCAGCGCGTACCGGGCGCCGGCCGGGCCGGGGCAGTGGAAGCGGCTGGTCTCGGCGGTGAACCGCAGGCAGTCCCCGGCCTCCAGCAGGTGTTCCGTGCCGTCGACGGTCATCGACAGCAGGCCGTCCAGCACCCAGAGGTGGTGCTCCCGGCCGGTGTTGTCGGGCTTGTCGTAGGCGATGTCGGCGCCGGCCGGCAGGCGTCCCTCGATCACCTCGGCCCGCAGCGAACCGTGCGGCGGGGAGACGGAGCGCCGGACGTACCCGGTCGCCTCGTCCCGCCAGACCCTCTGGTCCCCGGCCCGCACCAGCCGGGCGGGCGCGGCCTCGACCTCGGCGAGCAGCCGCGACATGCTCCGCCCGTACACCGTGCAGAGCCGCCCGAGCAGCGCCGCCGTCGGGCTCACCTCGGCCCGTTCGACGCGCGAGAGCGTCGAGCGGCTGACGTCCGCCCGCCGCGCCAGCTCCTCCAGCGTCCATCCGCGTTCGACCCGCAGTTCGGCGAGCCGTTCCGCCAGCCGCTCGTCGGC
Organism: Kitasatospora purpeofusca; assembly: GCF_036010405.1. Lineage (NCBI taxonomy): Bacteria > Bacillati > Actinomycetota > Actinomycetes > Kitasatosporales > Streptomycetaceae > Kitasatospora > Kitasatospora purpeofusca. The sequence continues at coordinate 8,602,536 of NZ_CP108561.1, read as the reverse complement.
GGCCGTGTCCATTCCCATATCCGTGATGCTATCCCGGATATGGGAAATCCCGGCCGGGGGTGCACAGCCGGGCGGAAGGGACACGGACCCGGGCCGACCCTTCGCCCCAGGGACGAACAGCTGGCTGCGGCGGCGGCACCGGCGGTGAACTGTTCCCGGGCGCCGGCGGGCGCCCGGGACATGCGACCGCCTCCGCCATCGGAAGGACCACCATGCTTTCTGCCCGTGCCGCCCGTCTGCTCGCCGTGGCCACGCTCGGCCTCGGCGCCACCCTGACCCTCAGCCCCGGCCAGGCGTTCGCCGCCGAGGGCAGCTTCCCGATCGGCTCGGGGTCGTGCCAGGCCGTCGAGAAGATCGAACTGCACTTCGTCAACGGTGCCTACCACGACGAGATGGCGAACAACCCGACCCAGAACTCGGCGAGCGACCCCTACCGCTGTCGTTTCACGCTCTACGACAACGGCAACCTGGTCTGGAGCTCCTCCCCCGCCCCCGGCAGCGGGGCCCAGTCGCCGTGGTTCTACGACGGCCCGGGCCACTCGATGAAGGCCTGCGTCCAGCGCTACTACAACGCCACGCCCCAGGGCACCCCGAGCTGCGGCCCGCTCAACTGACCCCGGCCCCACCCGGGGGCGGCCCCGGTCGCCTCGCCCGAGGCGGCCGGGGCCGTCCGGCCCGGTGCGGGAGCGGTGCGGGAGCGGTGCGGAACGCGGTGGCTCAGGTGCCCGCCGACAGCAGGGCGCGCCCGAGCGGTGCCACGAGGTGCAGGACGTGACGCCCCTGCCGTTGCGTCGTGATCGCCCCGGTCGTCCGCAGGGCGGTGGCGTGGGCACTCGCGCTGGACAGGCCGATGCCGAGGCGGGCCGCGAGTTCGGTGGTACTGCAGGGCGCCTGCCCGACGGCCCGCAGGACGCGGGCGCGGGCCGAGCCGATCAGGCCGGTCAGCGGGTCGGACCCGCTCGGCCTGCGGTCGGTCGACGGGCCGGTGGTCGGGTGCAGCAGCACCGCCGGCCGGCCGGGCACCAGGACGGCGCCGACGCCGTCCTGGACGAAGAAGTTCGGGTGCAGCTCCAGGCCCCGGCCGTCCAGGTCGACGGTCCGGTCCGGTCCGCCCACCGCGCACCGGAGCACCCCGTCCTCCTGCCAGCCGACGCGGTGGTGGAGCACTCCCAGCATGGCGCCGATCCCGGCCTCGCCGGAGACGTGGGCGCGGTGGGCGACGTCGGTCTGCAGATGGCGCTGGATGTCGGACCAGTCCTCGGCGAGGCAGCTCCGGAACAGGGCCATGGCGCCGTCGGCGAGCGGCCGCAGCCGGCGGGTGTCGCCCTCGCGGAGCTCGGCGACGATCCGGGGCACGCCCCGCCCGGCGCCGTACCCGGCGAGCGCCTGCCGCAACTCGGCCGGGGTGGTGGCCGCCAGGGCGTCGAGTTCGTCGGCGAGCTGCCGGTGGGTGCCCTGCGGATGGGTCACCAGGAAGTCCGGCACACCGGTACGGCAGGCGCCCACCACCTCGATCAGCGGTGCGGCGGTCTGCGGCATCCGGCCGCGCATCCGGGTCCACCAGCGGGCGCGGCGGGTGCCGGCCCAGCTGTGGGAGCCGGTCAGGGCGGTCAGGACGTGGTCCATCGGTGAGACCACGAACCGGGTCCGGGCGAGATCCGGGACAGCGAAGTTGACGGTCAGCACACATCCCCCAGTGGCCCGGTCGCCGGGTTCGGCGACAGCTCGGATCGACGCTGCCCGACGGGGGTGGTCCCGGGCCGGGGCGGCGACGTCGCGGACCATCCTGTGCCTCGGCCCGGGCTCCTTCCATGGCGGGAACCTGGCGTTCACCCGGCGTTCCGGGCGGGCGGCAGGGCCGAGACAGGACGTGGACAGCGCTCCGCCCCGCCGGACGAGGTCCGACGGGGCGGTGTCGACCGGCCTTCCGCGACAGGCGTCAGGCCAGAGCCTCCAGGCGGGCGCGCAGCCTGTCGAGCTCCGGCCGCTGGCCCGGGTAGACCTTGGTGATGTGCAGGGCCGCCTCCTTCAGGGTGGCGGCCAGCTCCCTGCGGAAGTCCTGCGGGACCGGTGTGCGGCCTTCGAGGGTGCGGAGCCGCTCGACGTCCTCGGCGAAGTACGTGGCGAGGCCGGCCAGGACCTCGCGGTCCACCTCGTCCGGCAGCCCCACCACCGCGGGGATGTCCTTCGCCAGGCGCTCCCAGCGGGACCGCAGGTCGTCGAGGACGGCGGCGTCGAGCTCGACCGCGAGGTCCGCCCACCGGTCGGCGTTCGGCAGGACGGCCGGAACGGCCGCGAAGACGCTCCGGAGCGTGGCGACGACCTGGCGCTCCGCGTCCCGGTCCTGGTCGACCAGGGCGCGGACGAGTTCCCGCGCCCGCTGGGCGAAGGGCTTCGCCTCCGGGAGGCCGGCGGTGCCCTCGATCAGGGCGTCCAGCAGGAGTTCGGCGAGCGCCAGCGGCGCGCGGTCGACCGTGCCGCGCGGGACGCGCAGGGTGCCGGCGGCCGGGTCGAAGGTGATCCGGTCGCCGCGTTCGACCAGGAGCGGGTCGATCCGGTCCACCGCGTGCTTGAGCTCGCTCAGGTAGGGGAAGAGCTGGGCCACCACCGCCTGGTCCTTGGGGAGCAGGCAGGCGACGCCGCCGCGCACGGTCCGCTCGGTGATGTACCCCCAGGAGGCCAGCAGGTTCTCCAGCGCGAGGGAACGGGCGTGGCGCTTCCAGACGGCCCACTCGGGCGTCTTCCACTTGGCCTCGGTGAAGGTGGTCCGGGCGAAGCCCTCGCAGTCGGCGGCGCGGACCCAGGCCCGGTTGACCATGATGTCCAGCCAGGCCAGCGCGCCGCCGAGGGTGGTGGTCCCGGACCGCCGCGCCAACTCGCCCCGCTGGGCCGCGAGCCGTCCGAAACGCTGGTACCGGCCCCAGGCGTTCTCGCTCCGTTCGAGGAGCATGACGGCGGCCTCGGTGTAGGTGTCGGCGTTGCTCCGGGCCACCTCGGCGGAGAGGTAGGTCCAGGCCCAGCCACTGCGGTACGCGTAGTCCTTGACCGGGTGGTTCCCGAGGCCCTCCTGCAGACTGTGGGACAGCTCGTGCACCAGGGTGAGGGCGCGGTCGGTCAGGTTCCGGGTGCCCGGGCCGAGCAGGCTCGGACGGAGTTGGATCTCCCGCACCGACGGGATCTCGTCGCTGGTGATGACCGTGTTCGCCCCCATCGTGGCGGGCAGGTCCTCCCGCACCACGAACCGCACCTCCCGCATCCGGCGGCCCAGCCGGGCGAAGCGCTGCTGGAAGGCCGGGTAGTCGGGGGCGGCTCCCGGGCCGTTCAGCACGGTGGTCGCGGTCAGCTCCGCCACGGTGCCGAGGGCGACGATCGCGTCGATCCGGGCGGTGATCGTGGCCAGCACCTTCTGCTCGGCCGGGGACAGGTCTCGGGTCAAGGGGGGTTCCTCCGCGGCTCGGTTCGCCAACCGGCTTTCCTGGCGGGCCGGTTCACTCGGCGATGTGCGGACGGAATGATGACGGACGGGAATGGACAACGAATAAACACCGGTCGCCCGGTTTTCCTCCGCACCCCGACGGACCGGGCCGGACGGGTCCGGGGTCCGTCTCCGGGTTCCGGAGGAACGGGCCGTCGATCATATGATGTGCGCGATCGAGGGCCGGGTGGCCCATGCACAACACGGGGGAACCACATGTTCGGCATCATCAGACCGTGCCGCCACCGGCTCTCGGAGCGGCTCCAGGCGAGCTGGATGGCCCATCTCTGCGGCCTCTGCCTGGCCCTGCGCGACGACCACGGGCAACTGGCGCGAACCGCCACCAACTACGACGGGCTGATCATCTCGGTGCTGGTCGAGGCCCAGGCCGCCACCGGGCACGCCGCCACCGGGGCCGGCCGGCGCACCGCCGGACCGTGCCCGCTGCGCGGGATGCGGACGGCCTCGGTCGCACGGGGCGAGGGTGCCCGGCTGGCGGCCGCCGTCTCGCTGGCGCTCGCCTCGGTGAAGATCCGCGACCATGTCGAGGACCAGGACGGCGTGTTCGCCCGGCGCCCGGTGGCGGCCGGCGCGCGGGCGGTCACCCGGCGCTGGGACCGCAAGAGTTCGGGCAGTGCCTCGGTGGTCGGCTTCGACACCTCGGTCCTGCTGGACGCGGCCGCCCGCCAGGGCGAGTTGGAGCGCGAGCTGCCGACCGGCGGCTCGGTGCTGCTGGTCACCGAGCCCACCGAGACCGCCACCGCCGCCGCGTTCGCGCACACCGCCGTACTGGCCGGACGGCCGGGCAACGAGGCGCCGCTGGCCGAGGCCGGGCGGCTGTTCGGACGGCTGGCGCACCTGCTGGACGCCGCCGAGGACCAGGAGGCCGACGCCGCCGCCGGTGCCTGGAACCCGCTCGCCGCCACCGGCACCGACCGCGCCGAGGCCGAACGGCTGTGCCGGGACGCCGTGCACGGCATCCGGCTGGCCCTGCGGGACGTCGAGCTCGCGGACCGGGCGCTGGTGCACATCCTGCTCGCCCACGAGACCGAGCGGGCCGTCGAGCGGGTCTTCGGGCGGCCCGGCCACGCCGCCTGCCGGGTCGGGCACGAGCCCGGTACGGCGCCGGCCACCGATCAGGCCCACAGCCACGCGCCGCACGGCCACCCTCAGCTGGACCCGACCGGCTCCAACCCCTACCAGAGCCCGCCGCGGCACGACCCCGGCCAGGCCCCGCCGCAGGACCCGGGCGCCCCGGTCCCGCCCTGGGTGCCGCAGGGCCCCGGCTTCACCACGCCCGGCGCGCCGCCGCCCAACCGCCGCAATCTGCTGGCCGGTTGCGCCGCCTGGGCACTGATGGGCTGCACCTGCCAGCTGCTCTGCTGCGAGCACGACCACCCGTTCTCCGGCGAGCGCCGCGAGGGCTTCTGCACCCGCAACGAGTGCTGCGACTGCGGCAACTGCTGCGACGGCTGCCAGTGCTGCGGCGAGAACGCCCAGTGCTGCAACGACTGCGGCTGCTGCGACGGTTGCGACTGCGGCTGCGACTGCTGAGGCCGCACCGCCCGGGCACGCCCGCAGGTGGAGCCGGACCCGGTCCGACGGCGTGTCCCGGACCGGGCCGGCTCCGCCTCGCGGCGTACCCGCCGTCCCCCGGCGGAGCGACGCGCCGGAGCGGTCCGCCTACTTAACGTGGCGTCATGTCGAAGACCGCCCGGTGGCGTTCCGCCGCCCTGCCGATCGCCTCCACCGCCCTGGTGCTGGCCCTCGCCGGCCCGGCCGCCGCCTCCGCCCCGGCTGCCGCCACCGCCACCACGACCGCCCCTGACTCCGCGCCGGACGCCGCAGCGGGCGCCAGGCCCGAGGCCGCCGGCTCCCGGGTGCCGGCCACCAGCACCCACCGGCCCGTCGGGACGACCTCGGCCCGACTGGTCGACCGGGACCGGCCGGACCCCTGGCGCCCGGACACGCCGTCCCGCGAGCTGATGGTCACCTTCTGGTACCCGACCGACTCCGCCCGGGGCGCCCACGCGCCCTACCTGTCACCGGAGTTGTCCACCGCCCTGTACGGCAGCACCGAACCGGCCGGGGTGCGGACCGGCGCCGTGGACGGAGCCCGCCCCGCCCCGGGGCGCCATCCGCTGGTCCTGCTCTCCCCCGGCTTCGGCCTGAGCCGTACCACCCTCACCGCGCTCGGCGAGGAACTCGCCGCCCGGGGCTACGCGGTGGCCGCCGTCGACCACACCTACGAGACCCTGGTGGAGTTCCCCGGCGGGCGGATCGAACCCTGCCTGGTCTGCGGGCGGGAGGGCACCGACCCGGACTTCGGCGCGACGGCCTCCCGCGCCCGGGCGGCCGACCTGCGCTTCGTGATCGACCGGCTCACCGCCCCCGGCAACCGGGGCCCGGTCCGCGGGCTCAGCGTCGACCCGGGCCGGATCGGTGCGGTCGGCCACTCGCTCGGCGGCGCGGCCGCCCTGGAGGCGATGGCCGAGGACCGCCGGATCCGCGCCGCCGCGAACCTCGACGGCAGCGTCTGGATCCCGCCCACCGGCCTCCGCTCCCGCCCCGTACTGCTGTTCAGCGCCCAGCTCGGCGGCTCACCCGGCGCCACCGGGAACTGGGAGGACACCTGGAAGCAGCTCACCGGCCCCCGGTACTGGGTGGACCTCCCGACCGCCGGGCACCTCTCCTTCTCCGACGAGCACTGGGTGGTGGACGCCCTCGGCAGCCGCGACCAGCTACCGGCCGACTCGGGGCCCGACCTCTTCGGCACCGTCCGGGGCGACCGCGCGCTCGCCGCCACCCGCGCCTACCTCGGCGCGTTCCTCGACCGGCACCTGCTGGGCCGTCCGGCCCCGCTGCTCGACCGGCCCTCGCGCGCCTTCCCCGAGGTCCGCTTCGCCAAGTAGCGCTCCGGGCACGGCGCTCCGGGCGGGCTCGCCCGTCCGGGCGCCGCGCTGCCACAGCGGCAGCACCTCGACCCGCGCGGCCGGGCGGCGGTCCACCGGGCGGTGGTCCGCCGGACGGCGCTCACCCATCGCGGCCCACCGCCGGTCTCGGCGCCCCAACCGCTGTCACGGCCGCCGTACCGCGGCGGTCGGCCGCCAGCGAGTCCTCCAGCCGGGCCAGCAGCACCCGGAACCGGTCCGTGTCCTCGGCCGTCATCCGGCCGTCCTCGGCCCGGGTCCGCATGCCCCGGCCGCCCCTCGTTCCCTCGGTCATGCCCCGACCCTAGGCGCCGACGATCAACGCCGGATAAACGGAGGGGGACCGGCCGAACGGAACGGCGTCCACCGGGGCACCCGAACCGGGCGCTCAGGCCCGCCCGAGCACCCGGTCCACCGTGATCTCGACGACCACCCGGTCCGGATTCACCCGGGGCTCGCGGTAGCGCTCGGCGTAACGGCGCTCCGCCTCGGCCACCGCCTCCGGCTCCTGCCGGACCACGGCCACACCCTCCAGCGTCGACCAGCGCGCCCGGTCCACCTGGCAGACCGCGACCCGCTGGCCGTCCGCCCCGGCCTCCAGCACGTTCCGCACCTTCCGGCTGGTCCGGCTGCTGATCACCCGCGCGATCCCCGTCCCCGGGTCGAAGGTCACCCCCACCGGCACCACGTGCGGCGAGCCGTCCGGGCGCAGGGTGGTCAGGGTGGCGATGTGCCGCTCCCGCCAGAAGGCGAGGAAGGCGTCGTCGAGCGCGCGGGGATCATGGGCCATGCCCGCGATGCTACGTCGTCGGGCCCGGCGGACGGCCGCCGGGCCCGACGTCCCGGGTACGGGTACGGGTACGGGTACGGGTCAGTGCCCGCGGGCGATCCACTCCGGCAGGGCCGGGCCCTCGGCGCCGATGGTGGTCGGGTCGCCGTGCCCGGTCCGGACCACCGTCTCCGGCGGCAGCGTCAGCAGGCGCTCCCGGATCGAGTCGATGATGGTCGGGAAGTGCGAGAACGACCGGCCGGTCGCCCCGGGGCCGCCGTGGAAGAGGGTGTCACCGGTGAACACGGTGCCCAGCTCCGGGGCGTACAGGCAGACCGCGCCCGGCGCGTGGCCCGGGGTGTGCAGCACGGTCAGCTCCGTACCGGCGACCGCGATCCGCTGCCCGTCGGCGAGTTCGCCGTCCGGCAGCCGGTCGGGGTGGGTGAGCTTCCACAGCGGAAGGTCGTCCGGGTGCAGCAGGATCGGCGCGCCGGTGCGCTCGGCGAGCGCGGGGGCGGCGTCGATGTGGTCGTTGTGGGCGTGGGTGGAGACGACGGCGAGCAGCCGGCGCCCGCCGAGCGCCGCCTCGATCGCTGCGGCGTCGTGGGCCGCGTCGATCACCACGGCCTCGGCGTCGTCGCCGACGATCCAGACGTTGTTCTCCACCTCCCAGCTGCCGCCGTCGAGTTCGAAGGTGCCGGCGGTCACGAGCCGGTCGATCCGGAGGCTGCCGGTGCTCACAGGACCACCACCGAACGGAGCACGTCGCCGTGGTGCATGCGCTCGAACGCCTGCTCCACCGCGTCGAGTTCGATGGTCTCGCTGACGAACGCGCCGAGGTCCAGGCGGCCCTGGAGGTAGAGGTCGATCAGCATCGGGAAGTCCCGCGAGGGCAGGCAGTCGCCGTACCAGGAGGACTTCAGCGCGCCGCCGCGCCCGAACACGTCGAGCAGCGGGAGCTCCAGCTGCATCTCCGGCGTCGGCACGCCGACCAGGACGACGGTGCCGGCCAGGTCGCGGGCGTAGAAGGCCTGCTTGTAGGTCTCCGGGCGGCCGACCGCCTCGACCACGACGTCCGCGCCGTTCCCGCCGGTCAGCTCGCGGATCGCCTCGACCGCGTCGGTGGCGGTCGAGTTGACGGTGTGGGTCGCACCGAGCTTGCGGGCGGTGGCGAGCTTGCGGTCGTCGATGTCCACCGCGATGATCTTCCCCGCGCCGGCCAGCCGGGAGCCCAGCACGGCCGCCCCGCCGACCCCGCCGCAGCCGATCACGGCGACCGAGTCGCCGCGGCCGACGTTGCCGGTGTTGATCGCGGCGCCGATGCCCGCCATCACGCCGCAGCCGAGCAGCCCGGCGACGGCCGGGTCGGCGGCCGGGTCCACCTTGGTGCACTGGCCGGCGGCGACCAGGGTCTTCTCGGCGAACGCGCCGATGCCCAGGGCCGGGGACAGCTCGGTGCCGTCCAGCAGCGTCATCTTCTGCTTGGCGTTGTGGGTGTCGAAGCAGTACTGCGGGCGTCCGCGCCGACAGGCACGGCACTGGCCGCAGACGGCGCGCCAGTTGAGCACCACGAAGTCGCCGGGCGCGACCTCGTCGACGCCCTCGCCGACCGTCTCCACGATGCCCGCGGCCTCGTGGCCCAGCAGGAAGGGGAACTCGTCGTTGATCCCGCCCTCGCGGTAGTGCAGATCGGTGTGGCACACGCCGCAGGCCTGGATCCGCACCACCACCTCGCCCGGCCCGGGGTCGGGCACGACGATCGTCGTCACCTCCACGGGCGCGCCCTTGGCGCGTGCGACGACTGCCTTGACCTGCTGGGCCATCCGGTTCTCCTCCGTCGGCCGGTACCCCTGTGTACCGGCGTGACCTGCGTCGACGCGGATCGGACGACCCGCCCACGAAGCCTAGCGCCCGTCACGGCGAGTGGCCGGGGAACGCCCCTGGTGATCCGCCTCACCGGTCGGCCCGGCGCTCCGACGGCCGCGCCGACAGCCATCCCGGCGACCCTCCGACGGACGCTCCGGGGCGTGAGGTGGGGCGCGCGGCCACCGCTGAGCGCCCATCAGTGCCACCGTGCCCTCACCACCCCCTTCCCACCCCGGCGTTGGCTGGAATCGTCGCTGACTGTGGCCCGTCGCCCACGTACGGTCGTAGCGAACCGGCGCACTCGGCACGCCGTCGACCACGCCGCCCGTCCCCGCGCACCGCCCGGATCCACCCCCCGTCGGCCGCCCTCCCAGCGGCCACCGCCCTGGAGTCTGGAGTACGGATGTCCGCCGAGAACAGTGCCACCGGTGCCCGTACCGGCACCGCCACCGACCCCGGTCCCGCCGTCGACACCGGCCCCGGCCGGGCCGCCCAGGCCGTCCTGCCGCCGCTGCACTGCCTGCGGCTGCTCGAACCCGGCCCGCCCCGGCTGGCCGCCCTGCCCACCGGCACCCCCGTCTGGCTGGTCAGCCGGCACGCCGACGTCCGGCAGGTGCTGACCGACCCGCGCCTGGGGCGCGCGCCGCTGCACGCCCCCGGCGCCCCGCCCGTCTCGCTCACCCCGAACCTGCTCGACGACCCGTCCTCGATGCTCAACATCGACGGCGTCGAGCACCAGCGGCTGCGCCGCACCGTGCAGCGCGCCTTCACCCCGCGCGCGATCGCCCGGTGGCGCCCCTGGGTCGCCTCGGTGGTCGAGGGCCTGATCGACGAGCTGATCGACCGGGGCTCGCCCACCGACATCGTGGCCGGCTACACCCGCCCGCTGCCGATCGCCGTGATCAGCCGGCTGATGGGCCTGGACGGCCTCGACAGCAAGCGCCTCGAACACTGGAGCGACCACGCCCTGTCCGCCACCGCGCACTCGGCCGAGGCGATCCGCACCGCGATGACCGAGTTCGCCGGCTTCGGCGCCGAGGTGATCGCCGAACGCCGTGCCGCGCCCGGCGACGACCTCGTCAGCAGCCTGCTCGCGGCCGCCGCCGACACCCCGGGGATCACCGAGGAGCAGATCGTCACCCTCGTCATCGGCCTGGTGGTGGCCGGGCACGAGACCACCATGACCTCGCTCGGCAACGCCCTGGTCTACCTGCTCAGCGACGGGCACGACGCCTGGCAGCAGCTCGCCTCGGACGAGCAGAGCGCGGCCGCCGCCACCGAACAGCTGCTGCGCGCCGTCCCGCTGGGGGACTCCGACGTCCTGCCCGGACTGCTCCGGCGGGCCGTCGAGGACCTCGACATCGGCGGGGTGCGGATCCCGGCCGGGAGCGTGGTCGCCGCCGACACCGGCGCCGCCAACACCGACCCCGAGGTGTTCACCGGCGACCTGCTGACCGAACTCTTCTCCCCGCTCGCCGCACCGATGTACACCTTCGGCGCCGGGCCGCACCACTGCCTGGGAGCCTGGCTGGCCCGGATGGAACTGGAGCTCGCCCTGCACCGGCTGGCCCGCCGGCTGCCCTCGCTGAAGCTCGCCGGGACGGCGGAGGCCATCGACTGGCGGCGCGGCCTGCTCACCCGCAGCCCGCAGCACCTGCGGGTCGCCTGGTGACGGGCCGGGAGGCGACCGGCGCGGCGCCGGCGGTCATCGTCCAGGTGGACCGGGACCGCTGCATCGGCTCGGGCATGTGCGCGGCCACCGCGCCCGGTTCGCTGGCGCTCGGCGCCGACGGGCTCGCCCGGCCGGTGCGGGAGCAGCCGACCGTCGCCGGCGGCGAACCGCTGACCTCGGAACTGGCCGACGCGGTCGACTACTGCCCGGTCGAGGCGCTCTCCCTGTACGGGGTCCGGGACGGGCGGCGGATCGACCCGACAGGCTGACCCGACCGACACCGCCGACACCCTGACACCGCTGACACCGCTGACCCACTCCCGGCGCCGCGCCGTGCCCCGTCCGGCGCGGCGCCGTCGGGTCAGCCCGCCGCGGCCAGCGCCTGCCGGACCTCCGCCGCCGGATCGCCCTCGTGGTACGGGCGCTCACTGTCCTCGATGTGGTCCAGGAACTCCTGGTACCGCAGCGCGTACCCGAAGTGCACCAGCGGACCGGCCAGTTCCAGCGCCCGTTCCGGCGAACACCCCGGTACCCGCTCGCGCCAGGCCCGCGCCCACTCCTCGGCCACCTGCGCCCAGCGCTCCCCGTCCAGGAAGCCGCGCGGCCGCAGCCCGTCCGCCACCGGATGGCCGAAACAGGTGTCGGCGAAGTCGATGACCACCAGCCCGGAACCGTCGGAGCGCCAGTTGCCGGGGTGGAAGTCGCCGTGCACCACGGTCTCCGGCAGGCCGCAGGCGGCGAGTTCCCCGGCCAGCTCCGGCAGGCGCGCGGCCAGCGCCCGGGCGGCGGCCAGCTCCTCGCCCGTCAGCTCGGCCGTCGCGGCCAGCCGGTCCAGCAGGCCCGGCGCGGCGGCGGCCACCGCGCCCGGGGTGCGGTCGGGCAGTCCGGCCGAGGCGGCCCGCCCGCCCGCGGCCAGTGCCGCCTGGGCGGCGACCAGCCCCGGCACGGCGAGCGCCACCTCCTCGACCGAGGGGCCCCAGCAGTCCCGCCCCGGCACGTCGTCGAGCAGCACCCGCCCGTGCGCCGGGTCGGCGGCGAGCACTGTCGGCACCAGCTCCGGCGCGGCGGCGGCGAACAGCGCGATCGCCTCCGCCTCGGCGACGTTGAAGCTCGGGTTGATCACCTTCAGCCAGACCGTTCCGGCGGCCGTGGGCAGCCGGAACACCCCGGACAGGTTCCACGTCCGGACCTGCTCGGCCCGCCCGGTGACCGGCCGTCCGGCGGTGGCCGACGCCCGCTCCGCCCAGTCGAGGGCCGCCCGCAGCCCGGCGGGCGTGGCCCACCCGGCCCGCCGCCCGGCCGGGCCCAGCAGCGCGTCCACCTCCGGCCCCGCCGGCCTCGGCGCCCGGTCCACCGGTCGGTCCAGCGCCTCGGCGTGGTACACCGTGTGCCCGCCCCGGCCGCCCTCACCGCCCGTGACCCCGGCCAGCCGGACCACCGCCACCGGCACCCCGGCCTCCGCCGAGGCGCGCCCGGTCAGCTCCCCGACCGACGACCACCACGGGTCCGCCAGGTCGAACGGGCCGAGCTGCCCGAGGTGGTCGCCGTCATGGGTGAGGTGGACGGCAGCCGTCCGACCGGTTTCTCGATCCATCCGCGCAGCCTCCCGCACCTGCCCCTTCCCGTGCGACCCGTTTTCCGACCGGCCGCGCCCGCAGACACGCGACCCCCGGCCGCCGGTTGCGGCGTCCGGGGGTCGTGGATCGGGCGGTCGGGTACTGCGCGGGGGTCGGGACCGTCAGCCCTCGGCGGAGCGACGGCGGCGGGACACCACGACCAGCGCCGCACCGGCGGCGAGGGCCGCGGCGGCGCCGCCGGCCTCCAGGCCAAGGCCCTCGGTACCGGTGGCCGCGAGCTGGCCGGAGCCGACGGTCGCGGTGCCGGTGGTCCCGGTGGTCGTCCGGGTGACGGCAGCGGTGCCGGTGGTGCCCGTGCCCGAGGTCGTGCGGGCGGCGGCCTGGACGACCTGGCCGCCGGTGGCGGAGGTCTGCGTCGCCGGCGCGGCCGGGGCAGCCGGGGCGGTGGTCGGCTGCTCGGTCGGCCGGACCGCCGGCTCGGTGCCCGGCTTGGCAGCGGCGGCCTCGTCCTCGGCGCGCGCCTTGGCCCAGCCTTCGAGGAGGAAGGTCGCCACGGCCTGCTCGTTGCCGTCCAGCGCGGCGAGCGCGGCCTTCTTGACGGCCGGTCCGCCGGTCTCGGCGATCTGCGCGACCTGCGCCCGGTTGTCCTTCGCTCGGGCCGTGTACTGGCCCTCCTGGAGGAACTTGACCACGTCCGCGTACGAGCCGTCCATCGCGGTGCTCGCGGCAGCCCGCACCTCGGGACCGCCCTTGGCCATGATCTGGCTGAGCGCCACCCGGGCGTCGTGCTCGCGCTGGACGGGGAGCTCGGTCTCCACGAAGTGCCGCAGCGCGGTGGGCGTGCCGGTGTCCAGCGCCTTCTGGCCCGCCTCCCGCACCCCCGGACCGGTGGCCGGGTCGGCGAGCAGTCGCTCGATCTCGGCGCGGTCGTCCTGGGCGCGGGCCGTGTACTGGCCCTCCTGGAGGAACTTCACGATGTCCGCGTACGAGCCGTCCATCGCGGCGTTCGCGGCAGCCTGTACCGCAGGACCGCCCTTGAACATGATCTGGGCGACCTTGACCCGGTCGTCGCTCTCGCGCCACTTGGGAAGGTCGACCGTCAGGAAGTGCCGCAGCGCGGCGGGCGTCCCGGTGTCCAGCGCCTTCTGCGCCCCCTCCCGCACAAGGCGTCCGGTGGCCGGGTCGGCGAGGATCCGCTCGACCTCCGCCCGGTCGTCCTGGGCCCGGGCGGTGTACTGGCCCTCCTCCAGGAACTTGACGAGGTCGGCGTACGAGCCGCGCAGCGCGGCCTCGGCGGCCTTCTTGACCGCCGGGCCGCCGACGCCGAGGATCCGGAGGGTGTCCACCCGGTAGTCGATGTGGCGGGCGTTCTGGAGGCCGGTGGTCAGGAACTCCCGCAGCGCGGTGGCGGTCCCGGCGGCCAGCGCCTTCTCGGCGGCCTCGCGCACGGACACGCCGCTGGCCTTGTCGGCGAGGATCCGCCGGACCTCCGCCCGGTCCAGGTCCTCCTGGCCCGCGTCGGTCGGCGCGGCGTCGGGGGTTCCGGCGGAACCGGTGTCGGGCCCGGAGGCCCCGGTGGGCCGGGGCGCGTCGGCGGCCGAGGCCGAGGACGGGAAGAGGACGGCGGGGGCCAGGACGGCGGCCGCGACCACGGCGGACACCTTGGGAAGCTTCATCCGGCAGACCTTGCTTCGTGCGAAGACATCGTGAACGCACGAAGCATAGGGCCTTCAAACGGATCTTCACACCACCATATTTAGGGCTCACGAGCACCCGGCGTCGCAGACCTGCAACGCCGTCCTCCCGACCCCGCCTGACCCTCCCTCAACAATCAGGAAGCAGAATCCTCCTGGCCGATGGCGACCGCCGCACCGGAGACCCGGACCCGCGGGGCCGCGCTGCCCAGGTCGACGTGGAGAGTGCCCGGTCGGCCCAGGTCCTCGCCCTGGTGGAGGGTGAGCACGGCCGGGGCGGCGGCCGGATCGAGGTCGCGGAGGTAGGCGCCGAAGGCAGCCGCCGCGGCCCCGGTGGCCGGGTCCTCGACCACGCCGCCGACCGGGAACGGGTTACGGACGTGGAAGACGTCCGGCGCGGCCCGCCACACCAGCTGGACGGTGACGAGGTCCCGGGCCGTCATAAAAGCCGCAAGCCCGTCGAAGTCGTAGTCGAGCCGGGCCAACCGGTCGCGGGTACCGGCGGCGAGGACGAGGTGGCGGGCGCCCGCGTACGCGTACCGGGGCGGCAGCGCGGGGTCGAGGTCCCCGGCGGCCCAGCCGAGCAGGGCGAGCGCCTCGTCGACGTCCGCCGCGTCGGCCTCCTCCACCCGGGGTTCGACGCTGGTGAGGGTGGCCCGCAGGCCGCCGTCCGCGTCCTCCGCCACCTCGACCGGCACCTCGCCCGCCGCGGTGCGGTAGAGGTAGCGGCCGGTGCCGACCCGCTCGGCGAGGGCCACGGCGGAGGCGACGGTGGCGTGGCCGCAGAACGGCACCTCGGTCAGCGGGCTGAAGTAGCGGACGCCGTACTCGCCGGCACCCGGGCCGGGGACCAGGAACGCCGTCTCGGAGTAGCCGACCTCGGCGGCGATCGCCAGCATCCGGTCGGCGCTCAGGCCGGATGCGTCCAGCACCACGCCCGCCGGGTTGCCGCCGGCCGGGTCGGTGGCGAAGGCGGCGTAGCGGAGGATCTCGGGCCCGTCGGCGGGAGTGGCGTCAGTGGCAGAAGTGGCGTCAGTGGTCATGCCCGCACGAACGCGCCCGGCCCGGCCGGTGTTCCCTGCCGACGCGACCCTACGAACACGGCACCGTCACCGCAGCACCGCCTCCAGCAGGTCGGTGCCCAGCCGCGCGCTGCCCGCCAGGTCCAGCTGGTACAGCATGTAGCGCCCGCGCCGATGGGTGGTCAGCAGCCCGGCCCGGCGCAGCACCGCCAGGTGCCGGGACACCTCGGGCGCGCTCAGCTGCCAGGCCGCCGCCAGCTCGCCCGTGGTGTGCGGGCCCCGCGCCATGGTGCGGGCGAGCCGGAGCCGGACGGGGTGGGCGAGCGCCTCCAGCCGCTGCTGGACGACGGCGAGCGAGACCGGTTCGGGCACCCCCGGCGCCGCGACGGGGTACTGCACCACCGGGCGCCAGCCGGCCGCGGACACCACCAGCAGGTGCGGTCGGCCGAACGCGGTCGGGATGAGGGTGACGCCGCCCGCGGCGGCGGCGCTGGTGGTGTTGTCCTGGAGCTTGTCGACGACGATCCGGCGCCGTCCTTCGCCCGCGTCCTCCAGCACGATCGAGGAGGAGGCGGCGGCCAGCGCCTCGACCGCGCCGTGCCGCACCAGCAGGTCGGTCTTGCGGCGGGCGTCGGCGGCCAGTTCGGGCAGCACCCGGCGCCAGGCGTCGGTGAAGAAGGCGTCCGCGCAGTCCTCCAGCATCCGCCGGACCATGGCCCGGACGGCGGGCGGGTCCGTGAGCAGCCGGTCCGCGAAGTCCGCCTGCCGGGGGCCGCGGGCGAGCGCCAGCTCCCTGGCCCGTTCCTGTTCCGCCGGGTCGGTGAGCGGCGAGCGCGTCCGGTGGGCGAGCCGGGAGACGCCGCAGGTCGTCACGAGCGCGGCCCGGACGTACCGCTCGTCGTCGATCCGGTCGACGGCGTCGAGCTCCTCGGCGAGGGTGGCGCCGGGGATGCCGGGGACGAGGAAGTCGGCGCGCGAGGAGCGCCAGAGGAACTCCGCCTCGGTCAGTCGCTCGGCGAGCGCAGGCTTCACCGTGGCGGTGGTGCTCGCCGCCCAGCCGTGCAGGTCGGGGTGGTGCGCCGGTTCGGCGAGCACGTGCAGCATGGCGCTGAGCTCGGCCAGCGGGGAGGGGGTGAAGAGCAGCCGCTCGTCGGGCAGGCCGGTGATGTCGATGGTCAGGCTCACGGTCCGATCCTGTCATCCGCGGCGGTCCGGTCCGGCGTCGATTGACGGGACTCGTCAATCGACGTGCCTCCCGGCCTGGTGCGGACGGACGGTACCGGCCATGAGCCTGATCCAGACCCCGAAGCCTGCCCCCGCTCCCTCCCCCGCTGGCGCCGACGCCGAACGGCCCCGCAGTGGACCGGCCGCGCTGCTCGGCCTGCTGACCGCGGCCGGCGGGCCCCGCTACGCCGCCGCCCTGCTGGTGGACGCCCTCGGCACCGGGCTGCTGCGGCCGTTCCTGCTGCTCTACGGAATCGGCGTCCTCGCCCTGGACGCCGGGGCGGCGGGCCTCGCGATGTCCGCCGGCATGGTCGCGGGGCTGCTGGTGCTGCCGCTGACCGGCCGGTGGATCGACCTCGGCGCGCGCAGCCTGCCCGCCGCGGCGACGCTGCTGGTCCGGGCGGCCGGGTCGGTGACGCTGCTGTTGGCGGACGGGCTGCCCGGGTTCACCGCGGCGGCGGTGCTGCTCGGTGTGGGCAGCCAGTCCTGGCCCGCCACCCACGCGGCCGTGGTGTCGACGCTCACCGAGGGCCGCACCAGGGACGCCGCCCTGGCGGCCGGCCGGACGCTGCGCAACGCCGGGCTGGGCGCGGGCGCGCTGCTGGCGACGCTCGCGGTGGCCGGCGGCACGGGGGCGCTCCAGTTGCTCGCCGGGGTCACCGCGGCGGCCTGCCTGCTGGCGGCGGGGCTGGTGCACTCGCTCCGGGTGTCCGCACCACCGGCGGCGGAGACGCCGCAGCCCCGGCCGTCCACAGCAACCGCCGCCGCCACCCCCGATCCCGCGCTGCGCCGGATCACCCTGCTCAGCGTCGCCAACCTCCCCTTCGCCTTCACCTTCGACGTCCTGGAGGTGGCCCTGCCGGCCCTGCTGGTGCTGCACCTGCACGCCTCCGCCGCCTGGTCCTCCGGCATCTTCGTCGGCAACACCGTGCTGGTGATCGCCCTCCAGCTGGCCGTGGTGCTCCGGCTCGGCGAGCGGTCCCGGCACACCGTGCTGGCCGCCGGCGGTTTCGCACTCACCCTCTCCTACCTGGGCTTCTGGGCGGCCGGCGGGCTCGGCGGCACGGCCGCGGCCGGCGCGGTGGCGGCGGTGTCGGTGCTGTACACGTTCGGCGAGATCCTCTACTCCGGTTCGGGGACGGCGCTGGTGGCCGCGACCGCCCCGCCGCACCTGCTGGGCCGGGCGCTGGCGCGCTGGGAGCTGTCGATGGGTGTCGGCCGCGCCCTGGCCCCGGCGGCGCTGACCGCGCTGCTGGCCGTCGGTCCCGGCGTGCTCTGGCCCGTACTGGCCGGTGCCACCCTGGTCTCCTCCGTCGCCGTGGCCCGGCTGCGCCCGCGCGGGTGAACCGCAGGCCGCCGTCCCGGGGTGCGGGCGTCGGCCGGGTCGCCGATGCTGGGCGGCGAGGCGTGCACACCCGGCACGCGAGGCGTGCGCATCCCCGCACGCGACACGTGCGAACCCCGGCACGCAGGACGACGCGCCCGGCCGCGAGGAAGGACACCGCCCATGAGCGCCCTCGACTTCGAGGTCATCGACAGCCCGGACAGCTCGCTCAACAAGACCTCCGTGCTGGTCACCGGCCCCCAGGACGCGCTGCTGGTGGACGCCGGGTTCACCCGGTCCGACGGCCGCCGGCTGGTGGAGCGGATCCGGACCACCGGCAAGCGGCTGACCACCGTCTTCGTCAGCCACGGCGACCCGGACTTCTACTTCGGCGCCCAGGAGGTGCGGGACGCCTTCCCGGAGGCCCGGTTCCTGGCGACCGCGTCGACCGTCGAGCACATCCAGGAGACCTTCGAGGCCAAGCTCCGCGCCTGGGCGCACCTCGGCCCCGAGCTGCCGACCCGGCTGGTCCTCCCGGAGGTGCTGCCCGGCGACGAGCTGGTCTTCGAGGGCCACCGCTTCGAACTGCGCGGCGCCGACTTCCACCTGCCGGACCGGCACTACCTCTGGCAGCACCACCACCGCGCGCTGTTCGGCGGGGTGCTGCTGTTCCAGGGCCTGCACGTGTGGACGGCCGACACCCCGACCCCGGAGCAGCGCTCGGCCTGGATCGACCTGCTGGACGGCATGGCGGCGCTGGAGCCGGACTTCGTGGTGGCCGGGCACCGGACGGCCGACGCGCCCACCGACACCTCCTCGATCGACCACACCCGCGACTACCTGCGGGGATTCGAGACCGAGATCGGCCGGGCACCGGACGCGGCCTCGGCCCGGGAGGCGCTGGAGCAGCGGTTCCCCGGGCTGGGCATGCCGCTGGCGGTCGACCTCGGGACGAAGGTCGCCAAGGGCGAGCTGGTCTGGGGCTGAGCGCGATGATCGAGATTCCGAGGGCCGCGGCCGCGTTCGCCGAGTCGGACGCCCCGGCCGACGTGGTCCGCCGCCAGTACCTGGCCTCGGCGCGCGGCGACCTGGCGGCGCTGCGGGCCACGCTCGCCGAGGACGTGGAGTGGACCGAGATGGCGGGCTTCCCGCTGGCCGGCACCTACCGGACGCCGAAGGGCGTGACGGGCGGGGTGATGGACCGGCTGGCCGCCGAATGGGAGGACTGGACGGCGCACGACGACCGGTACGTGGTGGACGGCGAGGACGTGGTGGTGCTGGCCCGCTACACGGCGGTGCACAGGGCCACCCGGCGCCCGCTGAACGTGCGGGTGGCGCACCACTTCACGGTGCGCGGCGGGCGGATCGTGCGGTTCGAGCAGTTCACGGACACCGCCCTGGTCCGGGACGCGATGGCCCCCTGAGCCCTCCCCCGCTCCCGGTGGCGTCACCCGTTCGGGGGAGCCGGGACGGCGCGCCGGACGCCGTCTCGACAGGCCCGCCGGCCGGCGGCAGGCTGTCCGTGGTTTCCGCCGCAGAGCGAGGAGTTCAGCATGGCCACCACGGACAGTACGGGTACCGACGGCGCCGGGCGGCAGCGTCCCATCGTGATCGTCGGCGCCTCCCTCGGCGGCGCGAAGGCGGCACAGGCGCTGCGCGAGGCCGGGTACACCGGCGGCATCGTGCTGATCGGCGAGGAGCACGAGCGCCCGTACGAGCGCCCGCCGCTCTCCAAGGGCTATCTGCTGGGCAAGAGTTCCCGGGAGAAGATCTACGTCCACCCGCCGGAGTGGTACGCCGAGCACGACGTGACGCTGCGGCTCGGCACCCGGGTGGTGTCGATCGACCCCGCCGCGCACACGATGACGCTGGCCGACGGCGGGCAGGTGGAGTACGCCAAGCTGCTGCTGACCACCGGTTCGGTGCCGCGCCGGCTGACGCTGCCCGACACGGGGAGCGGGGACTTCGGCGGTGTGCACTACCTGCGCCGGGTGGAGGACAGCGAGCGGATCCGCAAGGAGTTCCGCACCGGCGCCCGGATCGTGGTGATCGGCGCGGGCTGGATCGGCCTGGAGACGACGGCCGCGGCCCGGACGGCGGGCGCCGAGGTGACGGTGCTGGAGGCGGCCGAGCTGCCGCTGCTGCGGGTACTGGGCCGCGAGGTGGCGCAGGTCTTCGCCGACCTGCACCGCGCCCACGGCGTGGACCTGCGGTTCGGGGTGAAGGTCGCCGAACTGACCGGCGCGGACGGCCGGGTCACCGGCGTCCGGCTCGGGGACGGCACGGTGGTACCGGCGGACGCGGTGGTGGTCGGTGTCGGCATCGCCCCGGACACCGAACTCGCCGAGGCAGCCGGGCTGGAGGTGGAGAACGGGATCAAGACCGACGAGCACCTGCGCACCTCGGACCCGGACATCCACGCGGCGGGCGACGTCGCCAACGCCTTCCATCCGCAGCTGGGACGCCACATCCGCGTCGAGCACTGGGCCAACGCCGTCAACCAGCCCCAGACGGCAGCCCGCGCGATGCTCGGCGAGGACGCGGTGTACGACCGTGTCCCCTATTTCTTCTCGGACCAGTACGACCTCGGCATGGAGTACGTCGGCTGGGTGGAGCCCGGCGGCTACGACCGGGTGGTGTTCCGCGGCGACGTGAAAGCTCGGGAGTTCATCGCCTTCTGGCTGAGTGAGGGAAAAGTCCTGGCCGGTATGAACGTGAACGTCTGGGACGTCACCGACCCGATCCGGTCGCTGATCCGTTCCGGACGAGTGGTCGACCCGGCCCGCCTGGCGGACCCCGAGGTGCCGCTCGGCGACGTCTGATCCGGCGCGAGCCCCGGTCGGCACAGTCCGACCGGGGCCCGGGGACTACCCGATCACGTTGTCCGGGTCGTCCAACCAGGCACGGTGCTCACCGACCGTCGAGACCGTCAGCCCGAACCGGTGCAGGCTCGGCTTGCCCTGACGCTGCCACCACCGGTGCGCGGCCGTCACCTCGGCCCACAAGTCGCGCGGGCCGGACTGGGAGACGGCATGCTTCCCCTCCCGGTCCGCGAGCCGGCAGTGCGCGTAGGACGTGCCGTCCCAGACCTCGAACCGACCGGTGCCGAAGCGGTCGTAGGGTGCCGCCACGCTCTGGCGGAACAGGTCCGGCATTCGGAGCCCGATCGCGAACGCGGCGTCGGTGGAGTCCGCGACGTCTGCGGGGTCGATCTCCGAGGGACCGTAGCGGACGTCCTCGATGTCGAACTCGCCGCTGTCGGGCCGCTGGTCGCGCACCCACATGAAGGCGACGTCCTCCACGAACGGCCCGGAGGCCGACTTGCCGTCGTCCGCGACCGTCAGCCGTGCCAGCGCTCCGTTGCAGAACGCCGTCCCGTAGGGCACGAGAATCACGCCGCCCGGTTTCGTCTGCTCGATCAGCGTCCCGGGCAGCCTCTGCACGGCGGCCGTGAGGTGGACGCGATCGTAGGGGGCTCCGGCGGGGTGGCCCAGCATCCCGTCCGCCGCCAGCACCGTGGGCGTGCGCCCCATGGTGGCGAGCTGCGCACGGGCGTCGATCGCGAGCCCGGGGTCTGCTTCGACGGTCACCACGTTCTCGGCGCCGAGCCGGCCGGTCAGCAGACCCGCCGTCCACCCGGTGCCGGTGCCGACCTCCAGGACCCGCATCCCGGGGGCCGCGTCCAGGTGCCGGAGCATCTTCGCGACCACGGTGGGCATGGAGCTGGAGGACGACGGGGTGGTGGTCCCGTCGTAGACCTGCGTGACGAGCGGCAGGTCGGAGCTCACGGCCTCCGCCCACCGATCAGGGTGCTCCGTCCGCTCGATCCACTCCCCGTCGACCCGGATCCGGTCCGGGGTGAAGCGGTCGCGCGGGGTGGATCGGAAAATCTGCTCCCAGTCGGCCGAGAGCGCGCCGGACTCCCGGAGCGCGTCGGTCAGCTTGTCCCACGTCATGATGTCCCCTACGGCTTCTCGGGCTTGGGCGGGTTCTTCGGCGGCGAGTCCCGCTGACCGTCGTGCGGGGCGGTGTCCGGCGACCCCGAGTGCCCGCCGCCCTTGCCCCCGCCGGCCTTGCGGGGCCGTCGTTGCCCGAGCCTCCGCCGTGCTTTGCCATGTGGTGTTCCCTTCTGCGAAACGTGCGATCGCGAGTGGGAGAGCCGGCTCCGCTCTCTCCGCAGAGCCGGATCTCAAGTGAACTAGCAGACGTCCGGAACTACCCCGGGCTCCGGCGCGGTCGGTCCGGGCGGCCGATTCGGGTCGACCGTCAATTCGGCCATGCTGGTGTCTCCTCACGCTGTGGCGGCCCCAGTCACCGGTAGGTGCTGGGTCGTTCGGTGTTGCCGGAACCCGCTTCGGCTGCTGCTCTCCCGAGCGGGGGCCCAGGAGCCCGTGTGCTTCCGCCGGGCGCGTTCGTTCGCCCGGCGGACCTGCGCCAGCATCTCGGCTCGTCGCTCGCGCTCCTCGGGCGACAGCGGAGCCGGGGCGTGGTCCTCCGGGCTCAGCACCGGGCGGCGTCCGCACCACTCCGGCGTCATCGACTGCGGTCGGCCTGACGACTTTTCAGTGGGATCAGCCACTTCATCCACGGTGAGCCTCCTCCCGGTGCCGCGCCGCGCTCACCCGGGCATCCAGGGCGAGGGAGTGGTCACCGGACTCGGCCGACAGTCGTTCCAGCGCCTGCCATGCCGCGCACATGAGACAGATGGCGGGCTCTGCGGGCACCTCCACCGCGTTGGGCACGCTTACGGTTCTCCGTCGGCACCACGAGCCACGGCGTCCACACGACGTGCTCGTAGGAGCGGTGATCCTGCTCCACTCGCAGGGTGTTCCGCGGTCCACTCCGATCGGGCCGCCGCCCGTCACGTCGACCGCCCCGCGACGCAGCGCGGACACGAGCAGTGCGCACGGACCGCGTCCCGCTGGAGCACCTCGGCATCACCCGGGGCAGTACTCACCGTCGCCCGGTAGTCGTCGAGCGGTCTCCACTCCGCCGGCAGTTCGCCCAGGACGCGGGCTCCGCCAGCGATGGTTCTCCTCGTTCCGCTGCGTGTGGTGGACGCCGTCACCGCGCATCCCCTTTCGGTCCGATCGGTCGCCGGTGGACAGATCGAATCCTCGCCCGTCACGCACTGTCGAAGTAACGTCGACAAGACGTCACTTCGACCGGATGCAAGGCGTCATTTCGGTGTCGTACCAGGGGCGTCACCGGATACATTCGGACGCATGACGACCCCGAACACGGTGTTCCGCGCCGTCCGCATCGGTCTCCGTCTCAGTCAGGACGAGATGGCCCAGCGGATCCGCGATGCGGGGCAAGCCCTGGGAGAGCCCAACGACGCCAGCAAGCGCCTCGTCCAGCGATGGGAATCGGGCGATGTGCGCACACCACGCCCGGTCTACCTGCGCGCGCTCGAAGCCGTGACCAAGCTGTCGGCGGACCGGCTGGGTTTCGAGTCCGTCAACCTGCCGCCGGCACGCGTTACGGAGGACGGATCCGGAGGTCATGACGTGACAAGGAGCCAGCCCGACGGGCGCCCCGCCCCGGCCCCGGCGCCCTTGGGCGACGACTACAGCG
Organism: Kitasatospora purpeofusca; assembly: GCF_036010405.1. Taxonomy (NCBI): domain Bacteria; kingdom Bacillati; phylum Actinomycetota; class Actinomycetes; order Kitasatosporales; family Streptomycetaceae; genus Kitasatospora; species Kitasatospora purpeofusca. Next base: position 8,579,406 of record NZ_CP108561.1, on the reverse strand, counting down.
GGGTGTGGCTGAGCCACTACGAGTACTTCAGCAGCAGCCGGGCGAACACCTTCTCCGGGTTGCACCACGTGCTGCTCCGACACCACGGGAACCGGATCACGGCCGCCTCGCTGGCCGGCGCCTCGTCCAACCCCGACTCACCGCTCACGCTCGACCTCACCGTCGACCGCAACGTCGTGACCGGCACCTGGACCGAGCAGACCGCCGACGCCGGCTACTACCGGGGCGCCCGCTACCACGGCGCGATCCAACTGCTCGTCGATCCCACGGGCCGCCTCATGACCGGCAAGTGGGTGGGCTTCGGGAAGGAGTTCGACGTCAACACGGGCCCGTGGGAGCTGCGGTTGTTGGACCGGTCCACGGCGGAAGAAGTACTTCGACGGTACAGCGTGGCGCCGGAGGTGCCGCCGTCCGCGTGACCGACGACGTTCGACCGCACGGCCGCCGCACGGACGAACGGCCCACTCCCGGAAGGCTGTTTCCGGGGGCGGGCCGTTCGGTGTTTCCCAGGGGTGGCTCAGGGTTGCTCAGGCGACGGGCGGGAAGGCCTCGGCGTCGGGCTTCAGGAGCTGGCCGGGGGCCGGGGCCTTCTGGTTCACCAGGTAGTCGGTGACCAGCTTGTTCAGTTCCTTGCTGCGGCCGACGGCGCAGTGCTCGACCACGTCGACCGAGACCAGCACGGCGTTGCCCAGCTGGCGCTGCATGCGCTGCGCGAAGCCGTAGTTGGTCGCCGGGTCGTAGAGGTTGCCGATGACCATCACCGGAGCGGCGGTCTTGCGGTTCCACGGGCCGGTGAAGGTCTCGGCGTCGCGGGCCGGGGCCGGCCAGGAGGCGCAGGTCGGGCCGTCGAAGGCCTGGTAGCGGCCGAAGGTCGGCGACTCCTTCTCCCACGGCTTGGCCAGGTTGGCCAGGGTCCACGGGTTCGACGGGTACGGCTTGTCCTGGCAGTTGACGCCGTAGTAGGAGTCGTCGGAGGAGTACGGGGTCTCCGGCAGCGCCTCGCGCAGGGCGTTCGGCACGGTCTTGGCGAGCACCTTGGCGTTCTCGACGACGGCCGGGTCGACGGCGGGCGCGGCGGCGGCCAGGCCCTGCGGGGCGGCGGCCGGGGCGTTGAGGACCTGGTGGATCGCCTGCAGCGACACCGCGAGCGGCGCCTGGAGGCGCTGCGCGTAGAGGGAGCTGGCGACCTGGCTGGTGAAGCTGGACAGGGTGACCTGGGTGCCGTCCGGCAGGGTGACCGGGCTGGTGCGCAGGTGGTCGCGGAGGGCGTCGAACTTGGCCCGGGTGTCGCCCTCGCCGAAGGCGCAGCGCGGGGCGCCCGCGGTCTGGCAGCGCTTCAGGAACTCGGTCAGAGCGACCTCGAAGCCGGTGGCGCGCTGGCGGTCGTACTCGACGCCGTTGTGCATCCGCAGGTTGGGGTCGACGTTGCCGTCGACGATCAGGGCACGGACCTTGTCCGGGTACATGCCCGCGTAGGTGGCGCCGATCAGGGTGCCGTAGGAGAAACCGGCGAAGTTCAGCTTGCTGTCGCCGACGGCGCGCCGCATCCGGTCGAGGTCACGGACCACGTTGATGGTCGACATGTGCTCGATGAGCGGGCCGGCGTTGCGCGAGCAGGCGTCGCTGTAGTCCTCGGTGGCGTCGATGGTCTGGGCTATCTCGGCCCTGGTCACCGGGACGCCGATCATGCGGTCGTTGACGGCCGCGGCCTCTTCGTCGGTGGTGAAGCACTTCAGCGGGTTGCTGCGGGCCACGCCGCGCGGGTCGAAGCCGACCAGGTCGAAGCGGTCCTGGACGTCCTTGCCGAAGCGGGTGGTGGTCGCCCACAGGTAGCCGCTGCCGCCCGGGCCGCCGGGGTTGAGGAACAGCGAGCCGATCCGCTTGGCCGGGTCGCCCGCGCGGCGGCGCATCATCGCGATGCCGGTGGTCTCGCCCTTGGGGTGGTCGTAGTCGAGCGGCACCTGGTAGACGGCGCAGTCGTAGATCTTGGGGTCCGGCTGGCTCGGATCGGGGTTGCACGGCTTCCAGTCGACCGCTGCCACCTTGGCCTCGGCGGCTGCGCCGGGGGCCGGTGCTGCGACGGCCGCCGCGGCCGAGCCTGCGACGAGGGCGAGGGCACTGGTGACCGCCAGTACCGTGCCGGTGAATCGGGACACGAAACCTCCTCCGGTTCTGCAAACGCCGGACAGCCTGTCAGCCCTCGATCAACAGCGGAAGACGTGCGCGACCGCAGATTCTTGCGAAGAGTGCCCGATTGGCCGTCAATACCCTTTATCAGAGCCAGATTGACGGGAAACAGTGCGGCCGGTGGCCGAAGATCATCATTAACCGTATGGTCTGGCAACCCGGGGGCGCGACGGGAGCGCCGGACGCCGAGTCGTGCGCCTGCGCTCCGTTGACCGTGTACAGCCCCGACTCGATACGCCAGCTACAACTTCAACATCCCGCACGACATCCCCGAGACCCCGACCGCCCAGCACAACTGGCGCTTCTGCACCAAGTGCTACGGCATGTTCTTCTGGGGCTACCCCGACAACGGCCGCTGTCCGCCGGCAACGCACACGCGGCGGCGGGGTACGACTTCGTCCTCCCGCACCTGTAATCCGGGATCCCCGGGTGCGGGCAGCGCGCCCGCACCCGGTCACGGCCGGGCTCGAACGCCGACCTCAGCCGGTGGGGGCGAGGGGCGCGGTGGCCGGAGCGGGGGCGAGCCAGGAGGAACGGTCGCGCTCGGCGTACCGGACCGCGGGGCCCATGGCGCAGCCGGCGGCGAGGAAGAGGACGCCGAGGACGAGCCAGCCCGGGCCGCCGCCGTCGAGGAGGAGGGTGGTCAGCAGCAGCGGTCCGGCGGTGCGGGCCACCGCCACGCCGGTGCCGAAGAAGCCCTGGTACTGGCCGAGCCGGTCGGCCGGGGCGAGGTCGAAGGCGATCTGCCAGGATCCGGCGGACTGCTTCATCTCGCCGAACACCTGGAGCACCGCGCCGCCGACCAGCAGGGCCGCCATCGCCCAGACCGGGACGGGCGCGGCCGAGAGCGCGAAGACCGCGCAGGAGGCGAGCAGGACGGCGCCGGCCTGGCGAACGGCCCGGGCCGCCGAGGGCAGGCCGGTGACGGCGCGGGCGGTGCGGACCTGGAAGAGGGTCACGCCGACGGTGTTGAGGACGAAAAGGGCCGAACCGAGCCAGCCGAGTTGCGGGGCGCGGTCGGCGATCCAGAGCGGGATCACCAGGCTGAGCAGGGGCATCCGCAGCAGCAGCACGGTGTTGACCAGCGTCACGACCGCGTAGCGGCGGTCCGCCAGCACCGCGAAACCGCCGTCCCGGCCCTTCCGGGCTGTCGCACCGTCCGCCCCCGCGCCACCCGCCGCGACGGTCGCCGGGAGCACCGGGATCACCGCCGGCAGCCGCAGCAGGATCAGGCCCGTGGCCAGGAAGCCCAGCGCGGTCAGCGTGAACGCGGCGAGGAAGGCCGCCCTGGTCCCGACCGTGAGCGCGACGCCGCCGAGCGCGGCGCCCACCGCCAGCCCGGCGTTGAGGGTGGCCTGCAGCCGGGCGAGCGCCGCCGTCCGCTCGCCTTCCGGGACGAGGCCGCCGACCAGTGCCTGGCGGGCCGCGCCCAGTCCGGACTGGGCGGTGGCGTAGAGGCAGGCGGCGACCAGGAACGGCAGGAAGTCGTCGACCACGAGGAACGAGGCGACCACCGCCGCCGTGACGAACGCCAGCGCCGCCGCCGTGCCCCGGGGGCCGCGCCGGTCGGCGAGGTGGCCGAGCGGTACGCCGGCGACCGAACCGATCGCCCAGGCCACCGCGAGGCCGAGACCGAGCCGGGTCGGCGAGAGTCCGACGATCCGGGTGAAGTAGAGCGCCGAGCTGGTGTAGTAGGCGCCGTCTCCGATCGCGCTCACCAACTGGGCTGTCGCCAGGGTTCGTTGGGATCCGGACAGCGGGGTGCGGCGCGACGGCACGATGCTCCTGGGGTGGTGGGCCATCAGTGGTTCTTCGGTGTGGACACCAGTCTGTGCCGATGGCGGACCACGCGGAAGGTCCAGTGGATCATCATGATCCTGGGCCGGTTCGGCAAGTCGTTTTCCGGATGCCCGCGCTCCGGGTTGCTCCCGCTCCGGCGCCGACCGCGCCCCGCCCGCCCCCGTCGGCCCGCACGCGCCCCCTGAGCAGGCGTCACTCGTACGGCGGTACCGTGCGCCCTGCGCGGCGTGTCACGCGCCCTCCGTGTCCGCCCGATCCGACATCCGCACATATGTCCGATCAGGCCCCAAGTGCCCGTGTTGACCGGCCAGTAGGCCCCTCCTATGCTCATCCGCGTTCTCGTTCGCGAACGTGGACACGACCAGAACGTGGCCGCCGTCGCACGCACCGTCCGGCACCGCCCGGCACCGGGGCGGGACCCTCACGGCCCGCCCGTCCGGAGCCGTCACCCGGCGAGAGGGGCTCCTCCCATCAGCATCTCCATCGTGCCCCCGGCCGCCACGGGCCCCGCCGCCGAGCAGTCGTCGACCGACCAGCAGCCGCCCGCCCCGCGGCAGTTGCCCGCCGACCAGCAGCCGACCGCCGACGCCGACCGCCGACGCTTCCTCACCTACCTGCTCGCCGCGCCGACCCTGACCGTCGCCGCCCGGGCCAGCCTCGACGCCGTCGCACCCGCCACCGCCCGGGCCGCCGCGACCGCGCCGCCACCGGCCCCGACACCGGCCCCGCCCGCGCCCGCGGCTCCCGCGGCGGCCGCCGCCCCCTCCCAGCTGCTCGGCCTGCCCGGCATCCCGGACATCGTCGACCTCGGCCAGGCCCTGCAGGTCGCCGGCCTGCCCACCGCGCACCTGCTCGTCCTTGAGATCACCACCGCCGGCCGCGCCGTCCTCCACCTGCCCCGCCTGGAGGTCGGCCAGGGTCTGACCACCACGGTCGCCATGATGGTCGCCGAGGAACTCGACGCACGGCTGACCGATGTCGACGTCCCGCTCTCCGACAGCCGCCCCGACCTGCTGTTCAACCAGCTCACCGGCGCCTCCAACTCCGTCCGCACGCTCTACGACCCGGTGCGCGGCGCGGCCGCCGCCGCCCGGGCCCGGCTGGTCACCGCCGCCGCCCGCCGCTGGTCGCTGCCCGCCGAGACCCTGCGCACCGCCGACTCCGCCGTGACCGCCCCCGACGGCCGCCGGGCCGGCTACGGCGAACTCGCCGCCGAGGCCGCCGCCGTCGCGGTACCCGCCGTCCCCGCCACCCCCAAGCCGCCCGAGCAGCGCCGGGTGATCGGCCGCCCCACCGGCCGGATCGACGCCCGCGACATCGTCACCGGCCGCGCCAAGTACGCCGGCGACCTCGCCGTGCCCGGCGCTGTGCCGACCGTCGTCGCCCGGCCCACCACCATCAACGGCACCCTCGCCTCGCTCGACGCCTCCGCCGCCCGCGCCATGCCGGGCGTGCTCGCGGTGGTCACCGTACCGACCGGGGTCGCCGTCCTCGCCGAGACCTTCGACCAGGCCCTCAAGGCCCGCGACGCGCTGCGCACCACCTGGAACCCGGGCCCGGTCGCCGCGCTCTCCGACCCCGACATCCGGGGGAAGCTGCGGGCCGCGCACGCGCCGTTCCTGATCCCGCCGCTGCTCACCCAGTACGTGGACGGCGAGTTCGACTTCGCCTTCGTCAACCACGCGCCGATGGAGGTGCTGACGGCGATCGCCGACGTCCGCCCGAACCGCGCGGAGTTCTGGTTCGCCGCACAGACCCCGATCGTCGCGCAGCAGACCCTCGCCGCGGAACTCGGCCTGCCGCAGGACGCGGTGACGGTGCACGTGGTGCGCGGCGGCGGGTCCTTCGGCCGTCGGCTGTTCTACGACGCCGCCGTGGAGGCCGCGCGGATCTCCCGCGCCGCGGGCCGCCCGGTCAAGCTGATGTGGACCCGCAACGACGACATGCGGCACGGCCGGATGCGCCCCGCCAGCCACCACCGGGTCCGCGCCACCTACGGGCTCGGCCAGGTGCTCAGCTACGAGCACCGCGCCGCCACCGTGACGACCGACTTCGGCCACGGACTCGGCGAGGCGCTCACCGCCGCCGGCTTCCAGCTCTCGGTCGCGGGGCTCTCGCTCGCCCAGGCCTTCTTCCTGCTCAGCCAGAGCAACCCGTACAACATGGGCGTCCCGACCCAGCTGCTGGCCGAGGTACCGCTGAAGATCCCGACCGGCAGCTGGCGCTCGGTCTACTCGGGCACCGTCCGGGTCGCCGACGAGATCATGGCGGACGAGCTGGCCCGCCGCCTCGGCCAGGACCCGGTGGCCTTCCGCCGCACCCGGCTGCGGGAGCCGGCCGGCCGGGCCGTGCTGGACACGGTCGCCCGGGCGGGCCGCTGGGGCCGCGCCATGCCGGCCGGACAGGCCCAGGGCATCGGCTACCACGCCGAGAACGGCGGCCGCGCCGCCTACCTGGTCGAGATCGACGCGACCGACCCCGAGCAGCCCCGGGTCACCAAGGCCGTGATCGCCGCCGACGTCGGCACGGTGATCAACCCCACCGGCCTGGAGGCCCAGCTGACCGGCGCCCTGATCGACGGGATCTCGGTGATCCTCCAGGCCGGCAACCACATCGACGGCGGCGCCGTCCGCGAGGGCAGCTTCGGCGACTTCCACTACGCCCGGCAGCGGCACACCCCGCCGGTGGTCGAGATCCACCTGCTGCCGCCGAGCGGACCGCCCGGCGGCGCGGGCGAACTGGGCGTCCCGGCGGCCTCCGCCGCCGTCGCCAACGCCTACGCCCGGGCCACCGGAACCAGCCCCCGGTCCTTCCCGATCAACTTCTGACCTGCTTCCGACCTGCTCCCGGCCTGCCTCCGACCCGCTCCGACGAACCCCCGAGGAACGCGCCCCCGATGCCCAGCCACACCTTCGTCCTCAACGGCCGACCGGTCACCGTCGAGGCACCGGACGACATGCCGCTGCTCTGGGTGCTGCGCGACAAGCTCGGCGTCACCGGCCCCAAGTACGGCTGCGGCGTCGGCGTCTGCCGCGCCTGCACCAGCCACCTGGACGGCGAGGAGATCCAGCCCTGCACCGTGCCGGTCAAGAACTGCGCCGACCGCCGGGTCACCACCATCGAGGGCCTCGCCGACGGCGACACCCTGCACCCCGTCCAGGAAGCCTGGCTGGACTGCGACGTCGCCCAGTGCGGGTTCTGCCAGCCCGGCCAGATCATGACGGCGGTCGCGCTGCTTCGCCGCAACCCCGCGCCGACGGACGCCGACATCGACCTGATCCAGAACATCTGCCGCTGCGGCAGCTACCCCCGGATCCGCGAGGCCATCAAGCGCGCCGCCGCCGCGACCGCGCCCGGCGGCAGCTGAGTCAGGACTGGTCCCAGGCCTCGACGGTCAGCAGCGCCTCCGCCGGACAGCCGGCGATCAGGTCCGGGTACAGCTCGCGCGGCCGGATCCCGGCTCCGAACACCCCGAACACGGAACCGTCCGCGAGCAGCGGCAGCACCTCGCCCGCCCGGGCCGTGTACCGGTGCGGGTAGCCGTTGAACCCCGACTGCTCCGCCCGCCCGGCCGCGACCAGCCCGGCGATCCAGTCCAGCCCGCCGATCCCGGTCTCCCACTTGGCCAGCACGACGTCCTCGCCGTCCCCCGCCGCCGGTACCGTCACCACGAACCACCAACCGAGCATCCGAGACCCCTCCCCCGCCGCGCCACCGTGATCCCCCGAGCGTACGCGCCGCCTCGCGCCTGCGGTGGTCGTTCGCCGCGCCCGCCCGGGGCATCATCGAATCGTCCGTCGGGACCGGTCGGTGAGCAGGGGGAGACGGACATGGTGAGCAGCGGCGAGCGGGTGGCCGTCCTCGGCGGCGGGGTGGCCGGGCTCACGGCGGCGACGGAACTCGCCGAGCGCGGCTACCGGGTGACGGTGGTGGAACCGACCGGCTGGGGCGGCAAGGCCCGCAGCTCCGGCGTCCCCGGCACCGGGACCGGCGGACGCCTCGACCTGCCGAGCGAGCACGGCTTCCGGTTCTTCCCCGGCTTCTACCGGAGCCTGCCGGACACCCTCCGCCGGATCCCGCTCGCCGGGCGGCCGGACGGCGTCGTCGGCAACCTCCGCGAGGCCACGCACATGCTGACGGCCCGTTCCGGCCGGGTCGGCGAACTCCTCACCGACGTCTCGCTCGCGGCCGGGGCACGCAGCCCGCTGGAGTTCCTCCGCGCCACCGGCCTGCGCCCCGGCAACGGGACCGCCCTCGGTCCCGGGCTGACCGACGAGGAACTGCTGTACTACGCGAACCGGCTGCTGGTCTACATGACCAGCAGCGACGAACGACGGCTCGGGCAGTGGGAGTCCACCTCCTGGTGGGACTTCACCCGCGCCGACGGCGCCTCGGAGGAGTACCGCCGGACGTGCGTGATCGGGAACACCCGGACGGTGGTGGCGGCCCGGGCCGAGGTGTGCAGCACCCACACCGTCGGCGGCTTCCTGGAGGCGTTCGGCTACGGCTTCCTCGGCCTCGGCGAGGTGCAGGCCGCCGACCACTACGTCTGCGCGCTGCCGGTCGACCGGATCGGCGCCCTGCTGGAACGCGGGCTGGCCGCCGCCGACCCGGAGCTGAAGAGCGTCACGGAGCTGCGGACGGACTGGATGGTGGGCATCCAGTTCTACCTGACCGAACCGGTGCCGGTGGTCCGCGGCCATGTGCTGTACCTGGATTCGCCCTGGGCGCTGACCTCGATCAGCCAGGCCCAGTTCTGGGACTGCGACTTCCGCTCGACGTACGGCGACGGCACGGTGGCCGACTGCCTGTCGGTCGACATCTCGGACTGGGACACCCCGGGCATCCGCTACGGCAAACCGGCCCGCGAGTGCACCCGGGCCGAGGTCGCCGCCGAGGTCTGGGCCCAGCTCTGCGACGGACTCAACGGCCCCGGCCGGCCGACCCTGCACCGGGGGCTGCTGCACTCCTGGCACCTGGACCCGGCGGTGCGCGGCCTGGACGGACCGGGCCCGGCCGTCAACGACGAGCCCCTGCTGATCAACACCACCGGCTCCTGGGCGGCCCGCCCGGCCGCCGCGACCGCCGCGCCCAACCTCTTCATGGCCGGCGACCACGCCCGGTGCCCGGTCAACCTGGCCACCATGGAGGGCGCCAACCAGTCGGCGCGGCTGGCGGTCAACGCGCTGCTCGCGGCCGCCGGGGACGACGCCGCGCCGGCCGAGGTGCACGAGCTCCACCGGCCCGCCGAACTGCGACGGCTGAAGGAGGTGGACGCCGAGCTCTACCGCCAGGGGCGGGCGCACATCCTGGACGGTCCGGCTCCGTGGGAGGAGGCCGGACGGGGCGTGTGACCGGGTGGCCGTGCACGAGTACGCGTGACCGGGTGTCCGGGTGTCCGGCGTCAGCGCTCCCGGTCGGTGATCTGTCCGGCCAGTGCCGCCAACTCGGCCGCGGCGGCGGGGTCCCCGGTGAGCGCGCCCAGCCGGTCGCGGGCCGAGGCCGCGTGCCGGGCGGCCCGTTCCTCGGTCCACCGGCGCCCGCCGGCCCGCTCCACCAGCAGCGCCAGCCCGGCCGGGTCCACCGGTCCACCGACGGCGGCCCGCCGGTACGCCTCGGCGAGCCGGTCGCCGTCCGCCGTGCCGGATTCGAGGGCCGCCACCACCGGCACCGAGAGCTTGCGCCGCCGCAGGTCGTTGAAGACCGGTTTGCCGGTCACCGCCGGGTCGCCCCAGATCCCCAGCAGGTCGTCCACCAGTTGGAAGGCCATCCCGAGGTCATGGCCGAACGCCGCCCACCCGGCCACCGCCTCCGGCCCGGCCCCGCCGTACAGCGCGCCCAGGCGGCAGGCGCAGGAGAACAGCGAGGCGGTCTTGGCCGCCACCATCTCCAGGCACTCGTCCGGGCCTACCCTGTCCTTCCCCTCGAAGAGGAGGTCGAGGCTCTCCCCCACGGCCAGGTCGACCAGCGTCGCCAGCAGCGCGGCCGAGGCCTCCCGGCCCACGCCGTCCTCGTCGCCGTTCTCCCCACCGTTCTGGTCACCGTCGTGGTCACCGTTCTGCTCGCCGACCACCAGCACGTCGAGGACGGTGAGCAGCAGCCCGTCCGCCGAACGCGCGGCCGCGGAGGGCCCGAACACCCGCCAGGCGGCCTCCCGGTGCCGCCGCACGGTGTCACCGTCCAGCACGTCGTCGTAGAGCAGGGAGAGGTTGTGCACCACCTCCACCGCGGCGGCGGCCGGTACCGCCCGCCGCCGGTCCCCGCCGACCGCCCCGGCGCACGCCAGCGTGAGTGCCGCGCGGACGAACTTCCCGCCCTGCCCGGGGCCGTCCCCGGACCAGCCGAACTGGTACGCCGCCACCTGCCCGGCACTCCCGCCCAACCGGTCCACCCACGACCGAAGTCGGGGCCCGCACACCTCCCCGGCCGCCCGCAGCAGCCGCTCGGCCGACACCTCTCCCGCCACAACCCCGCCCCTTCGTCCGTTCCCCGCGCCTCCACCCGCGCACTGCGACGATCTTCCCCCGCCCCCGTACGAGCGGGAGCACCGAGGCCCCGGCCGGGGTCCGATCTGGTGGCGGGGAGGCGGTCCGCCTAGGGTGAGGCGGCACCAATGTCGCCTATCCAAAGGGTGGTTGAGGATGATCCGGCGCCGATCGCTGCTGACCTTCGCGGGCGTGGGAGGTGCGGCGCTGACCCTGCCGGGTGCCGCCGCCGCGCATGCCGTCCCCTCTTTTGCTCAGGCTGCCGCCACCAGGCCGGGGCCCGGGCCGATCGACCTGCCGGGGCCGACCGTGCGACGGCCGGTGGGCACGGTGTCACTGCGGCTGGTCGACCAGGACCGGCAGGACCCGTTCGCCCCGGCGCCGGGACCGCGCGAGCTGATGGTGCAGCTCTGGTACCCCGCGACCGGGACCGCCGGACGGGCGCGCGCGGCGTACACCACGGCGCGGGTCGCGGCCGTACTGGAGCGGAGCGCGCTCCTCGACCCGGGCACGTTCGGCCGACTGCGCCCGACCGCGCGGGTGGCCGCGCCACCGGTTCCGGGGGCGCTCCCGCTGCTGCTGCTCGGGCACGGCCGCAAGGGCGGGCGCAGCAACTGCACCGCACTGGCCGAGGAGTTGGCCGCGCACGGCTACCTGGTCGCGGCGCTCGACCACACCTATGACGCGGCCGCCGTCGAGTTCCCGGACGGCCGGGTGGTGCTCAGCGCGCTGGAGGAGGAGCCCGCCGACTGGGACGCCGCCGAGCGCAAGGAGATCGGCGTCCGGGCCGCCGACCTGCGCTTTGTGGCAACGGAGTTGACCACCGGCCGGACGGTCCGGCGGCACCCCGGCCTGCCGTGCGGCGACCCGGGGCGGATCGGTGTGCTCGGCCACTCGATGGGCGGCGCGGCGGCGGCCGAGGCGGTCCGGCAGGACCGGCGGTTCGCTGCCGGACTGGACCTGGACGGCGGACTCTTCGGCTCGCCGGTGCCGGACGAGGGCCTGGACCGGCCGTTCCTGCTGCTCTCCGCCCTGGACGACCACGACACCTGGCGGCGCTGGCGCGAGCACCAGCGCGGCTGGGGGCGGCACCTGCGGCAGCGCGACTCCGGCCATCTGAGCTTCACGGACCTGCCGCACGCGGCCGGCCCGGGGCACCTGGCCGAGCACGCGCCGCCGGAGCTCTACGCCCAACTGTTCGGCACCATCGCGCCGGAGCGCGCGACCGAGCTGGCCCGGACGTATGTGCGCGTGTATTTCGACCGGTTCCTGCGCGGGCGCCCCTCACCGCTGCTGAACGCCCCCTCGCCGCGACACCCGGAGATCTCGTTCGTCTGGAGCCGCGGCTGAGGAGGGGGTTCGCCCCCGAGCGTCGCCCGGCGGGATCCGAGGGACGCGCCCTACCCGGCGGCCTCGGGGTCGCGGCCGAAGAACGCGGCGAGCCGGTCGTACACCGGCGCGTCCTCGGCGACCGCGACCTCCGGACCGAAGGCGTGCTGCTCCTCCTCGCTCCCCCGGTACTCGGGCCGCAGCGCGCCGCGCCCCCAGACCAGTGCCGCCTGCCCGACCTCGTGGTCCAGCCCGGCGGTGGACTGGCCGGTGGCCCGGGCGAGGTCCCAGCCGTGCATGGCGAACTCGGCGATCTGCTGGTCCACCGGGAAGCGGGCCGGCAGTTCCCCGAATCCGGGGATCTCGATGACGCCGCCGAGGTCGCCCGCGTCGCGCCAGGCGGCCACCAGGCGTTCCGCGCCGCTCTCGAAGCGGTGCAGCCAGTCGTCCTCGACCCGGTCGAAGGGCTCCGACCAGTCGGGCGTGCCGCCCTCCGCCCGGACGGTGAACTGCCGCAGGTCGTTCAGCAGGTGACTGATCAGCTGTCCGACGTCCCAGGACCGGCAGGGGGTCGGGTGGCCGGCGAGTTCGGTGCCGACGCCGTCGATCAGCCCGGCGGTCTGCGCGAGCGCGCGGGCGAGCAGCTCGATCGGGTCTTCCGCTCCGGTCATGACGCACCTCTCCGTCGGCGGGGCCGCTCCGGCCCCTCACGCGGGACCCGTGCGCCGGCGCGCGGCCGTTCGGACGCGCGCCCGCACACGTGGTCGGACCGGCCGATCGTAAACGCGGGCACCGACAACCGGCCCGGAGCAACACCCCCGGGCCGGTCGTCGGCGTGTCCGGCCGGTCGTCGACGGTTCGCACCGGACCGCCGACGTGTCCGGCCGGTCGTCGACGGTTCGCACCGTACCGTCGACGGGTCCGGCCCGGGTCAGCCGGCGAAGCCGCCGTCCACCGCGATCTCGGCACCTGTGATGTACCGGCCCTCCGCACCGGCCAGGTGCGCGATCATGGCGGCGATCTCGGAGGGCCGGCCGAAGCCGCCGACCGAGGTGAAGCCGGACTGGAAGTCGGCGCCCGGGCCGTCCGCCGGGTTCAGCTCGGTGTCGATCGGGCCGGGGTGGATCACGTTGACGGTGATCCCGCGCGGGCCCAGCTCACGGGCCAGCGACTTGGTGAGCCCGATCATCGCGGCCTTGCTGGTGGCGTAGAGGCTGCCGCCCCCGAAGGCGGCCCGCTTGGCCATGCAGCTGCCGATGGTGACGATCCGCCCGCCCTCGGTCAGGTGGGCCGAGGCCGCCTGGGCGAACAGGTACGGCGCCCGGACGTTGACGTCCAGCACCCGGTCGACGTCGGCCAGGGCGGTCTCCTCGATCGGGCCCATGTGGCCCACCCCGGCGTTGTTGACCAGGATGTCGAGGCGGCCGAAGCGCTCGGCCACCGCCGCCACCGCGGCGCGGACCTCCTCCGGGTCGCCGCTGTCGGCCCGGACCGCCCAACCGCGCCGGCCCATCGCGGTGATCTTGGCCGCGACGGCCTCGGCCCGCTCGGCGCTGCCCAGGTAGGTCACCACCACGTCGGCGCCGTCCTCGGCGAGCCGCAGGGCCACCGCCTCCCCGATCCCCCGGCTGCCGCCGGTCACCAGAGCCACCTTGCCGTCGAGCGCCGCGATACCGGTCGTGATCGTCATCTCGTCAGAACTCCTTGTGTCGTTCGTGGACATGACTCGATCCTCGGCCGTGGCGGCCCGGGAGTCCGGCGCTATTCGGACGTCGCGTTCAACATTCAACTACCACCGACGCACCCCGATCCGCGCGCCTCCGCACGCGCGCCGGGTCCACCCCCCGCCCCGCCCTGCCCCCGACACGCCGAACGGCCGCCCCGGGGGCAGGGCGGCCGTTCGGTCCACCGGGGTGCGGGACCCAGTGGGACGGGGTCAGAAGGACAGGGTCTGACCCGGGAAAATGAGGTTCGGGTTGGCACCGATCGCCTTGATGTTGCGGGCGTGCAGGCCGGCCGTGTCGAGGCCGAACTTGGCGGCGATGCCGCTCAGCGTGTCGCCGCTCTTCACGACGTAGCCGCCGCCGGTGAAGCCCTTCTCGGGCACGGCGGGTCCACCGGTGGACCCGGCGGCGGGCGCGGCGGGCTTCGCGGCGCCCTGCGGCGGGGTCTGCGCCGGGGCCTTGCGGGCGGGCGACTTCTGGCTCTGGGCAGGGGCCCGGTCCGCCTTGGCCGGCGGCTGCTTGGCCGGCTGCGGGGCCTTGGGCTCCTGGTCGGGCGCGTCGGCGACGACGGCGGGCGCGCCGCCGCGGCTCAGGCCCGCCCTGGCCGAGCAGACCGGCCAGGCGCCGGGGCCCTGCGAGGCGAGGACCTTCTCGGCGACGGCGATCTGCTGCGCCCTGCTCGCCTGGTGGGCCTGCGCGGCGTAGGCGGCGCCGCCGTACGCCCTCCAGGTCGAGGGGGTGAACTGCAGTCCGCCGGAGAAGCCGTTGCCGGTGCTGATGCTCCAGTTGCCGCCGCTCTCGCACTGGGCGACGGCGTCCCAGGCGGAGGTGGGGGCGGCAGCGGCCGAGGTGGCCGTGACGAGGCCGGCCACCGGCAGGGCCGCGACAGCGGCTCCCGCGACCACGGCCATCCGAACGCGGTTGCGCTTGGTGGCGGCGGCGGTGGCAGCGGCGGTCTCGTGACGGGGATTCATGGAAGTCCTTTCGGCAGAACCCGGGCAGGCATGCGGAACCAGGCCCCTGCCGGGGCCGGTTGTCGCTCCCTCACTCGATGGGCGGCCTCGCACGTGTCCGACGTGCCGTGCCGCCCCGGCCACCCTCCGCTCGCCGACGGCCCGTTGAGGCCTGTCGCGTCGACGGCCACCGCCCTGGTGCCGATGGTCGGTCGGCGGGCCGTGGGTCGGGGGTGAACCCGGGTGGTGCTCGTTGCACCGCCAAAGAAGCTACGGGCGCTACCGGGCCGCATCAAGCAATTCTTGGTCGTCCCAGGTCAGTCGACTGTTACCGGCGGTATCGATCATGAAACCGACCCGGAAACGACCGGCTTTGACCGCATTCCCCGGCCCAAACGGTCGATTTCCGTGCGCTCGCTCACATCGGGTCGGCCGAAAGTCCGGCCGCTTTGTCGACTTACCGTCACCGACGCCTGACGCGCCGTCACCTCGCGGACCGGAGTTCCCGGTTCCACCGAGCGGCAAGGTGGCGTTCGCCACTCCGACTACCGAGCGTGAGCAGAAAGTCGCTCAGCGCACGGCACACGACCCGTCCTTGTACACACCGAACGGCCCGCCGACGACGCGTCGATCGACCTGGTGACCGAATGTCGAACGTCAGGACGACGCCCCGTCAGCACGCTCTCAGCCGACGCCGCCCAGCCCCGCGTCCCGGGCCAGCAGCGCCGCCTGCACCCGGTTCTCGCACCCGAGCTTGGCCAGGATCCGGCTGACGTACGTCTTCACCGTCGCCTCGCTCATATGGATCCGGGCCCCGGCGTCCGCGTTGGACAGCCCCTCGCCCAGCAGCGCCAGCACCTCCAGCTCGCGTTCGGTCAGCACCTCCAGCCGCTGCCGGGCCCGGGCGCCGCGTGCCGCGACCGGCCCCGCCTGCCCGCCGGCCAGCGAGTCGACGATGTGCCGGGTCGCGGCGGGCGACAGGAAGGCGTGCCCGGTGGCGGCCGCCCGGACGGCCTGGATCAGCTCGGCCGGCGCGGTGTCCTTCAGCAGGAAGCCGGCGCCGCCGTCGCTCACGGCGCGCAGCACGTTGTCGCGCTCCCCGAAGGTGGTGAGGATCAGCGCCCGCGCGCCGGGGGCGACCCTCGGCAGCTCGGCGAGCGCCGACAGGCCGTCCAGCACCGGCATCTGGATGTCCAGCAGGACGACGTCCACCCGGTGCGCGCGTGCCAGTTCCAGCGCCTGCCGGCCGTCGGCGGCCTCGGCCACCACGTCGATGTCCTCGGCGGAGGACAGGATCATCCTGATCCCGGCCCGGATGAGCGGCTCGTCGTCGGCGACGAGGACTCGGATCACTGCTGGTCATCCCCCTGGTACTGGTCCGGACGGCGCGGCGGCGGACCGGCCGGTGCCCCGCGGACCATCCTGGCATCCCCCTCGCTCACTGCTTCACCCGGTAGTGCTGCTTCTCCACCAGCACCCCGTCCTTGAAGCAGAACCGGACGACGGCGTCCTCGCCCCAGGCGGTCCCCCCGTTGTCGTCGGAGAGGTAGCGGACGCAGTCCGCCCCCTCCGGCGGGGTGGGGCCGGTGCCCTCCAGGTTCCTCAGGAAGAAGTCGCTGCCCCGCGGCAGCTGCTTCCGCACCTCCGCCTCCGGGGCGCCGAGCTCCGTACTGTCGTAGACCGACCGCTTCACCGTGGACTCCTCCGCGGCCCGGACGAAGCCGGCCACGCCCCAGACCAGCAGCCCGAGCACGGCCGCCAGCACCGCCACCCCGCCGACCGCGCAGCCGATCGCCGGGCTGCGCCGCTTCGGCGGCCCGGCTGCCGCCCCGGGCACCCCGAGCGGCCAGGCGTCCGCCTCCGGGTACGCGGCCCCGGTCTCCGGGCCGGCCGCCGACCCTGCGTCGACGCCCTGGGCCGCGGCACCGTCCGCGGCCCGGTACGGAAGCACGGCGGCCAGCCGGAAGCCCGCCCCCGCGGTCGGGCCGGCGTGCACCATGCCGCCGACCAGCCGCGCCCGCTCGCGCAGCCCGGTCAGCCCCTGGCCCCCGCTGACCACCGCCGGGGCGGCGCCACCGGCGCGCACCCCCACCGGCTCGGGCGCCGCCGGGTTCACCACCTCCACCACCAGCGCGTCCGGCTCGTAGCGCAGCGCCACCGTGATCGGTGCCCCGGGGGCGTGCTTGTGCGCGTTGGTGAGCGCCTCCTGCACCACCCGGTACGCCGCGTGCCCGGCGGACGCCGCCAGCGGACGGCGCTCGCCGTCCCGGAGCAGCGAGACCGGCGTACCGGCCGCGCGGGAGGACTCGACCAGCGCCTCGATCCCGTCCACGCCCCCGCTCCCGACGCCCCCGGCCCCGGCCCCCGCCCCGACACCTACTACTGCCGCCGGCCCGGGCCCCGGGCCCGGCGGGAGCGCCGTCGACTCGTCGTGCAGCACGCCGACCACCTCGCGCAGCTCCCGCATCGCCGCGACCGCGGCCAGCCGCAGCACCCCGACCGCCTCGCGCTGCCGGTCGGTGAGCGTCCGGTCGACCTCCAGCGCCCCCGTGTGCACCGAGATCAGGGCCAGCTGGTGGCCCAGGCTGTCATGCATGTCCTGGGCGATCCGGTGCCGCTCGCGCAGCCGCGCCTGGTGCGCGATCATCGCGTGCTCGCGCACCAGCTGCTCGTTGCGCTCGCGCAGCGCGTCGGTCAGCGCCCGGCGCTGCGCCCGGTACCGGCCCCAGAGCGCGGGCAGCACGGCGAGCAGCAGGTAGCCGCCCAGCGAGAAGCCGACGATCAGCTTGGCCGGAACCTGCCCGGCGTCCTTGAACACCCCGAACAGGGTCATCAGCGCCCAGCCGGCGGCGAACGAACCGGCCAGCACCCCGACCCGGCGGATCCGGGCACCGGCCGACCAGCCGACGCAGACCAGCAGCGGCAGCGTGCCGCCACCGAGGCCGCTGGCCACCGCGGTGAGCACCAGGGCGGTCGCGGGCAGTCCTCGGCGCACCAGGAAGAGGAGGCCGGAGGCCACCGCCATCGGCAGGGCCAGCCCGGTGCCGCTGAGCACCTCGATCGGCGCGGCCAGCCCGGCGATCAGCAGCGCTCCCACCACCTCGCGGACCACCAGCCCGAACCGCCAGGGCCCGGGCAGTGCCGTTCGAACCGCCTTCGACCAGGCTCTCGCTATGACGTCCACCCGTCGAGGCTAACGAATCGCCCCTGGTCACCGCCGTCACCGTTCGTCGCCGCCGGCTCCGACGAAAGTCGTTCCCGGTCCGCCGGGGCTGCCCCCGTACTCCCCCGCCCCCGTACTCCCCAGCGCCGGGAGTCAGCGGTACCCGGTGAGCATCAGCGCGACGTCGTCGACCCGGTGCGTGGAGCCGACCTCCCGCAGCACCCGGTCGGCCAGGCCGTCCAGCCCGGCCTCCGCGATCAGCCGGCCGACCTCCGGGCCCGCCAGCGCCGCCCGCAACCGGTCCACTCCCGCGTCGATCTCCACCGCCGGGTCCTCGACCAGGCCGTCGGTGTACAGGGCCAGCACCGAGCCCGGCTCCAGCCGCAGCTCGCTGATCGGGTACACGGCGTGCTGGTCGACGCCGAGCAGCGGCCCGCCGGGCACCTCCAGCGCCTCGGCCCGCCCGTCCGGGTGGCGCAGCACCGGCGGCAGGTGGCCGGCCCGGGCGAGCAGGGCGGTGCCCTCCCCCGGGGTGAGGCGGACCAGGCAGCAGCTGGCGAGCAGCCCGGGGTCGAGGTCGAGCAGCAGCTGATTGGTCCGGGCGAGCACCTCGTCCGGCGGGTTGCCGCTGGTCGCGAAGGCCCGCACGGCGCTGCGCAGCTGGCCCATGGTGGCGGCGGCGCCGACGCTGTGGCCCTCGACGTCGCCGATGACCAGGCAGAGGTCCCGCCCGGTGACGATGGCGTCGTACCAGTCGCCGCCGATCTCCATGCCCTGGGTGCCGGGCAGGTAGCGGGCCGCGATCCGGACCCCGTCCAGGCGCGGCAGCCGGTGCGGGAGCAGCGCCTGCTGGAGGCCCCGGGCGAGGGTGAACTCGGCGTCGTACAGCCGGGCGCGTTCCAGGGCCTGGGCGATGAAGCCGGCCAGCGCGGTGAGCAGGCCGCGCTCCTCCAGGGTGAACGGGCGGGGCCGGTCGAAGCCGAGGATGCAGCTGCCGACCGGGTGGCCGGAGGCGATCAGCGGCAGGAACGCCCAGGCGCCCATGTCGTCCAGCGCCAGTCCCGGGTAGGCGGCGGCGAGCTGTCCGACGTTCTCGAAGAAGATCGGGGTGCCGGTGCTGAGGGTCTCGGCCCCGGGCACCCTGGCGCCGACCGGGGTGCCCTCGAAGCGGTCGAGGAAGCCGTCGGGGTAGCCGCTCTGCGAGACCAGGTGCAGGTGCTTCTCGCGGATCGTGTAGATGGCGAGTTCCTGTCCGCCGAGGGCCGGGAGGATCTCGTCGGCCACCGCCCGGCAGACCTCGCGGACGGTGACCGCCTCGCTCAGCGCGCTGGCCAGCTGGAGCAGGTGGTACATGACGCCGAGGCCGGTCCAGGTGCCGGGCGCGGGGGGTTCGGCGGCCGGGGCGGCGGCGTCGGGCGGCGGGTCGGCGGCGACCACCCGGCCGGTGACGCCGTGCGCGTCGGGGTAGAGCGAGAAGGCGAGCCAGTGGTCCGGCGGCCGGCGGGCGAGGAAGGCGGTGGGCTGCTGGGAGAGCAGCGCGGCCCGGTAGCGGTTCTCGTACACGGGGTCGGACAGCCAGGGCAGCACCTGCCACGGGTGGTGGCCGACCAGGTCCTCGCGGCGGGCCTGGAGCAGCAGCTCGACGCTGTGGTTGGCGTAGGTGATCCGGCCGTCCGGGTCGAGCGAGAAGACGCCCTCGCGCAGCCGCTCCACGGCGGCGGCCGCGGCGGTGCCGGTACGGGTGTCGAGCACGGCGCCGACCAGGCGCCCGCGGGCGCCGGGGCCGTCGCGGGGCACCCGGGCCCAGAGTTCGACGGGGTAGGGGTGGCCGTCCCGGTCCAGCACCCGCAGTCGCGCGGCGAGCACCCGGCCCCGGTCGAGGGCTCCGCGCACGGCGGCCCGGAACTCCGGCAGGTCGCCGGGGGCGATCCGGGCGGCCAGGCTCTCGGCGCGGCCGTCGAAGTCGCCGGGGGCGAGCCCGAAGATCTCGCAGAACTGGTCGTCGGCGGCGACCTCGCCGAGCGCCACGTCCCAGTCGAAGAGGCCGACCCGGGTGGTCGGCGCGGAGGGCGGGGTGAGTTCGACGACCGTGGTCTCGCCGTTCGGCTCCACCGGGTGGCCGGCCTCCTCCAGCTCGGCCAGTCCTGCGGCCAGCCGGGCGGCGACCCCGCGCACATGTCGGCGCGCGCCCTCGGGCACGCCGTCGTCCGAGGCCGCCCAGAGCATCCCGAGCACCCCGAAGACCTCCTCGCCCGCCCGGACCGGGACGTAGGCGGAGGCGAAGTCGTAGGGCAGGCCGACGGCGAGCTGCGGGAACCGCCGCATGGTGTCCTCGGTGTCGGCGAGCAGGACGGTGCGGCCGGTGCGGTAGGTGACGGCGATCGGCAGCGGACCGGCGGCGGCGATCCGCCGGAACGGGCCGAGCACCGAGAGCGGCACACCGGCGACCGCGCACAGCACCAGCGAGCGGCGGTCGCGGGAGCGCAGGTAGACGGTCGCGCCGTGCGCGTCGGTGCCGCCGAGCACCGTCCGGACGGCGGAGGTCAGCAGGGCCTCCCGCTCCCGCGCCGGGTCCCGGCCAGCCGGCCCCGCCGGTTCCTGGGCAGCACCCACCGCTGGGCGGCGCGGACCGGGACGCACCGCCCGGGCATCCCCGTCGCGAGGAGGCGGACCGGGCGGGTCCGCCGGAACACCCTGGCGCATCCTCTCTTGCTACGCCGGGCCCCAGGGGCTGTCAAGGCGAACCCCACCCGCCCCGGGGTGCCCACCGGCCCCGACCGCGCCACCATCGTGCCCATGACGCCCCGCGCCCCGGGCCCCGGCCCGATGCCCCGCACCCCGGCCTCCGGCCCGACCACCGTGGTCAATCTCAAGGGCCACCGCGACGACCCGGCCTTCGCCGACGTGGTCTACGTCGGCCGAGCGATGCACCGGGGCGGCTGGCATCTCACCGAGTCGCCGCTGCACTGCCCGTTCCGCCCGGGCCCCGGGCTCCCGCGCGAGGCGATGCTGCGCAAGTACCGGGCGCACCTGCTGGCCCGCCCCGAGCTGCTCGCCCTCGTCCCCGACCTGCGCGGGCACCGCCTCGCCTGCTGGTGCGCCCCGCTGCCCTGCCACGCGGACGTCCTGGCCGACCTCGCCGACCACGGCCTCACCGGTCTTCCCGGTCTCCCCGACTGAGCCGCGGGACCGCCCGGGGCCCGGCGGCTTGGGTATTCTCCGTGGACAGTGCAGCGCTACGGCTGCCCCGGGGGAAGACGAGTGGCGAAGTATGGGGAGCACACCGGCCGACCGTTCGGCGGGCGAGGCGTCCTGGCGGTGGGACGGCGAGGACGAGGGCGGGACGACCGCGCCCGCCGACGTGGTGAGCGGTGGTGAGGACGGCGGCGGCGGGCCCCGGCCGAGCCGGCGGCGGCTGCTGATCGGTGCCGGGGTGCTGGCGGCGGGCGCCGCCGTCTGGGGGGTGTCCCGGCGGATGAGCGCCGCCCCGACCGAGAAGCTGCAGCCGCGACCGCTGCCCAGCAAGCTGGTCGGGCCCGAGCCGCTCTGGGTGTACCAGGGGCCGGAGCCGATGACGCCGAACCGGCTGAACGGTCGGCTCTTCGCGCCCGCCTACGTGACGGCCAAGGGCGTGCGGATCCTCGACCCGGCGAGCGGTGCCGTGGTCGGCACCGTCGAGGAGCCGGCGCTCAGGGGCCGACCGGAGGACTCCCCGCTGATCGTCGGGGCGGGCCGGCTCTTCACCACCTCGACCGGCCATGTGGACGCCCGCGCGCTGACCGGCCCGGCGGCCGGCTGGAGCCAGCCGCTCCCGCCCGAGCTGGGCGAGCGGATCTCCCTCTTCGGCAGCGACGGCGCGCAGGTCTACGGCACGGTCGAGAGCCGGACCGACACCCGGGGCACCCTGTTCGCCGTGGACGTCACCGGCAACGGCCTGCTCTGGTCCCGCCCGTTCGCGGACCGCGGCGAGAACGCCGTCACCGTGCTGCCCATCGGCGGCCGGCTCCTCACCTGGGGCGCCGACCCGGAGGCCGGCATGTCGCTGGTGGACGGCACCACCGGGCGGCGGCTCTGGACCACCCCGGGCACCGCCCCCGCCTGGTCGATGATGGACCAGCGGCACGTCTACCTGCCGCCCCCCGGAGCCACCGGCGTCCAGGCCCTGCGCATGGAGGACGGCGCGCCGCGCTGGTCGGTCCGCCCCGGCCCGGGCGAGGAGTGGCGCGCCCTGCCGCCGCTCAGCGACGGCTACCGGGTGTACGTGCCGCGCGACAACGGGCTGATCACCGCGCACGAGGCGGGCAGCGGCGAGCAGACCTGGCAGTGCCAGCTGCCGTTCCGGCTGGACCGCCGCTGCCGGCCGCTGCTGCTCAGCTCCGCCCTGCTCGTACCGGGCCCGGCCGCCGCGGGCGTCGTCGCCGTCGAGGCGGAGAAGGGCGCGCTGTCGACGATCTTCTCCGACACCGGCCCGGGCGTCGACGTGTGGTCGGTCGCCAGCGACGGCACCCGGCTCTACGCGGGCCACGACAGCACCCTGTACTGCCTGGGCGAGCTGCCCGTCCCCTGAACGACCGTCCCCTTCGACGACGAACGCCGACCCCACCGGGGCAATGGCTCCCCGACCGCAGGATGACGCCGTGCCGATTCGCCCGATCTCGCCCGACCGCCTCGTCGAGCTGCTCGCCGACCGGATCGCCGCCCTGCCGGGGGCCGGCGACCGCCGCCTCCGGGTGGCCGTGGACGGCGCCCCGGCCGCCCGCCCCGGGGAGCTCGCGGACGCCCTGGTCGAACCGCTGCGGCTGCGCGGCCTGCCGACGCTGCGGGTCCCCGCGGCGGGCTTCCTGCGCCCGGCCTCGGTCCGGCTGGAGTACGGCAAGCAGGACGCGGACGCCTACCACGACCTGTGGCTCGACGACGGGGCGCTGCTGCGCGAGGTCCTGGACCCGCTGGAGCCGGGCGGCAGCGGCCGGGTGCTCCCGTCCCTGCGGGACCCGGCGACCGACCGCGCCACCCGCGCCCCCTGCACCGAACTGCCGCCCGGCGGGGTGCTGCTCCTGGACGGCGCGCTGCTCCTCGGCCGCTGGCTCCCACTGGAACTGACCGTCCACCTGTCCCTCTCCCCCGCCGCCCTGCGACGCCGGACCGCCCCGGAGGAGCAGTGGACCCTCCCCGCCTTCGCCCGCTACGCGGCGGAGACGGCCCCCACCGAGGCCGCCGACCTGACCGTCCGCGTCGACGACCCCCGCCACCCGGCCCTGGTGGAGCAGCCCTGACCCCCGCGGTCGGGCCTCAGCGGCGGCTGCCCCGACCGCGGGGGGCCGGGCCGCGCTGGCAGTACGGGCACCAGTAGGCGGGGCGGTCCTGCGGTGGCGTGCCGTGCTGGGCCGTCAGGACCAGGGTGCCGCAGCGGGAGCAGGGGCGGCCCGCCCGGTCGTAGACCCAGTGGCCCCGGCCGCGGCGGGTGTCGCCGGTGGTGATGTGGCCGGGGCGCAGGCGGTTGGCGTCCAGCAGTTGGTGGGCGCGGGCCGCCAGGCGGTCGAGGTCCGGGAGTTCACCCACCGGTGTCCACGGGGTGACCCCGGCGAGGTAGCAGAGCTCGTTGGCGTACACGTTGCCGATACCGGCCAGGTTCCGCTGGTCGAGCAGGGCCTCGCCGAGCGGCCGCCCGGGGTCGGCGCGGAGGCGGCGGACGGCCTCGGCCCGGTCCCAGTCGGGCCCGAGCAGGTCCGGCCCGAGGTGGCCGACCACGCGCTGCTCGTCGGCGGTGCGCAGCAGTTCGACGACGGGCAGCCGGTAGCCGACGGCGGTGCCGAGCCCGGTGCCGAGGACGACGCGGATCTGCGCGGCCGGACCGCCGGTCCAGCGCTCGCCGGGGGCGAACACCGACCAGCGGCCGTCCATCCGCAGGTGGGTGTGGAGGGTGAGGCCCGCTTCGGAGCGGCTGCCGCCTCCGGGGCCGGTGCCGCCTTCGAGGCGGGTGAGCAGGTGCTTGCCGCGCGGGACGACCTCCAGTACCCGGCGCCCGGCGAGGACGGCGGTGGCGTGGGCGGGCACGCGCAGTTCGGCGGCGGTCAGCACCTGTCCGGCGAGGACGGCGCGCAGCCGGGCCGCCACGCGGAAGACGGAGTCACCTTCGGGCACGGGTCCATCCTCCCCGGCGCGGCGGTCCGCCGCGCCACCGCCCTCCGGTCACCCGGCGTCGCCGGCCGTGCCGCCGGCCACGCCGTGGCGGACCACGACCACCGGGCAGGTGGCGTGCTCGGTGACGTGCCGGCTGACCGAGCCGAGCAGGGCGCCGGCGAATCCGCCCCGGCCGCGGCTGCCGACCACCAGCAGCGCGGCGGCGCCGGAGGCCTCCAGCAGGGCCTGGGCGGCGTTGCCCGGCACCACCGATTCGACGACGGGCACCTCGGGCCGCGCGCCGGCGATCTCGGTGACGGCCTGGGAGAGGATCCGGCCGGCGAGCTCCTCCGGGTTGAACTCGGGCGAGGGCACGCTCGCCCCGGCGAAGCCGTAGAACGCCGGGTACTCCCAGGCCGCGACGGCGTGGACGGTGCCGCCGACCAGCCGGGCGTAGTCGACCGCCCAGCGAAGGGCCTGCTGCGAGGCGGGCGAGCCGTCCACACCGACGACGATCCTGGGGTTCGCGCTGTTGGCCATGCCGCTGCTCCTTGCTCGACGGGTTCGACCGGCTCGTCCGACCTGCTCTTATCCCGCCAAACTTAGACCAACCGGTACATTCGGCCTCTCATGGCCGCGCCGGAACCGGCACCGACACTGGCCCTGCAACTGGTACTGGCGGGTGCGCGGCGCAGTCGCCACGCACCCGCCAGCGTCTCGGGGTGCGGCCCGTGCGGGCCGAGGGGGCCCGTCAGGCCCGGTAGGCAGCCCAGGAGTTGGCCATCCGGGCGACCTGGCCCGGAGTGAACTGGGTCATGCACGAGTCGTAGGTGTAGTCCATGAAGTTGTGGATCGGGTCGACACCGGTGGCCGTGCAGGTGTCCCGGCCGGCCGGGCACTGGTAGGCCGCGCTCTGCTCGGCCGGGGTGTCGGCCACGTAGTCGCCCTGGCCGGAGCAGCCGCCCTGGAAGGTGTGGTAGAGCCCGAGCCAGTGGCCGACCTCGTGGGTGGCGGTGTCGCCCTCGTTGTAGTTGGCGGAGGAGCCGCCGGGGAACGAGGAGTCGAGGATGACCACACCGTCGTCGCTCGGGTTGGAGCGGTAGGAGCTGGGGAACGTCGCCCAGCCGAGCAGGGACTGGCCGAGCTTGGCGGTGTAGAGGTTGAGGGCGTTGGCCGCGCCCTTGCGCAGCTTGGTCTTCATCGCCTTCTCGGCGCTGGAGCCCGGGCTGACGCCGTTGTACCAGCTGGAGTTGTCGGTGTAGTCGGTGGCCACCAGCTGGAACCGGAACTGGCTCGCGGTGTTGCCGGTGCCCTGGCCGCTGTAGGCGGCGTTGAGCACGTCGATCTGCTTGCCGACGGTGGCGGCCGACAGCTTGCCGGTGGTGCCCGAGTGGACCACGTGCACGTACACCGGGACGGTCGTGGTGGCGGCCAGCTCACCGGGCGCGAGCAGGGTGTTGCCCTGGGCGGAGTGCGCCAGCTGGGCCAGCCGGCCCTGGAGGTCGCTGTCCATCGCCTTGGCCTGGGCGTCGGTGAGGGCGTTGGGCTCCTGGCCGGTGGGGTGTCCGGCGGGCTTGCGGGCCGCGGAGTCCTGGGCGACGGAGCCCTGGGCCGCTTCGCCGGTGCTGCACTCGGTGGAGGTCGGGGCCTTGGCGGCCGCGCTGGCGGTGGTGAACGCGGCCGGGGCCGCGAACTGGGTGAGCCCGAGGGCGGCGGCGACGGCGGCCGCGCCGAGGAATCTGCCGGTGGCACGCGAGGGAACACGGGCGGAACGACGCATCTGCGCTCCTGAGGGGGGTGGTGGGGGGACGGCGGTTGAGGGGGGCCGCCGAGCCACAGGCTACGCAGGGTCGCGTGTACGCGTCAGATGCGTTCCGGCCTGGAACTTCTGACGGCAAATCGGACATAACCCGGAAGTTTGAGCGGTCGAACGGCACCGCACATGGAGCATTTCCCGTCGCGCGCATGCGCACAGTACCGGCCCCGGTCTGTCCGAAACGTGACACCCCGTCTGCCCCGCGGCGCGGCGCGCCACCGGCGGAACGGGACGAACGGGGTGAACCGGGCGCCCGGACCGCCTCCGGCGAGACTACGACGCCGCGAAGACGATCTCCCGCAGGGCACGCGCACCGGCCCGGTCGAGTACCACGGCCGACGCACAGCCCGTCGGCGGCCGCCCCGTCCCGGCCAGGCGGCGGCGCAGCCGGTGCGCCGCGTCCCGGTGCCGGGCGAACGCGTACGCCGAGACGGCCTGGCCCCGTGCCCGCTGACCGTCGCGGGCCTCCTCGGCACTGGCGTCCAGCAGGATCAGGTGCACCCTGCGCCCCTGCCGCTCGGCGGTCCGCGCCAGCCACTGCCGCACGTACGGCACCGCCCCGCAGTCGTGCACGGTGAGCGGCCCGCCGGCGAGCACCGCGCGCCGCAGCCGCCGGTAGTGGGCGAGGCGCACCAGCGGGCGGTACAGGGCGTACGGCAGCCAGGACGGGACACGGGACGCGTACTCCTCGCGGACCAGCTGCGAGTCCACGATCGGCGTGCGCACGCAGCGGCGCATGAGCGTGCTCTTGCCGCTGCCCGGCAATCCGGAGACCACCACCAGGTCGCCCGCCGGGTAGTGCAGGACGCTCGGCGCGGTACCGGGGCCGCGAACGGAGCGGAGGTCCCGGAGGCCGCGCGGGCGCAGCACACCGGCCGACGGCTCCGCCGCGAGCTCCCGGCAGCCGGGGCGCGGCACCGCGCGGGCCGTACGGTCGTGGGCCGCCGCCCGGTCGCGAGCCGCCCCGAAGACCTGCACGTCCGACATCGGCACTCCCCCTGCTTCCCCACCGGTCCGGGTGCTCCCGGCCCCTCCTCCCGAGGAGCTTTCCCCCTTCAAGAGAGAGTAAAGACTAATGGTCAGACCGGGTCCGGACCGAGCCTTTATCGCTCCAGGATCGTCACAGAAGCGCTCCGGGAGCGTCACAACGGCGCGGAGGGGAGCGGGGGTCGGGGCCCGGACCGGGACCGGCGGGCCCCGGCCCGGGAGCCGCGTCAGCCGAGCTGCGGGGCGATCCGGGAGGCGATCAGCTCCAGGTGGTCCAGGTCGTCCAGGTCCAGCATCTGCAGGTAGATCCGCTCGCTGCCGACGGCGGCGTAGCGGCCGATCTTCTCCACCACCTCGTCCGGGGTGCCGGCCAGGCCGTTGGCCTTCAGCTCGTCGACGTCGCGGCCGATCACGGCGGCCCGGCGGGCCACCTCGGCGTCGTCCCGGCCGACGCAGGCGACCAGGGCGTTGGAGTACACCAGGTCGTCGGCCTTGCGGCCGGCCCGCTCGACGGCCGTCCGGACCCGGCCGAACTGGGCCACCGTGTCCGCCACCGACACGAACGGCAGGTTGAACTCGTCCGCGAACCGGGCGGCCAGCGCCGGGGTGCGGGTCGGTCCGGTGCCGCCGACCAGGACCGGGATCTTCGCCTGGGCCGGCTTGGGCAGCGCGGGCGACTCGCTCAGCCGGTAGTAGGTCCCGGCGAAGTCGAAGGTCTCGCCCAGTGCGGTGCCCCAGAGACCGGTGACGATCTCCAGCTGCTCCTCCAGCCGCCCGAACTTCTCCTTCGGGAACGGGATGCCGTAGGCGGTGTGCTCCTCCTCGTACCAGCCCGCGCCGAGGCCGAACTCGACCCGTCCGCCGCTCATCGCGTCGACCTGGGCGACCTGGATCGCCAGCACGCCGGGGAGGCGGAAGGTGGCGGCGGTCATCAGGGTGCCGAGGCGGATCGTGCTGGTCTCGCGGGCCAGGCCGGCCAGGGTGATCCAGGCATCGGTCGGGCCGGGCAGGCCGCTGGCGCCGCCCATCCTGAGGTAGTGGTCGGAGCGGAAGAAGGCGCTGAAGGCCCCCAGCTCCTCGGCGGTCCTGGCCACCCGGAGCAGGGTGTCGTAGCTCGCGCCCTGCTGGGGTTCGGTGAAGATTCGAAGATCCATACCGGCCATTCTGGTACAGACCACCCCGTGCCCACGCCCGAACCGGGGAAGCGGGGCCGTCGGCGGGGGTGTCGGGCGGGGTGCCGGGCGGGGTGCCGGGCGGGGCCGCGCCCCGGGGTGGCCAAGGTCTCCTCCCCGGGCCGCCTGCCCCGGCACCGTGCTCGCCTACCGTGGACGGATGTCCGCCACGCCCGACGAGTCGCCCCGGCGCCTCCCCTCAGACTCCGCCGCCCCGCCGCACCGGCCGGACGGCTGCCCGCTGCCCGGGATCGTCGCCGACTTCAGCCCCCGGCTGGCCGAGCTCGCCTTCGAGCCCTGCCTCGTCGCGGCGGTCGACCAGCACGCCGCCGAGCTGCGCGAGCTGCTGTACGCGCAGGGGCCGGAGCTGCAGCCGCGGTGGCTGAACCGTGCGGAGCTGTCCGACTACGCGCGAGGCTTCCTGGACCGGCTCGCCGAGATCGGCTGGCGCGAGCCGGTCGGGTACGACTTCGCGGTGCACCGGCTGACCGCGATCTGCTGGCTGGTCCGGCAGAACGGCCTGCTCGCGGTCTGACCGCCCCGCCCCGCGGTACCACCCGCGCCTGCGGCCCGGGCGGAATATGGAGAACGGATGGAAACATCCCGGCACCCCGTGCATACAGTGGCGGTCCACACGGTACGGACGGCCGTCCGCGGCACGGCCCGGACGGCGGGCGGGAACGGGACAGCGTGAGCGGGATCAGGACGGGCGGCAACGGCCGGAGCACCACCTCCGGCAACAGCGCCGGAAGGAGCACCGGCAACAGCTCCGGCGCCGGCGGGCACCGTGCGCTGGTCTGGCGCGGGCTGCCCGAGCGGCCCGACGCCGCGGTGCTGGTCCTGCACGGCGGCCAGGAGCACGGCCTCTCCCGCCCGGGCCCGGTCAACCTGGCCGGCCTGCGGATGGCCGGCTTCGTGCACGCGCTGCGCCGGGAGACCGAGGGCGCCGGGGTCGCCGTCGGCACCGTCCGCTACCGCCACCGGGGCTGGAACGGCGAGCGGGCCGACGCCGCCAAGGACGCGATCGCCGCCCTCGACGACCTCGCCGAGGAGCTGGGCCCGGTCCCGACCGTCCTGGTCGGCCACTCCATGGGCGGCCGCGCCGCCCTCCGGGCCGCCGGCCACCCCGTCGTCACCGGCGTCGTCGCCCTCGCCCCGTGGTGCCCGGCCGAGGACCCGTGCGAGCAGCTCGCCGACCGCGACGTCCTGATGCTGCACGGCGACCTCGACCGGATCACCTCCCCCGCCGGCACCCGCGCCTTCGCCGCCCGCGGCCGCGCCGCCGGGGCCAGGGTCTGCGGCTACACCGTCCTCGGCACCGGCCACACCCTGATGCGGCGGATCAACGACTGGCACCGCGCCACCGCCCGGCTGTCCGCCGGCCTCCTCGGCCTGCGCGACCTCCCGCCGGAGGTCGCGACCGCCTTCGCCCTCCCCTCCCACTCCACCGCCGCCCTCGACCTGCCCCTCCCCCGCTACCCCCGCACCGCCCCACCGGCCGGCCGCCCGGCCCGGCCACTCCCCACCGACGCCTGACCGCCCTCGCCCGACTCCCCTACCAACGGGCCGACTTGGTCATCACAGCCACACGGTGCGAGGACGCCGGTATGGTGAGGGACCGTCGGGGGGCGGGATCTCCAAGGGGGCGGACACGCATGGCCGAAACGGTGACGATCGATCTCGGGGACGGCACGACCGTCCGGGCCGAGGTCATCGGCGAGGTGAACTTCCAGCAGCCGGAGACCCCTTCGGACGTCTGGGCGGACTCCGGCGACGCCGGCTGGGGCGGGGGCCGACGGGCCGCCTCGCAGCTCGGTTCGGCCGTGGCACTGACGCTGGACCAGGTGCGCAGCACCGTCCAGGGCGTCGGCCGCTGGGCGGCGGAGAGCATCGCCCAGGGGGAGGCCGGCTCCCCCGACACCTTCGAGGTCGAGTTCGGACTCAAACTGGCCGTCAAGTCCGGCCAGTTGCTCGGCGTCATCGCCGAGGCCGGCAGCGAGGCCGGGCTCACCGTCCGCCTCTCCTGGGACCTCGCCGAGCGCCGCCGGCAGCAGGAGGCCGCAGCGGCCGATGCGGCTCCGGCCACGCGGAACGCCTCCGACAGCGCTGACGCCCCGGCCCCCAGAGCGGCCGACGCCGAGTGACCGTCCCCGCGCGGCCCGACCTCGCCACGACCGAGGCGCTGCGCCGCAGCACCGTCGTGATCACCGTCGCGGGCGGCTTCCGCGGCAGCGGCTTCCTGGTGGCGCCGGGTCTCGCCGTCACCGCCGCGCACGTGGTCGCACGGGCGGCGCGCGCGGCGGAGCCGGTGGGCGTCCGGCACGAGTCCGGCGAGCACGCCGTCCCGCCCGACCGGATCCGGCTCGCCCCGGAGACGGGCGAGGGCAACGGAAGCGGAAACGGCAGCGGCTTCTACCCCTTCCCCGACCTCGCCCTGCTCGGCGTCCCCGACTGGGCCGGCCACCCGGTGGTCCGGCTCGCGGCCGCCGAGGCCGAACCGGACACCGTCCTGACCGCCCTCGGCTACTCCACCCACACCCCGAGCCCCGGCGTCCGGCCCGACACCCTGCGGCTGCGGGTCGTCGGCCTCGCCGACCGGTACCTCGGTGTGCGCGGCGACGGAATCCGCGACGGCCACAGCGGCAGCATGCTGGTCGACGGGGACGGCCTGGTGCGGGGTGTACTCAAGGGCAGCCGCTCCTTCCAGCGGGACGAGGGCGGCTGGTACACCCCGGTGGGCGCGCTGACCGCGTTACTGGGTACGGCGGGCGTCGCCCCGCCCGGACCACTGGCACCACCCGGGAACGGCGAACTGGTCGACGCCCTGATGGCCTTCGAGCTGCTGCGCCGCGCCGACGGCCGCTACGACCTGCTCTACACCATGGGTGCGCACCTCGGCCTGACGCACTCCTTCGAGGCCGAGGAACGCCCCGACCGCCGTACCCACCTGCACCAGATCGTGCGCGCCTGCCGCAGCTTCCGCGACGGCCGGTCGGCCCTGCGGGCCCTGCGGACCGCGATGGCCGAACTCGCCCCGGACGACGGCGCACTCGACGCGCTCGACGCCGTGGTAGGCCGCGCCCTCGGCGAGCGGGAGGACGGCTAGCCCGATGCACACGACACCGTTCCCGCCCCCGGTCGGCCGGGGGCCGTGGCCGGAAGGGGCCGAGGATGTTCTCCTGAAGATCATTTTCTTCTTCGACCAGATGTATGAGTTCACCTTCCGCCAGGACGTCCTCGGGATCATGAACGCGTCGCCGAAGAGCCTCGGCATCAAGGCAGGCATCCGCGCGGACTACATCCCGAATTCGCACGTCCGGGAGATCCTCCGGGCGATCCGTACCTCCCGCAATCCGCGGACCGCGCTGGACTCCCTCGCCGAGGCACTGGAGGAGCTGGCTCCGAAGAGGCGCGCAGGGGAATGGCTGAAGCTCGTCCTGAAGGTCCTGAAGAGCGGCGACGACCTTCCATGCGGCGAACTGCTCCAGGTGATATTTGAGTTGAGCGTCATCGAGGATCCGACGGCGCCGGCCAGTCACCTGCCGGAGGACATCCCGGGGGTACAGGAGCGCGACACGGCGAGGATGAACCTGCCCGAAATCCTGGACCTCCTCGTCAGCCGGATCGACGACAACCTGCTCGGCCCGCTGGTCGTCTTCCTCCGCGCGCTCGGCGACCATCTCGAAGCCACTCGGAAACAACCGCTCCCGGCCCTGCGCCGGTTCCTCGCCGCCCATGCCGACCGAGCGCCCGCCCCGGCGGCGGGCCCCCGCCAGCGGCTGATCGTCCAGATTCGACTCGACGAGGAGAGCTCGCCGGACACCGGCGACCCGCTGTACCGCCTGATCGTCGCCTACTACCGGCAGCCGCTGGCCGGCGGGCAGTTCTGGCGGGTCGGCCGCCACCGCGACGAGGGGAAGTTCACCAGGAGCGAGCTGTTCGCCTCCGGTGGCGGGCGACTGACCGCCTGGGAGCAACTGCGACTGGCGCTCCTCGATCCGACCGCGCCGGTCCGGATCGAGTTCCTGCTACCGCGTTCCCTCCTCGGGTACGCCGCCGAACTCTGGTCCACCGGAACCGCCGACCGACACTTGGGCCAGCAGCACCCGGTGGTGGTCCGACAGCTCGAACGGTACCTCGACTACAACCTCGACCGGAGTGAGTGGCGGAAACGCTGGAAGTACCTCGGGACCCACGGAGCCGATCCGACCGAGGTCCTCGAACGAATCGGCTGGCCGCCGCTCGGCCCGGCCGACGCAGAAGGTCTGGCGGACTGGATCTTTGATCAACACGAGCTCTCCTGCATGGGCCTCGATGTCCCGTACGAGCAGCTCGACCCCGCGATGCAACGCGCGGTGGACGACGCTATGTACCTCGACGGTGTGCCCGTGCTGCTCTGGCGGCGGGTCGCCGGAGGCAAGGAGACCCTCCTGAAGGACCTCCGGAAGCACGAACCCACCCGGCTGGCCGAACTGCCCTACACCGTCCTCAAGCACCGAAAAAGGGTGCGGGACCCGACTCCGGCCCCGGACCGAACGCTCACGCTGCTCTGGGACGATCCCGACTGCGTCGACCCGGACCAGGACTACCCCTACGAGGGGATGGCCGAATGAGCGCGAACGCCGTACCGCGAACCCCCGCCCTGCGGAACCCGGAGCGACACGAAGCAAGCCAGGAGCGCCCATGACCGAGGACTGGTGGATCTACCGGGGCATCGGCGTCCCGCACGGCGGGATCGCCGGGCTCCCGCCCGCACCCGCGTGGCGTGCCTTCGGTGACTCGGACGGCGATCCTGCGCTCCTGCCGGCACCGCCCCCGGAGGACTCGGCGGCCGGTTCCACGGCCCGCCGGCTCGGCCGGGTCCGGCAGGCGGCGGCGTACCAGGCGGACGAGCGGGAAGTCCGGCTGGTCAACCTCGCCCTGCACCTGCGCCGCCCCCTCCTGATCACCGGCAAGCCCGGTGTCGGCAAGTCGACCCTCGCCTACGCGGTCGCCCACGAGCTGCGCCTCGGCCCGGTGCTGCGCTGGTCGATCAGCAGCCGCTCCAGCCTGCGTGACGGCCTGTACAGCTACGACGCGATCGGGCGGCTGCACGAGGCCGGACTCACCCGGAACGGCCGTCACCCGGACGCTCCGGAGCCCCGCCTGCACGGGGACGACCGGACCGTGAGCCTGGCCCTGCGGCGGGGCGGGCCCGAGGAGGACTTCCTGATCGCTCCCCCACCGGAGGAACGCGCGGCCCCCGCCATCGGCAGGTTCCTGCGGCTGGGCCCGCTCGGGACGGCGTTGCTGCCCTGGCGGACGCCGCGGGTGCTGCTGATCGACGAGATCGACAAGAGCGACATCGACCTGCCCAACGACCTGCTGAACGTCTTCGAGGAGGGCGAGTTCGAGATCCCCGAACTGCTGCGGCTCGGCCCGGACCCGCAGGAGGTCGGCACGGCCGACCACGGCCGGACGGCGGTGGTGCGCGGCGGTGTGGTGCGCTGCGCGCAGTTCCCGCTGGTCGTCCTCACCAGCAACGGCGAGCGGGACTTCCCGAGCGCACTGCTGCGGCGCTGCGTCCGGCTGGAGATCCGGGCGCCGGACGAGCAGCGACTGGCCGCGATGGTCGCCGCCCACCTGGGCGAGGAAACGGCCGCCGCAGCCGCGACCACCGATCTGATCGCCAAGTTCCTCCGTCGCCAGCAGGACGGGGCGGAACTGGCCAACGACCAGCTCCTGAACGCCCTGCTGATGGCCGGACGTGTGCTCAGGGCCGACCAGCAGGGGCGGGACGCGGTACGTGACGCCCTGCTCCGTCCGCTCAACGAGAGCTGAGCGGCGATGGGTTCGGCATCACCGGGCGGGCCGGCGGAGGGGCTGACGGACGCGCTCGCCGGGCTGCTCCGGCAGGCGGACGGCGGGCCGCAGCCGCAGGACCTCGCGGACGTCCTGTGGATCGCCGGGCTGGCCGGATTGCTGGAGCCGCCGCCGCCGCCCGCGCCGCCGTCGCCTCCGTCCCCGCCGACCCCACCACTAGCGATGCCCTCCGTACCTCGACCGTCCGCAGCGCCGCGGCCCGCACGGGCCCGGCCGAAGTCGACCGTCGTACCGTGGCAGTCCTCGCCGCCCCTGCCCGCCGGACGGACCCCGATCGGTCCGGCACCCGTCGTCGTCCTACCGCCCCCACCGCCCCCGCCACCACCGCCCGTACGCCCGCCCACCGGACCGCACGTCGCGCTGCACCACCGCTCCGGGAGCCAGGGTCGCCCCGCGAACCCCGGAGCCGACGAGCCCGGCAACACGGACCGGGCCGGCGGCCACGTCATCCGGGTCACCCAGCCCGCCGCCCTGGACGGCGGCCTCGCCCTGGCCCGGGCCCTGCGCCCGTTGCGCCGCGCGGTCGACGCCCCCGGCCGGGCCACCCTCGACGAGGAGGCGACGGCCGAGGCCACCGCCGAGACCGGCATCCTGCTCCCCGTCTGGCGACCCGCCCAGCAGCCGCGCTTCTCGGTCGACCTGCTGGTGGACACCGGCGCCACGATGGCCGTCTGGCACCGGCTGGCCGGAGAGCTGAGCACCCTACTGGAGCGGCACGGCGCCTTCGCCGACGTGCGGTGCTGGGCGCTCGACACCGATCGGAAGGTCCCGACGCTCGCGCCGTTCCACCGGCGCCGCCCGGGAGCACCCGCCGCCGCCAGGGCCGACTGGTCCCGGCCGCTCCACGACCCCACCGACCGGCGGATCCTGCTCGTCCTCACCGACGGCGTCGGCCCGGCCTGGTACGGGAAGGAACTGCCGAAGTTCCTGGCCGGCGTCGCCGCGGCCCGGCCCACGGCGGCGCTCCAGGTGCTGCCCCGGCGGCTCTGGCACCGGACGGCGCTGCGCACGGCCCTCGTTGCCGCACGGGCCTCCGTGGCGGGCCGACCCGTCCCGGCCTTCCGCTCGGACGCGGCCCTGCCCGGCATCCCGCCCGGCAGCCGGGGCGCCGAGGTCAGAGCGGGTATCCGCTGGCTGCCGGTGCTGGAGGTCGACGCCGACTGGATCACCCCGTGGGCCGACCTGACCGCGGGCCGCACGTCCGGGTGGACGCCGATGCTCGCCGCACCGATCGCGGGAATGCCCGAGCGGCAGCGTCCGACCCGTCCCGCCGGCACCCCGGCCACGCCCGCCGAACGCGTCGCCCGGTTCCGGGCCGGCAGCTCGCCCGCCGCGTACCGGCTGGCCTGCCACCTGGCGGCGGCGCCGCTCAGCCTGCCGGTGATGCGGCTGGTCCAGCGGGCCGCCGTGCCGGAGTCCGGGCAGACCGATCTCGCCGAGCTGTTCCTCTCCGGGCTGATCGCACCCCGGGGCGGCGCGGCCACCGACCCGGACGAGCAGGTCTACGACTTCCGGGACGGCGTACGGAAGGAACTGCTCGCCGAGCTGACCCGCACCGAGGCCGTCCAGGTGCTGGAGCACGTGCTCACCAAGGTGTCCGGCCGTGTCGCGGCGACCTTCGGCGGCACCCGCGACTTCCGCGCCGTCGCCAGGCTCGTCGGCGCGGGCGGCGACGGCGAGGGGGACGGCGGTGAGGTGCGGCTGTCGGCGCGGAGCCTGCCGTTCGCCGAGGTCGCGGTGACGGTGCTCGCGAGCGCGGGCGGCCAGCACGCCGCGCTGGCCGCGCGGCTGGCCGAGGCGGTGACACGGACGGCGCGCGGGGCGGGGGCCACCCGAATGCCCCGGCCGGACCCGCCACTGCTCCGGCCCGATCGGCTGTCCCCGGTCCGGCCGGTACTGAGCCCGCCGGAACCGGTGAGGATGATCGGCCGGAAACGCGAACTCGCCGCCCTGGCAGCCGCCTTCGACCCCGACCGGGCGGCGTCCGGACCGCCCGAGCAGCCTGCCGTGGTCGTCGTCGTCGGCGACGCCGGTACGGGGCGACGCCGGTTGGTCCAGGAGTACGTCCAGGCGTACGGCGGGCGCCACAGCTTCACCCACTGGATCGACGCGCACTCGCCCGGTTCCCTGGAACGCGGGCTCGGTCAGCTCTGGTCCGCCCTCTCCCCTGCCGACGAACCCTACATCGCGTCCTCCCCGGCCGCCCTGCGCGATCGGCTGGAACGGCACCGGGACTGGCTCGTCGTTCTCGACAGCTTCCCCCGGGACGGCTGGCCCGCCCAGCCCGGGTACAGGTTCTCCTTCGAGCCCCTCGGGCGGGGTTGCGTGCTCGTCACGACGGGCGACCCCCAACTCCGGCCGACGGGCGCCACGATCGTCGAACTCCGGAGCCTCGGCACCGCCGATGTACTGGACGAGCTGGTGGCGCGGCTGGGCCCCGCGTACGACCCGGACGACTCCGGCCAGGCCACGGCCCTGCGACGGTTGGCGCAGCGCCTGCCGCACATACCGGACGTCCTCGCCGAGACGGACCTCGACGCGGAACTGGCGCGCGCCCTGCCCGCACCCGATCCGTCGCCGCCCCGGACGCGCAGCAACGAAGCTGCCGTCCACGTCACGGTCCAGGGCCGACCAGTGACGCTGCGTCTGCCGGCTCCGATCTCCCGGGCGCGGTCCGGCCTCCCCGTGCCGGCCCCCGCGTTCACCGGCCGCGCTGAGGCTCTCGCCGCGCTGCTGTCGTTCCTGGCACCCGTCGAACCCGGGCAGCTCCCGACCCGCACCGCTGTGATCACCGGCCCCCCCGGGGTGGGGAAGTCCGAGCTGGTCCTCCGGGCCGCCACCACGGTTCTGCAGCGCGGCTGGTACCCCGGCGGAGCGCTCTACCTCGACCTGCGCAAGCATCCGAACAGCTCCGTGCCGTCCGGCCCGCACACCCCGGCCGCCCTCCTGTACGCGCTGGATGTACCGGGAGAGATCGTGCCGCCGGACCCCCGTGATCAGGCCGAGCTCTTCCGAACGGTTATCACCGGACTCGCCGGATCGGCCGGACCGATCCTGCTCGTACTCGACAATGTGCCACCGTCCATCGACCTCGATCCGTTCCTCCCGGTCGACGGCCCGCTCACCGTCCTCGTCACCTCCCGCCATTCGCAGCCGATCGCCGCCACCCGGTTCGACCTCCGGGTGATGACCTTGGAGGATTCCGTCCAGCTTCTCCGGAACCGCCTCCAGCTGGTCCTGCCCGACGACACTCGCCTCATGGACGCTCCCCGGCAGGCTGCGGCCCTGGCCGAGCTGTGCGACGGCCTACCGCTCGCACTGGCGATCTGTGCCGCGCGTCTGGCCGGTCATCCGGCCCGCCCAGTGACGACCCTGGTCCAGGAGCTGAGCGACCCCCGCCGTCGGCTCGACGCGATCAGTTATCACGATCGGAGTCTGAAGGCGGCGTTCACCGAGTCGTACGTGGAGCTGTCGAGCAGCGCGGGTCGGCTGTTCCGGCTGCTCTCCGTGTACCCGTACCCCGAGCTTTCCACCGACGTCGCCGCCGGAGTCGCCAACCTCGACATCCTGGTGGCGGAGCAGCTCATGGTGGAGTTGGCCCAGGCTCACCTGGTCGAGCCCGCAGCGACCCAGGAACATTGGTACTTCCACCCGCTGCTCCGGCTCTACGCGCTCAGCCTGGGCGAGGACCTTGCCGGCCCCGACGACCGGGAGAACGCGCTCACAAGGCTACTGACGCACTACCAGGTCTCGGCGGAGGCCGCCTCCGTGCCCGGCAGCCCGTACTCCACCGTCCGCTTCCGCGATCGTGCGCGGGCCCGCGCCTGGCTGGACACCGAGCAGCCGATCATGCTCGCGCTGGTCGCGTTCGCCTCCGAACACGTCGACACCGACGGCGCCTCCACGTTCGCCCACCTCGTAGTACGACTCCTCCTGGCCGACCGCCGCTTCGACGCTCTCGGCGCCCTGGTCGAGCGCATGCGGGCCGCCGACCTCCACCGGGGCGACAGCGCGGGTGCGGAGTGGCTCCTGCGCGCCCTCTTCCAAGGCCTGTCGCAGGCGCGGATCCGGTCCGAGGACCTGCCGGTCGAACACCGGGCCGCGCTCGACCGGCTGTTCCGGGTCATCTCCCAGGAGGCACCGACAGATCACCTGTACCTGGCCGTTCAGACAGGCACCGGCGAGGAAGAGGCCGTGCTCCTTCTGGACCGGATCCTCTCCGAGGTGATGGGCTCCTCCAGTGTCGACAGCAGACTGGTCCGTCCGTCGCCCGGCTTCGGCGCCGACCTCCTGCTCACGATCGTCGAGCCCGCCGATCCACTGGCCACCGCCGGACGCGTCGTCCTGGACCTCTGCGACCGGCTCAAGCGGCTTGCCCCCGACGGCGGCCCGCGCACAGCCATCGCCGTCTCCGTCCTCCAGGGCCCTCCCCCCGAGCGGCTGCCGGGTGCCGCGCAGCTGCGCAGGCGCCTCAGAGGTCGGCCGTTCCGCCGGACCGAGCCGATCGCGGCCCTCACCGTCTCCCGATCGGTGTTCAACATCCTCGCCGAACGGTTCGGCGCCGACATGACCATGTTCGACCTGGTCCTTCCCGGCGCCGCGGAGCCGGAGAGCTCGGACGCCACCTATCGGTACGTCGGTGACCCGCAGCTCCTGGGCCTGATCCTCGCCAACCCCTCGGCGGGCCGGATCATCGAGTCATGAGCCCGCCCGCCCCACCGGTGGCGGTGGGGCGGGCGGGCCCGTGGCTGCGCGGGCGTCAGGCGAGGCAGGCGGCGTCGGGCAGCGCCTCCAGGTACTTCCGGTCCAGCAGGGTCTTGACGTTGTAGGAGTCGGTGCCGAACTCGACGGGCTTCAGCTTCTCGTTCAGGTACTGCTGGATGCCCTTGCCGGGCTGGGCGAAGCCGGAGGCGATGCCGCCCTGTTCGACCTTGAAGGGCAGCTTCACGCCGTAGCAGTGGTAGCTGTCGACCTCCTTGCCCTCCTCGACCACCGGGTTGAGGCTGTCCGGCGGGAGCGCGCGCTCGGGGAAGGACGTGCCGGTCTTCGACAGGTAGCGGCCGTAGTAGAGCCCGAAGCGGTCGAGCTTGGTGCCGGCGGGGATCTCGACGGTGGTCCGGTCGATGGTGCCGTTGACGTCGCGGAAGCCGTCCTCGGCCGGGTACTTCCAGTCGAGGCCGTCGCGGTACCAGGAGAGGAACTGCTGGGGCGTGAGGCCGCCGAAGCGGTCGTAGTTCTTCAGCAGCTTCGCGACCCCGGTGGTGGGCAGGTTCCGGGGGCCGAGCTCCTTGAAGCCGCAGTAGAAGTTCTTCTTGTCCTCGGCGGTCGGCCGGTACTGCTCGCTGGGGCAGTCGGTCGGGTCCGCCTGGGTCTCGGTGACCGGGAGCGTGGTGGCGGCGGCGCTCTGGGTGGCGGCGGTGCCGGTCACCAGCAGGGCTGCCGCCAGGGACAGGGCGGCGAGATGGCGGGAACGCATGGGGGCGGGTCCTCCGGGAGGGGTGGCAGGGGTCCGCGCCGGGCGCGCAGGGGAGCGTCCGGTGGCACGGAAGGGATTGATCGACAACGGGTCGATCGGCACCGGAAGCTACACGCCGCCACCGCGTTGATTCGTGGGCGAAACGCCGACCCCGGCCCCATTCACCCGATCGGCGGGAGTCCGGCGCGACCGGCACCAATTCGACGGGCGGGAAGGGGCCTTGGCCCGGGCCGGGTCGATGCCGGCCCGACGGGCGGCCGAATGGAGCAGGGAATGGTTCATGGGGAGAAATATCTACTTCCTCACGGATGTTCTCCCCGGAGTGTGCGCGGGAAGGACCCGCCACCAGGCGAGGACAGGAGCGACCCGTGCGCGTCGAGATCTGGAGCGACATCAACTGCCCGTGGTGCTACATCGGCAAGGCGCGGTTCGAGCGG
The DNA here is from genome assembly GCF_036010405.1 of Kitasatospora purpeofusca. Lineage (NCBI taxonomy): Bacteria > Bacillati > Actinomycetota > Actinomycetes > Kitasatosporales > Streptomycetaceae > Kitasatospora > Kitasatospora purpeofusca. The sequence goes on along the minus strand of NZ_CP108561.1, from coordinate 8,539,895 downwards.
GCGTTGGAGCGCTTCCCGCACAGGGAGGCCGTGGAGGTCGTCCACCGGTCGTTCGAGCTCGACCCCCGGGCGCCGCAGGAGGCCCGGCCGGTGGTGCCGCTGATCGCCGCCAAGTACGGGCTCGGGCTGGAGCAGGCCGAGGCGGCGGAGCAGCGGATCGCCGACAACGCCGAGGCCGAGGGGCTGGCGTACCTGCGCTCGGGGCGTGATGCCGCGAACTCCTTCGACATGCACCGGCTGCTCCACTTCGCGGCCGGGCACGGGCGGCAGGCGGAGCTGCTGGACGCCCTCTACCGGGCCAACTTCGCCGAGGAGCGGTCCGCGTTCGCGCCCGGGCGGCTCGCCGAGCTGGCGGTCGAGGCCGGTCTCGACGGGGCGGAGGCGGCCCGGGTGCTGGCCGATCCGGACGCCTACGCGGAGGCGGTGCGCGAGGACGAGGCGACGGCGAGCGCGATGGGTGCCACCGGGGTGCCGTTCTTCGTCCTCGACCGGCGGCTCGGGGTCTCGGGCGCGCAGCCGACCGAGACCTTCACGGCGGCGCTGGAGCAGGCCTGGGAGAGCCGGACGGTCGTGCCGCTCGTCACCGTCGGCGGGGACACCGTCGGCGGGAACAGCGGCGGCGCGGACACCGGCGGGGCCTGCGGCCCGGAGGGCTGCGAGGTGCCGCAGCGCTGACGGCACTGACGGCGCCGACGGCCGGCCGGTACGGGATGCTGGCCGCATGACTACCGCGGTAGTGGTGGGCGGCGGGCCCAACGGGCTCGCCGCCGCCGTCCGGCTGGCCCTGGCGGGTGTGCGGGTGACCGTGCTGGAGGCCGCCGGGGAGATCGGCGGCGGGGCGCGCAGCGGGGAGGCGATCGTGCCCGGGCTGCTGCACGACCACTGCTCCGCCGTCCACCCGATGACCATCGGCTCGCCCTTCCTGCGCGGCCTCGGCCTGGAGCGGTTCGGACTGGAGTTCCGGCTGCCGGAGATCGACTGCGCGCACCCGCTGGCGGACGGCACGGCCGGGGTACTGCACCGCTCGGTCGCCGCGACGGCCGCCGGACTCGGGGGCGCCGACGGCCGGCGCTGGCGGCAGCTGTTCGAGGGGCCGGTCGCGGGGTACGACCGGCTCGCCGACGACCTCATGGGCCCGCTGCTGCGGGTCCCGCGCCACCCGTTGCGGCTCGCCCGCTTCGGTGCTCCCGCCCTGCTCCCGGCCACCGCCGTCGCCCGGGCGTTCGGCGGGGAGCGGGCCCGGGCGCTGTTCGGCGGGGCCGCCGCGCACGCCTTCCAGCCGCTGGACCGGCCGCTCAGCGCCGCCGTGGGCCTCGGGCTGCTGACGGCCGGGCACCGGTACGGCTGGGCCGTCGCCGTCGGCGGCTCGGGGGCGATCACCCGGGCGCTCGCCGCGCTGCTCACCGAACTGGGCGGGGTCGTCGAGACCGGTGTGCCGGTCCGTTCGGCGGACCGGCTGCCGCCCGCCGACCTCGTCCTGTACGACCTCGCGCCCGGCGCCGTCGCGGCGGTCCTCGGCGACCGGCTGCCGCCCCGGACCGCCCGCGCCTACCGCCGGTTCCGGCACGGGCCTGGCGCGTTCAAGGTGGACTTCGCGGTGGCGGGCGGGGTGCCGTGGACGGCCGAGCCGGCCCGCCGCGCCGGGACCGTCCACCTCGGCGGCAGCTTCGCCGAGGTGGCCGCCGCCGAGCGCGCCGTCACCGCCGGGCGGATGCCGGAGCGGCCGTTCGTGCTGGTCGGCCAGCAGTACCTGGCCGACCCCGGTCGCTCGGCGGGCGACGTCCACCCGCTGTGGACGTACGCCCATGTGCCGCACGGCTGGACCGGGGACGCCACCGAGGCGGTGATCGCCCGGATCGAGGGCTTCGCGCCCGGCTTCCGCGAGCGCGTGCTCGGATGGGCGGTCCGCAGCCCGGCCGCCTTCGAGGCCGACAACCCGAACTTCGTCGGCGGCGACATCATGACCGGCGCCAAGGACGTCCGTCAGCTGGTCCTCGGCCCCCGGGCCACCCTGCACCCCTACGCCACCGGGCTGCCCGGCCATTTCCTCTGCTCCGCGGCGACCCCGCCCGGGCCCGGCGTGCACGGGATGTGCGGGGCCAACGCCGCGGAGGCGGCCCTGCGGTGGCTGCGCGGGCGGCCTGCGGACGGGCGGGGGCGGGGCGCGGCACGCGGCTGACCGCGGGGACGGCCGACGGCCCGCGGCAGCCGCTCAGGCCGGGGCCCGGCCTCGGCCCCGGTCACCCCGTCACCCCGTCACCCCGTCACCCGGGAGAACGAGCGGCGGTAGACCCGGGGCGGGACGCCGCGGCGGCGGACGAAGCGCTCCCGCAGGACCGCCGCGCCGCTGTAGCCGACCCGGCGGGCGATCTCCTCCACCGGCAGGTCGGTGGTCTCCAGGAGTTCCTCGGCGGCGGTCAGCCGCAGCTCGCCGAGCCAGGCGTGCGGGGTGGTGCCGGTGGCGGCGGTGAAGCGGCGCAGGAAGGAGCGCTTGCTCATCACGGCGCGGCGGGCCAGTTCGGCGACCGGCAGTGGCCGGTGGAGGTTGGCGCGGGCCCAGCCGAGCAGTTCGGCCAGTCGCTCGTCCTCGCCGTCCTCGGGCACCGGTGCGGCGAGGTACTGGGCCTGGCCGCCGTCGCGGTGGGAGGGCAGCACCATGTCCCGGGCGATGTGGTTGGCGACGGCGGCGCCGTGCTCGCGCCGGATCAGGTGCAGGCAGAGGTCGAAGCCCGCGGCGGCGCCCGCACCGGTGGTGATCCGGCCGTCGTCCAGGTAGAGCGCCTCGGGTTCGACGGTGACGCCCGGGTGGCTGCGGGCCAGCAGTCCGGCGAAGCGCCAGTGGGTGGTGGCGCGGCGGCCGTCGAGCAGGCCGGCGGCGGCGAGCGCGAAGGTGCCGACGCAGTGGGCGGCGACCAGGGCACCGCGGTCGTGGGCCGCCACCAGGGCGTCCAGGACGACGGGCGGGGGCGGGGTCCGGAAGCCGGCCCCGGGGAGGGCGAGCACGAGGTCGGCGGCGGCGAGCCGGTCCAGGCCGTGGGCGATCGCCAGCGGCACGCCCAGGTCGGTGTCGACGCTGCCGGGGCGGTCGGCGCAGAGGGCGAAGTCGAAGCCCGGCAGTTCCGCCCCGTGCGGGCCGAAGACCTCGGCGACGATGCCGACGGCGAGCATGCCGGCACCGGGCGGGACGTAGGCGGCGACGGTGGTGAAGGGGGCCATCCGCGGAGTGTGGCACAGTGGGCGGCGGGAGACTGGCATCTTTCCTGCGATCGCTGGCATCTGTGCCACTCGTCGGGGGCGCGGGCGTTCGACAGGATCGACGCATGACGAACGCACCGATCGCAAACGCCCCGCTGACCGACGCTCTCCTCACCGACGCTTCCCTGACCGACGCCCCGCTGACCGACGCTCTCCTCACCGACGCTCCGCTCGGCCGCAGCGCCGCCTTCCACGTCCTGACCACCGGCTACGTGGGCTCCACCGGCCCCGGGGTCGCCGCCACCGTCTCCTACGTCACGGACGCCGCACGGCACGTGATCTTCGACCCGGGCATGGTGGCGAGCCAGGACGACATCCTCGGCCCGCTGGCCGCCCTGGGCCTCGCCCCCGAGGACATCACCGATGTGGTGCTCAGCCACCACCACCCCGACAACACCATGAACGTGGGCCTCTTCGGCCGGGCCCGGGTGCACGACCACCGGGTCGAGTACCGGGGCCACCAGTGGACGAACCGGGACGCCGAGGGGTACGAGCTGACCCCGTCCCTGCGGCTGATCCGCACTCCCGGGCACAGCGCCGAGGACATCACGCTGCTGGCCGGGACGGCGGAGGGCGTGGTCGCGTTCGCCGGCGACCTGTGGTGGCACGCGGCCGGACCGGCGGAGGACCCGGTGGCTCCGGACCGCGAGCTGCTGCGGGCCTCCCGGCTCCGGGTGCTGGCCGTCGCGGACCTCATCGTGCCCGGTCACGGCGCTCCCTTCCGCGGCGACGGGTCCACCCCGCGGTAGCGCGGGCCGCGCGGTGGCAGCGCGGTGGCAGCCCGACGGCGGGCGGGGACCGGGCGGGGACCGGGCGGGGACTGGGCCGAATGTATGTATCGCTCTCTTGACTGGCGTCACCGAAGCGCGATACTTGCCTCACTCCCGCTCGCCCGATGAGGTGGCCCACCCATGGAGCTCTCGCCCTCCGCGCACGTGGACACGTTCTGTCGCGACAACCTGCCACCCTTCGAGGAGTGGCCCGAATTCCTCTTCGACCTACCGGAGTTGTCCTATCCGGACCGATTGAACTGCGCACACGAGCTGCTCGACGCGACGATCGAGCGGTTCGGCCCGGACCGGCGCTGCCTGGTCACGCCGGACGGCGAGTGGTCGTACGGCGAACTGCGCGGGCACGCCGACGCGGTCGCCCGGCTGCTGACCGGGCCGCTGGGCCTGGTACCCGGCAACAGGGTCCTCCTGCGGGGGCCCAACGCGCCCTGGCTGGTGGCCTGTTGGCTCGGAGTGCTGAAAGCCGGCGGGGTGGTGGTGACCACCATGCCGCTGCTGCGGGCGGCCGAGCTGACCGCCCTGCACGAGGTCGCCGCGCCCGTACTCGCCCTCTGCGACCACCGCTTCCTCGCCGAGCTGGAGCAGGCCACGACCCCCGGGCTGACCGTGGTGCCGTACGGCGGCCCCGGGCCCGAGGACCTCACCGCGCGCTGCGCCGCGACGGCCGACCCGTTCACCGCCGTCCCGACCGCCGCCGACGACGTCGCGCTGATCGCCTTCACCTCCGGCACCACCGGACGGCCCAAGGCCACCCTGCACTTCCACCGCGACGTGCTCGCCAACGCCGACACCTTCTCGCGCCACCTGCTGCGCCCCACCGCCGACGACCTGTTCGCCGGCACCCCGCCGCTCGCCTTCACCTTCGGGCTCGGCGGCCTGGTGGTCTTCCCGCTGCGCGCCGGCGCGGCCACCCTGCTGCTGGAGCAGGCCACGCCCGAGCAACTGGCCGAGCACGTCCACCGGCACGGGGTCGACGTACTGTTCACCGCGCCGACGGCCTACCGGGCGATCCTCGCCGCCGGGCTGGCCGACCGGCTCGCCGGGGTGCGGCGGTGCGTCTCGGCCGGCGAGCACCTGCCGGCCGCCGTCTGGGAGGCGTTCCGCGAGGCCACCGGGCAGCGGCTGATCGACGGCATCGGGGCCACCGAGTTGCTGCACGTGTTCATCTCCGCCGCCGACGACGACATCCGCCCCGGCTCGACCGGCCGTCCCGTCCCCGGCTACCGGGCGGCGATACTGGACGAGCAGGGCCGGCCGGTACCGGACGGACAGCCCGGGCGGCTCGCCATCAAGGGCCCCACCGGCTGCCGCTACCTGCGCGACGACCGCCAGCACGAGTACGTGCGCGGCGGCTGGAACCTCACCGGGGACACCTATGTGCGCGACCCCGACGGGTACTTCTGGTACCGGGCGCGCAATGACGACATGATCGTCTCCTCCGGCTACAACATCGCCGGGCCCGAGGTGGAGCAGGTGCTCGCCGACCACCCCGACGTCGCCGACTGCGCCGTGGTCGGCGCGCCGGACGAGCGGCGCGGCACCGTGGTCAAGGCCTATGTGGTGCTGCGCGCCGGCGTCGCCGCCGGTCCTGACACCGTCCGGGCGCTCCAGGAGCACGTCAAACAGGCCATCGCGCCCTACAAGTACCCGCGCGCGGTCGAGTTCGTCGACGCGCTGCCGCGCACCGCGACCGGCAAGCTGGCCCGGGCCGAGCTGCGCCGCCGGGCCGCGCCGGATCCGGCGCCCGCAACGGCGGCGGCAGCCGGTCCGCAACCCGCCAGCGTGACCGTCGAGCGGCGGGTCGAGTGGTCGGACACCGACGCCGCCGGGCACTACCACTTCTCGGCCGTCCAGCGCTGGGCCGAGGCCGCCGAGGCGACCCTGCTGCGCCGGCTGGGCCTGGACGGGCTGTTCGGCCGGATCCCCCGGGTGCACTTCGAGGCCGACTACCGCGAACGGCTGTGGTTCGGCGACCTGGTCCGGGTCGAACTGCGGGTCGAGCGGATCGGCGGCTCCTCGCTGCACTACGCCTTCGAGGTGCACGGCCCGAACGGCCCGGCCGCCGGCGGGCGGATGTCGGTGGTGCACGCCGCGCCGCAGGCCAAGGGCACCGAGCCCTGGCCGGAACCGGTGCGCCGGGCGCTGTCCGGCGCCGGACGGCAGGAACCGGAGGCGATCCGGTGACCGGGAGCGGGAGTGGGCCCGTGACCGGGAGAAGTGGAAGTGCTCCCGCGGCCGGAACGGCCCGCCGGGTCGCGGTGATCGGCGGCGGTCCGGGCGGGCTCTACTTCGCCGCGCTGGCCCGGCAGCTGGCACCGGAGCGGGAGATCACCGTCTTCGAACGGGACGGCCGCGAGGACGAGTTCGGCTTCGGAGTGGTGTTCTCCGACGAGACACTGGACGGCATCGCCCAGGCCGACCCGGCCGTGTTCGCCGCACTGGGCGCCGAGTTCGCGCGCTGGAGCGACATCGACGTCCGGTACGCCGGGCAGGTGCGCACCAGCGGCGGCCACGGCTTCGCGGCGCTGGACCGCAACCGGCTGCGCGCGATCCTGCAACGGCGCTGCGACGAGCTGGCGGTGGACGTCCGCTACCGCACGCCCGCGCCGCCGGTCGGGCAACTCGCCGAGGAGTACGACCTGGTGGTCGCCGCCGACGGCATCCACTCGGCGACCCGCGCCGCGTACGCCGACATCTTCCGGCCGGAGCTGGACGAGCGGCACGCCCGCTACATGTGGCTCGCCACCGACAAGGTCTTCGACGCCTTCACCTTCCTCGTCGAGCGCTTCGACTTCGGGGTGCTCCAGGTGCACGCCTACCCGTACAGCGCGGAACGGTCGACGTTCATCGTCGAGATCGCCGAGGACGCCTGGCGCCGGGGCGGCTTCGAGGCCCTGGCCGACCGGGAGTTCGCGCGCGGCGAGAGCGACGGGGAGAGCGTGCGGCGCTGCGCGGAACTGCTGGCCCCGCACCTGGAGGGGTACCGGCTGATCCCGAACGCCTCCCGCTGGATCCGCTTCACCACGGTGCGCAACGCCACCTGGCGGCACCGGAACGTGGTGCTGCTCGGCGACGCCGCGCACTCGGCGCACTTCTCGATCGGCTCGGGCACCAAGCTCGCCCTGGAGGACGCCCTCGCCCTGGCCGCGAGCCTGGACGAACAGCCCACGGTGGAGCAGGCGTTGGCGGCGTACGAGGCGGAGCGGCGGCCGGTGGTGGAGTCCACCCAGCGGGCGGCGCAGGCCAGTCTGGAGTGGTTCGAGACGATCGACCGGCGGACCGGGCAGGACGCCGACCGGTTCGCGTTCAATCTGCTCACCCGCAGCCGCCGGGTCACCTACGGGAACCTCCGGGCCCGCGACCCCGGGTTCGTCGCGGCGGTGGAGGCGGCGTTCGCGGGCGGCGCCGATCCGGCCGGGGCGGCGGCGGTGCCGCCCATGTTCCGGCCGCTGAAGCTGGCCGCGCTGGAGCTGCGCAACCGGGTGGTGGTGCCGCCGCTGGCCACCTTCACCTCCCCCGAGGCGCTGCCCAGTGCCTTCGACCGGGCCCAGCTGACCGCCCACGCGCTCGGCGGCGCCGGGCTGGTGATCGCCGGGATGACGGCGGTCACGCCGGAGGGCCGGGCCACCGACCACTGCCCCGGCCTGTGGAACGACCGGCAGGAGGCGGCCTGGCGCGAACTCGTCGCCGACATCAGGGCGGTGAGCGACACCCCGCTCGGGATCCAGCTCACGCACGCCGGGCGGCGGGCCGCCACCTCGGTGCCGGGACCGGACGGGATCGGCCGGTCCCTGGGCGCGGACGGCTGGCCGCTGCTGGCCGCCTCGCCGCTGCCCTGGGACGCCGACAGCCCTCGGCCGCACGAGGCCAACCAGATCGAACTGGCCGCTGTGGTCGCGGACTTCGCGGCCGCCACCGAACGCGCGGCCCGGATCGGCTTCGAGGTGCTGGAGCTCCAGTTCGGCCACGGCCACCTGCTCTCCGGCTTCCTGTCGCCGCTCACCAACCGGCGCACCGACCGCTACGGCGGCCCGCTCGCCCAGCGCTTGCGGCTGCCGCTGGAGGTGCTGGCGGCGGTCCGCGAGGTCTGGCCGGCCGGACGGCCGCTGCTGGTGCGGATCTCGGCGAGCGACTGGGCGCCGGGCGGTACCGGTGAGGCGTCGGCCGTCGCCATCTGCCGGGCCCTCGGGGACGGCGGGGCGGACGCGGTGGACGTCTCCACCGGCGAGGTGGTGGCGCACCAGCGGCCGCCGTACGGGCGCGGCTACCAGACGCCGTTCGCCGAGCTGGTGCGCGCGGCCACCGGTCTGCCCACCGTTGCGGTCGGCGCGATCTCCGGGCACGACGACGCCAACTCGGTGCTGCTGGCCGGGCGGGCCGACCTGGTCGCGGTCGGCCGGGCCCAGTTGCACGACCCGCTGTGGACCCTGCATGCCGCCGCCGAGCAGGGGTACACCGGTCCTGGCGCCCGCTGGCCCGGGCCGTGGGCGGCGGGCAGCCGGCGCCCGCCCGGGCCGGGCTCCGACCGGGTGGCGCCGAGGCTGCGGCTGGTGCGCGAACCCGAGCCGCCGGTGCACCGCCGCTGGCGGCCGGGCGGCGCCGAAGGCACCCATGACACCTCCCGCACCGCCCGCACCGCCCGCGCCGTCGGCACCGCCCGCACCGAGGAGGAACGATGACCGAGCCGATCGCCGCCGCGCTGCGGCGACCGCGCTTCACCGCGGCCGCCGTACAGGCCTCGCCCGTCTTCCTGGACCCCGCCGCCACCGTGGCCAAGGCGGTCGCCCTGATCCACGAGGCCGCCGAGCACGGGGCCACCCTCGTGGTCTTCCCCGAGGTGTTCGTCCCCGGCTACCCGTACTGGAACTGGACCATGAACCCGGTCCAGGGCTCACCCTGGTACGAGCGTCTCTACCGCGCCTCGGTGGACGTGCCCGGCCCGTACGTCGACGCGCTGCGCGCCGCCGCCCGCCGGGCCGGCGTGGTATTGGTGATCGGCATCAACGAGCGCGGCCGGCACAGCCTCGGGGTGCTCTACAACACGGTGCTGGTCATCGACGCCGACGGCGAACTGCTGAGCGTGCACCGCAAACTGGTCCCCACCTGGGCCGAGAAACTGACCTGGACCCCGGGCGACGGCAGCACGCTGCGGGTCCACGACACCGCCGTCGGCCCGCTCGGCGCACTGGCCTGCGGCGAGAACACCAACCCGCTGGCCCGGTTCACCCTCCTCGCCCAGGGCGAACTCGTCCACGCGGCCTGCTACATCGCGCTGCCGGTCGCCCCAGAGGACTACGACATGGCGGAGGCGATCGCCCTGCGCGCCGCCGCACACTGCTTCGAGGGCAAGGTCTTCACCGTCGTCTCCTGCTCCACGATCTCGCCGGAGATCGTCGACGCCATCGCCGGCGAGGACCAGCAGCTCCGCAAGCAACTCTCCCGCCCGCGCAGCGCGTTGTCCGGGATCTTCGGGCCCGACGGCCGCGCGGTGACCGAGCCGCTGGTCGACGAGGAGGGGATCGTGTACGCCGAGATCGACCTCGGCGACTGCGTCCGGCCCAAGCAGATGCACGACATCGTCGGCCACTACAACCGCTTCGACGTCTTCCGGCTGCACGTCGACAACCGCCCGCTGCAGCCGCTGACCTTTCCCGAACCGCCCCCGAAGGAGGAGGAATGACCGACTACGACGACGACCGGATCGGCCGCGCCCGGGTCGCCGACAGTGCCGAACTCGCCGCCTACTACGAAGAGCTGGCCAAGGTCGACGCGGGCGCGCTGTGGACCGTGGCGAACGAGATCGAGCCCTGGTACCCGCAGCCGAAGTCGGTGCCGGTGCTCTGGCGCTACGCCGACCTGCGCCCGCTGGTCCGCAAGGCGCTGCCCCTGGTCAGGGCCGACGACGCCGGCCGCCGGGTGGTCATGCTGGTCAACCCGGGCCGCCGCGAACTCAGCGCCGCCGTCGGCCTGCTGTACACCGGCCTGCAGATCATGGGCCCCGGCGAGGCGATGACCGCGCACCGCCACCAGGCCTCCGCGCTGCGCTTCGTGCACGAGGGCACCGGCGCCTGGACGATCGTCGACGGCCAGAAGCTCAAGGTCGGCCCGCGGGACTTCGCGATCACGCCCAACGGCGCCTGGCACGAGCACGGGAACGAGTCCGAGGACGCCCCGGTGATCTGGCAGGACGGCCTGGACATCCCGCTGGTCAACATGCTCGACGCCAACTTCTACGAGGTGCACCCCGAGCTGTACCAGCGGCCCGGACCGGTGGCCAACTCCTCGCTGCTCAGCTACAGCGGCAACCTGCTGCCGTACGGCGTCGAGAAGTGGACCCGGCCGTACTCGCCGCTGCTCGGCTGGCCCTGGGAGCCCAGCTACCACGCGCTCACCCGGCTCGCCCGCGCCACCGAGGGCTCGCCCTGGGACGGGGTGATCATGGAGTACACCAACCCGGTCACCGGCGGCTCGGTGATGCCCACCATGGGCGCCCACCTCCAGCTGCTGCGCCCCGGCCAGGCCACCCGGGCCCACCGGCACACCGGTTCGGTAATCTACACCGCCGCCAAGGGGCGGGGCGTCTCGGTGGTCGCCGGGCACCGCTTCACCTGGCAGCAGGGCGACATCTTCGTGGTGCCGTCCTGGGCCTGGCACGAGCACGCGAACCTCGACCCCGGCGAGGACGCCTGCCTGTTCTCCTTCAACGACTTCCCGGTGATGCACTCGCTCGGCCTGTACCGCGAGGAGCCCTACCCGGAGCACGACGGGCACCAGCCCACCACCACCCCGTGACCAGGAGCGCGCACCCATGCGGCTGTTGACCTACTGCACCCCCGGCGACGACACCCCCCGCCCCGGCGCCCTGCTCGCCGGGGACCGGGTCGCCGACCTGTCCGCCCTCGCCGCCGTTTCCGGCGTCCGGCTGCCGTCCGACCTGCTGGGCCTGGTCGCGGCCGGCGAACCGACCCTCGCCTCCGTCCGCGAACTGCTCACCGACGCACCGGGCGAGGGGCCCCTGGTACGCCGGCTCGCCGAGGTGGTGCTGCGCGCGCCGCTGCGGCCCGGCAAGATCGTCGGCGTCGGGCTCAACTACGTCGAGCACGTCGCCGAGTCGCACCGCACCCTCGACACCGAACGCGAACTGCCCGACCGGCCGGTGCTGTTCAGCAAGCCCTCGACCGCCGTCACCGGCCCCGGCCAGCCGATCCTGCACAACGCCGAGCTCACCGAGCAGCTCGACTGGGAGTGCGAACTCGCCGTCGTCATCGGCACTCCCGCCCACCGGGTCACCGAGGCCGACGCCCTGCGGCACGTCTTCGGCTACAGCATCGTCAACGACATCAGCGCCCGCGACCAGCGCCGCTCCGGCCAGTGGTTCTTCTCCAAGGGCCAGGACAGCTACGCGCCGTTCGGCCCGGTCGTGGTGACCGCCGACGAGATCCCCGACCCGCAGCGGCTCGACCTGTCCCTGCGGGTCAACGGCGAACTGCGGCAGGACTCCAACACCCGCCACATGCTGTTCGGCATCGCCCGGCTGATCGCCGACATCTCCTCCGGCGTCACCCTGGAACCCGGCGACGTCATCGCCACCGGCTCGCCGTCCGGCGTCGGCGCCGGGATGGTGCCCCCGCAGTTCCTCCGGCCCGGCGACCTGGTCGAGGCCACCATCGAGGGCATCGGCACCCTCGCCAACCCCGTGGTCGACGCCCGCTGACCGGCCGCCCACCCCCGCAGAGGAGCCCGCCCCGATGACCACCAGCTACCGGATAGGCCAGATCGTCCCGAGCTCCAACGTCACCATGGAGACCGAGGTCCCCGCCCTGCTGCGGGCCCGCGAACGGGTCGCGCCCGAGCGCTTCACCTTCCACTCCAGCCGGATGCGGATGACCCGGGTCACCCCCGAGCAACTGCGCGCCATGGACGCCGAGTCCGACCGGTGCGCCGCCGAACTCTCGGACGCCCGGGTCGATGTGCTCGGCTACGCCTGCCTGGTCGCCGTGATGGCCACCGGTCCCGGCTACCACCGGGAGGCCGAGCAGCGGCTGCACCGGCGCACGGTGGAGAACGGCGCGGCCGCGCCCGTGGTCACCAGCGCCGGCGCGCTGGTGACCGGGCTGCACACGCTCGGCGCCCGCAAGGTCGCCGTCGTCACCCCCTATCTGCGCCCGCTGGCCCGCACGGTGGTCGACTACCTCGGCCACGAGGGCATCGAGGTGGTGGACTTCGCGGCCCTGGAGATCGCCGACAACCTCGATGTCGCCGCCCACGACCCGGCGAAGCTGCCGGACATCGCGGCCGGCCTCGCACACAGCCGGGCCGACGCGGTGGTGCTGTCCGCCTGCGTGCAGATGCCCTCGCTGTCGGCGATCGAGGAGGCCGAGCAGCGGCTCGACAAACCGGTCGTCTCGGCGGCCGTCTGCACCGCCCACCAGTTGCTGCGCGCCCTCGGCCTGCCGGCCTTCGCCCCCGGCGCCGGCCACCTGCTCTCCGGCGCGTTCGCGGAGTCCTGAGCCCGACCCGGGCCCGAACCGGCGCCGGGCCCGGACCGCCTCGGCCGGAGCCGGGAACCCGCCCCTGCCGGGTGCCACCGCTATGATCACCACGAGCCGTCGGGAGGAGATCCGGATGACCGAGAGCACGCCCCGGCCGAGCTCGCTGATCCACACCGTCTACGGCGAGTTCGTCCGCCGTCTCGGCGGCTGGATATCCATCGCCGACCTGATCGCCCTGATGGCCGAGCTGGACGTCGACGCACCCGCCGTCCGCTCGGCCATCTCCCGTCTCAAGAAGGCCGGGACCCTGCTCCAGGAACGCGGTGACGGGTCCGGCACCGGCTACCGCCTCTCCCCCGCGATGGGCCCGGTGTTCGAGGAGGGGGACCGCCGGATCTTCCGCAGCCTGGAACCCGCCGAACTCTCCGACGGCTGGGTGGTGGCCGTCTTCTCCGTCCCCGAGTCCGAACGCGCCCACCGCCACACCCTGCGCTCCCGGCTCAGCTGGCTCGGCTTCGGCAACGCCGCCCCCGGCGTCTGGCTGGCGCCCGCCCGGGTCCTGCCCGACGCCCGGCGCCTGCTCGAACGCCTCGGCCTGGACGCGTACGTCCACCTCTTCCTCTCCGCCGAGTACGCCGGATTCACCGATCTGCGCACCGCCGTCGCCGCCTGGTGGGACTTCCCCGCCATCGAGGGCCAGTACGCCGCGTTCACCGACACCTGGCGGCCCGTGCTCGCCGCCTGCGGGAGCGACCCCGACTCCGGCCCCGACCCGGCCGAGGCGTTCCGCGACTACGTCCCGATGCTCACCCAGTGGCGGCGGCTGCCCTACCTGGACCCCGGACTGCCCGCCCCGCTGCTGCCGCCCGACTGGAACGCCGTCGCGGCCCGGGCCGTCTTCACCGGACTCCACACGCTGCTCGCCGGACCGAGCCTGCGCCATGTCGAAGAGGTCACCGGGCTGGTGACCGCCGCCCACCACCGCCAGGAGCCGTGTTGACCCAGCAGCCCGACCGGCCCCAGCCCCACCGGCCCCCCGCCGACCTGCTGGTGCGCGCGGCCGCCGTGCACACCCTCGTCCCCGGCGAGCCGCCTCGGCGCGCCGTCGCCGTCACCGGCGACCGGATCACCGCCCTGTCCGCCGACCCGCACGGCCTGGACGGGCTGATCGGCCCCGCCACCGAGGTCGTCGACGCGCCCGGGGCGACCGTGCTGCCGGCCTTCGACGACACCCACACCCATCTGATCCTCGCCGGACACAGCGTGCACGGCGTGCCCGTCCACCGGGCCACCGACCTGGCCGGGTTCCTCGCCCTGGTCCGCGAACGCGCCGCCACCACCCCCGCCGGGGACTGGATCACCACCACCGTCAACTGGCAGGAGCTCAACCTCGCCGAGCAGCGGATGCCCACCGCCGCGGAGTTGGACACCGCCACCGACCGCCACCCGGTCCTGGTCCGCCGCGGCGCCTACAACATGGTGCTCAACTCGGCCGCGCTGCGGCTCGCCGGCATCACCGCCGCCACCCCCGAGCCGCCCGGCGGCGTCATCGAGCGCGACGCCGAGGGCCGCCCCACTGGTCGCCTGATCAACAAGGCGATCGAGCTCGCCGAACGTGTCCTGCCCCGGCCCGGCCTCGCCGAGCGGATCGACGGACTGCGCGCCGCCTCCGCCGCCTACGCCGCCACCGGGATCGGCACCGTCCGCGACTGCCTGGTCCCGGTCGAGGACCTCGACGTGCTGCGCGCCGCCCGTGCCGAGGGCGCCCTCGCCGTCCGGGTGCGGGCGCTGGTCTCCGGCTTCGCCGTCCGCACCCCCGAGGAGGTCGACGCCCTGCTCGACCGCGTCGACGCCTGGCGGGCCGCCGGTCACGAGGACGACCGGCTCTCGGTCTGGGGAGTCAAGTTCGGCATCGACGGCGGCTTCGAGGCGGGCGCCCTGGAGGAGCCGTACCAGGGGCAGCCCTGCTACCACGGTCGACTCCTGTGGGAGCCCAAGGAGCTGGCCGACGCCGTGGACCGGGTGGTCGGGCGCGGACTGCGGGTCGGCGTGCACGCCTGGGGCGACCGCGGCCTGCGCACCCTGCTCGACGTCTTCGAGGAGGTGCTCGCACGCCGCCCCGGACTGCCCGCCGGCACCCTGGTCGTGGAGCACGGCGGCCTCGCCCGCGCCGAGCAGCGGGCCAGGGCCGTCGCCCTGCGCATCCCGGTGACCGTGCAGCACCCGCTGCTGCACGACGGCGCCCCCACCCAGCAGCGGGCCTGGGGCGAGGAGCGCACCCGTGCGCTGTTCCCGCTGCGCGAATGGCTCGACGAGGGCGCGCTGCTGGCCGCCGGTTCGGACTTCCCGGTCGGCCCGTACGGCGCGATGCTGTCCGTCTGGGGCATGACCACCCGCCGCACCGTGGCCGGGGTGGTCGGGCCCGAGCACGCGATCGAGCGGTCCGAGGCGATCGCCCTGCACACCTCGGCGGCGGCCCGGCTGACCGGGGAGAGCGCCGACCGGGGCGCCCTGCGGCCCGGCGCGTTCGCCGATCTCACCCTGTGGCCGACCGACCCGCTGAGCTGCCCGGTCGAGGAGCTGCGGGAGCTGCTGCCCGACCGCACGGTGGTCGGCGGGCGCACGGTGCACCGGAGCTGAGGCTTCGTCAGTCCTGATCCGGACGAGTGGGGTTGTCGAGCGGCCGCACCTCCTGGAGCAGGCCCCAGGTGAAGTCCGCCGTGAGGGCCTGCCTCCGGCCGTCGGCGTCCGGGGCGGAGAAGTCCAGCCGGAAGCGGTTCGGCGCGCTGCCCTCGCGCGGTACGGCGGGCGGGAACGCCGCGCCCAGATCGGCCACCGTGCAGCTCCACGGCCGCAGGTCGGCGAGCGTACGGAGGACCGGCGGCGGGGTGTCCGCCGCCCGCACCAGCCAGGCGTTCAGCACCGGCGCGCCCGCCCCGGCGGGACCGGCCAGGACCTCGAACCGCAACCCGGGCCAGAGCGGCAGCGGCCACTGCCGGGCGGAGCAGGCGAGGTCCCCGATGCGGCGTTCCACCACCGCCTCCGGTGGCCCGAGCACGGCGGTGTACCGCCGTCCGCCGCCCGGGAAGCCCGGCGCCCTGAGCATTGCCTGCCAGCGCTTGTTGGCCTCCCGCATCCCCGCCCGGGTCTCCCCGAGCCTGCGGACCGCGTCCTCGACCAACTCCGGCCGGAAATCCGCCATCCGCCGCAGCAGGACCAACTGGAACTCCGTCACCCCGAACCCGTGCACCCCGGCAGGCTACCGGGCGGGCTCCCCCGGACCGGCCGGACACGACCGTCGGTCGGCCGGTGTCGTTGCCCGGCCACCGGTCAGCCGGTGTCGCCGCCGGTCGGGTACGGCGCGAAGGTGCTGCTGTGCTCGTCCACGGCGAGCGGGCGGCCGATCGGCGGGGCGGAGCGCTGCGGGCAGGCCGTCCGTTCACAGACCTTGCAGCCGAGGCCGATCGGTGTGGCCGCGGCCTCGTCGGTGAGATCGAGACCGGCCGAGTACACCAGCCGTGAGGCGTGCCGCAGTTCGCAGCCGAGACCGAGGGCGAAGGTCTTGCCGGGTCGCCCCCAGCCGCCGGGCGAACGGGTGACGGCGCGGGCGGTCCACAGGTAGCGGCGACCGTCCGGCATCGCGGCCACCTGGACGTGCACCCGGCCCGGGGCGGCGAAGGTCTCGTAGACGTTCCACAGCGGGCAGGTGCCGCCGGTGCGGGAGAAGTGGAAGTCGGTGGCGGACTGCCGTTTGGAAACGTTGCCCGCCCGGTCGACCCGGACGAAGGAGAACGGCACCCCGCGCAGTCCCGGCCGCTGCAGGGTGCTGAGCCGGTGGCACACCGTCTCGTGGCCGACCGAGAAGTGGTCGGCGAGGTGCTCCAGGTCGTAGCGGGACGTCTCCGCCTCGCCGTGGAACACCCGGTAGGGCAGCACCAGCGCGGCGGCGAAGTAGTTCGCCAGCCCGATCCGGGTGAGCGCGTGCGCCGGGGCGCCCTCCGGGCCGTCCTGCCCGGCGAGTTCGGTGAGCAGCGCGTCGTGTTCGAGGTAGCCGAGCTGGGTGGCGAGCCGGAAGGCCTGCTGGCCCGGCCGCAGCCGGGGCGAGAGATGGAGGGTGCGGCCGACCGGGTCGAAGTGGTGCAGCCGGTCGTCCTTCCCGCCCGTCCCGGTGCTGACCCGGACGGAGTGCGCCTCGGCCAGCCGGTCGGTCAGCGCGGTCCGCACCCGGCCCCGGCGGACCCCGATGCGCGCCGCCAACTCCTCTGCCGCACGGTCGAGTTCGTCGACGTAGTTGGCCCGCCGGTAGAAGTACTCGCGGACCTGCTCGTGCGGATTGCGGGCTTCGGTGAGGCCCGCGGCCGGGCCCCGGTCCTCGGCCAGGACGGCGAGTTGCTCGGCGGCGGTGCGGCGGCGGCGGTCCACGTCGAGCAGCAGGGCGGCCACGGCGGGCAGCCGTTGGGCCAGTTCGGCGAGGTCCCCGGCGGTGATCCGCCCGGCGGCGACCTCCTCGCCCAGGGAGTCGCGCAGTTCGGCGGTGAGCCGGGCGGTGTCGGGCGGGGCGAAGTAGCCGGCCTCCACGCCGAACGCCTCCGTGAGCCGCAGCAGCACCGGGACGGTCAGCGGGCGGGCGTCGTGCTCCAGCTGGTTGAGGTAGCTGGGCGAGAGGTCGAGCAGCCGGGCGAGCGCGGCCTGGCTGAGGCCGCGCTCCTCGCGCAGCCGGCGCAGCCGCGCCCCGGCGAAGGTCCTGCCCATGTGCCCCGGCCTCCCTGGTCGACGGGCGCCCACCCTAGCCGTTCGGGCCCGCCCCGGCCTTCGCAGCCTTCGCCGATTCGCCGTTCCGGCTTCGCAGAACTTGGCACCCGTCCAGCGGTGACGGCACCCCCGTCCGCCTGCCAGAGTCGAACCGCGGCCGGGATCCGAACCCGGACGGCGCCAACCACCGGCCGGACGTCGGGTGCTGGAGCCCGTCCCCGGCGGATCCACGTCCTGCGGTGTCGCACCGCCCGCCCGGCACCCCGGCCGCGCCCGCCCGTCCGGTGGCGGGCGTCACATCCTTCGCAGCGCATCCCTTCGCAGCGCATCCCTTCACAGCACGTCTTTGCAGCGCATCCCTTCGCAGCACGTCTTTCACAGCACATCCCTTCGCAGCACACGGCAACGAGCCCGGGAGCGGATCACCATGACCCAGTCGGTACGGCAGCAGCAGGAGCGGCACGCGGCGGAACTGGCCGCCCGGTGGGCGTCCGACCCTCGCTGGGCGGGCATCGAGCGCAGCTACACGGCGGCGGACGTCGTCCGCCTGGCCGGTTCGGTCCGCGAGGAGCACACCCTCGCCCGGCGCGGCGCCGAGCGCCTGTGGCAGCAGTTGCACGAGCAGGACTACGTCCACGCCCTCGGCGCGCTCACCGGCGGCCAGGCCGTCCAGATGGTGAAGGCCGGACTGCGGGCGATCTACCTGTCCGGCTGGCAGGTCGCCGCCGACGCCAACCAGGCCGGGCAGACCTACCCCGACCAGAGCCTCTACCCCGCCAACTCGGTCCCGCAGGTGGTCCGCCGGATCAACAACGCGCTGCTGCGCGCCGACCAGATCGACGCCGCCGAGGGCACCGACGGCGGGCCGGACTGGCTGGTGCCGATCGTCGCCGACGCGGAGGCCGGCTTCGGCGGCCCGCTGAACGCCTTCGAGCTGACCAAGGGCATGATCGCGGCCGGTGCGGCGGGCATCCACTACGAGGACCAGCTGGCCTCCGAGAAGAAGTGCGGCCACCTGGGCGGCAAGGTGCTCGTCCCGACCGCGCAGCACATCCGCACCCTCAACTCCGCCCGGCTCGCGGCCGACATCGCCGACGTGCCCACCCTGATCGTCGCCCGCACCGACGCGCTGGCGGCCAACCTGCTCACCACCGACGTGGACGAGCGCGACGCCCGCTTCTGCACCGGCGAGCGCACCGCCGAGGGCTTCTACCGGGTCGAGCCGGGCATGGCCCCGGTGATCTCCCGCGGCCTCGCCTTCGCCCCGTACGCGGACCTGATCTGGGTGGAGACCGGTACCCCGGACCTCACCCAGGCCCGGGAGTTCGCCGAGGCGATCAAGGCCGAGCACCCGGACAAGATGCTCGCCTACAACTGCTCGCCCTCCTTCAACTGGAAGGCCGCGCTGGACGACGACCAGATCGCCAAGTTCCAGCGGGAGTTGGGGGCGATGGGCTACCGGTTCCAGTTCATCACCCTGGCCGGCTTCCACGCGCTCAACCACTCGATGTTCCAGCTGGCGCGCGGCTACGCCGAGCACGGCATGACCGCCTACGTCGACCTCCAGGAGGCCGAGTTCGCGGCCGTGCCGGACGGCTACACCGCCGTCAAGCACCAGCGCGAGGTCGGCACCGGCTACTTCGACCAGGTCAGCACCGCGCTCAACCCCCACGCGGAGACGCTCGCCCTGACCGGCTCCACCGAGGCCGAGCAGTTCCACTGAGACCGGGCACTCCCCCGGTCCGTCCCACTGAGCCACACCGGCGGCCCCGTCGGGGACGAGCCGCCTCCACCCCACCGCCCGGGGCCCCCGTTGAGGGACGGGGCCCCGGGCGCCCCCGACCGCCTCCAGGAGAACCGGATGAGCCTGCCCACCCGTATCGAGGTCCTCGGCGCCCCCGAGGACCGCTTCGAGGAGGTCCTCACCCCCGAGGCCCTCGCGTTCGTCGCCCGCCTGCACCTCCCCTTCGCGGCCCGCCGCACCGCGCTGCTCGCCGAGCGGCGGCGCCGGGCCGACGCCCTCGCCGCCGGCGGCACCCTGGACTTCCTGCCCGAGACCCGCGCCGTCCGGGAGGACGACAGCTGGCGGGTGGCCGGGGCCGGACCGGGCCTGCACGACCGGCGGGTGGAGATCACCGGCCCCCCGGAACGCCGGATGGCCGTCAACGCGCTCAACTCCGGTGCCAAGGTGTGGCTGGCCGACTTCGAGGACGCCACCTCCCCCACCTGGCACAACCTCGTTTCCGGCCAGCTCAACCTGATCGACGCGATCGAGCGCCGGATCGACGACACCACGGCCGAGGGCAAGCGGTACTTCATCGGCAACGACCCGGCCACCATCGTCGTCCGCCCCCGCGGCTGGCACCTCGACGAGCACCACCTGCTGATCGACGGCCGCCCGGCGATCGGCGCCCTCGTCGACTTCGGGCTCTACCTGTTCCACTGCGGACGGCCGCAGATCGAGGCCGGCTCCGGCCCCTACTTCTACCTCCCCAAGCTGGAGAACCACCTCGAAGCCCGGCTCTGGAACGACGTCTTCACCGTCGCCCAGGCCGAGTTGGGCATCCCGCACGGCACGATCCGCGCCACCGTCCTGATCGAGACCATCACCGCCGCCTTCGAGATGGACGAGATCCTGCACGAGCTGCGCGAGCACGCCGCCGGCCTAAACGCCGGCCGCTGGGACTACCTGTTCAGCCTGATCAAGAACTTCGCCCAGCACGGGCCGCGATTCGTCCTGCCGGACCGCGCCTCCCTCACCATGACCCAGCCGTTCATGCGCGCCTACACCGACCTGCTGGTGCGCGCCTGCCACCGGCGCGGCGCCCACGCCATCGGCGGCATGGCCGCGGCGATCCCGCAGCGCGACCCGGACGCCAACGAAGCGGCGCTCACCCGGGTCCGCGCCGACAAGGAACGCGAGGCCGGGGACGGCTTCGACGGCTCCTGGGTCGCGCACCCGGGACTCGTCGGCACCTGCCGCACCGCCTTCGACGCCGTGCTCGGCGACCGGCCGCACCAGCTCGACCGGGGCCGGGAGGACGTCGAGGTCACCGCCGCCGACCTGCTCGGCGTCCACCGGCTCTCCGTCGGCCTGCCCACCGAACAGGGGCTGCGCGCCAACGTCGCCGTCGCCCTGCGCTACCTCACCGCCTGGCTCGGCGGCACCGGCGCGGTCGCCGTGTTCGGCCTGATGGAGGACGTCGCCACCGCCGAGATCGCCCGCTGCCAGCTCTGGCAGTGGCAGCACCACTGCACCCGGCTCACCGGCGGCTCGCTCGCCACCCCGGACCTCGTCCGGCGGCTGATCGACCGGGAACGGGCCGCCCTGCTCGCCCAGGGCACCGACCCGACGCTGCTGGACGACGCGGCCCGGATCCTGGTCGACACCGCCCTCGGCGCCGAACTCCCCGCCTTCCTCACCACCGAGGCCTACGCCCGCCACCTCGTCCGCACCACCGCACCGGCCCTGTGACACCGCCCCCGGAAAGGCACGCCATGAACGACATCCGACGGGTCGCCGTCGTCGGCGCCGGGCAGATGGGCGCCGGCATCGCCGAGGTCTTCGCCCGCGCCGGCCTGGACACCATCGTCTGCGAGCACGGCTCCGCCGCCCTGCGCGCCGCCCGCGCCCGCATCGACCGCTCCCTGCACCGCGCCGTCGACCGTGGCCGCCTCAGCGAACAGCAGCGCACCGACGCCTGGGCGCACCTGCTGTTCGCCGACGACCTCGAAGCCCTCGCCGACCGCCAACTCGTGGTCGAGGCCGTCGTCGAGGACGAACGCGTCAAGAGCGACGTGCTCGGCGCCCTGGACAAGGTGCTCGCCGCCGACGACGCCGTCCTCGCCACCAACACCTCCGCCATCCCCGTCACCCGCCTCGGCACCGCCACCGGCCGGGCGGCCAACCTCCTCGGCCTGCACTTCTTCAACCCCGCCCCGGTCATGCCGCTGGTCGAACTCGTCTCCTCCCTGCACACCGACCCGACCGTCCTCTACCGCGTGCACACCTTCGCCGAGGAGGTGCTCGGCAAGCAGGTCATCCGCTCCCGCGACCGCGCCGGCTTCGTCGTCAACGCCCTCCTGATCCCCTACCTGCTCTCCGCGATCCGCCTCGCCGAGGCCGGCCACGCCACCGCCCAGGACATCGACACCGGCATGGTCCACGGCTGCGCCCACCCCATGGGCCCGCTCCAACTCGCCGACCTCATCGGCCTCGACACCGTCCAGGCCATCGCGAAGTCCATGTACGAGGAGTACAAGGAGCCGCTGTACGCCGCCCCGCCGCTGCTCACCCGCATGGTCGAAGCAGGCCTCCTGGGCCGCAAGACCGGCCGGGGCTTCCACCCGCACCGGTCGAGCTGACGGCTCCTCGCCCGTCGGGGCGAGGAGCGGTCTCAGCCGGTCTCAGCCGATCGGACGGAACGGCAATACCGCGGTACTGCCGCCGAAAAGGACCCGCCCGTACCTGTCCGCGCCGTCGAGCGAGCGATAGCGGAGCACCGGATCACCGGCCCGCACGAGCGCGGTCGCACACCCGAGACACCAGGGCCGCGGCGGCTGCTCGTCCAGATCCTCGATCACCGCGGGCATCCCGCACTGCGCACAGTCCGCCATCAGGGCCTCCCGAGGCTGGTCAGGACCAGGTCGACCCGCACCGGGTGCAACCCCACCGGCTGCAATGGTCCGGCAGATGCCCGTCGATCCGCAAACCGGACCGACGCGGGCACTCCGTCGGACGGTGTCCTCACTCACCGGGTTGACCGATCTGCTCCTCGGCGGGCAGTAGGCGTACTGCCGGTCAGCGGCGGCCCGCACCGGCTAGCCGGTGCGGGCCGAGGTAGTAGGAGAGTGCCGCGTGCGAGGGGCCGTCCGGGATCCCGCCCGTGACCAGGAGCCCGACCACCTCGGCCTCCGACAGCCACTCCACCCGGGCCGCCTCGGAGATGTCCTGCGGCTCGCCGATCCGGGTGCAGCCGGTCACGTGGTACGCCCGGAAGTGGGCGTCGCTGATGCCGGACATGGCGTCGTACTCGGTCAGCGGCTCGACCCGGCCGGGCCGCCAGCCGGTCTCCTCCTCGACCTCGCGGGCGATCGCCCCGGCGGGCTCCTCCCCCGGGTCCGCCCAGCCGGCCGGCACCTCCCAGCCCCAGCGGCCGGTGATGAAGCGGTGCCGGTGGATGAGCAGGAAGCGGCCGTCGTCATCGGTGACGACGGCCGTGGTGGAGGCCCGCGGCATCCGGACGACGTGGTGCTCGATCCGCCCGGTCCCGGGTATGTCGACCTCGTCGAGCCACAGCTCCACCCACGACGACCCGTAGACCTGCCGCCGACCGTGGACCGGCCACTCCGCTCCCGCCACCGGGTACTCCTCACGCACGTACGATCCGACGGCCCGACCCTCTCATGCGCGCTGCGAGCCGCGCGTCCGCGGCGCCAGAGCCGCCGGGGACGGAGCCGTGGACGCGGACCGGGACGGCTGGGTGTGATCCTCCCGGCCGGGTCACCGGGAGTGCCGTCACGGGTGGGCGGGCAGCACCGGGTAGGGGATGCGGGTGCGGTGGTTGGGGTCCACTGTGAGGGGGTTGGTGGCCGGGGGGCGGGCGCGTTGGGCGCAGTCGGTGCGTTCGCAGATGCGGCAGCCGAGGCCGATGGGGGTGGCGGCGCGGGGGTCGTCGAGGGCGGTGCCTTCGGCGTAGACCAGGCGGTGGGCGTGGCGGAGTTCGCAGCCGAGGGCGACGGCGAAGCCGGCGCGGGCGGCGCGTTGGCCGTGGCCGCCGTGGGTGACCGTCCGGGCGATCCAGAAGTACCTTTTGCCGTCCGGCATTTCGGCGACCTGGGTGAGGATGCGGTCGGGTGCGGAGAAGGCTTCGTAGACGGTCCAGAGCGGGCAGGTGCCGCCCAGGCGGGAGAAGTGGAAGCCGGTGGCGGACTGGCGTTTGGAGATGTTGCCCGCCCGGTCGGCGCGCAGGAAGGAGAACGGGACGCCGCGGCGGCCGGCGCGCTGGAGGGTGCTGAGCCGGTGGCAGACGGTCTCGAAGCCGACGCCGAAGCGGGCCTGGAGCAGCTCGATGTCGTACCGGAGCTCCTCGGCGGCCGCGTGCACGGCGGTGTAGGGCATCAGCACGGCCCCGGCGTAGTAGTTGGCGAGACCGATCCGGGCCAGCGACTCGGCCTGCGGGGAGGTGAGGCCGGCCTCGGCGACCAGTTCGTCCAGCAGCTCCCGCTGCTCCAGCAGGGCCAGTTGGGTGGCGAGTTGGAAGGCCCGCTGGCCGTCCGTGAGCCAGGGTGACAGGCGCAGCACGCCGGTGGCCGGGTCGTAGCGGCGCAGGTCGGCCGTGTCCCGGTGGTCGGTCTCCGTCACCCGGACGCCGTGCCGGTCGGACAGCAGTGCGGCGAGGGCGGGTGCCGACCGGCCGCCGGGCGGTGCGGCGAGCGCGTCGGCGAGGGTCTCGGCGGCCCGGTCGAGGGGGTCGATGTGGTTGTGGTGGGTGTAGAAGAAGTCCCGTACCTCGTCGTGGGGTTCGGCAGCCGGGCGAACGGCGGGCGGCCGGGTGACGGCGGGGTCGGTTCCGGCGGGCCCGGCGACGTGGTCGACGGCCTCCCGGTAGCGGCGGTGCAGGGCGACCATGGCGCGGGCCAGTTCGGGGTGGTCCCGGCTGACCTCGGTGATCTCCTCGGGCGGGACCGCGCCGCCGCAGGCCTCGTCGGCAAGGGCGGTGCGCAGGTCGGTGGCGAGGCGTTCCTCGTCCGTGTCGGAGAAGAACTCCGGTTCGACGCCGAGGACTTCGGCGATCCGCAGCAGGACGGGCGCGGTCAGCGGGCGCTGGCTGTGCTCGATCTGGTTGAGGTAGCTGGTGGAGATGCCGAGTTCGCGGGCCAGCTCGACCTGGTTGAGGCCGTGGGCGCGGCGCAGTCGGCGGAGCTTGGCGTGCGCGTAGATCTTCCGTGCGGCCGGGCGTGTCATGGGACCGGTGGTACTCCTCACAACGGAACGACGGAACTGCGGAACAACGGAGCTGCGGAACAACGGAGCTGCGGAACGGGCGGCGTCCTCGCCCGGCTTGCGAAAAGTACCACTGCCGCCCGTCGTCCGGATCCGCAGAATTCGCAGTTCCGCCGCTCCGACGTGGCCCGATTCCGCAGTGTGGCTTCCTCGCCACGGGCGCCGTCGTGGGAAAGGCTCGTGGTGCGTCCGTTCCGCCGAAGCCCGCGAGGAGCCCCCGTGATCGAGTACCACGTCCGCGTCCACCCGAGTGCCGACCGGTTGCCGCGCGAGGAGCAGCTCGCCTGGCGGCTCGCCGCCGTCGCCGCCGGCACCGAGGAACTGGACCCCGACAGCGCCGCGACGGCCGTCGACCGGGTGGTCGACAACGCCGCCGTGGCCACCGCCTCGCTGCTGCGCCGCCCGGTGGCGGTGGCCCGCGCCCAGGCGCACGCCCGCGCCCACCACGCCGCGCCGGGCGCCCGGGTGTTCGGCAGCCTGGTCCGGGTCTCGCCCGAGTGGGCGGCCTGGGCCAACGGGACGGCCGTGCGCGAGCTGGACTTCCACGACACCTACCTCGCCGCCGACTACTCCCACCCGGGCGACAACATCCCGCCATTGCTCGCCGTCGCCCAGCACACCGGCCGCACCGGCGCCGACCTGCTGCGCGGCATCGTCACCGCGTACGAGGTGCATGTGGCGCTGGTCAGGGGCATCTGCCTGCACGAGCACCGGATCGACCATGTGGCCCATCTGAGCGCCGCCACCGTCTGCGGGATCGGCACCCTGCTGCGGCTGCCGACCGAGGTCACCTACCAGGCCGTCCAGCAGGCGGTGCACACCACGACCGCCACCCGGCAGTCCCGCAAGGGCGAGATCTCCAGCTGGAAGGCCTTCGCCCCGGCGCTCGCGGGCAAGGCGGCGATCGAGGCGGTGGACCGGGCGATGCGCGGCGAGGCCAGCCCCTCCCCGATCTACGAGGGCGAGGACGGCTTCCTGGCCCGGATGCTCGACGGACCCCGGTCCGACTACACGGTGCTGCTGCCGGAGGCCGACGAGCCGCGCCGGGCGATCCTCGACACCTACACCAAGGAGTACTCCGCCGAGTACCAGGCCCAGGCGATCATCGATCTGGCCCGGCGGCTGCGCGAGAAGACCGGCCCGCTGGGGAACGTCCGCTCCGTGGTCCTGCACACCAGCCACCACACCCACCAGGTGATCGGCTCCGGCGCGAACGACCCGCAGAAGTACGATCCCACCGCGAGCCGGGAGACCCTCGACCACTCGATCCCGTACATCCTGGCCGTGGCCCTGGAGGACGGCGGCTGGCACCACGAGCGCTCCTACGCGCCCGAGCGGGCGGCGCGACCGGAGACCGTCGCGCTCTGGCGGCGGATCACCACCGTCGAGGACCCGGAGTGGACCGCCCGCTACCACGACCCCGACCCGGAGCGCCGGGCCTTCGGCGGCCGGGTGGTGGTCACCCTGGACGACGGCACGGTGGTCGAGGACGAACTCGCCGTCGCCGACGCCCACCCCAACGGCGCCCGGCCGTTCGACCGGCCCGCGTACGAGCGGAAGTTCCGCACCCTGGCCGAGGGGGTCGTCACGGCCACCGACCAGGACCGCTTCCTGGCCGCCGCCGACGGCCTCGCCGAGCTGCGGGCCACCGACCTCGACGAGCTGTTCCCGGCCGTCGACACCCAGGCCGTCCGCGACTTCGACGAGACCCTGCCGGAGGGCCTGTTCTGATGCTGCACACCCACATGCTGCACACCCACATGCTGCACACCCGCACCACCGCCTCGCAGCGCCGCCGCGCCCTGCGCGAACGGCTCGCCACCGGGCGGCTGTTGACCGTTCCGGGCGCGTTCAACCCGCTCTCCGCCCGGCTGATCCAGGACCTCGGCTTCGAGGCCGCCTACCTGTCCGGGGCCGTGCTCGCCGCCGACCTCGGCCTGCCCGACATCGGCCTCACCACCGCCACCGAGGTCGCCGACCGCGCCCGCCAGACCACCCGGGCCACCGACCTGCCGGTGCTGGCCGACGCCGACACCGGCTTCGGCGAGCCGATGAACGCCGCCCGCACCGTGCAGCTCATGGAGGACGCGGGAGTGGCCGGCCTGCACCTGGAGGACCAGGCCAACCCCAAGCGCTGCGGCCACCTCGACGGCAAGACCGTCACGCCCCGCGCGGAGATGGTCCGACGCTTGCGGGCCGCCGTGGACGCCCGCCGCGACCCGGACTTCCTGCTCATGGCCCGTACCGACGCCCGCGCCGTCGAGGGCCTGGCCGCGGCGATCGACCGGGCGAAGGCCTATGTGGACGCGGGCGCGGACGCGGTCTTCCCCGAGGCGCTCGCCGACGAGGCCGAGTTCGCGGCCTTCCGCAAGGCCGTCGACGTCCCCCTGCTGGCCAATATGACCGAGTTCGGCAAGGGCCCGCTGCTGGACGCCAGGACCCTCCAGGACCTCGGGTACGACATCGCCCTCTACCCGGTCACGCTGCTGCGCCTCGCCATGGGCGCGGCCGAGGACGGGCTGCGCGCCCTCGCCGCCGACGGCACCCAGTCCGCCCTGCTGCCCCGGATGCAGACCCGCTCCCGGCTGTACGAACTCCTCGGCTACCAGGAGTACTCGGCCTTCGACTCGGCCGTCTTCGACTTCACCCTGACGCCCGGCACCTGACGCACCGGAGGGACCGCCCCCATGTCCACCACCGCACCCGAGGTCCACCGGGGCCTCGCCGGCGTCGTCGCCGACACCACCGGGATCTCCACCGTCGTCCAGGAGACCAACTCGCTCACCTACCGCGGCTACCCCGTCCAGGAGTTGGCCGCCCACCGCTCCTTCGAGGAGGTCGCCCACCTGCTCCAGTACGGGGAGCTGCCGGACGCGGCGCAGCTGCGCGAGTTCCGGGCCCGCGAGCGCGCGCTGCGGCCGCTGGACCGCACCACCGCGGAGCTGCTGGCCCGGCTCCCGGAGACCTGCCACCCGATGGACGTGCTGCGCACCGCCGTCAGCTTCTTCGGTGCCGAGGACCCGACCGAGGACGACGGCCGCCCGGTCCCCGGCCTCGCCAAGTCCCTGACCCTGCTGGCGAGGCTGCCCACCGTCGTCGCCGCCGACCGGCGCCGCCGGCGCGGACTGGACCCGATCGCCCCGGACCCGGAGCTGGGGCACGCCGAGAACTTCTTCCACATGTGCTTCGGGGCCGTGCCCGCGCCCGAGGTGGTCCGCTGCTTCGAGATCTCGCTGGTGCTGTACGCCGAGCACAGTTTCAACGCCTCCACCTTCACCGCCCGGGTCGTCACCTCCACCCTCTCCGACCTCTACAGCGCCGTCACCGCCGCGATCGGCGCGCTCAAGGGGCCGCTGCACGGCGGCGCCAACGAGGCGGTGATGCACATGCTGGAGGAGATCGGCGACCCGGCCCGCGCCGCGGACTGGCTGGACCGGGCGCTCGCCGACCGGCGGAAGGTCATGGGCTTCGGCCACCGCGTCTACAAGCACGGCGACTCCCGCGTCCCGATCATGCAGGCCGCCCTGGACGACCTGGTCGCCCGGAGTACCGACCCGCAGGCCGCGCGCCTGGCCGCGCTGCACGGCGCGCTGCGGGACGCGATGCTGGAACGCCGGGGCATCCACCCCAACCTCGACTACCCGGCGGGCCTGGCCTACCACCTGATGGGCTTCGACACCCCGGTGTTCACGCCGATCTTCGTGATGAGCCGGATCACCGGCTGGACGGCCCACATCTCCGAACAGCTCGCCCACAACGCGCTGATCCGCCCGCTCGCCCGCTACGACGGCCCGGAGCAGCGGCCGGTACCGGTCTCGGCCTGACGGGCCCGCGTTCCGGCCGACGGGCCCGGGCTCCGGCTGGACGGGCACGGTCTCCGTCCGACCGGCCCGGTCTCCGACTGGACGGACCCGGGCTCCCGCGTTACCCCGCACCCTCCTGACCGGGCAGAATCACGGGCATGCGGCACATCTACGTCATCGGCATCGGTGCGGGCGACCCGGACCACCTCACCCTGCAGGCGGTCAAGGCCATCGCCCGCACCGACGTCTTCCTCCTCCTCGACAAGAACGAGCAGCGCCAGGACCTCATGCGGCTGCGCCGGCGGATGATCGAGGAGCACGCCCGCCCCGGTCACCGGGTGGTCGAGGTGCCGGACGCCGAGCGCGACCGGACCACTCCGGCCTACACCGAGGCCGTCCAGGACTGGCGCCGCCGCCGGGCCGAACTGGTCGGCCGGCTCGTCGGCGAGGAACTGGGCCCGGACGGCACCGGCGCGCTGCTGGCCTGGGGCGACCCCAGCCTGTACGACAGCGTGACCGCCGTGCTGGACGAGGTGCTGGCGGCCGAACCCGGCGCGTTCAGCTACGAGGTGGTGCCGGGCATCAGCAGCGTCTCGGTGCTCGCCGCCCGGCACCGCACCACCCTCACCCGGGTCGGCCGTCCGGTGCGGATCACCACCGCGCGCCGGCTGGCCGCCGAGGGCTTCCCGCCGGGGTCCGAGGACGCGGTGGTGATGCTCGACGGGCAGGCCGCCTTCGACCGGATCGAGCCCGAGGGCGTGCACATCCACTACGGCGCCTACCTGGGCGGCGAGGACGAGATCCTGGTCTCCGGCCCGCTCGGCGAGAAGGCGCCGGAGATCGCCCGGCTGCGCGCGGAGGCCCGCGAGCGCAAGGGGTGGATCATGGATACCTATCTGCTGCGCCGCACCGAGGACTGACCGCGCCCGCCCCGGTCGGCCCTGACCGCGCGCCCGCTCCGCCCCGCCCCGGTCCGCGACGACCGGGGCGGGGCGGGTCGGTCGGCTCAGCCCGCGAGTTCCTCGCGCAGCCGGCGGGCGGCGCCGACCAGGCTGTCCAGCGAGGCGCGGGTCTCCGTCCAGCCGCGGGTCTTCAGCCCGCAGTCGGGGTTGACCCAGAGCCGCTCGGCCGGGATCGCGGCCAGGCCCGCCCACAGCAGGGCGAGGGCCTCCTCGGTGCTCGGCACCCGCGGGGAGTGGATGTCCCAGACACCCGGTCCGACCTCGCGCGGGTAGCCGGCGGCGGCGAGTTCACCTGCGACCTGCATGTGGGAGCGGGTGGCCTCCAGCGAGATCACGTCCGCGTCGAGCTCCTCGATCGCGCTCATGATCGCGCCGAACTCGGCGTAGCACATGTGGGTGTGCACCTGGGTGTCCGCACGCACGCCCGAAGTGGCCAGCCGGAACGACTCGGTGGCCCAGTCCAGGTACGCCGGGCGGTCCGCGGCGCGCAGCGGCAGGGTCTCCCGCAGGGCGGGTTCGTCGACCTGGACGACGGCGGCGCCGGCGGCCTCCAGGTCGGTGACCTCGTCGCGCAGGGCGAGGGCGACCTGGCGGGCAGTGTCGCCGAGCGGCTGGTCGTCGCGGACGAAGGACCAGGCGAGCATGGTGACGGGGCCGGTGAGCATGCCCTTGACGGGGCGGTCGGTGAGGTCCTGGGCGAAGCGGAACCAGTCGACGGTCATCGGGTGCGGGCGGGAGATGTCTCCGGCGAGGACCGGCGGGCGCACGTAGCGGGTGCCGTAGGACTGCACCCAGCCGTGGCGGGTGGCGAGGTAGCCGGTGAGCTGCTCGGCGAAGTACTGGACCATGTCGTTGCGCTCGGGCTCGCCGTGCACGAGGACGTCCAGGCCGGCCTTCTCCTGGTAGGCGATCACCTCGCGGACCTCGGCCTCCATCCGCTCCCGGTACGCGGCGGCGTCGATCCGACCCGCCGTCAGATCGGCGCGGGCGAGGCGCAGTTCGGTGGTCTGCGGGAAGGAGCCGATGGTGGTGGTCGGCAGCAGCGGCAGGCCGAGGCGGGCGCGCTGGGCCTCGGCGCGCTGCGGGTAGGCCTGCGGGCGGCGGGCGTCGTCCGCGGTGACGGCGGCGGTGCGGGCGCGCACGGCCGGGTCGCGGGTGATCGGCGAGCCGGCCCGGGAGGCGAGGTCGGCGCGGTTGGCGGCGAGGTCGGCGGTGATCGCGCCGGTGCCCTCGCGCAGTGCGCGGGCGAGCAGGGCGACCTCGGTGGCCTTCTGCCGGGCGAAGGCGAGCCAGCGGGCGATCTGCGGGTCGACGTCGCGTTCGAGGGCGGCGTCGATCGGCACGTGCAGCAGGGAGCAGGACGGTGCGACGTCGACGCGCTCGGCGAGGCCGAGCAGGGTCGCCAGGGTGGCGAGCGACTTCTCCAGGTCGTTGATCCAGATGTTGCGGCCGTCGACGACGCCGGCGACCAGCCGCTTGCCCGGCAGGCCGCCGACGGCGGCGAGGTCGTCCAGGTTTGCGGCGGCGGGGCCGGTGAAGTCCAGTGCCAGACCCTCGACGGGTGCCTTGGCGAGCACCGGCAGGGCCTCGCCGAGGCGGTCGAAGTAGCTCGCGACCAGCAGCTTCGGCCGGTCGGTGAGGGCGCCGAGCTCGCGGTAGGCGCGGGCGGCGGTGTTCAGTTCGGCCGGGGTGCGGTCCTGGACGAGGGCGGGCTCGTCCAGCTGCACCCAGTCGGCGCCGGCGGCCTTCAGGGCGGAGAGCAGTTCCGCGTAGACCGGCAGCAGCCGGTCGAGCAGGGTGATCGGCTCGAAGTCCGCCGCCACGCCGGGGGCGGGCTTGGCGAGCAGCAGGTAGGTGACCGGGCCGAGCAGCACCGGCCGGGCCGCGTGGCCGAGCGCGAGCGCCTCGGCGAGTTCGCCGACCGCCTTGGCCGGGTTCGCGACGAAGACCGTGCCGGGGCCCAACTCGGGCACCAGGTAGTGGTAGTTGGTGTCGAACCACTTGGTCATCTCCAGTGGCGCGACGTCCTGGGTGCCGCGCGCCATGGCGAAGTACCCGTCGAGTGGGTCGGCGTCGACGGCGGCCCGGTGGCGGGCCGGGACCGCGCCGACGGCGACCGTGGTGTCGAGCACGTGGTCGTACAACGAGAAGTCACCGGTGGGGACTTCGAGCACCCCGGCGTCGGCGAGCTGGCGCCAGTTCTCCCGGCGCAGCTCGGTGGCGGCGTCCCGGAGGGCGTCGGCGGTGACGGTGCCCTTCCAGTAGCCCTCGATCGCCTTCTTGAGCTCCCGGTTCCGGCCCTGGCGGGGGTAGCCGTGCACGGTCGCCCGGGTGGCCGCGGCTGCGGACTTCGCTGTCAAGGGACTCTCCTTCGCGAGTCTTGCTCCTCAAGTGCCCGGTGACGGGACGAGGGCGCGAAGGGACGACGAGCCGGACGGTGGCCGCCGCGAACGGACGTGCCTCAACCGCCTGCTGTGGTCGCCGACCCGCCCTCGAGGTCATCGGACAGCCGCCCGCGGTTCCTCCGCGGACGGGCAGCGGGCAGGTCTTCGGACTCGCGGGCACACCCACCCTCGTCGAGGGCGGACACCTACTGGCCGTCGCTTCCCGGGCCCGGCTCGGACCCAGTGCGTATGACGGCGGTCGTTCCCACTCACCGCTGCGGGGCAGTCCCGGACTGGCCAGTCGAAGGCGTCACCGGGTTCCCTCTTACGACGTCCTGCCTGGCGGGCAGGGCGAACCAGCTACGGGGTCAGCCTAGAGGCAAACCACCGGTCGGGGCGACGGATTCCACCGCGGTGTCCACGGATCGGGACCGACGGGCGCTTCGAGGTCCCGCCGGCCGGGGCGCTCCCGGCCCTGCTCGGCGGATGCCGGTCAGCGGCCGTCGGTCGGCCGCTGTCAGTCGGGCTGGAAGAACGCGAGCATCTTCCGGGCGGCGTCCGGTGCCCGCAGCATCGCCTGGATCTCCGTGGACATCCGGGCAGCAGCGGCGGTGCGTTCGAACATCTCGCGTTCGTACTCCGCCACGGCGGCCGGGAGGTCGTCCGGGTGCGCGGCGAGCGCGAGACCGAGCAGGGCGCCGTCGAGCAGCGCCATGTTGGCGCCCTGTCCCACCGGCGGCATCAGGTGTGCGGCATCGCCGACCAGTGTGACGCCGGGCGTCGACGGCCAGGTCAGGCCGACCGGGAGGGTGGTGATCGACCTCGGCACGACGGTGTCGTCGCAGGCCGCGATCAGCGCGGTGAAACGCGGGTCCCAGCCGGGGAGCAGCTCGATCAGCCTGGCGCGGGCGGCGGCCGGCTCGTCGAACGGGATCCCACTGGTGGCGAACCAGTCCTCGGCGGTGTCGTAGAAACCGAGGCCGATGCGGACTCGGCCGTCGCCGTTGCGCTGCGCCGCCAGGGACACTGCGCCGCCGAGCACCCAGTAGGTGCCGCGCCCGACCATCGCCGCGAGGTCGGGGTGGGTGCGGTCGATGTCGGGGATGCCGACCTCGACCACGTTGTGGCCGGTGTGCTCCGGGCGGACGTCGGTGAGCAGCGCGCGGACCCGGGAGTTCGCGCCGTCCGCGCCGACCAGCAGCTCGTACGTCGCGCTGCTTCCGTCGGCGAAGCGCAGCTGGCCGCCGTCGGCGGACTCGTACGCGCGCCCCCAGCGCACCGTGCCCTCGGGGAGGGAGTCCAGCAGCAGGTCGCGCAGATCGGTGCGGTCGACCTCGGGCCGCGCGAGCGGGGCGTCGTCGGGCGTGTCCTCCTGGAGCAGCAGGGTGCCGTCCGGCTCCAGCAGGCGCATGTCCTGGCCCTCGCCGCGGGCGATCGCGAAGAACTCGTCGATCAGACCGGCTTCGCGCAGCGCCCGCTGGCCGGAGTGGATGTCGAGCATGCCGCCCTGGCCGCGCGCGTGGCGTGACGACTCGCGTTCGTGGACGACGCAGTCGATGCCGTTCACGTGCAGCACCCGGGCGAGTGCCAGGCCGCCGAGACCGGCTCCGACGATGGCGATGGTCATGACTGCCTCCCCCTTCGATGCAACCCCGATATATCTCGATACACCGTACTGGTCGATACACTGTATCGCCCGATGCGTTGTATGGTGAGCGGCATGTTGGTGTGGGAGAGGCCGGAGCCGCCGGATCGACCCGTGCCGGCCCCGTTGAGCCGGGACCGGATCGTGCGAACGGCGATCCGGCTCGCCGACGCGGACGGCCTGGACGCGGTGTCGCTGCGCAAGGTCGCCACCGAGCTGGACGTCCGTCCGATGCGGCTGTACGGCTACATCGCGAGCAAGGAGGAGCTGCTCGACCTGATGGTCGACGCCGTCCACGCCGGGATCCGGCCGGTGGGCGACCACTGGCGGGAGGTGCTGCGGTCCCACGCCGAGGCCACTCGGAGCGCCGTCCACGAGCACGAATGGCTCGCCGACCTGCTGGGCGGCCGACCCCAGCTCGGGCCGGAGGCGCTGGCCGGCGGGGAGACCCTGGTGGCCGCGCTGGGCGACATCCACGTGGACGCCGTCATGCCGGTGGTCGCCGCGGTCAAGGCGTACGTGATCGGCGCGGTGCGCCGGGAGATCGCCGAGCGGCGGGCCGAGCGGGCCACCGGGATGGACGAGGCGCAGTGGCAGCGCTCACTCGGGCCCTATCTGGAACGCACCTTGGCCACCGGCCGGTTCCCCGCGCTGGCCGCGGTGGTGCGCGATGCCGCCCACCTCGACGCCGACCGCACCTTCCGGATGGGCCTCGACTTCGTGCTCGACGGCATCGGGGCCCACATCTCGCGATGACGTGACACCGGCCGTCGCGGTGGTGCCGACCGGAACGTCCACGGCCTCGAAGCGCACGGCCGGCTCGAAGTTGGCGCGGCGGGCGGCGCGGCGGAAGACGGTCAGGACGGCGGGGCCGACGACGAGGACGGCCACGAAGGTGGTGACGGCGCGGCCGGTGTCCCAGCCGAGCGAGGTCGCCAGGTCGAAGAGCAGGTAGCGGTGCCACTGCTCGGTGAACGGCAGCCCGGGCAGGTAGGCGATGGAGCTGTTGGGGTCGGTCGAGAACGGCCAGAAGGAGAGGTTCAGCAGGAAGCCGAAGAGGTAGCCGGAGAAGGCCCCGTAGAGGGCCAGCACCGGCACCTCCCAGCGCCGCCGCAGGGGTGGCAGCAGCCCGGCGAGCAGGCCGACGAACGCGCAGCCGAACATCTGGTACGGCATCCAGGGGCCGACCCCGCCGGTCAGCAGGGCGGAGGCGAACAGCGAGGTGCAGCCGAGGGTGAAGCCGAAGCCGGGGCCGAAGACCCGGCCGGCGAGGACGAGGACGAAGAAGACCGTCTCCACGCCCGCCGTCCCCGCGCCGAGGGGGCGCAGGCCCGCGTTGACGGCGGAGAGGACGCCGAGCATGGCGAGGGCCTTGGCGTCGATGCCGCCCGCCGAGATCTCGGCGACGACGACGGCGAGCACCAGGAGCATCAGTGCGCCGAAGATCAGTGGCGGGGCGTAGGAGGAGCCGAACTTCCCCGGGGCGACGACGAACGGCCAGGTGAAGGCGACCAGGCCGATGAAGGCGGCGAGCGCCACGACCACCCGGGCCCGGCCGGGGATCCGGACGGCGGTCATCGGGCGGCCTCCGCCGGTTCGAGCGCCTCCGCGACCTGGCGGACCGTCAGATACGGCAGTGGGGCGAGGATCTTGGCGGTCTGCGGGGCGAAGGTCGGCGAGGCGACGACGACCTCGTCCGTGCGGCCGTCCGCGACGATCTCGCCCTCGGCCAGCACCACCACCCGGTCGGCGGCGGAGGCGACGAACTCGACGTCGTGGGTGGAGACCACGACGGTTCGGCCCTCGGCGGCGAGGGCCGCCACGATGCCGGTGAGCGCCTCCTTGGCGTGGTAGTCGAGGCCCCGGGTGGGCTCGTCCAGCAGTACCACCCGGGGTGCGGCGGCCAGTTGGATCGCCAGTACCAGGGCCAGCTTCTGGCCCTCGGAGAGGTCGCGGGGGTGGGTGTCGTCCGGGATGCCGGGAGCGAGGCGGTCGAGGATCCCCCGCGCGGTCGTCCCGGCCTCCCGCGCCGATTCCAGATCGCTCTGGGCCAGCTCCTGCGCCACCGACTCCAGGTACAGCAGGTCCGTCGGGGTCTGCGGGACGAGCCCGACCAGCCGCCGGGCCTCCGCGGCCGAGACCCGCTTGGGGTCCTTGGACGGCCCGCCGTCCTCCCGGATCACCCGCACGCTGCCGCCCTGCCGGGGCCCGGAGCCCTGGAGCGCCCACAGCAGCGAGGACTTGCCCGAGCCGTTGCGCCCCATCAGGGCCGTGACCCGACCGGCCCGGAGCTCGAGGCCGACCTCCCGGACGGCGGTCACCGGCCCGTACCGGACCACGATCCGCTCGGCGGACAGCACGGTGTCGCCCTCGGCGCCGCCGCGGCGCGGCGCCGGTGCCGGGCGCGCGGCCAGCGTCTCGCGCAGCGGGGCGGCGGCCCGGCGGGCGTCCCGGACCGAGAGCGGCAGCGGGCGCCAGCCGGCCAGTCGGCCGAGTTCGACGACCGGCGGCGCGATCGCGGTGTCCCGGAAGACCTCGGCGGGCGGGCCGTGCACGACGGTGCCGTCGCCGGGCAGGTAGGCGACCCGGTCGGCGTACTGGACCACGCGCTCCAGGCGGTGTTCGGCGAGCAGCACGGTCACTCCGAGGTCGTGCACCAGCCGGGTGATCGCGGCGAGCACCTCCTCGGCGGCCGTCGGGTCGAGCGCGGAGGTCGGTTCGTCGAGGACCAGCACGCGGGGGTGCGCGGTCAGCACCGAGCCGATGGCGACGCGCTGCTGCTGGCCGCCGGACAGCTCGTGCAGCGCGCGGTGGCGCAGTTCGGCGAGACCGAGCAGGTCGAGGGTCTCCTCGACCCGCTTGCGCATCACCTCCGGCGGGACGGCCAACTGCTCCATCGCGTAGGCGAGTTCCTCCTCCACCGTGTCGGTGACGAAACCGGCCAGCGGGTCCTGCCCCACCACCCCGACCACATCGGCCAGTTCACGCGGCGGGTGGTGCGCGGTGTCCCGGCCGTCGACGGTGACCCGACCGCGCAGGGTGCCGCCGGTGAAGTGCGGCACCAGACCGTTCACGGCGCCGAGCAGGGTCGACTTGCCGACACCCGTCCGGCCGACCACCAGGCAGAGTTCGCCCTCCGGGACGTGCAGGTCGACGTCGCGCAGGACGGGGGCGTCACGGCCCTCGAACACCACGCCGACCCGGTCGAATCGGATCACTTGCTCACCTCGGTGGTCGTGCGGTCGGGCTCGGTGCGGTCGGACGTGGCGCGGTCGGACGTGGCGCGGTGGTCGCCGGTCCGCGCCGCCGGGCGCGGCGCGGACGGGGTCGCGGGCTCGGGCCGGCGGCCGGGCGGCGGTGCGATCGCCCCGGCCGCACCGGCCAGCAGCAGGGCCAGCACCGGGACGATCGGCAGGCTCGGCCAAGTCAGCGGATAGAGCGAAGGATTGAGATCGGTGGCGTCGTAGCCGACGGTCGCGAAGAGCAGCACGGCGGCGGCGACGCCGCAGCCGGCCACCCCGAACTCGGCGGCCCGCCAGCGGTCCGGCCGGTAGCTGGTGCGCCGCACCCGGCGCCCGCCGAGCGCCAGGCCCGCCGCGCACAGGACGGCGCCGACCACCAGCGCGGGAAGTCCCAGGACGGCGGGGGCCGTTCCGTCCAGCAGGCCGTACACCCCGGCGCAGAGCCCGCACATGCCGAGCAGCATCAGGGCGCCCGTGGTCCGTCGGGACCGGCGGGTGGCCGTCCCCGCCCGGCCGTAGCCGCGCGAGTCCATCGCGGCGGCCAGGTGCAGCGAACGCTCCAGGGCGTCCTCCAGCACCGGGACGACGATGCTGCGCAGCGCGCGGACACCCTTGGTCCGACCCGCCCGCAACCTCCGTGCCCGCGCGACCCGTTGGACGCTCTGCACCAGCTGCGGGGCGACGCTGAGCGACACCGTCACGGCGACGCCGAGCTCGTAGAGGGCGGCGGGCAGGACCCGCAGGGCGCGCTTGGGGTTGGCGAGGGTGTTGGCGGCGCCGATGCAGCAGATCAGACAGGCCAGCCGCAGTCCGTCGAAGGCCGCCGAGAGGGTGGCCTCCAGGGAGACCGGGCCGCCGATCTGAATGCCCGCGTACCAGGCGGGGGTGGGGATGTGCGGGAGCGAGAACAGCAGGTGGTCGTGCGGGGTGATGCCGGTCGCGAAGACGCAGCGGAAGACCACCCGGATCGCCACGACGGTGAGGGCCAGCCCCAGGTAGTACCCGAAGCCGCGCGCCCACGGGGCGTCGGTGCGACGGGCGGTGACCACGAAGCCCAGCACGGCGAGGACGAGCAGGAGCAGCAGCGGGTTGGTGGTGCGGCTGGCCGCCGTCGCCAGGGCGAGCGCCCAGGTCCACCAGGCGAGCGGGTGCAGGTTCCGCGGACTGCGCCGGCCCCCCGCGAGCCGCCCGGGGGCGGCGGACGGGGAGCCGGCGGAGCGCTTGTCGAGCGTGGTCACCCGATCACTCGGCCTGTCGGCGGCGGCGCCGCGCGGTGAGCACGGTGGCCACGCCGAGCACCACGACCAGGACGGCGCCCACCACGGCCGGGACCATCGAGCCGGAGTCGTGCGGGGCGTCGGCGGCCGGAGCCGCGTCCACCACCACGGGGCCGCCCGCGTTCGCCGGTGCCGACGGACCGGCGTCGGGGGCGGCGGTTTCGCTGGCGGTGTCGGTGACGGGTGGGGTGTCGGGGGTGGTCGGCTCCGCCGAGGGGTCCCCGGTGGGGTCGGCGGTGGCCGCCGGGACCTCGGGCTCGGGCGCGGTCGGCGCGGGCGCCTCGGCCGACGGGTTCGCCGGGGTGGTGGCGGGCCGGGTGGTGGCGGGTGCACCACCGGTGCCGCCGGACGTACCGCCGGTGGTGGTGCCGCCGGTGGTGGTGCCGCCGGTGGTGGTGCCGCCGGTGGTGGTGCCGCCGGTGGTGGTGCCGCCGGTCGCGGGCGGGCGCTTCATGACGGGCGCGCCGCCCGAGCCTGCGCCGGCCGAGCCCGCACTGCCGCCGCCTGTGCCACCGGCGGTGCTGCCGCCCGAGGAACCGGACGAACCCGAGCCGGAGGACGCACCGCCGGTACCGCCCGAGGAGCCGCTCGCGCTCCCTCCCGAGGAACCGCCCGAGGAGCCGCCCGACGAACCCGAGGAGCTGGCCGAACCCGTCCCGGACGAGCCGCCGTTCGCGCCGCCGGTGCTCCCGGTGCCGCCGCCGCCACTTCCAGCGGTACTGCCACCGCCACCCGAACCCGCGGGCGGCTGGGGCGGTTCGGGAGTCACGGGCGTCGTCCCGCCGCCCGGGGTCGTGTTGTGCGCCCGCAGGGTGTCGGGCGAGACGGAGGGACGGCCCTCGGTGCCCTCGATGTTGGTGCCGCCGAAGATCCACAGATCGACACTGCCGGGCTTCGGCTGATAGCTCATCGCACCCAATTGGCTGTACGACCAATCGTTCTGGCCGGGATCGGCGTGCCAGTACGACCAGTACGCCGTGGCCGGCGGAGTCAGGACGCACTTCTCCTGGTCCGGCGTCGGGAACTGCTTGCCGCCCTGGAAGCCGCTGTAGCCGATGCGGCAGATGAACGCCGGACCGTCGTGCCCGGTCCCGGTGGTCCTCCAACCGCCCTGGTTGAGCAGGACGTACCCGGTCGTGGGGGTGGTGCCGCAGGAGCGCAGGAGCGGGCCGCCCCACTTGCTGAAGTCCACCGCCAGCACCACACCGGACGTGGTCGTGCACTCCTCGATCGGCAAGGGCGAGGCGGCGGCCGGACCGGTGGCCGCACCGACGCCGCCGAACGCGAAGGCGAAGGTCAGTGCGGCGGCCCCGGTCAGCCGGCCGAACCGCCCGCTCACCGGTGGCGTCCCGGGGCGGTTCCCGTACGGCGCCGGGCGACGAGCACGGCCGCCGCACCGAGCACGGTCAGCAGCCCGGCGGCGCCGGTGAGCACCAGGGGCTCGGTACCGGTACTGGCGAGGCCGCCACCGTTGCCGGAACCGCTGCCGGCCCGGACCGGGACGGCCACCACCGGTGCGCCGACACCACCGCGGACGGGCTCGTCGATGCCGCCGGCCACGGGGGCGTCGACGGCCGGAGGGACGGACGTGCCGGGGAGGACGGGAGCACCGGAGGCCGTCGGGGAAGCGGTGGCGGTCGGCGTCCCGGTACCCGTCGGCGTCGCGGTCGGGCTCGGTGTACCCGTCGCAGTCGGCGTCCCGGTCACAGTTGCAGTCGCCGTAGCCGTAGCCGTCGGAGTCACGGTCGCGGTCGGCGTAGCAGTCGGAGTCGGCGTCGCAGTGGCAGTCGGCGTACCGGTCGCAGTCGGCGTAGCCGTAGCCGTCGGCGTAGCAGTCCCGGTCGCCGTAGGCGTGGGCGTAGGCGTGGGCGTAGGCGTGGGCGTAGGCGTAGGCGTCCCGCCCACCTCCCGCCGCAGCGTCCCGAAGGAGATCCCGGTCGCGCCGCCCAGCACCTGCGTGGACGCCCGCACGTCCGAGCCCCGCTGCCCCTCGGAGGCGACGTTGAAGCCGCCGTCGTCGTTCTGCTGACCGGCGAGGAAGTCCAGCGCCTTCGCGATGGCCGCGACGTGGGCGGACCGGCGGAGCGTCATGCCCTGGACCGCGAGCGCCGCCGAGTTGGTCGAGTCGCCGGCCGCGCCGGGGAAGCCGCCGTCGGCGAGCTGCCGGCCCGCGATCCAGGCCACGCCCCTGTCGACGGCCACCGCGGCCTCGTCACCGGGGGCGAGGGCGAGCGCCATGACGGCCATCGCGGTGCTGTCCACGTCGGAGTCGCCGGTGGCGGGGATCAGGCTGGGCCAGGAGCCGTCGGCGTGCTGGAGGCTCCTCAGGTAGGTGATCGGGGCGGCGGCGTTCGCCGTGTCACCGGCCCGCAGCTGGGCCATGATGCCGAGTGCCTGGGAGAACACCGAGGTGGCCCAGGTGTAGTTGCCGGCGCCCGCGCAGCCGGTGTTGTCGTCGGCCTTGGCGCAGGTCACCGCCGCGAGGGCGGCGATCAGGTCGTGGCCGCCGAAGGCGCGCGGGTCGCGGCCGACGACCTCGGCGAGCAGCGCCTCCTTGCCGATGGAGCCGCCGCCCGCGTACTCGGTGCCGATCGCGGTCCAGTCGTTGACGGTGCGGTCGTTGGCGTCCTTGCCCTGCCGGTCGAGGAAGTCGACGATCCCGCGCAGCGCGGCGTCGTCCGTGCCGGTGGCGGCGAGGGCGAAGGCCCCGTCGATGGTGAGGCCGAAGTCGGCGAAGGCCGGGAAGGCCTCGTAGTAGTGGCCGTCGATCAGGCGCGCCCGGTCGGTCAGGTAGGCGCTGCCCCTGGCCTGGTCGGGGGTCCGCCCCGCGGGCGGGGTGGTGGCGCCGTCCGGGTTGTGACGGACGGTGCCGAAGTCGGTGCCGGTCAGGGCCAGCACGGCCTGCTCGGTGGCGGCCGGGTCCGCGTCGGTCGTCGCCTCGTCGGGACGGAC
The DNA here is from genome assembly GCF_036010405.1 of Kitasatospora purpeofusca. Taxonomy (NCBI): domain Bacteria; kingdom Bacillati; phylum Actinomycetota; class Actinomycetes; order Kitasatosporales; family Streptomycetaceae; genus Kitasatospora; species Kitasatospora purpeofusca. The sequence goes on along the minus strand of NZ_CP108561.1, from coordinate 8,499,334 downwards.
GCCGCCGTCCTCGCCCTGGCGCGCGGCGATCCACGCCTTGGCGGCGGACTGCCGGGCGCCCTGGCCGACGGCCAGCAGTGCCTGGGCCGCGTGGGCGGTGCTGCCGGTGTCGCCGGGGGCACCGGCGTAGGGGGCGTAGGAGCCGTCGGCCTGCTGGCTCGCGGCGAGCTGCTCGGCGGCCTTCTTCGCCATCGGCTCGTAGCCGGTGACGCCGCGCAGGGCGAGGACGGCCAGGCCGGCGGAGCCGGGGTCGGACTCGCAGTAGCCGCCCGCGACGATCATCGAACCGGCCATGCCGCCGTCGGCGCACTGGAGCACCGCGAACCGCGCGAGCGCCGACGCGGGCGGCGTGACCCCCGCGCGGCGCAGGGCGATGACCGCCCACGCCTGCACCCAGGGCGAGGAGGCGCCGTGGAAGTCCCCGGCGGCGGTGCACTTGCCGTTCTCGCCCGGCGCGGCGCACACGTGGTCGGTGAGCGCGGCGAGGAGGTCCCGGCCGCCGAACGCCCGGGGGTCGCCCCCGGTGCTCCCGGCGACGAGGGCGAGCAGGGCGGCGGCGCCGGAGTCGGGCTTGCCGGCCGGGCCGTCCGGGTACAGGTAGGCGTCGGTGTGGGACCGGAGGAAGGCGAGGACCTTGCGCAACGCCGGGTCCTGGCTCCCGGCGGCGGCGAGCGCGATCGCGGTCTGGGCCGTCCTGGGGTAATCGGGGCCCTCGAAGGCCCAGTTCTCCATGTGGTCGCCGTCGACCAGCCGGGCGGCCAGCCAGGCGGCCGCGGCGGCGGGGTCGCCGGTACGGGCCGGACCGGTCGGGCCCGTCGTCGCGGTCGGCGAGACAGTCGGCGAGACGGTGGGCGAGGCGGACGGCGAGGCCGAGGGCGAAGGCCCGGTGTTCCGGGCCCGGACCGACTCCGGGGTGAAGGCCGGCGCCCCGCCGGTGCCGCCGATGTCGGTGCCCCCGTAGACCCAGGCTTCCACCTCCCCCGGCTTCGGCTTCTGCGTCGCGGCGCCGAACTGGCTGTAGGACCAGGTCTGTTGGCCCGGGGCCGCGATCCAGTACGACCAGTACGCCGTCGCCTGCGGGGTGGTGGTGCAGGGCTCCTCGGCCGGGGTCGGGTACTGGGTGCCGCCGTTGAAGCTCCCGGTGCCCAGACGGCAGATGAAGGCCGGTCCGTCGTGCTCGGTGCCGGTGGTGGTGAAGCCCGCCTTGTGCAGCAGGTTCATGCCGGTGCTGGGGTCGGCGTCGCAGCCGCGGACGACACCGCCGCCCCAGTGGCCGAAGTCGACGGCGACGATCGCGCCGGTCGTCGCCGTGCAGTCCTCGATCGGGTCCGCGACCGCGGCCCGGGGGTTGCCGAGCAGCACCGTACCGCCCGCCGCGACCGCCACCGCCCCGGTGGCCAGCAGGGACACGACTCCCCTGCCTCTGTGCCGCGTACGACTGCTGCTGACCCTCACCGGCTACTCCCTGGTCGATCGACGCGGGTGCAACGGCGTAGCCGGCAGCCCCCCGACAGGCATGGGGACCGCCCTGACCACGTCGTAGTCCGCGACGACGCAAGTACTTCGAGAACAGACCCCGGTCCAGGCATTCCGGCTCATCCGCCCGGGGGCGGATCTACGGTTGCGGGTCAGCGCCGGATTCGGACCGGCTTCCCCTGGGTGCCGAGGGTGAAAAACCGGTTCATCAGACCACGCTGCTGAAGCGGGAGTCAACGGCACGTCACCTGGATCACAAGCCCTCGTCGGCGCCTGCCCCGTGCGGTAGCGTCCGCGGTGGCCGAGCGGGGGAACCCGGTGCGAATCCGGGGCTGACGCGCAGCGGTGTGGGGTGCCGTCCGTCGGCGCCCCGAGTCCGAATGCCCGCCCGGCCGCGCACCACGGCGAAAGCCTGCCCACGCGATCCGGGCGGCGGCCGCTCCGGCCGTCGTGCTCCCGCAGGGGTGCAAGGGGCCGGGGCCGGGTCGGCGTCCGCCACCCCAAGGAGCATGCCAGCCGGCTGCGGCGAGCGCCTCAGTCGCCGTTGTGCGCGCCAACCAGCACACCGACGGCGGCTGGAACTACAGCAAGGCCGCCGGCGACCCGACGGCGCTCGCCCAGGGCAGCGACATCGACATGACGGGCGCCGCCATGGCGTCCCTGTGCAGCGGCGGCGTCCCGAACACCGACGCCGCGGTGGTCGCCGCGAAGAACTTCCTCAAGGGCGAGCTGGTCGCCTCCGGCGCGTTCAACTCGATGTGGGGCGCCAACACCGACTCCAACGGCTGGGCCGTCTCCGGCCTCAACGCCTGCGGCATCAACCCCCAGGGCGCCGAGTTCACCAGCGGCGCGGGCAAGACCCCGATCGACTTCCTGATCGCCCAGCAGTTCAAGCCCGGCGGCGGCTTCAAGTACCTGCCCACCGACACCGTCCCCTCCGCCTACGCCTCCGTCGACGGCCTGCGCGCCGTCGCCGGCGCGGGCTTCACCGCCACCCCGCCCGCACCGGGCGCGGCCGGTGAGCCGGCCTGGGCCGCCACCGCCGGCTTCACCCCCGGCACCGCGGCCCGGCTGGCCCTGGTCGTCGACAACGGCACCGCCCCGCTCAAGGTCTGCACCGTGACCCTCACCCCGACCGGCGCCACCACGACCCTCGGCGACGTCCTGGACGCGGCCGCCACCGCCACCCCGGCCGGCTGCGTCACCTCCGTCACCCCGGCCACCGGCTCCGGCACGATCACCGCGCTCAACGGCACCGCCAACAGCGGCCCGGCGACCTGGAAGGTCGACCTGGACGCCGGTACGCCCACCGCCGCCACCCGGGCCACCACGGTCCACCTGGGCGACACCGTCTCGCTGCGCTACGGGAGCTGACCGGACCCGAACGGCGCCGGGCGGAGCGGGTCGCCCGGCGCCGGCGCGGGCAGAAGCACAACGACGGCCACGCATCGACGACACGGCGACGGAACACCGAAGGACCACAGGGGGAACGGCAGCGATGGGGATCTCCAGATGGGCGGCGGGCGGTTACGTCGCCGTGGTCGGCGGGCTGGCCTCGCTGGGAGGGCTGACGGAGAACGGGCGCTTCTACCTCGCGGCCGTCCTGCTCACCCTTCCGGTCGGGCTGGCCGCCCTGGTCGCCGTCTACGTGGCCAGGGGCCTGCTGACCGGTGTCGGCGGCCTGTTCACGGAGACGCACGCGCCGGACGGCGCCGACCCGGCGTGGCTGACCGCGGCCGGAGTGGTGGCGAACACGCTGCTGTTCACGGTCGCGGCCGTCGCCACGGTGCTGCTGGTCGAACGGCTCGCCTCCCGGCGCCGGGCGTCCGGCCGTCCCTGAGCGCGCCCACAACGCCGGTGCCCGGGCCCCCTTCGCCGAAGTGAAGGGGGCCCGGGCACCGGCGTTGTGGCGGGGTCAGTGGTGCTTGAACTCCGGGGGGCGCTTCTCGGTGAAGGCGGCCATGCCCTCCTTCTGGTCGGCGGTGGCGAAGGTGGCGTGGAAGAGGCGGCGTTCGAAGCGGACGCCCTCGGCGAGGGTGGTCTCCAGGGCGCGGTTGACGCTCTCCTTCATCATGATCGCGGCCGGGGCGGACATCGCGGCGATCGTCGTGGCGGTGGCGAGGGCCTCGTCGAGCAGCCGGTCGGCGGGGACGATCCGGGAGACCAGACCGGCCCGCTCGGCCTCCTCGGCGTCCATGGTCCGCCCGGTCAGGCAGAGTTCCATGGCCTTGGCCTTGCCGATCGCCCTGGTCAGCCGCTGCGAGCCGCCGATGCCCGGGATCACGCCGAGCTTGATCTCCGGCTGGCCGAACTTCGCGGTGTCGGCGGCGATCAGGACGTCGCAGAGCATCGCCAACTCGCAGCCCCCGCCGAGCGCGTAGCCGGCCACGGCGGCGACGACGGGCTTGCGCAGGGCGCCGAAGCGGTCCCAGGCGGCGAACCAGTCGCCGAGGTAGGCGTCGACGAAGTCCAGGGACTGCATCTCCTTGATGTCGGCCCCGGCGGCGAAGGCCCGGTCGGACCCGGTGACGACGACCGCCCCGACCGTCCGGTCCCGGTCGAACTCCTGCGCGGCTTCGACGACTTCGTTCATCAGCCGGGTGTTGAGAGCGTTCAGGGCCTTCGGCCGGTCCAGGGTGATCAGGCCCACCCGGTCGTGGCGCTCGACCCGGATCGTCTCGTAGCTCATGCGGTGTTCTCCCGGAGGGTGGTGATGATGGCCGAGAAGTCCCGCCCGGCACTGTCGCCCTGGGCGAAGTCGGCGAACAACTCGGAGGCCCGGCGGCCGAGTTCGGCGGGCACGGCGGAGGCGTCGGCGGCATCGGCGGCCAGGCCGAGGTCCTTGGCCATCAGGGCGGCCGCGAAGCCCGCCGGGTAGCCCCGGTTGGCGGGGCTGGCCGGGACCGGGCCGGGGACGGGGCAGTTGCTGGTGAGCGCCCAGCACTGGCCGGAGGCCGTGGAGGCGACGTCGAAGAGGGCCTGGTGGCTCAGGCCGAGGCTCTCGCCGAGCACGAACGCCTCGGCGACCGCGATCATCGAGACGCCGAGGATCATGTTGTTGCAGATCTTCGCGGCCTGCCCGGTACCGGAGTCGCCGCAGTGCACCACCTTGCGGCCCATCGCCGCCAGCACCGGTTCGGCGGCGGCGAAGTCCTCCGCCGCGCCGCCGACCATGAAGGTCAGGCTCGCCGCCTCCGCGCCCGGGACCCCGCCGGAGACCGGGGCGTCCAGGGTCCGGTGGCCGGAGGTCCGGGCGAGGTCGCGGGCGGCCCGGGCGTCCCCGACCGCGATCGTGGAGCAGTCGACGAACAGCGCGTCCACCGCCGAGGCGGTCAACTCCCGGTACACCTCGAGGACATGGCGTCCGGTCGGGAGCATGGTGAGCACCAGCTCGGCGTCCGCGACCGCCTCGGCGGCCGAGGCGGCGATCCGTACGCCCTGGCCGGCCGCCCGCTCCCGGGCCTCCGGCACCAGGTCGTGGCCGGTGACGGTGTGACCGGCCTTGACCAGGTTGGCGGCCATCGGGCCGCCCATGTTGCCGAGTCCGACGAATCCGATCCGGTGGGTCACCAGCGCTCCAGGGGGGTGAGGTCGGCGAGGCCGAGTTCCCGCTCGCCCAGCGGGGCGAACCAGCGGGCCACGGCGGCGGGGTCGACGGCGTCCAGCGTGGCCGGACTCCAGTGCGGGGTGCGGTCCTTGTCGATCACCTGGGCCCGGATGCCCTCGGCGAGGTCCGGGGTGGCCAGGGCCGCGCAGGAGCTCCGGTACTCCTGGTCGAGCACCGCCTCCAGCGGGCCCAGGGTCCGGGCCCGGCGGAGTGCGGCCAGCGTCGCCTTGACGGCCGTCGGCGCGTTGGCGGTGATCCGTTCGGCCGCTTCCTCGGCCTCCGGTTCGCCGCTGGCGCCCAGCCGTTCGAGGATCTCCTCGACGGTGTCGGCCGCGTAGCAGTCGTCGATCCACTCCCGCTGCCGGTCCAGCCGGCCCGGCGGGGGTGGTTCCACGTGCCGGGCGAGCGCCTCGTGGACGGTCGACTCGGCGAGGTCGTCGAGCAGGGCGGGCAGTCGCCCGGCCGGCACGAAGTGGTCGGCGAGGCCGCAGAGCAGCGCGTCCGCGGCTCCGGCCGAGCCGGCGGTCAGCGCGAGGTGGGTACCCAGCTCGCCGGGCGCCAGCGCGAGCAGATAGGTGCCGCCGACGTCGGGGACGAAGCCGATGCCCGCCTCCGGCATGGCGATCCTGGTGCGCTCGGTGACGATCCGGACGCTGCCGTGGGCGGAGACCCCGACCCCGCCGCCCATCACGATGCCGTCCATCACCGCGACGTAGGGCTTGGGGTAGCGGGCGATCCTGGCGTTGAGGCGGTACTCGTCGCGCCAGAACTCCTCGACCTCGCGCGGGCCGCCGCCGGTCGCGGCCCGGTGGATGGCGACGATGTCGCCGCCGGCGCAGAAGGCCCGCTCTCCGGCTCCGGTGACGACGACGGTCGCGACCCGTCCGTCCTGCTCCCAGTCGTCCAGGGCCACCGCGATCCGCCGCACCATCCCGTGGGTGAGGGCGTTGAGGGCGGCGGGCCGGTTGAGGACGATCAACCCGGCCAGCCCCTCGCGCTGGACCAGGACCTCCTCGGTCCCGGTTCCGCTGCCGGTCCCGGCGCCGCTCCCGCTCCCGCTCGTGCTCCCGTTCCCGTTCCCGGTCATCAGGCGGCCCCGGTCAGGCCGCGGGCGACGATGACGCGCATGATCTCGTTGGTCCCTTCCAGGATCTGGTGCACCCGCAGGTCGCGGACGATCTTCTCGATGCCGTACTCGGCCAGGTAGCCGTAGCCGCCGTGCAGTTGCAGCGCCTGGTTGGCCACCTCGAAGCCGGTGTCGGTGGCGTGCCGCTTGGCCATCGCGCACAGCTGCGAGGCGCGGGCGTCGCCCCGGTCCAGGGCGTCGGCGGCCCGCCACAGCAGGGCCCGGGCGGCCTCCAGTTCGGTGGCCATGTCGGCGAGGCGGAACTGCAGGGCCTGGGCGTGCAGCAGCCGGGCACCGAAGGCCTCGCGTTCGGCGAGGTGGGCCACGGTGCGCTCCAGCGCGCTCTGGGCGCCGCCGAGCGAGCAGGCGGCGATGCCGAGGCGGCCGCCGTTGAGACCGCCCATGGCGATCCGGAAGCCCTCCCCCTCGGCGCCGAGCAGCCGGTCGGCGGGCAGCCGCACACCGTCCAGCACCACCTGCCGGGTCGGCTGGGCGTTCCAGCCCATCTTGCGCTCGTTGGCGCCGAAGGACAGGCCCGGGTCGTCCCGGTCGACCAGGAAGGCCGAGATGCCCTTCGGGCCGGGCCCGCCGGTGCGCGCCATGACCAGGTAGACCTGGGCGCTGCCGGCGCCGGAGATGAACTGCTTGACGCCGTCGAGCACCCAGTGGCCGCCGTCGCGGACGGCCCGGGTGGTGAGAGCGGCGGCGTCGGAGCCGGCGCCGGGTTCGGTCAGGCAGTAGCCGCCCAGGTGCTCGGCGGTGCAGAGCCGGGGCAGCCAGCGGGCGCGCTGGGCGTCGTCGCCGTGGCGGTCGACCATCCAGGCGACCATGTTGTGGATGGACAGGTAGGCGGCGATGGACGGGCAGCCGGTGGCGAGGGCCTCGAAGGCCACCGCGCCGTCGCGGCGGGTGAGACCGGAACCGCCGGACTCCTCCCGGACGTAGACGCCGGCCAGGCCGAGTTCGCCGGCCTTGCGCAGCACGTCGACCGGGAAGTGCTTGGCGAGGTCCCACTCCACGGCGTTCGGGGCGAGGTGCTCGTCGGCGAAGGCCCTGGTGGTCTCCGCGATCGCGCGCTGGTCGTCGGTGAGATCGTGCACGGCGATCATCCCATCGTCGGCATGGTGAAGCTGGCGCCTTCCTTGACCCCGGAGGGCCAGCGCGAGGTCACCGTGCGGGTGCGGGTGTAGAAGCGGATCGAGTCCGGTCCGTGCTGGTTGAGGTCGCCGAAGCCGGAGCGCTTCCAGCCGCCGAAGGTGTGGTAGGCGATCGGCACCGGGATCGGCACATTGACGCCGACCATGCCGGTGTTGACCCGGCGGGTGAAGTCGCGGGCGGTGTCGCCGTCGCGGGTGTAGATGGCCACGCCGTTGCCGAACTCGTGCTCGCTGGGCAGGCGCAGGGCCCCCTCGTAGTCGGCGGCGCGGACCACGCTCAGCACCGGGCCGAAGATCTCCTCCCGGTGGATCCGCATCCCCGGCGTCACCCGGTCGAACAGCGAGGGGCCGAGGAAGAAGCCCTCCTCGTGGCCCTCCAGCCGGAAGTCGCGCCCGTCGACGACGAGTTCGGCGCCCTCCTCGACCCCGAGGTCCAGGTAGCCGCGGACCCGCTCCAGCGCGTCCCGGCCGACCAGCGGGCCGAAGTCCGAGGACGGGTCGTCCGAGCGGCCGACCTTCAGCGCGCCGATCCGCTCGACCAGCTTGGCCACCAGGGCGTCGGCGGTCTCCTCGCCGACCGGGACGGCCACCGAGATCGCCATGCAGCGCTCGCCCGCCGAGCCGTAGCCGGCGCCGACCAGGGCGTCCGCCGCCTGGTCGAGGTCGGCGTCGGGCATCACGATCATGTGGTTCTTGGCGCCACCGAAGCACTGGGCGCGCTTGCCGTGGGCGGCCGCGGTCGCGTAGACGTACTGGGCGATCGGGGTGGAGCCGACGAAGCCGACCGCCTGCACCCGGGGGTCCTCCAGCAGGGTGTCGACGGCCTCCTTGCCGCCGTTCACCACGTTCAGCACGCCGGGCGGCAGTCCGGCCTCCAGGAACAGTTCGGCCAGCCGCAGCGGCACCGAGGGGTCCCGCTCGGAGGGCTTGAGGACGAAGGCGTTGCCGCAGGCCAGCGCGGGCGCGGCCTTCCAGAGCGGGATCATCACCGGGAAGTTGAACGGGGTGATGCCGGCGACCACGCCGAGCGGCTGGCGCATCGAGTACACGTCGATGCCGGTGCCGGCGTTGTCGGTGAACTCGCCCTTGAGCAGGTGCGGGATGCCGGCCGCGAACTCGACCACCTCCAGGCCGCGCTGGAGGTCGCCGTGGGCGTCGGCGACGGTCTTGCCGTGCTCGGCGGAGAGCAGCCGGGCGAGCGAGTCCCGTTCCTGCTCGACGAGTTGGAGGAAGCGCAGCAGCACCCGGGCCCGGCGCTGCGGGTTCCAGGCCGCCCACGCGGGCTGGGCCTGCGCCGCGTCGGCGATCACGGCCTCGACCTCGGCGCGGCTCGCCAGCGGCACCCGGGCCTGGACGCGCCCGGTGTTGGGGTCGTGGACGTCGCCGAAGCGGCCGGACGTCCCGGCGGTGCGCTTGCCGCCGACGAAGTGGGTGAGTTCGGGGACGATCGGCTCGGAGGTGGTGGGGTCGGGAAGCATTGATTCCTTCTCTCGTCAGGATGGGGAGAGGAGGAATGGAGGCCGCGCCGGTGCGCGGGCGCACGGTGGTGCGCCCGACGGCAGGACGGCGGCGGCTGACGAACCGTCAGCGCTGGTGCGCCCCGGGGCTCGTCGGCACAGCACAGCCGGGGGCGGTGGAACGGGAGCAGCCCGGATTCATGCGTGTCGTCTCCATCCTCGTGGAAAACACGGACCGTCCGCGGCCGGTATCCTGACTCCCGGATCGACGCGCGCCCCCGGGCCTTCCCGGCTGGCTGCCAGTGGCCGAACTCCTGCGAGGACGAACTCCCCGGTCACAGTGGCGGGACCGTGCCGGACTCGCACCGGCTTCCCTGACACCGCGGACCTGTTCCGACCATATAGTTGGACGTCCTAGTAAGTCCAGAGCCCCTGGCCGTCCGGGCGCGTCGGAGCACGCACCGTCGGGAACGCGACGGGCCCCGGGGAGCACCCCGGGGCCCGGACGGCAGTTGACGCGACGTCAGTCGAACGTCAGTCGGGTGTCACTCGGCGGCGTGGACCAGCTCGCCGCCGACGTAGGTGCGCAGCACCCGGGCCGACGCGATCTCCTCGGGCGGGCCGGTGAGGATGTCGCGGTCCAGGACGACCAGGTCGGCCAGCAGGCCGGGCGCGAGCACCCCGGCGTCGTCGAACCCGTTCACATGGGCGGTGCCGGCCGTGTAGGCGGCGATCGCGGAGGCCAGGTCGAGCCGCTGCTCGGGCAGGAACACCCGGTCGTCCTCGGCCTCCGGCTCCCGCCGGTTGACCGCGACGTGCAGTCCGGCCAGCGGGTCCGGGCTGCTCACCGGCCAGTCGCTGCCCGCCGCCAGGGTGGCCCCGGCCCGCAGCAGCGCGCCGAACGGGTACTGCCAGGAGGCCCGCTCCGGGCCGAGGAAGGGGATGGTCAGCTCGTCCATCTGCGGCTCGTGCGCCGCCCACAGCGGCTGGATGTTGGCGATCGCGCCGAGCCGGGCGAACCGGGGCAGGTCGTCGGGGTGGACCACCTGGAGGTGCGCGAGGTGGTGGCGGGTGTCGCGCCGGCCGTTGGCGGCGCGGGCGGCCTCGACCGCGTCCAGCGCCTCGCGCACCGCCCGGTCGCCGAGCGCGTGGAAGTGCACCTGGAAGTCCAGCGCGTCGAGTGCGGTGACGTACTCGCGCAGGGCGAGCGGATCGACGAAGCTGAGGCCGGAGTTGGCGGTGGCGCAGCCGCAGCCGTCCAGGTAGGGGCTGGTCATCGCGGCGGTGAAGTTCTCCGCGATGCCGTCCTGCATGATCTTCACCGAGCCGGCCCGGAACCGGCCGTGCGCCGAGGCCGCGCGGCGCTCGACGAGTTCGGCGATCTGCTCGGCGCCCCGCTCGCGCTCCCACCAGAGCGCGCCGTTCACCCGGGCGGTCAGCGCGCCGGAGCGCGCGGCGGTCAGATAGGCGTCGGACGGGTCCGGCTGGCCGTTGAACTCGCCGAGCAGCGCGTCCTGCCAGCCGGTGATGCCGAGCGAGTGCAGCAGCCGCTGCGCCCGCAGCAGCCCCTCCAGCCGGTCGGCGGCGGTGATCGGCGGCACCAGCCGGGCCACCAGGCCGGTGGCGCCCTCCTGGAGCACTCCGCTCGGGGTGCCGTCGGCCTCGCGCTCGATCCGGCCGTCCGCCGGGTCGGGGGTGTCGCGGTCGACACCGGCGAGTTCCAGGGCCCGGGTGTTGGCCCAGGCGCCGTGGTGGTCCCGGTTGGTGAGGTAGACCGGACGGTCCGGGACGACGGAGTCGAGCAGCTGCCGGGTCGGCAGGCCGCCCTCGAAGCTCTCCATCGACCAGCCGCTGCCGGTGATCCACTCCTGGTCGGGGTTCGCGTCGGCGTAGGCGCGGATCCGCTCCAGGTAGTCGGCCACGCCGACGGTTCCGGTGAGGTCGCAGACGGCCAGCTCGGTACCGCCGAAGACGGCGTGGATGTGCGCGTCCTGGAAGCCCGGCAGCAGCAGCTTGCCGGTGAGGTCGACGACCTCGGTGTCCGGGCCGATCAGGTCCCGGACCTCGTCGTGGCCGACGGCGGTGATCCGGCCGCCGGTGACGGCCAGACCGGTCGCCCGGGTGCGGGCGGCGTCGCCGGTGTGCACGGGACCGCGGGTGAAGACCAGATCGGCCTTGGTCATGGGTGGTGCTCCGTTCTCGGGTGGTGCGGGTGTGCGGGGTGCCGTGCGCGGCGGGTGTGCGGCGTGCCGTGCGCGGCGGGAGAGCGCGGGCCCGGTGTGTGGGGGTGCACCGGGCCCGCGCCGTCGGTCGTCCTCAGGCCTTCTCGGGTGTACCCGCGGCCTCGCCGAGGAAGTACGCCGAGCGCCGCCGCCAGCGCGCCCAGGCCGCCGCCGGCAGACCGGTGACGATCATCAGTACCACGACGGTGAGCTCGAACCAGCCGTTGTCGGCGGAGAGTTCGAAGTGGTCGGCGGAGTCGTAGAAGGTCCAGGTGAGGTAGCCGCCGACGACCAGCAGGACCGCCGCACCGAGCAGCGGGCCGACCACCGCGCGCAGCCCCTCCAGCAGGTCGGTGCGCAGCAGGTGGCGGAACCGGACGGCGGCCGCGACCGCGGTGAGCGCGTAGTAGAGGGCGACGATGATGCCGATCGCGTTGACGGCCGCCGAGATGAGGTCGTTGACGGTCGGGATGACGATCGAGCACAGCGCCAGGGCCACCGCGACCGCGGTGATCAGCAGGGTGCCGACCGCGGGCGTCCGGTGCTTGGGGTGCAGCTTCGTCCAGACCGGGCCGAGCACGCCGTCCCGGCCCATCGCGAACAGCCCGCGGGCGGTGGGGATCACCGAGGACTGCAGCGAGGCCACCGCGGAGAACATCAGCGCGATCAGCGGCAGCGCGGCCAGCGGCTGGTCGGCGAGCCGGGCGCCGAAGTAGGTGAGGCCGTGGGCGCCGTTGTCCGCCAGTTCGTCCAGCGGCAGCACCCGCTGGAAGGCCGTGCCGGCGAGCAGGAACAGCAGCAGCATCACGACCAGGGCGAGGGTGCCGGCCCGGGAGGCGTCCCGGGGGTCGTGGACCTCCTCGCCGACGCTGAACACCGACTCGAAGCCCCAGTAGCAGAACACCGCGAGCACCATGCCCTGGGCCACCGCGTCGAAGGAGGGGATCGTGAGCGGGTTGAACCAGTCGAGCGAGAACGGCTGGTCGCCGGCGAACAGCCCGTAGCCGCAGAAACCGAGCAGGACGGCGTACTCGAACACCAGCAGCGCCTTCTGCAGCCTCGCCGCCAGGCCCAGCCCGCGCACCGCGACCAGCGCGGCGGCGACCAGGACGACCAGGCCGATCAGGGTGCACTGCACGGTCGAGTCGGCGTCCAGCCGCAGCCCGGCGACGCTGCGCAGGTGCGCCTCGTCGAGGAGCTGGACGATCGAGGAGCCGGTCACGGTCGTGGTGTAGGCCATGAACACCACGGTGCCGACGGTGTTCACCCAGCCGGTGAGGAAGCCTAGCCAGGGGTTGAGCGTGCGCCCCACCCAGCTGTAGCTGCTGCCGGCGTCCGGCTCCGAGCGGTTCAGCCGCCCGTAGCCGCCGGCGATGGCCAGCACGGGGAGGAAGGCCAGCAGCATGATCGCGGGGAGGTGGAGCCCGACGACACCGGCCATCAGGCCGAGGCCGATGCCGATACTGCTGGTCGCGGCGGTACTGGAGGCGGCGATCGCCGCCCCGTCGAGAAGGCCGAGGGAGCGGGGCATGGAGTCCTGGGGGCCGCTGCTGTCCGCTCTCGGACCGCTGCCCATGACCTTCGCCGTCGATGCCAAGGGATCACCGCCTTGCTGGTGGGGGGGTGTGGGGGTGGGGGTGAAGTGCGAGCCATGAAACCGGCGGCTTCGAGACACGTCAATGCTGTTGTCATAAGGACGCCCGCAGGCCCGGCCCGTCCGTGCCCTCGGGCCCGGCACCGGTGAAGCCGCGCCGAACGCTCCCCACCGAACGCTCCGCACCGCGCGCGGGCGCGCCGCCGGGGGCGCCCGCGCACCCTGCGGAGCGCCCTTTCCCCGCCACCGCACCCGCCGTACGGTCACAACCGGCCGACCGTCCGGCCCGCCGCTCCCCGACCAAGGAGGGCCCCGTGGAACCCCGCTGCCCGTTCTCCCACGTCCTCGACCCCCACGCCGCCGACCTGCACGCCGAGGCCGCCCACCTGCGCACCCACGGCCCGGCCGTCCGGGTCGAACTCCCCGGCAAGGTCCTCGCCTGGTCGGTGACCCGCGCCGAGGTCGCCCGGCGGCTCCTCGCCGACCACCGGCTCGCCAAGAACGCCCGCCGCCACTGGCCCGAGTGGATCGACGGCCGGGTCGGCCCGGACTGGCCGCTGGCCAGCTGGGTCGCGGTCGAGAGCATGTTCACCAGCGACGGCGAGGACCACCACCGGCTGCGCACCCTGACCGCCCCCGCCTTCGGCCCCCACCGGGTGGAGGCCCTGCGGCCCCGGGTCCGCGCGATCGTCGCCGCGCTGCTCGTCGTTGGCGACCCGCCGCGACAGCCGGGTCCTGCCGTCCGCGTCGAGGGCCAGGCCGTGGTGGTGGCCCTTGCCGCTGTCGATCCCCGCCCATATCCGGCTCATCATGCTCCTGACGTGCGCGTTCGTGCTGTTCGTACCACGGACGACCTCGCCGGCATTGCTCTACTCAGCGACTTGCTCGCACTTCCTAATCGGCGGCCGAGTCGTCGTGGGGTGCCGGGCGGCGAAGCGAGGGAAGCCACAAGACGGCAGCCGCCTGAAAGCCACACCCAGCACCCCTGGGCGACCCAACCCTACGAATGGCCAGATCAACCCGTCCAACAAGGTAGAGCCGCCTGACCGGGCGGCCGCCACCGTCGACGGGACGGGCCGAACGCCCGACCGGGCCACTTGTCGGAGGCGGCCGCTACCGTACGGCCATGGACGAGAACCGCGCCGCCGTACGCCTGGAGCCCTGGTCGGAGGGCGACGCCGAGCTGCTGCGCGCCCTCAACGCGCCGGAGCTGACGACCCACCTCGGCGGCCCGGAGTCCGAGGAGGCGCTCGCCCGCCGCCACCGCCGGTACGTCGACCTGAGCGCCGACCGCACCGGCGCGGGGCGGATGTTCCGGATCGTGCTGTTGCCGACGGGGGCGGCGGAAGTGGCCGGGGCGGCGGGGACGACGGCCGGGAGCATCGGCTTCTGGGGCCGTGAGTGGGCCGGCGAGCAGGTGTACGAGACGGGCTGGGCCGTGCTTCCCGCCTTCCAGCGCCGGGGCGTGGCCACGGCCGCCGCCCTCGCCGTGGCGGAGCGGGCCCGGGCCGAGGGCTCGCGCCGCCACCTGCACGCCTTCCCCAAGGTGGACCATCCGGCGTCGAACGCGGTCTGCCGGGCGGCGGGCTTCGAACTCCTGGGGCCGCAGGACTTCGAGTACCCGCCCGGCCACCCGATCCGCTGCAACGACTGGAGGCTCGACCTGGAACGCTTCTGACCGCAGCGGGTTCAGGCTGCGGCGGGTTCAGCCGAGGCGGAGGTTCCAGCGGCCGGCCCGACCGGTCAGTTCGACCACCGCCAGCGGGGGCACGTCCAGGCGCCGGAACGCCTGGTCCGGGACGCCGAGCGCGTGCACGGCCGCCGCCCGGACGGTGTCCGGCTCGGCGACCACCAGGACCCGGCCGGTGAGCCCGGCCGCCGTCCCGTCCAACCACCCGGCGACCCTGGCGCACAGCTGCCGCACCGACTCGCCCCCGTGCGGGGCCGCTGCCGGATCGGCGAGCCAGGCCATCAGCGCCTCCGGCTCCTCGGCCGCCACCTCGTCGAGGGTCCGCCCCCACCAGCGCCCGGCGGCGCAGCCGCGCAGCGCGGGCTCGGCGACCGCGTCGGCGAGGCCGAGCTCCTCGGCCGTGCGGCGGCAGCGGGCCGAGGGCGAGACGAAGCGGTGGGACGCCGCCGAGAGGTCCGGCCGCAGGGCGCGGGCCGCGCGCACCCCGGCCTCGTCCAGCGCGTCACCGCCGTCCGGTGCGTCACCGCCGCGCGCTGCCGCACCGTCGTCCACCGCGCCGACCCCGTACGCGGAGGCTTCGTCGGCGAACCGTGCCTGCCGCAGTTCGGGTCCGATCGCCGGGGAGACGAAGATCACCCGTACCGTCACGTGTTTTCCCCCTTCGTACACCTGTCACCCTTGGGGGCCCTCGGAGCGCCGTGCTCCGCGCCCTCCCGGCGCGCGAATCCGCAGGTCGCGCCACGACAACGATTCCGTGAGCGCCCTTGGCGCCGTCGTCACCGGGCGCTACGGTCTCCCCCGACAACTGAAGACGACGGCGAGACGGAAGTCCGGTGCGAATCCGGCACGGTCGCGCCACTGTATGCCGGACCAGGCCACCTCACGCAACGGCGGGGCCCGGCAAGTCAGACCCGAAGGCCGTCGTCCGAGCTCCACCGAACGGGACGCGTGTTTCCCCCAGGAGGTCCTGCCATGGCCCAGTCCGTCTTGTCCCCCAGCCTGCCCTCGGCCGGCTCCGCCCCCGCATCGCTGCCGATCCGCGCGATCCTGCCCTGGGCGCTGTTCCTCGGCACCCTGATGCTGGTCCTGCTCTACTTCGTCGGCGCCGAGCAGGGCGCCACCTCGGTCTTCTCCGGTGCGACTGTGCACGAATGGGTGCACGACGGTCGGCACCTGCTCGGCTTCCCCTGCCACTGATCCCGGAGAACACGCACCGATGAACAACTCCGCAACCATGCCGTCCGGCACCGTCGGCAGGCTCCTGCTGCGCGGTCTGCTGGCCGGTCTGATAGCCGGGCTGGTGGCCTTCGTCTTCGCCTACACCGTCGGCGAGGGCCCCGTCTCGGACTCCATCGCGCAGGAGCAGGCCAGCTCCGCACCGGCCGGGCACCACGACCACGGCGGCGGCTCCGCGGCCGCGGCCGGCACCGGGGACGCCGCCGCGCACGAGCACGAGGCCGCCGACGCCGGGGGTGAGGAGGAGGAACTGGTCAGCCGGGACCTCCAGTCCACCGCCGGTCTCGCCACCGGCGTGCTGGTGTACGGCGTCGCGGTCGGCGGGATCGCCGCGCTGGCGTTCTGCTTCGCCCTCGGCCGGATCGGCCGGTTCGGCCCCCGGGCCACCGCCGCGCTGGTCGCGGGCGCGGCCTTCGTCACCGTCTACTTCGTGCCGTTCCTCAAGTACCCGGCGAACCCGCCGGCGGTCGGCAATCCGGACACCATCGGGAAGCGCACCGCGCTGTTCTTCCTGATGATCGCGCTCAGTGTGCTGATCGGCGTCGCCGCGGTGATCCTCGGCAAGCGCCTGGCCCCGCGCCTGGGCACCTGGAACGCCACCGTCGCGGCCGGCCTCGGCTACGCCGTGGTGATGGCCGTGCTGGCCTTCGTCCTGCCGCCCAACGACGACGCGATCCCGGACGGTTTCCCGGCCGCGCTGCTGTGGGACTTCCGGCTCGCCTCGATCGGCCTCCAGGTGGTGCTGTGGACGGGGTTCGCCCTGCTCTTCGGCACCCTGGCCGACCGGGCCCTCGCCCCGGCCGCGCCGACCGCCGAGCGCGCACCGGTCGCCGCCCCGGCGGTCTGACCGGCCGGCACAGCGCCGCTCAGCACAGCTCTGCTCTGCACCGCACCACGACTCGACCCCGCCGAAGGCGCGCCGGCGGGGTCGAGTGGTGCTGCGGCGGCGTCGTCCCGCCGCCGGGTCAGACCTTCGCCGCCTCGGCCTGCTCCACTGCCCGCTGCTCCCCTGCCGCCTGCTCCGCCGCCGCCCGCTCCGCACCGGCGGCCGCGCCCCGGGCCCGGGCCCGCTTGGCGTAGGCGATCGTCCAGGTGATCAGCAGCGCCGTCACACCCAGCGACAGCACCGTGTTCAGCGCCTGCATCGCGTCGGTGTCGAGCACGTACGAGAGCCCGACCCGCAGCCCGGCCTCCAGCAGATAGGCCACTCCCCAGCCGATGGTCAGATTGCGCTGGACCCGCCGGAACCCGGGCAGTGCCCAGAGCCCCTCCCAGCGCTCCAGCGACGAGGCCGAGCCGTCGGTGGCGAACTTGCGGCCGAAGAAGAACATCAGCGGCCGGGGCGCGGCCAGGCTGGCCAGGCAGATCACTCCGAACAGGCCCGTGATCACCGAGTCCTTGACCAGCAGGAAGTGCGCGTCGGCCGGCCCGGCCAGGGTGACCACCACGGTCAGCCCCAGGAACAGCAGCGACACCGCCGCGAACTCGTCCACCCGCCGCTGCCACGCCAGGTAGACGCCCAGATCGACGGCGGGCCAGACGGCCGAGATCACCAGCGCGGTGAACTCACCGTAGCCGTGCTCGGTGAGCTGGTTGTAGGTGATGATCGGCGCGACGACGTTCAGGCCGATGGTGAGCGCCCAGCCGAGTGCGTTCGCACCGCCGCGCTCCTTCGTTGCCTCGGACGGCAAGGTTTCCCCCGATGATCTTGATGATGGGCGGAGGGACTCTAGCGGATCCCCCGTCGGGCCCGCTACGGCTCGCACACCCTGCCCGACAGGTCGTCGGCGACCTGTCGACGGCCCCCGGCAACCGCGGGAGGACGGACACGTGTTCGTCGCGAATTCTCATCCGGCGCCCCACGGCCCGGGCACCGTCGCCGCACGACCACCGCCCGCCCGCCGAACACCCAGGTCCGCAGCAGTCGTGCGTGTGCACCTCCCGACCGAGCCCGCCCCAGCCCTCCCGTCGGCCGAAATACCGTTCCCGACAAGGCCATTGACGAGTACGCGGAAACCGTCGCTAGGATATCGGCGCTCTCGACGGCGGCCGGCCAGCGGGCCGCCCCCGAGTGGCGATCTCCGTTCCGTCCGCACGCCGGTTGGAGGGGGCCATGATGCCGATCGACCCGGCCGGGCGGCCGGAATACCCGCCCGTCGCACCCGGCGACACCGTCGACCGGCTGGGCGGGCGCGACGTCCCCGACCCCTACCGCGCCCTGGAGGACGCCGACGCCCCCGCGACCCAGGAGTGGTCGGCCGGCCAGCGGCGGCTGTTCGACCGGCTGCGCGACGGCTGGCCGGCCGTGGAAGCGTTCCGGGCCGCGATGGCCCGGCTCACCGCCTTCGAGCATCTGACCCCGCCCCGACCCGCGGGCGGACTGGCCTTCTTCACGGTCCGCGGACCCTCGGACGAGCACCCCGCACTGGCGGTCGCCGACCCTTCCGGCAGCCGCCGGATCCTGTTCGACCCGCACCGCCACGACCCCACCGGCCGTACCGTGCTGGGCGGTTGGACACCCGACCCGACCGGCACGCTGGTCGCCGTGCAGACCGCCGAGGGCGGCGCCGAGGAGTACACCCTGCACGTGCTGGAGGTGGCGACCGGCCGCACGGTGGACGGGCCGATCACCGGCTGCCCGTACGGCGATGTCGCCTGGTCGGGCGGACCGGAGGCCTTCTACCACGTACGCGGCGGCCCGGGCAGTGGCGCGGACGGCACCGGTGGCGCCCGGCTGTACCTGCACCGGATCGGCGAGGACCCGACCGCCGACACCGAAGTCTCCGGCGCCGCGGCGCCCACCGACCGACCCGACCACGACCACAACACCGACACCGACGCCGACGCCGACGACGGACCGCCCGCCGAGCTGGACGTCCTGCTCGGCGCGGACGGCCGGCTGCTGGTGACCGCCACCGCCGACGGCCTCTCCAGCGGCAACCGGATCCGGATCGCCGACCTGGCCCTCGGCACCCCGGAGAAGCCCGACTGGCGCCCGCTGACCGCCCTGGACGGCGGCTGGAGCTCCCCCTGGCCCGCCACCGACGGCCTGCTGTACGTGCTCACCGACCTCGACGCGGACCGGGGCCGGATCCTGGTCCTGGACCCGGCGGCGCCGGAGCGTCCGCGCACCCTCGTCCCGGAGCACGAGCACGAGGTCCTGGAGTCCTTCGCCGTCCTCGACGACCCCGCGCTGCCGGTCCCGCTGCTGCTGGTGCTCCGCTCGGCCGGCGGCCACGGCCGGATCACCCGGCACGACCTGCGCACCGGCGCACCGCTCGGCGCAGTCCCCCTGCCCGGCACCGGCGTTGTCACCGACCTGACCTTCCGCCAGGGCGGCCACGAGGCCTGGTTCGGCTACTCCGACCCCACCACCCCGGAGACCGTCCACCACTACAACGCCCGCCGGGGCACGACTGCGGTGTGGCAGGCGCCGGGCACCCCGGACGTCCCCGCCGTACTGGTCTCCGAACTGCGCTGCGCCTCCGCGGACGGCACCGAAGTGACGGTGCTGCTCACCCGGCCCGCCGACCGCCCGACCGGCCCGCTGCCGACCGTGCTCCAGGGCTACGGCGCCTTCGGCGAACCGCAGGTCGCCGACTACTACGCGGCGGCGCTCGCCTGGGCCGCCCTGGGCGGCCAGTTCGCGGTGGCCCGGGTGCGCGGCGGCGGCGAGCACGGCGAGGGCTGGCACCGCGCCGGGATGCGCGAGCACAAGCAGAACGGCGTCGACGACTTCCTCGCCGCCGCCCGCGCGCTGCACGACCGGGGCCTGTGTCCGCCCGACGGGCTCGGCGCGTTCGGCCAGAGCGCCGGCGGCCTCCTGGTCGGCGCGGCGGCGACCCAGCGCCCAGGGCTGTTCGCGGCGGTGGCGGCCACCGCCGCCCCGCTGGACATGGCCCGCTACGAGCTGAGCGGCTACGGCCCCTACTGGACCGACGAGTTCGGCACCCGGGAGGATCCGGAGGAACTCGGCTGGCTGCTCGGCTACTCGCCCTACCACCGGGTGGCGGCGGGCACCGCCTACCCGGCCGTGCTGCTGACCGCGTTCGAGGACGACGTCAGGGTCGACCCGCTGCACGCCCGGAAGATGTGCGCCGCCCTGCAGCGCGCCACCTCCTCGGACCGCCCGGTGCTGCTCCGCCAGGAGGTCGGCGTCGGGCACGGGGCCCGCGCCCGCACCGGGCGGCTCGCCTATTTCGCCGATGTGCTGGCTTTCCAGGCCGAATACCTGGGACTTTCCGTCCGGGCCGGCGGAAACTGAAGATCCCCCCGCGAAAAGGTGTTCTTACATCTTGTCCGGGAAGTTCGGCGATGAATAGCATGGAGTCCGATCGGAGGGGGGAGGTGATTCCAATGATCAAGAAGTCCACCAAGCGCTACAGCAGCGCCGCCAGCACCGCCAAGGGCTGAGCCTGAAATGCGGCGGGGCTTCCTTCGCAACGACGCCCCGCCGCACCCGTCCGGAACTCCTCCGCACATTACCGGACCGGTATTTCCATGATTTCCGTCGCCCAGTCCCCGGAGGGGTATTCGTGGCACGTCCCGCGCTCAAGACGAGCATCCCCTACTTCGTTTCCGACGGCTCGGTCCACTTCCGCCTCGGCGGTGATCTGACCTCGCTGGAGGACACCGACGGCCGCGTGCTGAGACTGCTCCAGCTCCTGGACGGCACCCGCGACCTGGACGCCCTCCACCGCGACCTCAGCGCCGACTACCCCGATCTCACCGCCGAGGACGTGCGCGAGGCCGTCGACGACCTGGACGCGAGCGGCCTGGTGCAGGACACCGCCGACCGGGGCGAGGACTTCGACGCGGCCGCCCGCGAGCGCTGGTCCAACAACCTGGGCTTCTTCGAGACCTACGCCTCCCTGGGGACCTCCAAGTACGAGTTCCAGCGCCGCATCCGCGACGCCCGGGTGGCCGTGCTCGGCGTCGGCGGCATCGGCTCGCACACCCTGATCGACCTGGTCGCGATCGGCTTCACGGACATCCGGATCGTCGACTTCGACAAGATCGAGGTCTCCAACTTCAACCGCCAGATCATCTACGGCGAGCCGGACGTCGGCCGCACCAAGGTCCATGTCGCCGCCGAGCGGGCCCGCCGGCTGAACAGCCGGGTGCGGGTCGACGCGGTCGAGACCAAGCTGATGTCCGCCGACGACGTCTACGCGGTGGTGCACGACCGGGACATCGTGATCGCCGTGGTCGACCGCCCCAAGGTGCACGTCGCGCACTGGCTCAACGAGGGCTGCGTCCGGGCCGGCGCCACCCTGATCGGCGGCGGCGTCGACACCCAGCGGGCCATCCACTACACGATGGTGCCCGGCGTCAGCGGCTGCGTGGAGTGCTGGTACGGCCAGGTCCGCCGGGACGACCCGACCTCGCGGATGGTGCTGGACGTGCTCGACGACATCGACCGCGAGGGCAGCGCCTACGGCGAGGACACCGCCGCCTTCAACGGGCTGGTGGTGGTCGCCGCCGCCCACATGGTCTCCGAGATGGTCCGGCTGGCCTCCCGGGTCTGCCCGCCGCTCGCGGTGGGCCGGCTGCTGGAGCAGACCTTCCACAACCCCCGGGTGCGCCAGGCCGAGACCTGGACCCGCGACCCCGACTGCGCCGTCTGCCGCGACGCCCGGCCCGCCGCCGGCGCCGAGTGGCTGACCCGGGTCGACCGGGAGGAGCTCCCCTTCTGACCCGGCGACCCCGAAGTTCCGCGACCGCGGACCCACGGCCCGCGACCGGCCGGGAACCCGGCGGGAACGCCGCACCGACGGCGCCCGCCGGGATTCCGGCCGTTCCCGGAACGACAACGGAACATCTCTTTCTTTCCACCGATCCACCGTCGAAAAAAGTGCATAGGAGAACGCCGGTGCCCACCGCGAAGCCGATCGAGGAACGTCCGACCCCGGGCCCGGCGGACATCCGCCTGCGCGCCGCATTCCTGGTCTCCGGAATCGGCGACTGGATCTACCGGCTGGCCATTCCGGTCCTCGTCCTGAAAATCACCGGATCGGCCACCTCGACCGCCCTCGCCTACGCGATCGAGTTCATCCCCTACATTGTGATCGGACTCTTCGCCGGCGTCATCGCGGACCGGTTCGACCGCCGCCGGGTGATGATCCTCTGCGACCTCTCCTCCGCCGTGCTGGCACTCGCCGTCACCGCGCTGGCCACGCTGGACCGTCCGCCGCTGGCCGCGATCTACCTCTGCGCGTTCCTGCTCGCCTGCGTCCGGCCGTTCTACTTCCCGGCGTTCCAGGGCTTCCTGGTCGACGTGGTGCCCGAGCGGCGGCTCGCCCGGGTCAACTCCTGGACCCAGACAGTCGACAGCGCACTCGGCTTCATCGGCCCGGTGGCCGGCATCACCGCCGTCGCGGCACTGGGCGTGCCGGTCTCCGCGCTGGTCAACGCGCTCTCCTTCGGGGCCTCCGCGCTGCTGATCACCTCCATCGCCACCACCCCGGCCCCCACCTCGGGGCCGACCACGGCCGCCCGGATCGCCAAGGACTTCGCCGACGGCCTGCGGGCCCTGCGGACCATGCGGGCGGTGCTCTGGGGCACCGTGCTGATGGCCCTGTCCAACCTCGCCGCGTGGACGGTCGAGGGCAGCCTCTTCTACCTCGTCCTGGAGGTCGAGGAGAAGCCGAAGGTCGTGCTCGGCCTCGTCCTCGGCGCCCAGGGACTCGGCGCCGTGCTGGGCGGGGTGCTCGCACCGCGCCTGACGGACCGCTACCGCCTCGGCCCGCTGCTGGCGTTCGGCATGGGACTGTCCGGGGCGACCATGGTCCTGCCCGCACTGGTACCCACCTGGTGGGCGGTGCTGGTCGCCTGGGGCGTGGAGGGCGTCGCCACCTCATTGGTCATCGTCAGCTGGTTCACCGCCCGGCAGAAGGTGGTGCCCTCCGAGGTGATCGGCCGGGTGGTGTCGGTCAGCCGGGCCGCCGCCTACGCGACCATCCCGCTCGGCGCGGTGCTCGGCGGCCGGCTGGTCTCCGGCGCCTCCCCCACCCGCACGCTCTTCGTGTGCGCGGCCGTGGTGCAGGCGGTAGTGTTCCTCGGCACCGCGTTCTCCCCGGTGGTGCGCATCGACCCCGGCCCCGCCGGCGCCGGTACTGGCACTGGCACTGGCACCGATACCGGCGACGGAGCCGCCGAGGCCGACGCGGTCGAGGCCGGCTGACCCGGCGCGGTCGGGACACCACGGCGTCCGAAGGAGGACCCGGCATGACGGAGACCGGAACGACGGGAACCGGCAGCACGGAAACCGGTACACCGAGGGCGCGGCTCGCCCGGCGCTACCTCGAAGTCAACGGCGAGCACCCGATGACCGAGGCCGACGACGCCTACGTCGACCGGCACTTCGCCCCGCTGGAGCCGCTCTGCGCCCGCCACGGCCGGGACCCGGACGAGGTCCGGGGCCACATGCTCGCCGGCCGCCTCCCGCTGCCCGGCTACCTGCGCTCCGACGGCACCGAGATGGTCGCCCCCGACCTTCTCGAACTGGTCGACGAGGCGGGCGGGTTGGCGGAGCTGCCGGACTGGTTCCGGGCCCACTGGACGGACCGGGAGGAGGGCGCGGAGGAGTACGAGTCGTACCTCAGCGGCCAGAACGTCTGCCTGCACCGCCTCCACCCGGTCACCATGCGCCGCAAGGCGGAACTCGTCCGGGGCATCACCGAGGCCCTCGGCCGCCCCGCCGACGGGCCGTCCGGCCGGCTCCCCGAGCTGTCCGCCCTCCATGCCCTGGTGGACGAACTCGACGCCCTGGAACCGCCGTTCACCACCTATGACCGCCTCCGCTTCGGCGGCCCGGTCTCCCGGGACACCTGCATCGACGCCGTCCGCCGCGACCACCCGCTCGGCTGACCCCCCCGCCGTCCGGCGGTGGCCGTCGGGCAGCGCGGTCACAACCGGGCGTGGGCCCCGATGTCCGCCCGGAACGCCTCCACCATGGCGGCCGTCACCGTCGGGCGGCTCGCGCCGATCGCGGCGAGGTGGTCCGCGGTGGTCGCGCCCGGCACCGCGTCGTCGCGCTCGAAGGCCGTCTGGGCGGCGAGGCGCGCGGCGTGCTCGATGTCGGCGGGCGAGAAGTGCTCGCTCGCGGCCACCAGCGCGGGGACGTCCACGTCCATCCGGTCGGTGCCGAGCGCGTAGCGCGCCCAGATCGCGGCCCTGGCGTCCGGGTCGGGGGTGCCGATCGGAATGACGTAGTCGAACCGGCCGGTGCGCAGGAACGCCGGGTCGAGCGAGCGGACCGAGTTGGTGGCGCAGACCAGCAACCGGCCGTCCCGTTCCCGGAATCCGGGGATCAGCTTCAGCAGTTCGTTGGTCACCCCGTGTGCGGCCCCCGCCCGACCGGGCTCGCCGCGCACGGGCGCGATCTCCTCCACCTCGTCGATGAACACCAGCACCCGCTCCAGCTCGCCGATCCGGGTGAACGCGCCGCGCAGCGCTGCGGCGAGGTTGCCCTCGTCGGCGAGGCGGGAGGGCAGCAGTTCGACGAACGGCCAGCCCAGGCGGGAGGCGATGGCCCGGGCGAAGGTCGTCTTCCCGGTGCCGGGCGGCCCGAACAGGGTGATCGCCCGCGGCGGCCGCACGCCGTGCCGGGCGGCGCGCTCCGGTTCGGCGAGCGGCAGCACGACCCGCCGCTCGATCAGCTCCTTCTCGGCCGTCATCCCGGCCACCTGGTCCCACAGGTCCCCGCTCAGCACGCGCCCGCCGAGTTCGTCCAGGGTGCCGGCGGCGGGACCCGCGGCGGGCTCGGTCTTCTCGAAGTACGCGGCGGCGGGGCGCCGTTCGTAGCCGGCGTTGCGCAGCCCCTCGCCGAGCAGTTCCTCCGCTGGCAGCACATAGGCGATCCGTCGCACCCGGGCCTCGACCAGCCGCCGCTCCAGCTCCCGCAGCAGCGCGCTGGCCAGGCCGCGCCCGCGCCAGGCCGGGGCGATCGCCACCCGCATCACCCAGGCCCGTTCGCCCGTGCCCGCCACCTGGGCGAGGGCGGCGCCGATCGGCAGGCCGTCGTGCACCGCGACCACGGCGGGCTGGCGGGCGGTGAGCGCGCCGATGCACTCGGCGAGCGAGAACACCGACTCCTGCCCGAGCCCGGCGGTGCTGTCGATCAGATGGACGACGGCGGCGAGGTCGTCCTCGCGGTAGTCGTGGATCAGCCAGTTCACGTGCGTCGCTCCTCGGGTGCGCCGGTTGCCTGCGGGCTCCGGTGAACCTAGGTCCGCCGCCGCAGGACCGTCGCGCACCACCGGGGCCAAAGCGGCGTGGACGAACCGTACGAGGCAGCGACTTCCCCGGACCGGCCGCACCCTGGCACGGGCGCGCCGGTCGCGCCCGCACCCGCGCCCGCGACGGCACCGGCCGCCAAGCCCGAGGCCCCCGCGCGGGCCGACCGACCGGCCTGAGCCGACCGGTCGGCCCGCAGGTCAGACCGCCGCAGGGACGACCGGCTGCGACTGGGTCGCGCAGTGGATGCCGCCGCCGCCGTTGGCGATGGCGTCGATGACCACCGGCACCACGGTGCGCCCCGGGTACTCGGCTGCGAGGATCGCCCGGGCCGCGTCGTCGGCCTCCTGGTGCCCGAACTGCGGCACGAGGACGGCCCCGTTCACGGTGTAGTGGTTGGTGTAGCTGGACAGGAACGAGGACCCCTTCCCCCGGATCTTCGTGTGGTCCGGCCCCGGCAGCTCCACGATCGTCAGCGCGCGGCCCCTGGCGTCGGTGGCGGTCTGCAGCACACGCTTGGCCTCGGTGTAGACGCGGAGCCACATCGACGTGCTGTTCGGCGCCGGCCGGTCCAGGATCACCCGCCCGGGCGCGCTGAACCGGGCCACGCAGTCGATGTGGCCGTCAGTGATGTCCTGGCCCGCCAGGCCGGGCAGCCAGATCACCTTCTCCATGCCGAGCGAGGTCTTGAGCCGCTGCTCGACCTCGTCCTGGCTCAGCCCGGGGTTGCGGTTGAGGTTCACCAGGGAGCTGACGGTGGCGAGCAGCGTGCCCTGCCCGTCGGTCTCCAGTGAGCCGCCCTCCCCGACGAACGGGGCCTGGACGCGCGCGATCCCGTACTGGGCGAGCAGCGCGGCGGCGGCCCTGGCGTCCTTGGCGAAGTTCTGCTCGTAGCTGGTGCCGGTCTTGCCCCAGCCGTTGAAGTTGGTGTCCAGGCCGGCGACCGTTCCCGGGCCGACCAGGAAAGTCGGGCCGAAGTCCCGGATCCACAGGTCGTCGTTGGAGACCGGCAGGAAGGTGATGCCCCGGGAGCCGGGGACCGCAGTGGTGTCGCAGAGCGGGGCGGCGGCGGCCACCAGCTCGGGTCCGATCACCATCACGACCGGTTCGAAGCGGGAGATCTCCTTGGCGAGGTTGGCGATGTCCCGCTGCACGGCGGGGAGTTGGAGCCCCCAGGCGGCGCTCGGGCCGGGCCAGGCCATGAAGGTGCGGACGTGCGGGTCGGTCTCGGCGGGCATCCGCAGCGTCGGCGCGGGGCCAGTTGCGGGGGCGGTGTCGGCGAAGGCGGTGTCCGCGAAGGCGGTGCCTACCAGCGCGGGGCCGAGGGCTGCGAGCGGTACGGCCGCGGCGCCGAGGCGGAGGAGTCTGCGTCGGGAGAGGTCGGGCTTGTCCATCGGTACCTCCGGTGAGTGGGGGCGGACCGCCCCGGGCGCCGGAAACGGGACGAGTGGGGCGTACCGTCGGCACACCCGGGGCAGGCCGGTGGGGGCGCCCACATCCTGCCTTGAACTGAAAATTCAGTCAATATCCACCTCCCGGGGCGCGTGACCGCCCATCACGCAGCCTCACGCGGCCTCACGCGGCCTCACGCGGCCTCACGCGGCCTCACGCGGCCCGCCAGCGGCGGACGCGCAGCTCCTTCAGCCCGTTCTGGAAGTTCGAGACCAGCCGCGCCGGAGGCGGGCCCGGCGCCAACTCCGGCTCCGGCCAGGCGGCGACGATCCGGCGGAGCAGCGCCGCCATCTGGATCCGGGCGAGCTGCGCGCCGACGCAGAAGTGCGGACCGTAACCGAAGCTGACGTGGTCGTTCGGGGTGCGGGTGAGGTCGAGGCGGTCCGGATCGGGGAACACCGTCCCGTCGCGGTTGGCCGAGGCGTGGTAGACCACCACCTTGTCCCCGCCGGAGATCCGCCGCCCGGCGAGCACGACGTCCCGGGTGGCGGTGCGCCGGAACTCGACCACCGGCGGCCAGAACCGGAGCAGCTCGTCCACCGCGGACCCGGTCAACTCCAGCCGCCGGCGCAGCAGCCGGTACTGGTCGGGGTTGGTGAGCAGGGAGTACAGGGCGCCGGGCAGGCCGTTGCGCAGCGTCTCGTTCCCCGCGACCGCGAACAGGAAGAACATCGTCTCGAACTCGGCGGTGCTCAGCCCGGCCTCCCGCATCCGGGCCACCATGCTGCCCGGCGGCGGCTGTTCGGCGAGCGCGTGGGCATAGGCGAACATGTCGGCGAGGGCCACGCGGGAACGCGGGTTCAGCGGGCGGCCGTCGGGGGCGACGCGGTCCGTGGGACGGTGGCCGAGCGCGTCCCGGCCCATGGCGGTGAGCCGGGACGGGTCCGCCGTGCTGGAGCGGGCGTGGTCAGGGTCCTGATAGCCGATCACCCGGTTCGACCAGTCGACCAGCAGCGCGCGGTCCTGCTCCGGCACGCCGAGGATGCGCGCCAGCGTCCACACCGGCAGGTCGGCGGCGATCGGCACCACGTCGACCTCACCTGACGGGGCGATCCCCGTGACGAGCTCCTCCGCGCGCGCCTCGACGGCCGCCGTCAGCTCGCGCAGCGCCCGCGGGGTGAAGGCGGCGGCGACGGCGCGCCGCAACCGCGAGTGGTCGGGCGGGTCCTGATTGAGCATCATGGCACGGGCGAAGTCCAGGTCGGCCGCCGTGTCCGGGTCCCGGATCTGGGTCGCGCCGAGCTGCGAGGAGAACAGCTCGGGCGTGCGCAGCACGTGCTTGACGTCGGCGTGCCGCAGCACCGCCCAGTAACCGGGTCCGGCGGGCCACGGCCCCACCTCGGGCTCCTCCACCCAGCAGACCGGCGCCTCGGCGCGCAGCTCGCGGAACAGCTCGTACGGCACGCCCTCGGCATAGGTGCCGGGGAGGAAGATCCGGTTCGCCCGCGCCTGATCGATGGCCATACCGAGGGACCGTACGCCGCGCCCCGGCCGAGGACCAGCACGCCGACCGGGCCTGCGGGACGCCGCGCCGCCGGGCCGCCGGCCGTCGCGGCTGCGCCCGCCGGTCGCCGGGATCCCGTAGGGTCGGCCAATGGCGAAGTACTTCGACGTGCATCCAGAGTCCCCCCAGCCGCGCACCATCAGCACAGTGGCGGCCAGTCTCCGGTCCGGGGCCCTGATCGCGTACCCGACCGACTCCTGTTTCGCGCTGGGCTGCCAGCTGGACAACCGTGACGGCCTCGACCGGATCCGGACCATCCGGCGTCTCGACGAGCGCCACCACTTCACCCTGATGTGCGAGGACTTCGCGCAGCTGGGGCAGTTCGTCCAGCTCGACAACAACGTCTTCCGTGCGATCAAGGCCGCGACACCGGGCAGCTACACCTTCATCCTGCCCGCCACCAAGGAGGTCCCCCGCCGCCTGCTGCACCCGAAGAAGAAGACGGTGGGCGTCAGGATCCCCGACCACGCCGTCACCCGGGCGCTGCTCGCCGAACTCGGCGAGCCGCTGGTCTCCAGCACCCTGCTTCTCCCCGGCGAGGAGGAGCCGCTGACCCAGGGGTGGGAGATCAAGGAGCGGCTCGACCACGTCCTGGACGCCGTGGTGGACTCCGGCGACTGCGGCACCGTGCCCACCACGGTGGTCGACTTCTCCGAGGGCGAGCCGGAGATCGTCCGGCGGGGGGCGGGCGACCCCAGCCGCTTCGAGTGACGCTCGGGGGCCGCGCGGCGCCCGGGGCCTCGGGCGCCGCGCGGCGCAGGTCAGCCGTGCCGCGCAGGTCAGGCGGCGGCGAGGGCCGCGAGTTCGCGCAGGTCGACGCCTCGGCGCAGCGCGCGCAGGTCGTCCTGGAGGTCCGACGGCGGCACGGCGAGAACGGTGCAGCGCGCGTGGGCCAGGCAGTGGCGGCCCACCGAGCCGCCCCCGAGCATCCGCCGCACGGCCCCGCGAACGGCGCCGTGCCGGCCCGTGCCCACCACCAGCAGGTCCCCCGGCCGGTCCGCCAGCCCGGTCAGCACCGGCCCGGCCGGTCCGCGGACCGCCTGCGGCTCGACCCGGACCCCGGCCGGGAGCCCGCCGAACGCCTCGTCCAGCGCCCGCTCCAGCCGGGCGGCGGCCATGTCCTCCCAGGCCCGCAGCAGCGGCGGGCAGGGCCGCAGCCGGTAGTTGTGCTCCCCGCCCGCCGGCGTCCACGCCAGCACCGGCACCAGCACCGCACCCCGGTCGCGCGCCTCGCCCACCGCCCGGTGCAGAGCGGTCAGGCTCCCCAGCGAGCCACTGACTCCGACGATGACGCGTGCGCCGTCCGACATGATCCTTCACTTTCCGGTGTTCGATCGCCCCCGTGCTTGGCGATTATGGTTCCACAGGGGATCACAGCCTGCAAATCAAAGGCTTAAACTGTATGCGGCCTTGCATCGCACAGATGCGCGACGCCCCCGCTCCTGGTAGTTCTGCTGCCCGACGAGCGGCCCTACCCGGTGACCGGCGGCCTGCCGCCCCACCTGGGTGGCTGAGACGCCCGAAGGAGGCGGGGCGGAGTCCGGGCGTCACCGCAGCGGCATACGATCAGCGGATGAGCAAGCGAAGTGATTCCTCGTCATCCTCCCCGGCGACGGTGCTCTCGCACGGGTGGGCGCTGCCGTCCGGGGACTCCGTCCTGTCCATCGCCTCGGTGGGGTCGGTGCTGTCCATCGGTTCGGTCGGCTCGGTGCTGTCGGTGGGCTCCGTCGGCAGCTTCCTGTCGATCGGCTCGGCCGGTTCGGCGGCCTCCGCGCTGTCCATCGGCTCGTGGCTGAGCCTCGGCTCGCTGCTCTCCGCGAACTCGCGGTGGTCGGTCATGTCCTACCGTTCCCGGCGGGGCCTGATGGTGGCGGGCGTGGTCGCGGTCGCCGCAGGGGCTGCGCTCGCGGGCGGCTCGATGTCCCCCCGCCGCCGCCGGTAGAGCCCGGCATGGCGACGAAGCTCCCGCCCCTCGGCTCCGCGCTCGGCCCCTCGCTCCGCGCCTGGATACGGCGCCTGCCGCGCAATCCGGCGTTCTGGTACGTGTCCGCGCTGGCCGCGATGTGGCCGGTGCTGCGGCTGCTGCCGCCCGAACGGGTGCACGCGCTGCGCACCTGGGCGTCCACCGACCTCGGCAATCTGCACCTGTGGCCGGACGGCCATCCGATCGAGTCGCTGACCGTCTCGGTGTTCGTCCCGCAGGACACCATCTGGGTCTGGCCGGTGTTCGCGCTGTCCCTGTTCGCGGTGGTCGGGGCGCTCGGTGCCCGACGGGCGGTGGCCTCCGTGGCCCTCGTCCACGTCGCGGCCACCGCCCTCACCGAGGGCCTGGTGTGGTGGCGGATCGAGCACGGCTCCCTGCCGGCCGAGGCCGCGCACGCGATGGACACCGGCCCGTCCTACGTCGTGGTCACCGCCCTGACCCTGGCCGCCACCCGGGCCCGCCCGGTGTGGTCGCGGGCGGTCTGGCTGCTGATGCTGGCGGTGGCTGCCCCCGCACTACTGGCCGGCCTCCCGGACGGCGATACCGCCGCCGTCGGCCACCTGGCCTCGCTGCTCGCGGGCCTCGCCCTCGCCGCCGCCCACCGCTTCGGCCTCCCACCCCTGCGCCGCCGCACCCCCGCCGCACCCCGCCCCGGGACCGAGACCGAGCGCAAATCCGGGACCGAGCGCGAAACCGAGCCCGGGTCCGGGTCCGGGTCCGGGTCCACCGACCCGGCCCCGCGCCCCGCCCGCGCCCGGTCCCGCCAAGGGCTGTCCCCTGAATGATCTTGCCGTGGGACGATCTAGGTGTACTGACCACGGAGGTTGGTGACGGGGTTCACGGTGCGGTGATCTTGAAATGAGTGAGGGCCTTCTGGCCAGGTGTGGATTGCGACATCTACCCCAGCGCCAGAAAGGCCCTCATGCCACACCGTAACGCACCGCTGACCGAGACCGGACGCCTGCGCCTTGCCCGCTGCGTGGTCGAGGACGGCTGGCCGCTGCGGCGGGCCGCCGAGCGCTTCCAGGTCTCGCCCACCACGGCCAAGCGCTGGGCCGACCGCTACCGCGCTCTCGGCGAGGCCGGCATGGCGGACCGGTCCTCGCGCCCGCACCGCAGCCCCTGGCAGACCCCGACCCGCACCGAGCGGCGGATCATCAAGGTCCGCGTCCTCCGGCGCTGGGGACCCGCCCGCATCGCCTACCTGCTGCGGCTCAACCCGGCCACCGTGCACCGCGTCCTGACCCGCTACCGCCTCGCCCGCCTGGCCCACCTCGACCGCACCACCGGCCGCGTCATCCGACGCTACGAGCACTGCGCACCAGGCGAGTTGGTCCACGTCGACATCAAGAAGCTCGGCAACATCCCCGACGGCGGAGGCCACCAGGCCCTCGGACGCCAGGCAGGCCGCAAGAACCGCTCCGGAGCCGGCTACAGCTACCTCCACAACGCCGTCGACGACCACTCCCGCCTGGCCTACAGCGAGATCCTGCCCGACGAGCGCAAGGACACCGCCACGGCGTTCTGGGCCCGGGCGAACGCCTTCTTCGCCCGGGCCGGAATCACCGTCCAGCGCGTGCTGACCGACAACGGCTCCTGCTACAAGTCACACGCCTGGCGCGATGCCCTCGCCGCCGAGGGCATCGCGCACAAACGCACCCGCCCCTACCGGCCACAGACCAACGGCAAGGTCGAACGCTTCAACCGCACCCTGCTCGACGAATGGGCCTACGCCCAGCCCTACCGCAGCGAGCAGGAGCGCCGCGACGCCTACCCCGCCTGGCTGCACACCTACAATCACCACCGCGGACACACCGCACTCGCAGGCAAGCCACCCGCCAGCCGCGTTCCCAACCTCACGGGTCAGTACATCTAGGCCGTGACTGGTGCGATCACGACGTCCGAGCCGTCCTGGAGAGCACCGTTCGCCGGACTGGGCCCGCGCGCCCGGGGCGAGTTGATGAGGCAGCTGCGCCGCGAGGGCGGAGACGCGCCGGGCCGTGGCCGACCGTGGAAGCTGTCCCCGGACGACCGGGTGCTCCTGGTGGCCGCCCGGTTGCCCGCCTGCACGACCTCGCCCTCACGGACTGACTCCCGCCGCATGCGGGACCTGGAGGGTTCCCGGGAGACGGCTCCCCGCCCCGCACTCCCGGAGGAGGAATCAGGCGAGGCAGAACTCGTTGCCCTCGATGTCTCCGGACGGGCGGTTACTAGCGGTTCTACGGCGAGGCCGAGAGAGCCCCGCCCGGATCGGCTCCGGACGGGGCGAGGGGGTCCTACTGCGGGCAGCTCGGCGAGCACGCCCACCGGGTGCAGCCGGGGCCGCTGGTGACTTCCTGGTGGCCGATCGGGACCGGGGTGGGGGCCGGACCCTTGCAGCGTGCGCAGCGCACCGGAGCGAGGCGGGGCCACGTCTCCCCGCGGGCGTTCTCGTGGTCGTTCCGGTGGAACGGGTCACGGTTGCACGGGGCTCCGTCGTACTGGCCGGGGCGAGGGGCGCCGCATGTGGGCTTCCTGGTGGCAGCGCGGGTCATCACGCCACCGCCCCGGCGAGGGAGTGCGCACCAGGGAACGTGTATCCGGGGTCCGGTTCCCCCATCACGACTGCCCGAAGTGCGTCGCGCCGCGCGCGCTGCTGCTCCCGCTCCTCGAACTCGCGTTGCATGGCGTCCAGCTCGGCCAACCAGGCGTTGCGGTCGACGTAGGGGCGCACCAGGGCGCTTACAAACGGGGCTTCGTAGTCGGCTCGCCGGGTGATGGCTGGGGCAGCCACAGCCGCGGGGATGGGCTTCGGCTCGGCCGAGACGGCACGGTGCTGCCCGCGAGCCGGCAGGACCAGGCGCAGGACGGCGCGCAGGGCGACGGCGATAAGGTGTCGCATGTTCGTTCAGCTCCCAATTAGCTGTCGGACACTCGACCCCCGGAGCCGGTCCTAAGCGGCGCCGGGGGTTCTTTCGGCTTCGAAGGTAAGGCAACTCCTCTACCCTCGTCTACCTACGTATGCGCATAGCTCGAGATGTGGCTCGTTGTCTACCCTTGGCCCATGGCCTCGGAAATCGACTACGACGCACCCACCCCGCCGTACCAGCAGATTGCGGCGGAGATCATCCGCGACATTGAGTCCGGGGCTCTCGCGGTGAACCGTCCGATCCCGTCCGAGTCGGCACTGATCCAGCGGTGGGGCGTGGCTCGGGACACGGCCCGTCGAGCGGTCCGGCATCTGCGCGAAGGCGGGTACGTCTACACCGTGCCGCAGCGCGGGACGTACGTGGCCGAGCGGACCCCCGAAAAGTAGAATGCCCCGCCCTGCCGGAGACCAGCGGGACGGGGCCGAGTTGGGCGCGAGAGTCGGCAAGGGTGGTTCTTCCATTGGCGCCCCTGCGTCCCGGCTCCGGGTATCCGGCTCAGATCGGCAGGTTCCAACCTGGACCGGCCTCGCTGCCGATCCACACGCGCTGGCCGAGGGGCGAGACCGTGATGCCGAAACCGTCCTGGTGGGGCTCGCCGGCCGCCTGCCAGGCTTCAACGGCGCTTTCCACTTGGTCCCAGAGTCGGAGCGGTCCGCGCTGAATCACGGTCCACCCTCCGTCAGGGGTGGGCATGGTCCGGGCCTGCGATCCCGTGGCCACGTCCGAGAGGATCTGTTGCCCGCCCGCACCCATCCGCTCGGCCGAGGGTGCCGCGAGCTGAGCCACCCAACCACCGGTCCACGTGCTGATGATCTCGGGATCGATCCGGCTCGGGCGTTCGTCGCCAGGCAGCAGCGCGAGACTCTGACGGGGCGGCCGGTCGTGCGGACGGGCGATCATGAAACTCGTCCACCCAGGCAGGAACCGGCCCGTGGCACTGCCGGGCTCGGTCACGATGAGCAGCGCGAGGCCGAACCCGTACGACCAGCCGGAGAGGGTGACCAGGATCTTTCCGCCCGGCTTGACCTGGTAGAGCCACGGTTGCGGGATGTACCGAACCGAGCAGGTGGCAATGAGGCGGTCGTACTCGCCCCCGTCCGGGTCACCGAGCAGCCCGTCACCGATGATCAGCCGGGGTGCGTGTCCGGCGGACTTGAGTGCCGCAGCAGCCGCTTCCCCCACGGCCTGGTCGTACTCAATGCTGGTGATGTTGGCGTCCCCGAGGCGGTACGCACCAAGAGCGGTCGAGTAGCCGGTGCCGGTACCGATCTCCAACACCTGGTGCCCGGCCTCGGTGTCGAGCTGGTGCCACATGCGCAGCACCAGTGACGGCAGGGTGGACGACGAAGACGGCGAACCGCTCGCCGTACCGTCCTCGGGCCTGATACGGCCGTCGAGTTGGGTGATCAGGGTCTGATTCGTGTAGACGCCCGCCAGCCAACCGGGTTCGCCCTCTTGGACGGGCCGGTACTCGGTGGGGGCGGTCCCCTCCACGGGCAGGAAGTAGGACCCGACGAACAGTTCCCGGGGGACGGACTTGGCGGCGCGGTTCCACGCCGGATCGGTGACCATGTCGTCACCAGTGAACCCGTCCACCAGGGCGGCGCGGAGTTCGGCCGATGTGCTCACGTGTCGGGGCCTTTCTGTAGTTGGTCGGCGAGGGCGTCGGCGATAGCAGCAGTTGTCTCCGTCGGCTGCCATGCCCATTGGCCGTTTGCGTTGCACTCAAAGAAGTACCAGGAACCGTCAGAGGTCACGGCGAAGTCGAACGCGCCGTACACCAAACCGAGTTCGTCAAGGTAAGCCGCAACCGAACGTGCGACCGCCTCGGGGATCTCGATCGGTGCGCACGTCATCAGGTCTTGCCGGTAGCGCCAGTCAAGATCGGGGCTGTCCACGCGGACCCCGAACAGGCGGTTGCCTACGGCAGTCACCCGTACGTCGAACACCTTCGACACCTTGGCTTGGAACAGGTGCGGGCACAGGGACACGGAATCGGTGATCTCAGACGGGTCGACCCCGCGCACCCACACCTGTTGCAGGGCGCCCTCGGCATCCCGGTACCGGCTGTCCCACAAG
Organism: Kitasatospora purpeofusca; assembly: GCF_036010405.1. Classification (NCBI taxonomy): domain Bacteria; kingdom Bacillati; phylum Actinomycetota; class Actinomycetes; order Kitasatosporales; family Streptomycetaceae; genus Kitasatospora; species Kitasatospora purpeofusca. The sequence goes on along the minus strand of NZ_CP108561.1, from coordinate 8,464,604 downwards.
GGCTTGTAGACCGCGCCGCCAGGTTGGGAGGTGCAGAACTCCCGAGCTTCGTCCGGGTTCGCTGTGATGATCGTGTCTGGCACCAGGAACCCGTTCCGGCTCGCCGCCGAGAGCTGAGCCGGCTTGTACTCCGCATTGCGGATGCGCCACGGGTGGTTCACATAGTGCGCCCCGGGAAGTGACGCGAGGATGCCCCCGGTGCCCCAGAACCCCTGTGCGGCAGCGAACTTGCCCTCTTGCTCCGCCATCCCGGCAGGGGGGGTCGTAGGGCGAGGGCCTGCGGACCCACACGGCCCGGACGTTGGACAGGTCGAGCGTCCGGCTTGCAGTGCAGAGGGAGCCCCGCTGTCCACCTGTCCCGTAGCGGGCGGACAGCGAGGCACCCGCGTGCAGATCGGCGCCGGGGTCGACACGGACGACCGGCACCCGGCGGTCAGCCAAGCGGCGTAACACCAAGTCCGCGGTCACGTCGTACGGGTTGGTGAGGACCAGTACGGCCCCGTCCCGATCCGGTGTCATGTCAGCCCGTGCCCTGGTCCTGGTCGTTCGACTGCATGGTGTCCACGTCGGACGGTACGTTCTGCCCGCCGTTCTGTCCGTCGCCGCCACCCGTGGTGGTCGGGCCGGTCTGGTTCGTGCTGGTGCCGTGCGCGCCCATCTCGACCGTCCGGCCGTGCTCGTCCACGATCACGGCAATTTGCGTCTCGGGGTCGATCACGGGCGTGTACTGCGGAACCGCGAGGGTGGGTGCGTACGGCGCCATGCGCTGTACACCCCAAGGGGCGGGTGTGGTCGTCATATGTGCTGTTCCTCCTTGTCGTGGTGGTGCCAAGTAGGTTCAACCACCCTGCGGGAGCGCAGGGTGCGGGGCAAGCCCACCCCGGCCGACATAGCCACGTGACACCGGGGCGGGAGTGGTGCCCCGTCCTGGCGGGTGATTCCCTTTCCGTCCGCCAGGACGGGTGATCGTGGGGCGCTAGCTTCCGCGCCCGAGGGGGTACGCCCTGCGGATCGGGGCCGGCTCGCCGGGCTGCGTCCACCCGAGGGGGAACAACTCCGGCTCGCCCGGGAATAGTTCGGCCCACTCGTCGGTGAGGAAGGCACCCCACCGGCCGCACGTCGTGCACCGCCAGACCGGCCCACCCGGACCGCTCTGCACGGCGCCCGACTCTTCGGCCCGCTCGACCTTGTGTCCGGCGCCCTCGGGGCACTTGTACATCCGCTGTTCTCCGCCGCTAGTTCTCGGTCTGGGCCCCCGCCCTGGTCGTCCGTGCCGTCCACTCGTCACGTCACCAGGGCGGGGGTTGTGCTTCCCGACGGCAGACAGGCACCCGCCGGGGCCCTAAGGGTGGTCCTGGTCCGCGCCGGGGGGCTGAACCAGGACCACCGACGCGCGCCGCCGCACGCGCCTTGCCGCCGGGTGGGACCGACGGGCGACCCGGAGAGCGGGGGAATCACTCCGGGAGACTTGGACGGCTCGGGACGGACACGCGGACGACTCAGCAGCCCGTACCAGGGCCGGAGTTGGACCGTGCGGACGAACCGCGCCGAGTACTGGCCGTGGTGCCAGCGACAGACCGTCATGACCGTGCGAAGCCCTATCGCCGGTATGGGCACCACATCCCGTGTCACTCCGCAGGGGAAGCACCAGCCCGAGGCCCAGCGGAGCCCGTCCGGCACCAGCGGGAGAATCCCGGTCTCTAGGTTCATGAGCCGGTACGCCCGCGCCGTGCCTCGCGGCACAGTGCCGAGCCGTGGTGCAGCGCCCTGCGAACGCGCGCCCTCGCCTGTCTTCGGCGACGGAACCAGGTCTCCCAGTCTCCGCCGTACACGATGCCGAGCATGGCCACCGCCAGGGCGAGGAACGCCCACACCCAACGGCGCCCGGTCTGCGGGTCGAGCCTGCCGAAGGCGAACACCAGGACGGCGGGTCCGAGTCCGACCACGGCTGCCAGGGCAGCGCTGATCACAGTTGCTTTGTGCCGCATCACAATCCCTCCGATCACTGCCTGAGCTTCCCCCGTTGCGCGAGAGGTGCTGATTACCTGGTCAGGACGGATGTGGGTGGTTCGACGGCCACTGGTTCGGCCGTCGCCTGGTCGGCGTAGTACTTCGTCTCGTACTCGTCCGGGCTGAGCCAGCCCAGGCGCTTCTGGATGCGGCGGGTGTTGTACCAGCCGTCGATGTAGGCGAACAGGGCGAGGTCGGCGTCGGTGCGGGTCGCGAAGGTCGTGCGGCGGACGCACTCGGTCTTCAGGACGCTCCAGAAGTTCTCCGCGAGGGCGTTGTCGAACGAATCGCCCACGCTTCCCATGCTCGGCTCGATTCCCGCCTTCAGCAGGCGAGTTGTGAGCTTGATGGACGTGTACTGACACCCGTGGTCGCTGTGATGGATCAGCCTCCCGGGCTCGACGGGCCGGCCGTGCAGCGCATACTCCAGGGCGGTGAGGACCAGGTCGGCATCCGCGCGCTCCGAGGTGTGCCAGCCCACGATCCGGCGGGAGAAGGCGTCGCGGATCGAGGCCAGCCACCATGGTCCCTCACCGGTCGGGATCAGCGAGATGTCGGCCACCCACAACCGGTTCGGCGCGTCGGCGGTGAAGTCGCGCTGGACCAGGTCCGGGGCGGACTCGGCGGCCGGGTCGCGGCGGGTGAAGGAACGGGGCCGGCGCGGGCTGACACCCTGGATGCCGGCCTGGCGCATCAGGCGTTCGACCCGCTTGCGGCCGACCCGGGTGCCCTCGCGCCGCAGGACGGCGTGGACGCGCGGGGAGCCGTAGGTCTCGTCGGAGTCGGCGTGGATGCGGCGGATGTGATCGGTCAGCTCGGCGTCGTGGCGTCTGCGCTCGCACGGCTCCGCCACGTCGCGGCGCCAGCGGTAGTAGGTGGAGGCGGGGATGTGCAGTTCCCGGAGGACGGGCTCGGCCCCGAAGCGGTCCTGGTGCTCGTCGATGAGCTTCAGTACCGTCGCCGGGTCGGGTCGAGCTCCTGGGCGAAAAAAGCCGAGGCGGCCTTGAGGATCTCGCAGGACCGGCGGAGCTCGGCGTTCTCCTTGCGCAGAGTGGCCAGTTCCTCCTTCTCGACGGTGGTCAGCCGGTCGTCGCGCTCGCCCCGGTCCGCCTCGTCCTGGCGGATCCAGTTGCGCAGGGCCTCGTGGTGCACGCCCAGGTCGCGAGCCATCTGCCGGATCACGGGCTTCGGGTCGGCGGCGCGGTATGCGGCAACAGCTCGCTGCCGCAACTCGGGCGGGTACTTCATCGGTGCAGCCATGGCAGAGGCTCCCTTCTCATGGCCCATCAGGCCATCTCCGGCAACCTTCCGCACGTCGGGGGAACCTCAGCCGGACGTTGGGCGAGGCACCAGTTCAGGGTCAAAGGCCCCGCGTGAACAGAGCATGGATGACGCACTCTTGTGGCATCCCTGTCTCATAGTTACTGCATCGAGTGCCCTGACCTGCTAGAACAGTTACTCAGAGACAGGGAGGCGACATGGCAGCTCGGCGCAGGGCCTTTATCGAAAGGCGCAAGGCCCTTGGTTTCACTCAGGATTCCTTGGCTCAGAGCGTGGGTGTTGACCGCTCGACGGTGGCGAGATGGGAAAGCGGAAAAGTCGATCCGCAGGATTGGCAGCGCCCCACTCTTGTCAAGGTGCTGAGGGTGACGCTGGCCGAGCTTGACGCCATTCTGTACGGTGGCGTGGATCAGGGGCGCTCGCAGGTTATGCGGGCTTCCGCAACCGTACCGCCGGCCTATGACGACGAAATCGACGCCTTGGAGCTGGCGCGCAGGGTTTCAGCCAGCGATGTTGGAAAAGAAACTATTGAACGGCTAGAACTGACCTTTCACGACCTGGCCGTAAAGTATCCGACCGTGGCTCCGCATGAGCTATTGGGCCAGGTGCGAAAATATTCGTCGTATGTGACTAGCTTGATGGATGCAAGAAAGACTCTGGAGGAACACCGGCAACTGCTGGTCATAGGTGGATGGTTTTCACTGCTCGGCGCCACGCTGCACATTGATTTGAACCAGCAAGATGCTGCAACAGCCAGGCTGCGGACGGCAATGACCTTGGCACAGCATGCCGGGCATTCGGAAATTCAAGCTTGGTGCTTTGAAACCGACGCCTGGCGGGTACTAACCGATGGCCACTATTCGCGGGCGGCGGAACTTAGCGCCACAGCCCAGCAGTTGGCTCCGGCCGGAAGCTCAGTTGAAATTCAAGCCATCGCTCAGCAGGGGCGGGCGTTCGCGCGGCTTGGATATTCGAATGAAACATATTCGGCAATAGATCGAGTACAATCTCTTTCCTCTTCCATCGGCACGCCGGATCAGCCAGAGCATCATTTTCAGTACGACCCTGCAAAAGCTGTTGCGTACGCCGCAACCACTCTGGCATGGCTCGGAGATCCGGCGGCAGAAACCTATGCAAGAGAGGTTATTTCGCGGCTTTCGCCGCCGGACGACCTGACCAAGTGGCCTCGCCGAGTGGCCTCGGCAAATATTGATCTCGCGCTCTCTTTGGTAACCACCAATCGCCTTGATGAAGCATGCTATGCGGCGCAGCGCGCAATGCTCTCAGGTCGGGTGGCACCGTCAAATCACTGGCGTGCCCTAGAAGTGGTAAATGCCGTTGAGACCGGCAAGATTTCCGATGCGCGCGACCTCAGGGAAGCATATGAAGAAATGCGACTCCAGATAGAGTCTGTGGATTGATCGGCGGAACACAAAATGGCCCCACTTCGAATCCGATTAGGGAATCGAAGTGGGGCCGTAATGGTCCGCAAGAATGGTCTAATGAGCCATGCGAGTTTTTTACCTCCCGCCCGCGCTTCTGGCCAGGAGAGGGGAGGCCCCCGGGTGGGGTAGGCCCGGGGCTGCGACCCTGTGTCGGTCGGTCGCACGTCGGACGTGCGCCTCATGTCGGGGCCCGCGGAGGGATCACCGGCGGATCAATCGGTTGACCGTCTGGCTTCCTCGGTGTCACGTCGATGGCCAGCAGCCGGCCGGGGTCGTGCGGGTCGCGCATCGGCTGGACGCCCCTCGGCATCGGAGCCCCACCGTTGAGTACTGGCAGGCCAGTTGGAGAGTCCGACCACACGGGCCGTCCCTGCGCGTCGCGGGGGAAGTGCGGATAGGTCCCATCCGGGCCGGGGTCGAGAGCATCGACGGCCATGTCACTCCGTCGCTTCGATGTAGGCGGTCCGCTTGGCGTCCAGCTCCTCGGCGTAGTGCTCGCCGATCTCGACGGCCATGCGCTCGACGGTCTCAATCAGGTCGTCCACCAGGCGCAGGTCATACATGCGAGGCTCCGGCACGGTAACGCTCTGACCATTGGCGGACTGTGCACGCTGGGCAGCGTGCATGATCTTCTCCCGCTTGTACCGCTCGGCCCGGGACTCCATGTACGCCATGAACCACGGCTCTTCGGCGAGCAGTTCGGCGAACCGTTCCCGGTTGGCCTTGTCGGCGTCGCTGGCCTGCTGAGCACGCTCACGCCACGAAGCAGCGAACGCACGGTCGTACTCCGCCGCGCGGTCGGCCTGGCGGGCGGCCTCGGCTTCCTGGGCGACCGCCAAGGCGGCTTCGGCCTCGGCGAGTGGTGTGGCGTACTTGTCGGCCTGGGCGCGCAGCTTGGCGAGCTTGTCGGCAGCCTTGGAAACGTCGGGTTCATGGTCAGACCTCACGATCGGTGGGAGCGGAAACGTTGCGGCCGAGCTGCACGGCGGCAGCCTTCGCGATCTCGTAATGGCCGAGCGAGATGCGGGAGAGTGGGTTCATCTGGTCGTACTGCTCGGGGCGGTCGCGCTTCATCTCAGCAAGGTGCTCCATTGCGGAGTCGTACTGGAACGCGTCAGCGCGCAGACGGAGCTTCGCGGTCGCCCGGTCCTCATACGTGTAGGTGTGACTGCCAGGGTTGCTCACGGTGCTACCTCCGGTGGGCCGCCTGTCGACGGCACGAAGAAGCCCCCGCCCGCGGGTTCGGGAAGGGGCTGTGCAACTGCTCTTGCGGGGCGAACGGGCACGCCGGAGATGGGCGCGGGCACTCGGTCCGCCTGTTCCCGTTGGTTGGGTGGTAGTCCCGCGCTACGTCTCTCGGAAGTAGAAGAGGGGGACGAATTCCCGGGGCCTGCCCTGCGGGCCCTCTGACGCTCTGCCCCTCTCTTCCTGGGAGTAGAAGAGGGGGACGATATCCGGCGGAGTCCGAGGGGTGGTGACGGGTGACGTTGGAGACGCAAAATCTAGGTTCTTCTATACACACGGGTGTCTAGATAAAACAGAAAACGGCCCTTCGAACGTCACCCGTCACCACCCTCGCCGATGCCCCACGCGGCTGCCTTGACGGGCTCGGCAAGCCGGACGCTGGTACCCGACGCCGGAGCGGCACCAACGGGCATGGTCAGCACGTCCCGGAGCCCCGCCAACTCCTCCACCGCGGGGTCCAGCTCGCCAGTGATCGTGAACTTGACTCGGCGCATGTCGAGCTTCCGCCACCCGCCGCGTACGCCCCGCTTGACCTCCAGGCGTGCGCCCACGTCGACCAGCATTGCCCGTCGGGCGCCCGTGTCGGCCTCGGCCCACTCGTCCGCGTAGGTTCGGCCGGTGGGTGTCACGATGCGCTGTGGCTCGCGCTTCTCGCGGGTCTCCAGATCGGCAATCCGGTTGTCCAGCGCATCGGCGCGCGCCTGCCACTCGGCCGCCGCGTGTCGGGACTTCTGGCGCCCCTTCTGCTGCTGGTGCTCGCGGAACTCCGCCACGGTGGCGTCTAGTTCGGGCTTCGGGTCGTACCCGGGCACCTCTACGACGTGCTTGGTCGGGACGGGTCCGACCAGCCGCAGGAACTCGGCGGACACGAAGTCGTCCACCCAGTCACCGCGCACGCTCGCCGGCAGTTCGCACAGGTCCCCGCGGGCGTGAGAGTTGCACTTGTAGGTGGGCGTCTTGCCCGCCTGCTTGTTCAGGTACATGCGCCCGGCGCATGCGTCGCAGTGGATCACGCGCAGCAGCAGCGCGTCAGTGTCCTGCCGGTCCCCGTTGTTGATGCTGCGGGAGTCGAGCAACGCCCCGATGCGGTCGAACTCTTCGCGGGTCATGATCGGGGTTTCGGTCTGCATGATCGGAGCGCCCTCGGCGTCCCGGACCGGCTTGCCCCGGTGCATCTTCCAACCCAACAGGGTTTCGTTCCGCAGCATCTTCGTAATGACGTGGGGGTCCACTGGAAGGCATCGCGGACGACGTGCTGCCCCTTGCTCCCGCCAGTCTTCCCGCCCCGCTCACGGCCCATCTTGTCGGCCCAGTAGTCGCGCGGGCTCAGCACACCATCGGCGTTGAGACCGGTAGCCACGGCGGAAGCGGTGCGCTTGTCCAGCAGCTCACGAACGATGCGCTCGATCACCTCGACCGCTTCGGGGTCGGGTACCAGCGTCCAGCCGATCCCGCCGTGTTCCTTCGGCATGGGGGCGGGCATGTAGCCGTACGGGGGGCGACCACCGCCACGCCAACGAAGCGGCATCTTGCGCAGTGCTGCCATGGCACCGGTCACGCGGTCGCTGATGCTCTGCGATTCGACCTGCGCGGCGAATGCCAGCATGAGCATCTGCAACTCGGCCATGGGGTCCATGGGGTTGCGGAAGTCGAAGACCAGACGGCCCCCGCCGATGCCCTCGGCGAAGACCAGTACCTTTCGGTGCTTCCTGGCCCACTCGGCGAGCGTGTGCATGTGGGCCATGGACCGGATAGCACGGTCGAAGCGCCACCAGACAAGGGCGTCGAAGCTGTCCGGGTTGCTCAGCCACCGGCCGAGCTGGGGACGGTCAAAGGGGCCGGTCTTGCTCGCCGACACGTCAAGGTCGACGGCTTCGCGGAGTGCGTCACCCTCGCCGAAGTCGATTCCGAGCGCGGCGGCGGCTATGTCGTCGGCTTCGCGCTGTCGCTCGGGGCTGGTGGTCTCGTCTGTAAGGACGGACAGTCGGATTGCTCGGACGCCTCGCAGCGTCCCGGTAAAAACGGTGCCCTCGGTCCCGGGCAGGCTGCCAGTAGTCATGTCCTCCGGAGAGGGGGACGATATCCGCTGGTCACGGGTCAGGGTGGCGGTCGACACCGGGGACTACTCCAGAACTGGTAGTCCGGAGTGTTGGGGTCCTGCATCGTGATGCACGACTCGTTGACGCCATCGGCGCGCTGCGTCAGCACGTGCTTCGCGCCGAGCACCGTCAGCCGTGCGCATTCGGCCTCAAGCGTGGCCAGGCGCTCGTCACCCACGAGCCCGACGCCGGCCCGCACATCGAGATGCACCCGGTTCTTGACGACCTTGCCTTCGGGAACCCGCTGGAAAAGCAGGCGCGGGGCCGCACCCGAGGGATCGGTGCACGCGAAGTAGACCGCGTCCTCGGGCGGCAGGGAGCGGAAGCACTCCTCCCACGTGGCGAAGCCTTCCGGGACCTCCGGCATGACGTACCCGAGCACCTCGCACCAGAAGGCGGCGAGGCTCACCGGCTCCGCGCAGTCGAAGGTCACCTGGAACTGTTTGATCGTTGACATTGGCGCACAATAACAGGGGCCTTGATCATCTCCCCAGGTCAGGAGGCCCGCACGTTGCCGGGAGGAGAACTGCTGCCCGCTGTCGTGCCGTGCGGTCGCAGGGGTGGACCGAGGCCGGCGCCTCCCCAAGGGGAACCCGGCCAACCACTCCCGCACCGTCGAAGACCGGTTACGGGACAACCTTCGGCCCCCTCCTCCCGCCGTCCCGTGCCGTGTCCGGATGTGACAGGGAATCGTCATTGCCGCCGTCCGGCCGCCGGGCCGAGGATGGAGCCATGCCCACTCCGCACCGGGTCGTCATCGCGGTCTTCCCCGATGTCGACCTCCTCGACGTCACCGGCCCGGCCGAGGTGTTCGCGCTGGCCAACCGGGAGACCGGTGGCCGGGCGGGCTACCAGGTCCGGCTCGCCGGTCCGGTCGGCGGCGCCGTCCGGACCTCGGCGGGGGTGCGGCTGCTCGCCGATCTCTCCTTCGCCGAGGTCGGCGCGGACGTGGACACCCTGCTGGTGCCGGGCGCGGTCGAACTGGCCGAGCACGGGCCGGTGGCCAAGGTCGACCGCACCGTCGTCGACTGGGTACGCGAAACGGCACCGCACGCCCGCCGGGTGGCCTCGGTGTGCGTGGGCGCCCACGTCCTGGCGGCCGCCGGCCTGCTGGACGGGCGGACCGCGACCACCCACTGGTCCACCGCCGCGCAGCTCGCCGCCGATCATCCCGAGGTGACGGTCGACCCCGACCCGATCTTCGTGCGCACCGACCGGGGCCGGCTGTGGACCGGGGCCGGCATCAGCGCCTGCCTGGACCTCGCCCTCGCCCTGGTGGCCGAGGACCAGGGCGAACGGACCGCGCTCGCGGTGGCCCGGCAGCTGGTGATGTACCTCAAGCGGCAGGGCGGGCAGAGCCAGTTCTCCGTCCCGCTGAGCCACCCGGCCACCGAACGGCGCGACATCGACGAACTGCTGCGGTGGATCGCCGAGCACCTCGACGGCGACCTCTCCACCCCGGCCCTGGCCGCCCGGATGTGCCTCAGCGAGCGGCACTTCGCCCGCGTCTTCACCCAGGAGACCGGCACCGGCCCGGCCGGCTACGTCGAGGCGGCCCGGGTGGAGGCGGCCCGGCGCCTGCTGGAGACCACCGACCGACCGCTCGACCAGGTCGCGGCAGCGGCCGGACTCGGCTCGGCGGAGACCCTCCACCGGGCCTTCCGCCGCCGGCTCGCCACCACCCCGGCCGCCTACCGCCGCCGCTTCCGCACCCCGGCCGCCTGACAGCCGTTCCCCCTTCTCGCGGCACTGCCGCACGCCCTCGAACACCCGAAATATCCTGGAAAGGCACCCTTGTGACCACGCACACCACCACCCCGGCGACTCCCCTGCGCACCGTGATCGGCCTGGACGACCGGCTGCCCCGGCTGGCCGACGCCGTCCTCCTGATGATCGACTTCCAGCACACCTACCGCACCGGCGTGATGGCCCTGGCCGGCGCCGAGGAGGCCCTCGCCTCCGCCGCCGACCTCCTGCGGCGCGCCCGCGCGGCGGGCACCCCGGTGATCCACATCGTCAACGACGGCGGCCCGGGCACCCCGTACGACATCCGCGCCGACATCGGCGCCATCAGCGCCGAGGTCGCTCCCCTCCCCGGTGAACCCGTCCTCGTCAAGACCTTCCCCGACGCCTTCCACGCCACCGAGCTCACCGCGACCCTCACCGCCCTCGGCTTCGCCCCGGAGAGCGGCAAGGACCTCGTCCTGGCCGGCTTCATGACCCACATGTGCGTCACCTTCACCGCCCAGGGCGCCTTCCGCCTCGGCTACCGCCCCACCGTCGTCGCCTCCACCACCGCCACCCGCCCCCTCACCGCCCCCGACGGCACCCTCGTCCCCGCCGCCGCCCTGCAGGCCGCCGCCCTCACCACCGTCACCGACCTCTTCGGCCTCGTAGCCCCCACCCCGGCCGCCCTCCCCGCCTGACCGGCCCCGACCCGGATCTGCCGGAGGGCCCGCACCACTCGGTGCGGGCCCTCCGGCAGATCCGGGTGCGGCGCGGCTCAGGCGCGGCAGCGGGCGGTCCGGGCGGTCAGGACGACATGGACGAGGACGCCGACGAGGAGGAAGAGGGCGCCCTGGCAGATGGCGGCGTAACCGGAGCCGACGGCCAGCCAGGCGGAGAAGGCGAAGGCGACCAGGGCGAGGAGCAGGTCGCGGGCGAGGCGGGCGGGGGCGACGCGGGTGCGGTCGCCGCGCAGCAGCCAGCGGAGCTGGGCGGCGGTGGAGAGGAGGTAGGGGACCGTCGCGGTGAAGGTGGTGACCAGCACCAGGGTGTCGAAGGCGGACTTCGCGCCGGAGGCGAAGTTCAGGACGGTGAGCAGCGAGGCGAGAATGACGCCGACCAGGACGCCGACCACGGGGACGCCGCGGCGTTCGACGGTGAAGACGGCGGGGAACAGTCCGTCCTTGGCGGCGGCGTAGGGGGCCTGGGCGGAGAGCAGGGTCCAGCCGTTGAGCGCGCCGGTCATCGAGACGAGGGCGGCGACGGCGACGGCCGTTCCGCCCCAGGAGCCGCCGAAGACGGTGTTCACGGCGTCGGAGAAGGGCGCGGTGGAGTGGATCAGCCGCTCGTGGGCCACGGTGCCGAACACGGCGAGCGTGCCCAGCAGGTAGACCACCGCGGCGCCGGCGGTGCCGAGCACGCTGGCGCGGCCGACGTTGCGTTCGGGGTCGCGGACCTGGCCCGCGCTCATGGCGGCCGACTCCACGCCGAGGTAGCTGAAGAGCAGGATCGCCGCGGCGGCCGTCGTCCCGCCGATCCAGCCCTCGCCGGTCGCGTCGAAGGGGCCGAGGTTCGCCGGGTCGAAGGCGGTGAGACCGGCCACCGAGACCACCATCAGGGCGACGAACTTCAGTACGGTGGAGACCAGTTGGACCGTTCCGACGTACCGGGTGCCGGCCAGGTTGGCGAGCGCGGGCAGCCATTGGACGGCGAGCGCGCAGGCGAGGGTGAGGCCGGTGGACCGGCCGAGGGGCCACAGCACGTCCAGGTAGCCGACGGCGGCGACGGCGAGGGCGGCGTTGCTGACCCAGGTGGTGATCCAGTACGACCAGGCGGCCAGGAAGCCGGCGAAGTCGCCGAAGGCCTCGCGCGCGTAGACGTACGGGCCGCCGGTGCGCGGGTCGCGGCGCGCGAGGCGGCCGAAGACCAGGGCCAGGGTGATCGCCCCGACCGTCAGCACGGCGAAGGCGAGCAGGCTGACCGTCCCGTAGGGGGCCACGGCGGCGGGGATCATGAAGATGCCGCCGCCGATGATGTTGCCCATCACCAGCGCGGTCGCGGTCGGCAGGCCGAAGCGGCGGCCGGCCGGGGGCGCGGCCGGGGCGGGGGGCGGGGGCGTCGGGTCGACGTCCGTCCGCGTGGGTCGGGATGCCTGCCGGGTCGCGGCCGGGCTGGTCTGCATGGGGACGTCGGGCCTTTCCTGTCCTGCGCGCTCGGTGGAGCGGACGCCCATGCTGGTGCAGACGGCACCTTGTACCAAATCGGTGGGATTTGTTCTCCGGACGGGCCCGCCCGCCGGAAAACCTCCGGTCGCGAACCACTCGGACGGCCACTCGTCCGGTGCCGCTGCGGCGGCCGGGATCAACCGGCCGCGTCGGCCGTCACGTCCGCCGTCACGTCCGCCGTCACGTCCGCCGTCACGTCGGCCCTCGCGTCGGCGCTCGCGTCCGGGAGGAGGTGCACCGGAAGGTCCGCCCGGCGCTTGACCCTGAGTTTGCGGTAGGAGCTGGTCAGATGCTGTTCGACGGTGCTGACGGTGATGAAGAGCTCATGGGCGATCTGACGGTTGGTGTGCCCTCGCGCCGCCAGCTCGGCCACCCGGAGCTCGGCCCGGCTCAGTGCGACGGGCGGCCGCGCGCCTGGCCCGCGTTCGCCGCGGGTGTCGGGCACGCCGACGTCCCGCTCCTTCTCCACCGACCACATGAGCTGTCATCCCCCGATGAACATGCGTGACCGCACGATTCTGCCATGTGCGCGGCAGGCGGATCCACCGGTCGGGCGGGCGGCGGCACCCCGGCCGCCGCCCGCGTCCGCCGGCCCTGCCGCCGCCCGTCGACCCCGTGTCAGCCCGAGGTGTGCCGCAGGATGTCGAGGACCTCGCCGGTGATCGCGGCCTCGTTCTGCTCGAAGTCCGGCCCGGTCAGCAGCTCGGGCCGGTCCGGGAGGCCGGTGAGCACCGGGGTGTGCAGGTGGCCGCCGGGCAGTTGCGGGGCGAGTTCCAGGCGCAGCCGGTTGGTGCGGTAGGCGACCTCGTTGGAGAGGTAGCCCCCGCCGCCGCCGGCGACGGCCCGGGAGCCGGGGGTCGGCCCGTTGTCCCGGTCGACCGGTGCGGTCCCGCCGGCCGGGATCTCGGTGACGGTGGTGTTCAGCAGGGCCGGGTAGGGCTGCTGCACGGCGGTCATCGGGCCGGCGGGCAGGCTGGTGGCGATGAACTCGGCGCCCGGGCCGAGCCCCGGGGCGTTGACGGGGTGGTCCCGGGTGCCGCCGGAGAGCGCGCCGATGTTGTCGGGGTAGGGGTCGGCGGAGCGGGCGCGGCCGGCCCAGGCCTCCAGGGTGAACAGCCCGGGGTAGCCCTGGCTGATGGTGGTGATGAGGTCCGCGGCGCGGGGGCCTCGGGTGAGCTTCGGGGCGTAGGCGCGCTCGACGATGCCTCGGTCGAAGTCGCCGTAGCGGACCGGGAAGAGCACCGAGCGGACCTCGGCCGGGGTGCCGTCGGCCAGGGTGATCCGGCGGCCGTCGAGTTGCAGGGCGGCCGAGCCGGAGGGGTTGGCGCGGCGCGGTTCGGCGTCCAGGCCGAAGGGGTCGAAGCCGCTGATGAAGATCCGCCGCACGCCCGGGCGGCCGCTGAACCCGCTGTCGGCCAGTCCGCGCGAGGCGTCCTCGAAGCGCTGCCGCAGCGCGGCCGGGTCGACGGTGAAGCCCGGCTGCCAGCGCGCGAGGCGGACGGTCATGGCGACCCTGGTCCAGTAGAGCGGCCGGTCGTCGGCGGTCGGCAGGTCGCCGCCGGGGCGGCGGCCCTGGGCGCGGTCCACGCCGGCCCGCCAGAGCGCCCCGCCCCAGGCGTCGAGGAGCCGACCGGCCTCGTCGGCGTTCCGGGAGCTGCACAGCGCGGCGGGGAACCGGGCGACGAAGTCGCCGAAGCCACCGCGGTCGGTCAGCGCGGCGGTCCGCGGGTCCGAGGTGCGGGCCTGTTCCCGGTCGAGCGGCGCGGACTCGACGGTCCGGCAGCCGGGACCGGCCGCGTGGGCGGTGGCGGCGGTGGGGAGGATCGAGGCGGCGAGAGCGCCGATGAGGGTCGCGGTGAGCGCGGCCCGGCGCCGAACGGTCGTCATGGCGTGGACATTACAGAGACCCTTCCGGCTCCACCAGAGCGCCTCACCACCACCACGCACAGTGAGCACGGGCCGCGCCTTCTTCTGGAGACCCCCAGCAGAAGCGACCCCCACCCCTCTGGCGGGTCACGCCCCGTAGCGGTTTACTGGGAGTGAGCAGGGCAGAAACGGAGGCCCGGCGATGGAGTGTCCCCACCCACCCGGATTCCACACCGAGGTCCGCGAGCACTACGCGGCCACCGGCGCCGAAGTGGCCCGGCTGCTGCGCTCGGCGCCCGAGGACCTCTGGACCGTACCCACCCCGTGCCGCGACTGGGACGTGCGCACACTGGTGAACCACCTCGCCGCCCAGCACCTCTGGGTGTGCCAGGCGATCGCCGGCTACACCCCGGCCCAGATCGGCCACCGCTTCGAGGGCGACGTCCTCGGCCGCAACCCGCTGGGCGTCTGGACCATGGCCACGCGCAGCGCACAACGCGCACTCGCCCGGCCCGGCGCCCCCGACCTCCTGGTCCACCTCGGCTACGGGGTACGGGACGCCGGCGGCTACGCCCGCGAACTGGTCGCCGAGACCGTCGTCCACGGCTGGGACCTCTCCCGCGCCCTCGGCGAGCGCGGCCGGATCCCCCCGGGCTCCGCCCGCTACGCGCTCGCGGAGTTCCACGGCTACCGCGACCTGGCCGGCACCGGCCGCTTCGACCCACCGTTCGCCGCGCCGCCGGGCGCGGACGCCGAGGACCAGCTGCTGGCCCTCACCGGCCGCGACCCGGCGTGGTCGGCCGACCGCATCTGAGACCGCCGCCGCGCTGCCCGACGGCCGGGCCCGGGCAGCTGAATCAGCCTCAAATTCCGCTGAGGGCTGGCCTATTCTGGACGGACAGCGACGGATCCAGGGACGGACGGCGGGGGGGCGGCATGACCGACGGCGAGGAGGTCCGGAACAGCATCGACGGTTCCGAGGTGGCGAACGCCGTGCAGGCGGGGAGCATCGGCAGCCTGCACATCGGAGGAGCGGCGCGGGAGAACCACCTGCGCGACTCGTACCGAGCCGCCCATGCGACCTTCCTGGCGATCGCCGAAGCGGCTTCCGGCATCACCTGGCGCGACGAGAGTTCGGCCCGCAGGCAGTGCGAGACCTTGGCCGCCCACTGCTCGTCCCTCGACGACCTGGTCAGCGATTTCGACCTGTTCGCACCGGCCGAGGTCCGCTCGGCCTTTCACCGGGCGCGATCCACTGCCGTATCGATACTGGCCGACGCACGGCTGAGACTGACATTGATGCGACTCCCTCCGCAGCTCTTCGACGCGATCAGCAGGCGGGGCCTGCAGCTCGCGGATGCCATGAGAGACACAACCGCCGGCTTCGTCGAAGCGGTGCGGACGTCGGCCCACTAGCATGCCCCTTCCCCCCCGGTCAGCGGGCGAGGCGGCCCAGGAGGGCGGATGCGGAGGTGATGCCGAGGGCGGTGGCGAAGGTGAGGACGCCGAAGTCCAGCAGGAGGTGGGACGGGGTGCCGATCAGGAGGCCGCGCAGGGCGTCGACCTGGTAGCTGAGCGGGTTGGCCAGGCTGATCGCCTGGAGCCAGCCGGGCATCAGGTCGACCGGGTAGAGGGCGTTGGAGCCGAAGAACAGCGGCATCGTGATGGCCTGGCCGATGCCCATCAAACGGTCGCGGGTGAGCACGATCCCGGCGATGGTCATCGAGAGGCAGGAGAAGAAGGCCGAGCCGAGGACCACCACCACGACGACCCCGAGCAGCCGCAGCGGGTTCCAGGTCATCGCCACCCCGAGCAGGGCCGCGAGCAGTACGACCACGACGGCCTGGATGACCGCCTTCACCCCGGCGGCGAAGGCCTTGCCGGTGACCAGGGCGGCTCGCGGGGTCGGTGTCACCAGCAGTTTGGTGAGCACGCCGGAGTCCCGCTCCCAGATGATCATGATGCCGTAGAAGATCGCCACGAACATCGCGGACTGCGCGATGATCCCGGGGGCCAGGTAGTCCAGGTAGGGGATCCCGCCGGTGGGGATGGCCTTCAGCCGGGTGAAGGTCTCACCGAAGATCAGCAGCCAGAGCGCGGGCTGGATCGCCCGGGTGTAGACCTCCGTCCGGTCGTGGCGCAGCTTCTGGAGCTCGACCACGCACATCGCGGCGACCCGGGCGGGCACCTGGCGCCAGCCGGTGCGGGGCGGCGGGGGCACCAGCAGCAGGCCCAGATCGGGTGCGTCAGCCGACGCGGTTGGCTGTGCGACGGGTCCGGCGGACATCGTTGAAGTCTCCTTCCGCGCTCTCGCCGCGGGCGAGTCCGCGGCCCGAGAAGTGGCGGAACACGTCGTCGAGGGTGGGATCTGGCAGTGCGGCGTCCTGCTCGTGGACCCGGGCCTTGAGTTCCTCGGGGGTGCCGAGGGCGCGGATCCGGCCCCGGTCCATGAGGGCGATCCGGTCGCAGTGGCGGTCGGCCTCGTCCATGTAGTGGGTGGTCACCAGCACCGTCATCCCGGTGGCGCGGCGGACGGCGTCGACCCGCTCCCAGACGCTCGCGCGGGCGATCGGGTCCAGGCCGATGGTGGGCTCGTCCAGCACCAGCAGCCGAGGGGCGCTGACCAGCGCCTGGGCGAGTTCCAACCGTCGCACCATGCCGCCGGAGTAGGTGCCGGCCGACCGGTCGGCGGCCTCGGTGAGGTCGACGGCGGCCAGCGCCTGGGCGACCCGCGCGGACCGTTCGGCGCGCGGCACGTCGAAGACCCGGGCGAACAGGGCGACGTTCTCCCGGCCGGTCAGTCCGGCGTCGGCGGAGAGCTGCTGCGGCACGTAGCCGAGCAGCCGGCGGACCTCCGCCCGGCGTCCGGCCGCGTCGTGGCCGAAGACCCGGACCATCCCGGAGGCGGTCGGCAGCAGGGTGGTGATCGCGCGGATGGTGGTGGTCTTCCCGGCGCCGTTGGGGCCGAGCAGGCCGAAGACCTCGCCGGCCCGCACGGTCAGGTCAACGCCGTCGACGGCCCTGGTGTCGCCGCCCTTCCGCCGGCCCCGGCGGAAGGTGTAGGTCAGACCTCGGCAGACCACCGCGTCGTCCGGCCCTGTCGTCATGGTCCGGTCCTCCCTCCGGCGGCCGGGGCCGCCGTGCCCGGTTCGCCCGCGCGCTCGCGCAGGCCTGTGGCCACTCCGCGCAACGCGGGCAGCGCGGCGGCCAGCGCCGCCCGGTCGGCGGCGGGCAGCCCCGCCACCACCTCGCCGACCAGTGCCTCCCGCCGGGCCCGCCAGGCCGCCAGCCGCTCCACGGCCTCGCCGGTGGTGTACAGCAGGGCGGCCCGGCGGTCGGCCGGGTCCACCTCGCGGCGCAGCAGGCCGAGCGCGACCAGTTGGTTGACCAGGGTGGAGACCGAGTTGGCGGCCAGGCACAGTTCGGCGGCGGCGTCGGAGACCCGCAGGCCGGGGCAGTCCGTCACCAGCCGCAGCAGTTCGACCTGCGCACCGCGCAGCCGGGGCTCGGCCCGGCCCTCGCGCAGCCGGCGTCGCACCAGGCGCTGGATCCCGACGAGGAGGGTGGAGAACTCCTCGCCCAGCGCCGGATCGGGCGGGTCCGGGGCGACGGCACTCATATCTCCGATTTTAGCTCTCAGTGAGAGGTATTTGTCGAGGGGCGGAACGGTTCACGTCCGATTCACGCCGGACCGACTCCCCTCCGCCCTGGTGGACTTCGACGCGGACCCGACGCCGCCCTCGTCCCGTCGCCGGAGCGTCCGTGTCCGCCCCACCCCTCGGAGAACAGGAGCTTCCGCCGTGCCCGAGACCGTGCCGGAGCCCGAGCCCGAGACCGTACCCGTACACCTGCCGGAGCCGGAGACCGAGACCGTGCCGGAGACCGACCGCCGGACCGGGGGCCTGCCGGCCGTCCTCGCCGTCACGACCGGCGTCTTCGCCATCGTCACCACCGAGATCCTCCCGGTCGGCCTGCTCGGCCCGATCGGAGCCACCTTCCGGATCTCCGACGGCACCGCGGGCCTGATGATGACCCTGCCCGGCCTGGTCGCCGCCGTGGCCGCACCCGCCGTCACCGTCGCGACCCGGCGGGCCGACCGGCGCACGATGCTCTGCGCCCTGCTGCTGCTCCTGGCCCTCGCCGACCTGCTCAACGCCCTGGCACCCGCCTACACCGCCGTGCTGCTGGCCCGGGTCGCCCTCGGCCTGGTGATCGGCGCCTTCTGGTCCATCGGTTCCGGGCTCGCCCCGCGCCTCGTCCCGGCCGAACGGCAGGCCCGGGCCAACACGGTGATCTTCACGGCCGTCCCGCTCGGCTCCGTCCTCGGGGTCCCGGCCGGGGTCCTGCTCGGCTCCCTCGCCGGCTGGCGCGCCGCCTTCGCCGCGATGGCCGTCCTGACGCTGCTCGCGCTGGCCGCCCTGCTGGCGACGCTGCCCCCGCTGCCCCCGCCGGCCACCACCACCGGCCTCGGCGTGCTGCGCGGACTGCTCACCGGCCGGGGCACCCTGGCCGGTCTCGCGGTGACCTTCCTGATCGTGCTGGCCCACTTCGGGGCCTACACCTACGTCACCCCCTTCCTCACCGAGGTCACCCGGGTCGGCCCCGGCACGATCGGCGCCCTGCTGCTCGGCTACGGAGCCGCCGGACTGCTCGGCAACCTCCTCGGCGGCGCCCGCGCGGCCCGCGCCCTGCGGCCCACCTTCGTCTCGGCCGCCGTCCTGCTCGCGGCGGCCACCCTGCTGCTGCCGGTGCTCGGCACCGACCGGCCGGGCGCCACCGCCCTGCTGCTGGTCTGGGGAGCGGCCTACGGAGCCGTGCCGGTCTGCTCGCTCAGCTGGTTCCTCGCCGCGGCGCCGCACGCCCCGGAGGCCGCCGGGGTGCTCTTCACCTCGTCGTTCCAGGCCACCATCGGGATCGCCGCGCTGACCGGGGGCGGGGTCGTGGACCGGACCTCCCCCGGCACCGTGCTCGTCCTGGCCGGCCTCACCGCGCTGCTCGCCGCCGGGACCGCCGTGCTGACCGCCCCGGCCCCGGCTACAGCACGGCGATGAGCACGCCCGTGGGCACCAGGGTCAGCAGCGCGCTGGTCGTCCAGTACGCCGCAGCGGGGCCCCGGTCCGCGTACCGGTGCCGACGGCGGCGGCGCAGCAGGTGGTTGGCCGACCACCAGAGGCCCGCGAACACCGACAGCACCGGCACCGCGAGCATGAACCACGGCAGCATCCCGTCGTTCTCCGTGGGGTTGCGATCGGTCCAACCGAGCCCTGCCAGCGGCCAGTTGACGGCGAAGTACCAGAGCAGCCAGACCGGCACCACCGCCGGCAGGCCGAGCAGCAGGTTCACCGCGACGGCGGCGGTCGGGTACGTTCGCATCCGATCAGTATCCACGGGCCCCGGCGGCGCCGGGCCGGGTGGGCCCGGCCCGGGCCCGGGCGCCGGTGGGCTCAGCCCAGGCCGGGCGGGCGGCGGTCGGCCCAGGGGTGGGCCAGCTCCAGCGTGCGGGACACCTGGAGCAGCAGGTCCTCTCGCCACGGCGCGGCGACGAGCTGGACCCCGACCGGCAGGCCGGTCGCGTCGTCCTGGTGGACGGGCAGCGAGACGGCCGGCTGGCCGGTCACGTTGAACAGGGCGGTGAACACCGCCATCGGGTAGCTGTTCCGCAGCGCCGCCAGCGGATCCTTGTCGGTACCGGCCCGCCAGGCGCCGATGCGCGGCGGCAGGCAGGCCATGGTGGGCGTCACCAGCAGGTCGAACCCGGCGACGAAGCCCTCGACGATGCGCCGCGACATCCGCTGGGCCCGCCGCACCCCCGCCTGGTAGTCCCACGAGTCGATCCCGTGTGCCGCGTCGCGCAGCGCCCGGTTGTGCGGCTCGATCCGCTCCGGATCGGCCAGCGGCACCCCGGCGGCGCCGACGTTCCACATGGCGGTGAACTCCGTGATCAGCTCCTCCGTCGGCGGCAGCGGGAACGGGGTGTCGACGATGTGGTGGCCCGCCGCTTCGAGCGTGCGCAGCACGCTCTC
This sequence comes from Kitasatospora purpeofusca, assembly GCF_036010405.1. Classification (NCBI taxonomy): domain Bacteria; kingdom Bacillati; phylum Actinomycetota; class Actinomycetes; order Kitasatosporales; family Streptomycetaceae; genus Kitasatospora; species Kitasatospora purpeofusca. The sequence continues at coordinate 8,444,685 of NZ_CP108561.1, read as the reverse complement.
GACGGCCGCCACGCAGACCGGGTCCACGGCGATCCCGGCCACCGGCGGGTCCACCAGGACGCCGATCCGCAGGCCGGCCGGCGGGTCCGCCCACATCGCGTCGGCGAAGGAGCGGTCCGGGGCCGGGGGCGACCACCAGGCGGCCGGATCGTGCTGGGCGAGCACGTCGAGCACGGCCGCGGTGTCGGCCACGGTGCGGGTGACCACGCCGCCGATGCCGAGTCCCTCGACGATGACGATCCCGTTGGTCACCCGGCCCCGGGTGGGCTTGAGGCCGACCAGTCCGGTGCAGGAGGCGGGGATGCGGATCGATCCGCCGCCGTCCTCGGCGTGGGCGAGCGGCGCCATCCCGGCGGCGACGGCGACGCCCGCGCCGCTCGACGAGCCGCCCGGCGTCCGCTCCCGGTCCCACGGGTTGCGGGTGGTGCCGAGGGTCTCGTTCTCGGTGAACGGCAGGCTGCCGAACTCGGAGGTGGTGGTCTTGCCGAGCAGGACGAACCCCGCGTCGAGGAACCGCCGGACCAGCGGCTCCGAGCGCTCGGCCGGCCCCCGGTCGGCACCCGCGGACCCGTACGTGGTGGGCCAGCCGGCCACGTCCAGCAGGTCCTTGATCGGCAGCGGGACGCCGTGGAACGGCGGGAGCCCGTCGGTCGAACCGGCCCGGACCACCGCGTCGGCGGCGGCGGAGGCGGCAGCGCGGACGGCGTCGTCGTCCCGGTCGGCCTGGACGTGGTGCCGTACCCGGCCGTCACGGTCGCCCTCGACCTCGGCGACCCGCCGCTCGCCGTCGACGACGCGACCGGCCGCCGGACGCACGGCAGTGTCGTGGTCGGACTCGCGCCCGGCGGCGTACGCGGCCACGGCAGTGCCATCACCTGCCTGCAGCTCCGGCTCGCCCCGCCGGTCGCGCACCGGATCCTGGGCGCCGCCTCGGAGTTGGGCGGCACGGTGGTCGGGCTCGACCAGCTGTGGGGCCGCGACGCCACCCGCACCGAGGAGCGCCTGCGCGCCGCCTCCTCCTGGGACGAGCGCTTCGCGATCGCCGAGGCCGCGCTCCTCCGCCGGTACACGGACGGCCGGCCGGTCGACCCCGAAGTCGCCTTCGCCTGGGACCAGTTGGTCACCCACCGGGGTGCGGTGCGGATCGAGCGGATCGCCGCCGAGATCGGCTGGAGCCGCAAACGGCTGTGGTCCCGCTTCCAGTCCCAGACCGGCCTCGGCCCCAAGCACGCGGCCCGGCTCGTCCGCTTCGACGACGCCGCCCACCGCCTCGCCGCGGGCCACAGCGCCGCCCGGGTGGCGGCCGACACCGGTTACACCGACCAGTCCCACCTCCACCGCGACATCAGGACCTTCACCGGCACCACCCCCACCACCCTCGCCACCGCCCCCTGGCTCACCGTCGACCCCACGGCCTGGCCCACCACCGGGCCCGACGGCGACCGCCCCTGAACCACCGGGCCCGACCTCGCACCAACGAACCCCCGCCCCCGGCGGATGCGAAGATCGGATCATGGTGCTCATTGGCGAGTTCTTCCTCGCACAGGCCGACGAGTCCGCCCGTCAGGTGAGACCCCGCAGGAGTCACGACTTCCCGGCCGTGCGGTGCGACGGCATCTACCCGGACGACGCGGTTCTGACGTGGGAAGCGCGACTGACGGGCACCAGGAGCGAACTCCGTGATGTGGTGCCCATGGCCAACGACGGATTCACCGTCTTCGCCGTCCCGGAACCGCTGTGCGCGGCCCTGGCCGCCGCAGGAAGGGACCGGCTACGAGCCACCGCCCTCGTGTGGGCCGAGGCCGCCTCCGAACCGGGCGATCCGATCTCGCCGGACGATGCGGTGGACCTTCTCGAACGTGCGGCGGCGCTGGCCATCAGCCGCACGGAGAAGCACCTCGACCTCTACTGCTGGTACTTCGCGCCCTGATCCCGCCGCAGGGCCGCAGCGCCGCACGCGATGGAGGCCGACCCGACTGCCGAGCCGGGCGGAGCCTCACCCGGCGGCCACGGCGGCACCGCCGTGGCCGTGCACAGCTGTTCCCGAGCACCGGAACCGTGGCGTACCGTGACCGCATGGCTACCAACGGGTCCTCGCGGTACGACGCCGTGATCGTCGGCGGCGGGCACAACGGGCTGGTCGCCGCCGCGTACCTCGCGCGGGGCGGGTACCGGGTGCTGGTGCTCGAACGGCTGGCGCGGACGGGCGGGGCGGCGGTGTCCGCGACGGCGTTCCCGGGCGTGGACGCCAGGTTGTCGCGGTACTCCTACCTGGTCAGCCTGCTGCCGGCGAAGGTGGTGCGGGAGCTCGGGCTGCGGCTGGAGCTGCGGCGGCGCCGGATCTCCTCCTACACCCCTGCGGTCCGGGACGGGAAGCCCACCGGCCTGCTGGTGGACGCCAGCGACCCCGGCCGGACCCGGGAGTCGTTCCGGGCGCTGACCGGCTCCGACCGGGAGTGGCGGGCCTGGCAGGAGTTCTACGGGACGACCGGGCGGGTCGCCGAGCGGGTGTTCCCGACGCTCACCGAGCCGCTGCCGTCACGGGCCGAGCTGCGTCGGCGGATCGGGGACGAGGCCGCCTGGACGGCCCTGTTCGAACGGCCGCTGGGCGAGTCCGTCGAACGGGCCTTCACCGACGACCTGGTGCGCGGCGTGGTCCTGACGGACGCGCTGATCGGCACCTTCACCCACGCCCACGACCCCGCGCTCCGGCAGAACCGCTGCTTCCTCTACCACGTGATCGGCAACGGCACGGGCGACTGGGACGTCCCGGTCGGCGGGATGGGCGCGGTGACCGACGCGCTGGCCGGGGCGGCGCTGGCGGCCGGCGCGGAGATCCGGACCGGGCACGAGGTCACCGCGATCGCGGGCGACGGGCGCGGCGACGCCGAGGTGTCGTACCGGCACGCCGGCGGCGAGGCGACGGTGGCGGCGCGCCGGGTGCTGGTGAACGCCGCGCCCGCGACGCTGGCGCGGCTGCTCGGCACCGCGCCGGAACCCGCGCCGGAGGGCGCCCAGCTGAAGGTCAACATGGTGCTGCGCCGGCTGCCGCGACTGCGCGACCCCGGCGCGGACCCTCGCGACGCCTTCGCCGGGACCTTCCACATCGCGGAGGGCTACCGGCAGTTGGAGACGGCGTACGCGGAGGCGGCGGCCGGCCGGATGCCCTCGGCTCCGCCGTCGGAGATCTACTGCCACACCCTCACCGATCCGTCGATCCTCGGACCGGAGGCGGTCCGGCAGGGGCTGCAGACGCTGACCCTGTTCGGTCTGCACATGCCCGCCCGGCTGTTCGGGGACCCGGCGGCCAAGGAGCGCGCCCTGGCCGCGAGCCTGGCGCAGCTGGACGCGGTGCTGGCCGAGCCGATCGCCGACTGCCTGGCCGTGGACGCCGACGGCCGGCCCTGCGTCGAGGCGCGGACGCCGCCGGAGCTGGAGCGGGAGCTCGGTCTGCCGGGCGGCCACATCTTCCACCGCGACCTGGCCTTCCCGTTCGCCGCCGAGCGGCCCGGGGCTGCGGAAGGGGCGGGCGGAGGGGCGACGGCGGCCGAGCGCTGGGGCGTCGCCACGGCCCGTCCGGACGTGCTGCTCTGCGGGGCGGGGGCCGTCCGGGGCGGCGGCGTCAGCGGCATCCCGGGGCACAACGCGGCGCAGGCCGCCCTGGAGGACCTGGCCGCCCGGGCCCGGTAGCGCGGGGGTGGGAGCCGACCGGGCACATCCCGGCCGGCCCCCACCGCAGCAGAGTCAGCGGTGCGTCAGGCGCGGGCGAGCACCCAGGCGCCGAGGCCGTTGCAGCCCCCGGCCTGGTAGGTGGTGGACCGGAAGCCCGCCGGGACGGGCGAGCCGGGACAGGTCAGCAGGCCGACCCGGGCGATGTTGTGGAGCCAGGCACCGGCGCCGTCACAGCCGGTCCGCTGGTGCCCGGTGATCACGTAGCCGGTGACGACCGGGGAGCCGGAGCACGTCCATATGCCGTCCTTGGCCGGCTCCTGGTACCAGGAGCCGCGGCCGCCGCAGCCCTTGGGGTCGTGGTCGGTGTTGACGTTCCCGGGGTCGACGGCCTCGCCGGCACAGGCCCACCGGCCCGAGCCCCAGCCGTCGGGCTTGGCCTCGGCCGAGGTCGCGCCGGCCACCGTGCCGCCCAGGAGGACGGCCACGACCAGTGCGAAGGCCGCCGCGACGGCGCCGATCCCGCGGCCGGCGACGGTGGTCGCCACCCGCTTCCACGTCCGATGAGTACTCATGTTCGACCCAATCCGGCCGGGTCGAGGAACGAAGAGGTGTCCCGGACGCCGGGGTCTCCGGCGGGGACGGGGCAACCCTAGAGTGATCACGGGGTGATGAATCGGTGCAGACCCCGAGAAAGTCCGTCACAGGAGCCACTTTGTCCGAAATCCGTCCGCGCACCCCCGAATCCCCACCTGACGGGACTTTCAGCCGGTGGGCGCACCGGCGCACGGTGCCCGGGTAAGGTGGTGGATCGTGGCCAGTCGTAAAACGTCGATCATGGAAGCAGCCGCGCGGGTGATCGCGCGGCGCGGGGTGCGCGGACTGCGGGTGGAGGAGCTCGCGGCCGAGGCGGGCGTGTCCACCGCGCTGATCTACTACCACTTCAAGGACCGCACCGGGATCCTCCGGCAGACGCTGGAGTTCATCAACGACCGGGCCGAGCGGTACACGACCGAGCGCGATCCGGACGCCCCGCCGCCGACCGCGCGCGAGGAGCTGGAGCAGACCCTGCTGCTGGAACTCCAGGACACCGTCGAGGTGCGGGAGAACAGCACCGCCTGGGGCGAGCTGCGGGCGAGCGCGGTGTTCGACGAGACCCTGCGCGAGGACCTGGCGCGGGCCACCCGGATCTGGGTGCAGGAGGTCGCCGAACTGCTCGGCGTGGTGCAGCCGATGTCCTCGGCGGTCGCACTGGCCGGGGCCGCCGAGCGGCTGACCGCACTGCTGGAGGGCCTCAGCGTGCGCTGGCTCAGCGGGAGCCTTCCCCTGGCGCACGCCCGGACGCTGCTGGCCGAGGCGATCGACACCGAGGTGTCCCGACTCGGCCCCTGAGCCCCCGGGTCGAGCCCCCGAGGCCCCGACTCGCCCCCCGAGCGGAGTCGCCAAACCGGGCATCCGCCGACAGAACACCCCCGATCATCACGTTCAGTGACCGCATCGGCGTCATGGGTCATATCATGCCGAGAAGTTTGACTGAACTTTCAGTCAGTGCGACGCTGACAACGCAGGCTGGGTGCAGCCGTCGGCCGTTCCCGTGGTGCGCCGGTGCGTAGTGGCGCGAAGAGTGGATCCGATGGCCCCGTGCACCCCCCCGGCACCGTCGCACGATCGGAGAGAACCCTCATGACCCGCTTCCGCCACGACCGCTCCGCCGAGGACTTCCCCTGGGTGCCGGCGGACGACGTCCCGCACGCGCGGACCTGGATGTCCTGGCCCTCCCGCCGGGGTGTCTGGGGGCTGCGCCTGGGCGGCGTCCAGGAGGACATCGCCCTGATCGCGCGGACCGTCGCCGAGTTCGAGCCGGTGGTGATGTGCGCCCCCGACGACTGGACGGCGGGCAAGGCCCAGGACCGGTGCGGCGCCGCGGTGGAGGTGATCACCGCGATCCCCACCGACGACCTGTGGATGCGCGACACCGCGCCGGTGTTCCGCCTGGACGGCCGGGGCGGGCTGGACGCCGTGGTCCTCAACTTCAACGGCTGGGGCGACAAGCAGGTCCACTACGACGACGCCCTGGTCGCCGAGCGCCTCGCCACCCGGCGCGGTCTGCGCTACACCTACGCGGACTTCGTCGGCGAGGGCGGCGCGATCGAGACCGACGGCGACGGCACGGTGATGGCCACCGAGAGCAGCCTGGTCAACAAGAACCGCAACCGGCGCATGAGCCGGGACGAGATCGAGGACGCCGTCCTGGAGGCCTACGGCGCGGACACCATGATCTGGCTGCCCGGCATCAAGGGCCAGGACATCACCGACGACCACGTGGACGTCACCTCGCGCTTCGTCCGCCCCGGTGTGGTGATGGTCCAGCTGCCGCCCGCCGACCGCAACGACGCCTGGGCCAAGGACGCCCGCGAGCAGTTCGCCATCCTCTCCGGCGCGACCGACGCCCGGGGCCGCCGGCTCCAGGTGATCCCCGTGCACGGACCGGACACCGTCCGCTCCCGCAGCTCCAAGTTCGTCGACTCCTACCTCAACTTCCACGTCGTCAACGGCGGCGTCATAACCGCCCAGTTCGGCGACGCGTACAAGGACGCCGCCGCGAAGGAGGCGCTCGCAGCGGCCTTCCCGGGCCGCACGGTGGTGCAGATCGACGTCGACCGGCTGATGGCCGGGGGCGGCGGCATCCACTGCTCGACCATGCACGAGCCCCTGCCGCAGGTCCTGCCGTAGCTCCTGCCGTAGTCCGCGTACGCCCCGAACCGCGGCAGCAGGGCCCGACCCCAGCACCCGGACCTCAGCGCACCCCGACCAGCTGCGTCCTGCCCCCACCGACCCCGTCCCCAGCCGGAGGATCCGTATGACCAACGCCATGTCCCGCCGTACCGTGATGCGTTCCCTCGCCGGCGCCGGGGCCGGCGCCCTCGTCCTCGGCCTCACCGCCTGCGACCCCACCGGCGCGAGCGACCCCGACGGCACCGGCGCCCTCCCGCCGTCCGGACAGCCCACCACTCCGCCGACCGACGCCCCCACCGCGGCGCCCACCCCGGCGCCCGGCACCCCGAGCGCCACAGCCACCGCCGCCCCCACCGGCACCGGTACGCCCGGTACGACCGGCGCCCGCCGCTTCGGCGCCGAGTGGGAGAACCACCTGCGCACGGTGATGTCCTGGCCGTCCTCGGAGAACATCTGGGGCGAGCAGCTCGCGGAGGTCCGCCGGGACGTGGCCGGACTGGCCCAGGCGATCGCGGCCCGCGAGCCGGTCGTCCTGATGGCCCGCCCCGACCAGAAGGACGCCGCGCAGAAGGCCTGCGGCGCGGCCGTCGAGGTCGTCCCCGTCACCGTCGACGACCTGTGGGCGCGCGACACCGTGCCGGTGTTCGTCGAGGAGGGCGGCAAGGTCAAGGGCGTCGACTTCAACTTCAACGGCTGGGGCCGCAAGCAGCAGCACGCCAACGACGCCAAGGTGGCCCGCACCGTCCTGGCCAAGTACGGCGTCGAGCGGATCGAGACCCGGCTGGTCGCCGAGGGCGGCTCCTTCGAGACCGACGGCGAGGGCACGCTGCTGGTCACCGAGAGCTCGGTCGTCAACGCCAACCGCAATCCGGGGATGAGCCGCGACCAGGTCGAGGCGGAGCTCAAGAAGGCCCTCGGCGTCACCAAGGTCGTCTGGCTGGCCGGCGTCAAGGGCAAGGACATCACCGACGCCCACGTGGACTGCCTGGTCCGCTTCGTCGCGCCGGGCGTCGTCGTGCTCGACAAGGCCTTCCCCGGCACTCCGCCGGACGTCTGGTCCCGCTCCGCCGACCAGGCCCGCTCCGTGCTCGGGAGCGCGACGGACGCGCGCGGACGGAAGCTGCAGGTGGTCGAGCTGCAGCAGCCCGACCCGGACCGGATCACCGGGCGCGGCGACGCCTTCGTCTCCTCCTACATGAACTTCTACATCGGCACCAAGGGCGTCTACCTGCCGAAGTTCGGGGACCAGAAGGCCGACGAGCACGCCCAGCAGGTGATGAAGAAGTACTTCCCCACCCGCGAGATCGTCCCCGTGAAGATCGACGGGATCGCCGGCGGCGGTGGCGGCATCCACTGCGCCACCCACGACATCCCGGCCATCGGCTGACCTGCTGGCCTGCCATCGGCCGACCGTGTGGACCGTCCGAGGCCGGGTCCGCCCCACCGGACCCGGCCCCGCCGGATCACACGGCGGGCTGCTGCTGGGTGACGCAGTGGATCCCGCCGCCGCCCGCCCCGAGGCGGTCGATGTTGAGCTGCTCGACGGTGCGGCCGGGGAACAGGCGGGCGAGGGTGGCCTTCGCCGCGCTGTCGGCCCGGGTGTCGCCGAACTGGGCGGAGATCACCGCGTTGTTGCACAGGTAGTAGTTGGCGTAGGAGCCGACGAAGTTCGGGTCGGTGGAGCGGATGAGGTTGTAGTTGGGTCCCTGGATCTGGCTGACCGTGTACCGCTGCCCCTGGGCGTTGGTGGCGGCCGAGAGGATCTGGTACTGCTGGCGCGCGTCCTGGGACCAGGCGTCGGTGTCGCCCGCCAGCGGCATCTGGACCACGCCCGTGGTGCCGCCGAGGTAGCGGGAGGTGGCGTCCACGTGGTCGTCGGTGATGTCCTGGCCGGCGATGCCCGCGAACCAGATCACCTTGGAGGCGCCGAAGGCGGCGCACAGCGCGCTCTCGACCTGGGCCTGGGACTTGCCGGGGTTGCGGTTGGAGTTGAGGATGCTGCTCCGGGTGGCCATCAGGGTGCCGGCCCCGTCGGCCTCCACGGCGCCGCCCTCGGCGACCAGCCCGGCGGCGGTGAACGGCAGGCCCAGGTAGGCGGCGACCCGCCCGGCGACCAGGGAGTCGTTGGCGTGGGTCTGGTGGTTGCCCCAGCCGTTGAAGTTGAGGCCGATGGTGTCCAGGCCGCCGGCGCCGTCGGTGCGGAAGACGGGGCCGGTGTCCCGCATCCAGCAGTCGTCGACCGGGATGTCCCCGATCACGGTGACCGCCGAGCCGCACATCGAGCGGGCCTTGGCCACGCTGGCCGGGTTGGCGCACATGGTCACCGGCTCGTACTTCGCGATCGTCTTGGCGATCAGCGCGATGTCCGACTGGACACCGGCGAGCTTGTTGCGCCAGATGCTGGTGCTGTCCGGCCAGGCCATCCAGGTGCGGGTGTGGCGCAGGGTGTCGATCGGCACCCGGAAGCCCGCGGCCGCCGCGGCGGCCCGTTCGGCCCCGGTGCTGCTGCGGCCGGCGGCTGCGGCGGCCGACCCGCCGGTGGCGACGGTGATCGCGGTGCCGGCGGCGGCCAGGCCGGCGACGGCCAGGAACCGGCGGCGGTCGAGGCTGTCGGCGGTGCTCGCGTCGGTCGGTCCGCCGGTCGCTCTGTCGGATCTGGAGCGGTCGTTCATCACTACCTCCGGGTCAAGGTGCCCTGCTCGTCCAGCAGTTGACCGAAAAGGTAGAACTGACCAAGCGCTCGGTCAATACTTTGCGCAGCTTTGGCCCCTCCCCGGCCCCGGCAGTCGTTACAGTGACCGCCATGGCGACACAGGCGACGGGCGCGGACCCGGCCACCACCCAGGACGCGGCCACCGGCACCCAGGACGCGGCCACCGGCACCCCGGGCCCGGCCACCACCACCCCGGGCCCGGCCACCGGCAGCGCCGAGGACGCGACCGCCCCCCGCGCGGCCGGCACCGGCCGCGCCGGGACCTCCGCCAAGGGCGAGCAGACCCGGGCCCGGCTGATCGCGGCGGCCCGGATCCTGCTCGCGGGCGGCGAGGCAGGCCGCTTCACCACCCGCAACGTGGCCGCGCTGTCCGGCGTCTCGCACGGGATGTGCCACTACCACTTCGCCGACCGCACCGACCTGATCGTGGCCGTGGTCGCGGACATCAGGCCCGAGTGGATCACCCCGCTGGAGGAGGCCGTGGCCGGCCCCGGCGGTTACGCCGAGCGGGCCGAACGCGTACTGACCCTGCTCACCCGCCCCGAGAGCCCCGACCTCGCCCGGCTGCACGCCGCCCTGCACTGGCTCGCCCTCAACGACGAGCGGGTCCGGGTCGCCCTGGAGGCCGAGTACGGGCGGTGGCGGTCCTGCTTCGTCCGGCTGTTCCGGGCGCTCGTGGTCGAACGCGGCGGCGACACCGACCCCGCGCCGCTCGGCGAGGCCTTCGCCGCCGCCGTGGACGGCATCGCCGCCATCGGCTCGCTGGACGGGACGGTGGACGGCACCCGGGTGCTGCGCACCCTGCTGGACTCCCTGGCGTCGACGGTCGGCCCGCGCCACTGAGCCTCCACGCCCGTCACGGCCCCGCCCCGGCCGTCGGCCCGTCGGCGTCGACCCGTTTCCGGTGCTCGACCCGGCTGCCCGAGACCACCGTGACCACCAGGCACGCCGCGATGATGCCCTCCGCCCAGAAGAAGGCCACGTAGTCGATCAGCGAGCCGATCGGCGGCGTGCCGGGCGCCGCGTTGCGCATGCCGATCAGCGCGAACAGGGTCGCCGCCATCCACCCCAGCGAGGGCCACACCATGCCCTGCCGGCCCCGGTAGAGCACCTCCGCCCCGGCCAGCACCGCCAGCGCCAGCGCCCACATCGCCGCGATCATGAACCAGGCCAGGATGAAGGTGCTCCGCGCCCTGCTCACCCGCCCCTCGAACACCGTGCCCTCCGCCCCGTACGGGGTGCCGGTCGGCCGGACGACGAAGAACGGGTCGGCGTCGCCGAACACCACCCCGACCGGGACGGCGCCGGTGGCGTCCGCGGCCGAGAACAGCACCTCGAAGCGGTAGCGGTCGAAGGGGTAGTCGGTCGGGGTGCCGTCGTAGAGGTTGGCCGACACCGGTTTGGGCGTCGCCGCCTCCCCCGGGTCGGCCCGCAGCTCGGTGCGGGTCGTTGCGCGGACGGTGATGTCGACCCGGCGGGTGAAGGTGCCGGACTCCGGGTCCTGGGCCAGGGTGCCGTGCGGGACGGGCACCACGTAGAGCGTCATCTCGCCGCCGGCGGCGTCGATGTCCTGCGAGGTGACGTCGAGTTCGACCCAGTCGCCGGTGCTGGGGAGGGAGAGCTCCCGGGTCTGCTGGCGGGTGTTGCGCTCGTTCAAGTACAGGGCGATGCCGGCCGAGCACAGCACGGCGAGGATCAGCAGGACGAGGAGGAAGCGGCGGTCCCGCAGCCTGCGTCCGCTCACGTCGGGCTGGTGCCGGGCGCGACGGGCTGCTGCTGGGTGGCGCAGTGGATGCCCCCGCCGCCGGAGGCGATGTGGTTGATGGACACCTGGGAGACCTTCCGGCCGGGGTGGAGGTCGCCGATGATCCCGGCGGCCCGGTCGTCGGCGGCCTGGTCGCCGAAGCGCGGCACGATCACGCCGCCGTTGCAGACGTAGTAGTTGAGGTAGGTGGCGAGGAAGTCCTTCCCGGCGCCGGGGATCAGGTCGATGTCGGGCTCGGGGAGGTCGACCACCTTGAGGGTGCGGCCCCGGGCGTCCTTCGCCGAGGCGAGGACCTGGAGGGCCTGGTCGGAGGCGGTGGTCCAGATGTCGGGCGGGGTGTCCGGGCCGGGGCGGTGGATGACGACGGTGCCGGGCTCGGCGAAGCGGGCCAGGGCGTCGATGTGGCAGTCCGTGATGTCCTGCCCGGCGACGCCCTGGAACCACAGCACGGTGCTGACCCCGAGCAGGTCCTTGAAGGCCGCCTCGATCTGGTCCCGGCTCTTGCCGGGATTGCGGTTGGGGTTGACCCAGGAGCTCTCGGTGGCCATCAGGGTGCCCTCGCCGTCCACCTCGATGCCGCCGCCCTCGCCGGTGATCGGCGCCTGGATCCGCAGGATGCCGTAGTGGTCGAGGACGTTGCGGGCGACCTGGCTGTCGTTGGCGTGGGCCTGCTTGTTGCCCCAGCCGTTGAAGTTGAAGTCGATCCCGGCGAGCCCCTGCGGGCCGGTGACGAAGGTCGGGCCGGTGTCACGGGCCCACAGGTCGTCGACCATCAGCTCCAGCACCTCGACGGTGGAGCCGCAGGCCTGCCGGGCCTGCTCGGCCTGGTCGGGGCGGGCGAGCAGCACCACCGGCTCGAAGCCGGCGACGGCGCGGGCCAGCCCGGCGATGTCCTCCCGGACGCCGGGCAGTTGGTCGCCCCACACCTCCTCCAGGGCCGGCCAGGCCATGAAGGTGCGGGTGTGCGGGGCCGACTCGGCCGGCATCGCGCGCGCGGCCGCGGCGGACGGGCTGCCGGAGGCGGTCGGCGCGGGGGCCGAGGCGGTGCTGGCGGGGCTCGGCGGCTGCTCGTCGCCGCTGTCGGAGGAGCAGCCGGCGGTCAGGGCGAGTGCGGCGAGCGCCGTCCCGGAGCGCAGCAGCGAACGGCGGGACGGCCCGGGGTGGGCCGGGTGGGCCGGGTGAGCCATGGGGCCTCGTTCCGGTAGGTGCCTGAGGGGGTACGGTCCCGCACGCTACTGAAAGCCGGGTCAGGACCGGCCTCGCCAGGTACCCGCCATCGGGGTGAATCCCGGGCCCGCCACCATCGGCCCCCGGAAGGGGACGGGACCCCGGCCCGGCAGACCCCGAGCGGCTGCCGGGCCGGGGGGCTCACAGGGCGCGGCGCGCGGCGGCGATCCGGTCGGGATCCCAGCCGGGCCGGGGCACGGACTCCAGCAGCAACCGGGTGTAGGCGTGCTGCGGGTCGTCGAGGACCTCGGCGGTGGGGCCGGCCTCGACGATCCGTCCGTTCCGCATGACCACGACCTGGTCGGTGACGCACCGCACCACGCCGAGGTCGTGGGTGATGAACAGGTAGCCGATGCCGGTCTGTTCGCGGATGTCGGCGAGCAGGTTGAGCACCTGGGCCTGGACCGAGACGTCCAGCGCGGCGACCGCCTCGTCCAGCACCAGGACGGCCGGCTGCACGGCCAGCGCCCGGGCGATGGCGACGCGCTGGCGCTGGCCGCCGGAGAGCTGCCGGGGCAGCGCCTCGGCGGCCCGGGTGCCGAGGCCGACCTGGTCGAGGAGTTCCTTGATCCGGGCCGGGTGGTCGGTGCCGGGGAAGTGCAGCCGCAGGGTCTCCCGCAGGGCGGCCTCGACGCTGGTGCGCGGGTCCAGCGAGAGGTACGGGTCCTGAAAGACCATCTGGACCTCGCGGGCGCGGGCGAGGCGTTCGGCCTTGCCCCGGGCGGCGCCGGTGCGGGCCCGGCCCTTCACCAGGACCCGGCCCGCGTCGGCCCGTTCGAGGCCGACGACGATCCGGGCGGTGGTGGTCTTGCCGGAGCCGGACTCCCCGACGATGCCGAGCGAGCCGCCGGCGGGGAGGGTGAAGGAGACCTCGTCCACGGCCCGGACCGCGCCGAAGGTCCGGCACAGGCCGGTGACCTCCAGCGCGGCGGTGTCCGCCGCGAGGCCCGGCAGGGCGGTGCCGGTGGCTGCCTCAGACATCGGCGGGGCTCCCTTCGAGCGGGTGGTGGCAGGCGGCCGGCTGCCCGGGCCGACCGGGGGCCGGGCGCAGCACGGGGGCCTCCTCCCGGCAGGTGTCGGTCACGTACCGGCAGCGGGCCGCGAACGCGCAGCCGGTGAGCTCCTGCCGCAGGTCCGGCGGCTGGCCGTCGATGGCGGCGAGGCGGCCGGTCGGGCCGTCCAGCCGCGGGGTGGAGGAGAGCAGCGCCGCGGTGTAGGGGTGGCGGGGCTGTTCGAACAGGGCCTCGGCCGGGCCGGACTCGACGATCCGCCCGGCGTACATCACATAGACCCGGTCGCTGATGGCGGCGGCGAGGCCCAGGTCGTGGGTGACGAACAGCAGGCCGGTGCCGAAGCGTTCGCGCAGCCGGTCCAGCAGGGCGATGACCTCGGCCTGGCTGGTCACGTCGAGCGCGGTGGTGGGCTCGTCGGCGAGCAGCAGGACCGGGTCGCCCATAAGGGCGGCGGCGATCATGACGCGTTGCAGCATGCCGCCGGAGAGCTGGCCGGGGTAGCGGCGCATCAGCTCGGGCCCGAGGCCGACGGCGTCGAGGAGTTCGACGGCGCGCCGGTCCGCGTCGGCGGCGCTCATGGTGCCGGTGAGGCGGACGCTCTCGGTGAGGAAGTCGCCGATCCGGCGCAGCGGGTTGACGGCCGCCCGGGGGTCCTGGAAGACCATCGCGGCCCGGCCGGTGCGCAGTTCGCGCAGCCGGGCGGCGTCCATGGTGAGGACGTCCCGGCCGTCGACGAGGACCTCGCCGGCGGGGACGGCGCCGGGCGGCAGCAGGCCGAGGGCGGCGCGCGAGGTGAGGGACTTGCCGGAGCCGGACTCGCCGACCAGGGCGACGGTCTCGCCGGGGGCGACGGTGAGGTCGACCCCGTCGAGCACCGGGCGGGCGGTGCCGGGCAGGCGCAGGCGCAGCTCCCGGACGTCGAGGGCGTTCACGGGGTCCTCCGGGCGACCTGGTCGGCCCAGCGCTCGCCGACGACGTTGAAGGCGACGACGGTGAGCACGATGAGGACGCAGGGCAGGATCGCGGAGAGCGGGTAGCCGTGCTGGATCGCGGTCTGGCCGTCGAAGACCATGCGGCCCCAGTCGGGGGTGAGGGCGGGGACGCCGAGTCCGAGGAAGGACAGGCCGGCCAGGTCCATGAGGGCGTATCCGAAGTTGACGGTGGACTGGGCGAGCACGATCGGCGCGATGTTGGGCAGGACGTGCCGCAGGCAGATCTGGAGGGCCGAGTGCCCCTGGACCTGGTAGGCGGAGACGTAGGGCCGCATGCGTTCGGCCAGCACCAGGGAGCGGGTCAGGCGGGAGACGTAGGGCAGGTAGGCGATCGCGAGGGCGACGACGGGGGCCATCAGGCCCTCGCCGTGGACGGCGACGATCAGGATGGCGAGCAGCATGCCGGGGAAGGCGAAGACGAGTTCGGTGCTGCGGGACAGCACGGAGTCGATCCAGCCGCCGCGCCAGCCCGCCAGGAGGCCGACGGCGACACCGGCGACGGTGGAGAAGACGACCACGCCGAGCGGCCCGAGCAGCGAGGTGCGGGCGCCGATCAGCAGCCGGGCGAGGGTGTCGCGGCCGGCCGCGTCCACGCCGAGCAGGTGGTCGGCGGAGGGGCCGGCGAGGGCGTTGCCGAGGTCGACGGCGTTCGGGTCGTCGGGTGCCAGCCAGGGGGCGAGCAGTGCGGCGAGCACGACCAGGGCGGCGAGGCCGAGGCAGATCCGGTAGAGCGGGGCGCGGGCGGACTTGACCCGGGCGAGGCCGGGCCGCCGGGCGAGGGCGACACTCATGCGTCGGACCTCCTGGAGCCGAGGGTGACCCGGGGGTCGACGAGCGGGTGGAGCAGGTCGACGAGCAGGTTCACCGTCATGAACAGGGCCACGATGATCAGGGAGATGGCCTGGACGGTCGGGAAGTCCTTGGTGGTGGTGGACAGTTCGAGGAGCTGGCCGAGGCCGCCGACGCTGAAGGCGGACTCCACCAGGATGGTGCAGACCAGCAGGGTGGAGACGATCAGGCCACCGGTGGTGAGCACGGTGCCCAGCGAGTTGCGGAACACGTGCCGGCGGATCACCTCGCGCTCGGGCACGCCGCGGCTGCGGGCGACGGTGACGTGCTCGCCCTCCAGGGCGTCGAGCATCGCCGAGCGGGTGACCCGGGCGAGCATGCCGATCAGGTAGAGCGCGAGGGCGATCGCGGGCAGGGTGAGGTGCCAGACCATGTCGAGCAGGCCGTCGCCCGCGCCGCTGCTGGGGAACCAGCCGAGCTTGACCGCGAACAGGCCCTGGAGCAGCACCGCGGCGACGAAGGACGGGGTGCCGACGGCGAGGGTGGTGGTGACCAGGATCGCCGAGTCGGTGGTGCCGCCGCGGACGGCGCCGATCCAGCCGAGCACCAGGCCGATCACGACGACCACCAGCAGGGCCATGGCCACCAGCAGCAGGGTGGCGGGCAGGCGGTCGGCGAGCAGGCCCGACACGTCGGTGCGGTAGGTGAGCGAGCGGCCGAAGTCGCCCTGCACCACCTGGCCGAGCCAGCGGAGGTAGCGCACCAGGAAGGGGTCGTCCAGGTGGTACTGCTCGTTGATCGCCTGCAGGGCGGCCGGGGAGGCCGAGCGCCCGGACAGCAGGAAGCTCGCCGGGCTGCCCGGCGCCAGGTACATCGCCCCGAAGACGACGAAGGAGGCGCCGAGCAGGGTGACGGCCATCTCGACCAGCCGTCGGACGGCGAATCGCAGGAACGTCACCGCGCGGCCCCCACGTCGGCGGCCCACGGGTAGTACAGGTAGGAGATGGTGGTCGGGGCGCCGGTGATGCGCTTGTTCAGGAAGACGGCGGTGGGCCACTCGGCGACCGGGATCCACAGCAGCTTCTCGGAGGCGGTCCGCTGGAGCTGCGCCTCGATCGCGCCGCGCTTGGCCGGGTCGTACTCGGCGGAGGCCTGGTCGACCAGCTCGTCGTAGGCCGGGTCGCTGTAGCCGGCGAAGTTCTGGTAGGCGCCGGTGCGGAAGTTGGCGAGCAGGTCGAGCGGGTCGGTGATGGAGTCGTAGTACGTCTCCGGGAACATGTCCAGGCCCTCGCGCGCCTTGGGGTCGGTGAACAGCGAGGTGAAGGCGTTCGGGGCGATGGTCCGCAGCTGGATGTTGAGGCCGATCCGGGCGCCGGCGGACTGGACGGCGGTGGCGAGCAGCGAGACGTCCTGGCCGATGCTGCTGGTGGCGACGGTGAGGGTCCGGCCGCTGGCGCCGGCCTCCTTGACCAGGGCCTTGGCCCGCTCGATGTCCTGGGCGGTGGGGGTGAGGTGGGCGAAGGCGGTGGCGCGGACGTCCTCGGGCAGCGTGCCCCAGGCGGCCCTGGTGGTGAGCGAGCCGGTGACGGTGCCGGCGCCGGCGAGGCCGGTGCGGACGAAGCCGGTGCGGTCGAGGGCCAGCGACAGCGCCTGGCGGACCCGGAGGTCGCCGAGCGGGCCGTCCATGCTGGTGACGTTGAGGTTGACGGTGCTGAGGCCCTCGCCGAAGTACAGGGTGCCGGTGCCGCCGTTGCGGAGCCGGTCGTAGCTCTCGGTGGGGATCAGGTAGCCGCCGTCGACCTCGCCGCTGAGCATGGCGTTGGTGCGCGCGGAGGGGTCGGTGAGGAAGCGGACGAAGACCTTGCCGGCCTTGGCCCGGTTGCCCCAGTAGCCGTCGAAGCGCTGGAGTTCGATCGACTGGCCCTTGGTCCAGCTGCCGAGCTTGAACGGGCCTGTGCAGTCGAGGCTGCCGCTGGTGCCGTAGTCCCGGCCGGCCGCCTCGACCCCGGCCTTGGCGGCGACGGTGCCGGCGGCGGTGGCCATGTACTGCGGGAACTGCGAGTCGGGCCGCTTGAGCTTGACGGTGACCTGGAGCGGGCCGGTCGCGGTGACGGTGTCGACGTTCTGGAAGGACTGCGCCCAGGCCGCCGCGTTGTCGGGGTTCATCTGCCGGCCGAGGCTGTACACGACGTCCTCGGCGGTCATCACCGAGCCGTCGTGGAAGTGCACGCCGGAGCGCAGGTCGTAGACCCAGGTGGTGGGGTCGGGGTTGGACGCCTTCTCGGCCAGGCCGGGGGCCAGGGTGAGCTGGGGCGTCCAGCGCATCAGGCTCTCGCAGACGTTCGACAGGACCGTGTTCTGCGGGTAGTCGAAGGCCTGGAGGTAGTCCAGGGTGGGCGGCTCCGCGTAGGTGGCCCAGGTGAAGGAGTCGATGTCCCCGGCGGCCGGCGGGCTGGAGGGCGACAGCTGGACGTCGGCCCGGTCGGCGGAGCCGCCGCGGGGCGGGCCCGAGCAGGCGGCGACCAGGGCCGCGGCGCCGAGCAGCGCGGTGGCGGCGAGGAGCGGGCGCCTGGTCCGGGTGCGTCTGGCGGGTGCGGTGGGAGTCATGAGGGTGGTTCTCCGTTCGCTGGCTGGGTCAGGCGCGGGCGGCCGGGATCTGCTGGGTGATGCAGTGGACGCCGCCGCCGCCGAAGGCGATCACCCGGGCCCGCACGCCGACGACCTTGCGGTCGGGGAACGCGGCGGCGATCACGGCGAGCGCGCCGGCGTCCTCGGGGTGGTCGGCGACGGGGACGACGACGCCGCCGTTGGCCACGTAGAAGTTCAGGTAGCCGACCTCGACCCGGACGTCGTCCACCTCGACGAAGGCGGCCTGGGTGACGTCGACGATCTCGAACGGGCGGCCCTGGGCGTCGGTGGAGTGCTCCAGCACCGTGCGGTTGGCGCGCATCCGCACGTAGTCGGGGTGCGCGGGGTCGGCGGGCAGCTGCACCACGACCTTGCCGGGGGCGGCGAAGGCGCAGACGCCGTCGACGTGGCCGTCGGTCTCGGTGTCCAGGGCGCCGCCGTAGGGCAGCCAGATGATCTTGGTGACGCCGAGCCGGGCCTTCAGCTCGGCCTCGATCTCCTCGCGGCCCAGCTCGGGGTTGCGGTTGGGGTGGAGCAGGCACTGCTCGGTGGTGATCAGCGTGCCCTCGCCGTCGACGGTGATCGCGCCGCCTTCGAGGATCATCTCGGAGCGGATCGCCGGCACGTCGAGGTGCTCCAGCAGCAGGCCGCTGATCCGGTCGTCGGCGTCCCAGGGGTGGTGCTTGCGGCCCCAGGCGTTGAAACGGAAGTCGACGCCGGCCCGGCGGCCCTCCTCGTCCAGGACGAAGATCGGCGCGGAGTCGCGGAACCAGGAGTCGTCCTGGGGGATCTCGACGACGGTCAGGTCCGGGCCGCACAGGGTGCGGGCCTCGTCGCCGTGGCCGGGCGGGGCCACCATGGTGACCGGCTCGAACTCGGCGATGGCCCGGGCGACGGCCGCGTACTCGCGCTTCACCTCGTCGAGGCTGTCGCCCCAGAGGTCCGACCGGACCGGCCAGGCCATCAGGCAGCCGTCGTGCTCGGTCCACTCGGCGGGCATGCGGTGGGTCATGGGGATCCTCGTTCTCTTCGGGCCCGGCCGGGCCCGGCACGTCGGGTGCGCGGGCCGGCCGGGTGCTGCGGGGGTTTGTGCTGCGGGAGCGGCTCTGCGGGACCGGTACTGCGGGACCGGTACTGCTGGACCGGTGCTACCGGGTGGACGGGGAGCCCCGGCGGCCCGCCTCCGTGGGGAACCGGACGGGCCGCCGGGGAGTCAGCGGAGCGGCGGGACGGACGGCTGGGACTGGGTGGCGCAGTGGATGCCGCCGCCGCCGGAGGCGATGTTGTCGATGTCGACCTGGACGATGTCGCGGGTCGGGAACTCGGCCTGGAGGATCGCGCGGGCCCGCGCGTCGGCCGCGGCGTGGCCGAACTGGGGGACGAACACGGCGCCGTTGGCCACGTAGAAGTTGCTGTAGCTGGAGAGGAAGTCCTTGCCGAGGTCGCGGCCGCGGATCCGCTTGCGGTCCGGGGCGGGCAGCTCGACCACGGTCAGCGCGCGGCCGCGGGCGTCGGTGGCGGTGCTCAGGGCCCGCTTGGCCTGCTCGTAGACCTTGACCCAGACCTGGTCCGTGCCGGGGCCGGGCCGGTCGAGCAGGACGCGCCCGGGCGCGGTGAAGCGGGCCAGGCAGTCGATGTGGGCGTCCGTGATGTCCTGCCCGGCCACGCCGTCCAGCCAGATGACCTTGTCCATGCCGAGCGTCGTGCGCAGGGCGCGTTCGACCTCGTCCTGGGACATGCCGGGGTTGCGGTTGGGGTTCACCCAGGAGCTGACGGTGGCCAGCAGGGTGCCCTCGCCGTCGGTCTCCAGGGCGCCGCCCTCGCCGACGAAGGGGGCCCGGATCCGGTCCACCCCGTACTCGGCGAGCAGGGTGCCAGCGACCGCGGCGTCCTCGGCGTACCGCTGGTAGTAGGGGGTGCCGTCCTTGCCCCAGCCGTTGAAGTTGGTGTCGACGCCGGCGATCGTGCCCGGCCCGACCACGAAGGTCGGCCCGAAATCGCGGATCCAGAGGTCGTCGTTGGAGATCTCGACCACGGTGATCCGGTAGTAGGCGCCGGGACCGCAGTAGTAGCGGGCGTCGGCGGCCTGCCCGGGGCGGGCCACCACGACGACCGGCTCGTAGCGGGAGATCTCGTGGGCCAGCTTGGCGATGTCGTCGCGGACGGCGGACAGCTGGGTCCGCCAGACCGAGGGCAGGGCCGGCCAGGCCATGAAGGTGCGGTCGTGGCGGTCGGACTCGGCGGGCATCCGCAGCAGCGGCGCGGCGGCACTGGCCGCCGGGGCGGCGGCGTCGGCGGAGGCCGGTGCGGTGGCCGCCCGGGCGGCGGCCGGGACGGCGGAACCGAGGGCGATCAGGGGTACCGCGGCGGCGCCGAACCGGAGCAGGCCGCGACGCGAGGGGGTGGGGGTGGGCATGTCGCGCTCCCTGGCAGAAGGTGGGAGGTGTGGGGGGGCGTCCTTGGAGGACGGGCCCGTGGGGGCTGCCCTGTGGGGAGGGTGGTCCCGTGGGGTTGCCCCGCATCCTGCACCGAACTGAAAATTCAGTCAAGCATTTGGTTCGGGGCTTACCGATTCCCCTGAAACGATCATCAGGAACGTGTCCGACCGGCCAGGAAACGCGTAGAGTGGGCGCCCATGTCGGACCGTCGGACAGAAATTCTCAGAGCCGCCACCCGCGTGATCGCCCGCCGAGGGGTCCGCGGACTGCGGGTGGGCGAGCTGGCCGCCGAGGCCGGCGTGTCCACCTCGCTCATCTACTACCACTTCAGCGACCGGGCCGGACTGCTGCGCCGGACCCTGGACTTCATCAGCGACCGCGCCGACCACTACACCGCCGAGCCGGACCCCGCACCACGCACCGAGGACCCCAGGGCGGACCTGGAACAGGTGCTGCTGCTGGAGCTCCAGGACACCGTCGAGGTACGCGAGAACAGCATCGCCTGGGGCGAGTTGAGGGCCACGGCGGTCTTCGAGCCGGACCTCCGCGAGGACCTCGCCCGGACCACCCACACCTGGGTGCACGATGTCGCCGAACTGCTCGCCCGGGCCGACCCCGGCGGCACCGCCCCGGCCCACGCGGCCGCCGCCGAGCGGCTGACCGCGCTGGTCGAGGGCCTCAGCGTGCGCTGGCACAGCGGCTCGCTGCCGGTCGAGCACGCCCGGCTGCTGCTGCGCGGGGCGATCGGGGCCGAGCTGGACCGGCCCGGCCCGGCCGGCCGCGGCGCTCCGGCGGCGGTGGTCGGGGCGGGATCCGGGGCCGGATTCGGTCGATCCTGACGCAACCTCTAAACTCGGCGGCACCGCGCGTGCCGGACGCCCCTTTCGCGGGCCGTCCGATCCCCGGCCCGTGCGACCCCCGGCCCGTGCGACCCCCGGCCCGTCCGACCCCTGCCCCGCTCGTCCCCCGCCGCGCCCGCTGCCGGGCCCGGCCGGGTCGGGGCGCCCGCGTCCCGCCCCGCCCCGCCCCGCCCAGCCCGCCGAGAGAGGCAGCCCGCATGTCCGCTGACCGATCCCCCTTCGCCACGCCGCCGGTCTTCCAGGAGCTGACCCCGGACGACCCCCGCGAGGTCGGCGGCTACCGGCTGTTCGCCCGGCTCGGCGCCGGCGGCATGGGCCGGGTCTACCTCTCCTACACCCCCGGCGGGCGGCCGGTCGCCCTCAAGGTGGTCCGGCCCGAGCTCGCCGAGGACCCGGAGTTCCGGGCCCGCTTCGCCCACGAGGTGGCCAGCGCCCGGCGGATCCACGGCCTCTTCACCGCCCAGCTGGTCGACGCGGGCGTGGACGCCGCCACCCCGTGGCTGGCCACCACCTATGTGCCGGGCCCGTCCCTGCAGCAGGTGGTGCAGCGCTTCGGCCCGCTCCCGGAACGGACGGTGCTGCTGCTGATCGCCGGCATCGCCGAGGCGCTCCAGGCGATCCACGCCACCGGCGTGGTGCACCGCGACCTCAAGCCCGGCAACGTCCTGATCGCCCCCGACGGCCCCAGGGTGATCGACTTCGGCATCGCCAGGGCGGCCGACGCGGGGGCGCTCACCAGCACCGGCCTGCGCATCGGCTCGCCCGCCTACATGGCGCCCGAGCAGGCCACCGGCCGCCCCGCGACCCCGGCCACCGACGTCTACGCGCTCGGTGCCCTGGCCGTCCACGTCGCGACCGGCGCCCCGCCGTTCGGGGACGGCCCGGACCCGGCCACGCTCTACCGGACCGTGCACGAGGAACCCGACCTCGACCCGGTCCCGGAGGGCCTGCGCGGACTGCTGCTGGGCTGCCTCGCCAAGCGGCCCGAGGACCGCCCGAGCACCGCCGAGGTGATCGCCGCCGTTCGCGAGCACCCGGCCGTCGCCGGGCACCTGCGGTTCGGCGACGACTGGCTGCCGCACCCGCTGACCAGCCAGATCAACCGGCACGCCGAACTGCCGCAGGTACCGGCCGAGGCGGCCGGCGGGCCCACCGGCGGGTCCGTCGGCGACGATCCGGACCAGGCCCTGACGGTGCTCGCCCCGCGCTCGGCGGCGGCCCCGACCCTGGTGGCGCCGACGCTGCCGCCCCCGGGCGCGACCCTGACGGCGGCCGCACTGCCGCACCCGGGCGACGACCCGGTCGACGGCCACCGGGCGCGGGCGAAGCCGCGCCGCGGCCGGGGCCTCGGGCGCACCGCGGTGACCGCCGCCGTCGCACTGACCGTCGGCGCGGCGGCGACGGTGCTGCTGCTGGACACCCCGGAGACGGTGGAGGCGGCGACCTCCGAGGACCTGGTGTCCGCCACCCACTCACCCGGCGCCCCGCCGTCCGCCTCCGCCTCCGCCCCGGCCTCCCCGACGGCCCCGGCCGCGCCGACCCCGTCCGCCACCCCGACGCCGACGCCGACGCCGGGTGCCGACTACGCCGTCGCCTACCGCGCGGCCGAGCTGACCTCGGCGGACGCCGGTTACGAGTTCGACCTCGCGACCGGCAGCGTGGTCCCGGCCGACAGCGTGACCTGGTACCTCGGCCGGGGCGAGAACGAGTTCCTCGTCCCGGAGACCGCCGACTCCTACATCGGCCGGGACGCCGCCCTGGGGGTGGCCGAGTGCGTCAAGGGGCTGAGCAGCCGGCCGACCGGGCGGGTGCCGTTCGCCGCCGTCGGCCCCCGGGGAGCCTTCTGCGTCCGGTCCGCCGACGGCCGGTCGCTCGCCGTGGTCCGGGTGCTCTCCACCGCGGGCAGCGAGGGACCGGTCAGAGTGTCCGTGGACCACTACCGCCGCAACGGCTGAACCGGCCCGTCGCGACGACTGGAGCCGCCCTCCGCCCGGCCGCACCCGCGCGCCACCGCGGCGGCCGGACCCGAGCCGTCGCCGTGACGGCCGCACCTGCCCGAAGCCCCCGGCCGGACTGCTCCCGGCCGGGGGCTTCGTCCTGCCCCTCGGCTTGACTGATTTTTCAGTCAGTGCAACAGTGCAGTTCACGGCGATGCCGGACGACTCGTCCGCCGCCGGTCCGGCGCCGCACCCGGCGTTCCCCGGAACCCCGCCCCCTCGGCGCCGGACCGAACCGCTCCCAGCCCCACCGGAGTCCACCGTGTCCCACTCCCCCCTCGCCCGTCGCACCGTCCTGCGTTCGCTCGCCGGCGCCGGCCTGATCGCGCTCGGCGCGTCCGGCTGCGCCGCCGTGGACGACCTGATCGACCCGGCCGAACCCTCCTCCCCCGCCGCCGGCCCGGCCGGCGGAACAACCGGAGGCACCCCCGGGAAGGGCCGCCGGCTCGGCGCCGAGTGGGAGAAGCACGAGCGGACCATGATGTCCTGGCCCGCCTCCGAGGACGTCTGGGGCGAGCACCTCGCCGCCGTCCGCAAGGACATCGCCGAGGTGGCACGGGCCGTCGGCGAGCGCGAGCCGTTGGTCCTGCTGGTCCGGCCCGGCCAGGAGTCCTCGGCCCGCAACGCCTGCGGATCCGACGTCGAGCTGCTCACCGTCCCGGTCGACGACCTGTGGGCGCGCGACACCGTGCCGGTGTTCGTCGAGGAGGGCGGCAAGGTCAAGGGCGTCGACTTCAACTTCAACGGCTGGGGCCGCAAGCAGCAGCACGGCAACGACGCCAAGGTGGCCCGGGGCGTCCTCGCCAAGTACGGGATCGAGCGCGTGGAGACCAGGCTGGTAGCCGAGGGCGGCTCCTTCGAGAGCGACGGCCGGGGCACCCTCCTCATCACCGAGAGCTCGATCGTCAACGACAACCGCAATCCCGGAATGACCCGCGACCAGGTCGAGGCGGAGCTCAAGCAGTTGCTCGGCGTCACCAAGGTCGTCTGGCTGGCCGGCGTCAAGGGCAAGGACATCACCGACGCCCACGTGGACTGCCTGGTCCGCTTCGCCGCCCCCGGCGTCGTCCTGCTCGACCGGTCGTTCCCGGGCACCCCGCCGGACGTCTGGTCCCGCTCCGCCGACCAGGCCCGCTCGGTGCTCGCCGGGGCCACCGACGCCACCGGCGCCCGGCTCAAGGTCGTCGAACTCCAGCAGCCCGACCCCGACAAGATCACCGGGCGCGGCGACGCCTTCGTCTCCTCGTACATGAACTTCTACCTCGGCAACAAGGGCGTCTACCTGCCGCTGTTCGGCGACCCCCGGGCCGACGACCACGCCCACGACGTCTTCCGGGAGTACTTCCCCGGCCGCGAGATCGTCCCGCTCCAGATCGACACCATCGCCGGCGGCGGTGGCGGCATCCACTGCGCCACCCACGACATCCCCGCCGTCGGCTGATCCCGCCGCCCGGCCCCGCAGCAGCACCAACACGCCGCACCCGCCCGACCCCGCCCGCCGGCACCCCGCCGCCCGCCCGCACCCCGCCGCCCGCCCGCACCCGAGGGAGAACGGACACCCGTGCAACTGACCCCCACCGAACGCGACCGGCTGCTGATCTTCACCGCCGCCGAACTCGCCCGCGCCCGCCGCGCCCGCGGCCTGCGGCTCAACGTCCCCGAGGCCACCGCGCTGATCTCCGACACCGTCTGCGAGGCCGCCCGCGACGGCCTCCGGCTGGCCGAGGCCGTCGCCCGGGGCCGCTCGGTGCTCGGCGCCGACGACGTCCTGCCCGGCGTCCCCGACCTCGTCACCGAGATCCAGGTCGAGGCGGTCTTCGACGACGGCACCCGGCTCGCGGTGATCACCGACCCCTTCGGCGGCGGCGGACTGGCCTCGGACGCCCCGGGCGCCGTCCTCACCGAGCACCGCCCCGAGCCCCCGACCCGGCCCGTCCGCACCCTCGCCGTGCGCAACACCGCCGAGGTGCCGGTCTCGGTCACCTCGCACTACCACTTCTTCGAGACCAACCCGAGGCTCGCCTTCGACCGCGCCGCCGCCTACGGCATGCGCCTCGCGGTCCCGGCCGGCTCCTCGGTGCGTTTCGACCCGGGCAGCACCGTCGAGGTCGGCCTGGTGCCGATCGGCGGCGAGCGGGTCGCGATCGGCTTCGCCGGGCTGGTCGACGGCCCGCTGGACTCGCCCCCGATCCGGCGGGAGGCCCTGCGCCGGGCCGCCGAGCGGGGCTACCTCGGGGCGGAGCCCGAGAACGGTTCCGAGAACCGACGCGACAACGGACAGGAGAACCGGCCATGAGCCACAGCATCGACGCCGCCGAGTACACCGCCGTGCACGGCCCGCGCGCCGGGGACCGGGTCCGGCTCGGGGACAGCGGTCTGGTCGTCCGGGTCGAGTCCGACTCCCAGCGGCCCGGCGACGAGTTCCTGACCGGCTTCGGCAAGACCGCCCGCGACGGCCTGCACCTCAAGGCCGCCGCCGTCCGCGACACCTGCGACCTCGTCATCAGCAATGTGCTGGTCATCGACGCGATCCAGGGCATCCGCAAGACCTCGATCGGCATCCGGGAGGGCCGGATCACCTCGATCGGCCGGGCCGGCAACCCCGACACCCTGGACGGCGTGGACGTCGTGGTCGGCACCGGGACGGCGATCGTCTCCGGCGAGGGCCTGATCGCCACCGCCGGTGCCGTCGACACCCACGTCCACCTGATGTCCCCCCGGATCATGGAGGCCTCGCTCGCCTCCGGCGTCACCACGATCATCGGCCAGGAGTTCGGCCCGGCCTGGGGCGTCGGCGTCAACTCCCCCTGGGCGCTGCGGCACGCCTTCAACGCCTTCGACGCCTGGCCGGTCAATATCGGCTTCCTCGGCCGCGGTTCGTCCTCGCACCCGGCCCCGCTGGTGGAGGCCCTCGCCGAGGGCGGCGCCTGCGGCTTCAAGGTGCACGAGGACATGGGAGCCCACACCCGCGCGCTGGACACCGCGCTCTCCGTCGCCGAGGTCCACGACGTCCAAGTGGCGCTGCACACCGACGGGTTGAACGAGTGCCTGTCGGTGGAGGACACCCTGCGGGTGCTGGAGGGCCGGACGATCCACGCCTTCCACATCGAGGGCTGCGGCGGCGGCCACGTGCCCAATGTGCTGAAGATGGCGGGCGTGCCGAACGTCATCGGCTCCTCCACCAACCCCACCCTGCCCTTCGGCCGGGACGCGGTCGCCGAGCACTACGGCATGATCGTCTCCGTCCACGCGCTCAAGACCGACCTGCCGGGCGACGCCGCGATGGCCCGCGACCGGATCCGGGCCGGCACCATGGGCGCCGAGGACGTGCTGCACGACCTCGGGGCGATCGGTATCACCTCCTCCGACGCCCAGGGCATGGGCCGGGCCGGCGAGACCGTGCGCCGCACCTTCGCCGTGGCCGGGAAGATGAAGGCCGAACTCGGCCCGATGGAGGGCGACGGGCCGGACGACGACAACCAGCGGGTGCTGCGCTACATCGCCAAGCTGACCATCAACCCGGCCATCGCCCACGGCCTCTCCCACGAGGTCGGCTCCATCGAGACCGGCAAGCTCGCCGACATCGTGCTCTGGCGCCCCGACCACTTCGGCGCCAAGCCGCAGCTGGTCCTCAAGGCCGGCTTCCCCGCCTACGGCGTCACCGGCGACCCCAACGCCGCCACCGACACCTGCCAGCCGCTGGTCCTCGGCCCGCTGTTCGGCGCCCACGGCGCCACCCCCGCCGACCTCTCGGTCGCGTTCACCAGCCGCGCCGCCGCCGAGGCCGGCACCCACTCCCGCCCCTACGACAGCATGACCACCCGCCGCCGCCGGGTCGCCGTCCGCCACACCCGCGGCATCGGCCCCGCCGACCTGGTCCGCAACACCCGCCTGGGCGAGGTCCTCGTCGACGCCCGGCGCGGCCTGGTGACCCTCGACGGCACCGCGCTGCACTCCGAACCCGCCCAGGACGTCCCGCTGAACCGCCTCTACTTCCTCTGACCGGTCGACACCCGGCGCCGACCCGGGCGCAGCTGACGACGCCTGACCGCACCGGCTCCGACCTGCACAGACACGTCATGCAGTCAGATGACTGATGCGCCCACGCTTCCCACTCCCGCAGGCTGACCGTGCGGCGGGCCCCGACCGGGCCCGCCGCACGATGCGTACTGTCAACCAGCCCGGGTCCAGACCCCGGGCGGTCCTGGAAAGCGAGTTCCACCGTGGCCCTGAAATCGTTCAAGTCGGCTGCCACCGTCGTCGCGGGCGCGGTCGCCGGAGCGGTCATGCTGCTCACGGCGACCCCGGCCTCCGCGGCCAATCCCCCCTACGACGGCTGCCCGGCCTGGGCGCTCTGCCTGTACCAGAACGGCGGCGGCCTGGGCTCCAAGGCGATCGTCGTACCGCCTCCGGCCGGCGGCAGCAACGAGGTCGTTCGCCTCACCAAGGTCCACTTCCTCAACGGCGACCTCGCCAACGACCAGGTCTCGTCCTGGATCAACAACTCCCAGTGCCAGATCGAGTTCTGGGACGACGCCTACGGCGAGCTGCACCCCTCCCAGCTGGACTTCGCGTCCTCGTGGAGCTGGGGCACCAAGGGCGACTACAACGCCGGGACCAGCACCTACTACCTCAACGACCGGATCTCCGGCCTGCGCTTCTACTGCCCGTAACGGGCCCGGCGCACCCGGCGCTCCGGCGCCGTTCGCCCCGACGCCCCCGGCTCCCGCACGGTGCCGGGGGCGTTCCGGTGCGGTCTCCCGACCCTCTCCCCGGGCCGGGAACACCACCACGACACGGAACGAGGTCCGATGAAACGCCTACGACCGGCGGCCGCGCTGCTCTCCGGCCTGCTGCTCTCCCTCACCCTGCCCGCCCTCTCCGGCACCGTCCTCGCCCCGGCGGCCGGGGCGGCCCCGGTGGCCGCCGTCACGGCCGGCCCCGGCGCGGAGGGCCCGGACCTGAGCTACGCCAACCGGACCGGCCCGCCCCCCGGCATGCCGGACTGGTCCCGGGCCGGGTACCGGGGCGGCCTGCCGCTGCCCGACGACGGCAGCCTGACCGACGACCCCGGCTGCCGGATCACCCCGGACCGGCTCGCCTCCCAGTACGCGGTCCGGCCGAACGACGGCGTCGACGACACCACCGGCCTCCAGCGCGCGATCGACGACATCAAGTCCGCCTGTTCGCCGGGCGCCAACTTCGACCGGCTCTCGCTGATCTCCCTGCCGGCCGGCCGGATCGACCTCTCCCGGCAGATCTACGCCGACGCCGACTACCTCGTGCTGCGCGGCCAGGGCTCCGGCGACGGCGGCACCCGCCTGGTGTTCCGACCCGACGTCAACACCCGCTACGACACCCTGGTCAACGGCCGCTGGGACCAGGACAGCATGAAGGCGGGCAGCGGCAGCGACGTCGGCACCGGCGGCTGGATCTGGCCCGGCCGAGGGCTGTTCCGCGTCCAGACCCGGGACATCGCCGAGCGCTACCAGGACGACTGGGCCGCTGCCCCGGCGAACCGCAAGGACATCTTCGAGGGCAGCGTCAACCAGCACTGGGCCTCCGGCATCAAGGTCGGCGCCCAGGCCGCCGACCCCGGCTGGGCGGCCCGGCAGGGCCAGAACCTCGTGCAGCTGGACGCCAAGGCCGACATGAAGAAGTTCGCCCTCGGCGGCTACGTCTGGGTCGGCGCGGCCAACAGCGTCAAGTTCTACGAGCAGCAGGGCGTCTCCGACCGCAGCCAGATGGACAACCTCCACATGCGGCAGCAGATGTTCCGGCTCACCGCGATCGACGCCTCCGCCCGGACGGTCACCCTGGACCGCCCGCTGGAGTGGGACCTCCCGGTCGACTCCACCTCGGACGGCTCCACCGCCCTCGGCGACAAGCCGTACCCCAGCAAGGTCACCCCGCTGAAGGTGGTCCAGGGCGTCGGCTTCGAGAACTTCGCCTTCACCCAGGACCTGACCGGCCTGCCCAAGCTCGGCGGCGGCAGCTACAGCCCGACCCCCGCCCAGGCCGTGCACAACTACGGCAACATGGCGCCCGAGTACGCGATGCACGGCATCGTCTTCAAGTGGGCCGCCAACGACTGGGCACGCGGGCTGAAGGCCGAGATGACCGGCTCGCACCCGATCGTCACCGAGGACGCCCGCAACCTCCAGATCGAGCGCAACAGCTTCGACGGCGCCTGGAACAAGGGCAAGGGCGGCAACGGCTACCTGCGCGGCAGCCGGGTCTGGGACTCCCTCTACGCCTACAACCTCAGCCGCAACCTGCGCCACTTCACCTTCCAGTGGTCGGCCAGCGGCAACGTCGCCTTCCGCAACGACCTCGACTCCGACCTCAACCTGCACGGCGGGTGGGAGCACAACAACCTGTTCGAGCAGAACACCCTGCGCGTCCCCTACGAGCACCGCTCGGGCAGCTGCGAGACCAACTGCGGCGGCGAGGGCGGCGAGATCGACGAGGGGACGTGGTACCCGGTGTGGTGGGCGGCCGGCCCCAAGGCGGTCAAGTGGTCCGGCTCCTCCGGCCCGCAGAACGTCTTCTACAACAACACCATGGTCAAGCAGACCACCCCCGGCGGCGCCTACCTGCCGTACGCGCCCTACGGCACCCAGACCGGCACCGCCTACCAGTTCGGCTCCGCCAACGGCGCGCCGAGCCGGTTCCAGCCGCTCGCCCAGGGCGGCCAGGCCATCCCCGACTGGGGCGGCCGGGAGACCCTCGACTACGCCGGCCAGGGCGTGGTCCCCACCGACGTGGGCAAGCGGCCGTCGCTGTTCCTGCGGGACACCGGCGGGCTCGACCCGCGCGACAACCACAGCCGCCGCGTCGCCACCTGGAACATGCAGGGAGCGCAGACCCCCGAGGGCAACGGCAGCCGGTACAGCAACGACCTCCCCCGCCTCTACGGCACCAGCCCGCTGGACGGCCGGGCCGACGTCGTCGCCCTCCAGGAGGCCGGTGCACCGCCCGGCGGCGCGACCTTCCTCCAGGAGATCCACACCGCCAACACCCGGTACGTCGACAACCTCGGCTTCACCGTCCCGGTCCGGGAGTACCGGCTCGGCGGCGCGAGCCGGCCGGCGGGGTACCTCTACTGGCTGCGCACCGACACCAGCAACAACCAGTGGGGCCGGGTCAACCTGGCCGTCTACAGCCGCACCCGGGTCCCGGCGGACGGCGTCTTCACCACCCGGGAGGCCGTCATCGCCGACAACTGGGACTCCCGGCCCGCGCTCGGCGTCAACGTCGACGGCTTCGTCTACTTCTCGCTGCACGGCAGTTCGGGGAGTTCCGGCAGCGACGACCCGCAGCTCCTGCGCATCATCCAGGACCAGATGACCCCGACCGGCCTGCCCTGGATCGCCCTGGGCGACTACAACCGCGCTCCCGACAACCTCCAGACGGCGGTCGGCAACACGTTCACCGTCCAGGCCAGCACCCTGCCCACGCACCCGGTCGACCGGATCGCCAACGGCACCCGCAGGACGCTCGACTACGCGGTGCTGCCCACCGGCCAGCCGCAGGGCGCCGTCACCGGGATCGACCGGCCGGGCCTCGACTCGGCCGACCACTACCCCGTCGTCTACACCCTCGGCGGCCTGCCGGACCCGGTGCCCGCCCAGGTCACCGAACCGGCCCGGCCGAACCAGGTCTTCCTGCGCAACGCCGCCACCACCAACGTGGCCGGCCCCACCAGTGCGACCGACCACGCCGTCAACGACCAGCCGCTCAACCGGCGGAACTCCGCCTCCCAGGTGTTCAGCCTGACCGAGGACCCCGAGCACCGGGGCTTCTTCCGGCTCTTCCACCCGCACGCCCCCTTCGCCGGCCGCTACCTGGGCCAGGAGGGCGGCGCCCGCGACGCACGGACGGTGCTGTGGCAGAACGCGGCGCTGGACCAGCTCTGGGCGGCGGCCGACCAGGGCGACGGCACCTACACCCTGGTCAACTACGTCACCCGGCAGTACCTGACCGACCTCGGCCCCGGTCTGGGCATCGTGGCCCGGGACTGGAACGGCTCGGCCGAGCAGCGCTGGTTCCTCCAGGACGTCCAGGAGGGCACCAACCTCACCGAGATCGTCGCGACGGACGCCGGCGGCTCGGCCCCGGCCCTCGCCGTCGACGACCTGGAGACAGCGCCCTACCCGGTGTACCTGGCGCCGGACTCGCACGGGAGCAGCCAGCAGTTCAGCACCGTCTCGGCGGGGCCGAGCGGGAGCTCCTCCAACTGCCAGTACCTGATCCACGCCGGGCAGTACGTCAACTCCACGGCGGCAAGCCCCGGGGACCCGCAGAACGGCAACTACGTCACCATGGGCGCCTACCGCCCCAACGACAACGGCTACCTGTGGTGCAGGACCGCCGACGGCCCGAACGGCACCCTGCTGTCCAACTTCTCCAGTCCCTACGAACACCTCGACCTGACCAGGAGCACGACGGTCGACACCGTCACCGTCACCCGCCCCGGAGCCGGCACCGCCCGCCTCCACTGGCTCTTCCGCCCGGTCACCCAGTAACGGACCCGGCCCGACGACAGCGGCCGCGGCACCCGGGAGAGCCGGGTACCGCAGCCGCCGTCCGCGTTCGCAGGGCACGGGGCGCGACCGGCCAGCCCCTACCCGTCGCCCCTCGGCGGGAGCAGCTCGGCGGCGCGTTCGGCGACCTCGTGGTGCAGGGCGTCGCGGACGGCCCGGACGGCGGGGTGGGTGACGGCCTCGCGGCGGACGGCCAGGGTGATCGGGAGCCGGATGTCGACCTCCCCGGGCAGCAGCCGCCGCAGCCCGGCCCGGTCCGCGAGGAAGGCCGGGAGCACGCCGACGCCCGTGCCCAGCCGGGTGGCCTCCACCTGGGCGAAGACGTTGGTGGAGGAGAACGCCGGTGTGCAGCCCGGCAGATGGCGTTCGATGTCGAGATCGCCGACCTGGAGCATCGACTCGATGTAGAAGACCAGCGGGTGCTCCCGCAGTTCGGCCACCGAGGCCGGCGCGGCGCGCCGGGCGAGGTACTCGTCACCGGCGTACAGGCCGAGGGCGTAGTCGGTGAGGTGCTCGGTCACCAGTCGGCTCCGGGGCGGCCGGCCGATCGTCAGGGCGAGGTCGAAGCCCGCCGGGCGCAGCGGCAACTCCCTCGTCGCCGTGATGAGTTCGATCTGGAGCCGGGGGTGGCGGCGGCGCACCCGGGCCAGCGCCGGGGTGGCGAAGCAGGTGCCGAAGCCGTCGGGGGCACTCACCCGGACGGTGCCGTGCAGGGACGGCGGGTCCTGGCCGGACACCGCGTCCACGACCCGGACCAGGGCCTCCTCGATGGTGCGGGCGTTCTCGGCGACCGCCCGGCCGGCGTCCGTCAGCACCCAGCCCTCGGTGCCGCGTTCCATCAGCCGCACGCCGAGGCTCCGCTCCAGCGCGGTGATCCGGCGGGACACCGTGGTGTGGTCCACGCCCAGCGCGTCGGCGGCGCTCACCAGGCGCCCGGTGCGGGCGACGGCGAGCAGGTGGCGCAGGTCGTCGGCGCGCAGGTCGCGCGGCTCGGGCCCGCCGGGGCGCTCCACCGCCGCCGGGGTGTCTTTACCAGGATGGGGGCGGGGGCGCATCGGCGCAGCCTATCTGCATTTCCGCACACCCCCTCTGCGCGATTGGCGGTTGAACGCACACCGCGGGGACGGCAGAGTCGGACCGGCCCGCCCGTACCGGGGGCCACCGTCCTGCCACCGCCGAGGGGTTGCCCGTGGTTGCCAGTCTGTCCCTGCCCCGGATCCTGCGCATCGGCCGGGGCGCGGCCGAGGAACTGGGCGCCGTCGTCGCGGGCCTCGGCCTGCGGCGCCCGCTCCTGGTCACGGACGCGTTCCTGGCCGGCACCGGCGCCGCCGAGCGCCTGCTGGGGATCCTGCGCGGCGCCGGGCTCCACCCCGCGCTGTTCGACGGCACCGTGCCCGACCCGACCACCGACTCCCTCGTCCCCGGCCTGGCGGCCCTGCGCGAGCACGGGGCGGACTCGGTGATCGGCTTCGGCGGCGGCAGCCCGATGGACACCGCCAAGGCCCTCGCCCTGCTGGGCGTGCAGGGCGGCGGGATGCGCGACTACAAGGCGCCGCACGTCAATCTCGGGCCGGCCCTCCCCGTGATCGCCGTCCCCACCACCGCCGGCAGCGGCTCGGAGGCGACCCAGGTCACCGTCATCACCGACAGCGCCACGGACGAGAAGATGATGTGCCTGGGCCCGGCGTTCCTGCCGATCGCCGCCGTCGTCGACATGGAACTGACGCTCTCGATGCCGCCCCGGCTGACCGCCGACACCGGCGTCGACGCGCTCACCCACGCCGTCGAGGCCTACGTCAGCCGCAAGTCCGGCCCCTTCACCGACGGCCTGGCCCTCACCGCGATCGCCACCATCGGCCGGCATCTGCGCCGCGCCTACGCGGACGGTTCGAACGCCGAGGCCCGGGAGGCGATGATGCTCGCCGCGACCCAGGCCGGGATCGCCTTCTCGAACTCCAGCGTCGCCCTGGTGCACGGCATGAGCCGCCCGATCGGCGCCCACTTCCACGTCGCCCACGGCCTGTCCAACGCCATGCTGTTCCCGGCGGTGACCGCCTTCTCCGTGCACGCGGCGCCCGAGCGCTACGCCGACTGCGCCCGCGCCCTGGGTGTGGCGACCACCGCCGACCCCGCGGCGGCCGCCTCGGCGAAGCTGGTCGACGCCCTGCACACCCTCTGCCACGACCTGGACGTCCCCACCCCCCGCAGCTACGGCATCGACCACTCCGCCTGGACCGGGCTCACCCCGCTGATGGCCGAACAGGCCCTGGCCTCCGGCTCCCCCGCCAACAACCCGGCCGTGCCCACCGCCACCCAGATCGAGGAGCTGTACGCGCGCGTCTACGCCTGAGCCGGGGCCGGTTCCCGTCCACCGGAGGGCACGCGGGAAGACGGCCCCCGGTGGCTGAACCCCCGTACCGCCCGGGCCCGTTCCTCTGCTCGACGACAACCCGCGGACGCCGGTCCGGTCCGCGGGGACCTGCGCGACGGGCAAGGGGCGGACAGCATGGCGGAGCAGCGCGGAGCGATCGGTCGGACGGCCCGGCGGCGGGCGGGCATCGCCGCGCTCGTCGTGGGCGGGCTCGGCGCGGCGGTGGGCGCCGCGGCCCTCACCGCGGGCGGCTCGGCCGATCCCGCACCGGCCGCCGCACCGACTCCGTCCCGCCCGGCCGTCCCGGCCTCCGGACCTGCCACGGGCCCCGCCACCGCGCCGCCCGCGGCGGGGTCGCCCGCCGGGACCCCGAGCGCCTCGCCCG
This sequence comes from Kitasatospora purpeofusca, assembly GCF_036010405.1. Lineage (NCBI taxonomy): Bacteria > Bacillati > Actinomycetota > Actinomycetes > Kitasatosporales > Streptomycetaceae > Kitasatospora > Kitasatospora purpeofusca. The sequence continues at coordinate 8,410,556 of NZ_CP108561.1, read as the reverse complement.
CCGCCGCCACCGGCGCGACGGCGACGGCCGCGCCGACGACGGCCAGGAGCGCCAAAGCCGTACCGGCCCCGGCCGCCCCGGGGACGGGAACCGGTCGACCGGCCACAGCCGCGGCCCGGGCGCCCCAGCCCGGCCCCACCACCGGCCGCCCCGCCACCGGCCCCGCCTCCCCCGGCTCCGCGCCCCGCGCCCCGGGCGCCTCCGGTCCCGGCGCCCCGGCCGGACCCGACCAGGGTGCCCCGCCGGCCCCCGCGACCGGCGGAAACCCCCCTGCTCCCGGCACCCCCGCTCCTGCTGTCCCCGCCCCGGTCACCCAGCCCCCCGGCCCGGCCCCCGTCGTGGTCGGCACCGGCCTGGACAACCCGCGGTTGAAGGACATCGCGCAGCAGCTGGTCTCCAGCGCCGAGAACTCCTCGCTCGACTGGCGCGCCCAGTACACCTACATCGAGGACATCCACGACGGGCGCGGCTACACCGGCGGGATCATCGGCTTCACCTCGGGCACCAACGACATGCTGCAACTCGTCCGGCACTACCGGGCCCTGAAGCCGGACAACGTGCTGGCCCGCTACATCCCGGCCCTGGAGAAGGTCGACGGTTCCGCCTCGCACGCCGGCCTGGACCCGTCCTTCGTCGCCGACTGGCACCGGGCCGCCCAGGACGCGGCCTTCCAGCGGGCCCAGGACGACGAGCGCGACCGGGTCTACTTCGACCCGGCCGTCGGCCAGGCCAAGGCGGACGGCCTGCGCGCCCTGGGCCAGTTCATGTACTACGACGCCATCGTGATGCACGGACCGGGCAGCGACCGGCTCAGCTTCGGCGGCATCCGCGCCGCCGCCCTCGGCAAGGCCAAGCCGCCGTCCCAGGGCGGTGACGAGACCGCCTATCTGAACGCCTTCCTCGACGCCCGCCGCGCCGCCATGAAGGCCGATTCCTCCCACCAGGACACGGGCAGGGTCGACACCGTCCAGCGCGTCTTCCTCAAGGCCGGGAACCTCGACCTGGCCACGCCGCTGCGCTGGACGGTCTACGGCGACTCCTACACCATCCGGTCCTGAGCCGCCGTCGCCGGCAGCGTCACCGGAACGGGCCGTGAACGGACTCACGGCCGGACGGCGAGCCCGTCCAGGGTGAGGTCGAGCAGCCGCTCGGCCTGCGGTCGTCGGTCGGCGCCCGCCGAGGTGAGGGCGATGCCTTCGAGGGCGGCGGCGAGGTCGGAGGGGCCGATGTCGGTACGGATCACCCCGGCGGCCGCGCAGGCGTCCATCAGCGTGGCGACGGCGTCCCGGACCAGCTCCCGGCTGTGGCCGTAGGGGCTCTCCCCGGCCGCGGCGATGGCGCGCAGCGCGTCGATCATGCCGTACTTGGCCGTGACGTAGTCGAGGAACAGCCGCGTCCACACCCGCAGTGCCTCCATCGGCGGATGCTCGGCGAGCAGCGCGGGCGCCGCCTCGCACAGCCGGGCCACCTCGTTCCGGTAGACCGCCTCGACCAGGGCCTCCCTGGTCGGGAAGTTGCGGTACAGGGTCGCGCTGCCCACACCCGCCTCCTTGGCGACGCGCTCCATCTGCGCGTCCAGCCCCTGCGTCGTGAACACCCGCACGGCGGCGGCCAGGATCTTCTCCCGGTTGCGCCGCGCGTCGGCCCTCAGCGGGCGCTGGGCTCCGTCGTCCGTCACCGTTCCTCGTTCCTTCCTCGTCCCGTCCCGCCCCGTCCCGGTCCTGCGCCGGCCCAGCGGTCGGATTGCCAAACGGGGGCGCCCCCACTTAGCCTTCGACGAAACGGGGGCGTCCCCGCTTTCACTCTACGTCGGCCCACCACCGGCGCACACCCAGGAAGGGAAGGCCGGCCATGTCGGGAATCCGGGGCAAGGTCGTCGCGATCACGGGTGCCAGCAGCGGCATCGGCGAGGCGACCGCCGCCCACCTCGCCGAACGCGGCGCCCTGCTCGTCCTCGGCGCCCGCCGCGAGGACCGGCTGAACGCGGTCGTCGACCGCATCACCGCGCGGGGCGGCACCGCCACCGGCGTCCTCGTCGACGTCACCCGCCGCGAGGGCCTCCGGCGGCTGACGGACACCGCCGTCGAGCGGTTCGGCCGACTCGACGTGCTCGTCTCCAACGCGGGCACGATGGCCGTCTCGCCGTTCGACGACCTGCGCCAGGACGACTGGGACGCCATGGTCGCGACCCACATCACCGGCCTCCTCAACGGCATCGCGGCCGCCCTGCCGCTCTTCCGCCGCCAGCGCTCCGGGCACTTCGTCACCATCGGCTCCACCGCGGCCTACACCGTCAAGTCGCCGCAGGGCGTCTACGCGGCCACCAAGACGGCGGTGAAGGTCCTCACCGAGGGGCTGCGCCAGGAGTCGGGGCCCCATCTCCGCGTCACCCTCGTCTCCCCCGGCTTCACCCGCACCGAGGGCATCGGCAAGGGCGCCGCCCCGGAGATCGCGGCGGCGATGACCAGGCAGCGCGACGAGATCGCCATGCCGCCCTCCGCCGTCGCCGCCGCCATCGGCTTCGCGATCGAGCAGCCGGAGGGGATCGACGTCGGCGAGATCGTGGTCCGGCCCACCGCGCAGACCTGACCGTCCCGCGGGCCCGTCCGGCCGTCCGGCCGTCCGACCACCTGACCCGCTCGACGACCCGCCCCGCCCGTCTACCCGACCGGCTCGGCCACCCGGCGGACGGCGGCCCAGGCGGCGCGGCGGCTGGCGAACGGGTCGGCGACCGAGCGGGTGGGGGTGCCGAAGACCAGGGTGTCCCGCCGGTCCTCGGTGTAGGCGGGCCAGGGTCCGACGCCGGGGACCTCGGGGCGCCCGTCGTGGCAGTAGCCGATCCAGGCAGTACTGGCCGCCCGCGCCAGCGCGGCATTGGCCGGGTTCCGGGACACCAGGGCCGCGTGGCGCAGATTGTCGAAGAAGAACAGGACGTCCTCGCCGTGGCTGCCGGTGCCGCCCGCGAAGACGTACGCGTAGGTCGGGGCAGTGGCGTTGGCGCTCCGGGCCGAGGCCAGGTCCAGCGCCGGGAAGCGGTACAGCGCGTCGGTGGTGACGGCGACCGCGATCCGCCGCGCCGGGTCGCGCGGCCGCTCGCGCCGGTACTCGGAGATCAGCCCGGTGACGTCGTGCCGGGCGATCCGCGAGCAGCGGCGGGCGAACCCGGCCTCGCTCAGACCGTCCCAGGAGGCCCGGTCGGCGTCGATGGTCCGGGTGGTCTCGTGCAGAGCGCTCCCGATCAGCAGCGGGACGCCCGGAGCCGCACCGGCCGCCAGATCCGCGTAGCACCGCTCCTCGACCGGCCCGCCGTCGGCCGAGGGCTGGAACGCGAACCGGTCCCGGGCCCGCAACACCGCCTGGGCGTCCAGGAGTTGACCCACCGGTCGGGCGGCCAGCAGTTCCGGCCGGTCCGCCGGGACGCCCAGCAGCCGCAGGACCGCCCCGGCCGCCTCCTCCGGCGAGGTCGCGGCGACCGGGCGGGGCGGCGGCGGACTGCTCAGCACGGCACGCCGGAACGGCGGTTCGGGCGCGCCCGCCGACAGCAGGGCCGCCACCCGGGAGGCGCCGCGCGAACCGCCCGCCAGGGTCAGGTTCGCCGGATCGCCGCCGAACGCCGCCACGTTGTCCCGCAGCCAGTCCAGCGCCGCCCAGAGGTCCAGCAGCCCCACCCGGCCGGAGGCCGCGTACTCGGGACGGCCGGTCCAGGACAGGTCCAGGTGGCCGAGCACGCCGAGGCGGTGGTTGACCGTCACCACCACCAGACCGCCCGCCCGGGCGAGCGCCGCCCCGTCGAACCTCGGCCAGTCGCCCGCGCCGAAGTCCGTGCCGCCGTGCAGCCAGACCAGCACCGGGCGGGCCGCCGGGGGGCGGACCCCCGGCGTCCAGACGTTCAGCACCAGGCAGTCCTCGCCCTGCGCGCCCGCCTCGGCGGGAATGCCGAACAGCGGCAGCAGCGGCACCACCGCCGGACGCGCCCCGAAGGCCTCGGCCAACGGCCGCTGCGGGCAGGCCGGACCGTACGCGTCCGCCTCCCGCACCCCCGCCCAGCCCGGGTGCGGCCGGGGCGGCAGGAACCGTGCCCCGCCCCCGGTGCCCGCGGCGTACGGCACCCCGAGGAAGGCCACCACCCCGTCCGCCGCCACCCCGCGCACCCGGCCCGAGCCGGTCTCCACCACCGGGGCCCCGGCGGCCCCCTCAGCGCGCATCGGCCAACTCCCGCAACTGGCCGAGGTCGACCTTGCCCGAGCCGGTGCGCGGCAGACCCGGCGTCGCCCGCAGCGCCAGGCACTCGGCGGGCAGTCCGAGCTCGCGCAGCACCTCCAGCCACGCGTCCCGGTACGGTTCGGTGCGGCCCTCGACGAACACCACGGCGCTGTCGGCCGCCGTCGGCACCACCGCGGCCGGGCCGACCGCCGCCAGCCGACGCTCGATCTCGTCCGGCAGGACCCGCTTGCCGAACAGCTTCAACTGCCGGTCCTTGCGGCCCAGGACGTAGAGCATCCCGCGCTCCAGCCGCCCGAGGTCGCCGGTGTGCAGCACCTCCGGAACGCTGCGGCCCTCGGCCAGGTCGGCCCGGCCGGACGCGTAGCCCAGCATGACGCTGGGCCCCTCGTAGACGATCTCTCCGACGCCGTCCGCACCGGCGCCCTCCAGCCGGATCCGCCCGCCCGGCACCGGCCGCCCGACCGAACCGAGGTGCTCGAAGAGCTCGTCCGGGTCGAGGCAGCACATCCGCGCGGTGGCCTCGGTCGCCCCGTACATCGGGCAGAAGCCGCCGCCGTGCCCGGCCATCAGCCGCCCGAAGTGCTCGACCAGGGCCGGTTCCAGCGGGCCGCCGGCCTGGTAGGCGAGCCGCAGCGCGGGCAACGCGTCCGGCCGCCAACCGGTGCTGTGCAGCAGGCGGTAGGTGAGCGGGACCGCCCCCAGGTCGGTCATACCCGTCCGGGCGGCGAGCTGCCAGAACCGCCGCGAGGTCGGGCTGAGCCGGGAGAGCACCAGCGGCGCGCCCGCCACCAGATGGGAGTTCACGACGGACAGGCCGAAGCTGTAGTCGAACGGGAGCGAGGTGATCCCGACGTCCTGCGGCCCGAGGCCCAGCGCCGCCGCGACCGCCCCGGCGTTGGCCGCCAGGTTCGCGTACGACAGCCGGACGGCCTTGGGGCGGCCCAGCGAGCCCGAGGTGGTGATCAGCGCGGCCAGCTCGGGGTGGATCGCGCTCCCGGCGGCCTCCGTTCGGCCCAGCAGCCGCGCCCCGCACAGCTCCCCGGCGGGGCGGTATCCCGCCGGGACCGGTTCGTCACCCTCGTCGAGCGCGAACTCCGGCCGGTAGGCGGCGAGCAGGGCGTCCCGGGCGGCGAGGTCCGGCCGCTCCTTCACCAGGACGGCGTGGCCGAGGCCGAGGGCCCCCAGGTAGACCAGCAGACCGGCCGGGCCGCGCCCGGTCAGGATCGCGACCAGCGCCTTGTCCGGCCCGGCCAGGCCGCGCCCGACCGCCGCCAGGCCGGCGGCGACGGTCGAGGCGGGCACGGCCTCGACGCCGTCCAACAGCACGGGCACCGCCGCGAGCCGGAGCGCGTGCACCTCACGCCACCTGCGGGGCGGCCGAGGGCCGTGCGGCCAGCAGCCGGGCGATGCCGCGGACGGTACCGGCGGTGAACAGCTCGACCACGCCCAGCGGTACGGCGTACGCCTCCTGGACCGCGTGCAGGAAGGCCACCGCGACCAGCGAGTCCCCGCCCAGCTCGACGAAGTCGTCCAGGGCGCCGACCCGCGGCAGACCGAGGAACCCGGCCAGCCGGCCCGCGAGGTCCGCCTCCGGTCCGGCGTCCGGCGCCTCGTAGCGGGACACCTCCGCGGCGCCCGAGCCGGCCGCCCCGGCCACCTCGTCCACCTCGGCCGCGAGTTCCTCGAAGGTCCCGAGCGGCGGCGCGGGGAGCCGGACGACGGACAGCACCGCGGGCTCGACCTCCAGCCCGGCGGCGAGCAGCGAGGCGCGCAGGTCCTCGCGGACCTCCAGCGCCGTGGACATCTCGTCGAGCACCACCAGGACGCCGACCCCGTCGGCGGACGGCGCCACCGCCGCCTCCAGCACGCCCGAGTGGGCCGCGAGCGCCCGCTCGACCACCGCCGTCGGTGCCGCCGTCGGCGTCGGTGCCGATGCTGGCGCCGGTACCTGTACCGGCTTCTCGACTACCCCACCCATGACGCTCCAGTCCCTGGTCTCCGGCTTATCGGCCACCAGTCTGCACAGCTGCTGACGGCCAGTCATATTCGCTCACCCCAATGGGTGATCTCCGTCGGCCGGGTACCGTGCTCCACCGTGCCAGCCACCAGGATGTCGGGTGCCGTCACCGATTCCGGAGGTCCGATGAGCCTCGCCGTCCCCCACACCCAGCGACTGGAGCGCCGCCGGACCCCGTTCATCGCCTGCCGGGCGGACCCCCGGTTCTCCTACTGCCTCTACGTGCCGCCCCGGGCCCCGGCCGGACCCCGGCCGCTGCTGGTCGTCGTGCACGGTGACCGCCGCACCGCCGAGCGCTACCGGGACTCGCTCACGGACTTCGCCGACGCCCACGGGTGCGTCGTCCTCGCGCCGCTGTTCCCCGCGGGCGTCCCGGAACCGGAGGACGTGCTGAGCTACAAGCGGCTGCGCAGGCACGACGTCCGGTTCGACCTGGTGCTGCTGCGGATGGTCGAGGAGGCCGCCGCCCGGTGGCCGGTGCGCGCGGACCGCTTCCTGCTGCACGGCTACTCCGGCGGCGGTCAGTTCGCCCTCCGCTTCTCCTACCTGCACCCGGAGCGGCTGGTCGGAGTGTCCGTCGGCGCCCCGAGCTCGATCACCCGGCTCGACCCGGCGCTGCCCTGGCCCGCCGGAATCGCGGACGTGGCCGAGAAGTTCGGCGTCGCGCACCCGCTGGGCACGCCGCTTCCGCTTCGGCCTCCACCGCCGGTGCACGTGACCGTGGGAGAGCTCGACACCCGGCCGCTCCGCAGGCCCCCGGGCGCCACCCGGCTCGGCCAGGCCCTCGCCCTGCACCAGCACCTCCTGGAGCGGGGGGTCCCGGCCACCCTGGAGGTCGTCCCCGGCCTCGCCCACAACGGCTTCGCCCTGCTGCCGGCCGCCACCCGCTTCCTGAGCACCCTGCTGCCCGGTGGGTGACCGGACCCTCGACCACTCACCGTCCAACCACCGACCGCCCGGCCGACACGCCACGGGCGGCGGACCATCACCCGCCCCCGCCGGGTTCCGCACCTACTGTCGCCTTTGCACCGACCAGAAGCATCTTCGGACAGAAGCGGAGAACCCCTCATGAACCGTCACATCGGCCGAACCCTGGCGCTGCTCGCCGTCCTCGGCCTCGCCGCCGTACCGACCGCGGCGAGCGCCGACGTCGTCTCCGGTGGCAACCACGGGACCGTCATCGTCGGCGACGGCAACCAGGTCGCCGGCTACGACATCATCGACGCCGGCCACGACGCCACCGTCGGCTCCCACAACGGTTCGAGCGGAGTGGGCGGCGGCGCCGTCGACGCGGCCCAGGCGGCCGGCGGAAACTACGGGACGGTCATCGTCGGCGACGGGAACCAGGTCGCCGGGGACGACGCCATCAACGCCCTGAACGACGCCACCGTCGGCTCCTACAACGGCTGACGCACCGGAATACCCCGAGCGGCATTCGGAAAAGCGTCCGGAAAACGCAAAGAACCCCCGCCGGTTTCCCGACGGGGGTTCTTCACAATGATTGTTCGGCGGCGTCCTACTCTCCCACAGGGTCCCCCCTGCAGTACCATCGGCGCTGTGAGGCTTAGCTTCCGGGTTCGGAATGTAACCGGGCGTTTCCCTCACGCTATGACCACCGAAACACTATGAAACTGTCAACCGCACCCACACCGTGACCAGACGTGTGGGGGTCGTTGTTTCAGAACAACACAGTGGACGCGAGCAACTGAGGACAAGCCCTCGGCCTATTAGTACCGGTCAACTCCACCCCTCACAGGGCTTCCATATCCGGCCTATCAACCCAGTCGTCTACTGGGAGCCTTACCCTCTCAAGGAGGTGGGAGTGCTCATCTCGAAGCAGGCTTCCCGCTTAGATGCTTTCAGCGGTTATCCCTCCCGAACGTAGCCAACCAGCCATGCCCTTGGCAGGACAACTGGCACACCAGAGGTTCGTCCGTCCCGGTCCTCTCGTACTAGGGACAGCCCTTCTCAACACTCCTACGCGCACAGCGGATAGGGACCGAACTGTCTCACGACGTTCTAAACCCAGCTCGCGTACCGCTTTAATGGGCGAACAGCCCAACCCTTGGGACCTACTCCAGCCCCAGGATGCGACGAGCCGACATCGAGGTGCCAAACCATCCCGTCGATATGGACTCTTGGGGAAGATCAGCCTGTTATCCCCGGGGTACCTTTTATCCGTTGAGCGACGGCGCTTCCACAAGCCACCGCCGGATCACTAGTCCCGACTTTCGTCCCTGCTCGACCCGTCAGTCTCACAGTCAAGCTCCCTTGTGCACTTACACTCAACACCTGATTGCCAACCAGGCTGAGGGAACCTTTGGGCGCCTCCGTTACTCTTTAGGAGGCAACCGCCCCAGTTAAACTACCCACCAGACACTGTCCCTGATCCGGATCACGGACCCAGGTTAGACATCCAGCACGACCAGAGTGGTATTTCAACGACGACTCCACCATGACTGGCGTCACGGCTTCAAAGTCTCCCACCTATCCTACACAAGCCGAACCGAACACCAATATCAAGCTATAGTAAAGGTCCCGGGGTCTTTCCGTCCTGCTGCGCGAAACGAGCATCTTTACTCGTAATGCAATTTCACCGGGCCTATGGTTGAGACAGTCGAGAAGTCGTTACGCCATTCGTGCAGGTCGGAACTTACCCGACAAGGAATTTCGCTACCTTAGGATGGTTATAGTTACCACCGCCGTTTACTGGCGCTTAAGTTCTCAGCTTCGCCCCGACGAATCAGAGCTAACCGGTCCCCTTAACGTTCCAGCACCGGGCAGGCGTCAGTCCGTATACATCGCCTTACGGCTTCGCACGGACCTGTGTTTTTAGTAAACAGTCGCTTCTCGCTGGTCTCTGCGGCCACCCCCAGCTCTGGCAGCAAGTGCCGTCACCAGGAATGGCCCCCCTTCTCCCGAAGTTACGGGGGCATTTTGCCGAGTTCCTTAACCATAGTTCACCCGAACGCCTCGGTATTCTCTACCTGACCACCTGAGTCGGTTTGGGGTACGGGCCGCCATGAAACTCGCTAGAGGCTTTTCTCGACAGCATAGGATCATCCACTTCACCACAATCGGCTCGGCATCAGGTCTCAGGCTACGTGTTGTGCGGATTTGCCTGCACAACGCCCTACACCCTTACCCCGGGACAACCACCGCCCGGGCTGGACTACCTTCCTGCGTCACCCCATCGCTCACCTAGTACAGACTTGGTCCAGCGGCTCCACCACGTCCCTTCGTCCGAAGACTCCGGGCCGGCTTCACGGCTTTAGCATCACCTGGTTCAGCGTTGGCGCTTCAAAGCGGGTACGGGAATATCAACCCGTTGTCCATCGACTACGCCTGTCGGCCTCGCCTTAGGTCCCGACTTACCCTGGGCAGATCAGCTTGACCCAGGAACCCTTGGTCAATCGGCGCAAGAGTTTCCCACTCTTGTATCGCTACTCATGCCTGCATTCTCACTCGTGTACCGTCCACGACTGGTTTCCACCGCCGCTTCACCCGGCACACGACGCTCCCCTACCCATCACAGCAGGCGTTGGCCCTATGTGCTGCAATGACACGACTTCGGTGATGTGCTTGAGCCCCGCTACATTGTCGGCGCGGAATCACTTGACCAGTGAGCTATTACGCACTCTTTCAAGGGTGGCTGCTTCTAAGCCAACCTCCTGGTTGTCTCTGCGACTCCACATCCTTTCCCACTTAGCACACGCTTAGGGACCTTAGTCGGTGTTCTGGGCTGTTTCCCTCTCGACCATGGAGCTTATCCCCCACAGTCTCACTGCCACGCTCTCACTTACCGGCATTCGGAGTTTGGCTAAGGTCAGTAACCCGGTGAGGCCCATCGCCTATCCAGTGCTCTACCTCCGGCAAGAAACACGTGACGCTGCACCTAAATGCATTTCGGGGAGAACCAGCTATCACGGAGTTTGATTGGCCTTTCACCCCTAACCACAGGTCATCCCCCAGGTTTTCAACCCTGGTGGGTTCGGTCCTCCACGAAGTCTTACCTCCGCTTCAACCTGCCCATGGCTAGATCACTCCGCTTCGGGTCTTGGGCATGCAACTGTATCGCCCTGTTCGGACTCGCTTTCGCTACGGCTACCCCACACGGGTTAACCTCGCTACACACCGCAAACTCGCAGGCTCATTCTTCAAAAGGCACGCAGTCACGAGACACACAGCAAGCTGCGTGTCCGACGCTCCCACGGCTTGTAGGCACACGGTTTCAGGTACTATTTCACTCCGCTCCCGCGGTACTTTTCACCATTCCCTCACGGTACTATCCGCTATCGGTCACCAGGGAATATTT
>NZ_CP108561.1:6462500-8397500 GCF_036010405.1 Kitasatospora purpeofusca | reverse complement strand
GGCACGCTGTTGAGTTCTCAAGGAACGGACACTTCCTTCAGGCGGCTTTCACACCGGCCCTCCGGGCGCTTCGTTCTTTCGTTTTCCCAGCTTATCAGATGTTCTCCGTGCCGTTCCCGGCGCTTCCTTCATCCAACTCGCTGGTGTCTTCTGCGGCTTGACGCCCCGTCCGACGTTCCAAACTCTAGCCGACCCCCGCTCCGAAAAGCGAATCCGGCCGCAATCCCCACAAATGGACACGACAAAGAAACCCGAAGCCGGGTGACGATGTTATTTCCAGAGGATTGGCCGCCTCGGGACCGTCCGCGCTGTTGCGTGTCCGGTGCTCCCTGCCAGGCGACTGGGCGACAGTACTCCGCCTGAGCGCCCAGAACAAATCGCGCCCGGCCTGTCCCTCATCGCCACCAGCGCCGGGGGCGCGGACCGGCCTCGGCCTCGGTCGCGGGGCGGACGAACCTCCCCGCGACCGGGGTGCATCAGGTGACGCGGAGCGCCTCGGTGAGACGGTCGGCCGCCTCGACGACCGTCTGCGAGAGCAGGGCGCCGGGGTGGCGGGTGAGCCGTTCGATCGGACCGGAGACCGTGACGGCGGCCACCACCCGGTTGGCCGGGCCCCGGACCGGCGCGGAGACGGACGCGACGCCCAGCTCGCGTTCCCCGATCGACTGGGCCCAGCCCCGGCGCCGGACGCCGCTCAGCGCCGTCGCCGTGAAGCGGGCTCCCTGGAGGCCCCGGTGGAGCCGCTCGGGCTCCTCCCAGGCCAGCAGGACCTGGGCGGCGGCGCCGACCTTCATAGGGAGGGTGACCCCCACCGGGACGGTGTCGCGCAGGCCGGAGAGGCGCTCGGCGGCGGCCACGCAGATCCGGACGCCGCCCTGTCGGCGGTAGAGCTGGGCGCTCTCCCCGCTGACGTCGCGCAGCCGGGCGAGGACCGGGCCGGCTGCGGCCAGCAACCGGTCCTCCCCGGCGGCCGCCGAGAGCTCGCCGAGTCGGGGGCCGAGGATGAACCGGCCCTCCACGTCCCGGGCGACCAGCCGGTGCTGTTCGAGTGCGACGGCGAGCCGGTGCGCCGTGGGCCGGGCCAGGCCGGTCACCGCGACGAGTCCGGCCAGGGTGGCCGGACCGGCCTCCAGGGTGCCGAGGATCGAGGTGACCTTGTCGAGCACGCCGACGCCGCTCGTGTTCTCCATTGGATGTCTCCGTCTCAGGTCCCGCGAGCCGCCCGGGGCGCGCTCGCGGAGGCCCCCCGCGGGGAGCCGGGGGGTGGTCAGCGAGGGCGGGCCGCAGAAGACGGCCGATTGGCTGCGCCGGGCACGAGACGGGTACGCGAAAGGTCCGGGACGGGAAGCGCCCGGGGGAAGGACAGCACAGAGAGCACCGTGTCTCCTCATCTTTCCCGCGCCACATTGGCGACAGGCCGGAGTTGGCACTGATCCCGCACGGCACGGCGCGTACTTCGGACGCCGGGTCGAACGGGGAGCTGCCGGGGCTTCGTAGGGCCGGTCCCTCCACCCCTCTGGATGATTCGCGAGGAACGATACAAGACTCCCCCTCCCGCCCGCCAAGCCCGCCCCCCGACTGCGGCCGGGCAGTGCCGGCGGTGGCGGCCCTGCGCTGTCGGCGCGGTGTCCTACAGTCGGGCCGCATGACGACCTTGATCACCGAGGGCGGCCCGGTCGCGGCCGACGCGACGGTCACGCGCATCGGCGGCGTACCGCTCGCCCCGCCCGGCACCGCCTGGCCGTCCTGTGCCGATTGCGGCGGCCCGCTGCAGTTCCTCGCGCAGATCGTGCTGGACCGGTCCGGCGCCGCCGTCACCGGAGGTCCGGGGCGGAAGGACCGGCTGCTGGTGCTGTTCGCCTGCCAGAACCGTCCGGGTGTCTGCCAGGACTGGGAGGCCCGCTCGGGTGCCAACCTCGCGCTGGTCCTCCCGGCCCAGGGGCTGGTGCCGATCCCCCTTCCGGTGCCGACCGACCTCGACGAGGGCGAGGGCAAGGGCGAGGACCACAAGCCGGACGACCCCGACGAGTTCCAGGACGACGAGGACGACGAGGACGAGGTCCTGCTCCTCGGCGCCACCCGCGCCGCCGAACCCCAACTCCTCCCGGAAGCGCCGGACTTCGACAGTGCCCGCGCTGCCTGGGCGGCGCGGACCGGCCTCCCCCGGAACCACGTCCTCGGGCAGCTCAACGGCACACCGGCCTGGCTCCAGTACGACCGGACACCGAGCTGCGCGACCTGCGCGGAGCCGATGCGGCTCGCCGTCCAGCTCCAGGAGGGGCCCGATCCCCTCACCGCCATGAACTTCGGCAGCGGCCGGGCCTACGCCTTCACCTGCTCCCCCTGCACCGACGCGGCGTTCCTCTGGCAGTGCTGAACCCCGAGGAGCCCCGGAACGTCCCCGGCCCCGGCCGGTTCACTCCGCCAGGACGGTGGCGATGCGGCGGATCAGCTCACGGCTCCGCGCCCGGTCCGCGACGTCCACGACCGTCAGCACCTCCGGGTTCGCGGCCGCCCACAGCATCGCGACATGGACGAGCAGCGCGAACAGGACCTCGGGCTCGAACCGGGTCGAGACCCGGCCGTCGGCCTGCCCCCGGGCGATCTCGCCGCTGCGCCTGTGCACCTCGGCCACGGCGAGCTCGTTGAAGGCGTCGCCGTGCTCCAGCCGCTGCCAGGTGATGATCCGGGGCAGGTCCGGGTGCTCGGCGTAGAGCTCGCCCAGACCGGCCGCGAACCCGGGCAGGTCGTCCACGTCGAGCGGCACGCTCGCCACGATCTGGTCGACGATCCCGTTCCAGACCGCGTCGAACAGCCCGGCCTTGTTGCCGAAGTAGTGGTAGATCTGCGCCTTGTTGCTCCGCGCGGCGGCGGCGATGCGGTCGACGCGCGCGCCGTTCAGCCCGTGTGCGGCGAACTCGGCCCGGCCGGCCGCGATGAGTCTCCGCTTGGTGGCTTCGGCGTCGCGCTCCATGCACCCTGCTCCTAACTAACCGTTTACTTGACAGGTTCACCAGGGCCACAGTGTAATCAACTAACCGTCCAGTTGAATACGGTCGCGGTCGCGCGCCTTCGGGGCAGGGGAGGGAACCGGGCTTGGAACCGGGCATGGTGATGGTCGGTCGGGACGGCGAACGGGCGCGGCTGTCCGCGTTCGTCCTGGCCCCCGACGGACAGGCCCTGGTCCTCCGGGGCGAGGCCGGCGTCGGCAAGAGCACCCTGCTCGACCTGGCGGCGAGGCTCGCGGCCGAGGACGGGCAGCTGGTCGTCCGCGCCACCGGGGTCGAGGCGGAGAGCGGCCTGCCGCACGCCGGGCTGCACCAGCTCCTCTACCCGCTGCTCCCGACCTCCGACGACCGGCCGTCCGGCGGCCGCACCTCCGACGACCGGGCCTCCGACGGCCGGGCCTCCGACGGCCGGCCCTCCGATGCTCCGCCGCTGGGCGCCACCACCCGCGCCGCCTTCGACGCGGTCTTCGGTCGGCCCGACGGACCGCCACCGCCGGTCATGGCACTCGGCATCGCCGTCCTCGACCTGCTCTCCTGGACGGCCTCGAAGGGCCGCCCGGTGCTGCTCGTCCTCGACGACGGCCAGTGGCTGGACGAGGCCAGCGCCGAGGTGTGCGGCTTCGTCGGCCGCCGGCTGGCAGGCCGCCCCGGGGTCAAGCTCCTGGTGGCCGTCCGCGGCGACACCTCGTCGCCGTTCGACACCGCGGCGCTGCCGGAAGCCCCGATCGGCGCCCTCGCCGACGCGGACGCCACCCGCCTGCTGGACCTGCACCACCCGCGACTCGGCCGACAGGTCCGCGGGCTCGTCCTGGAACAGGCCGGCGGCAACCCGCTCGCCCTGCTGGAACTGCCCGCCCACCTCGCCGACGGACCGGGCGACCGGGCCGGCCAGGACCTCCTCGGCCTGCACGGCGTACCGCTCCCCCGGCGGATCCAGGGGATCTACGCCGCCCGCCTCGCCCGCCTCGGCGACAGCGTCCGGGCCGAACTGCTCCGGGGCGCCCTCGACGGAGCGGCGGCCCGGCCCGGCGACGGCCCGGCACCGATCGCGCGCTACCGCATGCGCGAGGTCGACGAGGCCGTCGCCTGCGGCCTGCTGGTCGTCGAACCGGGCGCCGGCGAGTTCGCGTTCCGGCACCCGCTGGTGCGGTCGAGCGTCGTCCAGCTCGCCACGCCCGACCAACGCCGCGCCGCCCACCGGGTGCTGGCGCAGCTGCACCGGGAGTACCCGGAACGGCGCGCCATCCATCTGGCCGCCGCCACCGTCGACCCCGAGGAAGGCGTGGCCGCCGACCTGGAGGCCGCCGCCCGGTCGGCCACCCGGCGCGGCGGCGCGCGGCTGGCCGTCTCCTGGCTGACGCGCGCCGCTGAACTGAGCGAGACCCGGGTCGACCGGTCCCGGCGGCTCGACGAGGCGGCGTACGTCGCCGGGCAGACGGACCACCTCGGCCGGGCGCGCAGCCTCGCGCTGGCCGCCGCCCCCGGCACGGACGAGAGCCCCGCCGCCGTGCTCGCCGACTCCTACCTGGCGCTGTACCGGGACGGCGAGGTCAGGGCCACCCACCGCCGGATCGTCGCGGCCGTCGAGCGGCTCCGGGACTCCCCCGACCGGGCCGGCCAGCACGGCCCCGACCTCCCCGGCCGAGGACCCGACCGCCCCGACGAGGTGCTCGACCGGCTCGTCAGCCTCCTGCTCGCCGTCAGCCAGTACGCCGGGGACCGCGCCACCTGGCGGCGCACCCACGAGGTCCTCGCCACCCTCGGCGACCTCGCCACTGAACGCGCGTGGATGTACGGCAGCACCTGGAGCGACGTCGTCCGGCACGGCGCCGGCTGGTCCCGGCGGGTGGAGCGGGCCGCCGCCGGCCTGGAGGACCAGGACCCGTGGGACGTCACCCGCCTCGCTGTATCGGCCTACCACCTCGACGTCCTGAGCCCGCTGCGCCCGTACCTGGAGCGCGTCGTGGACCGCGAACTCGACACGGGCGCCATGTCCAGCGGCATCGTCATGCTGCACCTGGTCCTGCTCGACCAACTCGCGCTCGGCCAGTGGGACGCCGCCGAACGCACCGGGCACCGCGCCCTCGCCCTCGCCACCGAACGCGGCCACGGCCTCTTCGCCCACCAGACCCGGGCCTACCTCGCCCAACTCGCCGCCGTACGCGGCCGGACGGCGGAGGCCCGCGAGCTGCAGACCGCCGTCGTGGCGTGGGCCCGACCGCGCGGCGTCGGATTCCTGACCCAGATCGCCGACGCCGTCGGCGCCACCGCCGCACTGAGCGCCGGCGACTACGAGACCGCGTTCCTGCACGCCATCGGCATCACGGCGCCGGGAGCGTTCCGGCCCTACGCCTACCAGGCCTCGCGGACCCTGCTCGACCTCGTCGAGGCGGCCCTGCACACCGGCCGCGCCGAGCAGGCCCGGGCCCACGCGCTGGCCGCGAGGGACGCCGGCCTGCCCGACCTCTCCCCCCGGCTGGCCCTGATCACCCACGGCGCCCTGGCCATGACGGCCGAGGACGACACCGAGGCCTCGGCCCACTACGCCCGCGCCCAGTCCCACCCGGCCGCCGAGCGCTTCCCGTTCGAACTGGCCCGGATCCGGCTCGCCCACGGCATCGCCGTCCGCCGCCTCCACGGCGCCGCGGCCGCCCGGCTCCCGCTCACCCAGGCCGCGAAGACCTTCGACCGCCTGGGTGCCCCCGCCTGGGCCGCCCGCGCCCACGCCGAACTCCGGGCCGCCGGCGTCGCACCCCACACCCCCGCCCCCGCCTCGGTCCCGCTGACCTGGCAGGAACGCCGCGTCGCCGAACTCGCCGCCGGAGGCCTGACCAACAAGGAGATCGGCGAACAGATGCGCCTCTCCCCCCGCACCGTCAGCGCCCACCTCTACCGTGCCTTCCCCAAGCTCGGCATCACCACCCGCGCCGCCCTCCGCGACGCCCTCACCCGCGTCTCCCAACCGGCCCCGGCGCCCTGAGCAGCCCTCCCCACGACCTCTCCGGCCGGGCTCCGGTCGGCTCCGGTCAGCTCGGACCGGAGCCGAAGGACCGCAGTTCGTAGGCATCGCCGCCCAACGACGGGTCGGACAGCTTGCTGAGCACGGACGCCACCGGGCCGGACCGGAGGAGCGGACTGTAGATCTGAATCCCCCCGGCGGCCGCGAAGGCGGTGTCGACCCGCGGCTTCATGCCGTCCAGCCAGGCCTTGGCCGCCGCCGGTCGCGCTCCCGGATGGTCCAGGCCGGCGCAGTCCCGGAGGAAGGCGGCCTGCTTCGCGGCCGTGGCGGTCACCTGGCAGGTCAGGTAGATCAGCTCGCCGTCGAAGGACCAGAGCGTGGCGATCCACATCACGGTGTCCCCGTGCCGGACGACGCCCGAGGAGTGCCAGACCGGCGGCCGGCCGGGGAAGTCGATCCGCTCCCGTTCCTTCGGAGTGATGCCCCAGGTGGCGGCGAGGCGGCTCACGTACGCCCCGCCGGTGTATCCGGGCCCGATCACCTGGCTCGTGACCTCCGGGACAGTGGCGGCGGCCGTCGGCTCGGTGGGCCAGTCCTCCAGGCCCCGCTGCGCCGAGGCGGAGGCAGAGACAGAGGCGGAGGCGGAGGCAGAGGCGGACGGCGCCGCCGCGCTCGTCGGGGGCGGCGCCGTCGGCTCCGGCCCCGAACCGTCCGGGACCGAGCTTCTACCGCCCGAGAGCGAGCATCCGGCCAGGGCGAGGAGAACCGCTCCCCCCACAACCACCCGCGCCGCCGAACGACCGGGCACCACCGAACACCACGACATGCCGTTCGCACCGCCCGCCACTCAGGAAGAGCCCCACTGTAGCCAGCACCGCACCACCGCGCCGCGAATTACCGCCGGCCGGCCGTCGAGCCCAACTACCGCAGGTGAAGCACCCGGTGGGGTCAGCCGAGTTCCTCGGCAAGGCCGACGACGATGCCCTCGGGGCCCCGGACGTAGCAGAGCCGGTAGACGTTCTCGTACTGGACGATCTCGCCGACGAGTTCGCCGCCGCGGGCGCGCAGGCGGGTGACGACGTCCTCGATGTCGTCGACGGCGAACATGACGCGGCGCAGGCCGAGCGTGTTCGCCGGGGCGTCCCTCGGTTCGGGCGTGATCGCCTTCGGCCGGTGGAACCTCGCCAGCTCCACCCGGCCGGGGCCGTCCGGGACCCGCAGCATCGCGACGTCCTGGCGGACGTCGCGGAGTCCGATGACCCGCTCCGCCCCTGGCCAGTCCAGCGGCCCCGACCCCTCCAGTTCCATCCCCAGCTCGACGAAGAACGCGACGACGGCGTCGAGGTCCTCGACGACGATGAGGACGTTGTCCATGCGCCGGATCGCCATGCGGGGCCTCCTGGGTGGGTGCGGAACTCCGGCCACGGTAACCGCCGGACGGCCGCGGCCCCGGTCCGGCCACCCGTTCGGATGCACCGTACGCCCGGCTGGGGGCGCGGACGTCCGGGGCACGCCCGAGGCTGGAGTGGGCTTCGGCCCGCACGGTTTCCGGCACGCCTCGACGGCTTCCGGCACGGCTCGACATCGACGCAGGAGGACATCATGACGACCAAGGCCAGCATCGTCTTCGCCCACGGACTCTGGGCCGACGGCTCGTGCTTCAACAAGCTCGTCCCCACCCTCCAGGCCGAGGGCCGTACGGTGTCGTGCTCGCAGCACGGCCTCGACTCGCTGGCGGGCGACGTCGCCTGCGTCACCCGCTCCATCGAGCACGTGCCCGGCCCGGTGGTGCTGGTCGGGCACTCCTACGGCGGCACCCTGATCACCAAGGCCGGCGTGCACGACCGCGTGGGCGCGCTGGTCTACATCGCCGCACTCGCCCCCGACGAGGACGAGACCTCGCAGGACCAGCAGAACAAGTTCCCCGGCACACCCGTCTTCGGGAGCCTCGACATCTCGGGCGGCCGGATCTGGCTCACCGAGGCGGGCATCGGCGACTTCTGCGGCGATCTGCCGGCGGAGGAGCAGCAGCTCGTCCTGGCGACGGGCGCCGTACCGGTCCCGGACCTGTTCAGTCAGCAGGTGCCCGGCACCGCCTGGCGCACGAAGCCCAGCTGGTACATCGTCGCGAACAACGACCGCACCGTGAACCCGGACCTGGAGCGGGCGGCCGCCGAACGCATGGGCGCGAAGACCTTCGCCGTCGACAGCAGCCATGTGCCGATGCTCTCCCACCCGGACTTCGTGCTCGACGTCATCCGCGACGCCGCACGGAGCCTCGCGGCGTAGCGCCCGGTCCCTCGGCCCGCACCTGCTGCCCCGGTCACCCGGCCCGCACCTTGCGCTCCGGTCGGCCGGTCTCCGGGTCGAGGGCGACCACGAACACCTCACCGCGCCGGGTGACGAGCCGGATCCGGTCCGGGCCGTCCCACTCCGCCGAGGCCAGCGCGTTCGCGGCGTTGACACCGTCGAAGAAGCCGGCCGGCCACCGCTGCGCGGTCAGCCCGGAGCCCTCGTCCACGGAGACCCGCCACATCGGCTCGATCGTCGAGGCGCCCTCGTGGATCACCAGGCTGCGGTCCGGCCGGCCCGGCGCCGGCCGGTCCGCGGTCTTCTCCGGCATGTCGCCGAACATCAGCATCACGAGGGGTGATGTCAACATCGCGCCGGTGAGGAACAGGGTGATCAGCACTGCCCTGACCGGCACGGAGAGGATCCCGATCAGGATCGCGAGGCTGGTCAGCACCACGATCGCGGCGCCGACGGACCGCGGGTGGTAGGAGACCTCGACGAGCACCGCCGGCCCTCCGTCAACGCCGGCCAGCATCCCCTCGTACATCAGCGCGACCAGCAGCGCGACCGGCACCAGCAGTCCGAGCGCGACGAGCCGATGCCTGCCGCGCGACCAGCGGCGCCGGGCCGGGGGCGCGGATTCCTGCGGCACCGCCTCCGGCCGACGGTCCGGCGCCGGCTTCTCGGCCGGCCGCCCGCTGTGCTCGTCCGCTGTCCCGCTCTCGCGGACCGTTCCGTCATCGTCCACTGTCCCGCCCCCGGTCATGACACCCCTGTCGCATCGGTCGATCCCCGCGGAGAGGCTATCGGGCAGCGGCCGCCGGGGTCAGTCGGGGGCGAACGGACCCTCGTCGAGGAAGCGGCGCAGCAGGCAGGCGAAGGTCCGCGCGTCCGCCGGGGGCCAGCCGGCGAGGGAGGTCTCGATGTCGGCGGCCAGCCGTCGGCGGGTCACGGCGACGATGTCGTCGCCGTCGGCGGTGAGCGCGAGCAGGGTCGCGCGGCCGTCGGCCGGGTCGGGGCGGCGTTCGAGCAGGCCGGTCCGTTCCAGGCGGTCGGCGCGGCGGGTGACGGTGGTGCGGTCGAGCCCGATCTCGCGGCCGAGGTCGGCGGCGCTGAGCGGGCCGGTGCGGGCGAGGCCGCTGAGGACCGGGTAGGTGAGGTCGTCGACCGCCTCCCCCAGTCCCTCGGTCAGCCGGGCGTGGAGGTTGGTACGGGTGCTGCGCCGGAGGAGCAGCCCGAGGGCCTCGGCGATGTCCTGTCCTGTCGAATCGTTCACCCCTCCAGATTAGCGTGCGCGGGGCACGCTTCCCTGCTACAGTCATAAGCGTGCTCAAGGCACGCATCGAGTGTCAGGGAGACACTCGCCACCCCACCGGAGGAACCCGTGAACGCCACCGCCACCCGCACCGACATCCGCGCCGCCCTCACCGACCTCCTCCTCACCCCGGGCCTCGACCTCGACGAGGCCGCCGACCGGCACTTCGCCCCCGACTACCGCCAGCGCACCGACGGCAGCTGGGCGGACCGCACCGAGTTCCTCGCCCACATCGCCCACCTGCGCACGGTCGTCGCCGGCGGATCGGTCGCGGTGCACGACGAGCTCACCGACGGCGACCGCTACGCCGACCGGCACACCATGGAGGTCGTCAAGAACGACGGCTCCACCGTCCGGATGGAGGTCTACGTCTTCGCCGAGTTCGCCGCCGACGGCCGCTTCCGCCGCATCGAGGAGACCACCCTCATGCTGGAGGGCAGCGACGCCGACCGGAACCTCGGCAGCGCCCGCTGAACCGCTCCGGCCCGGGTCACCGGCGCCGCCCCACCGGCACCGAGGCCGCGGCCCCCGTCTCCTCCCCCTCTGCCGGACCGCGCCGGTCGGCGTAGACCGCCCAGAGCACCGAGACCAGGGGCACCGCGACCACGGCGCCGATGACCCCCGCCGCGATACTGCCCGCGAGCACCGAGACGGCGACCACCACCGGGTGCAGGCTGACCGCCCTGCTCATCACCAGCGGGTGGAGCAGATGGCCCTCGATCTGCCCGATCACCACGATCAGCAGCAGCACGACGATCGCGATCACCGGCCCCCGGGCGGCCAGGGCCACCACCGAGGCGACCAGCATCGCGATCGGCGAGCCGACCAGCGGGACGAAGGAGGCGAAGAACTCCAGCACCGTCAACGGCAGGGCCAGCGGCACGTCCAGGAAGTACAGGGCGATGCCGACCATCACCGCATTGGTCGCGGCGACGACGAAGATGCCCCGGGTGTAGCCGGCGAAGGTCCGCCAGGCGACCCGGCCGCCCCGGTCGAGGTGCGCCCCGGCGGCGGCCGGGAACTGGGAGGCGGTCCACTGCCACATCCGGTCCCCGGAGTGCAGGAAGAACACCGACATGAAGACCGCCAGCGCGGCCCCCGTGCCCACCTCGACCAGCCGCCCGGCGCCGCTGAGGGCCGTGCTGATCAGCGTCGAGCGGTGCTCGGCGACGAAGTCGGCGACCTTCCGCTGGAGGTCGTCGAAGGTCGAGGGATCGAGGTGGAGCGGCGCGCCCTCCAACGCCTTCTCCAGGCGGTCCAGACCGCCCTGGAACTCCCGGCTCAGCCGGTCCACGTCGGCCGCCACGGTCTCGCCGATCAGCGCGAGCAGGCCGGCCGGCACCAGGATCGCGACGGCCAGGCCGATCAGCACGGCGAACGGACGCGGGACGACCCGCACGGCCAGATCGACCAGCGGCCGGACCACCGAGGTGATCACCAGCGCGAGGAAGGCCGCCAGCGTGATCAGGTGGAACCGCCCCAGCACCGTCAGCACCAGGTACGCGGCCACCGCGACGGCGAGCAGCCGCCAGGCGTAGTCGGAGAGCCGACGCAGCACAGGACCCGCACCGGTCGCCGGGCCGGTCGCCGCACCGGTCGCCGGGCCGACCGGACGCCGCGGGCCGGTCCGCCTCACCGGCATGCCGCACCGCCGACCGGCGCGGAGCGCCTTCCGGGAAGTCCTCCGGTACTGCTGGGGTGCGAGAGCGGCATGAACCCTGGATAGCGGGTCCAGCACCCCTGCGGCGCGCTCCCGCGCCGACGGGCACCCACCCGGCCGATCGGGCGGGACTGGTTGCACGACGGGCCGCGCCGAACGGCACCGAACACCCTTTCCCCTCACAACAGCCCGACTAGGCTTGCCCGGACAGGACAGTGTTCGAACGAGGGGGGACCACCATGTCGTACGCGATCGGTGCCAGGGTGAACCTGACCAGGGACGTGCCGGTCACCGCCGACGGCAGGGCCGCCGGCCTCGGCGCCCCCGGCCCCCTCTCCCTCGCCGGCGGCCTGGCGGGCACCGTCACCGGCGCCGGCCAGGCCTCCGCCGGCACCACTGGCACCACTGGGACCGCCGACGCCCTCCGCGCCGGCTTCGAGGAACAGGTCCGCGGCGCCCGCCTGGACAGCTTCGCAACCGCCCTGGTCGACGACCTCCGCCAACGCGTCATCGCCGCCACAGGCCCCGGAACCGGATTCGATGCCGGGGCCGGTACCGCCCCCGGAACCGGCACCGGCTACCGGGTCCGCTTCGACAACGGCTTCATCCTCGACGGCCTCGACGAATCCGCCCTGGCCCCGGCCTGACCACCCACCCCGCTGCGCCCGGCCCGCCGTACCCCGCCCGCGACCGCCCGACGCCGACGGTGCGCCCGCCCGGGCCAGGATCCGGCCGCGCCCGCGCGCCGAGGCGCGGGACGGGGCAACGAGGGCGACACACCGTGGCGGTGTCACTCGATGAGGTGACAGTCAAGGCCGGGGCCTGGCCATCGCCGGGACGGGATTCCTAGGCTTGGCCTGCCTGAATCCTGACCGCTCGCCAGATCGACGCGTCCGGGAGGACGACCATGTCCGATCACGCATCCGAGCCCGCCACAACCGTCGGCCACCCGCCGTCCGCCGCTCCACCGGCTCCCCCGATTCCCCCGGCCGACCCTTCGCCCGTGCTGGTGCCGGCCTCCCGGCACATTCCCAAGGCCACCCTGGTGGCACTGGACATCACACCGCCGTCCGGCGGACAGGCGTTGCTCAAGCACAGCTTCGCCCATCAACTCGCGCTGCGCACGGGCGAGGTGGAGGCCACCGGGCTCCCGGCCGGAGCGACGCTGGCCCGACTTCTCACCGGCTACGAGGAGGGTTCGGCCGAACCGCCGGGGCCGGCGCCGTTCGCCGACGTTCCGGTCGACGAACTCGTCGCCTTCGGCCTCGCGGTCGCACAACTGCGCCGCGAAGCGAGCGGCGGGCGGGACGGGGACGCGCACGCCGACCGGGCCGTCGTCGCCGTCCAGAACCTGGTGTTCAACACACGCTCCAGCCGGCTGAGCATGCTCAACCTGGAGCGCCTGGAGATGGCGCCGGCCGGCATCCAGCGCGGTGAGCTGATCGCCACCATCCCGTTGGCGCCGCTGGAGGAGACGGCCGTCACCCACAAGGAGTGGTCGGTCACCTCCCGGGAGTTCACCTCCATCGTGACGGACTCGCTGGAGAGCTACAGCGAGACGGGAGTCACCGACAACACCGAGCTCTCCCAGTCCACCGCCAGCCAGCAGCAGCACTCCAACCAGTTCAACATCACCGGCACCGTGTCCGGCGGCATCCCGGTGATCAACGGCTCGGCCTCGTCCGGGTTCACCGCCCAGGACAGCTCCTCCACCTCCGCGTCGGAGAGCCGCAAGCACGCCTCCGGGCTGACCCAGAAGGCGTCCTCGCGGGCCAAGCAGGAGCACAAGGTCACCATCTCCACCCTGACCGTCACCGGCACCGAGGAGACCACCACCCGGACGGTGAAGAACCCGAGCCAGACGCAGGCGGTCCGGATCGACTACTTCAGCCTGCTGCGCACCTGGCGGGTCCGGCTCTACCGGTACGGGCTGCGGGCGGCGTACGACATCGTGGTGCCGGAGCCCTCCGCCGCGATCCGCAAGGACTACGTCGAACTGGCCGCGCTGCGGGCCGCCCTCGGCCCGTTCGTCTTCAACCTGCCGCACGACGACATCACCGACGACGTCCGCCCGGCGGACCAGGCGCCCGGGTTCCCGCCCAACCGCAAGCACTACCGCTACCTCGGCGATCTGTACGGCGTGCAGGTGCCGGACCCGCCCGAGGCCACCAAGGAGCTCTTCCCCAACGACAACGTGCCGGCCGGCGGCGGCTGGCACTTCTACCCGATGCGCTTCCGGATCGAGGACGGCTACGCCGTCTCGGCCGTGACGGCGGAGTTCCACCTCGGCATGCTCGCCGACAACCCGCGGATGCACTACGGCGTGGAGGGCAGCGGCTTCGAGAAGGACTCCGGGGATCCGCTGCACGACGCCGTGGTGCTCAGCGACCCGCCGTACAACGCCTTCAAGGGCCGCACCGGCGAGCAGAACGTGCTGATCTTCCTCCATGACGTCGGTCCCGCCTGGGTGGGTCTGAAGGTCACCACCGCCCGGACGCCCGAGCTGTTCTCCCGCTGGCAGTCCCAGGTGTGGAACATGCTGCACGACGCCGCGCAGACCAGGTACCTCGCCGAGCAGCAGGACATCGCCAACCGGATCTCCGCCCTGGAGGACCGCCTCGCCGGGGTGGACACCCTCACCCTGCGGCGCGAGGAGAACGACGAGATCATGAAGTGCGTGCTCCGCCATCTCCTGGGCACCGAGTACGAGTTCATGACTCCCGGCGCGGTGGACGCGCTCCGCGCGGCGGGCGTGGACACCGCTCACGGCGCCGGGTTCGCACCGGGGGTGCTCAAGCCGCCGGACGGCGCCTGGGCCCGGCTGAGGCGCCACGAGGACCTGGTCCGCTTCGTCAACCAGGCCGTGGAGTGGGAGAACGTGGTGACCTTCCTCTACTCCTACTTCTGGGACGCCCCCGACTCCTGGGACTTCATCCGCCACATCCGCCACCCCGACCCCACCCGGCAGGCCTTTCTGCGGGCCGGCGGCGCGCGCATCGTGCTGACCATCCGCAAGGGCTGGGAGGACGCCTGGGTGCGGTTCTGCGAGGGCGGCTTCAAGGACGCCGACATCCCCGCCGACCACCCCTACCTGACCGTCGCGCAGGAGATCGCCGCCTACGACGACCGCTACTACCCCGGCATCCCGCCGGCCAACCCGGGCCGCGGCACCGTCCGGATCGAGGACACCGTGAGCACCGAGTGCTCGACCGCCATCGGGCCCAACCCGGCCAACCCCTCGCTGCCGGTGACCGTCCCGGTCACCTCCAGCCGGGGCTTCACCGTCGGCGCGCCGGTCGTGATCGACTCCACCCGCCACCGCGACCTCCAGGAGACCTGCACGGTCGTGGCGGTCCCCGACCCCGGCCGACTGACCGTCGACCGGCTGCTGCACCGGCACGACGGCACCGTGACGCCGGTTCCCGTCGTCCAGCCCGGGGAGAAGGGCGAGCTGATCGCCGAGTGGAACGAGTACACCCCGTCCTCCGGCACCGACATCCAACTCAACACCAATCTCCCGCAGATGAGCTGAGCCGGGGGAAGCCGAGCGCTGGAGGTCCTGATGGAGGTCGGGGTCAACTACCCCTGGATGCGCAACGACCCGATCACCATCGGGCCCAACATCCACGAGAAGGGCAGACCGCATCCGTGGCAGGCGGCCGGCTCCGACCTGGACCGGAACCTCGCCACCCTGCGCGGCCTCGGCGTCACCGTGGTGCGGATGTGGCTGATGGCGCACGGCGTCAACTACGACGGCACCGTGTTCTGCGTCAGCGCCCTCAACGGGGCCGCCCGCTGGCGGTTCGAACCGCCGCAGCGGCTCCACCCGAAGTTCCTCGACGACGTGGAGGAGCTCCTGGTGAAGTTCGAGAAGGCGGACATGCGGATCATCCCGGTCCTCCTCGACTTCGGCTTCTTCGACGAGCCGGAGGCCTGGTCGCTGAAGTACTTCGGCCCCGGGCCACCCACCCCCACCGACCTCAACTACGGGCGCGGCCGGCGGGCCGTGGCCGAGGACCGGAACCTCCGGGCGACCTTCGTCAACGGCACCGTCAAGCCGCTGGTCGCGGCGATCGCGAAGCACCGCAGGGTCGTTCACGCCGTGGACGTCGTCAACGAGCCGTACTGGTGCGTCAGCCCGATCACGGGCGCCCTCTTCGGCCAGACCGTCAATCAGGAAGCGCTCACCGCGCTCATGCGGGACTGCGTCGCGGCCGTGGAGGCGGCCGGCCTGCCGTCCACCGTCGGGCACCGCTTCCACCGGGACATCGCCAACGTCTTCGGCAGCGTCAAGGTGACCCGCCCGCAGTTCCACTACTACGCCTCGCTCCCGGGGGTGGACGCCCTGCCGGTGCTCTGCGGCCTGAGCGGCCCGCGCCCGTTCCTCGGCGAGTTCGGCTGCATCACCGGCGGCGAACTGGACGCCCTGCAGCGGGACGCCGCCGCCCGCGGCGACAAGGTGGTGCTCGACCAGATCGGGCCGATGCGCCGCACCCAGAACCCCTGGCCGGTTCTCCAGCAGTCCCGCAAGACCCAGGCGCCGGGCGCCGTCCTCACCGAACGCCTGGACTGGCTCGCCGACTTCGGCTACGAACTGGCGCTGGTCTGGCCCAACGCCGTCCTCCCCGACCCCGGTCGCGAGGACCTCAAGTTCGACGCCCTGCGGCGCTCCCAGATCGCGGAGTTCACCCGGCGCCGCCCCCACTGAGTCCGTCGCGTGCGTTGTCCGTGCCCCACCCCCGGACGGAGGGGCGGGGCACGGACGACGACGGGTCGCGGTGACGGCTAGCCGAGGCCGCGGGCGTCCTGCTTCAGCGCGGTGTCCACGGTCAGCGCGGTCGCCACGACCAGGCTGAGCAGCGGGTCGGCGAGCGGGCGGTGGATCTGGAGCACGTAGTTGTCGGCCGTGGTGAACATCGTCTTCGCCAGGCCCTCCCAGGTCTTGGTGATCCGGGCGATCTCGGTGTCCGTCTCGTCGACGATGGAGAAGTTCCAGGCCCGCCAGTTCTCGGCCTTGACGGCGCCGACCTTCTGGCCGCCGACCTCCAGCGCGAAGTTGATCTTCCCGATGGCGTTCTGCTGAACGATCTGGCCGACCTCCTGACCGTTCGGAAGCTGCACGATCACCCGCGACTTGATGAACTTCGCCGGGCGGGTCAGCAGCAGCACCGGGGCACCGTGCGCGTCCCGGATCTCCAGCTTGTGGGTCAGGTACTGGTCGAGCGAGGTGAGCAGCCGTATCGCCTTGCGCAGAGCGCCCTGGCCGACCTGGACCACCGAGCCCAGCGTGGCGCCCTGCTGGTCGAAGACGGCGTACTCGTTGGTGAGCTCGATCAGCTTGGCCTTCTGGTTCACCACCAGGACGGGCTCGGAGAAGAGGGTGCCGCCGCCACCGGAGACCGGTCCGACGCCCGCCTGCTGCTGCACCTGGCGCTGCACCTTGGCGGAGTCGCCGACCGGAGCGGCCGGCTGCCCGGGGATACCGGGAGTGTTCGTGTTCTGGGACATGGCGGGCAGGCTAGGCCCAAACCTCCCCGGCCAGCCAGATCATTCACCCGCCCCCGGCCCGCCCGGAGCCCCGCATGGTGCCCCTGACCTGCGGATTCGACCGCTGCGAACGCCAGTTGGCCACCACCCGACGGGCCATGGTGTGGCCGATGTCACACCCGCAGCGCCGACGCCGCCCCCGGCCGGAACCTCAACCGCCGCACCCGTCAGGGGCCTCAACCGCCGCACCCGTCAGGCCCGGTGGGCGGCGATCACCGCTGGTCCGCGGTCGGCGACAGCCCTGCGGTGCGCGCGGCGGCGCCCGCCTGGACGGCGAAGAGGCGGTCGCGCGCTTGCTGGTCGAGCGTGTGGAAGTGGCCGTGCGCCTCGAGGGTGACGAAGCCGTGCACCGTGGCCCAGGCCAGCATCAGGGCTTCCGCCGGGTCCGGCACCAGCGAGCTGCCGAGCCGGCCGCGCTCGGCCGCGTCGGCGACGAGTTCGGCCATGTGCCCCATCGCCCGTTGGCCGGCCGCCACGGTCGGTCCGTCCGGTGGGGCCGCGTACCCGGGTACGGGGGAGCCGAAGATGAGGGCGAAGCGCTCCGGGTTCCGCTGCGCCCAGGTGCGGTAGGCAGTGCAGGTGGCCGTGAAGCGGCCGTCCAGGTCGTCCGGCGGCACGGTCCCACGAGTCGCCGTCAACGCGTCCGACAGGCTGTCGTAGGAGTCGGCGACCAGCGCGGTGAGCAGCTCGTCCCGGTCGGCGAAGTAGCGGTACAGGGCGGGCGGGGTCATCCCCATGCTGCGGGCGATGTCGGTGAAGCGGAGGTTCGCGGCGCCGCGCTCGACGATCAGTGCCAGGGCCGCGCGCTTGATCTCCTCCACGGTGTCGGCGCGCAGCCGTTCACGGCGGCTCAGCTGCCCGCTCTCATCGGGCGACCCGTCCGTCATCACATCTCCATCCGCCCGCCGCACCAGTCACCGCGTTGACAATCGGTACCCGCCGAGGGGAACGTTACGCTTCATCATGTGCGTTATGAAGCGTAACGCATTGTCTGGGGGCGGAGCCCCTGACGACGCACGGAGGACCACATGTCCCAGGGACTGCGCGACGGCCGGCGGACAGCCGCCGGGGAGAGCGGGCCACACCGGCCCGGCCCGCTCGGCCGAATAGCCGGTTGGAGCTTCCGGAACCGGGGCCGCACGGTGCTGCTCTGGCTGCTCGCCGCCGGCGCGGCCTTCGGCCTCTCGGCCGGCCTCGGCGCCAAGTACAGCGCCGACTACACCGCGCCCGGCTCGGACTCCAAGCAGGCCCAGCAGTTGCTGACACGGGACTTCCCCGGGCTGGGCGGTGAATCGATCAGCCTGGTGCTGAGCGCGGACGGCAGCGTGACCGACACCGCCACCCGCGACCGGGTCGAGGACCTGCTCGCCCGGATGGCCGAGGTGCCGCACGTCAGCGGCATCGACGACCCGTACGGCCCGCGCGGCAAGGTGTCGACGGACGGCCGCACCGCCCTCGGGCAGATCCACCTGGACGTCGCCGTCGCACCCGACATGCCGAAGGCGGACACCCATCGGCTGCTCGACCTCGCCCGCACCGTCGACGGCGGCCTGCGCGTCCACCTCGGCGGCATGACGGTCCAGCAGGCCGAGCAGGGCGCGATCGGCTCGGAGGCCATCGGCATCGCGGCCGCCGCCGTGATCCTGGTGATCACCTTCGGCTCGGTCGTGGCCGCCGGCCTGCCGATGCTCACCGCGCTCGGCGGGCTCGCGGTCAGCGCCACCCTGCTGCCGGTCCTCGCCGCGATCATGCCGGTCCCGGACTGGTCCACCTCGCTCGCCGCGATGCTGGGCATCGGCGTCGGCATCGACTACGCGCTGCTGCTGGTCACCCGGTTCCGCGAGTGGCGCGCCGAGGGGCTCGAACCCGAGGCCGCAACGGTCGCCGCGCTGGACACCGCGGGCCGCGCGGTCGTGGTCGCCGGAATGACCGTGGTGGTCAGCATGCTCGGGCTGTTCGCGATGGGCCTGTCGTTCATGCGCGGCGCCGCGGTCTCGGCGATCCTCTCCGTGCTCGTCGTGATCGCCGCGTCCGCCACGCTCTTCCCCGCCCTGCTCGGCTACCTCGGCCGACACATCGAGCGCCTCCGACTGCCCCTGCCCCGGCGCCGCGCCGCCCGGGGCGGGAGCCCGGTGAGCGCCGGCTGGCTGCGCTGGAGCAGGCTCGTCGAGCGTCACCGCGTCCTCGGTGCCGTCACCGGCGTCGTCGTCCTGCTGGCGCTCGCGGCACCGTTCCTGGGCGTGCGCTTCGGCTTCCCCGACGCGGGCAACGACCCCGCCGGGCGCTCGAACCGGCTGGCGTACGACACGGTGGCCGCCGGCTTCGGACCGGGCAGCAACGGACCGCTGGTCCTGGTCGCCGAGTTGACGCCGGGCACCCCCGCCGACGCGACAGCCGCGCTGCCCACCGCACTGAAGGCGGTGCCCGGCGTCACGGCGGTGACCCCTCCGGTACCCGGCGCCGACGGCCGCTCGCTGCTGCTCACCGTCGTCCCGGACAGCGGTCCGCAGTCCAGCGCCACCAAGGCCCTGGTCCGCGACCTCCGCGACCACGTCGTCCCGGGTGCGGTCGGCCCCGGCATCCGGGTGCACGTCGGCGGGGCGACCGCGAGCGCGATCGACAGCACCGACAACATCTCCCGTCGCATCCCCCTGCTGGTCGGCGGCGTGGTCACGGTGTCGATGCTCCTGCTCCTGGTGGCCTTCCGCAGCGTCGCCGTCGCCCTCAAGGCCGCGGTGATGAACCTGCTCTCCGTCGGAGCCGCGTACGGCGTGGTCGCGCTCGTCCTCGAAGGCGGCACCGCCGGCCGATTGATCGGCATCGACAGCCCCACCCCGCTGCCGGCCTTCGTGCCGGTGCTGACCTTCGCCGTCCTGTTCGGCCTGTCGATGGACTACGAGGTCTTCCTGGTGAGCCGGATGCGCGAGGCCTGGCTCCGCAGCAACGACAACGCCGAGTCCATCGTCAGCGGACTGGCGGGCACCGCGCGGGTCATCACCGCGGCGGCGGCCATCATGGTCGCCGTGTTCGCGGCCTTCGTCCCGTCACCCGACCTGCCGATCAAGGTCATCGGCGTCGGCATGGGCTCGGCCATCCTGATCGACGCCACGCTGGTCCGACTGCTGCTGGTACCGGCCGTGATGCACCTGCTCGGCCGCGGCAACTGGTGGCTGCCCGGCTGGCTGGACCGCCGCCTGCCCCACCTCCACGTCGAAGGACACACGGACTACTACCAGCCGAAGCCCACCCCCGAGACACCCCGCCCCCTGGCGGCGGTCCGGTAGCGGCAGCGGCGGACCGCGGGCGCCCGACGGCACCTGCGGACTGCTGCGCCGGGACCGACGACGACGCTCGCCCCAGAGCCACTCAACCGACCCGACTCGGTGACCTCACGGGAAAGTCACCGACCCCTCCCTCGTACACCGCGCCCGAGGGGCGGCGATCAGGTCGCGGTACCAGCCGTACGAGGCCCTCGGGGTGCGCCGCTGGGTCGCGAAGTCGACGTGGACGAGGCCGAAGCGTTGGTGGTAGCCCTCGGCCCGTCGAACAGGCTGTCATTGTGGTCGCGACCCTCTGCAGCCCCACTGCCGCCCGGTGACCTGCGCCTCGCAGCGTCCCCAGCAGCAAAGTGAGGCAGAGGCACCCCGACCGTCGGCGCGACGGAACTGAACCCCTTGACCCCCAGTCAAGGGGTTCAACTATTGTCGGCAGCCGAGGCCTCGCAGCCTCGGCTTTCGTGTTGCTCAACCATGCTGAAAACATGGGAAGTTGATGCTCATCATGGAGATCCACGGTCGACAGGGCTCGAACCCACGCGATGCTCAGTCGGGTTCAAGTTCGTACATAGATGCCCGTTATCGCCCACGGGCGCTCATGTACGCTCACCGAGCGCGGTCCCAAACTGGTCCCCAAATGGGGCTCTTCTGCTCCATCTGTGGGTCGCTGAGGCGCGTCTAACGCGGGGCACGCCGTCCCCTGTGCAGATCTTGAGGTGTCGAGACTCAGAATCTGGGGTGCAGGGAGAACGGCGTGCGGTTGACCACGGTATTGAAGGCGTTGGTCGGATGCGAGCAGGCAGTGCCGGAGGAGGTGCGGTTTGAGGAGAAGTCGCAGGTCATCGTGGTCACTGTCCGGCCCAGGTCTCGGGCGCGTCGCCGGTGCGGGATCTGTGGAAGCCGCTGTCCGGGGTTCGACGCCGGTGCGGGGCGGCGGCGCTGGCGCCACCTGGACGCCGCCGGCCTCAAGCTCTACCTGGAGGCCGACGCACCTCGTGTGACCTGCGGGCGGCACGGGGTGGTGGTCGCCGCCGTCCCCTGGGCCCGCCACGATGCGGGACACACCCGAGACTTCGACCAGCAGGTCGCCTGGATGGCCACCGAATGCTCCAAGGCGGCCACCGCCCAGCTGATGCGGACCTCCTGGCGCACGGTCGGCGCGATCATCACCCGCCACCAGGCCGACGCCGATGCCGGGATCGACCGGCTCGCCGGCCTGCGGCGTGTGGGCATCGACGAGATCTCCTACCGGCGCGGGCAGAAGTACATGACCGTGGTGGTCGACCACGACTCGCGCCGCGTGGTGTGGATGGCCGACGGCCACGGCAAGGACGTGCTCCGCTCCTTCTTCGACGCACTCGGCGCCGACCGCGCGCACCGGCTCACCCACATCAGTGCCGACGGCGCCGAGTGGATTGCCGACGTGGTCGCCGAGCGCGCTCCGAACGCGGTCCGGGCCATGGACCCGTTCCACGTCGTGGCCTGGGCCACCGAGGCCCTGGACGAGGAACGCCGCTCCGCGTGGAACCGGGCCCGACGCGAGGCCGCGGACCCCGAACTCGCCCGACGCCTCAAGCACTCACGCCACGCGTTGTGGAAGAACCCCGAGGACCTCACGCCCCGCCAGCAGGTCAAACTCGCCTGGATCGCGACCAACGACCCCCGCTTGCACCGTGCCTATCTGCTGAAGGAGGGCCTGCGCACGATCTACCGGATCGCCGCCGACGAGGGCGTCGAGGCCGCTGTGAAGGCCCTGGACCGATGGCTGTCCTGGGCTGTCCGGTCCCGCCTTCCGGCCTTCACCGACCTCGCCCGCAAGATCAAGCGCCACTACGAGGCCATCCTCCACGCGATCGTCGAGAAGCTGTCCAACGGCCTGATCGAGTCCACCAACACCAAGACCCGCCTGATCATCCGCAGAGGCTTCGGCTTCCGATCCGCCGAGGCCGTCATCGCCCTCGTCATGCTCTGCCTCGGCGGCAACCGCCCCACCCTGCCCCGACGCCAACTCGCATGACCAGACCCACAGGTCCAACACAAGAGCCCCAAATGGTCCCCAGGACCCCGGACCGGCCTTGGTCACTGCGAGTAGCAGTGATCTGTCGGCCCTTCAGACGGACCCGCCGGCCGACCGCTGCGGACCGCCGCACATTGCCGCTGGCCGGCCCGAGCACCCCGAGTAGATCAAGGTCGACTACCCGCTGGCTACGGATAGTGATCTTCCGGACGGTGTGTCGTCTTGAGCGTGTCCTCGCCATCCGGTTCTGAGTGCTTCGCGCACCGCCCAACACGCTCTGCCGCCACACCCGACACAGCAGCCACTCTTGCCCCAGATTCACCAGGCAATCCGGGAGAAGGAGAAGCTCATGGGGCAGCGTGCGCAGCGGGGCAGGGTGTATCGGCGGTGCGGGTGCCGGGACGGGGGCGGGCGGCAGTTGGGTGTGTGGTGTGTGCGGTTGTTGGAGGAGTCGGGGCACGGGTCGTGGACGTACTGCGTCGATCTGGCGCCGGCGGACGGCAGGCGGCGTACTCGGCGTCGTGGCGGGTTCGCGACCGAGGCCGAGGCCGCGCAGGAGCTGGCGGCGGTGCTGGAGGGTGAGCTGAGCGGGGCGTACGAGGAGCGCCGTACCACCGTGGCGGAGTACTTGCGGGAGTGGCTTGCGGCGCGGAAGGAGGAGCTCACGGTCAACACCTACGCCGGGTACAAGGCGTACGTGGAGAGGGACCTGATCCCGGCGTTCGGGCGGTGCCGGCTGCTGGACCTGCGGCCGAAGCAGATCGAGGACTGGATGGCCGCGCAACGGAAGGCCGGGCGGGGCCGGGTCACGCTGTACCGGGTCGTCTCGACGCTGCGCAACGCGCTGAACCATGCGGTGCGCTCGTGGCGGCTGAAGTTCAACGCGGCCGAGCACTGCGTGCCGCCCAAGCCCCGCGCCGAGGAGCGCACCTGCTGGACGCCGGTGCAGGCCGCGGCGTTCCTGCGGCACAACGCCGAGCAGTACGCCGACCAGCTGGGCGACCTGTTCGAGGTCCTGCTCGGTACCGGCATGCGCCGCGGTGAGGTCCTGGCCCTGCACTGGTCGGACGTCCACCTCATGGACCGCAAGCTGTTCGTCCGCTGGACCCTGTCGGCCGTGGACAACGGCGACCTCCACTTCAACCAGCCCAAGACCGAGGCCAGCCGCGCCTGGATCAGCCTCTCCCCCAGAGTCATGGCCGCCCTCCACCGCCAGGCCGCCATCCAGATGGCCGCCGCCCCGGCGGGCCGGCTGGAGGGCCTGGTCTTCGCCCACGCGGACGGACCGCCCCTGCGGCCCCAGTGGGTCCTCGACCAGCTCCGCAAACGCACCGCCGAACTCGGCCTCCCCCGGATCGGGCTGGTGAGTCGGCCCGGGGCGCGGTGTCGGGATTGCTCCCGGTCCGTTTCCCCGGACCGCTCTCCGAACCCGCCGTGCGGTTGGGTAGGCCGCCAGCGAGGTGCCTGTGACCAGGCCCTTTTCCGACGGCCCCCCACCGAACCGGACGTGCGACGTTAATCGCATCCGGCTCTCCAGTGCCTTTTCTTCTCATGAGTTCTGTCGGGAGGGACGTCCGCTGTAGTGGATGCCCTCGTGGCAGGTGCGGCAGACGACCAGGGTCTTGCGATGGCGCGCGGCCATCATCTGGGCCCAGGCGGGCTTGACGGCCCGTCCCTTCACGTTCAGGTCCTTCAGATGCCGAACGTGGTGCACTTCGACATTGTCGTGGGACCCGCACATCTCACAGGTGTCGGCGAGCAGGCGCTTGACGATCTCGTTGCGTCCGCTGTTCCAGACCTGCGTCGGGTGGTCGTCGAGACTGTTGATCTTGATCTTGCGGGCCAATGAGATCCCGCCCCACTGCGCCACCAGCGGCTTCTTACCCTCACGCTCGACGGTGACTTGGAGCCCCCGGCGGGGGCCCTGGTCGGTCTGGAGCACGGCCCGGTAGCGCTTGTAGACCCTGGAGACGCGGACGCGGTACTTGCGCGCCAGCGTCTTGGTCAGGGAACGCTCCATCACGTACTTCAGCCGTCCGAGACGGTGAAGGTTGTAGGCCAGCTGGTAGTAGCCGGCGATCCCGCGAAACTCTGCCTGGTACTGGGCGACGATGGAGAAGTCGCTGTTGACCGTGCGTTCGGTCCGCCGTATCGGCTGGCCGTGGTGCATGTAGGGACGGCACTTGGCCCGGATGACGTCAGCAGGCACCTTCAACCCGATCTGCGCGTTGATGCTGCGATGACCGCGATGATCGCGCTTGCTGTCGTTGCCCAAGACCACGATCTCGTAGCCGAGGAACCGGACGGCCTTCGTCCGCCCGTGGGTGATCAAGGTCTTCTCTTCGGACAGTTCCAGCTTGAGCTCGTCGCGCAGGAACCGGCCGACGTCGGCCTTGATCTCCTCGACCTCCCCCTTCGGGCCGGTGAAGCCCAACAGCCAATCGTCCGCGTAGCGGGCGTAGTTCAGCCGCCTGTAGTCCGGATCGTTGGGGTCACGGGACGGCATGGCCTTCATCTGCTTGCGCAGCGCCAGGCCCGCCTCCACGTCAC
The DNA here is from genome assembly GCF_036010405.1 of Kitasatospora purpeofusca. Classification (NCBI taxonomy): domain Bacteria; kingdom Bacillati; phylum Actinomycetota; class Actinomycetes; order Kitasatosporales; family Streptomycetaceae; genus Kitasatospora; species Kitasatospora purpeofusca. The sequence continues at coordinate 8,372,877 of NZ_CP108561.1, read as the reverse complement.
CCTGCTGTTCCAGCCTGCACGCGCGCTGCCATAACCGCGCATAGGGTCGATGAGCTTTGCGTCGGGCTCCCCGGTTGTAGGTGGGCAGCAGGTTCGTCTCGATGTACTTGTCCAGCCGGTCCAGGTAGATGTTGGAGAGGATCGGCGAGATCACGCCGCCTTGCGGAGCACCGCTCAGCGTCGCGTGATAGCGCCAATCTTCCAGATATCCGGCCTGGAGCAGTCCGTCAACCAACCGCAGGAAGCGGTTGTCATGGATCTTCTCCGCCAGAATCGACCGCAGGACACCGTGGTCCGGACTGTCGAAACAGGCTTTGATGTCGCCCTCGACGAACCAGGTCGTACCCCGCCAGCCGGGATAGATCGCTTGCAGCGCGGTGTGACACCCCCGGCCGGGCCGGAAACCGTGGGAGTGGGCGGAGAACTGCGGCTCGTAATACGCTTCAAGCAGCAGGCGCATCACTTCTTGCAGCAGTTTGTCCGACCACGTCGGCAGTCCCAACCCGCGTCGCTTCTTCGTGTTTCCCTTCTTCTCGATGTAGACGCGGCGTGTGGGTGACCATCGGTAGCGCTCACTGCGTAGCGCGTCGATGATCGCCTGGATCTTGCCCAGGCGCATGCCGTCCACGGTCTCGGCCGTGGCACCGGGCGTCATCGCACCGTCGTTGCGGTAGATCCGCCCGTAGGCCAGCAGGTACAGATCCGGGTTGAACAAGCACCGATAGAGACGTTCCAGCGGCAGTCCCTTCCTGCCGCGCTCACGGATGATCCCCAGTACGGATTCGGCGCTCTGCATTTCGCATACCTCACCATCATGGACGATCAGTTGACACCTGGGGCCCTTCGCCCGTGTAGACGGCTTTCCCGTCCTCCCCGGTCGGGCGTTACTCCGACGACTACTACGGCCCCTCCGTAGCCATAGGGCTCTCGCCCCTTAGGCCATCCCGCATTCCCCTTGCGCTGGACGTATCGAGCGTGACTTAGGCGGCCTTTCCGTCCCCTTGAGCGAACTCGCTGTCCGCCGCCCGCCGGCCGGAAGGGTTGAGACGAGGAAACTCGGACTCGTCCGATGCCGACGGCTGCGACCTAAGACGTCGTGTCGCAGAGTGTGCCAATTCCACCGCTGGTGACTGGGCTTCAGGCAGTATGGCTTTCGCCGTATCACGCGGGCCTCGCGCGGCAGCGTCTTTGACGCCTTCTCAACGCTCCGCGCTTTCCCGCCATGCTGCTGTCCCCTCGCGCTTTCGCGTCCAGGTGAGGCGGGCGACCCCAAGGTCATCTCCTTCCGAACCTAGGCCCCCTGCGGGGGCGATCCAGCGCCGAGTGAAACGGCGCACGATCTCTCGGCAACGGGCTCTCCACGGTTCCTGCCGTCAGGCGGGGTTCGCAGGTGGCCACAAGGCCGGGATCTTGTTGCCCCGGTAGGTGTAGCGGGAGACCGTCACACCCTCGATCCGGAAGTACTCGACCCCGTCCGCCGCGATCTTCCACCGCCCAGAGGCGGCCAGATGTCGGCGAACCTGACTCCAGTTCCAGCCGTGGCGCGCCCGCAGCATATGGACCAGCCTCCACCAGGTGAAGTCGTCCAGCTTGCTGAAGGTGTGTTTGGCCACGGCGTACTTGAAGTAGCTGGCCCATCCGCGCATGATCTGACCGAGCCTGGTCAGAACCGACGCGAAGTCCTGCTGCGATGTCTTGTGCGTCAGGGCACGGATCTTCGCCTTCAGCGTCCGGACGGGCCGGTGCGCGATGAAGGTGTAGACGTACCACTTGTTCGTCCCCCTCTTGCGCTTCCACCGGATGCGGAAGCCGAGGAAGTCCAACCCGTCGCTCATGTGCACCACTTGGGTCTTGGCCGGTGACAGCCGCAACCCGAGCGGGGCCAGCGCGACGGCGACGTCTTCGCGCAGCGCCTCGACGTGCTCGCGCTCACCGTGCACCAAGACGACGAAGTCGTCCGCGTAGCGGACCAGCCGCCACGTCGGCCGCCCCTTGGAGCGCCGGTACTCGCGCTTGCCGGGGGTCGACATCGCCCCGCCCGGCTTCCACGGCCCCATCACGTGCTCATCGAGCACTGACAGGGCGATGTTGGCCAGCAACGGAGACAGGATGCCACCCTGCGGCGTGCCGGTCATGGTCTCCCGATGCTCACCGAGCTCCGTAAGGATCCCGGCCTTCAGGAACGCCTTGACCAGCGCCAGGACGCGTTTGTCCTTCACCCGGCGACGCACCCGGTCCATCAGCACCGCGTGGTCGATCGAGTCGAAGCACGCCTCGATATCCGCATCCAGCACCCAGCGGTAGCCACGGGTACCGAAGTGGTGGATCTCAGCGATCGCGTCCTGCGCACGCCGCTTGGGCCGGAACCCGTACGAGCACGGCAAGAACTCCGCCTCGAAGATGGGCTCCAGCACCAGTTTCAGCGCCGCCTGGACGACCCGGTCCGCAACCGTCGGAATCCCGAGCTTGCGGACCTTCCCCGACCCGCCCGGTTTCGGGATCTTGCGCTCCCGCACCGGAAGCGGCCGGAACGAGCCGTCCTTGAGACCGGCCCGCAGGTCGTCCAGGAACCCGGACACGCCCACCAGTTCCGCGACATCGGCGACCGTGAGACCGTCCACGCCAGCAGTGCGCGCACCCTGGTTCCCCGCGACCCGGTCGAACGCCACGATCAGCGTCGCCGAGTCATGCACGAAGTTGAACAAGTCATCGAACCGGCGGCCGGGATCGGCCACCGCCCAACGGTGAAGCTTGGCCTGCATCTCCGATACCCTCGCTCCCGGCCCGGCCGGACCAGAACGAGGAGCACCGCCGTTCGGCGACGCGTCTTCCGGCATTGCAGCGTCCTTCCCCTCTCGAAACCGCTGCCGCCCTTCCCCATGCGGCCGGCTTTCCCGACCTCGGAGTACTACGGCGGCTCCGCCCCGTCCCGGACCGATCGGCGGTCGACGCGCCCAACCCCACCCTCGCCGCTGGACGCGACGCGCAGGGCAACACCCGGGACGGTTCCCGTGTTCACTATGGTTCGCTCAACGAAGTAGGAACCCGACTATGCCCCTGCGGCATCGCCACGAGTACGCCGCAGACCTTCCTCGCAGCCTCCCTGACAGCTCATGCCCACCACCTCGGGAGTTCCCCGCCGCCCATGGCGACGGGTGCGCGCCGCCCCCGGCCCAGATCCACCAGGTTCGAGCTGGCGTCGCACAAAGGGGGTGTCACACGCCGGTTCCTCGCGTACTCCTCTCCCTCCCGCTCGCCGAACCCGGACCATCTGGCAGTACCGGCCCGTCCCGGCTTTGTCAGGGCTGCTCCCACCCTCCCCGGCGTCACCCGGCTCAGGCTGCCCCCAGCTCCACCGCCCTGCTGCGACAGGATCAGCGGCGAAGGTCTCTCACCTCCACTCGAACCACAGCGCCTCACGGCGCACCCACGACCTCCGACACACCACCGCCACCCTCCTCCTCGACCAGGGCGTCGAACTCGTCGTCATCAAGGAGCTGTTGGGTCACGCCCACATCAGCGTCACCGCCACCGTCTACACCCACGTCAGACTCCGCATCCAGCGGAACGCCATCGACCTCCTCGGCCATGCACTCCGCACCCCCGATGCCGGTCCTGAAAGCCGCCGCGACGGCGACGATCCACCGGGAAATGGGATCTTGCTCCCCGCTCGGTGACGTCAACAGGTGACGTCAAACGAGCAAGAAGCCCCGCCAGAATTCATTAGAATCTGGCGGGGCTTCGCTAATTCAACAATGGCAACTCAAATGATCAGAATCAGTCTAAATATTGCCGGATTTCAACCATTGCGAATGCCAGTTGAGCTGCTCGTCGGCGGTGCAGATGTCCAACCCCTCCGCTGATTCGAAGATATCGACAACGGGTGGTCGATCTGAAGTTCGGGGAATCTTCAGAACGTATGCCCGACGCCCAGCTGTCGCCTGTCGCAGCATGGGTGATGGAAAAACGTTTCGACGCGCACCGTTGCAAGCTACGAGCAATCCAGAGGGCTCGAGAGCCCGGCGCACGGTTGACAGGGCTTCAAAAAGGTCTGAACCGCTACCGGAGAATACTCTTCCGGATTCGAACAAGACCTCGACGTGGCAGGTATTCTCCGCGGCGAATCGCACTCGGGCTGACTGAGGGTCACCTGCTCCGACTACCGTTAGCTCGACCTCGGCCCAAATCATCGGCGGAACCTTGGATTGGGAGTCCATTCTCCAAGATGGTTCCACACGCCCTCAATGTCGTGCGGATGGACTTTTCCGGCCAAAGCGATCTCTTCTTCCCAGGGGTAGGGTGAGTTCTTGCCAAAGTGAGCATTCACGTCGATGCCACTTCCGCGAATCTTATAAATGTGGGTATCGTCATCCATGTAAAAATCATTGGCAACACCTTCGGCTGCCCCTCGCGTCCTTGAAGTCGAGACGAACCCGCTATCCGTCCTGTTTTCATGGACGTGCTGATTGATGTCTAGGTTGTCGCCCTTCGGCTCGAATCCGTTGGCGAATATCTCGTCATGTCCGCGCGTATCGGCTCGATACACCGAATCGCAGTTATGAACGAGGACCGGCGTAGCCCCCGCCAGCACATAGTACGTGTGGCACGGCGGCCTGCTCTACCTGCTTCTTCGCAGGTCAGTGGCGATATGACGGTCCGTCGGGGTCCGTGGTTGTGCGCTGGTGTGCGTGGTTGTTGCCGTCGCCACTGCCGTCAGAGGTATAGACCACTCGATGTCATGTCAGAGGAACGCGCCGGGTTCTGCGGTGGCGTAGTCGGTGGCGGTGCGCCGGTAGCACTGGTGGCCGGTCTCGGCGGCGTGCTTGGCGATCAGGGCGGTGACGTCGTCGGCGCGGGTGCGCTCGCCGCTGGTCCACTGGCACTGCTCCTCGTCCGTGACGCAGACTGCCTCCCGGACGGGTGCGGCCGTTTCGTCGGTGCGTACGTGGTACTCGCGGAAGCGCATCCGCTTGCGCACGCTCATGCCGCCTGCCCGTGCTCGGCCTGGCGGTGGCGGCCCTGCATCACGCGCACGTCGCTGAGCCGGGACCGGTCCCCGCACAGCACGGCGGCACGCGCTTGCTCGCGGAGCCTGCCGCATTCCTCGCACACCGGGCCGGGACGCTCCCCCTGCACGGCCGCTTCCCCGGACGTCTCCATGGTCCCCCTCGCCTTCGTCGGTCATGGTTCTTCGAAGGTAGGGAGCGGTTCGCTGGAGGGGCTACGAGGTTGCACGGGGTTCTATCCGAGGGTGTCGATGGCGGCGGTGATCAGTGCGCGTGCCCGGGTGCCGTAGACCGCTGCGTCGGCGAGTTCGGTGAAGGCTGCGGCGTACAGCTCGATCTCGCTGGGTTGAGTGATCGTCAGGTATCCGGAGATCAGCTCGACGTTGACCTGTGCGACGTCGAAGATCCAGAACCCTTCGGCCGGCCACCGGGTGCGGTCGGGTCGCATGGGCACGATGCCGAGGCTGACGTTGGGCAGGGAGCTGATGGTGATCAGGTGGCCCAGTTGTCCGGCCATGACCTCGCTGCCGCCGATGCCGGAGCGCAGGACGGATTCCTCGATGAGGAAGGCGAAGCGGTGGTCGCCCTCGTAGAGGACGCGCTGGCGTTCGATGCGCGCGGTGACGGCCTGGTCCACGTCGTCGTGCAGGCCGCGTCGCTGCTGGATGGCGTGCAGGGCTGCTGCGGTGTAGGCGCGGGTCTGGATCAGTCCGGGGACGAGCCAGGAGGAGTAGGAGCGGAAGCGCCTGGTGCGCTCGTACAGCGGGAGCCGGGATTCCTGGGCCTGGCGCAGTCCGGCGCGTTCCATGCGCCGCCATTCCACGAACATGCCCTCGACCGCTCGCAGGCTCGCGACCAGGTCTTCCGCCTGCTCGGTGGCCCGGCAGGCGCGGCACCAGGCGCGGATGTCGTCGGCGGACGGCGGGGTGCGCGCGTTCTCGATCCGCGAGGACTTCGAGGGGTGCCAGTCGCAGATGCGGGCGAGGTCGCGCCCGGTCAGTCCGGCGTCGCGTCGGATCTCGCCGAGGCGGTCGGCGAGGACCTGGCGGGCCTGCTGGACGCTGGAGGAGTGCGAGAGGGCCATGGAAGGTGGTGGGCGGGCGTTCAGGCGGGCTGGTACTGGGCGTGCGGGATCGCTCGTTCCCACACGGCCTCGAACGCCGTGCTGCACAGCTTGGCCAGCGCCGGGTCTTCGCTCAACTCCATGCCCTGCTCGGCCCATTGGCCGTCGCCGGTGAAGTGGTTGAAGATGACGGTGGTCTGGTCGAAGACCCAGAAGTCGACTCCGGGCAGGGCGAGGTCGCGGGTCTGCCGGCGGGGCAGCCAGCGGACCTGCTCGCCTGCGGCGGTGTTGGTGAAGGTGCCGTCGTACTCGTAGCGGATGTAGTCGCTGATGGGCTCGGAGACGATCCGGGCCCGGCGCATCACCAGGCCCCGGCCGGTGGCCTCGGCGACCACGTCCAGCCAGGGGCGCCACCACGAGGCCCGGTCGGCAGGGTCGGGCCGGTGTCCTTGCTGCCAGGCGATGAACTCCGGGTCGTCGCGCATGTAGCTGTCGCGCATCTCCAGGTGCACCGCCGAGTGCTGGGCCTTGGCCAGTTGCTCACGTACCGCTGTTGCCACCGTTGACCTCGCTGTCGGGGCGGGGAAGGAACTGGAGCATGTTCGCGGGCAGCCGGATGACGGCCTCGTGCGCGGGCACGTCGGTGGTGTGCCCGGGGACCGAGCCGACCTCCTGGCACTGCTGCAGTGTCTGCTCGTCGGCCTTCCACGACTGGATCACCAGGTCGCCGGTGTCCTCGTCCTGCCAGATGGTCGGGGAACCGTCGTCCGGGGTGTTGGGGTAGATCCCGAGGAACTTTAGAGCCATCACGACCTCTTACGTGCAGTAGGTTGCGTACCGTTGCACGACCATCACCCGCAGGCGGTAACCCCGTCAAGGGGGCACGCACGGCGCGCAGTTGCGCGAGACCGGTCCGCGCGCGGCCCAGCGGACCCCGGTCCGGGCCGGTGCCCCGGCAGGATCGGGGCCTGAGCGGGGTGGGTCCCTCGTCGGTCGGGCAGCTTCGCCGCACCAGGGTTCTCCGGGGGCCGCCAAGGCTGCCTCCGGCACGCTTGCGCTCGGCCTTGGCGGCCCCCGGGGGTTCCTGGTACGCCTCCGGGGCCCGGTCGGCGAGGGGCCTGCCGCGCGACCCGCGACCCCCACCACGACGGCGCTGCACGTGCGCTCGGCCCCTTGGTCCCTCGGAGGGAGGGCCTGGGTTGAGGTAGTGCCTCCAGGCTGCGGCTGCTGGCGCTGGCTGTTGCGCGCCTGGACGGCGGGCCGCCGCTAAGCGGGGCGGGACGCCTTGAGCGTGCGGCGGCCCGCCGGCCGGACGCGCGCGGCCCGCCGTGGCGGGCCGCCTTGATCCAGTAAAGAAACTCTGAACAGCTCCGGCTCTACCGGCTCTGCCAGTCTTCCTCGCCACCGCGGATACGCCTGGAGCTGCTGCGCGCGGCTGGCACCTTCTCGGAATCCAGTGCCCCCAGTCGTCCGGTGGAGGTGGAGCTGAGGTCCTGGCGGGCGGTGGGAGCCCTCACTGAGGCGTGTGCGGCTCTTCGGTCTGGTGTTCCCGAGCCTCCCGCCGATGGAACAGCTCCTCTGCGAGCAGGCGGGCCGTGTCCTGGGCCTTCTGGTAGATCCCCTCAAGGCGTCGGAGTTCGCCGATCAGGGCAACCGCCTGCTGAGTCAGCTCGTCCTCGGTCAGTTCCTTGATCCGCTCGGCCGTCGTCTGCTCAGAGGTCGCCTTCTCCCCTACGGCCTCCACAGGATTCTGGGAGGTTGGGCCAGGCTGCCCTTGGACGAGATAGGACCGCTCCGGGCGCCCGGCGTGAATGAACTCCTGACTGAAGCCCAGAGTCTGCATGAAGTCATCCATGGCGTCGCTCATGGCTTCGGCAACGACCGACCTTCTCTTGACAACTTCGATACCAGGCTTGGCTTTTGAGCCCGCTCGCTGCCGGACGTAGCTGCCCCGGCTCTGGACGGAGTAGATCAGCCCTTCGTCCTTGAGCACGCGTAGGGCGCTCTGGATGGTCGAGCTGGCGAGCCCGTACTTGTCCTGCAGCTCGCGCGCCGTCGGGAGCTTGTCCCCAGGGGCCAGCCGGCCTTCAAGGATCTCGGCACGCAGGGCAGCGGCGGCCTGCATATACGGGGGCCGGGAGTCCTCTTCAAACGGCAGCGTCATGCCTCCGAGGGTAGCGGGGCCCTAGCACAGATGACACATGAACCGGGGGCTTGTCTCGGCTGTAGCGATACCAGCGTGTGTTCCATGTGTATCGCTTGTTGCGCTTGTTTCACTTGTGCGGCTAGGGTTCTGGCAGGTCGAACAAGCGACCCCCGAACAAGGGAACTGCCATGGCTATGACCAGGATTCGCGTCGGACTGCTGCCCTCTGCCGTCTGCATGACGGGCACCGATGCGACGCCGAAGATCAAGGACCCGCAGACCGGGGAGATCGCCACCGACCGCGAGACGGGCGAGCACCTGTTCACGGTCACGGTGATGCTCATGGAGGAGGGGCGCGCGGAGGTCATGAAGCTCACCGTCCCGCAGTCCGGCCTTCCCGACGGGCTCAAGCCGGGCGTCATGGTGCGCCCGGTGGACCTGTTCGCCACGCCGTGGGCGCGGATCTTCAACGGCCAGCTCTCGGAGGGCATCGCCTACCGGGCGGGCCGCTTGGAGGCAGTCAAGTGAGCTGCGCTGTAAAGGTATTGGCTTACCGACTGCCCGTTTCAACCGGTACCGGCAGCCGGTTCGCCCTCGGGTTCATCTACAGCGCGGAAGGCGTGAAGTGAAGGATGTGAACGAGATCGCCCCGGTTCTGATCGGGGCGGTCCTCGCACTGGCGGTCCTGTGGGCCGTGGTCGGCCTGGTCCGGTACCTGCGGGTCGATCGTGAGACCCGGGCGAGCATCCGGCAGGGGATGCGCATCCGGTTCGGGTGGGAGCGGCTGGCCAAGATGGCGGGCCTGTCGGTGACCGACAAGACCCCGACGTTCCTGGCCGAGCTGGTCAGCCGCGAGGGCGAAACGCCCAAGCCCCGGGTCCTGGTACCCCGGATCAAGGTGAAGCCGGACCGGTTCGGGGTGGTGGTGCGGGCCAAGTGCCTGCCGAAGGTGGGGCTGGAGGAGTTCCAGCGCTCGGCGCGCTTCCTCGCCGACGCCTGGCACTGCACACGGGTTTCCGTGCTTCCGGACGGTCCCGGGCGGGTGGTGATCCGGGCCGTGCGTCTGGACCCGCTCATAACTGCGACCGAGCACGTCCCCACGGGCGCGGCGCCGGGGAGCCTGGACACGTGGGGGCTCGGGCTGGACGAGTACGCCGACGACGTCAGCCTGCCGCTGGCGAACGTTCCCGGTGTGACCGTGGCCGGCCTGCCCGGCTTCGGGAAGACATCGCTGATCAACAAGCTCATCTGCGACTTGGCCCCGTCCGACGCGGTCCAGTTCGCCGTGGCGGACGGCAAGGTCTCCACGGCCCACGAGGGGGACTACGCCGATCTGGCGCCCCGCCTGTTCGCCTTCGCCGGGGATGACCTGGCGGAAGCCAACGCGCTGTTCAAGCGCATGGTGAAGCTGCGGCGGGGCCGTTCCTCGTCCATCCGCGCCGTGCTGGGCGTGAAGAACATGTGGCACGTCGGTCCGTCCCGGATCTGGCCGCTGACGATCCTGATCATCGACGAGGCGCACACCTACTTCCGCGAGTACAAGGGCAACGACGCCGAGACGAAGAAGCTGGCTGCCCAGTCGGCGGAGAACGCCCGACTGGTCGAGGACCTGGTGAAGAAGGGCCGCAGCGTCGGGATCATGGTCATCCTGGCCACCCAGAAGGCGACCGGCGACGCGATCCCGACGTTCATCCGGGACGTGTGCCCGCTGGGGCTGTCCTTCGCGCAGAAGACGGCGGAAGCCTCCGTGGCCGCGCTCGGGGACGACATCCGCAACTGGCCGGACGCGAACCCGGTCAACCTCCAGGACCCGGCCTACGTCGGGGTGGCGTCCATGGGAGTGCAGGGCCGTCCGGGCTTCACCCGCGTGCGCACCCCGTACGTGTCCGACGCCGACGCGGCCCGGATCGCCGACGACACCGCCCACCTGACCGAAGACCCGGCCGCGTACCTCGACGTCTACCCGGGCCCGGTCGACTGGAAGCCCGCCTTCATGGACGACGACGCCGACACCCTGATGACCGAAGCGGCCTGACGACCAATGTAACTCGCTATCAAGAAAGGAGAGTTGGCCTGATGGCCGAGGATCGCCTCACACAGCGCACCGTGACCGTGGTCATGGCGGTCATCGCCCTGCTGGCGTTCGTGTTCTCCTTCGGCAACGTCTGGGCACTGGCCCTGCGCCTCGGGGTGCCCCACCCGGTCGCGCCGCTGATCGCCCCCATGGTTGACCTGTCCGTGATCGGGCTCCTCGTCGGTCTGCGCTTGCTGTCCCTGCGCGGCGTCCCACAGGAGGAGCTGACGGCCGCGACGCGGTTGATGCACCTGTGCGGCCTGCTGACCCTGGCGCTGAACGTCGCCGAACCTCTGGTAGCCGGACACTACGGCCGTGCCGCCCTCGATGCGGTCGCCCCGCTGCTACTGCTCGGCTGGGGCCAGGTCGGCCCGCAGTTCCTCCGCCACTTCCACGCCCTGAGCGCCTCGAACCCGGCGGAGGCCCTCGTCCCGGTTCCGGCTGCGGAACACCTGCCGGACCCGCTCGCATCGCTCGGCTCCGGACCGGAGCCCGACCTCGCACTGGCCTCCGAGCTGACACCTGCCCCGCTGGTAGTCGCTACCGCTGAGCCTGATCCTGCTCCCGTGCTGGCCAACAGGACCGCGCCCGCCACGCTCCCGGCCATCCCTGAGGCCCTTCTGACGGCTGCCCGGCGCATTGCCGAAACGCATCACGCCGAACAGGGCGAGCACATCACGCCCGGTCAGCTGAAGGCCCGCCTGGGCGTCACTCTGCCGCTGGCCACCGCCGCACACGCTCAGCTCTCCGCCTGAGCCCGCCGGCCTCTTCCCCACCTGACCGACCCCGCCCGACCGGGCTCGGCTTCCCATGCCCCGAGCAGTACCAACACGCCTTCCTGCCTGGCTGGTTGCTGCTCGGGGCCACCCCACCCGACAGAAGGGACACGCCCCGACATGGTCGCCCTGGACCTGCGCCACGTGGCAAGCCCCGCCGTGCGGGACCTGATCCACCTGGTCAACCTGCACGACTTCGACCGTGCGCACCAGCAGATCGACCGCCTCGGCGGCTGCACCGAACCCGTGCGCCTGCTCGGCCAGACCACCACCATCGACACGGCAACCGGCGAGGTACTGCGCTCCTACACCACCGCCGACGAGCCCACAGGCAGCCTGCTGACGGCCTGCGGCAACCGCCGCGCCTCGCGCTGCCCGGCCTGCTCCCGCGTCTACGCCGCCGACACGTTCCACCTGATCCGGGCGGGCCTGACCGGCGGCAAGAGCGTACCGGACACCGTCCGCACCCACCCCCGCGTCTTCACTACCCTCACCGCGCCGTCCTTCGGCCCCGTCCACAACCGCCCCACCGACACGGGCGGTGCCCTCCGGCCCTGCCGCTGCGGCAAGCGCCACGAACCCACGGACGCGCTGCTCGGCACACCGCTGGACCCCAAGTCCTACGACTACCCGGGCGCGGTGCTGTTCAACGCCCACGCCGGAGCCCTGTGGGCGCGCTTCACGATCTACCTGCGCCGTGAGATCGCCGCCCGGCTCGACCTGACCCAGAAGACGGCCCGCGCGGTACTGCGCGTCTCCTTCGCCAAGGTAGCCGAGTACCAGAAGCGCGGCCTGGTCCACTTCCACGCCGTGATCCGCCTCGACGGCCCCGACGGCAGCTCCCAGCCCCCGCCCCCGTCCGCCACAGTCACCCTGCTCGCCGACGCCATCCGGGCCGCCGCCGCCCGCGTCTCGATCAGCGTCGTCTCGGATGCGGTCGGGGAACGCGAACTCGCCTGGGGCGAACAGCTCGACGTGCGCGAGATCGCCGCCTTCGGAACCGACGCCGAGCTGACCGATCACGCGGTCGCCGCCTACGTGGCCAAGTACGCCACCAAGTCCGCCGACTCCTCCGGCGCTCTCGACCGCGCCCTGTTCTGCCGCCCCTGCCAGGGACGCGGCATGACCCTGACCGCACACGGAACCCCGGTCACATGCACCGCCTGCGGCGGCACCGGACAGGCCCGGCCGCTGCCCCGCCTCGCCGTCGAACGCCACGTACGGCAGATGATCCGCACCTGCTGGGAGCTGGGCAAGCTCCCGGAGTTCGCCGACCTCAAGCTCTGGAAGTGGGCGCACATGCTCGGCTTCCGGGGCCACTTCTCCACCAAGTCCCGCTGCTACTCGGTAACCCTCGGCGCGCTGCGCGACGACCGCCGCGCCTGGCGCACCGAACAGGCTCGTGCACACGCCGGCCTGCCCGACCTCGACCCGAGCACAACCCTCGTCATCGGCCACTGGGCCTACCACGGCTCGGGCTACAGCCCCGGCGCGGAACTCCTCGCCGCCGCCGTCTGGCACCACAGAGAACTGGAGCGACAGTTCACCGCAGAGGGCGGCTGCTGATGACCACTCTGCTCACGGTTCCGAACCCGGGCGAAGAGCTGCTGACGGTCCCCCAGGTCATGGCCCGCCTCCAGCTCGGCCGCTCCGCCGTCTACGACCTGCTCCGCACCCGGCAGCTCGCCTCCATCACCCTCGGCCGCGCCCGCCGCATCCCCACCCACGCCCTCAACGACTTCATCCGCACCCGACTCGAACAGGAAGCCGCCTGATGACCACACCCCGCGACACCCCCGCCTCCCGCCGCGTCCGTGCCAACGGCGACGGCACCGTCTACCAGCGCAAGGACGGCCGCTGGGAAGCCGCCGGCTACGTCCTCGCCCCCGGCGACACCCACAAGCGGGTCCGCGTCTACGGCACCACCCGCAAGGACGCCCTGGCCAAGCTCACCGAGAAGATCGCCACCAGCAACCGCGGAGTCCCGGCCCCCTCCGCGCAGGGCAGCGTCGCAGCGTTCCTCACCTACTGGCTGGAGACCGTTGCCGTCCACCGGCTTCGTGAGAACACCCACACCCGCTACACCGCCTGCACCCGCCTCTACCTCATCCCCGGCCTCGGCAAGAAGAAGCTCGCCAAGCTCACCGCCAAGGACGTCCGCACCTGGCTCGACCAACTCCGCACCACCTGCCAATGCTGCGCACGCAGCCTCGACACCACCCGCGACCAGGCCCAGTGCTGCGCGATCGGGAAGTGCTGCTCCAAGCGGCTGTCCCCGCTGACGCTGGCCTACGTGCACTCCGTGCTCAAGTCCGCCCTGGAGCACGCCGTCCGGGAGGAGGAGATCCCCCGCAACGTTGCCCGCAACGTCCGCATGGGCACACCCCGCCCCCGCCGGTTCGAACCCCTCACCACCCAGGAAGCCCGCGCATTCCTCGCCGCCACCAGCGGCCACCGACTGAGCGCGCTGTTCGAACTCGCCCTGCGCACCGGGCTCCGAAAGGGCGAACTCCTCGGCCTGCGCTGGGAAGACCTCGACCTGGCCGGCGGAACCGCCAGCATCCGCCGCACCCTCCAACGCACCAACTCCAGCGGCCTGACCACCCTGCCCACCAAGACCCAGAACTCCGAACGCCGCATCGCCCTGCCCACGCCGTGCGTGCGCTCCCTCGAACAGCACCGCGACCAGCAGCACCAGGAACGCGAAGCCGCTGGCGCGGGCTGGAAGGACAGCGGCTACGTCTTCACCCGGCCCGACGGAGCCCCGATCGAGGGAGCCACCCTCACCCGACACTTCAACACCCTCCTCCGCCGGGCCAGCCTCCGCCGCATCCGCTTCCACGACCTCCGGCACTCAGCGGCGACCCTCCTCCTGGAACAGGGCGTCGAACTCGTCGTCATCAAGGAACTGTTGGGCCATGCCCACATCGGCGTAACCGCGACGGTGTACGCCCACGTCCGACTCCGCCTCCAGCGCGACGCCATCGACCTCCTCGGCAACGCCCTTCGCAACCCCGACGAGGCCGCCACCCGACCCGACGACGGCGACGAACCACCGCTTTGTGCAGCACCCGTCCGCTGACGTTGCCGTCAACTACTGCCGTCAGACACCCCGCAGGCCCCGCCAGATTCCATTCTGGCGGGGCCTGCGGGCGCTCCTTTCCGATCACCCGAAAGGAGCGCCACTACCCATAGATCCCCTGCGATGCGAACCCGAGGGGATAGCTATGAATTTATTCGAAGAAATCCCTCACGGAATCCATGGGCGCCACCCATTCGGAAATCTTATTTCCGTCTTCATCAATGGCGCAACGGGGTCCAATGGAAGCCCACGGCTCTCCAATATCGAAACTCGATTCGAGCTCGTCAAGGAAAATTATGGCATTTTGAATGTAGACGTTCTCGCCATCACGATACATCGGCCAACATGTCAGAAAATTACTGCTCTCCGGATCCGTCATGGAGACCATCAGGCAAGACCTAGCGTTCAGATCACCCTTGAGCGCATCAAAAGCCTGATGCCAGCTCCGACGATAGTCAGACTCGCTCCAGAAGCCCAGGGGCACCCTGAAGGACTCCACGAAATCGCCAATCACGATTCGCCCGACCGCCTCCGTGAGGCTTCCGGTCATATCCCCGGAAGACTCCTGCGATTCCAATTCAATCGCAAACACGTTACTCCTTGAGATAGTTCAGGTCGCCATCATAGGTCCCAATACGCACACCGCGGCGGTTGAACATCTTCCATCCCCCGGTGACATTGTGACCATCGACGTCAGGAGTGATGTAATTCTTGCCGTTTGAGAACACTTCCTGACCATGAGAGTCGAAGGGTGCTTTCTGGGCCGGAATTCGTGTCTTGTATCCCAGATTCGCAGCCAGATCGCGGGGGGTTGCGCCGTACAGTTCTTGATTCGCCGCGCTCCGGCCAGCAACTGAATCCGGGTGGTACGGATCGCCCTTCAGCGCAGGTGATGAAGTGTATCCCTCCGGCAAATCATTGCAGTTATGAACGAGGACCGGCGTGCTGCCAGCCAGTACATAGTACGTGTGGAGGTCATCGACCGTGAGGTCGTCGGCGCGCTGGGGGGTGGTGGTGTAGTTACGAGCGGCGAGGACGGTCAGGGTGTCGTGGTCGACGGTGGCGAGGCGGTGGCCCGGCTGGAGTTGTGCTGCCGGGGTCCAGCGTTGTGTGGTCTCGTCCCAGTAGGGGTGGTGGGCGGTCGAGACGATGGTGGTCGGCGTGCTTCCGTCGGTGACAGTGAGCTCGGTGAACTCCGTATCGTTCGGGGTGATGATCTTCGCGGTAACCGGCTTGGAGGCCGACTCACCAGTCTGGGGGTCGGACGACGCGACTGCATCGCCAGGCTTCACGTCCTCGATGGGGCGTGTGCTTCCGTCCGCCATCAGGACGAGGGTGTCGGGGGGGAAACTGTGGCGCTGGCATGCGGCTGCGGCGGCAAGCAGGTCATCCGCCTTGTTCTTCAGGTGGTTCGCCTTTGCCAGGTCGCCGATGGCAGGTACAGCTCCGACGACGTCCCATCCGAATTCGCCAAACTGCCCTTGGCCGAGGTGGGATGCAGCCGAGAGAGCGTCAGTTACGAAGCCGCCACCGACGAGGCCGAAACCGTCGGCGAAGTCTCCGGCCTTCTCGGCGATGGACTTCTTCTTGACGCCGTTGCCCCAGCCGTGCATTGACGCGTTGTTCTTGCTGACCTGGTCACTGATCCAGTTGCGCTTCGCAACGGGGCCGAGGGTCGCCGCGAGGCTCTCCTCGTAGTAGCGCTTCTGGGCGTTCTCGGGCGTGTAGGTCGAAGTGGTCTCGGCGGCGTTGCTCGTCGTGATCGTGCCCGCCGAGCCACAGTCGTAAAGGGTCCCGCATTCCTCGGACTTGTAGCCGCTGGGGTCACTCAGGTTGACCGGGTCGTTCTCGCTGTAGGCGTAGCCGTTCCACTGCTGCGGATCGGCGGGGTCGAGAATGGGGTCGGGGTTGATGAAGCGGCCACGGAGCGGGTCATACTGGCGGGCTCCGAGGTTGGTCAGCCCGGTGGCCTCGTCCTTGGTACCGCTGACGAAGCCCTTGCTGCCGGCCCAGTCGGAGGTCGCGGGCTGGTTGCCGCGTGGGTTGCCGAAGGGGTCGGTGGGGCGACGGGTGACGGTCTGGTTGGCGTCGGTGTTGATCTGGACGCCGTTGGTGCCGTGCGGGTCCGCGGCCTGGATGACGATGTTGCCGCCGCCGATGGCCGAGGTGACCCGCGTGTAGGTGAGTCCGCCTCCGCCCCCGATGGAGCGGACGTTGCTCAGGGCGCCGGTGGCCGTGTCGAGGGTGAGCTCGTCGGTGGGCAGGTTGAGCGTGGTCCGGCCGGGGTTGCGGCGGATGAGCTGGTTGCCGTCCGCGTCGTAGACGTAGCTCGTGGTTCCGGCCGCGCCGGTCGAGCTGATCGAGTCGAGCTTGCCCTCACGGTTCCAGGCCAGAGTTGCCGTGCCACCCGTGTCGGTGATCGCCGTGGGATTGCCCGCAGCGTCGTACTGGTAGCCGACGGCCCTGGTGCCGGCCGGGCCGGTGGCGGTGGAGGTCAGGAGGGCGTGCGGCCCGCCGGTTCCCCCGCCGGTGTTGGCGGCGTTGGTCGGGGTGTTGGTACTCCTCGCCGCCCCGAAGGTCTGGCTGGTGGTGGTGTCGTTGAACGCGTTGCCGGTGATGTCGCGCTGGACCTGTCCGGTCCGGTTGCCCGTCGCGTCGTAGCTGTAGGTGTTCCAGTACGGCGCCTGCCCACCGACGGTGCGCCCACCCGGTTCGACGGCGGCGGGGCCGTTGGCGTTGTTGCAGCTGCCAATGCCGGGAACGGTGGCGGAGCCACCGGTGCCGTGGGTGACGCCGTTGGAGTCGGTCCAGTCGGCGGTGGTGGAGGTGCCTCCGGTGTCGGTCCAGGCTCCCGTCAGCCGTCCCAGGTGATCGTAGGTGTAGCACTGGGTGTCGGTCGCGGAAGCGTCCTGGACGTCCGTGACGGAGGTGATCCGGCCGGACGGGGTGTAGGTGTAGGTGGTCTGGTCGACCGAGGCGGTTCCGAGCTGCCGGTCCAGGAAGGAGTTGATGACCCGTCCAGTGGCCCAGTCGTACTGCTGGGTGGAAACGACCTGGGTACCGTAGTCGCCGACCGTTGTCCGGATCGGGCGGGCGAGGGCGTCGTAGTCGACCTGGGCGACGACGGCCTGCTCGAGGCTGGCGGATCCGACAAGGAGGCCGGTGATGGTCCGGCCGTAGGTGATCGACTCCGCCGGGAGCCCGCCTGCGGCGGGGACGGCCGTCTCGGTGACGGCACCCAGGACCGGGCTGTAGCTGTTGGTGGTGGTGTAGGTGCCGGCGAGCGGTCCTTCCGCGGCCGGGATGGTGATGGAGGCGCCGAGCGCCCGGTAGCCGGTGTCGTACCCGGTCACAGCCGTGGTGTAGGCCGCGCCCTCACTACCGCCGACGTAGCGGGTGGAGGCCGTGGCCTGTCCCTTGGCGAGGGTGTCGTAGGTCCAGGCCGCCAGCTGGTTCGCGGGCGTGACGCTGTCGCCGTACGTGCCGGTCTTGCGGCCGAGCAGGTCGTAGGTGTAGGCGAGGGTGTTGCCCTTGGCATCGACCGTGCGGTCGATGCGCGAGTTGACGTCGTAGAACACCTGGCTCAGACCGGTGTCCGGGTCCGACGCCGAGACCTTGCGCCCTCGCAGGTCGTACGTGGTGGTCCAGGTGTTGCCGCTACTGTCGGTGCGGGAAGCGGGCTGGCCGGTGGGCGTGTAGGTGTAGGTAGTGACGTCCGCGTCGGCGGGGTTGCCGGTCGCGGTCGGGGTGCGGTACTGCCACAGGGCGGTCGCCCGGCCCCGTGCGTCGGTCACTGACGAGGCCGGCATGCCGCCGCTGGGCGGGACGGTGTCGGTCCGGTCGGCACCGGGGTAGGCGGTGGTGGCGGCCCACTGGGGGTTGCCGTAGGAGCGGAACTCCGCCTGCACGACGCGCCCGTTGCCGTCGTAGGTGTTCCACGTCTGGCCCGGGATCTGGCCGTCGGCCGCCGGTACGAAGATCGACGTGGTGGGGAAGGACTTCTCCTCGTAGTAGGCGGAGGAGGTCTTGATGGCCCAGCCGTGCGTGTCGTAGACGGTGTCGGTGATCAGTCGCCCGGTCGGCCGGGCGTCGCTGGTGCGCTGGCTCTGGCGGGCCCGGCCTAGGCCGTCGTAGAGGTCGACGTTGACCGCGAACGTGGCCGCGTCGTCGTTGAGCGACTCCGTGGTGACAGCAGACGGTCCCGCGGTGCCCTTGAGCTCGTAGGTGAACCTGCGGCTCGGCAGGTCCGAGGTCGGACGGTCCGGCGCCCAGACGGCGGTGAGCCGTCCCAGGGCGTCGTACTGCGCCGTGATGACGCGGCCGTTGGCGTCGGTGCTGGTCAGCGCGGACCCGCGGGCCGGGTCGAGCGTGGTGGTGGTCGTCCAGTCCGCGCCCATCGGGCCGGTGGTCTGCACCTGGGTCGGAAGGGCGCCGGTGGCGGGGGTGGTCGCTGTGGTCGTGACCGTCGGGGTGACGGACGGGCCGCTCAGCTGCGTTCCGGCGTTGTTGTAGGTGGAGCCGTCGGTGGTGGCCGTGGTCCGGGTCCGACCGTAGACGTCGAACGTCGCGCTGCCGCCGTGGGCGTAGACCGGGTTCCCGGCCTGGTCGAAGTGGTCGAGGATCAGGTTGCCGGTCGAATCGCCGGTCGGGCCGGCCCGGCCGAAGGGCCTGCCGTCGTAGAGCGTGCGGCCGCTGGACAGGGTGTTGGCCGAGGTGGCCTTAGCACCGCAGGGCCCCTGGAGCGTGGTTCGCTCGGAGACGAGCGTGAGCAGCTGCGGGTTGTCGCTCGTCGCGTAGCCGGTGGTGGTGCAGAGTTCGGGGGTGGCGGTGGTGCCGTCGCCCTTGTCGTCGACCTTGACGACGCGGTTGCCGTTGGCCGGCTCGCTGGTGGTGACCGTGGTGGTGGTGCGCCAGCTGCCGTCGGCGAGCCTGACTCTGGTGATGCTGGTGGTCTCGGAGTCCGGGCGCCAGGCGAGGAGCTGGGGTGCCCCGGCGCTCTGGGCGTGGGTCGCGGACTTCTGCTGCCCGTTGTAGGTGCTTCCGGAGACCGCGACCACGCTGCCGTCGGCCCGGTCGAAGGTCTCCGTGGCGACGACGCGGCCGGAGAGCTGAGCACTGTCGGTCACGGTACCGCCGAGCGGGCTCGTTACCGGGGGCACGGTGCGCAGGGTCTTGCCGTCGGCGAGGTAGTCGCCGACCATGCCCCGCAGGTAGGTGACCTTCTGCTGGGTCTTGGGCGCCTCGCTGCTGTCGCCGCTGCCGGTCGTGGTGGTCACCGACTGGTAGCCGCGGAACTGGTTCCAGGTCCGGGTCTTGGGGTCGGTGAACTCCGCGTCGTTGCGGTGCCAGGCCGCCCCGCCGTTGTAGGTGTACTCGGTCACCCGGGAGACGCTGGGGGAACTGACGAGGTCCTGCTCGACGACAGTCTTCACCAGGGGCTTGTCGAACCAGTCGTTGACCGGGTCGGGCGAGGACTGACCCGGCAAGTACCACTTGATCGGTATACAGGCCAGAGAGTTGTTGTCCTCGGAGGCCGGCATGCGGTTCTCGACCCGGGAGCACTGGGGATCGGTGTAGACGACGTCGATGCGCCCGCCCGTCTCGGTCGTGATGCCCTGGATGCGTGGGCGCATGAACATCTTCTCGGCCGGGACGAGACCGTCGACACGGTTGGCCCGCATCTTGTACTCGAACAGCACCAGGGGCAGGTTCTTGACCTCCGCCTGGCCGTTGCTCGGAACCCGCTGGACCGAGTCGAGCTGCAGCAGACGCTTGGTGCCGTCACCGGGGTCGGCGAGCTGCTGGTTGAGGTTCCAGGTGTCGACGGTCCGATAGGCGGCGTCGACCAGGACCTGCGTGGTGATCGTGGTCAGGCGCTTGGTGGTGAAGAACGTCGGCGCGGAGTTGACGCAGGTGTTGTCGGTGCAGATCTGGTCGATCGGGGTGTCGGGCCAGGCGGCGGCGTTGGCCGTGGTGCGCTGCGCCTCGGCACAGGTGATCGACCCGTTGGGTGTGCAGCGTTCGGCGACGGCGAACTGCACCCGCGCGGCTGGCTTGGCCTTGCCCTTGGCCGCCTTCTGCTCGTCCAGGCGCTGGCCGTAGGCGATCTCCGTGAGGTACCCGGACCGCTGGTAGTCCGTGAGGACGCCCTTGCCGCCGCTCTGGACGTTGCCGCGCTTGTACTTGTTGCCCTCGGTGGCGTACTTGTAGGTGATCAGGTTGCCGTGCGGGTCCACGACGTGGTCGAGCTGCCAGCGCCATGCCATCTGGCACCAGGAGTTCTTGCCGGTACCGGAGTTGTAGCAGGGGTCGCCGCTGTTCGGCGAGTACACCGGCTCGGTCAGCACGGAGTTCGCAGCCGGGTCGCCGGCGTCACCGCCCGGCAGGTGGTTGAGGCCGAAGTAGTACTGGACGCCGTCCGGGGTCGTGATCCGCCAGTACTCCATGCCCTGGTAGGCGATGTCGCCGGCGGCCTTGGGGGCCCCGGTGAGCTGCTCGACCTTGGTGCCGTCGTCGTTCTCCAGGTGCCAGACGCCGCTCGCGTCGTCGCGCACGATGGCACCCGAGTGGCCGCTCAGCGAGAGCGTGGCGTTCTGCCCGCCCCAGCACTGGTCCGGCGAGCCGGTGATACCGGCCTTGTCGCACGACTTGTAGGACCGCTCGATGAAGCCGGGCTCGTATCCCCAACCGTCGCCGATCCAGGAGGGCTGGGCATTCGAGGCCGAGGTCTTGCCGTCGACGTCGGCGGAGTTGTAGCCGAGTGCCACCGGCGGGGTAGAACCGCCGAGAGCGGGCGGCACCTGGATCGGGTAGCCGTAGGTGAAGTTGCCCGAGTTCGACCCGGCGCTCCAGGCCGAAGACGGGGAGAGGGACGTCGCCTTGTAGTTGCCCAGGGACCCCGAGGGCGAGGGCGCGGCAGCGAGAACCACCGAGCCGCCGCCGGAGCCGGACGGGGCAGCGGCAGCGAGCGCCCGGGAGGACATGGAGTCCGTGCTGAATGACGCCTTGACGGCGCCGTTGTGCTGCGCAGAGGCCTGCGCGGGCGGCAGCGTGACCTCGGCGGTGATCCCACCGCGGCCGTCGGCCTTCGAGGCGACCGGTGTCTGCGTCCGGCACTCGGGCATGTCCGGGGCGGTGAGGGCACAGGCCGGCAGGGCGACGAGTTCGGCGCGTTCGGACCACCCGGCCGCCTGCAGCGCCTTCAGGTCGAGGGTGACGTTCGCCGTGCGCCCCCCGCTCCCGTCGGAACCTGCGTCGCTCAGGGCCACGAGCGGACCGGTGACACCGGCGGCCGTGCCCTTGTCCTGCGCGGTGACCTGAACGGCGACCGCACGGGCGCTTTCGTCCGGGTCACTACCGGGCGCGACCCTGACAGCCAGGTTTCCGGCCTTCGTGCCGACCGCCCCGCCGGAGGCGGGCGAGGCGCCCCCGGTGGCGGCGCGCGCGGCCGAAGCCTCGGGGCTCTCCGCTCCGAGCGTCACCACTGCGGTGCCGGTCACCAATGGGGCAGCCGGCTCCGGCTTCCACGCGGGCGCCTTGGCCACAGGGGGTGCCGTCGGGCTGACGTCCCGCCCCTTGACCGGAACGGTCTTGTCACCCAGCGGTGTGTTCGGGGGTGTCCAGACCTTCCCCTTCGGAGTGGGATAGGTCCATGCAAGTGCCGGTGGTGCGGTCACCGCAGTCATCGCCAGGGCGACCACTGCCGCTACTACGGGTGACCGCCATCGGTGTCCCGCTGGTCTTCCGGCCCGTATACGGGCAGGCCAAGCCATCGTCAGATCTCCTCGTGGATTCACTGCCATGACACCGAGGCACACAGCCGTGTCATGGTCGACGTGACGATATGTGCAGGAGCTGACACGAAGCTGCCTGCCGGAACATCACAGTCGAGATGTTTATGAAGTCTTGATCTCAAAAACGCCCACACAACGGACATTTAGCCACAATGATGTCGCCCGTTTGACGTACCCCCAGGTCAGGGCACATCGTTCCCCTCCGAACGGACACAGCAGTGTCGCGCCGACCTGGAGGAAGCGCCGAATCGCCATGGCAGTCGCATCACGTAGAGCTACATCTTCGCCATCTTCTTCATCGAGACGCCTGAACCCTCTTCGCCTCACCGCCCTCGCGACCGGCTGCGCCCTGAGCCTGGCAACGTTGTCCGCGCCCGCCGCGATGGCTGCGGCTCCGACTCCCGCCGCCGGTTCGCAGCACGGTCCGACGGCCGGCCTGGCCCCGCTCGTCCCCTCGAAGCCGGCTCCGCCGCGCACGGCCGAGCAGCAGGCGACCCTGGACGCGATTACCAAGGCCAGGTCGACCGGCAAGCCCGTCACCGTCGAGGCGCTGACCACCGAGGTCTCGACGACCACCGCCAATCCCAGTGGGACGCTGACCACGACCGACAACGCGCAGACCGTACGGACGAAGCGCGGAGGGGCCTGGGCGGACATCGATCCCGCGCTGCGGGCCAACGCCGACGGGACTCTGAGCCCGGCCGTGTCGACGGTCGGGCTGAGGTTCTCCGGCGGCGGCACCGGACCGATGGCCACCGTCACCACCGACGACGGCAAGAGCCTCGCCGTCAAGGCGCCGTTCCCGCTGCCCAAGCCGTCGGTGTCCGGCGCCGACGCCGTGTACACCGATGTCCTTCCCGGTGTCGACCTGCGTCTGAGCGCCCTGCCCCAGGGCGGCTGGCGGGACGTCATCGTCGTGCGCACCAAGGAGGCCGCCGAGAGCCCGGCCCTGAAGTCACTGACCTTCCCGGTGTCCGCACAGGGCCTTTCCGTGTCCGCCGACCAGGCCGGTGGTATCACGGTCGTCGACGACCGGGGCTCCATACGCTTCCGCTCCCCAGCACCCCTCCAGTGGGACTCCAGCAAGCCCGCCGCTTCCCCCGCCACCGCAGAGCGGGCCACGCGGTCCGTCGCCCGGACGGCGCTCTCGGCTGCACCCGCGGGCACAGGCACGGAGGGCGTCACCGGAACCCCGTCGATCGCGGAGGAGCCGGGCGACGGCGCCAACGTCGCGGTGATGGCCACCAAGGTCACGCCTGCGGCGATCGAGCTCACCCCGAACCCGGGCGCCCTGGGATCGGGTGACGGCCCGTGGTACCTCGACCCCTCCCTGGTGGAGGCGACCAGCTCCTCCCAGGGCTCGGTGGAGGTGCAGGAGAACCACAAGGGATCCGAGAACTTCAACAAGAAGTCCAACCTCGCCACCGGCTACTGCGGCTACCGCAGCAGCGATCCGAACCTGGACTGCGGGACGCTCGGCCGCCAGCGCGCCTACTTCCAGTTCGGCATCAACCCGGCCCTCTACACCAAGCCGAGCGGCGCGGACAGCGCCCCGACCATCTACAGCTCCACCCTCAATGCCCAGGTCACCGCAGCCTCCAGCCCCGGGACCAACACACCCTTCGTGGTCTACTCCGCCCCCGGCCCGATCCACGAGCACACCAGCTGGAACAACCAGCCCTGCGGCACCGACGGCAGGGTCGTCATGCAGAACTGCCCTGCTGTGAGCGACACCGAGTCGCTGACCGGCACCGGCCCGCTGGCCTTCGACGTCACCGAGACGATGAAGCAGGCGATCGGAGGCCAGTGGCCCTCGTGGGCCGCGGTGATCGCACCCCAGGGCAGTGAGTTCGAGAAGCTCTACCGGCACCACCTCGCCAGCAATCCCTCGATCACCACGACCTACGACATCGCCCCGACGATCTGGTACCCGCGGACCTCGCCCGCGCCCGGCTTCGCCGGCAACAACAGCACCGCCGAGTGCACCAGCGGCGGCACCCAGCCCTGGGACAACCCCGGCTGGGTCGGCAGCAACCAGAACATCTACCTCACCGCCAACAGCTGGTCCCCCGCCGGGCAGCCCCTCTACACCGGCTACCAGATGTGGGACGACAACGACCCCAACTTCAGTGCGGTGCCCGGATCATGGGGCGGAAGCTACAACGACCCCGGGCCCACGGCGGGTGTCGGCTCCCTGTCCGACGGCCACCAGTACGGCTGGCTCGCCCGCTCCACCGACGAGCTCCTCACCTCGCCCTCCAGTGCCTGGTGCTACTTCCGGGTGGACAGGACCAACCCTCGCGTCAGCATCAGCTCGACGGACTTCCCGCCGTCCGGCACCCCCAACCCCAGCCCGGCCAAGTACATGAACGACTGGGGCAGGTTCTGGATCAACGGCGAGGACCCCGCGCCCGGCGCGGGTCTGCAGGCCTCCGGCATCGCCTGCCTGCGGGTCAGCACCGACCCGACCCCCGTCGTCGGCTGGCGCTGCGGCCAGAACAACACCGTCTCGCCCGGGCAGCCCTACGACTTCCAGCCGCGCCGCTGGGGCACCAACACCCTTTACGCGTGGGCCATGGACAACGCCGGCAACTACAGCCAGCCGGCCGTCTACAACTTCTACGCCCCGTGGAAGCCCGGCACCCAGCCGCTCTTCGGCGACGTCACCAACGACCAGCAGCCGGACATCGTCCTCACCGACAAGAGCGGTGACCTGCGGATCATCGGCGGCACCGTCGACCCGATGAACTCCCTGGTCGCCCCCGCCGCGGCGGCACCCGGCAACCTCCAGTACGGCGCGACCTGGGCCGACTACCAGATCAGCCACCACGGCGCCCTCCTCGCCGGCCAGGCCGTCGACCAGCTCGTCGTCCACTACACCGGAGCCTCGGACGAGCTGAGGAAGGTGCTCTACGTCATCCCCAACGACGGCACCGGACGGTTCGACCAGACCACCCCGATCGCCCCGACCCGGCCCACCAGCTGCAAGGTCTACGGCACCACCACGGCGTGCCCCGGCTACAGCAGCAGTACCGGCTGGAGCAACGTCTCCCAGGTGATCGCCTTCGGCACTCCCAAGGGCGAGGCCGTCGGCCCCAAGGTCGGCGACCCGACGAAGACGGTCTTCACCACCCAGACGTCGATCATGACCCTGGAGAACAACGAGCTCTACGTCTTCACCCCCGCCGGAAACCTCCTCACCGGCGCGACCCTGATCCCCACCGCCTCCGGCAGCTGGAGCGACTACGAGCTCCTGAACCCCGGCGCGGCGAACGGCGCCACCACCAACCCCCTCACCAAGGCGAACGCGAACCAGACCACCCTCTGGGCACGCAACCGCAGCGACGGCAACATCTACGCCTACCCACTGGCCTGGAACGCCGACGGCACGGTCGACTACACGGCTCTCACCAAGCCCGACTCCGGCACCCTGATCCTCTCCGGGTCCGGACTCCTTCCGAGCAGCCACCCGCGCATCGGCGCCGGTGACCTCAACAACGACGGCTACCCCGACCTCTGGGTCGTCGACAACACCAATGCCATCGCTGTCTTCCCCGGAAAGAGCAGCGACGGCACCGCGAACAAGGTCGACGGCTTCGACAACTGGCAGCTCGTCGGCTACGCCGACGCGAGCGTCTCCGTGCACCCCAACAGCGTGAGCTGGCAATGCCTGGACGCCATCGGCGGACCCCGCGACGGCGCCGAAGCCGCCATCTACAACTGCTGGCAGACCGCCAACCAGCGGTTCAGCTTCGCCACCGACGGCACCATCCGGGCCGGAAGCTACTGCCTGTCCACCAAGGACAACGTCCTCGGCAACGGCGCCCCCGTCGTCCTCGCGACCTGCACCGGCAAGACCGGCCAGAAGTGGGCGATGCGACCCGACGGCCGGATCTACCTGCCCGCCACCGTCGACCCCGCCGACAGCCCCGCCGGCAAGTGCCTCGAACTCCCGGGCTGGGCCACCGACCAGGGCACCCGCGTCGGGATCTGGGACTGCCCCGGACTGCAGGCCAACCAGCAGTGGACCCTCCAACCGGAACGCAATCCGTAGCACTGACCTTGACCATGCAGCAGCAGGGCGGGGAAGCCGAGGGCGGCTTCCCCGCCCTGCTGCCATGGTGACGGCGTGTCGACCAGGGCGCATTGGTGTCCCGCCATGAACCGGAATCCGCCAGTCGCTTGTCTCCGACCTGACCATTCACCGGAGCCGAAGCCCAGTCACTTCGGTTCGGACCCACTCGTGATCCACCGCGCACGGCGCCCACAGCATTGCCTCGCGACAGTATTTGCGGCTTCTGATGCATTCCGGGCGCAGACCGTAATTGCGAGATCAGGATCGACCACCGCAAGCCGCACAGGGCCGAGGTGTCCTGGGCCGGGGTCCTGCGTTCCCTCTCTTCCCGAGCGCAGGCCGACTCGCGGCCGGCTGGTCATCGGCGATCACCGCGCGAGTCCGGTCAGGGCGATCCGCACGGTCGTGCCCGGCACTGCCTCTTCGCAATGGACGAAGGCCACGCAGCGGTTCTGACAGTCGCTGGGGACGCAGCCGCAGAACCGCACTCACGCAGATCAGTCCTCTTCCATCCCCGCCATCCCGCTCACCTCTGCGATTCCCTCCACCGTCGCACGGTCGCCCGCCCGCCGGCCTTCAACGACGTCGAACCTGTCACGCAGTTGGCGCAGGCGGGTTGGGTCGGAGGCGACCTCCGGCGGTACGAGCGACATGGCCCCCTTGACCCACTCACCGTCACCGAGGTCGGCCACCACGCGGTCGGCGCGGTCCTCATGCCCAGGTGCCAGGGCACCGAGCAGGCCGAGGAGAACGAGCAGTTCGCGCTGCAGCGCAGGTGTGAACAGCTCCCGCTCCTCGTCGTCCAGCTTCACCTCGATCCGCCCACCGCCGAGTTCGGCATAGCCGCACAGAAGGTCCCTCAGAAGCTTGAACTGCGGCTCGGGCATCAGGAGCTGGAGCGACTCGAGGTAGAGCCTCAGTCGCAGCGCCTGTTCCGACAGGTTGGCATCGCCTCCCCCGTGCTTGCCGTCAGCCACCCGAACCCTCCCTGATGTGTCAGCCGACCGGCGTCACCGCCGCCAGCAGCCACCCGATGGTACGGGGACCCTCAGCCCGTCGAACAGGCCCGCCATGACAGGCAGACCGTAGCCGCCAGTCACGAGCTTAATCAACTCAACTATTTCGCAGCAGAGTTACCGGCCCCGCTTCACATCCCGCGCCCGGTGGGCGGCGATCAGGTGGCGGTACCAGGTGTACGAGGCCCTCGGGGTGCGCCGCTGGGTGTCGAAGTCGACGTGGGCGAGGCCGAAGCGTTGGTGGTAGCCCTCGGCCCGTCGAACAGGGTGTCATTCTAGTCGTGACCCTCTGCAGCCCCGCTGCCGCCCGGCTATCTGCGCCTCGCGGCGTCCCCAGCAGCGATGTGCAGCAGAGGCGCCCCGACCGTCGGCGCGGCGGAACTGAACCCCTTGACCCCCAAGTCAAGGGGACAACCATTGTCGGCAGCCGGGGCCTTCAGGCCTCGGCTCTATTGCTGCTCAACTATGCTGAAAACATTAGCCGTTGACGCTCACCGTGAAGATCCACGGTCGATCGGACTCGAGCCCACGCGATGCCCAGTCGGGTTCAAGTTCGTACATTGATGCCCGGTATCGCCCACGGGCGCTCATGAGCTCCCACCGGGTGCGCGGTCACAACCGGACCCCAGGTGGTCACCAGGGCCCCGGACCGGTCTTGGTCACTGCAAGTAGCAATAATCTGTCGTCCCTTCAGTCAGGCCCGCCGAACCGAATCGGTTCGGCGGGCCCGGCCGTCATGCGCGCGGCGTCACTGGAGTGGACGCTGCCCGCCGATGGTGCCGTGGACCGTGCCGAACGCACCGGGCTGCGCCATCCGGAGCAGTGGAGTCCGCCGGCACGGGCGCCGTGCCCGGGCCGGCGCCGGTCAGTGGCTCGTTCCCTCCGGCACCTCCGGTGGCGCGATGATGCGCCGGACGGCCGCAGGGGTGCGGACGCCGGCGCGGGCGGTCCGCTCGCGGCACCAGGAACGGCCGGCCCGGGAGGTGGAGCGCCAGGAGGTCGCGAAGTGGCGACGCGCCAGCCAGGGCCGCAGCAGGATAGGGAGCTCCTGCGGGTACGGGATGCGGTGGCAGGTGTCGGCGACGGCCTCGACGGCGGCCCAGTCCGGACCGCCTCCGGCCCGGACGCCGGCCCGGTCCGGGCCAGTGACGGCGCCCAGGATGTCCTCGAACCCGGCCGTCAGCATGGCGTCGCACCAACCCGGCACCCCCGCCCGCTGCCGGGCGGCGGTGCCGGGAAGCGGGTTCGGATCGGATCCGGCCCGGCGCGCGGCGAGGGCGGCGTCCAGTCCGGCCGCCGCCGAGGCCCCGGCGAACTCCCGCACCGTCGCCGCCAGCCAGGCCCGCCCGATGGGGTCGGCCGCCCACCAGCCGGCGGCCGGCGCCGCCCATCCCTCCGCCCCGGCCCCGCGCGCTGTCCGGACGGCGAGGCAGACGCCCGCGACTCCGGCGACGAAGCGGCCCGCCTCGGCGAACCCGGGCGCCAGCCCGAACTGCGCCGCTTCCGCGTCCTGCACTCCGTGACGCGCCGCCGCGCGGATGGCGAGGTGCCCACGGACGGTGCACTGCCACAGGGCTCGCCCGACGTCTGCACCGGCCACGGCGGTCTCCTCGGCTTCCTCGTCGTCATCGGCCCGGCCGGCCCCGGGCGGGCCACCGTGCGCGCCGTGCGCGGGGTGTCCCCGCGCCGGTTCAGCGCAGTCGGTAGGTAGATCGGCGTGTCCCACGGTATCTCTCCCCGTTCGGCCTGCTGGAGGAGGTAGTAGAGCCGGTGGTTCCCGTTGTCGACAGTCCGTCCGTCGCTGAGCAGCGAGGCGTACATGCCGTCCTTGGGACGGAAGACGGCGTCCAGCAGCTTGCCCTTCCCGGCCAGGCTCCTGGCCTGCGCCGGCCTCCCGTCGCTCTCCGCGTCTCCCGGGACAACGTCCCGGAAGGTCAGGCCCCGGAGGTCGGCCACCGTGCCGTTGGCGGCGGGCGCCTGCGTAGGACGTTCCGCGCGAACCAGCTGAACTTCGGATCCGCAACACCTACAAGGTGCTGCTGACGCGGGGGATGATCGGCACGGTGGTGTACTCGACGGGCCCGGAGACGCGCGCCAAGCTGCGGGAACTGGTCGCCGGGCAGCAGGTGGGACGGATCGAGATGAAGCAGAGCCACCCACGGCCGATGACCGCTCACTGATTCCGGGCGGGACACACGGTGCCGTCCAGTCTGCACGGTCGGGAACGGGCCACTCGAAGTGGAGTTGGACGGCGCACGGTCGCTGACAAGTCAGCGACCGTGCAACCTCTGTCAGCCCGAATGCGCCGGGGCCAGGGGCGCCCGGGCCTCACCCCGGAAGACCTGTTCGGTGTGCCACTGCCGGTGCCGGCCCGCGACCGGAGGAACCCCCGATTGCGGGCCGATGAGTGGCCGTCCGGCCAGGGCAAGGACGTGCTGCCTGCTGGCCTCGCTGCGCCCGACGAAACGCTGGGAGACGAGTATGCGACGGCCCTCCCCCAGGCCCAGGACGCCCTTGTCGAAGAGCTTGTGGTGCAGGGAGCACAGGCACAGGCCGTTGTCGACCTCGTCCGGCCCATCGTACGACCACCAGCGCACGTGTGCCGCCTCCAGGCCGACCGTGCTCGCGCCCAGCATCCCGTCGTAGCCGCAGAAGGCGCACTGGAACTCGTAGGCGGTCAGGACGAGTTCGCGCATCCGCCGGTCCCGCTGCCGTCGCGCCGCCCGCCCCGTCCCGCCCGGGCCACCGGTCACGTCCGCGGTCTCGACCGGGTCCAGGTCGAGGCCGACGGCTTCGCACAGGTCGGCGTGCAGTGACGGCGGGAAGTGGAAGTCCAGGAGCACTCGCGCCAGACGGCCCAGCAACGCCGGTTCCTTCTGCAGAGCCGTCCGCAGCTCGGGCGCGAGCCGTCCGGTCGCGCCACTGGAGCGCAGGACCCGCACGCCACTTCCCGGGCTTCCGAGACCCTGGTCGGTCCTGACCTCCCAGACGCCGTCACTGACCAGATGGTGGAACGGGTACGCGGGAGTGGTCGGATGGGACGGCCCGTACTCCTCCAGCAGCCGCTTCAACTCCTGCTCGACAGCGCTGTACCGCAGTTCGCCGTCGGCATCGCGCTGGAAGCTGCCCAACGCGTACAGCAGCAGCAACGGTTTGTGCGGCGCCCGAACGTCGTTGCTCGTCCACCGTCTCAACTTCGCCACCCGCTCCAGCCAGTCCATGGCCGTCAAGGGTATTCCGCAGCACCGACGCTGCCTCAGCTGAGGGGCTTCATGGCAACGGGTCCCTACCTGTGTGCAACCGGCCCTCAAGGCCCAGCTCCACGACTGGCCGATCGAAGGGCTCCAGGAGGCCGTGGTGATCGACCGGCAGGGCAATATCCTGCATCTACCCCTAGCGCATCCGAACGGATCCCAGCCATGTCGATCTCCCACAGCTTCAACCTGGCCACGCCACTGTCGGTCGCCGAGGTGGCCGACGTGCTGGACGACGTCGCGCGGGGCGCCAGGCTGTTCGATTCGACCACGGCGGCGGCCGACCTGCTCACCGACGGCGTCGTCACCGGGTACGGCACCTGGATCCGGATGTTCGCCCCCAACCCCAGGCCGTGGAACCCGCTGGTCACCGACCTCCACATCACCCCGACCGTCTCGGTGGCCTTCCGGCTGGACAAGACCACCGACCTGTCGGGGCAGGAGGACGACGTCGTCCGGGTGGTCGCGGGCCTCCTGGACCGGGTCCCGGGCGACGCGGTGCTCCAGTACCACTACGAGGTCGTCTGGCTCCTGCGGCGCGGCGGCCGGCTCAGCCTCAACGAGCGGGACGACCTCTGGCCGCCCGACCGCCTGGCCGTCGTCCCCCGCCCCTTCACCCGCGAGACGCACGTCTTCTCCGACGAGGACTGATCCCGCGCCCTGCGCACCGACGCCGACGGCACGGCGGGGATCAGAGCAGGCCGAGGGCTGGCATCAGGCAGTAGAAGGGCGGGCCAAGACGGCGTACATCGGGCCTTGATGGACCAGCTGGGCTGCGGCAACTGGTGACTGCCCGGCTGGCTGGACCGCCGTCTGCCCCACCTCCACGTCGAAGGACACACGGACTACTACCAGCCGAAGCCCGCCCCCGAGACACCCCGCTCCCTGGCGGCGGTCCGGTAGCGGCAGCGGCGGACCGCCGACGATGCTCGCCCCAGAGCCACTCAACCGACCCGACTCGGTGACCTCACGGGAAAGTGACCGACCCCTCCTTCGACCACCGCGCCCGGTGGGCGGCGATCAGGTCGCGGTACCAGGCGTACGAGGCGCGAGGGGTGCGCTGCTGGGTGTCGAAGTCGACGTGGACGAGGCCGAAGCGTTGGTGGTAGCCCTCGGCCCATTCGAAGTTGTCGAGGAGGGACCAGGTGTAGTAGCCGCGGACGTCGACGCCTTCCGCAACGGCGGTGGTGAGGGCGTCGAGGTGGGTGGCGAGGTAGGAGATGCGGGTGGGGTCGTCGAGGCCCTCGGTGGTGGAGCAGCCGTTCTCGGTGATGGTGATCGGCGGGAGGGCCGGGCCGTAGCGGTCGCGGAGGCCCACGAGGAGGTCGCGCAGGCCGTCGGGGACGATCGGCCAGCCGAAGGCGGTGTGCGGGACGTCGGGGATCTCGGCGAAGGTGAAGGGGAGGCTCGGGTCGGTGGGGGCGGCGATGCGGGTGGGGTTGTAGTAGTTGACGCCGAGGCCGGTGAGGGGGGTGGCGGCGATGAGGTCGAGGTCGCCGGGGCGGACGGCGCCGTGGAGGTCGGGACCGGTGCCGAAGGCGGTGAGGTCGGGGTAGCGGCCGAGGAGGAGGGGGTCGGTGAAGAGGCGGTTGTGGAGGGTGTCGTAGGCGTCGGCGGCGGTGAGCTCGGCGGGTGAGGGGGACGCCGGTTCGACCGGGGTGAGGTTGTTGGAGATCAGGACGTCGAGGCCGCGCTCGTGGAGGAGGGAGGCGGCCAGGCCGTGGGCGAGGAGCTGGTGGTGGGCGACCGGGAGGGCATCGAGCATCAGGGCGCGGCCGGGGGCGTGGATGCCGAGGGCGTAGCCGTAGACCATGTGCACGAAGGGCTCGTTGAGGGTGATCCAGGCGGGGACGCGGTCGCCCAGGCGGTCGGCGACGAGGGCGGCGTACTCGGCGAAGCGGTGGGCGGTGTCGCGGTTCAGCCAGCCGCCGCGGTCTTCGAGGGCCTGCGGGAGGTCCCAGTGGAAGAGGGTGGGGAGAGGGGTGATGCCGACGGCGAGCAGGGCGTCGACGAGGCGGTCGTAGAAGGCGAGTCCGGCGGGGTTGGCGGGACCGGTGCCGGTGGGCTGGATGCGGGGCCAGGCGATGGAGAAGCGGTATCCGTCGAGCCCGAGACCGCGCATCAGCTCGATGTCCTCGGGATACCGGTGGTAGTGGTCGCAGGCCACGGCGCCGGTGTGGCCGTCGCGGACGGCGCCGGGGCGGGCGGTGAAGGTGTCCCAGATCGAGGGGCCCCGGCCGTCCTCGTCCACCGCCCCCTCGATCTGGTGGGCGGCGGTGGCGGCACCCCAGCGGAACCCCGCGGGCAGGTCGAAGCGGTCCGGCATGGCAGCCTCCCCGAACAGAAATATGAGGACTGCTCATGTTACTGACGCTTCGCCGGAACGCCAGAGGGACGGCGGCCCCGAGCGGCCGCCCGGATTCGGCGTGGGTCGAAGGGGGTTGGCCGGGCACCACGGGGCTGCTGAGACTGAGTGGGACGGCCCGGCCCCGGGCCCGCCGATCGCCGATCGCCGATCGCCGCACATCATCGAGGAGTTCCCATGATCCGTACGTCCAGCGTCCGTCTGCGCGTCACCGCGGTCGCACTCGCCGCCTCGGCCTGCCTGCTCGGGGGTGCGGCCTCCGCCCAGGCCACCGCGCCGAGCCCGGACCGAGCGGTCGCCGCGACCGGGACGGCGACCGGGACGGCCACCGAGACCGCGAAGTTCACCGGCAGCGGGACCGGGGGCACGATGGGCTCGGCCATCGAGAGCGCGACCAATGTCGCCCTCTCCTATGCCCAGGCGGCCGGGTGGCAGCGCAGCCAGTGCTACCGCCTCGCCTCGGACGTGCGGCAGTCGGGCGGCTGGTTCACCGCGGTGTCCCAGGTGTTCTGCCAGCGCTGACCCGGCCCGGGCCGCCGCCCGGTGGTCAGGCCGCGGTGTCGGGGAGGTCGCGGCGGGCCACCGAGCGGAGGTGCTCCTCGAAGAAGGCGCGCGGGTCCCCGCCCATCCGGGTGAGCATCACCAGGGCGGTCAGCGCCACGTCGCAGGCTTCCTTGCGCACGTCGTCCCAGTCGTGCGAGAAGCCCTTCCTCGGGTTGACGCCGAGGGCGCCGATGACGGCCTCCGCAACCTCCCCGGCCTCCTCCTGGATCTTGAGGGCCTGCAGGGTCCAGCGCTGCTCGTCGCTGCGGTCGGAGTGCGCGTCGAGCCGGTGCGCGAGGGTGTTGACGATGTCCCAGGTCTCGTTCATGGGTCAGGATCATGTCCCGGTCCGAGGGGCGGGATCAACCCTGTCGGTCGGCCGCCGCAGGTCAGCCGAGGGCCGGGGCGGGCAGGTCGGCCGGTTCGAGGGTGGAGAGCTGGTCGGGGGTGGGGGTGACGGCCTCGGCCATCCGCTGGGCCTGGCGTTCGGTCATCTCCTGGAAGGTCTGGCGGGCCGAGCGGCCGTTGCCGAAACCGGCGCCGCGCGGGAGCGTCTCGAAGTGGCCGAGCAGCCGCAGGCGTGCCGGACCGGTCAGTGCGTAGCGGTGCTCGCGCGCCTGGTGCTCGACGATCGCGACCAGGTCGGCGGCGGAGTAGTCCTCGAAGAGCAGGGTGCGGGTGAAGCGGGAGGAGAGTCCGGGGTTGGAGCCGATGAAGCGGGCCATGTCCGCCGGGTAGCCGGCGGCGATGACGACGACGTCGTCGCGGTGGTCCTCCATCAGCTTGACCAGGGTCGCCACCGCCTCCTGCCCGAAGTCGTGGCCGCCGGACTCGGGGGCCAGCGAGTAGGCCTCGTCGATGAACAGGACGCCGCCGAGCGCCCGGTTGAAGGCCGCGGCCGTGCGCGGGCCGGTGTGGCCGACGTACTCGCCGACCAGGGCGCTGCGGTCGACCTCGACCAGGTGGCCGCGGCGCAGCAGGCCGAGGGCCTTGAGCAGGCGGCCGTAGAGGCGGGCGACGGTGGTCTTGCCGGTGCCGGGGTTGCCGGCGAAGACGAGGTGGCGGCTGAGCGGCGGCGCGGGCAGTCCGGCCTCCTCGCGCAGCCGGACGGCCTGCATCAGCTTGACCATCGAGTGGACGTCCTGCTTGACCCGGTCCAGGCCGACCAGGGTGGCGAGTTCGGCCAGCAGGTCGTCCAGGTGCTCCTCCTCGGGCTCCGCGGTGGGGAGTTCGGCGGGCGCCGCGGCGGGCGGTGCCAAGGCGCCGGCGCCCGCGCGAGGCGGGAGGGGTACGAGCGGCGTGGCGGGTACGCCGGGCAGGGCGGGCGGGACGGGCGCGGCGGGCGGCCGGGGAGCCGCCCCGGGGACGAACGCCAGCGGGGCGCCGTCGAGGTCGCACTGCTCCAGGACGGGTGCCGCCGACCCGTCACCGCCGAACGGGGCCGGGCAGTCCAGCACCCGGCAGCGGCGCAGCCTCGGCGCGGCGCCGGCCGCCAGGTGCAGCGCGGGCAGCCGGGTGCCGACCAGGTCGCAGGAGGTGAGCAGGCCGCCCGCGCCTTCCGCGAAGTACACGCCGTTGCGGCCGGTGCCGTCGATCCGCAGGCCGCTGATCACCGGGCGGGCGCCGGTCCAGACGACGACGCCCGAGCCGCTGCCGCCCTCGACCGAGCCGCCCTCCACGGTGGCCTCGGAGCCGGCGTCGAACAGGAGTCCGGCGGCGCCCGCGCCGGTGACCCGGTTGCCGGTCAGCACGGCGCGGCCGCCGGAGGAGACTTCGAGACCGGCCCTGGCGGCTCCGACCACCGTGCTGTGAGCGATCCGGGAGCCGGCCGGGGAGGCGACGGCGATCCCGGTGTGCGCGGTGTCGATCCGGCAGCCGGTGACGGTGGCCCGGGCCTCGTCGGTGACGACGACCCCGGTCAGGGCGATCCCGGTGACCGTGCTGTCGGTGAGGCCCAGCCCGGCCGAGCCCGCCACGTGGAAGCCGTGCTCGGCGCTGCGGCGGACCCGGCAGTCGGTGAACGCGGCCTCGGCCCGGTCGGCGAGGTGGACCGCGCTGAACCCGCAGTCCTCCAGCCGGCAGTCGGTGAGGCGGGCGCGCGCCGTGCCGGTGGCGAGCAGCCCGTTGGCGCCCGGGGCGGTGACGGTGCAGCCGTCGGCGGTCAGCCGGGCCGCGTCCTGGAGCACCAGCGCGCTGGCGGCCGGGCGCAGCACCCGGCTGTCGGTCAGGTCGGCGTGGGACTCGCCGCCGAGGTGGAGGCCGGCGGTCCCGGGGGTCTCGATCCGGGTGGTGCTGACCAGGGCGTGGGCGGTGTCCTCCAGGAGCAGCCCGGCGCGGCCGGGCGAGGTCAGCCGGGAGTCCGCCATCCGCAGCCGGGACCTCCCGCGCAGCCGGATCCCGGAGCCGGTGGTGGACTCCAGGCGCAGGCCGGTGACGTCCAGCCGGGCGGTGCCCGCGAGCACCGCGCCCACGCCGTCGATGTCGGCGACGGTGGTGGACTCGATCCGGACCCGGGCGCCGCCGGACAGCCGCAGGGCGGCGTGCCGGGCGCCGGTCAGCCGGCAGTCGCGCAGCAGGACGGCGGAGGTCCCCTCCTCGCCCTCGCGGAAGTCCCCCGGCTCGGCGCCCTCGGGGCCCCGGACCTCGATCCGGCCGCCGCTCACGGTGCAGTGGTCGAGGACGAGGCCGGCCCCGGCGGCGACGGTGACGGCCGGGTCCCCGGGGTCGGCGCCCTCCAGTCCGAGGCCCCGGAGCACGCAGTCGGGGCCGAGGACGGCGAGTGCCGGGGCACCGCCCGGCGGGGCCGCGAGCACCACCGTGCCGGGGCCCTGTTCGGCGACCAGGACGATCCGGCGGGCCAGTTCCAGCGCCTCCTCGTAGCGGCCGGGCGCGACGACCACGGTGTCGCCGGGCTGCGCGGCCCGCACGGCGTCGGCGACGAGGCGGTGGGCGCTTCGGCCGCGCGGGCCGACGACGTGGGTCCGGGTGGTCGGGTGGGGCATCAGGGCTGCTGTCCTTGCTTCGTTGCTGGGGCAGGTGCGGGGCCGGGG
Source organism: Kitasatospora purpeofusca (assembly GCF_036010405.1). Taxonomy (NCBI): domain Bacteria; kingdom Bacillati; phylum Actinomycetota; class Actinomycetes; order Kitasatosporales; family Streptomycetaceae; genus Kitasatospora; species Kitasatospora purpeofusca. The sequence goes on along the minus strand of NZ_CP108561.1, from coordinate 8,336,635 downwards.
GCGGGGGCGGGGGCGGGCAGGGGCGCCCGGTACCAGGCGGGGTCGATGCTCGCCCGGTAGGCGTTGGTGAGCCAGAGCGAGGTGACGGTCTTCTCGAAGATCTTGAACGGGAGCTGGAGCCAGAACTCGGCGAAGCCCTGGCGGTGGAAGAGGCGGCTGCCGCCGCCGGCGATGACGGCGTTCTTGGCGAGCGCCGCGCTGCTCGCGGTGGTCAGGCCGGCCAGGCCGGCGATGCCGCCGTCCAGGAAGGCGTCCATGCCGCTGAGCACATGGGTCTTGCCGTCGGCGCCGGTGACGCCCCAGACGGCGGCGTTCATCGCGCCGTTGACCCAGCCGACGACGCCGCCGAGCGCGGCGTTGTAGAAGAAGTCGTAGGTGCCGCCGCGCCAGCGGGTCGGGGTCTCGTTGCCCGCCCACTCGTTGGCCCAGTGCTTGTCGTGGTTGTTGGGGTGGCGCCGCTCGTGCTTGCCGCCGTCGACGTTGCCGAACACCGACTTGGGGCCGCCGGCCGCACTGCCGCGCAGCTCGTGCATGCCGGTGGAGACCAGACTCTTGACGCCCGCCCCGACCGCCGCGTTGGCGAAGGACTTGAGCACGTCCTTGCCGGTGAAGGGCTTGTTGTTGGCGGCGGCGACGATGCCGTTGACGGCCAGGTTGGCACCGAACTCCAGGACGAACTCCTGGCCGAACTCCAGCGCGACCTTCTTCGCCAGCACCTTCCAGTACGGCTGGTAGAGGGCCTCGCCGAGCGGCACCGCGCCGTTGCGCGCCGCCGGCAGCCCCGGGACGCCGTCGAGGGCGTTCTGCATCTGCGGCACCCGCACCTCGACCGAGTCGCCCCAGGGCAGCCGGTTGGCCTCGCGGACCCGCCGGCCGAAGCCGCGGATCTCGGTCAGCGGGCCGCGGAAGTCGTACTCGTTGCCGGTGACCCGCAGGTTTCCGCCGGGCCCGGTCTCCCAGACCAGGCCGCTGTCGGTGCGCTGGGCGACGATCCGGTGGTGCTGGTCGTAGCGGCGCCACTGGCCGCGCCAGGCGTCCTTCTCCAGGAAGGTGCCGTCGCCGAGCGGCTTGCGCTCGCGGACCACCGACCCGTGGTCGAACTCCTTCCAACTCCCGGCCGGGTGCGGGGCGTTGCCGCCGGGGACGTACTGGCGCACCCGCAGCGGACCCTCGCCGAGGGCGAGGTGCGGGGGGACTTCGCGCAGGGTGAGGGCGGGCCCGCCTGCGGCCGGACGGAACTCGTCGCGGAAGTGCCGGGTGCGGGCCGTCCAGCCGTCCTGCCAGGCCCGGGTGTCGGCGTTCCACCAGCGGCGGACCTGCTGCCCGGCGCCGAAGTCGACGGCGGTGCCGTTCGCCTCGTACTTGGCGGTGTGCCAGCGCTGACCGCCGCCGGGCGGGGCCGCGCCGCGCCAGGAGTCGACCCAGCGGCCGCCGTCCAGCATGTTGCGCTCCCGAAGCAGGGCGCCGCCCGCGTCGAGGTCCCGGAAGGAGTCGTCCCAGGGCAGCCGGGGGTCGTCGGAGCCGCGGAAGAACTCGCGGCGGCCGGTGGTCCGGTTGCCGAGGTGGTCGGTGGCGGTCCAGGTCCAGCGCCCGGCGTCCGGGCGGCCGGTGCCGGTGACCTCCAGCCGGTTGCCCTGGGTGTCCTGCCAGATGTCGTGGCTGCCGGTCAGGTTGCCGTGCGCGTCCCGCTGGACCCAGGCGTGGGTGCCCCGGCCCTGGACGTTGCCGGTCGCCGGGTCCACCTGGGGCGGCACCCGGTACTCGCGGACCGAGCCGTCCGCGAAGCCCTCCCGGGCGACCTGCCAGTTGGCGCCGCCGTCCGGGCTGAACCGGTCCTGCCACAGCGGGTGGTCGCGGCCGGCCCCGGCGGGCGGGACCACCTCGACCCGGTAGCCGCGGCGTCCGGGCTCCTCCCAGGGCAGGTGGGCCGGGTTGGTGGGCGGGTGCGCGGGCGGGTTGGCGTGGTCGCCGACCTTGAGCGTGGTGCCGCCGTGCAGCTTCCCGGTGGAGCGGACGAAGCGGCCGTCGGCGCCGAGGTCGACGGCGGCGCCGTCCATGCCGACGTAGCGGACGCCGCCGCCCGGGTTGACGCCGCCCGCCTTGTCCCACAGGAAGACCTGGTAGCGGGTGTCGTCGGCGAGGTGCGCGGCGACGCCCTGCGGCCCGCCGGCGCCCACCAGGTGCCGGCGCACCCACAGCGGCGGGCGCTGCTCGGACCAGCGGCTGGTGGTCAGGACGGCGTTGTCGGTGGCCAGGACCTCGCGCTTGCCGACCTCCTTGCCGTGCGGGGAGTGCCGCTCCCAGGTCTGCCGCACGCCGCCGCCCTGCCAGGTGTGCTCCAGGAAGTGGCCGGCCTTGCCGGGGCCGTGGCCCATGCCCCACTGCTTCTGGACGAGGGTGCCGTCGGCCAGCCGGTCGGTCCAGCCGGAGTCCCGGTGCGGGGTGCGCGGGCCGTGCGCGAGTTCCTGCCCGGCGCCGTCGAAGCGGTGCCAGGTCCAGCTGCGGTCGGCGTTGCGGACGGCGAAGGTGTGGCCGGTGACCCCGCCGGTCTTCTGCAGCCCGTCCCGGTACTCGTGCACGGGGTTGCCCCGGTGGTCGAGGTCGCGCCAGCCGAAGCCGGAGGTGTCGTAGCGCCGGGTGCCGTGCGTGCCGAGACCGCCGGCGGCGTCCCACTGCGTCCAGACCGTGCGGCGGTCGAGGTCGCCGAACAGCAGGGTGTCGGTGCGGCGGAAGGAGTCCAGCAGGCCGCCGCCGGGCAGCACCCGGCGTTCGAACACCTCCACCGGCTTGTAGGTGGAGGAGAGCAGCCGGACCCGGTCGCCGCCGAGGGTCTCCACCCGGCCGTGGTGGAAGGCGCCGGTGCCGGCGGGCGGCGGGGCGGCGGCCGCCGGGTGCGGCTGCCGGCTCCAGGTCGCGCCGGCTGCCGGGGTGTGGTCGACGACGTACTGGTGGTCGGTGCGCCGCCCGCCGTCGACGACGTTGAACCCCTGGTGGGTGATCCGCCCGTCGCCCGGCGCGTGGGCGGTGAACTCTCCGTGCCTCGGGCCGTGCGGCCGGTCGACGGAGACCTGGAGGCCGCCGTCGGCCCGGACGGTGACGGCCCGTTCGGGGATCCGCAGGCCGGCCGCGTCCTCCAGGTGGCCCGGGAGCGCGGCGCCGCCGGGGCCGGGCGGGGGCAGCACGGCGAAGGTCCGGTCGGGGTTTCCGTCCGGGCCGCGCAGCGCGGTGCCGGTCTCCAGCCGGCCGCCGTCGGCGCCGTAGCGGACGAAACCGTGGTCGGCGGCCGCGTCGGTGACCTGGAAGCCGCCCCCCGGACGGTCGGCGGCGGTGAGGTTCGGCACCGGTGTGCCGGTGGCGTCCAGGACCTCCAGGGTGCGCGGGCCGCCGGGCGGGGTGTGGACCACCACCCACTGGTCGAGCGCGCCGCCGCCCGGCGCGTGCAGCCGGGCCGCTTCGTCGGTGAGGCGTCCGGCGTCGTCGAAGACCCGGTACGAGCCGCCCGGCGCGGTGACCCGCAGACCGGCGCCGTCGACGGTGACCACCCGGGTGGCGTCCGGCTGGAAGGCGGCGTCGAGCCAGGCCGGCTGCCCGGCGGGCGCCGGGTGGCCGGGCGCCGGGACCGGGCGCTCCAGGTGGCCGACGACGGTTCCGTTGCCGTCGAGCAGCTGCCGACCGCCGGCGGTCGGCGTGCCGTTGGCGGCGAAGCGCTCGTACGGCGCGCCGCCGCCCGGGACGGCGGGCGCGCCCTCGACCCGGAACCCGCCGCCGGGGTGCGCCACCACGCGCTCGGGCAGCACCGCACCGGCCGCGTCGGTGAGCGCGTGCCCGCCGCCGCCCTGCGGGACGACGAACCGGCCGCCGCGCACCCCGGCCCCGTCGGCCAGCGCGACCCCGCTCTCCACCACGGCGCCCTGCGCCGTGTAGCGCGTGGACACCCCCGACACCGGATCGGTGACCCGCCAACCACCACCGGCCAGGCCCTCGCCCGACAGACCCGGCACCGCCGCACCCGACACGTCCGTGACCCGCGGCGGGTTCCCCTCCAGGAACCGCGCGCCGCGCACCCCGGCCCCGTCGGCCAGCGCCACCCCGCGCTCCACCTGGAGGCCGTCCGCCCCGAAGCGCACCGAACTCCCCGACACCCCTTCCGTCACCCGCACCCCACCGCCCGCGAGACCCACCGCCGAGGATCCCGGCACCACCGCCCCCGCGACGTCCGTCACCACGAACCCGCCGCCCTGGCGCATCGCGAAGCGGTGGCCGCGCAGGCCCGCGGCGTCGCCCAGGGCCAGGCCCTCGGCGCGGAAGGCGCCGCCGTGGTCGTACAGCGCCGAGCTGCCGGTGGCCGGGTCGGTGACCCGCAGTCCGCCGCCGCCGGGCAGTTCGGTGAGGGTGTGGCCCCCGCCGGACAGCGAGCGGGTGACCGTTCCGTTGTCGTGCCCGAGCAGCAGGACCGGGCCGAACGGCGTGCCGTCGCCGCGCAGCAGCGGGCGGCTCTCCTCGACCAGCCCGCCGCCGTGGTCGAAGCCCTGGTGGCCGCCGGTGGCGGGGTCGCGCAGGTCGAAGCCGCCGCCGGGGCGCGGGGCGGCCTGGAGACCGGTCGCGCCGTCGGGGTCGAGCACCCGGTGGGTGGCCGCCCCCTGGGCGTCGAAGTCGGTGTGCACGTGGAGACCGGCCGGGCCGCCGTCGAGGCCGGTGAGCGGCAGGTCCTCGGCGATCAGGCGGCCGCCGCCGTCGTACGAGTGGGTCGTGCCGAGCCGGGTGTCGTAGAGGTCGAAGCCGCCGCCGGGCCGGGGCGTCGGCTGCAGCATCGGGTCGGGCACCTGGTGGGAGTCGAGGACCCGGTGGACGGTTCCGTTCGGGGTGACGGTGGACTCGACCCGCAGGCCGTTGGGGCCCGCCGTGCCCTGGTCGGCGAGGGCGAGCACGACGGGCTGCGGCGCGGGCGGCTGCGGTTGGACGTGCTGCGGCTGGACGTGGTGCGGCACCGGCGGCTGCGCCTGGACGTGCTGCGGGGGCTGGACGGCCTGGGCCGGCCCGTGCTGCGGCGCCGGGTGGGGCGCGAGCTGGGGCTGCTGGCCGAGGTGCGGCGGCACCCCGCCGCCGCCCTCCGAGCCGCCGAGCAGCCGGGGGCGCTCACGGAGGCTGTCGGCCGTCAGCGCGGCCAGGTCGCGGTCCATCCGGGCGGGGTCGATCCCCAGACCGGTGACCCGGTCAAAGGCCCCATCGACCTTGAGCGTTGCCGCGTCCACCGACGCCTGGGCGTGCATCACCACCGGGCTGGGCCGGGAGCCGCCGCCGGGACGCGCCTGGAGGTCGGACAGCAGGCGCTCGGCCCGGCCGAGGTCGTGCCGGGCGAGGGTGAGGTCCGCCCAGGCGTCCAGCCGGGCACCACGGCCGGGGTCGTCGCTCGCGCCGAACAGCGCGGCCACCCGGTCGCCCTGCTCGCGCCAGAGCCGGTCCAGCTGGGGGCCGGTCAGCCGCTCCGGGCCGCCGTGCCCGCCGGTGCCGGGCACGGTCGGCAGGTCGTGCGCCGATCCGGCGGCCGGGTGCGCCGGGGCGACCGGCGGCAGCGGCGCCACCGGGCCCTGGGCCAGCGGCGCGGCGGGCGGCAGCGGCGTCGAACCGACGACGGCGGGCGGCAGCGGGGCCGGGGCCGGTGCCGCCTGGACCGGACCGGCGAGCCCCGGTGCCGGGGCGTGCCCGGGGCCGCCGGGCTGGAGCAGGCCGAGCGCCTCGTCCACCCGGCCGAGGCCGCCGTGCGCCCCGGCTCCCGCGCCTCCGAGGTCCGTGAAGCCGCCTGGGCCGGGCACGCCGACGAGGGCGGTGGGCGGGGTGACGGCGTGCACCGGCGGCAGCGCCGCGGTCGGGGCCGGGGTCACCCGGGGTGCCGCGAACTCCCCCAGGTGCAGGTTGACCTGGCTGGCCGCCAGGGCACGGGTGCTGTGGTCGCCGAGGTTCCCGCCCGCGCTGAAGACCGGCGCGTCGGCCCGGTTCAGCGGGGAACCGGTGGCCAGCAGGTCGAGGGCGCCGTTCAGGTGCGCGCCGGGCCCGGTCGTGCCGAGGCCGGGCACGGTCACGGCGCCCGTCACGGCCGACGGCAGGCCCGTGCCGCCGCCGTGCAGCGCCGCGGTCGGGAGCGTGCCGGTACTCAGGTGCGGGACGGCGGCCGTGGAGGAGGTGAGCAGGTCGGCCGTGTGCACGGCGGGGGTCGCCGGGGAGACGGTGTGCAGCGCGCCGGTGCCGAGCGCGGTCGGCGCGCCGCCGGCCTGGTGCAGGGTGAGGGCCTGGGTCTGGAGGCTCGGGGCGTGGACGCCGGCGGGGCCGCCGACGGTGAGGGTGTCGGCCAGGTGCACGGGGGCGGGGGTCGGGGCCCCGGTGAGCCCGCCGATCCCGTGCAGTCCGCCGGGTGCGGCGCCGACGCCGAGTCCGGTCTCCACGTGCAGTCCGCCCGGGGTGACGACGGTGCCGCCGGTCCAGTTGCCGACCGGGTGCAGTTCGCGGATCGGGGTGTCGAGCAGCGCATCCAGCTTGCGGACGGCGTCCGGGGCGAGCGACAGGCGGTCGGCGAGGTCGTTGTGCAGGCGGAAGTCGGACGGCCGGGTGTAGGAGAGGCCGGAGCCGGACGGTTCCAGGTGCGGGATCTCCAGCCGGCGGGGACCGGCCCAGTCACCGACCCTGACCTTCGCCAGGTCGGCGCGGGAGAGGTCCACCAGGGCGTCGACCGTGTGCACCGGGGGCGGCACGGGGACGGCGGCCGCGGTCCGCCCGGCGGTGCCGAGCAGCGGTGCGCCGTACCGGAAGTTGCCGAGGACCCCGCGCTCCCAGAGGCCGATCCGCAGGGCGCCGCGCAGCCCGTACCGGCCGATCTCGGCCGCGTCGACGGGCAGCACCAGCCGCAGCCACTTGGCGCCGCCGAGCTGGGCGCGCGCGAAGTCCCAGGAGGCGGAGCCGAACCGGCCGAGGTTGGCCGGCAGGCCCCGGACCAGGGCGGGCAGTCCCTTGACGCCGTTGACCACCGCGATGCCGCTCGCCCGGAAGGTGACGCCGGCGAAGTGCGGCAGCCGGGTGACCCCGTTCAGCACCCAGAGGCCGCCGGCCTTCACCCAGCCGCCGGTCATCCGCGCGAGGTCGGCGAGGCCGGGCAGGAAGGCGAAGGCGTGCGAGCCGCCGCCGGTGAAGACGCCGCGGAAGAAGCCGCCGACCGCCTGGGCGACGCCCTTGATCCCGGTCCAGGTGAACTTGGCCCCGGCGCTGATGAGTTTGAGCAGCGGCAGGCCCTTGGTGGTCGGGGCGATCATGCCGAGGCCGGACAGGAAGAGGTCCAGCGCGCTGGCCTTGCCCTGGGAGAAGTCGACCGCGGTCTTCACGAAGATCGCCAGGTTGACGCCGATGGCGAGCAGCGCGATCGGCCCGCCGAAGATCAGCGCGGGCAGGATCAGCGCGATCGCCAGCCACTGGAACGCCTCCCAGAACAGGTCGCAGTCGGAGACCGGCTGCTTGATCCCCCGGGCGGCGCTGCTGAGGGCCGAGCCGGCGGTGCGGCCGGCCTCGTCCTGGGCGGTGCCGGCCTGGCGGGCGGTGCTCGCCAACTCGGTGCGCCGGGTGTCGTCCTGGGCCAGGCCCCGGCCCTGGGAGAGCGCGTTGTCGGCGCGCCACTGCTGGTCGCGGACCACCCCGGAGTAGGTGGTCAGGGCCCGGGCCGAGTTCTCGAAGCCGTCGGCCACCGACTGGACGAAGCCCCGCAGCGGCCCGCTGATCTTGTCCCGGAGGGCGTCCGCCGTCTGCCCGGTGAACGCGCCCTGGCCGGTCTTGTCGAGCACGGCGGCGAGCGCGTCGTCGATCTCCCGGGCGGTGCGGCCGAGGTCGGCCAGCGAGCGCTGCACCTCGTCGATCCGGTCCGGGTCGCCCGGTGTGGGGTCGGCGGACAGGCCGATGGCGTTCCAGTCGGTCGGACGCTGGGGCACCGTCGTCTCCTCCTCGTCCGTGGGCACGGCCGGCCGCAGCGGCGCGCGGCACCTCTCGGGAGGACCACGTGCCGGGGTCCCGCGCGGTTCACGACGGTTCACCGTTCGCGGTTCACCGTTCGCGACGGACGGCACCCGTTGTCCGGTGAACCGCGGGGGCCGCCGGCACGTGGTCGACCGGGAACCGCGTGCCGATCCGACCGGAGGGAAACCCCGTGCCCGACTTCTCGATGGACTACGGCGTTCTGCACGAGGCCCGCAAGGACCTGCACAGCCTGGCCGACCGGATCTCCCCGACCCTCCACAACAGCCTGTTCTCCCAGTACGGCTCGGGGAAGCTCGGCGACGCCCAGGCGGTGTTCGGCGACCCGAACGTCACCAACGGCTTCCGCAGCCTCTACCGGCTCTCCAAGGACCCGATGAACCGGGCCGTGGACCATCTCAAGAAGCTCGGCGACGTGTTCGGCGCGGTCGCCGACGGCTTCTTCGACGTGGACGCCCAGATCGCCGACGGGCTGGGCGTGATGGGCGCCAACATGGGGCTCGACCAGTGGCGCGACCGGCAGGCCGCCTGGGAGTACCGCAACGCCCACGCCGACCAGTGCCACCCCGGCGCGGACGGCAGCGTGCCGGAGTTCTGCCGGGCCACCGACCCGGGCGCACCGCCCGTCGACCAGACCATCGACACCGCGAACGGCTCGGTGCACACCCACCTCACCCTGGACGCCGACCACAACGTGATCAAGGAGGAGACCACCGTCACCCACGACGGGCAGAGCTACACCTCCACCACCAGCTACTCCGACCACGGCCGCTCGTTCACCACCGACACCGTGTACGCGGACGGCACCAAGAACCACGCCGAGACGCATCTGCACGAGGACGGCAGCGGCGACATGACCGTCACCGACAACGACGGCACCGCGACCCAGTACCACCGCGACGGGCCGGGCCGGGAGTGGCAGCAGACCGGCGGCGGGAGCTCCCAGGACGACTGAGGGCGCCGCCCGGACCGGCCGGGGCCCACGACCTCCCCGGCCGGCGTTCCCCCCTTCGAAAGGACCGCGACATGCCCAACATCTCCCTCGACTTCGAGAAGATCGAGACCACCTCGGGCCAGCTCGACTCGGCGGCCGAGAACATCGTGCCGATGCTCAACGACCTGAAGAACAACGTGAACAACCTGCTCGGCGACGGCATGGTGTTCCAGCAGTCCAGCCCGGCGATGCAGGAGGCGTACGACAAGTTCAACACCAGCCTGCTGGCCGCGATGGAGGGCATCAAGGGCTTCGCGAAGCAGTTCCGCCAGATCAAGGACCAGATGCACCAGATGGACCAGGACATGGCGAGCAGCCTGCGCGAGAGCAGCTGACGCCGCTGCCGCACGGGCCGGGGTGCGCGGCTCCGCGCCGCGCACCCCGGCCCACCCGGTCCTCGACTCAGCCCTCGACTCAGTCCTCGGTGCGCAGCACGGTCAGCGGCACCTGCACGGCCATCGCCTCGCCGCCCCGCCCGGTGGTCCAGCCCCGGCCCGCGACCGGGGTGGCCCTGATCAGGTGCACCGGCAGCCGGACGCCGATCATGTCGCCCTCCTGGAGGCTCTTCGGCCCCAGCAGCAGACCCCGGCGGGCCCGCTTGGCCGCGCTGAGCCAACTCCCCATCGCCAGCTGGAGGGCGTCCGCCGACCCCGCGTAGAGCAGGCCGAGACCCCGGTCCCGGCCGAAGGCGGCGACCTCCTTGAGCACCCGGTCGCAGGCGGGCGCCGCCAGCAGGTCCGCGTCGTCGACCACCACCACGCGGGGGCCGGCGAGTGCGTCCAGGGCGGCCTGCACGTCCTGCGCGGACGGGTCCGCGTCGGTCAGCACCCGGACCCCGGCGTGCCGGGCCAGCGCCCGCAGCGGGGAGTGGCGCGGTGCCAGGACGACCAGCCCGGTGCCGCCGGCGAGCAGCGAGACGGCGAGTGAGGCGAGCGCCGTGCTGCGCCCGGATCCGGGCGGGCCGAGCACCGCGAAGGCCGCGGCGGCCCCGGCGAGGTCCACCCCGACCGGTCCGGCGTCGTCGCCGCCGAGGCCGAGCAGGCCCCACAGGGGGCGGCGGGACTCCTCCGGGACGGCCGCGTACGCCTCCGCGAAGTCCACCGAGCGGGGCAGCGCGGCGACCGGGAAGGGCCGCAGCCCGGCGGGCACCGCACTGTCCCGGCGGGTGCTCTCGGCACCGATCGCCGCCAGCGCCCTGGCCTGTTCCCGGCCGCCGGCGCCGGGGGCGAGCAGCGCGACCTGGGTCTCGGTGCCGCTGAGCGTGTGCCAGCCCCGGCCGGCCGGGATGCCGGCCGGCACCTTGCTCGGCGAGAGCCCGACGAGCTGGTAGTCGTTGCGGTCGCCCTGGCGCAGCAGCAGTTTGTGGTCGTTGTGCGCGGCGAGCCGGCCGCCCAGCAGTGACCGTTCGGAGGTGGCGACGACATGGATGCCGGCCGCCGCACCCTCTCGCAGCAGCCGGGTGACCAGGTCGGCGAGCCGGCCGTTGTCGTGGTCGTCCAGCAGTCCGGACAGGGCGTCCCAGCCGTCGATCAGCAGCAGCACGTGCGCGGGCCGCTCCGGCTTCGGCAGGGCGGCGCGCAGCTCGTTCAGTCCGGCCGCGTTCCTTTCGCTGCACAGCTCCTGACGTCGCGTCAGCTCTGCGGTGAGCCGGTGCAGCAGGCGTTCGAGGCGTTCCTGGTCGTGCCGGGAGACGACCGCCCCGCAGTGCGGCAGGGCGTTGAGCGCGGCCAGTCCGCCGCCGGCCGCGTCGATGCCGTACAGGTGGACGTCCGCGCAGGAGGCCGTCCGGGCCACCGAGCCGGCCAGGGTGCGCAGCACCTGGGTCCGGCCGGAGCGGGGGGCGCCGATCACGTACAGGTGGCCGAAGGAGGCCAGGTCGACGGTGGCGACCCGGCGCTGCTGGAGCTGGGGAACGTCCTCCAGCGCGTAGGGGACCACCGGGAGCGCCGCGTCCCCGGGGGGCGGCAGCAGCTCCGTCACCTCGTCGAGCTGCACCTCCTCGGGCAGGGCGGGCAGCCAGGGGCTGGGCTGCGGGGTGAAGTCGTCGAGTGCGGCGGCGGCCTCGCGGGCGGCGGCGACCAGGGCCTGGAGGTCGGTCGGGACGGGCGCAGCGGGCGCGGCGGGGTCCCCTGCGGCGAGCGGCAGGGCGAGCGGGCGGCCGAGGCCGGTCCAGGACAGGGCGGCGGCGCGCACCGTGCCGCGGGGCCGCTCGGCGGCGGCCGCGCCGGTCGGGTCGGCCGGGTCGGGGCGGGCCGCGCCGGCCCAGGCGCTCTGGAACGGCACCGTGGAGCGGTGCCCCAGCCGGACCAGGGCGCGCCCGGGTGCGGAAGCCGGGATGTGCACCGCCTCGGAGGTGTCGATGATGTCCTGGCTCTCGGAGGAGTCGGTGACCCGCAGCGCGATCCGCAGATTGGTGTTGGCCCGGATGTCGCTGGTGACGGCGCCCGAGGGCCGCTGGGTGGCGAGCACCAGGTGGATGCCGAGCGAGCGGCCGCGCTGGGCGATGCCGATCAGTCCCGGGACGAAGTCGGGGACCTCGCGGACCAGGGTGGCGAACTCGTCGATCACCAGCAGCAGTCGCGGCAGCGGGGGCAGCGTCGGGTCCGCGACCCGCTTGGACCGGTACTCGGGGTGGTCCTTGGCCGCGACGTCGGCCAGCAGCCTCTCGCGGCGGCGCAGTTCGGCGCCGAGCGACTCCAGGGCGCGTTCCACCAGGTGGGCGTCCAGGTCGGTCACCATGCCGAGGGTGTGGGGGAGTTCGGCGCACTCGCGGAACGCCGAGCCGCCCTTGTAGTCGACCAGGACGAAGGTGAGCTCGTCCGGGCGGTTGGCGGCGGCCAGCGAGGCCACGAAGGACTGGAGCAGCTCCGACTTGCCGGAGCCGGTGGTCCCGGCGACCAGGGCGTGCGGTCCGTCGCGGACCAGGTCGAGGGTGAGCGGGCCGTCGTAGCCCGTCCCGAGGACGAAGGAGGTGGCGGCCGGGCGGCGGCGCCAGCGGGCCAGCAGGGCCGCGGCGTCCGGCGGTTCGAGCCGCAGCAGGTCCAGCAGCCGGACCAGCTGGGGCAGTCCGGCGTCGTGCTCGGGGCTGACGTCGCGGACCGGCGCGAGCGCCCTGGCCACCTGCTCGCACCAGCCGGCGCCGACCAGGTCGGCCCGCACCTCGGTGAGGTCGGGCGCGCCGGTCCGGCGGACGGTGAGGCGGTGCCCGGCGGCAAGGACGACGGTGCCGCACTCCTCGGGCAGCAGCCGCTCCTGGGCGTCGAGGCAGACGCTGAAGACCCGTACCCCGGGGCCGTCGGTGAGCACCTGCACCATGCCGGGCACGTCGCGCAGCTGCCGGGCCCCGTCGGCGATCACCAGGACGTCCGGTTCGTTGAACATCGCCTTGCCCATGGAGGAGCCGAGCACCCGCCGGCGGGCCTGGATCTGGGCGACCAGTTCGGAGATCCGGTTGGCCGTGGACTCCGGGTCGTTGCCGACGGCCACCACCGGTCCGGCCCCGCCGCCGGACGGGCGCAGGTGGGGCAGCCACCGCACCCAGGCCCAGCCGTCGGCGCGCGAGCGGTCGGAGAGGACGACGACGCGCAGGTCCCGCGGGCTGTGCAGGACGGCGGACTGGGCGACCAGCCAGCGGGCCAATGCCTGGACGGAGCCCTCGGTACCCGCCACCCCCACCACGCCGAACTCCGCGACCTCGATGCCGATCGGCACGTCGGGGATGCTCCAGCGCACCAGGCGGTGGTTCTCGTCCCGCGCGGGGTCGTCGATCTCCTTCACCGACGGCTGGTCGACCGTGCCGATCCGCAGCACCAGGTGGTCGGGGTCGTGCCGCCGCCGTTCCCAGAGCCGGCCGCCGGGGCCGGTGGCGGTCAGCGCGACCGTCGCGGGGTCCGGCCCGGCCACCCCGCGCACCCGGCGCTCGCGGTCGGCGGCGGTCCGGACCTCCTGCTCCAGTACGCGGCGCCGGGCCTCGTAGCGGGCCACCGCCTCCTCGTGCTGCTTGCGGTTGCCGCGCCGGCCGACGATCCAGTTGGAGACGGCCATCAGCGGGCTGAAGAGGATGAAGACCAGGTAGAAGTACGACTGGAAGACCGCCACCATGACCATGCCGAGCACGATCGGGGCCAGCATCAGCAGCAGTGGGAAGGGCCGCCGGGAGGGGGCGGTCGGGGGCAGGGGCAGCCGGATCCGCTCGGCGTCCAGGTGCGGGACGATCCGCGGCGGGCGGTTGTAGTCGACGCCGATGCCGTCGGCGGACGGGACCACGGCGGCGTCCGGTTCGGTCGGCTCGACCAGGCGCAGCAGGACTGTGCCGACGGTGAGGTCGGCGCCGAGCGGCCAGGCGGTGCCGCCGTCGGTGCGGCCGTCGGTCCGGCGGGAGGCCGGGTGCGGGGCGTTCCGGCCGGTGCGGCGGGCGCGGCGGTCGGGGGCGGTGCTGCCCTCGCCTGTGCCGATGCGGGCGGTTCGGTCGGTTCGGTCGGTTCGGTCGGTTCGGTCGGTTCGGTCGGTGGCGGGCGGGCTCGGGATGCGGAGCGCGACCGCCTCGTCGCCCTCCTCCGGGGGCGGCGTGCCGCCCGCGGCGCTGCCGGGGGCATCCGGGCGCGCGGGGCCGACGGGCGCCCGGTGCCAGCCCGCCGAGCCGTCCGGGCCGACGGTCAGCCAGAGGCCGCCCCCGGGAACGCCGGAGCCCCGGAGACGGACCGTGCAGGACGGGTCGGTGCCGATCTCGTGGCTGCCCGGACCGAGCCGCCAGATCCGCCCCGCCCCGGGGCCGGAGACGAGGTGCAGCTCCAGTTGCACGGGGTCGTCCGGGCGCCGGTCCGGTGCGCTGCTGCGGACCCGGTCGGGTTCGTCGGCGGGGGCGCCGAGGCCGAGCACTGCGCCCTCCCGCACACCCGCCCGGGCCACCGCCGTCGTCGGGTCCAGGCGCCGCGGCCCGACATGGAGCCCGCGCGGAGCGGCCGCGCCCGTACCGGCCAGGAAGGCTTCGACGTCGCCGCCGGGGGGACCGGGGTCGGACCCGGGACCGGCGCTCCCGACGGCCTCCGCAGGGTCGGGGTCCCGCCTGTCCAGCGCCGCCGCCAGCTCGCCGACGGTCGCGCCGGGCGGGAGGTCGAGGACGTGGTCACGGCGGTCGGTGCCGTCGGCGACGGTGACGGTCAGCTTCACCGGGTGGTCTCCAGGGGGGTCGGGCAGGCGGGGCTGGGCGGGCGGGTCGTCGGCCGGGGTGCCGGGGCACGGACCGGCCACGCGGTCAGCCGACGGGCCGGGTCGCGGGCAGGAGGGTGCTCCCGGAGGGACGGGCGGAGACACCGGCCGGGTGCCCGGCCGGTCCCGGCCCGGGCTCGGCGAAGTCGTCCTCGACGTACGGCTCGGACTCGGGCTCCGGTCCCGGATCGGGCTCCGGTCCCGGTTCCGGGCTGCGGTTCGGTTTCGGGTTCGGCGGGGGCCAGGACGCCGCCTCGGGCGGGAGCCAGGATGCCGACTCCGCCTCCGCTTCCGCTTCCGGGAGGGGCTCCGGCCACTCCGCCGCCCCGGGCTCGTCCGGACCGACCGGCTCCTCCTCCGGTTCCGGTCCGCGCAGCAGCAGCCGCAGGGCCGTCGGGTCCGGTACCACCGGGCCGACCCGGAACTGCGGCGCTTCCGAACCGGATCCACTCCCCTGGTTCGGCTCCGGATACACCGGTCCGACCCGGAACTGCAGCGGCACGAGCGCCACCGACGTTCCGCTGCCGGGAAGTTCGCCGCCCGGACCGGGCTCCTCCGACGGGTCCTCGGACGGATCCGGATCCGTCCCCGCCGTGACCGGTGCGGGCCTCGACTCCTCGGGCTCCTCGGACTCCTCGGGCTCCTCCGGCTCGGCTGCCTCCGAGGGCTCCTGCCGCTCCGGCGGCTCCACCAACTCCTCCGGCTCCACCGGGACTCCGCCCGGCTCCACCAGATCGGAGTCGTCCAACTCCGCCGGCGCGAAGGCCGGGTAGGGCGGCAGGGCCCGCAGGATCCGGGCCGTGGCCCGGGCCAGTGCGACCACCTCGACCCGCAGCGCCGTCCCGCGCAGCCGCAGGCCGTCGCGGTCGACCGTCACCAGCCGGGCCGAGCCCCGCGCGCCGCCGAGCACCAGCATCCGGGCGCCCGCCGCAGGGCGGAACCCGTCGGGGGCCGCGGGACAGACGGCGAAGGCGGGCTCGCCGTCCGCAGCGAACCGGTCGGCCTCGGCGAGTGCCTCGACCGGCGCCGGACCCGCGTGCCGCGCGTGGACGCCGTCGGCGACCACCACCGCGCCCACCGGGAGCCGGGCGTCCAACTGCGCCGCCACCGCCTGGACCACGGCACGGGCGAGCACCCGGTCGCCGCCGAACTCGGTCACGGCCGGTCCGGTCGCGAGGTCGAGCAGCACCGCGCTGGGGCCGTCGGTACCGATCAGCGCCAGCAGCGGCGCCGGGCCGCCGTCCGCGGCCGTCGGCCGGAGCTCGTCCCGGGCCGCCCACCAGAGCCTCGGGTCCGCCTCGTCCACCACCCACGGCTCGGGCGGGACCGGCGGCGTGCCGGGGCCGCAGGCGACCAGCACCCCGGCGGTGTGCGCGCCGAGCAGCACGGCGTACGGGCGCGCCCCCGCCACCCGGCCGGCGCCGAGGGCGGCCTTCTCGGCGTCCGCCCAGCCGACCCGGTCGGTCAGCAGCCGCCGCACGGTCCGCAGTTGACGGCCGTACCGCAGTCGAGCCGCGAACGGGGCGGCGAACGCACCTACGGTGAGCGCGAGTTCACGGCGCAGTCGGCGCCGGAGCGCCCGCCGGCCGCCCGCACGGCGGGCGGTGAGGTGGGCGAGGACGGCGAGCAGCACCAGGACCCCGCCGATGCCGATCAGCGTGGTGGTGCCGGGCATCGCCGGCAGGAGGCCGGACGGCGGGAACGACGCGACAGCGGTCCCGGCGGCCGGGAGACCGCTCGGGGCACCGGGGGCGGCTCCGCTCCCGGTGCGGACAACGGCACCGGCTGCGGAGGGAACGACGGCGCCGGAGAGGACCCCGGTCACGGAAGGAACGACGGCGCCGGTCACGAGGCGACCACACCCCGGTCCGCGAGGTGCCGGCGCAGCGACCGGACACCGTGGTGGGTACGGGACTTGAGGGTTCCGCCGGGTATCCCGACGGCCCGGGCGACCTCCGCGCCGGGGCGGCCGAGGAGATGGACGTGCACCACGGCCTCCTGGTGGATACGGTCGAGCGAGCGGAGCGCCTCGACCAGCACCAGCCGGTCGAGGATCCGGTCGGACGGGTCGGCGGTGTCCGCCGCCGCGGGGGTCTGGAAGCCCTCGACCGCGATGCCGACCGGCACCGCGCGGTTCTTGCGCCAGTCGTCGATCAGCAGGCGGCGGGCGACCGTGAACAGCCACAGCCGGATCGGCCGGCGTTCCCAGTCCAGCGCCTCGGCGGACTGCCAGGCCCGTAACATCGCCTCCTGGACGATGTCCTCGGCCCGGTGCGGGTCGTTGCCGCTGAGTCCGCTGATGAAGCGGTGCAGGACTTCGCGTTCGGCCGCCAGGAGTTCCGCCCACGGTGCGGTGGTCGACCCCGGCCGGGCCTGGTCGGCTGTGTGCTCCATGATGGTGCCTTGCTCTCCTCGCGGGACCGGTCCGGACGGTGCCGCGTCCTCGCTCGGATCACGGGTCCGCCCCGGACGGCCGTCACCGTAGCGCCGCGGGGGAAAGGGCGGCCGATCCTTCGGTGAACTCCGGGCCACCCCGGACTGTCATGAGATGGACACGCCATGAACGTCGGGCCACCGCCACCCGTGGGACACCCCGGGTTCATGTCGCGGCCGGACGGCCGGAGGAGCATGCCCAGCGCCCGCCCTCGCCCTGGAGGCCACGTGTCCGGACCGCCCGACCCACCGTCAGCCGCCGTGCCCGACGGGAAGTCCCCTCAGCTCGCGGCGTCCCGGACGCACCTGGACGGCGGCGCCCCGGCCCCGGACCGGCTCCCCGCGCCCGCACGCTTCTCCGACAGCTTCCTGCGCCACACCCCCAACCCGCCGCGCGGGCTGCTGCCGCAGGCCAGGGTCTGGACCACCACGGCGGCCGCGGCCGCGCTGGTGGGCGCCGTCGCCCTCGGCTCCGCCCTGCTGCCCTCCGGGAACGGCGCCGCACCGCACGCCGCCCGGGACGCCGTCCCCGTCGGACCCTCGGTCACGACGATCGCCGCCGCACCCGGCACCCCCGACCCCGCGGACGGCCCGCCGTCCCTCCCTCCCGCGCCGGAGCCTTCCGCCGACCCGCCCTCCGCACCTCCCCCGGCGGCCGAACCCGCCCCGGCGCCCGCCGATCCGGTGGCGGCCGAGGCGGCGCCGGACCGGCCGGGCACCACCGACCGCAACAACGCCGACCGGCCCGCCGCCCTCCCACCGGCCGCCGCCCGACCTCAGACCCGCGCACCGGCACCGGCCGGCACCGCCGACCGACCGGCGGCCGCCGCGCAGGCCCCCGCCGCCCAACCTCCTGCGGCCCAACCGGCCGCCCCGGCGGCCCCACCGGCTGTCACCACCCAGGCCCCGGCACCGCCGCCCGCCGCCCCGGCCCCGGCGCCCGCTCCCACCACCCAGGCGCCCGCACCCGCCGCGCCCGCCCCGCCGCCCGGCCGCCCCGTCGCCGGGCGCGGCTCGCAGCGCTGCATCGGCACCATCGGCCGCCGGCTCACCGACGGCATCGGCCTGGAGCTCCAGGACTGCACCGGCGGCGCCTGGCAGACCTGGGACTTCCGCCCGGACGGCACCGTCCGGGCCGGCGAGCTCTGCATGGACGTGGCCTGGGGATCGGTCGTCAACGGCACCAAGATCCAGGTGGCGATCTGCAACGGCAGCCCCGCCCAGCGGTTCGTCCTCGCGGGCCCCGAGGACCTCGTCAACCCCCAGGCGAACAAGTGCGTGGACGCCAAGGACAAGGGCACCGCCGCCGGCACCCCGCTCCAGCTGTGGGACTGCTCCGGCACCCCGAACCAGAAGTGGTACCTGCGCTGAGCCCTCCGCCCCCCGATCGCACGAGGAGCCACACTTCCCGAATTCTCGGCTTTCTCCGCGACGATTCACGCAGAACGCAAAGAACCCCCGTCGGTTTCCCGACGGGGGTTCTTCACAATGATTGTTCGGCGGCGTCCTACTCTCCCACAGGGTCCCCCCTGCAGTACCATCGGCGCTGTGAGGCTTAGCTTCCGGGTTCGGAATGTAACCGGGCGTTTCCCTCACGCTATGACCACCGAAACACTATGAAACTGTCAACCGCACCCACACCGTGACCAGACGTGTGGGGGTCGTTGTTTCAGAACAACACAGTGGACGCGAGCAACTGAGGACAAGCCCTCGGCCTATTAGTACCGGTCAACTCCACCCCTCACAGGGCTTCCATATCCGGCCTATCAACCCAGTCGTCTACTGGGAGCCTTACCCTCTCAAGGAGGTGGGAGTGCTCATCTCGAAGCAGGCTTCCCGCTTAGATGCTTTCAGCGGTTATCCCTCCCGAACGTAGCCAACCAGCCATGCCCTTGGCAGGACAACTGGCACACCAGAGGTTCGTCCGTCCCGGTCCTCTCGTACTAGGGACAGCCCTTCTCAACACTCCTACGCGCACAGCGGATAGGGACCGAACTGTCTCACGACGTTCTAAACCCAGCTCGCGTACCGCTTTAATGGGCGAACAGCCCAACCCTTGGGACCTACTCCAGCCCCAGGATGCGACGAGCCGACATCGAGGTGCCAAACCATCCCGTCGATATGGACTCTTGGGGAAGATCAGCCTGTTATCCCCGGGGTACCTTTTATCCGTTGAGCGACGGCGCTTCCACAAGCCACCGCCGGATCACTAGTCCCGACTTTCGTCCCTGCTCGACCCGTCAGTCTCACAGTCAAGCTCCCTTGTGCACTTACACTCAACACCTGATTGCCAACCAGGCTGAGGGAACCTTTGGGCGCCTCCGTTACTCTTTAGGAGGCAACCGCCCCAGTTAAACTACCCACCAGACACTGTCCCTGATCCGGATCACGGACCCAGGTTAGACATCCAGCACGACCAGAGTGGTATTTCAACGACGACTCCACCATGACTGGCGTCACGGCTTCAAAGTCTCCCACCTATCCTACACAAGCCGAACCGAACACCAATATCAAGCTATAGTAAAGGTCCCGGGGTCTTTCCGTCCTGCTGCGCGAAACGAGCATCTTTACTCGTAATGCAATTTCACCGGGCCTATGGTTGAGACAGTCGAGAAGTCGTTACGCCATTCGTGCAGGTCGGAACTTACCCGACAAGGAATTTCGCTACCTTAGGATGGTTATAGTTACCACCGCCGTTTACTGGCGCTTAAGTTCTCAGCTTCGCCCCGACGAATCAGAGCTAACCGGTCCCCTTAACGTTCCAGCACCGGGCAGGCGTCAGTCCGTATACATCGCCTTACGGCTTCGCACGGACCTGTGTTTTTAGTAAACAGTCGCTTCTCGCTGGTCTCTGCGGCCACCCCCAGCTCTGGCAGCAAGTGCCGTCACCAGGAATGGCCCCCTTCTCCCGAAGTTACGGGGGCATTTTGCCGAGTTCCTTAACCATAGTTCACCCGAACGCCTCGGTATTCTCTACCTGACCACCTGAGTCGGTTTGGGGTACGGGCCGCCATGAAACTCGCTAGAGGCTTTTCTCGACAGCATAGGATCATCCACTTCACCACAATCGGCTCGGCATCAGGTCTCAGCCTTGATGAGTGACGGATTTGCCTATCACTCGGCCTACACCCTTACCCCGGGACAACCACCGCCCGGGCTGGACTACCTTCCTGCGTCACCCCATCGCTCACCTAGTACAGACTTGGTCCAGCGGCTCCACCACGTCCCTTCGTCCGAAGACTCCGGGCCGGCTTCACGGCTTTAGCATCACCTGGTTCAGCGTTGGCGCTTCAAAGCGGGTACGGGAATATCAACCCGTTGTCCATCGACTACGCCTGTCGGCCTCGCCTTAGGTCCCGACTTACCCTGGGCAGATCAGCTTGACCCAGGAACCCTTGGTCAATCGGCGCAAGAGTTTCCCACTCTTGTATCGCTACTCATGCCTGCATTCTCACTCGTGTACCGTCCACGACTGGTTTCCACCGCCGCTTCACCCGGCACACGACGCTCCCCTACCCATCACAGCAGGCGTTGGCCCTATATGCTGCAATGACACGACTTCGGTGATGTGCTTGAGCCCCGCTACATTGTCGGCGCGGAATCACTTGACCAGTGAGCTATTACGCACTCTTTCAAGGGTGGCTGCTTCTAAGCCAACCTCCTGGTTGTCTCTGCGACTCCACATCCTTTCCCACTTAGCACACGCTTAGGGACCTTAGTCGGTGTTCTGGGCTGTTTCCCTCTCGACCATGGAGCTTATCCCCCACAGTCTCACTGCCACGCTCTCACTTACCGGCATTCGGAGTTTGGCTAAGGTCAGTAACCCGGTGAGGCCCATCGCCTATCCAGTGCTCTACCTCCGGCAAGAAACACGTGACGCTGCACCTAAATGCATTTCGGGGAGAACCAGCTATCACGGAGTTTGATTGGCCTTTCACCCCTAACCACAGGTCATCCCCCAGGTTTTCAACCCTGGTGGGTTCGGTCCTCCACGAAGTCTTACCTCCGCTTCAACCTGCCCATGGCTAGATCACTCCGCTTCGGGTCTTGGGCATGCAACTGTATCGCCCTGTTCGGACTCGCTTTCGCTACGGCTACCCCACACGGGTTAACCTCGCTACACACCGCAAACTCGCAGGCTCATTCTTCAAAAGGCACGCAGTCACGAGACACACAGCAAGCT
The DNA here is from genome assembly GCF_036010405.1 of Kitasatospora purpeofusca. Classification (NCBI taxonomy): domain Bacteria; kingdom Bacillati; phylum Actinomycetota; class Actinomycetes; order Kitasatosporales; family Streptomycetaceae; genus Kitasatospora; species Kitasatospora purpeofusca. The sequence continues at coordinate 8,315,807 of NZ_CP108561.1, read as the reverse complement.
GCATGTCCGACGCTCCCACGGCTTGTAGGCACACGGTTTCAGGTACTATTTCACTCCGCTCCCGCGGTACTTTTCACCATTCCCTCACGGTACTATCCGCTATCGGTCACCAGGGAATATTTAGGCTTAGCGGGTGGTCCCGCCAGATTCACACGGGATTTCTCGGGCCCCGTGCTACTTGGGAGTTCTTCAAACGAGCCGTACAGATTTCGTCTACGGGGGTCTTACCCTCTACGCCGGACCTTTCGCATGTCCTTCGACTACCTGTACGGTTTCTGACTCGCCGACCGGCCGGCAGACCGGTCAAGAAAAATCCCACGACCCCATCAGCGCAACCCCTGCCGGGTCTCACACGCTCATGGTTTAGCCTCATCCGGTTTCGCTCGCCACTACTCCCGGAATCACGGTTGTTTTCTCTTCCTGCGGGTACTGAGATGTTTCACTTCCCCGCGTTCCCTCCACATACCCTATGTGTTCAGGTATGGGTGACAGCCCATGACGACTGCCGGGTTTCCCCATTCGGAAACCCCCGGATCAAAGCCTGGTTGACGGCTCCCCGGGGACTATCGTGGCCTCCCACGTCCTTCATCGGTTCCTGGTGCCAAGGCATCCACCGTGCGCCCTTAAAAACTTGGCCACAGATGCTCGCGTCCACTGTGCAGTTCTCAAACAACGACCAGACACCCACACTCGACAAGTCCGAAAACTCGCCTCGCATGAGACCGGCATCACTGAAGCAACAGACCATACGGCCGTTCCCTCAGGACCCAACAACGTGCCCGACACACCCCATCAACAATCCGTTTTCCACGCCGAAGCAGTACTGACGGATGCCAACCAAGTGTGCCGAATAGTCAACGTTCCACCCATGAGCAACCGTGCAGGACATTCGCCTGCAAGCGGCACATTGCTCCTTAGAAAGGAGGTGATCCAGCCGCACCTTCCGGTACGGCTACCTTGTTACGACTTCGTCCCAATCGCTGGTCCCACCTTCGACGGCTCCTCCCCTTACGGGTTAGGCCACCGGCTTCGGGTGTTACCGACTTTCGTGACGTGACGGGCGGTGTGTACAAGGCCCGGGAACGTATTCACCGCAGCATGCTGATCTGCGATTACTAGCAACTCCAACTTCATGGGGTCGAGTTGCAGACCCCAATCCGAACTGAGGCCGGCTTTTGGGATTCGCTCCGCCTCGCGGCATCGCAGCCCTTTGTACCGACCATTGTAGCACGTGTGCAGCCCAAGACATAAGGGGCATGATGATTTGACGTCGTCCCCACCTTCCTCCGAGTTGACCCCGGCAGTCTCCTGTGAGTCCCCATCACCCCGAAAGGCATGCTGGCAACACAGAACAAGGGTTGCGCTCGTTGCGGGACTTAACCCAACATCTCACGACACGAGCTGACGACAACCATGCACCACCTGTATACCGACCACAAGGGGGCGACCATCTCTGGCCGTTTCCGGTATATGTCAAGCCTTGGTAAGGTTCTTCGCGTTGCGTCGAATTAAGCCACATGCTCCGCTGCTTGTGCGGGCCCCCGTCAATTCCTTTGAGTTTTAGCCTTGCGGCCGTACTCCCCAGGCGGGGAACTTAATGCGTTAGCTGCGGCACCGACGACGTGGAATGTCGCCAACACCTAGTTCCCAACGTTTACGGCGTGGACTACCAGGGTATCTAATCCTGTTCGCTCCCCACGCTTTCGCTCCTCAGCGTCAGTAATGGCCCAGAGATCCGCCTTCGCCACCGGTGTTCCTCCTGATATCTGCGCATTTCACCGCTACACCAGGAATTCCGATCTCCCCTACCACACTCTAGCCTGCCCGTATCGAATGCAGACCCGGGGTTGAGCCCCGGGCTTTCACATCCGACGCGACAGGCCGCCTACGAGCTCTTTACGCCCAATAATTCCGGACAACGCTCGCACCCTACGTATTACCGCGGCTGCTGGCACGTAGTTAGCCGGTGCTTCTTCTGCAGGTACCGTCACTTGCGCTTCTTCCCTGCTGAAAGAGGTTTACAACCCGAAGGCCGTCATCCCTCACGCGGCGTCGCTGCATCAGGCTTTCGCCCATTGTGCAATATTCCCCACTGCTGCCTCCCGTAGGAGTCTGGGCCGTGTCTCAGTCCCAGTGTGGCCGGTCGCCCTCTCAGGCCGGCTACCCGTCGTCGCCTTGGTAGGCCATTACCCCACCAACAAGCTGATAGGCCGCGGGCTCATCCTGCACCGCCGGAGCTTTACACCCGGGACCATGCGGTCCCAGGTCATATCCGGTATTAGACCCCGTTTCCAGGGCTTGTCCCAGAGTGCAGGGCAGATTGCCCACGTGTTACTCACCCGTTCGCCACTGATCCACCCCGAAGGGCTTCACCGTTCGACTTGCATGTGTTAAGCACGCCGCCAGCGTTCGTCCTGAGCCAGGATCAAACTCTCCGTGAATGTTTACTCGGCCCAATGATTAGAAGGGGCCGGTCTACACTCGCGTCGAGCGGCACGGCAACCACCGGAATTGGGCGGTCCCGCGCACTGCGTCCTCGCTAGTGTCTTACTTCAAAAGGAATCTCCAACCCCAGGAAACCCTGAGGCCGGGGATGTCAACATATCTGGCGTTGACTTTTGGCACGCTGTTGAGTTCTCAAGGAACGGACACTTCCTTCAGGCGGCTTTCACACCGGCCCTCCGGGCGCTTCGTTCTTTCGTGTTCCCAGCTTATCAGACGTTTTCCGCTCCGTTTTCCGGAGTTTCATTCGTCCGACTCGCCGGCGTCTTTCCGGGATTCGCACCCCGTCCGACGTCCAAAACTTTAGCCGACCCACGCTCCGAAAAGCGAATCCGGCCGCAATCCCGAAAACGAGCACGCCGGAACTGCACCGGGCCGATTGCGCACATGGCGGGACCGACCCGGAACGGGAAGTCGTGCGTTCGAAGGATTGGCCGCCCCGGGACCGTCCGCGCCGATGCGTGTCCGGTGCTCCCTGTCGAGCGACTGGAAAACAGTACTGCTGATCGGTGCCCGATTCAAAACGGGCGACGGACGCGTCAGACACCCCCCGCCCGGACAAGGGGGACGGCCCGGACCGGAGGACCCGGTCGGGTCGGAGCTGGTCGGCGAACTCGCCCAGGTCCTACGCGGGGGTCCGTTCGATCTCGCGCTCCGCACGGCAATCCGCGAGAGCGGGTTGAGCCTGGAGGGTATCCAGCGAAGACTCACGTCTACGGGTTGTACTGGGAGTGGGGGCGGCGACACCGGACCGGCCCGGCCCCGGCCGTGCCGCGGGGTCGTTGAAGGAGGTCCCTCACCGCACCACTGCCGGTGCGAGCACGGCGGCGACGAGCAGGGCCGACGCCCGAACCGTCGGCGGGGACGCTCCACAGGTCGCTGCCGCTGTCGCTCGGCATCGCGTAGGCGAGGGTGCGGAGGTCCAGGACGTACAGCCGCCAGGGGTCGTCGTCGGGCTGTGCGGGATCCCTCCTCCTGTAGGCGACGCGGTCCTGTCCGGGGAGAGCGAGGGGCACTCGACATTCCGGCGTAGGAGTCACCGCTGAGGAAGACCGTCCAGGCGGCCAGGTGGCCGGACGGTGAGACCCGGGCCCTGGTGAGGATCCCGGCCAGGTCGTAGTGCCGCAGTCAAGGCAGGCCGGAGTCGAGGACGCCGCGCGCCGCACCGCCGTCGGCGCCCGCGATCCGGGCCGCCGTGGCACCGCCGACCGGTGCCCTGCGGAAATTCGCTCGCGGGCCGCCGCGCGCACCGGCATGATGAGCCGCATGTTCCAGTACGCCATCGCCGCATACCCCGCAGTCGCGGGCGCGATGGCTGCTGCCCAGGCAGTCGCAGCCGCATTCGACGGCGCACGAAGCTGACCTTCCCCGGGTCGTCCCCGGGACCTCGGACGGGGAAGGTCGGCCCGTCGCAGAGGTCCCGTCAGCTCACTGACGACTCCCGGAGAGAAACCATGGCCAAGCAGGCCTTCGTGCGCAGCAAGCCGCACCTGAACATCGGCACCATGGGTCACGTCGACCACGGCAAGACCACCCTCACCGCGGCCATCACCAAGGTCCTGGCCGACCGCGACGGCGGCACCTTCGTCCCGTTCGACCGGATCGACCGGGCCCCGGAGGAGGCCGCCCGCGGCATCACCATCAACATCTCGCACGTCGAGTACGAGACGGCGACCCGGCACTACGCGCACGTCGACATGCCCGGCCACGCCGACTTCGTCAAGAACATGATCACCGGTGCGGCGCAGCTGGACGGGGCGATCCTGGTCGTCTCCGCCCGGGACGGCATCATGCCGCAGACGGCCGAGCACGTCCTGCTGGCGCGTCAGATCGGCGTCGAGCACGTCGTGGTGGCGCTGAACAAGGCCGACGCGGGCGACCCGGAACTCCTGGAGCTGGTCGAGCTGGAGGTGCGCGAGCTGCTCGGCGCGCACGGGTACGACGGCGCGTCCCTGCCGGTGGTCCCGGTCTCCGGGCTGCGCGCGCTGGAGGGCGACCCGTACTGGTCGGCCGCGCTGCTGCGGCTGCTGGACGCGGTGGACGCCCACGTGCCGACGCCGGTGCGGTACACCGACGCGCCGTTCCTGCTGCCGATCGAGAACGTGCTCACCATCACCGGCCGCGGCACGGTGGTGACCGGCGCGGTCGAGCGCGGACGGGTCCGGACGGGCGACCGGGTGGAGGTCCTCGGCCACGACGCGGAGGTGCAGTCCGTGGTGACCGGCGTGGAGACCTTCGGCCGGACCATGGAGTCCGCGGAGGCCGGCGACAACGTCGCGCTGCTGCTGCGCGGGGTGCAGCGCGGGCAGGTCCGGCGCGGACAGGTGGTCGCGGCACTCGGCAGCGCCTCCGTGCACACGGGCTTCACCGCCCGGCTGCGCCTGCTGTCGACGGCCGAGGGCGGCCGCCGCACACCGATCACCGGCGGTTACCGTCCGCAGTTCCACCTGCGGACGGGCGACGTGGTCGGCGAGGTCCGGCTGCCCGACGGGGTCACCGTCGCGCTGCCGGGCGAGACTGTCGAGGTCACGGTGACGCTCGGCCAGTCCGTGCCGCTGGAGCCCGGCCTCGGCTTCGCCGTCCGCGAGGGCGGACGGACGGTGGCGGCGGGAACGGTGCAGACCGTGCTCGGCTGATCCCCCCGTGCGGGCGGCGGGCCCTCGGGCCGGCCGCCCGCACGGGCGCCGCGGGGCGCACGGTCGAACGCCGCAGCGCGACTGCGACCGGTCGAGGGGGGTGGCGGGATCTTGGCGGACAGCGGCGATCACGACACTCGTGGGCCGGGTGGGGGTGCGACAGGATCGAGGTGTCAGCACGGATCGACCAAGTCCTCGGGAGCCCACCATGACCAGCGCCGTTCTCTCCGTTCCGCCCGCCGAGCCGGCCGTGGCCGAGGCGCACTTCCTCTCCCGGCTCAGCTTCGAGGCCGATGTCTCGGACGTGCGGGCCGACCTCACGGCGGGGGTGCCCGGGCTGGTCCTCGTCGACTCGCGGAGCGAGGTCGCCTGGGCGCAGGGGCACATCCCCGGCGCGCTGCACCTGCCCACCGCCCGGATCCCGGAGCTGGTCGACCGCGGGGCCACCGTGGTCACCTACTGCTGGGGGCCCGGCTGCAACGGTGCCACCCGGGCCGCGCTCGCCTTCGCCCGGCTCGGCTACCGGGTGAAGGAGATGCTCGGCGGCTTCGAGTACTGGGTCCGTGAGGGCTTCGTCTTCGAGACCGCCGAGGGTTCCGAGCGGCGGCCGATCGACGACCTGACGGCCCCGCGCTCGGGCATCTCCTGCGCCTGCTGAGGCGGTGGGCTCACAGCTCGCGGATCTCGGGGCGGGTCAGGGCGTAGCCGAAGGCGCCGAGCAGGCAGAGGCCGGTGGTCGCGAGGACGCCGCTGCTGCCGAAGGCCTCGACCGCCGCACCGGCCGCGATCACGGAGACGGGGAAGACGCCGAGACCGCAGAAGGTGATGGCCGCCATGACCCGGGCCAACAGGGCGGGCGGGGTGCTCTTCTGGACGCCGGTGACGACCAGGACGTTGGTCACCGTGCTGGCGCCGCCGGCGACGAGCAGGAGCAGCAGGGCGCCGACGAGGCCGGTGAACGGCACCAGGCCGATCGCCGCGCCCATCACCAGGCCGGAGAGCATGGCCGTGCGGCCGCGCGAGCGCACCGCCGTGAGGCCGGCCGCGAACAGGCCGCCGACGAGCGCGCCGCCGGTGAAGGCGGCCAGCAGCAGGCCGAGGCCGACGGCGCCGGCCGCGAAGCCGTCGGTGGCCAGGGTCGGCAGGGCGACCCTGGTGGCGCCGCCGACCGTCAGATTGGCGATCACCGTCACCGTCAGCACCGCGCGCAGCAGCGGCGACTCCCGCAGCAGGGCGCGGAAGTTCCTCGGTACGGAGGCCCGTTCGGAGATCGGGCGGGGTGGTGCGACCAGGGCACCGCGGCCGATCAGCAGCAGGGTCGCCGCCGACACGGCGAAGGTCGCCGCGTCCAGGCCGAGGGCGACGGCCGGGTTCAGCCAGGCGACCAGGGGGCCGGCCGCCGCCGGGCCGAGCAGGCCGGCGCCGAAGGTCACCGTGCTGTTGAGCGCGTTGCCCGCGTGCAGGTCCTCGGCGGGCAGCAGGGTCGGGGTGATCGCCCAGGCGGCCGGCAGGAAGACCCCCGCCCCGAGGCCGACCAGCAGCGCGAGGGCGCCGATCAACCAGAAGTTCGACGTTCCGGCGGCGGCGGCCGCGCACAGTCCGGCGGTGGCGAGCAGTCGGCCGAGGTCGGCGGCCATCATCACCCGCCAGGCGCCGAACCGGTCGGCGAACATCCCGCCGAGCGGGGTGGCGGCCAGCCGTCCCGCGCCGTAGGCGGCGACCACCAGGCTCAGCTGGCGGGCGCCGCCGCCGAGGGCGTGGACCAGCAGCGGCAGGGCGACGACCTGGAACGCGTTGCCGAACTCCGAGGTGCCCTGGCCGATCACCAGCAGCCGGTAGCCGCGCGAGCGCAGCGGCGCGAGGCCGATCCGGGGGCGGAAGCGCAGCAGTCCCGCCTTCGGATCACGGTCCGTGCCCGTGCTGCTAGCCATCGAGCGAGACCGGGAGCGACTCCAGACCGCGCAGCATGATCGTGTTGCGCCACGGCAGGGTCTCCTCCGGGGCGGCCAGCTCGATCCGGGTGAAGCGCTCCAGCAGGCCGGTGAGCGCCACCTCGCTCTCCAGCTTGCCGAGGAAGGAGCCGAGGCAGCGGTGCAGGCCCTGCCCGAAGGCCAGGTGGCCCGGGTCGTTCCGGTCCAGGACCAGCCGGTCCGGGTCGGTGAAGCGGGCGGGGTCCCGGTTGGCCGCGCCGAGCGAGAGCAGGACCAGCTCGTCCGCCGGGATCTCCACGTCGTCGACCGTCACCTCGGCGTTGGTGAACCGCATCGTGGCCATGCTCACCGGGGACTCGTAGCGCAGGAACTCGTCGATCGCGACCGGCATCGCCGCCGGGTTGGCGCGCAGCCAGGCCAGTTGGTCCGGGTGGTGGAGCAGGGCCAGGGTGGCGGTGCCGAGCAGGTTGACGGTGGTCTCGTGGCCGCCGATCAGCAGCAGGAAGACCATCGAGAACACCTCCTTCTCGCTGAGCTCCCCGGCGTCGCAGGCCCGCACCAGGTCGGTGAGGATGTCCGTGCGCGGGGAAGCCCGCCGGGTGGTCATCAACTCCCGGAGGTAGTCGTTCAGTTCGCCGGTGGCCTGGTCGAAGGTCATCTCGCCGCCCTGGGTCAGGATCGCCGTCGACCAGGTGCGGAAGGACTGCATGTCCTCCGGGGGGAAGCCCAGCAGTTCGCAGATGACCATGATCGGCAGCGGGAAGGCGAAGTCCGTCACCAGATCGGCCGTGCTCCGCCCGCGCAGCCCGTCCAGCAGGCCGCCGGCGATGCGCTCGACCAGCGGCCGCATCAGGTCGACCCGGCGGCGGGTGAAGACGCCCTGGATCAGTCGGCGCAACCGGGTGTGGTCCGGCGGGTCGCTGTTGAGCATGTGGACGACGTCCGAGCCGAGGGTCAGACCGGCGCCCCGTCCGCTGGCGATGGCCTGGCTGCGGCGGACGTCCTGCCCGAACCTCGGGTCCATCAGCGCGGCCCGGACGTCCTCGTACCGCGTCACCAGGTAGACCGGCAGGCCCTCGCCGAACTCCACGACGGAGACCGCGCCGGCCTCGCGGATCCGGGCGAGCGTGGGGTAGGGGTCGCGGATGAACGCGGACATCCGCGCGGCGGCGTCGTCGACCGCGGTGCTCATGCTTCTCTCCTCGAACGGGTCGGACGGTCGGGCAGGTCGGACGGGCGGACAAGCTGGACAGGTCAGACGGTCAGACGGTCAGGGACGGGAACGGCCAGCGGCGCACCCGCATGGGCAGGAACCAGACCCGCCCGGCCTGTTCGGCGATCAGGCCCGCCTCGGCGAAGTCCCGGTGGACGGCCTCCGGCAGTCGGCCGAGCTCGACACCGTCGGCCAGCGCGTCCAGTTGGGCCAGGTGACCGGGCTCGTCGATGGTGAACAGCTCCAGCGTCCCGAAGCGGCGGTCGCGCACCTCGACGAAGCCGGGGCCGCGCCGGTAGACGCACTTGCTCGGGAAGTAGCTCGCCCGCCAGTCGGCGGCGACCTCGGCCGCCGCACCGGTCGACTCCTCGGGCGGGTACAGGTGGTGGAACCGCCGCTGCTCCGCGCAGCCGTCGGTGCAGACCGCGTGCCAGAGCACGGCCAGCCCCTGTCCGGTCGCCTCGCGCAGCAGCATCAGGGCCCGCGCCGAGGCCGCCGGCGCGTCGGCGCACAGCCGCACCGGCTCGGTCAGCCGCAGGCAGCGCACCCCGGCCCGGTGCAGTGCGGTGATCTCCTCCCCCGCCGGTCCGCCCAGGGTCCGGCGACCGAGCGCGATGCCCGGCAACTCCCTTGCGGCGGGGTCGTAGTCGAGCCAGAGCTCGGCCTCCGGTCCGGCCGCCCGCCAGGCCCCGGCGTCGGTCCGCTCAGCCGATCGGGACGGCATCCAGCACCTCCTCGGTCTCGCTCCCGGTCACGGTCTCCGTGCGAGGACCGGGGGGAAGGGCGGCGGCGGGGCCGTGCCGGTGCCGCATCCGCATCAGCACCTGGTTGTCGGACTCGACGGCGACCTGGAGGTAGCTGTCCCCGTCGTGGAACAGCAGGCCCAGCGCGGTGAACCGCTCCAGGACCGGTTCGACCGCCGCCGCGCCGCCGGGGAGCTTCGCGGCCAGCGCGGCGGGCGAGCGGGGCTGCCCCAGCAGCCGGAAGGCGGCGATCTCCACCGGGTCGGTCAGCTCGGCCACCCGCCAGTCCCAGCCGGGCCGGGTGTTGACGAGCACGATCCGCCCGCCCGCCTCACGGTAGGTGAGCCGGCTGTCGGGGAACCGGGCGAGCCAGGTGTCCACCGCCTCGCCCAGCCGCTCCGCGACCTCGCCGCCGATCCCCCGCGGTGGTGCGGTGAACACATAGGCCAGCTGGTTGAGTTCGCTCTCCGGCAGCCGGTACGTCGCCCGGTACTGGAAGGCCGGCCTGGTGATCGCGAAGCCCAGTTCGGGGCGGTCGAAGTACGGGCTGAACCGCTCGATCGCGATCCGTCCCGCGCCGGTCGGCGGGTCCAGGTGGTGCAGCACCGGCAGCTGGCGGATCACCGACTCGTAGTCGTCCGGCCGCTCGCCCGGGAAGCCGTAGAGGTAGTTCCAGGTGACCGAGACGCCGGCGCTCTGCGCGTCCCGCAGCGCGCGCACGTTCTGGCAGCCCGTCACCCCCTTGTCCATGATCCGCAGCACCCGGGTGCTCAGGTTCTCGATACCGGGCTGCACCTGGGCCGCGCCGGAGTCGCCGAGCAGCTGGAACTGGTGGCGGCGCAGATTGGCCTTGATCTCGAAGTGCAGCCGCAGGTCGACGGGGAGTTCGGCCAGGGACTTCAGGACGGTGTCGAAGTAGCCCATGTCCAGGATGTTGTCGACCACGTAGACGTCCAGCAGCTGGTGGCGCTCGGCGAGGGTGAGCACCTCGGCCAGGAAGTCCGCCGGCGGCTTGGAGCGGAACTCCATCGAGGAGCCGTTGAGACCGCAGAAGGTGCAGTGGTGCTTCTCCCCCCACCAGCAGCCCCGGGAGCCTTCGAGGACGAGCTTGGGGTCGACCCAGCCGGCCGCGACCGAGGCGTCCAGCCGCTCGTAGAAGCCGTCGTAGCGGGGCGTCAGGATCGCCGCGGGCGGCAGCGGGCGCCTCGACATCTCGTTGGCCGTCGACGTCCCGGACCCGTCCCGCCAGCACAGTCCGGGGACGTCGGCGAGGTCGCCGCCCGCCAGCAGCGCCGGGAAGGCAGCCTCGCCCTCGCCGCGCACCACGTAGTCCAGGAAGGGGAAGTTGCGGTGCAGCGCGGCGCCCTGCGGGCCGTCGCAGTTCGCGCCGCCGAACACCGTCCGCACCTGCGGGCAGCGCTGCTTGAGCAGCCGGGCGGCGGCGAGGCTCGCCGTGTTCTGCTGGAAGGTGGTGGTGAAGCCGACCAGGTCCGGCGGGTCGGCGGCGATCTCCTCGACCAGCCGCGCGATGAACACGGGGGCGAGCGCCCGGGTGGCCCGGGTGAGGGCCATCTCCTGCTCGCTCGCGCCGTTGGTGGCCAGGTACTCGAAGTAGCTCTCGGCGTCGGCGGATTCGGCGAAGCCCGGGGCGGGCTCGTCGTCGCCGTACAGCGCGCCGGCGAAGGCCCAGTCGCCCGCGCCCTGGAAGTAGGACTTCTCGGAGAAGTACTCGTAGTCGTCCACGCCGAACCCGGCGGTCTCGGCCGCCCAGTCCACGAAGTCCAGGTTGGCGTAGCGCACTTCGACCTCGTGGCCGGCGCGGGCGGCGGCGGTGTGCAGGATCCCGAGCGCCAGCGACGGCACGTCGATCGCACCCCAGGGCATGTGCAGCAGGACGATACGCATGATGGCCACTTCTGTCGTGCGCGGACGGTGGACCCGGGCGGTGGGCAGGGGCGGTGCGCGGGGTGTCGCTCCGGGGCGCCGAGGCGCCCCGGAGCGACCGGGAATCACTTCTTGGACTCCGGCTTCGGCTTCGGCTGCCCCTTGAGGGCGGGCGCGACCGGTGCGGCCTTGGTGATGTCGAGCGCGAAGTTCTGGACGATCACCGCGCCACGGTCACGCTCCGGGGTACCGATCGGGTCGTTCTGGATGCTGCGACGCTTCATGGCTGTTCACCTCCTTCCAACGGCTGGGTGGATCCCCCGGGACGGTCGCCCCGAGGTGGTCGGTGGGGTGGCGCCGGCCAGGTCTGTCCGGCGAACCGGACCATCGCGGCCAGCACCGACCGGTGGTCGGCGGTCCGGCGGCTGTAGTGGCCGCCGTCCACCCGGAGCAGTTCGTGCGGCACCGCCAGCCGGCGCAGGTCCGCGGCGTACCGGGCCACCTGCTCGGGCGGGCACCGCTCGTCGTCCTTCGAGACGACCAGCAGCACGGGCGAGCGCACCCGGTGCACGTACGACCGGGGGTCGGCCGCGCGGTAGCGCTCGGGCACCTCGTCGGGGCTGCCGCCGAAGAGCTGCCGGTCGAGCGCGCGCAGGGCCGGGGTGGTGCCGCGGTAGGTCGCGGGGTAGTCCGCGATCGGCTGGGCGGCCATGCCGAGCGACCACAGCTCCGGCTGGACACCCATCGCCAGCAGGGTCAGATAGCCGCCCCAGGAGAACCCGCAGAGGCCGGTGCGGTCCGCGAGCGCCGTGCCGTCGGCGACCAGCTCGGCGCGGACGGCGGCGAGGTCCTCGATCTGCGCCAGCCCGACCCGGTGCTCGTACTCGTGCTGCCAGCGGGCGCCGTAGCCGGTGGAGCCGCGGTAGTTGGTGCGCACCACCGCGTAGCCGTGGCCGACCAGGATGTTCACCCGGGGGTCGTAGGAGTCCCGGTCGTGGGTGGCGGGGCCGCCGTGCACCAGGAACAGCGTCGGCCACGGGCCCCGGCCGGGCGGGGTGCTGACGAAGCTGTGGATCCGTCCGTACGGGCGGGCCGTCCAGCGGCGGCCGCGGGAGGTGCCGTCGAGGTCCAGGCCGGGGTGGTCCGGGTCGGGCCCGGGGTCGGCCGTCACCCCCGTCCCCGTCCCCGCTCCCGCCTCCGGGCGCAGGACCAGCGGGCGGGGCGGGGTGGACTCCCGGCTCCAGACGCAGTGCAGGGTGCCGTCCGGCGCGCAGGACAGGTCGTGGATGGTGCCGCCGGGCGTGCCGAGCTCCCGGACGACGGGCGCCGGGTCGAGGTCGGCGAGGAGCAGTCGGCTCCGCCCGGCCCGCTCGTGCTGGATCAGCACCCCGCGCGGCCCCCGGTACCAGCCGGCCGATATCTGGGCGTCGAACGACAGGCCGGGGTAGCGGCGCAGCCCGGTGCCGGCCCGCCAGGTCGCGACGGTGTAGCGCTCGTCCTCCTCGACCACCAGCAGCAGTTCGGGGTCGAGGACGGAGAGCGGGTTGAACTCGATCGGCCAGAGCCGGAGTCCGCCGCCCCCGGCCGCGCTGACCGCCGGTCCGCCGTCCGTCGGCCACAGGAGCACCGCGTCGTCCCCGTCCGGCCGACCGCCGAGGGCGAGCAGCCGGCCGTCCGGCGACAGGTCGGCCAGGCTCAGGTAGCCCGGCGCGGAGCCGATCAGCCGCGCCTCGCCCGAGGGCGGTCCGACGTAGCAGTGCGAGGCCCCGTCGACGCCGAGGGCCACCGCCGCGAGCGCGCCCGTCCGGTCGAAGGCGACGCCGTACGGGCGCCCGGGCGGCACCCCGTGCAGCGCCTCGCCGTCCGGCCCGCCGGCGAACGGCTCCCGCCGCCAGCGGCCCTGCTCGTCGCTGTCGGAGTCGAACCACCAGATGGCGTCGCCGTCGGGCTCGATCTCGCTCAGGTGGACGCCGCCGGGCCGGTCGGTGACGACCCGGCGCCGGTCCGTCCCGAGGTCCCAGGCCACCGCCTGCCAGCGCTCCTCGACGAGCCGCGTCTCGACCGCGCGGCCCGCCGCGAGCGCGGCGAAGCCCGGGGACTGGAACGCCTGTGTCACGGACCCGCCCTTCCGGCTCGATGGTGGGAACAGGCTGCGCCGAACGCTCGATGAACCAGTGAACTCCTGTGACGGAAAGGTCACTTGTGGAGGAGCGCGGTCCACTCTAGGGGGGTGCTGCGGACTCGAACAGACCTCTTGCACGGTTGGCCGAAAGAAAATTGAAATGGACACCACCCGACGAGGAAAACGCCCTAGAAGTCCCAGCCGTCGGCCTCCGCCGCCACCGCGCCGACCGGTGCGGCGGCGGGCAGGAAGGCGTCTCCCGCCATTCCGGCGGCGAGGGTGGTGCCGTCGGCCGGGTCGATCAGCAGGAACGCCCCGGTGCGCCGGGAGTCGGCGTAGGAGTCGAGCGCGAGCGGTTCGGCGGTGCGGACCCTGACCCGCCCGATGTCGTTGGCGACGAGGCTCCCCGGCTCCGTGTGCTGGGAGAGGTCGTCCAGCGTGAGCCGCGACGGGATGTCCTCGACGATCGCCTTCACGGTGCGGGTGGTGTGCTTGAGCAGGACCCGTTGGCCGACGGTGAGCGGGGTGTCGGCGACATGGCAGACGGTGGCCTCGACCGTCCTGGTGATCCGCGGCGGCCGGGGCCCGGCGGTGAGCATGTCGCCCCGGCCGACGTCGATCTCGTCGGCGAGCCGGACGCTGAGCGAGGCGCCCGCGGCCACCGCGTCCGCCGCCTGGCCGAGCACGTCGAGCGCGACGACGGTGGTGACCCGGCCGGAGGGCTGCACGGTCACCGTCTCGCCCACCCGGAGCCGGCCGCCGACCAGTTGGCCCGCGTAGTAGCGCTCCCCCTGGTGCCGGATGACCATCTGGACGGGGAAGCGGGCGGAGCCCTCGGCCGCGCCGTCCCCGACCTCCACCGACTCCAGGTGCTCCAGTACGGTCGGGCCGCCGTACCAGTCCATCCGCGCGGAGGGCTCGACCACGTTGTCCCCGGCCAGCGCCGAGATCGGGATCGCGGTGACCTCGGGGACGCCCAGCGCGGTGGCGTACGCCGTGAACTCCTCGGCGATCAGGGCGAAGACGGACTCCCGGTGGTCGACGAGGTCCATCTTGTTGACCGCGAGGACGACGTGCGGGACGCGCAGCAGTGCCGCCACGGCGGCGTGCCGGCGGGTCTGCTCGACGACGCCGTTGCGGGCGTCGACCAGGACGACCGTCAGCTCGGCGGTGGAGGCTCCGGTGACCATGTTGCGGGTGTACTGCACGTGCCCGGGGGTGTCGGCGAGGATGAACCGCCGCCGGGGGGTGGCGAAGTAGCGGTAGGCGACGTCGATGGTGATGCCCTGCTCGCGCTCGGCGCGCAGCCCGTCGGTGAGCAGCGCGAGGTCCGGCACGGCGGCGCCGCGCGCGCGGGAGGCGTGCTCGACGGCCTCCATCTGGTCGGCGAGCACGGACTTGGAGTCGTGCAGCAGCCTCCCGACGAGCGTGGACTTGCCGTCGTCGACGGAACCGGCGGTGGCGAAGCGCAGCAGGGTGGTGGGCGACGGGCCGAACCGGCCCTCGGCGGCGGTGCGGTGGCCGATCGTCCCGCGGTGGCTGTTCGTCCCGTGGTGGCTGCTCATGTCTAGAAGTACCCTTCCCGCTTGCGGTCTTCCATCGCCGCTTCGGAGAGCTTGTCGTCGGCGCGGGTGGCGCCGCGCTCGGTGAGCCGGGAGGCGGCGATCTCGGCGATGACCTTCTCGATGGTGGTCGCGTCGGAGTCGACGGCGCCGGTGCAGGACATGTCGCCGACGGTCCGGTAGCGGATCAGCCGGGTCTCGACCGGCTCGTCCTCCGCGGGGCCGCCCCAGTCCCCCGCCGTCAGCCACATGCCGGCCCGCCGGAAGACCGGCCGCTCGTGCGCGTAGTAGATCGCCGGGAGGTCGATCTTCTCGCGGGCGATGTACTGCCAGACGTCCAGTTCGGTCCAGTTGGACAGCGGGAAGACCCGGACGTGCTCGCCGGGCGCGTGGCGGCCGTTGTACAGCTGCCAGAGTTCGGGGCGCTGGCGGCGCGGGTCCCACTGGGAGAACTCGTCGCGCAGCGAGAAGACGCGCTCCTTGGCGCGGGCCTTCTCCTCGTCGCGGCGCCCGCCGCCGAAGACGGCGTCGAAGCGCTCGGTGCGGATCCGCTCGGTGAGCGGCACGGTCTGGAGCGGGTTGCGGGTGCCGTCGGGGCGTTCGCGCAGGAGGCCCCGGTCGATGTACTCCTGCACGGAGGCGACGTGCAGCCGCAGTCCGCGTTCGGCCACCACCCGGTCGCGGTAGTCGAGGACCTCGGGGAAGTTGTGGCCGGTGTCCACGTGCAGCAGCGCGAACGGCACGGCGGAGGGTGCGAACGCCTTCAGCGCCAGGTGCAGCATGACGATGGAGTCCTTGCCGCCGGAGAACAGGATCACCGGCCGTTCGAACTCCCCCGCCACCTCGCGGAAGATGTGCACCGACTCGGACTCCAGGGCGTCCAGGTGGCCGAGGGCGGAGAGGTCGTCTGTCATCGTGCCGATCGGGCGGGGGTTCATATCAGCCGCCTTTCCGCCAGCAGGTTCAGCAGTTCCGTCGCCGATTCGGCGACGGTCTGCTCGTGCGCGGGGATGCGCAGATCGGGGTGGGCCGGGGCCTCGTAGGGGTCGTCGACGCCGGTCAGTCCGGTCAGCTCCCCGGCGGCCTGCCGGGCGTAGAGGCCCTTGACGTCGCGTTCGGCGCAGGTGCTCGTCGGGGTCGCGACGTGGATCTCCAGGTAGGGCGTGCGGGAGGTGTCGTGCCGCTCGCGGACGGCCTGCCGGCTGTCCGCGTAGGGCGCGATGGCCGGGACCAGCACCAGCACGCCGTTGCGCGCCAGCACCTCCGCGACCAGTCCGATGCGCTGCACGTTCGTGTACCGGTCCGCGCGGCCGAAGCCGAGGCCGGCGGAGAGGGTCAGGCGGAACTCGTCGCCGTCGAGCACCTCCACCCGGCGGCCGTCGGCGCGCAGGCGCTCGGCCGCGGCGTGGGCGATCGTCGTCTTTCCCGAACTGGGCAGGCCCGTCAGCCACACCGTCGCGCCGCACTCGCACGCGCGCGTCGTCGGGCTGGTTCGCAACTCCGTTTCCACCGGCGTGTCGCTCTCTTTCTGGAGGTCGGGAAGTCCGGAAGCCCGGAAGTCCTTGGGTGGGGCGGCCCGGCTCAGGCGGTCGCGGCCAGCCGGTCGAACAGGTCCCGCACCGGCACCCCGGGGTCGGCCGAGGCCGCCGCCAGCGCGGTCAGCCACTGCCGCAGGAACAGCGCCGCCTCGTCCGGGGTGAAGAAGTCCAGGGCGTAGTCGGCCCGGACGTCCCAGCCGCCGCCGTCCGCGACCACGTACTGGAGCCAGTCGAACTTCGCCGCGGCGCCGCCGACGTGCACCCGCTCGCAGCGCAGCCCGGGCAGCTCCAGCCGGCTCGGCGACTGGTCCAGGACGAGGCAGATCCGGCCCAGGTGCTGGCCGGACAGCACGCCCCGGGTGCGGCCGACGCCGCCGCCGAGCCGGGCGTAGGGCACGTTGCGGTGCCTGAGCACGTCCAGCGAGCGGCGTTTGGCGGCGGCGCAGACCGCGGCGAAGTCGGCGTCGGCGGGGACGCGGTAGCGGACCGGGAGGAGGTCGGTCAGACAGCCGAAGACGCCGTCGAGGTCGGGTTCGCCGCGGCGGGACACCGGGGTGCCGATCACCACGTCCTCGCTGTTCACGGCCGCCGCGGTGACGGCCATGCAGGTGCTCATCAGGACGTGCGGGGTGGTGCGCAGCGCGCGGGCCGCGGCGCGGACGGCGTCCCCCAGTCCGGCGGGCACGGTGGTCCGCACGGTGTCGCAGGCGGAGCCGCGCCGGGCGGCGAGCGGCCTGGGGCGGGGCGGCAGTTGGGTCAGGACCGGCGCCCCGGCCAGGAAGTCCGCCCAGAACGCGAGGTCGGCCGGGGCGATCCCGGCCGCCCGGGCGCGGACGGCGTGTTCGCCGAGCAGCAGCGCGGGCGGTTCGAGCCCGGCCGGGGCGCCGCCGGTCTCCTCGGTGTACAGGGCGGACAGTTCCCGGTCGAGCAGCACCAGGGAGGCGTCGTCGACGGCGACGTGGTGGATCTGCAGCAGCAGCACGTGCTCGTCCGGCGCCCGGTCGTAGAGGGTGAACCGGGCGGGCGAGGCGGTCAGGTCGAGCGGTCGCTGCCCGGCCCGGCGCAGCGTGTCGTACAGATCGCCGTGGTGCGGCTCCCCGCCGGGCAGTCCCCCGCCGGGCAGGTCACCGCCGGGCAGTTCCCCGCCGGGCCAGGGCAGGCGTTCCAGCGGGACGGTGCCGGCCGGGTCGACGCTCTGCACCGGGCCGTCGTCGCCGAGGCCGAACCCGCTGCGGAGCACGGCGTGCCGGGCGACCAGGGCGGCCAGGGCGCGCTCCAGGGCCGGGACGTCGAGCGGCCCCAGGATGCGCTGGGCCCAGGTCTCCAGGAACGGTGAGGGGTCGCCCAGGAACCGGTCGGCGATCCAGAGCGCCTCCTGCTCGTAGGTCTGCGGGAACTCGCGCATCAGCGGGGGCGCCTCTCCAGAGCCGACAGGTCGACCTTGCCGTTCTCGCGCCTCGGCAGCTCGTCCAGCTGCTCGAACCGGCCGGGCACGGCGTAGGCCGGGAGCGTGCCGGTGAGCCTCCTGCGGACGTCCCGCGCGGTCAGTTCGGCGCCCTCGGCCAGGGTGTAGACCAGCGCGATGTGCTCGACCGTCCCGCCGGCGTCGGTCCGCGCGACGGCGGCGCAGGTGCGGATCTCCGGCAGCGCGCCGGCGGCGGCCTCGATGTCGCCGAGCTCGATCCGGTTGCCGCTGAGCTTGACCTGCCGGTCCCGGCGGCCGTGGTAGTGCAGGACCCCGTGCTCGTCGAGCAGGCCGAGGTCGCCGGTGCGCAGGGCGCGGCGCCGTTCGCCGTCGACCTCCAGGGTCGGGAACCGCTCGCGGGTCAGCGTCGCGTTGTTCAGGTAGCCGAGCGCCACGCCGGGGCCGAGCGCGACGATCTCGCCGCGTTCGCCGGGCGGCGCGGGTGTGCCGTCCTCGCGCAGCAGGAGCACGGTGGTGCCGGGCACCGGCAGGCCGACGGGGATGCCGGTGGGGACGGTCGTGTCGGCCGGCCGCATCCGGTGCACGGTCGTCAGCATGCAGTTCTCGGCCGGGCCGAAGCCGTTCCAGAGCGGCAGGTCGGGGAAGCGCTCCAGGAAGCGCGCGACATGCCGGGGGGACTGCTTCTCGCCGCCGACGTAGAGCGTGCCCAGGCCCGCGAAGGCGTCCGGGTCCTCGTCGACGACCAGGTTGAACAGGGAGGTGGTCAGCCAGAGCGTGTCCACGCCCTGCTCGGCGACGAGGGCCCGCAGCCGCCCGGGCATCAGGTGGTTCTCCTCGACCACGACGCAGGTACCGCCGGTGGTCAGCTGGCCCCACAGCTCGAAGGCGTACATGTCCCAGGCGCCGGGGGCGACCTGCGCGGTGGTGTGCCCGGGTCCGAAGCCGTCCAGTCCGCCCGGGCCGAACATCCGGGTGACGGCGCGGTGCGGGATCAGCACCCCCTTGGGGACGCCGGTGCTGCCGGAGGTGAAGAACACCGTGGCCAGGTCGTCCGGGGCGGTCCGCACCGGGGCGAACGGCTCGGCCGCCGCCCCGGCCGCGAGCGCGGCCAGCGGGCCGGGGGCGAGCGTCCTGGTGACGCCGAGCGGCTCGCCGCCGGGCCGGCCGACCACGACCGGGTCGTCGAGCTGGGCGAGGATCGCGGCGAGGCGGCTCGCGGGCCAGCGCGGGTCCAGGGTCGCGTACGCGGCGCCGCTCATCAGCACGCCGAGCTGGAGCGCGATCAGCTGGGCGCCGCGCGGCAGCAGCAGCGGGACGATGTCCCCGGGCCGCACTCCCCAGCCGGTCAGCCGGCCCGCGAGGGCGCGGGCCGCCGAGACCAGGGTCCGGTAGTCGATCCGCTCCTCGCCGTGGACCAGGGCGAGCGCCCCGGGCGCCCGGGCGGCGTGGGCGGCCACCGCGGCGTGCACGCTCCCCGGCCGCGGGGCGTCCGTCACGGGGACGCCGGAAGCGGGAACGCCGGAAGCGGGAACGCCGGAAGCGGCGGTCATTCCGCACCGAGCCGGATCTGCTCGGCGAAGTCGGCCAGTTCGTCGTACTCCAGCAGCCAGGCGGGGTCGACCTTGAAGCCGAGCCGACGCTCGATCCGGGCGCAGATCCGGATGGCCGCCAGCGAGGTGCCGCCGAAGTCGTAGAAGCTGTCGCGGCGGCCCACCAGGTCGACGCCGAGCACCTCGGCCATGACGTCGGCCACCTGCTGCTCCAGCTCGTCGGCCGGCGGCTCGTACTCGGCCTTGCACACGACGTCGCGGTTCTCGGTCACGGGATCTCCTGTTCTCGGCTGCTCGGCCTGTCTCGACGGTCGACGGTCGACCGTCGACCGTCGACGGCTGGGTCTGCTCACGGGGCTGGACGGTTCGGCGGCACGGGAGGACCGCTCAGGCGATCGGTTCGACGGCGCTCGCGGGCCGTACGTCCCGCTCGGCCTCGCGCAGGGCGCGCGTGGTCACCCGGGAGGCGAACACCACGGCGGCCAGCGCCAGTCCGATGCCGCAGACCACGAAGGCGTGCTCGGGGCCCAGCCAGCGGCCCAGGCCGCCGCCGGTCAGCGCGCCGACCGGCACCGCGCCGAGCACGATCAGCCGGTAGGCGGCGGTGACCCGGCCGAGGAGTTCGTCGGGGACGGCGGCCTGCCGCAGCGTGCTCACCACGATCTGGTTCAGGGCCGTGGAGATGGCGGCGAGGAACATGATGATCTCGGAGAGCACGATGCTCCCGCTGAGGCCGAGCACGAGGTAGCTGGCCGCAGGCACCAGCGCGGCGAGCCAGGTGACCGGCCCGCCGCCGATGGCCGGGACCACCCGCGCCGCGATCAGCGAGCCGATCACGGCCCCCACCGCGGGCACCGCGATGAAGATGCCGTACCAGGACTTGGAGACGCCCAGCGGTCCGGTCGCCAGGAGGACGAGCAGACCGGCGGTGGCGGAGGAGAACAGGTTGATCGAGCCGGAGATGAACGCCACCCGGCGCAGCAGCCGGTGCTCCCAGAAGTAGGACCAGCCGGCCCGGATGCTGCGCAGGACGTCCCCCGCCGAGTGCTTGCCGCCGCTGGTGTCGCTCGCGGTGGGGAGCATCCGGGGCAGGGTGACCGCGGCCAGCGCGCCGAGGGCGAAGAGCCCGGCGGTGGAGGAGAACACCATGATCGCCGACAGCGCGAACAGGGCGGCACCCACCGTCGGTCCGACGAAGTTGTTGATCGCCGACTGGGTGGCGAACAGCCGCCCGTTGGCCCGTTCCAGGTCCGCGCGCTCGACCAGTCGCGGCGGCACCGTCAGCGCCGCGTTGTCCACCAGGGTCTCGGCCGTGCCGGCCAGGAACACGGCGAGGTAGAGGACCACGATGCTGTGCAGGTCCGCCGCCAGCGTCAGGACGAGCAGGAGGAAGCCGACCGCCCGGATCGCGTTGCCCCACACCATGATCAGGCGCCGGTCGATGCGGTCGGCGAGGGCTCCGGACGGCAGCGTGAAGATCAGCCAGGGCAGGAACTGCGCCACCGTGATCCCGGCGACCAGCAGCGGGTCGCGGGTCATCTCCACGGCGAGGAGGGGTACGGCCGCCAGGACCAGGCCGTCGGCCAGATTCGACAACCCCTGCGACCACCACAGCCTGGTGAAGCCAGGGCCCAAACTCATGTCCGCTCCTCTTGTTCGTGCGTACGTGCAGATGTGCGGTGCGTGCCGTGCGTGCGGTGCGTGCCGTGCGTGCGGTGCGTTCTCGCGTGCCGTGCGTTGTGGACCGGATCAGCCGCCCGCGGGCGCCGGGGCGCCGCCCAGCGCCGCCGTGATCCTCGCGTAGTAGGGGAGTTGGTCCCGCTCGAGCTCCTCGGCGGTCCGCTCCAGCTCCGCCGGGAAGGGCTTGCGCCCGGCCGGGGCGGCGCCCAGGGCGTTCGACTCGCCCGCCGCGGCGTGCCAGCGCCCGGTGGCCTCCCAACTGGCCGGCGGCTGCTGCTTGAAGGCCAGTGCCTCGGCACGGAAGTCGATCCCCATCGCCTCGCAGTACCGCCGCACCTCCGCCTCGGCGCCGCCCGCCAGCCGGTCGCCGTCGACGAGGTGCATCGGCAGGCCCGCGGCGGTCACCGTCCCGACGATGTCCCACAGGTGCCCGAAGCCCATCGCCGAGGACGTCGCGTCGGCCTGCATCACCAGGTGCGAGCGCACGGTGTCCCGGGGGTTGCGGACCATCGCGGCGTGCCGGCACCGGCGCAGGAAGGCCGGGTCGGTGCCGAGCCGGTCGAGCGGGAAGTCGGTGGTGTCCTTGAAGAACACCGGCCGCTCGGCCGCCGTGTCGACGAGGGCGGCCATCACCTCCTCCTGGCTGGCGCAGCTGCGGCCGGCCACGTCCGCCTCGCCGAAGTCGCACACCCGGGAGAACGGCTCGTGGACCACCAGGAAGTCGCCGCGCTCGTACATCGCGCGCTCGAACGCGGTCGAGCGCGACCTCGGCACGCTCCACAGCGCCAGCAGACTCGGCTGTTCCGTCATGACGCCGCCTCCGGAAGGGTCTTGTCCAGTTCGGCCAGGGCGGCGCGCAGCACGCGGATGCCGTCGAGGTACTCCTGGACCAGGATGTGCTCGCTGTCGGTGTGGTCCTCGTGGCAGTCCCCGGGGCCGTAGGTGGCCATCGGGACCCGCCAGGTCCTGCTCAGGGTGTTCATGTCGCTGGTGCCGGTCTTGAGCTTGTGGCCGGGGCGCAGCCCGGCGGCGGCGATGGCGCGGGACAGCGCGCGGACGCAGGCGGAGCCGCGCGGCACGGTGACGGCGGGCACCTCGTACACCACCGACGCCTCGACCTGTTCGCCGAGGACGGCCCGGACGTCGCGCAGCAGGTCCTCGGCGGAGGTGCCCGGCGGGGTCCGGAAGAGCAGCGAGCAGGAGCTCCCGAAGGGTTCGAACCTGCCGTCCCTGACGACCATGCCGATCCCGTCGAAGGTGTCGTTGCCCCGGGTGCCGTAGCTGTCGAAGAGCCGGGCGAGGGCGCGGACCAGGGTCTCGCTGGACTTCGGCCCCGGGGTCGCGGTGTGGGTGCGCTCGACCTCGCAGCGCACCGCCAGTTGGACCATGCCCTTGTAGCCGACGGTGACCGAGGAGGCCCCGCTCGGTTCGCCGACGATCACGGCGTCCGGGACGGGGACGGTGGCCCGGACGTGCTCGGCGCCCCGGGAGTGCAGCGTCTCCTCCTCGACCGCGCCCACCCAGTGGATCCGGAGGCCGAGGTCCCGGCTGTTGAGCGCCGCGACGAGCATCGCCGTCAGCGGGCCCTTGGCGTCGACGGCGCCCCGGCCCCGGACCAGGGTCGCGGTGTGCTCGAAGGGCACTTCGCCCGGCACGGTGTCGAGGTGGCTGAGCAGCATGACCGTGCGGGTTCCGTGCCCGACCAGGACGTGTACGTTCCCGACCTCGTCGAGGTGGCTCCGCGCGCCGTGTGCGGCGGCGATGTCCCGCAGTCGTTCCGCGAGCTTCCGTTCGCTGCCGGAGACGGAGGGGACCGCCACCACCTCGGCGAGCAGGGCGACGGCGTCGCTGTCGGTCAACACCCTTGCTTCCGTTACGGCATGATGGATCGTCATATTGTGCCACGGCCCTCTCCGACGATGGTACCGCTGCCGCGCAGGGCGGCCGCGATCGGCGCTTCCACCCGGCCGTCGCAGACCTGGACCGCCAGGGCGCCGCGGTCCAGCGCCTCCACTGCGGCGGCGATCTTCATCCGCATGCCGCCGCTCAGGGTGGGCACGAGCTCCGCCGCGCCGTCCCGGTCCAGTTCGGGAATGACGGAGGCGGGGTCGTCGCGGTCGGCGAGCACGCCCGGGGTGTCGGTGCAGAGCAGCAGCCGGTCGGCGCGCCAGGCCGCCGCGATCGCGCAGGCCATCCGGTCCGCGTCGACGTTGGTGGGCTCGCCCTCGGCCGTCATCCCCGGCGGGCAGACGACGGGCAGGATGTCGCAGGCAAGCAGCGCCTCCAGCACCCTGGTGTCCACGCCGACGACCTTGCCGGCGAGATTGTCGCGCACCACCCGGACGCTGTCGCCGAACACGGCGCGGACCGCCGCCTTGCGCCGGGTGCGGACCAACCCGCCGTCCATGCCGGACAGCCCCGCGGCGGTGACGCCCCGGGCGGCCAGCTCGGAGACGATCCGGGCCTGGGTCCGCCCCCGCATCGCCATCATCAGGGCGGTGAGGGTCGCCGCGTCGGTGTACCGGGTCACCATGCCGTCCGGGGACCGCAGGGTGCGCCGGGGCAGGCCGAGTTCGGCGACGGTGTCGTCGATGTCCCGGGAGCCGCCGTGCACCACGACGATCCGGTGCCCGGGCCACAGGGCGGCGATGTCGTCGGCGATCGCGCCGCTGTTCTCCTGGAGGCTTCCGCCCCACTTCACCACGATTCTCATCCCGGTCACACCGGGTGCAATCCGGGGAAGGTCAGCCCGGCCGTCTCCGGCAGGCCGAGCATGAGGTTCATGCACTGCACCGCCCCGCCGGCGGCGCCCTTCACCAGGTTGTCGAGGCTGCCCATCACCAGGGCCCGGCCGCGGTGGTCGGCGACGATGCCGACATCGCAGTAGTTGGAGCCGAGCAGCACCTTCGGGTCCGGGTAGCGGAACGTGCCGCGCGCGCTGTTCACCAGCCGGACGAACGGCTCCGGGCCGTAGTCCTCGCGGTACATGGCGAGCAGTTCGCGCTCGCCGACGTCCCCGACCGACACCTTCGCGAGTGTCTGCACGCCGCGCACCTGCGGGGTCGCGGTGACCGTCATCGACACCTCGACCCCGAGCGCCTCGGCCACCTCGGCCTCGTGCCGGTGGTCGAACGGTGCGAAGACCCGCAGCACTCCGCTGCGCAGCGCGTGCGAGTTGGCGTCGCCGCCGGAGGCGCCGGAGCCGCTGCTGCCGGTCCTGGCGTCGACCTGGACGTCCTGGAGCAGCCCGCGGGCGGCGAGCGGCGCCAGGCTCAGGATGGCGCTGGTGGCCATGCAGCCCGGGACGGCGACCCGGGTCGCGTCGACGATCTGCTTGCGGTGCAGTTCGGGCAGGCCCCGGACGAAGGCACCGGCGTGCTCCCCGTCGCGGCTCCAGCCGTAGTAGCGCTCCATCAGCGCGGGGTCCTCGATCCGGAAGTCCGCGGTGAGGTCGACGATCCTGGGCGCGAGCGCGGCCATGTCGTCGAGGATCTCCGCCGTGGACCCGTGCACGCCAGCCAGGAAAACCAGGTCGACCGGCTCCAGTTCGGACCGCCGGCGGTAGCGCAGTCCGCTGCCGCGCAGCGGTGGGTGCGCGGTCTCCACGGCGCGGCCTGCCTGGGTGTCGGAGGTGACCGCGGCCACCTCCACCTCGGGATGGTGCACGAGCAGGCGCAGCAGCTCACCGCCCACGAAGCCCCGCCCACCCACCACTGCGATGCGTTTCATACCGGTTCCTCCACCTCGACCTTCTCGGCTGTCCAGGCCTCGACGATGCGGGCCGCGACGTCGACACCCGTCGCGCGCTCGAACCCCTGGAACTCGACCCGGGAGTTCACCTCCAGCACCGTGTGGCTCCCGTCCGCGCGCTCGACCAGGTCCACGCCCGCGATCGTCGCGCCGACGGCGGCGGCCGCCCGGACGCAGAGCCGGTGGACCTCCTCGTCCGGCGCGTGCTGCTCGACCGTCGCTCCCCTCGCGACGTTGTTGCGCCAGTCGCTGCTGGACCGGGTGATCGCGCCGACGCACACGCCGTCGACGACGATGCCCCGGATGTCCGGCGAGCCCGGCCGGACCGCCTCCTGGACGATCACCGTGCGCGCGACCGCCGAGGGCAGCGCGGCGCAGTGCTCCAGGACGGCCTCGGCCGCGTACTGGTCGGTGATCAGGCTGACCCGGTTGCCCCAGGAGGCGCTGAGCGGCTTGATCACGGCGGGGTAGCCGAGGGCGGCCACCGCCGCCCGGCCGGCCTCCGGGGTGGGGGCCAGCAGGGTGGTCGGGGTCGGTACGCCCTCCTGCCGCAACCGCAGGTAGGTGGACCACTTGTTGCCGCACACCCGGATCGCCGCGGCGTCGTTCACGGTGCGGGCGCCGAAGGCTTCCAGCGACTCCCCCGCGAGGGCGGCGCGCTGACTGGAGATCTCCCGGTTGAGCACCGCCATCCCCCGCAGCTCCGAGGTGTCCCCGGGGCCGAACGACATAATGCGGGGGTCCAGTCTGGCGACCGGGATCCCGCGGCGGTCCAGCTCGGACAGGAGCCGCCGTTCCTCGTAGCGGACGGTCGACAGCAGGATCCCGAGCCGTGTCGACGCTCTCCGCGGATCACTCACCCCAGTCCTCTTCGGGCTCGGGCGCGAGGGCCAGCTCCAGCGGGTCGACGGACTGGATCTCCAGCTCGGTGGCACAGCCGGGACAGCTCACGATCTCCCCCTGGTAGCTGTCCCCCGGTATCTTCAGCGGGCCGTCACAGCTGACGCACAGTGCTTCCATCTCTTCCTGTCCTCTCTCGATCACTGCTCGGTCGTTTCTCGGTCTCGCGGTCTTCTCGGTCTCGCGGTCTTCTCGGTCTCGCGGTCTTCTCGGTCTCGCGGTCTTCTCGGTCTCGCGGTCTTCGCGGTCGCTACGGTCGGTCGAGGAACTCCAGGACCCGGCGCAGCACGGCCGCGGCGGTGAGCCCGCTGTCCTCCAGCAGGTCGCCGTGGCTGCCGGGCGGGAGGAATCCGGAGACGCCGACCGGCAGCCAGCGGATCCCGCGCGCCCCCAGCGCCGACGCGACCTGCGCGCCCATGCCGCCGGAGGTCCACGCCTCCTCCAGCGTGACCAGCCACCGGCAGTCGGCGGCGACGGCCCGGCCGACCGCGAGGGCGGCCTCCGGGTCGACGGTGTGGGCGTTGATCACCTGGGCGTCGTACCCGGCGGCGGCGAGCCCCCGCGCGACCTCCAGCGCCGTGGCCAGGATCTCCGGGCCGGTGGCGACCAGCGCGAGGTCACGGCCGGGCCTGACCTCCTGCGGGACGCCGAGCTCCGGCTCGGGCAGTCCCGCGAACACCGGCGAGTCCTTGCGGCCGAGCCGCAGATAGGTCGGGCCGTCGTACTCCAGGCACTGCCCCAGCAGGGACACCGCCTGGCGCGCGTCGGCCGGGACGACCACCCGCATGTTGGGCAGCGCGTTCATCAGCGCCAGGTCCTCGGTGGCGTGGTGGGTCGGCCCCAGCCAGCCGCCGCTGGCGCCGCCGTGGGTGCCGACCACGCACACCCGGCGCCTCGGGTAGGCGATGTCGAGCTTGATGAACTCGAACGCCCGGCTCACCGAGAAGGCGGCGAAGGTGCAGACCAGGGCGCGGCGGCCGCAGTGCTCGGCGCCGGCGGCGAGCCCGACGGCGGCGTTCTCCGCGATGCCGACGTTGAGGTAGTCCATCCCGGGGGCCGGCTCGACGCTCCCGGTGTCGGTGTCGACCACCAGCACGTTGTGGCGCGCGGAGAGTTCCGGCAGGGCCTCGGTGAAGGCCGCCCTGGTGCTCATCCGCTCCGGTGCGGTCTCAGCCACGGCCGGACCTCCCCCCACCGCTCGCGGCGGGCGCCACGGCTCCGAGGCTGCCCCGGACCCGGGCGAGCTTCCGCTCGGTGTCGAGCCGGACGAAGTGCGAGGCGGACCGGCCCTCCAGGACGCCCACGCCCTTGGCCTTGACGGTGCGGCAGACCACGGCGGCCGGTCCCGGGGCGCGGGCCGCGCCGTCGAGGGCCTCGCCGAGCGCAGCCAGGTCGTGCCCGTCCACCTCGACCGTGTGCCAGCCGAAGCCGGCCCAGCGGTCGGCGACCGGCGAACCGGCGCTGACCTCGCGCACCGCCCCGGTCTGCTGGAAGCCGTTGACGTCGACGACCGCCACCAGGTTGTCGGCGTTCAGGGCGCGGGCCACCTGCGCCGCCTCCCACACCGTGCCCTCCTGGAGCTCGCCGTCGCCGAGCAGCACGAAGGTCCGGGCGGGGGTGCGGGCGGCGGTGCCCCCGGGGTTGCCGTCGGCCCGGCGCTGCGCCCACGCGGTGCCGTTGGCCAGCGCCAGCCCGTGGCCGAGCGAGCCGGTGGCGAACTCGACGCCGGGCACGGCGACATTGCCGTGGGTGGCCAGCCGGCTGCCGGGGCGGCAGAAGGTGGCGACCTCCTCCCGGGGGACGAACCCCCGTTCGGCGAGGGTGGCGTAGAGGGCCATCGCCGCGTGGCCCTTGCTCAGCACGAAGATGTCGCGCTGCTTCCACTCGGGGTCGGCGGGGTCGATGTCCATGGTCCGGAAGAAGAGCGCGACCAGGATCTCGACGGCGGACATCGAGCCCCCGAGGTGGCCGCCCTCGGGCCCCGCGCACATCTCCACGATGTGCTCGCGGACGGCGCGGGCGCGGACCTCCAGTTGCGCGGTCGTCGGCCGGTGCTCGGATTCGGTCGTCGGCTGGTGCTCGGGTCCGGTCAGCGGCCCGCACCTTCCGCGAGTTCCGGCAGGGCCTTCAGGTGCGACCAGACCTTCTCCACGGCGTCGGCGAAGCTCTGGAGCAACGGTCCGGCGTCCGGCGGCAGTTGGCGCTGCTGGAGGGTGAAGCTGCGGTCGATGACGTCCTGGGTGACCGGCCAGGAGGCGGGGGTCTGCCGGTTCAGCGGCCGCAGGGCCGGCTGGTCGGCGAGCGGCATCATCTGGTACCTGGTGACCGGCATGCCCTCGGCGCGCAGGGCCCGCATCAGCAGGTTCCTGGCCGCCCCCGGCTCCAGACCGGGCAGGACCCGCTCGAAGTCGACCACGAAGCGCAGGATGTGCCACGCGTGTTCGTAGCCGTCCGGCTCGGACGGGCAGGTCAGGCCCTCCAGCGGCCGCAGCCGGGCCAGGAAGGCCTCGACATTGGCCCGCCGGGCCGCGTGGTACTCGTCCAGCCGCTCCAACTGGCTTGAGGTGTAGGCGGCCTGGACGTTGCTCAGCTTGGCGTTGAAGCCCAGCCGGTGGCTCACGTAGCGACGCGGGCGGTCCGGGCGGATCGTCTCGCCGAACTGGCGCAGCTGCACGAGCCGGTCGGCGAGGCGGTCGTCGTCGGTCACCACCAGGCCGCCCTCCCCGCAGGTGGGGAGGTTCTTGGTCATCTGGAGGCTGAAGGTCGCGGTGTTGCCGGAGGCCCCGGACAACACCCCGCGGTGGCGGGCACCGTGGGCCTGCGCGGCGTCCTCGACCACCACCAGGCCGTGCCGGCGGGCGACCTCGCCGATCGCGTCCAGGTCGGCGCTGAGGCCGTGCAGGTGGACCGGCAGGACGGCCCTGGTGCGCCCGGTGATCTCGGCGGCCAGGCTGTCCGGGGACATCGTGAAGGTGACCGGGTCGACGTCCGCGTACACCGGGGTCGCCCCGACGTGCACCACGGCCATCGCCGTCCCGACGAAGGTCAGGGCGGGTACCACGACCTCGTCGCCGGGGCCCACGCCGTGGGCCAGCAGGGCGAGTTCGATGGCGGTGGTGCCGTTGCTCACCCCGACGCAGCGCCGCACACCCAGGTAGTCCGCCCAGGACCGCTCCAGCCGTTCGACGGCCGTCTCCCCCGCCCGGTCGGAGACGAAGACGTTCGACTCCAGGACGGACAGCACCGCCGCGCGGTCCGCGTCCGTCGTCCTCGGCCAGTCCACCGGTGCCAGCGACCCCAGTACGGGTTCGCCCCCGGCGAGCGCCAGCCCGCCCACAGACCCGCCATCCATCAGACGTCCGTCCATTCCTCGGCCAGGGCGAGCTGCCAGTCGGCAGCCAGCTGCTCGTACGCGTGCACCAGCTCGGCGCCGCGGCGCGGCACGAGTTCCGTGATCCCGGCCGTCTCCGCCGCGTGGGCGCCGAGCAGCCGGACGTTCGACCAGGCCGCGACCAGCCGGTCCGCCGAGGCGGCCACCTCCAGCAGCCGGGGCCGCTTCGTCCGGTGCGCGAACTCCTGGGCGAGGCGGCCGTGCAGGAACGCCTGCGACTGCATCGACCAGCCCAGGGTGTAGGCGCTGCGGAGTTCCGCCGGGTCGTCTCGGTGCTCCGTCAGCCGTTCGACGAAGCACCCCAGTCCGGCCCGGCCGGTCCAGAGCCGGTCCCGGGGGTCGGCGGCGCCGCCGGTCCAGCGGTCGAGGTTGCCGCGCAGTGCCAGGGCGACCCGGTCGGCGGTGAGCTCGCCGGGCTGCTCGCGCACCGAGGTGGTGAGCACCCGGCCGCCGATCTCGCGGCTGGAGAAGAAGACGTCCTGGGCGTCGGAGGGATTGCCGGACAGCCAGCTCGCGAGCAGGTGTTCGGCGGCCAACCAGCCCTGGAAGCACGGCGGTTGGGCGTCCGAGACATAGAACTCCACGGCGCCGCCGGCGGTCCGCCGCCAGCCGGGCACCACCACCAGGTGGGCCGCGTGCACATCGTGGAAGGCGGGGCGGAACGGCAGGTGGTAGTTGTCCACCGCCACCACGACGCCGGAGTGCCGCTCGATCAGCCCGATCAGGTCGTCCGCGTCCGTGCCCGTCGTCCAGGCGGACTCCACCTCGTGGTAGGGGCAGAGGTCGCCCGCCACACCCCGGTCGCCCTGGGCCGGGCGGTAGAACTCCTCGCGCGGGACGTCCTCCGGCGCGAAGACGAACTCGCAGGAGAGGCCCAGGACTTCGAGCGGCCGTAAGCCGTGCTCCAGCAGGACGGCGCCCAGGGTGGTCTGCAGGCAGCTCAACGGGTCCTCGTACCACTGGGGGTAGCTTCCGGCGGCGCCGTTCCACCGGGCGGCGCGCGGCGCGGTGCCGGTGGTCCCGGCTCCGGTCGGAGCGACCCCTGTCGTCCCGGCTCCGGTCGTCCTAGCTGAGTGCACGGCTGGCTCCCTGTATCAGCGGGTCGCCGTCGGCGCCGGCGCCCAGGTGCCGGCCGACGAGCGTCAGGGCGAAGAGATGGACGGCCGGGTTCCTGGGCAGCGACATGGCGGTGAGCGGCTTGCGCGAGGTCACCGGGACGCGCTGGCACCAGAGGGTGATCCCGATCCGCTCCTGCACATGGTGCGGGTAGTGGATGACGTCGGTGCGCAGCGCCAGCTCCTCGCCGAAGTCGGAGCGGCCCTCCCACAGGTCGGAGAGCGCGAGGTGGTCCCGGTCCACGGTGCCGTCGGAGAAGTGCCAGGTGAGGACGTCCCTGACCCGGCGTTCCCCGCAGCCGATGAGGTAGAGCCAGTCCCACCGGCGCTCCGGGACCTCGATCCGCTGCCCGGCGCAGCGGACGTTGTCCGGGCCGAGGCCGTCGAGCCGGGCGGTGCGCAGCGGAACGCCGTCGACGAGGAGTTCCAGCGGCGCGTCCTGCGCCGGCAGCGAGTTGCGCCAGACGTTGAGGCGGCCGTCGGCGAGGTTCGCCGGGGTGGTCGCGGCCTGGTTGTTCATGAAGGGTTCGAGCGCAAGCACCTTGTGATCGGTCTGAACGGTCTGAACGGTCTGATCCGTCAACGGAGGTCCTTCCGTACCAATGCCCTGCTCTGCAAACGGGGTTCGACGACGGTGAAGCCGCAGGACTCGAAGGTGGTCACCCGGCCGCGGAAGCTGCCGCGTTCGACGGCGGCCGCCGGGTCCCGGTCGTCCTCGGGGTAGGCCTCGATGAACTCGGCCTTCTCGTCCCGCGCCCACTGCGCGGCCCGGTCGATGAGCACCTTGGTGAGTCCCTGGTGCCGGTGGTCGCGGGTGAGGTAGAGGCAGACGACGGACCAGATGCGCTCCGGATCGTCGCCCTTCAGCAGTTTCGCCGCCCGGGACCTGGTCAGCCTGGGGAAGCCGAGCCGGGGGCCGACCCCGATCCAGCCGGCGGGGACGCCGCCGACGGTACCGAGGATGCCCACCCGTTCGCCGCCCTCGACCAGTTCGCGGAGCCGGTCCTTGCGCGCCGCGGTGCCGCAGGAGGAGCGTTCCTTCGAGGTCATGCGGAAATACGTGCACCAGCAGTTCTCCACGAGGCCTTTCGGTTCGAAGAATTCGCCGACCGTCGGCCAGTCGCCCGGCCCGACAATCGTGGTGACGAAATCGCTCATCGCTTCTGCCTTCCGCGGTGCGGTCGCCGTCCCGGTCGCCGGTTACTTCCAGGCCACGGCGAGCGGCAGACATACTACGCCGTTCAGGAAGTTCGAGATCAGGTGCCCGGGTTCGCCGTCCAGTGCCACGGACCGCACATTCTTTCGCCAAAGGTCGAAGAATATCTTCATACCGATTGCGGCGACATGCTGGCCGATGCACCGGTGCACACCGAGGCCGAAGGCCAGGTGGCGGTTGGGCGAGCGGTCCGGGACGAACCGGAACGGATCGGCGAACACCTCCTCGTCGCGGTTGGCCGAGGCGATCCAGGCCGAGACCAGCGATCCGGCCGGCACCTCGGTCCCGGCCACCACGCTGTCCCCGGTGGTGCGCCGCAGCACGTGGTTGACCGGGCTCGCCCAGCGGAGCGCCTCGTCGACGAACCGCTGGTCGGTCTCCTCCTGGCGGGTGAACCAGGACCACAGGTCCGCGTCCTCGGCCAGCATGATCAGCATCTGGTTGATCGTCTGCGGCACGGTCGGATTGGCGCCCATCAGGAACGCGTAGGCGTTCAGCAGCGGCACGTCCCGGCCGGTGGTGTCCCCCACCACCCCGGCCGTGGCCGGGCAGCGGCCGCTCACCGTATCGGCGGGCGGGGCGTCCTCCAGGACGTTGCCGAGCACGGACATGATGGTGGTGTGCGCCTCGAAGAGGTCGATCCGGCGCTGGCGCTCGGACTCGGCCGCGTTCACCCCGCCCATCGCCCGCACCGTCGCCCGGCCGGTGACCGCCCACTCCTCCTCCGGGATGCCCATCAGCAGACCGGTGATCGTCATCGGCAGGGTGACCATGGCCTCGCAGAAGTCGAAGGACTCCCGGCCCCGGAGGGTGTCGAACAGCTCCGCCATCCGGTCCGTGATGCCGCGCTCCAGGCGCTGCGCCGCCTGCGCCGTCATCAGCGGGGTGAAGACCCGCTTGACCGCGGGGTGCAGCGGCGGGTCGGTGAGGTGGATCGCCGCCCCGGCCGCGACGTCCCCGGCGCCGCGCACCGTGAGCATGGTGCTGTACGCCGAGGAGAACGTCGCGGGGTCGTTCAGCACCTCGAACACGTCCGCGTGCCGCAGCGCCGCGAAGAATTCCTGGCCGTCCGGCGTCCGCTGCACCGACAGCCCGTCCTGCTTGCGCAGGTCCTGCCACAGGGAATGCATGTTCCGGACCGCGTACTGCGATTCCTCGTAGAGGTCCGGGGCGAGCAGGTCCGACGACAGCAGGTCGGAGGATTCGGGGCCCGCGGGAGAAATTCGCATCGAAATACCGCCTTCACCTGGGATTGCCGACACTCGAACAACACACGCGCACGGTCCGGGCCTATCCGACGGCCGCCGCGCTCCCCCGGTCGAGGAATCCGATGCTCTCCGCGCATTTCATGTAGAAGCGCGAGGCGACCGACCATTCGGTGATTCCCTGGGCGCCCAGCACCTGCATCGCCGCCCGGACGACGCGCACCAGGGCGTCCTGGGCCACCAGCTCGAAGCGGCCGAGCACCTCCCCGTCCACCTCGGCGACGTGCTCCGCGAGCTCGTGCAGCCGGGTGCCGAGGGCGTTCAGCTCGGCGTAGCCGCGGATCAGCGGGAACATCAGGGCGTCGAAGTCGACCAGCTTCCGGTCGAACTGCTCCCGGGCGGAGGCGTGCTCCCAGGCGGTCCGGAACAGCCCGAGGCCGAGGCCCAGCGCGTGGGCGGCGTGGCGCAGCCGGCACTCGGGGGCGGCGCAGCCGCCGTGGGAGTCCTCGTCCACTGCCCCGGCCGACCCGTGGTCGGGACGGCAGGCCCGGTAGGCGTTCTCGTACCCGAGGTAGCCCAGGCCCAGGGCGATCGCGCAGCCGACGGTGAGGCCGAGGCCGAGGCCGCCCTCCTCCTCCGGCCGCTCCACCCCGTCGAGGCCGAGCTCGGCCAGGGTCTCCGCGAGCGCGGTGCGCCGGGCCGGCGAGTGGGCGAACAGCGGCTCCACCCGGACCCCGGCGCCCAACGGTCCGAGGACCTCCAGGACGGTGTCGACGAGCTCCCCGCCGAAGCGGTGCAGGACCGCCAGGCAGCGCCGCTCGTACTCCTCCTTGAGGTCCGCCGCGATGGTGGAGAGCATCATCTCCGAGGTGCCGGCGGACAGGGTGAGCCCCGGTGACTCGGTCAGGCCCGAGAACAGCTCCTCGTGCACCAGGTCGTCGACGCCGGGGGTCCGGCCCAGCGTGCTCCAGCGCCGCAGCACCTCGTGCCCGACCTGCTGGCAGGTCTCGCTGGTGTACAGCTTGGCGACGGCGGTGTCGATCGCCCTGACGTCGGCCCGCAGGAACACCTCGGTGGCCGCGCGGGCCAGCGTGGTGGCGCACTCGACCTGGCCTTCGAGGCGTTCCAGCCCGGGCGACCGGCCGACCGTGGCGTGCAGCGCCCGCAGCCAGCGGGCGGCCCTGACCACGTGGTCGATGCCGGTGCGTTCGATGGCCAGCGCGCCGTCCAGCAGGGCCCAGCCGCGCCCCTCCTCGCCGACCCGGCGCCAGTCCTCGACCTCGACGTCGCGCAGCCGCACCCGGCACATCCGCTCGCGCTGCACCGTCTCCACCAGTTCGACGGCCACCCCGGGGGCGGCCAGGTCGACGACGAAGAGCGTGATGCCGTCGTACTTGTGGCCGTCCCGGCCGGTGCGGGCGGCCACCAGGGCCGAACCCGAGATGTCGCTGTAGATGCTGAACACCTTGACGCCGTTGAGGACGTAGCGGCCGTCCCGCCGCTCGGCCCTGGTGCGGAGCGCGGCGAGGTCGCTGCCGGCGCGCGGCTCGCTGTAGAGGACGGTGGAGAACTCCTCGCCGCCGGCGAGGCGCGGGAGCAGTTCGCGCTTCAGCCGCTCCGAACCGGACTTGAGCACGAAGTTGCCGACGATCTGCACGGTCAGCGCGTGGACGAGGTCCGGCAGGCCGGTCGAGCAGAAGCCCTCGAACAGCTCGATGGCGAGCCGGGTGGGCAGGCCGCCGCCGCCGAACTCGCGCGGCCAGTCCGGGGCGAGCAGTCCGCGCCGGCCCAGCTCCCGGTAGGCCTCGGCGATCGCGTCCGGGTCCATCCGGCGGGCGCGGATCACCAGGTCGCGCCAGTGCGGGGTGTCGACCAGCTTGGCCAGCGTCGTGTGCAGGGCGGCCTCGTCGGGCTCCACGGCCTCGTCGGGCTCCACGGCTTCGTCGGGCCCGACCGTGCCCGGGGCCGGTGCTGCGACGGTGGCGGTCCGGTGCTCCCGGAGGACGCGCTCGATCACGGCGACGTTGCCGCTGTCGCCGAGCAGTCCGTAGTGGTCGCCGGGCAGGTCGTGGAGGTCCACGCGGCCCGTCGTCACGGTGCGCCAGTCGGAGGTGAGCGACTCCGCCGCGCGCACCGACACCAGGTCGAGGTCGCCCGGGGTGGGGTGCCACTCGCAGACCAGCCGCCGGTTGCGGGTGAAGAGGGCCAGCCGCTCGGCGAACACCTCCGGGTCCATGTCCAGCCGCGCGGCGGCCTCCTCCGGCGTCCCGGCCGTGAACCCGTCCGCCTCCCCGCCGAGTTGCAGCGCGTCCTGGACGAAGCCGTGCAGCGCCTCGGCGGGCGTCCACACCGGGACCGTCCGGCCGGCCCAGGTCGAGTCGAGCAGCACCACCTCGGGGCGCTCCCCGCGCTCCGCGAGCAGGCAGGCGATCTCCCAGGCGAGGGCGCCGCCGAACGACCAGCCGCAGACCACGTCGATCCGGGGGCCGTGCTCGCCGAAGCTCTCGACGTGCCGGCGGGCGAGCTCCTGGATCGACCCGGCCGGCCCGGCGTCGACGACCGCGCGGGCGGTCGCGTCCAGCCCGAGGCAGCGGTGGTCGGCCAGTCGCCGCACCAGCGGCTGGTAGGCCAGCAGGCTGCCGCCCACCGGGTGGGCGAACAGCACCACCCGGCCGGCCGTCGCCGAGCGGCCCAGTTCGACGAGACTCGTCGTGTCCGCCGGTGCCGATCTCGTCCGGAGAAGGGCGTTCAGGCGTTCCCCGCCGTCGTGCGTCACATGTCCCCCAGCGTCGCGGTCCCTGTCGCGCTTACTGTCGCGGTCCGTGTCCCGACCGCCGTCCCGAACTCCGTCCCGGCCCATCCCCCGGCCCTCACTCGGCCAGGAGGCGGGCGACGTCCTCCTCGGTCATCCCCTCGATGGCCGCCTGGAGTTCCTCCGGGGACAGCCGGGCCAGCTGGGCGCGTTCGACCTCCAGCGCCAGGGCCTGCACGCTGGAGTCCGCGAAGAAGGCGGCCAGCGAGATGTCGGTGCCGAAGAGCTTCTTGATCTTGGACACCAGCTGGGCGGCCTGGAGGCTGGTGCCGCCCAGGTCGAAGAAGCTGATGTTCTTCGCGAAGTCGGTGCGGCCGAGGATCGGGCCGAACGCCTGGGTCAGCATCCGCTGTTCGACCTCGGTGAGCCGGTCCACCGGCTCCGTCTCGGCGGCGCCGTCGTCGTCGACCCCCGGCAGCGCGCGCTCGTCGATCTTGCCGCTGGCGTTGATCGGGAGCTCGTCCAGCAGCACGAACCGGCTCGGCACCATGGTGGACACCAGGAGCTTGCGGCAGTGGTCGCGCAGGGCCGTCTCGGAGGCCTCGCCGGTCCCGCCGGTCGCGCAGTAGGCCACCACCCGCTTCTGCTCCTGGTCCTGCTGGACCTGGACGAACACATTGCGCACGCCGCGGGCGGAGCGGACGGCGCTCTCGATCTCGCCGATCTCGATCCGCACCCCGTTGATCTTGACCTGCTTGTCGGCCCGGCCGATGTACACCAGCCGGCCGTCGCCGTTGAAGCGCGCCAGGTCGCCGGTCAGATAGAGCCGGACCGAGGGGTCGTCACCGACCGGGTCGGGGATGAACCGCTGCCGGTTGTCCTCGTCCCTGTTCCAGTACCCGGCGGACAACCCAGCTCCACCGATGGCCAGTTGGCCGATCACACCCTGCGGCACCGGGACGTTGCGCGCGTCCAGCACGTACGCGAGGTGGTTGTCCATCGGCCCGCCCATCGGCAGCGCTGACGGCGCCAGCGGCTCCGTCAGCTCCTCGACGATGCTGGTGACGGTGCACTCGGTGACGCCGTAGCCGTTGAAGATCCGCCGGCCCCTGCCCCAGGCCCGGACCAGCTCGTGCGAGAACGCCTCGCCGCCGACGAAGACGATCCGCAGCGCGTCCAGCGGCGCCGGGTCGAGCAGCTTCATCACCGACGGCGGCAGGTCGGTCACCGTGATCCGGTGCTCCTCCAGGAACCGCTGGACGCCCGTCATGTCGAGCCGCGTCGTGGCCGGCACCAGGTGCAGCGAGGCCCCCGTCAGCAGCGCGCCGAACATCTCGAAGACCGACACGTCGAAGCCGCAGGAGGCGTAGCCGAGGAACCGGTCCTCCGGGGTGAGCTCGAACAGCGTCCGGACGTTGCGGACGAACGCCAGGATGTTGTCGTGGGTGACGAGCACGCCCTTCGGCGTCCCCGTGCTCCCCGAGGTGTGCATCAGGTACGCGACGGCACTGCCGCCGGGGGCCTCCACCGGGGCCGGGTCCGCCGCCGGGAGCCGCACCGGGAGCGGGTGTTCCAGCGCCGGTGCGACCCCGGCCGTGCTCGCGTCGCAGACCACGAGCTTCGGCGCGGCTCCGTCGAGGATCGACGCGATGCGGCCCGGCGGGTTCATGGCGTCGACGGGGACGTAGACGGCGTCCAGCGCCAGCAGGGCCAGCACGGTCGCCGGGAAGTCGGGGGACGGTTCCAGCGCCACGCCCACCCGGTCGCCGGGGCCGATGCCCTGCGCCGCGAAGTGGGCCCGGAGCGCCTCCGCGCGGTCCCGCAGCTCGCCGTAGGTCAGCGTCGCGCCGGGGGTGACCACCGCCGGCCGCTGCGGGTGCTCGGCCGCGGCGGCACGGAAATGCGTGAACACGTTGCCGGTCGGGAGCGAGGTATCGCGGCCCTTTCCGAGAACGGACTGCACCGCCCGGGAATCCTCGTCGTGGGCCCACGCCTCGGCAATGCAAAGGTTTGGAAAAGCAATGGCCCTGTTCAGGATTCCGACGAATGCCCGCTGCATCGTGGAAATGGTCGCGGCGTCGAAGACATCGGTGTTGTACGCGGTGTGGACATCCAGATCCGCGCCGTTCCGGGTGACCGTCCAGGACTGGAAGAACTTCGCGTGCGTGGTCTCCGGCTCGGTCTCCACGGCGGTTATTCCGTCGAGCCGCAGCGGCTCCGCCCATTCGTTCATCGTCAGCGTGTACTGGAACAGGGTGGAGCGCGCGGACTCACGTCGCACACCGGCCCCGGCGATAATCTCCTCCAGCGGCAGGTGACCGTGCGCCTGACCGTCCCGGAACCGTCGCTGGACATCCACGAGACATTCCCGGAACGTCGCCCCGGGATCGACCCGGCACCGTAGCGGCAGCATGTTGATGAAGAAGCCGATCGTCCTTTCGCATTCGACTTCGGTGCGGTTGGCCGTCGGCACTCCGAAGATGATGTCCTCGGACCCCGAGTATTTGTTGTAGAGCACGGCCATCGCCGTGGCGTAAACGGTGATCGGCGTGGTCGACAGCGCGGAGGCGAGCTCGTTCACCCGGGCCGCCAGGCCCTCCCAGGTGGTCACCTCGGCGGCGCCGGCGTAGGTCGTCTCGGGCGGCAGCGGACGGTCGCCGGGGATGTCCATGACGTCCACCCCGCGGAGCGCCGCGGCCCAGTAATCCACGCTCTCCTGCCAGGCCCCGGCAGCCATCCGCTTGCGCTGCCAGGCGCCGAAGTCGGCGAACTGCACGGTCGGGGGCTCGACCTTGGGCTCGGCGCCGACCCGGCGGGCGTTGTACTCCTGCTCCAGCTCCTCGAAGAAGATCGAGGTCGACACGCCGTCGAAGACGATGTGGTGGACCAGGAAGCCGAAGTAGTGGAGGTCGTCGGCCACCGTGACCAGGGAGGCCCGCCAGAGCGGGAAGGCGGTCAGGTCCAGCACCGTGCCGGCGAGCTCGGCCATCAGCCGTTCGGCCTCGGCCGCGGATTCCACGGAGGTCCGTTCCACGGCGATCGCGGGATTTTCGACGACACCCTGGAAGTACTCGTCGTTCTCCACCAGCACATGGGTCCGCAGCGCCTCGTGCCGCACGACGATGCTCGCGAAGGAATCGGTCAGCGCGGCGACGTCGAGGTCGCCCTCCAGCCGGAACAGGAATGCGACGTTGTAGGTCGTCCCACCGGTCTGCAACCGGTCCACGAACCACAAAGTGTTCTGTGAATGCGAGAGCGGTACATTGTTCCGGTCCTGGCGCGGTCGGGGACCTTCGGTGATCTTGGCCCGAGCGCGCGCCAACATACCCGCGAGCGACTGCTTCCTGTCCAATGCGGCACCGTCTTGTGCTGAACTCACACAAAGCTCCCTTGTCGTCAAGTGCGATCAAAAGCAGCAGTTCTGCGGGTATTTCAGCAGTGCAGGAACGGGGTCGTGCGACTGAGATGCGCGTTCCGACCATCGGGCATCCTGCCGCAATGAATCAAGGCGGTCAAGGTCACCAACGCAAGGGGGATCCCGCCGCGGCCGCGTTACGCGTTCCGCTGCGGCGGCGTTTCTCCTGGTGGGACGAGAAATTCGCGCACGTCGGCGGCGGAGTCCGGCGGTCCGCTCCCGTCCCCGGCCCATCGTCTTGGCAGGTTCCGGACACCAGCGATCAGCCCAGCGAATCGATCCAGCGCTCCAGCCGCTCCCCCTCGGCCAGCATCAGCCCGGGCTCGCGAAGGGTGTTGGTGAGCAGTGAGATCCCCTGATAGGCGGCGACCAGCGCCACCGCCAGCTCGCGGGAGTCCTCGCGCCCCAGCTCCGCGAACTGCTCCTCCACCCAGCCGATCAGCCTGCGCACGACCTCCGCGACGGCGACGTCGAGGCCGTCGGCGCGCTTGTCGAGCTCCGAGGCGAGGCTGCCGGTGGGGCAGCCGTACCGGGCGGTGAGTTCGCGCTGCCCGACCCAGCCTGCCAGCAGCGCCTTCAACCGTTCCTTGGGGGCAGGGAGCGCGTCGAGCCGCTCGATCAGCTCCTCCAGCCCGCTCCCGTGGGCCTGGATCGCGGCCTCGACCAGCTCGTTCTTGGTCTTGAAGTAGTAGTAGACGTTCCCGACCGGGACGTCCGCCGCGCGGGCGATGTCGGCGAGCGTGGTCTGCTCCACCCCCTTCTCGTGCAGCACCTGCGCCGCCGCCGCGGCCAGCCGCTCGCGCTTGCCCGGGGCCCGGCCGGCACCCTTCACGGCCTTCACGGCCTCCGGATCCTTCGAGCCCTTCGCGGCCCTGGCCGTCTTCGCCGTCTTCGCTGTCTTCGAGGTCTTTGAGTCAGTCACCTGACTAAGAGTAGACGTCCGGCCCGGCATCGGCTACCGTCGTTCTCAGTCAGCCAACTGACTAACTCAATCGGAGCGGCCAACTGCCGCTCTCCACAGGGGGTTTACCATGATTGTTGTCACGGGTGCGACCGGGAACGTCGGCCGCGAGCTGGTCCGGACCCTGGTCGGCGCCGGCGAGCAGGTGACCGCCGTCTCCCGTCGGCCGGGGCCGCTCCCGGCCGGCGTCCGGCACGTACCGGCGGACCTCGCCGACCCGGAGAGCCTGCGCCCCGCCCTCGACGGCGCCACGGCCCTGTTCCTGCTGGTGGCCGGCGAGGCGCCGCAGGAGATCCTCCGACTGGCCCGGTCGGCAGGGGTGCGCCGGGTCGTCCTGCTCTCCTCCCAGGGCGTCGGGACGCGGCCCGAGGTCTACGGCCACGCCGCCGGGTTCGAGGAGGCCGTGCGCGAGTCCGGCCTCGACTGGACGGTGCTGCGCTCCGGCGGCCTGAACTCGAACGCCTTCGCCTGGGCCGACTCGATCCGCGCCGACCGCACGGCCGCCGCGCCGTTCGCCGAGGTCGGACTGCCCACCGTCGACCCGGCGGACGTCGCCTCGGTCGCCGCCGCCACCCTGCGCGAGGACGGCCACACCGGCCGGACGTACGAGCTCACCGGCCCGGCCGCGGTCACCCCGCGCGAACGGGCCGAGGCGATCGGCGCCGCGCTGGGCACCCCGGTGCGGTTCGTCGAGCAGACCCGCGACGAGGCCCGCGCCCAGCTGCTGGCGTTCATGCCGGAGCCGGTGGTGGAGGGCACCCTCGCCATCCTCGGCCGGCCGCTGCCCGCCGAGCGGACGCCGGGCCCGGACGTCGAGCGCATCCTCGGCCGCGCGCCGGGCACCTTCGCCGACTGGGCCGCCCGGACCGCCCCGGCGTTCCGCTGAGACCGGCCGGACGAAGAGAACTGACGAGTCGTCAGCAATCCCCCTCCACTCCGCCCCCGGCTCGGGCACGCCCCCGGGAACGCGTCCACCGCGCTCCCGGGGGCCGGGCCCGGCCGGACTCAGCCGAGGGTGACGCCGCGCTCGGCGGCCAGCTCCTCCAGGCCGTACCGGGCGACGTGCTCCGGGTTGGCCAGGTCGACGGTGCGCACGCCCTCGGCGGCCAGCCGCTCGTTGATCTCGTCCAGGTGCTGCCGGACGAGCTGCTTCTCGGCGTCGGTGGTGCGGCCCTTGTGCGGACGGCCGGCGTGCTCCGTGCTCGCGTAGTTGACCCGCTCCCGCCCCGCCCCGGCGGCCGGGGCCTGCACCGGCACCGCCCGGGCGGCGACCCGCTCGGCACCGCGCAGCACCTCGGCCATCGGCGTCACCGTGGCCAGCCGGTCGAACGCCTCGGCGGTCATGACCACCGTCTCCGGCTCCTCCGCGTCCGGGCGGTGCAGCTCGATCGTCACCAGGTCGAGCGCCAGCCCCCGCACCTCGGCCAGCTCCCCGGCGAGCGCCTCGATCGCGACCGGCCCGTCCACGAGCTCCGGGTGGGCGCGGACCACGACCCGCACCAGCTGGTCCTCGTCCTCCGCGTGCCTGCCGGTCAGGTCCGAGAACCGGATGATCTTCTGCCCCATGGCTTCCTCTCCTGCCCCTCATGATCAGCGCAGAGAGCCTACGGCCTGTCCCCCGCGGACAGGTCCGGGGATCGGCCTTGGGATCGGTCCGGCGATCGGTCCGGCGATCGGCCCGGGGATTGGCCCGCCGAACGGCAGATGCGGCACAGTGGCCATATGAGCGCGGACACGAGGAGTCACCGGACAGCGGGGTGGACGGGCCCCGGGCGGCGACGGCCGGTGCAGCAGCGCAGCCAGGAACGCTACGGAAGGATCCTGGACGCGTGCGCCGCGCTGCTCGACGAGGCCGGGGCCGCCGCGCTCACCACCAAGGAGGTGGCCCAGCGCGCCCAGGTGCCGATCGGCACCCTCTACCAGTTCTTCGCGGGCAAGGAGGACCTGCTCGCCGCGCTGGCCGACCGCAACCTCGACCACTATCTGCACCGGCTCGACGACCGGCTGCGCACCGAGGCCCCCGACGGGCCGACCGGGTTCACCGACCTCGCGGTGGACGAGTTCGTCGCGATGAAGCGGACCGTCCCCGGCTTCGGCCAGGTGGACTTCGGGCTCTCCGGACCGGCCGCGCCGAGCGGCGTCCACGACGACCGGCACCTGCTGGACGCCGAGGTGGACAACAACACGGCCGTCGCGCTGCGGCTCCAGGCCCTCGGCGGCGACCAGTTCGGCACGACCGACCCGGCCGCGCTGACCCTCGCCCTGCGGGTGGCGCTGGAAGCGGCCGACGCGGTGCTCAAGCTCGCCTTCCGCGGCGACCGGGACGGCGACCCGGCGATGATCACCGAGTGCAAGCGGCTGGTCCGCTGCTACCTGGCCGACCAGCTCGGGCCGCACTGAGCCGCTCCTCCCCCGCGACGCCCGGACACGCCGCCGGCCCGGCACCCCCGACGCACCGCCGGCCCGGCGCCCCGCCGCGCCGTTGCGGGCCGTGCACGCCCGCAGCAGAGTGGAGACAGCGGACGGGGACCCGGGCGGCCCGTCGGCCGCCGATGTCCGCACACACCCGAGGAGCACGACCATGCACGCAGCGGTAGGTGACCAGCTCCACATCCACAGCCGGGCGGTGGGCATGATCGACCAGAAGGGCGAGATCGTCGAGGTCCGCGGCCAGGACGGCTCGCCGCCGTACATGGTCCGCTTCGAGGACGGCCACGAGGGCCTGGTCTACCCGGGTCCGGACTGCAACATCGAACCCCGCGGGGCGACCCGCTGACGCCACCGCCCACCGCCCCGCGCCCGTCCGGCCCGGGGCGGTGAGCGGTGCCGCTCCCACCCTGGACGGCGCGGTTCCTCGCCGAGGCCGCGCCCGAGCTGCCGGGGCCGCTCGCCGCGCTCGCGCCGCTGCTTCAGCAGTACGGCTACGCGCTGGTGGCGCTGTTCGTGCTGCTCGACAACTGCGCCGTCCCCGCGCCGGGCCAGACCGTACTGGTGCTGGCCGCCGTCTACGCGGGCACCGGGCACCTGGACCTCGCCGCCGTGGTGGCGATCGCGTTCACGGCAGCGGTACTCGGCAACACCCTCGGCCATCTGATCGGCTCCACCGGCGGCCGGGCCTTCGTCCACCGCTGGGGCCCGTACGTGCTGCTCACCCCGGAACGGGCGGCCCGCGCGGAGGTGTTCTTCGCCCGGCACGGCGGCAAGGTGGTGACGGTGGCCCGGTTCGTCGACGGCCTGCGGCAGACCAGCGGCCTCATCGCCGGGACGACCGGCATGCCCCGGCGGCGCTTCCAGGTGTTCAACGTGCTCGGCGCGGCGCTCTGGGTCGGGGTGTGGGCGGCCGTCGGTTATGTCGCGGGTGCCAACGTCGGCACGGTCTGGCGGACGGCACTGCGCTACCAGCTCTGGCTGCTGGTCGCGCTCGGCGTCCTGGTCGCCGCCCTCGCCGTCCGGCAACTGCTGCGCCGACGCCGACCGCGGGGACCGGAGCGGGAGCAGGAACCGGACGAAGAGCGGGAGGGGGAGGGGGAGCGGGAGGGAGAGCGGGACGACTCCTGAGCACGCCACCCGGGCCCGGTTGCGGCAGGCCTCCCGGCCGGTGAGCCTGGAAACGGGCAGGCGGGAGGCGAGGATGATCGGAGTCGGCAGCCGCAAGGGCGCCACGCCCCCCGGCCCGAGCCGGGCACCCGACAACCGGACCGTCGTCGCCGCGGTGCTCACGGCGACCGCCGTACTGCTGGCCGCACAGGCGGCGAGCGGCGGGGACGCCCGGATCGTCCTGCTGCTGGTGTTCGTCCCCGCCCTGCTCGGCGGCCTGGGCACGCTCGCCCAGACCGTCCTCGCCGCGATCTGGGTCACCGGCGTCATCCTGGTCAGCTCACTGGTCTTCCCGCCACCCTCGGTCACCGGGCGCGCCCTGACCCTGCTCAGCGACGTCGCCGCGGAGGCGGTCGTCGTGGTGCTCTGCGCCCGCCGGATCCGGCGGGACCGCGAACTCTTCCGAATACGGCAGAGCGCCGTCGCGCTCCAACGCCAACTCCTGCGTCCGCTCCCCGCCTATGCGGCGCAGAACGGCGACACCGAGCGCTTCGTCACCGCGACCGTGTTCTGCTTCGGCCCCGGCACCGGCGTCCAGGCCGTCAACTGCGGCCATCTCGCCCCCTATCTGCTGGGCGGGGGCGAGCCGGGGACGGTTCCCCTGGATGCCGGTGTCCCGCTCGGCCTCGCCGAGCTCGCCGGGGAGGTGCGCAGCGCCGAGTGGTTCGACCTGCCGTACGGCGCCGTCCTGCTCCTGGTGACCGACGGCGTGACCGAGGCCGCGGACGCCCGGGGCGTCTTCTACCCGATCGACCGGCGGCTGCGGGAGCTGCCCGACCGCTCCCCCGACGCCCTGGCCGGGGCCGTCGAGGAGGACGTCCGGCGTCACAGCCACGGCCCGCTGCGGGACGACCTCACCATCCTCACCCTGCGCCGCACACCCGGGAGCGACCGTCCGGCCGGGCCCCGGGAGGCTCAGCCGAGCGGGAAGACCTCGAACGGGACGGCGAAGCGGGTGCCGAGCCGGGTGCCCGCCTCGCGGCCGAAGCCCTCCAGGAAGCCGCGCGCGTCCGCCATCGCTCCGCCGAGGCCGGCCAGGTACGCCTTGTGCTGCTCCAGCGAGGCGACGCCCCGGTCGAAGTGCTCGGTGATGT
Organism: Kitasatospora purpeofusca; assembly: GCF_036010405.1. Classification (NCBI taxonomy): domain Bacteria; kingdom Bacillati; phylum Actinomycetota; class Actinomycetes; order Kitasatosporales; family Streptomycetaceae; genus Kitasatospora; species Kitasatospora purpeofusca. The sequence goes on along the minus strand of NZ_CP108561.1, from coordinate 8,271,624 downwards.
CGACCGCGTGCCCGGACTCCGGCGAGCCGGAGACCCAGATCGCCCGCACGCCGTTCCACGGCTCGTGGCCCTCGGCGGTCAGCTCGCGGAAGATCCAGCGGTTGCCCGCGTCCCGCACCCCGTCGAGCAGGGCCCGGCCGACCGCGATGTGGTCGGCCTGGTTGAGGTACGGCCCGCCCCAGGTGTCGTGGAAGTTGATGGTGATGACGATGTCCGGGCGGTGGCGGCGGACGGCGCGCGCGATGTCCCGGCGCAGCGGCAGGCCGTTCTCGACGGTGCCGTCCGGGTGGCCGAGGAACTCCACGGTGTCGACGCCGACCACGGCGGCGGAGGCGATCTGCTCGGCCTCGCGCAGCGGGCCGCACTGCTCCGGGTCCATGCTGTCGATCCCGGCCTCGCCGCTGGTGGCCATCACGTAGACGACCTTCTTGCCCTGGTCGGTCCAGCGGGCAACGGCGGCGGCCCCGCCGTACTCCATGTCGTCGGGGTGGGCGACGACCACGAGGGCGCTCTGCCAGTCCTCGTCGACGTGCTCGAACGGCTTCGGCTGCGGCTCGGTCATGGTGCTGCCTCTCCCTGGAACCGGTGCGCGAGGGTGGAACGCACCGTGCGGTCGTACGGCCCTGAAGTCCTACCGTCCTACCGGACGCGACTCTAGAAGATCATCGGACCGCCCGGGAGGCGATTCGGGATAACGGGAAACATGCAGAGGTTTCTCTGCAGATACCCCTATGCAGAGGATCCTCTGCAATCTAGGCTGCGGGCATGACCACCGAGCACCCCGACTCCCCCACCACCCCCGGACCGCCCGATCCCCCCGGGCCGCCGCAGCGCCGCCTCGACGCCCGCAGCCTGCGCGGACTCGCCCACCCGCTGCGGATGCAGATCTTCGAGCTCCTCAACCTCGACGGACCCGCGACCGCGACCCGGCTCGCCGAGCGGCTCGGCGAGAACACCGGCACCGTCAGCTGGCACCTGCGCCACCTCGCGGAACACGGCTTCATCGAGGAGGAGACCGGGCGCGGCACCAAGCGCGAACGCTGGTGGCGCCGGGTGGAGGTGTCCAACCGGCTCGACACCGCAGACTTCCGCCACGACCCGGACACCCGCGGCGCGGTCTCGCTCTATCTGAACCAGCTGGTCCAGCAGTACTTCAACCGGGTCAACGACTACATCACCGAGGACTGGCCGGACGAGTGGCGCAACGTCGGCACCATCTCGGACTGGCGCCGGCTGCGGCTGAACCCGGCCCAGCTCCAGGCGCTCAACGACGAGATCTTCGCCGTCGTCGAGCGCCACACCCCGGCCCCGGACGCCGCGCCGGACCCGGCCGCGCTGCCGATCGTCGTCCAGCTCCAGTCCTTCCCGCGCCGCTCCCGCACCGACGGACCCGGGAGCGCCGAGCGGCCAGGGAGCGCCGACGGACCCGGGAGCGCCGACGGACCCGGGAGCGCCGACGGACCCGGGAGCGCCGAGTGACCCGCGACGGGCGCCGCCGCAGCCTGCTCCGCCGCCACCGGGACTTCCGGCTGCTCTGGTGCGGCGAGACGGCCGGCAAGTTCGGCGCCTCCGTGACCGGCGTCGCGATGCCGCTCGTCGCCGTCTCCGAACTGCACGCCTCCACCTACCAGATCGGCCTGCTCAGCGCCGCCGCCTGGGCGCCCTGGCTGGTGATGGGCCTGCCGGCCGGCGTCTGGGTGGACCGCTTACCCCGCCGGACCGTGATGCTGGTGGCCGCCGCCGTCTCTCTCGTGCTGTTCACCGCCGTCCCCGTCGCCGCCTGGGCCGGTCGGCTGAGCACCGGCCTGCTGCTCGTGGTCGCCCTGCTCACCGGCACCGCGGCCGTGTTCTTCCAGACCGCCTACACCGCCTACCTGCCCGATCTGCTCTCCCCCGCCGACCAGCCCGAGGGCAACGCCAAGCTGCACGGCAGCGCCTCCGCCGCCCAGATCGTCGGCCTCGGCTCCGGCGGCCTGCTGGCCCAGCTCGCCGGTGCCGCCAACGGCATGCTCGCCAACGCCGCGACCTTCCTGGTCTCGCTGCTCTGCCTGGGCCGGATCCGGCACCGCGAGACCCCGGCCGCCCGCGACGGGCGCGGCGGGGACCGGGCGCTGCGGCGCGAGATCGGCGAGGGCCTGCGGCTGGTCGCCCGGGACCGCTGGCTGCGCACCCTCACCCTCTACGGCGCCACCTCCAACATGGCGCTGATGGGGTACCAGTCGATCCTGGTCGCCTTCCTGGTCCGCGAGGTGGGACTCGCCCCCGGCACCGTCGGCGGGCTGGTCGCGGCGGCCGGCAGCGGCGGCGTCCTGGGCGCGTTCGCCGCCCGCCGGGTGGCCGCCCGGGTCGGCACGGCGCGCGCGATGATCCTGTTCGAGCTGGGCCTGCCCGCGCTCGCCCTGCTGATCCCGCTCACCGGGACCGGCGCGGGGGTGCTCTGCTACGCCGTGGGCGGGTTCGGGGTCTCGGCCGGGGTGGTGGCCGGGAACGTCATCAAGTCCGGCTTCCAGCAGCACTACTGTCCGCCCGAACTGCTCGGCCGGATCACCGCGAGTGCCGCCGTCCTCAACTACGGCACCATCCCGGTCGGCGCCCTGCTCGCCGGTGTCCTCGGCACCGCGGTGGGTCTGCGCCCGGCGATGTGGATCACCACGGCCGGGGTGCCGCTGGCGGCGCTGGTCCTGCTGCTCTCCCCCGTCGGCCGGGTCCGCGACCTCCCCACCGTCCGCCGACCGGCCGACCCGGCTCCCGCACCGGCGCCCGTGCCCGGCAGCACCGCCGCCACCGCCTGACCGCTCCTCACCTGCGCGGTGGACCCTGCCCGCCCGTGCGCGCCGCGCCCGGGGCCGTACCGGCGGGCGCCGTAGGTTGGGCCCATGGCACAGAGCGAACACGGCGTCCGGCTCTCGCCGCCGACCTGGCTGACGGCCGGGCTTCGACCCCGGCCCGCGCCGGTGCCGTGGGCGGCGGTGGCCCGCGCCTCGGTCGCGCTCTCCGCGCCGCTGGCCGTCGGCCTCGCCGCCGGGCGGCCCGCGTACGGCGCGCTGGTCTCGATGGGCGCCCTGTCCGGCGTCATCGGCGACACCGCCGATGCCTACCGGATGCGGTTCTTCAACATCGCCGTCCCGCAGCTCTTCGGCGCCGTCGGCGTCACCCTCGGCACCCTGGTGTACGGCCGCGACTGGACCGCCGTCGTCGTGCTCACCCTGGTGGCCCTGGTCTCCGGGATGATCTCCTCGATCGGCTCGGTCGCCTCCGTCTCCGGCCTCCTGCTGCTCCTCAACGCCGTCGTCGGGGCCGGGCTGCCGATGCCCCGCCCGTGGTGGACTGCGCCGCTGCTGCTCACCGCCGGCGGGGCGGTGGTGCTGCTGCTGACCCTGTTCGGCTGGCCGCTGCGCGGCGGCGTCCCCGAACGGGCGGCGGTCGCCGCCTCCTACCGCTCGGTCGCCGCGTTCGTCCGCGCCGCCGGCACCCCCGAGCACGACGAACGGCGGCAGGACGTCACCCAGTCGCTCAACGCCTCCTACGACCTGCTGCTCGCCCACCGCACCCGCCGGCACGGCCGCTCCCCCGGCCTGACCCGGCTGATCGCCCGGCTCAACGCGCTGATCCCGATCGTCGAGGCGGCCTCCGCCGCCAAACTGCGCCCGGCCCGGCTCGGCCCGCTGCCGGAGGCCTGGCCGGCGGCCGTCCTGGCGCTCGCCGACGGCATCGAGGACGACCGCCCCCGGAGCGGCAGCGCCGTCGCACCGGAGGCCCTGGACCTGCCCGAACCGACCGGCCCCTCGGAACGCGCCCTGGACCGGGCGCTGCGCTACGCGGCCGCCGTCGGCGCCGAGCCCGACCACGCGCACGCCGCCGACCCCGACCGGCTCGGCCGCCCCGCCGCCCCCTGGGTGCGGACCCGGCGCGCGACCCGGGCGGCGCTGCTCTCCGGCGCGTCCTGGCGCTACGGCCTGCGGCTCGCGCTGTGCATCGGCCTGGCGCAGGTGGTGGTGTCGGTGCTGCCGGTGCCCCGCTCCTACTGGGTCGCGCTGACCGTCACCTTCGTCCTCAAGCCGGACTTCGGCTCGGTGTTCTCCCGGGCCGTGCTGCGCGCCCTCGGCACCGCCGGCGGGCTGCTGCTCGCCGTGCCGGTGCTCGCCGAGGTGCCGCGCGGCTGGTGGGACGTGCCGACCGTCGCGGTACTGGCCGCGCTGATCCCGGCCTTCTCCGCCAAGGGGTACGCGTTCCAGACGGCGGCCATCACCCCGGTCATCCTGCTGCTGTCCGACCTGCTCAACCACCAGGGGTTCGGGCTGGTGCTGCCCCGGCTCTACGATTCGCTGATCGGCTGCGGGATCGCCCTGGTCGCCGGGTACCTGTGCTGGCCGGAGTCCTGGCACACCCGGATCGGCGACCGGCTGGCCGACGCCGTCGCGGACGCCTCGGCGTACGTGGCGCTGGCCTTCGCCGGCGCGCCCGGCCACGACCGGCCCGCCCGGCCGGTCCGGCGCCGGCGCCTCTACCGGGACCTCTCGGCGGTCCGCTCCGAATTCCAGCGCGCGCTCACCGAACCCCCGCCGACCGGGCCCCGGGCCGCGGCGTGGTGGCCGCTGGTGATCGCGGTGGAACGGGTGGTGGAGGCCACCACCGCCACCCGGGTCCGGGTCGAGCACGGGGAGCCGGCGCCGCCGCCGGGCGAGGTCGCCGCCATCGCGGCGGACCTGGCCGCCCTGGCCGGGGCGCTGCGGACCGGCACCCCGCTGCCGAGGCCCGACGGGGACGCGACCGCCGGGGCAGGCGGGGCGACCGCCGCTCCCGATGTGCTCGGCCCGCTGCGCAGCGAGGTCCGGGCCGCCTGCGCCATCGCCTCCCCGGTGCTCGGCTGAACGACCACCGGGGCCCTGTGACCGCCCTCAGTCCTGTATCCGCCGCCAGGGCCGGTCCGCCTCCAGCGCGAACGCCAGCTCCAGCAGCACCCGCTCCTCCCCGTGCGCCGCCGACAGGTGGACGCCGATCGGCAGGCCGTCGGCGCTCGCACCGGTCGGCAGCGCTATCGCCGGACCGCCGGTGACGTTGTTGACCGGTGTGATCGCCACGTACCGGGTGAGCCGGTCGATCAGCTCGTCGAAGGCCACGTTCGGGCTCAGGTACCCGATCGGCGGCGCGACGTGCGCCAGCACCGGCGAGAGGACGACATCGTGGGTCCGGAACATCGCCGCGTAGGTCTCCTCGGCGCGCCGCAGCCGCCGGACCACCCCCGGCACGCGCCGGAACTCCCGGTGGAAGAGCCGCCGCAGCCCGGTGGTCAGCCCGTCGAGACGGCTCGCCCGGAAGCCGGGGCCGACGGTCAGCCGGCCGGTGGTGGCGATCAGGAAGGCGATGTAGCCCCAGTAGAGGACGAAGTCGCGGGAGAACTCCTCGCCGAACGGCATCACGGCCGGGGTCACCTCGTGCCCCAGGGCCTCCAACCGGGCCGCCGTCGCCTCGACCGCCGCCCGGGTCGCCGCGTCGCTGGGCGCGACCGGCGAGTCCACCACCAGGCCGATCCGCAGCCGGCCCGTGCCGGGGCCCTCGACCAGACCGAGCGGGGGCAGCGCGGGGTTGCGGTAGTGGCGTTCGGCGGCGGCGAAGAACGCGGCGGTGTCGCGGACGGAGCGGGTCAGCACGCCGTCCGTCACCAGGTCCACCGGCAGTCGGCGGCCCTGGGCGTTGGGCACCACCCGGCCCCGGGTGGGCTTGAGTCCGACCAGCCCGCAGCAGGCGGCCGGGATCCGGATCGAGCCGCCGCCGTCGTTGGCGTGCGCGATCGGGACGACGCCCGAGGCGACCAGCGCGGCCGCGCCGCCCGAGGACGCGCCCGGGGAGTGCGAGGTCCGCCAGGGGTTGCGGACGGGGCGGGCGGAGGCGAACTCGGTGGAGGCGTTCAGCCCGAACTCCGGCAGCCGGGTCTTGCCGAGGACACCCAGGCCGGTGCCGAGGAACTGTTCGGCGAAGCCCGCGCTGCGGCGGACGGGCCTGGCCCGGTAGGCCGAACTGCCCTGGCCGGTCGGCATCCCGCGCAGGTCGGTGTTGTCCTTCAGGAAGCTGGGCACGCCGTACAGCGGGGCGTCCTTCGCGCTGCCGTCCGCCCCGGGCGGACGCCCGTACGCGGCGAAGGCGACCGGGGCGAGTGCGGCGTCGACCCGTTCGGCCCGGGCCGCCGCGGCGGCCGCCAGCTCGGCGGGGCCGACCTCGCCGGCCCGCACCAGGGCGGCCAGCGCCACCGCGTCGTGCTCCCCCAACGCGTCGTCCGCGTACGCGTGCACCCGCTCGTCGGCCATCCGGACTCCCCATCCCTGCCAGTCGGTGGCGGCGCCTGCGGATACGTACCTACCCGTCGGTAATGCCGCGCGAGCTGAGCAGTCTAGGGGTGGAGCGGCACGTGGAAAACCCCGTGTTCCGGGAGGCGGGTAGGACCGCGCGGGCGGGGAAGGCGGCACGGACAGGGTCCGTACACGGCTCGTATACGCTGGCCGGACGAGGGCAGGCCCGGTGGGCCGACACCCCCGGGCCGGCTCCGACGCAGCAGTACCCGACCGACGACCGCGTCAACCGAAAGCTGGTCCGCATGATCGAGCTCGACTTCGACGACGACGGCTTCCGCCGCAACGGCGCGCCGCACCGGATCGTCTCCGGCGCGCTGCACTACTTCCGGGTGCACCCGGAGCTGTGGGACGACCGGTTGGCCCGGCTGCGCGCACTGGGCGCCAACACGGTCGACACCTACATCCCCTGGAACTTCCACGAACTCCCCTCCGGCGAGACCGACTTCACCGGCTGGCGGGACATCTCCCGGTTCGTCCGGACCGCCGAGCGGCACGGGTTGGACGTCATACTGCGCCCCGGTCCCTACATCTGCGCCGAGTGGGAGTCCGGCGGCCTGCCGGCCCGACTGCTCGCCACCGAGGCGATGGGACTGCGGAGTTCCGACCCGGCGTTCCTCGCCGAGGTGGACGGCTGGTTCGACGCCGTGGTCCCGGAACTGCTGCCGCTGCTGGGCAGCCGGGGCGGGCCGGTGGTGGCCGTGCAGGTGGAGAACGAGTACGGGAGTTACGGCAACGACGCCGCCTACATGGCGTACCTGCGGGACGGGCTGGTGACGCGCGGGGTGGACTGCCTGCTGTTCACCGCCGACGGCTCCGAGGACTTCATGCAGCAGGGCGGGGCGATCCCGGGTGTGCTGGCCACCGGCACCTTCGGCTCGCGCGCGCCGGAGCGCTTCGAGGTGCTGCGGCGGCAGCAGCCCAAGGGGCCACTGGCGGCGATGGAGTTCTGGATCGGCTGGTTCGACCGGATCGGTCAGCCGCACCACGTCCGGGACGTCGCGGAGACGGCGGCCTCGCTCGACGAGCTGCTCGCGACCGGCGCCTCGGTCAACCTCTACATGGCGCACGGCGGCACCAACTTCGGCTTCTGGGCGGGCGCCAACCACTCGGGGACGGGGCCCGAGACCGCCGGCTACGAGCCGACCGTGACCAGTTACGACTACGACGCGCCGATCGGCGAGGCGGGCGAGCTGACCGAGAAGTTCCACGCCCTGCGCTCCGTCATCGGCAAGTACGTGCCTCTCCCCGAGGGCGGACTCCCGGCCCGGCCGCCGCGGCTGGAGCCCCGCCGGCTGGAGCGGGCGACCGGCCGGGCGCGGCTGCTGGACTCCCTGGACGCGCTGTCGACGCCCGTCCACCGGCCGACCACCGAGCCGATGGAACGGGTCGGCCAGTCGCTCGGCCTGATCCACTACCGCACCCACGTCCCCGGGCCGCGCCCGGAGATGCCGCTGCGGATCGACGGCATCGGGGACCGCGCACAGGTCTTCGCGGACGGCCGCCCGGTCGGCGTGCTGGACCGCAACGAGCCGGGCGGCACCCTGCCGCTGGCGGTCGGCCCGGCCGGGGTCACCCTGGACATCCTGGTCGAGGCCCTGGGCCGCGCCAACTACGGCCCCCAGATGGACGATCGCAAGGGCATCCGGCGCGGTGTCCAGCACGAGCGCCAGCGGCTGCACAACTGGGAGATCCGGCCGCTGCCGCTCGCCGACCTCTCCGCCCTGGCCTTCCGCGAGGACACCGGCGCCGCCGGGGGCGACCCGGTCTTCCACCGGTTCGAGACCGGGGTCGACACGCCGGCGGACGCCTTCCTCGCCCTCCCGGGCTGGGGCCGGGGCCTGCTCTGGCTCAACGGCTTCCTGCTCGGCCGCTACACCGAGGAGGGCCCGCAGCGCACCCTGTACGCGCCGGGCCCGCTCTGGCTGCCGGGCCGCAACACCCTCGTGGCGCTCGAACTGGACCGCCACGCCGAGGCCCTGGAGATCCGCGACGAGCCGGACCTCGGCCCCACCACCCGCGCGCCCAGCGCCGACTACTGACACCGACCCGCCCGCTCCCCTCCCGGCGCCGGAATACTCCGGCGCCGGGGCGGGTTGACGCCCCGGCAGGCCGGTGATCAAGGCCGCAGGATCGCGTACAGGGGGAAGCATGTCCAGCAGTGACGTCGTCGGCGGAAGCGTGGCGCCGGGGTTCGAGGCGGTGCGGGAGGAGTTCGCCGCCGTGGTGGCGGAGGAGCCGGCGGGCGGTGGCGCGCAGCTGGCCGTGCACCTGGACGGGCGGCGGGTGGTGGACCTCTGGGCCGGCGAGGGGGTTTCCGGCGGGTCGCTGTTCGCGCTCTACTCCTCCGCCAAGGGGGCGGCGCACCTGGTGACGGCCCTACTGGTGCAGGAGGGCGTGCTCGACCTGGACAAGGAAGTGGCCCACTACTGGCCGGAGTTCGCGGCCGAGGGCAAGGGTGCGCTGACGTTCCGGCAGCTGCTGGAGCACCGGGCGGGGCTGATCGGGGTCGACGGCGGCTTCACGACGGAGGAGCTGGCGGACGACCGGCGGATCGCGGAGCGGCTGGCCGGCCAGAAGCCCTACTGGGAGCCCGGGACGGCCTACGGCTACCACGCCTACGTGATCGGCGCGCTGACCGGCGAGGTGGTCCGCCGCCGGACCGGCCGCACGGTGCAGGAGCTGTTCGAGGAGCGGATCCGGGCCCCGTACGGGCTGGACTTCTTCCTCGGCCTGCCCGCGGAGCTGGAGTCGCGGTACCTGCCGGTGCTTCCGGCGGTCCCCCTCCCCGGTCAGCAGGGCGAGCCGCCGGCACCCGACAGCCTGATGGGGATCGCCTTCAACCTGAACGCCTCCCCGCCCACCGACCTGGCGGGCTTCGGCAACCTCCGCCAGGTGCAGGCGCAGGGGCCGGCCTCGACCGGCAGCTTCGGCAGCGCCCGCGGTCTGGCGGCGCTGTACGCGGCGGCGGCGCAGGGGCTGGACGGGCGGACGCCGTTCCTGGCACCGGCCACGATCGCCGAGTTCGGTCCGGTCCGCACCCACGGCACCGACGTGGTGACCGGCGAGGTGGACCACTTCGGCCTCGGCTTCGAGGCGCAGAGCACCCGCTTCCCGTTCCTCGGGGCGGAGGCCTTCGGTCACAGCGGCGCGGTGGGCGCGCAGTCCTTCGCCGATCCGCGCGGCGGCGTCGCCTACGGGTACACGCGGCGCCGGTTCAGCTCCCTCCCGCTCGGCCCGGAGAACCACCGGCTGGCCGAGGCCGTCGTCCGCGCCGCCGGGGCGGTGCGCGGGGCGGCCTGACCGTCCGGCCCTCGGGCCCGCGACGGCGCCGACGACGGCACCCGGGGCGCGCCCCGGAACGCCCCTCGGGACCGGCCGTGCTGCACGGCCGGTCCCGGGGGCGTCAGCGACTACTCGACGGTGACGCTCTTGGCGAGGTTGCGCGGCTTGTCGACGTCGCGCCCCAGCGCCACCGCCGCGTGGTAGGCGAGCAGCTGGAGCGGGATGTTGAGCAGCAGCGGGTCCAGCTCGGGCTCGCTCTTGGGCACCAGGATGCAGTGGTCCGCGAGCTTGGCCTCGGGCCGGCGGTGGGCGACGGCGAGGACGCGGCCGGAGCGGGCCTTGATCTCGCCGAGGGTGGTGAGGTTCTTGTCGAGCAGCTCGTCGTCCGGGACGAGGGCGACGGTGGGCAGCTCGGGGCTGATCAGCGCCAGCGGGCCGTGCTTCAGCTCGCTCGCCGGGTAGGCCTCGGCGTGGACGTAGGAGATCTCCTTGAGCTTCTGCGCACCCTCCCGGGCGACGGGGTAGCCGCGCACCCGGCCGATGAACATCATGCCCTCGGACCCGGCGTACTCGGCGGCGAGTTCGGCGATGGCGTCGCTCTGCGCGAGGACCTCGCGGATCTGGTCGGGCAGCGTCTTGAGGGCGGAGACGATCCGGCGGCCGTCGGCGGGCGAGAGGTCGTGGATCCGGCCGAAGTGCAGGGCGATCAGCGCGAAGGCGACGACGGTGGAGGTGAACGCCTTGGTGGAGGCGACCGAGATCTCCGGTCCGGCGTGCAGGTAGATGCCGCCGTCGCACTCGCGGGCGATGGCGCTGCCGACGGTGTTGACGACGCCGAGCACCCGGCCGCCCTTGCGCTTGACCTCCTGGACGGCGGCGAGGGTGTCGTAGGTCTCGCCGGACTGGCTGACCGCGATGTAGAGGGTGTCGGCCTCGATGACCGGGTTGCGGTAGCGGAACTCCGAGGCGGGCTCGCTGTGCGCGGGGATCCGGGCCAGCTCCTCGATCAGCTGGGCGCCCATCTCGCCGGCGTAGTAGGCGGAGCCGCAGCCGAGGATCTTGACCCGGCGGATCTCGCGCAGTTCGCGGGCGTCCAGGTTGAGGCCGCCGAGGTGGGCGGTGGCGAACCGCTCGTCGAGGCGGCCGCCGAGGGTGCGCTCGACCGAGCCGGGCTGCTCGTGGATCTCCTTGAGCAGGAAGTGCTCGTAGCCGCCGGTGTCGTAGGAGTCGATCTCCCAGTCCACGGTGGACGGCTGGCGGTGGGTGGTGCGGGCGTCCTCGGTGAAGGTGCGGAAGCCGTCGGCGCGGACGGTGGCCAGCTCGCCGTCCTCCAGGTGGACCACCTGGCGGGTGTAGCGGACCAGGGCGGAGACGTCGGAGGCGACGAACATCTCCTTCTCGCCGATGCCGAGCACGATCGGGCTGCCGTTGCGGGCGACCACGATCCGGTCGGGCTGCTCGGCGTCGAGGACGGCGATGCCGTAGGTGCCGACGACCTTGCCGAGGGCGGCGCGCACGGCCTCCTCCAGCTCGACGCCCTCGGCGGCGTGGGCGGCGATCAGGTGGCCGAGCACCTCGGTGTCGGTCTCGGAGCGGAAGACCGCGCCGTCGGCGGCGAGCTTGGCCCGCAGCTCGTCGGCGTTCTCGATGATGCCGTTGTGGACGACCGCGATCCGCTCGGCGTTGTCCAGGTGCGGGTGGGCGTTGGCGTCGCTGGGCACGCCGTGGGTGGCCCAGCGGGTGTGGCCGATCCCGGTGGAGCCCTTGAACCGGGCGGGGACGGCGGCGGCGAGGTCGGCGACCCGGCCCTTGACCTTGCGGACCTTGATGCCGCCGGTGCGTCCGGCGACGGCGACGCCGGCCGAGTCGTAGCCCCGGTACTCCAGTCGGGCGAGCCCCTCCAGCAGGAAGGGGGTCGCGTCCTTGGGGCCGATGTAGGCCACGATTCCGCACATGGTGGTGGACTCCTTGGTTCCGTCGTTCCTTGGTTCCGCTACTGGGCGTTCCGGCAACCGGGCGGTGCCGGACCGGCCGGTCAGCCGTAGACGATCCGGCGCAGCTGGCGGGCCGAGAGCTCCGGGGCCGCGACCCGGCGGGCGGGCAGCTCCTCGGCGAGCCGGGCGAAGATCTTCTCGTTGGTCAGGCCGCGCGCCTGCAGCTCGCCGTGACGGCGGCGGACGTACTCCTCGGTGGTCTCGGAGAAGTACGCCAGCACCTCCGCCACCACCCGCGCCGCCTCCCGGGGCCCGAGCGGGCTGGTCCGGGTGAGGTGGGCGAGGAGGTCTTCGTGAGGGTGCGAGGAACCGGTCGAGCTGGACACAGTCGGTGAGCCTAGGCGGCCATCCCGGGAAAGATCAAAGATCTTGCCCGAAATCGGGCAGGATTCTGCGGCAATCGGCGCAGCCACGGGGTCTTGTCCGCACCGGGGCCACCACGTAGCGTGATGACCTGCTCACACACCGGGGGGAACCACGGGGTGACCAGGGGGGCGGGAGCATCGGAAGAGTGTCGGAAGAACCGGAGGCTTGCTGATGTGCGGGATCACCGGATGGGTCGCCTACGACCGCGACCTGACCCTCGAACGCGACGTGCTCGACGCCATGACCGCCACCCAGTTCTGCCGCGGCCCGGACGACGGCGGGGCCCACCTGGAGCGGCACGCCGCCCTGGGCCACCGGCGCCTCGCCGTGCTCGACCCCGAGGGCGGCGCCCAGCCGATGACGGCCGAGCACGACGGCCGGCTGCTGGTCGCCCTCAGTTACAACGGCGAGGTGTACAACCACCACGAACTGCGCGCCGAGCTGGTGGCCGCCGGCCACCGCTTCCGCACCCGGGGCGACACCGAGGTGGTCCTGCGCGGCTACCTGGAGTGGGGCGAGCGCGTCGCCGAGCGGCTGAACGGCATGTTCGCCTTCGCGGTCTGGGACGCCCGCACCGAGGAGCTGCTGCTGGTCCGCGACCGGATGGGCGTCAAACCGCTGCACTACCACCCCACCCCGGACGGCGCGGTCTTCGGCTCGGAGCCCAAGTCGCTGCTGGCCCACCCCGCGGTGCGCCCGGTGGTCGACCTGGACGGGCTGCGCGAGCTGATCTCCATGGCCCGCACCCCGGGCCTCACCCCGTACCGGGGCATCGCCGAGGTCCAGCCCGGCCACCTGGTGCGGGTGCGGCGCGGCGGCGTCTCGGTCCACCGCTACTGGGCGCTGGAGGCCCGCCGGCACACCCAGGACCTCGCCACCACGATCGGCACCGTCCGGGCCCTGCTGGAGGACATCGTCCACCGCCAGCTGGAGGCGGACGTGCCGCTCTGCTCGCTGCTCTCCGGCGGCCTCGACTCCAGCGCGGTCACCGCCCTGGCCGCCCGCTGCCTGGACGCGGCGGGCACCGGGCCGGTCCGCTCCTTCGCGGTCGACTTCACCGGGCAGAGCGAGCACTTCCACCCGGACGCGGTGCGCACCACCCCGGACCGGCCGTACGCGGAACTGCTCGCCCGGCACGTGGGCGCCGACCACTCGGTGATCGAGCTGGACAGCGCCGCCCTCACCGACCCGGCGCAGCGGCTCGCCACCCTGCGCGCCCGGGACCTGCCGGGCGGCGTCGGCGACATGGACACCTCGCTGCTGCTGCTCTTCCGCGGGGTGCGCGAGCACTCGACGGTCGCGCTGTCCGGCGAGTCCGCGGACGAGCTGTTCGGCGGCTACCGCTGGTTCCACGACCCGAAGGCCCTCGACGCCGACGACTTCCCGTGGGCGACCGCGATCAGCGGCTTCGGCGGCGCGGGCACCGGCCCGCGCGAGCAGCTGCTGGACCGGGAGCTGCTCGCCAAGCTCGACCTGCCCGGCTACCGGCGCGCCCGGTACCGGGAGGCGCTCGCCGAGGTGCCGCAGCTGCCGGACAGCGACCCGTTCGAACGGCGGATGCGGGAGGTGTCGTACCTCAACCTCACCCGCTTCGTCCGGATCCTGCTGGACCGCAAGGACCGGATGAGCATGGCCAACGGGCTGGAGGTGCGGGTGCCGTTCTGCGACCACCGGCTGGTGCAGTACGTCTTCAACACGCCGTGGACGATGAAGTCCTTCGACGGCCGGGAGAAGAGCCTGCTGCGCGCCGCCGTCCGGGACGTGCTGCCGGCCGAGATCGCCGACCGGATGAAGAGCCCGTACCCGATCGTCCAGGACCCGCGCTACCCGGAGCTGCTCCGCCGCGAACTCGCCGCACTGGCCGCCGACCCCGGCTCCCCCGCCCTCCCCCTGCTCGACCGCCGCGAGCTCGCCGACGCGCTCGCCCCGGACACCGACCCGCAGACGGTCCGGCTGGCGGCCGATCTGGCCCTGGACCTGGACGCCTGGCTGACGGAGTACCAGGTGTCGCTGGAGCTCTGACCCCCGGGTGCGCCGGGTGCCCCCCGGGTGGTGCGCCGTTGCGCCACCCGGGGGAGGGTGACCCGCCGCGAACCCGCCTCGTTGACCGGGCGGGACGTGCGATAGCGTCGCCGACACCTCCCGAATGGCGGCCGAAAACACGGAATCCGAGACCCGTGCCGTCAGGATGGGGAACGTCCCGTCCGTCTCGATCCGCCGGGGGATCTCCGCCATGCAACCGCGAGCCTTCGCGATTCTCACCGCCCTGCTGCTCGGGGTGCTGGGCCTGGGGTCGGTGGCCGTCACCGACTGGACGCCCCAGCAGGCCGCCGACCGCGCGGCCGTCGCCCCGGCCGTCCCGGGAACCGAGGGCACCACCGGGCCGGCCGGCGCCGCGCCCGCCGGTGGCGGGCAGGCGGCCGGGCAGCCGGCCGCGTCGGCCACCGCGACCGGGGACCCGGCGGTCTGGACCCGCTCGACGCTGCGCAACAAGCTGATGGCCGAGATGGACGCCAGCGACCCCGGCGTCGCCCTGGCCGACCTCGACCGGATCACCAAGCAGCTGCCGTACACCGTCCGGTTCTGCCACCCGATCGCCCACGAGCTCGGGCACGCGGCGGTCAAGCGGTTCAACGCGGACTTCCAGAAGGTCATCTCCTTCCCGCACGAGACCTGCGCGGCCGGCTACCTGCACGGCGCGGTCGAGGAGATGCTCAACGCCTCCGCCCAGCCGGAGACCGACCTGGTCAAGCTCTGCGCGCCCAAGAACAGCGGCCCGTGCATCCACGGCGTCGGCCACGGCACCATGTTCGTCGCCAAGCAGGACGTCGCCAAGGCGCGCGAGCTCTGCAACAAGTTCACCACCGACCAGAACCGGATCCGCTGCTCCGAGGGCCTGTTCATGCAGCTCTTCGGCCCGGACGAGGAGGACGAGAAGGCCAAGGCCAACCTCCCCGCCGACAAGCTCGCCCAGGACCCGCTGTACCCGTGCAAGGACCAGCCGGCGCTGTTCCAGTCCGCCTGCTTCTTCTACGCGCCGACCTTCTACCTCTCCTCGCACGACTACCCGAACCACCCCGAGGTGTACGCCGAGGCCCTGAAGTGGTGCCTCGCCGGCAAGGCCTCCGGCGGGTCGGTCGACTGCAGCCGGGGCGTCGGCTCGCGCACCATGAAGTACAACCTGGACCGCGAGGACTGGGCCGCCCAGCAGTGCGCCACCGCCGCGGACGGCTGGCAGCGCAAGGCCTGCGCCGAGGGGCTGGTCAGCTACTACACGGTCAACTACACGGACGCGGGCGCGGCCGGCCGGCTCTGCGCCAAGTTCTCCGACAAGGAGATGCAGGGCTACTGCCGCTCCGCCGGCGGGCTCTCCGCCTCGCTCGACTGACTCACCCGGCCGGGGCCGGGGGTCGTCCCGGATACCGGGCCCGCGCCGCACGGCGCGGGCCCGTTTCCGTAGGATCGCGGCGTTCGGGTGCGCCGAGGACGCCGCGCCACCGGGCCCCGCACCACCTGGAGCCACCGCATGACCTCCGACGACTTCCGCGCCGCCGCGCACACCGCCGCCGACCTGGCCGCCGACCACCTCGCCGGCCTGGCCGCCGGCCCGGTCTGGCAGCCGATGGACGACGCCGCCCGCCGCACCCTGCTGGACGCCCCGCTGCCCGCCGCCGGCCGTCCGCTGGACGAGCTGCTGGCCTCGGTCGGCCGGGACGTCCTGCCGTACCCGATGGGCAACGGCCACCCGCGCTTCTTCGGCTGGGTGAACTCCGCGCCCGCCCCGGCCGGCGTGCTCGCCACCCTGGCCGCCGCCGCGATGAACCCCAGCTCGGCCGGCGGCGACCACGCGGACGTCCACCTGGAGCGGGCCGTGGTCCGCTGGATCGCCGAGCTGGTCGGCTTCCCGCACCCGCCCGGCGGCGGGCTGCTCACCTCCGGCACCTCGATGGCGACCATCGTCTGCCTCTCCGCCGCCCGCAACCGCGCCGCCCGCGACGCCGGGTGGGACGTCCGCGAGGACGGCCTGGCCGGGATGCCGCCGCTGGTCGGCTACGTCACCGGCGAGACCCACTCCTGCGTCCGCAAGGCCGCCGAGCTGCTGGGCCTCGGCAGCAAGCACCTGCGCGTCGTGGCCACCGGCCCCGACGGCCGCCTCGACCCCGCCGAGCTGCGCACCGCGATCGCCCGCGACCGGGCCGCCGGACTGCTCCCGTTCCTGGTGGTGGCCTCGGCCGGCACCGTCGGCACCGGCGCGGTGGACGCCTTCGACCCGCTCGCCGACCTGTGCGCCGAGGAGCGGCTCTGGCTGCACGTGGACGGCGCCTACGGGGCGTTCGGAGTCCTGGACCCGGAGATCGCCCACCGCTACGCCGGGCTGGCCCGCGCCGACTCGCTCGCCCTCGACCCGCACAAGTGGCTCGGCGTCCCGGTCGACTGCGGCTGCGCGCTGGTCCGCGACCCCGCCGAGCTGCGCGCCGCCTTCAGCCTCGTCCCCTCCTACCTGCGCGACGAGGCGGCCGGCGAGCTCGGCTGGTTCTCCGAGTACGGCACCGAGCAGACCCGCCCGTTCCGCGCCCTCAAGGTCTGGGCGACGATCGCCCACCGGGGCCGCGACGGCCTGGCCGCCGACATCGCCCGGACCACCGCCCTGGCCCGCCGGCTCGGCGAACTCGTCACCGCCGACCCCGAGTTGGAACTCCTCGCCGAGGTCCAGACCTCCATCGTGGCGTTCCGCCTGCGCCCCGCCGACCCGACCGGCCCGGCCGACGAGGCCGCCCTCGACGCCCTCAACCGCGAGCTCCCCGCCGCCGTCCAGCGCCGCGGCCGCGCCTTCCTCACCGGCGCCCGCCTCGACGGCCGCGAGATCCTCCGCGCCTGCCTCCTCAACCCCGCCACCACCGAGGAGGACCTCGCCGTCCTCCTCGCCGAAGTGAAGGCAGCCGGGGCCGAGCACACCGGGTGACCGGCGACGGTGATCGAGTCACGGCACCATTAACCGCGGGGTCACGGAGGATTCGTGATCGTGAAACACGGAAGCGGCAGATTGATGGCATGGAGCACACGGAGCAGCTGACGCCCACGACCGATCCGACCACGACCCCCTCCCGTGCCCAACGCCGCGGCCTCCGCAACCACCGCTGGCGGCGCGACGCGGTGGAGCTCTCCGCCGTCTTCCTCTCGGTGACCGCCGCCGACCTGGTGGCCAAGCTGGTGGTGCACGGACCGGACGGGCCGGCGGTGCTCGGCGTGTCCGCCGTCGCGCTGCTCGCCACCGCGCTGTTCCACACCTGGTGGGCACACCGCCACCAGCTGCACGGTCCCCCGGCGCCGGACGCGCCCGCGCCGCCGGGGGTGCCGGAGGCCGAGCCGCTGCGGGGGCCGCTGCACGACTTCGAGGGCAGCTCGCTGTGGCGGGTCCGCACCACCGTGCAGGACTCCCCCGGCAGTCTGGCCCGGGTCTGCGCGGCCCTCGCCGGCCGGCAGGTGAACATCGTCTCGATGCAGTCCCACCCGCTGCCGACCGGCGCGGTGGACGAGTTCTTCGTCCGCGCGCCGCGCTCGCTCACCCGGGCCGACCTGACCGCGCTGGTGGCCGGGGCCGGCGGGCACGACATCTGGACCGGCCCGGCCGACGCGCACGACCTGGTGGACGTGCCCACCCATGTGCTGGCCCTCGCCACCCGGACGGCGCTGGACGCCGCGGAGCTGCCGATCGCGCTGCGCCAGCTCTTCGGGCAGTGCAGCATCCGGCAGTACCCGGGGGCGGCCGCGCGCGGCACCGCCGGGGTGGACGGCCATGTGATGCGGCTGCCCGTCCCCTCCGGCGACCTGGTCGAACTCACCCGCCCGCAGCTGCCGTTCACCCCGACCGAGTTCGCCCGGGCGCAGGCCCTGGTCGAGCTGGACACCCTGCTCGGCCCCCGGGTGCCGGACGTCCGGGCCCAGCTGAGCGTGCCGGCCGGCGCCGAGCTGACCGTGCGGCGCGCGGACGCCGACGACAAGGCGGCCGCGCTGGCGATGCACCACCGCTGCTCCCCCGAGACCCTGCGCAAGCGCTACCACGGGCCGGTCCGGGACGCCGACCGCTACCTGGACCACCTGCTGGACGCCCGGCACGGGCAGGCCCTGACCGTCGAGACGGCGGACGGGCGGATCGTCGCCCTCGGACACCTGATGTGGGACGACGACAGCGCCGAGGTGGCGGTGCTGGTCGAGGACGCCTGGCAGCGGCGCGGGCTGGGCCTGGACCTCATGCGGCGGATGTCCGCGCTGGCCCTGGAGGCCGGGGTGGAGACGGTGTACGCGGTCACCCAGTCGTCCAACACCGGGCTGATCGCGACCATGCGCCGGCTGGCGGCCCCGCTGGACTACGAGGTGGACGAGGGCACCCTGGTGATCACCGCCCATCTGGCGGAGGCCGCCGAGGAGCTCCCGGTGCCCTGGCAGACCCGTCCGGGCCGCTGAGAACGGGGCGTCCCCAGAACCGCTCACAGGCTGTCTTCGGGGCCGCGCGACCCCGCGATCGAGTCGTACCGGTGAGCAGATCGGACAGGTCCGGTAATCGTCCGGTCATTTCTTCACCACATCCTCACCAAGAACCTCACCGGCCCCGGGCCGGGCGGCCCCAGCGCCGCCCGGCCCGGGGCGCGCGCGGAACCGCCGCACCCCGCCCACGCGTCCCCGACGGCGAACGGCCCGTCCGTACACCGCCCACCCCGACCCCGCGTCAGGACCTCCCGGACCGCCGCTCCCGGGGCGTCGCAGCAGGCGGCACGGGGTCCGGGGAGTCGAGCCGGGCGACGGAGTCGGTAGGCTGATCCCGTCCCCGCCGCCCGACGGCCCGTAGTCCGGCCCCCGGGCGGTGCCGCAGCAAGGAGGAACCACTGAGCATGGCAGGCACCGAATCGGAGCCCACAGGCGCACGCGACGCCTCGCTGCCGGCACGCGCGAAGATCGCGGTGACCGCCGGCAAGGTGGCCGCCGCCGTGTCCCGCAAGGCCGGCCGAGGCAGCGGCTCGGTGATCGGCGGCAAGGTCGCGCTCAGGCTCGACCCCGATCTGCTCGCCACCCTCGCCGACCACCTGGACGTGGTGCTGGTCAGCGCCACCAACGGCAAGACCACCACCACCCGTCTGATCGCCGAGGCGCTGCGCGCCGCCGGCCCGGTGGTCTCCAACGCCCTGGGCGCCAACATGCCGGCCGGCATCACCTCCGCCCTGGCCGGCGGCTCGGAGGCCCGCTTCGGCGTGATCGAGGTCGACGAGAAGTACCTGGCCGGCGTCGCCCGCGACACCCGCCCCAAGGCGATCGCCCTGCTCAACCTCTCCCGCGACCAGCTCGACCGCGCCGCCGAGACCCGGATGATGGCCGAGAAGTGGCGCGAGGGCCTCCAGGACACCGAGGCCGTGGTGATCGCCAACGCCGACGACCCCCTGGTGACCTGGGCCGCCTCCTCCTGCAAGAAGGTGGTCTGGGTGGCCGCCGGACAGGCGTGGAAGGAGGACGCCTGGTCCTGCCCCGCCTGCGGCGGTGTGATGCAGCGCCCCGGCGACGACTGGTTCTGCCAGGAGTGCGGCTTCCGGCGCCCCAACCCGCACTGGGCGCTCCAGGGCACCCATGTGATCGACCCGCAGCGCGGCGCCTGGCCGATCCAGCTCCAGCTGCCCGGCCGGGCCAACCTCGCCAACGCCACCAGCTCGGCCGCCGTGGCCGCCGTGTTCGGCGTCTCCCCGCAGGTCGCCCTGGAGCGGATGCGCAGCGTCTCCGCGGTCGCCGGCCGCTACGACGTGGTGCAGTACCAGGGCCGTGACATAAGGCTGCTGCTGGCCAAGAACCCGGCCGGCTGGCTGGAGACCTTCTCGCTGATCGACGGCCCGCCCACCCCGGTGGTGCTCTCGGTCAACGCGCTCGACGCGGACGGCACCGACACCTCCTGGCTGTGGGACGTCGACTACGAGCGGCTGGCCGGGCACCCGGTCTTCGTGCTGGGCCAGCGCAAGCTGGACCTCGCGGTGCGCCTGGAGGTCGCCGGGCTGCAGTTCCACGTCGTGGACTCGCTGGAGCAGGCTGTCCGGATGGCCCCGCCCGGCCGGATCGAGGCGATCGCCAACTACACCGCCTTCCAGCAGCTGCGGAAGGTCGTGGCCGGCTGATGCCGGACCGGCACCCGCAGCCCCCAGCAGCCCACCGCACGTACGTCATGGAAGGCCTTCGAGGATGAGTGAGAGCAGCCTGCGCGTGGTCTGGGTCTACCCCGACCTGCTCAGCACCTACGGCGACCGGGGCAATGCCCTGGTCGTGGAGCGCCGGGCCCGCCAGCGCCATCTCAACGTGACCCGGATCGACGTCCGCTCCGACCAGTCGGTGCCCACCAGCGGCGACATCTACCTGATCGGCGGCGGTGAGGACCGCCCGCAGCGGCTGGCCGCCGAGCGGCTGCGCAACGACACCGGGCTGGTGCGGGCGGCCGAGAACGGCGCGATCATCTTCGCGGTCTGCGCCGGCTACCAGATCCTCGGCCACGAGTTCGTCAACGACCTCGGCCAGCGCGAGCCGGGCCTCGGCCTGCTGGACGTGTGGACCACCCGCGGCGAGGGCGAGCGCTGCGTCGGCGACGTGCTGGCCGACGTGGACCCGGCGCTCGGGCTGCCGCAGCTGACCGGGTTCGAGAACCACCAGGGTGTGACCCACCTCGGCCAGGGCGTCAAGCCGCTGGCCCGGGTCACCGCCGGCCGGGGCAACGGCACCGGCGACGGCACCGAGGGCGCCTGGCGGGACACCGTCTTCGGCACCTACCTGCACGGCCCGGTGATGGCGCGCAACCCCGCCGTCGCGGACATGCTGCTCAAGCTGGCGCTGGACGTGAACGCCCTGCCGCCGGCCGACACCACCTGGTACGACGCGCTGCGCGCAGAGCGCATCGCGGCCACGACGCGCCCCGCCTAGTACGACCCCGGTCCGTCCACCCGGTGCCCGCGATGCGGTCATGGGCTCCCCGGACGGGCCGGGACGTACGACAATGGGGCTGCCCCGTCCCGGGGCTGCCGGCTGCACACCCTCCTCGGCAGCAGGCTGCATTTCCACGCGGGGGCGTCGACGACGCCGCTCCCGCGTCGGCTCCTGCCCGGCCGGACGCAGGCGCCGTATGCTCGACTCCACGGCCGGTTTCGGATGTTCTGTCCGAATCGGCCGGTCCTTCACCCGACGGTCACCTCCGCGCCCACCCGGCGCGGGTACGGCCTGTCATGGTGGTGGTCCGTCGTCCCAGCCTGTAGTCCGGCCGTTCCTCGGTTCTGCTCGGGAGTTGCAAAGCAATGCGTATTGGAGTGCTGACCAGCGGCGGTGACTGCCCCGGCCTGAACGCGGTGATCCGGTCCGTGGTCCACCGGGGGGTGGTCGACCACGGCGACGAGATCATCGGGTTCGAGGACGGCTGGCGCGGTTTCCTCGAAGGGCACCACCGGCCCCTGACCCTCGACTCGGTGAGCGGCATCCTCGCCCAGGGCGGCACCATCCTCGGGTCCTCCCGGGTGCAGCCCAGCCATCTGCGCGACGGCGTCGAGCGCGCCAAGAAGTACTGCGCGGACCTCGGCCTGGACGCGGTGATCCCGATCGGCGGCGAGGGCACCCTCAAGGCCGCCAAGCTGATGAGCGACGCGGGCCTGCCCATCGTCGGCGTGCCGAAGACCATCGACAACGACATCGCGTGCACCGACGTCACCTTCGGCTTCGACACCGCCGTCTCGGTCGCCACCGAGGCGCTGGACCGGCTGAAGACCACGGCCGAGTCGCACCAGCGCGTCATGGTGGTCGAGGTCATGGGCCGCCACACCGGCTGGATCGCCCTGAACGCGGGCATGGCGGCCGGCGCGCACGCGATCGTCGTGCCGGAGCGCCCGTTCCACATCGAGAAGCTCACCGCGGTCGTCCGGGAGCGCTTCGACCGCCAGAAGAAGTTCGCCATCGTGGTCTGCGCCGAGGGCGCCAAGCCCGAGCCCGGCACCATGCACTGGGAAGAGGGCAGCAAGGACATCTACGGCCACGAGCGGTTCACCGGCATCGCCACCCAGCTCTCCGGCGAGCTGGAGCACCGGCTCGGCAAGGAGGCCCGTCCGGTGATCCTCGGCCACACCCAGCGCGGCGGTACCCCGACCGCCTACGACCGGGTCCTCGCCACCCGCTTCGGCTGGCACGCCGTGGAGGCCGTCCACAAGGGCGCCTTCGGGCACATCACCGCCCTCCAGGGCACCAACATCAGCCTGGTGCCGCTGGCCGAGGCGGTGGCCGAGCTGAAGACCGTGCCGGCCGACCGCTACCTGGAGGCCGAGACGGTCATCTGACCGCCCGCCCCCGTACGTCCGGTGCCCCGGCCCCCGAGAGCGCGAGCCTCGGGGGCCGGGGCCGTTCGCGGCGACTGCCCCGCCGGGAGCGGAACCGGACCGGCGGCGATCAGCCGGTCAGAAGCCGGTGTCGTAGGTGTAGGTGCCGCTGTGGTCGAGCAGGTCGGCCGGGGTGACCGTGTTCCACGGCTTCATCCGGTCGTTGAGGTCGATCACGTCGGGCGTGCCGGCCGTCGGCAGGTAGGTCTTGCCGGGGTTGCGCTTCTGCCACTCGGACCACAGCTTGTCGACGAAACAGTGGTGCAGCCAGAACACCGGGTCGTTGGGCGACATCCCGGTGGCCATCTGGCCGCCCACCCAGACGTGCACCCGGTTGTGCAGGTTGACCCCGCGCCACCCCTCCAGGTTGTTGCGGAAGCCGGCCGAGGAGCTGTTCCACGGCGCGGCGTCGTAGGTGGTGATGGCGAGCACCGACTCGGTGTCGGTCCGGCTGGGCAGCTGGGCCACCCCGGTGCCGAGCTGGCGGCGCAGATAGGTGCGGCTGTCGGTGTTGACGTTGAGCCGCCAGTTGCCGCCGGAGAAGGCGAACGGGCCGGTGGTCACCTGGCCGTCGCTGCTGCGGCCGTTGCCGCCCATGAAGTCGGCGCCCCAGATCCCGGCGGTGGCGGTGCGGTCGGCCGTCCAGTCCCAGTACGGGAGGTTGACGCTCGGGTCGACGGCCTGCAGCGCGCGCTCGAACTCCAGCAGGTACTGGCGGTGCCAGGGCAGGAAGGAGGGCGAGCGGTGCCCGGTGCGCTCGCCGTTGTCGACGTCGCTGATGATGAACTGGTTGTGCGTGGTGACGAACGGGTCGTAGCCGCCGTTCGCCTTGAGCGCCAGTACGGCGTTGACGAACGCGCGCTTCTCCTGGGCCGTCAGGTTCGCCTGGTTCTTGCGGACTCCCATGAGTCCCCCCTCTGGTGGTGGTGTATCGGTCTCGGGTGGCCGAGCGGCCGGGTGGCCGGGTGGCCGGAATCAGGCGGTGACGACGGGGACGAGCGTGGCGCCCTGGAGGTCGTTCACGGCGGCCCGGGCGAGCGCGCGCGGCGTCGCGAAGGTCTGGTAGTGGTTGACGACGCTGATCCAGGTGCCGTCGGCGTTGCGCATCATGTGCAGCTCGTCGCCGTCGATCCGCACCTCGTAGCCGGTGCCGGCGGCGCCGCCGTGGTGGTGGCTCCCCACGTCGGCCGGGCGGCCCTGGATCCGTCGGCCCTGGAAGACCTCGTCGAAGCTGTCGGACGCGCCCGGGTCGGCGGCGGTGGCGGCCCCGCCGCCGGGGCCCGCGAGACCGATCACGACGGTGCCGGTGGCAACGGTCAGGGCGGCCGCGGCCCCCTGCAGCATCCGTCGGCGCGTCAGCTCCGTGGCATGGGTGTCCTCGGACATGGTGATACCCCCTCAAGTGCCCGGGGCTGTGGTTCGGGCACTGTTCACGAACGATTGGTTAATCGTTAAACGAAGGTGATTCCTTGATCGAATCACTCGTTTCGATGGTCGCAATGCTTGTTGACCTACGGAACAGCCGATCGGCGGGGGTACGTAGGGTTGCGTATAAATCCGGTCATTTTCTGTCACATGCCGAACACGCAGCGATCACCCCGGTGTTCACCCGGCGATCACGCCGGCGACCACCCTCGGCCGCGTCCGCCTGGCGGGACCGGCAGGAGTCGCCCTAGCGTGACCGGAGGAGCGCGACGGAAGCGCAACGGAGCGGACGAGACCCCGGAGGGGCCAGGCGATGGAGATCCTCGCGTACGGCGTACAGGCCGACGAGCGACCGCTGCTGGAGAAGGCCTTCGCGGGCCGGCACTCCCTGCGCTGCCTCTCCGTCTTCCTCAACCGCGACACCGCCCCGCTCGCCGCCGGGTACCCGGCCGTCAGCAGCAGCGTCAACGCCGAACTCGACGCCGCGACCCTCGCCGCCCTCGCCGCCGGCGGCACCAAGCTGATCGCCCAGCGCTCCACCGGCTTCAACAACATCGACCTCGACGCCGCCGCCGAACTCGGCCTGACCGTCGCCCGGGTCTCCCACTACAGCCCCTACGCGGTCGCCGAACACGCCTGGACGCTGGCGCTGGCCGTCAACCGCAGGCTCACCCGGGCCGCGAGCCGCTCCCGCGAGTTCGACTTCCGCCTCGACGGCCTGCTCGGCCGCGACATCCACGGCATGACCGTCGGCGTCATCGGCACCGGCAAGATCGGCGAATGCTTCGCCCGCATCGCGGCCGGATTCGGCACCGAGCTCCTCGGCTGGGACATCGCGGAGAACCCCGCCTGCCTCGACCTCGGCCTGACCTACACCGAACTCCCCGAACTGCTCTCCCGCGCCGACCTCGTCAGCCTGCACGTGCCCCTGCTGCCCTCCACCCACCACCTCATCGACGCCACCGCCCTCGCCCGCATGAAGAACGACGCCATCCTCGTCAACTCCAGCCGCGGCGGCCTCGTCGACAGCGCCGCCCTCGTCGAGGTCCTCCGCGCCGGACACCTCTCCGGCGTCGGCCTCGACGTCTACGAGGAGGAAACAGGCGTCTTCTTCACCGACCGCTCCATCGAAGGCATCACCGACGACACCCTCGCCCGCCTCGTCACCTTCCCCCAGGTCCTCGTCACCAGCCACCAGGCCTACTTCACCCGCACCGCCGTCGGCCAGATCATCGACGCCACCGTCCGCAACATCGACGACTTCGCCGCCGGCCGCACCAACGGGAACACCCTCGTCCCGAAGACGTGAGACTGCTGATCCCTCCGACGGGGAGCTGTCGGAATGCGGCGTCGGACAGGCCACCGAAGACGTGCCGGTCCGGGGTGGGCGGTGCGTGGCCGGTACGGTAGCCGCACAGGTTCCAGGTTCGGACCGGGACCTCGGGCGGGACGGGGGCGAACGGGTCGAGCGGCCCGAAGAGGCCGGGCGCGCACCGGCACGACCGCATCCCCGTCCTCGGGGGGGCGACGGCCGACGACGCCCGCGACCGCGGTCGCACCAGCCCCGCCGATCAGCATGTTCGACGATGGAGAAGCCTCCACATCTGTTACGCCGCTGTGAAGTTGGCGTCACCTGACCTCTTGTCAGAGAAGCCCTTCCTCCCTACCTTCGTGGATCAGGATCACAGTCCAACAGGCTGTTCGTCCGTAGCGGTCGCGACCCGCGCCCTCACCCATGCATGACAGGACTTGGAGGCGTCACATGCCCGTAGCCATGACGGAACTCCCGAAGGTCGACGAATTCAGCTACGCCGGCCCGCTGGTGGTCGACGACGAGACCCTGGTGTTCGAGGACGACGACCGCAGCGACCACGGCGCCACCGCCTGCCTCGTGGACCCCTGGGTGACCGCCACCACCCGCTTCGCCTGCGGGGACTAGGAGTGCTCCGGTCCATCGTCGGCCGCAGCGGACGGTCGGACGACAAGTGGTCGTACCTGAACGATCCGCGCATGCCGGCGATGGACCACGGTTGGAAACTCCACATCTCGGCCCGACCCGACGGACTCGAGGCTGTGACCGGTCTCGTACTTCCGGTGCTGGAGCGGTTCGTCTGCCACGCGAAGTTCGCCCGGAGCCCGCAGATCCTGCGTGAGATCAACTCCGGCACAGCGAGCGCGGGGGTGGTCGGCAAGGCGATCACGGTCTACCCGGTGACGGGCATCGTGGTCGAACTCGCCGAGGAGCTCGTCTCCGTACTGGGCGGCTGGGAAGGCCCGCAGGTCGTCAGCGACCGACGAGTCGACCCGCGGGCCCCGGTCTACTACCGTTACGGGCCCTTCACGGCCGCCTACCGCACCGGCCGCAGCGGACGGTTGGAGTCCGTCATGGTCGGGCCGGGCGGCCGGGCCTTCGACGGCCTTGCCAGCGGTTCCTACCGGTGCCCCCCATGGGCCGAGGACCCCTTCGCCGACCGGCAGCGGAACGCGAGCGCGGCCGGGGCCGGGGCCGGGGCCGGTGGAGAGCCGTCGGCGCCCGCACCCGGGACGGGCGGTGGACGCTACCGGGTCACCGGCGGCATCGTGCGCAAACCCGAGGGCAATGTCTACCGGGCCCTCGACCGGGTCACCGGGGCGTCGGTCGTGATCAAGCAGGCCCGGGCCTTCGTGGCCGAGGACGAATCGGGTGCCGATGCCCGCGACCGGCTGCGCCACGAACACACCGTCCTCGCCGCGCTCGACGACGTCACCGGGGTGCCGCGCGCACTGGACTACTTCGGGCACGGGGCCGACGAGTACCTGGTGCTGACGGACTGCGGCGATCGGAACCTGCGACGGGACGTCCGGGACGAGGGACCCTACCGGGACCCGGGGCCGCGCCCGGACAGCGGGCCGAACCCGGACAACGAACGCGAGTCGAACGGGCCTCGACGCGACGGGTCCGGCCGGGACGGCGTGCGCCGTCGGGACGGGGATGCCCGACCCCCGCGCGGGCTGGGCGAGTTGGCCCTCGGGCTGCTGTCCGTCCTCGACGAGGTCCACGGACGGGGTGTGGTCGTCCGCGATCTGAAGCCCGACAACGTCGTGCTCGACGCCGCAGGCCGGTGCCGGCTGATCGACTTCGGGATCGGCGAACTGCACGGCGTCGGTCCGGACGGCGCAACACCCGGGTACAGTCGGCCGGTTCGTGCGACCGGACCCGCCGAGGCCGCCGACGACTACTACGCCCTGGGGGCGACCCTGTACTTCGCCGCCACCGGTCTGGATCCGGTGATCGTCGATACGGACGCCGGGGTCAACCGGGAGCGCACCCTGGAGAGCCTGGCATGGGTCCTCCCGGGTGACCAGCACCGGTGGGTCCGTTCGGTGATAGGGGAGTTGACGAGTCTCGACCCCGCCCTGCGCAGGGCCTGCGCCGAGCGACTCCGCGCCGAGAGGAACGAGGCCGCAGTCGGGGCACCCCCCGGGGCGGCGGATGTGCCCAGCGCCCCCGAACCGCCCGCAGCCCCCGCTGTCCGCGCCGCCCGGGAGACGCGCAGGACGCCCGAGGGTCCACGACGCCTGCGGCTCGATGCCGGACTGGTCGAGGAGATCGTCGAGCACACGACGGCGTTCTGCGTCGACGAGGCATTCAGGATCGTTGATCCGGCGCTCGCCGCCCGCGCGGACGTCCCGACACCGATCGACGTCTACGGCGGCAGCTCGGGGCTCGGACTGGAACTGCTGCGCCATGCGGACCGGCCCGCCGTGCGCGAAGCCGTGAACGTGCTGGCGCGGTGGACGGCGCAGCAGACCCGGAGCCCGTCCACGGGCTTCTACACGGGCCGCACCGGCGTCGAGCTGTTCCTCGCGGAAGCGGAGGAAGGCGCGGTCGACAGGGCGCGAGCGCCGCGCGCCGACGAGCCGGCGGACAACGCCACGCTGCCCGCCCGGGGCCCGGACGGCGGACCGCCGGAAGCGGACATGATCGAGGGTGTCGCCGGCATCGGCGTCGGCCGCCTGCTGCTCGCACATCAGGCGCGGGAAGCAGGCGACCCCGGCCTGGCCGACAGGCACCTCGCCGTCGCCGCCGAGTGCGACCGGATGCTGGCCGACGGCCGGGCCCGGCTGACGCCCGCAGGCATTGAGCGGGCCGGTGACGCCGCGCTGCGCGAGGGCCTGGCCCACGGCACGGCGGGTGTCGCGTACTTCCTGGCGGAGTACGCCGGTGCGACCGGGGATCCCGGAGCGACCGACAGAGCCCGGCTGGCGTGCGCACGTCTGGCGGCCGTCACAACGGACATCGTCGCGCTGGCGACCGCGCCGACCGCGACGCGACGCTACGGCTCCTGGTGCCGCGGGCTGGCGGGAATCGGGGCGGTACTGGTCCGGGCCGCCGACCGCCTGGACGAGCCGAAGCACCTCGCCCTCGCCGAGCGGACTGCGCGCACCTGCGCCGTACTGGCGCCGCGGATGCCGTTGGTCACCCAGTGCTGCGGGCTGTCGGGTGTCGGTGACCTGATGGTGGACGTGGCGCTTGCGACCGACTCCGAGGAGTTCTGGGAGTCGGCCGGGACCGTCGCGGCGATCATCCTGAGCCGCAGCGGCGGCACCCGGTCCCGTCCGGTCTTCCCCGACGCGAACCTGGCCGGAGCGAGCGCCGGCTGGGCCGGCGGTTCCGCCGGTGTGCTCGCGTTCCTCCGGCGCCTGCACGAGCAGGGCGGACCGCGGCTCGGGATGATCGGCTGACGCCCCGGAACCGCGCGGCGCCGGCCCACGCGTTCCGGCGGCGGGACGGAGGACCGGGAGCGGGTCCCACGCCGAGTACCCGCGGTGGCGACCGCTCCGGCGGTTCACCGGACTGGCCCTACGGCTTCCACGGCCTCACGGACGAGAACCTCGCCGATTCCACCCACGCGGACGGCTGACCCCGGGGAGAGGCCCCGGGTAAGGCCCGCCTAGGCTGTACGACGAAGCAAAACGGGCGAACCGGACCCACCCAGGGACCGCGAGGACGGAAAGCAGGACCCGCCGATGGGCGACGGAATGTCAGGCATGCACCACCACGGCGGGATGACCGAACTAGGACCGTTCTCGTTCTCCAATGTGCTCACCTGGTCCCCCGACTGGGTGTTCCTGGCCGCCGCCCTGGCCGGGCTCGCGCTGTACCTGCTCGGCGTGGTGCGGCTGCGGCGGCGCGGGGACAGCTGGTCGGTCGGGCGCACGGTGGCCTGGGTACTGGGCGTCGGCTCGGTGATCCTGGTCACCTGCACCGGGCTGAACGACTACGGCATGGTGCTGTTCAGCGCGCACATGATCCAGCACATGGTGCTCTCGATGCTGTCGCCGATCCTGCTGCTGCTCGGCGGGCCGATCACCCTGGCGCTGCGCGCGCTGCGGCCGGCCGGCCGCGGACGTCCGCGCGGGCCGCGCGAGCTGCTGGTGGCGCTGCTGCACTCGACCTATGTGAAGGTGGTCTCGCACCCGGGCTTCACCATCCCGCTGTTCATCGCGAGCCTGTACGGCGTCTACTTCACCCCGCTGTTCGACTTCCTCATGCAGTACCGGCTCGGGCACATCGCCATGATGGTGCACTTCCTGGCGACCGGGCTGGTGTTCTTCTGGCCGATCATGGGCGTGGACCCGGGCCCGCACCGGCCGGGCCATGTCATGCGGATCATCGAGCTGTTCATGGGCATGCCGTTCCACGCCTTCTTCGGCGTCGCGGTGATGATGGCCAACCACCAGCTGGTCAAGACCTTCACCACCGAGGGGGCGCCGCCCGGCACCGACCTGCTGGCCGACCAGAAGCTGGCCGGCGGCATCACCTGGGCGTTCGGCGAGATCCCGACCGCGATCGTGCTGATCGCGCTGGTCTACCAGTGGATGCGCTCGGAGGCGCGGCTCTCGCGCCGCCAGGACCGCGCCGAGGAGCGGAGCGGTGACGCCGAGCTGGCGGCGTACAACGCCTATCTGGCCTCGCTGGACCAGCGCAACCGGCGGCCGGCGGCCGACGCCGGCTGATCCGACCCGACCTGCCGAACCGGCCGAAGACCTTCGACGAGCCCCCGTCCGATCGCGGACGGGGGCTCCGTCGTGTCCGGGAACGGGGACGGGGACGGGGCGGGGACGGGGACGGGGACGGACTCAGGCGCCGCGCGGGGCCTGCCGGGCGAGGCCGGCGACCAGGATGTCCAGGCCGAACTCGAAGCGCTCGTCGCCGACGTTGCGGGTGAGCGCGGCGGCCATCGAGGTGATCATCGGATAGCGCTCGGTCGGGATGGTCGCGAAGTACTCGTGGATCCGCTCGGTGAACTCCTCGGTGTTGCCCCCGCCCCGGGTGGACGCCTCGAAGGCGGTCGCGGTGGTGTACAGGCCCAGCAGGTCGACCCCGTAGGCGGCGGTCTGCTCGTCGAGTCCGCCGGCCCGCAGCACGGCGAGCATGGCCTCGGCGATGTCCATCGCGTGCGGGGTGGTCGGGACGTTGGCGACCACGGCGGCCTTGGCCAGGTCCCGGTGCGAGAGCAGCGCCTCGCGGGAGCGCCGCAGCAGGCCCTTGATCTGCTCCTCCCAGCGGGCCGGGTCGGCTTCCTCCAGCTCGATGTCGGCGTAGGCGAGGTCGAGGACCAGCTCGACCAGCTCCTCCTTGGAGCCGACGTGGGCGTAGAGGCTGGCCGCGCCGGTGCCGAGCTCCTGGCCGACCCGCCGCATGCTCAGGGCGTCCATGCCCTCGGTGTCGACGATCCGCAGCGCCGCCTCGACGATCCGCTCCCGGCTCAGCGGCTGCCGCCGGGGTGCCCGCTCCCTGTCCTGCCAGTGCTCGGGCCAGCCGGAGCGCGGGGCGGCACTGGTCATGGGGGCTCCTTCGTGGTCGGTGACAGGACCCACAGTACTTGACACGAACACCGTTCCATGGGAGAACACTGTTCGTTCAAGAAAACAGTGTTCGTAATGACGAACGCCGTTCGTCACTGGCTCTCGCTCCGGAGACCTCCCCATGACCAGTCAGATCGCCCCGCCCGCGCCCACCGGAACGCCGTCCACCGGCTACCGGCTGCGCTGGGCGGGACTCGCCGTCATCCTCGCCGCCGAGGTGATGGACCTCCTCGACACCACGATCGTCGGCGTCGCCGCGCCCGCCGTCCGGCAGGACCTCGGCGGCAGTGACGCCCAGATCCAGTGGATCACCGCCTCCTACACGCTCGCCTTCGCCGTCCTGCTGATCACCGGCGGCCGGCTCGGCGACCTCTTCGGCCGTAAGCGCCTCTTCGTCCTCGGCGCGGCCGGCTTCACGCTCGCCTCGGTGCTCTGCGCCGCCGCGCCCGGCGCCGGCACCCTGGTCGCCGCCCGTACCGTGCAGGGCCTGTTCGCGGCGCTGCTCATCCCGCAGGGCCTCGGACTGATCAAGGCGATGTTCCCGCCCAAGGAGCTCGGCACCGCCTTCGGCCTGTTCGGCCCGATCCTCGGGCTCTCCTCGGTGCTCGGCCCGACGCTCGGCGGCTACCTCACCGGGGCCGACTGGTTCGGCCTCGGCTGGCGGGCGGTCTTCCTGATCAACCTGCCGGTGGGCCTGCTCGCCGTGTTCGCGGCCGGGCGGATCCTGCCCGCCGACCGCCCCGACCGCGCCGGCCGGAGCACCACCGGCACCGACGCCGGCACCGGTACCGGTACCGGTACCGGACGGATCGACCCGGTCGGCGTGCTCGTGCTCGGCCTGGCCGTCCTGCTGCTGGTCTACCCGCTGGTGCAGGGCCGCGAGCTCGGCTGGCCGCTGTGGACCTTCCTCTCGATGGCCGCCTCGGTGCCGACGGCCTGGCTCTTCACCGTCCAGCAGCGCGGCGTCCTGCGGCGCGGCGGCACCCCGCTGATCGAGCCCTCGCTCTTCGGCAAGCGGGCCTTCGTCTCGGCACTCGCCACCGGGCTGGTGTTCTTCGCCGCCCTCTCCGGCCTGATGCTGGTCTTCACCCTCCACCTCCAGCTCGGCCTGGGCTGGACGCCGCTGCACGCCGGGCTGTCGATGATCCCGCTCTCGATCGGCGTGGTCGTCGGCGCCGTGCTGTCCGGCGCCCTGCTGGCCCCCCGGTACGGCCGCCGGGTGCTGCACCTCGGCATGGTGCTGGCCGCCGCGGGCGCGCTCGGCCTGTGGGCCACCGTGGACGGCGCCGACGGCCTCACCTCCTGGCAGCTGGCACCGGCGCTCGCCCTGGCCGGCCTCGGGCTCGGCCTGATCATGGCTCCGTTCTTCGACATCGCGCTCGCCGGGGTCGAGGAGTCCGAGACCGGCTCCGCCTCCGGTGTCCTCAACGCCCAGCAGCAGCTGGGCGGCTCGATGGGCGTCGCCCTGCTCGGCACCGCGTTCTTCGGGTGGGCCCGGACCGACGGCTTCGGGCACGCGGCCGGCCTGACCTACGGCCTCGTCGCCGCGCTGCTCGCGGCGGCCTTCGTGATCGCCTTCCTGCTCCCCCGGCAGGCCCGCCCGGACGGCGAGGGGCACTGAACCCGCCGCCGGCCCCCCACTCCCCCCGCCGCTCCCGGGCGGCCGGGGGAACGCCGGGAGGCCCCGGGGTCCGTCGTGACGGACCCCGGGGCCTCCCGGGTCGTGCGCGCTGCGGGCGGGATCAGCCGAGGTTGGCGATCGCCTCGTTGAGCGTCTTCGAGGGACGCATCACGGCCGCGGCCTTGGCCGGGTCCGGCTGGAAGTAGCCGCCGAGCTCGACCGCGGAGCCCTGCACGGCGCCGAGCTCCTCGACGATGGCCGCCTCCTGCTCGGTCAGCGTCTTGGCCAGGCCCGCGAAGGCCTCGGCCAGGGCGGCGTCCTCGGTCTGGCCGGCCAGCTCCTGGGCCCAGTACAGGGCCAGGTAGAAGTGGCTGCCGCGGTTGTCGATGCCACCGAGGCGGCGGCTCGGCGACTTGTCCTCGTTGAGGAAGGTGCCGGTGGCGCGGTCCAGGGTGTCGGCCAGCACCTGGGCACCGGCGTTGCCGGTGGTGCGGGCCAGGTGCTCGAAGCTGGCGGCCAGCGCGAAGAACTCGCCCAGGCTGTCCCAGCGCAGGTAGTTCTCCTTGACCAGCTGCTGGACGTGCTTCGGGGCGGAGCCGCCGGCGCCGGTCTCGAACAGGCCGCCGCCGTTCATCAGCGGGACGACCGACAGCATCTTGGCGCTGGTGCCCAGCTCCAGGATCGGGAACAGGTCGGTCAGGTAGTCGCGCAGCACGTTGCCGGTCACCGAGATGGTGTTCTCGCCGCGGCGGATGCGCTCCAGCGAGAACGTGGTGGCCTCGACCGGGGCCAGGATCTCGATCCGCAGACCGGTGGTGTCGTGCTCCGGCAGGTACGCCTTGACCTTCTCGATCAGCACGGCGTCGTGGGCGCGGGTCTCGTCCAGCCAGAACACGGCCGGGTCGCCGCTGACCCGGGCGCGGGTGACGGCCAGCTTCACCCAGTCGCGGATCGGCAGGTCCTTGGTCTGGCAGGCGCGGAAGATGTCGCCCGGCTGGACGGCCTGCTCCAGGACGACCTCGCCGGTGGCGGCGTCGACCAGGCGGACGGTGCCGGCGGCGGCGATCTCGAAGGTCTTGTCGTGGCTGCCGTACTCCTCGGCGGCCTGGGCCATCAGGCCGACGTTCGGGACCGAGCCGATGGTGGCCGGGTCCAGGGCGCCGTTGGCGCGGCAGTCGTCGATGACGGCCTGGTAGACACCGGCGTAGCTGCTGTCCGGCAGCACGGCCAGGGTGTCGGCCTCCTGGCCGTCCGGGCCCCACATGTGGCCGGAGGTGCGGATCATGGCCGGCATCGAGGCGTCGACGATGACGTCGCTCGGCACGTGCAGGTTGGTGATGCCCTTGTCCGAGTCGACCAT
The DNA here is from genome assembly GCF_036010405.1 of Kitasatospora purpeofusca. Lineage (NCBI taxonomy): Bacteria > Bacillati > Actinomycetota > Actinomycetes > Kitasatosporales > Streptomycetaceae > Kitasatospora > Kitasatospora purpeofusca. The sequence continues at coordinate 8,237,995 of NZ_CP108561.1, read as the reverse complement.
CGCGAGCGCCGGACCGGCGGCCAGCTCGGCCTCGAAGGAAGCCTTGATCTCGGCGCCGTTCTCCAGCGCGTCGAGACCGGCCAGGATGCCGCCGAGGCCGTTGTTCGGGTTCAGACCGGCGGCGACCAGCGCCTCGCCGTACTGGGCGAAGGTCTGCGGGAAGAACGCCCGGACCACGTGGCCGAAGACGATCGGGTCCGAGACCTTCATCATGGTGGCCTTGAGGTGGACCGAGAACAGCACACCCTCGGCCTTGGCGCGGGCGACCTGCGCGGCCAGGAACTCGTTCAGCGCGGCGGCGCGCAGGACCGAGGCGTCCACGACCTCGCCGGCCAGCACCGGGACGGACTCGCGCAGCACGGTGGTGGTGCCGTCCTCGGCGAGCAGCTCGATGCGCAGCGCACCGGCCTCGGCGATCACGGTCGACTTCTCGGTGGAGCGGAAGTCGTTCACGCCCATGGTGGCGACGTTGGTCTTGGAGTCGGCCGACCAGGCACCCATGCGGTGCGGGTGGGTCTTGGCGTAGTTCTTGACCGACGCGGGGGCGCGGCGGTCGGAGTTGCCCTCACGCAGGACCGGGTTGACGGCGCTGCCCTTGACCTTGTCGTAGCGGGCGCGGACGTCCTTGTCCTCGTCGGTCCGCGGGTCGTCCGGGTAGTCCGGCAGCGCGTAGCCCTGCGCCTGCAGCTCGGCCACGGCGGCCTTGAGCTGCGGGATCGAGGCCGAGATGTTCGGCAGCTTGATGATGTTGGCACCCGGGGTCTTGGCCAGGGCGCCCAGCTCGGCGAGGGCGTCGCCGATCCGCTGGTCCTCGGTCAGACGCTCCGGGAAGCTCGCGATGATCCGCCCGGCGAGGGAGATGTCGCGCGTCTCCACCTTCACGCCCGCGGTCGAGGCGTACGCCTGGACGACCGGCAGGAACGAGTACGTCGCCAGGGCAGGCGCCTCGTCGGTGTGCGTATAGATGATGGTCGAGTCAGTCATCGGTACTCCGCTTCACGTCTCCAACGTCTTGACGTCAAGATATCTCGTGACCGGCCCTCCGCTCCACCTCCCCCCGGCACGGATCAGCTCCACGGTCGACCCGATGTCGCCCGGGGGGCAAGCCGGACGGGTCACGGGGAGGGCCGGAAGGTGCCGTTCCGGGCGTCGTGCAGTGCCTCGATCCGGGCGTCGAACTCGGCCTCGTCGGCGAGGAACCACAGCTGGCGGCCCCGATTGCCCTCCCGGACGAAGTCGCGGAGCGCACCACTGGCCCCGGTGTACGCGGAGAGGTCGCCGACCACGGCGAGGCCGACCCGGTACTGGGCGAACTTCTGGGTGACCTCCCCGGCGAGTCGGGTGCCCAGGATGAAGAACTCCGCCCCGAACCGGGCGGCGGGCACGAGCAGCCACTCGGCGTCCTGGGCGAAGGCCTCGCCGAGCAGGTCCATGCCGTCGGCCGGTGCGCGGACCACCGGGCCGTCGGCGGACAGCCGCACCACGACCGGGGCGGGGGCGGACACGGGAGCGGGGGCGGGCGTCGGGAGCGGCTCAGACATGGCGGTTCTCCGTGGTCAGGGTGTGGACGAGGAGCAGCAGCTCGGCGGCGTCGGCCGGGGCGCCGAGGACGATCACCTTGAGGGTCGAGCGCTCCTCGTTGTGCAGCGTCTCGATCCGCAGTGGCACTCCGCCTCCGCGCGGTCCGGAGACGGCGGCGAGCAGGGTGTTCGACAGCCGCGCGGCCTCCCGGACGCCGATGGCGTCGATCTGCACCACGACGGACGCCTCGGCGTGCAGCGGCCCCGGGGCCGCGGGCGGCGAGTCCTCGGACTCGGCGGTGGCGTCGGCGCCGTCGGAACCGGGGCCGCCGGCGAAGGACTCGAAGTCCCGGCGGGCGATCCGGTACTGCTTGCCGATCCTGGTGGCCCGCAGCCGGCCGTCGCGGACATAGCCGCGGACCGTGCGGACGTGCAGTCCGAGCAGTTCGGCAACCTGCTCGACCGAGAAGTACTCCGGGGGGTGCTCCGGCACCGGCCGCCTCCTTCACCTTGTCGCTTCGTTACGCAAACTACCATGGCACAGGTCACGATAGGGAAGGATAAGGAAGGGCGTCCGGTGAGCGGTGCACCCGACCGTCAGGACTTCGTCAACGCGGCGCTGCATTCGGTCAACGCTGCGTCAGGAAGGTTCTCCGCCCGGCCGCGACGGTCCTAGCGTCGGAGGTGCAGTTCCGGCAGGCCCCTCTCCACCACTCGGGAGCACCCGCATGGCCCGCGTCGTCGTCTGGCACGTCCCGGTCACCGTCATCGGACGGACCACCTCCCTCCGCCTCTTCCGCCTGCGCGACGGGCGCCGCTGCGCCGTCGGCTTCAGCTCCGCGGGCGCGCTCGCCGAGCTGCTCGGCCCGGAGCAGGCCGCCGTCGAACTCGGCGAACCGGCGCTGCGGGCGCTCACCGCGCCGCTCGGCGTCGAGGAGCTCGTCCTGGACCCGCGACTGGTCGCCGCGCCCGTCCTCGCCCCCGCCGTCGCGCCCGCCGCCGCCGACACCGTCGCAGCGGCCGCCGCAGCGGCTCCTGGCGATCCGTCCGCCGACGGCGCCGCCCGCCCGGCCGCCGGGCGTCCCACCACCCGGCCCGGTGCGCGACTGCAGCGCCGGTGAGCGCACTCCATCTGGTCCCCGAGGCACCCCGGCCCGAACCGGCCCGGCCGCTCCAGGCCCTCGCCCGGGTGAGCTTCGGCCCCGTCCCGCTGGACTTCGACCGGCTGGTCGCCGAACTCCCGGCGGTGCAGAGCGGGTTGGCGCTGGCCGGCGGCGCCGACCTGGAACTCCGGCTGGCCTGCACGGGACCGGAGGAGTTGCGCGCCGTCTCGGCCGCCCTGCTCCGGGCCGGTGCGGCCCACGTCCATGTCGATCTGGTGCTCCGCGCCCTCGTACCGGCCCGGCCGACCCTGCGGCCGGTGCCCTGAGGACCCCCCGAGAACCCCCGGGGGCCCGGGCCGGTGCACCCGAGCCCCCGGGCCCCCGGGCCACCCCGCGTCGCGGCGCCCGGGCCGGTCAGCCGATGCCCTGGCGGTCCGGGCGCAGGGCGAAGGCCCGGACCTCCGGGTCGGCCTGCTCCTGGGTCACCGCCCGGACCAACAGGACTTGCTGCTCCAGGAGTTCGGGCCGGCGCCGGTCCGGGGCGATGCGCAGCAGGTCGTCCAGCGCGGCGGTCAGGCGGCGGGTCACCTGGGGGTGCCCCGCGCCGCAGAGCCGGATCTCGGTGAAGGCGAGGTCGACGATGCTCGACCAGCCCGGCACCGGTTCGACCAGCCGGACCGCACCGTGCCGGTCGCGGTGGCAGAGGTCGCCGAAGCTCTCGTGGAGCAGCGTCGCGAGCAGCTGGTGGATCCGGTCGACGGCCTGCACGGCGGTGGTCGGGTCGTTGACGGCGGGCGAGAGCGCGCGGATCGCGATGTCCACGAGCTGGCGGAAGCCGAAGCTCAGGTCCTGGTGCATGGTGCGGTCGACGCCGACATTGAGCGCCTGGGCGATCCGCCGCGAGCGCGGCGGGCGCTCGCCCGCCACCCGGACGATCGGGGTCCCGGGGGCGATGAAGTCCCCGATCCTGGGCACCAGGTGCAGCACCGCGTCGTGCTTGCGGGCGATCCGCAGCAGCCGCCCGATGTTGACGTCCCGCAGCACGCCGGAGCGCCCCTCGTGGAGCAGGGTGTACGCCTCGGGGGGCGCGGGCGGTGCGGGTTCGGCCGGCATCAGCCGGTACTGGAGCAGGACGGCCATCGACTCGTTGGCCACTCGATCAATGACGTGCGGGACGCGCAGCAGCCTCATGGTGGACTGCACGTAGAGCACGAAGAGGCCGAGGCTGAGCACGACCAGGAGGACGGCCACCACGCTGGAGAAGACCGGTACCGAGGTGAGCTTGGCCGGGTCGGTGGAGTCGTCGTAGCTGAACTGGACCAGCAGCGCGAAGAGGAAGGTGGCCAGGCAGACCGAGAAGGCGGCCTTGGTCAGCCGGCTGCGGACGTAGAGCCGCAGCACCCGCGGGCTGAACTGGCTGGCGGCCATCTGCAGGGCCACCAGGGAGATCGAGAACACCACGCCGATGAACGTCAGCATCGCCGAACTCACGGTCGACACCACGGACTTGGCGGCACTGTTGAAGCGCAGCAGCTCGTCCACCGAGCCGGTGTCGGCGACGCTCTGACTCACCACCGCCTCGTCGAGCTCGGCGGTCAGCCCGGCCAGCAGCACGGCGGCGACGCAGGCGAGCAGCGGGGCGAACCAGAACGACTCGCGCAGGTGCTCGCGCAGCGGGGAGAGCGGTCGGTAGCGGACCGGCGGCCGCGGCCCGGTCTGGCGGTCGGTCATCGCCCCAGGCTAGGCGTCCGTGCGCGAGAGCCCCCGGCACGCCACGCGCCGGTATTTCTATGCGCTCCGACCGATTTCTATAAACCGGGATGCCGTCCATATTGCACGAGTACGGACCGAGGCTCAATTCGCGCTCAAATAGCGGAACTACCCGCGAGTCACGTAACGGGCACATGAACACATGGCCTCCTACCTGCGGGAATATCCCGCGAAGTAGGTAAACATTCAGTAATGAAATCTGTGCAGAGGTCTATGAATACGCCTACTGTGTGGCAACTCTCCGCGCTCCGCACCGCCGGAGCTCCCACAGCACAGAGAGATTGCGAATGGCCTCCCTCAACCAGCTCACCCCGCCCGGATCGAGCACCGGCACCGCCGGCGCCACCGGCACCACCACCCACCGGTCGCTCCGGCGCGAGGTCGGCCTCATCGGCCTCATGTGGGCCTCGGTCGGATCGATCATCGGCTCGGGTTGGCTCTACGGAGCCAAGAACGCCGTCGTCGTGGCCGGCCCGGCGGCGATCGTCGCCTGGGGCATCGGCGCGGTCGCGATCGTCCTGCTGGCCTTCGTGCACGCCGAGCTCGGCGGCATGTTCCCGGTCGCCGGCGGCACGGCACGCTACCCGCACTACGCCTTCGGCGGCCTGGCGGGCATGTCGTTCGGCTGGTTCTCCTGGCTCCAGGCCGCCACCGTCGCCCCGATCGAGGTCGAGGCGATGATCGGCTACGCGGGGCACTGGGAGTTCGCGAAGAGCCTCCTCAACGAGAACGGCACCCTCACCGTCAGCGGCTTCGTGGTCGCCGTGCTGCTGATGGGCCTGTTCGTCGCGGTCAACTTCCTCGGTGTCCGGGTGCTCGCCCGCACCAACAGCGCCACCACCTGGCTGAAGATCTTCGTGCCGCTGTTCGCGATCTTCGTGCTCGCCGTGACCAACTTCCACGGCTCCAACTTCAGCTCGCACGGCTTCGCCCCGTTCGGCGTCAAGGGCGTGCTCACCGCGGTCAGCGCCAGCGGCATCATCTTCGCCCTGCTGGGCTTCGAGCAGGCGATCCAGCTGGCCGGCGAGAGCAAGAACCCCAAGCGCGACATCCCGCGCGCGGTGCTCGGCTCGGTCGCCATCGGCACCGTCATCTACGTCCTGCTGCAGGTCGTCTTCATCGCCGCACTGCCCGCCGCCTCCTTCGCCAACGGCTGGGACAAGCTGGACTTCCCCGGCATCGACGGCCCGTTCGCCGGCCTCGCCACCGTGGTCGGCCTGGGCTGGCTGGCCTGGGTGCTGTACTTCGACGCCATCGTCTCCCCCGGCGGCACCGGCCTCATCTACACCACGTCGACCTCGCGCATCGCGTACGGCCTGAGCAAGAACGGCTACGCGCCGCAGCTCTTCGAGCGCGTCGACAAGCGCGGCACCCCGTGGTTCGGCCTGGTCATGTCGTTCGTCACCGGTGTCATCTGCTTCCTGCCCTTCCCGAGCTGGCAGGAGCTGGTCGGCTTCATCGTCTCCGCCAGCGTGCTGATGTACGCCGGCGCCCCGCTGGCCTTCGGCGCGCTGCGCCGCCGGCTGCCGCACCGCGAGCGCTCGTACCGCCTGCCCGGCGGCGCGGTCATCGCCCCGGCCTCCTTCGTGGTCTCCAGCCTGATCATCTACTGGTCCGGCTGGCACACCCTCTCCCGCCTGGGCATCGCCATCGTGGTCGGCTACGGCCTGCTCGGCAGCTACGCCTTCTACGCCACCCGCAAGGGCCTGCCGAACGCCCCCCGCCTGGACCTGCGGGCCGCCCAGTGGCTGCCGGTCTACCTGCTCGGCCTCGGCCTGGTTTCCTGGCAGGGCGGCTTCGGCGACGGCACCGGCCGGATCCCGATGTGGTGGGACATGGCCGCGGTCACGGTGTTCTCGCTGGCGATCTACTTCTGGGCGATCCGGGTCGCCCTGCCCGCCGAGGTCATCGAGCAGAACATCGAGGACGTCGAGGTGGTCGACGCGGGCGGCCACTGACCCCCGCCACCCAGCAGGACGGGCCCGCCGGTACGCACCGGCGGGCCCGTTCCGCTGTCCCGGGCGGACGACGGATCGTCCTGGACCCCGCTACAGGGAGAGCACCTCGCGCAGCGCCCGCTCGACCTCCCCGGCCGGGTCCTCGGCCGGGCCCTCGGCGCGCCAGGCCACGAAGCCGTCCGGGCGGACCAGCAGGGCGCCGTCGGGGCCGATGCCGTGCAGGGCGGCGAAGTCCTCGCCCGGCTCGGGGGCCAGGTCGTCCTCGCCGTCCGAACCGATCCGGAACGCCTCCAGCGGGACGGCCAGCCGGTCCGCCGCGCGGCGGGCGCCCTCCTGCCAGGCGGTGCCCGCCGAACCGGTCAGCAGCACCATCGTCTGCTCGTAGAGGTCGAGGGTGGAGAGCCTGACCCCGGCCCGCCGCAGCCACTGGTGCGGCGCCCGGCTGCCCGGCTCGCCCGCCGACTCGAAGGCCTCCGGGACCACCGGGCCCCCCGGGTCGGTGCCGGTCACCGCGCCCTGCGGGTAGCGGTAGCCGAGCGCCACCGCCAGCACCCCGGCCTGCCGGCCGACCCCCGGCACCACCGCGTAGCCCGGGTGGCTGTGCTCGGCGGAACGCGCCGAGGCCCGCTCGCTGGTCACCCGCGCCACCGGGCGGCGCTCCTGCCCGTAGGTGTCCAGCAGACCGGGACCGGCCCAGCCGCAGAGCACCGCGGCGAGCTTCCAGGCCAGGTTGTGGGCGTCCTGGATGCCGGTGTTCGAGCCGAACGCCCCGGTCGGGGACATCTCGTGGGCGGAGTCCCCGGCCAGGAACACCCGCCCGGAGGAGTAGCTCTCGGCCACCCGCTCGGCCGCGTGCCACGGCGCCCTGCCGGTCACCTCGACGTCGAGCTCCGGCAGGCCGACGGCGGCCCGGATGTGCCGGGCGCAGCGCTCGTCGGTGAACGCCTCCAGCGGCTCGCCGTGCTCCGGGTGCCACGGCGCGTGGAACACCCACTCCTCCCGGTTGTCGACCGGCAGCAGGGCGCCGTCCGCCTCGGGGTTCGTCAGGTAGCAGGCGATGAAGTGGCGGTCGCCGACCACCTCGGCCAGCCGCTTCGCCCGGAAGGTGATGCTGACGTTGTGGAACAGCTCGCCCTGGCCGCTCTGGCCGATGCCCAGCTCGGTGCGGGCCGGGCTGCGCGGGCCGTCCGCCGCGACCAGGTACTGCGCCCGGACGGTCCGCTCCTCCCCGGTCTCCCGGCTGCGCAGCAGCGCCGTCACCCCCTCGTCGTCCTGCTCGAAGGAGAGCAGCTCGGTGCCGAAGCGGATGTCCGCGCCCAGGTCCCGGGCGGCGTGGCGCAGCACCGGCTCCAGGTCGTTCTGGCTGCACAGGCACCAGGAGCTGGGGCTGAAGCGGGCCAGCCGCCCGCCCGGGTCGATCTCGCGGAACAGCCACTCCTGCTCCTCGCCGGTCAGCGAGGGGGCCTGCAGGATGCCGTGGTTCGGGGCCAGGACGGACGCCGCCTCGCGGATCGCCGCCTCGATGCCGGCCACCCGGTACAGCTCCATCGTCCGGACGTTGTTGCCTCGGCCACGCGGGTGACGCGAGGTGTCGGCGTGCTTCTCGACCAGCAGGTGCCTGACACCCAGTCGGCCCAGGAAGAGTGCGGCCGACAGCCCGACCAACGAGCCGCCGACGATCAGGACCGGTACCCGGTCGTCCACCTTCGGATTCATCAATTGCTCCAGCCTGTACGGGAGTTCGGGGCCGAATGCGGGGCTCGGCGCGACCCTCGGAGGGGCCCGCGGACACGGCGGCCCGGTCCTACCGTCCCCCGCGGCGGGGCCGTTCTGGCGCTTCATCGCTCGGATGGCCCGCATGGCTCGCGCCACCCGGGAGCACCGCGCACGATCGACCTCAGACCTGGTGGCCGACGCCACCCCAGCACCCCTCCCCGCCGGAGGCCGACCAGCCCCTCCGGCACCGGAGCCGCCGCACGCGGCCCCCGACGCGTGCGGCCCAGAATCAGAAAGTGGACCATGACGACTCTGTCCGAACCGCCCGCGCGGCAGCACTCCGCCTCCGACACCCGGCTGCGAGTAGTGCTGATGCTGGAGATCCAGGACGGCGCCCAGCAGCGCTTCATGGACGTCTACGAGCAGCTCCGCCACCAGGTCGCCACCGTGCCCGGCCACGTCAGCGACCAGCTCTGCCAGTCCATCAACGACCCCCGCCAGTGGCTCATCACCAGCGAGTGGGAGGACCAGGAGACCTTCCTGGAGTGGGTGGACAGCCCGGCCCACCGCGAGATGGTCAAGCCGATGCACGGCTGCGTCAGCGACACCTTCCGCTCGATGCGCTACACGATCCTCCGCGAGACCTCCGCCGCCGGTGCCACCGGCACCCGGGCCCCGGCCGACGTGCCGGAGGGGCTGCCGCGCACCGCCCCGGCCGGGCAGGTCGGCCCGCCCAAGGCCGACCCCGGCCCGGACGGCGTCGTCCGGCACGCGCTCACCTTCACCGTGAAGCCCGGCACCGAGCCCGAGGTGGCCCGGATCCTGTCCGGCTACGCCTCCCCCCGGGCCGAGGTCGACTCGACCACCCGGCTGCGCCGCACCTCGCTGTTCATGCACGGCAACCGCGTGGTCCGCGCGGTCGAGGTGATCGGCAGCCTCGGCGACGCGCTGCGGCACGTCGCCATGCAGCCCGAGGTGCGGGCCGTCGAGGAGGCGATCAACCCGCACCTGGAGGAGGCCCGCGAGCTGGGCGACCCGCAGGCGGCACGCGCCTTCTTCGCCCGGGCCGCGCTGCCCGCCGAGAACCAGGCCGTGGCCGGCTCCCCGGCCGCCGGACGGCCGCACCGGCACGCCGTGCTGTACCCGGTGAAGCCGGGCCACGGCCAGGCGGTCACCGACCTGCTCGCCGAGTACGACGAGCTCGCCACCGTCGACCCGACCGGCCCGGTCGCGACCAGCACCGTGTTCCACCGGGACGACGTCGTGGTCCGGCTGGTGGACCTGCGGGTGCCGCCGGAGGCGGACCCGGCGGCGGCGCTCGGCATCGCCGGCGAGCGCGAGGCGGCCGTGCTCGGCCGACTGCTCGACCTCGGCGCCGAGGTCGACCTGCGGACCGACGCCGGACTGCGCGCCTTCCTCGCCGCGCGCGCCATGAACCCGGTCACCGACCGCACCTCGCAGGACTCCTGACGTTCCGTCTGATGTCTCCGGACCGGATCTCCGACAGCGGCGGCACCGGCCGGACCCCCGGCAGGACCAGGTAGCACTCGGCAGCACACGGCAGCACCGGCGGCACACCCGGCAGCACCCGGTGGCCCACCCGGTGGAACACCCGGCAAGAAGGAAGAAACCATGTCCACGCAGTACCCACGGATCGTGAACGTCTCCGAGGCCCCGGAGAACCGCCGGCGCGGCGGAGACCTGCGCGCCATGCTCACCCCTGCCACCTGCGGCGCCACCAGCGGGTTCATGGGCCTGGCCATCGTGGAGCCCGGCGAGCGGATCGGCGAGCACTACCACCCGTACTCCGAGGAGTTCGTCTTCGTCGTCACCGGCGACCTGGAGGTGGACCTGGACGGCGAGACCCGGATCCTCAAGCCCGAACAGGGGCTGATGATCCCGATCAACATGCGCCACCGGTTCCGCAACGTCGGCGACAGCGTGGCCAAGATGGTCTTCCACCTCGGCCCGCTGGCACCGCGCCCCGAACTCGGCCACGTCGACACCGAGGAGACCGGGGCGGCGGTCAACGCCGGGCCGCCGGAACACGCCAAGGTGGCCTCGTGAGCCGCCGACGGGTCGCCGTCACCGGAATCGGCGTGGTCGCGCCCGGTGGGGTCGGGGTCCCGGCGTTCTGGGACCTCCTCACCGCCGGGCGGACGGCGACCCGCGGCATCACGCTCTTCGACCCCGCCGGGTTCCGCTCCCGGATCGCCGCCGAGTGCGACTTCGACCCGGCGGCCCACGGGCTCGGCCCGGACGAGGTCCAACGGGCCGACCGCTACGTCCAGTTCGCGATGGTGGCGGCGGACGAGGCGATCAGCGACGCCGGACTCGACCTGGCCGCCGAGGACCCGTGGCGGATCGGCGTCTCGCTCGGCACCGCCGTCGGCGGCACCACCCGGCTGGAGCACGACTACGCCCTGGTCAGCGCCGGCGGCGCCCGCTGGGACGTCGACCACCGGCTCGCCGAACCGCAGCTGCACCGGGCCTTCGCGCCCAGCACGCTCGCCTCGGCGGTCGCCGAGCGGACCGGCGCCCACGGACCGGTGCAGACCGTCTCCACCGGCTGCACCTCCGGCCTGGACGCCATCGGCTACGCCTTCCAGACGGTCGAGGACGGCCGGGCCGACATCTGCATCACCGGGGCCTCGGACTCGCCGATCTCACCGATCACCGTCGCCTGCTTCGACGCCATCAAGGCCACCAGCGAACGCAACGACGACCCGGCACACGCCTCCCGGCCGTTCGACGCCCACCGGGACGGATTCGTGCTCGGCGAGGGCGGCGCCGTCCTGGTGCTGGAGGAACTGGAGCACGCCCGGCGGCGCGGCGCCCGGATCTACGGCGAGATCGGGGGCTTCGCCACCTTCGGCAACGCCTACCACATGACCGGCCTCACCCAGGAGGGGCTGGAGATGTCCAGGGCGATCGACCAGGCGCTCGCCCACGCCCGGATCGACCGCACCGACGTCGACTACGTCAACGCGCACGGCTCGGGCACCAAGCAGAACGACCGGCACGAGACGGCGGCCGTGAAGCGCTCGCTCGGCGAGCACGCCTACCGGACGCCGATGAGCTCGATCAAGTCGATGGTCGGGCACTCGCTCGGCGCGATCGGCGCGATCGAGGTGGTCGCCTGCACCCTCGCACTGGACCGGGGCGTGGTGCCGCCCACCGCCAACTACGAGACACCCGACCCGGAGTGCGACCTGGACTACGTGCCGCGCACCGCCCGGGAGACGCCGCTGCGCCACATCCTCTCGGTCGGCAGCGGCTTCGGCGGATTCCAGTCCGCCGTCGTGCTCACGAGAACGGGGTGAGATCCATGACGTCACGTCAACAGGAACGCCGGGCGGTGATCACCGGCCTGGGTGTGGTGGCACCGAACGGCGTCGGGGCCGATGCCTTCTGGAAGGCCACCAGGCAGGGCGTGAGCGTCCTCGACCGGATATCCCGCGAGGGCTGTGCGGACCTCCCGCTGCGCGTCGCGGGCCAGGTGCGGGACTTCGACCCGCAGGCCGTCATCGACAGCCGCTACCTGGTGCAGACCGACCGGTTCACGCACTACGCGATGGCCGCCGCCGACCAGGCGGTGGCGGACGCCGGATTCGTCGCCGATCCCGAGAACCCCTACGCGGTCGGCGTGGTGACCGCGGCCGGCTCCGGCGGCGGCGAGTTCGGCCAGGGCGAGCTCCAGCAACTGTGGGGCAAGGGGCCGCAGTTCGTCGGCCCCTACCAGTCCATCGCCTGGTTCTACGCGGCCAGCACCGGCCAGGTGTCGATCCGCGGCGGCTACAAGGGCCCGTGCGGGGTGGTGGCCAGCGACGAGGCCGGCGGACTGGACGCGATCGCGCACGGCGCCCGGTCCGTCGCGCACGGCACCGACGCGGTGGTGGTCGGCGCCGCCGAGGCCCCGCTCGCGCCGTACTCGATGGTCTGCCAGCTCGGCTACCCCGAACTGAGCCTGTCCGACCGGCCCGACCGGGCCTACCTGCCGTTCTCCCCCGACGCGGCCGGCTTCGCCCCCGCCGAGGGCGGCGCGATGCTGCTGCTGGAGGACGAGGCCACCGCCCGCCGGCGCGGAGCCGCCGTCCGGGCATACGTCGCCGGGCACGGCGCCACCTTCACCGGCGCCTCCCGCTGGGCGGAGTCCCGCGAGGGCCTGGCGGCGGCGATCCGGATCGCCCTCGACCGGGCCAGGATCTCGCCGGAGGAGGTGGACGTGGTCTTCGCCGACGCCCTCGGCATCCCGGCCGCGGACCGCGCCGAGGCGCTCGCGCTGGCGGACGCGCTCGGCCCCTACGCCGAGCGGGTCCCGGTCACCGCCCCCAAGTCCGGTACCGGGCGGGCCTACTGCGGCGCGCCGCCGCTGGACACGGTGGCCGCCGTGCTCGCCATGGAGGACGGCGTCCTGCCGCCCACCCCGAACGTCACCGAGGTCGCCCACGGCCTGGCCCTGGTGACCGGCCGCGCCCGCCCGGCCGAACTGCGCACCGCCCTGGTGCTCAGCCGCGGGCTGATGGGCTCCAACTCGGCGCTGGTGCTGCGGCGCGGCGAACCGGACTGACCCCGCCGCCGGTCCGCCCTCCCGCGGCACGCCCACGCTCCACGCTCCACCGCTCAAGCACTCGCTCGCTACGAAGGGACACCCCCGTGAGCAACACCCTCAACTATCCCCAACTCGCGGAACTCATCCGGGCCCGGGCCGGCGTCGAGATCGACCCGGTCGAACTGGAGCGGCCCGGCGCCGATTTCGACGAGTTCGGCGTGGACTCCCTCGGCCTGCTCGGCGTGGTCGGCGAGCTGGAGAACCGGCACGGAGTGAAGGTCACCAACGGCGCGGAGTCGGCCAAGACCCCGGCCGAGTTCCTGGCCCTGGTCAACTCCGCCGTGACCGCGAAGGCGGGTGCCTGAGATGCCCGGACACACGGACAACGAGATCGTCATCGCGGCCCCGCTCGACCTGGTCTGGGAGATCACCAACGACCTGGAGAACTGGCCGCAGCTGTTCAGCGAGTACGCCTCGGTCGAGGTGCTGGAGCGGGACGGCGACCGGGTCACCTTCCGGCTGACCATGCACCCGGACGACGACGGCAAGATCTGGAGCTGGGTCTCCGAGCGCACCACCGACCGCTCCGAGCTGGAGGTGCGGGCCCGGCGCGTCGAACCCGGCCCGTTCGAGTACATGGACATCCACTGGGAGTACTCGGAGGTGCCGTCCGGCACCCGGATGCGCTGGGTGCAGGACTTCGCGATGAAGCCCACCGCGCCCGTCGACGACGACGGCATGGTCAACCACATCAACCGCAACTCCCGGATCCAGCTGCAGCTGATCCGCGAGAAGGTCGAGAAGAAGGCCGCGGAGCTCTGAGCCATGACGTCTCCCACGACCGAGAACCGGACCACGGGGATCCACCGTGCCCTGATCGTCGCCCGGATGAAGCCCGACGGGGCCACCGGCATCGCCGAGGCCTTCGCCGACTCCGACAACCGGGGTGAACTCCCCCATCTGATCGGCGTCACCGGGCGCAGCCTGTTCCAGTTCGGCGATGTCTACCTGCACCTCATCGAGGCGGACCGACCGCCGGGACCGGCCGTCGCCCAGGTGGTCGGCCACCCCGAGTTCCGCTCCCTCAGCGACACGCTGACCGCCTACGTCCAGGCGTACGACCCGGCCACCTGGCGGGGGCCGAAGGACGCGATGGCGCGGGAGTTCTACCGCTGGGAGCGCCGCGGCTGAGCACGTACCGGTGACACGACGAGCGGACACCCCGCGGGCCTCGGGCCCCGGGGTGTCCGCTCGTGCGGGCGGCTCGTGCGCCGCCGTCGGAGCGTCCGTGCGTCCCGGCGGGCAGCGCTGTCAGTGCGTCGCGGCGGGCGCGGTCAGTGCGTCCCGGCGGGCAGTGCCGTCATCGCGGCGAGCACGGCGCGCCAGTCCTCGCCGGGCTCGGGGGTCAGCGGTCCGGCGAGCGCGTCGGCCCGGTAGGACCAGGGGCGCAGCAGCTCGGCCTCGGCGTCCGGGCCGTGCGCGACGGTGCTCGACGAGCCGAGCAGCCGGACCAGTTCGGCGCTGAAGTCGGCCCAGGAGACATGGCCGGTGACGGCGTTGACGATCCGGCCGGGCGCGTCGCCGAGGCTCGCCGTCACCGCCCGGGCCAGGGCCGCGGAGTGCACCCAGCTCGCCCCGGCCCACCCGGCCGCGGGATCCGGCAGCAGGATCGGGCGGCCGGCCAGCGCGGCCTGGTAGAGCGCGCCGGTGGCGCCCCAGCGGAGCTGGTCGCGCAGCCGCCGGTGCGGGCCCCAGACGATCGGCGAGCGGACCACCGCGACCGGGCCGGGCGCCGACGGGGCGGCGTCCAGCAGGATCCGCTCGCAGTCGAGCTTGGCCTGCCCGTACGGGGTGAGCGGCCCGGCCGAGGGCCCGCCCTCGGGGACCTCCCCGGGCTCCGGCCGGCCGTAGGCGTCGATGCTGCTGACGAAGACGAACCCGCCGGTGCCGCGCCAGCCCTCGACCAGGATGCGCATGGCGGCGAGGTCGACGGCGTGCTCGGTGAAGGTGCAGGCGGCGTGGATCACGGTCTCCGCGCCCTCGACGGCCCGGCGCAGGCTGTCCGGGTCGGCGAGGTCCCCCTCGGCGACCTCCACTCCGGCCCCGGCCACCAGATGGGCCGACTCGGGGCGGACCAGGGCGCGCACGGGGCGGCCCTGGGCGACGAGCTCCTGGAGCAGGGCGGCACCGACGCCGCCGCTGGCGCCGGTGAGCAGCACCGTCCCGGCCCGGGCGGCGGGGGCGGCCCCGGTGCCGGAGGCGGGGCGGCGGGCGCCGCTGCCGCGTTCGGCGGCGCGTTCGGCCAGCAGGGCGGCCAGGGCGCGGGGGGTCCGCCGCTCCAGCACGTCCAGGCCGGTCAGCGGCAGGCCGAGGCGCGCGCGGAGCCGCTCCGCGAGTTGCACGGCCACCAGTGAGTGGCCGCCCAGGCCGAAGAAGTCGCCCTCGGCGGGCGGCCGGGTGCCGAGCAGCTCGGCGAAGACCTCGCGCACGGTGTCCAGGTGGGCGGTGGGCGCGCCGGGGAGCCGGCCGGGGTCGAGGGCCCCGTCGGATCCGCGCGGGATGCGGTCCAGCAGGGTGACGGAGAGCGGCAGCGCGCCGGGGTCCGCGAGCCGGCGGCGGAGGGCGGCGCGCAGCTCGGCGCCACTGGGGGCGACCGGGCCGCTGACGGTCGCGTAGGCGAGGGCGGGGCCGTGCTCGGCGACGTGCAGGGCGGCGTCGGTGACCCGGGGGTCGGCGAGCAGGGCCGCGACGACGGCGGGGTGGTGGTCGCCGATCGGCTGCTCATCGGTGGGCCGCTCGTCGAGGAGCCGCTCGCCAGGGAGGCGGGACAGCGGGCGGTCGGCGTCGGCGGCGACGGCCGTCAGCAGGTCGGCGAAGACGGCGTGCAACCGGCCGGCGGTGGCCGCGTCCAGGGCGGCCGGGTCGTGCTGGAGCAGGCAGCGCGGCCTCGGACCGTCCTCGACCAGCAGGGTCAGGCCGAACTTGGCAAGCCCGAGGTCGACCTCCACCGCCTCGGCGGTGAGGCCCGGCAGCGTCAGCGGCTCGGCCGGGTGGACCAGGTCGCAGCTGACGGCGAGCAGCGGGGTGCCGTCAGCACCCCGGGCGGCGGCGCCCAGGCGCTCGACGACCAGGTCGAAGGGCACCTCGTGGTGCTCCTGGGCGTCCAGCAGGGCGGTGCGGACGACGGCCAGCAGCTCGGTGAAGGCCGGGTCGCCGTCGGGCTCGGGCAGCCGGGCGCGGACCGGCAGGGTGTTGACCTGGAGGCCGATCAGCCGCCGCAGTTCGGGCCGGGCCCGGTGGCCGCCGGCGCAGCCGAGCACCAGGTCGGAGCCGCCGGTGGCGGCGCGCAGGGCCGCGAAGGCGGCGGTCAGGACGACGGTGAACGCGGTCGCGCCGTGCCGGGCGCCGAGCCGGCGCAGTCCGTCCAGGGTGTCGGCGGTGAGCGGCGCGCTGTGCAGGACGGCGCGGCGTTCTGGGGTGCCGGGCGGGACGGGGCGCAGCAGCGGCAGCGGTCCGGCGCCGGTGAGCCGGGCGGCCCGGGCGGCGGCCGCTTCGGCGAGCCGGTCGTCGCGGGCGCGTTCCCAGCGGGCGTAGTCGGCGTACTGGAGTTCCGGTTCGGGCAGCTCGGCCGCGCGGCCCTCGGCGGCGGCCGCGTACAGGGCGCCGAGTTCCTCGGCGAGGACGGGCAGCGAGCCGCCGTCCACCGCGATGTGATGGATCGTCAGCAGCAGGGTGTGCTCGTCCGGGGCGTGCCGCAGCAGCAGCGCGTGCAGGGCGGGGCCGGTGGCGAGGTCGAACGGGCGGGCCGCCTCGGCCCGCAGCAGGGCGGCGGCCTCCTCGGGGGTGGCGTCCCGGACCGGGAGCGGGACCGGGGCGGGCGGGGCGGGCTCCTGGTGCGGCCGGTCGTCCTGGTGGCCGTAGCGGGTGCGCAGGATGTGGTGGCGGGCGGTGAGGCCGGTCAGGGCGGTGGCGAGGGCGTCCCGGTCCAGCGGGCCGGTCAGCCGGGTGGCGAGGGGGACGTGGTAGCGGGGGCCGCCCTGGCCGAGGCGGTCCATCAGCCACATCCGCTGCTGGGCGTGGGAGAGCGGGGCCGGGCCGGGGGCGGTGCCGCGCGGGACGGGGCCGGCGGCCGGGGTGCCGGGCGCGGGCGTCCTGGTGCGGCCCCGGGCCCGGCGGAGCAGTTCGGCCTGGTCGATCGGGGCGGTCATCGGGTGGGCTCCTGGGAGTGGGCACCGGCGGTCACGAGGTCGGGGTCGACCGCGGTCGCACCGGAGGAATCGGCCGCGAGCAGGGCGCGTTCGATCAGGGCGGCCTGACCGGCCACCGTGGGCCGGCTCAGGAAGTCGCCGAGCGGCAGCTCGACGCCCAGGTCCTCGCGGAGGTCGTCGACCACCCACATGGCGAGCAGCGAGTGGCCGCCCAGGGCGAAGAACTCCGCCTCGGGGGTGGTCACTTCGGTCTCCAGGGCGCGCGACCAGGCGGCCGCGACGACCTGCTCGATCGGGCCGAGGGAGGCGGGCCCGGCGACGAGGCCGACGCGGCCGACGGGACCAGCAGGATCGGCGACGGGCGCGGCGTCCTGGGCCGGCTCCTCCTCGGCGGCCAGCGCGCGGCGGTCGACCTTGCCGCTGCCGGTGAGCGGGAGGGTGTCCAGCACCGTCCAGGCGGTGGGCACCAGATGGGCCGGGAGGCGCTCGGCGAGCTGTCGGCGCAGCGACTCGGCTGCCGGGCGGACGCCCTCGGCGGGGACCACGAAGGCGGTGAGCGCGGCGTCCTCGCGCCCCGCGCGGCGCACCACCACGGCGGCCTCGGCGACCTCGGGCAGGCCGCACAGCGCGTGCTCGACCTCGCCGGGCTCGATCCGGTAACCGCGGACCTTCACCTGGTCGTCCAGGCGGCCGTGGAAGTCCAGGGTGCCGTCGGGCCGCCGGGAGACCAGGTCACCGGTGGCGTACGCCCTTCCCAGGCCGGGGAGTTCGACGAAGCGCTCGGCCGTCAGCGCGGGCCGGCCGAGGTAGCCGAGCGCCAGCCGCCCGGTCAGCCAGAGTTCGCCGCGGGTGCCGTCCGGGACGGGCCGGCGGTCCTGGTCGAGGACGGCGGCGCCGGTGCCGCCGAAGGGGCGGCCGATCGGCACCGGGCCCGCGCAGTCGGCGGGCCGGACGCGGTGCAGGGTGGCGAAGGTGGTGGCCTCGGTCGGGCCGTAGCCGTTGACCAGTTCGAGCCACGGGTAGGTCCGCAGCACGGCCCCGGCGTGCTCGGCCGCGAGCGCCTCGCCGCCGACCACGATGTGCCGCAGCACACCGAAGATCCGTGAGCCGCGCGCGGCGAGCTGGTGGAACAGGGCGGTGGCGAGCACGGCGTGGGTGACGCCGAACCGCTCGACGTCGCGGGCGAGTTCCTCCGCGCTGGGGCGTTCGGCGGTCGGCACGGCGAGCGCGGCGCCGTTGGCCAGCGGGCCCCAGAGCTCCAGGGTGGAGAGGTCGAACCCGGCGGAGGTGCGGACCAGCATCCGGTCGCCGGGCCGCAGCACGACCCCGTCGGTGGCGGTGACCAGCTCGGCGACGGCGTGGTGCGGCACCAGTACGCCCTTGGGGCGCCCGGTGGAGCCGGAGGTGAAGTAGACGACGGCGGCGGCGGCCGGGTCGGGGTCGACCGGGGCGGGCCCGTGCCCGTCGTCACCGGTCCCGGTGGGTCCGGTCTCGGTGAGCACCAGCGAGCGGTCCTCGGTCAGGTCGAGTTCGGCGAGCAGCGCCTTGTCGCCGAGGGTGAGCCGGACGGCGGCGTCGTCGAGCATCGCGGTGAGGCGCGCGGCCGGGTAGGCCGGGTCGAGCGGCAGCACGTGGCCGCCGGCCCACCAGACGGCGAGGTGGGCGACGGCGATCCGGCTGCCGCGGGCGCAGAGCACGCCGACGGCGCTGCCGGGGGCAACCCCGCGGGCGGTCAGCTCGGCGGCCAACCGCCGGGCGTTGTCGACGAGTTCGCGGTAGGTCAGGGTGGTGGTGCCGTCGGTGACGGCGAGCGCCTCGGGGCGCTCGGCGGCCTGCCGGGCGACCAGCGCCGGGACGGTGGCGGGCGCGGCGGCCAGGTCGGCGGGACCGGCGGCGGAGCGGGAGGGAGTCATAGGAGGTCAGCCTTCCGGGCGCCCCGGCGGTGGGCCGGGGCGCCGTGCGACGGTGGGCGGGAGAGGGGGCGGCGGCCGGTCAGCCCGCGGCGGCGCCCGGACGGCGCTCGTCGACCAGCCGGGCCACCGCGCGCAGGTCGGGCTGGCGCAGCAGCACCGGAGCCTTCAGCCGGACCCCGAACTCCTCCTCCAGGGCGGCGAGCAGCCGCGCGGCGGTGACCGACGTCCCTCCCGCGTCCAGGAAGTTGTCCGAGGGGTCGAGGTCGCTCCGGCCGAGCAGGCCGGCGCAGATCCGGAGCAGCGTCCGCTCGGTCGGCGTGGCGGCCCCGTCGGCCCCGGACCCGACGGAGCGCTCGGCGCCCTGCTGGGCCTCGGCCTCCTCCGCCTTGAGCAGCGCGGCCCGGTCGATCTTGCCGTTGGCGTCCAGCGGGAAGCCGTCGACCAGCCGGAGCACGCTCGGCACCGCCTGCTCGGGCAGCCAGGGCCGCACCGCCGCCAGCAGTTCGGCGCCGTCCACCGGGCCGCCCTCGGTCACGGGCTGGGCGAAGGCGAGCAGTTGGGCGCCGCCGACCGGGGCCGGGCGGGCGATCACGGCGGCGCGCCGCACCCGGGGGTCGCGCTCCAGGGCGGCCTCGACCTCGGCCGGTTCGATCCGCACCCCGCTGACCTTGACCTGGTCGTCCAGCCGGCCGAGGAACTCCAGCACGCCGTCCGCGCGCATCAGCACCCGGTCGCCGGTGCGGTAGACCCGGTCGGTGCCGTCGAGGTCGTCGGGCGCGGAGACGAAGCGCTCGGCGGTCAGGCCCGCGTCGAGGTAGCCGATGGCCAGGCCCTGGCCGCCGATCCGCAGTTCACCGGCCTCGCCGCGCGGCAGCGGGCGGCCGTTCTCGTCCGCGACCAGGACGATCGCGCCGGGGACTGGCCGGCCGATCGGCGGCGCCCCGGCGCCGTGCTCGGCGCCCGGGGCCATGCTGTGCACGGTGGTGGTGACGGTCGCCTCGGCCGGGCCGTAGGCGTTGTGGACGGTCGCGGTGACGTCCGGGCCGGGGGTGCGGCGCAGCCGGTCGCCGCCGACGGTGAGATGGCGCAGCGGCAGGTCGGCGGGCCACGGCCGGTCGAGGACGGGCTCGGCGAGCGGGGTGGGCAGCACGCCGACGGTGATGCCGGCGGTGCGCCACCAGTCGGTGAGCGCGGCCGGGTCCCAGCGGACGGCCTCGGGAGCGACGCAGAGCGCCGCGCCGGAGGTGAGACCGGCCCACAGCTCCATCAGGTGCGGGTCGAAGGAGACGCCGATGAGCAGGCTGTGCCGGTCGCCCGGGCCGAGGCCGGTCAGTTCGCGGTACCAGGTGAGCAGGGCGCCGAGCGCGGTCTGGCCGACGGCGACGGCCTTCGGCAGGCCGGTGGAGCCGGAGGTGAGCACGGTGTACTGGGTGCCTCTGGGGGCGCGGACGGCCTCCGCGCCGTCCGTGCCCGCGCCGTCGGCGGACTCGGCGAAGGCGGCCACGATCCCGGTCGCGCCCGGGGCGGTCACCGGGTGGTGCCGGCCGTCCCGGTGGGCGGGCGGCAGCAGCGCCGGGTCCCCGATCAGGCAGGCGGGGCGCAGCTGTTCGGCGACGGCCCGGAGCCGGCGCTCGCCGGGGCGCGGGCCGAGCGGCAGGTGGACGGCACCGATCCGGGCGACGGCCACGGTGGCGGCGACCAGGGCGGCGGAGTGGTCGAGGCAGAGGCCGACCAGGTCGCCGGGGCGGACCCGCCCGGCCAGCTGCCCGGCGATCCCGTCGGCGAGGCGGTCGAGTTCGGCGTAGCTCAGGGTGAGCCCGCCGTCGATCAGCGCGGGCGCGTCCGGGGTGCGGCGGGCCCAGCTGGTGAAGAGGTCGAGCACGGCGCCGTCGCGGTGCGGGCGGCCGTAGGCGACGGAGAGGCCGGGCAGAAGGCCGGACAGGGGCCGGTCCTGGATGGTGGTCATGACGGGGTCCTCCGGACGTCGATGGATGGTCGGTACGGGTCAGCCCAGGCCCATGGCCCGGGCCACGATCACCTTCTGGACCTCGGAGGTCCCTTCGATGATGGTGGTCATCCGGACGTAGCGGTAGAGGTACTCCAGCGGGTGGCCCCGCACCCAGCCCGTGGCGCCGTGCACCTGGAGCGCGCGGTCGACGGCCCGGACGGCGGTCTCGGAGGAGGTCAGCTTGGCGAGCGCGGCGTTCTCGGGCGCCTCGGTGCCCTCGTCGACGAGCCGGGCACAGGCGAGGGTGAGCAGCTTGGCGGCCTCGACCTCGGCGCGGGTGCGCACCAGGTGGTCCTGGATGTGCTGGTAGTCGCCGATCGGCTGCCCGAAGGCCTGCCGCTCGCGGGCGTACTCGACGCCGAGCCGCAGCGCGTACTCGGCGATGCCGTCGCACATCGCGGCGACCACCAGCCGGCCCCGGGAGAGGCTGTCCATGGCGAGCCCGGTGGCGGCGCCGATGCCGTCCTCGCCGCCGATCACCGAGGCCGCCGGGGCGTGCAGCCGGTCGAGCACCAGCTCGAACAGCGGCTCCCCGGACATGCCCTCGTAGCGCTGGCCGATGCGCAGCCCCGGGTGGTCCATCGGGAGGACGAAGGCGGTGGCGCCGGCGGTCGGCCCGGCGCCGTCGCCGAGGTCGGTGGCGGCGACCACGAGCGCGAGGTCGGCGCGGTCGGCGTTGCTGACGAAGGTCTTGCGGCCGTTCAGCAGCCAGCCGTCGCCGTCGCGGACGGCGGTGGTGGTGAGCCGGAACGCGTCGGAACCGGCCTGCGGTTCGGTGAGCGCGAGGCAGCGGGTGCGCTCGCCGCGGACCAGCGGGAGCAGGTGGCGCTCGATCTGCTCGGGGGTGCCGTGCCGCAGCAGCGGGCTGGGCCCGTCGGAGCCGGCCAGCGCGTAGGGGGCGAGCGGGCAGCCGCTGCGCCCGGCGGCGTGGTGGAGCAGCACCACGGCGGTGAACGGCATGCCGGAGCCGCCGAGTTCCTCCGGGTAGTCGCCGGCGTAGAAGCCGAGGGCGGCGGAGCGCTTGCGGACATAGGTCCGCAGGTCGACCGGCGGCTGTTCGGCGGACTCCGCCAACTCGGCGGCGAGCGGTTCGAGTTCGCGGCGCACGAAACTCTCGAAGGCGGCCACGAGTTCGCGGTGCTCGGCCTCCAGGACGGCGGACGGCGCGGAGAGGCCGGTGCCGGTGGCGGGGCGGGCGGCGGCGGTGGGGCCGGGGGCGGTGAGGGTCACTGCTGGGCTCCGGTGAGGGCGCGGGCCTGGTCGGCCAGGACGGGGTGCTGGAAGAGGGTGCGCAGCGGGGGCCGGTTGCCGAGGCGCGGCTCCAGCCAGGCGGCGAGCCGGGCGGCGAGCAGCGAGTGGCCGCCGACCTCGAAGAAGTGCGAGTCCGGGGCGAACCGGTCGTGGCCGAGCACCTCCCGCCAGGCTTCGGCGATCATCTGCTGGGCGGGGTCGGTGAAGGCCGACGGGGCCGCCTCGGGCGGGGCGCCCACGGGTGCCTCGGCGGCCAGCCGGGCGAGGGCCGTCCGGTCCGGCTTGCCGCCGGGCAGCAGCGGCATGGCGTCGAGCGCGGTCCAGCTCGCCGGGACCAGTCCGGCGGGCAGCCGGCGGGCCAGGGCCGCGTGCAGGGCGGCCTGGTCGGGCTGCGGGCCGCCGTCGAGGAAGCCGAGCAGGCGCGGTCCGGCGCTGTCGTCCCGGTGCAGCAGGACGGCGCAGGAGCGGCCGCCGAGTTCGGCGGAGGCGGCGGCCTCGATCTCCTCCAGCTCGATCCGGAAGCCGCGCAGCTTGACCTGGTTGTCCTGGCGGCCGAGGAAGCGCAGCTGTCCGTCGAGGTCGCGGTAGCCGCGGTCGCCGGTGCGGTAGACGCGCTCGCCGCCGAGGGCCGGGACGGCCGGGAAGCGGGCCCCGGTGACGTCCGGCAGGCCGAGGTAGCCGTCGGCCAGGGCCGCTCCCCCGACGGCGAGTTCGCCGACGGCGCCGGGCGGCAGCGGCTGGCCGCCGGTGTCCAGGACGTACATCCGGACGCCGGGGAGTTCGGTGCCGAGCGGGATCTCGGCGCTGTCGTCGGTCCCTTCGGTCCCGTCGGCTGCCGTACCGGCGGCGGCCGGGGCCAGCTCGGCCGCGGTGAGCTCGTGCACGGTGGAGGTGACGGTGGCCTCGGTGACGCCGTAGGCGTTGAGGACGGTGACGGCGGTGCCCTCGGTCAGCCCTCGCAGGGCGCGGGCCGGCAGCCGTTCGCCGCCGAGCACGAGCAGGCGCGGCGCCCAGCGGCCGTCCGCCAGCGCCTCGCGCAGGTCCTCGCGGACGGCGAGCGCGTAGCTGGTCGGCAGGTTGGCGACGGTGACACCGCGGGCGGCCAGGACGGCGACCAGCTCGGGCCCGGTCGGGACCTCGCGCTGCGGCAGCACCAGGGCGGCGCCGGCCACCAGCGAGGGCAGCACCTCCTCCAGTGCCACGTCGAAGGACGGCCGGGCGAACAGCAGCACCCGGTCGGTCGGGCCCAGGCCGTAACGGGCGGTCACGGCGGTCAGGTACCGGGCCAGCGCGGTGCGGCCGACCAGGACCGGCTTGGGCACACCGGTGGAGCCGGAGGTGTGGATCACATAGGCGGCGCCGTCGAGCACGGCGGCCGGGCGGGCCTCCGGGAAGGCCGGGCCGTCCAGCAGGGCCGGGACGGTGTCGGCGGGCAGGGCGAGGGCGCTCTGCCGGCTGGCCAGCACCAGGGCCGGGGCGAGCCGTTCCAGCAGCAGGGCCAGCCTGGCCTGCGGGTCCTCGGCGGAGAGCGGGGCGTACACCGCGCCGAGGCGCAGGCAGGCGAGCAGGGCGACGACGCTGTCGACGCCGCGCGGCAGCACGGTGGCGACCGGCTGCCCGGGGGTCACCCCCGCGGCGCGCAGGCGCTCGACCAGCTCGCCGACCCGGCGGTCGAGGTCGCCGTAGCTCAGCCGCTCGGAACCGGCGAGCAGGGCGAGCGCGGTGGGGTCGTGGACGGCGGCCGGGTCGAGGCCGGCCGGCTCGGGCAGCGCGTCGGCACCGGCGTCCGCGACGGCGCCGGTCGTGACGCCGGCCGTGGCGGGCGTCGTCGCGAGGTCGGCGAGCAGGGCGTCCGGGCCGTCGAGGTAGCCGCGCAGCAGGTCGAGCAGCCGCTCGGAGAGCAGGGTGGCGATCTTCTCGCCGAACAGGTCGGCGTCGTAGTCCCAGACCAGGGTCATCCCGGCCGCGCCGTGCTTCTCGCCGACCACCCGGCGGTCGTCGGGCAGCAGGACGAGGTCGAGGTCGAAGCGGGTGGTGCCGGTGTTGAAGCCCTCGTAGAGCGAGACCTCCAGGCCGGGGGCCTGCACATCGGGCAGCGGCGCGTCGTGCGCGCTGAACATCACGCTGAACAGCGGGTTGTCGGCGCCGCTGGTGTGCCGGCCGAGCGCGCGGGTCAACTCCTGGACCGGCACGTCCTGGTGGGGCAGCGCGCGGAACAGCACATCGGTCACGTCGTCCACCGCCTCGGTGCCCGGCGCGGCCGGGTCCAGCCGCAGGCGCAGCGGCACGGTGTTGACGAACATCCCGACGGTGCCCTCGAAGCCGGGCGGCCGGTTGCCGACGGCGGTGCCGACCATCAGTTCCCGGTGGCCGCTGTGCCGGCGCAGCAGTTCGGCGAAGAGGGTGAGCAGGGTGGAGAACGGGGTGTGGCCGTCGGCCTTGGCCCGCTCGCGCAGCCGCTCGGCGAGGTCGGCGCCGATCGACTGGCGCAGCTGGCCGCCGCGGTGGCGGCGGCCCGCACCGGGGCGGGCCAGGCCCGGCAGCGCGAGGTCGAGCGGGGCATCCGCCAACTCCTGCTTCCAGAAGGCGAGTCCGCGCTCGCGGCCCGCCTCCCGGACGGCTTCGGCGGCGTGCACGTGCTCCTCGTAGGAGGGCGCGGCGGGCAGGGTCACGGCGTCGGACTCGCCGAGGACGTGGGCGCGGTAGACGGTGAAGAGGTCGCGCAGCAGGATCGCGAACGAGTGGCCGTCGTGGATGAGATGGTGCTCGACGTGGATCAGCCGGTGGTGGTCGTCGCCGATCCGGACCAGGTGCCAGCGCAGCAGCGGGGCGTCGGTGGTGTCCAGCGGCTCCTCGGCCTCGGCGGCCAGCAGGGTCCGGAACGCCGCTTCGGGGTCGGCCCCGGTGCTGAGGTCGCTGGTGCGCAGCCGCGGCTCGGTCCGGGCGCCGACCCGCTGGAGCGGCAACCCCTCGGTGCGGGTGACCAGTTCCAGCCGCAGGCCGGGGTGGTGGGCGAGCACGGCGGTGAGGCCGGCCCGGAGCGCGTCGGTGTCGAGCGGCCCCCAGAGATCGAGGGCGGCGGTGAAGTTGTAGGCGCGACTGCCGGGCTGCATCTGCTCGTGCAGCCAGACGATCTCCTGCGAAGAGGAGAGTGCGAACATGGGCAACTCCCAGGTGGTGTCGGGTTGTTGATTCGGTTCGACAGCTCGGGGCGGGCACTGTGGGGCCTGCCCCGGGGCCGGGACCCGCCGGGGGTCGGTGGCGGGCCCGGCGGGGTGGTCGGGGTCAGTCGAGTGTGGTCGGGGTCAGTCGGGGGTGGTCGCGCCGGACCGGCCGACCGGCAGGTGCGGCAGTCGGCGAGTGCGGCGGTCCGGGGCAGGAACGGCCCGGTGGGTCAGGCCCCGGCGCCGAGGTGGTGGCGCAGGGTCGCGAGCAGCGCCGCGAAGGCCGCCTCCGCTGCGGTGTCCGAGTAGCGCTCGCGGTCCCAGGCCAGCCGGACCAGGAGGTCCTCGCCATGGGAGGCGGAGACCGCGATCGGCGCGGCGAGCGGACGGCCCGCGAGATGGACCTCGCGCCCGGCGGTCCCGCCCAGCACCAGCGGCGGCCGGCGGTGCAGGTCCTCGAAGGTGAGCAGTCCGTCGAGCGCGCCGGACCAGCTCGCCCCGGCGGAGCGGGCCGCCCGCACCACCTCGTCGTACGGGGTGTCCGCGTGGTCGAGGTCGTCCCACCACTCGGCGCCGAGCGCGTCGAGCGGGCGGGGCGGGCCGGGCGGCGCGGGGTGGACCAGGGTGTTGAGGAAGCAGCCGAGCACGGGCGCGGTGTCGGCGGGCCGACCGCCCCACGGGTAGCCGAGCGCGAGCACCCGGTCGCCGCCGTCGAGCCGGTGCGCGGCGGCGGCCACGGCGTCCAGCAGGGCCGGGAAGACACCGCTCCGGGCGGCGCCGGTCACGGCGGGCAGCCGGTCCACGGCCATACCGGTCGACCGGGCCGCCCCGTCCGGACCGGTCCCCTCCGGGGCGTCGGCGAGAGCGCCGAGCCGGGCGGCCCAGTGGCGCTGGGCGGCCTCGCTCGCGGCCCGCGCCTCGGCGTCCAACTGGCCCTCCACCGCGGCGCGGTAGGTATCGACGGCCTCGGCCTGCCCCGCGCCGGGGGCGTGCTCGCCGCCGTCGGGGTCGGCGTAGGCGGCGCCGAGCCCCTCGGTGACCAGGCCGAGCGACTGCTCGTCGCAGGCGGCGTGGTCCAGGGCGACGGCGAGCAGTTCCTCCTCGTCCTGCGGTCCGGCCGCCAGCAGCAGCCGCAGCGCCGGTCCGTCGGTCGGCCAGTCCAGCAGCGCCCGCAGCAGCGCGGCCCGGGCCGGCCCGTCCGGCAGCGCGGCCCCGGCGGCCTCGTCGGCGGTGCCGGCTCCGGGACCGGACGGGTCCACCGGCACCCGGACCACCTCGACGGAGGGCTCGCCGAGCCGCAGCACCGGCGTACCGCGCAGCACCGTGAACTCGCCGCACAGCGCCGGGTGCTGGTGGGCCAGTCGCAACGCTGCGCGGCGCAGCCGGGGCAGGTCGACGGTGCCGCGGGGGAAGGCGAAGAACAGCGGGACGATGTCCGTCCGGGCCAGCCGGTCCCGGTGCCGGGTGATCAGGAAGCGGCGCTGGGCGCCGGTGAGCGGGAGCAGCGGCGCCGGGTCGGGGCCGGTCCCGGCGGCGGAGGCGAGGGACCGGTAGCGGGTGAGGTAGGCGGCCGTGATGCTGGAGTGCACGGGAGGGTCTCCGCTTTCAGGTCGGGGCGTCGGTGGATCGGAGTGGTTCCGGGCCCGGTCGGGCGGCGCGCTCAGCGGGCCCTTCCGGCGTCGGCGGCGTCGCGCCCGGCGACACCTTCGGCGGCCGGGTCCCCGTCCGCGTCGGGCGGCGCGTCCGCCGTCGGGCCGTCGTCCGCGGCCCCGTCCTCCGGCGGCGCGGACGGCAGGTCCCGCATCCCGCGCAGCGGCGAGAACAGCAGCGGCACCGGCACCACCAGAAAGCCCGCCGCGCAGAGCCAGAGCGCGGTGCGCGGACCGGCCTGCTCCGCGACGGCGCCGCCGAGCAGGGCGCCGAGCGGCAGGGTGCCCCAGACCAGGAACCGCATGGTGGCGTTCATCCGGCCGAGCAGCCGGGGCGGGCAGAGGCCCTGCCGGAAGCTCACCTGGGCGACGTTGTAGACCACGGCGCCGAACAGCACCGCCACCCCGCCGACGGCGAACAGCACCGCCCCGGCGGCGCCGTCCGCGAGCGGCCAGAGCAGCGCGAACGGGCCGGTGACCAGCGGGGCGAGCCAGATCAGCCGGGCCTGCCCGATCCGTGCGGCAAGCCGGCCCGCGCACAGCGCACCGGCGAGCCCGCCGACCGCCGAGACCGAGAGCAGTACCCCGATCGCGGCCGGCGAGAGGTCCAGCACCCGTACCCAGAAGACGGTCTGCACGGCCATCAGCACCGCGCTGAACAGGTTGGACGCCGCGGTGGTGGCGGCGATCACCCGCAGCAGCGGGTGACCCAGCACGAACCGCAGGCCCTCGGCGACCTCGGCGCGCAGCGAACGCCCGGGCTCGGGCTCGGGCAGCCGCTCCTCGGCCCGGATCCGGGAGAGCAGGGCCGCCGAGGCGAGGAAGCCGAACGCGTCGGCGACGATCGCCAGCGGGGCGCCGAGCAGTTGGACCAGCCCCCCGCCCAGGCCGGGTCCGGCGATCTGCGCCGAGGAGCGCACCGTCTCGATCGCCCCGTTCCCCGCCACCAGGCGGTCGCGCGGCAGCAGCACCGGCAGGAAGGACTGGTGGGCGACGTCGAAGAAGACCGTCGCCACCCCGGTGACCAGGGCCACCAGGTAGAGCTGGAGCAGGCCGAGCACGTCGAGCGCGGCGGCCACCGGGACAGAGCCGACGGCGAGGCAGCGCAGCACGTCGGCGCGGACCAGGACGGGAAGCTTGCGCATCCGGTCCAGCCAGGCGCCGGCGGGCAGGCCGACCAGGAGGAAGGCGGCGGTCTCGGCGGCGGTCAGCAGGCCGACCTGGAAGGGCGTGGCATCGAGTTCCACCACTGCCACCAGGGGCAGTGCGACCAGGGTGACCTGACTTCCCGCCTGCGCCGCGACGGCCCCCGAGAGCAGGAGGCGGAAGTCGCGGCGGGCCGACGGACCGGTACTGGGCAGGTGAGGCGTTTCGTTCATCAGTACGACCCTCGGTTACCGATTCGCTACAGGGCAACCGGCTGGCCGGATTCCGGCCCCCGCCCGAATCGACCGGATACCGCCGCTCGCTCAGCCTTCCCTCACCTGCCTCTTATCCGGCCGCCAGGGGCCGGAACGGCCACCCGCGGGCACGACCAGCGGTGTCGCGCCGACCGGTCTTCCCGTTCGGGATGTCCACTCGGGTGTCCGCTATTCGGACCGTGGATTTCAGCCAGCGGACGGCCGCACTCAACTTGGCCGGAACGCAGGGAGTGCTGACTTTCTGTCACCTGGCGGTGGTGCGGCCGTGATATCGGCACACGCGCGCGGCCCCCGGACCGCCCCTGGAACTCAAGGGGTCGGTCCGGGGGCCGCGGGGCCTGCCGAGGGGCGGGCGCTAGCCGAGGACGGCGTCCGGGGTGCGGCCCGCCTGGGCCTGCTCGATCCGGGTGACCAGCATCGCGGCCAGCCGCCGGGTGCCCGCCTGGTCCACCGGACCGCCCTCGGTGGTCACGGTGGCGACCACCGTGCCGGCGCGCAGCACGATCGCCACGCCGTCCCGGCCCGCCAGCTGGCCCTGGTACGCGCGGCTCTCCGTCCCCAGCAGGCCGATGTCGGCCGGGCCGTACTTGGTGGCGTCGGCGTAGGCGCCGTACGCCTCCTTGTACCGGTCCTGGGCCTGCGCCCGGCCGGGCAGGGTGTCGACGCCGAAGCGCACGACCACCTCGCCGGAGGCGAACCTCGCGCTGCCGCTCAGCGGCTTGCCCTTGCAGGGCGCGGCGGCCGTGCAGGTGGTGGCGTGGTCGGCGGTGTCGACCCGCCGCTTCTCCTCCTCCCAGCCGGTCATCGCCTTCTGGTCGGGCAGCAGCAGGGCGAGCAGCGCGGAGTCGAGCAGGGCGGTGTCCGAGTCGGGCCCGGTGGCCGGCTGTCCGGCCCCACCGGCCCCGCCCGTGGTCGCGGCCCCGGTCGTCGCCCCGGCGGCACCGGAACCGGTACCCGCCGTACCCGCCGCGCCGCCGGACGAGCCGCCCGCCGCCGCCCCCGGCGTGGCCGCGCCCGCACCGGCCGTACCGGCCGCCGGGGTACCGCCGGCCGCCGCACCGCCGCCGGCCGCGTCGCCCGACGGCGTCGCGGTCCCGGTCCCGGCCGCCGCCGAGGGCGCGCCGGTGCCTCCGGCGGCCGCGTCGGCCGTCGTCCCGGGGCTCGCCGACGCGCCCGCCGTGCCCTTCGCCGCGTTCTCGGAGCTCGTCGAGCTCCCGGAACCGCAGGCGGCCAATGCCGCCAGCAGCGCGCCCGTCGCCGCCGCGGCGGCCACCTTCCGACCGGCCGTGCCCATGTGCGCCCCTCTCGTGTCCGTGGCCCCTCAAGATAGACGCGGCCCCGACCGAACGGTTCCCCGGGGCCGCCACCTCGGCGCCGCCACCTCGGGGAACGGCCGCTCCGGCAAGGCGGACCGGGCGGACCGGGCGGACGGCTCAGCCGAGACCGGCCGGGTCGCTCCCGGGGGCGCCCGGCGGCAGCGGCTCGACGCCCACCACCCGGCTGATCCTGGTCGGCTCGACCAGCACCACCACCCGCCGCTCCCCCGGGATGCCCCAGCCGTACCGCTCCACGCCGAGGTACGTGTGCGCCAGCCGGTCCATGTTCCGGACGGCCTCCTCGCCCTCCACGAACCGCACCGCCCGCCCCCGGATCTGCACCCGGTCGTACGGGTCCCCGGGGTCGGCGAGCGAGAGGCAGACCCGCGGGTCCCGCCGCAGATTGCGCTCCTTGACCCGCCCCACGGAGGTGTTGAACAGCAGCAGGTCCCCCTCCATCCCCACCCACATCGGGCTCACATGCGGCGAACCGTCGGCGTTGACCGTGCCGACGTACCAGATGTGCCCCGCCTCGACCCGCTCACGGACGTCCTTCGAGATCTCGACCATGTGCCGAGTCTGCCCGCGCGCCCGGGCGCCAGTCCCGCCGCTCGTACACACACCTCACCCGGATCGCCCAGGGCACTCGGGTGAACACGCCCGGGACTCCACTCGAAGGGGTCACCCGCCGGGCCGGGGCTGCCGCCCTCCGGTGGCAGCGGGCGCCAGGGTGGTTGACGGTGAATCAGGCGCCCACTCCGCGAGTCCCCCGCCCGATGATGTGTCGGCGATCGCGGTACCGCGCCGGAAGGATCATCATCATGCGTTCTGCACGCACCCTGCTCGCCGGAGCAGCCGTCGCCGCCGTCCTCACCGTCGGTGCCCCGCTCGCCTACGCCGACGGGGCCGCCGACCAGGGCAAGAACCTCACCTGGCAGGAGAAGCAGGACAAGGCCGCCTCCCCCGACGGCCAGAAGACCTGGGACGAGAAGCAGAAGGGCTCCTCCGCCACCGAGGAGAGCAAGGGCTCCGAGGGCAAGGGCTCGGAGAGCAAGGGATCCGAGGGCAAGAGCTACGAGAGCAAGGGCGAGGAGAAGACCCCGCACGGCGGCGTGCACACCGGTGGCGGCGGGCTCGCGCTCTCCGGCGGCGGCCTCGCCTCCGGCGCGGTCCTGCTGCTCGGCGGCCTCGGGGCGGGCGCGCTCGCCCTGCGCCGCGGCCGCCGCACCGCCGACGCCGCCATCTGACCGCGCGCCGTTCCCGCCGCCCCCCTGTCGTGGCCCGCGCCCCGCGCGCCGGTCACGACGGGGGCGTGCGGGGCGGCGCTCCGCCGTGTCCGGCCCGCGGCACCCCGAGCCCGGGCCGCCGAGAGGAGTACGAGCGACGATGGCCGGTCTGATCCCGGGTACGTCCCGGCTGCTGCGCGCGGGGATGGGCGCGGCCGCGGTCGGTCTGCTGCTGATCTACAACTCGGTGGACAGCGTCCCGGCGGACGACGCGGCGGCCGCCGCGGCCGCACCCCCGGCCGCTGCCGCGTCCGCCGCTCCGGGACCGGCCACGGGGGCGGCCACCGACCCCGCCGCCCCGGCCCCCGGCGCACCCGCGGGGGCCGCCGGGGCCGCACCCGCCGCACCGGTCAAGGCGGCGGCGCCGCTGAAGCGCTCCAAGCCGACCGGGCTGCGGATCCCGCAGCTCAACGTGGACGCCCCCTTCACCGAGCTCACCCTGAGCCCCGCCGGCCAGCTCAACGCCCCGCCGCCGGACGACAAGAACCTGGTCGGCTGGTACCGCGACGGCGTCACCCCCGGCGAGCGCGGTGCCGCCGTGGTCGCCGGACACGTCGACACCACCAAGGGCCCGGCCGTGTTCCTGCTGCTCAGCCTGATGCTGCCGGGCAACAAGGTGGAGGTCCGGCGGGCGGACGGCACGGTCGCGGTGTTCTCGGTGGACGCCGTCGAGACCTTCGCCAAGGACGCCTTCCCCGACCAGAAGGTCTACGGGAAGACGCCCGACGCCCAGCTCCGGCTGATCACCTGCGGCGGCACCTACGACAAGAAGCGCCGCGACTACCTGGACAACGTGGTGGTCTTCGCGCACCTGGAGTCCAGCCGCAAGGCCTGAACCCCGCTCCACGAGTCACGCACGACGCGGCCGCCGGTCCCCCCTCGGAAGGGGACCGGCGGCCGTGTCGTGCCGGCGGACCGGGTCAGCCGCGCACCACGGCCTCGAAGGCGTGCAGGTACGGGTTGACCGGGCACACCTCCCGGACCTCCAGCCCGGCCTCCGTCATCAGCCGGACCATGCTCGCCTCGGAGTGCTTGGCACCGCCGACGTTGAGCATCAGCAGGAGGTCCATGGCGGTGGTGAAGCGCATCGAGGGACTGTCGTCGACGAGGTTCTCGACCACCACGACCCGGGCGCCCGGGCGGGCCGCAGCGACCACGTTCGCCAGCGTCCGGCGGGTGCTCGCGTCGTCCCACTCCAGGATGTTCTTGATGATGTAGAGGTCCGCGACGACCGGGATCGCCTCCCGGCAGTCACCGGGGACCAGCCGGGCCCGGTCGGCGAACGCGCCGCCCTCGCGCAGCCGGGCGTCGGCGCCCGCGACCACCTTGGGCAGGTCCAGCAGGGTGCCGTGCAGCGCCGGGTGCTTCTCCAGCAGGCTGGCGAGGACATGGCCCTGGCCGCCGC
The DNA here is from genome assembly GCF_036010405.1 of Kitasatospora purpeofusca. Lineage (NCBI taxonomy): Bacteria > Bacillati > Actinomycetota > Actinomycetes > Kitasatosporales > Streptomycetaceae > Kitasatospora > Kitasatospora purpeofusca. Next base: position 8,205,755 of record NZ_CP108561.1, on the reverse strand, counting down.
CGATGTCGACCACCGAGTCGATCCCGGTGAGGTCGAGGTAGGCCGCGAAGTCGGCGGCGGACTGCCGGCTGGAGGTGGTCATCGCCCTGTCGAAGACCTTGGCGGACTCGCCGCCGTCGCTGTGCAGGTAGTCGAAGAACTCCTTGCCGAACAGCTCGGGGAAGACGTTGCGGCCGGAGCGCACCGCCTCGTCCAGCTTCGGCCAGGCCTCCCACGTCCACGGCTCGGTGCACCACAGGGTGATGTAGCGGAGGCTGTTCGGCGCGTCCTCGCGCAGCAGCCGGGACATGTCGGTGTGGGTGAAGCGGTCGTCGTCGAGCTCCTCGAAGATGCCGTAGCAGGTGAGGGCGCGCAGCAGGCGGCGCAGCTGGCGGGGCTCGGTGCCGAGCTCGGCGGCGAGGTCGGAGACGGGGGTGGGGGTGTCGCCGAGCGCGTCGGCGACACCGAGCCGGGCGGCCGCGCGGACGGCGGCGGCGCAGGCGGCGCCGAAGACGAGCTCCCGCAAGCGCATGGCTGCCTGCGGGGTGGTGGCGGGTGCGGTGGTCATGGGGCCGGGTCTCTGCTTTCTGCGGGGGGCGGGGGGCGTGGGTTCGAGGACGCGTCCTGGGCGCGCGGGCCCGGGAGCCGGTCAGCAGTGGCCGGCCGGCTCGGAGACCGCGCACTGGTTGCGGGCGAAGGAGTTGTCGGTGCCGGTGTCGCGGTCGGCGAGGTCGGCCGGCCCGTTGCCGAGCACGAGGTTGTCGGCGACGGTGTTGCGGGCGTTCGCCACCCCGACCACGCTGTGGACGAGCACGATGCCGCCGGAGAACGGCGAGGCGCCGACGTTGTCGCGGACCTCGTTCTCCGTCACCGAGGTCTCCTCGGCCCCGGTGAGCACGATCCCGGCGCCCTGGATGTGGTCGAGCCGGGGGTTCGGCGGGCAGTAGCGGTTGTTGGCGACGACCTGGTTGCGGGTGACGGTGAGTGCGCCGGCCCGGGGCACGCCCTCGTCGCCGACGACGAACACCCCGCCGCAGTTGCCGCGGATCCGATTCCGCTCGACGTTCAGGTCGCGCAGCCGCCGGACGGTGACGCCGACCCGGTTGTCGGTCAGCAGGTTGGCGCTGACCAGGGTGCCGTCCGCGGAGAGGGCACCGCCCTCGCTGTCGACCGAGTTGGCCAGGAAGACACCGGACTGGCCGTTGCGGGTGGACTCGTTGGCGGTGATCACGCCCCGGGTCGACTTCTCCTGGCTGATGCCCTGCTGGCCGTTGTCGTGCACGAAGGTGGCGCGCACGGTCAGCCCGGTGGTGCCGGAGGCGCTGATGCCGTTCTTGCGGAAGCCGGTGACGGCGAGCGCCTCGACGGTGACCCCGTCGAGCGACCGGTCGTCGGTGCCGGCCACGCAGAGGCCGTGGCCGGCGGCCGCGCAGACGGCGGCCCCGTCGGCGGGCACGGGGGCGGATGCGTCGGCGGGCAGCAGCACGCTGTCCCGGCCCGCGCCGCGCAGGGTCAGGCCGGGCGTGGTGATCCGGACGCTGCCCCGGTACTCGCCGGGCAGCAGCTGCACGGTGTCGCCGGGCAGTGCCGCGTCGACGGCCTGCTGAATCGATTCGCCGGGCCGGACCAGGTGCAGGTCGCCGGCGGCGCGGGCGGGTGCGGCGCCGACGGCGGTCAGCACGGTGGTCAGGGCGGTCGTGGCGGCGGCGGTGGCCGCGGCGAGGTGGTGGACCCGTCGCGTGGGCATGAGTGGTGACCTGCTTTCTGACGCGCCGACGGCGGGGGCGCGCTCGCGGGGACGTCGGCACGATGACGCGGGGTGGTCGGGAGGTGACGGCCGGTGGGTGTCGGCCGAACCGACGCTAGGGGCGGGCGGCAGGCCCCGCCACCAGGGTTGGGCTGCCGGGCTGACGGGGCGTCGGCCGGTCGGGGGCACCGGCCCGGCCGACGGCGGGCCGCCGTCGGCGTGCCATGCTCGGAGCCATGAGCACCAGTACCGCCGAAGCCGCCGAGACCGCCGCCGAGACCGCCGCCGGCCTCCGCAACCCGATCGGCGCCCATGTGCCGGTGGCCGGCCGGGGCCTGGCCGGGACCGGCCTCGCGTACGCCGGGCGGGTGGGCGCCGAGACGGTGCAGGTGTTCGTCGCGAACCCGCGCGGCTGGGCGACACCGACCGGCAACCCGGCCCAGGACGCGGAGTTCCGCGCGGCCTGCGCGGAACGGGCGGTCCCCGCGTACGTGCACGCGCCGTACCTGATCAACTTCGGCTCGGACAACCCGGTGACCAGGGAGCGTTCGGCAGACTCGCTGCGCCACTCGCTGCGGCGCGGGCACGCGATCGGCGCGCTCGGCGTGGTGCTGCACACCGGGTCGGCGGTCGGCTCGGCCCCGGGCGGCGGCTCGCGGCGGGCCGAGGCGATGTCCCAGGTCCGCGAGGACGTGCGGCGGCTGCTGGACGAGCTGGACGGGCTCGGCGAGGACGCACCGTGGCTGCTGCTGGAGCCCACGGCCGGCCAGGGGAGCTCGCTCTGCGCGCGGATGGAGGACCTCGCCGGGTACATGGAGGCGCTGGACGGGCACCCGAAGGTCGGGGTCTGCCTGGACACCTGCCACGCCTTCGCGGCCGGCCACGACCTGGCGGCGCCGGGCGGCGTCCGGGCGACCCTGGACGCACTGGTCGAGGCCGCCGGGCCGGGCCGGCTGCGGCTGATCCACGCCAACGACTCCGAGGACGCGGTCGGCGCCCGCAAGGACCGGCACGCCAACATCGGCGCCGGCCTGATCGGCGCCGAACCGTTCCGCGAGCTCTTCGAGCACCCGGCCACGGCCGGCGTCCCCCTGGTCGTGGAGACCCCGGACCGCAAGCACGGCGGCGAGGGCGCCGGTCACACCCTCGACATCACCGCCCTGAAGCGGCTCCGCTCCCGCGCGGCCTCCGCGCTGCCGGTGTGAGCGCCCGCGCCTCCCGCGGCAGCGGCCCCGGGCCGTCGACCCGGGGCCGCTGCGCGCGGTGGAGCGGGAATCAGCAGGTGACGGTGCCCCTGCGGAGGGTGTGGCCCCCGGTGTTGCTGTCGTCGGACCAGTAGACGGGCTTGCTGCCGCCCACGCACTCGGCGGCGCCGGCGATCGCGAAGCCCTCGTTGTTGAGGTTGGGCATGCCGGTCGGGCGGTTGAAGACCGCGGTGGTGGCGAACACCCCGGAGGCGTTGACCTTCAGGGTGCGGTGCTGGCCGTTGCAGGTGTCGTCGCAGACCACCCACAGGCGCGAGGTCTGCGGCTCCCACTGGACCTCCATCACCCCGGCCAGGCCGGTGCTGATCGAGGCGACCTTGGTGAAGCTGCCGCTGTCCTGGAGGACGAAGCCGTGCACGGTGCCGGTGCCCTCGACCCCGACGAAGAACACCCCGCCGGTGTGGGCGGCGTACCCGGCCGGGTCGTAGGCCGCGCCGGTCGACTCGTCCTTGAACCCGGCGGCGGTCAGCGCGCTGTCCGGCACCCAGGTGATGCCCTCCAGGCCGAGGTTGGAGCCGACTGCGGGCAGGCTCGCGGTGAGGTTCCACTCCTTGCCGGCGGTCAGCGTGCTGCCGGTGCCGCTCACGTCGTAGCGCAGCACGGACAGCCGGCTGGTGCCGGACGCGTCGCCGTTGCGCTCGCTGGAGACGAAGACGCCGCCCGCCGCCCCGGCGGAGGTGGCGGTCACGCCCTCACTGTCGGGGCTGCCGGTGCCGCCCGGGAAGCGCAGCGTCTTGCCGCTGCTCCAGCCGGAGGCCGTGTCGGGGGTCCAGCCGCCGGAGCCGTCGGGGAGCAGGCGCCAGAGCTTGCCGGAGTTCTGCGCGCCCCACAGCACGCCGCCGTCCTGGTAGAGGCCGCTGAGGTCGCTCCCGAAGACGTTCGAGGCGTCGGCGGTGGCGATGCCGCTGCTACCGGGCCAGGCCACCGGGGTACCGCCGCCGGAGCCGCAGCTGTTGGCCGCGCCCAGGGTGAGCTGGGCCTGGGCGAAGGCGCCGGTGCCGTCGGGACAGCGCGACCAGGACGGCGCGGAGTGGGTGCTCCAGGTGAAGCTGTCGACCAGGGTGCTGCCGTTCGGCAGGTACAGCCGGGCCTTGTCCGCGGAGCCGAGGCCGAAGGCGTTGTGGACGTCGAAGGCCTTGAACGCGCCGGCGGCGAGGGTGGTGCCGGCGGCGACCTTGTAGCTGGAGCTGTTGTTGTCGTCCTTGAGGACCCAGCCCGAGATGTCGACGGCGGCGGTGCCCTTGTTGACGAGCTCGATCGAGTCGTTGACGGATCCGGTGGTCACCACCTCGTTGATCCGGATGTCGTCGGCCGGCGCGGCCGCGGCCGGGGACGCCCCGAGCACGCCGGTGGCCAGCACGGGGCCGAGGGCGGTGGCGAGGAGGAGGGCGAGGCTGCGGCGCCGACGCGGTGCGCGCGATGCGGTCACGATGTCCGTCCTGGGGTGAGGGGGGAAGCGCTGACAGGGCGCCACCACCGTCCCGGTGGCCCGCCAACGCAGCGACGCCGGGAGGCGAGCGCGGTATGAACGACGGAAGAACCACGGCACGCCGGGACCACCCTCGCACCGTGCGCGCGCACCCGCCCCACCCGACCCACCGGGCCCGGGTCCGCAGCGGCTCCGGGGACCGGTCGACACACGGTCGCCACACGGTCGGCCGCCCGCCGGTGCCGCTCGGGCTGCCGGGTCGGGGGGCCGGTGCCAGGCTGGAGCGGACGATGCCGACGCACGGTGCCGACCCGCGCCGCCGCAGCCCCGAGAACGGTGGTCCCCCGATGAGCCCGACCCGGAGACTGGCCGAGCTGCCGTGCGGACGCCGCAGCAAGTGGGTGGTACTGGCCCTGTGGCTGGTCCTGCTGGTGGTGGCGGGCCCGCTGGCGGGCAAGCTCACCGACGTCGAGGACAACCAGGCGTCCAGCTGGCTGCCCGGCAACGCCGAGTCCACCCAGGTGCTCGACGAGCAGCGCGCCTTCCAACCCGTGGACACCGCCCAGGCGGTGGTGGTCTACGTCCGGGACGGCGGCATCACGGCGGCCGACAAGGTCGAGGCGGCCAGGGACGCCCAGGCGTTCGCCTCCGCCCCGCACGTCGTCGGCCCGGTGACCGGGCCGGTGGAGTCCGCCGACGGCCAGGCGCTGCAGACCATCGTGTCGGTGGACATCGGCACCGGCGGCTGGCAGGACCTCCGCCCGGCGGTCGACAGCCTGCGCGCCACCGCCGCCGAGAACAGCCTCGGCATGACCACCCATGTCACCGGACCGGCCGGAGTCGGCGCCGACCAGGCCGAGGCCTTCGCCGGGATCGACTCCACGCTGCTCGCCGCCACCGTCGCCGTGGTGATCGTCCTGCTGCTGCTCACCTACCGCAGCCCGGTGCTGTGGATGCTGCCGCTGTTCTCTGCGGCCGGGGCGCTGGTGGTCGCCCAGGCGGTGATCTACCTGCTGGCCGACCACGCCGGACTGACCGTCAACGCGCAGAGCGCCGGCATCCTCATCGTGCTGGTGCTCGGCGCGGGGACGGACTACGCCCTGCTGCTGACCGCCCGCTACCGGGAGGAGCTGCGCCGGCACGGGGACCGGCACGAGGCGATGGCCTTCGCCCTGCACCGGGCCGGTCCGGCGATCCTCGCCTCCTCCGCGACCGTGGTCGCCTCGATGCTCTGCCTGCTGGTCGCGGAGATGAACTCGACCAGCGGCCTCGGCCCGGTCTGCGCGATCGGCGTGCTGGTGGCGCTGGTCGCGATGCTGACCCTGCTGCCCGCGCTGCTGGTGATCCTCGGGCGCTGGGTGTTCTGGCCGGTGAAGCCCGCCTTCGGTACGCCGGAGCCGACCCGTTCCGGACGCTGGGCCCACGTCGGCGAGTGGATCGCGCGGCGGCCGCGCAAGGTGTGGGTCGGCACCGCGCTGGCGCTGGCGGCCTGCTGCGTCGGGCTGGTCTCGCTGAACGCCACCGGGCTCAGCACGGCCGGCAGCTTCACCGGGACGCCGGACTCCGTGGTCGGCCAGCAGGCCCTGGAGGCGCACTTCCCGGCCGGCACCGGCGCGCCGCTGAGCGTCGTCTCGGCGGCCGCCGAGAGCGGCGCGGTCCGCGAGGCGACCCGGGCCACGCCCGGGATCGCGAGCACCACGGAGCCGACGTTCCACGAGGGGCGGGCGCTGTTCCGGGCGACCCTCACCGACCCGCCGGACAGCCAGGCCGCCAAGGACACCGTGGACCGGCTGCGGACCGCCGTGCACGCCGTGCCGAACGCCGACGCCCAGGTGGGCGGTTCGACGGCGGTGATCCTGGACGCCGGCCGGGCCGCGACCTCCGACAACCGGACCATCATCCCGCTGGTGCTGGGCGTCGTCCTGGTGATCCTCGCCCTGCTGCTGCGCGCGGTCACCGCGCCGCTGGTGCTGATCGCCACCGTCGTCCTCTCCTACGCGGCGGCGCTGGGCATCAGCGTGTTCTTCTTCGAGCACGTCTTCCACTTCGAGGGGCAGGACAACTCCTTCCCGCTGTTCGTCTTCGTGTTCCTGGTGGCGCTGGGGATCGACTACAACATCTTCCTGATGACCCGGGTGCGCGAGGAGGCCGTGCAGCAGGGCACCCGGCGGGGGGCGGTGGCCGGACTGGCCGCGACCGGCGGGGTGATCACCTCGGCCGGCCTGATCCTGGCCAGCACCTTCGCCGTGCTGGGCACCCTGCCGGTGGTGGGCTTCGCCGAGATCGGCTTCGCGGTGGCCCTCGGCGTGCTGCTGGACACCCTGGTGGTGCGCTCCGTCCTGGTGACCGCGCTGACCGTCGACCTGGACCGGCACATGTGGTGGCCGAGCGCGTTGTCCGGACAAGTTCCTCCGTCCGAGAAGGAGTTGGCCAGACAGCTTTAAGTTACCAATGAGTTCATATGGTTATCGTTCACTGTCTGGACGAGCGCCGCCCGGTCTCGCTTCACTGCGCACATGCCAACTCCCTCCACGCGCCGCCCCGGCGCGCGCCTCGCCGCGGTGTGCACCGCTGCCGCCGCCCTGCTCGCCCCGCTCGCCGCCGCGCCGAGCGCCCTCGCCGCCCCCGCGGCGGGCGGCACCACCGCCGCTTCGCAGGGCACCGCCGCCGCGCTGCCGACGGTCGCGCCGCTCAAGGTGCTGACGTACAACATCTTCCTGATGAGCAAGAACCTCTACCCCAACTGGGGCCAGGACTACCGGGCCAAGGCCATCCCGGCCGCCGACGTGTTCCAGGGCCAGGACGTCGTGGTGCTCCAGGAGGCCTTCGACAACGCCGCCTCCGACGCCCTGGTGGCCCAGGCCTCGGCGCAGTACCCGTACCACACCCCCGTGGTCGGCCGCTCGACCGGCGGCTGGGACGCCACCTACGGCAGCTACAGCTCCGCCACGCCCGAGGACGGCGGGGTCACCCTGCTCAGCAAGTGGCCGGTCCTGCGCAAGGAGCAGTACATCTTCAAGGACGCCTGCGGGGCGGACTGGTGGTCCAACAAGGGCTTCGTCTACGCCGTGCTGAACGTCAACGGCGTGCGCACCCACGTGATCGGCACCCACCTCCAGTCCACCGACTCCGGCTGCTCGGCCGGCCAGCCGGCCACCGTCCGGGCCGCCCAGCTCAAGGCGATGAAGGCGTTCGTCGACGCCAAGAACATCCCGGCCGCCGAGCCGATCGTGCTCGCCGGAGACCTCAACATCGACTCGCACGGCAGCGAGTACCCGTCGCTGCTGGCCAACGCGGGCGTGGCACCGGCCACCACCCGCGACGGCTGGGTCAACTCCTTCGACACCGCGGACAACTCGATCGCGGCGTACCGCTACCCCGGCGAGCCGAAGGAGGACCTCGACCACGTCCTCTACCGCGCCGACCACGCGCGCCCGGCCGCCTACACCAACTCGGTGGTCCGCTTCCACAGCGCGCCCTGGACGGTGAGCAGCTGGGGCACCAGCTACACCTACAACGACCTCTCCGACCACTACCCGGTCACGGCGGGCTGAGCCTCCGCGCGGCGGTCCACCGGGGTCAGCCGGCCCCGGTGAACCGCCGGTAGGCGGCGGCCAGTCCGGCCTCCAGCGGGCGGCCGCGCACCGTGATGCCGGAGGGTCCCAACTCGTCCAGGGCGGTGGGCGTTCCGGCCCGCTCGGGGTCGACCGGGGTCGGCACCCGGCCGCGCCAGTAGACGTCGAGCAGCTCGGCGAGCGGCCGGTCGGCGCTGCGGTCCGGACGGCTGCCCGAGCGGTACTCCGGCGGGCGTTCCGAAGGGGTCGGAGGGGTCACCGGGTTCACGCTCCGATCGAGTCGGCGGACAGGGTGAGCAGCTCCCGCAGCCGCTCGGCCGGGAGTTCGGCCAGCCACTGCTCGTCGGCGCCGAGCGCCGCCTCGGCCAGGGTCCGCTTGGCGGTGAGGAGTTCGTCGATCCGCTCCTCGACCGTGCCCGCGCAGACCAGCCGCCGCACCTGCACGTCACGGCGCTGCCCGATCCGGTGCGCGCGGTCGGTGGCCTGGTCCTCGACCGCCGGATTCCACCAACGGTCCAGGTGCACCACCTGGTTGGCCGCCGTCAGATTGAGCCCGGTGCCGCCCGCCCGGAGCGACAGCAGGAACACCCTCGGCCCGTCCGGCGACTGGAAGCGCTCGACCATGTCGTCCCGGCGCCCGCGCGGCACACCGCCGTGCAGGTAGAGCACCTCCTCGCCCAACTTCCGCCGCAGGTAGGGCCGGAGCATCGCGCCGAACTCGGCGTACTGGGTGAACACCAGCGCCCGGTCCCCCTCGGCCAGCGCCTCCGTCAGCAGTTCGACCAGCCGCTCCACCTTGCCCGAACGGCCCGCCATCGCCGTGCCGTCGTGCAGCAGCTGGGCCGGGTGGTTGCACACCTGCTTGAGCCGGCCGATCGCCGCCAGCACCGCGCCCTTGCGCTCCACCCCGCGCAGCCCGCCCAGCCGCTCCAGCAGATCGGTCACCACCGCGCGGTAGAGCCCGGCCTGCTCGGCGGTCAGCGAGCAGCTGACGGTGAACTCCTGCTTGGCGGGCAGGTCCTGGACGATCTGCGGATCGGTCTTGCGGCGGCGCAGCAGGAACGGGCCGGTGACCCGCCGCAGCCGGGCCGCCGCGTCCACGCTGCCGGCCTGCTCCACCGGGTTGGCGAACCGCTCCCGGAACGACTCCGGGCTGCCGAACAGCCCGGGATTGGCGAAGTCCAGGACGGCGTGCAGATCGGCCAGCCGGTTCTCCACCGGCGTGCCGGTGAGCGCGATCCGCGGGCCGGAGTGCAGCGAGCGCAGCGCCCTGGACTGCCGGGCCGAACGGTTCTTGATGTGCTGCGCCTCGTCGGCGACGATCCGCCGCCAGTGGATCCGGCGCAGTTCGGCGGCGTCCCGCTGGACCACGCCGTAGGTGGTGATGACCAGGTCGGGGAGGTCGGCGGGGTCGGCGGAGCCATCGGAGTCTTCGAGGTCGAGGCCGGTGCCGGGCGCGGCCGGGGCGAGCGCGGCCGGGGCGGGCGCGGTGCGGTCCGGGCCGTGGTGGACGTGCACCCGCAGACCGGGCGCGAAGACGGCGGCCTCCCGGCGCCAGTTGCCGACCAGCGACATCGGGCAGACCAGCAGCACCGGGCCGCGGGCCCCGCGTTCCCGCTCCAGGGCGAGCAGGGCCAGCGTCTGCACCGTCTTGCCGAGGCCCATGTCGTCGGCCAGGACGGCGCCGAGGCCGAGCCGGCCGAGCGCGTCCAGCCAGGCCAACCCGCGCCGCTGGTAAGGGCGGAGGGTGCCGGCGAAGCCCTCGGGCAGCTCCGGGACCCGGTCCGCCGGGCCCGGCCGGCCGGCCAGCAGGTCGCCGATCGGCCCGGCCGCCCGCACCTCGGTGACCGGCAGGCCGTCCACCACCGCGCCGTCGTCCACGGCCAGCCGCAGCAGTTCGACCGGCGCCATGGTGCCGGTGCCGTGCTCGGCCAGGAACCTCACCGCGACGGCGAGTTGGGACTGGTCCACCTCGACCCAGCGGCCCCGCAGCCGGACCAGCCCCTGCTGGGCGGCGGCAAGGTCGCCCAACTCCCGCTCGGTCAGGGTGATGTCGCCCAGGGCGAGCCGCCACTCGAAGGCCAGCACGGCGTCCCGGTCGACCTGCGCGGTGCGCCGCACGGCAGCCGGGCCGTCGGCGGGCGCGCCCGCCGTCAGGACCAGACCGAGCCGGGGGCGGCGCTGCCACCACGCGGGCAGCAGTACGCCGAAGCCGGCGGCGGTGAGCGCGGGCGCGTCCTCGCGCAGGAAGCGCAGGGCGCCGGCCCGGCCGAGCCGGGCCTCGGTGGGGAAGGTACCGGTGAACAGGGCGCGCAGCTCCGGGGCGACCCGGACGGCGCGGGCGAGCTCCTCGTGGAACGCCTCGGCCGGATCGCCGGCCCCGGCGGGGACGGCGTCGGCCAGGGCCTCCCGGGCCGGGTCGCGGGCGCCGGGGCGCAGGGCGGCGGCCGGGACCACCAGGGACGGGCGGTCGACGGCGCAGACCAGCAGGTCGAGGCGCCAGGAGTCGGCGGCGTCCGGGTCCGTACCGTCGTCGACCGCCGGGCCGCCGTTGATCGCCGGGTCGGCGACGTCCGGGTCGGCGTCGTGGCCGAGCGGCTCGGTGAGGCGGAAGTCGAGCCGCAGCGGCCCGTCCGCCGGGCGGGCCGTCTGCCAGACCGCGAGCCGTTCGGGCAGTCCGGCGGGCGGCGCCTGGCCGAGCCGGCCGTCCGGGGAGTGCAGGGCGGCGAGGAACGGTTCGGCGGGCGGGTCGAGATCGGCCAGGGCGACCCGGGCCTCCTGGTCGACCAGGGCGTCGAGCACCCCGGTGAACAGCGCGGCGGCGGTCGGCGGCGCGGTCCGGTCGGACGCGCCGGGCGGGCGGAGCGGGCCGGGCCTGTCGGGCGTGCCGTCGGCGGAGGCCGGCGGCGGGTGCTCGGCCCGGCACACCGGCGGACAGCCCGCGACCAGCGCGGCCGACTCCCGGCGGGCCGGCGCGTCCGGCGCGGGCCGCCAGCGGGCGTACCACTCCCCCGCCTCCTCGACCGGCACCGGCAGCAGCCGCCCCCGCCCGACCAGCCGCCAGGCCAGATCGTGCACGGCGGCCAGCCAGCGCACCGAGGCGCCGTACACCAGCTCGGCCGGTGTGCCGTCCGGCAGCTGGACGGTGGCGCCCGGCCAGTGCGGATCGTGCAGCGCGCCGAGCAGCTGGGCGGCCTGGGACCGGTCGAAGAGCAGCGCGGGCACCCGCCACGGGCTCAGCCCCACCCCGCGCGAGACGGCCCCGACCGGCAGGTCGGGCGACGGCACCGGCCGCCCGCCGAGACCGGGCAGCAGCAACCCCGTCCACCGCTCGACGGCCTGGTCGGCCAGCCACCCCAGCCCCGGCCCGACCGTCCCCAGCAGCCGCGCCACCTCCCCGGCCGGACACGCGAACGGGTGCGCCGTCCCACCCCGGTCGGCCCGGTCGCCGGGCTCGTACGCATCGCCCCGGTGGACCGCCGCGTCCTCCGCCCAGACGGCGAGCCGGCCGTCGGCTCGCCAGAGCGCGTGCAGGGCGTACATCGGCGGGCGGCACCTCTCCACGGGACGGGTCTCCCACCTTAGGCGGTGCCTCCGACAGTGCCCGGTGGGGGCGCCTGACCTGCGACGCGGCAGCCGTGGGACCACCGGCCACCGGCTGCTGGCTACCGGCTACCGGCTACCGGAAGGTGCGGCGCAGGTGACCGGTCAGGGCGGCGGGGGTCGGGTCGGGCAGCCGGGTGCCCAGGTAGCCGTCCGGGCGAACGAGGAACGCCTCGCCGTCGGCCGGTGCGCAGGCGGCGCGGAACGAGCCGGCGGCGTCCCGCGCGTACGGCAGCAGCAGCCCCTCCGGCGGCGCCGCTACGCCCCCGGCCAGCAGCACCTGGATGTCCAGCAGGCCGTGCGCCGCCGCGCGGGCCGCGTCGGCGAGCGCGTGCAGGCGCTCCGCCCGCGCCTCGCCGTCGGCCCCGGCTCCCGCGTACAGCAGCAGCACGTGGTTCGGACCGGCCCGCAGCAGGTCGAACAGCCGCTGGGGGAAGGCGGTGAGCGGCCGCTCCAGCCCGGCACAGTCCGGCACGCGGTCCCCCGCCCGCGGTCCGGCGCCGGTCGCGTCGCCCTCGTCACCGAGCGGTCCGCCCCGGTAGTTCACCAGCAGCTGGGCCTGGCGCAGCAGCACCGTGGTGAGGTCCTCGGTGTCCGCCTCGCCCCGGGCGTGCCGCACGGTGCGGCCGACCACCTCCGCCCCGACCGGGTGGCGCTCGGCGTGGTAGCTGTCGAGCAGCCCGTCGGCGGCGGCCCCGCGCAGCGCGAGCGCGAGCTTCCAGGCCAGGTTGTAGGCGTCCTGCACACCGGTGTCGAGGCCCTGGGCCCCGGTGGGCGGGTGGATGTGCGCGGCGTCGCCGGCCAGGAACACCCGCCCGACCCGGTACCGGTCGGCCAGCCGGTGGCTGATCCGGAAGACCGAGGACCAGCGCAGCGCCCCCGCCGTGGCGGGCCGGGGCGAGAGCCGGTCCAGCACCGCCTGGATGTCCGCCAGCCCGGGCCCCTGTCCGCCCGCCGGACCGTGAACGACCTCCCCGGCCGCGACGCCGTCCGCCGCGTCCTCCGGCCCCGGCGGGACCAGCATCGACATCCGGTAGCGCCGGTGCCCCGGCAGCGGGATGCAGACGAGCACGTCGTCGGGCGTGCCGTCCCCGGAGCGGCGCAGGCAGCGCACGCCGTAGCCCCCGGGCAGGTCCCAGTCGACCTCGACGTCCCCGAGCATGTACCGCTCCGGGAAGGCGTCGCCCGCGAAGTCGACGCCGATCGCGCGGCGCACCCGGCTGTGCGCGCCGTCGCAGCCCAGCACGTACCGCGCGGACAGCTCCGCCGGGCCGTCCGGGGTGTCGAGCGAGGCCCGGACACGGTCGTCGCCCTGCTCCAGGCCGAGCAGCTCGGTGCCGCGCTCGACCCGCGTCCCGAAGCCGGCCAGGTACTCGGTGAGCAGCCGCTCGGTGGTGTCCTGCGGGAGCGCGGCGAACCGGTAGGGCACCTCGGCGGGCAGCTCCAGCTCCAGCCCCGGGCCGGGCCGGCCGTCGACGAAGGTGAGCTGGCCGAGCAGCGGCACGGCCTCGTCGAGGACCCGGCCGACCAGCCCCATCGCCTCCCACACCTCCAGGGTGCGGGGCTGGAGGCCGACGGCCTTGGCGTACGGCTGCGGCCGGTCCAGCCGGTCGACGATCCGGCACCCGACGCCTCGGCGGCGCAGTTCGGCGGCGGCCGTCAGCCCGACCGGTCCGGCGCCCACCACCAGGACCTCCGTCTCGGTGTCGTCCATGAACCGCGCTCCTCGGTCCCCGAGCCGTCCCCCTCCCAGCCTGCGCCGGGCGTCCGGGGCCCCGCCAGTCGTGCCGCCCGCGCGGCGGCCCCGGCGGCGGTGCGTTCCGACCGGTCCCGACCGGACTCGCCGCTTTCCCTCAGCTGACCGAGTCCCGCTCGCGGTCGGGTGATTCGCTCGACACCGACGGCGCGGGGGACCGACCGCGCCGGAGGACCGATCGAGGGAGCAGTCATGGGCAGGGAGTTGTCGAAGAACGACATCGTTCGCCAGGTGCGGAGCGACTCGCGGATCCGGGTGCAGGTGGAGGCGGAGGTGTCCCTGGACGACGTGGTGCGTCTGCTGCGTCGGCTCTTCCTGGGGGACGCCGCGGCCGACGCCGTCGAGGCCGCGGCCTACACCCTCTACCGCGACTGACCGACGTAGGGCGCGGGACCGGCCGAGCCGTCGGCGGCCGGGACCCGTTCGGCGTAACCCCCCGATGCCTCATCTGACATGCGCGGCAAGGGATTTGCCCCTACGTTGCGTTGCGAGGGGGTCACCGTAAGGAAAGGCGAACACTTCATGGCCGGCAAGTTCGAGCTGTACACCGACGACACTGGCATGCACCGGTTCCGACTCAAGTCGAGCAACGGGACGATCGTGGTGACCGGCGACCCGCAGGAGAACCGGGACGACTGCCTCAAGAGCATCGAGTCGATCCGCAAGCTCGCGCCCTACGCGGAGCTGAAGGAGGCGGCCGCCGGAGCGGCCTGAGCGGCTCGTCGACGTCTCGGTGACGTCTCGCTGATGCCCCGGGGAGGGCGGGACGCGGGTCGGTGGCACAATTCGCCGACCCGCGTTCGTTTGTACGACAGATCCCTTTGGCCGCCTGCACGCCGGCCCCGGACAGAACACTGGCATGCGTGTCGTCATCGTCACCGAATCCTTTCCCCCCGAGGTCAACGGCGTCGCCCACAGCGTGCTGCGGACCGCCGAGCACCTGCTCCGCCGGGGACACCAGCCGCTCGTCGTCACCCCGGCGCCCGCGCGCGGCGCGCAGAGCCCCTCGCACACCTTCGGCGCCGGCGGCGTGCCGGACGAGCTGCCGGTGGTGCGGGTGCCCTCCGTCCCGCTGCCCGGCTATCCGCAGGTCAGGATCGCGCTGCCGAGCCGCCAGTTGGCCGCCGCGATCCAGGGCCACCGGCCCGACCTGGTCCACCTGGCCAGCCCGTTCGTGCTCGGCGCGCGCGGCGCGCAGGTCGCCACCCGGCTCGGCCTGCCGGTCGTCGCCGTCTACCAGACCGACCTCGCCGGGTACGCGCACGCCTACCGGGCCGGGCGAGGGCTCGGCGAGGCCGCCGCCTGGCACCGGATCCGCACCGTCCACGGTCTCGCCGCCCGGACCCTCGCGCCGTCCACCCCCGCCGCCCAGGACCTCACCGCGCACGGGGTGTCCCGGGTGCAGCTGTGGCCGCGCGGCGTGGACTCGGCCCGCTTCCACCCCCGCCACCGCGACGAGGCGCTGCACCGGGCGCTCGCCCCCGGCGGCGAGGTGCTGGTCGGGTACGTCGGACGGCTCGCGCCGGAGAAGCGGGTGGACCTGCTGGCCGAGACCGCGACCCTGCCCGGCGTCCGGGTGGTGGTCATCGGTGACGGGCCCTCCGCGCCCGGGCTGAAGGCCGCCATGCCGGGCGCGGTCTTCCTCGGCCGGCGCACCGGCGAGGAACTGGCCCGATGTTTCGCGACCCTGGACGTGTTCGTGCACACCGGACCGCTGGAGACCTTCTGCCAGACCATCCAGGAGGCGATGGCCAGCGGGGTCCCGGTGATCGGCCCGGCCGCCGGCGGACCGCTCGACCTGGTGGCGCACCACCGCACCGGCCTGCTCGTCCCGCCCCGCGACGGCACGGCGGTGGCCCGGGCGGTGACGGCCCTGGCCGGGGACGCGGAACTGCGGGCCGCGTACGGGCGCGCCGGGCGGGCGGAGGTGACGGCGCGCACCTGGGAGGCGGTCGGGGACCTGCTGCTGCGGCACTACGCCGAGGTGCTGGCGGAGCACCGCGGGGTGGCGGTCGCGGACCTGGCGGGGGCGGACGTCGCGGGGGCCGCCGTGGCGGACACCCTCCCGGCCCCGGGCCCCGTCCCGCCGCCGGTCGTCCTCCCGACCCCGCCGCCGCCGACCGTCCCGCTGACGGAGGAACTGCCCGCATGACCACCGGCCCGCTCCGGATCGTCCGGGTGGCCAACTTCGTCACCCCGGTCTCCGGCGGACTGCGGACCGCCCTGCGCCACCTCGGCGCGGGCTACCGCGCCGCCGGGCACACCCCCGTACTCGTCGTGCCCGGGGAGCGCCGCGCCGTCGAGGAGGACGAGCAGGGCCTGGTCGTCACCCTGCCCGGCCCCGTGCTCCCCGGCAGCGGCGGCTACCGACTGCTCACCGACCGCCGGGCGGTGGCCGCCGAACTCGAACGGCTCGCCCCCGACCGGCTGGAGGTCTCCGACCGCACCACCCTGCGGTGGACGGGCGCCTGGGCCCGGCGGCACGGTGTGCGCGCCGCGATGGTCTCGCACGAGAGCGCCGTCGGACTGCTGCGCACCTGGGGCCTGCCCGGCCCGGTCGCGGGATCCGTCGCGAACCGGCTCAACGGCCGGACCGCCCGGTCCTACGACACGGTGATCTGCACGACGGACTGGGCCGCCGCCGAATTCCGCCGCCTGGGCGTGCGGAACCTCGCCCGCGCCCCGCTCGGAGTCGACCTCGCCGCCCTCCGCCCGCCGGACGACGACACCCGGGCCGCCGAACGCGCCCGGTACGCGGAACCGGACCAGGTGCTGCTGGTGCTCTGTTCCCGGCTCTCCACCGAGAAACACCCCGAGCTCGCGCTCGACGCCCTGGAAGCGCTCCGGTCCACCGAACCCGGACCCGGGGCCGTGCTGGCGGTGGCCGGCACCGGGCCGCTGCGCTCCCGGCTCGCGGCCTCGGCCGCCCGGCGCCGACTGCCCGTGCACTTCCTCGGCCACCTGGCCGGGCGGGCGGCCGTCGCCCGACTGCTCGGCTGCGCGGACGTGGTGCTCGCGCCGGGACCGGTGGAGACCTTCGGCCTGGCCGCGCTGGAGGCCCTCGCCTGCGGCACCCCGGTCGCCGTCAACCGGGGCGCGGCCCTGCCCGAACTGGTCGGCACCGCCGGCGTGGCCGCCGAGCCGACCGGCGCGGGCTTCGCGGAGGCGGTGCGCGAACTCCTCGCCCGCCCCGAACCGGACCGCCGCGCCGCCGCCCGTGACCAGGCCGAACGCTACGGCTGGCCGACGGCGGTCACGGCCTTCCTCGCCGCCCACGGCACGGCCCCGGTCACAACGGGCTGAGGCACCGGGCGGGCAGCGGGGCGACAGGACAGCAGGACAGCAATTCCGCACGACAGCGACAGGGAACGGCCGGGCCGGAGCGTCCGGGAACGGTAGGAGGTGCGATGAACACGATCGCGGCGGTGGACGGGGACGGCGGAGGCGACACCCTACCCGGTGCCGCACGGGGAGCGGCCCGCCCGGGCGGGCGGGCGACCGGCGAAGCGGTGCGGTTCGTCGCCCTCGGCGACTCCCTCACCCAGGGCATCGGCGACCCGATCGCCGACGGATGGCGCGGCTGGGCGGCCCTGCTCGCCCGGTCGCTGGCCCCGCCGCAGACCGGGGTCGAGTTCACCAACCTCGCGCGCAGCGGCGCACTCACCACCGACCTCACCGCGGAGCAGCTGCCGGCGGCCCTCGCGCTGCGCCCGCAGTTCGCCGCCGTGGTGGCGGGCGGCAACGACACCCTGCGGTCCGGCTTCGACGTGGAACGCACCGCCCTGGCCCTCGACACCGTCCTCGGCCGGCTCACCGACAGCGGCGCCGTGGTGCTGACGGCCTGCCTGCCGGATCCGGGCACCCTGCTGCGGCTGCCCCGCCCGCTCGCCCGACCGCTGGCCCGGCGGATGCGCGCGGTGAACACCGTGGTGCACGCACTCGCCGTCCGCCACCGGGCCGTCCACCTGCACCTCGCCGAGCTGCCGTGGACGGCGGAGCGCCGACTGCTCAGCGTCGACCGCCTGCACCCGAGCGCCGAGGGCCACCACCTGATCGCCCGCGGGTTCCACGACCTGCTCGCCACCACCGCCCACCCGCTCGGCCCCGCCCCCACCCCGGAACCGGCCGAGCCCGCACCCGGCACCCTGGCCGACCTCTGGTGGATGGCCACCCGCGGCACCCGCTGGGTCCTCGACCGCAGCACCGACCTCCTCCCCGGCCTGCTGGCCCTCGCCGCCGTCGAGGGCTGCGCCCGCCTGCGCGGCACCACCGACCGCCAGGACCACCGCATGACCCAGGCCACCACCACCGCC
The DNA here is from genome assembly GCF_036010405.1 of Kitasatospora purpeofusca. Classification (NCBI taxonomy): domain Bacteria; kingdom Bacillati; phylum Actinomycetota; class Actinomycetes; order Kitasatosporales; family Streptomycetaceae; genus Kitasatospora; species Kitasatospora purpeofusca. The sequence continues at coordinate 8,188,088 of NZ_CP108561.1, read as the reverse complement.
CTCGCCGCCCTCCCCGGGCCCCGGCCTGACGTGACCTGACCTGGGGCGGTCGCAGAAGCCCCCGGGAGACGCGACAGCTCCCTACCGATGACGAGGTCTTCCACCGGCCCAGGTGGTCATGGTGGCGGCGGCGTGTTGGACGACGAGGTCCGAGGTCGAACAGCAGGCCCTGCGCTCGGGATCTCGGGACGGTGGGGAACCGGGGCGGTGGGGCGGGGTGTCGTGACACGTGACCGGACAAACGGAGGGGGTACGGATGGTGGCGGAGGCTTCGAGGGCTTCGGGGCAGGAGTTGCTGGCGGCGGCGGGGGTGCTGTTCCCGGACGGGCGGGGGCGGGTGCTGGTGGTGCGGTTGCCGTACGACCGGAGGCACCCGGTGGCGGTGCCGGGCGGGGGTTGGGACCCGCAGGACGGCTCGCCGCGGCGGACGGCGGTGCGCGAGATCGAGGAGGAGCTCGGTTTCACACCTCGGCTGGGGCCGCTGGCCTGCCTGGACTGGACCCTGGACGACCACCGACCGCCGATCGCAGCCCACCTGTACTGGGCCGAGCCGCTGACGCCGGAGCAGGCGGCGGCGTTCACCCCGGACCGGGCCGAGGTGGGCGGCTGGGCCTGGCTGACGCCGGAGCAGGCGGGCCGCGCGCTGCCGCCCCGGCTCTCCCGGCGGGTGACGGCCTGTCTGCGGGCGCCCCGCGCGGCCGGGCCACTGGAACTGGAGGACGGTCACCCGGTCGGGCAGGTCCTCGATGTGCTGAAGCCCGGCCCGGTGCCGGAGTACACCGGCCCGGCGGGGCTGTCGGAGCTGTCCCCGTGGTGGCCGCCGACGACGGACGGCCCGGCGGCCGGCGACGCCCCACCACTGCTGGACCGGCACGCCTACATCGCCGGGCTCCCGCGGATCCGGGCCAAGGCACGGACGGTGTTCACCGACCCGGAGGGCCGGGTCCTGCTGGTACGGCTGCGGCCGTGGGACCTTCCCGGCGGCGAGGTACCGCACTGGACGCTGCCGGGCGGCGGTGTCGAGGCGGACCGGGAACTGCCCCGGGCGGCGGCGCGGCGGGAGGTCAGGGAGGAGTTGAGCTGGTCCCGCGAGCCGGGTCGGCTGCTGGCCCTGGACTGGATGCCGGGGCGCGCGGCGGATCCGGCCGCGGACAGCGACACCGCCCGCCTGGTCTACCTGTTCGACGGGGGCACGGTGGACGAGGAGTTGCTGTCGTCGATCGTGCTGGCCCCCGAGGAGCTGGTCGAGTGGCGGCTCTGCGCGCCTGCGGAGGCACGGGCGCTGCTGGCGCCCGCGGTCTGGGCGCGGACGGCGGCCGCGCTGGCGGCACGGAACCGGCCGGGCGGCCCGGCCGAACTGGTCGGCGGGTACCCGGCCGGCTGAGCTCCTGGTCTTGCCCCGGGGACGGGCGGCGTCCCACCGGTCCCCGGAGCCGCCCACGGACGACGCCGCACCGGCGGCCGACCGGACCACTGCTCGGTCCGGTCGGCCGCCGGGGAGCACAGCCACCGGTCGGCCGCCGGGGAGCACAGCCACCGGACGGGCGCCGGTCAGACCTCCAGCTCGGCCTCGACCTTGGTGAGCTGGTGGCGGGCCATCGCCAGGTTCGCCCGGCCCTTGTCCAGTGCCAGGTAGAGGAAGAGACCCTTGCCGCTGCGGCCGGTGAGCGGGCGGATCAGGTGGTACTGGCTGCTGAGGGTGATGAGGATGTCCTCGATCCCGTCACCCAGGCCGAGCATGTCCATGGTGCGCATCTTGGCCCGGACCACGTCGGTGTTGCCGGCGGCGGCGACGTTGAGGTCGAAGCCGCCGGGGCCGTCGAGGGTCGCGAGCGCCATGCCGCTGTTGTAGTCGACCAGGGCCGCGCCGATGGCGCCCTCGATCACGGTCATGGCCTGCTTGAGCGCGCCTGCGGCGTCGGTCATGTCACTGTCTCCAGTTCGTCGGTGCGTCAGTACGCCGAGAAAGTCGGTATATCGGTAGAGCGGTTGAGCGGTTGAGCGGTAGAGCGGTAGAGCGGTGCATCGGTGGAGCGACAGGGCAGTACAGCGGTCGGTCGACGGATCGCCCCGCCGGAAGGCCCGGGGCGGGTGTCAGTACTCCCGGGCGTCCTTGGGCAGGAGCGTGTCGTTCAGGAGCGCGGTGATGCGCTGGGCGGAACGGCGGGCCTCCAGGTGCAGGCGGCCGACGTTCGCGTCCGGGTGGGCGAGGAGGGTGAGCACGCAGCTCCCTCCCGCCGCGTAGGTGGCGACATAGCCGTGCTCACCTCGGACCAGGGACTCGCGGAACTCGCCCTGGCCGGTACTGTCGGCGAGCCGTTGGGCCAGGCTGAGCGAGGCCGCGGTCATCGCCGCCAGGCCCGAGGGCTCGGTCCCGTGGGTGTCGTGGGCGACCAACAGGCCGTCCACGCTGGCCACCAGACCTCCGGCGAGGTGCGGTACCCGGTGCTTGATGGCGCGGAGTTCGGCCAGCAGCTCGGTCTCCAAGGCGATCAGTTGTCTCCTTCCGACACGCTGCTTGAGCGCCCGCCTCATGGCCGTGCGGGGGGCGTCGCGGGCGGGGAGTGGTTCAAAGTCTGGCCTCCAGAAGGGTTCGGACCCGGATCAGCAGCGCTATGTCGGGGTCGGCGGCGGTGAGCGGGAGGGCGGTGGTCCTCGGCCCGGACGCGGCCTGCGCCGGTACGGACGGAGCCGTCGGAGCACGCGGGACCGTCGGAGCGGGCGGGGACGGCGGGGACGGCGCCGCGTGGCCGGTGAGCGCGGCGAGCGCCGCACCGGGAACGCGCCGGTGCAGACCGCGGGGCCCTCTCGGCACCGGCACCGTGCCGACCGTCCCGACGCCCGTGCCCGGCCCGGCCCCCGGCCCGACCCCCGCCGCGCACCCGGCTACGGCTCCGACGGCGGGGCCGGCTCCCACGACGGCTCCGACACCGGCTCCGACGACGGCGCCGGAGCCGGTCCCGGCGAGCAGTCCGGCGGCGGCGAGGCGGCGGACGTCCGCCGCGGTCGCGAACGCGGACCGGCCGAGCAGCCGGGCCAGCTCCGCGGCGGTTCTCCGCCCGTCCGCGCGGTCCAGCAGCTCGTACTGGCGCCGGGTCGGCGGCCGCACCCGGCGGGCGTGGCGCCCGGGCGCGGGGGCCTGGCCGGCGGTCCGGCGCAGCGGGACGGTGTCGAGCTGCTCCGAGGGCCAGATCCGGTCGAGCAGGTGCCGCCGCCGCTCGGCCTCGCGGCGGAGCCGGTGGGCGCCGACCGCGGCCACCGGGCCGAGCCAGTGCCGCATGCCCGGGGCGAAGGTCCAGGAGACGAGGGTGGCTGGGGTGTCGATCAGGAAGCAGGCGGCGTCGTAGAGGGTGCCGAGGTGGCAGAGTTCGAGTTCGCCGCGGGTGAGCCGGCCCTGTTCGACCAGGGCTTCGCCGACCCGGGCGTACGGGCCGAAGCGGTGGACGGCCTCCCGCCAGGTGTCCGGGTCGAGCCGGCCGCTGGTGGTGAGCAGGGCGGCGAGGTCGGGTGCCCGGTCGGACTCGGCGTGGGTGACCAGGCCGTCGACGAGGTAGACGGTTCCGGCGGGGCCGCGCAGGGCCCCGGTGGCCCGTTCGGCGGCGAGCCGTTCGACGGCCGCGCCCGGGGTCCAGTCGGGGTCGACGGCGACCGGGAGCACGGGCGCCACCGGGCCGGCCGGTGGCCGGAAGCCGACCTGGGTGCCGGTGGTGGCGGCGAGGTCGTCGGTGACGGCGGTGCCGGCGGTGCCGGTGGTGGCGGCGGGGGCGTCGGTGACGGCGGTGACGGCGGGGCCGCTGGTGACGGGGTTCGTCATCCGAGCACCAGTTCCTCGGCGAGCGACTGGAGCCGGTAGCGGGCGCCGGCGAGGTTGCCCTCGGCCCGGTCCAGCCAGAGGTGCAGGACGAGACGGCTGTCGAAGACGGTATCGATGAAGCAAAGCAGGTGGTAACTGCGGCCCGCAGTCAGGATGATGTCCTGCAACGGTGCCTTGCCGTCCTCCGCAGCGGTGAAGGTGGCTCCCTCGACGGCCGCCCGGACCAGGTCGGTCGCCTCGGCGGCCGTGGTGTCGTGGTCGCCGGTCGGACTGACTCCGACGCTGCCAAGGGCGAGTCCGCTGCTCCAGTCGATCAGACCGGCGGCGCGGGCCCCGGCGATCGCCATCGCCTGGGACAGGCACTCGTCGATACCCGGCACTCGGGCTCCTTCGGAGGGGTTCGGGGAGGAAGCGGCGCAGGCCACGGCGCAGGGCGCGGCCGTCGGGCGCCGACCGGACCGCCACGACGAGTGGCGGGTTCGACACGGAAGGCTACTGCCGGAACTCGTACGACGAACATTCCAATGGCATATTCACACCACAACCCGGTGTTTTCGGCCATCCTTTGACGTCTCGTCAGATCACTGGACCCACCATCACCGCTGCCCGGACGCCCGTACGCCGTACGAACGGACGATCCACCTGGCACGGCACCTTGGCCGATTGTCGGCCACGCCGATGGGTTTCGAGCCACGAGTGCGATAGGACCGAAGGCAGCCGGACCGCCCGCGCCGCCCGGACCGCCTCGCCACCCGGACCCCCGGGGCCGCTCCGGCGCAGCACGACGAAGCGGCCGCCCCCCGAGGGGGACGACCGCTTCCGTTGGAGCGCCAGGCCCGGGTCGCACGGACTCTCCCTACTGAAAGTAGGGCGTGCTCTGGTAGCACCGCTGACGCATGTTCGATCCGATCCGATCCCCGCTCCGCGAAGATCGTTTCCTTTCGACGTGATGAACAGTAGCAGGCGATCGCACCTGGTCAGAAATCGGTTCACCGACCCCGCCCCGGGTTCCCGCCCACTCCTTTATTCGTATAGATGTTCGATTCCAGGCGTAGGCTGGAGCCATGAGCACCACCGCCGCCGTCCACCGCCAGCCGTCCCTGTTCGACGACCCCGGGCCGGCCGGGCCGGTCCTCGGGCCGCTGGCCGGGGTGCGCCGGGAGGTCCTGGGGGCGGGCGCCTGGGTGGACGTGCTGCCCGGCTGGCTGCACGGGGCCGACCGGCTGTTCGAACAGCTGGCCGCCGAGGTGCCCTGGCGGGCCGAGCGCCGCGAGATGTACGAGCGGACCGTGGACGTCCCCCGGCTGCTCGCCTCCTACCGGGAGGACGACCCGCCGCCGCACCCGGTGCTGGGCGCGGCCCGGGCGGCACTGAGCGGGTACTACCGGCCCGAGCTGGGCGAGCCCTTCCGCACGCTGGGGCTCTGCTACTACCGGGACGGCCGGGACAGCGTGGCCTGGCACGGCGACCGGATCGGCCGCGGGGAGCGCGAGGACACCATGGTGGCTATCCTCTCGGTCGGCGAGCCCCGGGCCCTGCTGCTGCGGCCCCGCGGCGGCGGGCCGGTGGTGCGGCACCGGCTGGGGCACGGCGACCTGCTGGTGATGGGCGGCTCCTGCCAGCGGACCTGGGAGCACGCGGTGCCCAAGACGGCCCGGCCGGCGGGGCCCCGGATCAGCGTCCAGTTCCGGCCGCGCGGCGTCTCCTGACGCCCACCGCAGAACCGCCGCACAGGGCGGCCGGCGTTACGCCCCCGCCAGGGCCGCCCGCAGCCGGGCGATGTCCTCGGCGTCCTTCGCCCGCCGGGGGCGGCGCGGGTCCCAGACCGGCATCATCCGCTTGATCTCGATCTGCGCCTCGGCGGCGACCACCGGGCAGACGAGTCCGTCGAGCCGCCCCGGCGGACCGTCCAGCAGCCCGGCCGGCCAGGCCGTCCCGGCCCAGGGCCCGCCGGCCGCCAGCACCCGGCCGTCCGGCGCGAGGTCCACCAGGGCGAAGCTCGACTCCAGGCCGTCCTTGACGAAGTCCAGCTGCTGTTCCGGCGGGGCGCCCTCCAGCGGCGCGTAGCCGAGGGCGCCGAGGCCGGCGGCGAGCGCGGCGGCGTCGGCGGCCGGGGCGAACCAGTCGATGTCCTCGTGGTCGCGGGTCCGCGCACCGAGGAAGAAGTCCATCGCCCAGCCGCCCCGCAGCCAGACACGTGCGCCGAGACGGCGGGCGAGGCCCACCGTCTCGGCGATCTGCGCGAGTTGCCCGTCGGCACGTTCCCGGTCCATGGACCCCACCTCCACGGGCCCGGACGCTACACCCGCCGCAGCCCCTCCGTCGCGGCGTTTTCCGCCGGAGGACCGACCCTGCCGGGTCCAGGGCGCGTCTTTCGGATCACGTCGGACAAGCGGGCGTCGTTGGGGTGCGTGCATCGGCGGCGCCGAGGAGGGAGTCCATGCGGAGCATCGGCGACCGACGAGAAGCCGGCGAGGTGCGTGCCCCGGCGGCGACCGCCCGGCGCGATCCGAAAGACGCGCCCTAATCCTTGACGGCGCCGGCCAGTCCGGAGACCAGCTTGCGCTGCACCGCGATGAAGAAGATCAGCACCGGCACGGTCATCAGCGTCGAGGCCGCCATGATGCCGCCCCAGTCGTTCTCGTCCGGCTTGAAGAACACCAGCAGCGCGGAGGGCAGGGTCTGGTTCTCGGTCGCGCTGATGATGAAGGTCTTGGCGAAGACGAAGTCGTTCCACGCCGCGATGAAGGAGAACACGCTGGTCGCGGCCAGCCCGGGGGCGACCAGCGGCAGCAGCACCGTCCAGAGGATCCTGGCCCGGCTCGCGCCGTCGATCTGCGCGGCCTCCTCGATCGACACCGGCACCGCGGCGACGAAGCCCCGCATCATCCAGATCCCGAACGGCAGCGAGAAGGCCAGCTGCACCAGGACCAGCGAGGCCAGGGTGTTGAGGCCGATGCCCGGCGCGAACCGGCCCGCGTCGCGGAACATGAAGAACAGCGGGATGGTGAGCGCCTCGACCGGGATCATCTGGGCGATCAGGAACATCACCATGATGGTGGTGCGGAAGCGGAACCTGAACCTGGTCACCGCGACCGCCGCGAGGAAGACCACCAGTGCGGAGAGCACCACCACGGACAGCGCGATCACCAGGCTGTTGACGAAGTACCGCCCGAAGCCGTCCACGCTCAGCACCTGGCGGAAGCTCTCCAGGGTGGGATGGGCCGTCCACGGCCGGGGGTCGAGCGACTGCACCTCGCCCTTCGGCTTGAAGGCCGACAGCACCATCCAGAAGATCGGGAAGGCGGTGACGACGGCCACCAGCAGGGCGGTGGTGTTGGCGCCGAGGCGCCAGCGGCTACGGGCGTTCACAGTTCGTTCCCCGTCCTGCGCAGCGAGCGGATGTAGAGGACGGTCGGGATCACCAGGACCAGCAGCATGATCACGCCGATGGCCGCGCCCAGCCCGTACTGGGAGGAGGCGAAGGCCTTCTGGTAGGCGTAGACGTTGAGGACGAGGTTCTGGCCGGCGATGCCGCCGCCCTCGGTCATCACATAGATCTGGGTGAAGACCTTGAAGTCCCAGATGACCGACTGGATCACCACGATGGTCAGGATCGGCCGGAGCATCGGGGCGGTGATCCGGCGGAAGGTGGTCCAGGTGTTGGCGCCGTCCAGCGCCGCCGCCTCCAGCACCTCGCCCGGGATCGCCCTGATGCCCGCGTAGAGCGTCACCATGACGAACGGGAAGGAGTGCCAGACGACGACGGCGCCGACGATCAGGAAGGCCGTCCACTTGTCGTAGAACCAGTTGAACTCGTGGAAGCCGTCCAGGCCGATACTCACCAGGGTCTTGTTGACCAGACCGAGGTTGGTGTCGAACAGGAAGCTCCACACCGTCGAGCCGGTCATCGCCGGCGCCGCCCAGGCCGCCATCGCGGCGGTGGTCAGCACCAGCCGGGGCACCCGGCCCACCCTGGTCAGCAGCACCGCGAGGGTGGCGCCGACGGCCAGGGTGGCGACCACGCAGAACGCGGCGAAGCCGAGCGTCTGCGACAGCACCGACCAGAACTGCCCGTCGCTCAGGATCTTCCGGTAGTTGCCGAGGCCGACGAAACTCGTCGGCACGCCGCCGGAAGCCTGCGCCTGCCCGAAGTTCAGGACGGACAGCAGACCGAGCTGGTAGATCGGGTAGGCGACCAGCGGGATCATGACGACCGCCGCCGGCAGCAGGAGCAGCAGTGGGGTACGGCGGCGGCCGCGCGGGGGCGCGGCCGCCGCGGCGCCCCGGCGCCGCCCGCTCGGGGAGGGCGGCGCCGCCGGGGCGGTCGTGGTGGGTGCGGACACGTGCGGGACCTGCTCTCTGGATTCCCGGGGCGGGCTCAGCGGGCGGCGAAGGCCGAGGTGATCTGCGTGGCGGCGTCGCCCGAGGCCTTCGCCACGTCCGCCCTGCCGGTGACGACCTGCTGGAGCATGGTCGGGATGACGGCCTGCGCGTCGATCTGCGCCCAGGCCTGGTCCAGCGGGACGAAGCGGGTACCGGCCGCGATGGTGTCGGTGAACGGCTTCAGGAAGGCGTCCTTGGTCGCGACCTTGGCGTTGACCGACTTCAGGGTCGGCAGGTTGCCCATCGCGTCGTACATCTGCTCCTGGTAACCGGGGCCGGCCAGCAGCTGGGCGAACTGCACCGCCAGGGTGCGGTGCTTGGCCGCCTTCATCACGCCGAGGTTGTTGCCGCCGGCGAAGGCCGGGGCGATGCTGCCGGCCTTGGCGCCGGGCAGCGGGACGACCGCGTACTTGTCCTTGGCCGCACCCGCGTCCACCTTGCTGCGGCTGGAGTTGGGCAGGATCGCCATGGCGGCCTTGCCGGCCGCGAACAGGTCGACGGTCTTGCCGCCGGTGAGGTCCGCGCACTGCTGCGCCGGGCAGCCGGCCTCGTCGAAGAGGTCCGTGTAGCGCTTCACCCCGGCCTGCGAGGCGGCGGAGCCGATCGCGGCCTTGAACTTGTCGCCGTCCTTGGTGGCGATGTCGCCGCCCGCGTCCCAGACGAAGGGCAGCGCGCCGAAGGTGTACTTGCCGCCGATCGCGATGCCGAAGGTGTCGGAGTGCGCGGCGTGGATCTTCCGGGTGGCGGCGACCAGCTCGTCGTAGGAGGTCGGCGCGGCCAGTCCGGCCTCGGTGAACAGGTCGGTGCGGTAGTACAGCGCGCGCACGCCGACCCACCACGGCAGGCCGTAGGTCTTGCCGTCGAGCACGGCGGTCTTGGCGATCGCCGGGTCCAGGTCGCCCTTGGCCGCCCAGGTGTCGAGGTCGGCGCCGATCTCGGCGAGGCCGCCGGCCGCGACGTAGCCGGGCAGGTCGGTGTTGCCGAACTCGACCAGGTCCGGGGCGCTGTTGGGGTCGTTGAACGCGCCCTTCATCTTGGCGGCGCGGGCCGAGGCGTCGGTGTCGATGTAGCTGACGTTGACGGTGACGCCCTGGTGCGCCGACTGGAACTCGGTGACCGCCTTGGCGACCACCGCCTCCTTGGCGGCGTTGCCGGCCTCGTTGTACAGCCAGACCTGCAAGGTGCCGCTCTTGTCGTCGGCGGCCTTCTCGCCGGCCGGGACCGCGGTGCCGGGTGAACAGGCGGCGGCGGCAAGACAGGTGGCGGCGAGGACGGCGGCCGCGGTGGTCCGTCTGACGATACGCATGGGTGGGAAGCCTCCCCTCCCGACAGCTGCCGCCGGGACGCGCCGTCGTGGACGGGCACGTCGCAGCAGGCCCTGACCGGGGCCGATGGTGGATGTGGGGGTGGTGACGCGGGTGGGTACGGCAGTGCGGCCGCCCGTCCGGGCGGCGTCGCCTGCTCGATGCCAGGGACGTTAGGCGGGGGCGCGGACGCCCAACAAGAGCCGATTCGGGAAGTTTTGCAGTGCACAACGCTGTATCGAAAACGCGGCCCGCATGCCCGCAGGGGGTACGGTTCGACAACCGCCGCAGTCGGACGGCGGAACGAGAGGGGAACGGACCGATGACGGAGCAGACCGCCGCCACCACCGGGAAACCGCAGAAGGCGGCGGGCGAGCGCAACCAGTCGTCGTCACTGCGCCGCGCACTGTCGGTCCTCGGCTACGTCCGCGACCACGGCGACGGGCGCGGCGTCCCGCTCGCCCAGCTCGCCGAGGCACTCGACCTCAACAAGTCGACCGTGCTGCGGCTGACCGGCCCGCTGCTCGACGAGCACCTGCTCGACCGCGACCGGGAGACCGGCTGGTTCCGGCTCGGCCACGGCTCGCTCCGGCTCGGCCAGGCCTACCTGTCCACCCTCGACCTGCGCAGCGTCGCCGCCGAGCACCTGCGCCGCCTCCAGCGCGAGGCCGGCGAGACCGTCCACCTCACCGTCTGGCAGGCGCCCGGCATCGTCTACCTTGACAAGGTCGAGGACGAGACCAACGTCCGGATGGCCTCCCGGGTCGGCAGCCGGGCGCCCGCCTACTGCACCGCCACCGGGAAGGCGATCCTGGCCTGGCTCCCCGAGGAGGCGGTCACCGAGGTGGTCGCGGCCGGGCTGCGCCCGGTCACCGCCTGGACCATCTCCGACGAGCCCCGCCTGCGCGCCGACCTCGCCCGCATCCGCGCCCGCGGCTACTCCATCGACGACCGCGAGAACGAGCCCGAGGTCCGCTGCGTCGCCGCCCCGATCTTCGACCACACCGGCGAGGTCACCGCCGCCCTGTCGGTCTCCGGCCTCACCTCCCGGATGACCGCCGCCCGGGTCCGCGCCCTCGGCCCGGTGGTCGCCCAGGTCGGCCTGCGGATCTCCCGCGAACTCGGCTCCGACCGCCCGGTCGGGTGACGCGAGCGGGCCCGCGCCGGCGTCCGGACCCGGGAAGGGGCCGGGGAACGCGAACGGGCCCGGCACCTCTTCAGGTACCGTGCCCGTTCGACCGTGGAGCGCCAGGCCCGGGTTGCACGGACTCTCCCCGCTGAAAGCGGGACGTGCTCTGGTAGCACCGCTGACGCCTGACGAGAGATCATTCCCTCGCGACAGGAAGAACAGTACCAGTCCGGAACACCCGCCCGAACCGCAGGAGAACCACCCATGTCCGTCACGATCCCGGCCGAGACCGTCGAGTACGCCCCCGGCCGGTTCATGGACGTCCACCGCCCGCCGACCGGCCCAGCCGGGCCCTGGCCCGTGCTCCTCCTCTGGCACGGGAAGGCCCCCGACTCCCGGTTCGAACTCGCCCCGCTCGCCCGGGAGGCGGCCGGACACGGCCTGCTGGTGCTCACCCCGGACTGGCGCTCCGACGCGGCGGACAGCGGCCGCGCCGACCTGCTGGCCTCGCTGGAGCACACCCACCGGCACGCGGCCGACCACGGCGGCGACCCCGCGCTCGGCCTCGTCCTGGCAGGCTGGTCGATGTCCGGCCGGGAGGCGATAGCCCTCGCCACCCACCGCGACCTCCCCGAGGACCGCCGCCCCACGGCGGCCGTCGGCATCGCCTCCAGCTACGCCCGCCCGGCGGTCACCACCGGCGAGGCACCGCTCGCCGCCCTCGCCGACCGCCCCTCCCCCGTCCCGCTGTTCCTGGTCCACGGCACCGGGGACGACCTCGTCCCCGCCGACACCACCCGGGCCCTGGACACCGCCCTGCTGACACCGGCGGCCGAGTTCCTCCAGCCCGACACCGACCACGCCGGGGTCGTCCTCACCGAGTACGACCCGGCCCTCGGGCACTGCGTCGCCGCCCGTGCACCGCACGCCGTCGAGGCCGGCCGCGCCACCGCCGCGCTGCTGGCCCGCGCCGCCGGACTCCCGGCCCGGGGCTGACGGGAGCGGGCCCGGGAACGGGCCCGCTCCCCGGACCGCTCTCCTCGTTCGGGAGCGCGTCCGGGACGCGAACAGGAACGCGAACGGGCCCGGTACCTGAAGAGGTACCGGGCCCGTTCGACCGTGGAGCGCCAGGCCCGGGTTGCACGGACTCTCCCCGCTGAAAGCGGGACGTGCTCTGGTAGCACCGCTGACGCCTGACGAGGGATTCTGTTCGTTCGCTTCCCTCGCGACAGAGAGAACACTACCAGGTCGGAGCGGGTGCGCCGGACCACGAACGGATGCCGCCGCCGAACCGCCGTGCCATCACAGCTTCATAACGTCACGTCAGCTGAGTGGATGTGACATTGCACATATCACATCATGCTCACCATGAGAAAAGTCCTCACCTTACTGTCCGCCGCCACCGCCATCGCCGTCCTCGGCGGCTCCGCAGCCGTCGGCGTCGAGCCCGGGGCCGACGGGCTCGACGACCGGAGCGTGCTCTCCGACACCGGCCAGGGCACCCTGGCCTGGAGCTCCTGCGAGGACCCGGCCACACCGGCGCTCCAGTGCGCGATGCTCGACGTGCCGGTGGACTACTCCGAGCCGCGCGGCCGCAAGATCAAGATCAAGCTGAACCGGCTCCCGGCCACCGCGCCCAAGGACAAGCGCCAGGGCCCGATCCTGCTCAACCCCGGCGGCCCCGGGAACTCCGGCCTCTGGATGCCCGCCTTCATCGCCGGACAGATCCCGGCCGACGTCGCCTCCACCTACGACTGGATCGGCTTCGACCCGCGCGGCACCAACGGCAGCGAGCCCCACGTCGTCTGCGACCCCGACTACTTCGACGCCGAACGCCCCGACTACCAGCCGGACCAGGGCACCGCGAAGGCCTGGCTGAAGAAGGCCGCCGGCTACGCCTCCGACTGCGCGGCCGACTGGTCCTGGCTGCTCCCCCACATGACCACCGTCGACAACGCCCGCGACATGGACAGCATCCGGCGGGCACTCGGCGAGTCGAGGATCAACTTCTACGGCGGCTCCTGGGGCACCTCGCTCGGCTCCACCTACGGACAGCTGTTCCCGTCCCGGGTGCGCCGGATGGTGCTCGACAGCATCGTCGGCCCGACCACCACCTGGTACGAGCACAACAAGCTCCAGGACAAGGAGCACCAGCGCCGCTTCGAGGCCTTCACCGCCTGGACCGCCAAGGCCGACTCCGTCTACCACCTCGGCACCGACCCCGCCGACATCCAGCGCGCCTACGACCAGGTCGAGGCCGCCCTGCGGACCGACCCGCTGGACGCCGCCCCGGCCGTCGGGAAGATCGGCCCCGCCGAGTTCGAGGACACCTTCTACGGCGGCGGCTACAACTTCCTCCGCTGGCCCCGGATGGCCACCGTGCTCTCCGCGTACGTCACCCAGCACGACACCCGGCCGCTCGCCATCGCCTACAACCGCTACGCGGCCCCCGGCGCCGACGACGGCTCCTTCCCCGCGTACAACGCGGTCCAGTGCACCGAGAACGCCTGGCCGCGCGACTGGGAGTACTGGAAGAAGGACCAGGCCAAGGTGGACGCGGTCGCGCCCTTCTACACCTACAACAACATGTGGTACAACGCCGCCTGTATGTTCTGGCCGTACGAGGGCAACCGGGCCGGCCGACTGAAGATCACCGGCAAGGGCCTGCCGCCCGTGCTGCTGTTCCAGTCCACCGAGGACGGCGCCACCCCCTACGAGGGCGGGCTCGCCATGCGCGACGCACTGCCCAGCGCCAAGCTCGTCGTCCAGGACGGCGGCAGCTTCCACGAGATCCTGTTCCACGGCAACGCCTGCCTGGACGACACCTTCACCGCCTACCTCCGCGACGGCAGCCTGCCCGGCGGAAAGGGCCGGATCGCCAAGACCTGCGCCCCCGGCGCCGAGCCCGCCCCGGTCTACGTGACGCCGCCCCCGGCCGCCAAGTCCCTCACCGGGGCGACGGGTTCGCCCGACGCCGCCCCGCTCTCCCCGACCGACCCCGAGGCCGTCCGGGGCGTGCTCCGCTGACGGAGCGCTGAACGACGGAAACGCGAACGGGCCCGGTACCTGAGAAGGTACCGGGCCCGTTCGATTTGGAGCGCCAGGCCCGGGTTGCACGGACTCTCCCCGCTGAAAGCGGGACGTGCTCTGGTAGCACCGCTGACGCCTGGCGAGGGATTGTGTTTCTCTCCCTCGCGACAGGAAGAACACTACCAGGTCAGAACGGGTGTCCGAACCGCGGGGAAAGGGCGGGTGACTGCGGGTCACTCGTAGACGACGTCGCCGGCGAGCGTGAAGCCGAGGTCCTGGAGGCGGCGGGCGGTGTCGGCCGGGGAGTGCCGGTCACCGCTCAACCGAAGCACGTCGGCCAGGGACAACGGCCGGTCGGGGAGAGACCAGCGGTCGCTACTGGTCAGCATGAAGGACTCGGCGCCGTGTGCCGTCGCCATGCCCGGCGGAAGCGGATGGCCAAGCACAGCCAACCGCGCCGCGACCTCGCCCGGTGGCACCTCCAGATCGCCAGCAGCAGCAAGGACATGCCAGATCCCCGCCGGTTCGTCCGGCTTCAACCATGGCGCCTGGCCGTCCCGCCGTTCACTGAGCATCAGCAGGTCCTCGGAATCCACGGCATCGGGCAACCCGACACCCTCCGGCAGACGGTGGCCGAAACTCACCAGTCGGGCCGCGACCTCGGCCGGTGGCCGCCCCAGCGCTCGCGCGGCCCGGAGCACGTGCCCGATCGGCACCGACTCGTCGGGCAGCAGCCACGGACCCCGCCAGTCGAGCTCGGCGCTGAGGACCAGTCGGTCGTCCGAGAGCACCCGGTCCGGCACCGCGGCGCCGTCCGGCACGGGATGACCGAGCAATGCCAACCGATCGGCCACCGCCAACGGTGAGCATTCCAACTCGGCTGCACACCAGAGGACATGGCCCATAGGCGCCCGCACGCCGAGCACGGTCAACTCCGGCTCGTGCTCGTCGTCCTCGTAACCGTTGAGAAGGACGAGGTCGCCATCACCCAAAGTCGACGGGATCCACACACCGTCCGCCACCTGGTGACCGAGCTCCCGCAGCCTGGAAACGACGTCCCCCGGTGCCCGGTCGAGCTCGCCGGCCACCGCGAGTACGTGCCAAGCCGAGACCGCCTCACCGGCATCCAGCCACGGTCCTTCCGGCGCGAGGTAACGGCTCAGAAGCATGTAGTCGTCATCCTCGACGGTCTCCGGCACCAGCGTTCCCTCGAAGGGGTGCCCGAGCGCGGCCAGACCGTCGATCACCTCACGAGGTCGTCGATTCGTTGCCTGGGCCACCACGAGTACCTTCCAGAGCGGCACGGATTCCCCGGGGGACAGCCATCTCGGGTTCTGCCCCGGCTCGGGCACCAGCAGGCTCTCGGCATCAGGAGGCAGGGGGAACTCCAGATGGTCGGTCCAGCCGACCCCGAGTGCTTCGAGCCGCGCGACCACGTCCTGCGGCGACCATTTCAACTCCCGAGCGGCGAAAAGGACATGCCCGAGCGGCACCGGCTTCGTGGCACAGAGCCAGGGGGCCCTGCCGTTGACGCTGCGGCTCAACACCAAGAGGTCGTCGGCAAGGACCTTCTCCGGTACCGGCTGTCCCTCCCTCAGGAAGTACCCGAGTTCGGCGAGCCTGGCAGCCACCTCGGCGGGACGGCGGCCCATCCATTGGGCAACAGAGAGCACATGCCCGAGCGGCACCGGCTTCGCCGGATCCACCCAGCCGTCCGCCTCCAGCCTCCAGGACCGATCGCCGCCCTCACGGCGGTGCCGTCGTAGGAGTCCCTCGTCGGTAGGCCTGGCAACCGCCAGATCGCTCCCGCCGATCACGGTCACATCGGGGACACCACCGGCGGCGGCCCAGCAGAGTGTCCGCCAGTTCATCAGGTGCTCCGGCATCTCGTACCCCTCACGGACCATGCGCGACAAGGGCCGCCGCCGGTCTTCCGACGCCAACAAGCGAGCGTCCGTCGGAAAGCAACCGAGAACGGTGATGTCCTCCTTTCCTCCTTCCACCAGCCAAGGGCCGTACCGTTCGGTGACCGCCGCCTCCAGAACGGCGTCGGCGAGGTTCGGGTGATGATCGACCAGCTCGGAGAGCCACGTGTGATCGAGCATCGTGCAGCCCTCGCGCAGCAGCGTCGGAATCTGCTGGTGCAGCAACCCGAGCGCGTGGGCCTCGTCGTGGCCCAGGGTCCGGGTACGATCGACGGTCAGTCTGGGTGCCCGGGTACCGCTCAGATCGATCACGGCCCCGAAGAATCTCAGACCCGCCCAGAGCCCGTCGGCCAGGATTCCGCCCCAGGCACCGGTCCACCACACGTCGGCGCGGTCCGTGGCGGCGACCCGCACCTCCTTCGCCCGCACCGCACCATCGGCGTACGGGTCCTCCGCCCCCAAGGGCGCGAACGGCGACAGCACCCCCGCCTCCCACTCCAGCCGCTCCCCCGCGTCCTCCGCCGTCACCTCGTACGGCGCGATCCACAGCAGCCGCCCCAGCAACCCCGTGCACGACGGCGCCGCGTCCGGGTTCCGCAGGTGCAACCGCACCACGGTCCCCGCGTCGTGCCCCCGTCCGAGATTGCGGATGCGGAAGACCGAGCCCGGGCCCGCGATGTCCACCTGGAGGCGGTCGCCCGGGTGGCCGTCGCGGTCCAGGCGGCAGGTGGTGACCGAGATGTCGTCGGCCATCATGAAGTAGCTCAGCACACCGATGCCGAAACGGCTGTTGGGGTGGAACTCAATACCCTCGGCCCGCCACGCCGCCTGCTCGTCGAGGAACTCGGGCAGGTCGGCGAAGCGCATGCCCGCGTACGAGAACACCTCGCGCAGTTCGCGCTCGCCCATGCCGATGCCGTTGTCCCGGCACTCCAGGTAGGCCTGGCCGCGCTCGTCCACGCCCCGGTGGAAGTCGATCCGGCCCGACCACGCCGGCACCTGCGGGTCGTGGCGGCGGAGGTAGGTGGTGCGGGCGTCCCGGTAGCGGCAGGCGTCCAGCGCGTTCTGGTACAGCTCGCGGATCGCCAGCGCCTGGTCCCCGTAGAGCTGTTCCCCCATCAGGAGTTCCTGGATCCGGTCGTCCGCGAGCCGGAACCGCAGGTCGGTGGACTCGTAGATGGGCCGCCCCCGCTCGTCGGCGGCGGCGTGGACCTGGTCGGCGGTCGCGTGGACCGGCAGGTCCTGGAGCGGGGCGAGCTGGGGGTCGGCGCCGGCGTGGAGGTCGATCGCGCCCAGCAGGGTGTCCAGCGCGGCGGCGTGCTGGCGGAGCGCCAGGCCCACCGCGGGGTGGTGGCAGGCGGCGGTGAGCACCCTGGTCCGGCCGCGCGGGTCCCAGCGCGCGCCCTGGATCGTTCCGTGCAGTTCGGCGAGGTCGACCGCGTACGAGATACCCAGGTGCTCCACCACGACGTCCGGCAACCGCAACGGATCGACGGCGAGTTGGTGCGCGACGGCGAGCAGCGCGCCGAGCAGTTCCTCCCGGACGTACTGCTCCGCCTCGGTGGCGCCGGCCAGTTGGCGGACCGGGCGGATCGCGGTGGTGTCGTAGGAGGTCCGGAGCGAGCGCAGCAGGCTCGGGAGGGCGTCCAGGGCGAACAGTTCGGCGACCAGGTCCCGGTCACCGGGTGCCGTGAGGTGCTCGGTGAACGCGCCGACCGGTCCGCGCAGGTCGGTCAGGACGTTCTCGTGGTGGCCGCCCGGCCTGCCCGCGAGCCATTGACGGAACAGCCACCAGGCGATGCCCGCCGCCCCCGCCGGGTCGCCGCCGCGCCCGGCCTGGGCGGCGCGCCGGACCAGCCGCGCGCGGCCGGTGGCGAACTGCTCGTAGCCGGCCCGCAGCGGGGAAGGAGCGGCGGACGGGGCCAGGTCGGTGGGCCGCACGGCCAGCGCCTCGACCGCGACCCGGTTCGCGCAGGCCACATGGGCGAAGGGCGCGACCACCAGCAGCGCCGCCTCGGCCGGGGCGAGCGCCAGCTTCTCGGCGTTGAGCACCTTCGACAGCAGCCAGCCCAGCCGGCCGGACATCCGCTCCGCGAGGTCGGTCAGCCGCCACGGGTCCTCGGCCAGGGCCCGGTCGTCGGCGGCCGCCAGCGGGGCGAGCCGCTCGACCAGGGCGGTCACGGCCGTGCGCATCGCCTCGGCGCCGGGGCCGTCGGCCACCTGCCGCCAGGCCGGGTGCTCCCGGGCCCGGACCACCCAGGGGTGCTCCCCCGCCGCGCCGGCGGGTTCGCGGTCCGGCCGCTCGAACAGCACGAAGCCGTCGAGCTCGCCCTCGGCGCGGACCCTGACCTGCTGGCGCGGGCACTCGTGTTCGCTGGTGAGCGCGTCCACGGCGGTCTGGAGCTGCTCGTGGAGGTCGGCGAGGGTGCTCGGGCCGGTCTCGCTCGCCACCACGGTGCTGAGCGCGCGCGAGAAGAGGCTGAACGTGGTCCCGCCCGCCGTGGCGTAGCGGGCGCGTTCGCCGGGCGAGCAGGCGTAGACGTGGCAGTAGTGCCGCCGCCCGACCCGGCGGACTTTCGCCTCGGACCAGCCGACGGCGTTGCTCGGCGCCATCTCCCGCATGACGATGCCCTCGCGGCAGGCGTCGACGAGGACGGCCACGTCCCCCGCCAGGCTCTGTTCGACGTACGGGGCGAAGTCGAGCGCCAGGCACTTGCCGCGGAAGTCCCGGGCGCTGGTGAGCGCTCCCTTGGGGACCAGGTAGTCCGTGCCGTCGTGGTGGATGCCGTGGCCGCTGAGGTAGACCAGCAGCGTCTGTCCGGCGGCGGCCTGCTGGAAGAAGGTCTCGACGGCGGAGTCGATGCCCTCCCGGTCCGTCTCGTCCGGCTCGTGGACGACCACCTCGTAGCCGGCCGAGGACAGCGCCTCCTCCAGTTCGACGAGGTCGTCCCGGACGAACGGGAGGTCGGTGATGTGCTCGTCACGGTACTTCGGCACGCCGATCAGCAGTGCCCGGAAGGAGCCCTTCACCGTCCGCCCGTCGTCCGCGCCGGCGGGTCGATCGTCACGACCGCATGCTTCGCCTGCTCGAACAACGCGTTCCCCATCCCCGGCGGCTGTCAGCGAGATGACACATCATAGGTCGCTCCGCCGGGGCCGCCGGGTCGTCAGGCCGCGAGGTCGTACCGCCTGCCGGGGCGCGGCCCGCGCGGGGCCGCGAGGAGGGCGGTGGCGAGGGCGGCCGAGGTGAGGAGGAGCACGTGGGCGGCCTCGGCGGCCGGGGCGGCGAGGCCGAGGGCGCCGTGCCGGTGTTCGACGAAGCCGTTGTGGAAGAGCCAGGCCGCCGGGCCGATCAGCGCGGCGGCGGAGGGGCGGGAGCGGCCGCCGACGACGGCGCAGAGGGCCGCGTAGGCGGCGAGCGCGACCCAGGTCGGGCGGAGTTCGCCGAGGACCGCGAGGGCCGGCAGCAGGGCGGCGGACGCGGTGAGGGCGATCGCGGCGGACATCGCCGGAGCGAGACGGGCGGTCACACCGTCACCGTCAGCCGGGTCCGGGGGTGGCGCTCCATGGCCTCCAGTTCGCGCTGGAGCGGCGGTTTCGGGACGGCCAGCACCGGGCAGGCCGCGTGCCGCACGCAGTAGGCGGTGATCGACGGGTGCAGGGTGCGGGCGAGCAGGCCGCGGGGGCCGGCGCCCAGGACGAGCAGGTCGTCCGGCCGGTCGGCGCAGTGGACCAGGGCCTGACCGGTCTCGCCGCGGACGGCGACGCTGCGCAGTCGCACGCCCGGCCAGGTGCCGCCGAAGGCCTGGTCGAGGGCTTCGCGCAGCCGGGTCGCGGCCGCGTCGCGGCAGGCGGACAGGAGCGGCGGGCAGGGCGCGCGGCGGTAGCCGAACTCACCGCCGACCGGGGTCCAGCAGTGCACGGCGAGCACCTCGGCGTCCAGCCGGCGGGCCTCGGCGACGGCGCGGTGCAGGGCGGCGAGGCTGCCGAGCGAGCCGCTGACGCCGACCACGATCCGGCCCCGGCCGTCGTCCTCCGGCGTGCCCGACCCGCTGGGGCTGGCTGTCGGCTCGTCCGCCATGGCGCTGTCCGTCCTTCCGAACCGGTCCCCGGTCGCTGATGACCGGTGTCGTCGGTGCCAGCCAAGCCCGGTGGAGGGGGGAAGGGCGGTTCGTTGACGGAGCTCTGACGCGGGCGGGGCCGGTCCGTACGGGTTCCTGACGCGGGGCCGGTCAGGCGGTGGGTGGCGCCTCCGCCCGTGCGTCGGCCGCCCAGAGCTCGGCGAACATCCGGTCCAGCCGCTCCTCGCCGACCGGCGGGACGGGCAGCGGGTGGGCGGCCCGGGTGCGGAAGCCGTCGAGCAGCAGCGCGAGGTGGCGGCGCCACAGGTCGGGGCGCAGTTCGGTGGCCGCGGGCAGGGACCGGCAGAGCGCGCCGAACACGAACAGCAGGTCCGTGGTGACGACGTCGGCGCGCATGGTGCCCTGTTCCTGCGCGCGGGCGACCAGCGAGCCGACCGTCGCGGCGTTGCGACGGCTGATCCCGAACAGCCCGGGGGCGGTCTGGACGGCCCGGGTGACCAGGTCGTTGATCCCCCGGTCCGCAGCGACCAGTTCGAGGATCCGCTCGAAGTACCCCTCGATCGCGCTCCAGGCGTCCTCGGTGGCCAGCGCCTCCGCCCCGGCCTCGGCGACCAGGTTCGCGGCGTTCGCGAAGACCTCGCCGACCAGGGCGTGGCGGGTCGGGAAGTGCCGGTAGAGGGTGGCGTTGCCGACACCCGCCTCCTTGGCGATCTGGTCGAGCGGGACGTCCAGCCCGTGCCGCGCGAACAGGTCGCGGGCGGTGGCGAGCAGGAGGTCGCGGTTGCGCCGCGCGTCGAGCCGCAACCGCGTGGGGGGACGAGGGCCACCGTCGGGACCGCCCGGAACACCGGGACCGTCGGGAGCGTCGATGCCCGTCCTGCTCACTGCCATGCCCCGACCCTAACAACGCGGGACGCCACCGCCCGCCCGGCCCCGGGCGGGTGGCCGGGGCACCACCGGAGGAAGAACAGGTAGTGGTGAGGGGGCCGGAGAGCGGGCCCGACCTGCGGTGACGCCGGGCATCCCAGAGTGCTGGGGGCTTTCGGGCCCCGGACGGGCGACCCCAGGATGCCGGTGACCGCGCCGTCCCCCGACCGGGAGTCCACCCCATGCTTCGCCTCGCCGCCCGGGCCGCCTCGGCCCTCGCCCTGGCCTCCGCACTGGCCCTCACCGTCACCACCCCCGCTCTCGCCGACCCGCCGCAGCCGGCCGCGACCGACCTCGTCGGGGTGGGTTCGGATGTCACGGAACAGTTGTTCAACCAGTTCTCCACCGACTACAACGCCTCATTGGCCGCCACCGGGGACACCGCCTCGCCACGGCTGTACAGCTGGGACTCGACCGGGTCGTCGATGATCACGACCAAGGCGGGAGCGACCACGATCAACCGGCCGTACAGTTCCAGCACCGGGAACACGGCACTGGCCGGCACCACCAGCAGCACCGTCGACTTCTCCCGCAGCGACCGCGCCCCACAGATCGACGATCCGACCACGACCCTGTTCGTGGTGATGGCGAAGGACGCGGTGAGCTGGGCCGCACCGACGGGCGGCAACGCCCCCGCCGGCCTCACCAGGAGCCAGCTGAACAGCATCTACGCGTGCACGATCACCAACTGGCGCCAGATCGACCCGGCACTGCCCGACGCGACCGTCCGACCGGTCCTTCCGGCCCGCGGATCGGACACCCGGCGGACGTTCCTGCAGGCGCTGGGCCGCTGGGGTCTGCCCGACGCGGCCGGTCCCTGCGTGCTCGACGTCGACCGGGCGAACCAGGGCACGGACGCGGTCCTGCACGACCCGAACGCGCTCGTCCCCTACTCCGTCGGCCACTACGTCGGCCAGGCGTTCGGCGGGCACACGCGTCCCGGCGACGAGCCGGGCCTGCTGGTCCCCCGCGCCATCGACGGGGTCCCCCCGGTGGACCAGGTGAACCACCGGATCAACCTCCCGTTCGTGACCGGCACCTTCGGACACGTCCTGTACAACACGGTCCGCAGCGCCGACTGGTACGCCACGGACGCGCACGGCAACGCACTGCGTGCCGTCTTCGGCCCGAGCGGGTGGATCTGCCGGTCGAACGGCGGCGCCCCGGCCGTCCGGAGCTACGGTTTCCTCACGCTGCCGCCCGGTCCCTGCGGCTCGACCACGCACAGCTGACCGTCGCCCGGACGCCCTCGGCCCCGGACGCTCCGTGCGTCCGGGGCCGAGGGCGTCGACGGCGTACCGCTCAGCGCCGGGCGCCCGGGCGGAGCCAGACGGCCCAGGTGAGGGCGGAGCAGCACAGGTAGGCGACGAGGAAGGCCAGATAGGCGCCGTCGCCGTTGCCGCTGCTGAGGAAGGACTGCCGGAAGGCCAGGTTGACCAGCACCCCGCCGAAGGCGCCGATCGCGCCGGCCAGGCCGATCAGCGCGGCGGTGCGGCGGCGGGAGGCGGCCTCGGCGGCGGCCGGGTCGGCGCCGTCGGCGACGGCGAGGCGGGCCCGGCCCTCGTAGTGGGCGGGGATCATCTTGTACGTCGAGCCGTTGCCGATGCCGCTGAGGACGAAGAGCGCGATGAAGCCGGAGAGGAAGAGCGGCAGCGAGCCGGCCCGGGAGGCGGCCAGGACGACGGCGGTGCCGGCGCCCATCGCGACGAAGGTGACCAGGGTGACCCAGGGGCCGCCCCAGCGGTCGGCGAGCCGGCCGCCGACGGGCCGCAGCAGGGAGCCGAGCAGCGGGCCCAGGAAGGTGAGCGCGGCGGCCTTGACCGGGGTGTCGAAGCGGTCGTGGAACTGCACCTGGAGCACCTGTCCGAAGGCGAACCCGAAGCCGATGAACGAGCCGAAGGTACCGATGTACAGGGTGGAGACGGCCCAGCCGTAGGGGTCGCGGGCGACCTCGCGCAGCGAGCGGTCGGCGGGTGCGCCGGGCTCGCGGGGCGGGGTCGGCAGGTTGTCCATCCGGCGCCAGGCGAGCGCGGCGGCGGCCAGGATCAGCGGCAGGTAGATCAGCGGCAGCAGCCGGGGGTGGGCGACACCGGCGGTGGCGAGCACCAGCAGGCCGAGCAGCTGCACGGCGGGGACGCCGAGGTTGCCGCCGCCGGCGTTGATGCCGAGGGCCCAGCCCTTGAGGCGGTGCGGGTAGAAGGAGTTGATGTTGGCCATCGAGGAGGCGAAGTTGCCGCCGCCGACACCGGCGACGCAGGCCACCGCGAGCAGGGTGCCGTAGGAGACGCCGGGGGTGAGGACGAGCGCCGCCAGGCCGGTCGGGACCAGCAGCAGCAGGGCGCTGACCACCGTCCAGGTGCGGCCGCCGAACCGGGCGACCGCGTAGGTGTACGGCAGCCGGAGCAGGCCGCCGAGCGCGGTGGGGAGGGCGGTCAGGGTGAACTTGCCGGCCGGGTCGATGTGGTACTCCGGGCCGAGGAAGAGCACCAGGACGGACCACAGGCTCCAGACCGAGAAGCCTATGTGCTCGGAGAGGACGGACAGGATCAGGTTGCGGCGGGCCGTGCGGGCGCCGGTGCGCTCCCAGAACTCGCGGTCCTCCGGGTCCCAGTGGGTCAGGGTGGGGGCGCCGGCCGTCCGGGCCGGGCGGGTACCGAGGGCGGTGGTCATGCCCGCTCCTCCTTCGGGGAGTTCCGGGAGTCCCGGGGGGTCCGGGAGGTCCGGGGCTCGGTCGCCGCGGCGCGGACCGGCCACCGGCGGAGCACCGCGGGGGTGCCGTCGGGGGCGGTGTCCTCGTCCAGGCAGCGGCCGTCGGTGAGGTCGAAGGTCTGCTTGTACATCGGCGAGGCGAGCGTCGGCCGGCCCTCGCGGCTGCCGAGCAGACCGCGGGAGAGCACGTGCGCGCCGCTGAACGGGTCGCGGTTGTCGACGGCGTACAGCGCGCCTGAGCGGTCGACGAACAGCGCCACCTGGGTGTCGGCGGGGGGCAGCAGGACGGCGACGCCGCGGCCCGGTTGCAGGTCGTCGAGGCTGCAGACGGGCTGCCAGCGGGTGCCGTCGTGGATCTCCACGGTCACTTGGCGAGCACCTCCAGTCGGGGTCCGGCCACGAGGACCGGGGCGGGGGCGGGGAGGACGTGGCCGTCCTCGTCGGGGCGGGCGGGGCGGATCTGGCCGCGTTCGGGGACGAAGGTGACGGCGGGGTCGGGGGTGCCGGGAGCGTTGACGAAGGAGGCGAAGCGGCGGAGCCGGTCCGGGTCGGCCAGCGTAGCGGCCCACTCGTCCTGGTAGGAATCGATGTGGCGGGCCATCAGGGCGTCGAGTTCGGCGGCGATGCCGAGCGCGTCGTCGAGGACGACCGCGCGCAGGTGGTCGAGGCCGCCGTCGAGCCGCTCCAGCCAGACCGAGGTGCGCTCCAGCCGGTCGGCGGTCCGGATGTAGAACATCAGGTAGCGGTCGATGGTGCGGATCAGGGTCTCGCGGTCCAGGTCGGCGGCGAGCAGGTCGGCGTGCCGGGGCGTCATGCCGCCGTTGCCGCCGACGTAGAGGTTCCAGCCGGCGGAGGTGGCGATGATGCCGAAGTCCTTGCTCCGGGCCTCGGCGCACTCGCGGGCGCAGCCGGAGACCGCCGACTTCAGCTTGTGCGGGGAGCGCAACCCCCGGTAGCGCAGCTCCAGTTCGATGGCGAGGCCGACCGAGTCCTGGACGCCGTAGCGGCACCAGGTCTCGCCGACGCAGGACTTCACGGTGCGCAGGGCCTTGCCGTAGGCGTGGCCGGACTCGAAGCCGGCGTCCACCAGCCTGGCCCAGATGGCGGGGAGCTGGTCGACGCCGGCGCCGAACAGGTCGATCCGCTGGCCGCCGGTGATCTTGGTGTAGAGGCCGAAGTCGCGGGCCACCTCGCCGATCGCGATCAGGCCGTCCGGGGTGATCTCGCCGCCGGGCACCCGGGGCACCACCGAGTAGGAGCCGTTGCGCTGGAGGTTGGCGAGGAAGTGGTCGTTGGAATCCTGGAGGGCGGCCTGTTCGCCGTCCAGGATGTGGCCGTTGGAGAGGCTGGCCAGGATCGAGGCGACGGTCGGCTTGCAGATGTCGCAGCCCTCGCCGGTGCCGTGCCGGTCGACCAGCGCGGAGAACGTGGTGATGCCGGTGACCAGGACGATCTCGTACAACTCGGCGCGGCTCTGCGGGAAGTGCTCGCACAGGCCGGTCCCGACCTCGGCCCCCGCGGCGGCGAGCTCCTCGGTGACGACGGTGGTGAGCTGCTTGAGGCAGCTGCCGCAGCCGGTGCCGGCCCGGGTGCACTTCTTGACCTCCGCGACGCTGCCGCCGCCCTGCTCCCGGACGGCGGCGCGCACGGCGCCCTGGGTGACGTTGTGGCAGGAGCAGAGCACCGCGTCGTCGGGCAGCGCGATCGGGCCGGCGGCGGCGGACCCGGCGGGCAGCACCAGTTGTTCGGGCGGCACGGTGAGCGGCCGGCCGGCCGTCGCCAGCGGGCGCAGGGTGCCGTAGGCCTCGGTGTCGCCGACCAGGACGCCGCCGAGCAGGGCCCCGTCGGTGCCGATCACCAGCTTGCGGTAGACGCCCAGCCGGCCGTCGCTGTAGAGCACGTCGAGCGCGCCCTCGGCGGTGCCGTGCGGGTCGCCGAAGCTGGCGACGTCGACGCCGAGCAGCTTGAGCTTGGTCGAGGTGTCGGCGCCGGTGAAGCCGGGACCAGGGCGGCCGGCGAGTTCGCGCGCCGCCGTCTCGGCCATCTGGTAGCCGGGGGCGACCAGTCCGTAGACCCGGCCGTCGGCGGCCTGGGCGCACTCGCCGACCGCGAGGACGGCCGGGTCCTCGGTGCGGCAGCGCTCGTCGACGACGATGCCGCCGCGCGGGCCGACCGCCAGGCCGCAGTCCCGGGCGAGCTGGTCGCGGGGCCGGACACCGGCGGAGAACACCACCAGGTCGGCGGCGAGTTCGCGGCCGTCGGAGAGGAGCAGGCCGCGCACCGCGCCGTCCGGGCCGGTGGCGACCCCGCTCGCGGCGGCCGCGGTGTGGACGGTGACGCCGAGCTCCTCGATCTTGCGGCGGAGCAGTTCGCCGCCGCCCTCGTCGACCTGGACGGCCATCAGGCGGGGGGCGAACTCGACCACATGGGTGGTGAGTCCCCTCGCCCGCAGCGCGCCGGCCGCCTCCAGGCCGAGCAGGCCGCCGCCGACCACGATGCCGGTGCCGCCGCCCGCCACCACGGCCTTCGTGGCGTCGGCGCGGATCGCGTCGAGGTCCTCGATCGTGCGGTAGACGTGGCAGCCGACGGCGTCCCGACCGGGCACGGGCGGCACGAACGGGGCCGAGCCGGTGGCCAGCACCAGCTCGTCGTACCGAAGTCGGGCGCCGGAGCGGGTGGTGACCGTGCGGGCGGCGCGGTCGACGGCGGTCACCGGGTCGCCGAGGCGCAGCTCGATGCCGTGCTCGGCGAGGAAGCCGGGCGGGCAGAGCGTGAGGTCCTCGGGGGTGCGGCCCTCGAAGAGGGAGCTGAGGTGGACGCGGTCGTAGGCGGGGCGGGGCTCCTCGGCGAGCACGGTGATCCGCCGGCGCCGGGCGCCGGGCTGCTCGGTCCAGGCCTCCAGGAAGCGCTGGCCGACCATGCCGTGGCCGACCAGGACGAGGTCCAGCGGCGGCTCGGGCGGCTCGGCCGTGTGCGACGTCATGCGTGACTCCTCGGGTGGTACGGGGCTGGGGTGCGGAGGGGGCCGGGGGGGGTGCGGGGGCGGTGGGGGCTGCGGGGGCGGTGAGGGTGTGGGGGCGGTGGGCGGCGCGGGTCCGGTGGGCGGCGCGGGTCCGGTGGGCCCGCTCGCCGGTGTCCCGGGGTCGTGCCGAGAAATTTCGCCGGTGGTCGTTTCGCCTCCGGGTCCGCCGTGTTGCGCCCGCGGTACGCCTGCCTCACACCGGGCACCGCCCGACGTGCGGCTTCGGACATCCCCCGTAACGGGAGCGACCGGTTCGCTAACTCCGGGGAGACGGAGGGGCAATCAGCCCGTAACGAGCGACCCGCACCCTTTCGGCCATGGCAACAACCACCCTCACCGGACCGCGCCCCACCCCGCGGCCCGGGCCCCTCACCGGCTTCACCATCGGGGTGACCGCCGCCCGCCGCCGGGACGAGCTGACCGCGCTGCTCACCCGGCGCGGCGCCCAGGTCGTCGAGGCGCCGGTGCTGCGGATCATGCCGCTCGCCGACGACCTCGCCCTGCGCCGGGCCACCGAGTCCTGCCTGACCGGGCCGCTCGACTACGTGGTCGCCACCACCGGCGTCGGCTGGCGCGGCTGGATGAGCGCCGCCGAGGGCTGGGGCCGGGGTGCCGCCCTCGCCGACGCGTGCCGGCGGGCCGTCGTCCTCACCCGGGGCCCCAAGGCCACCGGCGCCGTCCGGGCCAGCGGCCTCGGCGAGGGCTTCTCCCCCGGTTCCGAGGCCACCGACGAACTGCTGACCTGGCTGCTCGCCCGCCCCCTGGCCGGCCGGCGGATCGCCGTCCAGGAGCACGGCGTGCGGCTCGACGACTTCGCGGCCGCGCTGCGCGAACGCGGCGCCGAGGTGATCTCCGTCCCGGTCTACCGCTGGGCCCCGCCGGACGACCCGGCCCCGGTGCGACGGCTGGTCGACCAGACCGTCCGCCGCCAGGTCCACGCCCTCGCCTTCACCAGCGCCCCCGCGGTCGTCGCGTTCGTCGAGACGGCCGCCGCCGACGGCCTGCGCGACGCACTGCTCGACGCACTGCGCGGGGACGTCCTGCCGGTCTGTGTCGGCGCGCTCTGCGCCCGGCCGTTCGCCGACCTCGGACTGCCCGCGGAGTTCCCCGAGCGCGGCCGGCTGGGCTCACTGGTCCGGCTGCTCGCGGAGACCCTGCCGAGCCGGGGCCGCCGCGAACTCGACCTGGGGAGCGTCCGGTTGACCCTCCAGGGGAACGCCGCCCTGGTCGACGGGGAGAGTCGCCTGCTCAGCCCGCGCGGCGCCGCCGTGCTGCGCGCGCTCGCCGAACGCCCCGGGCACGTGCTCAGCCGCGCCGACCTGCTGCGCACGGCCTGGCCGGACGCGGCCGCCGACGAGCACGCCGTCGAGGCGGCGGTCGGGCGGCTGCGGGCGGCGCTCGGGCCGCACGGGAAGCTGATCCGCACCGTGCCCAAGCGCGGCTACCGGCTGGCGGCTGCCTGATGGGGGCGGGGGTAACGGGGGCGGGGACTGTGACGCTTACCGGGACGCGGCGTCCGTCGGACGGGAGCCGACCGGTCCTGCTCGCGGTCGCGCACGGCAGCCGCTCCGCCGCCGGAGTCACCGCCAACCGGGCGCTGCTGAGCCGGGTCCAGGTGCTGCGCCCGGGCCTCGACGTCCGCTGCTGCTTCCTCGACCTCGTCCGGCCCACCCTGCCGGAGGCGCTCGCCGCACTGGACGGGCGAGCGGCGGTACTGGTCCCACTGCTGCTCGGCGGCGGCTACCACCTGCGGGTCGACCTGCCCGGGGCGCTCGCCGCCGCCGGGCTGACCCGCCTTCCGCTCGCCCGGGCGCTCGGCCCCCACCCACTGCTGGCCGCCGCGCTCGCCGACCGCCTCGCCGCGGCCGGTCGCCCGGCCGGCGCCGGGCCGGTGGTCCTCGCGGCGGCCGGCTCCTCCGACCCGGCCGCCAACTCCGACACCGCGCGGACGGCCGAGCTGCTCGCCGACCGCCTCGGCGACGGCAGCCAGGTCGTCCCCGCCTATCTGTCCGCCGCCCGCCCGAGCCCGCGGGAGGCGGTCGCCGCCCTGCACGCCGCCGGCCACCGCCATGTCGCCGTCGCCACCCATCTGCTCGCCCCCGGCTTCTTCGCCGACCGCGCCGCCGCCACCGGCGCCCACTGGACGAGCGCCCCGCTCGGCACCCACGAGGCGCTCGCCCGGCTGGTCGCCCTGCGCTACGACGAGGCCCGGGTCGAATCGCTCGCCGCCGCCCGCTGACCGGCTCACCGGCTCACTGCCTGACCGCCTGACCGGCCCGGCGCAGAGCGCGGCCCACGGAGCGCGGCCCGTCCGCGGCCTCCCCCGGGGCTGTCGGCCTCCTCACACCCGGCGCCCAATCCCCCACCGCACTCTCCCCGCCCCCTATGGTGATCTTCCTCGGCACGGACACGGACCGGACGATGGGGTGGAGCAGTTGAGCATGTCCCTCACGGCACATCAGCTGATCGGACTGCTGGTCGACCCCGGCTCCTTCGTGAGCTGGGACGATCCGGTGACCACCGAGCCGCGCGACCCCGAGTACCGGGCGAGCCTGACCCGCGCCCGGGAGCGGACCGGCATCGACGAAGCGGTCGTCACCGGCATCGGCCGGATCGGCGGGGGGCAAGCGGCCCTGATCGCCTCCGAGTTCGGCTTCCTCGGCGGGTCGATCGGTGTGGCCACGGCCGAGCGGATCACCCGGGCCGTCGAACAGGCCACCGCTGCCCGGCTCCCCCTGGTCGCCCTCCCCGTTTCCGGCGGCACCCGGATGCAGGAGGGGTCGGCGGCGTTCCTGTGCATGCTGCGGATCACCGCCGCCGTCCAGGCCCACCGGGCGGCCGGACTGCCCTACCTCACCTATCTGCGCAACCCCACCATGGGCGGGGTGTTCGCCTCCTGGGGCACCCTCGGCCACCTGGTCCTCGCCGAACCGGACGCCCGTCTGGGCTTCCTCGGCCCGCGCGTGTACGAGGAGCTGCGGGGCGTCCAGCTGCCGCCCGACGTGCAGCGCGCCGAGACCCTCGCCGAACGCGGCCTGGTGGACGCCGTGGTCGCGCCCGAGGAACTGCGCGAGGTGCTTCGCCGCTCCCTGGCCGTCCTCACGCGGCGCGCCCTGCCCTCCCCTTCCGCCGTTCCTCCGACTCCCGTCCCCCCGACCCCCGCCGACCGCCCCGACGCCTGGGAGGCCGTCCTCCGCACCCGCCACCCCGACCGCCCCGGCACCCGCGAACTGCTGCGCCGCACCACCGAGGAACTCGTCCTCCTCGACTCCCCGGGCGGCCGCGACGGAGCCCTGGTCCGGGCCCTCGCCGTCCTCGACGGCCAACCCGCCGTGGTCGTCGGCCAGCAGCGCCGGGCCGGTTCCCAGGAACGCCCCTTCACTGCCGCCGATCTGCGCTCCGTCCGCCGAACCGCCCGGTTCGCCGAACAGCTCGGCCTCCCCCTCGTCACCGTCGTCGACACGGCGGGCGCCGAACTCTCCGTCCAGGCGGAGCTGGACGGCGTGGCCGTGGAGATCGCCCACTGCCTCACCACCCTGCTCTCCCTGCGCACCCCCGTCCTCGCCGTCCTCCTCGGCCAGGGCTCCGGCGGCGGCGCACTCGCCCTGCTCCCCGCCGACCGCGTCCTCGCCGCCGGCAACGCCTGGCTCGCCCCGCTCCCCCCGGAGGGCGCCTCCGCGATCGTGCACCGCGACGGCTCCCACGCCCCCGAGCTCGCCCGCGCCCAGGGCATCGGCGCCCACGACCTCGCCGCCGTCGGCCTGGTCGACACCGTGATCCCCGAGCTTCCCGACGCCGCCGACGAGCCCGCCGCCTTCTGCGCCCGCCTCGGCCACGCCGTCTCCACCACCCTCGCCACCCTCGCGGCCACTCCCACGTCCGACCGCCTCGCCGCCCGCACCGCCCGCCACCGCCGCCTGGGCGACCTCGTCCTCTGAGGCCGGAGGCCGGGCTTCGAAGGCGGCGGCCTTCGAACCGTGGCCCTGTGGTGCCGGTCTCAGATCAACGGCGACGTGGCGTGCCGACGGCGCGGCCCTGGGTGACGGGGGCGGCATTCAAACGGTGAGTGCGCTCACAAGGAATCCGTCGGCACGACGGCCGGTAGTGCTCACGGCCGGTGCGGTGCGGACGCGGAATCGGCGCAGGTCAGAAGCGCCTGCGGGCGGCCTTCGAATCGACGGCGCGCGAGATCGCTACGACGCGGCGTCGTAGCGGAGGGGTCTTGGCGATGGCCGATCCCGTCTGCCAACAATGGCTCTCGTCGCCAGCCGTACCCGGTACCTGTCCCACCGGAGTGCGGCTCTTCACGAACTA
This sequence comes from Kitasatospora purpeofusca, assembly GCF_036010405.1. Lineage (NCBI taxonomy): Bacteria > Bacillati > Actinomycetota > Actinomycetes > Kitasatosporales > Streptomycetaceae > Kitasatospora > Kitasatospora purpeofusca. Next base: position 8,157,446 of record NZ_CP108561.1, on the reverse strand, counting down.
CTGCCGGTGCGCGCCCCGCGACCGTTAGGCCCCTGTCCGGCCACGGTCCGGGCGGGGCGAGCACCGGCCCAACCTGATTGAGGTCTTGTTCTTCATGCCCACTTTCAAGCTTCGTATGCGTACCTCCGCCGCTCTTCTCGCCGGTGCCGCCGGTCTGACCGCCATCGGCGCCGGTGTCGTGCCCGCCACCGCGTCCGCCGCGACCGCCTCCCCGCAGGCCATCGCCGCGCAGATCGTGCCGGCGAACCAGCTCTCCTCGTTCAACCAGATCATTTCCCACGAGTCCAGCTGGAACGTGACCGCGACCAACCCGAGCTCGGGTGCGTACGGCCTGGCGCAGGCGCTGCCGGGTTCCAAGATGGCCACCCACGGCTCCGACTGGAAGACCAGCGCCAACACCCAGATCCGCTGGGCGCTGGACTACATGAACAGCCGCTACGGCAGCCCGAACGCCGCCTGGACCTTCTGGCAGAACCACCACTGGTACTAAGCCGACCCGAGGAATCCTCCACGGCGACGGCATCCGGACCAACTGTCCCCCCTCACCCCGGGGTCGGACAGGGACCACCGGGGTGACCGAGGCCCGGCCGCGCGCGATCCGCGCGGCCGGGCCTTCGGCCGTTCCTGCTCCTCTCCTCCTTTCTGCCGTTGCCGCCGTTCTGCCGTTCTTCCGTTGCCGCCGATCTGCCGTTCCCACCGGTCGTGTGTCCGCCCACCGTGTCGTGCCCAGCCGATATATTCGGGCCGAGACGAAGTCCCGCCACCGTTCGGGCCGTGCCCGGCCCCGCCCCGCCCCGTTCGAGGAGCACCCGGTGCCCAAGCCCCCGCGCCCGGCGACCGCCACCACCCGGACCGTGGCGCAGGTCAACCAGACCGTGCTGCTGGAGGTACTGCGCCGCAACGGCTCGCTCTCCCGGCAACGGCTGGCGGCCGAGAGCGGACTGTCCACCGCGACCGTGCACCGCCTGGTCGAGGCGCTGCGCACGTCCGGGCTGGTGGTCGTGGAGCCCGAGCGCGCGCCGTCCAGCGGCGGCCGGCCGCCGCAGCTGATCCGCTACAACGCCGGGGCGCAGACCGTGCTGGCCGTGGCGCTGCGACCGCGCCGCGTCGTCGGCGTGGTCACGGACCTGCACGGCAGGGTGCTGCACGAGGCCGAGCGGCCGTGGGCGCCGGCACTGGGCCCCGACCGCACCCGCGAACCGTCCGCCGAGGAACTCACCGGACCACTGCTGGCCCTCGTGGACGGCCTGCACGGCTGGGCCGCGCGCCACGCGGGCACCCCACGCGCCCTGGTGGTCGGGGTGCCCGGGGCGGTCCGGGACCGCGGCACCGGACTGGTGGAGTTCGCGCCGGTACTGGACTGGCCCGGGCTGCGGCTGCGCGCCCCGCTCCAGGAGCGGCTGGGTGTGCCGGTGGCGGTCGAGAGCAATGTCGACCTGGTCGCGCTGGCCGTCCAGCACAGCGAGGCGGGCGCGGGCGTGAGCGACCTCGTCGCCGTGACGATCGGGATCGAGGTCGGCGCCGGGATCGTGCTCGGCGGCCGGCTGCACCGGGGGCGGCTGGGCTCGGCCGGCGCCCTCGGCCACCTGATGACCGACCCCCGGGCCCTGGAGCGTCCGGCCGGGCGCACCGGCGACACCCAGGCCCGGATCGGTGACCGGGCCGTCGACCTGCGGATCACCGAGGCCGGACTGGCCGTGGCCGGGACCTCGTCCGAGCGGGTCGCCGAACTGTTCCGGCTGGCCCGGGAGGGCGTGCCGGCGGCGGTGCGCCTGGTGGACGAGTTCACCGACGACCTGGCCCTGCTGGTGGCGCGGACCATCAGCGTCCTCGGTCCCGAACTCGTCGCCCTGGGCGGACGGCTGCTCCGGGAGAGCGGTGGCGGGATGGTGCCCGCGATCGAGTCCCGCCTCCAGGGCCGGGTGCCGGTGCTGCCGCAACTGGTGACGGTCCCGGCCACCGCCACCGAACTGGTCGGCGCGACCTCGGCCGCCGTCCGGCTCGCCGACGGGGCCACCTTCATCACGCGCTGAGCCGGGTCGGCGCGCTGCCCTGCCCTGCCTGGGGCCGTTCCCCCGAGTATTTCTTGGTGTGACAGAAACCGCCGGTGGCTGTTCACCCCAGGTGGACCGTGTTGGACTGCCTTGGACCGCGTTGGACCGCGGTCGGCACCCCGGGCGCTCGCGCACACCGGCCGGCAGACGACCGACGCGCTGGCCACCGCCCGAGCCCGCTACCGCCGGGCGTACTGCGCCCAGCCGCTCTGCGCACCGTCCCGGACGGCCTGCTCACCGGTCGGCTGCCCAGTGCCACCGGAGGCACTGAAGCCACTGCGGACGGGGCCGCCTCCGAGCCGGCTCCGGGCCGGGTGTTCGCCGAGGCCGGTTACGACTGCGGGTACACCGGCTCGTGGCAACTGCCCGAGCCCGAAGCGCCCGGCGGCCCCGGTGTCGCCGCGGGCGAGGTGAGCGAGCGGCTGGTCCCGGTCGGCGAGGACCTCCTGCCCACGCTCTGCGACCTCACCGGAGTCCCACTGCCGCCCGACCTCGCGGGCCCGACCGGCCCCGAAGGCCCGACCGACCGGACGGGGCCCGCCGGTGCGACTCCTTCGCCTTCGGCCGAGCGCAGAATGCTCGCACCGGAGCCGCAGGAGAAGGTGGTGGTGGAGACCCGCTGGGAGCAACTCTTCGACCTCGCGGCGGACGCCCGGAACGCGGCCCTGCTCGACCGCTTCCGCGTGCTGCTCGTCGATGCACCGCGCGGGGGAGGGGGACCCGTTCGGACGCTTCGTCCCCGTGGCCCCCGTGCGCGACGCCCCCGCGCCCGACGCCCCCGCGCCGAACGGCGGCCGACCCCGGCGCGGGCCGGACCGAGTGCGCAGCGGCGTCAGTCGGACTCCGCTGCCAGGCCCAACAGTTCACGGGTACGGCGGTACTTCGCGGCCAGCCGTTCGGCGGTCGCCGGGTCGAGGCTCGCCAACCGGGCCGGGTCGGAGTTGTGGGCGAGGTCGGCCCGCTTGACGACGAGGGCGCCCGGCGTGGCGAGGATGCGTGCGGTGTACTCCTCCAGCGGCTCGCCGGGGCGCTTGGTGAGCGCGTCCACGATGGCCTTGGTGGTGTCGCTCAGCGCGGCTTCGGCCAGCCACTCGCGGGTCAGCGCGTCGTCCTCGACGGCATCGTGCAGCCAGCCGGCCGCGACCTGTTCGGCGCTGCCGCCCCGCGCCGCCACCCCGTGGGCGACCGCCGCCAGGTGTTCGGCGTACGGGTGCCCGTTCTTGTCGGTCTGTCCCGCGTGCGCGTTCCGGGCGATCCGCTCGACCTCGGCCAGGCTCAGGTAGTCCACGCCACCCATCGTAGGCACCCGACCCGGCCGACCGCGCGGGGGCCTGCCCATCGACGGTGTGCGGGCGACTGATTGACTTCCGAGGTCCCACCACCGCGGGCGGCAGGATCCACGGCCGTCCGCCCGACCAGCATGCCGACGACCGCCCTGACGGCCGCACTGACGACCACTCCGACAACTGCGCCGAGGAAGCCATGCCCAGCCTGCACCCGCTGCTGTCCGGTTTCGCCCCGATCTGGGCCCTGACCGGTGTCGGTTACGTCCTCGGCCGCAGCAGACTGCTCGGCGACCAGGCCGAGCAGGTGCTGAACCGGTTCGTCTTCCACGCGGCCATGCCCGCCGCCCTGTTCCTGATGATCGCCCGTACACCGCTGGACCGGTTCGCCAACCCCTCCATGCTCGCGTTCACCGCGAGCACCGTGGTGGCGGGCGGGCTCGGACTGTTCGCCTCGTACCGGCTGTTCGGCCGAGCGCTGCCGGAGCGGACGCTCGGCGGGATGGCCGCCGGGTACGTCAACTCGGCCAACCTCGGCATCCCGGTGGCGGTGCAGGTCCTCGGCGACGCCTCCTTCGTCGGCCCGGTGGTGCTGTTCCAGATCCTGGTGGTCACCCCTGCGGTGCTGACCGTGCTGGACTCCGGCCGGGCGGGCCTGCGGGCGGCGCTCACCCTGCCGTTGCGCAATCCGATCCTGCTGGCGGTGGGTTTCGGCGTCCTGCTCTCGGCGACCGGCTGGCGGCCGCCGGCCGAGCTGAATCGTTCCTGCGAACTGCTGGGCGGTGCCGCGGTGCCGACCGCCCTCGTGGCGCTCGGCCTGTCGATCTGCCACCCGCCCGAGGTCTCCGGCACCTCCCGCTACCTGGAGGTCGGGACGGCGGTCGCGATCAAGAACATCGTCCAGCCGCTGACGGCCTGGGCGGTCGGCGCCCTCGTGCTCGACCTGCCGCCCCACCAACTGCTCACCGTGGTGCTGTTCTCGGCGCTGCCCACGGCGCAGAACGTGTTCACCTACGCCCGTGAGTACAACCACGGCGCCGTCTTCGCCCGGGACTCCGTGCTCGCCTCGACGCTCGTCTCGATGGCCACCCTGTCCCTGGTCGCCTGGGCGCTCGGCCCGGCGTAGCCGGTCCCCCTACTCCGCCCGGGCCGAGGCCACCACGCCGGTCATCGCCACCAGGAACCTTCGCGCCACGGCGAGTTCCGCCTCCCCGAAAGCGCCCATCGCGGCCATGAGATCGGCGACCAGACCGCCGAAGAAGGCCTCGCCGAGCTCGACCGCACGCTCCTCCACCAGCAACCGGACCTTGCGGCGGTCCTCCTCGTCACGCTCGCGCCGGATCAGCCCCGACCGCTCCAGCCGGTCGACCAGCCCCGTCGTCCCGGCCGAGTTCAACCCCAACGCCGCACCGAGCCGCCCCGGGGTCACCACAGCCCCGGACCGCCCGGCATCGAGCAGATGGACGAGCCCCCGCAGATCCGTCGGATGCAAGCCGTTCCGCGCGGCGAACTCGGCACCGAACAGGTCGAGTTCGGACGTCAGCCCGCGCAGCAGTCGGATCAGCTGCGTCGGCGTCTGCGACGGCTCCACCTCATCGCCCCTTCCCCGGAGTCCCTGAACACGCCCAGAACCCCACCCCTACCCCCACCTTCCCCCACCCACCCCGGCCAATACTCGCCACCACCCCGCCACTCGGCACAGCCGGTCCGACGCCGCTGCCCACCGGGTCCAACGCCGCGAGGAAGGGTCGACAGGAAAGGTCGACAGGAAGACCACCACCGCGTTCCGGGACCGGCCGCACAGGTTCCTCACCCGGACCGGGACTACCGCGGACAAGTCGCACACCCGCTCAAGGGCGGCCCGCCACGCGTGGGGAGAGGACTGCCGCCGTCGCACCCGTGCCTCTCTCCTGCCCCGCGCCCCGAGGTGTCCCGGCAGTCGCGTCCGTCAGGGCGCTCGCCGGGCCGGTGGCGGTGGCCTCCGCCGGGCAAGCGAGCGAGCATGGTCGGCGGAAACCGTCGAGGTCGACACGGAGGTGGCGATGAGGGTCGTGTTCGTGCACGGGGCATGCGTGCGGGACGGGTCGTGGTGGTGGCACCGAACCGCCGGACTGCTGCGGGAACGCGGGGTGCCGAGCGTGGCCCCGGAGCTGCCGAGCTGCGGCGAGGCCGGCCTGACCGCCGGTGCCGACGGCCCGGGGCTGCCCGAGGACGTGGCGGCGGTACGGCGGGTGCTGCAGGCCGACGACGGGCCGACCGTCGTGGTCGCCCACAGCTACGGCGGAATCGTCACCGCGGAGGCCGCCGCGGGGATCGGATCCGTGCGCCATCTGCTGCTGGTCTCCAGCTACCTTCCCGAGATCGGGCAGAGCCTGTCGGACTTCGGGGACGACGGCCCCGCCCCCTTCCTCGAGGTCGATCCCGCCACCGGCACCTTCGGCGTTCGGCCCGAGCTGCTCGTGGACACCTTCCTCCAGGACTGCGCCCCCGAGGACCAAGTGCGGGCAGCGCACCACCTCGCCCGGCAGAGCACGCACGTCATCACGCAGCCGGTCGGCGCGGCCGCCTGGCAGCAGGTGCCCTCGACCTACCTCGTCTGCGCCCAGGACCTCGGTACTCCGCCCCGGCTGCAACGCGACTTCGCCCGCCGGGCCGGCAACGTGGTCGAACTCGACGCCGGCCACCACCCGTTCCTGTCGCGGCCTGCCGCGGTCCGGGACCTGCTGCTGAGCCTGTGACAGCAGCCGTGTCCCGGCCGTTCGCCCGAACGGGTCAGTGGGCCCCGCTCAATAGATCAGGTACCCGGGGCGGTGCCCTTCGTCGTCGATCTCTCCGGTCGCCTGTGCCCGTAGCTTGCGCGAGAGTGCCTCCAGAGCCCGGGAGGCCGCGACCTCCTCGCCGATCCTGGCGAGCGGACGGTCCTCCCCGCTCTTGGTCGCCTCCCCGTGCGCCGTGAGACCCGGCGCCCTGGCGCCCGTCAGCCTCGCCTGGCATCCGGTGTGAACGCCGTCCTCCTCGAAGCTCAGCTCCACATCCCACTGGTTGTGCATGCCACACCTCCTGGCGCCGGCGCACGTCGCGCCCGCTCGGGCCGGCCCGGGCAGTGCTCCCGTGGCGGCCGCTCACACCAGCGTGCGCCCGTCGGCACAGGAGCGGCAAGCGGACCCGGGGCAGGCCCCGCAGGCGGCGGGGGCCGGAGGCGGCCCGGAAGCGGCGGGGGCGCCGGAGGCAGCCCGCAGGCGACGGGCCCGGCGCCACGCCCGGGCCGTTGCGAGGGTCTGCGCCCCACCCCGGCGGTAGGCTGGCCACAGCGCGCCAATGCTGCGGAAACCCTGCTCCGGAACACCTGAACCCGCCTGGGCGCACCCCGTCGAGGCCCCGGAGCCCGGCGGTGCGGCGCGGTCGGCAACCATCGGGCGGTCCATCCGTGGCGGTCTTCCTCCTGGCATTGAGTGCCGCCTGCTTCCTGGGCCTCGGCTTCGTCCTCCAGCAGCACGCGGCACAGCGGGCCCCTCGTGCCGACCTGCTGCGCTGGCGTCTGCTGCTGGACCTGCTACGGATGCCGGAATGGCTGCTCGGCACCGGATTCATGGTCATCGGGCTGATCCTCTCCGCGCTCGCCCTCAACCAGGGCGAGGTCTCGCTGGTCGAACCGCTGCTCGCGACCAACCTCATCTTCGCGATGGCGCTCGCCAGAGTGCTGACCCGCCAGACGCTCGGACGCTCCGGCTGGGCCGGGGTGGTGCTGCTGGCACTGGGCGTGACGGTGTTCATCGTGGCCGGCCGCCCCACCGGCGGAGGCCCGCCGGCGAGCGAACTGCGGCACTGGCTGGTGATCGGGACGGTGGTCGGGCTGACCCTGCTGCTGGTCTCGTTCGCCCGCCGACTGCCGCTGTTCGAGGAGGCGACCCTGCTCGCGCTCGCCGCCGGCCTGCTCTACGGGCTCCAGGACGCGCTCACCCGCACCACCACCCAGCGGCTCGACCATCAGGGACTGGACGCCGTCCTGCGCAGCTGGCAGCCGTACGCCGTGGTCGTGGCCGGTGTGGTCGGCCTGCTGCTGGTGCAGAGCGCGTTCGAGGCCGCACCGCTGCGAATGTCCCTCCCCGCGCTGACCGCCGCGCAGCCGATCTCCGGCATCGCCTGCGCGGTCGGCTTCCTCGGCGACCGCCTCCGGGTCACCCCGGGCGCACTGGCCTGGGAGGTGATCGGTCTGATCGCCATCGTGATCGGTGTCGTGGTGATCGGCCGCCACCCCGCCCTGCCGGGCAGCACCGGAAGCGGCGGCAGCGGTGGCACCGGCGGCAGCGGTGGCAGTCCGGAGCCGGTAGGTCCGGCCGAGCGCCCGCCCGAGGCCTCCACCGAAGACGCCCCCGATCCCGGCTCCAGCGCCGGCCCCAGCGCCGGCCCTGGCACCGGAGGCACCACCGGCACCGGCTGATCGCCGGCCCTCAGGACCGTTGACCGACCGACCCGCCGACCACCGGAGACCTCATGTGCTGGAGCGCCCAGGCGGACCTCGTCGTCGGCAGCGCCGTGACCGCCGTCGGCGTGCTCTGCCTCGTGCGCGCCCACCGCGCCGGCCGACCCGAACGCCTGCCGCTCGCCGCTCTCCCGCTCGTCCTCGGGGTGCACCAGCTGATCGAGGCCGCGGTCTGGTTCGGCACCGACGGCGACCTGCCGGCCGCACCGGCCGGCTGGGCCGCACCGCCTGGGCGGTGATCGCCCTGCCCCTGCTCCCGCTCCTGGTCCCGATCGGCGTCCGCTGCGCCGCCCGGGTCGACCGCCCTCGGCGGAGGCTGCTGACCGGACTGGTGGTACTCGGCCTCCTCGTCGCCGTGCCCTTGGCCCACACCGTCGCCACCCATCCGGTCGACGCCACCGCTTATGCCCACACGCTCGCCTACAGCCTCGGCGCCCCGTACCCCGCCCTCCTTCTCGCCGGCTATCTCCTCGCCACCGTGGGCTCGCTCCTCCTCAGCGGCGACCGCCGCCTGCGCCGTCTCGGCCTGCTGACCGGAATCGGCGCTCTGGTCTGTGCCCTCCTCTGGCAACTCGCCTTCGTCTCCACCTGGTGCGCCCTCGCCGCCCTCGCCTCCGTCCTTCTCCTCCGCTGGACGGCCTCACCACCTCCCGCCCCTCGCCCCCGGAACTCGTAGCCCGTGCGCCCGTGACCGGGGAGCGTCCCGTCGTCCGGTCGTCCTGCGGGGGGCATCCGGCTGGCCGGGTGGCCGGGGGCTGCCCGGCCGTGAGGCCGTGAGGCCGTGAGGCCGTCAGGCCGTCAGGCCGTCAGGCCGTCAGGCCGTCAGGCCGTCAGGCCGTGAGGCACGGCCCCGCTTGCGGTCCATCTCCCGCCACTCGGGCCGCAGGCCTGACAGGGCGGTGGTGGCGATGTACAGACCGCCGCACGCGAGCAGCACCGGTATGAGCCCGACCATGGACACGGCCGCGCCGGCGAGCAGGCCGCCCAACGGGATCCCCGCCCACGAGAGCGAGTCGCCCAGCGCGTTGACCCGGCCCAGCAGGTGGCGGGGCACCCGCTCGAACTGGACGGCACCGAGGACCGGGTTGAGGAAGCCACCGCCGAAGCCGCTGACCACGAAGACCGCGACCACCAGTCCCATCGGCACGTCCATGGCGAGGACGAGGAAGCGTGGGGCACCGGCGAGCAGGAAGCCGACGAAGAACACCGTCCGGCGCGGCAGCCGGTGGGCGACCACCGCCGCGATCAGGCTGCCGACGACCGCCGCGATCCCCCAGGCACTCCCGGTCAGACCGATCGCGGCCGGGCCGCCGCCCGTCTCCCGGGCCCAGACGGGCACCAGCACCGTGAGAAACGCCGCGTCCAGGAGGTTGGTCACCGCGACCGTCACGATGACGGTCAGCAGCAGTGGCTCGCCCCGCAGGAAGGCGAATCCCTCCCGGAACATGCGCCAGTAGCCGACCGGCCGGTCCCCGTCGACGGCTGCGGCGCCGCCTCCCGTCGGCGCGGTCGTCGACCCGGAGGCCTCCGGCGCAGCGGCCGCGCGGCCCATCCCCCGGGGGAGCGCGACGGCGATCACCAGCGAACCGAGTGCGAAGGCGACCGCGTTGACCGTCAGACCGGCCATCGGGCCGAGCAGGGCGATCAGCCCGCCGCCGACCGCCGGACCGATCGTGGTGGCCAGCCGCTCCGTCACCCCGGACAGACCGGTGGCGCGCTCCATCGGGATCCGGCCCCGGTCGGCCGCCTCGGCGACCATGACCTCCTTGGCCAAGTCCCCCGGGCCTCGGGCGGCACCGATCATGGCGACCATGACCAGCAGGAGCCAGAACGGCAGCAGGCCGAACGCGTGCAGCAGAGGGACCAGGCCCGCCGCGACGGCGCTCACCGCGTCCGTCGTCCAGGAGACGACGCGCGGACCGAGCCGGTCGATCACCGGGCCGGTGAAGACCTTGACGAGCACATACGGCGCCAGCTCGACGAACGCGACGACTCCCGTCATCGTGGCGCTGCCGGTCGTGGCCAGCACGAACCACGGCAGGGCGATCGCCGAGACCCGGGTTCCGGTGAGCGAGACGGCCATCGCCGTCAGCACTCCGACGAGTGGCCGGAAGCTGCGCGGCCCGGCGGCCGGGCCCTCGGTGGCCGGGCCGTCGACGGTCGCGGTCGTCGACCCGGGCGACGGCACCCGGGGCGGAATCGTGGCGTCCGAGGTCATGTCCGGTCCTCCGACGTGTCGTCGTCGATGCTCTGCGGCTCGGGAAGCACCTGGACGACCACGGCCACCCGGTCCGTTCCCTCGGGGACGGGACCTCCCGGGTCGATGCGGCGGTAACGGGCGACCACCGCCGACATTTCCCGGGCCAGATCCCGGGCCTCCTCCGGGGTCAGCTGGAGCACCATGTCGCTGAAGTCCATCGCCTGCCGCCACTCCGGCGTCATCGTCTCGTAGGCATTGAGCGCCGTCTGTGCCGTGAGGGTGTGGGCCGCGACGATCGACCGCAGATAGCCGAGCGCGGCCTCCGGGTCCTCCTCCGCCAGGCTGCTGTCCGTCCACCACGTCACCTGGTGGACCGACTTCCACCAGCGATCCCGGGCGTTGCCGCGCTCGGTGTCCTCGGCGACGAAGCCGGACGCCGCGAGCTGGCGGAGGTGGTAGCTGGTCGCTCCCGAGTTCAGCCCCAACTGCTCGGCCAGCTTGGTGGCGGTGGACGGGCCGTTCTTCCGGAGCAGCCCGATCAGCTGCACCCGCACCGGGTGGGCCAGGGCCCGCAGGCCCTTGGCATCGATCACTACATCGGTCTGCGGCTCCGGACTGTGCGGCCACCGGCGGTCATCGGTCATGGCAGTACTGTAGAACCGCAAAGGGTTCTTCGCAAAGGGTTTTTGCGAAGAACCCTTTGCGGTTTCGAGCAGGGGCCGCGCACCACCGCAGGACCGGAGGTCGCCGGCCGCGACCGGGGACGGGGGCCGGGCCGGGCCTCAGTCCCGCGCGACAGCCAGCACCAGGACCAGGGTGAGTCCGCCCCCGGCCGTCTGCTCCACCCTCAGCCTGCCCCCGGCCGCGCGCACCAGCGCCGATATCGACGGCCCGACCGGCTCCGGCCCGCCCGTCCCCCGCCGGGGGGCGGTCGCCTCCCCCGCACCGCCCACGGCCCAACCGCTCCCGCCGCCACTGCCCGGACCGCCGATTCCGCCGCCCGGCGCCCAGCCGGCACCCGGGATGCCCGGCTCGCCGTACATCCCGGCGAGCAGCCACCGACGGGCGTCCGGCGGCTCCGACGCCCCCCGGTCCACCACCCTCAGCTCGACCCGGGCGGGATCGGCCGTCCACGCCTCGGACCCGCCGAACGCTCCCCCGGTGAACGCCCCCTTGCCGAGGGAGCCCTTCCCGGCAGCCCTGCGGCCGAACACCCCTCCCGGCCCGACGCCGCCCCGAGCACCCAGCAGACCGTCCGGCCCCGGCAGCGGATCGGCCCGGACCAGCACCCTGGCCCCCGTCGGACTGCGGCGGATCGCGTGATCGACCAGCCCGGCCAGGGCCGCCTCCAGCCGCGGGGCGTCCGCGATCACGACCGGCAGCCCCACCGGGAGCCGCACCACCACCGAGGCTCCCCGGCCACCGCCCCGCAGCACCCGTCCGACCACCTCGGCCACCTGCACGTGCCTCGCGTCCGGCACACAGCCGCCGGCCCGGTCGATCCAGCGCAACCGCTCCAACTCGGGCCGCGACAACAGCTGCGGCCCGGCCATGCCGCCGACCGCGGACCGCCCCGGACTCCCGGCACCCACCGTCCCGATCGGCGCGGCGATCATCGCCCCTGGCCGGTCCGGCTCCGGTCGGCCGCCCCCACCCACGCCCTTGAGCAACCGCGCGCCCGCCAGCGCCCCGGACCGCCCGAGCGGGCCGAGCCCGCCCAGCACCCGGGCACCCGACGCGACGTAGCCCCAGAGCTTCCCGCCAGCCATCGTCCTGCCCCTCGTCCCTCTCGGACCCGGACCGCCACGCCGTGGCGGACCGGTGCGGGCCGCTTCCCCGGCCCTGCGCCAAGCCTGCGCCCCCGCCGCCCGGGTGACAATCCGGCCCCGGTGCCACACCAGCCGCTGCTACCCCGCCGACCAGCGGGGCCACCCTCCGGCAACCGGCGGGAGCACCACACCGGCGCGCGCCGGTCCGGACGCGCCCCCGTCTCGGCCCGCCGAACCCTTCCGCGCACCTGCCGCGACTCCCCCGCTCCAGCCGACGGACGCCCGCGGACACCCGGCCCGATCCGACCGGCGAACCTAGACTGACCCCATGGCCCGGCTCAACGACAAGGTCAGGGAGCTGCTGCAGGAGTACGCCGATCTGATCTCGATCACCGGCGGCGACGCCTTCCGCGCCCGCGCCTACGAGAAGGCCGCCCGAGCGGTCGGCGGTCACCCCGCGGACATCGACGGCCTGGACGTGAAGGGGCTCCAGCAGATCCCCGGGGTCGGCAGGTCCACCGCCGAAAAAATCGCCGAGTACCTCTCCGGCGGGCGGATCGAGGCATTGGAGACGCTCCGGGCCGAGATCCCGACCGGAGTGCGCGCGATGATGTCCGTCCCCGGCGTGGGACCGAAGCGCGCGCTCGCGCTCTACCGCGACCTCGGCATCGCCTCCGTCGACGAACTCGCCGAGGCGATCCGCGCCGACCGACTGAGCGAGGTCCCCGGCCTGGGCGAACGCAGCGGCGAGAAGATCCTGCACGGCATCGAACTGATCCGGCAGTCCGGCGGCCGGACGCTGCTGGACGCCGCCACCGCGCTGGCCGACCGGATCGTCGCGGCACTCGCGGCCGTGCCGGGGTGCACCCGCTGCGCGTACGCGGGCTCGCTGCGCCGGATGCGCGAGACGGTCGGCGACATCGACGTCCTGGCCACCGCCGAGGATTCGGCACCCCTGATGGCCGCGCTCACGGCGCTCCCCTACACGGCCGAGGTGATCGGCACCGGGCCGACCAAGACCTCGATCCGCACCACGGACGGGATCCAGGTCGATCTGCGCGTGGTCCCGGAGGAGGACTGGGGAGCCGCCCTGGTCTACTTCACCGGCTCGAAGGCGCACAACATCAAGCTCCGGACGATGGCGGTGCGGGCCGGCCTGAAGCTCTCCGAGTACGGGCTGTTCGACGCCGAGGGCGGCGAGAAGATCGTGTCGGCGAGCGAGGAGGAGGTGTACGCGGCGCTCGGCCTGCCCTGGATCGCGCCGCCGTTGCGCGAGGACCGTGGTGAGATCGAGGCGGCCCTGCGCGGCGAGTTGCCGGAGCTGGTGGCCGAGACGGACCTCCGCGGCGACCTGCACACCCACACCGACCTGACCGACGGGCTGGCCACCCTGGAGGAGATGATCGACACCGCGGCCGCCCGCGGCTACGCGTACTACGCGGTCACCGACCATGCCCCCGACCTGGTGATGCAGCGGATGACGGACGAGAAGATGCTCGCCCAGCGTGAGCAGCTGCGCGAACTGGCCGAGCGGCACCGTCGGATGCGACTGCTGCACGGCACCGAGCTGAACATCGGCCCGGACGGCACCGTCGACTGGTCGGCCGAGTTCCTGTCCGGTTTCGATGTCTGCGTGGCCTCCGTCCACTCCCACTTCGGCGCGGACCGGGACGCCCAGACCCGTCGGCTGATCCGCGCCTGCGAGAACCCGCACGTGCACATCATCGGCCATCTCACCACCCGCCGGATCGGCCGACGCGGGCCGATCGACGTCGACCTGGACGCCGTCTTCGCCGCTGCCGCCCGGACCGGGACCGCGATCGAGATCAACAGCTCGCCCCAGCGCCTCGATCTGCGGGACGAGGACGTGCTCCGGGCCAAGCGCCACGGCGTGAAGTTCTCGATCGACAGCGACGCGCACGCCACCCCCCACCTCGCCTATCCCAGGTACGGGATCGGCACTGCCCAGCGCGCATGGCTCACCGCCGAGGACGTGATCAACACCTGGCCGTGGCAGCGCCTCAAGCGGTTCCTCCGCAAGGACGCGCTCCGTACCTGAGCGCCCGACCGACCGGGGCAGCGCGACCAGAATCGGAAAATTGTCTGATTTGTGGGAATTTTTCCCGGATGCCCCTGGTGCGACGGCCACCTGAGGCGCATCATGGTGGTGGACCTGCGAGGTAGCCGAGGAGGTTCGACCGCAGGAGGCAGTGGCGACAGATCGAGACGGATCAGGGTCTGCCGCTGGTACCTCGGTCGACGATCGAACTACTGGCCGGAGGACGGGACGTCCGGAGGCCACCCCCACCTCGCAGGTTCCGCATGTCCGGCCGGACCCCTCACCGGCCGGACATTCCGCGCCGATCCGCCGGTGGTCCGGCAACGGTCCCATCGCTACGGTGCGGTCGACACCGCGTACCCCATCTCCCACGCGTGCACGGCGATGCCCACCCGGTTCTGCACGCCAAGCTTGCGCTGGATGCTTGCCACATGCGTCTTCACCGTGCCGGGGGAGATGAAGAGTTCGGCGGCGATGTCGGCATTGGTCCGGCCGCCCGCGACATGACCGGCGATCTCCACCTCGCGTTCGGTCAACGGCGCGGCGGGGGCCGACCGGCGGTCCACCCTCCGGGGTGCGGTCACATGCTGGAGCAACCGCACGGTGACCGCCGGGCTGATCAGGCTCTCCCCTCCCGCCGCCGCCCGGACCGCCTCGGCGAGCAGGGCCGGACCTGACCGCTTCAGCAGGAACCCGGAAGCCCCGTACCTCAGCGCCGGATAGACGTACTCGTCCAGGTCGAACGTGGTCAGCACCACCACTCGCACGGGCGTGACCGCCCCCGGACCGGCCAGGCGCCTGGTGAGCTCCAGGCCGTCCATTCTGGGCATCCGGATGTCCACGAGCGCGACGTCCGGGCGCAGCTCCGCAGCGAGTTCGAGCGCGGCGACCCCGTCGGCCGCCTCCCCGACCACGGTGATGTCGGGCTGGGCCTCCAGGATCCGCCGCACGCTCCGGCGGACAGCTTCCTGGTCGTCCGCGATCAGGGTGCGGATGGGCTCCGGGTTCGAACTCGTCACGCACGGAAGTCTCGCACGACGGGACTCGGGCGAACCCTGCCCCCTTGACGTCCTGACGTCCGGTCACCGTGCGACCGGTGGAGACCGAGGCGGGTGCGGCGGCCATGGCGGGCCCTCCTTCTGACGCGGGACACGGTCGATCACGACTACGAGCATCGCCGCTCACCGGGCCGCTGCCATCTGCCGAACGGCACCCTTCTACGGCCGATTTCTCCCCGCGCCCCTGCCGTTCGGCCTAGCGAACCGGCAGTTCGCAGCTCGTCCGCCAACCCAGCGGCCGCAACGGAGCGGGCTCCAGCGGTCCGGACTCCAAGGTCCCACCGTGCACAGCGAGGCGTTCCGCAAGGCCCGGCAGACCGCTTCCGCCACCATCTCGAAGGCGACGCAACCCACGAACACCGCCCGGCGCCCTGCCGTCGTTGCTCACCGACACCCGTACCACCGCGCCCGCCCCGCCCTCGGCCGCTCCGGTCTCCACCCGGACGACCGCCTCTGCGGCCCCCGGTGCGTGCCGTCGCACATTCGTCAGCGCCTCCAGCACGACCGCGTACGCGGCGCCCTCCGCTTCCGGCGACAGCAGACCCGTGGCCTCCCGCGCACCTTCAAGTCGGGCCCGGGTCGGACCGGTCCGGTCGAAACGGCCCACCAGCTCCGGCAGGTCGGCCAGCCCGTACACCCGGGTCGCGCCAGTCGCGCCAGCCGGGACCCCGATCGCGCCCGGCGAGTCCGCTCCGCCGTCCCCGCCGCCGTTGTCGCCGTCCTCGTGCGGCTCCCTCAACGCCCCCACCATCGCGTCCATCGAGTCCAGCGCGCGCAGGCCGGCCTCCTCCAGACGCCGCAGCAG
Source organism: Kitasatospora purpeofusca (assembly GCF_036010405.1). Taxonomy (NCBI): domain Bacteria; kingdom Bacillati; phylum Actinomycetota; class Actinomycetes; order Kitasatosporales; family Streptomycetaceae; genus Kitasatospora; species Kitasatospora purpeofusca. Next base: position 8,141,735 of record NZ_CP108561.1, on the reverse strand, counting down.
CGCCGCCGTCTCCTCCGGTCCATGGTCCCCCGGCAGTTGACCGGCCTGGGCCTCCAGCACGATGCCAGTGATCTCGTGCGCCACGAAGTCGTGCAACCCCCGCGCCACCTCCAGACGCTGCTCACGCCGCGCCTTCGCCACCGCGCGCTCGCGCCGCGCGTCCAGCACCCGCAGGTACAGACTCGCGCCGACCACGACGGCCAGCGGCACCCCCGAGGTCAGGACCGCCAGCACGGAGGCGGTCCAACCACCGTTCGGGGTCCGGACGGTGAAACGCAGCGGCACAACCACCACCGCCGTGACGGCCAGGGCACCCGCCGGCCCGGCCCACCGGCCCCGGGCGCGCCGGACCACCCGGCCCGCCAGGATCAGCAGGGCCGCCCACTCGAACGGCAGCCAGAAGGCCGGCAGCCGGTACGGGCCGGGGTAGACCAGGTCGAGCAGCAGCGAGGCGGCGGCCACCCCGCTCACCGCACCGATGAGCGTCACCCGCCCGCTCGGCCACCTCACCGCGGCCACCAGCACCGCCCCGGCGGCCATGACGGCCAACAGGAGCGCGGCGGCACGCTGACCGGGGTGTGCCAGCAGCACAGGGGCGAGCACGACCAGTGCGGCCACCACCCCCACCGGCCCTCGGAGCGCCGTGGGACGACTCGCGCCGCGGGGCGGGGGGACGGCGGGAACAGCGGACCGGCCGCGGACCGTGTCCACCGAGGAATCAGCAGGCATACGTCCGACCCTAAGGTCGCGGCCGCCGGCCGGCCGACGGCCCCCGACCGGGCCAACTCCTGCCGAAGAGGGCCGAATCCACCACAAGCAAGGTCAAACTCCCTCGTCCGAGGGAGGTACGAGCCCCAGAAAGGGGGGATGTTAGTCCGTGACCGAACAGAGAGCCGGGCCAGTTCGACCAGGACTCACGAGAGGACGCCCTCCCATGCGCTTCCGCATCAGCACCACAGCCGCCGCAGCAGCCGCCTACCGGCCTCCGAGGCACCCGCCCGGGACCACTGCGGCGAGGTACGGTTCTTCGGGACCGACACCGGTACCCCCCGGGCCGTCGCACCGGGCCCACCCGCTGCCGCGCGCCGGTGCCGCCACCGCCCGCTCCAGCTCGCCGCACGGATCCGGAGAACCAAGCCGATGCCCACCCGCCACCGTCCGTCCTCCGGCCCGGTCCGGGCACACATCGCCCCGTCCCCCGCCGCCGGCAGCACGACGGCGACGACGACGGTCGGCCGCCGATGAGTGTCGCGTCCGACCTCGGACAGCTCGCCGCCGTCGGCCCGTACTTCGCCCTGGACACGGCCGAGGCTCCCGGGCAGAGCCCGCCGCCGGGCTTTCGACCGCTGCGGGAGTTCTACGCCCCGGGCCAGGACGGCCTGTTGGCGGGCCGGGTTCGGGAGGTCGGCCGGCGGCTCGGCACGGCCGAGGCGCGGGTCGCGGCCTCGATCCTGCACCTGGGTCTGGCCTCCCGGTTCTGCTCGGTGGGCCTCGCCGCCGCCGTGCTGGTCGGCGATGTGCCCGACCTGACTCCCGATGAAGCGTGGGTCCGCGTCCCCGAGCAGGGGCCGATCGACCTCTGGGCTCCCTACCCGCCCACGTCGACGGCACGGCCCGCCTCGGAGGGCGCGTGGACGTCGGCCGATCCGGGTCGACTCGCCGAGCGGTTCCGCCGGACCGTCGTCGAGGGGCAGTTGACGGAGCTGGCGGCGGCCGTCCGCTCCGCGGTCCCGCTCTCCGACGGGCTGCTCCGGGGGAACGCGGCCTCCGCCCTGGCCGGCGCTCTGCGCATGCTGGAGGCCCACCTCGTGCAAACGGCTCCCGACAGAGCCTCCGCAACCCCGGGGCTGGCCCGGTCCCTGGTCGCCCATGTGCTCGACCACCCGCCCCTGGCCGGCACCGGAACCCTGACCGTCGGCGGCGCTCGGTCCGGCACCGGGTTCCGACGCACCAGTTGTTGCCTCTACTACCGGGTCGGTCCGCAGGCCGGTGTCTGCGGCGACTGCTGCTTCACCCGTCCACCACGCCGCCCCTGAGTCGAAAGGAGCCAGAAGACGGCCGGATGCCCGGACCGTCCGGCGGACCACGCCGCAGCCCCGGCGCCCTACCGCTGCAACGTCGCGGCCAGCAGGTTGGGGTCGCTCCTTGAGAAGAAGGCCGCGCTCGGCACGAACACCCGGTCACCCCGGATCCCGACCGAGGTCGGATTGGAAAGACCGTCCGAGGCATCGAGCACGGTGTGCCGAGTACCGTCACCGCGGAGATAGACGGCCTCGCTGGAGGTGTTGAGCGCTGCGATCAGCTCGTCACCGACCCCCACGAAGGCGAAGTCGTCGAGCCCCGCGAGCCCGTCGGCGCGGACCTCGACCGGGCCGGCGGAGCCGTCCTGACCGATCGGGATTCGCAGCAGCGAGCCACTGTCGGTGTTGCCGACCCAGACGGCGCCGCGGTGCACCTTCAGGCCGTTGGCACCGAAAGCGCCGGTGGGCCTGAGGCGGGCGTCGTCGGACCAGACCACCGGGTCGCCGCCGGCCGTCGGCACGACCCGGACCAGGCCGAGCGCCGAGTCGGCGGAGTACAGCACACCGGCGTACTCGTCCAGCGCGAGGCCGTTGGGCAGGCTGTTCGCGGGGAGGGCCGCGATGCGCTCCGGCTCACCGCCGGGGCAGAGCCTCCAGATCCCGGTGAGGTCCTCGGTGCCGGTGGCGTAGGCGAAGTAGAGCGTGCCGTCGTGGGCGCGGGCCAGGCCCGAGACGGCGGCGGCGCCGATGACCGGGGTCGCGGGGTGTGCGGGTGCGGGCATGTCGGCCAGGACGGTGATCCGGTCGTCGCGGTCGAGGTGGACGACCTGGCGGGCGAAGGACAGGGTGAGGTCCACCGAGCCGTCGGGTTCGACAGCGATGTTCTCGGGCTGGCGGCCCTGGGCCAGATCGAAGTGGGCGACGATCCGGGGATGTGAGAGCGGTGGCGCGACGGCGACAGCCGGCGTCGCGGCGAGCAGCGCCAAGGCGACGGCGGTGACCGGCACTGCTCCCAGCACCCGGTCCGCGAGGACGGCACGGGAAGTACGGGCGACCGAGGACGCAGGAGACGCACAAGAGCCCTGAGGTGCCGGGGACTTACGGACAGAGCGGAAGGGGCGAGGCACAGTGGTACTCCTCGGGGGCGGCGAACGGACGGGGCGGCGTCCCCCGTCGGCAGAGCACGCCCGATCCTGCCATCCGGGAGGCAGCGGACTGTGCCGCCACGCAGATCACCCGACACACCGCACCGGGGACGGGGGCGTGCGTCCCGACAGCTGGGGCCCGCAACCGGCTTGTCCAGGGCCGGTCGCGGGCCGCCGACCCCCACCCGGAGTCGATGCCCCTGTCACCGGGTGACGTTCTCCCACAGAGTTGACGGACAATCAGATCGCGACCGTCGACTCCTCCATCTCCTCCTCCGCGCCGGGCCCCTCCCCGCGCGACGGCCCGACTCCGCGCGCCGCACCGACCGAGCCGACCGGACCACCAGCACCGCCGACAACCCCCGCGCCGACCGCACCCGACGCCACCGCCCGGCCGCGCCGTTCGTTCAGCGCGGCTCCGACCACGAGCACACCGGCGACCGCCAACCACAGTGCCAGCGTCAGGAGGTGACCACCGAAGCCGGCACGACCGTCGAAGTAGAGCAGACTGCGGGAGCCCTCCAGGAAGCCCGCACCGGCCCAGAAGGAGTGCAACCCGCCGAAGAAGCCGTTCTGCAACTCCGGCCGGTACACACCGCCGGAACTGGTGAAGTTCAGCATCACGAACAGCACCATCATCGCCAGCGTGGTCCACCGCTTGAGGAAGGTGTGGAGGCCGATGCCGATCCCGATCACCCCGGCCGAGTAGAGCCAGCCGAGCGCCCAGACCCCGGCCAGGTCGTGGTCCACCACATGAAAGACGGGCCCTGCGGTGAGAATCCCGATCACGCTCACCGCCAAGGACACGCCCAGCCCGACCAGCACCCGGATCCGCATGGCCAGAGCCGCACCCGCCGCGCCGACCACCGCGACACTGCCGTAGGAACCGATGCTGAGCGCGACCAGCAGGAAGAACAGGCCTTGACCGGTGGGATCGCCCTCGCTCGGGGCGGTGAGGTCCGTGACGGCCAGGGGGACGCCCTGCTGCGCGGTCACTCGCTGGAAGACCTTCTCGGCCGCCATCGCGGAGGTGTCCGAGTTGGCCTTCGCGACCAGGAGTTCGGGGCGGCTCGCATCGGGGAGGAAGGCGCCGACCAGGTCCCGGTCGAGCAGTCCCTGTTCGGCGGCGGCCCGGTCCGGCAGCGAGGTGACGTCGAGCGCGTCGCCCGCCCGGCCCTGCACCGCCCCGGCCAGGGCCCGCGCCTCCGGGGTGGCACCGACGACCGCGACCTTCAGATGGTGCGGCTCGGGCTGGTGGAAGGCGCCCTGGTACGCGAGCGCCATGCCGAGGCACATCAGCAGCGGGGTGAGCAGGTGGAACGCCAGGTGCTTGAGCGAGTGCCCCACGGCGGGTGCTGCGGCTGTGGTCCGGGGTGTGCTCATGAAGTTCGGTCCGTCCTCCGGCGGTCGCCAGCGAAAGAGACAATAGAAGATGGTAAATGCAACCATCTGGATGCAGTGTACAACCACTTCGGGGGCAGGCCGAAGCCCGCCCCCGATCGGCCGCACCCCGCAGGGAGGTGGCACCAACGCCGGGCCCGTCACCCCAAGCCGGTCACCCCAGGTCGAAGACCCCGTACGAGAACCCGTCCGCCCGCAGCTCACCGGCCGCATCGACCCGCACGCCCTGAACCTCCAGCGGGGTGACCCCACCCGCCCGACCCGCCCCACCCGCCCGGTCGCCCCGGCCGAACACCCCGACGCCGTCCAGCAGCCCGTCGAGCGGGAGAACCGCCGGCTCCCGCCGCGGGTTGATCACCACCAGGTACCGCCCGGCACGGGTGTACACCAGCGGGTACCCCGCGTGCCGGACCTCCACCGAGCCCCGCGCCCCGAGCCCCGGGTGCTTGCGGCGCAGACCGATCAGTCGCCGCACGGTGTGCAGCAGCGAGGTCGGGTCGGCCCGCTGGGTGGCGACGTCCGGCCGGTGCGGGTCCGGATCCACCGGGAGGTAGAGCCGCTCCGCCGGGGCGGCCGAGAAGCCCGCGTTCGGACCGGGCGCCCACTGCATAGGCGTACGCGAGCCGGCCCGGTTGTACGTCGGGCCGAGCACGCTGCCCTCGACATCGGGGAGGTCCGGCACGTAGCGCATGCCGATCTCGTCGCCGTAGTACACCGCGGGCAGCGTGGGCCAGGTCAGCACCAGGGCGAAGGCCGGGGCGAGTTGCTCGGCGGTGCGCGGGCCGGTCGCGAGCCGGGAGAAGTCGTGGTTGGCGGTGGGGAGGGCGATGTGCCCCACGCCCTCCGTCAGTTGGGCCGCCGAGCGCCAGGCGTCCAGGAACACCCGGGGCGTGCCGCGCCCCTCGGCCTCGAAGTAGCACGGGCCCTGCTTCCAGAACTCCTCCACCGTCCCGGCGTTGTTGTTCCAGAGCGAGCGCAGCGGCAGACCGTGGTCCGTGCCGCCGAACTGGAGCAGGAAGTCCGCATGGAAGCCTGCGGCGACGGCGGCCGCCGGATCGCCCCATTCGGCGAACAGCGCGGCCTGCGGGTGGTCGCGGTCGAGCCAGTCACGCAGCTCGGTCCAGAGCTTGCCCGTCTCGGCGAAGCCCGGATCGTCCTTGACCAGGGAGGACGCCATGTCGACCCGGAAACCCGCCAGTCCCAGGCCGAGCCAGTGCGCCATGATTTCGCGCAACGCGGCGCGGTTGGCGCGGGGCCCCTCGGCGTCGACGGGCTGGCGCCAGGGCTGTTCCGGGTCCTCGCGCCCGTAGCCGAAGTTGAGAGCCGGCTGGCACTCGAAGAAGTTCGGCCGGTACCACCCGGCCCGGCTGCCCGGGGAGGCGACGAAGCCGTCCACCGGCCGGTCGGACCAGATGTAGCGGTGGTCGGACGGATCCTCGGCCGAGGCGCGGAACCAGGGGTGCTGGTCGGAGGTGTGGCCGGCGACCAGGTCCAGCAGGATCCGGATGCCCTTGCGGCCCGCCGCCTCGACCAGGGCGGCGAGGTCGTCGGCCGTGCCGTAGCGCGGGGCGGGTGCGAGGTAGTCGGTGACGTCGTACCCCGCGTCGCGGAACGGCGAGGCGAAACACGGGTTCAGCCAGACCGTGTCCACGCCCAGCCAGGCGAGGTGGTCGAGGTGCTCGGTGATGCCCGCGAAGTCGCCGACACCGTCGCCGTCGGAGTCGGCGAAGGTCTGGGGGTAGATCTGGTACAGCACGGCGTCCGTCAGCCAGTCGGGGCCGGGGCGGGTCGAGGTCATGGGTGGGATCCTCCTACCGGGTGCCGAGGGGCTACCGATTCTCGTCGATTCCCCGTCGCCCCAACAGTCCGGCTCGGCCACTCCTGGACCGGCGCGGGACTCCTGGAAGGAGCCCCCAGCCGTGCCGCGCGCCCTCCCGAGCCTCTCCCACTCCTTCGCGCCCCACGGTTGGCGCCCGCCGAGCCGGGCCTGCCGCCCCACAGCACGTCGCGCATCGGCCATGCCGCGCGTCGCACACCTCGCACGACACGCATCCGGTCCGGACCGGCCGTGCGCGGGGCGGCACACCTCCTCGCCTCCCCGCGCACCGAACCCCCGCGCACCGAATCTTCCCGTGCCAGCCCCCGCCCCACGCCGGTCGCCCCGCTACCGGAGCGCGCAGGCCTCTGTGAACGCCCGGGCCCGACGGGTGATCTCCGCCCAGTCCCCGGCCGCGACGACCTCCGGCGGCACCACGTCAGTGCCGGCGCAGACGGCGAGTGCTCCGTGCGCCAGGAAGTCCGCCGCGTTCCCCGCGTTGACACCGCCGGAGGCGACCAGCGGGACATCGGGGTACGGGCCCCGCAGATCCTTGAAGTAGCCGGGGCCGAACGCCCGGGCCGGGAAGATCTTCACCGCCGCCGCACCGAGGTCGACCGCCTGGGCGACCTCGGTCGCGGTGAGAGCGCCGAGGATCACCGGCACTCCCGCCGCGTGGGCGACCTCCGCCACTTCGGGACGCAGTCCGGGCGTGACCAGGAAGGAAGCCCCGGCGGCGAGCCCCTGCTCGGCCTGCTGGGCGGTGAGCACCGTCCCGACCCCGACCCGGTGGCCGGCCTGTGCCGCCCGGTGCAGGTGGGTGGTCACATCAGGTGTGGTGAAGGTGAATTCGGCCCAGGTGATACCCCCCTCGGCGAGCGCGGCGCAGAGCGCGGCGGCATCCGGTATCCGCGGCGCGCGGACGACCGCGACCACCGGCGAGGCGGCGAGCGCGGCCCGGGCCGCCTCCGCCATGGCGGCAGCGGAGGGCGTGCGGCTCCCCCGGCCCGGGCTCCCGGATCCCGGACCCGCAGGCGTCCGATCCACGAAACCCGCTTCGACCGACTGCGCTTCGACCGACTGCGGCTCGACCGGCCTCGCCTCGACCGGCCTCGGATCAACTGAACTCGAATTCACGGCGTGCGCTTCCATTCCACTCGGATTCACTGGGCACTCGGATTCACTGGAACCCCTGATTCACGGGGCACTCTGATTCACGGGGCACTCGGCACGGAACCCGGCCCCGCCCCGCCCCGCCACCGGCGAGTTCGGCTCCGCGGCACGCGGCCGTCATATCGCCTCCGCCCCGCGCCCCGTCCGGCGCAGCGCCCGACCGGGCCGCGCGCCCGTGGTGCGGCCCTGCTCCACCACGGCCACGCCGTTCACATAGACGTGTTCCACACCGACGGCGGGCCGCCTCGGCTGCTCGAACGTCGCCGCGTCCTGGACGCGCTCGGGGTCGAAGAGGACCAGGTCGGCATGGAACCCGGGGGCGATCCGTCCGCGCCGGTGCAGCCGCAACCGGGCCGCCGGCCGACCGGTCATCCGGGCGACCGCTTCCTCCAGCGTGAGCACGCCGGACTCGCGGACGTACCGGGCCAGGTAGCGGGGGAAGGTGCCCCAGGCACGCGGGTGCGGGCGCGCGCCGACCAACAGCCCGTCGCTGCCGACGGTGTGGACCCGGTGGCGCATGATCGCCCGGACGTTCGCCTCGTGGCCGACGTGCTGGAGGATGGTGGTGGCCAACTCGTCGCGGAGCAGCAGGTCGAGGAAGATCTCCGTGCCGCTCCGGCCCTGCTCGGCGGCGAGTTCGGCGACGGTCCGGCCGACCGCGTCGGCGAGCTCGGGGGCCCGGACGCCGGAGAGTTGGATGGTGGCCCAGTCGGTGACCACGCCGTGGCAGCCGTCGCTGCCCTTCTCCTCCACCTCGTACCGGATCCGCTCCCGCGCGGCCGGATCGCCGAGCCGCACCAGAGTGGCCTGCGGTCCGCCTTCGGTGGCCCAACTGGGCAGCAGGGCGGCCAGGGTGGTGGATCCGGGCAGGTAGGGATAGCTGTCCAGGGTGAGGTCCACGCCGTCGTCGAGGGCCCGGTCGAGCAGGGCCAGCAGTTCACCGGCGCGGCCCTCGTTGACACCGAAGTTCATGGTGGCGTGGGTGAGGTGGAGCGGGCAGCCGGACCGCCGGGCGATCTCGACCATCTCCTCGTAGCCCTCCAACGCACCTGCCCCGTAGGAGCGTTGGTGGGGGGCGTGGAAACCTCCGAAGCCGGCGACGACCCGGCAGAGTTCGACCAGTTCGGCCGTTCCGGCGTACATCCCCGGGGTGTACGTCAGGCCGCTCGACATCCCGACCGCGCCCTCGACCAGCCCCTGCGCCAACAGCTCGCGCATCCGGTCGAGTTCGGCGGCGCTCGGGGCCCGGTTCTCCCAGCCCATGGCGAGCATGCGCAGCGAGCCGTGCGGCACCAGGTAGCAGGCGTTGACGGCGGGGCAGGTCCGGTCCAGCCGGTCCAGGTAGCCGCCGACGGTGCGCCAGTCCCAGTCGAGGTCGTCCGGATCCCCGTTCCAGCCGGCGATCTGGCGGCGGAGCGCGGGCAGGGTGGTGTCGTCGACCGGCGCGTAGGAGAGGCCGTCCTGGCCGAGGACCTCGCAGGTCACGCCCTGGGTGACCTTGGCGGGGTGCTCCGGTTCGCGGAGCAGGGCGAGGTCGGAGTGGGCGTGCATGTCGATGAATCCGGGTGCCAGGACCAGCCCGTCCGCATCGACCGTCCGCGCCGCGCCAGCACCCGACCGGCCGACACCACCGGCACTCCGCCCACCACCCGACCCGCCCGACCCGCCCGGCGCCCCGACCTCGACGATCACCCCGCCGGCGATCCGCACGTCCGCCCGGTACCGCCCGGCCCCCGTGCCGTCCACCACCGTGGCGCCGCGGAACAGCACGCTCCCACCGCCGCTGGTACTCATCAGAAGAACGTCCTGACCAGCCCGGTCACCTTGGGCTCGGCCGCCGAGGCATCGTCCAGCACCGGGATCAGCGTCCACTTGTCGAAGGCGGTGCACGGGTGCGAGATGCCGAGCCGCAGCACGGCGCCGACCGGCGCGAGGTCGCCCGCGTCCCGAAGGAACGCGTGCTGGTCGTTGAGCGCGGTGATCCGCGCCGCCGTGCCCGTCAACTCCGCCCCGCCCCGGACCAGATGCGGTTCCGGCAGTCCCTCGTCGAACGGCAGGTCGCGCTTGCCCGCATCGAGCAGCGCCAGCTGCGGCTCGGGCCGGGACACCACTCGCGCCCACCCGTGCAGCGCCCCGCGCAGCGCTCCTCCCCCACCGGCACCCGACGCCTCCGCACCCCGGGCGAGCGGCGAGATCCCCCGGTAGAAGCCGTCGTCGTGCGCGAGGTAGGCGCCCGAGCGCAGCACCACGAAGGCCTCCGGCAGCGCCCCCAACTCTTCGGCCACCAGGTCGAAGTAGGCGCTGCCACCGGCCGTGACCACGGGCGGGGCGTCCTCGGCGTACCGCCCGGCCAGCCGCCCGTGCAGCTCGGCCAGCGACCGCAGGTACCCGCGCACCGTGCCGAGCCCGCCCTCGCTCGCGTCGTGCGCCAACGCACCCTCGTACCCGCCGATACCGGCCAGCCGGAGGGTCGGCGCGCGGCGGACGGCGTCCGCGATCTCCACCGCCCCGTCGACGGTGCGCGCACCGGTGCGGCCACCGGGGCCGCCGAGTTCGACCAGCACCTCGACCGGACGCTCGGCACCGGCCGCGCGCAGTGCCTCGTCCATCAGTCGGACGCTCTCCACCGAGTCGACCCAGCAGGCGAAGGCGAAGTCGGCGTCGGCGGCGAGCTCTCCCGCCAGCCAGCGCAGGCCCGCCGGGTCGAGCAGGGAGTTGGCGAGCAGCAGCCGCCGCACACCGAAGGCGCGGGCGACCCGGAGCTGCGGCAGGTTGGCGAGGGTGATGCCGTGGCTGCCCGCGTCCAGCTGCGCCTGCCAGAGCGCGGGGGCCATGGTGGTCTTGCCGTGCGGGACGAGCGCCACGCCGGCGTCCGCGCACCAGCGGGCCATGGTGCGCAGGTTGTGGTCGAGTGCGCCCGCGTCGAGCGTGAGCAGCGGGGTGCCGAGGTCGGCCAGGGTGGGTCCGGTGGCGAGGTACTGGCGGACGGTCAGGCCGTCGGCGGCCGGCGGCAGCGCCTTGAACCGCCAGTCGAGCACCTCCTCGGCGAGTGCCGCCACCGCACCGGCGTCGATGCCTGAACCACCACCGCCGGGGCCGCCCGGGCCGCCGGTCCCGCGACCGCCGCCACCACTCCCACTGCCGTCGCTGCCACTGCTCGCGAAGGTCTGGTCCACCGTCTTCCTCCATCTGCCATGTTGCAACATGTGCAATGAGGGTTGCACATGCTGGCAACACGGTTCTAGCATCGGCGCCGGACGAAGGTCAACGACAGCCGCCCGCCGCACGCGGGTCAGCCAGGCTCGCCGCAGCACCCCCACCCGGCCGGGCCGCAGTACTCCGAGGAGCCCAGCAGATGCCACGCCAGGACGCCGCCGCGAGCGAGGCCACCCCGTCGCCCGGCGATCCGACGGCCGCACCGCACCGCACACCGGCCACCCAGGAGCCGTCCCCGACGCCACCCCGGACGCAGACACCGACACCCGCGACACCCACCGCACCCACGACGCCCGCCGCGCCCCCCGCCCCCCTGGCCGTCTGCCTGGGCGAGTCGATGGCCGTGCTCCTCCCCGACCGCGCGGGCCCACTGGAGTCCGTGGAGACTTTCCGGCTCGCCGTCGGCGGCGCCGAGTCCAATGTGGCCGGTGCCCTGACCGCCCTGGGCGTGCCGAGCGCCTGGATCAGCCGGGTCGGCGACGACGGCTTCGGCCGCCGCCTCCTCGGCGAACTGACCGCCCGCGGGGTGGACGTCTCCGCCGTCGCGGTCGACCCGCACCGCCCGACCGGCGTCTACCTCAAGGAGGTCGGCGGCACCACCGGCGACCGCCACGACCTCGGCCCGGGACGGAGCCGGCTGCACTACCACCGGCGGGGTTCGGCGGCGGCCGCCCTCTCCCCCGAACTGCTGGACGACCCGACGGCTGCCCGTCTGCTGGCCGGGGCCCGGCTGCTCCACCTGTCCGGCATCACCGCCGCGCTCTCCGACGACTGCCTCGCCCTGCTCCGCACACTGCTGGCGGAACGCCGCCCCGGCCGACTGGTCAGCTTCGACCTCAACTGGCGTCCGGCGCTCTGGCGCGACCGTGACCTCTCGGTGCTGCCGCCCCTGCTGGACGCGGCCGACCTGCTGCTGCTCGGCGCCGACGAGGCCGAGTCCGCCTTCGGCACCGGGGATCCGCACGCCCTGCGCCGCCTCTTCCCGTCGCCGGCCACCGTCGTGGTCAAGGACGAGGCCCGGCTGGTGACCGCGATCGGGCGCGACGGCACGGCCGTCGCCGAACCGGCGCTGACGGTCGAGGTGGTCGAGGCGACGGGCGCGGGCGACGCCTTCGCCGCCGGCTACCTGGCCGGCACCGTACGCGGCCTCGACCAGCGGCGCCGCCTGCGACTGGGCCATCTGAGCGCGGCCTGCGCGCTGACCACCCACGGGGACCAGGCCGAGCTGCCGCCCGACGCGGTGGTCGACGCCCTGCTCGACGCCTCACCAGAGGCCTGGGCTGCCACCCGGGTGTCGGCGGATGGCATCGTGTCCCCTGCGCTCCCCGCAGCGCTCACCAGCACGGACGCCTCCCCCACCGACCCGCCGCCCCTCTCCCCCGCCCGCTCCCCCGCCCCTTCCCCCACTGCCGCACACGCCCACCGCTCCTCGCCCGTCGCGCCAGGGGGCGGTGCTCCCGACCCTCGACCGGCCGCCACCCCGGCCCTTGGAGCGCCATGAGCCAGACCGTCACCCGCGCCCTGCGCATCCTCGCCGAGCTCGGCGAGGGCGAGCGCTCCCTGGACCAGTTGGCCGAGGTGCTCGGTGTGCACAAGACGACCGTGCTCCGGCTGCTCCAGAGCCTCGAAGAGGAACGATTCGTCTACCGCGACGCCGGGTACCGCTACCACCTGGGCGCCGGCCTGTTCGCGCTCTCGGGGCTCGCCCTGGAACAGCGCGGGGTCCGCCGGATCGCCGCACCGTACCTCGCCGAACTGAACGCCGGCACCGGCCAGACCGTGCACCTGGCCGCGTACGAGGGTGGCGAGGTGGTCTACATCGACAAGTACGACTCCCGGCACCCGGTGCGGATGTACTCGCGGATCGGCCTCCGGGCCGCCCTGCACAGCGCCGCGGTGTCCAAGGTGCTGCTCGCCGACCTGCCCACGCCCGAACGGCGGCGGGTGGTGGCCGGCATCGACTTCACCCCGCACACCGCGCGCACCCTGACCACTCCCGAGGCACTGCTGGCCGAGCTGGAGAAGGTCGCCGCCCAGGGCTGGGCACAGGACCACGCCGAGCACGAGGCGTTCATCAACTGCGTGGCCGCGCCGATCCGCGACGCCAGCGGCCGAGTGGTCGCCGCCGCCTCGATCTCCGTCCCGGACGTCGTGCTCCCGTACGAGCAGGTGCTGGAGCTGCTGCCCCAACTGCTCGCCACCGCACGGGCGATCTCCGCCGACTGCGGCCAGCCCCCGCGCCACTGAAAACCACCGCACCACGACACCACCGCACCACCCACCGCCCCTACCCCCTCCCCCGTCGAGGAAGTGAGCACACATGAGCGTCCAGAACGACAAGACCGAGATCCGTACCGACGGCGCCCCCGCCCCGGCCTGGATGTTCTCCCAGGGCGTCCGCAAGGGCCCGATCCTCCAGGTGTCCGGCCAGGGCCCGCAGGACCCGGCCACCGGCGAGTACCTCCACCACGGCGACGTGAAGGCGCAGACCCGCCGCACCCTGGAGAACGTCAAGGCGATCGTCGAGGCGGGCGGCGCGACCGTCGAGGACGTGGTGATGTTCCGCGTGTACCTCACCAAGCGCGCCGACTTCCCGCTGATGAACGAGGTCTACGCCGAGTTCATCGAGGAGAACATCCCGCCGGGCGGCGTGAAGCCCTGCCGGACCACGATCTTCTGCGAGCTCCCGCAGGAGCCGATGCTGGTGGAGATCGACGCCCAGGCGGTCGTCGCCTGACCCGCACCCACCATCCGTACCGGAAGGGCCCCGACGCCGGGCAGTTTCTAGGGGTCGTTGCAACACGTGGTCGTGTGTCTAGGCCGCGATGAGTTTAGCGAGGCGCTCGGCTGGGGTTTCCCAGCCGAGCGTTTTGCGTGGGCGGCGGTTGAGCTGGTCGGCGACGGCGGCGAGGTGTTCGGGGGCGTGGAGGGACAGGTCCGTGCCCTTGGGGAAGTACTGCCGCAGCAGGCCGTTGGTGTTCTCGTTGGAGCCGCGCTGCCAGGGACTGCCCGGGTCGCAGAAGTAGACCGGGACGGCGGTGGCGACGGTGAAGCTCTTGTGGGCGGCCATCTCGGTCCCCTGGTCCCAGGTCAGTGAGCGCTTCAGTTCGGCCGGGAGGGTCCGGACGGTGGCGACCAGGGCGTCGCGGACGGTCTCGGCGGTGTGGTCGCCGGGCAGGTGCAGCAGCATCACGTAGCGGGTGGAGCGCTCGACCAGGGTGCCGATCGCCGACTTGTGGTCCTTGCCGATGATCAGGTCGCCCTCCCAGTGGCCGGGCACTGCCCGGTCGGCGGCCTCGGCGGGGCGTTCGCTGATCATGACCATCGGGTCGATGAAGCGCGGTTGCCGGCGGTTGGCCTGCCGCTGGGGCCTGCGGCGGGCGCGTCCGGTCCGCAGGGCGCCGGCGAGAGTGCGGCGGAGCTCGCCCCGGCCCTGGACGAAGAGGGCCTGGTAGACGGTCTCGGGCACGACGTGCATCTCCGGCCGGTCGGGGAACCTGGTCCGCAGAGCCTGGCATATCTGCTCCGGGCTCCACTTCTCGTCCAGCAACTCCTGCACCGCCGAGCGCAGTTCCGGGTTCGAGAGGATCTTGCGGGGCTGGGGCGGGGCCGGCGGGCGTCGGCACGGGCCTGGGCCGCGTGCGGCCGGTAGGCACCGCTGCCGAGATGCCCGTTGCGGCGCGTCTCCCGGCTGACCGTGGACGGGCTGCGGCCCAGCTCCGCGGCGATCGCCCGGATCGTGGCCTTCTCCCGCAGGCGGTCGGCGATGTGGATGCGTTCGTCCTCGGTCAGGTACCTGGACGGACCGGAAGGCGGCACCACCGCGTTGATCGGTGGAGCCGCCTTCTGCCGGCGGTCCGCGCTGCGGCCGTCGCGCCACTTGCGGCCGGTCCTGCTGTCGATGCCGATGATCCGGCACGCCTGCACGTTGGTGTGACCCTGCTCCATGAGCCGGGAGTATGCCTCCCGCTCCCGGCTCAGCCTCACAGGCCCCTGGGCTGTCCGGTCCTCACGGATCTCGAAGTCCAATGCATCCCCTGAACTGGGGTGTTGCAACGACTCCTAGAACCTAAGCCGAGTCGGGGCCCTTCGCGCGCTTCCGCGCCACCCCACTCCGACCCCACCCCGACGCCACTCCGACCCCACCCCGACGCCACTCCGCCCCGCCCCACCGACACCCGCCGTGCCGGCACCTTGCCCTCATCCCCCCGATTCATTAGGTTAGGCTCACCTAACTACAAGGTCAGCTCGTCCGCCGGAGGTCCCGATCCCATGAGCCCGCACCCGCAGCACGATGCCGAGATTCCCGAGCCCACCGCCGCCGAACGGATCGGCAGCCTGCTGACCGCCACCTCCTCGGTGGTCCTCCGCGCCGGCGGCGAGCAGCACGAACTCTCCACCCCTGTCTCGGTGCACGGCTCCCGGCTCCGGCTGCGCGCGCCGCTCGACTCCCCGGTCACCTCCGCCACCGCCCGCGAGCAGGACGGCCTCGCCGTCGTGCTCGACCTCACCGACATCGCCCCCGTGGCCGTCCGGGACCGGGTCCGCGGGCGTCTCACCCTGGCCGGCCGGCTCCACCTGGCCCACCTCGCGGACGACGGCCTCAGCGTGCACCTCCGCCTGGACGTCGCGCACGCCGTGCTCTCGACCCCGTACGGCACCACCGCGATCACCGGCGCCGACCTCGCGGCGGCCGCCCCCGACCCGCTGGCCCGCTACGAGGCCGGCCTGCTCACCCACCTCGCCGACGACCACCCCGACGCGCTCGCCGTGCTCACCCGACTGCTCGACCCGGAGCTGCTCGCCGACCGCCCCGAGATCCGTCCGCTCGCGCTCGACCGGTACGGCCTGGTGCTCCGACTGGACCAGCCGCACGGTCACCGCGACGTCCGCCTGGTCTTCCTCGAACCGGCCCGTGACGCCGACGAGTTCGGCCACCGGGTGCACCAACTGCTGTCCGCCGCCGAGCAGGAGCCGGCCGCCCACCGGTCCTGAAGCCCCGGTCCTGACCCACCGGCCCCGCACCACCGGCAGCCGAACCGGCCTTCTCCCAAGCACCCCTGACCCCCGATCAGCCCTCCACTCCCCCGGCACGACGACGGCCGGCCCGGCCCACGAGATCTCTCTCGCGGGCCGGGCCGGCCGGCAGGACGGGCGTGTCCCGCGCCCGTCGATCCACTCAGGTGCGGCGTCCACCCGGTCCAGCGGTCACCCGACATGACCATTCCGGGAGGTCGTTTCGCCCCGCACCCAGCGGTGGCAGTTGATCCGACCGAGGGTCAGATCGCGACGCCGTGCGCCCGCAGGTAGGCGATCGGGTCGATGTCCGAGCCGTACTCCGAGCCCGTGCGGATCTCGAAGTGCAGGTGCGGGCCGGTCACGTTGCCGGTCGCACCGGAGAGGCCGATCTGCTGGCCGGCGGTGACGGTCTGGCCGATGGACACGCCGATCGAGGACAGGTGCGCGTACTCGGCGTACTTGCCGTCGGCGAGCTTGATCTCGACCTCGTTGCCGTAGGCGCCGCCGTTGCCGGCCTTCACCACGGTGCCGGACGCGACCGCGCGCAGCGGGGTGCCGGTGGCAGCGACGAAGTCGGCGCCGGTGTGGTGGCCGGAGGCCCACATCGAGCCGGCCACGCCGTAGGCGGTGCCGAGCTTCGGGTTGGCCAGCGGGGCGAAGAAGCCGGAGGTGGCGGCGACCGGAGCCGCGGTGGCCGGCTTCGCGACCGGGGCGACGACGGCCTGAACGGCGGGCTGGGCAGCGGGCTTGACGGCGGGCTTGGCAGCCGGGGCCGCCGGCTTCGCGGCCGGAGCGGCCGGCTTCACCGAGTCCTGCGAGGCCTGCGCCTTGGCGGCGGGGGCGGCCGGCTTGGCAGCCTCGGCCGGAGCGGCCGGCTTGGCGGCCTCGGCGGCCTTGGCGCCGAGCGCGAGCTGCTGACCCGGGTAGATGAGGTTCGGGTTGGCACCGATGACCGAGCGGTTGTGCTCGAACAGCGCCTTCCAGCCACCCTCGACGTTCTTCGCGTCGGCGATCTTCGACAGGGTGTCCCCGCCGACGACCTTGTAGTCGACCGGAGCGGCCTCGGCGGCAGGAGCGGCCGGAGCGGTCTCGGCAGCAGCGGCCGGCGCGGCGTCGACGCTGGTGGCGCCGGTCCAGGTGCTGGTCTGCTGCGTGTGGCCGGCGGCCGGGGCCTCGTGCGCCTGGGCGGTGACGGTGGTCACCAGCGGGAGGGCGAAGGCGGCGCCGGTGACGGCGGTGGCGATGCCGATGCGGACGGCGCGGGGCATGGCGATACGACGAGCCTGTGCGGGCATGGAAATGTCCTCTCCGACGCCTGCGAGGTGAGCTGTCGGGTTCGGGCTGGAGTTGCCCGGCCGCAGAGAAATGCGGCTTCACCCCAAGCCGGACCGTCAATTCGGTTCCGGCGACTTACCTGTGGGTCCCCCGCTCCTGCCGTACAGAGTTCGTTGCGAACCACCGGGCAGCGGCAGGACTAGGCGTTCCACCCGGTGGCCACCCGGGCTGACGCCGGGCGGTCGCTGAACTAAAACCCATCCGTTCGGGTGAAGCAATGTCGATCTCCGGGACCCGGGACCAAAGTCCGGAACACCGTGACGCTCCGCATGAGAGACGTGCACAGTACGCACACAATCCATTCACTGCGCGCACGTGATCCACCACCCTCCGCCGATGTCGTCATCAGTCCGCACACGATCACTCACGGAACGGACATCCCCGACACACCCCCGGTGACCCTTGTCACGTCGGCCCCGGGAGCCCCACCATGGGCCGTGACCACCACCGATGCCGGCACCCTGCGGTTGGGCACCGCGCAGGGACGCTGGGTACTTCTGGCGACGGTGCTCGGCTCCAGCATGGCGATGCTCGACGGGACCGTCGTGAACGTCGCACTGCCCCGGATCGGCACCGATCTCGGCGCCCAGCTCGCCGCCCTGCAATGGACGCTCAACGCCTATCTGCTCACCCTGGCGGGCCTGATCCTGCTCGGCGGCGCGCTCGGCGACCGGTACGGGCGGCGCCGGATCTTCCTGCTGGGCGTGGTCTGGTTCGCCGCCGCGTCCGCCGCCTGCGCCGCCGCGCCGACCATCGAGGTGCTGATCGCGGCCCGCGCCGTGCAGGGCATCGGCGGGGCGCTGCTCACCCCGGGCTCGCTGGCGATGCTCCAGGCGGTGTTCCATCCGGACGACCGCTCAGCGGCGGTCGGCCTCTGGTCCGGCCTCGGCGGGGTGTCGGCGGCGGTCGGCCCGTTCCTCGGCGGCTGGCTGGTGGACGGCCCGGGCTGGCGCTGGATCTTCCTGCTGAACCTGCCGCTGGCCGCGATGGTGATCGCGGTGGCCGCCCGGCACGTCCCGGAGAGCCGGGACGAGAGCTCGACCGGGCGCTTCGACGTGCTCGGCGCGGTACTGGCCGCGCTCGCGCTCGGCTCCGTCACCTATGCGCTGACGGCCGCCGGGAGCGGCCTCTCCGCCACGGTCTGGGTCACCGGCGCGGCCGGCCTCCTGCTCGGCGCCGCCTTCATCGTGGTCGAGCGCCGCACCCCGGAGCCGATGCTGCCGCTGGGCCTGTTCTCCTCACGGCTGTTCACCGCCGTCAACCTGGTCACCCTCGCCGTGTACGCGGCGTTCAGCGGGGTCTTCTTCCTCCTGGTCGTCCAGCTGCAGATCGTCTCCGGCTTCTCCCCGCTGGTCTCCGGACTGGCCCTGGTGCCGATCACCGTGATCATGCTGGCGCTCTCCGCCCGGGCGGGCCGGCTGGGCAAGCGGATCGGCCCGAGGCTGCCGCTCACCGTCGGCCCGCTGCTGTGCGCGGTGGGCGTGCTGCTGATGCTGCGGATCGGTCCCGACGCCTCCTACTGGACGGACGTACTGCCGGCCGTCGCGGTGATGGGGAGCGGGATGGTGCTGCTGGTCGCTCCGCTGACCGCGACCGTGCTGGCGGCGGTCGAGGTACGGCACGCGGGCATCGCGAGCGGGGTCAACAACGCCGCGGCCCGGGCGGCCGGTCTGCTGGCGGTCGCCGCACTGCCCGCGCTGGCGGGTCTGAGCGGAGACGCCTACCAGGTGCCGTCGGCGGTCGACTCCGCCTTCCGCACCGCGATGTTGATCTGCGCCGGACTGCTCGTGGCGGGCGGACTCACGGCCCTGGTCGCCGTGCACGGCAACGTCCTGGCCCCGGAGGACCACCACCCGGTGGCCGAACCGGACTGCCGCTACGCCTGCGGCACCAACGCCCCGCCCCTCGACCCGGGCCACCCGGCCCCGGAACGGGGCTGAGCCTCCCGGCGGAAGAGGGCCCCGGACGCACCGCGGGCCCCGCCACCCGAACGGTGGCGGGGCCCGGTGACCGGGGTCGGACAACCGTCAGAGGATGTCGCCCGGCGCGTACTTGGCGGCCTCCGGGTACGCGGCCGCGACGGCCTCGACCTGGCGGACGACCTCGGCGACCTGGGCGCCGGCCGCACCGGTGAAGGACAGCCGGTCGGCCAGCAGCGCGTCCAGCCCGGCCCGGTCCAGCGGGATCCGGTCGTCGTTCGCCAGCCGGTCCAGCAGCTCGTTCTCCCGGGCCCCGGCCCGCATCGCGAGCGCGGAGGCGACGGCGTGCTCCTTGATGACCTCGTGCCCGGTCTCCCGGCCGACGCCCGCGCGCACCGCGCCCATCAGCACCTTGGTGGTGGCCAGGAACGGCAGGTAGCGGTCCAGCTCGGCCTCGACCACGGCCGGGAAGGCGCCGAACTCGTCGAGAACGGTCAGGAAGGTCTCCAGCAGGCCGTCGAAGGCGAAGAAGGCGTCCGGCAGCGCGACCCGGCGGACCACCGAGCAGGAGACGTCGCCCTCGTTCCACTGGTCGCCGGCCAGCTCGCCGGTCATCGACGCGTAGCCGCGCAGGATCACGGCGAGGCCGTTGACGCGCTCGCAGGAGCGGGTGTTCATCTTGTGCGGCATCGCCGAGGAGCCGACCTGGCCCTCCTTGAAGCCCTCGGTCACGAGCTCGTGGCCGGCCATCAGGCGGATGGTCTTGGCCAGGCTGGACGGCGCGGCGGCCAGCTGGACGAGGGCGGTCAGCACCTCGAAGTCCAGCGAGCGCGGGTAGACCTGGCCCACGCTGATCAGCACGTTGTCGAAGCCGAGGTGGCCGGCGACCCGGCGCTCCAGCTCGGCGAGCTTCTCGGTGTCGCCGCCGAGCAGGTCCAGCATGTCCTGCGCGGTGCCGACCGGGCCCTTGATCCCGCGCAGCGGGTAGCGGGCGATCAGCTCCTCCAGTCGGCGGAAGGCGACCAGCAGCTCGTCCGTGATCGACGCGAAGCGCTTGCCGAGGGTGGTGGCCTGCGCGGCCACGTTGTGCGAGCGGCCGGCCATGACCAGCTCGGCGTGCTCGGCGGAGAGCCGGCCCAGGCGGACCAGCACGGCGACCGTGCGGTCGCGCACGTGCTCCAGGGACTGCCGGATCTGCAGCTGCTCGACGTTCTCGGTCAGGTCCCGGGAGGTCATGCCCTTGTGGATCTGCTCGTGGCCGGCGAGGTCGCTGAACTCCTCGATCCGGGCCTTCACGTCGTGCCGGGTGATCCGCTCACGGGCGGCGATGGAGGCGAGATCGACCTGGTCGATCACGCGCTCGTAGTCGGCGACGGCGGTGGCGGGCACCTCGACGCCGAGGTCCTGCTGGGCCTTCAGGACGGCGAGCCACAGGTGGCGCTCGAGGACCACCTTGTGCTCGGGGGACCACAGCTGGGCCAGGGTCGCCGAGGCGTACCGGGAGGCCAGGACATTGGGGATCTGGGGCTTCGCGCTCACGCTTCGCAAGCCTAACAGCCGAGGTCAGCCCGACCCGCGCCGGACCGGCCCCCGCGATCCGCGGGCGACGGGAGCAGCCCGCGGACAGCCCGGGAGCGGCCTCGTACCCGGACGGCACCCGGCCCGTACCCGGAGGGCACCCCGCCCTGCACCCGGCCCGTACCCGGACGGCACCCCGCCCTGCTCCGCCCTACTGCCGGCCGCTGAGCACCGGCAGCACCTGGAGGCAGATCGAGTGCAGCGCGCTCCGCTGCTCCTCGCTGAGGGTCTCGAAGGACTGGTGGGTGCGGCTCATCTCACCGCGGACCAGCGACAGGATCTCCCGGCCCTGCTCGCTGATGACCACGATCTTGACCCGCCGGTCCCCCGCCGAGGCTTCCCGGCGGGCCAGGCCCAGGGCCTCCAGCCGGTCGACGATCCCGGTCACGTTGGAGGCGTCGCAGCCGAGCCGCCCGGCCAGCGCGCGCATCGGCACCGGCTCCTGGACGGCGCCGAGCGCCTTGGCCTGCGAGGAGGAGAGACCGTGCCTGGCGGCGGCGGCCGCGAAGTCCTGGAAGTACGCGGCACCGACGGCGGCCAGCGCCTCCATCAGCTCGGCGTTGGTCGGTACGGTCGTGGTCGCTGTCGAACCCATGAGGTCAGCCTACGACCGAGTGCTTCAGTATCTCAAGCTTTGATCACGGCAAAGATCCGGCAGTCAACCGCCGCACCCGTACCGAAGGCCCGACCGCCCGGGTCCTCAGAGCACCAGCTGGTCGAACAGCCGGCGCAGCTCGGTCTCCGGGTCCGAGGTCAGCCCGGTGTGCACCGGCCCCGGCTGCACCACCGCGCTGCGCGGGGCGGTCAGCCAGCGGAACCGCTGCCCCGGGTTGTCCGAGGCCGCCGGACCGGCCTGCGGTCCGCCCTCGCAGACCGCCTCGATGCCCTGCAGCGCCCGCCGCACCCCGGACACGTCGGCCACCGGGTCCAGCGCCAGCAGCCGCGCCTGGTCCAGATGGGTCCTGGCGGCCAGGTGGGCGCTCTGCCGGCAGTACAGCAGCACGCCCACGTTGACGCACTCACCGCGCTCCACCCGGGGCACCGCCCGGATCACCGCGTACTCGTAGTCGTGCAGCTCGGCGACGGGCGGCAGGG
Source organism: Kitasatospora purpeofusca (assembly GCF_036010405.1). Lineage (NCBI taxonomy): Bacteria > Bacillati > Actinomycetota > Actinomycetes > Kitasatosporales > Streptomycetaceae > Kitasatospora > Kitasatospora purpeofusca. The sequence goes on along the minus strand of NZ_CP108561.1, from coordinate 8,120,017 downwards.
CCGACCGGATCGGCTCGGTCATGCGGACACCTCCGGCAGCCAGTCGCGCGGACCGGCCAGTCGCTCGGTCAGCTGGGTGCGGTACGCCGCGCGCACCGCCTCGGGCGAGTCGAAGCCGGGCTCGTCCACCAGCCAGACGTCCGGGATCCGCGCCACCGCCTCCTCGATCGCCGCCTCGGCCAGCGGCGCGAGCGCCTTGTCGGCGGCGAGCAGGTCCGGCTCGGCGCGCAGCAGGGCGTGGTCGGAGGCGTCGTACGGCCGGCGGATCCAGGCGGCGGCACCGGGCCAGTGGTGGTGGAAGATCAGGCTCGCGCCGTGGTCGATGAGGCGCAGCCCACCGGTGGCGACCAGCAGATTGGGGTTGCGCCAGGAGCGGTCGACGTTGCCGATGAGGGCGTCGAACCAGAGCACCTGCCCGGCCAGCCCGGCGTCCACCTCGAAGCAGAGCGGGTCGAAGTTGAGCGCGCCGCTGACGAAGGCCATGCCCAGGTTGAGGCCGCCGCTGGCGCGCATCTGGTCCTGGATCTGCGGGTCCGGCTCGCTGCGGGCCAGTACCGGGTCCAGGTCGACGGTCACCAGCTCGGGCACCGGCAGTCCGAGCCGCCGGCCGAGTTCCCCGGCCAGCACCTCCGCCACCAGCGCCTTGCGGCCCTGCGCCGCGCCGACCCATTTCAGCGCGTACAGCCGCCGGTCGTCGGCCTCGACCAGGCCCGGCATCGAGCCGCCTTCTCGCAGTGGCGTCACATAACGGACCGCCGTCACCTCGGGGAGCACGGCGCACAGCCTATCGGGCATATGCACGCGGCGGGTGTCGCCCGACCCGCTCGCCCGCCCGGGTCGCCCCGGTGGCAGCCCGGCCCGCTCGCCCGGGTCGTCCGGCTCCCCCACCCGGCCCGGCCGCACAACCCGACCCGCTCGCCCGCCCGGGTCGCCCCGGTGGCAGCCCCCGCCGCTCCGTGCGAACGTGGCGGACAGTAGCCGGGGACCGCTGCAGCCGCGACCCGCAACCGGCCACGACCCGCATCGGCCATGACCCGCACCACCGCACTCGCACCGCCGCACCCGCACCGCCACCTCCGCGCCCACCGAGGGCCGCGCCGTGACGGAACGGCCCCCGGCGCCACGACCCGCGGCGGAACGACCTGCACTGTGAGGGACGCACGATGGAACGAGCCCGGATCCTGATCGTGGGCGGCGGCTTCGCCGGACTGGAGTGCGCGCGCCGGCTGGAGCGCAAGCTCTCCCCGGCGGAGGCGGAGATCTCCCTGGTCACCCCGTTCAGCTACCAGCTCTACCTGCCGCTGCTGCCGCACGTGGCGGCCGGTGTGCTCACACCGCAGTCGGTGGCCGTCTCGCTGCGGCGCTCGCTGCGCCGCACCCACATCGTCCCCGGCGGCGCGATCGGGGTGGACCCGGCCGCCAAGGTCTGCGTGGTGCGCAAGATCACCGACGAGGTGGTGGCGCAGAAGTACGACTACCTGGTGCTGGCCCCCGGCAGCGTCACCCGCACCTTCGACATCCCCGGTCTGACCGACTACGCGCGCGGCATGAAGACCCTCGCCGAGGCGGCGTACGTCCGTGACCATGTGATCGCCCAGCTGGACCTCGCCTCGGCCACCCCGGACCAGCGGGAGCGCGAGTCCCGGCTCCAGTTCGTGGTGGTCGGCGGCGGCTACGCCGGCACCGAGACCGCCGCCTGCCTCCAGCGTCTGACCACGGCCGCCGCCCACCGCTACCCGAGGCTCGACGCCCGGCAGATCAAGTGGCACCTCATCGACATCGCCCCCAAGCTGATGCCCGAGCTCGGCGACGCCCTCGGCACCGCGGCCCTGGAGGTCCTGCGCGAGCGCGGCATCGAGGTCTCGCTGGGCGTGTCGGTGGCCGAGGTCGGCGCCGAGTCGGTGAAGTTCACCGACGGCCGGGTGCTCCCCTGCCGGACCCTGATCTGGACGGCCGGCGTCGCCGCGAGCCCGCTGATCGCCACCCTGGACGCGGAGACGGTGCGCGGGCGGATCGCGGTGACGGCGGAGATGCGGGTGGCCCCGTTCGAGGGCGTGTTCGCGCTCGGCGACGCCGCCGCCGTTCCCGACCTCGCCAAGGGCGACGGCGCGATGTGCCCGCCCACCGCCCAGCACTCGGCCCGCCAGGGCCGGGCGGTGGCCAACAATGTGATCGCCGCGCTCCGCAACCAGCCGCTGGAGCCCTACTACCACAAGGACCTGGGCCTGGTGGTGGACCTCGGCGGCAAGGACGCCGTCTCCAAGCCGCTCGGGGTGGAGCTGCGCGGCGTGCCGGCGCAGCTGGTGGCGCGCGGCTACCACCTGATGGCGATGCGCACCAACGCCGCCAAGTTCCGGGTCGGCGCGAACTGGCTGCTCAACGCGACCGCCGGCGACGACTTCGTGCGCACCGGGTTCCTCGCCCGACAGCCCGCCCGGCTCCGTGACTTCGAGTACACGGACGCCTATCTGACGCGGGACCAGGTCAAGGAGCACACCCAGGCGCTGCTCGCCAAGGGCTGACCGGAGGCGGCGGTCGCACCGCACGCACGTTGCCCGGCCCCCCGCCGCACAGACGAGGGGCCGGGCAACGCCCGTTTTCCGGCGGCTACTTCGCCGTCAGGTACATCCCGTTGGCGTCCTGTCCGGCGGTGTTGCGGCACCCCCAGTCACCGCTGGTCCGCCCGTACAGCAGGGTCAGGCAGCGCCCGAGCGCCTGCTGCGCGTAGTAGTTGGGGTGCAGCGACTCCTGCAGGGTGCCCTGCGAGGTATTGAGCCCCCCGTCCAGGAACCGCGCCCACTCGCTGGTGGTCGCGGACGGCGCGCTGGTCGAACTGGCCTGCCGGGTCGCCTTGGAGCAGACCTCGCGGCCCTGGAGCATGTCGCTCAGGTCCAGGAACTGCACGCCCTTGGCCTTGGCGACCCCGGCGAGCGCCCGGGAGATCTGCGGCACCAGCGAGTCGCGCGCCCAGTCCGCGTCGCCGTTCCAGAGCGGACAGCCGCCGGTGTCGGAGCGGCTCCAGCCGCTCTCGGGGTAGCGGATCTCGGCGGCGCGCGGGATCGGCGAGGGGTAGGACTGCAGCACGATCCGGTAGTCCCCGGCCGCGTACCCGGCGCCCGCCATCACGGCGCGGATCTCGTCGAGCGCCTTGCCGACGCCGGCCATCGCGGCCGGCATCCGGCCGTCGACCGCGTCCTGCTGGTCGTCGTTGCAGTAGGAGTACCAGACGAGGTAGTCCTGCACGCAGGTCGAGATCACGTCGCCGAAGCCGAGGTCGTTGCCGCCGATCGACAGGGTGACCAGCTTGACGTTGTTCACCCGGGCCACGGCGGCGAGTTGGTCGGCCTGCGGGGCCTCGCCCTTGAACGGCTGCCCGCCGTTGGCGGCGCGGAAGACGTTGGCGGCGACGGCCCCGGAGCAGGCCAGGTTGATCTGGGCCTGGGCCACGGTCGGCGCGCTGCGCACCTCGGCCACGTCCGAGCGGTCGCACCCGCTCGCGTAGGTGGCACCGTAGATCCGGCTCGGGTCGTAGCCGCTGCCGGTCCAGGCCCGGTCGGTGCCGGCCCGGTTGCCACCGCTGGTGACGGAGTTGCCCTTCCAGCGGCCGGCCTCCCCGGAGATGTAGCTGTCGCCGAGGCTGACGCTGGCGGTCGGGCCGCTCGGTGCGGCGGCCCGGGCCGGGGCGGCGGTTCCCGCCACGATTCCGGTGGCGGCGAGCGGCAGGGCGAGCGCGGCGGCGAGCAGCCGTCCGCGCCACCGGGCGTTGGTGCGGGAAATGCTCGAACGGTTTTCGGGCACGACGGAACTCCAACGATCGGTCTCGCCCGCAGGTGGGGGCGGGGAGACACGGGGTGAGGGTAGGCCGCCGGCCGGTGGCGCGTTGAATCTGACATGCCCGCGCTTGTTACCGCTAGGTATCTGCAGTGAATTTCTCGGCTTGTTACCAATCGGTACTGATCGGCTCGACTATTTCGGGTCGGTCAATGGCGAGGTCAATTTCGATTCGATCCGGATCGAATCGAAATTGACCTCGCCATTGACCTGGAATCCAAGGCCCGCCATTCCCCCCGGAGGTGGGGCCCGACCGATTCAGACCGACCGCGACGGCGCCCCGTCCGCCCCCGCCCCGGCGATCCCGTGCCACCCGCTCAGCACGGACGCGAGATCCTCCGCCAGCCGCCCGGCGTCGGCCGGGTCCAACTGGGCGACCGTGACCCGCAGCCCGGGCGGCGACTGGAGCCGGTAGCGCGCGCCCGGCGCCACGACCCAGCCGCGCTGCACCAGGGCGGCCAGCGCGACAGCCTCGTCCGGCACCGGCACCCAGACGTTCAGCCCGCTCGCCCCGTGCGCCGCGACGCCGCGCGCAGCCAGCTCGCCGATCAGCGCCCCCCGGCGCGCCCGATAGGCGTCGGCCACCCGCCCCGCCGGCGCGGCGTCGGTGCGCCAGAGCTCGGCCACCGTGTGCTGGAGCAGGTGGCTGACCCACCCGGCGCCGAGCCGCTGGCGCCCGAGCACCCGTCCGACGGTGTCCTCGTCTCCCACCGCGACCGAGAGCCGCAGGTCAGGCCCGTAGGCCTTGGCCGCCGAGCGCACCACCGCCCAGTGCCGCGAGCCCGCACCGGCCAGCGGGTGGTAGGGCTGATCGACGATGCCGTGGCCGTGGTCGTCCTCGATCAGCAGCACGTCCGGGTGGGCGGACAGGACGGCGCGCAGCTCCTCGGCCCGCCCGGCGGTGAGGGCGGCGCCGGTCGGGTTCTGCGCCCGGCTGGTGACGACCACCGCCCGGGCGCCGCCGTCCAGCGCCTCGGCCAGCGCGCCGGGCAGCGGGCCCGCGTCGTCGAGCCGGACCGGCGCCGCGCGCAGGCCGAGCGCCGGCAGCAGGTCCAGCAGGCTGCCCCAGCCCGGATCCTCGACGGCGACGGCGTCACCGGGGCGCAGCCGGGTGACCAGGATCCGCTCGATGGTGTCCAGCGAGCCGGACGCGACGGCGATCGGGCCGGCGGGCAGGCCGTCCGCGGCGAAGGCCGCCCCGGCCAGGGCGAGCAGTCCGGGGTCGGCGGCCGGGTCGCCGTAGCGGACCGGTTCGCGGCGGGCGGCCTCGGCGGCGGCCGCGAGGGCAGGGGTGAGGTCGGGCAGCAGCGCCGGGTCGGGGTTCCCGTGGGAGAGGTCGCGGGCGTGCGCCGGGACGGGCAGCCGGATCTCGTCGCGCGGGGTGTGGGCGGGGCGCGGTCGGATCCGGCTGCCCTTGCGGCCGGCGGTCTCGATCACCCCCCGGTCGCGGAGCAGCCGGTAGGCGGCGGCCACGGTGTTGGGGTTGACGCCGAGTTCGGCCGCGAGGTCGCGCAGCGGCGGCAACGGCGTCCCGGGGGCGAGCTGTCCGCCGCTGACCCCCCGCTCGATCTCGGCCGCAATCTCGCTGGCACGCCGACCGGTCATCCGATAGTCTCCTAGCACAAAACAGAGTATGCACTAGTACATAGAGGTTGTCATGTCGACCGTACCGGACAACGACACGTCCTACGCCCGCACCGCGCGCACCACCCCCACCCGCTACAAGGACCGGGCCACCTGGGAGCGCGAGGCGATCCACGCCGTCCTGGACGCCACCTACCTCTGCCACCTTGGCTTCGTCGTCGACGGCGCACCGGTCGTGCTGCCCACCATCCACGCCCGGGTCGGCGACCGCCTCTACGTGCACGGTTCCACGGGCAGTCGGCCGCTGCGCGGCGCCCGCGGCGAGCAGGGCCTGCCGGTCTGCCTCACCGTCACCCTGGTCGACGCGCTGGTGCTGACCAAATCGGCCTTCAACCACTCGGTCAACTTCCGCTCGGTGGTGGCGCACGGCACCGCGCACCAGGTCACCGACCCCGAGGAGCTGACCGTCGCGCTGGACGCCCTGGTCGACCAGGTCGTGCCCGGCCGCTCCGCCGAGGTCCGCCCCGCCAACGCCAAGGAGCTCGCCGCCACCGCGGTGATCCGGCTCGACCTCGACGAGGTCTCCGCCAAGAGCCGGACCGCTCTCGCCGCCGACGACACCGAGGACCTCGACCTGCCGTACTGGGCCGGCCTGGTCCCGGTCACCGGCGGATACGGCACGCCCCTGCCGGACGCCTCCACCACCGTGCCGCTCCCCGCCAACCTGCGCGCGCTCACGGCGCCGAGCCCCTCCCCCGACCCCGGCACCGACTCCGCCCCGAGCACCGGGGCCGCCGACTCCACCCGCTCCGCCGGCTGACCGGGGGCCCCGATGCTGATCCGTTCCTGGGACCGGGGCGACGAAGCCGAATGGCGCGCCTGGCTCGCCGAGGGCCGCGACTTCGGCCTGCTCGCCGCCAACGGCGGGCCGGGCCAGGGCCCGGTGCTCGTCCCCACCCACTTCCTGCTGGACGCCGACCGGGGCGAGATCCTGCTCCACCTCGCCGCCCCCAACCCCCTGCTCTCCGCCGTCCGGGCCGACCCGGAGGTCACCCTCGCGGTCACCGACGACTACGCCTTCGCCCCGGGCCACTGGCGCGGCGAGCCCGGCACGCCGACCAGCTACTACGCCTCGGTGCACTTCCACGCCACCGCGTCACTGGTCACCGACCCGACCGGCAAGGCGGAGATCCTCAACCGCCAGCTGGCCCACTTCCAGCCGGAGCGCCCGGACGTCCGGGTCACCCCCGGCGAGGGGGAGTTCTCCCGGCTGCTCCCCGGTCTGACCGCGCTGCGCCTGACCGTCCGCGAGGTCCGCGCCAAGTTCAAGTACGACGACAAGAAGCCGGCCGCCGAGCAGTACGCGATGGCCGACCGGCTCGCCGAGCGGGACCGGGGCGCGGACGCCGGGGCGCGCGTCCAGCTGCTGCGCCGCAACGCCCGCCGCTCCGGCGCGGTCCGCAGGCCGCGCCCCGGACCGGTTCCCCCGGACCGCTCAATCAGCTGACGCTCCGTCACCCGTTCGGCCCATTCATCGCGACGCCACCGCCCGGGCACTGGTCGAATGTGAGCCGAACCCTGCCCGCCCGGCCGCGCGGACGGGACCGTCGACCCGGGGAGCGTGCGTGTCCAGGACCCAGACCCATCCGGCATCCGGCGAGGCGCACCTCGGGCACGTCGTCTTCATCTCGGCCGCCGCCGCGATGGGCGGGTTCCTGTTCGGCTACGACAGCGCCGTCATCAACGGCGCGGTGACGGGCATCCAGAAGCACTTCGGGGTCGGCAACGGCACGACGGCCTTCGTGGTCGCGATCGCCCTGCTCGGCTCGGCGGCCGGGGCGGTCGTGGCCGGGCGGCTCGCCGACCACCTCGGCCGGGTGCGCACCATGCTGCTGGCCGCGGCCCTGTTCGCGATCAGCGGCCTCGGCTCGATGTTCCCGCCGAACCTGGAGCTGCTGGCCACCTGGCGGGTGGTCGGCGGCGTGGCGATCGGCATCGCCTCGGTGATCGCGCCGACGTACATCGCCGAGGTCGCCCCGACCGCCTACCGGGGGCGGCTGGCCTCGTTCCAGCAGATGGCGATCGTGCTCGGCATCACCGTCTCCCAGCTGGCCAACTGGGCGCTCAACCAGGCCGCCGGCGGCGAGTCCACCGGCCACCTCGGCGGTATCCAGGCCTGGCAGTGGATGCTCGGCGTGGAGACGATCCCGGCCCTCGTCTACGGACTGATGGCGATGTCCATCCCGGAGTCGCCGCGCTACCTGATCGCCGACAACCGGGAGGAGCAGGCCCGCAAGGTGCTGCTGGAGGTCGAGGGCGAGGGTGTCGACCTCGACGCCCGGGTGACCGAGATCCACTCGGTGCTGGCCTCCACCCACAAGCCCCGGCTCAAGGACCTGCTGGGCGGCCGGTTCGGGCTGCTGCCGATCGTCTGGGTCGGTATCGGCGCCTCGGTGTTCCAGCAGTTCGTCGGCATCAACGTGATCTTCTACTACTCCTCCTTCCTGTGGCAGTCGGTCGGCATCAACGAGTCGAACTCACTGCTGATCAGCCTCTCCACCTCCATCGTCAACGTGATCGGCACGGTCATCGCGATGGCCCTGGTCGACCGGATCGGCCGCAAGCCGCTCGCCCTGGCCGGCTCGGCCGGGATGGCCGTCGCGCTCGGCACCGCCGCCTGGGCGTTCTCCTACCGGCAGGGCACCGGCGACTCCGTCACCCTGGACAACACCTACGCGACGGTGGCGCTGGTCGCCGCGCACGTCTTCGTGTTCTGCTTCGCGTTCTCCTGGGGCGTGGTGGTCTGGGTCCTGCTCGGCGAGATGTTCCCCAACCGGATCCGCGCGCTCGCGCTGTCGGTCGCCGCCTCCGCCCAGTGGATCGCCAACTGGGCGATCACCGTCAGCTTCCCCGACCTGGCCGACTGGAACCTCTCGGCCACCTACGTCATCTACGCGGTCTTCGCGCTGCTCTCCATCCCGTTCGTGGCCTTCTGCATCAAGGAGACCAAGGGCCGCGCCCTGGAGGAGATGGGCTGACCACCCGCCCGCCCCGGCACCGACCCCCGTCCAGTACCGGCCCGAACCCAGCACCGGCCCGAACCCAGCACCGGTCCGAACCCAGCACCGACCCCGACCCCCACCGGACCCGACCCGCCGCCGCCGCGCCCGGCGGCCCGTCCCCCGAGAGGAAGCCATGCCTGACCAGGGCGGCTCCCGGCAGAACATCACCTTCCCCAGCGGCGGCCGCCAGGCCCACGGCTACCTGGCCCGGCCTCCCCAGGGCGTCGGCCCCGGCCTGGTGGTGGTCCAGGAGTGGTGGGGCCTGACCCCGTACCTGGCCGACGTGGCGGACCGGTTCGCCGCCGAGGGCTTCACCGCCCTCGCGCCGGACCTCTTCGGCGGCGCGACCACCCACGACAGCGCCGAGGGGGCCCGCCTCAAGCGCGAGCTGCCGGTCGAGCAGGCGGTGCGGGACCTCGGCGGCGCGGTCGACCTGCTGCTCGGCCTGGACGGCGTGGTCGGCGACGCGGTCGGGGTGGTCGGCTTCTGCATGGGCGGCGGTTTCGCCCTGCTGCTGGCCGCCGCCGAGGGCGACCGGGTGGCCGCGGCCGTCCCGTTCTACGGCCTGCCGCCCGACCCGGACTTCGAGTACCGGGGCCTGACCGCCCATGTGCTCGGCCACTACGGGGAGGAGGACCAGTACATCCCGATGGCCGCCGTCGACGAGGCCGCGATCCGGATCGGCGAGGCCACCGACGTCCGTCCGGAGTTCCACTTCTACCCGGCCGGACACGCCTTCATGAACGAGGAGAACGTGCTCGGCACCTACGACCCGCTCCAGGCGGCGATCGCCTGGAAGCGCACCATGGCCTTCCTCTGGGGCCACCTGGGCTGAGCCCCGAGGACGTCCCGGCGTCGGTCCGTTTATCGGATGGACACGGACCACCCGCCCCGGCATAGTCGCGGAGTGCAGAGCCGAACCCCGCCCCCGCCCGCCGGCCGCTTCGCCTGGGCGAGTCGCAACTTCCGGATCCAGACCGCGGCCACCGTGGTCAGCGGCCTCGGCAACGCCGGCGCCCCCATCGCCACCGCCTTCGCGATCCTCGACGGCGGCGGCTCGACCGCCGACGTCGGCTACGTCACCGCGGCCCGGCTGCTGCCCACCGTCCTGCTGCTGGTGATCGGCGGCGCGCTCGCCGACCGGCTGCCGCGCCACCACGTCATGGTCGGCGCCAACCTGTTCAGCGCTGTCTCCCAGGGCGCCCTCGCGCTCCTGGTCCTGACCGGCGAGCCGACGCTCTGGCAGCTGATGCTGTTCTCGGCCGGTGCCGGCGCCGGGTACGCCTTCTACTCCCCCGCCTCCGGCGGCATGATCCTGGAGAGCGTCACCCCCGAGCACGCCGCCCGGGCCTTCTCGGTCTACAGGATGGGCTTCAACGGCGCGCAGATCGGCGGCGCCGCGCTCGGCGGCGCGCTGACCGCGGCGGTCGGCGCCGGGTGGGTGCTCGCCCTGGACGCCGCCTGCTTCCTGGCCGCCGCCGCGCTGCGCTTCCTGCTCGAACCGCAGGCACCGAGCGCCCCGGCCGAGGGCGGCGGCGGGATGCTCCGCGACCTGCGCGAGGGCTGGCACGAGTTCTCCTCCCGCCGCTGGCTCTGGGTCGTCGTGCTCCAGTTCTCGGTGCTGGTCGCCTGCGTCGGCGCGGTCGAGGCGGTGTACGGGCCCGCGGTGGCGAAGGAGCAGCTCGGGGGCGCCCGCGACTGGGGCCTGGCGATGGCGGCCTACGGCGTCGGCCTGGTCGCCACCGGCGTGCTGATGGTCCGCTGGCAGCCGCGCCGGATCCTGCTGGTCGGCAACTGGGGCGTGTTCCTGTTCGGTGTGCCCGCGTTGGCCCTGGCGGTGTCCGCGCCGCTGCCGGTGCTCTGCGCGGCGATGTTCCTCTCCGGTGTCGGCGTCACCGTCTTCGGCGTCAACTGGATGATCGCGCTGCAGCAGGAGATCCCGGCCGAGGCGTTCTCCCGGGTCGCCGCCTACGACGAGCTCGGCTCGCTCTCGCTGGCACCGCTCGGCACCGCCCTCGCCGGACCGGCCGCCGACCTGCTCGGCCTCCCCGGCGCGCTCTGGACCTGCGCGGTGGTCTGCCTGGTGCTCAGCGCCGCCGTCCTGCTGGAGCCGCAGGTCCGCCGGCTCTCCCGACGCCCCACCGGACCGCCCGCCGACGTCCTCCCGGAGCCCGTCGCGGCGCAGTGAGCCCGGAACACACCGCGGTGAGCCCGGACGCAGCGCGGTGAGCCCGGGTCGCGGCCCGCTCCGCCGGATCGCCGCCCTTCCGAGCGCCCCCGGTGCGCCCCCATGTGCGCCCTTCGCCGGGCAACCCCCGGGCAACCGCCGGGGACCCCGGCTCGTCCGACCAGGTGACGACGCACGAGACCTGGGGGGCGCCCGATGCCGAAGCCACTGCTGTTCCTGGACGTCGACGGCGTACTCAACCCGGTCTGCCCCCACCCCGGAGCCGGGTTCGACGCCCACACCCTGCTCGGCTACACCGTGCTGCTCTCCGCCCGCCACGGCATCTGGCTGCGCGAACTGGCCGGGACGTACGAACTGGTCTGGGCAACCACCTGGGAAGAACACGCAAATTCCCACATCTCCCCGGCGATCGGCCTGCCCGAGCTGCCCTTCGTCCGCTTCACCGGCTACGTCCCGCAGCCCGGCGACCCGCGCGTCCCGCTGATGGAACTCTTCTCCGCCCGCAAGTGGGCACCCCTGCTGCGCTACGCGGCGGGCCGCCCCTTCGCCTGGATCGACGACGTCATCCCGCCCCGCCTGGTCCGCGGCTCGCTCTGGCGGCGCGACCGGGTGCTGCTGCCGATCGACCCCGGCGAGGGGCTCGAACGGCGCCACGTGGACCGGCTGCTGGCCCGCCCGCCGCGCCCCGGCGCACTGTCCCCGGTCAGGCGCCGGACAGCCGGCTGACGCGCCCGGACAACCCGCTGACGCTCCCGGCCAACCCGCTGACGCTCCCGGCCGGGCGGGGCCCTCCCCGGTCAGGGAGTGGGCAGCCAGCTCACGTGCCCGGCCAGCAGCGCGTACCCGACGAACGCCACCGTGTCGATCAGCGCGTGCGCCACCACCAGCGGCATCACCCGCCCCCACCGCCGGTACAGCAGGCAGAACACCACACCCATCACGATGTTCCCGACCAGCCCGCCGACCCCCTGGTACAGGTGGTACGAACCGCGCAGCAGCGAGCTCGCCACCAGCGCGGCCGGCCACGTCCAGCCCAGCTGCGTCACCCGGCGCAGCAGGTAGCCGAGGACGACGACCTCCTCCAGGATCGCGTTCTGCCAGGCCGAGAGGAGCAGCACCGGGATCCGCCACCAGACGTCGGGCAGCCCGGAGGGCGCGACCGTCAGGTTGTAACCGGCCGCCTGCGAGCCCAGGTAGAGCACCAGCCCGGAGCCGCCGATCGCCGCCGCCACGGCCGCGCCCCGGCCGAGGTCGCGGAGTTTCTGCCCGAGGTCGAAGCCCAGCACCCGCAGCGACACGTCCTCGCGGACCAGCAGGTAGCCGACCAGCACGACCGGCATCAGCCCGCGGCCGATGTAGTAGAGCTGCCAGACCAGGTCGAGCCAGGGCCGGCCGGGCGCGCGCGAGCCGTTCAGGGTGGCCACCTGCTGGCCGAGCTTCAGGGTCTCGGTGAGCGAGCCGGTGAAGCTGATCAGCGCGCCGATCCCGCTCGCCCCGAGCGAGAGGCCGAGGACAATCAGCAGTTCCGCACCGAGCAGCCGACGGGTCGGCTTCGCGGTCTCCGGTGCGGTCGGAACGGTCGTCACGGGGGTGCTCCAGCGCGGACGGCGGCGGGCGGACGGTGCTCCGGCCACCGCCGGACGGCGGCGGCGGACCGGAGCGGTCATCCTTCCACAGCCCGCCGCGCGGGCCCCGAAGAGGATCCGGGGGGATCCGGGAGGATCCTCGAAGCTCAGCCGACCGGCCAGGTGTGCACCGGCTCGCCGCCGCGCATGTGCTCCATGTAGCGCCTGGTCATCGCCGCGAGCGCGGAGGAGCGGTCCGTCCCGTACTGCTCCCGCAGCCGGTGGAAGGTCGCGCTCTGCCAGGCCGCGCCGTTGGTCCGGCGCAGACAGCGCTGCTCGATGATGCCGAGGTAGCGGTCCCGGTCGGCCGGTTCCACGCCCCACGCGTCCAGTCCCTGGTGGGCGATCGGCAGCAGTTCGTTGAGCACCAGGTCGACGGCGGAGATCGTGGTCGTCCCGCCGCCGCGTCCGGACCGGCCGGACCGGGGCCACTGGAACACCGCGTCGATGCCGTGCCGGGCCGCCTGCCGGAAGTTCTCGTCGGCCAGCTCGAACGGCAGCCTGGTCCAGATCGGCCGGGACTGCTCGGCCAGTACCCGCACCACGCCGTAGTAGAAGGCGGCGTTGGCGAGCGTGTCGACCACGGTCGGCCCGGCCGGCAGCGCCCGGTTCTCCACCCGCAGGTGCGGCACGCCGCCGCTGACGTCGTAGACGGGCCGGTTCCACCGGTAGATGGTGCCGTTGTGCAGCCGCATCTCGGCGAGCCGCGGCACCCCGCCCGAGGCCAGCACCTTCGCCGGGTCCTCGTCGTCGCAGATCGGCAGCAGCGCCGGGAAGTACCGCAGGTTCTCCTCGAACAGGTCGTAGGCCGAGTCCACCCAGCGTTCGCCGAACCAGGTGATCGGCCGCACGCCCTGGGCCTTGAGCTCCGCCGAACGGGTGTCGCAGGCCTGCTGGAACAGCACCGGCCGGGTCTCCCGCCACAGCTCCCGGCCGAACAGGAACGGCGAGTTGGCGCCCAGCGCGAGCTGCGGCCCGCAGATCGCCTGGGCGGCGTTCCAGACCGAGGAGAACCGCTCCGGGGTCACCTGGAGGTGGAGTTGGAGCGAGGTCGCGGCGGCCTCGGCGACCATCGTGATCGAGTCCAGTTCGAGGCGCTCCACGCCCTCGATGTCCAGCGTGATGTCCTCGCCGCGGGCGGCCAGGATCTGGTCGCTGAGCAGGCTGTACCGCTGGTTGTGGGACATCGCGTCGAGCCCGGTGTGGTCGAGCTCCAGGGTCGGCAGGATGCCGACCATCACGATCCGCGCACCGGCCTCCCCGGCCCGCCGGTCGGCGTAGCGCAGGCCGGTGTCGATCTCCTCGCGCAGCTCCTCGAAGACGTGTCCGGCGAGCCGGTGCGGCGCGATGTTGACCTCGATGTTGAAGCGGCCGAGCTCGGTCTGGAAGTCGGCGGAGCCGATCGAGGTGAGCACCTGCGCGTTGTTAAGCACCGGGAGGCCCTGCTCGTCGGCCAGGTTGAGCTCGATCTCCAGGCCCATCACGGCCTTCGGACGGTCGAAGCGGTCCTCGCGGAGCATCCGGCCGAGCGTCTCCAGGCAGGACTGGAGCTTGCGGCGGTACATCTGCCGGTCCGACAGTTCCGCTCGAGTCGCCACGACCTTCTCGCCCATGGTCCCCTCCTCCTGAGCCGGCCGGCCCTCGACCGTGCAAGCATCATGCCCACCCCGAAGATCGATACCCGAATGCTTCGAATGGCTTGCAATGCAAGGGAACTGACGCCTTTTCAGCTCAACTGCCGACTTGCCCGACGCCACCGCCTGTGATAAACAGGTCACCCTGCGCACCTGTTCGAGTAGAATTCGCACTGCGCCACGGCGCGGCCGGTCATCGCCCGAGACCCGAGGACGGCCGCCCGCGCCGGCACCGCGATCCTGCCCAACCGGACAAGGCCCAGGTCCCGTCACCGCCGACGCACCCGCCATGCCGGTATGCCGCACTCGCACGCCGATCTCGCACGGAGAGGCGACCTTGCCATGACTCTGCAGACACCCCAGCCCCCGCCCAGTGCCCTGCGCGCGGTGCTCGCCGCGCTCGACTCGGAGACAGCGCTGCGCCAGCCGGCCGCCGCCGCGCTGCGCCGTCCGACCGGGCCGCTCCTCCCCGCACACCCGCTCGCCGTCCACGTCCTGGACGGGCCGCGGGCCGAACTCGCCGCCGCCCGCCGGACCGGCTGGCGCTTCCTGATCAAGGACGGCACCGAGGTCGCGGCGGCGGCCGAGGTGGTGCAGGGGTCCGAGGGCCATTCCTTCTCCCACTTCACCGCCGGCCCCTATCTGGACTCGACCGTCAGAGCGCTGCGCCAGGCGTGGCAGCTCGCCCAGTCCTCCCGGACCCGCTGCCAGCCGAGGCTGCTGACCTTCCCGGGCCAGTACGCGACGGCGCTGTGGCTGCACAGTCCGGACGGCGGTCCCGGCGCCGATCTGCTGATCCCCCTGGCCCCGGCACCGATGGGGGTCACCGCGCACCGCGCCCACCCGGCCGCCGAACTGCTGCCGGTACTGGCCCGGGGCCCGCTCGCCCGCTCGCCGCTCGCCCGCCCGGTGCTGCTCGGCACCCCCGCCGATCCGGCGCGGCTCGCCTCCGGGGCGCTCTGACCCGTCGCCGACCATCCGGCCGGACCGGTCGCCGAGCATCCGCGCGGACCCACTCGATCGGCTCACCCGTCCGGACCCACCCTTCCGGGCCATCCGATATGACCCGGAAGGACCGTCCGTCCCATGGCCCGTCCGGCATCGATTCCGGCCGCTCACCACCTGAACGGGTGATCTCTGGCCGGGGGTTGTGGCGCGTGTCACGAAATCGCTGCGCGCGGGTCCCGGGATGCCGACACTGGGAACCAGCGTGGAAGGACCCCCTGTCCTACCCACTTGAGCGCCGGTCCACACCTGGCCCGGCGCAGGACAGGATCCGACCGCCGCGGCGGCGCCCGACGGCCAGCCGGCGGCACCGCACCACGGGGAGGATCGCGGAGCGAAGCGAGGGTACGCGTATGTGCCAGCACCGTCCTGAGTGTCCGTCGGCCGAGTCCGAGGACCGCGAGGCCGCCGTCCCGGTGGCCTGTCACCCGGAACAGGGGTGGAGCCTGCTCTGCAACGGCGTCCTGCTCTTCGAGGACACCGGCGAGCTGCTGCCCGACGGCCGGGTGATCGCCCCGCGCCGTCCGGCCGCCAGCGCGGTCTGAGCCGCCGGGCCGACCCTGGGACGACGCACCGGCCGCACCCCGGCAGCACCGGCCGCACAGGCCGCGGCCACCGGATCGGCCGAGCACCGCAGGGCACCATCACAGGGCAGCACGGAGCACCACAGGGCAGGGCCCCGGCGGAAGCTTGGGTTCTAGGAGTCGTTGCAACACCCCAGCTCAGGGGATGCGATGGACTTCGAGATCCGCAAGGACCGGAAGCCTCAGGGGACCAGGAAACTGACCGCTGAGCGGGAGGCATACTTCCGGCTCATGCAGCAGGGCTACAGCAGTACGGAAGCCTGCCGGATCGTCGGCGTCAACGTCCGGACCGGCAAGAAGTGGCGTAATGGCCATCACTCGCCCGGTGGGCAGAGGAAGGCGGTACCTCCCATCCATGTGGAGGTGCCGCCTTCCGGTCCGTCCCGGTACCTGCGCGAGGCCGACCGCATCCACATAGCAGACCGGCTGCGGGAGAAGGTCGCCATCCGCAAGATCGCCGCCGAGCTCGGTCGCAGCCCCTCCACGATCAGCCGCGAGATCGCGCGCAACCGCCACCCGGTCAACGGCCAATACCGGCCGCACGCCGCACAGGCCCGGGCCGATGCCCGCCGGCCCCGACCCAAGCCCGGCAAGATCGGCCAGAACCCCGAACTGCGGGACTTCATTCAGCATCATCTGGGCAGGAAGTGGAGTCCGGAGCAGATCTGCCAGGCTCTGCGTGCACAGTTTCCCGATCGACCGGAGATGCACGTGGTCCACGAGACGGTCTACCAGGCCCTCTACGTCCAAGGCCGCGGCGAACTGCGCCGGGAACTGGCCGCCGCCCTGCGGACCGGACGCGCCCGGCGCAAGTCGCACCGCCAAGCGGCCTGCCGCCAGCCGCGGTTCGTCACCCCGATGGTCATGATCAGCGAGCGCCCCGCCGAGGTCGAGGACCGGGCGGTGCCCGGCCACTGGGAGGGCGACCTGATCATCGGCAAGGACGGCGGATCCGCGATCGGCACCCTGGTCGAGCGCGCGACCCGCTATGTGATGCTCCTGCACCTGGCCGAGGGCCGAACCGCCGAGCAGGTCCGCGACGCCCTGGTGACCATCGTCCAGACCCTGCCCGGCCACCTGGTGCGCTCGCTGACCTGGGACCAGGGCTCCGAGATGGCCGCCCACGGCTCGTTCACCCTGGCCACCGACATCCCGGTCTACTTCTGCGATCCCGCCAGTCCCTGGCAGCGCGGTTCGAACGAGAACACGAACGGCCTGCTGCGGCAGTACTTCCCCAAGGGCACCGACCTGTCCGCCCACAGCCCCGAACAGCTGGCCGCCGTCGCCGCCGAACTCAACGGCCGCCCACGCAAAACGCTCGGCTGGGAAACCCCAGCCGAGCGCCTGCATAAACTGCTCGCGGCCTAGACAACCGACCACGTGTTGCAACGACCCCTAGAAACCGCCAAGCACCGCCGGGGCCCTGTCGCATGGCCTTCGCCGTCCGCTCAGGACGGCGCGCCGGGATCAGACGCCGTACTCGTCCATCGGCGGGCAGGAGCAGACCAGGTTGCGGTCGCCGTACGCGCCGTCGATCCGGCCGACCGGCGGCCAGTACTTGTCCGCCGGGTTCACGCCGGCCGGGAAGACCGCCTCCTGCCGCGAGTAGCCGTGCGCCCAGTCGCCGGCCAGGGTGGCGGCGGTGTGCGGGGCGTTGCGCAGCGGGTTGTCCTCGGCGTCCCACTCGCCCGAGCCGACCTTCTCGATCTCGGCCCGGATCTCGATCATCGCGTCGCAGAACCGGTCGATCTCGTACAGGTCCTCGGACTCGGTCGGCTCGATCATCAGGGTGCCGGCGACCGGGAACGACATGGTCGGCGCGTGGAAGCCGTAGTCGATCAGGCGCTTGGCGATGTCGTCCACCGTCACGCCGGTCTCCTTGGAGAGCGGGCGCAGGTCGATGATGCACTCGTGCGCCACCAGGCCGCCGGGGCCGGTGTAGAGCACCGGGAAGTGCGGGGCCAGCCGCTTGGCGATGTAGTTGGCGTTCAGCACCGCGACCTGGGTGGCGCGCTTGAGGCCCTCGCCGCCCATCAGCCGGACGTAGGACCAGGAGATCGGCAGGATGCCCGCCGAGCCCCACGGGGCGGCCGAGATCGGGCCGACACCGGTGGCCGGGCCGGCCTCCGGCTGCAGCGGGTGGTTCGGCAGGTACGGCGCGAGGTGCTCGCGCACCGCGACCGGGCCGACGCCGGGGCCGCCGCCGCCGTGCGGGATGCAGAAGGTCTTGTGCAGGTTCAGGTGCGAGACGTCCGCGCCGAACTTGCCCGGCTTGGCGAGGCCGACCAGGGCGTTGAGGTTGGCACCGTCGACGTAGACCTGGCCGCCGGCCTCGTGCACCAGGCCGCAGATCTCGGTGATCTGGGTCTCGTACACGCCGTGGGTGGACGGGTAGGTGACCATCAGCACGGACAGGTTGTCGCGGTGCTGCTCGATCTTGGCCTTGAGGTCCTCGACGTCGACGTCACCGTCGACCAGGGTCTTGACCACGACCACCCGCATGCCGGCCATGACCGCGGAGGCGGCGTTGGTGCCGTGCGCGGAGGACGGGATGAGGCAGATGTCGCGCTGGGTGTCGCCGTTGCCGTGGTGGTAGGCGCGGACGGCCAGCAGACCGGCCAGCTCGCCCTGGGAACCGGCGTTCGGCTGGATGGAGACGGCGTCGTAGCCGGTCACCTCGACCAGCTGCTGCTCCAGGCCGCGGATCAGGGTGAGGAAGCCCGCGGCCTGGTCGACCGGGGCGAAGGGGTGCAGCTGGCCGAACTCCGGCCAGGTCACCGACTCCATCTCGGTGGTGGCGTTGAGCTTCATGGTGCAGGAGCCCAGCGGGATCATGCCCCGGTCCAGCGCGTAGTCCCGGTCCGACAGACGGCGCAGGTAGCGCAGCATGGCGGTCTCGGAGCGGTGGCTGTGGAAGACCGGGTGGGTCAGGTACTCGTCCTCGCGCAGCAGCGCGGCCGGCAGGCTGTCGGCGTTCTCCGCCACCTCGACGGCCTCGACGCCGAACGCGGCCCAGACGCCCGCCAGGTCCTCGCGGGTGGTGGTCTCGTCGGTGGAGACCGAGATCCGGTCATCGCCGTCCTGGAAGACGTTGATGCCGTTGGCGCGGGCGGCGGCGGCGATCCCGGCGGCGCGGCCCGGGACGACCGCGGTGACGGTGTCGAAGAACTCGCCGTGCAGCAGCTCGACCCCGCCGGCCCGCAGGCCCTCGGCCAGCGCGGCGGCGTAGCGGTGGGTGCGGCGGGCGATGTCGGCCAGGCCGTCGGGGCCGTGGTAGACGGCGTACATCGAGGCCATCACGGCGAGCAGCACCTGGGCGGTGCAGATGTTGCTGGTGGCCTTCTCGCGGCGGATGTGCTGCTCGCGGGTCTGCAGGGCCAGGCGGTAGGCGCGGTTGCCGTGGGTGTCCACGGAGACGCCGACCAGGCGGCCGGGCAGCGAGCGGGCGTACTCGGCGCGCACGGCGAGGTAGCCGGCGTGCGGGCCGCCGAAGCCCATCGGCACGCCGAAGCGCTGCGAGGTGCCGCAGGCGATGTCGGCGCCGAGCGAGCCCGGGGACTTCAGCAGGGTGAGCGCGAGCAGGTCGGCGGCGACGGCGACGATCGCGCCGAGGCCGTGGGCCTGCTCGATCACCGGGGCGAGGTCGCGGACCGCGCCGGTGGCGCCCGGGTACTGGAGCAGCACGCCGAAGACGCCGCGCTCGGCGATCTCGGCCGGGATGCCCTCCGACAGGTCGGCGACGACCACCTCGACACCGGTCGGCACGGCGCGGGTGTTGATCACCGCGACGGTCTGCGGCAGGGTGTCGGCGTCGACCAGGAAGACACCGCCCTTGACCTTGGTGACGCGGCGGGCCAGGGCCATCGCCTCGGCGGCCGCGGTGCCCTCGTCCAGCAGCGAGGAGCCGGAGGTGGGCAGGCCGGTCAGGTCGGCGACCAGGGTCTGGAAGTTGAGCAGCGCCTCCAGGCGGCCCTGCGAGATCTCCGGCTGGTACGGCGTGTAGGCGGTGTACCAGGCCGGGTTCTCCATGACGTTGCGGAGGATCACCGGCGGGGTGAAGGTGCCGTAGTAGCCCAGGCCGATCATCGACCGGAGGACGGAGTTGCGGTCGGCCAGCTCGCGCAGCTCGGCCAGGACCTGGGCCTCGGAGCGGCCGTCGGGCAGGTCCAGCGCGGTGATCGAGCGGATCGCCTCGGGAACGGCGGCGGTGGCCAGCTCGTCCAGCGAGCCGTAGCCGATGTGGGCCAGCATCTTCTCCTGCGCCGCGGCGTCGGGGCCGATGTGGCGGTTCTCGAAGGGGCTGGCCTGTTCGAGCTCGGTGAGGGTCGCGGGGGTGGTCGGGCGTCCCGAGTTCGGCTGGGCGTTCATGGTGGTCGAGGCCTCCTGGTCACGGACCGGCGGGGGTGCGCACGCCGGGCTGCCTCGCCGCTGCGGACAACAGCGGAGGACCCGGTCGGACGAACCCGACAGGCCTCCCCCTCTGTCATCGGGACCTGAGAGCTTCGCCCGCGCGGAGCGCCGTGGGACGCCCCGCCGGCTTGCACCGTCGGTGAGGGTGGGGTCCGCCGGCTCCCTCGCCCGCGTTCCTGCCCTGCTTTCCAGAGTGACCTATCCCGCACGGTACGGATGCCTGAGAGATTCCGGGGAGGAGTTGCTCCTTCGGCGCCCCGACCAGCGGTTTCCACTGCCGGGGACTCTCCCGCGCGGGCTCGGCGGTCGCGCCCAGGGTACCAGCGGGAGGCCCGGCGATCACGGGTGCGTCCGGTCACTTCGCCGCCGGGGCCCGCTCGCCCGGCCTGCCCCCAACGGCTCAGCGCCGCGCCCGTCCGGCCCCGCCCCGGTCGCGCGGGTCCGGTTCATGGCTTTTGGTGTGAAGTGGCGGACCGGGCGGGCGGGCCGGCCGTCGTCCTGCGGGAGTTCCGCAGGATCACCGCACTGGAGGAAAGAGTGCAGACCGACATCGACCCCCGGGACCTCATCGGCCACAAGGCGGTCGACCGCAACGGGGACAAGATCGGCACCATCGACGAGGTGTATCTCGACGACGCCACCGGCCGCCCCGAGTGGGCGGCTGTGCGGACCGGCATCTTCGGCCGGGACGCCTTCGTCCCCCTGACCACGAGCGAGTTCTCCGGCGACGAGCTGCGGGTGCCGTACGACAAGTCCCTGGTGAAGGAATCACCGGACTTCGGCGTCGGCCAGCACCTGTCGCCCGCCCAGGAGCTTCAGCTCTACCGCTACTACGGGCTGGACACCCCGGTGGACGGCCGGCCGTCGGCGGGTGACGGCTCGGGCTCCGAACCGTCCGACCTCGACTTCGGCACCACCGCCGACCGGGGCACGGCAGCCGGCACGGCCGCTGTGGGCGCGGCCGCCGCCAACGCCGCGGGCACCACCAACGGCACCAGCAGCACCCATGGCACCGGCACGACCAACGGCACGGGCACCGCGCATCCGGCCAAGCCGCTCGGCCTCCACCAGTCCCCCACTCCCGTCCCGAGCCCGGCCGCCGACCTCGGCAAGCCGTCCGACCCCGCCCCGGAGGCCCCCGTGCGGACCCTCGCCACGCCCCTGCCCGCCACCACGACACCCGCAGCGCCGCAGCAGGCCGCCGAGCCGCGCCCGCACACCCCGGCGGCCCCCTCGACGGCCCCGGCCGCCGTCCCCGCCGCGGGCACCGCGCGCCCCGAGGCCGACCCCGCCGCCTCCTCCCCCAGCGGCCCGGTGGAGATCACCTGCCGCGAGGAGCGCCTGGACATCACCACCGAGTGGCATGTGCTGGGCACCGCCAAGCTGCGCAAGTACGTCACCAGCGAGCCGGTGGAGCGGCGGGTCGCCGTGGTCCGCGAGCGGGTCCGGGTCGAGCGGATGCCGGTCGGGGACGCGGAGCGGGCCGCGCTCAGCGAGAAGGACATCGCCGAGGCGGTGGAGGAGGTGACCCTTCGCGAGGAGCGCCCGGTGGTCCGCAAGTACCTGGCGCCGATCGAGCGGGTCCGTCTGGTGGTCGAGCGGTACACCGCCGAGGAGGTGGTCCGGGACGAGCTGCGCCGTGAGCACGTCGAGGTCCACGACAACACCTCGGCCGCCTCGACCCCGGTGCCGTCGGCCGCCCATGCGCCGGCGCGTCAGGCCGCCCACCCCGCGGTCGAGGACCAGGCCCGCCCGGCTCCGCTGCGGCCGCTCGCCTGACCCGACGGAACAGCAGGACCCCGGCCGATCATGGCCGGGGTCTTTCCTTTTTGCCAAGGCTTAACCAATGAATATTTGACACACTGAAGTATCTCCCTGCATGGTTACTTCAGTTCATTCACTATGTACGAGAGGAAGCAACCGTGAGTGAGGCACCACAGCCCACCACCACGACCGAGAAGCAGAGCAGCGCCCGGGTCCTGCCGGCCCTCATCCTGGCGATGCTGTCGTTCAGCGTGGTGCAGACCGCGGTCGTTCCGATCCTGCCCTCGCTCGCCAAGGAACTGAGCGTCTCCGGCTCCAGCATCACCTGGCTGATGACGGCCAATCTGCTGTCCGCCGCCGTGCTCACCCCGCTGCTCGGCCGCTTCGGCGACCTGCGCGGCCGCAAGCCGATGCTGCTGATCTCGCTCGCCGGCCTGGTCGCGGGCTCCGCGCTCGCCGTCTCGACCCACTCCTTCACCTGGCTGGTCGTCGCCCGCGTCCTCCAGGGCGCCGGCGGTGGCGTCCTCCCGCTGGCCATCAGCATCGTCCGCGACGAGCTCCCCAAGCAGAAGGTGACCGGCGGCGTCGCCGCCATCAGCGCCTCGATGGGCGTCGGCAGCGGCCTCGGCCTGGTCGCCACCGGCCTGCTGCTGGAGCACTGGAGCTACAAGTCGATCTTCTGGATGGGCCTGGCCTTCGGCCTGCTCGCGATCGCCCTGGTCGCCTTCCGGGTGCCCAGCGACCCGATCACCGACAAGGAGGGCGGCGCCGACCCGCTCGGCGCCATCACCCTGGCCGGCTGGCTCTCCGCCCTGCTCGTCGCGGTCAGCCAGGGCAACCACTGGGGCTGGACCTCCACCAAGACCCTCGGCCTGTTCGCCGTCGCCGCCGTGGTCGCCCTGCTCTGGGGTGTCATCGAGGTCAAGGTCAAGCACCCGCTGGTCGACATGAAGATGATGTCCCGCCCGGCCGTCGCCTTCACCAACCTGGCCGGCCTGCTCATCGGCTTCGGCATGTACGGCTCGTTCATGGTGATCAGCAACTTCGCCCAGACCCCGGAGAAGTTCGCCCACTACGGCTTCACCGCCACCGTGCTGCACGCCGGTGTGATGCTGCTGCCCTCCGCCCTCGGCTCGATGGTCGCCGCCCCGATCGGCGCCGTGCTGATCGCCCGCCGCGGCCCCCGCCTGCCGCTGGTCCTCGGTGGCGTCCTCGGTGGCGTCGCGATGGCCTACCTGGCCCTGCGGCACAGCCACGAGGGCGACATCTACCTCTCTTCGGCCATCTTCGGCCTCGGCATCGGCCTCGCCTTCTCGGCCATGCCCGCCTACATCAACGGCGCCGTCCCGGTCGAGCAGAGCGGCATCGCCAACGGCATGAACGCCGTACTGCGCACCGTCGGCGGCGCGATCGGCACCGCCGTCATGGCCGCCATCCTCACCGGCGACACCATGAAGCTGCCGATCCCGATCGCGCTGCCCACCCTGGACGCGTACAAGCACGCGTTCTGGACCGCCGCCGTGGTCTGCATCGTGGCCGGCGCCGTGCCGTTCCTGATCCGCACCGTCAGGCCGACCACCGCGGTGGCCTCCGGCAACACGACGGCGGACCTCTCCTCCGGCCGCGAGCCGGTCAAGACCGACGCCTGACGAGGCGTCCCGCCCCGCGCCCAGGGACAGGGCGCGGGGACCGGACCAGGACGGTCGCCGAGGGCATCGCGACCGTCCGCGGCCCGGAACCGAAGCGGCCCCACCCGGCTCCCCGCCGAGTGGAGCCGCTTCGTTCCCGCACCCGGCGAGGGGCACCGCTCAGCCCTCCCCCGGACCCTCCCCCACGCCCTCCGCGTCGTCCCCCTCCTCGCCCCCGGGCCACCCCGGACGCAGCGGCAGCGGCCTGGCCGGCTCCAGCGCCGGATCCTCGACCCGGAAGGTCCGCACCCGGCCGGGCCCGCTCCACGGCGTCTCGAACCGGACCGTCACCCGCCCCACCCCGCTGCCCTGCACCCACCCCGGCCCGTGCTCGGCATGCCGCACGTCCTGCCCGGGCAGCCAGCGGCGCACCGGCACCGCCTGCTCCTCGGCCGGCTCCGGCTCCTCCTCCGCACCCGCCCCGGCCTCGGCCCCCGCCGCCGCCTCGGCTGCCTCCTCCCGGACGGCCTGCGCGAAGAGGTCCTCCTGGGTGTAGTCGGCCAGCTGCGCCACCCCGACGCCCAGCAGCCGCACCCCGCCCGTGATGTCCACCTGCGAGGCCAGCCGGCGCGCCGTCTCGACCACCACCGCCTCGTCGTCCGTCGGCCCCCGCAGCGTCTCCGAACGGGTCAGCGTCGAGAAGTCGAACCGCCGCACCTTCAGCACCACCGTCCGCCCCGAGCGCCCGGCCCCGCGCAGCCTCCGCACACAGCGCTGCGCCAGCGCCTCCACCTCGCGCAGCACCCGGTCCCGGTCGGCCAGGTCGACCTCGAAGGTGTCCTCCACCGACACCGACTTGGCGTCCTGGTCCGCCACCACCGGCCGGTCGTCCAGCCCTATGGACATGGCGTGGACACCGACGCCGTGCGCCTTCCCCAGCAGCTGCACCAGCTCCGCCTCGCCCGCCTCCGCGAGCTCGGCCACCGTGTTCAGCCCCGCCCGCCGCAGCACCTGCTCGGTGGCCGGGCCGATCCCGGGCAGCGCCCGCACCGGCATCGGCCCGAGCACCGCGCGCTCCTGCCCCGGCTCGATCAGCACCAGACCGTCCGGCTTGGCCTGCTCGGAGGCGATCTTGGCCATCAGCTTCGACCCGGCCACCCCGACCGAGGCGGTCAGCCCGGTCCGCTCCACGATGTCCGCGCGCAGGTCCTCGGCCAGCGCCAGCAGCAGCCGCTCCCCCGTCCCGTGCTCCGCCTCGGCGAGCACAGGCCCGTACGGACCGGCCTCCAGGTCGACGAACGCCTCGTCCAGGCTGAGCGGCTGCACCAGCGGCGACAGCTCCCGCAGCAGCCCCATCACCAGCCCGCTCGCCCGCCGGTACGCCTCGAAACGACCGGCCAGGAAGGCCGCGTTCGGACAGAGCCGGCGCGCCTGCGCCATCGGCATGGCCGAGTGGACCCCGAACTTCCGCGCCTCGTAGGACGCGGTCGACACCACCCCGCGCCCGCCCAGCCCGCCGACGATCACCGGCTTGCCGCGCAGGCTCGGCTTGGCCGCCTGCTCCACCGCCGCGAAGAAGGCGTCCATGTCGAGGTGGATGATGCTCGGCAGTGACCGCACCCGCCGATCATCCCGCACGGGTCCGACAACGTGTCCGAACCCGGCCGCCGGGGGTCAGCCCACGCCCGCGCCGCCGCCCCCACCGGCCGCGCCGGCGTCCGCCAGCGCCCTCGGCACACCCGGCTCCGGCGGCCCGAGGAACAGCGGGTCCGGCCGCAGCCAGGCGTTCAGCAGCGCCTTCCCGGCCCCCGGGACCTCCCGGAAGCCGCCGTACAGCCAGGTGAGGTCCCTGACCTCCGGCACGCCCACCGCGTACGAGTCGATCCCCGCCGCCTCGCAGAGCGCCAGCGCCCGGCGGACGTGGAAGTCCTGACTCACCAGCACCGCCCGGTCCACCCCGAAGATCCGGTGCGCCCGGGTGCAGGAGTCCCAGGTGTCGAAGCCCGCGTAGTCACCCACCACCCGCACCTCCGGCACCCCGTGCTCGACCAGGTACCGGCGCATCGCGTCGGTCTCGTCGTAGCTGCTCCGGCCGTTGTCGCCGGTCACCAGGATCGCCCGGACCTTCTGCCGCTCGTACAGCTCCACCGCCGCGTCCAGACGGTGCGCCAGGTACGGCGAGGGCTTCCCGTCGAACAGCCCGGCACCGAACACCACCGCCACCGGCGCCGACGGCGCGCTCGCCACCGTCCCCACCCGGTCGCCGGCCGAGATCCAGAGCCAGGCGCTCGGCGCGAGCGCCAGTGAGCAGCCGAGCGTCACCAGCTGGAACAGCCGCCGCTGGGCCGAACGCCGGCGCAGCCGCCGGCCGAACCCCACCGCCCTGCGCGCCACCAGTCCGGGAATGCCGGAACCGAACCGCACGTGCCCTCCCTCGTCTCGGCTCACCGGGCACGACGATGCCGTGGGCCCGGACGGTTCCCCGTCCGGGCCCACGGCATCGTTCCGAAGTCCCCGCGTCGCGCGGGAGAGTCCCTACACCGCGCGGTTGCGCCGCTGCGCCAGCTCGTCCGCCGGATCGTGGCCGACCACCGTCTCACCGGTGTCGGTCCGCTCGGCGTGCAGCCGGGCCAGGGTCAGCTCCAGCTCCCGCCAGACCGCGCCGACCGCGATGCCGAACACCCCCTGGCCGCCCTTCATCAGATCGACCACCTGCTGGGGCGTCGTGCACTCGTACACCGTCGCGCCGTCGCACATCAGGGTCAGCCCGGTCAGGTCGGCCACCTCGGCCGAGGCCTGCAGATGGGCGACCGCCACCCGGATGTTCTGCAGCGAGACCCCGGCGTCCAGCAGCCGCTTGACGATCTTCAGCAGCAGGATGTCGAGGAAGCTGTAGAGCCGCTGGCTGCTCGCGGGGTACACCGAGCGCACGCTCGGCGCCAGCAGCCCGGTGCGGGCCCAGTAGTCCAACTGCCGGTAGGTGATGCCGGCCGCCGTGCAGGCGGTCGGCCCTCGGTAGCCGATCAGCTCGGAGGTCGGCGCGAGCCGCTCGATCGCCGGCGGGCCGGGCTGCACGGCCGGGAACCGGCTCACCCTGGGCAGCTCCGTCCGGGGCAGTTCGGTCACGGTGCGGGCGGTGCGCGGCAGATGCACGGTGCACAGGCCTCCCGTGGCCACTTCGTCGCCAGTGCCGGTCATGCCTACCTCCGTCCACTCGTGCTGCGGGCAAACCGGGCCGCGGGTGTCGGACACCCGGGCAGCCCCTCCTGACGGTAGGCAGTCCCCTATGGCCCGTCAACGATCGCCACGCCGGGCCGAACAGACCACATCACTCAGGCGGGTGGTTTTTCGTGCCCCCAGTGTGGGTAGGTGCGCGTTTTTTGGCAAAACGGCCATCGCCCGCGAGCCCTAAACCCGGGAGCGGGAACCGCACGGACGACCGCCACCGAGCCGTCGGCGAGCTGCCCCGGGGGGCCACCGCGGGACGGCGGCGGGACTACTGCGGGCCGCTGCCGCCGAAGTCCTCCGGCGAGACCTGGTCCAGGAACTCGCGGAACTTCTCGACCTCGTCCTCCTGCTCGTCCGGGATCGCGATGCCCGCCTCGGCGAGCACCTCCTCGCTCCCGTAGATCGGCGTCCCGGTGCGCAGCGCCAGCGCTATCGCGTCGGACGGCCGGGCGCTGACCTCCACCCCGCCGGCGAAGACCAGCTCGGCGTAGAAGACGCCCTCGCGGAGGTCGGTGATCCGAACCTCGGTGAGCTGCTGGCCGAGGGCTTCCAGGACGTCCTTGAAGAGGTCGTGCGTCAGCGGGCGCACCGGCGTCATGCCCTGCTGGGCGAAGGCGATCGCGGTCGCCTCGCCCGGGCCGATCCAGATGGGCAGGTACCGATCGCCCCCGACCTCGCGGAGCAGCACGATCGGCTGGTTGGAAGGCATCTCCACCCGGACACCCACGACGTCGAGCTCATTCACACACGCAACCCTATGGCTCCCGACCCGGATATGAAAGCGCAGCGCCGACGGCGCTGGTCAGGGCCCCGGCGAGGTGCGTGCTCAGCCGGCGACCGCCGGTCCGACGCGATCCGCAGGAGAGGGCCTACGGACGGGCCCGCAGACCCGCCTGCACCATGGCCGCGTGCAGCCGTACCGAGAGTGTCGCCAGCTCCCGGGCGGTCGCCTCGGCGTGCGCCCGGGTCTGCGGGTTCCGGTGCCGCCGCAGCGGCGCCACGATCTGCTCGACCAGCGCGATCTCCCGGTCCGCGGCGGCCTTCATGGCCCGCAGGTGCCGGGGCTCCAGCCCGAACCGGCCGAGCTCCGCGACCAGCCTGGCGACCTGCAGCGCCTCGCCGTCGTACCCGCCGTCCGGCCCCGGGGCGACCAGCCCGTAGGCCTCCCACTCGGCCAGCGCGGCCTCGCCGGCCTCGGCGGCCGCCAGCAGTTCGGCGCGGCCCAGCCGCACCCCGGTGGCGACCTCGGACCCGGCGGTCAGCTCGCGGTCGGCCTCCTCCAGCGGGCCCGGCCGGGTGTCCGCGGCGGGCAGCGCGGGCGGGGCCTCGCCGCGCTCGATCGCGTCGAGGTGCTCGCGGATCACCCGCAGCGGCAGATAGTGGTCGCGCTGCATCCTCAGCACGTAGGCCAGCCGCTCGACGTCGGCCGGACTGAACTTGCGGTACCCCGAGGGCGTGCGCTGCGGCTCGACCAGCCCCTCCGCCTCCAGGAAGCGGATCTTGGAGATGGTGACCTCGGGGAAGTCGTCACGCAGGAAGGCCAGCACCGCGCCGATGCTCAGCAGTTCGTCGCCGCCGCGCCGCCGCCCGACGGGCCGGTCCGGACGGGCCGGCTGCCTGGGGGCCGCGACCACGCCCCGCGCGCCCTGGTCCGGCCTGGGACCGGACGACGCGGGGGTGGCCGCCCCGAGAGGAGAGGAAGGGGTGTTCGTACTCACTCGGGCTCCTGCCGACGTTGGTTTCAGTACCCCCGGTTGTGGCTGGCGAAGAAGACCAGCCGGTACTTCCCGATCTGGACCTCGTCACCGTTGTTCAGGCCGACCTCGTCGATCCGCTCCCGGTTGACGTAGGTGCCGTTGAGGCTGCCCACGTCGGCGACGGTGAAGCCGCCGCCCGGCGTCCGGCGGAACTCCACGTGCTTGCGGGAGACCGTGACGTCGTCGAGGAAGATGTCGCCCTGCGGGTGGCGGCCGGCCGTGGTCTTGTCCGAGTCCAGCAGGAAGCGGCTGCCGGAGTTCGGGCCGCGCTGGACGATCAGCAGGGCCGAGCCCGGCGGCAGCGCGTCGATCGCCGCCAGCACCTCGGCCGAGAGCGCCGGCGTGCCGGTCCCGGTCGTGGTGTTGGGGTCGTACGACTCCAGGCCGGAGATCGAAATGGTCGAGGTGGTCTCGGCCGATCCCTCGGGCAGCAGCCCACCGCGCAGCGCCGTACCGCAGTTGGAACAGAACCGGGCCGAGGCCGGGTTCTGGTTGCCGCACCTGGGG
Source organism: Kitasatospora purpeofusca (assembly GCF_036010405.1). Taxonomy (NCBI): domain Bacteria; kingdom Bacillati; phylum Actinomycetota; class Actinomycetes; order Kitasatosporales; family Streptomycetaceae; genus Kitasatospora; species Kitasatospora purpeofusca. Next base: position 8,091,210 of record NZ_CP108561.1, on the reverse strand, counting down.
CACGGAGTGGGGCCAGCCATGTTCACAGCCTCCTGGCGCGGCACACCCGACGGGTTGTGCCCGGCGTACGGGTCCGGAGCAAACCCTCCACCAGAGGTTGAGGGTGCTGACGGGAAACCTATGCGCGGCGCGCCGGAGGGGTCAACCGACGCGCCGTAGCCCGCCTGATTCCCCGCGTAGTGGGCCCCGGCGCCGTCCCGGAACATGGGGCGCTCGGCGTACTCCGCGCCCTCAGGGGCGGAGCGCATGCCCGGCACACCGGGCTCGTCGTCACGGCGGTGCAGCGCGGTCGGCGCCTCCGCGGCGGCCGCGTCGCGGCCCTTGTTACGACCGAACAACTTCGAGAAGAAACTCACGGGCGAATCCCCTTGCGTGTGACAGACCCGCCCGTGGGGCAGGGTGAGAACCTCGGACAGACTGCGGGCCCGGTCGTGGATCGGGCCGGCGGGAGTGGCACTCCGAGTGTGCTGGTCACTTCGGAGCCGGCTTGGCGTACTGCGGCGTCTTCAGATCGACGAGTGCGTCGACGACCACCTTCTGCTGCTGGGAGATCGTCGCACGCGCCTGGTGGCTCTCCAGAGTACGGACGACACCCCCCGGGATGTTCAGCGCGGGGGTGAGGTCCTGCGGGTTACCCACGACAGTGAAGCGATAAGGAGCCGAGACCTTCTTGCCGTCGATCTGCACACCGCCGCCGGACACGTCCGTGAAGAAGGTGTTGACCACCACGCGCACATCGTTGATCTGAATCGCCTCCGCCCCCGCCGCTCGTAGTTCCTGCAGGGTGTCCAGCAGCATATCTGCCTTCACCTGCCCTTGGGGATCATCGACCGTCAGTACGATGCCCGGACCTGTGGCCTTGACGGTCCCGGCGAGCACGCCGAGTTCCGTCACCTTCTTCCTGGTCTGCTCCTGGGCTTCCTTGGCCTGGTTGGAGCTGTTCTCCAACTTGGCCAGGGACTGCTCCAACTCCGCCTTCTCCTGCTGGAGACGCTGCTGACGGCTGTCCAGTTCGTCGAGGATACGAACCAGGTCCTCCTGGCGCGCGCCGCGCAACTGGCTGTGGTGGTCATTGGTCGAGCGGACCTGGATCGCGAGCCCCAGACCGAGCGCGAACAGCAGCACGGCCACCACCAGCTGACCGCGCGACATCCTCGGCGGCCACAGCGCCGCCTTGAGCCGGCGCCGTCCGGAGTGGCGGTCCACCGCCCGCGCGGACACCGACATCGGCGCGGGCTCGACCTCCTCCGGATCCGCCTCGAACCCGGGCTCGTCCTCGGGCTCGGACTCGCATTCGGGCTCCGGCGCGGACTTGGGTGCGGGCGCGGACTTGGGTGCGGGCACGGACTTGGGTGCGGGCACCGGCAGAAGCTCCGGCGCGGGCACCGGCAAAGGCTTCGACTCGGGCTTCGGCGCAGGCTCGGGCTTCGGCACGGGCTCGGGCGAGGGCGCAGGCCCGGACACGGGCACCGCCCCTGGGGCGCGCCCGGCCTCGGCCCCGGGGACCGGCCGCGTCACGGGCCCGGGCACTCGCTCGGGCTCCTGGACACGCTCGTGTACGCGCTCCGGCTCCGGCTCGACCTCGGCCTCGGGGGTCCGTCCGACCGGTCCGGCCGGGCGACCGCACGGACGCCCGGGCACCGGCCCCTCGCGCTCCCCGGCCCGCTCCGCAACCGCGCCGTCCTCGCCCCCGACGGCCACCGTCCCGTCCGGGGACCTTTCCCCTTGCTTCTCGTCCCGCACGACTTCTCCCGCCGATCCGTCCACTTCCTCCTCCGCCGCGCGCCCGCGGCCCGGCTCAGGCGCGGAAGACATGGCGCCTGATCGCGGCCGCGTTGGAGAAGATGCGGATGCCGAGGACGACGACCACGCCGGTGGACAGCTGCGAGCCGACCCCCAGCTGGTCGCCGAGGAAGACGATCAGCGCCGCCACCACCACGTTGGACAGGAACGACACGATGAACACCTTGTCGTCGAAGATGCCGTCCAGCATCGCCCGGACGCCGCCGAAGACCGCGTCCAGCGCCGCCACCACCGCGATCGGCAGATAGGGCACCACGGCATCGGGTACCTCGGGCTGGACGAAGAGTCCGACGACGACGCCGATCACGAGACCCAGTACGGCAATCACGGTGTAGCTGCTCCAGTCGCTGCGGAGGACGACCCGGTGGTCGTGGTGGACGGGCGGGAGCCCTTGGCGGGCGGGGAGGACGCCGGGGGCGGTGAGGTGGTGGCTCTGGCCGGTGTACTCGGTGAGCGCTTGGCGGGGGTCGACCCGCTCGGCTTCGCCGAGGGCGAGGCCCCGGCGGACGGATCGGAGGAGGCCGGGGCGGACGGCGACGGCGAGGGGCTCCCGGACGCCGAACCGCTCGCGCCACCCGTCGGAACACCGGTCGGCGAGGCCTCGGGCCCCGCGGGCTGCGCGGTCCGCAGGCTCACCCCGACGGCCGCGGGCAGCGTCAGACTCTTCTGGGCCGACAGGGTCGACTTGATGCCGTACTTCTCCTGCAGCAACCGCAGGTACTGACCGGCCATGGCACTCTCGAAGGCTGCCAGCAGCCTCGGTCCGTCCCCCAGCGCCTGCACGGTGTACGGCGGCACCAGCGGCCGGTTGTCCACCAGGACGGCTTCGCCGGCCGCGCGGATCGCCGAGAGCGCGGTGAGCCGCTGCCCGTTGATGGAGACCGCCTCCGCACCCGAGGCCCAGAGTCCGTTCACCACCAGCTGGAGGTCCCGGTCGCGCAGCCGCCCGCTGTTGGAGAAGCCCTGCCCGGCACGCGGGTCGACGTTCCCGCCGGCACCCGTCCCGGCCGCGTCCTCCACCACCAGCTTCATACCCGGGCCGGTGACCTCGCCCAGGCCGACCGCGCCGGCCAGCGCCGCCGGGTCGCCCTCGCCCGGGGCGAGCGCCTGCCGCTGGGTGCTGTCGACCTTCCGGCGCAGGTCCTGGACCTGCTGCTGAAGGTGGTCGGCCGAGCCGTTGGCGTCGTTGATCCGGTGGATCAGGGCATCGCGCTCCTTGGCCAGGGTCGGCTCCGCCTTGTGCGCGTTCACCGCCCCGACCGTGACGACCGCGCCGACCAGCGCCAGCCCGGCCCCCAGGGTGATCAGCCCGCGCACCGTCCCCGGTATCCGGTACGGTCCGTCCCCGCCCCGCGCGGCCGCCGCCTCGGCGTAGCCCTCGTCGAGGCTGTGGTCCATCACATTGGTCAGCAGGGACATCGAGGCATCCGGACGGTTGTACCGTCCACTGCTGGCACCCTGCCCCGGCGTCGCTGACATGCCGACCATCGTCCCATGTCGCGCGAGGGCCCTGCGCACGCCCCCTGACCTGCAAATATTCCAAATACGGCGGAACGCGACCAACTGCCCGAAACGGACAGCGGGGCGGAGCGGCAACCGCCACTCCGCCCCGCCCCGGACTCAGCGCCCGGCGCTGTCGACCACCGCCGCCCACTCGTCGAGCAGGGCCTCGGTCGCCGCGTCGTCCGGTCCCTCCGCCCACAGATGGGTGACCGCCTCGGCCGGATCGGGCAGCACCAGCGTCCACCGCCCGTCCGCCTCGACCACGCGCACACCGTCCGTGGTGTCCAGTTGCCGGGTACCGGCCGCCTCGACCACCGAGCGCATCACCATGCCCTTCGCCGCCCACGGCGTCGCGATGTCCCGGCGGCGGATGTGCGCCTGCGGGATCCGCGCGTCGATCTGGCTCAGGGTGAGCTGGGTCCTGGCCACCAGGCCGACCAGCCGGACGAAGGCCGCGGCGCCGTCCAGTACCCCGCTGAACTCCGGCACCACGAAACCGCCCCGGCCGTCGCCACCGAACACCGTGCCCTCGGCGGCGGCCGCCTTGGCCAGGTCGTCCGGCGTCGTCGTGGTCCAGATGACCTGCGTGCCGTGGTACGCCGCGACCTGCTCGGCGATCCGGGTCGTGGTGACCGGGAGCGCGACCTGCCCGCTGCGGCGCTCGGCCGCGACCAGGTCCAGCAGGACCAGCAGCGCCCGGTCGTCGTCGATCACCCGGCCGAGCTCGTCCACGAAGGCCACCCGCTCGCCCACGGGGTCGAACCGCACGCCGAAGGCGGCGCGCGAGGACGCGACCAGCTCGCCGAGCCGGGCCAGCCCGGCCCGCCGCTCCTCGGCGTCCTCGGTCGGCCGTGCCTCGTCCAGCCCGCCGGAGACGGTCAGCGCCTCCACGCCGAGCCGGCCGAGGATGCTCGGCAGTACGAGCCCCGCGCTGCCGTGCGCGGTGTCGACGACCACCTTCAGACCGGCCTCCCGCACGCCCGTGGTGTCCACGGCCCGCAGCAGGTTGCCCGCGTAGCCGTCGAAGACGCTCGACGGGAAGGTCAGGTCGCCGATCTCCCCCGGGAACGCGCGCCGGTACTCCTGGCGTGCGTAGACCCGGTCGAGCTTGCGCTGCCCGGCCTGGGACAGATCGGCGCCGCGCTCGTCGAAGAACAGGATGTCCAGCGAGTCCGGCACCCCGGGGGTGGTGCGCAGGAAGATCCCGCCGGCACTGCCCCGCGCGGTGTGCTGCCGCGCCACCGGCATCGGCACGTTCTCCAGGTCGCGGACGTCGATCGCGCTGGTCTGCAACGCCGAGATCATCGCCCGCTTGAGCGCCCGCGCGCCACGCGAGTGGTCACGCGCGATGGTGACGGTCGCACCCTTCTTCAAGGTCGTCGCGTACGCCCCGGCCAGCCGGACTGCCAGCTCCGGGGTGATCTCGACGTTGAGGATGCCGGAGACACCGCGCACCCCGAACAGGTGCTCCTGCCCCCGGGACTCCCAGATCACCGAGGTGTTGACGACCGCGCCGGCCTCGATGGTCTTGAACGGGTAGACCCGGACGTTGGCCCCGATGATCGACTCCTCGCCGACCAGGCACTCGTCGCCGATCACGGCGCCGTCCTCGATCCGCGCGGCCCGCATCACATCGGTGTTCTTGCCGACCACACAGCCCCGCAGATTGCTCTGCGGCCCGATGTAGACGTTGTCGTGCACGACCGCCTTGTGGAGGAAGGCGCCGCGTTTGACCACGACGTTGCTGCCGAGCACGGTGTGCTCGCGGATCTCGACGCCCGCCTCGACCTTGGCGTAGTCGCCGATGTACAGCGGACCGCGGAGAATCGCCTCCGGGTCCACCTCAGCCCCCTCGGCCACCCAGACGCCCGGCGAGATCTCGAAGCCGTCGAGCTCCACCTCGACCTTGCCGTCCAGGACGTCCGCCTGGGCCTTGCCGTAGCTCTCGTGGGTGCCCACGTCCTCCCAGTAGCCCTCGGCCACGTAGCCGTAGACCCGCTTGCCCTCCTTGAGCAACTGCGGGAACACGTCGCTCGACCAGTCCACCGACTCGCCGGCCGCGACGTAGTCGAAGACCTCGGGCTCCATCACGTAGATACCGGTGTTCACCGTGTCCGAGAAGACCTGCCCCCAGGTCGGCTTCTCCAGGAAGCGCTCGACCCGGCCCTCGTCGTCGGTGATCGTGATACCGAACTCCAGGGGATTCGGCACCCTGGTGAGACAGACGGTGACCAATGCGTTCTTGCTGCGGTGGAACTCGATCAATTCCGAGAGGTTGAAGTCCGTCAAAGCGTCGCCGGAGATCACCAGGAAGGAGTCGTCCTTGAGGGCGTCCTCGGCGTTCTTGACACTCCCCGCAGTGCCGAGTGGGGTCTCCTCGTTCGCATAGGTGAGATGCATGCCCAGCTCTTCGCCGTCACCGAAGTAGTTCTTCACCAGTGAGGCCAGGAACTGGACGGTCACGACGGTGTCGGAGAGACCGTGCCGCTTCAGCAGTCGAAGCACATGCTCCATGATCGGCATATTGGCGACCGGGAGCAGTGGCTTCGGCATGCTTGAGGTCATCGGGCGAAGTCGAGTGCCTTCGCCCCCTGCCATAACTACGGCTTTCATTACGGGTGCGTCCTCCTTCGCGGTGGTGGACCGTTCAGGTCCATCAAACCGTTCCAGTGGAGGTCTACCCGGAAGGTATCGTCCGACGCACCGCGGCGAGGTGGGACTTCTCTCAGATCACGTCTCAGACCGTGGACGGCGAGGAGGTCGCGCGACCGCGGATGATCTGTCGCACCTGAACGGCGTAAAGAATGGCGGCCCACCAGTACAGCGTGGCACCCCACCAGATGAACGCCCAGCTGACGATCTCGGCCGGCCGGGCGATCCAGCTGTCCCCGGCACCGAGCAGCAGAAGCGGAAACCCGTACATCAGATTGAATGTCGCGGCCTTCCCCAGGAAACTCACCTGCAACGGTCCGTAGCCGTGCCGGTTGAGAATCGGCAGCAGCGCCGCGATAAACACCTCGCGCGCCAGCAGGATCGCCGTCACCCACCACGGCAGGATCTCACGCCAGGTCAGACCGACCAGGGTGGAAAGCACGAAGAGACGGTCCGCCAGCGGGTCGAGCAGCTGCCCCACCCGGCTGATCTGCCCCCACCTGCGCGCGAGTTTCCCGTCCAGGTAATCACTGATGCCACTGAGCATCAGGATCAGCAACGCCCACCCGTCGTTGTTCGGACCGTCGAACACCGGCCAGAGGATCAGCCAGAGGAACAGCGGAACACCGACCAGCCGGCCCATGCTCAGCAGGTTGGGGATGGTGAGGACGCGATCGGTCTGGACCCGCGTCTCCTGGACCTCCACCCGGGGACCTCCTGTCACGTATGGCAACTTTTCACGTCGACCTTACAACAGAAAAGCCCCCGACCGATTACCGGCGGGGGCTCTTCCAGAAAATTTGTTCGGCGGCGTCCTACTCTCCCACAGGGTCCCCCCTGCAGTACCATCGGCGCTGTGAGGCTTAGCTTCCGGGTTCGGAATGTAACCGGGCGTTTCCCTCACGCTATGACCACCGAAACACTATGAAACTGTCAACCGCACCCACACCGTGACCTTGGTATGGGGGTCGTTGTTTCAGAACAACACAGTGGACGCGAGCAACTGAGGACAAGCCCTCGGCCTATTAGTACCGGTCAACTCCACCCCTCACAGGGCTTCCATATCCGGCCTATCAACCCAGTCGTCTACTGGGAGCCTTACCCTCTCAAGGAGGTGGGAGTGCTCATCTCGAAGCAGGCTTCCCGCTTAGATGCTTTCAGCGGTTATCCCTCCCGAACGTAGCCAACCAGCCATGCCCTTGGCAGGACAACTGGCACACCAGAGGTTCGTCCGTCCCGGTCCTCTCGTACTAGGGACAGCCCTTCTCAACACTCCTACGCGCACAGCGGATAGGGACCGAACTGTCTCACGACGTTCTAAACCCAGCTCGCGTACCGCTTTAATGGGCGAACAGCCCAACCCTTGGGACCTACTCCAGCCCCAGGATGCGACGAGCCGACATCGAGGTGCCAAACCATCCCGTCGATATGGACTCTTGGGGAAGATCAGCCTGTTATCCCCGGGGTACCTTTTATCCGTTGAGCGACGGCGCTTCCACAAGCCACCGCCGGATCACTAGTCCCGACTTTCGTCCCTGCTCGACCCGTCAGTCTCACAGTCAAGCTCCCTTGTGCACTTACACTCAACACCTGATTGCCAACCAGGCTGAGGGAACCTTTGGGCGCCTCCGTTACTCTTTAGGAGGCAACCGCCCCAGTTAAACTACCCACCAGACACTGTCCCTGATCCGGATCACGGACCCAGGTTAGACATCCAGCACGACCAGAGTGGTATTTCAACGACGACTCCACCATGACTGGCGTCACGGCTTCAAAGTCTCCCACCTATCCTACACAAGCCGAACCGAACACCAATATCAAGCTATAGTAAAGGTCCCGGGGTCTTTCCGTCCTGCTGCGCGAAACGAGCATCTTTACTCGTAATGCAATTTCACCGGGCCTATGGTTGAGACAGTCGAGAAGTCGTTACGCCATTCGTGCAGGTCGGAACTTACCCGACAAGGAATTTCGCTACCTTAGGATGGTTATAGTTACCACCGCCGTTTACTGGCGCTTAAGTTCTCAGCTTCGCCCCGACGAATCAGAGCTAACCGGTCCCCTTAACGTTCCAGCACCGGGCAGGCGTCAGTCCGTATACATCGCCTTACGGCTTCGCACGGACCTGTGTTTTTAGTAAACAGTCGCTTCTCGCTGGTCTCTGCGGCCACCCCCAGCTCTGGCAGCAAGTGCCGTCACCAGGAATGGCCCCCTTCTCCCGAAGTTACGGGGGCATTTTGCCGAGTTCCTTAACCATAGTTCACCCGAACGCCTCGGTATTCTCTACCTGACCACCTGAGTCGGTTTGGGGTACGGGCCGCCATGAAACTCGCTAGAGGCTTTTCTCGACAGCATAGGATCATCCACTTCACCACAATCGGCTCGGCATCAGGTCTCAGCCTTGATGAGTGACGGATTTGCCTATCACTCGGCCTACACCCTTACCCCGGGACAACCACCGCCCGGGCTGGACTACCTTCCTGCGTCACCCCATCGCTCACCTAGTACAGACTTGGTCCAGCGGCTCCACCACGTCCCTTCGTCCGAAGACTCCGGGCCGGCTTCACGGCTTTAGCATCACCTGGTTCAGCGTTGGCGCTTCAAAGCGGGTACGGGAATATCAACCCGTTGTCCATCGACTACGCCTGTCGGCCTCGCCTTAGGTCCCGACTTACCCTGGGCAGATCAGCTTGACCCAGGAACCCTTGGTCAATCGGCGCAAGAGTTTCCCACTCTTGTATCGCTACTCATGCCTGCATTCTCACTCGTGTACCGTCCACGACTGGTTTCCACCGCCGCTTCACCCGGCACACGACGCTCCCCTACCCATCACAGCAGGCGTTGGCCCTATATGCTGCAATGACACGACTTCGGTGATGTGCTTGAGCCCCGCTACATTGTCGGCGCGGAATCACTTGACCAGTGAGCTATTACGCACTCTTTCAAGGGTGGCTGCTTCTAAGCCAACCTCCTGGTTGTCTCTGCGACTCCACATCCTTTCCCACTTAGCACACGCTTAGGGACCTTAGTCGGTGTTCTGGGCTGTTTCCCTCTCGACCATGGAGCTTATCCCCCACAGTCTCACTGCCACGCTCTCACTTACCGGCATTCGGAGTTTGGCTAAGGTCAGTAACCCGGTGAGGCCCATCGCCTATCCAGTGCTCTACCTCCGGCAAGAAACACGTGACGCTGCACCTAAATGCATTTCGGGGAGAACCAGCTATCACGGAGTTTGATTGGCCTTTCACCCCTAACCACAGGTCATCCCCCAGGTTTTCAACCCTGGTGGGTTCGGTCCTCCACGAAGTCTTACCTCCGCTTCAACCTGCCCATGGCTAGATCACTCCGCTTCGGGTCTTGGGCATGCAACTGTATCGCCCTGTTCGGACTCGCTTTCGCTACGGCTACCCCACACGGGTTAACCTCGCTACACACCGCAAACTCGCAGGCTCATTCTTCAAAAGGCACGCAGTCACGAGACACACAGCAAGCTGCATGTCCGACGCTCCCACGGCTTGTAGGCACACGGTTTCAGGTACTATTTCACTCCGCTCCCGCGGTACTTTTCACCATTCCCTCACGGTACTATCCGCTATCGGTCACCAGGGAATATTTAGGCTTAGCGGGTGGTCCCGCCAGATTCACACGGGATTTCTCGGGCCCCGTGCTACTTGGGAGTTCTTCAAACGAGCCGTACAGATTTCGTCTACGGGGGTCTTACCCTCTACGCCGGACCTTTCGCATGTCCTTCGACTACCTGTACGGTTTCTGACTCGCCGACCGGCCGGCAGACCGGTCAAGAAAAATCCCACGACCCCATCAGCGCAACCCCTGCCGGGTCTCACACGCTCATGGTTTAGCCTCATCCGGTTTCGCTCGCCACTACTCCCGGAATCACGGTTGTTTTCTCTTCCTGCGGGTACTGAGATGTTTCACTTCCCCGCGTTCCCTCCACATACCCTATGTGTTCAGGTATGGGTGACAGCCCATGACGACTGCCGGGTTTCCCCATTCGGAAACCCCCGGATCAAAGCCTGGTTGACGGCTCCCCGGGGACTATCGTGGCCTCCCACGTCCTTCATCGGTTCCTGGTGCCAAGGCATCCACCGTGCGCCCTTAAAAACTTGGCCACAGATGCTCGCGTCCACTGTGCAGTTCTCAAACAACGACCAGACACCCACACTCGACAAGTCCGAAAACTTGCCTCGCATGAGACCGGCATCACTGAAGCAACAGCCTCACGGCCGTTCCCTCAGGACCCAACAACGTGCCCGACACACCCGATCAACAATCCGTTTTCCACGCCGAAGCAGTACTGACGGATGCCAACCAAGTGTGCCGAATAGTCAACGTTCCACCCATGAGCAACCGTGCAGGACATTCGCCTGCAAGCGGCACATTGCTCCTTAGAAAGGAGGTGATCCAGCCGCACCTTCCGGTACGGCTACCTTGTTACGACTTCGTCCCAATCGCTGGTCCCACCTTCGACGGCTCCTCCCCTTACGGGTTAGGCCACCGGCTTCGGGTGTTACCGACTTTCGTGACGTGACGGGCGGTGTGTACAAGGCCCGGGAACGTATTCACCGCAGCATGCTGATCTGCGATTACTAGCAACTCCAACTTCATGGGGTCGAGTTGCAGACCCCAATCCGAACTGAGGCCGGCTTTTTGGGATTCGCTCCGCCTCGCGGCATCGCAGCCCTTTGTACCGACCATTGTAGCACGTGTGCAGCCCAAGACATAAGGGGCATGATGATTTGACGTCGTCCCCACCTTCCTCCGAGTTGACCCCGGCAGTCTCCTGTGAGTCCCCATCACCCCGAAAGGCATGCTGGCAACACAGAACAAGGGTTGCGCTCGTTGCGGGACTTAACCCAACATCTCACGACACGAGCTGACGACAACCATGCACCACCTGTATACCGACCACAAGGGGGCGACCATCTCTGGCCGTTTCCGGTATATGTCAAGCCTTGGTAAGGTTCTTCGCGTTGCGTCGAATTAAGCCACATGCTCCGCTGCTTGTGCGGGCCCCCGTCAATTCCTTTGAGTTTTAGCCTTGCGGCCGTACTCCCCAGGCGGGGAACTTAATGCGTTAGCTGCGGCACCGACGACGTGGAATGTCGCCAACACCTAGTTCCCAACGTTTACGGCGTGGACTACCAGGGTATCTAATCCTGTTCGCTCCCCACGCTTTCGCTCCTCAGCGTCAGTAATGGCCCAGAGATCCGCCTTCGCCACCGGTGTTCCTCCTGATATCTGCGCATTTCACCGCTACACCAGGAATTCCGATCTCCCCTACCACACTCTAGCCTGCCCGTATCGAATGCAGACCCGGGGTTGAGCCCCGGGCTTTCACATCCGACGCGACAGGCCGCCTACGAGCTCTTTACGCCCAATAATTCCGGACAACGCTCGCACCCTACGTATTACCGCGGCTGCTGGCACGTAGTTAGCCGGTGCTTCTTCTGCAGGTACCGTCACTTGCGCTTCTTCCCTGCTGAAAGAGGTTTACAACCCGAAGGCCGTCATCCCTCACGCGGCGTCGCTGCATCAGGCTTTCGCCCATTGTGCAATATTCCCCACTGCTGCCTCCCGTAGGAGTCTGGGCCGTGTCTCAGTCCCAGTGTGGCCGGTCGCCCTCTCAGGCCGGCTACCCGTCGTCGCCTTGGTAGGCCATTACCCCACCAACAAGCTGATAGGCCGCGGGCTCATCCTGCACCGCCGGAGCTTTACACCCGGGACCATGCGGTCCCAGGTCATATCCGGTATTAGACCCCGTTTCCAGGGCTTGTCCCAGAGTGCAGGGCAGATTGCCCACGTGTTACTCACCCGTTCGCCACTGATCCACCCCGAAGGGCTTCACCGTTCGACTTGCATGTGTTAAGCACGCCGCCAGCGTTCGTCCTGAGCCAGGATCAAACTCTCCGTGAATGTTTACTCGGCCCAATGATTAGAAGGGGCCGGTCTACACTCGCGTCGAGCGGCACGGCAACCACCGGAATTGGGCGGCCCCGCGCACTGCGTCCTCGCTAGTGTTTTACTTCAAAAGGAATCTCCAACCCCGGAACAAGTCCGAGGCCGGGGATGTCAACATATCTGGCGTTGACTTTTGGCACGCTGTTGAGTTCTCAAGGAACGGACACTTCCTTCAGGCGGCTTTCACACCGGCCCTCCGGGCGCTTCGTTCTTTCGTGTTCCCAGCCTATCAGATCCGTTTGCCGTTGTTTAACCGGCGCTTTTCGTTTCTGAAATCTGGTGTTAACCGTCGACTTGCGGCGACTCGACCAACCATAGCGGGTCGTCGGGCCGAGCGCGAATCGGGCCGCGCCGGTGTCACCCGGTCGGACGCGTGATTTGTTGCTCTCGCGAGCATATACAGCAATGGTCCCGATTCGCCAAGATGCCTGTAGAGTGCGGCGCATCGACCAAGAGGACTAGACCACTAGTGGTCGCCGAGATGACTGACTGGTGAGGGCGGACGGCGCGGCCGACCACCCGGAATGTCAGCGGATGTCCGAAGTTGACATGATTTAGGCTTCAGTCGATCACCCCGCCGCGTTCGCGGCCGCTCGCCTGTACTGCGCACTTGGGAGGCTCATCCATGACCACTGTGACGTCGCCGCTGACCGGCCGGGTCGTAGGGCTCGCCGGCGTGCCGGACCCCGTGTTCTCGGGTGCGATGGTCGGCCCCGGCACCGCGATCGACCCGGTGCGTCGGCCGACCGAGGCCGTGGCCCCGGTCGACGGCGTGGTCGTCTCGATGCACCCGCACGCGTTCGTCGTCGTCGACGCGGACGGACACGGGGTCCTGACCCACCTGGGCATCGACACCGTCCAGCTGAACGGCGAGGGCTTCGAGCTGCTCGTCAACAAGGGGGACACCGTCACCCGCGGCCAGGCCGTCATCAAGTGGGACCCGGCCGCCGTCGAGGCCGCCGGCAAGTCGCCGATCTCGCCGATCGTCGCGCTGGAGGCCGCCCCCGACTCGCTCGGCGAGCTGCTGGAGAGCGGGGAGGTCGCCGTCGGCGACGCCCTGTTCAGCTGGAGCTGACCTCTCCCCTCTTACAGGACACACCCGCCCCACCGCTCCGGTCGGGGCGGCCCGGCACACAGCGGTACCCGGCGGGGCCGCCTCTCTCACGGAGAAAGACATGGAGAAGACGCTGCGAGGCGTGGGTGTCAGCCACGGAGTCGCGATCGGCCAGGTGCGGCACATGGGCACCGCGGTGCTGGAGCCCCCGGCCACCCAGATCCCGACCGAGGACGCTCCGCGCGAGCAGGCCCGCGCCCAGGCAGCCGTCGAGGCCGTTGCTGCGGACCTGAACGCCCGCGGCAACCTGGCGGGCGGCGAGGCCCAGGCCGTGCTGGAGGCCCAGGCGCTGATGGCGCAGGACCCGGAGCTGATGGCCGACGTGTCCCGCCGGATCGCGGTCGGCAGCAGCGCCGAGCGCGGCGTGTACGACGCCTTCGCCGCCTACCGGGCGCTGCTCGCCTCTGCCGGGGAGTACCTGGCCGGCCGGGTCGCCGACCTGGACGACGTGCGGAACCGGATCGTCGCGCGCCTGCTGGGCGTCCCGATGCCGGGTGTGCCGGACAGCGACGAGCCGTACGTGCTGTTCGCCCGGGACCTCGCGCCGGCCGACACCGCGCTGCTGGACCCGACGCTGGTGCTCGGCTTCGTGACCGAGGAGGGCGGGCCGACCAGCCACAGCGCCATCCTGGCGCGGGCCATGGGCGTACCGGCCGTGGTCGCGCTGCCGGGGGCGGCCGACGTGGCCGAGGGCACGGTCGTCGCGGTGGACGGCAGCTCCGGTGACGTGCTGGTCGAGCCGAGCACGGAGAAGCAGGAGGAGCTGCGCCGGATCGCCGCCGAGCGCAGGGCGGCGCTGGCCGCCTCCTCCGGTCCGGGCGCGACCTCGGACGGGCACCGGATGCCGCTGCTGGCCAACGTCGGCGGTCCGGGCGACCTGCCGGCCGCGCTGGAGGCGGGCGCCGAGGGTGTCGGTCTGTTCCGCACCGAGTTCCTCTTCCTGGACGACTCGGCGAAGGCTCCGACCGAGGAGAAGCAGGTCGAGGCGTACCGCAAGGTGCTGGAGGCGTTCCCGGAGGGCCGGGTCGTGGTCCGGGTGCTCGACGCGGGCGCGGACAAGCCGCTGGACTTCCTGACCCCGGCCGACGAGCCGAACCCGGCGCTGGGTGTGCGCGGTCTGCGCACCCTGTTGGAGCACCCCGAGGTGCTCCGGACCCAGCTGCGGGCGCTGGCGACGGCCGCCGAGGGCCTGCCGGTGCACCTTGAGGTGATGGCCCCGATGGTGGCCGACCGCAAGGACGCCAAGGACTTCGCCGCGGCGTGTCGCGAGGCCGGGCTGAGCGCCAAGTTCGGCGCGATGGTGGAGATCCCGTCGGCCGCGCTGCGGGCGCGCTCGATCCTCCAGGAGGTCGAGTTCCTCTCCCTGGGGACCAACGACCTGGCCCAGTACGCCTTCGCCGCAGACCGCCAGGTCGGTGCGCTGGCCCGGCTGCAGGACCCGTGGCAGCCGGCGCTGCTGGACCTGATCGCGTTCGCCGCCGAGGCCGCGCAGGCCGAGGGCAAGAGCTGCGGCGTCTGCGGCGAGGCGGCCGCCGACCCGCTGCTGGCCGTGGTGCTGACCGGTCTCGGTGTCACCAGCCTGTCGATGGGCGCGGCGTCGATCCCCTATGTGCGGACGGCGCTGGGCAAGTACACACTGGCGCAGTGCCGCCGGGCCGCCGAGGCGGCGCGGGCGGCGGACAGTGCCGAGGAGGCGCGGGCCGCGGCGCAGCAGGTGCTGTCGGGCGAGTAGCGGTCGCGGGACACAGCGACTGAGCACAACGGCAGAGCATGCCGAAGGGGCCCGCTCCACCACCTGGTGGAGCGGGCCCCTTCGGCGTGTCGGGGGGGTCGGTCACTCGGTGGTGGCGGCGCGCTCGCGCTCCTGGCGGAGCTGCTCGAACCAGCGCAGGTGGTCGAGGTTGTCGACGGAGCCGGGGTTGACGGCCTGGTCGAGCGGGGTGCCGGAGAGCAGGCGCTTGACCGGGACCTCGATCCGCTTGCCGGTGAGGGTGTGCGGCAGGCCCCGGACGGCGATGACCTCGTCGGGGACGTGGCGCGGGGAGAGCTCGGTGCGCAGCGAGGTGCGGATGCGGCCGATGAGGTCCTGGTCGAGCTCGGCGCCGGGGGTCAGGACGACGAAGAGCGGCATCCAGTAGCCGCCGTCGGGCTCCTCCAGGCCGATGACCAGGGATTCGGCGATCTCGGGGAGGCGCTCGACGACCTCGTAGATGTCCGAGGAGCCCATCCGGACGCCCTGGCGGTTGAGGGTGGAGTCGGAGCGGCCGTGGATGACGACGGTGCCGCGGGAGGTGGCGGTGATCCAGTCGCCGTGGCGCCAGATGCCGGGGTACACGTCGAAGTAGCTGTCGTGGTACCGGGTGCCCTCGGGGTCGTTCCAGAAGCCGGTGGGCATGGACGGGATGGGCTTGGTGACGACGAGTTCGCCGACCTCGTCGGTGAGCGGGCGGCCGTTGACGTCCCAGGACTCGACGGCGGCGCCGAGGCTGGGGGCCTGGATCTCGCCGAGGTGGACCGGGAGGGTGGGGACGCCGCCGACGAAGCAGGAGCAGACGTCGGTGCCGCCGCTGACGGAGGCGAGCCAGACGTCCTGCTTGACCTCCTCGTAGATCCAGCGGAAGCCGTCGGGCGGCAGCGGGGAGCCGGTGGTGCCGAGGCAGCGGACGGCGGAGAGGTCGAGGTCCCGGCCGGGGTGGAGGTCGGCCTTGCGGCTGGCGATGACGTAGGCGGCGGAGGTGCCGAGCACGGTGGCGCGGGTGCGTGCGGCCACGGACCAGAAGGCGCCGGTGTCGGGGTGGCCCGGGCTGCCGTCGTAGGTGACGACGGTGGATCCGACGAGGAGGCCGGCGAGGAGGAAGTTCCACATCATCCAGCCGGTGGAGGTGTACCAGAGGAAGCGGTCCTCGGGGCCGAGGTCGAGGTGGAGGCCGGCCTGCTTGAGGTGCTCGACCAGGATGCCGCCCTGGCTCTGGACGATGGCCTTGGGCAGGCCGGTGGTGCCGGAGGAGTAGAGGACCCAGAGCGGGTGGTCGAAGGGGACGGCCTCGAAGACCGGCTCGGTGTCCTCGGCGGTCAGGTCGTCCCAGGCCAGGGCGCCCTCGGGGGCGGGGGCGCCGAGCAGGGGGACGTGCACGACGGTGTGCAGGGTGGGGAGTTCGCGGCGGAGTTCGGCGACGACCTCGGTCCGGTCGTGGTCCTTGCCGCCGTAGTGGTAGCCGTCGACGGCGAAGAGGACGACCGGCTCGATCTGCTGGAGGCGGTCGAGGACGCTGCGGGCGCCGAAGTCGGGGGCGCAGCTGGTCCAGACGGCGCCGACGGCGGCGGTGGCGAGGAGGGCGACGGCGGCCTGCGGGATGTTGGGCAGGTAGGCGCCGACGCGGTCGCCGGGGCGGACGCCGCGGGCGCGCAGGGCGGCGGCGAGGGAGCCGACCTGTCGGCGGAGTTCGGCCCAGGTGAGGACGAGCGGCTCGTCGGTGGTCTCGTCGAGGTGGAGGACGGCGGGGCGGTCGGCGTTCTCGGCCTGCTCGCCGGCGCGCAGGGCGTGCTCGGCGTAGTTGAGGCGGGCGCCGGGGAACCAGCGGGCGCCGGGCATCGCGGGGTCGGCGAGGACGGCATCGGGGGCCTGGGTGAAGCGGACGTCGAACCACTGGGTGACGGCGGTCCAGAAGCGGTCGAGGTCCTCGACCGACCAGGCGTGCAGGGCGGCGTAGCGGGCGGCGGCCTCGGCGTCCGAGGCGGTGGGTGCGAGCGGGGCGGCCGGGGCGCCGTGGTGCTGGGCGGCCCAGGCCTGGAAGGCCACGATCCCGGTGCCGGCGGCACGCTCGGGGTTCGGGCGCCAGAGCGGCTGGTCCTGGGGTGGGGTGCTCACGGTGGTGGTCTCCCGGCCGGTGATGAGGGCGGACGGGGTCGCTTGTGGCAGAGCCCGCGTCCGGTTGGGGGCTGTCGGTGCAGACCCTGCCATGTGAGCGGCCGGGGCGCCAGGGTCTGCCCGGCGCGGCCGCCGCTGGTCAGGGGCGGGTGAATTCGCCGTTGAACCAGGAGCGGGAGACACGGGTGTGGAAGGGGAAGGCGAGCGGGGTCTCGGGGGTGGAGAGCTGCCAGCCGTCGGTCTCGTCGGTGGGGACGGAGGGCGGGAGGTCGGCGAGCGGGCGGGCGGGGAGGAGCCCGAAGAGGCAGAGGAAGCCGCCGCGGGTGTCGGAGTCGGTGGCGACCAGGGTGATGTCGGTGTGCTCGGCGAGGATGCCGGTCTCCTCGCGCAGCTCGCGCACGCAGGCCTGCTGCCAGCTCTCGCCGTAGTCGATGTAGCCGCCGGGGAGGGCGAGTTCGCCGTAGCCGGGCTCGATGGTGCGGCGGATGACCACGAGGCCGGGGGCGCTGTCGCCCCAGGTGACGGGGAGGAGGGTGACGACGACCGGCAGCGGGTTGCGGTAGCTGATCTCGGTGCAGGCGGAGCACGTCCGGGGCCAGCGGTCGGTGCCGGGCGGGTAGGGGGATCCGCAGAAGTGGCAGTGGGAGTTGGGCTGCTGGCGCACGGTGCCGGCCTCTTGAGTCGTCATGGCCGGATGGTAGTGCGGGCGGCCGGGAGCGGGGTGGTGGTCAGGTGATCGGGCCCGGGGAGGGCTCCTGGAGCGGCTCCTCCGAGGGCTCCTGGGGCTGCTCGCCCTGGGCGGGGCGGAGGAGGGCCGGGTGGAGGAGTCTGGCGTCGCCGGCGTGGTAGGTGCGGGCGCGGGGGCCGCCGCGGGCGCCGCCGCGCTCGGTGGTGGTGCCGGTGCTCTCGACGAAGCCGGGGACGGAGAGCACCTTGCGGTGGAAGTTGCCCGGGTGGAGCTTCTCGTCCCAGACGGCCTCGTAGACGGCGCGCAGCTCGGGAATGGTGAAGTCGTGCTGGAGGAAGGCGGTGGCCAGCGGGCTGTACTCGATCTTGGCGCGGGCGCGGTCGAGGCCGTCGGCGAGGATCCGGGCGTGGTCGAAGGCGAGCTCGATCGGGGTGGGTTCCCCGGCGGCCGGGGGCGCGGCCGGCTCGGTGGGGCCGGTGCTCCCGCCGACGCCACCCCCGTGGGTGTCGGCGGGAGCACCGGCGGACTCGGGCCGGTCGGCGGGCCGGAGGTCGAGGTCGGCGACGGGGTGCCAGGCGGCGTGGGCCGCGTCGCTGCCGGCCTGCGGATCGGGCAGGTCGGGGGCGAAGGCGAGGTAGGCGACCGAGATCACGTGCATCCGCGGGTCGCGGTCGGGTACGCCGTAGCTGCCGAGCTGTTCGAGGTGGATCCGGCTGAGGGCGGCCTCGGCGCCGACCGTGCCGGGCAGGCCGGTCTCCTCCGCGAGCTCGCGGGCGGCGGCGTCGTCGAGGCTCTCCTCGCCGGCCCGCAGGAAGCCGCCGGGCAGGGCCCAGCGCCCCTGGTAGGGCGGGAGGGCGCGCTCGACGAGCAGGACGTGGAGACGGCCCTGGCGCAGGGTCAGGGCGACCACGTCCACGGTGACGGCGACCGGGGTGTAGGCGCGCGGGTCGTAGGCGGCGAGCCACTCCTGCTCGGTGGTGTCCACGCCGTGCGCTCCTCTCCCCCGCCGGGCCCGCAGTGACGGGCAGCCGTCCTTCTCGGTCTGAGCACAACGTAGCGATCACTTGACTCTGCGGCAAACGGTTTTCCACCCCGGCCCCGGTCGACCGCTCCTACGCTGTGACCAGGGCGTCCTCCGGAGCGGCCGGGACGCCGCCCGCCCCGAGGAGGACGTGATGGACCGGACCGTCGGAGCCGCCGCCCCTCCGCCGCCGGACTCGGCAGCCCCGGACTCGGCAGCCCCGCCGGACTTCGCGGCCGCGCTGGCGGCCGGGCCGCTGGTCCTGGACGGCGGGCTGTCCGAACGGCTGGCCTCGGCCGGGTTCGACCTGACCGACGCGCTGTGGTCGGCCCGGCTGCTGGCGGACGCACCGGAGGCGGTCGTGGCGGCGCACCGGGCGTACTTCGAGGCGGGCGCGCGGGTGGCGATCACCGCGAGCTACCAGGCGAGCTTCGCGGGCTTCGCCCGGCGCGGGGTGGGCCGGGCGGCGGCCGCCCGGCTGATGGCCGGCAGCGTGGAGCTGGCCCGGGAGGCGGCCCGCGGACTGCCCGGGCCGCGCCGGTGGGTGGCGGCCTCGGTGGGCCCGTACGGGGCGGTGCTGGCGGACGGCTCGGAGTACCGGGGCCGGTACGGGCTGACGTCGGCCGAGCTGGAGGCGTTCCACCGGCCCCGGCTGGAGGTGCTGGCGGCGGCCGGTCCCGACGTGCTGGCGCTGGAGACGGTGCCGGACGTCGACGAGGCAAGGGTGCTGCTGCGGGCGGTGCGCGGGCTGGGGGTGCCGGTCTGGCTGTCGTTCGCCGCGACGGGCGGGCGGACCCGCGCCGGGCAGCCGCTGGCGGAGGCGTTCGCGCTGACGGCCGGGGTGGACGAGGTGGTGGCGGTGGGGGTGAACTGCTGCGCGCCGGAGGAGGCGGACCGGGCGGTGGCGCTCGCGGCGCGGGTGTCGGGGAAGCCGGTGGTGGTGTACCCGAACAGCGGCGAGGGCTGGGACGCGGCGGCCGGGGCGTGGTGCGGGGAGCCGACCTTCAGGGCGGCCGGGGTTCTGCGGGCCGACGGCCTGGCGAGGGTGGCGGGCTGGCTGGCGGACGGGGCGCGGCTGGTGGGCGGCTGCTGCCGGGTCGGCCCGGCCGGGATCCGGGCGGTGGCCGCCGGGGTGGCCGCCGCGACCGGGGAGCGGGACACCGGGGAGTACGGTGCGGACGAACACGGCGCGGACGAGCAGGTCGCGGGTGGGGAGAGCGGCCGCCGGTAGCCGACCGGGGCCGGACGGGCGGCGGTGCGCGGGCGCACGACCGGGCCGGCCGACGCAGGTTACCGAGGGGGAAGGTGCACGGAACGGCGACGGCCTGGCAGACTCGTGCCGTTACCACTGCGGTCGACAATGTCGACCGCCTGTCCGCGCGGAGGTACCAATGCCCGGCCCGATCCAGTCGCTCTCCCGGGCCGCCGCGATCATGCGTCTGCTGGCCGGCGGCGAGCGCCGCCTGGGTTTGTCGGAGGTCGCGACGGCGCTGGACCTGGCGAAGGGCACCGCCCACGGGATCCTGCGCACCCTCCAGCAGGAGGGTTTCGTCGAGCAGGACCCGGAGAGCGGCAAGTACCAGCTGGGCGCCGAGCTGCTGCGGCTGGGCCAGAGCTACCTGGACGTGCACGAGCTGCGCGCCCGGGCCCTGGTCTGGGCGGACGACCTCGCCAGGGCGTCCGGGGAGACCGTCTACCTGGGTGTGCTGCACCAGCGCGGGGTGCTGATCGTGCACCACGTCTTCCGGCCGGACGACACCCGGCAGGTGCTGGAGGTCGGCTCGATGCAGCCGCTGCACTCGACCGCGCTGGGCAAGGTGCTGCTGGCCTACGACCCGGTGGCACGCGGCGAGCTGGGCGAGGGCCCGTTCGAGTCGTACACCGCGCGGACGCTGACCGAGGCCGCGGACGTGGACGCCGAGGCGGCGCTGACCCGCGAGCGCGGCTGGGCCGACGCGGTGGAGGAGACCTGGGAGGGCGTGGCCTCGATCGGCGGGCTGATCCAGGACCGGCGCCGCAATCCGGTGGGCGCGGTCTGCATCAGCGGCGCGGTCGAGCGGGTCTGCGAGGACGGCTTCGTGAAGCCCTCGCTGGTCGCCTCGGTGCGCAGCGCGGCCAGGGCGATCTCCCGGGACCTGGGCGCCGGGCGGTTCTGACCGCCCCGGACCATCCGGTTCGTACCGCTTCCGACCACTCCCGGCCGCTGCCGGCCGCCCGGCCGCAGGCCCGCGGTAGCACGGAAAAACGTTCACGCTGAGGCGCGGACGGGCGAAATGCCCGTTCGCGCCTTACCGTTTTGTCCAAAATTGCGACGATCCGTTCGGTGACTACGGGTAGCGCGGCGAGCGAAGGGTCACAGCTGCGTAACCCGGCCTTGACGAGAGGGCGACCCGGGGAGGAAGCTTCCGCATGACGGTCGACATTGTCGAACGATGGCCGTGCGAATCCATCCCACAGAGCGCTCACCCGCCCAGCGATCCGCCCGGCCCCTGCCCCCACCCGCACCTCCGGGCCATATGGACAAGGGAGTCTTTGTGTCCGCGTTCTCCAACGGCGACATCTTCGTCGGCGAAACCCTCGGCACCGCCGCCCTGATACTTCTCGGCGGTGGCGTCTGTGCCGCCGTGACGCTCAAGAAGTCGAAGGCCCTGAACGCCGGCTGGCTGGCGATCACCTTCGGCTGGGGCTTCGCGGTGATGATCGCCGCCTACATGTCGGCTCCGAAGTCCGGCGCCCACCTGAACCCGGCCGTCACCCTGGCCCTCGCCGTCGACAGCGGCGACTGGAGCCAGGTTCCGGTCTACCTCGGCTCCCAGCTGCTCGGCGCGATGATCGGCGCCGTCTTCGTGTGGCTCACCTACCTCGGCCAGTTCCAGGCCAACCAGGAGCCCACCCTCGGCATCTTCTCGACCGGCCCCGAGATCCGGAACCCGGTCCAGAACCTGCTCACCGAGATCATCGGCACCTTCGTGCTCTGCCTGGCCATCCTCACCCAGGGCCTGACCAAGGGCCTCGGCCTCTCCGGCACCGGCATCCTGATCGTCGCCTTCACCGTGGTCGGCATCGGCCTCTCGCTCGGCGGCCCGACCGGCTACGCCATCAACCCGGTCCGCGACCTGGGTCCGCGCATCGTCCACTCGCTGCTGCCGATCCCCAACAAGGGCGGCTCCGACTGGTCCTACGCCTGGATCCCGGTGGCCGGTCCGATCATCGGCGGCCTGCTGGCCGGCGGCCTGTACCACGTCGCGTTCTGATCCCCCGGGTTTCCACCCCACCCGAGCACGGGGACTGACCTGAGAGTCAGGCCCACCGCCCCCCGCCAACCTCTTGAGCCGAGGACCCTCATGACCTCCACTGGCAACTACATCGCCGCGATCGACCAGGGCACCACCTCCAGCCGCTGCATCATCTTCGGCGCCGACGGCCGGATCGTCTCCGTCGACCAGCAGGAGCACCGGCAGATCTTCCCCCAGCCCGGCTACGTCGAGCACGACGCCGCCGAGATCTGGACCCGGGTGCAGTCGGTCGTCCGCGGCGCGCTGGAGAAGGCCGGCCTGACCAAGGACGACATCCGCGCGGTCGGTATCACCAACCAGCGCGAGACCACCGTCCTGTGGGACAAGCACACCGGCGAGCCGGTGCACAACGCGCTGGTGTGGCAGGACACCCGCACCGAGGCGCTCTGCCGCGAGCTGGGCCGCAACGTCGGCCAGGACCGCTTCCGCCGCGAGACCGGCCTCCCGCTGGCCAGCTACTTCGCCGGCCCGAAGATCCGCTGGCTGCTGGACAACGTCGAGGGCCTGCGCGAGCGCGCCGAGGCCGGCGACATCCTCTTCGGCACCATGGACACCTGGGTCATCTGGAACCTCACCGGTGGTGTCGACGGCGGCAAGCACGTGACCGACGTGACCAACGCCAGCCGCACCATGCTGATGAACCTCAAGAGCCTGGCCTGGGACGAGGAGATCGCCGAGTCGATGGGCGTGCCGATGGCCGTCCTGCCGGAGATCCGCTCCTCCGCCGAGGTCTACGGCGAGGCCGTCGGCGACCTGGCGGGCGTCCCGGTCGCCGCCGCGCTCGGCGACCAGCAGGCCGCGCTGTTCGGCCAGACCTGCTTCAACGAGGGCGAGGCCAAGTCCACCTACGGCACCGGCACCTTCCTGCTGCTGAACACCGGCGAGAAGATCGTCAACTCGTACCACGGCCTGCTGACCACGGTCGGCTACCGGATCGGCGACCAGGCCCCGGTGTACGCCCTGGAAGGCTCGATCGCCGTCACCGGCTCGCTGGTCCAGTGGCTGCGCGACCAGCTCGGCATCATCTCCACCGCCGCCGAGATCGAGACCCTCGCCAACACCGTCGAGGACAACGGCGGCGCCTACTTCGTCCCGGCCTTCTCCGGCCTGTTCGCCCCGTACTGGCGCTCCGACGCCCGCGGTGTGATCGCCGGACTCACCCGGTACGTCACCAAGGGCCACCTGGCCCGGGCCGTCCTGGAGGCCACCGCCTGGCAGACCCGCGAGGTCGTCGACGCCATGCAGAAGGACTCCGGGGTCGAGCTCACCGCCCTCAAGGTCGACGGCGGCATGACCAGCAACAACCTGCTCATGCAGAACATCGCCGACGTCCTGGACGCCCCGGTCGAGCGCCCGTACGTGGCCGAGACCACCGCCCTCGGCGCCGCCTACGCGGCGGGCCTGGCGGTCGGCTTCTGGAACGACCTCGACACCCTGCGGGCCAACTGGCACCGCGCCGCCGAGTGGACGCCCCGCATGGACGAGGCCACCCGGGACCGCGAGTACAAGAAGTGGCTCAAGGCCGTCGAGCGCACCATGGGCTGGGTGGAGGAGGAAGAGAACAACTGATCGCGAAGCCGGTCGGGGCCCCGTGCCCCGGCCGGCCCGCTCCCGTTCCACCGGCCCGCCGCACCGGGCCGACCCGGTCTCTCCGCACAGAGACCGTACGCACACCGAGAGGAGTAACGGCGCCGCCCGACCCGCGCGCCGTACACACACCATGGCAACCATCCCGACCCTGGGCGCCGAGCGCACCGCCGGCCGCACCGCCTCCCGCGCCGAGACCCGCGAGCTGCTCGGCAAGGCCACCTACGACCTGCTGGTGATCGGGGGCGGCATCCTCGGCACCGCAGTCGCCTGGACCGCGTCCCAGGCCGGCCTGAAGGTCGCCATGGTCGACGCCGGCGACTTCGCCGGTGCCACCTCCAGTGCCTCCTCCAAGCTCGTCCACGGCGGTCTGCGCTACCTGCAGACCGGCGCGGTCAAGCTGGTCGCGGAGAACCACAAGGAGCGCCGGGTGCTCTCCACCGACGTGGCCCCGCACCTGGTCAACCCGCTGACCTTCTTCGTCCCGGTCTACAAGGGCGGCCCGCACAGCGCGCCCAAGCTCGGCGCCGGTGTCTTCCTCTACTCGGCGCTCTCCGCCTTCCGCGACGGCATGGGCCGGGTCTCCACCGCCGCGCACGCCGCCCAGCAGGTGCCCGCGCTGCGCACCGAGGGCCTGCGCTCGGTGGCCGTCTACGGCGACCACCAGATGAACGACTCGCGGGTCGCCGTGATGACCGTGCGCGCCGCGGTCGAGGCCGGCGCCGTGGTGCTCAACCACGCCGAGGTCACCGGCCTGCGCTTCACCGGCGGCCGGGTCACCGGCGCCGAGCTCAAGGACCGCCTGGACGGCACCGAGTTCGGCGTCGACGCCCGCCTGGTGCTGAACGCCACCGGCCCCTGGGTGGACCACCTGCGCCGGATGGAGGACACCGGCGCCGCGCCGTCGATCCGGCTGTCCAAGGGCGCCCACGTGGTGGTCAAGCGCCGCTCGCCGTGGCGCGCCGCGCTGACCATCCCGATCGACAAGTACCGCGTCTCCTTCGCCATCCCGTGGGAGGACCACGTCCTGCTCGGCACCACCGACGAGGAGTTCACCGGCGACCCGAAGGACGTCCGGGCCACCGACGCGGACGTCGACCAGATCCTCGGCGAGGCCGCGCACGCGATCCGTGACGAGCACATCGACCGCGACCTGATCACCTACAAGTTCGCCGGCCTGCGGGTGCTGCCCGGCGGCCCGGGCGACACCGCCGCCGCCAAGCGCGAGACGGTCGTCACCGAGGGCAAGGGCGGCATGCTGTCGGTCGCCGGCGGCAAGTGGACCACCTACCGCCACATCGGCCGCACCGTGCTGGAGAAGCTGGCCCACGTGCCCGGCACCTCCCTCGGCGAGGACATGTCCCCGATCGCCCCGACCGTGCCGCTGCCGGGCGTCGGCGCGCCGAACGCCGTCGCGCACCGCCTGCTGATCGACCGGGACCCGGGCTCGCGGATGGAGCCGCTGGTCGCCAAGCACCTGGCCAGCCACTACGGCACGCTGTCCTTCGACATCGCCCGGATGATCGACGAGAACCCGGAGCTGGGCCGGCCGATCCACGAGGACGGCCCGGACGTCTGGGCGCAGGTCGCCTACGCGGCCGCCAACGAGTGGGCGTACACCGCCGACGACGTGCTGCGCCGCCGCACCACGATGACCGTCCGCGGTCTGGACACCCCGGAGATCCGGGCCGAGGTCGAGGCCTTCCTGGCGAAGCGCGACACCAAGTAGGACGGAGCGGGTGGCCGGCACGGTCACCCGCTCCCGAAGGGCGGGCACCCCGGAGCGGGGGTGCCCGCCCTTCGTCGTTGTCGACGACGTCGTTCTCGACGATCTCGTTCTCGACCACGTCGTTGTCGATAACGTACGGCGTGTCTCGATCGGATCACCATTCTCAGGAAATCTTCAGAAATTGGGCTGCTTTGCCCCCTTTGTCATGATCATCTTGTCTTTTGATCTTTCCTATGCTCCGCGCATCGCCCATGTTCAAGGGCGAGTCAAGGAGCCCCCATGCATGTCTCAAGAAGGACCCTGAGCGGTCCTCCGGCCGCCGCGCTGGCCCTGACCCTGGTGCTGAGCGCCTGGTCACCGGTCGCGTTCGCGGCCAAGCCACAGGCCAGGCCCACCCCCGGCAAGCCCCCCACGGCCGCGCCGCTCGACCCAGGGCTGAGCATCGGCACCGCCCGGGCCGCCGCCCAGAAGACCGGCAAGCGGATCGAGGCCGTCTCCGAGCGCGACGAGACCTCCACCACCTGGGCCAACCCCGACGGCACCCTCACCACCGAACTGTCGGCCGGCCCGGTGCGCTTCCTGCGCGACGGCAAGTGGGCCGATGTCGACCTCACCCTGAAGACGGCCGCCGACGGCTCGGTGGCACCCGCCGCCCACCCCAACGGCCTCAAGCTGGCCGGCGCCGGCGGCAAGCGCCCCCGCTCGCTGGCCGAGTCCAAGGCCCTGCAGGCGGCGCCGGCCGGCACGGAGGCGGCCGGCACCGACGCGGCCCGCACCCTCGTCTCGCTCGGCTCCGGTGACGACCAGCTCGCCCTGGAGTGGCGCGGCGGCCTGCCCAAGCCCGAGCTGAACGGCACCCGCGCCACCTACCAGGACGCCATCGGCGACGGCGCCGGTGACCTCGTCGTCGAGGCCACCCGCACCGGCTTCGAGCAGTTCGTGACGCTCAAGCAGCGCCCCGCGACCGGCGGCTACACCTACACCATGCCGCTGCGCGCCAAGGGCACCGAGGCCGAGGCACAGCCGGACGGCAGCGTGCTGTTCACCGACCGGAAGAACGGCCAGAAGCGCGCCGTGCTGCCCGCCCCGGTGATGTGGGACGCCACCACGGCGCCCGGCTCCAGCGAGCACCCCCGGCAGGCCCGGGTCGGCCTGGAGGTCGTCCAGCGCGGCGACACCGTCGACCTGGTCTTCACGCCGGACGCGGCCTTCCTCGCCGACCCGGCCA
This sequence comes from Kitasatospora purpeofusca, assembly GCF_036010405.1. Lineage (NCBI taxonomy): Bacteria > Bacillati > Actinomycetota > Actinomycetes > Kitasatosporales > Streptomycetaceae > Kitasatospora > Kitasatospora purpeofusca. The sequence continues at coordinate 8,064,745 of NZ_CP108561.1, read as the reverse complement.
CCGTCTACCCGGTGACCGTCGACCCGGCCACCGCCGGTCTCGGCAACGCCTTCGACACCCGGGTGCAGAAGGGCGAGACGGTCGACTGGTCGGCCGACACCGAGATCTACTGGGGCAACTCCGGCACCAAGAACGCCGACGGCAGCTCCCGCGAGGCCCGCGCCTTCGTCAACTGGAACACCGCCGGCATCGCCGACGCGCTGGTCTCCAGCGCGACCCTGTCGCTGTACAACTTCCACTCCGGCAACAGCGACTGCCAGCCCTACACCTGGGAGGTCTGGGACACCGGACTGGCGTCCACCGCCTCCCGCTGGACCGCCCAGCCGGCCTGGAAGGCCAAGAAGGGCAGCTCCACCGAGACCAAGGGCCGCGACGCCTGCGGCGGCGACGGCTGGATCAACGCCAACGTCACCGACCTCGTGCAGACCTGGGCCTCGGCCAAGAACAGCACCTCCGGCATGGGCCTGCGCGCGCCCGACGAGGTGTCGACGAAGTACTGGAAGGAGGTGAACTCCGCCAACGCCGCGACCAACGTGCCCAAGCTGACGGTGAACTACAACTACCGCCCGCGCACCGGCACCAAGCAGCAGGCCGGCCCGCCGTTCCTCCAGGACGGCACCGGCACCTGGCGGGTCGAGACCACCACCCCGGTGCTCCGCGACACCTTCGTCGACCCCGACGGCGACAAGGTCACCGGCACCTTCCAGCTGGTCGACGCCATCTCCGGGGCCCAGGTGGGCGCCGTCAACGTCTCCGGCTACGTGCCCAGCGGCACCCCCTCCGAGGTCACCGTCCCGGCCGGGCTGCTGGAGTACGGGCACACCTACCGCTTCCGCAGCTCGCCCTACGACGGACTGCACTACAACCTGAGCTGGTCGCCCTGGGTGACCTTCAGCGTCAGCCCGCTGCCGGACGTGCCCACCGCGCTCCAGACCGGCGCCGACAAGACCCTGACGCCGGTGCTCTCCGCCCTGGCGACCAACCCCAACCAGGGCCGGGTCCGCACCGAGTTCGTGGTCAAGGGCTCGAACGGGCAGCCGCTGCCCACCTCGCTCGCCCCCGCCTTCACCGAGAGCGGCAGCCGCGCCACCGTCCAGGTGCCGACCGGCGCGCTGACGGACGGCGCCGACTACACCTGGGCCGCCCGGGCCTGCACCGCCGTCGGCTGCTCCGCCTGGAGCGCCGACCAGCCGCTGGCCGTCCGGGTCCAGGCCCCGCCGGTCCCGCCGACCGCGACAGCGGTCCCGTTCACCGGCACCGCCCTCACCGACGCCTCGGTGGCCACCGCCGGTGGCGGCTGCGACACCGGCGCCTGCCCGGCGGCCGACCCGGCCGAGCTGCGGATCGGCACCACCCCTGACGGCAGCAGCTGGACCTCCTGGCTCAAGCCCGACCTGTCGGCCGTCCCGGCCGGCTCGCGAGTGGTCGGCGGCAAGCTGGCGCTGACCCGTTCGGACTGCGCCGCCGGCACGCCCGGCTGCGAGGAGACCCCGGTCGACGTGTTCCAGCTCGGCTCGGCCTGGGCCCCCGCCCAGGGCGGCGCCGCGCTGATCGCCGCCGCGGGAGTCGACAGCTACGCCTCCGCGGCGAAGCTGTCCGAGACCGACCTGGCCGCGCTGGCCGGCTCCTGGATCGAGAAGGGCGAGGCCTACGGGCTGGCCCTGCGCCCGGCCGCCGGCTCGACCGGCGTGGCCCGGTACTTCTCCGCCACCGCCGCCGACCCGGCGCAGCGCCCGAAGCTGACGCTCGACTACCTGGTGCCGACCGCACCCGGCGCCGCCGAGCTGGTCACCGCCACCGGTGGGGACACCGGTCTCGTGGTCGCCTGGAACGCCCCGACCGACCGGGGTTCGGTCGGCGAGGTCGGTTACACCGTCCGGGTCGAGACCTCGGCCGGCGTGCTCGTCCAGGAGATCGCCACCGCCGACATCCGGGCCGCGTTCACCGGCCTGGACAACACCAAGTCGTACCGCGCGGTGGTGACCGCCCGGAACAGCTACGGCGCCGCGGCGCCGGTCGCCTCGGCCGTGGTGCAGGGCACGCCGACCGCCGGCGGCCCGGACCAGTACCGCGGTTATGTGCAGGAGTACCTCGACGCCCGCAACAAGGTCAAGATGCGGGCGGGCCTGACCGTGCCGGACGCCGCCGCCGAGGCCGCGCACGGCAGTGTCTTCGTCGATCTGCTGGCCACGCAGGACGCCTCGCTGGTCGCCAACCGCGAGGCGCTGGCCACCCAGGGCCAGCAGTACGCGGCTGCGGCGGTCTCGCTCACCGACGTCGTGGTCGACCAGCAGACGGCCGGCAAGGTCGTGGTGCGGGCCACCGTCAAGGACACGGTGATGGTCCGGGCCAACGGCGTGGACTCGCCCAGCGAGAGCGCCGGCCCGAAGCGGTTCGAGTTCAGCGTCGGCACCCGCGCGGTGCTGGTCTCCGAGGCCGACGACCTCGCCGCCCAGCAGAAGCTGTCCTCCTCCGCAGCCGCGCAGGGCCAGGTCGAGGTCGCCGACTCGACGCCGGCCGACCCGGCGGACGCGCAGAAGGCCGTCCCGCTGGACGCCAACGGCTTCCCGGTCCAGCCCGCGCAGCCCGCGGCCGCCGCCGTCCAGGCCGGCTACAACTACAACGGCACCGCCAACTGGGCCAGCCGCAACGTCGGGATCAAGTGGGACTACGGCCAGGACTGCACCAACTTCGTCTCCAAGGCGCTGTACTACGGTGGCAGCATGCGCTTCCGGTACGGGTACAAGAGCTGGGACAGCGCCTGGTGGACGAACGACTTCTGGATGTTCGGCTGGCGGATCAACCGCAGCTACACCTGGGCCGGCGCGGCCAACCTGCACCGGCACCTGATGTACAACCGGTACTCCACCTGGCTCCGCTGGACCTCCGACGCCCGTCCCGGTGACATCATCTTCTTCAAGTGGAAGAACGAGTCCCGGATCAACCACGCCGCCGTCGTGGTCAGCTGGGGTGCCCGGATGGAGCTGCGCCAGCACGGCCAGCGGAACTCCACCACCCTGAACGAGGTGCTGGCGCACTACCGGCAGAAGAACGACCCGATCGAGTGGTTCGTCGTCGTGCGCCCGCTCGGGACCAACTGATGGCGGCGGGGCGGCCGGTGACGGCCGCGCTGACGGCTCTGCTCTCGGCCGCCCTGCTGGCCGGTTGTTCGAGCGACGCCGGGAACGCCCGGCTGGAGCACGCGGCCGACTACGCCGCTCGTCCGCACCTCCGGGTCACCGGCTACCCGGTGCCGGAGACGCTGGGCCTGGTCCAGCAGGTGGTGTGGCGGCTGGCCGACGGGTCGGCGGACCGCCTGGTGGAACTGGCCGCCGCCGAGGGCCCGGCCGCCGCCCGCCGGACGGCGGCCGAGGAGTGGATCCGGACGTACGGGGCCGACGCCGCCGGGGAGGTCAGCGCCGAATTCGGCGACGACCCGGCGAGCCGGCAGACCGTGCTGCTGACCTTCCACGGCAGCGGCCGGGTGAAGGAGCTGACGCTCCGCCCCGAGGACGCCGGCGGCTCCGACATCGGGACGTGGCGGGTCCTGCTGCGCTGACGCGGCAGTGGACGACGGAAAGGGCGGGCGCTCCCTCGGGAGCGCCCGCCCTTTCCGTCGTCCAGGGGTCAGACGATCAGGCTGAGCGGCATGATCAGGGCGATCGCGACCACCGAGATCACCGTCTCCATCACCGACCAGGACTTCAGGGTCTGGCCGACGCTCATCCCGAAGTACTCCTTCACCAGCCAGAAGCCGGCGTCGTTGACGTGCGACAGGAACAGCGAGCCGGCGCCGATGGCGAGCACCAGCAGGGCCGCGTGGGTGGACGACATGTCCGCCGCCAGCGGCGCGACGATGCCGGCCGCGGTGATGGTGGCGACCGTCGCCGAACCGGTGGCGAGCCGGATCAGCACCGCGATCAGCCAGCCCAGCAGCAGCGCCGGGATGTGCCACTTCGACGACCAGTCGCTGACCGCGGTGCCCACGCCCACGTCGATCAGGGTCTGCTTGAAGCCGCCGCCCGCACCGACGATGAAGACGATGCCGGCGATCGGGCCGAGCGAGGAACCGACGGTCTCCGAGATCCGGGCCTTGTCGAAGCCCGCCGCCCGGCCCAGCGTCAGCATCCCGAGCAGGGTCGCGGCGAGCAGCGCGATCAGCGGGGAGCCGACGAAGTCGAGCACCCGCTGCGGCAGCGCCTTCGGGTCGTCGATCACGACGTCCGCCAGCGCCTTGCCGAGCATCAGCACCACCGGCAGCAGGATGGTGGCCAGCACGGCGCCGAAGGAGGGGGTGTGCTCGCGCTTCGCGGGTTCCACCGGGGTGTCGCTCTCCGGTATCTCCAGCGGGCCGACCCAGCGCTCGGCCACCCGGGCGAACAGCGGACCGGCGACGATCAGCGTCGGGACGGCGATCAGCAGGCCGAGCGCCAGGGTGACGCCGAGGTCGGCCTTGAGCGCGTCGACCGCGACCAGCGGACCGGGGTGCGGGGGCACCAGGCCGTGCAGCACGGAGAGGCCGGCCAGCGCCGGGATGCCGATCCGGATCAGCGGGACGTTGCCGCGCCGGGCCACCAGCAGCACGATCGGGACCAGCAGCACCACGCCGACCTCGAAGAACAGCGGCAGGCCGAGCACGGCCGCGATCAGCGCCATCGCCCAGGGCAGCGCCTTCGTCCGGGACCGGGACAGCACGGTGTCCGCGATGATGTTCGCCCCGCCCGAGTCGGCGAGCAGCTTGCCCAGCATCGCGCCCAGGCCGATCAGCAGGCCGACGCCCGCCACGGTGGCGCCGAAACCGGTGGAGAAGCTGCTGAGCAGCTTGTCGAACGGCGCGCCCGCGACGGCGGCCAGCAACCCGGAGCCGAGGGTCAGGGCGAGGAAGGGGTGCAGCTTGAGCTTGGTGATCAGCAGCACGATGGCGCCGATGGCGAGCAGCACGGCGACCAGCAGCCGGCCGTCGCTGTCGGTGTGCGGGAGGACCGGTGGGGCGGCCGCGAGCACGGTGAGGGTGGGGATCACGCGAGGTCTCCATTGACGGGCCGCAGCAGGGCGGCGGCCTTCTCGACGAGTTCTTCGGGGCTCGGCCCGATGTCCAGGACGGCGCCGCGCTCGTCCGGACCGAGGGGTTCCAGGGCGGCGTACTGCGAGCCGAGCAGGGACGGCGGCATGAAGTGGTCGGTGCGCCGGGCGAGCCGGTCCTCGACCAGTCCGGTCCGGCCGCTGAGGTGCAGGAACCAGGCGTCCGGGCAGGCCGCGCGCAGGATGTCGCGGTAGCCGTGCTTCAGCGCCGAGCAGGTGACGACGCCGCCGGTGCCGGCCTCGGCGCGCTCCCCCAGCCAGGCGCCGACGGCGCGCAGCCAGGGCGCGCGGTCGTCGTCGTCCAGCGGGATGCCGGCCGACATCTTGGCGATGTTGGCGGGCGGGTGGAAGTCGTCCGCCTCGGCGAAGGGGAGGCCGAGGCGTTCGGCCAGCAGACGGGCCAGGGTGGTCTTGCCGACACCGGAGACGCCCATCACCACGACGGTGAGGGGCGCGCGGGGGGTGTCCTGGTTCTCGACGCTGAGAGCCATGAGGTGGTGCTCCTTCGTTGCCTGGCCGCCACTATCACCTCAAAGGTATGACGTATTCAAGTGCCGGAAACCAAATCGTCATACTTTTGCCGGACGGGTGGAGGTGGCCGGGCCGGGGGGCACGGCGGTGGGGGCAGGCTGCGGCGACTAGGCTGGCGGGATGGAGATCCAGGGGCTGCCCGGCCGACTGCTCGCCGAACTGGGGCCGGCCATCGCGTCCGGGGAGCTCCCCGAAGGCACCGTGCTGCGCGCCGAGGAGCTGGAGGAGCGGTTCGGCGTCTCCCGGACGGTGGTCCGCGAGGCGGTCCGGATCCTGGAGGGGATGCGGTTGGTGGCCTCGCGCCGCCGGGTCGGTATCACCGTGCAGCCCCGTTCGGGCTGGGACGTCTTCGATCCGCTGGTGATCCGCTGGCGGCTGGCCGGTGCCGACCGCTCCGCGCAGCTGCGTTCGCTCGGCTCGCTGCGGCTGGCCGTGGAGCCGGCCGCGGCGGCGCTCGCCGCGCGGCACGCCACCGACGACGAGCGGCGCCGACTCAGCGCGCTGGCGGTCGAGTTGACCATGACGGCGCGCGCCGCCGACCTCGCCACCTTCCTCCGGCACGACATCGAGTTCCACTCCACCGTGCTGCAGGCCTCGCGCAACGAGATGTTCGCCCATCTCGGGGACACCGTCGGTGCGGTGCTGACCGGCCGGACCGAGTACCATCTGATGCCCCATCAGCCGGAGCCGTACGCGATCCGGCTGCACCGCGAGGTCGCCGAGGCGGTCTGCGCGGGGGACGCCGAACGGGCCGAGCAGGCGATGCGGACCATCGTCGAGGGTGCGCTGACCGAGCTGAACCACCAACTCGGCTGAGCGCGCCGGGGATTCGGCGAGCCGTTCGGTACGGTCCGATCCGGATCATACGATTTGGCAGCAGTTCGGGGGATTCGTGCGCATAGTCCGGGTACGACTGGGCAGAGTGGAGCGCGGGGGCGTGTTCGCGGCGCGCGCCCCGCTCGTGGCCCGCCGTACCGTCCGCCGTTCGTCCGCCGCCGCTCCGTGCCTGGGGGTCGCCCGATGCCAACCGCCCGCCGTCGCCGCCGACTTCCCGACGAGGTGCGGACCGCCGTCGTCCGCGCGGTGCTCTGTCTGGCGTTAACCCTGGTCGGCATCGTGCTGGCGGTGCTGTCCTCGTACGCCGACAGCTGGCTGATGACGCCGGCGCTGATGGCGATGGGGCTCGGGGTGTTCGGCACGATGTGGTGCCTGCTGGAGATCCTGATTTCCCGTCAGGTCGCCGCGCAGCGGGTGCGCGCGCCGAACTCCGCCTCCCCGATGGGTGACAGCCGCACTCCGGCCGGCCCGCCGCAGCCGCAGACCCGTTCCCAGCCCCAGCCCCAGCCGCGCCCCCGGGTGCCGCAGCCACCGCCGCAGGCCCGACCGCCGTACGCACAGCCGCCGTACACACAGCCGCCGCAGGCCCAGCCGCCCTACCCGCAGCCGCCGTACGCCCAGCCGTCGCAGCGCCCGGGGACACCGCCGCCCTACCCGGGCGGCCCCGGGCCGCGTCAGGCGGGAGCGACCACCCGGTAGTGGGTGGTAAGCCGGCCGTCGTCGTCCAGCAGGTGGAAGGCGATCACCGGCGGCTGCTCGAAGACGATCTCCGCCCGGCCCTCGCAGGGCAGCGGCACGGTGGAGACCACGCCCGGCGCGACCAGCAGCGGCAGCCCGGCGAAGACGGTGGCCGCCGCGGTGTGCGCGTGGCCGCAGAGCAGTGCCCGCACCCGGGGGTGACGTCCCAGCACCTCGGCCAGCCGCTCCTCGCCGAACTGCCGGATCGGGTCCACGTACGGCAGGTGCAGGGTGACCGGCGGGTGGTGGAAGGCGACCAGCGCCGGGCGGTCCGCCGGGCCCTCGGCCAGCGTGCGGTCCAGCCAGCCGAGGGTCTCCTCGTCGAGCAGGCCGTCGTGCCGGCCGGGGATCGAGGAGTCGAGCATCAGCACATCGGCACCGGGCAGCGCGTGCAGCCGGTTCACCGGGCCGCCGGACGGCTCCTCGCCGAGCAGCACCTCGCGGTAGGGCTCGCGGATGTCGTGGTTGCCGGGGCAGAGCAGCACCGGGTACCGGGAGGTCAGCACCTTGGCGACCTCCCGGTACTCGGCCGGCAGTCCGTTGTCGGCGAGATCGCCGGTGACCAGCACGGCGTCCACCGGGCCGGGCAGGGCGTCGACGTACGCCACCACCTGCTCGGCCCGCCGGCGGGCCCGCTCCCCCGCGTCGCCGTGGTGGTCCTGGCCCAGGTGGATGTCACTGAAGTGAACGATCGTCAGCATGCCGTCCACCGTAGGCCGATCAGGACGTGGCGGGAACCTCCGCCGGGCGCTTGAACATCCGGGTGGCGGTGATCTCGCCGTGGACGGCCGGGCCGTCCGGGTCCTGCGGCGCCGGGAGCCCCGGCCGCAGGTGCTCCTCCACCGAGATGTACTTGAGGCCGGCCCGCAGGTCGGCGTCGTTGCGCAGCCGGATCACCAGCGGGAACTCGGCCAGCGCCGTGGTGTCGAACAGACCGGTGGTGTAGATCAGCTGGACGCCGAGGGCGTCGGCCACCGCGCGCTGGAGCTCCAGCAGGTAGGTGGCGTTGGCCCGGCCGATCGGGTTGTCCAGGAACAGCGTGCCCGCGTGCCGCAGCTGCGACTGGCCCCGGTCGTTGGCGCGCAGCGCGGCCATCGTGCAGTAGAGCGCGATGGCGGCGGTGAGCAGCTGCCCGCCGGAGAACACATCGGACATCTGGCCGACGCCGACCCGCTCGGCGCGCAGCACCGCGTCCGGCTTGAGGATCTCCACCGAGACGCCCTTGGGGCCCATCGCGGCGGCCACCCCGCGCAGCAGCAGCGACATGCCGTCCCGGCGCAGGTCGCTGTTCTTGCGGACGGCCGCGCGGGTGGCCTCGTCGATGACCTCGCCGAGGCGCTCGACCAGGGTCGCGTGGTCCGGGTCCTCGAAGCGGATCCGGAGGAACTCCTGGCCGGACCACTCCCCCAGCCCCTCGGGGAGGCGGGAGAGCCGCTGGGCGGCGCGCAGGGTGGTCAGCGAGGACTCCACCAGTCCGCGCAGCCGGTCGACGATCGAGCCCCGGTTGCGCTCCAGCTGGGCGAGTTCGTCGGTCAGCACCCGCAGCCGGGGGGCGAAGGCCACCGCCCAGTTGGCGGCGTGGTCGGGCAGCGCGGAGGCGGGCAGTTCGCGGATCTGCTGCCGGGCCGGGGTGCGGACCGCCTCGTAGCGGGCCGCGTTGGCGTGCCGGACCAGCGCGTCCGAGGCGTCGCGGACGGCGAGTTCGGCGGCGGACAGCTCGCCGGCGGCGGTGCGCAGGGCGCGGCGGGCCTCCGCGGCGGCGGTGCGGGCGTCGGCGAGCGGGCCGAGGTAGGGCTCGACGGCCGGGCCGTCCTCCTCCTGCTCGCGCAGGCCGTCCCGGAGCTGCCCGGCGTGCTCGTCGAAGTCGGCGGCCGCGGACTGGGCGGTGTCGAAGGTGCGCTGGAGGTCGGCGGCCGCGGTGCGGGCGGTGTCGACGGCCTCGCGGCGCTCGGCGAGCCGGCCGGTGGCCGTGCGCAGCAGCGTCTGGGCGTGCTCGGGGTCGGTGGGGACGAGCTCCTCGGGCAGCTCGGTGTGCGCCTCGCCGTCGGCGGGGGCGGAGCGCTCGGCGTCGCCGCGGAGCCGGCCGAGCTGCTCGCTGGCCGAGGCGGCCCGGGTCTCGATGGTGGCGACGAGTTCCTCGGCGCGGGCGGCGGCGGCCTGGCGGGCCGGGCCGTCGGCGCCGTCCGGGCTGCCGAGCAGCTCCTCGGCGCGGGTGCGGACCTTGTTGGTGAGGCGGTCGAGTTCGATCGCGGCGGCGGCCTCGTCGCCCTCGGCGCGGGCCTGCTCGGCGCGCAGGTCGGCACCGACGCCGACCTTCTCGTAGAGCTGGGAGGCGGCGCGGTAGGCCTCGCGCAGCGCGGGCAGCGCGGCGGGGGCGGTGTCGGCGGGCTCGTCGGACTGCTCGGCGGCGGCGATCTCGGCCCGCTCGGCGCGCAGGGTGCGCGCGGTGCGGCGGGCGTCGTCGGCGGCGCGCTGGGCGGCCCGGCGGTCCTCGTCGCAGGTGCGGGCGCGCTCGGCGCAGAGCGTCCGGCGGCGGTCGCACTCGGCGGTGTCCTCGGCGAGTTCGCGTCGGCGGCGGCTCCAGTTGGCGCGCTCGCGCAGGCGGAAGGCGAGGCCGGAGAGGGCGTCGGCGCGGCGGCGGGCGCGCTGGGCGCCCTCCCGGTGCTCCTCGTGGGCGGCGGCCGCGGTGGCGTGGTCGGCCTCGGCCTCGTCGTGGTCGGCGCGCAGGGTGGCGAGGGCGGCGGCGGCCTGCTCGGCGTGCTCGCGGGCGGCCTCGGCGGCGGCGGCGCGTTCGGCGAGGGTGCCGGGCGGGCAGCTGGCGTGCCAGGAGGCGAGCCGGGCCGCGAGCGCGCGGTCGCCGCCGAGGCGGGCGGCGAGTTCGCGGATGTGCTCCTCGCGGGCGGTGGCGCGGGCGCGCAGTTCGCGGCGCTCGTCGTCGGCGGCGGACTCGTCGTGCATGGCCGGGTTCGGCGGTACGACGAAGAAGGGGCAGAAGGCCGGCCCCTCGTCCGCAGTGATCGGGGCGATCAGCGAGGCGGCGGCGCCGACGGCGACGGTGGAGCGGGGCAGCAGGGCGGCGGAGCCGAGCGCCTCGCGGGCCCGCTCCAGCGAGCTCGGGTCGGTGACGACGACGCCGTCGACGAGTTCGGGGCGGGCGGCGAGGATCGCCTCGTGGTCGGCCGGGTCGACGGACTGCGCCAGGTAGCGCCAGCCGGGCAGGGCGGGGATGCCGTGCTCGGCGAGGTACTCGACGGTGGCGAGCACGTCCGGTCCGGGCGGCAGCAGGCCGCCGTCGCCGAGCGCGGCGAGGATCCGGGAGTCGTCGGCGGCGGCGGTGCGCAGGTCGAACAGGGTGCGTTCGGCGGTCGCGACGGACTCGTCGAGCAGTTCGCGCAGGTACTCGGCGTTGCGGTCGAGGACGGCGGGGGTGAGGAAGCCGGCGGCCTCCTCCGCGTCTTCCTGGTAGGGGGTCAGGGAGAGCAGGTCGGCGAGCCGGGGCTCGGTGGCGAGCAGGGCGGCGGTGCGCTGCTCGGTGGCGAGGGACTGGTCGGCGGCCTTGCGGGCGTCGGTGGCGCGGGCGGCGGCGAGTTCGGCGCGACCGGTCGCGGCGGCGGCCTCGCGCAGCCGGGCGGCGGCGGTCTCGGCCGCGGTGCGGGCCTGGGCCAGGGCGGCGCCGGCGGCCTTCTCCACGTCGGCGGCGTGCAGGGCGGCCCTGGCCGGGTCGACGTCGCCGTCGGCGTCGATGAAGCCGGCCTCGACGGCGGCGGCGGTCTCCTGCTCGACCTCGGCGAGGCGCTGGCGCAGGTGCTCGGCCTCGCTGCGGGCCTTCTGGGCGGCGGTGGCGGCCTCGGTGGCGTCGGTCTGGGCCCGGCTGCCGTCGGCCTGGAGTTCGGCGGCGCGCTGCTCCTCGGTGTCGGCGCGGTCCTCGGCGGCCCCGGCGGCGGCTTCCAGGGCGCGGGCCAGGGCGGTGGCGGCGCGGGCGCGGGCGGCGAGCGCGGGGGCGGCGTCCAGCTCGGCCTCGCGGATCGCGGCGGCGACCCTGGTCACCCGGTCGGCGGAGGCGCGGTGCCTCAGCACGGCCTCGGCGGCCTGCCAGGCGGAGTGCAGGGTGCGGGCCTCGGTGAGTTCGCGGCGCAGCCCGGCAGCCTCCGCGGTGGCGGCGGCGAGGGCCAGGGTGGCGTGCCGGTGGGTGAGTTCGGCGGCGATCAGGGTGTGCCGGGTGCGGTCGGTCTCGGCGGCGGTGACGGCGCCCGCGGCGGCGGCGACCTCGATCGCGAGGTCCTCGGCCCGGTCGCGTTCGGCGGCGGCGCGCGAGGCGAGGGCGTGGGCGAGCCGGCGGGTGCGGCGTTCGGCGGTGCGGTGGGACTCGCGGACGCTCTCGCGGGCGGCGGTGGCCTCGGTGATGCGCTCCAGGAGTTCCAGCGAGCCGGCGGTGAAGTCGCGTTCGGCGGTGAGCTCGGAGCGCAGGCCGAGCTTGGCGGCGAAGCCGTGGACGAGGTCGGCGAGGCCGTCGGTGTCCCGGGTGTCGGTGACGGCGCGCAGCAGCAGGTCGGTGAAGTCCTTGTCCTGCTTGACCGCGAACAGGCCGGCCGCCTCGCCCTCGTCGGCGTTCATCTCGCGCTGGTAGCGGAAGAGCTCGGGGTCGAGGCCGAGTTCGCCGAGGTGCTCGGTCCAGCGGTCGTGGCCGTCCTCGAAGACCAGGTCGAGGTGCGGGTGGGCCTTGCCGGCCTCGGTGAGGGCGTCGCGGAAGCCCTTCATGGTGCGGCGGCGGCCCCGGGCCTTCTGGTCCCCGGCGAGGCTGATCCGCTCGGCGACCGGGAGGGAGTCGAGGGTGAGGCCGGGACCGGGGCGGAAGGAGTACCAGGTCTCGGCGAACTTGCGAGGGTCGGAGGAGACCTGGCGGCCGCGCCACTCGCTGACCTTGCCGACCACGATCGGCTCGCCGGTGACGGTGTGCTGCCACTCCAGGGCGACGTGGCCGCAGTCGTCGGCGAGCAGGAACTTGCGGAGCACGCCGGAGCTGGCGCCGCCGAGGGTGTTGCGGTGGCCGGGGAGCATGACCGAGAAGATCAGCTTGAGCAGGACGGACTTGCCGCCGCCGTTCTCCAGGAAGAGCACGCCGGCCGGGGCGGGGCGGCGGACCGGGCCGTCGGGCTCCTCGCCGAACAGGCCGATCTGCTGGGGTGCCGGGTCGGCGACGGGCTCGCCGACGCCGCGCAGGTCGAGCACCGTGTCGGCGTAGCGGGCGCCGGCCGGTCCGATCGAGTAGAGGCGGACCCGGTTGAGCTCGTACATGTGCGGCGGTTCTCCAGGAGGCGGGTGGATGGGTCGGCTGGGGCGGTCCGGTGGGGGCCGGGTCGGAGGGCTGGGGGCTGGGCCGGGACGTCGGGGCTAGAGCGAGTGGAACGGCAGTCCGGCGTCGGCGACCAGGTCGTCCCCGGTGTCCGGGGGCAGCAGGGAGGCGCTGCCGTCGGACACCGGCACGATGCCGAGGTCCAGCAGTTCGGCCATGGCGGCGCCGCCGGCCAGGTCGCGGACCTGGAGCTGGTAGCGGGCGGTGGTGCGGTAGGTGCCGCCGGCGTCGTCGGAGACCTTCTGCAGGAAGCCCGAGTCGACCAGGAACAGCACGGCCTTGGCGACGATGCCGATGGTCGAGCCGGAGAGCCGGCGGGCGTCCTTGGTGGCGCCGGTGGCGGTGCGCCGGGCCCAGACCCGCCAGGCGGCCTCCAGGCCGGGGGCGTCGCTCTGCGGGTCGGTGTTGTCGCCGTCGGCGGCGGCCTGCTCCTCCAGGCGGCGGCAGGCCTGGCGGACGAAGGCGTCGACGCCGTTGACGGTGATCCGGCCGAGGTAGCCGTCGTCGGAGAGGTCCTCGGGGCGGGGGAAGGCCATCGCGGCAACGGCCAGGTGGGCCAGGCCGTGGAGGAAGCGGTCGGTGGACTCGGAGGCGGCGCGGCGCGAGTAGTCGCCCATCCGGACGGCGAAGAGGGAGTCCTCGGCGGCGGCGACGGCCATGCCGGCGCGCGGGGAGACCTCCAGGACGACCAGGCCCATGCCGGTGGCGACGGCGTCGGCGAGCCGGGCGAACGGCGGGTCCTCGCGGTGGCGGCGGACGAGTTCGGCGTACTCGGTGTCGCGGGCGGGGAGCAGCTTGGCCTGGAGGCCGAAGGAGACCAGTCGGGCGGCGTCCGCGACGTCGGCCGGGGTGATCGGCGCGGGGGCGGCCGGTTCGGTCTCGGGCGCCCAGGACGTGTCGTGGTGGGTCGTCACGGGCGGTGCTCCTCGGGGGCGTTGCGGGTGTTCACGAGCGGGTGCTTCACGGGCGGGTGCTTCACAGGCGGCTTCACGGCCGGCAGTACGGGGCGGCTGCGGCCCGGGCCGGCGGTCAGCCGGCGTCCTTGCGGTCGGCGGCCATCCCGACCGCGTCGAGCAGGGCGCTGCCGACGACGAGGTCGGCGCCGCCGAACTCCGGGTCGTTCAGCGGGGTGCCGTCGTCGACCGCGAAGAGCAGCCGCTCCTCGCCCTGCCGGTAGGCGGTGCCGACCGGCGGGCTGGCCGCGTGCACGGCCAGCAGGGCGACCAGGTACGGGAGCTCCGGGTCCTGCCGGCGGGCCTCGGCGAGCAGTCCGGAGAGCCGCCGGGGCGCGTCGGCGGGCAGGTCGAGCAGGACGAGCGCGGCCTCCAACTGGGCCTCGGAGAACCGGCTGTCGTCCGGGGTGGCGACGAGGTCGGGGTCGGGCAGCTCGGCGCCGAGGTGCTCGCGCTCGACGGGCGGGGTGAGCAGCAGGTCGACGAGGTCCGCGACGCGCACCGAGACGGGGGTGCGCAGGCCGGTGCCCCGGGCGAAGAAGGCGCCGGTGGGCCGGACGGCCTGCGCTATCGGCAGCCGGAGCACCGGGGCGAGCAGCTGGCCGTAGAGGTCGATGCCGGTGCGGGCGCCGGGGGTGGCGAAGGCCTGCCGGTCCTGCTCGGCGCGGAACAGCGGGCCCGCCTCCAGCAGCCTGGTCTGCAGCTGGGTGTGGCGGCGGATGCAGTCCTTGACGATGTCGACCAGCTCGGCGGCGCGGCGCTTGTGCTCCGGGTCCTCGGCCTCGTCGCGGGCCTTGCGGATGTTGGTGAGAATCGCGTTCTCGTGCCGGTAGCGGTCGGCGATGTGGTCGAGCGCCTCGTCGATGAGGTCCGGGATCGCCTGCATCCAGTCGACGGCGCGGACGTTGCGGCGGGTGGCCTCCAGGGCGCGGCGCAGCGTCTCGGCGTACTGGACGGTGCGGTAGCGGGCCTGCTCGGCGGCGAGCTGGGCGTCGGCCAGCCGGCCGCGCCGGATCAGCACCTCCAGCTTGACCTCGGCGGCGATCTGGGCGGAGGTGACGTCGGTGTCCAGCGCGCCGACCAGGACGTTGACCGCCTCGTCGGTGGTGCGCAGGTAGACGCCGCCGTCGGGGCCCGGGACCTCCTCGATCAGCTTGAAGTCGTAGTCGCGGCGGACGTACTCGCCGTCCGCGCCGAAGGTGCCGTAGACGGCGCGGAAGCCCCGGTCGACGCTGCCGACGTTGATCAGGGACTCCAGCACCCAGCGGCCGACCCGCTGGTGCTCGGCGACGGTGCGGCCGGGTGCCTGGGCGGCGACCCGGGGCAGCAGCCGGGCGAGCACTATCTCCCGGTCGGCGCCGGTGTCGAAGTCCATGTTGAGGGTGACGAGGTCGATCGCGGCGAGCCCGACCTCGGCCATCGCGTAGCCGCCGTACTCGCCGGCCAGCATCACCTTGCGGTTGTCCAGGTCGTGCAGGGGCGCGGTGCAGGCCAGCGCCTTGAGCCGGCGCGCCAGGCCCTCGTCGGCGGCGGGGCCGGGCGCGGGCCGCGCGGCGGCGACGGCGGGCCCGGCGGGCGGCCGGGGGCCGTGCTCGGTGGGCTGGTCGGCGATGACGGTCACGGTGGACAAGAGTAGAGGCAGGCCCCGACATCGACCGAAACGGACCTTCCGGACAGACCCGCGGACGGGGCCCCTCGGGGCCACCGATCAATAGAACTCGCTTTCGAGAAAAGCTTCCCGATGATCCCCGGGCTCGGCCATGATGCTTCGTATGATCACCAGACTGGTTCGAGGCGGCCTCGCCGCCGCACTGGCCGTGACCACGCTCACCGTCGCCGCCGCTGTCGCCACCGCCGCGCCCACCGCCGTCGCGACCGCCGTGAGCGGCCCGAACGTCACCGTGACGCAGGCCGGCAACTACCCGATCTTCCCGGTCGACAACACCAGCTTCAGCGTGACCTGGAAGTCCACCGGCACCGCCGACGTCACCGGGGTGACCCGGCTGACCGTCGACCTGCCGCCCGGCCTCACCACCACCGGCGCGCTGATGTACTCCACCCCGTACGACTACACCTTCACCCAGACCGTCTCCCCCGACGGCCGCCGCCTGGAGGCCGTGTTCACCGGCACCCGGGCACCCGGGCGCAGCGACTTCATGAAGGTCCAGGTCAGCTCGCACGGCACCCGGCCGTCCGGGGTGATCACCGTCACGGCGGCCAACAAGAACGACGCCGACCCGTCCGACAACGTCTCCCGCTACCTGCTGGGCAGCGGGCTCCAGGCGCCGGTGACCCCGGCCGTGCCCGCCGTCACCGCGCTCGCGCCGAGCACCGGCCCGGCCGCCGGCGGCACCGCGGTGACGATCACCGGCACCGGTCTGACCAACGGCTTCGCGCTGTTCGGGAGCACCCCGGCGAGCGGCAGCTGCACCGACACCGCGTGCGTGGTCACCGCCCCGGCCGGCTCGGGCACCGTCCCGGTCACCCTGGCCACCCCGGGCGGCTCGGCCGCGACGCCGACGGCCTTCACCTACACGCCCTGACCCCGGCCCCTTCCGGGCGTCCACTCGGGCCCGGTACCCGCCACGGGTACCGGGCCCGAGTGCGTCCGGCCGCCGCCAGGGCCGCCGGGGCACCGCCGGGGCACCGCCGCCAGAGCAAGTTGAACATGTTCAATTACGAGGTCTAGAGTCACTCCCGTGCAGGCGGGAGCAGCCCGACCTGCCTCCTCGGCATGGGGTGGACGCAGATGAACGACGCGACCGACAACGACCGGACGGCCCTGCGAAGGGTCCGGCGCCTGCTCTGGGCATTCGTGGTCTGCCTGGTCCTGAGCGGGCTGACCGCCTTCCCGCTGGAGAGCGAGACCCGCTGGCTCGCCGACCTGGCCGTCGGCCCCGGCGCCCCGGTGACCGAGCGCTTCCCCGCCCTGCTGGAGTGGATCCTCCGGGTCCGGGACGGCATCGCCGAGACCAACGACCGCTACCCCTTCCTCGCCTACGGCACCGACTGGCTCGCCTTCGCCCACCTGGTGATCGCGGCGGCGTTCGTGGGGCCGCTCAAGGACCCGGTGCGCAATGTCTGGGTGATCCGGTGGGCGGTGCTGGCCTGCGCCGGGATCATCCCGCTCGCGCTGATCTGCGGGCCGCTCCGGGGCATCCCGCTGTACTGGCGCTTCATCGACATGTCGTTCGGAGTGGTCGGCGTCGTACCGCTGCTGATGGTGCTGCGGGCGCTGCGACCGCTGGTCGAACGGGCCGAGGCGGCCGCGCGGGTGGCCCGGCTCCCCGAAGGTCCGCGGCCGACCGACCCGGCCGGGCCCGGGCACGGAACGGCCCCGGCGGCGGGCTGACCGTCACCCGGGGGCGGGCCGACCGTTGCCGGAGGGCCGACCGACCGTCACCGGGGGCGGGACGATCGGGCGCAGGCCCTACCATCTGCCTCAACAGCTGCTGGGAGGCGGACGGGCGTGACCGAAGCGGTGATCGATCTCAATGCGGACCTCGGTGAGGGGTTCGGACGCTGGACGCTGACCGACGACGAGGCCCTGCTGTCCGTCGTCACCAGCGCCAACGTCGCCTGCGGCTTCCACGCCGGAGACCCGTCCACCATGCGCCGGGTCTGCTCACTGGCCGCCGAACGCGGGGTCAGGATCGGCGCCCAGGTCTCCTACCGGGACCTCGCGGGATTCGGCCGCCGGGCCATGGACGTGCCGCCGGAGGAGCTCGCCGACGAGATCGCCTACCAGATCGGCGCCCTCCAGGTCTTCGCCCGCGCCGCCGGCTCCCGGGTCTCCTACGTCAAGCCGCACGGCGCGCTCTACAACCGGGTGGTCGCCGACTCCGAGCAGGCCGAGGCCGTCGTCGCCGGGATCCTGCGGGCCGGGGCGGTCTGCGACGGACCGCTGCCGGTGCTGGGCCTGCCCGGCTCCCGGCTGCTGGCGGTCGCCGGGGACGTCGGACTGCCGGTGGTCACCGAGGCGTTCGCCGACCGCGCCTACACCTGGGCCGGCACCCTCGTCCCGCGCCGCGAGCCGGACGCCGTGGTGCACGACCCCGGGACGGTCATCACCCGCGCGGTCGGCATCGCCCGCGACGGCGCCGTGGACGCGGTCGGCGGCGAGCGGATCGCCGTCGAGGCGCGCTCGCTCTGCGTCCACGGCGACACCCCCGGGGCGGCCCAGCTCGCCTGGCGGATCCGGGGCGCGCTCGCCTCGGCGGGGGTCCGGGTGGAGGCCTTCGCTTGACGGCGGGCGGCGTTCAAGACCCGGCTGACGACCCGGCCGCCGACGGCCCCGGTCCGGTGCTGCGCCCCGTCGGGGAGCGCGCGCTGCTGGTCGAGCTGCCCGGCGCCGCCGAGGTCACCGCCCTGTACGGCTGGCTGCGCGAACGGCAGTCGGCCGGCGAGCTGCCGCCGGTGGAGGAGATCGTGCCCGCCGCGCACACCGTGCTGCTGGACGGCGTCGCCGACGTCCCCGCGCTCGCCCGGCTGCTGCGCACCGTCCGCCCGGACCGGGCGGCCACCGCCGCCGGCCCGCTGATCGAGGTGCCCACCGTCTACGACGGCGCCGACCTCGCCGAGGTGGCCGCGCTGTGGGGCGTCCCGCCCGAGGAGGCCGTCCGGATCCACACCGCACCCGAGTACGTGGTGGCGTTCTGCGGCTTCGCCCCCGGCTTCGGCTACCTCACCGGTCTGCCGGCGCGGTACGAGGTGCCGCGCCGGGCCACCCCGCGCAGCGCCGTCCCGGCCGGTTCGGTCGCCCTGGCCGGGCCCTACACCGGTGTCTACCCGCGCTCCTCCCCCGGCGGCTGGCAGCTACTGGGCCGCACCGCCCTCCCCCTCTGGGACACCGGCCGCACCCCGGCCGCGCTCCTCGCCCCGGGCACCCGGGTGCGCTTCGCCCCGGTCCGGGCGGGCGCCCGATGACACCCGGGACGGCGGCGGTGCACGGGGTGACCGGGACGGACGGGGTGGCGGACGGGCTGGTCGTGGTGCGGCCGGGACCGCTGACCACGGTGCAGGACCTGGGACGGCGCGGCGTCGCGCACCTCGGGGTGCCGAGGGCCGGGGCGGTGGACGAACCGGCACTGCGGGCGGCCAACCGCCTGCTCGGCAACGGACCCGGGGCCGCGGCCCTGGAGACCACCCTGGGCGGCGTCGCCGTGCGGGCCCTGCGGCCGCTGCTGGTCGCCGTGACCGGGGCCCCCTGCCCGGTCCGGGTGGACGGCCGGCCCGCCGCCTGGGGCGCGCCGGTCCCGGTGCCCGCGGGCGCGGTGCTCGACGTCGGCGCCGCGACCGCCGGGGTGCGCGCCTACCTGGCCGTCGCCGGCGGGATCGCCGTCCCGCCGGTGCTCGGCAGCCGCTCGGCCGACCTGCTCTCCGGGCTCGGCCCGGCCCCGCTGTCCGCCGGTGACCGCCTGCCGGTCGGCCCCCGGCCGCCCCACCGGGCGAGGCCGGAACTGGTCCCGCTGCCCGCTCCCCCTCGGGAACTGGTGCTGCGACTGCGGCTCGGCCCCCGGGCGGACTGGTTCACCCCGGACGCCCTCGCCCGGCTCGCCCGCGACACCTACCGGGTCTCCCCGGCCGCCAACCGGATCGCGCTGCGCACCGAGGGCCCGCCGCTGGTCCGCGCCCGGGACGGCGAACTCCCCAGTGAGGGCATGGTGCTGGGCGCCGTACAGGTCCCGCCGGACGGGCTCCCGGTGGTCTTCCTGGCCGACCACCCGACCACCGGCGGCTATCCCGTCGTCGGCGTGGTGCCCGCCGCCGACCTCGCGGCGGCCGCGCAGTCCCGCCCGGGCACCCCGCTGCGCTTCACCGTCCTGCCCGGGTGATCAGCGAGCCTCCCGACAGTGCCTCGGCGATCGTCCGCTGCGTCCCGTCGATCACCGATTCGCCGTCCGCGATGTCCCAGAGGACGTTCTGCAGGACGCGGGCGAGGGTCCAGCGGACGGCCCGGGGGCGGTCCAGGGCGAGGCGGTCGGTCAGCAGGTCGAAGCGATGGCGCAGGGCGCGCGGGAGGTCGCCGGTGGCGGTGAGGTCGGACCAGCGGTTCCCCAGGGCGGGGAGGAGTTCGAAGCCGGGGTCGCCGGCCAGGGGCTTGGGGTCGATGGCGAGCCAGGGCGCCCGGGGGTCGGGGGCCGTCGGGGCGAGCACATTGCCGTAGTGCAGGTCCCAGTGCAGCAGGCGGTCGCCCGGCTCGGGCCGGACCTCGCGGAGGGCGGCCGCAAGATCCGCCAGCAGTCGGCGGTCGGCCTCCCCCGCCAGCCGCTCCTGCGCGGCCGGGACCTCCGCCAGCATGCCGTCCGCGACCTCGGCCAAGGTCCTCAGCCCGGGCGGGGCCTGATGTGCCGTCAGCTCCGCCAGCAGATCGGCGAGGACGAGGGTGGCGGCCCGGTCGTCGGGGACGGCGAGCAGGGAACGGGCCGGGTCGAGGCGCTCCAGCAGCATCGACCCGGTCGCCGGGTCGTGGTCGAGCAGCCGGACGGCGCCCCGGCCGTTCCAGGCCCGCAGGGCGAGCGGCTCGCCCGCCGTCTCCTCGTCCACGCGCTGGAGTTTGAGCACGGCGCGGGAGCCGTCGGCCCGCCGGACGGGCAGGACCAGGCCGACCACACCGTGCGCGGGCGGGCCGTCGAGGCGCAGCCCCCAGCGGTCCGCCGAGGCCGCCGCGAGCGCGAGCAGTCCGTCGGCCCAGTCGCGGCCGTCAGCGCCGTGGCACTCGACGAGGGAGGCGACCAGCGCCTCGGGGACCTGGATCGGCACGGCGGACACGCTCCTCGTGGAGATCGGGCGACGGAAGACCGACAGGCGGGCAGGCGGGCAGGCGGGACGACCCTACGCCAGGGCGGCGGCGGTGGCCTCGGCGAAGCCGTCCGGATTGTCGATCATGATGTTGTGCCCGCAGTCCGGCACCGCCACCAGGGCCACCCCCGACTCCCGGAGCGACTCCGCGCCCTCGGGCTCGCCGTCGGCCCCGGGGTGGAGGAAGGTACGCGGCACGTCCAGACCCCGCAGCTGCTCGCGCAGGGTCGGGACCGTGCCCCGGCAGCGGTGCACGGCGGTGCGGTGCAGAGCCTCGGGCCCGGCGAGCCGCATGGTGGCCCACCAGAACGGACCGGCCCACTGCTCCACCTGCCGCCACCCGCCGGCCAGGTACTCCTCCTCGGTGAAGGTGGCGAGCCCGCTGCCGCCCGGGGTCCGGGCCGGGGCGACCGGGTCGAGGACGGAGTCGACCAGGACCAGCCGGTCGACCAGCCCGGGGTGCCGGTGGGCGAGCAGGATCGCGACCGCGCCGCCCAGGCTGTGGCCGATCACCTCGACCCGCTCCGCCCCCGCCGCCCGGACGGCGACCGCGACGGCGTCGGCGTGCGCCTCCAGGGTGTACGGGAAATCGGTGGGCCGGTCGCTGATGCCGAAGCCGAGCAGGTCGAGCAGCAGCGCGCGGTGGCCGGTGAGCAGCGGGTGCGCGGCGGCCGCGGCGTAGTAGACGGGCGAACTGGAGCCGAGGCCGTGCAGATAGAGGCGGACGGGCTCCTTTCCGGGGACCTCCACCCAGCGGATCCGGTCGCCGTTCGGGGTGACGGTGGCATCGCGCACGGTCGTACTCCTTCTGCTGTCGACAAGGGGACCCCGACAGGCGCTCCCGGGGCCGCCGCCGCCCGGCTCCTTCCGGGGCGGCGGAGCGACCATACCTCGAAGCCGAGGTACAGCAACACCGATATATCTCGCCCGGTCTGGCAGAGTGGGCCCATGCTGAAGCTCGCGATCCTCGGGTTCCTCCACGACCGGCCCCTGCACGGCTACGAACTGCGCCGCCACCTCGCCGCACTCACCGGCCACGTGCGGCCGATCAGCGACGGCACGCTCTACCCGGCGATCAAGCGCCTGGAGACCGACGGGCTCCTGGTCCGCTCGACCGAGCCCGGCGCGGCGGCCGCCCCCCGGCACACCCTGCGGCTCACCGACGCCGGCCGGTCCACCCTGCTGGACCGGCTGCGCACCCCGGACGAGCTGGACGTCAGCGACGAGAACCGCTGGTTCACCGTGCTCGCCTTCCTCCGCCACCTCGACGGCGAGCCCGCCGCACAGGCGACCGTGCTGCGGCGCCGCCTGGCGTTCCTCGACGAGCCGGCCAGCTTCTTCTACGACGGGGACCGCCCGATCGGCGCCGAGGAGACCACCGACCCGTTCCGCCGGGGGATCCTGCTGATCGCCCGCGCGACCACGGCCGCCGAGCGGGACTGGCTGCGCACGACCCTCGCGGAACTCGACCGCCCGGCCTGAGCGGGGACCCGGCCTCCGGGTACACGAAAACGCCGCGGCCCGCGCCGACCCCCAAGGAGGGGTCGGCGCGGGCCGCGGCGTCCGGTGCGGCGGGCAGCGCCGGTGGACCGGTCGGTACCGGCGGAGCGATCAGTGCTGGTGGTAGGCGTGGACCACGGCGTGGCCGCGCCCCTTGCCGATCATCCACCTGTTGACCGGGACGGTCAGGACGAAGGCCAGGACCAGCGAACCGGCCAGCGCGAGCCAGAACCGGGCGTCGCCGAGACCCGCGTCCATGGCGCCGGGCACGGTCACCATCACGGTGTTGTCGATGATCTCCATGACGATGATCGAGACGGTGTCGGCGGCCAGCGCGACCTTCACCGCGGTGCGGACGTCCAGACCCGCCTTGAGCACGCCGCGCATGGTCAGCGCGTAGCCGAAGACGAAGGCCAGCAGGACCGAGAGCACCACGGTCCCGCCGTTGTGCAGGCCGAGGGCGGTGCCGAGCACCATACCGAGGATCTCGCCGATGGCGCAGCCGGTGAGGCAGTGCAGCGTCGCCTGCGCGGCGGCCGCCCAGGTCACACCCCCGCCGCCGTGCCCGTGATGCGCGTGGTGCGCATGTTCCGAATGGTGCTGATGCTGTTCGTGGCTCATGTGCTGCCCATGGTCCTCGTGCCGCTCGTGGCCCGCATCGTGTCCGTGCTGCCCGCGGTGGTCGTGACCGCTGTGCTGCCGCTCGTGCTGGGCGGGGTGCGCCATGTCGTCCTCCAGTTGCTCGTTCCTTCGCCGTGCTGCCCGGCTCGTCGATGACTGTATACCCCCTGGGGGTATATTCCAAGCCTCGTTCGCCCCGCCTTCTTCCCACCGCGCACCGGCCGTGCTCGGATGGTTCGCATGACCGACGAGCGACGCGAGGGATACGACGGCACCGGCCCCGGGGCGATCACCCCGGACGGATGCGCGGTCGAGATGTACGAACGGCTGCCGATCCGCGACGAGGTCGAGGTGATCGCCGGCGCCGTGCCGCCCGGCGCGAGCCTGCTGGAACTCGGCTGCGGTGTCGGCCGGATGACCCACCCGCTGGTGGAACAGGGCTTCCGGGTGACGGCGGTGGACGAGTCGGCGCCGATGCTGGAGCGGATCCGCGGGGCCCGTACGGCGCTCTCCCCGATCGAACGGCTGGACCTCGGCGAACGCTTCGACGTGGTCCTGCTCGCCTCCTTCCTGGTGCACGCCGGCAGCCTCGCCGTCCGCCGGGGCCTGCTGGAGACCTGCCGCCGGCACGTCGCCCCGGACGGCTGCGTGCTCGTCCAGCGCGAGGGCGAGGACTGGCACACGGACGTCCCCCGCGAGCGGACGCTCGGGGAGAACGGCCTGGTCAGGGTGGAATCGGCCACACCCCTCGGCGACGGGGTGAACCGGGTCCACGTGGTGTACGAGTTCCCGGACGCCCGGTGGACCCAGACCTTCCTGTCCCGTCCGATGGACCGGCCCGAGTTCGAACGCTCGCTCGCCGAGGCCGGGCTGACGGTCGACAGCTATCTGACCGCGGACCGGACCTGGGTGCGGGCCCGACCGACCGGCGCCTGAGCGGCGCCCGGGCCGCACCCGGGCGAAAGCGGCGGAAGCGGGGAGGAACGGGGCGACGGACGGTGCGCCGGAGGTGGGGCGGGCGAAAAGCTGTCACCCGAACGGCGTAGCATCAGGCGGACGCCGGGCCCGCGCGCGGCCCGAGCGCCGGGCGGGACCGGTCGTTCGCCTGCCATCGGACCGCGCCGCTGGACCGCGCCGACCGGTTCGCAGGGCCGTTCCCGCACCGACCAACAAGGAACGCTTCATGCGCATCGACCGACGGATACCCCGAGCGGGTGTCCGGTGATCGACTGGTTCCACGGGGCCGTCCTCGGCCTGATCCAGGGGCTCACCGAGTTCCTCCCGATCTCCTCCAGCGCCCACCTCCGGGTCTTCCCCGCCCTGTTCGGCTGGCAGGACCCGGGAGCGGCGTTCACCGCGGTGACGCAGCTCGGCACCGAGACCGCCGTGCTGATCTACTTCCGCCGCGACATCGCCTCGATCATCAAGACCTGGACGCTCTCGCTGTTCCGGCCCGCGCTGCGCTCGCACCAGGACGCGCGGATGGGCTGGTTCGTGATCATGGGCACGCTGCCGATCGGCATCCTGGGCAAGCTGTTCCAGGACACCATCGAGCAGGACCTGCGCGACCTGCGGATCATCGGCAGCACGCTGATCCTGTTCGGCGTGGTGCTCGCGATCGCCGACCGCACCCGGGCGGTCCGCCACGCCAAGCCGATCTCCGACCTGACCCTGCCGCACGCGGCGATGTACGGCATGGCCCAGGCGCTCGCCCTGATCCCCGGCGTCTCCCGCTCCGGCGGCACGATCAGCGCCGGTCTGCTGCTCGGCTACAGCCGCGAGGCGGCGGCCCGGTACTCGTTCCTGCTGGCGATCCCGGCCGTGCTGGCCTCCGGACTGCTGGAGCTGTTCAAGATCGGCGAGGGCCCGGCACCGGCCTGGGGGCCGACCATCCTGGCCACCGGGATCGCCTTCGTGGTCGGCTACGCGGCGATCTCCTGGTTCCTGAAGTACATCTCGAACAACAGCTTCATGCCGTTCGTGGTCTACCGGATCGCGCTCGGCATCCTGATCATCGTCCTGGTGTCCGTGGGCACCCTGGCACCGGACGCCGGCGTGGTCGCGAAGTAGAACCGCGTTGCATTCCATCCGCCCGGACCCCGGGAACGACGGAGCGGGCCGGTCCACCCTCGTGGTGGACCGGCCCGCTCCGTCGTTCCGCGGCTCGGTTCGCCTACCGGCTCCGCTCGCGGGCCGAGGTCAGCCGGCCGCGGACGGCGGCGTGGACCTCGGCCTCCTCGGCCGGGTCGGCGGCGAGGCGGCGCAGGCGCTCCAGCACACGGGCGTCGCCGGTGGTGGCGACATGCCTCGCGGCGAGCTCCCGGGTGGACTCCTCGCAGTCCCAGAGGCACTCGACGGCCGGCCCCTCCGGGAAGTGCACGTCGGTGGCGGCGAGCGCCCGGGCCGCGCGGCCGCGCAGCTCCGAGGAGACGGCTTCACCGTAGATGTGGCGCAGGACCGGGACAGCCTCGGTGGCGGTCAGCCGCCCCGCGCCGTCGACCAGCGTCCCCAGCCCGGCGTCGGCGCCGGACACCCCGTGCAGCAGGACCCAGCGGCGCAGCCCGCCCACCACCAGCGGGGCGTCGGTGGGCTCGCCCGCGTCGGCCAGCAGCCGGACGGCGGCCTCGCCGAGGGCGCTGTCGGCGCCCCCGGTGGCCGGATCGGCCCAGCGGCGGGCGTGGGCCAGCGCCTCCGGGCCGCGCATCCGCCCGAGGAGTTCCAGGGCGAACCGGACCAGCCGGTCGTCGACCTCCGCCGCGGCGGCCTCGATCAGCCCGGCCGCGGCCGGGTCCTGCCGGTCGACGAGGTGGCGAAGGGCCGCCCGGCGGGCACCGGGCAGGCCGGCGCCGGCCGCCTCCAGTACCTCGGGCCGGTCCTCCGGCCGGACCACGGCGGCCAGGCAGCGGGCGGCGGCGGCGGCGCGGCGGTCCACCGCGTCCGGACCGGGGCCGCCGTCGTGCGGGGCCCCGGAACGGACCGGGCCGCCGGCGAAGGCCGCGGCACCGAGACCGCCGAGCTCACCCTGGTCGGCCCAGGCCAGGACATCGGCGGTGGACCAGCCCGGGGTCACACCGCTGCGGTTCAGCTGGCGCTGCCACACGTCGAAGGGGGCCTGCTCGCTGGCGGCCGCGACCCTCGGGTGGTAGGCGGCCCAGAGCCGCCAGGGCCTGGGCTCGTACGCGCTCCGGACGGTCTCGCGCAGCTCGGCGTCGCCCTCGGGGCCCGGGGCGAAGCGGTCCAGTACGGCCGTCCCGAGCAGCAGCAGGCCCCGGTCGTCGTCGCGCAGCGCGAGCTCGTCCAGCGCCCAGGCCCAGCTGGTGCCGGTGGCGGCGTACTCGCGGAGCATGAGCAGCGCGTCCCGCCGGCCGTACGCGGCGAGGTGGCCCAGGACGGAGAGCGCGAGGCCGGTGCGGGCCTCGTCCTCGTCGAGGAGGTCCTCCGGTGAGTGGAGGTGGTCCTCGATCCCGTCGAGCGGCGCCTCCAGCTCCATGTAGAGGCGCGCGTAGTAGAGGGAACGGTTCTCGACCTGCCAGTCGGCCCGCGGGTCCCTGGTGACGCACTCCTCCAGCGCGGCGATGGCCTCGGTGCGGTCGGCGGCCAGCGCATGGAGCTGCCCGTCACCGCGACCTCGCTGCAGGAGGCCGAGGAGGCTGGCACTGGGTGCTATCACTGGCTCGAACATGAGGTCAGCATCCGTTGCGGCGGTCGTAGTGGCAACGGGATTTCCGTCGCCGGGGTCTGTGGTGGGTACTGCGGTGGGCGCCCGGGCGCCGGAATCACCGAAGGTTACCGCCTCGGGCAGCCCGTCGCACACAGGGCGACCGGCCCTTTGTGCGCACTGGCATATGCCGGGGGAACTTTGACGGCGATCTGTCCAAATCGCCCACAAGGGTGAGACCGCTGTGCGACAGTCGATGCCACCACGCACCGGCCGCTCTCCACGAACGGACCACTGGACTCACCATGCAGAAGTCGCCCACGACCGGCCCCCCCGTCGCGCCCCCGAACGAGGGCGCGACGGACGGCGAGGGGCCGGTGGGCGAAAGAGTGGACAGCGCCATCCGTACCTCGACCGGCGCGGCCGTCATCGGCTCCGCCGAGTGGGACCTCCTCACCGACGACGTCCGCTGGTCCGCCGAGGCCTACCGTCTGCTCGGCTGCGACCCCGGACACGGACCGCTCAGCCTCGACCGGCTGCCCGACCGCCTGAGCGAGGCGGACCGGCCGCAGCTGCGCCGGATGATGACCGACGCGCTGGTGCACGGCCGGTACGCCTTCGGCACCCTCCAGGTCCGGCGGCCCGACGGCGGGCTCGGCATGATCGAGTGCACCGGCGAACCCGTACTGGGTATCGACGGCACCGTCACCGCACTGCGCATGCTGCTGCGCCCCGCGAACCCCTCCTGACCCACCGGTCCGCACGACCCTTCCCGTCCGCCGAGCCCTTCTGGGCCCGGTCAGGCCCGCACGGGCCGCTTCTTCGCGTCCGCCGCCCGCAGCTCCCGCCCCAGCTGCTCCCGCAGCTCGTCCACCACCGACACCCCCCGGTAGCGCGCGGTCAGCCGGTACATCTCCCGCAGCCGGTCCCAGGTGCGGTGCGAGGAGTTCTGGCCGATCAGGTTCAGCACCAGCTTGCACTGGGTGTCCGCCGCGTCGGGCTCCCCGGTGAGCCAGTGCACCGAGGCCAGCGTGATCCGGTCGAACAGCGCCGACCGCAGCTGCCCCGTCCCCTCCCGCAGCCGGATCACCCGCTCGGCGTGCCGACGGGCCTGCTCGGCGGCCGCCAGGTCGTGCTCGGCGAGCGTCCGCAGCACCAGCGCCTGCATCCCGCGCAGCTCCGCCTCGTCGAAGACCTGCATCCAGGACGGCGGCGGACCGTCCGGGTCCTCGGCGAAGAGCTCCTCCGCCTCGCCCAGCAGCCGCCAGGTCGCCTGCGACTGCCCGATCGAGGCGTGCGCCCAGGCCTCGACGGTGTTCAGCATGGCGCGCGTCCTCGGCAGCATCCGGCCGCCGCTCGCCTTGGCCGCCGCCATCAGGCCGATCGCCTCGTCCGCCCGCCCCAGGTGCACCATCTGGCGCGCCGCCCGGGAGATCGCCTCCCCGGCCCGGGGCCGGTCGCCGGCCTCCCTGGCCGAGTCCGCCGCCAGCATGAAGTACTTCTGCGCGGTCGGCTCCAGGCCCACGTCGTGCGACATCCAGCCCGCCAGCACCGCCAGGTTGGCCGCGACCAGCCACAACCGCTGGGTCACGGCCGGACTGTGCCGGTGCGTCAGCAGACCGCCCACCTCGTTGAGCTGGCCGACCACCGCCTTGCGCTGCAGACCGCCGCCGCGGGCCGCGTCCCAGGCCCGGAACACGTGCACCGAGCGCTCCAGCGCCGCCACCTCGTCGAGCCCGACCGGGCCCGGGTCGTACAGGTCCACCACCGGGCGGGCACCGCCCTGGGCGAGCACCGGGCGCGGGCCGGGCGCCGAGGCCGCGTAGGCGACCTCGGCCCCTCCCAACCAGCCCTTCAGCGAGTCGGCGACGACCGCCCCCGCCGTGAGCGCGGCACCCGCGCCCACCAATCCACGTCGGTTCAGCATGAGGTCCATTCCCGTGAACTCGGTGAGGACCGCGGCCGTTCGATCCGGCTCCCATGGTGACGAGGTGGCGGACTGCGCCGCTCCGGTCCTGGTGGGCCGGTGTCGTTCCAGACCGAGGTCCTCAGTGGTGACGACACGGCCGAGCCGCTCCGTGAACACGGCTGCCAGTACCCTCGGCACCGGATCGCGCGGGATCTCCCCCTGCTCGATCCACCGCCGCACCCGCGAGGTGTCGGTGGACAGCTGCTGCTGTCCCATCGCGGCACCGCGCCTGTTGACCAGCCGTGCGAGCTCGCCCTTCGACCATCCGGTCAGGACGAACAGATCGGCGAGTCGGGTGTT
Organism: Kitasatospora purpeofusca; assembly: GCF_036010405.1. Lineage (NCBI taxonomy): Bacteria > Bacillati > Actinomycetota > Actinomycetes > Kitasatosporales > Streptomycetaceae > Kitasatospora > Kitasatospora purpeofusca. Next base: position 8,036,402 of record NZ_CP108561.1, on the reverse strand, counting down.
GGGTCCCCTGCTCACGTGAAGCCCCCAGGTTCCTCGGCTGGTTCGAGGCTAGAGGCTCCGTCATGTGCCGGGCGAGCATTCGCCAGGCTTCGCCAGGGTCCGCCACATTACCAACCACCGGCATCCGGGTGTGATGTAGAGGTGCGCCACCTCGACCCCCGGGTCGGGCGGTGTCCCAGGCCGGTACGGGGTTCCCCCGCACGGGTCACGGGGCGCCCCCGGTCCTCACCCGAGGGGGTGGCGCGGCCGGGTGGCGCGGGAGCGCCGGGCACGGCCGCGGCAGTACCGGCCGACCGCATTCCCCAGGGTGCGGACGGCCGGTCCACCGCCGCAGCACGGGGCTCCGGCCCCGGCGTCCGTGCCCGGCGCCCGCACACCACCCGACCGACCGAGCCAGGGCCGCCGTCACGCCAGGAAGCACGCGGCACCGGCCCTCCCCGCAACCCCCTGCGGGGCCGCACCCGCAGACGGACAGGAAGGGACCACCCTCACCCCATGTACTCCTCAGCGACCTCCCCGACGCCGACCACGACCCGCACCGCGCTGCGCCCCCCCACCGCAGCCGTCGGCCGTCCCGGCCCGAAGCAGGTCCCGCCGCCGTCCCGGCCCGCCGCCCCGCGCGCCGCCGACGGCCGGCCCGGGGACGCGCGGGGCCAGGCCGCCCGGACCGCGCTGGGACTCCGCCCGGCCGAGACCGCCGGCCCCCGCGTGCCCGGCGCCCGGATCCCCGCCGTCCGCCCCGGCGACGGCCGGCTGCTGCGCCCGCCGACCCGCCCGGGCCAGCCCATGACGCAGGAGCGGATCGATCCCTCCGCGCTCCAGACCCCGGCCGTCCGGGCCGCCCTCGCCGGGGTCGCGCGGATATGCCCCGCCTTCACCCCGCGCCAGGTGCTGCGCGAGGGGAGCCGCCACATCCTGGTGGCGGGCACCATCGGCCGGGCGCCGGTGGTGGCCAAGTGCCTCGCCCCGCAGGCCGTGCGGAGCGAGTACTTCGAACAGCTGGTCGCCGACTTCCACCACGAGGTCGCGGTCTACCGGGCCTTCGTGCGGCACCGTCCGCCGGTGCGGCTGCCCCGGCTGGTGGCCGCCGACCACGACCGCTGCGTGCTGGTCATGGAGCGCGTCCCCGGCCGGCCGGCGGCCCGTGAGCGCCACCCGGTGAACGCCCCGACGCCCGGCGAGGTGCGCGCGCTGCTCACCGCCGTCCGCACGCTCAACCTGTGGCGCCCGCCGACCGACGTCTTCCAGCCGCGGCTGGACTACCAGTTGGAGATCGCCCGCTACCACTCGGTGGGCCAGCTCACCGACCGGGACGCCGGCGACCTGCGCGGCCTGCTGCACGGGCGCGGCCACGGTCCGCTCCAGCTCTGCCACGGCGACGCGCTGCTCAGCAACATGCTGCTGGCGCCGTCCGGGCCGGTGCTGGTCGACTGGGAGCAGGCCGGCTGGTACCTGCCCGGCTACGACCTCGCGGTGCTCTGGAGCGTCCTCTCCGGCGACACCGCGGCCCGTCGGCAGATCAGCCAACTCGCCCAGAGCGGCGGCACGATGGCCCGGGACGCGTTCCTGGTGAACCTGGTGCTGGTACTGATGCGGGAGATCCGGCTCTACGACGTGCCGGGGGCCGGCGAGGAGCAGCGGATCATGATCCGCCGGCTCTACGACGACGCCGCCCTGGCCCGCCGGGCCGTCCGGGCCGCCGTCGGGACGCGGTGAGGCCCGCCCGGCCCGCCGCCGTCCGGCACTTCTCCGGACGGCGCCCCGGCCCGCCGGTCAGTGCCGCGCGCCGCGCTCCAGGGCGGCCCGACCGGCGGCCTCCAGGACGGCCTCGTCCGGGGCCAGATGGACCCGGCTGCTGAGGACGTCGCGCAGGTACCGCTCCAACGGGTGACGCCGGCTCAGCCCCGGGTTCCCGGTGAGCGAGACGGCCTGCTGGACGGCGGCCGTCGCCGCCCGGGTGGCCAGCAGGTGCGCCGGCCCCGTCCGGGCCACCGCCTCCGGCTCGGCCCGGTCCACCCGCGCGGCCAGACCGTGGACGAGTTCCTCGGCGCCGATCAGCTGGGCCTCGATCTCGCCCAGCGCACTGCGGTAGCGGGGCAGGCTGCCGAGCGGCTCGGTCAGATTGGCCGGGGTTCGCTGGTGCAGGAAGCGCACCAGCCAGTCCTGGGCCGAGCGGGCCACCCCGACGGCCACCGCGGAGAGCGCCAGATCGTGCCAGGCCCGTGCCAGTTCGGCCGCCGGGACGGCAGCGGCGGCGGAAGCGGCCGCTCCCTTTCCGGCGCCGCCGGCCGGGTTCAGGCCGAGGGCCAGTTCGGCCGGTACCCGCACCTCGTCGAGGACCACGTCGTGGCTGGCGCTGGCCCGCAGTCCGAGCTGGTCCCAGGTCGGATCGACCTCCAGGCCCTCGCTCTCGCCGCGCACCAGGAAGGTGCCGGTCCGGGGCACCGGCTCGTCGGTGCGGGCGGTCACCGCCATCCAGGCGAGCGCCTCGGCGCCGGTGCAGTACGTCTTGCGGCCCGTCAGCAGCCAGGCCTCGCCGTCCCATTTCGCCACCGTGGCCGGGGGCTCGCCCTCGCGGCTCCCGGGCTCCGCCCGCAGGGTGTTGACCAGGGCCGGACCGCGCCGGGACTCGGTGAGCAGCCGCCGGTAGCCGGCGGTCGGCCAGCCCGCCGTTCTGGCCTGTTCGGCGTGCTGGAGCAGGGTGAAGGCGGTGACCACGGCCACCGAGGCGTCCCCGCGCCCGAGTTGGGCCAGCACCTGGACGGTGTCGGCGAGGGTGCCGCCGGGCCCGCCGTAGCGGGCGTCGACGGTCAGGGTCAGCAGTCCGGCCTCGTGCACCGCCTCTATGCCCTGGTACGGGAAGGTCGCGTCGCGGTCGTGCTCCTCGGCCCGAGCGGCCAGCAGGTCGACGACCCGGGGCAGCCCGGCGAGGGCGGCCTCGACGGCGGAGGGAACGGGGCCGGGGGACGGGACGGCAGCGACGGTACTCATGGGGCTGGGGCCTCCGGGGCGGCAGCGTGGGCTCGGGGTCCGCACCCGCCGGCGGGGCTCGGGCCCGGTGCCGACGGTCGGCGCGGCCACGCCTCCGCTGTCGTCGGGGGCTCGGCCGTTCCACTGTCGGCGCCGGCACCCCCGTCGACTGGTGCGGGGAATGGCGGGCGGCACGCCGGGACGGGCGCGCGGTACCTGGTGGCGGCCCGGGACTCCGGCTCGATGCCCACCCCGGGATCCGGGGTCCGGCACAGGGGCCGCCCCCGGATCGGCGCCGGCCGCTCGGCCGGACACCCGCTGCCTCGGGGACGAATCCCCCTCAGTGACCCGGACACGCCGCGCTGGCGGTGCGCCGCAGGTCGAGGTAGCTGCGACGGGTCAGCAGCGGGAGAGGGCACGGCATGTTCGCGACTTTACGAAGCCGTGATCGAAGCCGTCAAGCAGCGCCCGAGGCCCGGACGGGGCGGAGCCGCCCAGGTCGGGGCGGAAATCGCGACGGGCGCCCCCGCGGACACCCCCGCGGGCGCCCCCGCGGAGCTCGCGGCCGGCGTCCCGATGAACATCTCGGTGAACATCTGGGTCGGCCTCATGCCCGTACGCGTGGCGCACGCCTCGACGGACGGCCCGACGGACCCCCCGGAGGGTGGCCGAACGGGAAACGGAACGCCGCCCTCCGGGCCGTCGGCCCGACTCGTTCAGCCCTGCTGGAACATGTCCGCGGGCAGCGGCTTGAGCAACTGGTAGAGATCGTCCGAAATCGGTCGGTCCCAGGAGGCGATGGTGACCTGCACGCCGTCACTCCGGCCGAACTGGGCACAGAAGACCCGGCCCTCGCTGACCTTGACCTTCTTCACGATCAGCAGATCGTCCCCGAGCATGACGGGGAAGTCCTCCGCCGAGACGAAGTCGACCGGTTCCTCGTTCTCCAGGGCCGCCAGCAACTGGCGCACCTCGAAGGGCACGCTGTCGCCGGTCTCGCGGGCCGGCGAGCCCTCGGGGAGGTTGCCGATGAACATCGCCGGGCCTCTGCCGCCGAACAGGTCGTAGCGCAGGAAAATCCCCTGGCAGGCGCCGTCCGGGCCGGTCATCATGGCTGCACCGAAGTCACCGGGCCAGTCGCCCGGGTCCATGGCGAGCACGTCGAAGTCCGGGCCGGTGGGCTGACCGGAGCGACGGCGGAGAAAAGACATGGGAACATCGTACGTGCCCGCCACACCGTGCTCGCGGGGTGGGTGGGGCGCCGGACGGAGATCCACGCTCAGAGACCAATGTTGACTCTGAGCAACCGTCCGGGCTACGTTCGGTTCAGCACGGCAGCCGTTCTGGGTTTCACCCTCCGGGGGGACGGCCTGTCGCAACGCGGCCCTACACGCGTTTCCCTCACTGTGCACACCGTCGTGCCGAGCACCCAGCTCCGCCGTCGCGCCGCACAGCACACAAGCCAACAGTTCCATGTTTCACAGGCAAGGTCTGCGGGGCCCCGGCCCGTCGCTCCCGCAGACCTGCTCGGGACGCCGCCGCGTGGGGGCGTGCGGGTCCCGAGCACGGTGCCGCCCCTGAGTCGCTCTCGGGGAACGGCGCCATCCTCCCGGCGACTGCCGGCCCCTTGTGGGCCGGGACCGGCCGACGCACCCCCGGTGCGCAGAGGGATGACTGGGAGGAGGCTCGGCAGCGCTGCCGGGTCGCACAGCAGGCGCCGTGTCTGGCCGCGTGGGGGCGGTGGGCACGGCGTCTGCCTGTGCTCATACTCTGAGCTGCCTTTGTCCAGCAGTCAACAGAAATTATGACGGGGCACGTTCAAATGTGATCGGAATGATGACCGCCGGAGACCTTCGGGGGCATACGACCGTCTCCGGACACCCCCGAGGGGTATCAGCCCGCCGGTCCGGCCGCCCGGGCCGGCGCCCCGCGAGGAGCCCCGGCCCCGGGTCCGGTCAGCCGAGGTCGAACTCGCCGTCCCGCGCGCCGAGCACGAAGGCCCGCCACTCCCCCGGCGTGAACACCAGGATCGGGCCGTCCTCCTGACGGCCGTCCCGCATGCCGATGTACCCGTCCACGAAGGCGATCTGGACGTCCCCGACGCCCTGGCTGCTGAAGAGCCAGGTCGCCCCGGTGAAGTCCACCTTCGGCTTCCCGCTCGCGGCGAGCTCCACCGCCTCGGTCGCCTCCACCCCGGTCCCGCTGTTGGCTGCCACTGCTGCTCTCTCCTCCCGACGGCCTGAACGCGCCCAGCCTAGTCACCGCCGCAGCCCCGGTCAGCGGGATCACCAGGTCTCCACCGGCCGGCGGAGGGCGGACCACCGACGGCGCCCCGCGCGCCCCGGCGCACCCCTCGGGGGGCGCGTGTCGCGGAGGGGGGCGCGTGTCCCGCGCTCGCGCGCGGTGGGCGAACTGCCAGAGTGTGGGGAGCCCCCGACCGAACGCCCCGAGGAGCAACCGATGAGCCGCCGGGACGGCACCCGCGCCGATGTCATCCCCATCTCCGAGGCCGCCTCGGCGCACCCGCCGGCGCCCCGTGCCCCGTCCGTACCCTCCCCGCTGCCCCGGCCCACGCCCGGCCGGCCGGCCGTCCACGGCCGGGTCGGGGTCGTGCTCGTCTCGCACAGCCAGGAACTCGCCAACGCCGTCCGCGCCCTGGCGCTGGCGCTGACCGCCGACGCCGCCCCGGCCCCGGTGGCCGGCACCGGCGGGGACCTCGTCGCCGGACCCGGCATCAGCGCGGTGCTCGTCGCCGCCGCCACCCGCCGGGTCGACCAGGGGCACGGCGTGGTCGTCCTGGCCGATCTCGGCGGCGCGGTGACCACCGTCCGGGCGCTGCTCGCCGAGGCCGACGAGCACGGTCTGCCGTTCCCGGTGCGGTTCGCCAACGCCCCGTTCGTCGAGGGCGCGGTGGCCGCGGTGGCCACCGCCACGGCCGGCGGCGACCTCGCGGCGGTGCTGGACGCCGCCGAGGAGGCGTACCGCCAGCCCAAGGGCTGACCGGTCAGCCCAAGGGCTGACCGGTCCGGGGCGCCGCCGGAACGGGGCCGCCGACGGCACCCGGCAGCCCCCGACGGCCGCTTCCGGCCTCCTCCGGCCGTTCTCGGGCGTTCCGGCACACGGCGGGTGACCGCGCGGCTACCATCGGCGCGGGGCCGGCCGAGCGGGCCGGGTCGTCGCGAGGGGGGAACCTCAGCCATGCGTGTGGTCGTCACCGGCGGAGCCGGATTCATCGGGGCCAACCTGGTCCGGGCCCTGCTGGCCCGGCCCGAGGTGGACCAGGTCCGGGTCGTGGACAACCTCTCCACCGGACAGAAGGCCAACCTGGAGGGCACCGGGGCCGTGCTCCACGAGGGCACGATCCTCGACCCGGAGCTGCTCGACGAGGCCTTCGCCGGGGCCGACGCGGTGGTCCACCTCGCCGCGCTGCCCTCCGTGCCGCGCTCGGTGGCCGATCCGCTGGCCAGTCACCACGCCAACGCCACCGGCACCCTGGAGGTCCTGGAGGCCGCCCGCCGCGCCGGGGGCCTCTACGTGGCCGCCGCGTCCTCCTCCTCGGTCTACGGCGCCAACCGGGAGCTGCCCAAGCGGGAGACCATGCGCACCGCGCCGATGAGCCCGTACGCGGTCAGCAAGCTCGCCACCGAGGCCTATCTGGCGGCCTACCACCACTGCTACGGGCTGGGCGTGCTGCCGCTGCGGTTCTTCAACGTCTTCGGCCCGCTGCAGCCCGCCGGGCACGCCTACGCGGCGGTCGTCCCGGCCTTCCTGGACGCCGCCCTCGCCGGGCGGCCGCTGACCGTGCACGGGGACGGCGGGCAGAGCCGGGACTTCACCTTCGTCGGCACCGTCACCCAGGTGATCACCGACGCGGTACTGCGCCGGGTCGTGAGCCCGGACCCGGTGAACCTCGCCTTCGGCACCCGCACCTCGCTGCTGGAACTGGTCGGCGAGCTGGAGTCGGTGCTCGGCCACCCCGTCGAGGTCGCGCACACCGAGCCCCGGCCGGGCGACGTCCGGGACTCGCAGGCCGACAACGCGCGGCTGCGCGAGCTGTTCCCGGACGTCCGCCCGGTCCCGCTGCGCGAGGGCCTGGAGCGGACGACGGCCTGGTTCCGCACCCTCTAGACCCCGGTGCGTCAGAAGCGCTGCGCGCCGTCCCACTGGAAGGCGGTCTCGGCGGGGCCGGACACCGCCCGCCGGATCCAGCCGAGTTCCCGCTCGCCCATCGGCGGCAGCGCGTCCAGCGGGTACCAGCCGACCGCGAGGGTCTCGTCCTCGTCCGCCACGATCTCCCCGCCCAGCGGGCGGCAGCGGAAGACGACCTCCAGGTACTGCGTCACATCGCCGTTGGGGTAGGTGATGTCCGGCGAGACGGTGAGCGCGACGAGCCGTTCGGCCACGGTGGCGATGCCGGTCTCCTCCAGGCACTCCCGGACCGCTCCGTCGGCCGGCTGCTCGCCCGGGTCGAGGATGCCGCCCGGGGGCGCCCAGTTGCCGTCGTCGGCGCGCTGGACGAGCAGCACACGGCCCTCCTCGTCCAGGACGACCGCGGCGGCGGCGCTGAGCCAGAGCTTGCGGGGGCCGACCACCGCGCGGAGATCGGCCAGGAACTTCGGAATCGCCATGTCCCGAAGCCTATCCGGGCGCCGGGCCCACCCGTTCGGCGCCTGCGGAACGGGCGGGCCCGGCGGAGCGGGTGGCCCCGGCGGGGCGTTCAGGCCCGGCGGAGCGGGCGGGCCGGGGAGCCGACCACCACCTCGCCGGGGGCCACGTCCCTGGTCACCACCGCGGCCGCGCCGACGAAGGCCCCGGCGCCGACCTTGCGGCCCTGGAGCACCACGGCGTTGGAGCCCACGGTGGCGCCGTCGGCCAGCAGTACCGCGCCGGAGACATTGCCGCCCGGGTAGACCGTCACCCGCTCGCCGAACACCGTGTCGTGGCCGACCGTCGCGTTGTAGTGGACCTGGCTGTGCGCGCCGAGCCGCACACTGCTGGACACGTACGCGCCGCCCATCACCAGGCAGCCCGGGCCGAGCAGGGTGTCCGGGGCGATCAGCGCCCGGGGGTGGACCAGGGTGAACGGCTCCGCCCCCCGGCCGTCCAGCAGGGCGGACAGCCGCTGCCGGACGGCCGGGTCGGCGATGCCGACCAGGTAGCGGGCGCCGGGTCCGAGGTCCGCGGGCCTGCGGACGGGCAGGCCCCGGACGGTGGCGCCGTGCTGACGGTCGTCGAGGAACCCCGCGACCGGGACGCCGGCCGCGAGCGCGGTGTCCAGCGCCTCGCGGCCGACGCCGCCGGCGCCGGCGATCCAGAGTGCGGGCGGGTCGGTGGCGGAGGGCATGGGGATCATCCTGCCGGGTCCGATGGTCAGGACGCCTCCTCGACGGCGGCGCCGACCGGTGCCGGGCGGGACGGGCGGGTGCGGAGCGGCGGGACCGCCCTCGGCCCGGTGGCCTGCCGGGGCAGGCCGATCACGGCGGGCACCGGCTCGGCGGCCGCAGCCACGGGCACCGCGGCCACCGGGGCAGCGGCGGTCACAGCGGCGGCAGTGGTGGTGGCGACAGTGGTGGTGGCAGCGGTCTCGGCGGGCTCCGCCGGCTCGGTCGGCGCCGGGAAGCCCGGGTTGACCCCGCCGGCGGCGGTGATCCCGGCCGGGTTCAGCAGCACCTTGACGGTCAGCAGCAGGATCCGCAGGTCCAGGCCGAGCGAGCGGTTCCCGACGTACCAGAGGTCGAGCTCGATCCGCTCCGGCCAGGTGATGGAGTTGCGGCCCTGGACCTGGGCCCAGCCGGTGAGGCCGGGCCGCACGTCGAGCCGGCCGCGCTGGCGGCGGGAGTAGTGGACGACCTGCTCGGGCAGCGTGGGCCGGGGCCCGATCACGCCCATCTCGCCGCGTGCGACGTTCCACAGCTGCGGCAGTTCGTCCAGGCTGGTCCGGCGGAGCAGGTCCCCGAGCCGGGTGATCCGGGGAGCGTCCGGCTCCTCCGGGAAACGTTTGTCCCGCATGGTGCGGAACTTGAGGATCTCGAACTCCTTGCCCCGCAGCCCTGTCCGGGTCTGCCGGAAGAGCACCGGTCCGCCCATGGTGCAGCGGATCAGCAGAGCGATCACCAGACCCAGCGGAATCGCGACGATCCCGGTCAGGACGGTGATCGCGAGGTCCCCCCCTCGCTTCATGACGGTCCTTCCCCTGATGCGGTGGTGTGGTCGTCGGCGGGCTCAGCCGACCGTCCAGGGCAGCCCCTTCACGCGGGCGACGGCCGCGTAGGTGGCCAGCGAGACGGCGGCGACCGCCCGTTGGTCGAACGCCGCCCCGGCCCGGCGGCGGGCCGCCGCGCCGAGGCGTTCGCGCAGGCCGGGCTCGGTGAGGAGCCGGTCCAGCGCACTGGTGAGGGCCCGGGCGTCCCCGGGCGGGGCGAGGAGCAGGTGCTCGTCGTGGGTGCCGACCTCGCGGCAGCCCCGGATGTCGCTGAGCACCATCGGCAGGCCGCCGGCGGCGGCCTCCATGGCGGAACGGGAGAACCCCTCCCGGTAGGAGGGGAGGACGAAGACGTCCAGCGCGGCGTAGACGGCGGGCATGTCGGCGCGCGGACCGAGGAAGGCGACCCCGGACTCGGCGCCGTGGGCGTCCGGCTTGTCCGGGTCGTCGGGGCCGATCCAGACGAACCTGGCCTTGCCGGCCAGGGCGCGGGCGGCCTCGGCGTACTCCCCGATGCCCTTCTCGGCGACCCGGCGGCCGACCCCGCCGACCAGCAGCTCGTCCGGTCCGACGCCCAGCTCGGCGCGCAGCCGGGCCCGGGCGCGGGCGCGTTCGCCTGGATCGGTGGCGAAGCGGGTGAGGTCCACGCCGTTGCCGACCACCCGCGAGCGGCGGGCCGGGACGGCGCGGGCCAGGGTCCGGCGGTCCTCGCCGTTCTGGTACAGCTCGGCGTGCGAGAAGCGGGCGGCGAAGGCCTCCGCGCCGAGCACGAAGGCGCGCTTGGCGAACGGGTCGTGCGCCTGCGCCCACAGCCCGTGGCAGGTGTTGACCACCACCGGGACGCCGGCCAGCCGGCCCAGGACCCGGCCGAGCACGCCGGTCTTCGGGTTGTGGGTGTGCAGCACGTCCGGGCGGATCCGGCGGAGCACGGCCAGGAGTTCGCGGGCCGCGGCGGCGTCGGCCCTCGGCTCCCAGGCCCGGGTCAGCGCGTGCAGCGGCTCGTGCCGCACCCCGATCGCCGCCAGATCGGGCACGTACGGGCCCGGGGCACTGATCCCGTACGTCTCGAAGCCGGACTCCAGGTCCACCCTGAGCTCGGTGGCGAGGAGCAGTTGGAGGCTCATGTCGACGGTGGTGAGGTGGGCGACGCGCAGCGGGCGGCCGCCGGGGCCGCGCAGGCGCGGGGGTGTCCGGTCCTCAGGCACGGGCGCCCACCGCCTTCGCGGTGGCGACGATCCTGGCGTAGGCGCGCTCGGGGATCAGCCGGCCGTGCAGCTTGGCGCGGAAGAAGTCGATCGGGTCGGTGCGGCGGACCGGCACCCGGCGCAGCCGTACCGGGTCGACGCCGGGGGTGTTGCGGCCGACCTCGCCGGTGGCGGCGGTCCGGAAGCGGGCGCGCAGCGCGGGCTCCATGTGCGGGACCGGCACGCCCCAGGTGTAGGCGTAGTGGCTGGGGCGGACGCCCAGGTGCTCCTCGACCTCGTCGTTGCAGGCGTCCAGCTCGGCGGTGGTGAGCAGCTCGGGGCGGGCGTGGGTGCGGGTGTGGTTGGCGACCGTGCACAGCCCGGAGGCGGTCATCTCACGCAGCTGCTCCCAGCTGAGCGCGGGGGCGCCGGCGGCCTTGGCGGTCGAGCCCTCCCAGCGCATCTCGCCGCCGACGTGGCCGCTGGCCAGGTAGACGGTGAACGGCAGCCGGCGCTCGCGCAGCAGCGGCCAGGCGTTCTCGAACACGTCCGCGAAGCCGTCGTCGAAGGTGAGGACGACGCCCGGAGTGCGGCGGCCGGCCTCGATCCGGTCGGTGGCCTCGTCCAGGGAGACCACCCGGCCGGGCGGCAGGGCGGCGAGCAGGTCGGCCTGGGCGGCGAAGTCGGCGGTGGAGACGTCCAGCTCGTCCGGGCTCCCGCCACCGACCCGGTGGTAGATCAGCACGGTGGCGCCCTCGCCGGGACTGCTCCCGACCCGGCGCGCCAGCTGGCGCTTCACCTGGGCCCGGATCCCCCCGGTGGCCGGGGCTGTTCCGGGCACGGCGGTGCCGCTCATTGCTCCCCCCTCTGCGGCACCCTCCCCGGCGCCGGCAAGTGGCCTCGCATCCGGCGCAGTTGGCGCCCCGGACCGACATCACAGTAGGGGGAACTGTGGGGCTGGTGCCCTGGAATTGTGAAAGAAGCGAGAAGGAGTTGGCAGTTGGGCCGAAAACCGGCCGATCCGACCGGATGGATCCGATCGGGAGTTCGGTGCGCAAGCGGTTCCGGCGGAATTCGACAAAACCCCGGTCCGGGAGGCGGGAGGCCGCTCCGGGGCGCCGGGGCGCACGCGTCCGGCAGGCCGGGGCGGGCCGCCGTCCGGTCGGCTCAGGCGGCCGCGCGGCGGTGCCGGCGGAACACCGCGACACCGATCCGGCCGAGCAGCAGCACGCCGGCCGCGAGACAGCCCGCGACCGCCATCGCCCAGGCCGGTCCGTCACTGTCCGGAACCACGACCGCGACCACGATGCCCAGCGCGAGGCAGGCCAGACCGACCAGCGCCAGCGGCACCTGGTGGGTGACCAGGGCACCACCGTGCCAGAACCGCGTCATCCGGGTCGCGCCGTGCGGGTGGTGGTGATCACGTTCCGCGTCTGCCATGAGCCCAAGGTACCTCGGGGCCGCCGCAGGAGCAGCCCGCAGGGCGTGACCTTTCGGCCACACCGGGTCACCGTCGACGCCCGTCGGCCGGGGCGCGCGCACGCACTCCCCCGGTGCGCCCCGGCGCGCGCCGGGTGTCCGTCCGGGCGCCCGGTCCGGCCTCCGTTCGGGCGGTGTCCCGGGTTCGTTCCGGGGTCGTCCCGGGATTGTTCCCGCGCTGCGAAAAAACCTTGCCGGTCCGGTACAACCATCAACGGGGCGTAGCTGTCTCCATTACATTGAGCGATCCAGGAGCCGTCCGCGGTGCGGGTTGGGAGTCCCCGCCGCGGACCGGAGATACCCAGGGGGCGGAGCCGCCGTGCCCTGGAGTCGGAGGCCGGGCTCTGTCCTCCGGCGGTACCGCCACGCCGCATCGGCGACCGAGGGGGAACCGTGCCGCAGTCCCGTTCCACGACGACGACCTCCGGCCTCACCGCGTTCAACAGGGCCGTGGTGACCGCCCTGTCGGACCTGCGGCCGCCACCGACCGCCGCCCCACCGACCGCACCCGGCCCCGCGCGCCCGGCGGCCGCGTCCCCCGCCACTGCGGTGCCGACCGACGGGCAGCCGGTCGCCACCCAGCCCGGCGGCCGGAAGCGGCAGGCCCCGGCCGCCACCCGGTCCGCCTCGGCCGCCCGCACCTGCTCCCGGCCCGCCCGGGCCCTGGCGCCCGCACCGGCGGCGACGCCCTCGGCCGCGCCCGGGCGGCGGAAGCCCGGGCGCACCGAGGGCCCGGCCGTCGGTACCTCCGTCGGTCCCGTCGGCGCTCCTGCCGGCAGCCCGGCCGACGCGCGGGGCGAGTGGTTGCGGTTCGTGCCCGTCCAGCCGCTGTTCCGGGCCCGGGCGGCGCAGCGGCTCGCCGTGCTCGCCTACCACGGGGTCACCGACCCCCGATCGTTCGGCGCGCAGCTCGACCGGCTGCGAAGACTCGCGACACCCGTTTCGCTCGCAGCCGTGCAGGAAGCCGTCGCCGAACGACGTCCGCTGCCCGCCCGCAGTGTGCTGGTGACCTTCGACGACGCCGACCGCAGCGTCCTGACGCACGCGCTGCCCGCGCTGATCGAACGCGGCATCCCGGCCGCCGCCTTCGTCATCTCCGAGCTGATCGGGACGGAGCGGCCGTTCTGGTGGCACGAGGCCGACTTCCTCGCCCGGAACGGCGGGCGGGCCCGTTCGCTCGACTGCGGCCACCCCTCGCAGCTGCTCCGCCGGCTCAAGGCGATGCCCGACCCGGACCGCCGGCGCAGCCTCCAGGAGCTGCGGGTGAGCGCGGACCGGCGCCCGCCCGGCCAGGAGCAGCTCACCCCCGCCGACCTGCTGGCGCTCCGCGAGGGCGGCGTCGCCATCGGCAACCACACCCAGGGGCACCCGTGCCTCGGCCGCTGCGACGACGCCACCGTCCGGGCCGAGATCACCGGCGCCCACGAGGCCCTCACCCGTTGGCTCGGCGAGCCCCCCGTCGCCTTCGCCTACCCGGACGGCGGCCACGACGTCCGGGCCGAGGGCGTGCTCCAGGAGCTGGGCTACCGGCTCGGCTTCCTCTCCGACCACCGCCTCGGCCCCCGGCTCCCCTCCCACCCGCTCCAGATCAGCCGGCTCCAGGTCGACTCGACCACCAGCACCCGCCGCTTCGACACCATCCTGTCCGGCCTCGAACCCGCCTACCGCCGCTGGCGCGGCCAGGCCGCCTGACCCCGCGCAGGAAGTCGGCCGGGCCGACTTCTCGCGCTCGGCCCCCACTCGCGCCCGTCAGAAGGCCGGGGCCGCGCGAGAGCAACCGGCCGGCGGCCTCGGCAGGCCGGCGCGGCGAACGGGGTGGCTCGAAGCGCCTCAGGCCGCCGGGGCCGTCAGCGGGGCGGCTCCGAGGAGGGCGGTGCCGGGGTAGGCCAGGGCGACGGTGGGGAGGGTGGTCGGGACGCCGGCGTGGAGGACGGTGAGGGTGGCGTTGCCGCGGCGGGTGGGGTCGGCGACGCGGCGGAGGGCCTGGGCGACGACCGGTTCGGCGGAGCCGTGCAGGGTGAGCGTGGGCAGGGCGGTCGGTGCGACGGCGGCGCGGATGCGGTCGGCGACCAGTTCGTAGTGGGTGCAGCCGAGGACGAGGGCTGCCGTCCCGGCCGGGGTCCGGGCGGCGGCGTCGGCGATGGCCGCGTCGATCGCCGCCCGGTCGCCGTGGTCCACGGCGTCGGCGAGGCCGGGGCAGGCCACCTCGGTGACGGCGGCGGTTCCGGCGAAGTCGCGGATCAGTCCGCGCTGGTACGTGCTGCCGGTGGTGGCCGGGGTGGCCCAGATGGCGACCGGGCCGCCGAGCGCGGCAGCCGGCTTGATCGCCGGGACGGTGGCGATGACCGGGAGCGCGGGCTCCAGTTCGGCGCGGAGGGCGGCGAGCGCGTGGACGGAGGCGGTGTTGCAGGCGATGATCAGCGCGTCCGGTTCGTGCGCGGCCGCGGCGCGGGCGCAGCCGAGGGCGAGTTCGGTGATCTCCTCGGGCGTCCGGGGCCCCCAGGGCATCGAGGCGGGGTTGGAGGAGAGCACCAGATCGACGTCCGGGCGCATGGTCCGGAGTACGCCGGCGGCGGCCAGCAGGCCGATTCCCGAGTCCATCAGTGCGATCTTCACGCTTCAAGACTTTAGTCGATGACCCGCCACGGGCCCTTGGTGCGGCAGACTGCCCGGGTGACCGTCCTGCTGTGGATCGCTGTGCTCTCCCTGCTGGTCTGGCTCTGGCTGGCGGGCTGCCACGGGTTGTTCTGGCGTACCGATGTCCGTCTGCCGCCGCGCCGTCCGCCCGGGCGGTGGCCGCAGGTGGCGGTGGTGGTGCCGGCCCGGGACGAGGCGGAGGTGCTGCCGCTGTCCCTGCCGAGCCTGCTGGCGCAGAAGTACCCGGGGCGGGCCCGGGTGGTGCTGGTGGACGACCACAGCACGGACGGCACCGGTGCGCTGGCGCGTTCGCTCGCCGCCCCGGGGGGCCTGGAGCTGACGGTGGCCTCCCCTCCCCCGCTGCCGCCGGGCTGGACGGGCAAGCTGTGGGCGGTGCGGCACGGGGTGGAGCTGGCGGGGGCGGACGCCGAGTACCTGCTGCTGACGGACGCGGACATCGCGCACGGGCCGGACTCGCTGGCCGAGCTGGTGGCGGCGGCGGAGGCGAACCGGCTGGACCTGGTGTCGCAGATGGCGCGGCTGCGGGTGGAGACGGGGTGGGAGCGGCTGATCGTGCCGGCCTTCGTGTACTTCTTCGCCCAGCTCTACCCGTTCCGGTGGAGCAACCGGCCGGGTTCGCGGACGGCGGCGGCGGCCGGCGGCTGCTCGCTGGTGCGGCGGGAGGCGCTGGAGCGGGCGGGCGGGGTGGCGGCGATCCGGGGCGCGGTCATCGACGACGTGTCCCTCGCCCGGGCGGTGAAGGCCACCGGGGGCCGGACCTGGCTGGGCCTGGCCGAGCAGGTGGACAGCGTGCGCCCGTACCCGCGGCTGGCGCAGCTGTGGCGGATGGTGTCGCGCAGCGCGTACGCCCAGCTGCGGCATTCGCCGGTGCTGCTGCTGGGGACGGTGCTGGGGCTGACGCTGGTGTACCTGGTGCCACCGGTGTCGGTGCTGGTGGGGGTGGCGGCGGGTGCCTGGCCGGCGGCGGTGGCGGGCGGGGCGGCCTGGGCGCTGATGACGGGCACTTTCGTCCCGATGCTGCGCTACTACCGGCAGCCGGCGCCGGCCGCGCTGCTGCTGCCGTTCACGGCGGCGCTGTACCTGCTGATGACGGTCGACTCGGCGGTGCAGCACTGGCGCGGCCGGGGTGCCGCCTGGAAGGGCCGGACGTACAAGTAGCGGGCGGACAGGTAAGGGGGTACGGCCGAACGGCGAACAGCCGAAGGCCGGGACGGGCGGGGCCCGGGTGGGCCACACTGTTCGAATGGACCGTCAGACGATCTCCCGGCTCGCCCACGCCCATCACCCGATCGCCGCGCCGCTCTCCGACGAGTCCGTGGCGACGCTGCTGGAGCGGGCGCTCGGCCCGGAGCAGGAGGGGCGGGTCCTCGACCTCGGCTGCGGGCAGGGCGGCTGGCTGCTGCGGGCGCTGGCGGCGCGGCCGCGCCGCCGGGCGGTCGGGGTGGACCTGGACCCGGGCGCGCTGACCCGGGCCCGGGAGTCGGCGGAGGCGGCGGGGGTGCAGCGGCGGTTGGGGCTGCACCATCTCGATGCCCGGGAGTTCACCGACCGCGAGCCCTTCGAGCTGGTCCTGAACGTCGGCGCGACGCACGCCTTCGGCGGGCTGCTGCCGACGCTGGCCGCCGCCCGGGAGCACCTGGCGCCGGGCGGCCGGGTGCTGGTGGGCGAGGGTTTCTGGGAGCGCGAGCCCTCGTCGGCGGCGCTGGGCGGCCTCGGCGCCGCGCGCGAGGAGTACGCGGACCTGGCCACCACCGTCGACCGGGTGGTGGCGGCCGGGTGGACGCCGGTGTTCGGCCATGTCAGCAGCCCGGCGGAGTGGGACGACTACGAGTTCTCCTGGACGGGCTCGCTGGCCGCCTGGGCGCTGGACCACCCGGGGCACCCGGACGCGGCGGACGCCCGGGCGGCGGCCGATCTGCACCGCGCCGAGTGGCTGCACGGCTACCGGGGCACGCTGGGCTTCGTCACCCTGGTGCTGCGCCGGGACTGACACGGCCGGACGGACGCCCCTCAGGGCTTGAGGCGGGCGAGGAAGTCGTCGATCAGCGGGGCGATCTCGGGCAGCTTCTCCTCCAGCGCGAAGTGCCCGGTGTCGAACACGTGGAGTTCGGCCTCGGGCAGGTCGCGCAGGTAGGCGCGGGCGCCGGGCTCGGTGAAGAACGGGTCGTTGCGGCCCCAGACCACCAGGGCCGGCGGCCGGTGGGTGCGCAGCCAGTCCTGCCAGACGGGGTAGAGCTCGACGTTGCTGTGGTAGTCGAGGGCGAGTTCGACCTGGATGTCCTTGCGGCCGGGCAGGTCGAGGTGGTGCTGGTCGAGGGTCCAGCCGTCGGGGGCGACCAGTGAGGGGTCGCCGGTGCCGCCCTCGTACTGGGCCCGGGTGATCTCTTCGACCAGGACGGCGCGGGCGCGTTCGGCGGCGCCCTCGACGCCGGGACGGTTGGCGATGAACTCCCGGGCCTGCGCGGAGAGTCCCTCCTCGTAGGCGTTGCCGTTCTGGACGATCAGGCCGGTGATCCACTCGGGGCGGCGGGTGGCGAGCCGCAGGCCGACGGGGGCGCCGAAGTCGAAGACGTAGAGGGCGAAGCGGTCGAGGCCGAGGGCGAGGCAGAAGCCCTCGACGACGTCGGCCAGGGTGTCGAAACGGTAGCGGAAGTCCTCGGGTGCGGGGCTGTCGCTGTGGCCGAAGCCGGGGTAGTCGGGGGCGATCAGCCGGTAGCGGGTGCCGAGCGCGTCGAAGAGCCGCCGGAACTGGTGGGACGCGGACGGGAATCCGTGCAGCAGCAGGAGCACGGGGGCGTCGGCCCGCCCGGTCTCCCGGTAGAAGACGCGCAGGCCGTCGACGTCGACGTGGCGGTGGTGGATGTGCGGGATCGTCAGCTCGCTCATGCTAACCATTAAACACCTGAGTAGCGGTTAGAGGAAGAGCTGATCAAGGGCGGAGTCGATCAGGGGCAGCGCCGGTGTCACCGCCCCAGCAACCGCAGCGCGGTCGGCTTGGTGAACTCGTACCTGGTCATCTGCTCCAGGTCCTTCAGCCAGCCGACCGCGCGGCCCGGCCGGGCGAGCACCCGGGCGTAGAGCTCCTCGAAGGCGCCGGTGACGCTCTCCAGCGAGAACCGGCCGACCACCCATTCCCGCCCCCAGGCGCCCAGTTCGGCCCGGCGCACCGGATCGTCGAGCAGTCCCCGCAACTGGGCGGCCAGCGCCTCGGGCGCGCGCGAGCCGTCCCCGAAGCCGTACATGCAGCGCGAGGCGTGCGGTTCGACCAGCGGTCCCGGCTCGTGCACGGCGGCGTACCCGGCCGCGCCGTGCACCACCACCGGCTTGCCGAAGGCGAGTCCGCGCAGCGCGGAGCCGCCCATGCCGAGGACGATGTCGGCGCCCTGGTAGGCGGGGCGCGGATCGGCGAGCTGGCCCGGGACCAGGACCGCCGGGCGGCCGAGGGCCTGGTTGACGGCGGCCGCGCGGGCACGCAGCGACTCCAGACTGGGACCGGTGCCGACGATCACCAGCCGGACCCGGGGGTCGTCCAGGTGCCGGACGGCGTCCACCGTGAGCTCCGCACCGGCGTCCTTCTCCAGCGCGGGGACCAGCCGGGTGACGATGGCCAGCAGCAACTCATCTTCCTGGATGCCGTGTTGACGGCGGAACGCGGCGCCGTCGACCAGGCCGGGGGCGTCCGTGGCGGTGTTCACCGGCGGTTCGATCAGGCTGACGTCCCGGTGGCCGAAGGCCCGGCCGTCGCCCAGCAGCGCGCCGAGACCCAGCACCAGCGGCTGGTGCCGAGGCAGGCCGCGCAGCATCCGGATCCCGTAGAAGGTGGTCACCACCGGGATCCGGCCGTAACGGCCGGGCCCGAAGTAGGAGTTGCGGGCCGCTCGGACCTCCCAGGCGTGCAGCAGCTGGCTGCCGTGCTCGGCGGCCAGCCGGCCCAGCCGGCGCCGGACCTCGGAGTGCGGGGTGTCGGGTCCGCCCGCCACCACCACGTCCAGGCCGTGGCCGGCCGCGACCTCGACCAACGGGGCCGGGCCGTCGACCCCTTGGGCGAACAGCACCGGGTCGTGCCCCCGGTCGCGCAGGGTGCGGGCGATGTCGACGGCGTTCAACTGGGCGCCGCCCAGGGCCAGGTTGTTGAGATGGACAAGCACCCGGACCGATCTCACGCCTCACTCCTCCCAGTGATGCGGGACGAACACCGGCGCGGCCAGCACGACGGCACGCGGCGGCGAGTCCAGCATCGGCCCGAACACGTCGAACTGGCCCACCGAGTGCCAGCTCATCAGCGTGCCGCCGTCGGTCCTGCCGATGCTGTAGACGCCGGCCCAGAGCGTGTACCGGCCGCGCGGCAGCGGCAGCCGGGGGACCACGCAGGAGACCTGGCGGTCCCCGCCGGTGAGCCGGATCTCGTGGCTGATCTGGAAGATCGGGCTGGAGGTGCCCTCACTGACGCCCAGGTGCAGGGTCGCGTCGCCCCGGTACTCGCCGCCGAGGGTGAGCTCGACGGTCATCGGCTCGTCGGTGGTCAGACTGTCCCGGTCCTCGCCGCGCACCTCGTGCTTGAGCAGCTGGATCGGCTCGCCGGTGCGCCCGCCGGCCTCGGACTGCGCCTCGATCGAGTCGCGGTAGCCGGCCATCGCGTCCTTGATCCCGGCGTCCACCCGGATCGAGCCCTGCTCCAGCCAGATGCCGCGCCGGCAGATGGACTCCACCGCGGGCAGGTCGTGCGAGACGAAGACGATGGTGGTGCCCTGCTCGGCGACCTCGCGCATCCGGTCCAGGCAGCGCTGCTGGAACACCGCGTCGCCGACCGCCAGCACCTCGTCCACCAGCAGCACGTGCGGCTCCAGGTAGGCGGCGACGGCGAAGCCGAGGCGCATCTGCATGCCCGAGGAGTAGAACTTCACCTGCCGGTCGATGGCGCCGCCGAGCCTGGCGAACTCCACGATGTCGTCGAAGCGGGTGGCCACCTCGCGCCGGCGCAGACCGAGCAGCGCGCCGAACAGGTAGATGTTCTCCCGGCCGGTCAGGTCCGGGTGGATGCCGGCCCGGATCTCGATCAGCGCGCCGATCCGGCCCCGTACGTCGATCACCCCGCCGTACGGGTACATCACCCGGGTCAGCATCTTCAGCAGGGTGGACTTGCCGGAGCCGTTGGAGCCGATCAGGCCGACCGACTCGCCCGGCTCGATGTGCATCGAGATGTCGCGCAGCGCCCAGCGCCAGTCCTCGCCCTTCTCGCCGCGCAGCCGGCGGGCCAGCGAGTCGACCTTGTCCCGCAGCAGCATCCGCTGCTGGTCGGCCTTGAAGCGCTTCCACACCTGGTCGGTGCGGATGGTCCCGAGCGGCAGGGTCTGGCTAGGCGACATCGGCGATCCCCGTCTCCAGCTTCTTGAACAGCAGGTAGCCGCCGACCAGGAACACCACCGAGGAGACCGCGGCGATGGTGGTGAGCGCGGCGTCCGGCGCCTGCCCGTACAGCAGGGCGTTGCGGTAGCCCTCGATCACGGCGCCGAGCGGGTTGACTCCGACGTACAGCTCCTGGAGGCGCTCCGGGATCTGGGCCAGCGGATAGGCGACGGGGGTGGCGAACACTCCCATCTGGGTGATGATCGGCAGCAGGTGGCGGACGTCGCGCAGGTACACCACGGCCACCGAGAGCACCAGGGCGATGCCGTAGGTGAAGGCGAACTGGATGCCCAGCAGCGGCACCACCCAGAGGAAGGTCACGGCCGGGGCGGTCCAGAACACCAGGAACAGCAGGCCGAGCACCGCGGTGCCGATCAGCATGTCGACGGTGGCGACCAGCATCGTGGCGAGCGGGAACACCTCGCGCGGGCAGTACACCTTGTTCAGCAGGCTGAGGTTGTTGGCGAGGCTCAGCGCACCCTGGTTCATGGTGTTGCTGAAGAACTGCCAGACGATCAGGCCGACATAGGCGAACAGCGGGTACGCGGCGCCCTCGGTCTCGACGTGCACGGCACGGCGGAAGACCAGGGTGAAGATGGCGCACAGCGCGAGCGGGGTGAGCACCGCCCAGGCGAAGCCGAGCACCGCCTGCTTGTACCGGGCGCGCAGGTCGCGCTCGGCGAGCGCGCGGACGAGTTCGCGGGCGCCCCACAGTTCACGGGCCACCTGGGCCGGGCGGAGCCCCCGTTTGAAGATCAGCTCGGGCGGCGGCCCGTCGGCGGCCGACGGGCGTCGCCCCGGGGCCTGCGTTGTCTGGCTGTCGCGCTCGTCGACGAGCTGCGCGCGTTGTCCCCCCACGGACACCTGCCCTCTCCGGTACCGGCGGTATCGAGAAGTGGGCCCGTCACAACGGCTGTTGACGCCGTCGCGGTGCGGCCCGGCCCCACTCTGGCACAGAGTGTGGCCGCCGGGGGTCGGTTCGGTGAAGGTGATCGGCCCACCTCGGCCGACGACCGAGAAGGGGCGGGCCGGCCGCGGTGCGACCGGCCCGCCCGTCGGAGGTCGGGAGGGGTGACGTGGAGTGGCGCGACGTCAGTACAGCGTGTGGGCGCGCGGGTGGCGCTGCCGCTCCTGGCCGACGAGGTGGTCCATCACCTCGGGCATCGCCTCGACGCCGCCGGCGTTGGTCGGCGAGGTGCGGTACTCGCCCTGCACCACCACGGTCGGCAGCTCGTTGATGCCGTAGCGGACGAACAGCGCGGCGGCCTCGTCGACGGCCCGCAGGGTGTCCTCGGAGCGGTACGCCTCGCGGAACGCCTGCTGGTCGACGCCCTGGCGCAGGGCCCAGTCGGTGGCGGTGTCCTCGGTGGTGACGTCCTGCTCGTTGGTGTGGACCGCGCGGAAGGCGGCGGCCTGCAGGCGCTCGACCAGGCCCAGCCGCTCCAGCGTGTAGTAGAGGCGGGCGTGGCCGCGCTGGGCGGTCTCCTCGCGGCTGCCCTGCCAGATGGCCGGGACGCGGCGCAGGTCGACGTCGGCGCGGTGCCGCTCGGTCCAGACCTGGAGCGGCTGTTCGAGCTGCTGGGAGTGACCGCAGTCGTACCAGAAGAACTCGATCGCCTCGGTGCGGGCGCTCTCGCGCACCGGCTGCGGGTGGTCGAGGCGGACGTACTGGGCGCCCTCACGGGGCGGCTGGTGGGTGACGGCGCCGGCCTGGACGGGGGATGCGGCGATCCCGGCGGCGACGGCGAGCAGCAGGGTGGTTCGAAGGATCGACTTCACACGGGGCAGTGTGGCGGTGACGGAACGTCATCGGCCAGGTCGTCCCGGTGCGTCGGGCCGGGATTCGCCCGATCGGCGCACCCGGCCCGGCGCACCGGGACGCGTCAGCCGCGACCGCCGTCCGGGCCGTCCTTCGCCGCACCGACCGGGTCCGCCCTCGCCCCGGGTCCCGCGGGTCCGGCCGGGCCGCCGCCGCGTCCGCAGACCTCGCCGAACAGCCGCTGCCAGGCGTCGGCCACCACGTCGAGCTCGTTGTGGGCGAGCGCGTGCGCCCGGGCCGCGGCGCCGAGTCCGGCCCGGTCCCCGGCCAGCACCTTGGCCAGCGCCTCGGCGAGGGCCGGCGGGTCCCCGGGGGCGACCAGCGCGCCGGTGACGCCGTCCCGGACCACCGAGCCGACCCAGCCGACGTCGGTGGCCACGGCCGGCAGGCCGGCCAGCGCCGCCTCGATCAGCACACCGGGCACGCCCTCGCTGTCGCTGCTGAGCAGGACGGCGTCGGCGGCCCGGTAGAGCGGGGTCGGGTCGGCGAGGGTGCCCAGGAAGTGGGCCCGGGCGGCGGCCGGATGTCGCTCCAGGGCGGAGCGTTGCGGGCCGT
Organism: Kitasatospora purpeofusca; assembly: GCF_036010405.1. Classification (NCBI taxonomy): domain Bacteria; kingdom Bacillati; phylum Actinomycetota; class Actinomycetes; order Kitasatosporales; family Streptomycetaceae; genus Kitasatospora; species Kitasatospora purpeofusca. The sequence continues at coordinate 8,014,129 of NZ_CP108561.1, read as the reverse complement.
CGCCGGCGACCGCGAGGCGGACGTCCGGGAGTCGGTCGAGGGCGTCCAGGGCGAGGTCCAGGCGCTTCTCGGGGGCGATCGCGCCGAGCCAGGCGACCAGCAGGCCGTCCGGGGACAGGCCGAGCGCCTGCCGGGCGGCGCGGCGGTCGGCCTCGTCGACGGCCGGCGGATAGCGGTCGGCGGCGCGGGCGTTGGGGATGGTGCGGACCCGGCCGGCGGGCAGCCGGAAGCGTTCGACGAGCAGTTCCCCGGCCTCGTCGGCGAGGGCGGTGACGGCGGCGGCGCGGTGCAGCAGGGCGCCGGTGCGCAGCCGCCGGACCGGTCCCGCGGTCCAGTGCCGGGGGTCGCCGATGGAGACGTAGACGAACGGGGTGCGGGTCCCGGCGAGGGCGAGCGCGCAGGCCGGAAGGGTGGAGGAGCCGTGGGCGACCACCAGGTCGGCGGTGCGGGCGGCGGTGCGCAGGGCGCCGAGGGTGCGCGGGTGGAGCCGGCCGGGGCCGAGTACGGCGGTGGCGCGGGTGTCGGGGGCGTCCGGGTGGGCGTCGGGGTGCGGGGCGAGGGCGCGCAGCGCGGAGGCCTGGCCCCGGCGGCGGAGTTCGCGGTGCAGGTCGCGGGCGAGGTTCTGGGCGCCGCGACGGCGTGGATCGGTGATGAGGTGAAGGATGCGGGGGCGGGTTCCGGCCGTCCTGACCGGTGTCGCTTCGGGCATGGCAACGACCTTGGCACAGCCTCCCGTCAGGGACGACCCCTTCGCGCAACCCGGCGGTGGTCCGTTGGTCGGCGTGCGGCCTCCGAAAGGGCGCCGCTCGGGAGCCGTCGTACGCCCCACCGGTGGTGCACGCGCCCCGGTCCGCGCTGTCGACCGCCCCCTGACCGTTCGCCGTCGTCCGGTCCGGGGCGCCCGGTCGGCGGCCCGCCCCGCCCCGGCGCCGGTCTGACCGAACCGCTGGCGGGCGCCGTCCGCGACCTGCGATGCTGAGCGGCAGTCAGGGCGCCCTCCCGGCACGGGAGACCGGGGGCGCCCAGGAGGGCGGGGGTTGGCCTGTGCATGTGCTCTATGTGATCGACAGCGTGAGCCGGGTCGGCGGGGCCGAGCAGGGCCTGGTGGCGATGACCCCCCAGCTGGTACGGGCGGGGGTGAAGCTCGACGTCGCGTACCTCAAGGACTCGCCCGGCGGCTTCCAGCCCGAGCTCACCTCGGCCGGTGCCGATGTGTTCGGGGTCGGCCGGGCCTCCCGGGGCGGCACCGTCGCCGCGCTGCACCGGCTGGTCCGCGAGCGGCGGCCCGACCTCGTGCACACCACGCTCTACGAGTCCGACGTGCTGGGCCGGGCGGCCGCCCTGGCGGCCCGCACCCCGGTGGTGACCAGCCTGGTCAACGCGGCGTACGGGCCGGAGCACCGCAACGCGCGCGGGCTGAACCCGTGGAAGGTGCGGGCCGCGCAGGCGGTGGACGCCACGACCGCGCAGGGCACCCGGCGCTTCCACGCGCTGACCAGGTACGTGGCCGGGGCGATGGCCCGGCGGCTGCGGGTGCCGTCGCAGCGGATCGACGTGGTGCCCCGCGGGCGCGACCCGGAGCTGCTCGGCTCGGTGACGCCGGACCGGCGGGCCGCCGTCCGGACGGCGCTGGAGCTGCCGCAGGACGTGCCGGTGGTGCTGGCCGCGGCCCGGCAGCAGTACCAGAAGGGCCTCGACGTCCTGCTGGAGGCCTGGCCGGAGGTGCTGCGGGCGGAGCCGGACGCGGTGCTGCTGCTGGCCGGCAGCGAGGGCGGCGAGAGCGAGCGGCTGCGGGCGCTGGCCGCGGCGACCCGCGGGGTGCGGTTCCTCGGGCCGCGCGACGACGTGTTCGACCTGATGGCGGCCTCGGACGCGTTCGCGGTGCCGTCCCGCTGGGAGGGGCTCGGCAGCGCGGCGATGGAGGCGATGGGCGTCGGGGTGCCGCTGGTGGCCGCCGATGTGCCGGCCCTGCGGGAGACCGTCGGCTCCGAGGACTACGCCCGGCTGGTGGCGCCGGAGCACCCGGCCGCGCTGGCGGCGGCGCTCACCGACACCCTGGAGGACCGCGCCTCGGCCCGGATGCGGGCGAAGGCCGCGCGGGCCCGGTTCCTGACCTCGTTCACGCTGCACCAGGTGTCGGCGCAGATGGTGGAGTTCTACGAGCGCTCGCTGCGGCTGCGGACGGTCTGAGCCCGCCCGGACCCCTCGGCGGTGCACGCACCGGCGGGCCGCGGGGGCGCGCACCGCCGACGGCCCGTTCTGTCCGGATCCGGGCGGGTCGGCGGCCGGTGCACGCGATCTCCCGGACCAGTATCGCCAAAGCGGTTGCGCCGCACGTCGGGGCTCGGGAAGCATCGCAAGGGGATCCGGCGGGGGCGGCGGTCCGCGTGCGGCGCACGCGATGCACCACCGGGCCGGTCCGCGCCGTGGGGAGTACGTCGTTCAGGACGTTGTCCGCGAGTCGTCAGGGGGGCGGGTTGCGACATCAGCCGAGGGATTCCACCGTGCCCGCGAGGGTGTGCCGGTCACGCCCCGGGGCGTGACCCGACCAGCGGTACCCGGACCCGCCGCGCTCCCGGACAGGGGGGCGACGGGCGCTGACAGCACCACCGCACCACGAACGCGAGGGGATCCAACCGGTGGAACCGGCAAACCACTTCACCGTCCTGCGGCGCTACTGGCGCCTGCTCGTCGGCTGCACGCTCGCCGCGCTGGTCGTCGGCTGGCTGCTGACCCCGACCGGTGACACGGTGGACAACGCCAAATGGAAGTGCAAGGTCGCGATCACCCCGGTCGCCGGCGCCGGCGACACCGTCCGGGCCGACCAGGTGCTCTCCTACGCCCAGGGCGCGGACGTCGCGGCGGCCGCCGCGAAACAGCTCGGCATCGGCGACGCCTCCGAGGTGCTCGCCCGCCGGACCGTCACCGCCGACAGCCCCCAGATGCTGACCATCGCCACCACCGGCCCCACCGGGCAGTCCTGCTCCGACCTGGCCACCGCCTACTCGGCCGCGATCATCAAGGGCTACAGCGACGAGTCGGCCCGCAGCGCAGCGGAGACGATCAAGAAGCTGCAGGCCCAGGCGGACGCCCAGCAGCAGCAGCTGAACGACATCCAGGCCCAGTACAACCGCTCCTCCCCGGCCGACCAGCCCAAGCTCCAGCCCAAGCTGACCGCCGCCAACACCGCGCTGACCACCACCCTCACCACGATCAGCAAGCTGGCCAACAGCGCCCAGACCGACGCCATCCAGCAGTGGGGCAGCATCGACGCCCGCCAGGGCACCAGCAACCTGCTCGCCTCCCCGAGCCGCAGCGTGCGGCTCGGCCTGGCGGTGTTCCTCGGCCTCGCGCTCGGCGTGGTCGCGGCGCTGATGCTCAGCCGGATGGACACCCGGCTGCGCAGCCGCAACGCGGTCGAGGAGGCCTTCAACCTGCCGGTGATCGGCGAGGTGCCGCACCTGTCCCGCCGGCAGCGGCGGGTGCGCGAACCGCTGGTGCGCGCCCGGCCGTCCGACCCGGCCGCCGAGGCCTACCGCTCACTGCGCTCCACCCTGCTGCTGACCGGCCCGGACACGCTGGCCCGGCCGGTCGGAGGCGACGACCGGGACCCGAAGCGGACCGCCCCGCGTCCGCTCACCGAACCGGCGCCGGTGGTCCTGGTCGCCTCCGGCGGCAGCCGCGACGGCCGGACCATCACCATCGCCAACCTGGCCGCCGCGCTCGCCGAGACCGGCCGCGGCGTCCTCGTCCTGGACTGCGACTTCCGCCACCCGCAGCTGCACACCCACCTCGGCGTGGGCGACGGCCCCGGGATGGCCGAACTGCTCAGCGGTGAGCGGCTCGACGAACTGGACGAGCTGATCCGCCCGACCAATGTCGCCGGGGTCTCGCTGATCACCGGTGGCAACACCACCGCGTACCCGGCCGCCCTGGTGCTGCGGGCCGGCGACGTGCTGCGGCGGGTCCGGCCGCACGCCGACGTCGTCCTGATCGACACCTCCCCGCTGCTGCACGCCAACGACGCCTACGACCTGGTGCAGCACGCCGACGCCGTGCTGGTCACCGTGCGCAGCGGCAACGTCACCCCGGAACAGGCCGACCGGGTGGCCGAGTTGCTCTCCCGGACCGGGGTACCGGTGGCGGGCGTGGCCCTGCTCGGCACCTACGGCCCCTCGGGGCGGCGGCGGCGCGGGCCCGCGGGTGTTGCCGGGGCGTCCGGACCGGCCGGACGGGGCGGGCAGCAGCAGCCGCAGCAGCAGGCGGCACTGCCGCGCCAGTCCGGGCCGACGGCGGAACAGGCGTCCGCCCCCGGTCCGGAGCGGGCCGCCGAACCGCCCGGGGAGCGCGGCGGCGGACGGACCACCCCCAGCTGGGCGCGGCGCGCGTCCGGGGAGAACGGCACCGGCCCGGGCGGCGCCGGCCCGAACAGCGCCGGTCCGAACAGCACCGGTCCGAACAGTGCCAACGGCCACGGGCCCGGCGGCGACCAGGGCGAACCGGCCCTGCTGCGCGAGGCGGAGGATCGATGAGCGGGCCACTGGACGATTCCCCGCGGGCAGCGGAGCAGGTGTCGGCACCCGCGCCGGCCCCCGGACCGGCGGACGCCCCCGTGCGCGTGCTGTGGCTCGCCAAGGGCCTCGGCCGCGGCGGCGCCGAGCAGCTGCTGCTCAACTGCGCCCGCCACGCCGACCGTTCGCGCTACCGGATCGAGGTCGCCTACGTCCTGCCGTGGAAGGACGCGCTCGCCCCGGCGCTCACCGAGGCCGGGGTGGCCGTGCACTGTCTGGGCGGCGTCCCCGGCACCCCGGGCCGGGCCGATCCGCGCTGGCCGCTGCGGCTGCGCCGACTGCTCGCCCAGCGCCGGTACCACCTGGTGCACACCCACATGCCGGTGCCGGCCGCCGCCGCCCGGCTGCTCGCCCCCACCCTGACCGGCCGGGGGCCGCGCCTGGTGCACACCGAGCACAACGTCTGGGAGCGCTACCGCCCGGCCACCCGCTGGGCCAACGCGCTCACCTACCGGCGCAACGACGCGGTGATCGCCGTCTCGCACGCCGTCGCCCGGACCGTCCCGCCGGGACGGCGCCGCCCCGGCGAGTGGGTCACCGTGGTGCACCACGGCCCCGACCTGGCCGGAGCGAGCGGAGGACCGGCCGCCCGGGCCGCCGCCCGCGCCGAACTCGGCCTGCCCGCCGAGGCGTTCGTCGTCGGCACGGTCGGCAACCTGACCCCGAAGAAGGACCAGGCGACCCTGCTCGCCGCCCACGCGGACCTGCTGCGCCGCCACCCCGGGGCCCGGCTGGTGCTGATCGGCACGGGACCGCTGGAGGGGCAACTGCGCGCCCGGGCCGACGAACTGGGCATCGCCGACGCCGTCCTGATGACCGGCTCGCGCTCCGACGTGCCGCAACTGCTGCCCGCGCTGGACGTGTTCACCCTGAGCTCCCGCCAGGAGGGCCTGCCGGTCGCCCTGATGGAGGCGATGACCAGCGGACTGCCCTCGGTGGTCACCCGGGTCGGCGGCATGCCCGAGGTACTGGACGACGGCGAGCAGGGCTACCTCGTCCCGCCCGGCGACCCGTCCGCGCTGGCCGACGCGTTCGCCCGGCTGGCCGAGGAACCCGAGCTGCGGACCCGGCTCGCGACCGCCGCCCGGGAGCGCTCCGAGCGCTTCGACGTGGCGGGCGCCCAGCGCGCCGTCGAGGCGGTGTACGCACGGGTCCTGCGGCACTGAGCGGACCACCCGCAACCGGAGAACTCCGGAGCACCGACGTTTCCCCGTTGACCCCCCGACCACCGATGGGAGAGCGAGTCCGGACGTGAGCGCCCTGCCCGCCCCCGCCGAGCTGACCTTCCGCCCGCCGGCCGAGCCCGACCTCCCCGCCGTGCTCGACCTGCTCACCGCCTCCCTGGCGGGTGGACCCACCGGCACCCGCACCGCCGAGTTCTTCGCCTGGAAGCACCTCCGCAATCCCTTCGGCGCCAGCCCCGGGCTGGTCGCCGAGACCGCCGACGGCCGGCTGGCCGGGGTCCGCCTCTTCCTGCGCTGGCAGTGGCGGACGGGCGGCGCGGACGGCCGGACGGTGAACGCCGTCCGGCCCGTTGACACCGCCACCCACCCCGACTTCCAGGGCCGGGGCATCTTCCGCCGGCTCACCCTGGACCTGCTCGACGAGGTCGCCGGGGAGACCGAGCTGGTGTTCAACACGCCCAACGGCAACAGCCTGCCCGGCTACCGGAAGATGGGCTGGCAGGAGCTGGGCCGGGTACCGATCGCGGTCCGCGCCGTCCGCCCGGCCGCCTTCGCCCGGGGTGCGCGCGCCGCCCTGGCCCGCCGTCCGGCCGCCGCGCCGACCGGCCCGCCGGACTGCCGACTGCCCACCGCCCGGGACTGGTTGGCCGATCCGGCGGTGACCGGCACCCGCGGAGCGCTGGCCGAGCTGCTGCGCGAACGCGCCGCCGCCGACTCCGCCGACCACCGGCTCGCCGTCCACCGCACCCCGGAGTTCCTGCGCTGGCGGTACGGCGAGGCCCCCGGCCTGGACTACCGGGTGCTCACCGTGCACCGCGGCGAGGAGCTGACCGGCCTGGCCGTCGGCCGGCCCCGACGGCGCGGCCCGCTGGCCGAGTTCACCCTCGCCGACCTGGTGGTCCGCCCCGGCGACCGGGACAGCGCCGTCCGGCTGCTGCGTGCCGCCGCCCGCGAGTCCGGCTGCGACCACGTCGCCACCCACCTCTCCCCCGGCACCGAGGCCGCCGACGCCGCGCTGCGGGCCGGGTACCTGCGGGCCCCGCGCACCGGGATGACGCTCGCCGCCCGCCGCCCGGGCGGCGCCACCCCGCTCACCCTGGCCGACTGGCGGTTCAGCCTCGGCGACCTGGAGGTGTTCTGATGGCGGCGGCGCCCGGGGGACCGGGCAGCGCGGGCACCACCGGCGCCGCGTCGGCGGTGCTCCGGCGCGTCCCCTGGCCGTCCGCCCTCGCCGCCGCCCTGGTCACCGGCTACGTCACGCTCTTCGTGCTCGCCTCGGTGCACACCTCGTACGACACCTGGGGCGCGCTGCTGATCCTCCCGGCGCTGATGGCGATCGGCACCCCGCTGCTGGCCCGGATCGCGGCCGCCAACCCCGAACGGGACGTCTTCCGGCTGCTGCTGCTGGCGATGACCGCCAAACTGCTCTGCGCCTTCCCCCGCTACCTGATGGCCTTCGTGCTGTACGGGGGCGCGGCCGACGCCAAGATGTACCACCAGAAGGGCACCGAGCTCGCCGCCTACCTGGACCAGGCCGACCTGCTCGGCGGCGTCCACTACGACCTGGGCATGAAGGTCGCCGGCACCGGCTTCGTCATCATCGTCACCGGCATCGTGTACGCGATCACCGGCCCCTCGCTGATCGGCGGCTTCCTGGTCTTCTCCTGGCTGGGCTTCTGGGGCCTGCTGCTGTTCTGGCGGGCACTGCAGATCGCCTTCCCGGAGGCGGACACCCGCAAGTACGCCAAGCTGGTCTTCTTCCTGCCCTCACTGCTGTTCTGGCCGTCCAGCATCGGCAAGGACGCCTGGATGATGTTCTGTCTGGGCCTCACCACCTACGGCACCGCGCGGCTGCTGGACCGGCGGTTCGGCGCCTTCCTCTGCATCGTGCTGGGCTCGGTGGGCACCGCGATGGTCCGCCCGCACGTCACCGCGCTGGCGGGGGCCGGGCTGATGGTCGCATACGTGCTGCGCCGCCGTCCGCAGCAGGTCAGCGCACTTGGGCCGCTGCGCACCATCCTGACCGCCGTGGTGCTGGGCGCGATGGCGGTGCTGATGCTCCAGCAGGTCTCGACCTTCTTCGGCACCGACGGGACCGGCGGCGACGCCGTCAACCAGGTGCTCTCGGAGACCTCCAGACGCACCAGCCAGGGCAATTCGATGATCAACGCGACCGCGCCGGAGGACGCCGCGCCCAAGTTCAGCCTCAACCCGGCGGGGCTGCCGGTCGCGGTGATCAGCGTGCTGTTCCGGCCGTTCCCGTTCGAGGCGTCCAACATCCAGAACCTGATCCAGTCGGTGGAGTGCTTCGCGCTGCTGGTGATGTTCGTCCGGGCCTGGCCCCGACTGTCCCGGCTGCCCCGGCTCTTCGTGCAGCGCTCGTACGTGGCCTTCGCCGCCGTCTACACGCTGCTGTTCTGCTGGGCCTTCTCGACCATCAACAACATGGGCATCCTGTCCCGCGAACGGGTCCAGGTGCTGCCGCTCGCCCTGGTGTTGCTGGTCGTCCCGGCCACCACCGCGGGCCGGGGCCGCACCTCGGCCCGCCGGCCGCCACCGGTCTGGCGGGTCTCGCCCGGGCAGTGGGGCGCCCGGCGGACACCCGAGCCGCCGGGGCTCCCGCCCCCACCCGTGCCGACGGCGGCACCGGCACCCGCCGTCCGGTCCACCGTCCCGCCGTCGTCCACCGTTCCACCGTCCTCCACCGCCTCACCGTCGTCCATCGTGTCACCGTCACCGTCAACGTCCCAGGGGGGATCGACCGCGCCATGACCACCGACACCCTTGCCCTGCCCGCCGCCCTCGGCGGCACTCCCGCCTTCCCCGACGGGCTGCCGCTCACCCGGGTCCAGGTGCCCGACCGCGCCGCGCTGCTGGAGCGGCTCGGCACCGTGCTCGACAGCGGACAGCTCACCAACGGCCGCACCGTCGCCGAACTGGAGGAGGTCTCGGCCGCGCTGCTGGAGGTGCCGCACGTGGTGGCGGTCTCCAACTGCACGACCGGACTGATGCTGGTGCTCCAGGCCGCCGAGGTGGACGGCGGGCGCGCGGTGGTGATGCCCGGATTCACCTTCTCCGCCACCGCGCACGCCGCCCACTGGGCCGGCGGCACCCCGGTGTTCGCCGAGGCCCGCGAGCGGGACATCACCCTCGACCCGGAGGACGCCGCCGCCAAGCTCGCCGCCGCCGACCGCCCGGCCGCGCTCATGGCCACCCATGTCTACGGCACGCCCTGCCAGGTCGAGCACCTCCAGGAGGTCGCCGACGCCGCCGGGGTGCCGCTGGTGTACGACTCCGCGCACGGCTTCGGCAGCCGCCGCAAGGGCGTGCCGATCGGCAACTTCGGCTACGCCGAGGTGTTCTCGATGAGCCCCACCAAGGTCGCGGTGGCCGGCGAGGGCGGACTGGTCGCCACCCGGGACGCCGCGCTCGCCCGGCGGCTGCGCACCGCCCGCGACTACGGCAACCCGGGCGACTACGACACGCTGTTCCCCGGCCTGAACGCCCGGATGAGCGAGCTGCACGCCGCGGTCGGCCTCAACTGGCTGGCCGGACTGCCCGAGCGGGTGGCCCACCGGGGCGCGCTGGTGGCCGAGTTCGCCGCCGTCACGGCCGGTCTGCCGGGTCTGCGGCTGGCCCTGCCGGAGGAGGGCGACACCTCCACCTTCAAGGACCTCACCCTCATCCTGGACGCCGCCGCGTTCGGCCTCGACTCGCGGCAACTCGCCGACGCCCTGCGGGCGGAGGGGATCGACTCGCGGCGCTACTTCCACCCGCCGGTGCAGCGCCAGCGGGCCTACGCCCACCTCGGCCAGGCCGAGGGGCTGCCGCTCACCGACCGGCTCGCCGACTCGGTGCTGACCGTGCCGCTGTGGTCCCAGATGGACGCGCCGACGGTCCGCCGGATCGCCGAGGCGGTGGTCCGGATCCAGCCGTACGCGGAGCGCCTGCGCTCCGCCTGATCCGACCGCGCCGGACCGCGTCGCCGTTACGCGGATCGGGTGAACGCGGTTGGACCGGGGGCACCCCCGGTCGGCAGGATGTCCGGCCGGGGCCCGTGGTCCCGTCCCACCTCTCCCCGTACGGATTTGGAGTTCCCGGTGCTCAAGGGATTCCGCAGCTTCCTGCTGCGTGGAAACGTCGTCGACCTCGCGGTCGGCATCGTGATCGGCGCGGCCTTCACGGCCGTGGTCACCGGGTTCGTGACGGCCTTCCTCACCCCGCTGATCGGGGTCGCGACCGGCGCGGTCGGCGACTTCACCCTGAAGACCTTCGAGGTGGCCGGCACCCGGTTCCCGTACGGCGTCTTCATCAACGCGCTGATCAGCTTCCTGCTGGTCGCCGCGGTGATCTACTTCATCGTGGTGGTGCCGGTCGGCAAGCTCCAGGCGCGGCTCGACGGCGACAAGCCGGCGCCGGTCGCCAAGGCGGACTGCCCGGAGTGCCTGAGCAGGATCCCGGTCGCGGCGGTGCGCTGCTCGTTCTGCACCTCCGAGGTGGCCGGCCTGCCGGGCTTCCCCGCCCAGAACGGCGGCACTCCCCGGCCGGCGCCGGTGCACTGAGCGGACGCGGACCACAGCCCGGTGGCCGTTCGGTGGCCACCGGGCGACGGCCCGACGGCGGCTCGACGGCGGTCCGGCAGCGGTCCGACGGCAGGGCGGGTCCGGGTCGACGGCAAGTCGGGGGCGTTCCAGTGGCGTTCAACGGCCGCGACCGGCCGGGAGCGGCCCCGGGCATCCCCTCCGCAGGCCCTCAGCGGCCCGGACAAACCCCGCGAAAGCTCTGATGGGGACTTTATCCCCGAAACATTCACGAGCCCCCGCCGCGCCGTCGGCGGGGGCTCGAATGCGCCGGTACACGCCCTGCCCGGAGAAGTTTCTTCGACAGTCCCCGAACCGTCCACCGCCCCGTCACCGCACGGGGCTTCGGCGGGCGCGTCCGGGGCCCGTTCGAGCCCCCGGAGCGGGCGAAGGGTGGCCTGAAGTCATCGCCAATTTGTCCGTTCTTACTACTTTCGAAACCTTTGTTCGAGCGAAGCTTGTGTAAACACTCGAACTGCTCCGCCTCCCAGTCTCCTCAGTGGGCTCGTTGTGGGCTTACCGTATGCCCCATGACCTCGCCCCGCTCCTACGACGGAGTCGGCTACCCCTCTCCGTCCTTCTCCTCCGGCACGCCCATCTACGACAGCCTCGTCGCAGAGCGCGGTGTCCCGCAGATCGCGCCCATCAACGTGCCGGCCGCCCTGCCGCCGGCCATGTCGACCGGTTACGGATCGGGCCTCCCCGCCCAGTCCTACGAGAACCGGTACGGCTCCGGGTACGACAGTCCCGGTGGCAACCTCCCCGCCCTGCCGCCGGCCCGCCTCGCCCTGGGCCCCGGCCCGAGCAGCGCCCCCTCCGGTCCGGCCACCACGTACATCCCGGCGCAGCCCGCCCCCGCGTACGCCGCCGCGCCCCAGCCGGCGGTCCCCGGGTACGGCGCTCCGCAGCCCTACCTGCCGGGCCAGCGCCCGCAGGCCCCGTCCCAGGGCTTCACCCAGGCCTCCACCGGCGGGTACCAGCCCTCCGGCGGCCAGAGCTTCGGCGGCCAGAACACCTTCGTCGGCGGCAACGGCGGACAGCAGACCTTCGGCGCGCAGCCGGCCGGTCAGCACGGCGCGGCCGGCCAGCCCCAGGGCGGTCCGCAGTCCTTCGGCGGTCAGCAGTCGTTCGGCGGACCGCAGGGCTTCGGCGGCCAGGGCGGCCACCAGGGCGGCTTCGGCGGCTCGGCCGACCAGTCCTTCGGCGGCGCCCAGCTGCGTCCGGCCGTCACTCCGGTCGCCCCGGTCCGCCCGATGCAGCCGCAGCGGCCCGGCCCGTACGGCGAGCACGGCCAGTACCAGCAGGGCTACCAGCCGCAGGCCCAGGGCTACTGACACCACCCCGGGCCGGACCCCCACCCGGCCCGGACCCGCACCACCTGAGCACCACCCGGCGCGCACCGAACGACGCCGGGCGTACGGAGAACGGGTCATCCACGGACCGCCCGGAACGCCGCCCCACGCGGTGTTCCGGGCGGTCCGTGCGCGTTCGGGCAGCGTGTCGGGGCACTCTGCCGCAGTACCGACCCCGGCGCCTTCCGGCCGCGCGGGTCCGGCCCCGGCTCCGGGCGGGGTCCGGCTCCGGGCGGGGTCCGGCTCCGGGCGGGGTCCGGCTCCGGGCGGGGTCCGGGCGCCGTCCGTGAGCGAGGCAGGACTCACCCGCGGCCGGTCCGGACGGGGCTGGCAGGATGGAGGCATGCAGCTCACCGGACTCCACGTCTACCCCGTCAAGTCCATGTACCGCCTGAGCCCCGCGAGCGCCCGCGTCGAACCGTGGGGCCTCGCCGGTGACCGCCGCTGGATGCTCACCGACGCCACCGGCCGCTTCGTCAGCCAGCGCGAGAACCCCGCCCTCGGCCAGGTCCGCACCGAGCTGACCGCCACCGGCGCCCTCGTCCTCACCACGCCCGGCGGCTCCCGGGCCGAGATCCCGGCCCCCTCGGTCGCGGTCGGCGACCAGCTCGCCGACGTCGAGGTCTGGGGCACCCGCTTCCACGCCGCCGAGGCCGAGAAGGAGGCCCAGCTGTGGATCGCCGAGCAGCTCGGCGACTACCGGCTGGTGCACCTGGACGACCCGCGCGCCCGGCCCGTCGACCCGGCCTTCTCCTCGCCGGGCGACACCGTCTCGATGGCCGACGGCTTCCCGATGCTGCTCACCACCACCGCCTCGCTGGCCGAGCTCAACGCCCTGATCGCCGAGGAGCAGCCGGAGGGCCACGAGACGCTGCCGATGGAGCGCTTCCGCCCCAATGCGGTGGTGTCCGGCAGCGACGCCTGGGCCGAGGACGGCTGGCGCCGGATCCGGATCGGCGGACTGACCTTCCGCGTGGTCAAGCCGTGCGGGCGCTGCGTGGTCACCACCACCGACCAGGAGAGCGGCGAGCGGCGCGGCCCGGAGCCGCTGCGCACCCTCGCCCGGCACCACCGGCTGCTGAAGAAGGCCGCGTTCGGGCAGAACCTGATCCCGGAGCGGCCGGCCGGTGTCGAGGGCGATGTGCTGGGCATGCTGCGGCTCGGCGACGAGGTCGAGGTCCTGGAGGACGGCATGGAGTGGCCGTCCGACCGACTGGTCTGACCGCCCGGCCGCCGCGGACGGTCGCTGGGAGCGGCCGCTGTGGACGGCCGCCACCGGGAGGGACCGCGCGCTCCCGGCGCACGGGGCCGGCGCCCACGCGCCGGAACCCGCGCGCGTTCCCCGCACCCGGGGCTCCCGGCCGGCCCCGCAACCGCTGCTCCCCCACTCCACCCCACCTGCGCCCCACCGGCCCCGGCCGGTTCCGCACCCGCGTCCCGGAACCGGAACTGTGCGCACTCGTTGAAGCATGTGGTGAACCCGCGACGGTGCCCGGCCCCGCCCGCCACCGAGCGGTACCGAACGGCGGGAGCATCCGTGCGGGCGCGCTACGGTGGGCGGACGACCCGCGCACCCCGTGCGCCGCGTCCGGGCGAACGGCGCCCGCGTGCGTCCGGTCCGCAGATCGCCGGCTCGATGAAGGTGGGGACAACAAACCGTCATGGCTGAGCACAGGGTCCGGGTCACCCAGGACAGCGCATCCCGCTGGCGGCGCCGCGCCGGCGAGTACGACACGCTCACCGAGGCCCTGGCGGCCGCCGAACCCGGCGACACGGTGACCGTGCGGTCGGGCACCTTCCGGGAGAACGTGGTCGTGGACAAGGCGGTCACGATCGTCCCCGCCCAGGGCCCCGGCACCGTCCGGATCGACCCTCCCGGCGGCGTCCCGCTCACCGTGACGGCCTCGGCCACCGTCCGGGACCTGGTGATCGAGGGCAGCGACCGCTCCTCCCCCGCCGTGCTGGTGTCCGGCCCGGACGCGGCCCCCTCCTTCACCGGCTGCCGGGTCGAGACCCGCTCCGCCGCCGGATTCGAGGTCGTCGACGGCGCCCGGCCGACCCTCAAGGGCTGCACGGTGGCCAACCCGGACGGGCTCGGACTGCGGCTGCGCGGCCCCGGCACCGCGGCGGCGTTCGAGGACTGCGAGGTGTCCGCCGCCGGTCAGGCCGGACTCGCCGTGCTCGGCGGCGCGACCGCCGCGCTGGAGCGCTGCCGGGTGCACCACGCGACCGGCGCGGGCGTCCTGATCTCCGACCCGGGCAGCGCCGCCGAGTTGACCGGCTGCGAGATCTACGAGATCCGCGGCAGCGGCGTGCAGGCCGAGGCCCAGGCCGGCGGCCGGCTGGTCGACTGCGACATCCACCGGGTCACCGGCAACGGCCTCACCCTCGACAGCGAGGCCGAACTCGTCCTGACCGGCTGCCGGGTGCACGACCTGCCCGAGAACGCGGCCGACCTGCGCGGCCGGGCCCGGCTCAGCCTCACCAACTCCACCGTGCGGGACTTCGGGCGCGGCGCGCTCTCGATCTGGGACCAGGGCACCGAGGCGAGCGCCGAGTCCTGCGAGATCCACGGCTCGAACGGCGAGTACCCGGCGCTGTGGGTCAGCGACGGCGCCCGGCTCACCCTCACCGACTGCGCCCTGCACGACCTGCCGGACGCCCTGTTCGTGCTGGACCGCGACTCCGCCGCCGTCGCCGAGGGCTGCTCGTTCAGCCGGATCCGCAGCTCCGCGGTGTCGGTCAGCGGCGGCGCCACGGTGACGCTCAGCGGCTGCCGGGTGCAGGAGGCGGGCACCGGGCTGTGGTTCCGCGACCACGGCAGCGGCGGCCTGCTGACCAAGTGCGAGATCTCCGACGTGGCGACCGGGGTGATCGTCACCAAGGGCGCCGACCCGGTGTTCCGGGACTGCACCGTCCGCGCCGGATCGGACGCCGGCGTCTACGTCTCCGCCCAGGGCCGGGGCACCTTCGAGGACTGCCGGGTCTCGCACGGCAAGGGCTTCGGCTTCCACATCATCGACGGCTGCCGCACGGTGCTGACGCGGTGCCGCGCCGAGCAGAACGAGCGGGCCGGCTTCGAGTTCTCCGAGCCCGGCCCGGTGGTGGAGGGCTGCACCTCGGACGATGTGGCGGCACTGCCGCCGCCGACCACGGAGATCCCCGGTCCGCGCGCCCAACTCGCCGCCTCCGCTGGCTCCTTGGCCTCCGTCGCGCCTGCGGTGATCGGGCCGATCCCGGACTGCCGGCCCGCCGACGAGGCGCTGGCCGAACTCGACGGGCTGGTCGGCCTGGCCACCGTCAAGCAGGAGGTCCGGACCCTGATCGACCTCATCTCGGTCGGCCGGCGGCGCCGGCAGGCCGGCCTCAAGGCCCCCTCGCTCCGCCGCCACCTGGTCTTCACCGGCGCCCCCGGCACCGGCAAGACCACGGTGGCACGGCTCTACGGCGAGATCCTCGCCTCGCTCGGGGTGCTCCAGCGCGGGCACCTGGTCGAGGTGGCCCGGGTGGACCTGGTCGGCGAGCACATCGGCTCCACCGCGATCCGCACCGCCGCAGCCTTCGACCGGGCCCGCGGCGGCGTGCTCTTCATCGACGAGGCGTACGCGCTCGCGCCGGAGGACGGCGCCCGCGACTTCGGCCGGGAGGCGATCGACACCCTGGTGAAGCTGATGGAGGACCACCGGGACGAGGTGGTGGTCATCGTGGCCGGCTACACCACCGAGATGGAGCGGTTCCTGTCCGCCAATCCCGGTGTCTCCTCCCGCTTCTCCCGGACCGTCACCTTCCCCGACTACACCGCCGAGGAGCTGCTGGAGATCGCCCGCGCCCAGTGCGCCGAGCACGAGTACGCGCTGGCGGACGCCACCGCCCTGGCGCTGCTGGAGCACTTCGCCGGCATCGAGCGCGGCCCGACCTTCGGCAACGGCCGGACCGCCCGCCAGGTCTTCGAGACCATGGTGGAGCGGCACGCGATGCGGGTGGCGCAGCTCGACGACCCGTCCACCGAGGACCTCCAGCTGCTCGTCCCCACCGACCTGCCCGCGCCCCGACTGCCGTAGCCCAACAGGGCGGTGGGGCCGGTCGGCCGGTCGGCCCGTCGGCCCGTCAGCCCGTCAGCCCGTCAGCCCGTCAGCCCGTCAGCCCGTCAGCCCGTCAGCCCGTCAGCCCGTCCAGGCTCCGCCGGCCAGGAAGGCTTCCAGCCCCGCCTTGTAGGGCGCGATGTCGATGCGCTCCCCCGCCAGCCACTCGTCCGCGTAGTACTTGTCGAGGTAGCGGTCGCCCGGGTCGCAGAGCAGGGTGACCACGCTGCCGCGCTCCCCCGCCGCCCGCATCTCGGCGACGATCCGCAGCGCGCTCCACAGCCCGGTCCCGGTGGACGCGCCCGCCTTCCGGCCGAGCACCCCGTCCAGCACCCGGACGGCGGCGATCGAGGCGGCGTCCGGGATCTTCATCATCCGGTCGATCGCCCCGGGGACGAAGCTCGGCTCCATCCGGGGCCGGCCGATCCCCTCGATCCGCGAACCCCGGTCGCACACCGCGTCCGGGTCCTCCCGCACCCAGCCGTCGAAGAAACAGGAGTTCTCCGGGTCCGCGACGCAGATCCTGGTGTCGTACTGCATGTAGTGGACGTAGCGGGCGATGGTCGCCGAGGTGCCGCCGGTGCCGGCGGTGGCGACGATCCAGGCCGGCTCGGGGTGCGGCTCCAGGCGCAGCTGGGCGAAGACCGACTCGGCGATGTTGTTGTTGCCGCGCCAGTCGGTGGCCCGCTCGGCGTAGGTGAACTGGTCCATGTAGTGGCCGCCGGTCTCCTCGGCGAGCCGGGCCGAGGCCTCGTAGACCTCGTCGGGCCGGTCCACCAGGTGGCACTCGCCGCCGTGGAACTCGATCAGGTCGATCTTGGCCTGGCTGGTGGACTTGGCCATCACCGCGATGAACGGCACCCCGACGAGCTGGGCGAAGTACGCCTCGGAGACGGCGGTGGAGCCGCTGGACGCCTCGATCACCGGCTTGCCGGGGCGGATCCAGCCGTTGCAGAGCCCGTAGAGGAAGAGCGAGCGCGCCAGCCGGTGCTTGAGCGAGCCGGTGGGGTGGGTGGACTCGTCCTTGAGGTAGAGATCGATGCCCCACTCGGCGGGCAGCGGGAAGCGCAGCAGGTGGGTGTCGGCCGAGCGGTTCGCGTCCGCGTGGACCTTGCGGACCGCCTCCTTGAGCCAGCTCCGGTACTCCGCGTCGGTACGGTCGACGTCGACGGTCGGTTCGGTCCCCATGGCCTGCCACTCTCCTCGTGCGAGTTCTGCGAGTTCTTCGAAGCCCCCCGATGCGCTCACTACGAGTGTACGAGTGTCACGATAAGTGACATTATGCGAAGCCCCAGGCTCCGCTTATCGACCGTCGGGACCGACGGCCCGCGAGGGCCGCCGGTCGGGATCCGATGGACGCGCTACCCCACCTGCACCGACTGCGGATCGGCCAGGTACGGGCGCCAGCCGAGCTCGGCCGCCCCGGCCAGCGCGCTGTGCGCCAGCTCGGCACCGACGATCGGCACCCGGCCGCTGCGCCCCCAGAGGCTGCGGTCGGCCACCACCGCCCGCAGCCGGTCCGGCGCGGCCTCCAGGAGGTCGCGGTGCAGCCCGCTGAGCACCACCCGGTCCGGGTTGAGGATGTTGACGACCCCGGCGAGCCCGAGTCCGAGCCGGTCGATGACGTGCTCCACGGCCGCCCGGGCCCGCTCGTCGACGGCGGCGGCCCGGCAGACCTCGCCGGCCTGGTCGAGCAGCGGCCGGTCCGGGTCCGGTGTCAGACCGGCCGCGGCGAACAGCGCGTCCGGATCGGTCTCGGAGTTGAGGCAGCCCCGGTTGCCGCACGGGCAGGGGCGGCCCTGCGGATCGACGGTCAGATGGCCGACCTCCAGGGCGAGCCCGGCGCTGCCGGTGTGCAGCCGCCCGTCGATGACCAGCGCGCCGCCGACCCCGCGGTGGCCGGAGGTGACCAGCAGCAGGTGCCGGGCGCCGCGTCCGGCGCCGTGCCGGTACTCGGCGAGGGCCGCCAGGTTGGCGTCGTTGGCGATCGAGGTGGGCAGCGGGTCGAACGCTCCCGGACCGTGCTCGGCGCGCCCCACCTCGACGTCGTACAGGTCCGCGACGGGGGTGCCGCTGGGCCAGGCGAAGTGCAGCGCGGCCAGCGCCGTGCCGTCCGGTTCGGTGACCGGGTTGGGCAGCGCGAGCGCCGCGCCGAGGCAGCGGCGCTCGGTGGCGCGGGCGAGTTCGGCGCCCGCCTGGGCCACCGCGCGCAGCATCCGCACCGGGTCGGTGGCGGCGGGCAGCGGCAGGTGGAGCGGCGGGTCGAGCAGCCCGCCGAGGCCGGCCAGGGTGACGCTCAGGCCGTCGGCGTGGATCTGTCCGGCGATCACCACGGGGCCCGCGGGGTCGATGGCGAGCCGGTGCGAGGGCCGGCCCCGGCCGCCGCCGGCCGGGCGGGAGTCGACCGTGATCAGCCCGAGCGCCTCCAGTTCGGCGGTGACGGCGCCGGCGGTGGCCCGGGTGACGTCGAGCGCGCGGGTGAGCGCCGAGCGGGTCGGGGTCTGGCCGGTGTGGATCAGCTGGAGCGCTGGACCGAGCAGCGTCCGGCCGCGGTCGGGGGCCGCGCGGCGGTGGGCGTCGCGCTGCGCGTCGAGTTCGGCCCCGGTCCCGGGCTTCGGACTTGAAGGTGAGAGCTGCACGTCCCTATTCTTACTTTGTGCCGCTCCGAAACAAAATTCGTCCCCATGCCCCTGCCGACCGGCCGTCCCCCCAGTCTCGCAGCATTGCCGACCGGTCCCGCACCCTCCCCGTGTCCGCCCTCTCCTCCTGGGGCGCCGCCCGACTCGCCCTGACCGCCTTCTTCGCCGTCGACGGCCTGCTCTTCGCCGCCTGGGTCGTCCGGATCCCCGACATCCGCAACCAGGTCAGCGCCTCGCACGGGGCGCTCGGCCTCGCCCTGCTCTGCGTGTCGGCCGGCGCCGTGGCCACCATGCCGGTCGTGAGCCGGCTCTGCCTGCGCTACGGCTCCCGGCCGATCACCGTCGCCTCGCTCGCCCTGCTCGCGGTCTCCGTCCCGCTGCCCGCGCACACCCACTCGGTGCCCGCGCTCGGCGGCGTCCTGCTGCTCTTCGGCGCCGGCTACGGCGGAGCGAACGTCGCCATGAACAGCGCCGCCGTCGAGATCGTCAGCGAGCTCGGCCGCCCCGTGATGCCCAGTTTCCACGCCGGGTACAGCCTCGGCGGTCTGCTCGGCGCCGGTGCGGGCGGCCTGCTCGCCGGCACCCTGACGGCCGCCCAGTGGCTCGCGGCCGCCGGACTGCTCGGCCTCGCGGTCACCGCGCTCGCGGGTGCCGCGCTGCTGCGCAGCCCCGCGGCGCGACCGGTCGGCACCGCGTCCGCCGCCTCCTCGTCCTCCTCCTCGCGCGGCGGGACCGCCGCCGGCCGCGTGCTGGTCCTGCTGCTCGGCCTCACCGCGTTCTGCACCGCGTACGGCGAGGGCGCGATAGCCGACTGGACCACCGTGCACCTGACGGACGACGTGCACGCCGGGGCGCAGACGGCCGCCGCCGGTTACGTGGCCTACGCGCTCGCCATGACCACCGGGCGGATCGGCGGCACCTGGCTGTCCGTGCGACTCGGCCAGCACCGGGTGATGCTGCTCGGCGGGTTCACCGCGGCGGCCGGGATGCTGCTGGCCGCGCTCGCCCCGCTGGTCCCGCTCGCCCTGGCCGGGTTCGTGATGGTCGGGCTCGGCCTGGCCAACCTCTTCCCGCTCGCCATCGCCCAGGCCGGCGCCGTCGGCGGCCCCCGGGGTGTCGCCCTCGCCTCCACGCTCGGCTACGGCGGCATGCTGGTCGGCCCGCCGGTGATCGGCTTCCTGGCCGACGCGACCAGCCTGCCGCTCGCCCTCACCACGGTCGCGGTCGCGGCCACCGCCGCCGCGCTGCTCCCGCTGGCCGTCCGTCGGCGCTGAGTCGGCTGACCACGGCGCTCGCCGGGAGGCTCCCCCCGCGTCTCCGGGCCCGTGCGAGGATCGCGCCATGACGAACAGCACCGGACCGGTCCAGCTCCTCCGCGCCGCCGAACGCCCGGCCACCGCCTGGCGCAACGGCGGCGGGGTGACCAGGGAGGTCGCCGGGTACCCGGCGGGTTCGGGGCTGGACGACTTCGCGTGGCGGGTCAGCCTCGCCGAGGTCGGGTCGGCCGGCCCCTTCTCCGCCTTCCCCGGGGTGGACCGGGTGATCACCCTGGTCGAGGGCCCGGGGATGGCCCTGACCGTGGACGGCACCGAGCACGTCGTCGACGCGCCGTTCCGCCCGTTCGCCTTCGCCGGCGACGCGGCCACCGACTGCCGGCTGCTCGGCGGCCCGCTGGTCGACTTCAACGTGATGACCCGGCGCGGCCGCGCCACCGCCGAACTGGCCCTCGCGACCGAGCCCCGGCCGCTGGTGGTCGCCGCGGGCGCCACCGTGCTGCTGGTCTGCCTGTCCGGCACCGCGGACCTCGACGCCACCACCACCCTCACCCGCTACGACGCCGCCCTGCTCACCGCCCCCACCACCCACACCCTCGACCCCACCGGCACCACCGCCGTGCTCACGCTGCGCGCCGTCGAGGGCTAGCGAGTGCCCGGCTCCTGACCGAGAGCGGCGAGCACCCGCTCCAGCTCCCGCTCGTCGGCCCCCTCGACCTCGATGTCGCCCTCCACCCGCAGATCGAGGTGGGCGAACCGGGGGGCCAGCGCGGTCAGGACCTCCAGCGGGTGACCGCGCCCCTGGTCCGCAGGTGCGTCAACTCCTCGTGCACCACGTCGTCGAACAGGAACGCGCCTTCGAGCTCCAGACTGCGCAGGGCGGGCAGCGCGGGCCAGAGCGCCCGGCCCGCCTCGTGCGGGACCACCGGGTCGTGCAGGTACCGCTCGACCTCCAACGGGCGACCCGTCGAGGTCCGGTGGAGCTCGAAGAGCGTGTCGTAGTGGTGGCCGAGGTACAGCTCCGCGAGCCGCGGCCGCTGCCGCGCGGCGAGTGCCGCCGCCGCGCGCCCGGCGGAGTGGTGGTGGTCCGTCAGGTGCAGCTCCAGCCTGCGCAACCGCCCGGCGGCGGGGTGGCGCAGCAGCACGTCGACCAGGACCGCCTCCCACTGCTCGGGATCGTCCGGGTCGTGGACGCCGCTGTGCGGCAGCTCCGCCAGGAGCCGGAGCACCAGCGCCCGGCGGCGCGGACCGGTCTCCTCCGCCGGGCCGGTCTCCTCCGCCGGACCGTTCTGCTCCGTCAACCGGAACACGGCGGTGTCGAGGAAGCCTCGGGACCAGCCGAGCCGCCACGACCCGTCGGCCCGCAGGCCGTCCAGCCCGCACTCGCGCTCCACCTGCCGGTACACCGCCGCGAGTTGCACGTCGTCGGCCGGCGCCCCCCGGTGCTCCAGCCGGATCGCCTCCCCCCGCGGATCGCCCGCCCCGCTCAGCGCCCGCGCGTACACGAGCCAGTCCGCCCAGTCCTCCAACACCGGCACCGGCACCTCGTCGACGAAACCCACGCCACTCTCCTGTCCTCGGTCCACGGCAGTATCCCCGCCCCCACCGACACCCCGGCGCACCGGACCGCCGCGCGGGAAGTCGGTCCGTCCGACTTCCCGCGCGGCGACAACAGCCTTCAGCGGCCCCGGTGGTGGCGGCCTCAGCCGCAGAGCACCGGCGTGGCGTGGGCCGGGTCCAGCGCGTTGGTGACCAGGTGCAGCGCGGTGGGCGCGAAGGCGACGGCCACGTGCTCGGCGAGCGACAGCGGGCAGTGCGCCTGGACCACCTCGTTGTCCACGGCCGCCGCACCGGCCCCGCCCGCACCGTCCAGGAACTGGCTCCGGTACGGCGTGACGACCTCGTCGTACACCGTGGAGATCACGGTGTAGCGCACACCGGGGACGGTGTCCGGCCTGGAGGCCATCCGCCGGTTGAAGTCGGAGCCGACCGCCTGGTCCCGACAGGCCGCGCAGGCCGTGTAGATCAGTTCGGCGACGCGCGGGAAGTACGGGGCGAGGTTGGTGATGCCGTCCAGCGTCGTCCCGTGGTTGGACGGCGCGAGGGCGACCAGCTTGCCGACCTTGGCCGCGCCGCCGAGGAACTTCAGGTAGTAGTTCGGCAGCATGCCGCCCTGCGAGTGGCCGACGAGGTCGACCTGGGCCGCGCCGGTCGCCCCGCGCACCAGGTCGACGAAGCGCCCGAGTTGGGCCGCCGAGTCGGCGACCGGGGCGAGCCCGCCGATCGGCAGCAGCAGTCCGCTGCCGGAGGAGGTGATGCCGGGGACCGTGCCGTAGTCCAGGGCGAAGACGCAGTAGCCCAGGCTCTTCAGCAGCGGCGAGAGCACCAGCCAGTTCTCGTACCGGTTGGCGAAGGTGCCGTGCACCAGGACCACCGGGTTCGGGTGGGCGGCACTCGGCCGGCAGGTCCAGTCGTTGGCGCCGGGCGGCGAGGCCACCGTGTCACCGTCGGGCGGGAGTCCGGTCGCGGCGGCCCGGACGGAGGCAGGTGCGGCAGCAGCGGCGGCGGGCGCGGTGGGGGTCGCGTCCGCCGCCCGGGCCGCGCCGGCGGGGGTGCCGGCGAGCAGTGCGCCGGCCAGGAGCGCCGCACCGGCAGCCCCAGGGAGCTTGCGGCGCAACGTCCTTGCGGCGGAGCGGAGAAGTGGGGTTCTCAACGGTTGCCTCCGGAGCGGAAGTTTGTTACCAACAGGTAACCCGAGTGCCTCCATCCTGCGGTCGCCCCTCCGACCTGGGTCTCGGGCGGCTTCCAGACCTCGACGGAGTTCTCTGTGACCGGTCACAGTTCACCCCCCACCGCCGCCGGTTGGCGGATCCCGGTGATCGGCGGCACCGCCGCCGACCAGCGTCTGCTGAGCGCCGTACCGGAGTTGGCCGAGGCCGTGGTCGCCGCACTGCTGGACCGGGTACCGGCCTACCGCCGCTTCCCCCGCGAACTGGCCACCGGCGAACTGGTCCCGGTCTCCGCACGCCGGATCCGCGCCCTCGCCCACGCCGTCCGCACCGGACTGCCCGCCCCCGAGGGCGAGTTCGCCGCCGTCCGGGAGGCCGCCGCCCGACGCGCCGAGGAGGGCGTGCCGCTGGACGCCGTCCTGTTCGCCCACCACCTCGGCATGGAGGTCTGCTGGGAGCTGATCACCCGGCACGCCGACCACGGTGACGCCGCCGACCTGCTGCTGCTCAACCGGCTGATGCTCGACCACCTGCGCCGGGCCGCCGCCGCGACCTGTGCCGGATACCTGGCGGAGGGCCGCGGCGACGCCGACGAACGGCGGGCCGCCCGGGGCGCCCTGGTCGCCGCACTGCTCGACGGCACGCCCGCCGGGGCCGAGTCGGCGGCCGCCCGGGCCGGGATCGGCCTGCCGCCCGCGTACGCGGTGCTGCGCCTCGCCGTCGCCGAGCACCCCGACGAGCGCTCCCCGGACGTCGACCGGGCGGTGGCGGGGCACCGCAAGCTGCGCCGGATGCGCACCGAACTCGACCACGCCACCCGGCAGTCGGCGCTGTCCGCGCTCACCGCCACCGGCGGCGTGGTGCTGGTCCCGCTGGAGCACGACCCGGAGGCCGTGCCCGAACAGGTCTGGGAGCGGCTGGCCGAGACCCTGCGACGCGTCGCCCGCGCGGCCGGCGTCACCGTCCGGGCGGGCGGGTCCGCCTCGGTGCCCGCCGAGGTCCCGGCGGCGGCCGCGCTCGCGGCGGAGGTCCTGGAGGTGGCCCTGGCGGTCGGACGGCCGCCCGGACTGCACCGGCTGGACGACCTGCTGGTCGAGTACCAGCTCAGCCGGCCCAGCCGGGCCCGGTCGCGGCTCGCCGCACTGCTCGCCCCGCTGGACGACGCGGGCGAGCTGCTCACCACCCTGCGGGTGCACCTCGCCGGTGGTCTCAGCAGACGCCACACGGCCCAGGTGCTCCACCTGCACCCCAACACCGTGGACTACCGGCTCCGCCGGATCGCCGTCCGCACCGGCCTGGACCCCACCCGGCCCGCCGACCTGCCCCGGATCACGGCCGCCCTCGCCGCCCGCGACGCCGAGCGCGCCGCCGGGGGACACACCCCGGGCGCCCGGACCGTTCCTTAGCCCCGGGCCTTCCAGTCCTGCACCAGTTAGCCCCGGGCCTTCCAGTCCTGCACCAGCAGGCCGAGCAGCACCTCGTCCAGGAACTCGCCCATCACCCAGGCGGAGGAGCGCAGCACGCCCTCCCGGACGAAGCCGTTGCCCTCGGCGGCGCGGAGCATCGCGGCGTTGTCCGCGAGGGTCTCGACCTGCAGCCGCCGCAGGCCGCGCACGACGAAGCCGTAGTGGCACAGCACCGCGACCACCTCGGTGCCGTGGCCCCGCCCCCGGGCCGAGGGGCGCAGTCCGAGGCCGAGGTGCGCGGTGCGGTTGTGGTTGTCGATGCCCCACAGGCTCGCGCTGCCGAGGAGCGCGCCGCTTTCGAGCTCCACCACGGAGAACGGCACGACCGCGTCGTCCGTGCGGTCCAGTGAGACCCGGGACTCCTTCGAGCCGGGCGGGATCGGCCGCCACGGCGCGCTCTCGGCCCGCGAGGAGTTGGCCACGTCGTCGTGGAGCTCGGTCAGCAGGACCGGGATGTCGTCCTCGTGCCGGGCCCGCAGCCCGATCTTCTCTCCTCGAAGCATGCGAGCTTCCTATCCGACCCCGCGCAGCGGCGGCAACCGAATTAGGGCCCGCCGCTCGGATCCCGGCCGCCCGGCCTCAGACCTCGGACTCGCCCGGCAGCCGCAGGTCCCAGCCCGCCAGCGCCCGCAGCTGCGCGGCGGTCATGTCGTCCGGCAGCGGGCTCGGCGGCTCGCTGCGGAACGGCGGCTGCCAGCCCTCCTCCTGCGTCCAGCGGCGGACGGCCCTGGCCGGCGCACCCGCCACCACCGTGTGGTCCGGCACCTCGCCGCGCACCACCGAGCCGGCCGCGACGACCACGTTGCGGCCCAGCCGGGCACCGGGGAGGATCACCGCTCCGGTGCCGATCCAGCTGCCGGAGCCGATCTCCACCGGCTCGTTGCGCGGCCACTGCTTGCCGATCGGCAGGTCCGTCGCCCGGTACTCGTGCGCCTGGTCGGATATGTAGACGCCGGGGCCGGTCCACACGTCGTCGCCCAGCACGATCGACTGGTGGCCGACGATGTGGCTGTCGCGGCCGATCACGCAGCCGCCGCCGATCCGCACGATCGGCTCGGGTCCGAGGTCCAGGCCGGGGAGGAAGCCCGCGCTGATGGTCACCCGCTCGCCGATGATCGAGAACGGGCCGATGGTGATCCACTGCTCGTTGAAGACCGCCCCGAGCGGGAAGCTCAGCTTCGTCCCCGCGCCGAGCTCGCCGAAGCGGTACGGCCCGGGGTTCTCGCTGGAGACCGCGCCGGCCCGCTGCACCCACTGCCAGCCCCGGTGGACGAGCCGCCCCGCAGCGCGCCGGCCGCCGGCCCGGGCGGCGCTGAACAGGGAACGCGTGATCGACATGCGCTCACGTTACCGGTCCGTACGGTCCGCCCGGCGCGGAGGCGGCCAAGGTCACACGGGCCGCGTCGACACGCCCTCGCAACATTTTCGCCGCCCATCCATGGGAACGCATGTCCGAATACCGCCGATGCTGCCAGAATCCCGATCATGGAGATCACCGCACACATCGACGCCCTGCGCCACGAGGGCGGCCTGCTCGCCGACGCCGCCGCCCGCACCGAGCTCGACGCCCCCGTCCCGACCTGCCCGGAGTGGCGGCTGCGGGACCTCGTCCTGCACACCGGCCATGTGCACCGCTGGGCCGCCACCCACCTCCGGGACCGTCGGCCGGCGCCGATGGACGAGGCGAGCCAGCAGGCGATCTGGGCGGAGACGCCGGACGACGCCGTCCTGGTCGACTGGTTCCGCGCGGGCCACGGCGCGCTGGTCGACACCCTCCTCGCCGCACCGGCCGACCTGGACTGCTGGACCTTCCTGCCGACGGCCACGAGCCCGCTCGCGTTCTGGGCCCGCCGACAGGCGCACGAGACGGCCGTGCACCGCATCGACGCCGACGCGGCCGCCGGCACCGAGGGCCCCGCGACCGCACCGGAACTCGCGCTCGACGGCATCGACGAACTGCTGCGCGGCTTCCTGTCCCGCGGCCGCTCCACGCTCCGCAGCGAGCGGCCGCGCACCGTGCTGGTCAGCACGACCGACGGGCCCGGCCGCTGGCTGGCGACGGTCAGCGAGGAACCGCTGTCCGTCGAGCTCACCGAGGCCCCGGCCGACCTGACCCTCACCGGTCCGGCCCGGGACCTCTACCTGCTGCTCTGGAACCGGCTGCCCGCCGGGACCGGTCGGGTGGAGCACTCCGGCGACGAGACGCTGCTCGACCTCTGGCGCGAGAACGCCACGATCGGCTGAGCCGGGCCGGCCGCGACAGCCGTCAGCGCACCCAGCGGGCGGGCCGCTTCTCCAGGAACGACCGCATGCCCTCCTGCGCCTCCTCCGAGCCGAACAGCCTCGCCGACAGCTCGACCAGCTCGTCGGCGTCCCGCTCGAAGGAGCGCACCACCTCGGCGTTGGCGAGCCGCTTGGAGTGCGCGAGGCCCTGCGGCGAACCCAGCCGCAGGGCGTCCAGCAGTTCCTTGAGCGCGACCTCGGCCGCCTCCGGCGCGTCGGCCGCCCGGGTGATCAGACCGATCCGGGCGGCCTCGGCCGCGTCGAACACCTCGCCGGTCAGGTAGTAACGGGAGGCCGCGCGCGGGTCCAGCTTGGGGCGCAGCGGCAGCGAGATCACGGCCGGCGCGAGACCGAGCCTGACCTCGGTGAACGCGAAGGTGGCGGCCGGTCCGGCGATCGCCAGATCGGCCGCGCCCACCAGCCCCAGCCCGCCCGCCCGGACGTGCCCGTCGATGACGGCGATCACCGGCTTGGCGCAGTCCACGATCGCCCGCTGGAGGTCGACCAGCCCGCGCGGCCCGACCGTCGGGTCCGCCCCGGTCGCCTCCGAGAGGTCCGCCCCGGCGCAGAACACCTTGCCCGCGTGCGTCAGCACCACCGCGCGCACCTCCGGATCGGCGGCCGCCCCGGCCAGCCCGGCGGTCAGCTCGGCCATCAGCCGGCGGGACAGCGCGTTGCGGTTGTGCGGCGAGTCGAGGGTCAGCGTGGTGACGGCGTCCTCGGTGGCGACACGGACGAAGGGCGCTTCACTGCTCATCGGTGCGGTCCTGCTTTCCGGCTGAGGGTGGGTCGGAACGGGGCCGCGACCACGGGTCGGCAGCGGCGCCCGGACGACTCTGACATGCCCACCCTCCCCTCGGCCAGGCTTACCGACGCCCGGATGTCCCCCGCCGGTGACGCCCCCGGCCGCTCAGAGCCGGGACGTGTCGAGGTCGAGGTCGAACGGCGCGGGCAGCCGGACGGGCACCCCGAAGGCGTGCGGTCCGTCCTCGACGGCGTGACCGAGCCGGGTCGGCCCGCTGAACACCGTGCAGGCACGGTGCTGCCGGTCGACCAGGAGGTAGACCGGCGCGCCGTACTGGCCGTACCGGCGACGCTTCACCGTCCGGTCGGTCTCGCCGTTCGAGCCGATCCGGGCAGGTCGAGACTGCCCGCTCCGGACACCAGCCCCAGCGCTTCCAGGCGCGGCGTCAGCTGCCGCCGGACGACCTCGGCGGCGCTCTCGTGGGCCCAGGTCGGCGACGGCAGGGTGATCGCTCCCTCGACGATCTCGGCCCGGTCGCCCGCGACGTGCTGGATCGCGTACTTCAGTGCCCGTTCGGGATCCGTCACCGTGCTGTAGTCGCCGGGGAGTCGGGGGACTGTGCTCACGAAGCGGTCTCCTTCCCCGACGGTCGCTCCTGTCACGCCGGGTACAGGTGGAGGATACCCTCCGTGAAAGCCGTGGTGCGGTGATCGGCTGTCGGCCACGATGGGCGCATGACCACGGAATCACAGCCCACCAGCAGCGGCCTCACCCACATCACCGAGCCGCCCGGCGTCGCTCCCGGGACCGGCTACACCCAGGTGGTGACGGCCACCGGGCGGCTGGTGGCGGTGTCGGGGCAGGTCGCCTTCGACGAGCAGCGGCGGCTGGTCGGGGCGGGCGATCCCGGGGCGCAGGCGCGGCAGGTCTTCGAGAACCTGCGCCGCTGCCTGGCCGCGGCGGGCGCGGACTTCTCGCACGTCGTGAAGCTGACGTACTTCCTGACCGACATCGCGGACATGCCGGCCGTCCGCGAGGCGCGGAACGCGGCGTTCGGCGACCTGCCGCTGCCCGCCGGTTCGGCGATGCAGGTGGCGGCGCTGTTCCTGCCGGAGGTGCTGATCGAGATCGAGGCCTTCGCGGTGGTCCCGGAGTAGTCGGCGGGCCGCGCTCGCCGGCTGCGGCGCGTCAGGCCGGGACCTCGCCCCGCCGCCGGGCCCACCGGACGGCGGGGCCCATCGCGAGGCCGGCGCCGGCGAGCAGCGCGCCGAGGACGGCCCAGCCCACCGGGCCGTGGCCGATGACCGCGGTCGAGACGACGGCCGGGCCGATCATCAGCGCGGCGGACATGCCCGCGTTGAAGACTCCCTGGTAGGCGCCGTGGGCGCGCTCGCCGGCCAGGTCGTAGCTGAGCGCCCAGGTGCCGGCCTGGCTCAGGACCTCGCCGACCGCCTGGAGGGCCACGCCGGCCAGGACCACCAGCGCGGCGAGCCCGGCGGGTATGCCGCGGGCGAGGCCGAGGACCAGGCAGGAGGCGGCCAGGATCAGCCCGGCGCGTCCGCAGGCCCGAGCGGCGGCGACCGGGTGCTCGGTGCCCCGGGTGGCGGGGACCTGGAGCGCGATCACCAGCACGGTGTTGACGATCAGGGTGCCGGCCACGGTGATCCGGGGCGCGTCGGTCTGCTGGACGATCCACAGCGGCACCCCGACCTCCAGCATCGCGAACTGCAGGGCGAGCACCGAGCCGAGCGCGGTCACCACCAGGAACGGCCCGTCCCGCAGCGCCGGATTGCGCCCCCTTCCCCCGGCCGAGCCCTGCTCGACGACCGCCGCCACGGCCCTGTCAGCGCCCTCGGCGGACGCCGCACCCGACCACCCGGGCACCCGCAGCCGCTGGAACATCACCGCGACGGCCAGGTACGAGGCCGCGTCCGCCAGGATCGCCGTCAGATAGCCGGCCCGGGAGTCCACCTGGAGCGCGATCGCGCCGACCCCGGTGCCGAGGCAGAGCCCGACGTTGGTCACCACCCGCAGGTAGGCCCGGCCCGCCACCCGCTTGTCGGCGGGCAGCACCTCCGCGTACAGGGCGTTGCGGACGGCGGCCCCGCCCCGGTCGGCGGCGGAGACCAGGCAGGCGAGCGCGACGAACGCCGGGTAGCCGTCCACCAGGGTGTACCCGGCGGTGCCGAGGCCGGTGAGGGCGACCAGCGCGACCAGGACCGGCCTGGCCCCCCAGCGGTCGGCGGCACGCCCGGCGGGGACGCTGGCGAGCACCCCGCAGAGCCCGGCGGCGGTGAGCGCGAAACCGAGCCGCCCGGCGCTCAGGCCGAGGAAGCGGGTGAAGAACAGCACGCCGACGGAGAGCGAGAGGCCGCTGCCGACCGTGTTGAGCAGGGTGATCCGGGCGAGCCTGCGCACCGTCGGGTCGGGGTGCAGCAGGCGTGACGCCCCGGAGGTGGGCAGATCGGAACTCGGCGCGGCGGTCGCCGCCGGTGGGGTGGTCATGGTCACGATCACACCCCGGCGCCGCCGCTAGGCAGTAATCATTTAGGCTCAGCCTTAAACCAGCAGCGCACCGGCGGCACGGACACGCCACGGGGACGCGCGGTGGGCGGACGGGAAGAGGGGGGCGGCGGTCGCGTGCACCGGTTCAAACTCGGCCTGGCCGACCTCGCCACCACCTGGTTCGCCTGCTCCCCCATCCAGGAGGCCGCGCTCAGCCTACGGATGTGGACCCACCCCGGGTACTTCCACCTCCAGTCCGCCGCCTTCGAGCGGCTGCGCCCCGCCTTCCGACGGCTGGACTCCGCGCTGCTGCTCTCCCTGGTCGGCGAGCACCGGTGGATCCCGGACTTCCTGACGCCCCGCCCGGCCACCCCGTGGCCGGACTTCCGCACCGAGCTGGCGGCCGTCCGGGCGCTGCCGCCCGAGCAGTTGCGGCCCGAGCTGGAGCAGACCTTCCTGCCCCACCACCAGCCGCTGCCCCCGCTGCTCGCGGCGGGCCTGGCCGACCCGGCCCGGCTGCTGGCGCGGATCGCCGACGCCCTGGAGGAGTACTGGGAGAGCTGCCTCGCGCCGGGCTGGTGGCCGCAGGCCCGAGCGGTGCTGGAGGCGGACCTGGTCTACCGCTCCCGGGTGCTGGCGCAGCAGGGCGCGGCCGCGCTGTTCGCCGACCTGGACCACCGGCTTCGCTGGTCGGACGGGCTGCTGTCGGTCGACCGCCGCTGGAAGCAGTGGGACGGGGAGATCACGGTGGACGGGCGCGGGCTGGTCCTGGTGCCGACCTTCTTCGCCCGGGGCGCGATCACGATGATCAGCAACGACCGGGCGCCGCAGATCAGTTACCCGGCCCGGGGGCAGGCGGGGATGACCGCTCCGGCGTCGCCGGCGACCCCGCACGCGCTGGAGCAGCTGCTCGGCGCGCCGAAGACCCGGCTGCTGGCGCTGCTGGCCGAGCCGGCCAGTACCACCGACCTCGCCTACCGGCTGGGGGTGACGCCGGCCGCGGTCAGCCAGCACCTGGCGGTGCTGCACCGGACCGGACTGGTGAACCGGGCGCGGCACGGCCGTTCGGTGCTGTACAGCCGCAGCCCGCTCGGCGACGAGCTGTCCGGCCACCCGCGCCGCGGCTGACGACCCGGGCTCCGACCACGGCTCCGGCCAGGGCCCGCCGGGTCCGATCAACTCGCCAGTGGTACAGACCTGTTGACGCATTGGTCTGTACCTCCTACAGTGCCCATGCCCCCGTCTCCCCACGGCGGTGGGCATGTCACGAACCCCGCACCACCACCGCACCACCCCGGCACCACCCCCCGCACCACCCCGTTCGGTTCGGCGTCACCCTGTCCAACCCCCACAGTCGCAGGGAGAACCATGTCCGTTCGATCCCGCACGCGCAGAGGCCGCCACCGGCTGATCGCGCTGCTCTCCGTCCTGCTCCTCCCCCTGGCCGCGATCACCGCACTGGCCACCCCGGCCAACGCGGCCGGCAAGCTCACCGCCGCCTTCACCACCGAGAACAACGGTTCCTGGTGGAAGGGCACTTACATCGTCAGGAACGACAACACCACCGGCGTCAACGGCTGGACCCTGGAGTTCGACCTCCCGGCCGGCGTCACCGTCCAGAACAGCTACAACGGGACGGCGACGGTCAACGGCCGCCACGTCACCGCCGTCGCCGCGTTCTACAACGCCAACGTCCCCGCAGGGAAGACCACCGAGCCCTACAGCTTCTGGTTCGTCGCCAACGGCCCGGTCGGCACTCCCACCGGCTGCCGGATCAACGGCGACAAGTGCGACGGCAGTTCGGACGTCCTGCCCTCCGCGCCCGGGACCCCCGCGGTGACCGACTCCACCGCGCACAGCCTCGCGCTGAAGTGGCCCGCGGCCACCGGCGGCGACTTCCCGGTGGCCTCCTACGACGTGCTGAACGGCAGCACCGTGGTCGGCGGCAGCACCACCACCGACGCCGTGGTCAGCAACCTCACCCCGGCGACCAGCTACACGCTGACCGTCCGCGCCAAGGACACCCGCGGCAACCTCGGCCCGGCGAGCGTGCCGGTCACCGCCTCCACCTTCGACCCGGCGACCGACCCGACGCCGCCCACCGCGCCCACCAACCTCCGCACCACCGCGGTGGGTTCGAGCGACGTGACGCTCGCCTGGAACGCCGCCACCGACAACCTGAAGGTCGCCGCGTACGACGTCTACCAGGACGGCGCCCTGGTCCGCTCGGTCACCGGCTCCACCCTGACCACCACCGTCGGCAGCCTCTCCCCGTCCACCTCCTACACCTTCACCGTCAAGGCCAGGGACGGCGCGGACAACGCCTCGCCCGCCTCGGCGCCGCTGAAGGTCACCACCTCCGACCTGGTCGGCGCCGGCAAGTACGCCCGGGTCGGCTACTTCACCCAGTGGGGCATCTACGGCCGCCAGTACTTCGTCAAGAACCTCGACACCTCGGGCAGCGCGGCCAAGCTCGACGTCATCAACTACGCCTTCGAGAACATCGACCCGGTCAACCTGACCTGCATGGCGGGCGTCACCAAGGGCACCACCGCCAACCCGCAGGACCCGGACCAGGGCACCGGCGCGGGCGACGCCGACGCCGACTACGCCCGCCCGATGAGCGCCGCCCAGTCGATCGACGGCGTGGCGGACGACGGCTGGGGCAAACTGCGCGGCAACTTCAACCAGTTGAAGAAGCTCAAGGCGAAGTACCCGAACCTGAAGATCGTCGTCTCGCTGGGCGGCTGGACGTACTCCAAGTACTTCTCCGACGCGGCGGCCACCGACGCCTCCCGGCAGAAGCTCGTCAAGTCCTGCCTCGACGTGTGGATCAAGGGCAACCTGCCGGTCTACAACGGCGCGGGCGGCGACGGCGTCGCGGCCGGCATCTTCGACGGCATCGACCTCGACTGGGAGTGGCCCGGCTCGCCCGACGGCCACGCCGGCAACCACTACAGCACCAACGACAAGGCCAACCTGACCCTGCTGCTGGCCGAGTTCCGCAAGCAGCTGGACGCCCTCGGCGGCTCGCACAAGCTGCTGACCGCCTTCACCCCGGCCGACCCGGTGAAGATCGACCAGGGCTGGGACCTCTCGAAGATCTTCAACTACCTCGACATCGCCAACGTCCAGGGCTACGACTTCCACGGCGCGGGCAGCGACAACTCCTGGGAGCCCAACCGCACCGGCCACCAGGGCAACCTCTACCCGGACGCCCAGGACCCGTACACCAACCACTTCAGCGTCGACACGGCGGTCAAGCCCTACCTCGACGCCGGGGTCAACCCGCGCAAGCTCACCATCGGCCTGGCGTTCTACGGCCGGGGCTGGCAGGGCGTCGCCGACGGCGGCGTCAAGGGCGAGTGGCAGAGCGCGACCGGCGCCGCCCCCGGCCAGTTCGCCGAGGAGGCCGGCACCCGCGGGTACAACAACCTGATCACCACCTTCCCCAACCTCGCCGTCCACCACGACGAACAGTCGGTCGCGACCTACGGCTACACCGGCGCCGGCGGCCAGTGGTGGACCTTCGACGACGCCTGGTCGATCGGCAAGAAGACGGCCTACCTGAAATCGAAGGGCCTGCTCGGCGCGATGATCTGGGAAATGACCGGCGACACCCCCGGCGGCACCCTGATCACAGCGATCGACAACGGCCTCAAGTAGCACCCCCGGCACAACCGGCCCGGCGCACGCCGAGTCCGAACACACGGGCTCAACAGCACGTCAAGTCCGAGCACGCCGGGTCCGGCGGGCACCAACCCGCCGGACCCGGCGTCACGTCAGCGCGAGGCCAGGGCCGCGAGGCGGCGGGCCGAGCGGTACTGGCGGATCACCTGGGCGAAGGTGGTGTGGCCCTGGGTGGTGCGGGCGAAGGCCCGCCAGGCCGGGTCGATCAGGCAGACCGCCGCGTGGAACAGGTACGGCCGACGCTCGAAGGCGGTCAGCATCTGCTTGCCGGCCCGCATCTCCACCCCCAGGCCGGCCTTGATCGCG
Source organism: Kitasatospora purpeofusca (assembly GCF_036010405.1). Classification (NCBI taxonomy): domain Bacteria; kingdom Bacillati; phylum Actinomycetota; class Actinomycetes; order Kitasatosporales; family Streptomycetaceae; genus Kitasatospora; species Kitasatospora purpeofusca. The sequence goes on along the minus strand of NZ_CP108561.1, from coordinate 7,980,723 downwards.
AAGGCGTAGTTCAGCGCCTCCCGGCGCACCTCAGCCGCCGTCGCCGACTCGGCGACCTTGACCGCCCACTCCCCGGCCAGCCGGCCCGAGCGCAGCGCGTACGAGATGCCTTCCCGGGTCCACGGCTCCAGCAGCCCGGCCGCGTCGCCGGCCACCAGCACCCGGCCGCGCGACAGCGGCGAGTCCTCGGCCCGGCAGCGGGTCAGGTGGCCGGACTCCACGCTCGGCCGGAACCCCGCGAGGCCCAGCTGCTGGATGTAGTCGGCCAGGTACTGCTTGGTCCGCTCGCCGTCGCCGCGGGCCGAGATCACCCCGACGGTCAGGCTGCCGGACTCGGTCTTCGGGAACACCCAGCCGTAACTGCCGGGCAGCGGACCCCAGTCGAGGTGGATCCGGCCGGCCCAGGCCGCGGCCACCTCGGCCGGGACGGGGATCTCCGCCTCCAGACCGAGGTCGATCTGGTCGAAGGAGACGCCCACGTGCCGGCCGATCCGGCTCGCGCTGCCGTCCGCGCCGACCACCGCGCGGGCCTCGAAGCTGCGCCCGTCGGCGGCCGTGACCAGCGCCGTACGGTGCTCGCCGCCGCGCTGCTCGACCCCGGTGACGGTCACTCCGGTGACCAGCACCGCGCCCGCCTGCTTGGCCGCCTGCACCAGGCGCAGGTCGAACTCGTCCCGGTTGACCAGGCCGAACAGCATCCGCTTGGAACGCCGGGTGCGGGTGAACCTGCCGCCGTACGCGAAGGTGACGGCGTGCACCCGGTCCTGGAGCGGCAGCCGGAAGTCCGGCGGCAGGCTGTCCCGGGACGGGCCGATGATGCCGCCGCCGCAGGTCTTGTACCGGGGGTGCTCGGCCTTGTCGAGCAGCAGCACGCGCCGGCCCTGGGCGGCGGCGGCGTGCGCGGCGGAGGAGCCGGCCGGTCCGGCACCGACCACGACGACGTCCCAGACGCCGTCCAACGGGTCCAACGGGTCCAACGGGTCCGGCCGGTCCGGCCCGGCGGCCTCGGCGTCGATCGGGCTACGAGAATCGGGGCTTCCGGAGTCAGTCACGGGCAACAATCCTATGCGGCCGTCCCCGCCGACGTGGGCCGCACCGCACCGAACGCGCGAACGAATCACGCCCGCACCGGCCCGTACCGTCCTGTACCGGCCGTGCGGACGGTTCCTGACACCGCTCCCCCCGGGGCCGTCCGTTCGTGTCCGCCTATGATCGGCGTTACCCCACGTCAACGCCGTTCGCCCGAAGCACCCCCCGGACGGACCACCCCTACCCGGAGCACAACCGATGCCGCAGCTGCCCCTGGCCGACGCCGTCCGGTCCCTGATGGACCGCGCCCGCACCGACCTCGCCGAACTGGTCGCCTTCCGCTCGGTCGCCGATCCGCGCCAGTTCCCGGTCGACGAGTGCGAGAAGGCCGCCCACTGGGTCGCCGAGGCCTTCGCCGCCGAGGGCCTGACCGGTGTCCGGCTGCTCGACACCCCCGACGGCACCCAGTCCGTCTACGCCGAGCTGCCCGGCCCGGCCGGCGCCCCGACCGTCCTGCTCTACTCGCACTACGACGTCCAGCCGCCGCTGGCCGAGGACGAGTGGCTGAGCCCCGCCTTCGAGCTGACCGAGCGCGACGGCCGCTGGTACGGGCGCGGCGCGGCCGACTGCAAGGGCAACATCCTGATGCACCTGACGGCCCTTCGGGCGCTGCGCCGGGCGGACGGCGGCTACCCGGTCGGCCTGAAGATCATCGTCGAGGGCTCCGAGGAGCAGGGCACCGGCGGCCTGGAGCGCTACGCCGAGGCCCACCCCGAGCTGCTCACCGCCGACGCCATCGTGATCGGCGACACCGGCAACTTCGCCGCCGGCCTGCCCACCGTCACCGCCTCGCTGCGCGGCATGACCGTGGTCGACGTGTCGGTCCGCACCCTCGCGGGCAACCTGCACTCCGGCGCGTTCGGCGGCGCCGCGCCGGACGCCCTCCAGGCCCTGGTCAAGGTGCTCGCCTCGCTGCACGACGAGCACGGCGACGTCGCCGTGGCCGGCCTGACCGCCGATCAGACCTGGACCGGCGTGCAGTACCCGGACGAGCAGTTCCGCGCCGACGCCAAGGTGCTGGACGGGGTCTCGCTCACCGGCACCGGCACCGTCGCCGACCGGCTGTGGGCCCGCCCCTCGGTCACCGTCCTCGGCATCGACGCCCCGCCGGTGGTCGGCGCCACCTCGTCCGTGCAGTCCTTCGCCAAGGCCTCGGTCAGCCTGCGCGTCCCGCCGGGCACCGACACCGGCGCCGCCCAGGAGGCGCTGGTCGCCCACCTGGAGGCCCAGGTGCCGTTCGGCGCGCAGGTCACCGTCGAGCGCCAGGGCAACGGCTCCCCGTTCCTCGCCGACACCTCCGGTCCGGCCTACGAGGCGATGGGCGAGGCGATGGCCGAGGCCTTCGGCACCCCGATGGTCGCCTCCGGCGAGGGCGGCTCGATCCCGCTCTGCAACACGCTGCGCACGCTCTACCCGGGGGCCGAGATCGTGCTGATCGGCGTCGAGGAGCCGACCACCCAGATCCACGCGGTCAACGAGAGCGTCGACCCGCTGGAGCTGGAGCGGATGGCCTTCACCGAGGCGCTCTTCCTGCGCCGCTACGCCGAGCTGCGTTCGGCCTGAGGCAGGTCCGAGGCAGGTCCGAGTCAGGTCCGACCCCTCCGACCCCGGCCGCGCGGGCCGCGCCGTCCACCACGACGGCGCGGCCCGCGTCACCTCCGGGGTCAACAGCACAGGTCCCGGGCCACGCCCGACAGGTCCTCCCCACGCGCCTGCTCCGCGCTGCCGCACGCCCGCGCGTCCCGGGGTCGGCGCGCCCCGCTCACACTCCCCGCACCACCCCGTTCCACCCGTGCGCCGCCGACCGCTACCCCCGCGCTGCCCGTACCCCGGCCGCACCGGCCGTCCGGCCCGCACCACCCCGGACCCCCGTCACCGCGGCCCGGGCCAGCGCCCACCCGACCGCGCCGACCGCGAGCCCGGCCCCCGCCCCGAAGCACAGCTCCCCCACCAGCCCGCGCCGCAGCGGAACGAGCCGGTGCACCACCCCCGCCGCGGTGGCCGCGCCCAGGACCGCCGCGCCCGCCCGCCGGGCCCGGCCGGACAGCTCGACGGCCGGGCGCACCGGCTCCACCGACCGGGCCGCCCGCACCGCGTACCCCGCCACGGCGGCCAGCGCGGGCGCCGAGGTGCCGTACTGCAGGACCTCGCACAGCGGCGGCCCGCCCGCGACCGGCCGCCCCAGCACCGGGAACAGCCGGACCCCGGCCCGGTCGTGGTGGGTGAAGGCGTCCCAGCCGACGTGGCTCGCCGCGCCGACCGCCGCCGAGGCCGCGAACCAGGCGAGGTCCGCCCCGGTCGGCCGCCCCCGACCGGCCCGGCGCACCGTCAGCGCCTCGGCCGCGGCGGACCACGGCGGTGGAAGCAGCGCGACCAGCGGCCCGCGCACCAGCCCGTGCCAGCCCGCCACCAGCCCGGCCGCGAGCGCCACGTCCACCGTCGGCACGCCCCACCAACGGTGGGTCGCCCCGCCGTACCGGTAGACCCCGGGCAGCAGGGACTCCGCGAAGAACGGCACGTCCGGCGCCATCGATCCTGCGACCAGCGCGGACGCGACCAGCGGCCCGCGCTCACCCGCCACGCGCAGCAGAGGCAGGACGGCGGCCGGGTGACTCAGGGTGAACGGCATGGCCCCATCCTGCCGCCCCCGGCCACGGCCGCCGCACCTGCCCCGCACGACCCGCCCCGCCCACCGCCACCCACTGGGCACCACTTCCGGAACGCCGGAGCAGCCGGCCCGGCCGAGGACGCCGGACCGACCGCTCCACCGCTCCACCGACCCGACCGCCGACCGACCGCCGACCGCCCGCCGACCGCCCGGCGACCTGGCCACCCGGCCCCGGGCCCGAACAGCGGGCCTGCTCAGGCCGCGTCCGCCGTCGACGCCAGCCCCACCCCCGCCCGCCGCCCGGCCTCCAGGTAGCGCAGCTCCCCGCAGCGGCGGGCGTCCAGCGCCGCGGCGAGCCGCCGGTACCGCCCGGGCGGCAGCAGCCCGGACGCCTCCTCCAGGCTGACGAAGCGCCAGCTCCGCAGCTCCTCCTGCTGGAGCAGCAGCCCCTGCCGGGCGGTGGCGTCCAGCAGTCCGCCGTCGTAGACCAGGCGCAGCCCGCCCCGGCGCGGGCCGGTGCGCGGCTCCCAGTCAACGGCGAGCAGTCGCAGCGCGGACGGGTCCAGCCGGAGGCCGAGTTCCTCGGCGGTCTCCCGCAGCGCGGCGTCGGTCGGCGCCTCGCCGCGCTCGACCACCCCGCCGGGGAACTCCCAGTCCGGCTTGTAGACCGGGTCGACCAGCAGCACCCGGTCCTGCTCGTCGAAGAACAGGACGGCGGCGGCCACGGTGTCCCCGGTGGGGTCGGGGCTCTGCACGATCGGACAGCGGGCCGATCCGTCGCCCACCAGCTGGGCGAGTCTGGCGGCCGTCTCGCCCGGGGTGAGCCCGGAGGTGTCCACGAGCCGGGCGTCCCGGCGCAGCCAGCGGCGGGCGGCGAGGTACCGGGGCACGTGCTCCAGGCACCACTGCCGGATCCGTTCGCTGCGGGCGGGGTCGTCCGGCACCTCCTCCCGCTGGGCAATGCGCGCACGCAGGATCGTTTCTTCAGGGTCCAGGACGAGGTGGTGCACCGCGATGCCGTGGGAGGCCAGTGAACCGAATATCTCGTCCCGGTAGTCCTCCCGCAGCAGCGTCATCGGGACCACCAGCGGCCCTGGCACCTCGCCGAGCAGCGCCGCCGCCGTCTCGGGGACGAGCCGCCGCCAGGCCGGCAGCTCCTGGAAGTCCGACACCGCCGCCATCCGGTCGGCCGGCAGCATCGCCCGCAGCCCGAAGCCGACCAGCTCGGGATCGAACAGCATGCTGCCGGGCAGCAGCTCCACCAACTCGCGACAGGCGCTCGTCTTGCCCGCCCCGAACGTGCCATTGACCCAGACGATCACTAACGTCCCCTGTTTCTCGACCTCCCCCGATGCCGTTCGCACCGGGCGGCGCCCCCGTCAGCCGAACCAGCGCCACCCGAGGTGGTACCCGCGCCGCGCCGTTCCCCATACCTCCACGTCGGCCCGGCTCATGGCGGTTCCCGGTTCCGTTTGACAGCGGCATGTGCCCAGGTCAGAGGGCCTACCACAGGACCGGTGCAACCCCCGCCGCGCCGGAGCGCGCACCCTTGGGCACCGGAGTCCGCACCAGAGCGCGCGCCCCCCTCCACACCTCGTACGCCCCACCGTCCGTACACCCCGCCGCTCAGGCGCCGCCCACCCCGCCGCTCGGGAGCCGCCCACCCCGCCGCCGGGCCGGGCCCGTGCTTGCCCATCGGCGGCCGACCGCATAGAGAGGAACGATGACCGCACCCAGCACACCCGGCCGCGTCGTGGCCATCGGCTCCGTGAACATCGACCGCATCCTGCGCTGCCCCGTCCTCCCCGCCCCCGGGGAGACCGTGCTCGCGGCCGGCTCCGCCCAGGGCTTCGGCGGCAAGGGCGCCAACCAGGCCGTGGCGGCGGCCGCCATGGGCGCGCCGACCTGCCTGGTGGCCCGGGTCGGCGCCGACGCCGAGGGCCGGGCCGCACTGGCCGACCTCCGGGCGGCCGGAGTGGCGACCGACGCCGTGCGCACCGACCCGGACGCGCCCACCGGTCTGGCCGTCGTCCTGGTCGACCCGGCCGGGGAGAACAGCATCGTGGTCGTCCCCGGCGCCAATGGCCGGCTGACCGGCGCCGAGGTCGCCCAGGCCCTCGCCGGACTCGCCCTGACCTCCGCCGACACCGTCCTGACCAGTGGTGAGGTCCCCGAGGAGTGCATCCGCGCGACGGCCTCCGCGTTGCCCGCCGGGCCGCGCTGGATCCACAACGCGGCGCCGGCGGGTGCCCTCCCGGACTGGTCCGGCCCGGGGCTGCGTCGCCCGCTCCTGGTCGCGAACGCCGTCGAGGCCGCCCAGCTCACCGGCCGCTCCGCCGACGCCGCCGGGACCACCGACGGCACCGGGGACAACAGTGGGGACGACCGTCGGGACGGCACCGCCGCGACGGCCACCGCGCTGGCGGCGCTCGGCGACGGCGCGGTGGTCACCCTCGGCGCGGCGGGCGCCCTGGTCGCGACGGGCGGCGCGCTCCACCGCGTCCCCGCCCCCGAGGTGGCCGTCGTCGACACCACCGGCGCCGGCGACGTGTTCTGCGGTGCCCTCGCCGCCCGGCTGGCCCAGGGCGCGTCCCTCCCCGAGGCCGCCGCCACCGCCGTCGCGGCCGGCGCCTTCGCGGTCACCGCCCTGGGCGCCCGCGGCGCCCTCCCCCGACCGGCCGACCTCACCGGCCCGGCCGCCCGCCCCTCCTGACCACCCACTCCCGAGGACCGGCGGAGGACCCGCGGAAGACCGGCGGAAGCCCACAGAGGACCCGCACCCACGGACCGGCGCCCGGACCACCGCGGTCCGGGCGCCGGTCCGAGCCGAACCGAGCAGGCGTCAGGGCCGCCCCATGTGGGTCGGGTAGTAGCCGCTGCTGATCCCCGAGATCCGGATCAGCGTGCCGGGCCGGGCGGCCTCCACGTACTGGTTGTTGCCCAGGTAGATCGCCACGTGGTGGATGCCCCGGGCAGAGCCGTCGTCCGACCAGAACAGCAGGTCCCCGCGCCGCAGCTGGGAGGCCGTCACCGGCGTGGTGGCCGCGTACTGGTCGTTGGCGACCCGGGGCAGCTCGATGTCGCCGCGCCGGAAGGACTGCTGGACGAGACCCGAGCAGTCGTAGCCGTCCGGACCGTTGCCGGCCGTCCGGAACGGCTTGCCCAGCTGCGCCAGCGCGAACTGCACCGCCGCCTCGACGTCACCGTCCGCCGCCGGAACCGCCGGAGCCGCCGCGTCGGCCGAGGCGCCGGAACCCGAGGCCGAGGCAGAGGCAGAGGCAGAGGCAGAGGACGTGTCCCCGGTCCGCGCGAGGTAGATGTCGTAGTGGGTCGTCCAGCGCCACTGGCCCGCGCTGTTCTTGAACCAGTACCGCGAACCGTCCCACCCCTGGGTGATGCCCCCGGACGGGACGGTCGTCGCCGTCGCCGAGGCGGCCGTGGCCGGGGCGGTGCCCGAGGCCGAGCCGCCGGTCCGCGCCAGGTAGACGTCGTAGTGGGTCGTCCAGCGCCACTGGCCCGCGCTGTTCTTGAACCAGTACCGCGAACCGTCCCACCCGGCGTGGGCCGGCGCCGGCTCGGCCGCCGCCGTCCCCACACCGGTGCCGAGGCCGATCACGCCGGCACCGGCAGCGATCACGGCCACCATGCCTATCCCCCGGCGGACCCGCGCGGCCCGGGAAGGGCGGGCACCGCGCGCCGGCCGGGGGGAGGTGGTGGCAGCGGGCTGCCCGGTCGCGTCGTCGGCGGCACCCGGTGCGCCGGTGTTGACGGTCGTCATGCTGCTGTCTTCCTTCGCTGATCGCGCTGATCGCGCCGATCACCTCGGTCGCGCCGAACGCTGGTCGCCAATCGCTGGACGCGGTGCGCGGGACCCTGGGGCCCCGGTCCGCGCCGCTTGTCACGGTAGGCACGCGTCCGGTCACAGCGCGCAGTGGAGTGCGCCAAAGGAAGGCTCACGGAAGGTGAGCGACCGTCACCCGACCCTGCGCCGGGTGACCGCCCGTCACCCGTGTGCCGAGTCCTCCAGCAGCTGCTTCTTCAGCACCTTCCCCAGGGCGTTCCTGGGGAGTTCGGACACCAGCACCACCCGCCGCGGCCGCTTGTGGACCGAGAGCCGCGACGCGACGAAGTCCGTCAGCTGTTCACCCGTCACGGGGCCGTCCGGCACGACGTACGCCACGATCGCCTGGCCGAGGTCGGCGTCCGGCGCGCCGACCACGGCGGCGTCGGCCACCGCGGGGTGGTCGCGCAGGGCCGCCTCCACCTCACCGGCCCCGATCCGGTACCCGCCGCTCTTGATGAGGTCTACGGAGGCCCGACCCACGATCCGGTGGAAGCCGTCGGCGCCGATCACCGCGACGTCCCCGGTCCGGAACCAGCCGTCGGCGGTCCACGCCTCGGCATCGGCGTCCGGCCGGTTGAGGTAGCCCCGGAACAGGGTGGGCCCGGCCACCTGGAGTTCGCCGACGCTCTCGCCGTCGTGCGCGACGGGCCCGCCGTCCTCGCTGACCAGCCGGGTGCGCACCCCGGCCACCGGCAGGCCCACGCTGCCCGGACGGCGCTCACCGTCGGCGCGGGTGGAGACGGTGATCAGCGACTCGGTCATGCCGTAGCGCTCGATCGGGGCGTGACCGGTCAGCGCGGCGAGTCGTTCGAACACCGGGACGGGCAGCGGAGCGCTGCCGGAGACCAGCAGCCGGGCGGAGGCGAGCCGGGCGGCCGCCTCCTGATCCGCCGCCAGCCGGGACCAGACGGTCGGCACGCCGAAGTAGAGGCTGCCGCCCGCGGCCGCGTAACCGGCGGGGGTCGGCCGGCCGGTGTGCACCAGCCGGCTGCCGGTCCGCAGCGCGCCGAGCACTCCCAGCACCAGCCCGTGCACATGGAACAGCGGCAGGCCGTGCACCAGGGTGTCGTCGGCGGTCCACTGCCAGGCGTCGGCGAGCGCGTCGAGGTCGGCGGCGACGGCGGCGCGGTCGATCACCGCCCCCTTGGGCGCGCCGGTGGTGCCGGAGGTGTAGAGCACGAAGGCGGTCGCCGACGGATCCGGCTCGGCGTACGCGGTGGCGGAGCGCTCGCGCAGGTCGACCGGCAGTCCGGCGACCCCGGCATCCTCCGGCAGGGTGTCGCCGGCGGCGTGCGCCAGCAGGGCCGCGCCGGAGTCGCGCAGGATGTGCGCGCGCTCCTTGGGCCCGGAGTCGGGCGGCAGCGGGACGACCGGGACCCCGGCGAGCAGGCCGCCGACGACCGCGACCACCGTCTCGGCGGTGGACCGGGCGAGCACCGCGAGGGCGGGGGCGCCGGCCACCCGGTCGGCGACGGCCGTGGCCGCGCCGAGCAGCCGCTCGCGGGAGAGGCCCGGTCCGTCGGAGATCCGCAGTGCGTCGGCGGAGTCGCCGGAGCCGCCCCGAAGCGCCGTCAAGAGTGTCATGCGTCTGCCCTCGCCCCTGTCCACGGTGGGCCGGATGCCCACGGTCCGCTGCGCGCCGGGCCACGGGGTCCGCAGGGTCCGCGGGGACCCGCGACCGGCGCCGCCGACCGACTCTACGGGCCCGGGCCCGTCACCCGTGGGCCAGGGCGAACGACGGCGCGGGGGCGCCCCCGGGAGTTCCCGGGCGCGCCCCCGCGCCGTCACCTGCCGTCAGGCCGGTCTCGGATCGGTGTCAGGCCTTGCGGGCCTTCACCTCGCCGGTGAGCTGCGGCAGCACCTCGAACAGGTCGCCGACCACGCCGTAGTCGACGAGCTCGAAGATCGGGGCCTCGGGGTCCTTGTTGACGGCCACGATGGTCTTCGAGGTCTGCATGCCGGCCCGGTGCTGGATCGCACCCGAGATGCCCGCCGCGATGTAGAGCTGCGGGGAGACCTGCTTGCCGGTCTGGCCGACCTGGCTGCTGTGCGGGTACCAGCCGGCGTCGACGGCGGCGCGCGAGGCACCGACGGCCGCGCCCAGCGCGTCGGCGAGCTCCTCGACCACGCCGAAGCCCTCGGCGGCACCGACGCCGCGGCCGCCGGAGACCACGATCGCGGCCTCGGTCAGCTCGGGGCGGCCGGAGGAAACGCGCGGGGTGCGCGAGACGACCTTGGCGGCGTTGCCGGTGAACGCGACGGTGACGTCCTCCACCGCACCCGCGGCCGGGGCGGCCTCCGGGGCGACGGCGTTCGGCTTGACGGTGATGACCGGGGCGCCGTGCGTCACCGTGGACTTCACCTGGAAGGAGGCGGCGAACACCGACTGGGTGGCGACCGGGCCGTTGTCACCGGCCTCCAGGTCGACGGCGTCGGTGATGATGCCGGAGCCCAGGCGCAGGGCGACGCGGGCGGCGACCTCCTTGCCCTCGCCGGACGAGGTGACCAGCACCGCGGCGGCGTCGGCGGCCTCGGCGATCTGGGCCAGCGCGTCCACCTTCGGGACGACCAGCTGGTCGGCGAACTCGGCGCCGTCGGCGACGTACACCTTGGCGGCGCCGTACTCGGCGGCCTTGGCGGCCAGCTCGGCCGCCTTGTCGCCGGCGCCGAGGACGACCGCCGACGGCTCGCCGACACGGCGGGCCAGGGTCAGCAGCTCCAGGGCCGGCTTGCGGACCGCGCCGTCGGCGTGGTCCACGAGAACCAGGATCTCAGCCATGATTCATTGCTCCTGATCGATCGTTGGATGCGCGAACGGGTGGGACTAGATGAACTTCTGGTCGGCGAGGAAGCCCGCGAGCGCCTTGCCGCCCTCGCCCTCGTCCTTGACGACCGTGCCCGCGGTACGCGCCGGACGCGCCGTCACCGACTCCACCGCCGTCCACGAACCCGCCAGACCGACCTCACCGGCGTCGATGCCCAGGTCGTCCAGGTCCAGGGACTCCACCGGCTTCTTCTTCGCCGCCATGATCCCCTTGAACGACGGGTAGCGCGCCTCGCCCGACTGGTCCGTCACCGACACCACCGCCGGCAGCGCCGCCTCCACCAGCTCCGTCGCCGAGTCGCCGTCCCGACGGCCCTTCACCACGCCGCCCTCGACCGACACCTCCGACAGCAGCGTCAGCTGCGGCACACCCAACCGCTCCGCCAGCAGCGCCGGCAGCACACCCATCGTGCCGTCCGTCGACGCCATACCACCGATCACCAGGTCGAACCCGGTCCGCTCCAGCGCCTTCGCCAGCACCGCCGACGTCCCGAGCACGTCCGAACCGTGGATGTCCTCGTCATTGACGTGCACGGCCCTGTCCGCACCCATCGACAACGCCTTGCGCAGCGCGTCCTTCGCGTCGTCCGGACCCACCGTCAGCACGGTCACCTCGGCACCCTCGTTCGCCTCCGCGATCCGCAGCGCCTGCTCCACCCCGTACTCGTCCAGCTCCGACAGAAGGCCGTCCACGCCCTCCCGGTCGGTGGTGTGGTCGTCCGCGAAACGACGGTCACCCGTCGCGTCCGGCACGTACTTCACACAGACAACGATCCTCAAGCTCACGGCCTGTCTCCTGTACTGGTCTCGTCCGGCGGCTGCGGCTGTGCAAGCGGGCGCGAAACACGGTACGCACCTGCTCCCGGCAGCGTGCTCCCGTGCCGGTCCGGAACTTCTTGGCAGCATACTCGCCAGTAGTACGACGGTCACTACTCGCCAGTAGCTTACGCCGCGCGGTCCCGGCCGGACGTCCCTCGGGCCCTCCCGGCAGCCCCGAGCGGGCCGTCGGCCCAGGTGGACCGCGGGACGGACGCACTGCCGTCAGGGCCATCCTGCCCCAGCCCGACCCCTGCTCCACCCCGCGGGGGCGCTCCTTCCCCCTCGGGACCCACCGCGACCGCGGAACGCGCCGTTCCGCGCCGGGGCGACGGACCGCTCAGACCGCCTCGCCCAGCGCCGCGATCACATCCGCCCGCCTCGGCTGCCCGGCCGCCCGGCGGACCACACGGCCGCCCGCGTCCAGCACCAGCACCGTCGGCGTCCGCAGGATGTCCAGCCGCCGGACCAGCTCCAGCCGCTCCTCGGCGTCCAGTTCCACGTGCGCCACCCCGTCGACCATCCCGGCCACCTCCGCGAGCACCCGGCGGGTGGCCCGGCAGGGCTGGCAGAAGGCCGTGGAGAACTGCACCAGGGTCGCCCGCTCGCCGAGCGGCACCCCCAGCTCGGCCGCCGACAGACCCACCGCCCCGTCCTTCGCCCGCACCCTCAGCCTCCCGTCGCGCTTGGCCCGCAGCAGCCCGAACGCACTCGCCAGCGCGAGCACGGCAACGCACACCACCAACCCGGTCATGCCCCCAGTCTGCGCCAGGCCCCCCGGCCTCCGGGAACGGCCCCGGCAAAACGGTCGACCGCCGGCCCGAGGCCCGCGTACGATCGCCGGGTGGACTCCGACCGCCCCGCACAGCCGCTGCTGACCACCCGCCGGGTGGTCGACCTGTGCCGCGCCACGGCCTCGCGCTGTCGCTGACGCTCCCCAGCCGTCAGCCCGCCGCCGTCCCCACCCGGAGTCCCCGTGCAGATCGACCCCCGCGGCCCGCGCTTCGCCGCCGCGCTCACCACCGTCGTCCTGATAGCCGTCCTGCTCACCGGCAGCGGAGCCCTGCTCGCCGCCCAGGCCCTCGTCTTCGCCCTCGGAGCCCTCGGCGGGCTGCGCCGCTCCCCCTACGGATGGCTCTACCGCACACTGGTCCGGCCCCGCCTGGCACCGCCGACCGAGACCGAGGACGAACGCCCGCCCCGGTTCGCCCAGGGTGTCGGCCTGGTCTTCGCCCTCGTCGGCGTGCTCGGCTTCCTCACCGGGGCGGCCTGGCTCGGCCTGCTCGCCGCCGGGTTCGCACTGGCCGCCGCCTTCCTGAACGCCGCCTTCGGCTACTGCCTGGGCTGCGAGATGTACCTGCTGGTCCGCCGCGCACAGGGCCGGGTGGACCTCACCGCCTGACCGCGCCGCGCCACCGCCCCGGAGCGGGGCCCGGCCGGAGCGGAAAAGTTCCCGGCCGGGCCCATCACGTACGTCACACCTTCACATTCCGCCAGGCAGCACCCCTCAGGTGACAGCGGGCACTCCTTCGGGGGATCATCTCCGTGTATCGCCCGTGGCCGCCGCGGTGTGCCGTGCTCCCGGTCGGCCCCCACGCACCGCCCCGGGGCCCCGCCGTACCGGGCCACCAGGCCCGTCGAAGTCAGGACTGACCGTGGCAGAGCTCGTCTACCCGCCGGTGATCGGCGCCGCACTGACCGTCTTCCGCGCGCTCGACGTGCGCATCAAGATCGTCGGCGCCGAAAACATCCCCGCCGAGGGCGGAGCGGTGCTCGTGAGCAACCACATCAGCTACCTCGACTTCCTCTTCGCCGGCCTGGGCGCCTACCGCGGCGGCAAGCGCAAGACCCGCTTCATGGCCAAGGACGACGTGTTCAAGCACGGCGTCTCCGGCCCCCTGATGCGCGGCATGAAGCACATCCCGGTCGACCGGACCGACGGCCAGCCCGCCTACGAGGCCGCCGTCCGCGCCCTCCGGGCCGGCGAGGTCGTCGGCGTCTTCCCCGAGGCCACCATCAGCCGCTCCTTCATGCTGAAGAAGTTCAAGACCGGCGCCGCCCGGATGGCCGCCGACTCCGGCGCGCCGCTGCTCCCGGTGATCCTCTGGGGCACCCAGCAGCTGTGGACCAAGGGCCGCCCGAAGACGCTCACCAAGCGGCACGTCCCGGTCACCATCATGATCGGCGAGCCGATCGTGCTGACCCCCGAGGACAAGCCCGTCATGGTCACCCGGCGCCTGCGCGCCGCGATGACCGAGATGCTCGACCGCGCCCAGCGCGAGTACCCCGGCAAGCCCTCCGGCCCCGAGGACACCTGGTGGCTGCCCGTCGGCCTCGGCGGCACCGCGCCCACCCTGGAGGTCGCCGAGGCCGAGGACGAGGCGGAGGCCCTCGCCAAGGCCGAACGCCGGGCCGCCCGCGGCTGACCCCGCGCCGCGGTGACGCCGCGTCACCGTTCCGCCGAGCTGCCGTACTTCCGCGCGAACGGGCGACTCTCCGTCGCCGAGTGGACGCGGACCGTCGCGTGTCGCCCCGCTCCGCACCCTCCGATCTGACAAAGTGACAGCTCCTTCGGGGGGCATCACGTCCGGACTCGCCGGGCGGATCGGAGACGGAGATGACACGCGGATGACGCGCAAACGGCTCTCACGAACCACCCCCGCCAAGGCCCGCACCCGCCCTCACGCCGGTGCGGGCCTCCTGCTCGCCGGGGCCCTCCTCACCGGCTGCGGCGCCCAGCCCGGCGAGATCCCGCTCAGCGAGATCCGCGCCGAGTCGCCCAGCCCGACCCCCACCGTCGAAGCAGCCGTCGCCAACGGCACCGCCGCCGTCGTCGACGCGGCTGCGGCAACCCCGACCGCCCCGCCGGCCCACAACGGCCTCATCGCCGGCCGGGCCTTCCTCGACCAGGACCGGCTCACCAGCGCGATCTTCGCCGTCACGGCCGACGGCCGGACCCGGCAGCAGCTGACCCAGCCCGCCGACCTGACCCGGGACGACCACCCCACCTGGTCCCCCGACGGCACCGCACTCGCCTTCGACCGCACCGGCGGAGACTCCCCCGGCCGCATCTGGACCACGAGCTCCGACGGCCGGAACGCCCGTCAGCTCGGCCCGCTCTGCGAGGCCGGCGCCCCGGACTGCGTCAACGAGACGGAGACCGCGCCCGCCTGGTCCCCCGACGGCAAGCAGATCGCCTTCACCCGCAGCTGGGGCCGCTCCGATCCGGGCTCGGACCAGATCCAGTACAGCGACCTCTTCGTCATCGCCCCCGACGGCACCAGCGCCCAGCGGCTCACCTTCCTCACCAACGACACCCCGTACTCCGGCGCCGTCACCGACCCGTCCTGGTCCCCCGACGGCAAACAGCTCGTCTTCTCCTACCGGACCAGCGCCACCGGCCAGCCCGCCAACGGCCGCTCCCTCTACATCGTCAACGCCGACGGCACCGGCCTGCGCCGGCTCACCCCGTGGGAACTGCGGGCCGGAGAACGCGCCGACTGGTCCCCCGACGGCAGCCGGATCGTCTTCACCACCTACCCGGCCGGCCCCGACAACGCCCCCGGCGGCGGCATCTACACCGTCCACCCCGACGGCACGGCCGTCGAGGCACTCACCCCCGGCCCGTCCGACGTCACCTACGGAGCCGCCTCCTACTCCCCCGACGGCACCGCCATCGCCTTCGACCAGGCCCCCGCCGGCGGACCCTCCGAGCTCTACACGATGCGCGCCGACGGCTCGACCGTCACCCGGCTCACCGACCCCCAGGGCCACGGGGAGAGCCGCCCGAGCTGGGGCACCGCCCAACCGCAACCGCAGGGCTGAGTTCTCGGCACAGTTCCTTTCCGCGGCAATTCACGCAGAACGCAAAGAACCCCCGTCGGTTTCCCGACGGGGGTTCTTCACAATGATTGTTCGGCGGCGTCCTACTCTCCCACAGGGTCCCCCCTGCAGTACCATCGGCGCTGTGAGGCTTAGCTTCCGGGTTCGGAATGTAACCGGGCGTTTCCCTCACGCTATGACCACCGAAACACTATGAAACTGTCAACCGCACCCACACCGTGACCAGACGTGTGGGGGTCGTTGTTTCAGAACAACACAGTGGACGCGAGCAACTGAGGACAAGCCCTCGGCCTATTAGTACCGGTCAACTCCACCCCTCACAGGGCTTCCATATCCGGCCTATCAACCCAGTCGTCTACTGGGAGCCTTACCCTCTCAAGGAGGTGGGAGTGCTCATCTCGAAGCAGGCTTCCCGCTTAGATGCTTTCAGCGGTTATCCCTCCCGAACGTAGCCAACCAGCCATGCCCTTGGCAGGACAACTGGCACACCAGAGGTTCGTCCGTCCCGGTCCTCTCGTACTAGGGACAGCCCTTCTCAACACTCCTACGCGCACAGCGGATAGGGACCGAACTGTCTCACGACGTTCTAAACCCAGCTCGCGTACCGCTTTAATGGGCGAACAGCCCAACCCTTGGGACCTACTCCAGCCCCAGGATGCGACGAGCCGACATCGAGGTGCCAAACCATCCCGTCGATATGGACTCTTGGGGAAGATCAGCCTGTTATCCCCGGGGTACCTTTTATCCGTTGAGCGACGGCGCTTCCACAAGCCACCGCCGGATCACTAGTCCCGACTTTCGTCCCTGCTCGACCCGTCAGTCTCACAGTCAAGCTCCCTTGTGCACTTACACTCAACACCTGATTGCCAACCAGGCTGAGGGAACCTTTGGGCGCCTCCGTTACTCTTTAGGAGGCAACCGCCCCAGTTAAACTACCCACCAGACACTGTCCCTGATCCGGATCACGGACCCAGGTTAGACATCCAGCACGACCAGAGTGGTATTTCAACGACGACTCCACCATGACTGGCGTCACGGCTTCAAAGTCTCCCACCTATCCTACACAAGCCGAACCGAACACCAATATCAAGCTATAGTAAAGGTCCCGGGGTCTTTCCGTCCTGCTGCGCGAAACGAGCATCTTTACTCGTAATGCAATTTCACCGGGCCTATGGTTGAGACAGTCGAGAAGTCGTTACGCCATTCGTGCAGGTCGGAACTTACCCGACAAGGAATTTCGCTACCTTAGGATGGTTATAGTTACCACCGCCGTTTACTGGCGCTTAAGTTCTCAGCTTCGCCCCGACGAATCAGAGCTAACCGGTCCCCTTAACGTTCCAGCACCGGGCAGGCGTCAGTCCGTATACATCGCCTTACGGCTTCGCACGGACCTGTGTTTTTAGTAAACAGTCGCTTCTCGCTGGTCTCTGCGGCCACCCCCAGCTCTGGCAGCAAGTGCCGTCACCAGGAATGGCCCCCCTTCTCCCGAAGTTACGGGGGCATTTTGCCGAGTTCCTTAACCATAGTTCACCCGAACGCCTCGGTATTCTCTACCTGACCACCTGAGTCGGTTTGGGGTACGGGCCGCCATGAAACTCGCTAGAGGCTTTTCTCGACAGCATAGGATCATCCACTTCACCACAATCGGCTCGGCATCAGGTCTCAGCCTTGATGAGTGACGGATTTGCCTATCACTCGGCCTACACCCTTACCCCGGGACAACCACCGCCCGGGCTGGACTACCTTCCTGCGTCACCCCATCGCTCACCTAGTACAGACTTGGTCCAGCGGCTCCACCACGTCCCTTCGTCCGAAGACTCCGGGCCGGCTTCACGGCTTTAGCATCACCTGGTTCAGCGTTGGCGCTTCAAAGCGGGTACGGGAATATCAACCCGTTGTCCATCGACTACGCCTGTCGGCCTCGCCTTAGGTCCCGACTTACCCTGGGCAGATCAGCTTGACCCAGGAACCCTTGGTCAATCGGCGCAAGAGTTTCCCACTCTTGTATCGCTACTCATGCCTGCATTCTCACTCGTGTACCGTCCACGACTGGTTTCCACCGCCGCTTCACCCGGCACACGACGCTCCCCTACCCATCACAGCAGGCGTTGGCCCTATATGCTGCAATGACACGACTTCGGTGATGTGCTTGAGCCCCGCTACATTGTCGGCGCGGAATCACTTGACCAGTGAGCTATTACGCACTCTTTCAAGGGTGGCTGCTTCTAAGCCAACCTCCTGGTTGTCTCTGCGACTCCACATCCTTTCCCACTTAGCACACGCTTAGGGACCTTAGTCGGTGTTCTGGGCTGTTTCCCTCTCGACCATGGAGCTTATCCCCCACAGTCTCACTGCCACGCTCTCACTTACCGGCATTCGGAGTTTGGCTAAGGTCAGTAACCCGGTGAGGCCCATCGCCTATCCAGTGCTCTACCTCCGGCAAGAAACACGTGACGCTGCACCTAAATGCATTTCGGGGAGAACCAGCTATCACGGAGTTTGATTGGCCTTTCACCCCTAACCACAGGTCATCCCCCAGGTTTTCAACCCTGGTGGGTTCGGTCCTCCACGAAGTCTTACCTCCGCTTCAACCTGCCCATGGCTAGATCACTCCGCTTCGGGTCTTGGGCATGCAACTGTATCGCCCTGTTCGGACTCGCTTTCGCTACGGCTACCCCACACGGGTTAACCTCGCTACACACCGCAAACTCGCAGGCTCATTCTTCAAAAGGCACGCAGTCACGAGACACACAGCAAGCTGCGTGTCCGACGCTCCCACGGCTTGTAGGCACACGGTTTCAGGTACTATTTCACTCCGCTCCCGCGGTACTTTTCACCATTCCCTCACGGTACTATCCGCTATCGGTCACCAGGGAATATTTAGGCTTAGCGGGTGGTCCCGCCAGATTCACACGGGATTTCTCGGGCCCCGTGCTACTTGGGAGTTCTTCAAACGAGCCGTACAGATTTCGTCTACGGGGGTCTTACCCTCTACGCCGGACCTTTCGCATGTCCTTCGACTACCTGTACGGTTTCTGACTCGCCGACCGGCCGGCAGACCGGTCAAGAAAAATCCCACGACCCCATCAGCGCAACCCCTGCCGGGTCTCACACGCTCATGGTTTAGCCTCATCCGGTTTCGCTCGCCACTACTCCCGGAATCACGGTTGTTTTCTCTTCCTGCGGGTACTGAGATGTTTCACTTCCCCGCGTTCCCTCCACATACCCTATGTGTTCAGGTATGGGTGACAGCCCATGACGACTGCCGGGTTTCCCCATTCGGAAACCCCCGGATCAAAGCCTGGTTGACGGCTCCCCGGGGACTATCGTGGCCTCCCACGTCCTTCATCGGTTCCTGGTGCCAAGGCATCCACCGTGCGCCCTTAAAAACTTGGCCACAGATGCTCGCGTCCACTGTGCAGTTCTCAAACAACGACCAGACACCCACACTCGACAAGTCCGAAAACTTGCCTCGCATGGGACCGGCATCACTGAAGCAACAGCCTCACGGCCGTTCCCTCAGGACCCAACAACGTGCCCGACACACCCGATCAACAATCCGTTTTCCACGCCGAAGCAGTACTGACGGATGCCAACCAAGTGTGCCGAATAGTCAACGTTCCACCCATGAGCAACCGTGCAGGACATTCGCCTGCAAGCGGCACATTGCTCCTTAGAAAGGAGGTGATCCAGCCGCACCTTCCGGTACGGCTACCTTGTTACGACTTCGTCCCAATCGCTGGTCCCACCTTCGACGGCTCCTTCCCTTACGGGTTAGGCCACCGGCTTCGGGTGTTACCGACTTTCGTGACGTGACGGGCGGTGTGTACAAGGCCCGGGAACGTATTCACCGCAGCATGCTGATCTGCGATTACTAGCAACTCCAACTTCATGGGGTCGAGTTGCAGACCCCAATCCGAACTGAGGCCGGCTTTTTGGGATTCGCTCCGCCTCGCGGCATCGCAGCCCTTTGTACCGACCATTGTAGCACGTGTGCAGCCCAAGACATAAGGGGCATGATGATTTGACGTCGTCCCCACCTTCCTCCGAGTTGACCCCGGCAGTCTCCTGTGAGTCCCCATCACCCCGAAAGGCATGCTGGCAACACAGAACAAGGGTTGCGCTCGTTGCGGGACTTAACCCAACATCTCACGACACGAGCTGACGACAACCATGCACCACCTGTATACCGACCACAAGGGGGCGACCATCTCTGGCCGTTTCCGGTATATGTCAAGCCTTGGTAAGGTTCTTCGCGTTGCGTCGAATTAAGCCACATGCTCCGCTGCTTGTGCGGGCCCCCGTCAATTCCTTTGAGTTTTAGCCTTGCGGCCGTACTCCCCAGGCGGGGAACTTAATGCGTTAGCTGCGGCACCGACGACGTGGAATGTCGCCAACACCTAGTTCCCAACGTTTACGGCGTGGACTACCAGGGTATCTAATCCTGTTCGCTCCCCACGCTTTCGCTCCTCAGCGTCAGTAATGGCCCAGAGATCCGCCTTCGCCACCGGTGTTCCTCCTGATATCTGCGCATTTCACCGCTACACCAGGAATTCCGATCTCCCCTACCACACTCTAGCCTGCCCGTATCGAATGCAGACCCGGGGTTGAGCCCCGGGCTTTCACATCCGACGCGACAGGCCGCCTACGAGCTCTTTACGCCCAATAATTCCGGACAACGCTCGCACCCTACGTATTACCGCGGCTGCTGGCACGTAGTTAGCCGGTGCTTCTTCTGCAGGTACCGTCACTTGCGCTTCTTCCCTGCTGAAAGAGGTTTACAACCCGAAGGCCGTCATCCCTCACGCGGCGTCGCTGCATCAGGCTTTCGCCCATTGTGCAATATTCCCCACTGCTGCCTCCCGTAGGAGTCTGGGCCGTGTCTCAGTCCCAGTGTGGCCGGTCGCCCTCTCAGGCCGGCTACCCGTCGTCGCCTTGGTAGGCCATTACCCCACCAACAAGCTGATAGGCCGCGGGCTCATCCTGCACCGCCGGAGCTTTACACCCGGGACCATGCGGTCCCAGGTCATATCCGGTATTAGACCCCGTTTCCAGGGCTTGTCCCAGAGTGCAGGGCAGATTGCCCACGTGTTACTCACCCGTTCGCCACTGATCCACCCCGAAGGGCTTCACCGTTCGACTTGCATGTGTTAAGCACGCCGCCAGCGTTCGTCCTGAGCCAGGATCAAACTCTCCGTGAATGTTTACTCGGCCCAATGATTAGAAGGGGCCGGTCTACACTCGCGTCGAGCGGCACGGCAACCACCGGAATTGGGCGGCCCCGCGCACTGCGTCCTCGCTAGTGTTTTACTTCAAAAGGAATCTCCAACCCCAGGAAACCCTGAGGCCGGGGATGTCAACATATCTGGCGTTGACTTTTGGCACGCTGTTGAGTTCTCAAGGAACGGACACTTCCTTCAGGCGGCTTTCACACCGGCCCTCCGGGCGCTTCGTTCTTTCGTGTTTCAAGCTTATCAGATGTTTTCCGCTCCGTTTTCCGGAGTTTCATTCAGCCGACTTCGCTTTCCGCTTGTCCCCGCTCTCTCGCGGCGACTCCGGAACTGTACGGGGACGGGAGCGTCAGAAGCAAATCGTCCCGCCCCGCGGCGGCGGGACGGGACGATCGGCGGTCGGAGCGCACCTCAGGCGCGACCCATCTCCTCGGCGATGGCCGCCGCGAAGGCGTCGATGTCGGCCTCCGTGGTGTCGAAGGAACACATCCAGCGGACCTCACCGGTGTGCTCGTTCCAGAAGTAGAAGCGGTAGCGCTTCTGCAGCCGCTCGCTCACCTCGCGCGGGAGGATCGCGAACACCGCGTTCGCCTGGACCGGGCGGACCACGGTCACGCCGTCGATCCCGCGGACCGCGGCCTCCAGCCGGCTCGCCATGGCGTTGGCGTGGCCGGCGTTGCGGAGGTAGAGGTCGCCCGAGAGCAGCGCCTCGAACTGGACCGAGACGAAACGCATCTTCGACGCGAGCTGCATCGAGGTCTTGCGCAGGAACTTGATGTTCCGGACCTTCTCGGGGTTGAGCACGACCACGCACTCGCCGAGCAGCAGGCCGTTCTTCGTGCCGCCGAAGGACAGCACGTCGACGCCCACGTCCGTGGTGAAGGCGCGCAGCGGGACGCCGAGCGAGGCGGCGGCGTTGGAGAGGCGCGAGCCGTCCACGTGGACCAGCATGCCGAGCTGGTGCGCGTGGTCGACGATCGCCCGGATCTCCTCCACCGTGTAGAGGGTGCCGAGCTCGGTGCTCTGGGTGATCGAGACCGCGAGCGGCTGCGCGCGGTGCTCGTCGCCGAAGCCCCAGGCCTGCTGGTCGATGAGCTCGGGGGTGAGCTTGCCGTCGGGGGTGGGGACGGTGAGCAGCTTGATGCCGCCCATCTTCTCCGGCGCGCCGCCCTCGTCCACGTTGATGTGGGCGCTCTCGGCGGCGATGACCGCGCCCCAGCGCGGCAGCAGGGCCTGCAGGGCGACGACGTTGGCGCCGGTCCCGTTGAAGACGGGGTACGCCTCGGCCTGCTCGCCGAAGTGGCGGCGGAAGACGTCCTGCAGGTGGGTAGTGTAGTCGTCCTCACCGTAGGAGACCTGGTGGCCGCCGTTGGCGAGGGCGATGGCGGCGAGCACCTCGGGGTGCACGCCGGCGTAGTTGTCACTGGCGAAGCCGCGGACGGCGGTGTCGTGCCGCCGCTGCGCGTCCGTGTGGCCGGAGAGCTCGGAAATGTCGGTCATTGGGCTGTCAGCCACAGGTGCTGTCCGTTCAGTTCTTCTGCGGGGCGGTCCCAGAGGCCCGCGAGGTGTTCGGCGAGGTCGGCGGTGTCGGTGAAGCCGGCGAACTTCGCCTCCGGCTTCTCGGCCCGCATCTCGGGACTGACCAACGCCTTGATCACCAGGATGGCAGCCGCAGCGGTGGGCTTGCCGTCCTCGGCGGTGGTCTCCTTGCGGAAGGAGTCCGCCATGGCCAGCGTCCAGGCCTCGGTGGCGGCCTTCGCGGCGGCGTAGGCGGCGCCGCCCGCGGTGGGCTTGTGCGCGGCGGCGGCGGAGATCATCGCGTAGCGGCCGGACTCGCTGCGGACCAGGGCGGGCTGGAACGCCAGCGAGGTGTGCTGGAGGGTGCGCACGACGGTGTCGTGCAGGAAGTCCCAGTCGTCGATCCGGCTGTCGAAGAAGGTCTTGCTGCCGCGCCAGCCGCCGACGAGGTGGAACACGCCGTCGACGTGGCCGTGCTCGGCCTCCAGGTGGTCGGCCCAGTCGTGGACCTCCTGCGGGTCGAGGAGGTCGATGACCTGGCCGCTGACGCGCGCGCCGCGGACGGCGATGCGGACGGAGTCGAGTGCGGACTCCAGGCGCTGGGCGTCGATGTCGGCGCCGATGACGGTGGCGCCGTCGGAGGCGAGGCGGCGCAGCACGGCCTGGCCGGCCGGGCCGCTGGCTCCGGCGACGGCGATGACCTTGCCGGTCAGCGGTCCCTTGGGTGCGGTGGTCACGCGGCGACTCCCTGCAGGCCGGCGCCGGTGATACCGGCGGTCGAGGCGATGACGCCGCCGAGCTTCTTCGAGAGGGCCTCGTAGAACATGCTCAGCGGGAACTCGTCGGGGAGCACAGCGTCGCACAGCGCCTTGTTGAGCGCCTTGCCGTCGGTGGTGCCGAACGGCAGTGCCTCGGTGCCCTTCGCCCAGGTCGAGGCCGGGTGCGGGGTGAGGTAGCGGGAGACCAGCTCGTAGGCGGCGATCCAGTGGGCCGGCTTCGGGCGGTCGATACCGTCGCGGTAGAGGGTCTCGATCTCGGCGCAGAGGTCGTTGGTGACCTTCGGGGCCCGCTCCCAGTCGATGCTGAGGCGGTTGTCGCGCCAGCGCAGCGCGTCGTGCTTGTGCAGGTAGGCGAAGAGCAGCTGGCCGCCCATGCCGTCGTAGTTGCGGACGCGGTCGCCGCTGACCGGGAAGCGGAAGAGGCGGTCGAAGAGGATCGCGTACTGGACGTCGCGGGCGTGCACGTTGCCCTCGGTCTCCAGCTTCACCGCCTCCTTGAAGGTGGTGAGGTCGCAGCGGAGCTCCTCCAGGCCGTACATCCAGAACGGGCTGCGCTGCTTGATCATGAAGGGGTCGAACGGCAGGTCGCCGTGGCTGTGGGTCCGGTCGTGGATGAGGTCCCAGAGCACGAAGGTCTGCTGCGAGCGCTCCTGGTCCTGCAGCAGGCTCTCGGCGTCGGCGGGGATCTCCAGGCCGAGCAGTTCGACGGCGTTGGTGGAGACCACGCGGAAGCGGGCGGCCTCGCGGTCGCAGAAGATGCCGCCCCAGGTGAATCGTTCCGGCGCCTTGCGCACGGCCACGGTCTCCGGGAAGAGGACGGCGGAGTTGGTGTCGTAACCGGCCGTGAAGTCGGTGAAGGTGATCGGCACGAACATCGGGTTGTCGAAGCGGGTCCGCTCCAGCTCGGCCAGCCACTCGGGCCACACGACGTTCAGCAGGACGGCTTCCAGGTTGCGGTCCGGGTTGCCGTTCTGGGTGTACATCGGGAAGACGACCAGGTGCTGGAGGCCGTCCTCGCGCTGGGTCGCGGGCTGGAAGGCGAGCAGCGAGTCCAGGAAGTCGGGCTCCCGGTAGCCGGTGTCGGCCCACTTGGCCAGGTCCGCGTCGACGGCGGCCAGGTAGGCGGCGTCGTGCGGGAAGAGCGGGGCCAGCTCGGCGACGGCGGTGCGCACGGTCGCGACCAGGGGGTCGACGGTGTGGCGCTGCACGGCGGCCAGGTCGATGGAGCCGTCCTTGGACTGCAGGGGGCGCAGGGTCTCGACGGCGTCCTTCAGTCGCAGCCAGGCCGGGTGCGCGGCGAGGCTCTGGGCCGGGGCGTCGGCCGCCACAGCGACCCTTGGCGAAAGATTCTGCATCGGGGACTCACTTCAACAGGAGGGTTTTCAACGAGACCACCATATGTACGAAAGGTTCTTCTGTTCAAGGGCGGGTTCGGCGCCGGATCTTTCGTGACCAGGGGTGGAGCACGCGTGACAGGCGCGTGAACAGGCGAGGGGATCTTCCGGACGGCAGGGGACGAAGCCTCCCAAGGCGACCATGCCGCGCGTGTCCCGGGCCCGCCACCGGGGGAGGTCACCACCCGACCGGTCCGCCTCTTCGCCCAGGAGCGCCGCCCATGCCCCTCCCCCGCACGTCCGTCGTCGCCGCGCTGCTCGCCGGTGCCCTGCTGGCCGCGGTC
The DNA here is from genome assembly GCF_036010405.1 of Kitasatospora purpeofusca. NCBI lineage: Bacteria > Bacillati > Actinomycetota > Actinomycetes > Kitasatosporales > Streptomycetaceae > Kitasatospora > Kitasatospora purpeofusca. The sequence goes on along the minus strand of NZ_CP108561.1, from coordinate 7,956,493 downwards.
ACCGGCTGCGCCGCCCAGGAACCGGCCTCCGGTTCCGGCTCCGCGTCCCCGGCCCAGGGCGGCTCCGCCGACTGCTCGCCCGGAGCGCTGCCGACCCGGACGGCGGGGACGCTCGCCGTCGGCACCGACAAGCCCGCGTACGGGCCGTGGTTCTCGGAGGACCGGCCGGAGAACGGCAAGGGATTCGAATCGGCGGTGGCGTACGCGGTCGCGGCGAAGCTGGGGTACCCCAAGGAGAAGGTGTCCTGGGTGGTCGCACCGTTCGGCCGGGCGACCGCGCCCGGCCCCAAGGACTTCGACTTCGACATCAACCAGGTGTCGATCAGCACCGAGCGCCGACAGGCGGTGGACTTCTCCTCCGGCTACTACGACGTGCGGCAGGCGGTGATCGCGCTGAAGAGCTCCAAGGCCGCCTCGGCCCGGAGCCTGGCCGACCTGAAGGGGGTCAAGCTGGGTGCCCAGGTGGGGACCACCAGCCTGGAGGCGATCACCGGCACCCTGCGGCCGTCGGCGCCGCCGGCCGTCTTCGACTCCAACGACCTGGCGAAGGCCGCGCTGAGGAACGGTCAGGTTGAGGCGCTGGTGGTGGATCTGCCGACGGCCTTCTACATCACCGGGGCCGAGGTGACCGAGGCCGTGGTGGTCGGTCAGCTGACGGGCGCCGGCGGCGGGGCCGAGCAGTTCGGACTGGTGCTGGACAAGGGCTCCCGGCTGACCGGCTGCGTCTCGGCGGCGGTGGACGCGCTGCGGGCCGACGGCACGCTCGGGCGGCTGGAGCAGGAGTGGCTGTCCGACGCCGTGTCCGCTCCCGTACTGCGGTGAGCACGGAGGACGTGAGCGCCGGAGACATGAGCGCCGGGGAGGTGAGCACGGAGGACGTGACCGCGGAGCACGGGAAGGCGGCCGCCCCGCCCGGCTACCGGCCCTCGGCGCGCCGACTGGCCCGGGAGGCGTTCCGCCGCCGCCGCGCCCGCCGCTCGGCGCTGATCGCCACCGCCTCGACCGTGCTGACGGCGGTCGCGCTGGTCGCCCTGGTGGTCGGCTCGCCGGGCTGGCCGGCGGTGCGGCGCTCGTTCTTCAGTGCCGAGTACGCCCGGCAGGCGCTGCCCGAGGTGCTCAAGGGGCTGCGGATCAATCTGGAGCTGATGGCCGTCTGCGGGGTGCTGATCCTCGTCCTCGGCCTGCTGCTCGCGGTGCTGCGGACGCTGCGCGGGCCGGTCTTCCTGCCGGTGCGGCTGCTGGTCACGGTCTACGTGGACTTCTTCCTCGGCCTGCCGATGATCATCTGCCTGCTGGTGATGATCACCGGCGTCCCGGCGCTGCGGCTGACCGGGGTCACCACCGACCCGCTGTGGCTGGGCGGCGCGGCGCTGGTGCTCACCTACGCGGCGTACGTGTCCGAGGTGTTCCGGGCCGGGATCGAGTCGGTGCACCCGAGCCAGCTGGCCGCCGCCCGCTCGCTGGGCCTGTCGCACACGCAGGCGATGCGGTTCGTGGTGCTGCCCCAGGCGGTGCGCCGGGTGGTGCCGCCGCTGCTCAACAACCTGGTCAGCCTGCAGAAGGACACCGGGCTGGTGTCGATCGGCGGGGTGATCGACGCGGTCTACGCGGCGAAGATCATCAACGGCCGGTCGTTCAACTCCACCCCGTACCTGGTGGCGGCGCTCGTCTTCGTGGCGCTGACCGTGCCGCTGACCCGGTTCACCGGCTGGCTGACCGCCCGGGCCGACCGCCGGCGCTACGAAGGGGGCCTGTCGTGACGGTGCCGGGACAGTCGGCCGACGGGACGGCCGACGGGACAGCAGACGGGACGGCCGACGGCCGTGAGCCGGTCCTGCGGCTGGAGGCGGTGCGCAAGACCTTCGGCGACGGCCGGGTGGTGCTCGCGGACGTGCACCTGAGCGTGCCCGAGCACTCGGTGACGGCGCTGATCGGCGCGTCCGGCTCCGGCAAGTCGACGCTGCTGCGGTGCGTCAACCTGCTGGACCGGATCGACGACGGCGCGGTGTTCCTGGACGGCACCGAGATCACCGACCCGCGCGTGGACGAGGACGCCGTCCGGCGGCGGATCGGCGTGGTGTTCCAGGCGTACAACCTCTTCCCGCACCTGACCGTGCTGGAGAACGTGACGCTCGCCCCGCGCCGGGTGCACGGGGTGCCGCGCGCCGAGGCGGAGGCGCGGGCGCTGGAGCTGCTGGAGCGGCTCGGTCTCGCGGACCGGGCCGGCGCCTACCCGGACCGGCTCTCGGGCGGGCAGCAGCAGCGGGTGGCGATCGTCCGGGCCCTGGCCACCGGGCCGCGCCTGCTGCTGCTCGACGAGATCACCGCCGCGCTGGACCCGGAGCTGGTCGGCGAGGTGCTGTCGGTGGTGCGGGACCTCAAGGAGCGGGGCATGACGATGCTGCTCGCCACGCACGAGATGGGCTTCGCGCGCGAGGTCGCCGACCAGGTCTGCTTCCTGGACGGCGGGGCGGTGCTCGAACAGGGGCCGCCGGAGCGGGTGTTCGGGGCGCCGACGGAGGAGCGGACCCGGCGCTTCCTGAGCCGGGTGATCGCCTCGGGCCGGCTCGCCGGGTGACCGGAGCGTCCGCACCCGGGCGCCAGTACCCGAATGCCGGGGCCGGGCGGCGCCCGACGCCCGACCGCACCACGAGGAGCACAACCGTGCGCCCCCGTACGCGCCCTGCTGTGCACGGCGGCGAGCGGTGATCGTGGACGGTACGCCCGTCCGCGCCGCCCGGGAGGCCGCCGTTGCACGGTCCAGACCTGGTCAGCTGGCTGCTGGCCGTCCTCACCGCGGCCTCCGGTGGCTACTGCCTCTCCCGGCTGCGCCGCGCCCCGTGCACTCCCGTCCCGGCCCCGGCCGCCACCGCCCCGGCCGCCCTTCCCGGCGCCGGTCCCGGCCGGCTGCACACCCACGAGGCGGACCTCGCCGAGGGACTGATGGGTTTCGGCATGGCCGCGATGGCGGTCGCCGGTGCGGCCGTACCGGGCGAGGTGTGGGCCTGGGTCTACGGTCCGCCCGCCGTGCTCCTGCTGCTGGCGGCGGCCCGCCGTCCGGACCGGCGGGCGCACCGGCTGCACCACGCGGTCGGGGCGCTGGCGATGACGTACATGGCGCTGGCGATGACCGCCGCCCCCGGGCACGCCGGGCACCATCCGGCCACCGGCTCGCCCGCGCTGACCGGCGCCCTGCTCGCCTACTTCGGCGGGTACGCGCTGTGGTCCGGCAGCCGGCTGCTGAGCGGCTCCGGCGGCACGGCGGCGGTGGCCTCGGCCGGACTGCCCCGGGCCTGCCGACTGTCCATGGGCATCGGCATGTTCGCCATGCTCCTGACCATGTGACGACCGTCCGCCGTCCCGTCCGTCCGCACCGGGCGAGGACGGACGGGACGACGGACGACGAACCGGCAGCGGGTCGGCGGCACCCGGGCGCCCCCTCGTGACCCGCCCCCGTCCGCCAGGTGTCGTGGCGTTGGTCACTGGGCGACCGAAAGCCGTTCCACCCGGCTCCGGCAGCGCATAGGTTGACCGGAAGCGCACTGTCGCGCTCCGTGCGTCCCCGGGGAGCCCATGCCATGACGGCCCTGCTCGGCCTGTTGCTGCTCGGACTGGTGCTCGCCACCCTCGCCCCCCGGCTGCTGGTCCGGGCGCGCTGGGTGGAGCGGGAACCGGTCCTGGCGCTGCTGGTCTGGCAGTGCCTGGTGGTGGCGGTGCTGCTGTGCTGCGCGCTGGGCCTGGTGCTCGCCGCGATGGCCGCCCTCCCCGACCTGCGCACGGTGCTCTTCGGCTGCGCGCCGACCGGCGTCGAGGCCGCGTACGGCCTGCACAACGCCGAGGGCTGGGGCCGGCTCTGCGCGGCGGTGCTGGCGGCGGGCGGGCTGCAGACGGTGGTCGCGCTGACCCGGGAGATCCGTACCGCGAAGGCCCTGCGGGCCCGTCGGCACGCCCAACTGGCCGAGCTCTCACCGCCGTTGCCGGAGTCGATCGAGCCGGTCTCGGGTGTCGGCGCCCGGCCCCGCCGGGAGCGGCTGGTGGTACTGGAGAACGTCCGCCCGGAGGCGTGGTCGCTGCCGGGGCAGGACTCCCGGCTGGTGGTCACCACCGGGGCCCTCCACCGGCTCACCGCCCGCGAACTGGCGGCGGTTCTCAGCCACGAGCGCGGGCATGTGCGGGCCCGGCACCACTGGCTGGCCCAGGGGGCGCAGGCGCTCGCCTCCGGCTTCCCCGGGGTCGGGGTGTTCCGCGCCTTCCGGGACCAGGTGGGCGAGTTGGTGGAGCTGGCGGCGGACGACCGGGCGGCGCGCCGGCACGGGCGCCACACCACGGCCCTGGCGCTGGCGGGGATCAATCTGGAGCGCGGGGTGTTCGGCGCCTGCCCGCCCGGGCAGGCGCAGTCCCCGAAGCGGGTGGACCGACTGCTGGCGGGGCGGCCGAGGCTGTCCGTGCCGCACCGGCTGCGACTGACCGTGGCCGCCCTGGCGGTGCCCGCTGCGGTCGTCCTGCTGGCCGTCGCCCCGGGGCTGCTCGCTCTGCGCTGAGCCGCCCCGCCAACACCTGCGCGAAGCAGCGACATTGACGGAGCGTCGGATCCTTGCCGAAGCGCCCTACGGCTCCTCGGTCAGGGTGAGCGACAGCACCTCGCGATGCAGCTCGCGGGCCTCGGCGTAGCGCCGGCAGCCCTCCTCCGTGAGCGCGACCTGGATGCCGCGCCGGTCGGCGGCGCACATCGCCCGAGTGACCAGCCCCGCCTTCTCCAGTCGGCCGATCAGCCGGGAGAGGGCGCTCTGACTGAGGTGCACGGTGGGGGCGAGCTCCTGCACGCGCAGGCCCTTGTCGCCGCTGTCGCAGCCCTCGACGAGGCGCTCCAGCACCTCGAACTCGCTCATGCCCAGGCCGTGTTTCTCGCCGAGCTCGCGGTCGAGCAGACAGGCGGTCCGGGCATGCCGGGCGAGCAGGTCGCGCCACTGGGCGACCAGCCCTGCCTCCTCCGGGGAGTCGAGTTCAGCCACCCCGCCACAGTATCACAGCGTCAACAACTTATGCGTTAACATCTTATTCACTTGCATTGGATGCATGTGCATGTAGTGTCTTGCGTCATGACCACAGCGACCGCCACGACCACCGACGATCCGTCACATGCCGGGGCCCACTGGACTCCCCGACTCTGGGGCACCCTGATCGTGCTCTGCGCCGCGCTCTTCCTGGACGCCCTGGACATCTCGATGGTCGGCATCGCCCTGCCGTCCATCGGCTCCGAACTGCACCTGTCCACCTCCACCCTCCAGTGGGTGGTCTCCGGCTACGTGCTCGGCTACGGCGGCCTGCTGCTGCTCGGCGGCCGCACCGCCGACCTGCTCGGCCGCCGCCGGGTCTTCCTGACCGCGCTCGGCGTCTTCGCCGCCGCCTCCCTGCTCGGCGGCCTGGTCGACGACGGCGGCCTGCTGATCGCCGCCCGCTTCCTCAAGGGCGTCGCGGCCGCGTTCACCGCGCCGGCCGGCCTGTCGATCATCACCACGACCTTCCCCGAGGGCCCGGCCCGCAACCGGGCACTGTCGATCTACACCACCTGCGGCGCCAGCGGCTTCTCGCTCGGCCTGGTGCTCAGCGGCCTGCTCACCGCGGTCGGCTGGCGCTGGACCTTCCTGATGCCCGTCCCGATCGCGCTGATCGCCCTGGTCTTCGCCGTCCGGCTGCTCCCCCGCCCGACCGAGGAGAAGGCCACCGGCCGCTACGACGTGCTCGGCGCGATCACCGGCACCACCGCCGTGCTGCTGCTGGTGTTCACCGTCACCGAGGCGCAGGGCGCGGGCTGGCTGAGCCTGCGCACCCTGGGCTCGCTGGCCGTCGTGGCGCTGCTGGCGGCGGCGTTCCTGGTGGTCGAGAGCCGGACCGCGCACCCGCTGGTGCGGCTCGGCATCTTCCGCAACGGCTCGGTCGCCCGGGCCAATGTGATCGCCTTCGCGATGACCGGCGCGTACGGCGGCTTCCAGTTCGTGGTCACCCTCTACCTGCAGGACCTGCTCGGCTGGTCGGCCCTGACGATGGCGCTCGGGCTGCTCCCGGCCGGCGCGATGATCGCGCTCTCGGCGCCGTTCATGGGCCCGGTGGTGGACCGCTTCGGCACCGGCCGGCTGCTGCCGATCGGCCTGCTGGCCCTGGTCGGCGCGTTCGCCCTGTTCCTGCGGCTGGACGCGCACAGCTCGTACCCGGTGCTGGTGCTGCCCTCGATCGTCCTGCTCGGCGTCGGCTTCGCGCTCGCCTTCCCCTCGGTGAACATCGCCGCCACCGACGGGGTGGCGGACGAGGAGCAGGGCCTCGCCTCGGGCCTGGTGAACACCGCGATCCAGGTGGGCACCGCGGTCGTCCTGGCCGGCGCCACCGCGATCATCACCGCGGGCAGCAACGGCGGCACCGGCGCCGAGGCCCAGCTGGACGGCTACCGGCCGGCCCTGCTGTTCGTCACCGGGGTCGCGCTGGTCGGCCTGGTGATCGCGGTGGCGGGAGCCGTGCTCGACCGGCGGAAGAAGGCAACCTCCCTGCCGGTACCGGACTATGATTATCCGTCAGTAGGCCGGGAGGACCTGGCCGGGCGCCGCGACGAGATCCTCAGCAAGAGCTGAGCGGCGGCAGAGGTTCCGCATCACCCGGATCCACCCTTCGCCGTCGGGCTGGGCGCCGGCTCTACCAAACCCCCGTGTTGGTAGGGCCGGCGCCTCCGTACGGGCCGAACCCGGACCGCCCGGCCGATTGCCGGTCGCCGGGGTCCGGTCGCCGGCCCGGCCAGTATATTGGCCGCCAGCCAACGAACGTACGGAGCAGACACGATGGCACCTCGCGGGGATTCGGTCAATGAGGAGATGCGCCAGCGCTCCCGGCGCCGCATCATGCGGGCCACCGTCGAGCTGGTCGACCAGCGCGGATACGCCGGCACCACGCTGACCGACATCGCCGAGCGGGCCGGGCTCGCGCGCGGCCTGCTCTCCTACTACTTCGACGGCAAACGGCTGCTGATGCAGTCGGCCACCCACCGGATGATGCACCAGGCGCTCTCCACCGCCCTCGACGAGCTGGCACCCGAGGCCGGCCCCGAGGACCGGCTCGCCCGGGCCATCGACGCGGTGCTGAGCCTGGCCATGGACCACCCGAGGGTGATGCGCTCGCACCTCGCGCTCATCCTCGACCCGGACACCGGCGCCTTCGTCCAGGACCCGGAGCAGCAGCGGCTCGGCTCGATCCTCCAGGGACTGCTGCGCGACTGGGGCGCACCCGACCCGCCGGCCGAGCACGCGGTACTGCGCAGCGCGCTGATGGGCGGCTGCATAGGCGTGCTGCTGCCCGGGGCGGAACTCCCGCTGGCCCCGATCCGGGCCGACCTGTTCCGCCGCTACGACCTGCCCTGGCACCTGGGCCGTCCGCCGCAGCCGCTCCCGCCGGAACGGGAACGGCCGCCGGCCCGCGGCTGAACCGCGGCGGCCGGCGGCCGCCCTGCCTGTCCGGCGCCCCGGGGGCACCGGTCCGGTCCGGGCTCAGCGCTCCTTGAGGATCGAGGCCAGCAGGTCGATGGTGCGCTCGGGCGTGAGGCTGTCCACGCAGAGCCGCTCCATGACCTGGATGTAGGCGTCGACGTCGTCGCGCTTGTCCAGGTACAACGCGCTGGTCAGCTGCTCCAGGTACACCACGTCCGCGAGGTCCTGCTCGGGGAAGCGCAGGATGGTGAACGCACCGGACTCACCGGCGTGCGCACCGAAGCGGAACGGCATGACCTGGATGACCACGTTGGCCTGCTCGGCGGCGTCGATCAGGTACTGGACCTGGCCGCGCATCACCTTGGGGCCGCCGACCGGACGGCGCAGCGCGGCCTCGTCGATGACCGCCCAGAGCCGCGGGCTGCCGCCCTCGGTGAGGAGCTTCTGACGGCGCATCCGCAGGCTGACCCGGCGTTCGACCTCCTCCTCGCTGATCACCGGCCGACTCTGGCCGAAAACCGCCCGTGCGTACTCCTCGGACTGCAGCAGGCCGGGGACGAACTGGACTTCGTAGGTGCGGATCAGGGCAGCGGCCTCCTCGAGGCCGACATAGGTCTGGAACCAACCCGGCAGGACGTCGTTGAAGCTGTGCCACCAGCCCGACTTGTTGGCCTCACGGACCAGGCCGAGCAGCGCCTCGCGTTCGAGGCCGTCGTCCACGCCGTAGAGGCTGAGCAGGTCGGCGACGTCACGTTCCTTGAAGCTGACCCGGCCGAGTTCCATGCGGCTGATCTTGGACTCGGAAGCCCGGATCGCGTAGCCCGCGTCCTCGCGGGTGATGCCGCGCGTCTCGCGGAGCCGGCGCAGCTGGGAGCCGAGGAGGATCCGGCGGACCATCGAGCCGCCGCCCGGCTGAACTGTGGTCATGCGGTCCTAACCTCCACCTAGGGCAAACAGCGCACAGTCTGCCATCAGTTGAGCGCTCACGGTGCCGATACTGACGGATGTTCCTATCGGTTCTGCACTCCGCACACCAGGATGCACGTGCATCCGGCGCTTGCATATGCCATTTGAACGACTGCACGTGAATCGGCTCTTGCATCTGTAGTGAGCGCAGAGCACGATGGTGCACGTGCACCTGCACATCCCTGGCAATCCCGCGGGCTCCGCGTCGACCCCACGCGCGATTCCGTGCACCGGCCCGGTAGCGCCCCCGCGCCTCCGGGCCCTCGTGCGCGCGCGCCTGGTCGAGGCGGCCGCGCGGCCGAGCGAGTCGGAGGTGACCGGCATGACCCCGGCGGGTCCAGCCGTGTCCGCCCCCTTATGGGAGGAGCTCTTCATGAGCACCGGAACGGCTTTGGCAGTCGACCCCCATGTGGTCACGTGTACGCTCGCTCCCCGCTACGAAGCCGTCAGAACCGCGCGCGACTTCGCCAGGACCGCCCTGCAGCGCTGGGGCCTGGGCGAGCTCTTCGACGATGTCGCGCTGGTGGCCTCGGAGCTGGTGACCAACGCGTTGCGGCACGCGATCGGCGCGTGCCCGACGGCGGCGGACGACCACGACTTTCCCACGCAGCCGACGCCCGAGGGCAGGCTGCCGATCCGAATAAGCCTCGTGCACCGCGCGCCCCAGGTGGTCTGCGCGGTGAGCGACCCCAGCAGCCTGGGCCCGGTGGCCCGGGAGGCGGACTTCGTGGCCGAGTCCGGCCGCGGACTGCACCTGGTGGACTCCTTCAGCCGTTCCTGGGGCTGGCACCCGCTGGGCGGCGGCAAGGTCGTCTGGGCGCTGTTCGAGGCGGAGGAGAGCCTGCGACCGGTCCCCGCGGCCGAGTTCGGCGGACGGCACCGGCGCTCGGCCTGATGCCTGACTCCTGACGCCCGACGCCTGACTCGGCGTCCGCCGACAGTCGCGCCGGGAACACCACACCACGGCCGGCAGGCTTCTTCGGCGACCACTCCACCCCGGCAACGGCGATCGGCGGCCCACGGGCAGCGGGCACCGGCAGCCTCCCGGCGGTGGCGTCGCTCCGATCCCTGCCACTCCGAACCCTGCCACTCCGATCCGCGTGCGGCGGCTCGGCAGAGCGGCGGAAGCGGGCCCAGCGGGGGAAGCGGGCCCAGCGGCGGAAGCGGGCCCGGCCGCGAAGGCCGGGCGCCCCTCGGCCCGGGATCCCGGGGGCGGGAGAGCCGGGAGAACCGGCAAGCACGGCCGAAAAAGACTAAAGGCCGTCGTGGTGTCAGCACCCACGACGGCCCCCCGATGGTGAAGCCGGCGACCGGTCAGACCGCCAGGTGGTCGAACTCCCCGTCCTTGGCCCCCAGCAGCAGTGCGGCGATCTCGGCCCGGGTGTAGATCAGCGCCGGACCGTCCGGGAAGCGCGAGTTGCGCATCGCCACCTCGCCCCCCGGAAGGGCGGCGAATTCGACGCAGTTCCCCTGGGAATTGCTGTGCAGGCTCTTCTGCCAGACCACGCCTTCGAGGTCCGCAGCGGCCATCCCGTTGTACGTGTCGTACGTGTCGTGCGAGTCGTGCATAGAAATCTCCCGAAGAGCTCCGGAGTGGGTCGTCCAGCTCGGCGCCCCGGCCCCGGCCGTACGACCGGGCCGGCCCCGTACCGGCCCGGCACAACGCCTCACTTGACGCGATGATAGCTCCAGTGCACGTGCATCAGCACGGGACATTGCAGGTGCACGGCCTTTTCGACACCGAACCGGAACTCTTCACAAGGAGCCCCCCGGCGGTATATAAGCGGACATAGCCGAGCGAATCGACAAGTAGCCGCTAACCGCCCGTAGGCGACCCCCCGCTGAATGTTGATCTTCCGACGCCGGGAGTCGCACCTCAGTGACGCTCCGTCAGGCCGGTCGTATGCTGTGAGACATCTCACGCGCCACTCGAGCAACGAAAGCCCCGTTCCGTCGCATCTACGCGGGTACCGGGACAACTGCCGCCCGGAGGCCGGTTATGTCCGGTTTTCGCAGTGGTGGTCCCACCCGGTACGGCAGCCGAATGCGGGCCGGGCGGGCCGATGTCCTACGATCTCCGCCATGAGCACCGCAGCCATCCCGGGCGCGCCACTGCCCGTCCGTACTCCAGGCTCCCGTGCGCGGGGGCGCCACCGCCGTCCCGAGCGCCCCGAGATCCCGGCCGGTTCCCCGGCCCTGCTGCTCGCCGTCCCCGCGGCCGCCGGACCGGAATCCCGGTCCGTGGTCGAGGAGCTGCTGTCGATCGTCCGCAGCGAGCAGAACGGCGTGCTGACCGCCGCCGGCTACCTGCCGACCGGCGGGGCCGACGGCCGGCAGACCGGCGGGACCACGGCCGAGCGCACCGTCGCCGAACTCCTGACCGAAGCGGCCGAGGCCGGCCTGCCGACGCCCGTCGTGGTACCGCTGGTGCCCGGCCCGCACGGCTTCCTCCCCGAACTGCACGCCCTCGCCGCCGAGTACGGCGCCCAGGTCACCGACACCCTGGGCCCGCACCCGCTGCTCGCCGAGGCCGTCCACGTCCGCCTCTCCGAGGCCGGTCTGGCCCGCGCCGACCGCGCCCGCCTGTTCGCCATCGCGACCGCCGCCGACGGCGTGGTGCTCACCACCGTCGGTGGGCAGCCCGCGGCCGACGCGGCCGGCATCACCGGCATGCTGCTGGCCGCCCGGCTCGCCGTCCCGGTCGTCGCCGCCGCGCTGGACATCCCCGGCTCGGTGGCCGAGGCCGTCGCCCACCTCAAGGAGATGGGTGCCCAGAACCCGGCCCTGGCCCCGCTGGTGATCGGCCCCGAGGCGGACGCCGAGCTGCTCGCCGCGGCCGCCGAGGAGTCCGGCTGCCCGTCGGCCGCGCCGCTGGGCGCGTACCAGGCGGTGGGTCAGCTGGTCGCCTCCACCTACCTGGCCGCGCTGCCGGCCGTCGCCCCCGACTTCGGGGCCGACGAGGCCGAGGACACCGACGAGACCGGCCTCCGCGGCAACGGGCGGCACGCCGCCCAGTAGCGGACACCGCGTGGGCGGGCCCGGAACGGCAGCGCCGTTCCGGGCCCGCCGCGCGTCCGCCGGAGGCACCCGGCGCCGCCGCGGCACCGTCACCGCCCCACCCGCCCGGTGGGCGCGGCCGCGTGCTTCAGCCTGAGCTCCGGCACCTGCACCGGCCGGGACTGGCCCGCCAGGGTCGGCACCGACGCGGCGACCGCGTTCCACTGCGGCCGGTCGTTGCCCTCCTCGCCCGCCCGGCGGACCTGGAGCACCTCGGTCGTTCCGGCCCGGCGCAGCAGGATGTTCTTGGGCGCCCCGGCCTCCGGGTCGAGCCAGAGCTCGTTGCCGCCGAACTCGCAGTCCAGCACCAGCACGTCGTCCGGTTTGCCGTCGGCCCCGGCCCGGAACGCGATCCCGGCCCTACGGTAGCCGGTGAACCGGCTGCGGCTGAAGGTGACCGACTCCCCGGCGAGTTCGTGCCGGGCGGTGGACACCGCGAAGTCGCTGCGCCCGGCGGCGTCGATCAGCAGCCCGTCGAAGTTGCTACCGCGGTCCCGGCCGAGCGCGTGCAGTGCCACTCCCCCGCCGGCGTTGCCGTACAGCACGCTCGCGGTGTAGTCGAAGTCGTTGAGGTAGGCGCCGTGCTCGATGCCCCAGCCGCCGTTGTGGTAGGCGGCGAACTCGGTGACCACATGGTGCCGCTGGGCGTTGAGCCAGACGAAGATGCCGTCCTGCAGGTTGTTGTGGGCCAGGCAGCGCTGGAAGGTCCAGACGCCCTCGCTGTTCTCCGGCCACTCGAAGCCGGAGGCACCGGTGGCGCCCTGCACCCCGACGGCGACGCAGTCCACGGCCTTGCCGCCGGTGCCCGCACCGAGGTTGAAGCCGGTCAGCCGGTAGGCCCGGGGGTTGGGTTCGAGCAGGGTGCGGGAGGCGACGCAGGACTCGTAGACGATGTCGTCGGAGGGCTGCTGGGGGGTGCGGGTGTCCAGCGGGCCGTCCCACCAGTAGGCGTCCTCCCAGGTCTCGTGGCTGACGCAGCTGCGGAAGGTGATGCCGTGACTGGCGTGCGGCACGAACGCGTGGCTGCCCGCGTCCCGGACGACCACGCCCTCGACCACGGTGCCACGGGTGGCGTCGCCGAGCCGGTGGAAGTGCAGCCCGTACCGGCCGAGCACCGGCGCGGTGACGGGCGCGGTGCCGTCCGGGCCCCGCCAGGTCTCCTTGGTGTCGGCGCGCGGCCCGACCCAGCGCAGCGCGCTGTGCCGGACGTCGGCCCGGCGGGTGCTGGTGAGGTGGACGTGGGCGCGGCCCTTGGCGCTGCCCTCGACCCGGACGGTGCGGGTGAGGTTGAGCAGTTCGGCGCCGACCGTGACGCCCCCTCCGGCGGCGACCCTGGGGTGCGGGTACTTGAGCGGGGTGTTCAGGGTGACGGTGGTTCCGCTGACGGACCGGACGGTGACGAGGTCGTAGGCGGCGGCGAAGCCGTCCTGGTCGGGCGGGCCGGTCGGGGTGACGGCCAGTTCGTCGCCGGGGAGCCAGCCGGCCGGCGGAGCGGCCAGGTCGACGACGGTGTCGCCGGCCCTGAGCTCGCGCTCGGCGCGGACCCAGGCGGTCTTGGCGGCGCCGTCCAGCCGCAGGTAGCCGGCGCCGGTGACCCAGAGGCCCACATCGGTGTCGACCACTTTCATGCCGTCACCCTGGAAGCGCTTCTCGTCGACGGAGGGGAAGCGGAGGGTGTGGACCCGGTCGCCGTCGGGGGCGAGGGCGAGGGTGCCGCGGATCTCGACGTTGCCCGCGGCGGCGAGGGTGAGGGTGCGGTCGGCGGCGAAGGTGAGACTGCCGCCCGGCTCGACCAGCAGGGAGCCGACCTCGGCGTCGGTGTCGAGCAGGACCTTGTCGGTGATCCGGACGGCGCTGCGCGGTCCGGGCGGGCTGCCGCCCCAGCCGGCCCGGTCGGACCAGCGGCGGCCACCCTGGTCGACGGTGGGCGCGGGGGCCGGCTGCTCGGGGGGCCCCGTGCCCGGGGCTCCGGTGCCCGGGGCGGCGGCGTCCGGCGGGGCGGCGCCGTGGCCGCCGTCCTGGCCCATCGGGGCGCCCTCCCCGGGCGGGCCGGAGCCGACGACGGCGGCCGGGGTGACCAGCCGGGTCTCTCCGGTCAGCGAGCGGCGCAGGACCTCCTCGCCGCTGATCGCCGCGAAGGCGGTGCCGACGGCCAGCCAGCGCAGTAATGCGCGGCGGGTTACGGGAGTTCGGGGCGGTTCGGGTGGGATGTCCGCTCTGCGATGTTTTGCCCTGCGGTGCGCCCCGCGCGGCCTGGCGGCCGGACGGGCGGCGTCCGGCTCCTCGTCGATGCCCATCGGTGCGTAGCCCTCCCCCCGGGCGGCTGCGTCTGCGCCGGCGTGGTGCCGACGCTCTGAAGCATAGGCAGTTGTGTTGGCCATGACGGGCGTTGCCGGAAATCGGTCATTTCTGATCATGAAGGACAGCGGTTCAGCACGTCTTTCGTAAACTGTGACGGTCGTCACACATGTTTGCGGTTTGAAGCCGCCTCTGCTTAACGTGCTCCCCGTTCGTGGCCACACGGACCCAGCCCGTCCGCGACGCCGAGTCCTGCCGTCGGGCGTGCTGGCAGCGCAATACATCACGGCAGGAGCGGGGGAACCACAGGTAGTTCGCCCAGGACCGGTCCTCGGACCGGACCCGGGCTAGGGGTGAAGCCGCGTCCACAGCGCGGCCGGGCAACTCCGGCCCGAATCCGACAGCTCACCTCGCAGGCGTGGGAGAGGACCACGTTCTTCATGCTGCCCACCAACGGCACCCGTCTGTCCGGCCGTACCCGTCGCGCGATCGCCGCCCTCGGCGTCGCGGGCATCGGCCTCACCGTCCCCTGCCTCACCGCCGGCACCGCCTCGGCCGCCTCCGTCGCCACCTGGGACAAGGTCGCCCAGTGCGAGAGCACCGGCAACTGGAGCATCAACACCGGCAACGGCTTCTACGGCGGCCTCCAGTTCACCAACTCCACCTGGGCCGGGTTCGGCGGCACCGCCTTCGCCGCCCGTGCCGACCTCGCCACCAAGGACCAGCAGATCGCGATCGCCGAGAAGGTGCTCGCCGTGCAGGGCCCCGGTGCCTGGCCGGTCTGCTCGGTCCAGGCCGGTCTGACCAAGGGCGGCACCCCCGCCGCCGTGGACACCTCCGCCACCACCGCGCCGGCCGCCAAGACCCCGGCCCCGGCCGCCAAGCCCGCCGAGAAGCCGGCCGCCAAGCCGGCCGAGAAGCCCGCCACCAAGCCCGAGAACCCGGCCCCGGCCGCCTCCGACGCCGCCCAGCAGCGCACCGGCGCCCAGGACTGGCAGAAGTGGCACCGCCAGGCGGGCCAGGAGGCCTCCGCCGACTACACCGTGGTCGCCGGCGACTGGCTCTCCTCCATCGCCGACAAGAACAACGTCCAGGGCGGCTGGGAGCGGCTGTACGAGCTCAACCGCTCCACCCTGGCCGAGGGCCCGCACAGCATCTACCCGGGCCAGCACCTGACCCTCGGCGACCGCGCCGAGGCGAAGACCCCGGCCGCCGACAGGTCGGGCCAGGGCTTCGACTGGTTCAACCGCGCCAAGGACGCCCAGAACGGCTCCGGGACGGCCGCCAAGCCCGCCGCCGACGCCACCGCGAAGGCCGAGACCCCGGCCCCCGCTCCGGCCGCCACCGGCAGCATGGCCGCCGCCGTCTCCTTCGCCCAGTCGAAGGTCGGCCAGGCCTACGTCTACGGCGGCACCGGCAACGGCGGCTGGGACTGCTCCGGCCTGACCCAGGCCGCGCTGCGCGCCGCGGGCGTCTCCGTCCCGCGCGTCGCCGCCGACCAGGCCGCCGCGTCCACGCACGTCTCGCTGGACTCGCTCAAGGCGGGCGACCTGCTGTTCTGGTCCAACAACGGCCAGGACTCCGGCGTCTACCACGTCGCGCTCTACATCGGCGACGGCAAGTACATCGAGGCCGCCAACCCGAGCTCGGGCGTGCGGCTCCAGACCGTCGCCAACTGGGCGCCGGACTTCGCCGGCCGGGTCTGATCCGGTAACGCCCGGGGTCCGTCCGCGGGCCCGTGGCCCCCGGGGAGAGCCGTCGCTCCTCTCCCCGGGGGCTGCGGCGTGCCCACGCGCGGGCACAGCCGCGATCACCGTCCCGGACAACCATGGTCAAAGGCCCGCCCCGGCGGGCATGCTGCTGCTCTGCACCCGAGGAGGAGTCACCATGGCCCAGGTCACCGTCTCGCTCGACGCCAATCTCGCCATCGACGCGATGATGCTGTCCGGCACCAGGAACCCGCAGGACGCCGTCGAACTGATCCTCCGCGACTTCCTGGAGCGGGGCCGGCGCACCGAGACCCGCACCGGTGACGCCGCCGACGGCCACCGGGTCACCCCGGACCGGCCCACCGCCCAGGAGGGCTGAGCCGAACGCCGAGGGGCCCGGGAGCGGTTCGCTCCCGGGCCCTCGTGGTGTCTCCTCAGCGCGCGCGGCCCCCGGTCGAGCCGCGCATCACCAGCTCCGGCTGGAACATGAACTCCCCGCGCTGGACGGCGTTGCCGCCGACCTCCTCCAGCAGGGCGTCCACGGCCGCAGTGGCCATCGCCTCCACCGGCTGGCGGACGGTGGTCAGCGGCGGCTCGGTGAAAGCTATCAGCGGCGAGTCGTCGAAACCGACCACCGAGACGTCCTGCGGCACCGCCAGGCCCCGCTGACGGACCGCCCGGATCGCGCCGAGCGCCATCATGTCGCTGCCGCAGACGATCGCCGTGCAGCCCTTGTCCAGCAGCGCCCCGGCCGCCGCGTGCCCGCCCTCCACGCTGAACAGCGTGTGCCGGACGAGCTCCTCGGCCTCCTCCCGGGTGTGCCCGAGCACCTCCCGCAGGGCCGCCGTGAAGCCCTCGATCTTGCGCAGCACCGGCACGTACCGCCGCTGCCCGACGGCCAGCCCGATCCGCTCGTGGCCGAGTTCGGCCAGGTGCTGGACGGCCATCCACATCGCGGCCCGGTCGTCCGGCGAGATGAACGGCGCGTCGATCTTCTCGCTGTAGCCGTTGATCAGCACGAACGGCACCCCGCGCCCGGCCAGCCGGGCGTAGCGGTCGTGGTCGGCGGTGCTGTCGGCGTGCAGGCCGGAGACGAAGACGATGCCCGCCACGCCCCGGTCGACCAGCATCTCGACCAGTTCGTCCTCGGTGGAGCCGCCCGGGGTCTGGGTGCAGAGCACCGGCGTGTAGCCGTGCCGGCTCAGCGCCTGCTCGATCACCTGGGCCAGCGCCGGGAAGATCGGGTTGCTCAGTTCCGGGGTGATCAGTCCGATCAGCCCGGCACTGCGCTGGCGCAGCCGGGTCGGCCGCTCGTAGCCGAGCACGTCCAGCGCCGCCAGCACGGTCTGCCGGGTGGTGGCGGAGACGTTCGCCTTGCCGTTGAGCACGCGGGAGACGGTGGCCTCGCTGACCCCCGCCTGCGCCGCGATGTCTGAGAGTCGCGCCGTAGTCACGGTCCCAGAGCCTATTGCAACCACGTCAGACCGCCCACCAGTCGGTGCTGTCCGCGGCCAGCACCGCCTCGCCGTCGACGACCCGGGGGTCGGCGCCGGCGGAGGTCAGCAGCAGCCGGCCGGGCGCCGGTATCGCGACCGGGGCGCCGGTGGCGTTGACGGTGCAGACGAAGGAGCCGCGGCGGAACGCCAGGGTGCCCTCGGGGCTCTCCAGCCACTCGACCTCGCGGCCGGCGCCGAGGTCGTCGCGGTCCCGGCGCAGGGCCAGCGCGGAGCGGTACAGCTCCAGGGTGGAGGTCGGGTCGCCGGTCTGCGCCTCGACGCTGAGCGCGGCCCACTCGGCGGGCTGCGGCAGCCAGGACGGGCCGCCGGCGTCCGGGCCGAAGCCGTACGGGGCCTCGGTGCCGGACCACGGGATCGGGACCCGGCAGCCGTCGCGGAAGCCGTCCTGGCCGGCCTGGCGGAAGAACGACGGGTCCTGGCGGACCTCGTCGGGCAGGTCGGTGACGTCCGGCAGGCCGAGCTCCTCGCCCTGGTAGACGTAGGCGGAGCCGGGCAGGGCGAGCATCAGCAGGGTGGCGGCGCGGGCGCGGCGCAGGCCGAGCGCGCGGTCGCCGGGGGTGCGGATCTGGGTGCCGAGGCCGGGCGGGTTGGCGAACCGGGTGGCGTGCCGGGTGACGTCGTGGTTGGAGAGCACCCAGGTGGTGGGGGCGTCGACCGGGCGCATCGAGTCGAGCGAGAGGTCGATCACGCCGCGCAGCTCGGCCGCGTCCCAGGAGGTGCCCAGGTACTGGAAGTTGAAGGCCTGGTGCAGTTCGTCCGGGCGGACGTAGTTCGCGGTGCGCTCGACGGTCGGGGTCCAGGCCTCGGCGACGCCGATCCGCTGGCCGGGGTACTCGTCGAGGATCTTGCGCCAGCTGCGGTAGATCTCGTGCACGCCGTCCTGGTCGAAGAACGGCATGACGTCGTTGCCGAGCAGCTTGAGCTGGTCGCCGCCGCCGAGGTCGGGCAGGCCGGGGGCCTTGACCAGGCCGTGGGCGACGTCGATCCGGAAGCCGTCGACGCCCATGTCCAGCCAGAACCGCAGGATGGAGCGGAACTCGTCGGCGACGGCCGGGCTGTCCCAGTCGAAGTCGGGCTGCTCGGGGGCGAACAGGTGCAGGTACCAGTCGCCGGGGGTGCCGTCCGGGTTCTCCGAGCGGGTCCAGGCCGGGCCGCCGAAGATGGACTCCCAGTCGTTGGGCGGCAGTTCGCCGTTCTCGCCCTGGCCGGGACGGAAGTGGTAGCGCTCGCGCAGCGGGGAGCCGGGGCCCTCGCGCAGGGCGCGCTGGAACCACTCGTGCTGGTCGGAGGAGTGGTTGGGGACGAGGTCCACGATGATCCGCAGGCCCAGCGCGTGGGCGTCGCGGATCAGCGCGTCCGCGTCCAGCAGGGTGCCGAACATCGGGTCCACCGCCCGGTAGTCGGCCACGTCGTAGCCGGCGTCGGCCTGCGGGGAGGCGTAGAACGGCGACAGCCAGACGGCGTCCACGCCGAGGTCGCGCAGGTAGGGCAGGCGGCTGCGGATGCCGGGCAGGTCGCCCATGCCGTCGCCGTTGGAGTCGGCGAAACTGCGCGGGTACACCTGGTAGATGACCGCGTCCCGCCACCAGCCTCTGTCCGCGCCGGCACCGGCCTCGTGAGCGGTGGCGTCGGCGGCGGGCCGGGAGGTGTCGGCCAGGTTCTGGGTCATGGACGGTATCCCTTGGGGGTGGAGGAGGAGCAGTCAGGACGGGGAGCGCCGGCGGTCAGGACTTCGAGGCGCCGGCGGTCAGCCCGGTCACCAGGTGGCGCTGCACCAGGTAGAAGAGGACCGAGGAGGGGATCGCGATCAGCACCGCGGTGGCGGCCATCAGGTTCCACTGGGCGTCGTGCTCGCTGACGAAGGTCTGCAGGCCGACGGCCAGCGTGTACTTGTCGGAGCTGAGCATGAAGGTGGAGGCGAAGGCGACCTCGGCCCAGGCGGTGAGGAAGGAGTAGAAGGCGGCGACCGCCAGGCCCGGGCGGGCGAGCGGCAGCACCAGCCGCCAGAAGGTGCCGAACGGGGAGAGCCCGTCGACCCGGCCGGCCTCGTCGATCTCCACCGGGATGGTGTCGAAGTAGCCCTTCAGCAGCCAGCCGCAGTAGGGCACGGTGGTGGTCGAGTAGACCAGGATCAGGCCGAGGTAGCTGTCCAGCAGGCCGAGCCGGGAGAGGATCGTGTACATCGGCACGATCAGCACCGCGATCGGGAACATCTGGGTGACCAGCAGCGACCACATCAGCGGCCTGTGGCCGGGGAAGCGCATCCGGGAGACGGCGTAGCCGGTGGAGGCGGCGATCATCACGCCGAACACGGTGGTGACACCGGAGACCAGGAAGGCGTTGCCGAACCAGGTCGTGAAGTCGGTGTCGAACAGCACCGTGCGGTAGTTCGAGAAGGTGATCTTGTCGAGGATCGCGCCGGGGTGCAGGTAGTCGGTCTTGTCCGGACCGAGCGAGACGTAGAGGATCCACGCCACCGGGAACAGGGCGACCAGGCTGGCCAGGATCAGCGCGCCGTGCATCAGGGCCTTGGCGAGCGGGGTGCTCTCGCCCCGGGCGCGGACCTTGGCGGGCCGGGCGGCGGGGGCCGCGGTGCGGGCGGCGGCGCGGGGGGTGGGTCGGTCGGTGGTGGTGCTCATCGGGGTGCCTCCTTCGTGGTCGTACGGTTCGCCGGGTCAGCCGTTCGCGCGCTCGTTGCGGGCGAGCCAGCGGCGGTAGAAGCCGGTGAAGACGATCAGGATGGAGAGCAGGATCACGCCGTAGGCGGCGGACTGCGCGTAGTCCCGGGGCTGCTGGCCGAAGCCGAGCCGGTAGGCCCAGGTGACCAGCAGTTGGGCGTCCGGAGCGCCGTTGGCGCCGAACAGCAGGAAGATGACGGCGAACTGGTTGAACGTCCAGATCACACCGAGCAGTACGACGGTCGAGGAGACGGTGCGCAGCCCGGGCAGGGTGACGTGGCGGAACCGCTGCCAGGCGGTGGCGCCGTCCATCTCGGCGGCCTCGTACAGCTCGGCCGGGATCGACTGGAGGCCGCCGAGCAGCGAGATCATCATGAACGGGACGCCGACCCAGGTGTTGACCAGGACGGCGGCGGCCTTCTGGGCCAGCGGGTCGTCCAGCCAGCCGGGTTCGGGCAGGTGCAGCGCGGAGAGCAGGCCGTTGACGGCGCCGCCGTCGGCGAGCATCAGCCGCCAGGAGAAGACGGTGACGAAGGTCGGCACGGCCCACGGCAGGATGAGCAGCATCCGGTAGACGGCGCGGCCGCGGAGCTTCTGGTTGAGCAGCAGGGCGAGGCCGAGGCCGATGGTGTAGTGCAGGCCGACGCAGAGGGCGGTCCAGGAGATGGTCCACACGAAGTGCGACCAGAAGCGGTCGTAGGAGCCGGGGCCCCAGAGGATGTCGGCGTAGTTGTCGAGGCCGACGAAGTGGTAGCTCGCCGGGATCTCGTTGACGCCGATCTTCCTGGCCGCGTTGAGGCTGTTGGCGTCGGTGAGGGTGAGCCAGAGTCCCTCGGCGAGCGGGTAGAGCACCAGGACGCCGAGGACGAGCACCACCGGTGCGATCATCGCGTAGGCGTACCAGTGCTTGGCGTACGAGCGCTTGAGGCGCTCCATCAGGCCCGGACGCGGATCGCGCTGCCGGCTGCCCTGGCCGGTGGCGCCCTGCACGGCGACTGACATGTTCGACACCTTCTCGGGGAGGTCCGCCGCCTCGCTTCGGCGACTGCTGCTACGGGTCCGGCCGCCCGGCCCGCCGGGGGTCGGCGGGCCGGACGGCTGCGGTGAGGGACTACTTGGCGAAGCCCGGGAGGAGCTTGGCGTAGTCGGTCGCGACGGTGTTCAGGCCGTCCTGGGTCGAGGTGCCCTGGACGACCTTGCCGAGGTTGGTGCCCAGCGAGGCGAACAGTGAGCTGTACTCGGGCAGTTCGGGGCGCGGCTTGGCGCTCGACAGCACCGACTGGAAGCCGGCGATCCCGGGGTCGGCCTTGACCTCGGGAGTGAAGGCGTCGTCGCGGGTCGGCAGGGTGGAGTTCTTCTGCGCGATGAACGCCTGGCTCTCGGCCGAGGTCATGAAGGCGGCGAACTTCTCGGCGGCGGCCTTGTGGGCCGCGTCGGCACCGGCGTAGACGGAGATGTTGTGGCCGCCGGTCGGGGCGCCGCCCTTGCCGGCCGAGCCGCCCGGGACGGGGGCGATGCCGAGGTTGGCCTTGTCGGCGAAGGCCGAGCCCTTGTAGATGTTGGTGATCTCCCAGGGGCCCTGGACGATCGCCGCGACCTTGCCGCTGTTGAAGGCGTCCATCATGTGCGCGTAGGCGTCGGTGGTGACGTCGGCCTTGGCGGTGCCGGGCGCGGTGAACAGCGACTTGTAGGTCTCGATCCCCTTGACGGCCTCGGGGCCGGCCACGGTGATCTTCTTGCCCTTGGCGTCGACGGTGTCGGTGCCCTCGCCGAAGAGGAACGGCATCGCGTAGTAGCCGTCGGCGGCCTTCAGCCAGAAGCCGTCCACGCCGGCCTTGTCCTTGACCGTGGCGGCGACGGTCTTCAGCTCGTCCCAGGTGGTGGGGGCGGCGGTGATGCCGGCCTTGGCGAAGAGCTCCTTGTTGTACAGCAGGCCGAGGGTGTCGGTGACCAGCGGCACGCCGTAGAGCTTGCCCTGGTAGCTCGCCTGCTGGATCAGGCTGGGCTGGAACTTGGCGGAGTCGGCGGCGGCCGGGGTGCCGTCCAGCGGCTCCAGGTAGCCGCCCTTGGCGAAGGCGGCGGTCCAGCCGACCTCGGAACGGAACACGTCCGGCGCGCCCTTGGCCCCCATGGCGGTCTGGAGCTTGTTCTGCGCCTGGTCGAACGGCACGTTGACGAAGTCGACCTTGACGTTCGGGTTGGCCGCCTCGAACTTCTTGACGAGCTCCTGGTAGTTCGGCGCCTCGTTGGTGGCGTTCGAGGTGTCCCAGTAGGTGAGGGTGACCGGCCCGTCGGCCTTGCCGTCCGAGCTGGAGCCGCTGCTGCCACAGGCAGCCATCGAGACCGCGAGGGCCACAACGAGGGCAGAGGCCGCGATGCCACGCCGCATGAGAACTCCTTGGAGGGTGGGGGTGCCCGAAATAGTGGGAGACAGGCGCATAATGGCTGCCTTGCCTCGCGCCGACCGCACCGTTGCTGCCGCCGGGCTCGGGAAGGAAGTTAACAGCGGGGCAACAGTCGCGGAAAGCCCTTGCAGCAAGTTTCTGCAAGAAAAAGCGATCGTTACACCCGCGTGTCCATCGCGTTGCCGCACGGTAGTTGACAGGCAGGGAAGTTGTGGCGCTTTGTCCGGTTCGCCCCGGTCGACAGCTGCCGCCGGGGCCACCCTCCGTGGTGAAAGGCTCTTGCAGCGCCCCCGTCAGCCGGTGCTGCCGAGCCGGAACACCGTGGTCGAACGGAACTCCTCCCCCGGCCGCAGCACGGTGCTCGGGAAGTCCGGGTGGTGCGGGGAGTCCGGGAAGTGCTGGGTCTCCAGCGCCACCCCGGAGAACGGCCCGTACGGCACCCCGCTCGCGCCGCTGACCGCGCCGCGGAAGCCGTTGGCCGTGTAGACCTGGATCCCCGGCTCGGTGGTCAGCACCTCCAGGGTCCGCCCGCTGACCGGGTCCTCCAGCCGCGCGGCCGGGGCCGGGGCGCCGTCCGCCGGGCGTGGGCGCAGCACCCAGTTGTGGTCGTAGCCGCCCGGGCCGGTCAGCTGCGGGTGCTCGTCGTGCACGGACTTGCCGATCGGCCGGGCGGAGGTGAAGTCGAACGGTGTGCCGGCCACCGGCTCGATCCGCCCGTACGGGATCTGCCGCCCGTCGGCGGGGGTGTACCCGTCGGCGTCCAGGGTGAGCAGATGGCCGAGGACGTCCCCGGAGCCCTCGCCGCCCAGGTTGAAGTAGGCGTGGTTGGTGAGGTTGACCACGGTCGGCGCGGCGGTGACCGCGCGGTAGCGGATCGCCAGCTCGCCGGAGGCGTCGAGGGTGTAGTCGACGGTGACGTCCAGCGCCCCCGGGAAGCCCTGGTCGCCGTCCGGGCTGTGCAGCCGCAGCCGGACGCCGTCGGGCAGTTCCTCGGCCGCCCACATCCGGTTGGCGAAGCCGTCCGGGCCGCCGTGCAGGGTGACCCCGCCGCCGGTCGGGGCGAGCGGGTGCTCCTCGCCGTCGAGGCCGACCCGGCTGTCGGCGATCCGGTTGGCGTACCGGCCGACCACGGTGCCGTAGTGCCGGGCCGGGCCGAGGATGTCGGCGATCCGGTCGCTGGAGAGCAGCACCTGGCCGGGGCGGCCGTCCCGGTCGGGGCCGACCAGGGTGTGCAGGGTGGCACCGAGGGTGAGCACGCTCGCCTCGTACGGGCCGGCCCGAAGCGTCCACCGCTCGATCGCGGAGCCCGCCCCCGAGGGGTCCAGGGGCTCGCGCCGCACGCTGGTGGTCCGCGACCCGTTCGACGGGGGCGTCGCCATGACCTGCTCCTCACCGGCGGGCCACGGGGTGCGCGCCCGCCCTTGACCGGGGTACCGCCCGGACCCTGTACGGGCCCGGGTCGGCGTCAAGCCTAGTCAGCCGCAGGCCCGGCAGGGCGCTCATCGGGTCCGCGCGCGCCGCCCGGGCAGCCGCAGGAGCATGCAAGCGGTGACAACCGGTCGAAACCGGTCAACACCTCAACGGGAACCGTCAGAAGCGGTCGGGCCGGTCCGACCGCTCGGGAAGCTCCGGACGTGCCCGGAGCTCCGGGAGCGCCACCGGCTCCGCCGGGTCCGAGCCGTCGCGCGGCACCGGCGCCCACGGCTCGGCCGACCGCTGCTCCGGCGCCAGCCCGAGGGCCGCGGCCAGACCGTCGGGCCCGCTGCCCGCCTTGCGGTAGACCGCGGCCAGCCGCCGGTTGACCAGGCTGAGCGGCAGCGCCAGCCGGTCCGCGATCCGCTGCGGCGGCACGCCCCGGACGGCCAGCTCGGCGACGTCCCACTCGGGCTGGCTGAGCGTCTCCCGCACGTCGCCCAGCCGGTTCGGCCGCAGGCCGTAGTTGGCCAGCTCGCGCCGCGCCCGGTCGACCAGCCCGTCCGCGGCGCAGTGCTGCGCCAGCTCGATGCCCTGGTACAGGTACTCCTGGGCGTCCTCCAGCCGGCCGACCCGGCGCAGCGCGGCCCCGAGGTCGACCAGCGCCACGGCGTGCTCGTAGCCGGCCGGCGACTGGCCGAGGTGGGCCACCGCCCGCTCCAGCAGCTCGACCGCCTGCTGGCCGTCCTCGATCTGGGCGTGCAGCCGCAGCGCCGTCCCGATCGCCGAGGCGGTGCCGAAGCGCTCCGCGTCGGCGACCGAGCGGCGGGCGTACTCGCGGGCCCGCTCCGGCTCGTCCTCGGCGAGCGCGATGGCCAGGTGCGCGGCCCAGGGCGCCCAGACGGTGTTGTGCCAGCCCCGGATGTCCAGCTGGGTGCCGGCCTCGGTGAGCGCCGCGGCCGCACCGGCGGGCCGGCCGACGGCGAGCAGCAGCTTGCCGTACAGCGAGGCGGCGTCCGGCAGCACCATCGCGGTGGCGTGGTACGGCGGGTGGAAGCCGAAGTCGAGGGCGAGCTCCCAGGCCTCCTGGCTGCGGCCGCGGGCGATCAGGGTGTCGATCAGTACGCCGACCGCGTCCCAGGCCAGCGGCAGCTTGGAGCCGATCCGCTCGGAGAGCCGCAGCGCGCGGCGCAGGAAGTCCTCGGCCTCGGCCAGCAGACCGCGCCGGAACCGGGCCAGGCCCATCAGGAAGTAGGCGAAGCCCCGGTGGGCACCCGACCAGCCCGCCACCTCGAACTGGACGATGGCGTCCGAGAACAGCCGCTCGGCCTGGGCGATCCGGTCGTTGTAGGTGTAGGAGAGGCCGAGCGTGGCGGGCAGCTCGAAGCCCCAGATGTTGTCGGTCCAGCCGAGCCCCTTGGGCAGCCGCCCGTTGTCCAGCACGTCGTCCGCGTGCCGCAGCACCTCGGCCGAGGGCGCGCCGCGCAGGGTGAGGTCCCAGGCCCGCAGCGCCAGCACCGCCCGGTCGGCGGCCTCGCGCCCGGTGAGGCTCTCGCACAGGGCACCCAGCCGGGCGGAGCGGGCCGGCCCGTCCTCCTCGGACTTGCGGAAGGCGTGCCACATGAACGACGCGGCCTCCAGACGCATCCGGCCCGCCGGGTCCCCGTAGGTCTGCTCGGCCTCCTGCTGGCAGACCAGGGCGGCCTGGCGCAGCTCGCCGCTGTGCGCCAGCACCTCGGAGAGCCGGAAGGTGGCGTCCACCCGGAGCGTGGGGCGCAGCGGTCCCTCCTCCGGGTCGAGCGCGAGCTTCAGCTGGTTGACGGTGGCGACCGGGTCGGTCAGCAGGGCCGAGCAGCCCAGCTCGTAGAGCACCTCGGCGCGGTCCTGGTCGTCCGGCGGTTCGGCGAGCGCGCGGTGCAGACAGCGCTGGGCGGCCTCGGGCGCGCCGATCAGCAGGTGTTCGGAGGCGGCCCGGCGGAGTTTGCGCACGGTGCGGTCGTCGCCCTCGCCCGCGAAGGTCTCCACCAGGTGGCGGGAGGCGGCGAGCAGGCCGAGCCCGGCGTTCTCGATCTCGGCGGCGGCCACGCCGTGCATCCCGGTCCGGGTGGCCTCGGGCATGGTGTTGTAGATCGAGCTGGCGATCAGCGGGTGGACGAATTCGAGGTTGCCGTTCGGCGTGGCGGTCAGGACGCGCTGCTTGCGCAGTTCCTTGACGGACTCGCGGGCGCCCTCGGTGGACTGGGCGGAGATCCGGGTGGCGAGGTCGGGCCGGATGTCGGTGCCGAGCATCGCGGCGGCCCAGGCGAACCGCAGGGTGGCGGCGCCGAGCCGGTCCAGCCAGGACTTGAGGGTCATCCCGGTGGCGTCGACGGCGAGTTCGCGGAGCTGGACCGAGTTCTCCTCGACCGGGTCGAGGTCCTGGTCGCGGACCTGGTCGAGCAGGGCGACGGCCTCGAACGGATTGCCGTTGACGACGTTCCAGAACTCGTAGCAGAAGGCGTCCTCGGCCCGGTCGCCCAGCTCGGCGCGGATGATGTCGGTGACGGCGACCAGCGAGAGCCGGCTCAGCTGGTGCCGGCGGGTGGCCAGGGAGGCGACGGCACGGTGGTGGTCCTGGGACTCCTGCTGCCAGTCGGCGGTGTCGTCGCGGTAGGCGAACACCAGCAGCACCGGCAGTTCGCGGGCCCGGACGGCGAACTGCGCCAGCCAGCCGAGGGATTCGAGGTCGGCCCAGTGCAGGTCGTCGACGAGCATCACCAGCGGGGCGCGGCGCGGGGCGAGCTGGGTGAGGACGAAGTCCAGGCCGTCCCGGACGCCCTGCGGGTCGAGGCGGCGGGCGCCCTTCTTGGGCTGCTTGAGGCCCATGGCCGGTCCGACGACCTCCTCCCAGGTGCCCATCACCTGGCGGAACTCGCCGGGGCCGAGGCTGCCGAGCACCGGCTGGAGGAGCTGGCGCAGCACGTGGTACGGCTCGTTGAACTGGCGCTCGCCGCCGCGGGCGAACAGCACGGTGGCGTTGGGGCGCAGCTTGGCGATCCGGCGGACCTCGTGCAGCAGGGTGGTCTTGCCGATGCCGGGCCGGCCGGAGAAGGTGAGGAGTTCGCCGATCTCGGTACCGCCGGCCGCGAAGTCACGGCAGAGTTTGTCCACCGCCGCCTCGGCGGAGCGGATTTCGGCGTCGCGGTCACGCAACCTGACCCGGTTGGGGGCGCCTTCCGCCTCCCGCGCGCCGGTCGTCGCCTCCGCTCGGAATTCGCTGTCCCGCTCGGTCACCGTCGCGCCTCCACCTCGCCGTTCCCTGCTCGTGGAGCCGAGAGTAGCGCCGCCGGGGGTGTGGTGGAGCGCATTCACGCAGGCGGGGGCCGAGATCGAGGGTTCGGCGGGCTTGCCGAGGGCAATTGCCCTATATCCCTAACGTCGGATCATTGCATCGGATACTCTACGGCCCGCACGCCGAGTTGATCATGTCGTGACAATCCGTCACCACCCGGCCGTGCAGCCCCAACTCCCCCACCGACAGCAGCAATACCTTAAGCGCCCCCACCCTCCGCAGCTCCGGGAGTCCGATGTCTGACGACACCTCACTTCAGATTCCGTTCCCGTACCGTCGCAGTGCCCACGGGCCGTACGCCACCGAACTGCACCGCGCCTGGCTCACCCGCCACCCGCTGCTGGCCGACCCGACCCACCCGTCGTACGCGCACTGGGAGGTCGTCGACCTCGCCGCCCTCGGCTACCCCGACGCCGGGCCGGACGAACTCGCCCTGGCCGCCGACCTGATGGGCTTCTACTTCCTCTTCGACGACCAGTTCGACGGCCCGCTCGGCCGCCGCCCCGCCGAGGTCGCCCCCATCTGCGACCGGCTGGTGGCCGTCCTGCACGGCGCCCGGCCGGACCGGGACTCCCCCGTGGAGACCGCGTTCGCCGACCTCTGGGAGCGCAGCGTCCAGGGCATGCCGGCGCGCTGGCAGGCGCGCGCCGCGTACAACTGGGAGTACTACCTGGCCAGTCACCCCGCGGAGGCGGCCGGCCGGATAAGCCCGCGCCCGCCCGACCGGGCCGGGTACCAGGTGCTGCGGCGCGGCACCGCCGCGATGGAGACCATCTTCGACATGGTCGAGCGGCTCGGCCACTTCGAGGTCCCGCCGGCCGTCCTGCACCACCCGGTGCTGCGTCAGATCCGCCAGCTCGCCGCCGACATCCCCTCCCTCACCAACGACGTCCGGTCGTTCCCGCTGGAGGCCCCGCGCGGCGACGTCAACAACCTGGTGATGATCGTCCAGCGGGAGCGGGACTGCTCGGCCGAGTCGGCCTGCGCGGTGGTGATGGCGGAGGCCCAGCTGATGGCCGAGCGCTGCCGCGAGCTGTACGAGCGGCTCCCCGACGTGTACCGGGAGCTGGGGCTGGCCCGGGTCGAGCGGATCGTCGCCCAGCGCTACGCCGACGGCCTGGTCACCTGGCTGGCCGGCTACCTGAGCTGGGAACGCCGCACCGGCCGCTACCAGGAGGCGTGAGGAGTACCCGCCCGCTCCGGCCGGTCCCTCCGAGGGGTACCCGCCCGCTCCGGCCGGTCCCCTCCGGCGCCGAGGAACAGGCGCCGGGGGCCGAAGCGCGGCGGCCGGAATGCGCCACCCTCCGTGGACGGGCGCCGTACGGACCGTGGCCGAACCGGCCGCCCGCCGGTTAGGGTGCTGCTCGGCGGGCGCCCCCGGAGCGGGGCACGCCCGACCCGCGTGTGTGTCCGTACCCTCCGCCGGGCCGCCCTGCACGGCCCGGCGCACCGCCCGGCCCACGCGCCGGTGCGGCGCCCCGACAGCGCGAGGAGGCACCAGAGCATGCCGGTCTACCAGCCCCCCGGACAGCCCGGATCCATCGTCGAGTACCGCCCCCGCTACGAGCACTGGATCGGCGGCCGATGGGCTCCGCCGGTCCTCGGCCAGTACTTCGAGAACCCCAGCCCGGTCACCGGCGAGGTCTTCACGGAGGTCGCCCGCGGCACCGCCGAGGACATCGAGGCCGCCCTCGACGCCGCCCACGCCGCCGCCCCGGCCTGGGGCCGCACCCCGCCCGCCGAACGCGCCCAGGTCCTGCTGCGGATCGCCGACCGGATCGAGCAGAACCTCGAACGGCTCGCCGTCGCGGAGAGCTGGGAGAACGGCAAGCCGGTCCGCGAGACCCTGGGCGCCGACCTGCCGCTCGCGGTCGACCACCTGCGCTACTTCGCCGGCGCGCTGCGCGCCCAGGAGGGCGGCCTCTCCCAGCTGGACGAGGACACGGTGGCGTACCACTTCCACGAGCCGCTGGGCGTGGTCGGCCAGATCATCCCGTGGAACTTCCCGATCCTGATGGCGGTCTGGAAGCTCGCCCCGGCCCTCGCGGCGGGCAACGCGGTCGTGCTGAAGCCCGCCGAGCAGACCCCGGCCTCCGTCCTGCTGCTGGTCGAACTGACCGCCGACCTGCTGCCGCCGGGCGTGCTCAACGTGGTCAACGGCTACGGCCTGGAGGCCGGCCGGCCGCTGGCCTCCAGCGACCGGATCCGGAAGATCGCCTTCACCGGCGAGACCACCACCGGCCGGCTGATCGCGCAGTACGCGAGCGGCAACCTCATCCCGGTCTCGCTGGAGCT
Source organism: Kitasatospora purpeofusca (assembly GCF_036010405.1). NCBI lineage: Bacteria > Bacillati > Actinomycetota > Actinomycetes > Kitasatosporales > Streptomycetaceae > Kitasatospora > Kitasatospora purpeofusca. Next base: position 7,927,355 of record NZ_CP108561.1, on the reverse strand, counting down.
GGGCGGCAAGAGCCCCAACCTGTTCTTCGCCGACGTCGCCGCCGAGCGGGACGCCTTCTACGACAAGACGGTCGAGGGCTTCGCGATGTTCGCCCTCAACCAGGGCGAGGTCTGCACCTGTCCGAGCCGGGCGCTGATCGAGTCCTCGATCTACGACCGGCTGCTCGCGGACGGCCTGGAGCGGGTCCGTTCGATGCGCCAGGGCAACCCGCTCGACACCGAGACCCAGGTCGGCGCGCAGGCCAGCGACGAGCAGCTGCGCAAGGTCCTCTCCTACATCGAGATCGGCCAGGCCGAGGGCGCCAAGGTGCTGGCCGGCGGCGAGCGGGCCGACCTCGGGGGCGCGCTGGCCGGCGGCTACTACGTGACGCCGACCGTCTTCGAGGGCGTCAACGGGATGCGGATCTTCCAGGAGGAGATCTTCGGCCCCGTCGTCGCGGTCACCCGCTTCGAGGACTTCGACGACGCGATAGCGCTCGCCAACGACACCCAGTTCGGCCTCGGCGCGGGCGTCTGGACCCGCAACGGCACCACCGCCCACCGGGCGGGCCGCGCCATCCAGGCGGGCCGGGTGTGGACCAACTGCTTCCACGCGTATCCGGCCCACGCGGCCTTCGGCGGCTACAAGAACTCGGGCATCGGCCGGGAGAACCACAAGGCCCTCCTGGAGCACTACCAGCAGACCAAGAACCTCCTGGTCAGCTACTCCCCGCAGGCCATGGGCCTGTTCTGACGCGACCGGCCCCCGCAGTGCCGGCGGGGCGCCGCCGACGGGGCCGGAAACGCGGAGTGGGAAGTCGGTCGGACCGACTTCCCACTCCGTACGCCACTCCCCGTGGCCCGGTCTCGGGGACCCCTGAGGGCAAATCACCCGTATCGGGATGTAAGCACATGAATCACCGGAAATCTCCGACGCGCCGCCGACATGCGCGGCGTGTCCCGTCCGACGCCCTAAACAGGAGTTCCCACCGCTTCGACTCCTGGGAGACCGGATGGCCATCGCCACCGCCAAACTGACCGACCCGACCGTGCGCGCCGCCGTCACCGCGATCAACGCGGGCGACCGGCAGGCCTTCGTGGACCTGCTGACCCCCGGCGCCACGATGTCCGACGACGGCTCCGACCGCGACCTCCAGGACTGGATCGACCGGGAGATCTTCACCGTGCGCGGCCACATGGAGGTCCGCTCCGAGTCCGACAGCGGCCGGGCCCTGGTCGCCGACTTCCGCAACGAGACCTGGGGCGAGATGCGCACGGCCTGGCGCTTCACCGTCGAGCACGGCCGGATCGACCGCTTCGAGACCGGCCAGGCCTGACCCCCGGCGCCCCGTCACCGGGGACGGCCGGGGCGGGTCAGGCCGCCCCGAGCGACTCCCGCACCGCCCGGATCAGCGCGCGGGAGCGGACGTCCCCGGTGACCCCGGGCTGCATGCCGTTGGTGACGTAGCCGAAGCCGATCCCGAGCCCGGGATCGGCGAAGCCCAGCGAACCGCCCCGGCCGGGGTGCCCGAAGCTGGCCGGCGAGGCCATCAGCGCGGTCGGGCTGTGCCGGAAGAAGCCCAGTCCGAAGGTCGAGTTGACGATCAGCACCCGGTCCGGGCCGCTCACCACCGGCCCGACCGCGCGGGCCAGCACCTCCGGGCCCAGCAGCGGCGGCAGCGTCCCGCCGCCGCCGCCGTAGCGGTCCGCCGCGCCGATCAGCGCCGCGTAGAACCGCGCCACCGAGCGCGCGGTGCCGATCCCGCCCGCGCCGGGGATCTCGGCGGCCTGCACCGCCGGGTCGTTGAGGTCCACCCCGGGGCGCACCGAGGCGAAGGCCCGCGCGGTCAGCGAGGAGGGGTCCTGGTAGGCGTCCCGGACCGACTGCTTGGGACGCAGCCGCAGGCCGCTCGGCCCGGTCCTGGCCGACGGCGGGGCGGGCAGGTCGACCAGCCGGCCGACCCGGGGCGCGGCGCCGGACGGCAGCCCGATCCACAGGTCCAGGCCGAGCGGCCGGGCGATCTCCTCGGCGAAGTACTGGCCGACGGTCCGTCCGGAGACCCGGCGCACCACCTCGCCGACCAGCCAGCCGAAGGTGTAGGGGTGGTAGCCGTGCGCGGTCCCCGGCTCCCAGGCGGGCCGCTGGGCGGCCACCGCGGCCGCCGCCCGCTCCCAGGTGAGCACGTCCTCCAGCCTCAGCGACACGTCCAGCGCGGGCACGCCCGCCTGGTGCGACAGCAGCCAGCGCACCGGCGCCCCGCCCTTGCCGGCCGCCGCGAACTCCGGCCAGTAGGAGGCGACCGGGGCGTCCAGGTCGAGCTGCCCCCGCTCGGCGAGCAGCAGCGCGGTGGTCGCCGTCAGGCCCTTGGTGACCGAGCGCAGCACCTGCGCGGTGTCGGCCGTCCACGGCACAGCCGGTGCGGGCCGGCCGCCCACCTCCGGCCGGGCGTCGCCGCCCCACAGGTCGACCACCTTCCGGCCCCGGACGTACAGCGCGAACGCCGCGCCGAGCTCGCCGTGGTCCCGGAAGTTGCGGGCGAAGGCCTCCCGCACCGGCTCGAAGCCCCCGGCCGTCTCGCCCCAGATCTCCACCACCGCGCGCCGTCCCCGTCCTCGTCGGTCGTTCGTACGTCCATCGTTCGTGTGTACGTTAATCGCCCGGAAACCCTAACCTGTCGGTCATGACCAATCCTGCCGAAGAGCTGCTGGACGTCGTCGACGAGCACGACCGGGTGATCGGGACCGAGACCCGCGGAGAGGTGTACCGGCGGGGGCTGCTGCACCGGTGCGTCTTCGTCCTGGTCCGCGACCCGGCCGGGCGGATCTTCGTCCACCGGCGCACCGACACCAAGCTGTTCGCCCCGGGCGCCCACGACATGTTCGTCGGCGGCGTGGTGGGCGCCGGCGAGACGTACGAGGAGGCCGCCGTCCGGGAGGCCGAGGAGGAACTGGGCGTGACCGGGATCGTCCCGCGCCCGCTGTTCCGCTTCGTCTTCCGGGGCGACGGCCTCGCCTGGTGGTCCGATGTGCACGAGGCCGAGTGGGACGGCCCGGTGGACCCGCAGGAGTCCGAGGTGGCCTGGCACGCCTGGCTGACCCCGGCCGAGCTGGCCGAACGCCTGGCCCGGGACGAGTTCGTCCCGGACGGCCGCGAGGCGTACCGCCGCTACCTGGAGCACCACCGGGCCTGACCGGGCCCGACCCGGCGCGGCCCGGGCCGATAGGGTGGCGCGCATGGCATCCCGCACGCCGTCGGCCCCCTCCTCCGCGCCCGCGCGCGGCGACCGTCCGGAGCGCACCGGGCGGTCCGCGCGGCCCGGCACACCCGAACCGGCGGGCGAGGCCGGCGGAGCCGACGAGGCGGGCGGGCCGGGCAAGGCGGGCGGGGCGGTCGAGGCTGCCGCGACAGGCAAAACGGTCGGGACAGGCAAGGCGGTCGGGACAGGCAAGGCCGGGCGGCCGCGCCGACGGCTGAGCGTCGACGAGCGGCGCGAGCAGCTGATCGCCGTCGCGCTGGAGCTGTTCAGCCACCGCCCGCCGGAGGAGGTGTCGATCGACGACATCGCCGCCGCCGCGGGCGCCTCCCGACCGCTGGTCTACCACTACTTCCCGGGCAAGCAGGCGATCTACGAGGAGTCGCTGCGGCGGGCCGGACGGGAGCTGGCCGCCCGGTTCGAGGAGCCCGCCGACGGCCCGCTGTCCGAGCGGCTGCACCGGGTGATGGGCCGCTACCTGGACTTCGTGCAGAGCCACGGCCCCGGCTTCGCCGCGCTGCTCCGCGGCGGCTCGGTGACCGCCAGCACCAACACCTCGGCGGTGATCGACGAGGTCCGGAGGGCCGCGCACGAGCAGATCCTCGGCCACCTGGCGCTCCCCTCCCCCAGCCCGGGACTGCGACTGACCGTCCGGGCCTGGATCGCCAACGCCGAGATCACCTCGCTGGAGTGGCTGGCCGACCGCTCGGTGCCGCTGGAGGAGCTGCAGCTGCACCTGGTGCAGGAGTTCGTCGCCTCGCTCACCCTGACCGCCGCCCGGGAACCCGCGCTCGCCGCCGAACTGGCCGGCTTCTTCGCCGGGGAGCGGCCGGACGGCCCGACCGGGCAGCTGGTCCGCGATCTCGCGGGCCTGCTGGCCGTCCCCGGCCTGGCCGACACCCTCGCCGTGCTGGCCGTCCCGCCGGCCCCGGAGGAGCCCCGGGCGCGGCTCTGAGCACGGGCCGCGCCGGGGACGGCCGGTTCTGCCGCATCGGCGGCCTCTGATAGGAATGTGCACGGATCCGACGGCGGCCCACCGGGCACCCTCGGGCCGGGATCCGCACCAGCGAACGCACAGCGAGCAGAGCGGGGGGCTCAACAGTTGACCCAGGACGGCCAGTTCAGCGCGGAGGCGACTCCCTTCGCGGCAGCGGAGCGGGTCTCCGCGACGCTCGGCAGCCTCACCGACGCCCTCTTCGACGCCCGCGCCTCGCGCCACCCCGCAGCCGTGCTGACGCAGTTGCGGACCGCCGCGCACCCGGCCGCCGAAGCCCTGTTCCAGCTGCCGCTGGCGCCCAACGGGCCGGTGCACACCGCCGTCGGACGGCTCGGCACCGTGGTCACCGCCGGCACCGCCCGCCCCGGCAGCGGCGCCGCGCTCGCCCCGCTGGCGATCGGCGGACTGCTGGCCCGCTACGGCGCCGCAGGTCCGGTCCGGGGCGCGGCGGGCGGCTCCCCGGAGGCCCTCACCGCCGGGCACTTCGACCTCCCGGTGACCGGCGAGCCCGCCGACCCGAAGCTCCGCCCCGCGTTCGCCGCACCGCTGGCCGCCCTCGCCGCCGGGCAGCAGACCCGGCAGCCGGTCGAACTGCCGACCGGCGCGGGCGCCGAGGTCCGGCTGGTCGTCCCGCCCGGCTTCCACGCCCTCACCGCGCCCGGCGGCCCGCCCGGGGTCTCCGCCCGCACCGTGTCCGCCGGCTTCGTCGACGGCATCCCGGCCGGCCTCGGGATCGCCCCGGCCACCGGCGCGGCCGCCGCCGAGCTGACGGCCCACCTGGCCGAGACCGCCGAGGAGCTGTTCAGCGGCACCGCCCCGGCCGACCGCCGCGAGTTCGCGCTGATCGCCGCAGCCCTGGCCGATGTCGTCACCTCCTCCGGCGCGGTCTACGCGGGCGTCGCGGCGGTCCAGGTGGACGGCAGGGCGGCCGACGCGACGCTGGTCGTCTCGCTGGCCCGCCACCCGCTGCCGATCACCGGCCTGGCCACCGAACTCGCCACCGTGCGACGGCACGCCGAGGTGTGGACGGTGCTGCTGCCCGCCGGGCCGGCGGCCGTCCTGGTCGAGGGCCGCAGTGTGCCCGTCCCGGGCCCGCTGGCCGCCGACGGGGTGCGCCGCTGGGCGGTCACCTCGGTGGTCGAGGCGTTCGTCCCGCTGCCGGACGGCGCCTCGGTGCTCTGCGTCCAGCTGACCACCGCGCAGCCGCAGGACTGGGAGCTGTACACGGACGTCTTCGCCGAGCTGCTGAAGTCCGTGCAGTTCGGCTGGGACGGCGTCCCCGCCGCTCCGGCCGCCCCGCTGCCCGCCGTTCCGCCCGCCGCCACCGTGCTGCTCGTCCCGGTCGCCGAACCGACGCCCGCCGCGCCCCCGTTGCCCGCCGCGCCCCCGACGGCGCCTCCCGCCGCCGAGGACGGGGCCGCCGAACTCCCGGTGCACCTGCGCGGCACCCCGGTCCGCGTCCCCCCGGCCGACTTCAACCCCTTCGCCCCGGTCGCCGACCCGACCCCGGCTCAGCCGATCCTGATCCCCGAGGACGCGCCCGCCGCACCGGCCGCGCCCAAGGGCACGCCCGTGATGGTGCCCCCGCCGGACTTCGACCCCTTCGGCATCCTCGGTGCCCCGGCCGCCGCGCCCGCCACCGAGACCCCCGCCGAAGCCCCGGAGCCGCTCAAGGGCACGCCCGTCACGGTGCCGCCCCCGGACTTCGACCCCTTCGGCATCCTCGGCACCCCCGCCGCCGCGCCCGCCACCGAAACCCCGGCCGCCGCGCCCCGGCCCGTGGCCGCCGCCGACCCCTTCGGTACGGTGACCGCCGCCGAGCGGGCCGCCGACCCGTTCGGCACGACCGTGCCCGGCCCGCAGTCCGTCCCGCCGCCGCCGACCGCCCCGCCGAGCGTCCCGGCGCCGGAGCGCGACCCCTTCGGCTGAGCCCGCGCGGCACCCCGGACGCTCGCACCCCGGCCGTCCGAACCCCGGCCGTCGGCACCTCCGGCCCGCCCCGCGCGCGGCCGCCCGCACCGCCCCTCCACCGGCGGGCCGGGCGGCCGCGCGCGTCGTCCGTCATGCCCACGACCACCAACTGGTACAGACCTATTGCCAGTTGCCGGTCCGCTCCCTACCCTCGGCACAGGATCCTCCGTGGCACCCCGACGGCCCGAGGACCGGTTCCGCGCCGCCCCCATGGCCCGGAGCACACAGCTCCACGCACCTGACACCTCCCCACGGGTAACGGGGCGTCCGGGCCTGCCCCGGGACCCCAGGACAGGAGCCACATCCATGCGCAGACGTCGGATCAGCCTGCCGCTACTGGCAGCCGGGACCCTGCTCGTCCCGGTCCTCGCCGCCGCTCTCCCCGCCACCATGGCCAGCGCCGCGGCCGAGCGCGCCACCGCCTCGGCCGCCGAGGCCGCCGCCGGGTCCGTCACCGCGGCCTTCGCCAAGGGCAGCGACTGGAGCACCGGCTACGAGGGCAGTTACACCGTCACCAACGGCTCCAGCGCCCCGGTCAACGGCTGGACCCTGGAGTTCGACCTCCCGACCGGCAACACCGTGGCCGGCCTCTGGAACGCCAGCTACACCACCTCGGCCTCCCACGTCACGGTGAAGAACCCCGGCTGGGCCGCGACCCTGCCGGCCGGCGGCACCTACAACGTCGGCTTCAACATCGCCTACTCCGGCAGCTACCAGCCGCTGAAGAACTGCAAGATCAACGGCCAGCCGTGCGACGGCAGCGGCGGCGACCAGACCGCGCCGACCGTCCCCGGCAGCCTCAGGACCGGCACCGTCACCCAGACCTCGGTCGACCTGTCCTGGACCGCCAGCACCGACAACGTGGCCGTCACCGGCTACGACGTCTTCCAGGGCGGCACCAAGGTGGCCACCGCCGACGGCGCCACCACCGGCGTCACCGTGCAGGGCCTGACCGCGGGCACCGCCTACCAGTTCACCGTCCAGGCCTTCGACGCGGCGGGCAACCGCTCCGCGGCGGCCGGACCGGTGAGCGCCACCACGAGTCCCCCGGTCGAGGACCACGAGGCGCCCAGCACGCCGGGCACCCCCGCCGTGACCGGCTCGGACGCCAACTCCGTCTCGCTGAGCTGGACCCCGAGCACCGACAACGTCGGCGTCACCGCCTACGACGTGTACAACGGCACCGCGCTGGCGGTGACCGTGACGTCCCCCGCCGCGACCGTCGGCAACCTGGCGCCGGACACCTCCTACACCTTCACCGTCAAGGCCCGCGACGCGGCCGGCAACGTCTCGCCCGCCTCCGGTCCGGTGACCGGGAAGACCAAGCCCGGCGGCAGCAACCCGGCCGCGATGAAGATCGGCTACTTCACCCAGTGGAGCATCTACGCCCGCGGCTACAGCGTGAAGCAGCTCGACACCTCGGGCTCGGCGGGCCGGCTCACCACGCTCAACTACGCCTTCGCCAACATCCACCCGAGCACCAAGCAGTGCTTCATCACCAACAAGGCGGCCGGGCCGGACAACGACCCGAACGCGGGCGACGGCGCCGGTGACGCCTGGGCCGACTTCGGCAAGGGCTGGGACGCGGGCAGCTCGGTGGCCGGGACCACCGACACCTGGGACCAGAAGCTGGCCGGCAACTTCAACCAGCTGAAGCAGCTCAAGGCCAAGTACCCCAACCTCAAGATCCAGATCTCGCTGGGCGGTTGGTCGTACAGCAAGTGGTTCTCCGACGCGGCGGCCACCGACGCCTCCCGCAAGGCGCTGGTCAGCTCCTGCATCGACATGTACATCAAGGGCAACCTGCCGGTGATCGACGGCCGCGGCGGCGCGGGCAGCGCGGCGGGCATCTTCGAGGGCATCGACCTCGACTGGGAGTGGCCGAACTCCGACGGGCACACCGGGAACATCTTCCGGCCCGCCGACAAGGCCAACTACACCCTGCTGGCCCAGGAGTTCCGCCGCCAGCTGGACGCCCTCGGCGCCACCACCGGCAAGCACTACACGCTGAGCGCCTTCCTCCCGGCCGACCCGGCGAAGGTCACCGCCGGCATCGACGTCCCCGGCCTGTTCGCCGCCTTCGACTTCGCCACCATCCAGGGCTACGACTACCACGGCGGCTGGGAGATGGTCACCAACCAGCAGTCCGCGATCAAGGTCGCGGCGGGCGACCCGAACCCGCCGGCCCGGCAGTTCAGCTCCGAGGTCGCGATCGGCGCGTACGTCTCCGGCGGCGCCCCGAAGAGCAAGCTCACGCTGGGCATCCCGTTCTACGGCCGAGGCTGGACCGGCGTCCCGCGCGGCACCACCAACGGCCTCTTCCAGACCGCGACGGGCCCCGGCCCGGGCACCTACGAGGCCGGCTTCGAGGACTACAAGAAGCTCAAGCAGATGGCCACCGGCGGTGGTTACACCATCTACCGGGACCCGGTCGCCGGGTACGCCTACATCTACAACGGCTCGGTGTTCTACTCCTACGACGACCCGACCGAGATCGCCCGCAAGACCGCCTGGATCAAGTCCCAGGGGCTGGCCGGCGCGATGATCTGGGCCTTCGACGGTGACACACCGAACGGCGAGCTGATGGCCGCGGTGGACAACGGCCTCAAGTAGCCCCGTCCGTCCACCACCCGACCGTCACCACCTGACCGTGACAGCCCGACCGTCACACCCCGGCCCGCCCCGTCCCACCGCCTCCCACGCTTTGCAAAGTGCGGACTCTGCAAAGTGCGGGAGAGCTGCGGGCGGGGCGGGCCCGCTCAACGCGCGCGGCGGGCCAGGTGCACGACGTCGGGCACCCCCCGGGCGACCTCGATCTCGTGGGTGACCACGTCGGAGAAGCCGGCCGCCCGCAGCTCCTCCTCGAAGGCCGGCGACGGCCGGGCGCTCCAGACCGCCAGCACCCCGCCCGGCTCCAGCCGGTGGCGCAGCACCGCCAGTCCGTCCGCGCCGTACAGCCCGGCGTTGCCGTCGGTGACGGTCCAGTCCGGCCCGTTGTCGATGTCCAGGCACAGCGCGTCGTAGCGGGCGCCGTCGGCCCCGGCCAGGTACTCCAGCAGGTCGGTGTGCAGCACCTCGACCCGCTCGTCCTCCAGCGCCCCGGCCGAGAACGCGGCCAGCGGTCCACTGCGGTGCCAGTCGATGATGGCGCTCTCGCGCTCCACGACCGCGATCCGGCCCCAGCGCGGTTCGGCCGCCGCGTGCGCCAGCGAGAACCCCACCCCGAGCCCGCCGATCAGCACGGACGGCCGCGCCACCGGCCCGGTCCGGTCGAGCTCCTCCAGCGCCACCCCGATCAGCAGCCGCTCGGAGCGCCCGTCGGCGGTGTCCATCAGGAAGCAGCCGTTGGCGATGATCTCGTAGTCCCGCCCGCGCCGGCGCAGCGCCACTTCCCCGAACGGACCCTCGCGCCGGTCCAGCGTGACGACGGCGGCGGAACCGTCCCGTTCGGGCAGCGCGCTGTACATGCGGCGGGTTCCTCCGCGGAGTCGGGGGCACGGACGCGCGGGACGGCCTCCGAGGGCCGGACCACCCGCCCGACGATAACCCAGCCGGCCCCGGCGGGCGCCCGATTTACGTGGTGATCAGCACTCCGGCGTACGACACCCCCGCCACCACCAGCCAGGAGCCGAGCCCGAGCAGGGCGATCCGGCCGCCGGTGCGCACCATGGTCGGCAGGTGGACGGCGCTGCCGAGCCCGAACAGGGCGGCCGCGAGCAGCAGCTCCTGGGTGTCCCCGGCGAGCGTCAGGGCCCGCTCGGGCAGGACCCCGGTGGTGCGCAGCACGATCATGGCCAGGAACCCGGCGACGAACAGCGGCAGCAGCGGCGGTCGTTTGCCGGCGGTCGGCGCGGTGCCGGCCCGCCGGTGCGAGCGCCGGACGGCGACCGCGACCCCGGCGACCAGCGGTGCCAGCAGGACCACCCGCATCAGTTTGACCAGCACCGCTTCGCGCAGCGCCCCGGCGCCGCCGGTCTGCGCGGTGGCGACCACCTGCCCGACGTCGTGGACGCTGGCGCCGACCCAGCGCCCGAAGCCGCTGGGGTCGAGCCCGAGGGGCTGCTGGAGCAGCGGCAGGACGGCGATCGCCAGGGTCCCGCAGAGGGTGACCAGCGCGACGGAGGCGGCGACGTCCTCCTCCTCGCTGCCGGCGGCCTGGCTGACCGCGCCGATCGCCGAGGCGCCGCAGATCGAGTAGCCGGTGGCGACCAGCAGCGGCTGGTCGCCGGGCAGTCCGAGCCGCCGCCCGAGCCAGAGCGTGCCGGCGAAGGTCGCCCCGACCACGGTGAGCACCATGGCGACGGTGGCCCAGCCGAGGCCGAGCACGTCGTCGAGGCTCAGCTTGAGGCCGAGCAGCACGATGCCGATCCGCATCAGCCGCTTGCCGGCCATGGAGAGCCCGGGCCGGGCGACGCCGCGGACCACCGGTCGCAGCCCGGGCAGGTGGGCGGCGGCGATGCCGAGCACGACCGCGGCGGTGAGCTTGGGCACGGCGGGGACGGCCTGGTGGACGGCGATCGCGGCGGCCACGCCGAGCACCGCGAGCAGCAGGCCGGGGGCGTCGCCGCCGAGCGGGGGCAGGACGCGGGTGCGGACCGGCCGGACCCGGCGGTCCCTGAGGGTCAGGGCCATTCGGGGCTCACCGCTGCTCGCCGGCGGGCAGCCGGTAGACGCGCCGGATGCTGGTGCCGAGCTTGGCGACGTCGGCGCCGTAGACGTGGACGGAGATGGCGGTGGAGCCGCACGCGTTGCGGACCAGGTGGATGTCGCCGGGCGGGGCGAACGCGGCGACGGTGCCGGCCGGGCCGACCACGTGCTCGGTCTCCACCAGGTGGGCGGTGCGCCCGTCGGACACCAGCCGGTAGCGGGTCTCGCTCTCCTGGCCCTGGTGGACGCCGGCCACGCACCAGGAGACGTGGTCGTGGATCGGGGTCCGCTGGCCGGGCAGCCAGACCAGTGCGACGACCGAGAAGGAGCCGTCCTCCTCGGCGTGCAGGACGTGCTGGCGGTAGCGGTCCGGGTCGCCCTCGCGCTGCTCGGCGGTGAGCAGCTCGCTGTCACCGAGGTGCGGGGCGAGGCGTTCGCCGACCAGGTAGGCGGTGAGTTCCGGCGGCAGGCCGCGGTCCACCACGGCGCGGATCTCGCCGACGAGGGCGGTCATACGCTCGGTGAGCCGGCCGCTGCCGACCGTGGCTGACGTTGTCATGGCGGTAGCGTCGCCCTGCGCGACCTATCACGTCCAAGGAGGGTTTTTTCACCCTCCCCCAACCATTGCTTATCAATCAGCTCGGGAGTGATCGGCCCCGGCACGGTCGGCCCGGGACCGCTCGACCCGGGACCGGTCGACCCCGCTCCGACGCCCGGTCGCCCCGATCAGCACCCGACGCGGGCGGCCGCGGCCTGCCGCAGCTGGTCGAGCACCAGCGCGGTGGCGGGGATCCGGCGGTGCTCGCGGAGCACGTACGCGCTGACCTGCCGTCGCAGGTGCGGCTCCACGGCCCGGCCGGTGACCTTGCGGTGGCACATGAAGGAGAGCACCAGCGCGGGCATCAGCGCGATCCCGACCCCGGCGGCGACCAGGCTCTGCACCGCGAGGTTGTCGTCGGTGGAGAACACGATGTCCGGCGCGAAGCCCTCCTCCGCGCAGACGTGCAGCAGGTTGGCCCGGCAGCGCGGGCAGCCGGCGATCCACCGCTCGCCGTCGAGGTCGGCGAGCCGGACGGCGTGCCGGCGGCCGAGCGGGTGGCCGACCGGCAGCAGCACCGTCAGCAGGTCCTCCATCAGCGGGATCTCGTCCAGCTCCGGCGGCACCTCGGCCGGCGCGCCGGGATAGCGGAAGGCCAGCGCGATGTCGCACTCGCCGCGCAGCAGCCGCTGCACCGAGTCGGGCGGCTCGGCCTCCAGCAGTTCGACCCGGACGCCCGGGTGCTCGGCGAGCAGCCTGGCCATGGTCTCGGGTATCAGGGTGGCGTTGGCGCTCGGGAAGGCGCAGACCCGGACGCGTCCGGCGCGCAGCCGAGCCAGTGCGGCCAGCTGCTGCTGCGCGGCGGAGAGGCTGCCGAGGATCTGCTCGGCGTGCCGGGACAGCGCCTCGCCGGCCTCGGTGAGCCGCAGCCCGCGCCCGGCCCGGGTGAACAGCGGCAGGCCGACACTGCGTTCGAGGGCCTTCATCTGCTGGGTGATGGCGGGCTGGGTGTAGCCGAGTTCGCGGGCCGCCGCCGAGTAGGAGCCGGCCCGGACGACCTCGTGGAAGGTCCGGATGTGCCGCGAGTCGAATACCGGCTCCACTGTGCCTCCGCCCGGATGCCGTGCCACTGCCCGGCAATCATAAGCAGAGTTTGGAGGTATCGAGCCGACCCTCGTTCGTACCTATGGTTCACTCCGGGAACGGACGCCTCTCGGGCCCCCGGCGGCCGGTCGGCGGGTTCACTGCTGCGCGGTCGGCGGCAGCCCCATCGCCACCTCGGCACTGGCCACCGGTGCCCCGCCCCGCATGCTCGGCCGGCGCCGCCCCTGCCGCTCGACCCATCGCGCGAACCAGGACAGCAGCAGGCACATGCCGATGTAGATCGGCGCGATCACCATCACCACCGGGATGAACGGCAGGTCGTAGTCCAGGTTGGTGGCGATCAGCTTGCCCGCGTGCAGGAACTCCTCGTAGGTGATCAGGAAGCCCAGCGAGGTGTCCTTGAGCGCCACCACCAGCTGGCTGATGATGGCCGGCAGCATCGCCCGGTTGGCCTGCGGCACCAGCACGTACGCCATGACCTGGGTCTTGCGCATGCCGAGCGCGAAGGCCGCCTCCTTCTGCCCCTTCGGCACCGCCAGCACCCCGGCCCGGAAGACCTCGGCCAGCACCGAGCCGTTGTAGAGCACCAGTCCCGCCACCAGCGCCCAGAGCGGGGCGACCTTGAGCACGACGAAGATGAAGAAGATCATCACCAGCAGCGGCATGGCCCGGAAGAACTCCACCACCAGCGTGGACAGCATCCGCACCGGCCGGTGGTCGGAGAGCCGCCCGGCGGCGAACAGCGCACCGAACGGCAGCGCGAACAGCACCGTCCAGCCGAAGGCCTTGAGGGTGTTGCCGAGCCCGCGCAGCAGCAGCTCCTGGACGCCCTTGTACTCGAAGGCCATCCACTTGGACTCGGTGAACTGCTGGGTGTGGAAGAGCATGTAGACGATCCAGCCGAGCAGCACGGCGATCGCCAGCAGCGCGATCCCGCCGTACAGCCGGTGCCGGGCAAGCGCCTTCGGGCCCGGGATGTCGTAGAGCGCCGAGGATTCCACCGTCATCGCGCCACCGCCACTCGTCGTTCCAGCAGGTTGAACACGAGGCTGACGGCCAGGGTGATGATCAGGTACCCGACGGCGATCCAGACGAAGGTCCAGACGATGCTGTAGCCCAGCTCGTTGATGGTCCGGTAGGTGCCGAGCAGCTCGGTGACGCTGAACGAGCCCGCGATCGCGGTGTTCTTCGCCAGCGCGATCATCACACTGCCGATGGGGGCCACCACCGACCGGTACGCCTGCGGCAGCACCACCAGCCCCATCGTCTGGCCGAAGGTCATGCCCAGGCTGCGCGCCGCCTCGCCCTGGCCCACCGGCACGGTGTTCACGCCCGCGCGCATCGCCTCGCAGACGAAGGCCGAGGTGTAGCAGCCGAGCGCCAGCACCGCGAAGGTGAAGAACGGCAGGGTGATGTCGAAGCGCGGCAGGCCCAGCACCACGATGAAGAACAGCAGGGTGAGCGGGGTGTTGCGCAGCAGCGTCACCCAGGTGGTGCCGAACACCCGCAACGGCTTCACCGGCGAGACCCGGAAGCTCGCGATCAGCACCCCGAGCACCAGGGCCAGCACCGCGCTCACCACGAACAGCGAGAGGGTTCCGAGGAAGCCCTCCCAGTAGGTCGACCAGTTGTCGGTCAGCGTTTTCACAGCCCGCCCCTCCCTCAGTACCGGTCGATCGGCGGCGGGGTCGGCGCGGGGATCCCGGACAGGCCGAGGGTCGCGTCGTACGCCTTCTTCCAGTCGCCGTTCTCCTCGTGGTGCGCCAGCGCGTCGTTCAGCGCCCCGCGCAGCACGGTGTCGTTCTTGGGCGTGCCGATCCCGTACGGCTCCTGGGAGAACAGCGGGCCGACCACCTTGAGCTCGTCCGGCACCTTGGCCGCGTAGCCCATGAGGATGGTGTTGTCCGTGGTGACGGCGTCCACCTGGGAGGTGATCAGGTTGTCCACGCAGGCCGAGTAGGTGTCGTAGCCGATCAGCTCCGCCTTCGGGTACTGCTTCTGGATCCGCTGGTACGGGGTGGAGCCGGCCGCCGAGCAGACCTTCTTGCCCTCCAGGTCCTGCGGCCCGTTGATGTCCGTGTTGTTCTTGCGCACCAGCAGCGACTGACCGGCCAGGTAGTACGGCCCGGCGAAGCCGACCAGCTTCTTGCGGTTGTCGTTGATGGTGTAGGTGCCGACGTAGTAGTCGACCTGGCCGTTCTGCAGCGCGGTCTCGCGGTTGGCCGAGGCGATGGTGCGGAACTCGATCCGGTCCGGGCCGAAGCCCAGGTCGGCGCCGACCATCTTGGCGATCTCGATGTCGAAGCCGGAGTACTGGCCGGTGGCCGGGTTCTTCTGGCCGAGGTAGGGCTGGTCCTCCTTGGCGCCGACCACCAGGTGCCCCCGGGCCCGGGCTCCGTCCAGGGTCGGGGAGCCGCTGACCGGGCTCCCGGTCGCCACCTGGTAGCTGGGCAGGGCGCTGGGCTGCGGCCCCTTGGGCGGCGGGGTGCCGGGCTTGCCGCAGCCGGCCAGCAGCAGGGCCGAGGCCAGCAGGGTGACGGTCTTCTTCACGGGCCGGGCCTCAGTGCTTCAGGATCTTGGAGAGGAAGTCCCGGGCGCGCTCGCTCTCCGGTGCGTCGAAGAACTCGTCCGGCGCGCGGTCCTCGACGATCCGGCCGTCCGCCATGAAGACCACCCGGTTGGCGGCCGAGCGGGCGAAGCCCATCTCGTGGGTCACCACGACCATGGTCATGCCCTCGTGCGCCAGCAGGCGCATCACGTCCAGCACCTCGTTGATCATCTCGGGGTCCAGGGCCGAGGTCGGCTCGTCGAAGAGCAGTGCCTTCGGGTCCATCGCCAGCGCCCGGGCGATCGCCACCCGCTGCTGCTGGCCCCCGGAGAGCTGGGCCGGGTACTTGTCCGCCTGGTCGGCCAGCCCGACCCGCTCCAGCAGCGCCCGGGACTTGGCGTCCGCCTCGCCCCTGGCCCGCCCGCGCACCTTGATCTGCGCCAGCGAGACGTTCTGCAGCACGGTCCGGTGCGCGAACAGGTTGAAGGACTGGAACACCATCCCGACCTCGGCCCGCAGCCGGGCCAGCCCCTTGCCCTCCTCGGGCAGCGGTCGACCGTCGATCAGGATGGTGCCGGACTCGATCGGCTCCAGCCGGTTGACGGCCCGGCAGAGCGTGGACTTCCCGGAGCCGGACGGGCCGATCACCACCACGACCTCGCCGCGGCCGATCGTCAGCTCGATGTCCTGGAGCACGTGCAGCGCGCCGAAGTGCTTGTTGACCCCGCGCATCTCGATCAGCGGGGTGAAGCCGCCGGGCCCGGGACCGGAAGCCGGTCCGGGCCCGGGCGGTGGCTCGGCGGTGCTCACCGTCCGCGCCGCCCCTTCAGCAGCCAGCCGAGGGCCGCGCCAGCGATCAGGGTGCCCAGCAGGGCGATCCAGAGCGGAGCGGTCACGGTGAAGACCCAGAACTGGATCTGCACCTTGTCGAGGTTGGCGAACAGGAACCACACCGCGAGGACGACGATGACGCCGATCCCGATGTACCGGGTGGGGATCCCACCGATCTCACTGCGCTTGGTGCCGGAGGCGCCGTCCGAAATCTTGGTCACCCGTGCAGTCTGCGGGCGAATGGGCGGTTTTGCCCCGCCACGCGCCCGGGAGTAACCCGCACGGGGCAACCCCTCCCCGCGCCGGGTGACCTCCCGTCACACTCCGTCATGACCCGCCGTCAGCAAGGGCTCACCCCTCGTCCCGCCAGGAGCGCCACAGCGCCGCGTACGGACCACCGGCCGCCACCAGCTCCGGGTGGCTGCCGTACTCGCTGATCCGCCCGTCCTCGACCACCGCGATCACGTCCGCGTCGTGCGCGGTGTGCAGCCGGTGCGCGATGGCGATCACCGTGCGGCCCTCCAGCACCCGGGAGAGCGAACGCTCCAGGTGCCGGGCGGCCCGCGGGTCCAGCAGCGAGGTGGCCTCGTCCAGCACCAGGGTGTGCGGATCCGCCAGCACCAGCCGGGCCAGTGCCAGCTGCTGGGCCTGCGGCGGCGTCAGCGCGGCACCGCCGGAGCCGACCTCGGTGTCCAGGCCGGCCGACAGCGCGTCCACCCACTCCCCGGCGTCCACCGCGTCCAGCGCCCCGCGCAGCTCGGCGTCGTCCGCCCCGGGCGCGGCCAGCAGCAGGTTGTCCCGGAGCGTCCCGACGAACACATGGTGCTCCTGGTTGACCAGCGCCACCTCGGAGCGCACCCGCTCGGCCGGCATCCGGGACAGCGCCGCCCCGCCGAGGGTCACACTGCCCCGGCCCGGGGCGTAGATCCCGGCCAGCAGTCGGCCCAGCGTGGACTTCCCGGCCCCGGACGGCCCGACCAGGGCCACCCGGCTGCCCGGGGCGACGTCCAGGCTGATGCCGTGCAGCACATCGGCGCCCTCCCGGTAGCCGAAGCGCACGTCCCGCGCCTCGACCCGCCGCCCGCTCGGCCGGACCTCGTCGTCGTTCTCCGCCGTCGGCACCTCGTGCACGCCGACCAGCCGGGCCAGCGAGGCCTGCCCGATCTGCAGCTCGTCGTACCACCGCAGGATCAGGTCGACCGGGGCCACCAGCGCCTGCGCGTACAGCACCCCGGTGGTCAGCTGGCCCACGGAGATCCAGCCCCGCAGCGCGAACAGCCCTCCGAGCAGCAGCGGACCGAGCACCGCCAGGGTGTACACGGCGTCGATGGTCGGGAACCACGCCGAGCGCAACCAGAGGGTGTACCGCTCCCAGGCGATCCACTCCGCCAGCTTGCGGTCGGTCAGCCGGACCCGCTGCTCGCCGAGTCGCAGGGACTCCACCGTCCGGCCCGCGTCCACCGTCTCGGCCAGCACGGAGTTCACCGCCGCGTACCCGGCGGACTCGTTCCGGTAGGACTGCGGGGCGCGCCGGAAGTACCAGCGGGAGGAGGCCAGCAGCAGCGGCAGGCCGAGCAGCGAGGTGAGCGCGAGCAGCGGTGAGGTGACCACCAGCGCGCCGAGGACCAGCAGCAGCGAGACGATCGCCACCGCCAGCTCGGGTACCGCCTCGCGCACCGACTTGTCCAGCCGGTCGATGTCGGTGGTGCCGCGGGAGACCAGGTCGCCCGTCCCGGCCCGCTCCAGCACACCGGTCGGCAGCGCCACCGAGCGGACCAGGAAGTCCTCCCGGAGGTCGGCCAGCACCCGCTCGCCGAGCACGGCGCCGCGCAGCCGCGACCACCAGGTGAACGCGGACTGCACCGCGAGCGCGAGCAGGTACCAGGCCACGGCCACCGTGATGGTGGACCCGGCAGTGCCGGTGGCCAGCGACTCGACCAGCGTGCCGAGCACCCACGGCCCGACCAGCCCGGCCACGGTGGCCACGGTGTGCAGCCCGACCACCGCCGAGAACGGCCCGCGATGACGCCGGGCCAGCACCCGGAGGTAGCCGCGCACGGCGGCCGGGGAGCCGACCGGCAGCGTGGTGGCCGGCCCCTGCTCCTGCTGGACGGGGGGCTTCATGCGTCACTCCTCGGCTCGGACGGGATCGGACGGTTCCACCGGGACGCGGCGGCGGGGCGCTCCCCGGCCGGCCCGGACGGGCGGCGGCGGCGCCTCATGACCGCTCCCCCACCGGTGCCGGCACCCCGGCGCCCGGCCCGACCCCCGCCGGCTCCTCCTCGCGGGTCACCACCGCCCGGTAGGCCGGCTCGCCGCGCATCAGCTCGCGGTGCGAGCCGCTCGCGGCCACCCGGCCGTCCCGGACCAGCACCACCCGGTCCGCCCGGTCGAGCAGCAGCGGGCTGGTCGCGAGGACCACCGTGGTACGCCCCTCGCGGTTCTGCCGCAGCCCGGCGGCGATCCGGGACTCGGTGTGCGCGTCGACCGCGCTGGTCGGCTCGTCCAGCACCAGGACCGGCGGGTCGGCCAGCAGGGCCCGGGCCAGCGCCAGCCGCTGGCGCTGGCCGCCGGACAGCGAGCGGCCCCGCTCGGTGATCTCCGCCCGCATCGCCTCGCCCCGGCCCGTCAGGCCCGCCGAGCCGTCCACCAGGGCGTCGAGCACGTCCTCGGCGCGGGCGGCGGCGAGCGCCCCGGCGGGGTCGACCCGGCCGGAGGCGGGGATGTCGAACAGCGCCGCCAGGGTGCCGGAGAGCAGCACCGGCTCCTTGTCGTGCACCAGTACCGCGGCCCGCGCCTCGGCCAGCGGGACGGTGTCCAGCTCGACGCCGCCGAGCCGGACCGAGGGCTCCGGCCGCCCGCCCTCGGCGACCGGGACGTGCCCGCCGAGCCGCTCGGCCAGCGCCCCGGCGAAGTCCGGGTCGCCGCAGACCACTGCGGTCAGCTCCCCGGCCCGGACGGTCAGCCCGGTGACCGGGTCGTACAGGTCGGAGCGGGCCGGATCGGCCAGCACGTTCTCACCACCGCCGTCGGTCCGGGTGAGCGAGAGCACCCGGACGGCCCGCCCGGCCGAGACCCTGGCGACGCTCCAGGCGTGCGCCGCCTCGCCGAGGATCCGCAGCGGCGCGGCCAGGAAGGCCGTGGCGCCGTAGACCGCGACCAGGGTGCCGATCGAGATCCGCCCCTCGGCCGCCTGCCGGGCGCCGTACCAGGTGATCCCGACCACGAACAGCCCGGGCAGCAGCACCTGCTGGGCCTGCATCAGGGACCAGATCCGGGCCGAGCGGACGGCGGCCGCGCGGACCTTCTGGGAGGCCGCCCGGTAGCGGTCGAGGAAGAGCTCCTCGCCGCCGATGCCGCGCAGCACCCTGAGGCCGGCCACCGTGTCGGCGGCCAGCTCGGTCGCCTTGCCGCCGAGCGCGCGCTGCTCGGTGTAGCGGCGCTCGAACGGCCCCAGCAGCGGCCAGACCGAGGCGGCGAGCACCGGCACGCCGAGCAGCACGGCCAGCCCGAGCACCGGTTCGGTGGCCAGCACCGCGGCGCTCACCCCCAGCCAGACCACGATCGCCCCGCGCAGCCGGGCGACGAGCTCGACGTACCAGCCGATCTTCTCGACGTCCCCGCTGCCGACCGCGACGATCTCGCCGGTGGCGATCCGCCGGGACAGCCCGGAGCCGAGGTGGGAGGCCTGACGGGCGACCAGCTGCCGGACCTGGCAGGCGGCGTGGATCCAGTTCCAGACCGCCTGGCGGTGCAGCAGGACGGTGCCGACCGCGGAGACCGCCGCCAGCGCCAGGGCGAGCGCGCCGGCCCGCCACAGGGCGTCGGAGTCCCCGTCGACGACGGCCTGGACGCCGAGGCCGACCGGCAGCGGCAGGGCCGCCTGGCAGCCCATCTCCAGCAGCGACCAGCAGGTGGCGAGCACCTGCCCGCGCCGCTGGCCGCGCTGGAGCCAGCGCAGGAATCCGAGCGGGGAGGAGAGTTCCGGACGGCCGGGGTCGGCCAGCGGGAGGGTTTTGAGCAGCATGACGCTCCGTTGGAGGCGGCGCGGGCGGAGGGCGAGGGGGAGGCCGGTAGGGTCACGGCCGTGGGTCGGTCAGGAGGTCATGGCAGCGAGACTGCCAACCCGAATGTGATCTGCGCAACAGGTTTTCCGCCCGCCGGGCCCACCCCGTAGGCTGCTGCAAGCGCCGGTAGCGCGCGTCGGAAAATTTCTCCGGGACCGGGGAACAAATCCGTCGCCCCCGCCGGTTGCCCCCTAGGAACCGTGGACGACCAGGAGAGGGCACTCCTTCCGTGAGCAACATCCCGAGCCTCGAGCTCAACGACGGCAACCTCATCCCCCAGCTCGGCTTCGGGGTCTGGCAGGTGCCGGACGCGGAGGCCACCGCCGCCGTCCGCGCCGCGATCGAGGCGGGCTACCGCTCCATCGACACCGCCGCGATCTACGAGAACGAGACCGGCACCGGCAAGGCCGTCGCCGAGGCGCTGAGCGGCGGCATCGCCCGCGAGGACCTCTACATCACCACCAAGCTGTGGAACTCCGGCACCCGCGACTGGTCCGGCGAGCAGGGCCGGGACGCGGTGCTGCGCGAGTTCGACGCCTCCCTGGAGCGGCTCGGCCTGGAGTACCTCGACCTCTACCTGATCCACTGGCCGCGCCCGATGCACGGCAGCTACGCCAATGTCTGGAAGGCCCTGGAGCAGCTGCGCGCCGACGGCCGGGTCCGGTCGGTCGGCGTCTCCAACTTCGGCACCGAGCAGCTCACCCGGCTGGCCGAGGAGTCCTCGCTCGTCCCGGTGCTGAACCAGGTCGAGCTGCACCCGTACTTCCCGCAGGAGGAGCTGCGCGCCTTCCACGCCGAGCACGGCATCGCCACCGAGGCGTGGAGCCCGCTCGGCCAGGGCAAGGACCTCCTCGGCGAGCCGGCGCTGGTCCGGATCGCCGAGAAGCACGGCCGCACCGTCGCCCAGGTGGTGCTCCGCTGGCACCTGCAGAGCGGCATCATCGCGATCCCGAAGTCGGTCACCCCGTCGCGGATCAAGGAGAACCTCGACGTCGCCGGCTTCGAGCTGGACGCCGAGGACCTCGCCGCGGTCGCCGGTGTCGCCACCGGCACCCGGATCGGCCCGGACCCGCAGGGCTTCGACTGGAACTGACCGGGCGGGCGGCACCCCCGCCCGGCCGCGTGTCAACGGCGAAGGCCGCCCTCCCCGATGCGGGAGGGCGGCCTTCGCCGTGTTGACCCGCGGACCGTCACCGGTCCGGGGCCGACGGCCCACGGTCGAGGACGGCCGGCCGACGGGTGAGCGACGGACGACCGCGGAGCGACCGGATGGCGAATGGTTTTGCCGGACGGCCGAGGCTTTCGCCTACAGCCGCGCCGCCTTGGCGATCAGCGCGAGCGCCGCCTCGTGCTCGTGCTCCTCCAGCGGAGCCAGCAGCAACCGCTGGACCTGCGCCACGCCCGCGGACGAGCGGTGCAGCAGGTCCTGACCCGCCGGCGAGAGCGACAGAAGGTTGCGCCGCCCGTCCGAGGGGTCGCGGCGACGCTGGACCAGGCCGCGCCGGACCAGCCGGCTGACCATCTCCGCCATCGTGGCCTTGTCCAGCGAGGCGAGCTCGCCCACCGTGCGCTGGTCGGCGCCCGGCTCCAGTTCGAGCGCGTCCAGCACCGCGTACTGCGGCGCCGTCAGCTCCGAACCGACGTGCTCCGACCAGAGCTTGGTGTGCACCTGCTGGCTCACCCTGATCAGGTAGCCGATCGCCCTCTGGGCGTCCAGCATCGGTCGCGCGTCCGTCAGGACGGCGACCTGGGCCGGCTCCAGTCTGGCTATCTTGGCCATGACACGGACAATCTCCAGCTGCTCCTCCGAGGTGAGCGGCTCGAAGAGCGTGCGCTGCACACGGACCACTCCGCCGGTGGCCTCGCGGACAGCCTGGGCGCCGCTCTGCGAGAGAGCGAGCAGCTTGCGCCGGCCGTCGGCCGGGTCTCGGCGCCGAAGCACCAGGCCGCGCCGGACCAGCCGGGCGACCATCTCGGCCATAGTGGCCTTGTCGAGCGAGGCACGCTCGCCGACGGTCCTCTGGTCGGCGCCCGGTTCGAGGGCGAGAACCAACAGGACCGCGAACTGCGGGGCCGTGAGATCGGCCCCGACATGTTCGGACCACAGTCGAGTGTGGACCTGCTGTGCAACGCGGATGAGGTGTCCGGGCGACTGCTGCAGTCGCGCGGACACGCGGGTCGTCGGGATCTCCCCCAGCACCATGTATCCGTCCCGATGTCACACCCGGTGTGTGTGGGACACCCGGGTGGGGCAGTAACGGCGAGTGGGCGTCCCGCTGTGAGGGAGGGCGCTCCAGCCGTGCAGCCGGTGGCTGCTGGCGGACACTATACAAACGGCAGGCCCTCGCTGGCAGGCAGGGGCGGATAGTAGACGCAGGTTCGGCAACATTGGCATATTTACTCGCCGCGCCGACCCGCCGGTAACCCGTTCGCAGGAGAAAGCCGACCGGTCGGTCCTTACCCTCGGTCACCTGCGCCTTCGCCCTGGCCGCGCTCCCTACTCGCCGGTAGGGTATGGCCACCCGGACGGATCCGCCCTCCGGATCGGCCCGGCGGAACCCGAGAGCCCGCCGTACGGTTCCTGGGA
Source organism: Kitasatospora purpeofusca (assembly GCF_036010405.1). Taxonomy (NCBI): domain Bacteria; kingdom Bacillati; phylum Actinomycetota; class Actinomycetes; order Kitasatosporales; family Streptomycetaceae; genus Kitasatospora; species Kitasatospora purpeofusca. Next base: position 7,904,832 of record NZ_CP108561.1, on the reverse strand, counting down.
GTTCCCTGAGTACCGCGTTCCGGAACGGAACCGCGTCCGGCCGGTCACCGGCGTGACCCCCGAGCGACACCCGAGCGACATCCGCGGACCCGCTCCGACGCCCGCGGACCTCCGAGAGAGACGAGACCGAGCATGACCGAGCAGACCACGTCCCCGCGGGTCGCCGTCGTCACCGGCGCCGCCCGCGGCCTGGGCGCCGCCACCGCCGTCCGCCTGGCCGCCGACGGCTACGCCGTCGCCGTGCTCGACCTGGAGGAGTCGGCCGGCCGGGAGACCGTCGAGCGGATCACCGCCACCGGCGGCCGGGCCCTGGCGGTCGGCGCGGACGTCTCGGACGCCGCCCAGGTGCAGGCCGCGGTCGACCGGATCGTCGCCGAGCTCGGCGCCCCGGTCGTCCTCGTGAACAACGCGGGCGTGCTGCGCGACAACCTGATCTTCAAGATGACCGAATCCGACTGGGACACGGTCATGAACGTGCATCTCCGCGGCGCGTTCCTGATGACCCGGGCGATCCAGAAGTACATGGTCGACGCCGGTTTCGGACGGATCGTCAACCTCTCCTCCTCCTCGGCCCAGGGCAACCGGGGTCAGGCCAACTACTCGGCCGCCAAGGCCGGCCTGCAGGGCTTCACCAAGACCCTGGCCATCGAGCTCGGCAAGTTCGGCATCACCGCCAACGCGGTCGCCCCCGGCTTCATCGCCACCGACATGACGGCCGCCACCGCGGCCCGAGTGGGCATGGGCTTCGAGGAGTTCAAGGCCGCCGCCACCACCCAGATCCCGGTGCGGCGCGTGGGCGAGCCGGAGGACGTGGCCAACACGATCTCCTTCTTCGCCGGCGAGGGCGCGGGCTTCGTCTCCGGTCAGGTGGTCTACGTGGCCGGCGGTCCCCTCGACTGACCCTCCGAACCTACGCAGGGTTACCACGGGGTGGGAACCGGCCCGGCCGGTCTCCCACCCCGTGTTTTTTGCCTGAATTTGGGAGAAGGCACACGAACGCCATACGGACATTCGATCCGAAAACGTCTCCGGAACGACCCGGAACGACCTCAGGTGATCGGAGAACACCTTTGCCGAGGAATTCCGAATGCCCCCGGTAATGCCCTCGAACCCATTCGGGCGGTTACGGCCGGACCGTCCGCGAAGGATCCGGAAAAGGCCGGTCCTAGCCCTCCCAGCTGCGCACGACCAGTCCGTCGCGCACCGCGAGGTTGAGCCGCCCCTCCCGGTGGTCCATCGTCATCGCCACCCCCGGCGGCAGTACCCGCACCGAGGCCCACCCGTGCCGACGGGCCAACTCCTCGGCCCGCTCGACCCGCAGCCCCGCGTAACCCTCCGCGTCCGTGTCCGTCATCGCCCCTCCCCGGCTCGCCCAGCAGACGTACGCTGGAATCGTAGACCGCCCGTACGAGGACCGCCGGTACGAACGGCCGCAGGCGACCTGCGGCCCGGAATCGGGCCGGTAAGGACCGGGAGGTGACCTCGGATGCCCGCGACGACCCCGCGGCGGTGGCACAGCGGCACCGAACCCGCCACCGCCCGCAGCGACCTCAAGCTGCGCTACCTGCTCTCGCTGACCTTCACCCCGCTGTTCGCGCTGGCCACCGCGGGGTTCGCGGTCTGGGCCGCGAACGCCCCCGCGTTCGGTGCGCCGAGCCGGGGCACCCTCACCGGCTTCGCCGTGGCCTGCGGGATCCTCACCCTGCTCGCCGCCGTCGATCTCGTCGTCGTGGTCCGGCGCCGCCGGACCGAGCTCTGACCCCCCGGTCTCCCGCGGGGTGGGAACCCGGCGGCCCGGCAGCACCGCGGCCCGTCCCCACCCCGCGAAACACATCCCCGCGAAACACATCCCGACACATCCCGCAAGGCACATCCCCGCAGAACGCGCCCCCGCGCGGGCTCAGCGGCTGCCGACCGCCTGCTTCACCAGCGTCCGCCCGAAGTCCCACATCAGACCGCTCCCCCGGTGCGCGTCCTCCATCACCTCGGTGAACGCCTCCACGAACCGGTCCACGTCCCGCTCGGTGATGATCAGCGGCGGAATCAGCTTGATCACCTCCAGATGGTCCCCGGACACCTGGGTGAGGATCCGGTGCCGCTGCAGCAGCGGCACCACCACCATCTGGGCGAACAGCCCCTTGCGGGCCGCCTGCAGGGCCGTCCAGCCGGTCCGCAGCTTCAGCGACTTCGGCCGCCCGAACTCGATCCCGATCATCAGCCCGCGCCCCCGCACCTCGGCGAGCAGCTCGTACCGGTCGACCAGCGCGGTCAGCCGCGCCCGGAAGTAGTCGCCCACCTTGCGGGCGTTCTCCACCACCTGCTCGTCCCGGATCACCTCCAGGGTCGCCAGACCGGCCGCCATCGCCTGCGCGTTGGAACCGAAGCTGGCCGAGTGCACCAGCACCCGGTCCATCGAGGAGTACACCTTCTCGAAGATCCAGCCCTTGCCGAGGGTCGCCCCCACCGGCACATAGCCGCCGGACAGCGCCTTGGCCGCGCACACCAGGTCCGGCAGCACGCCCTCCTCGTCCTGGTAGGCGAAGAACTCACCGGTGCGCCCGATCCCGGTCTGCACCTCGTCGCAGATCAGCAGCGCCCTGTGCTCGTGCAGCAGGTCCTGGGCGGCCCGCAGCCAGCCGGGCGGCGGCGCCTGCACGCCCTTGCCCTGGATCGGCTCGACGATCAGCGCCGCGACGTCACCGCGCTTCAGTTCCTTGGCCAGCGCCCCGAGATCGCCGAGCGGGATCGCGGTGTCCGGCAGCAGCGGGTCGAAGCCCTTGCGGAAGCCGTTCTCGCCGTTCACGGACAGGGAGCCGGTGGTCAGCCCGTGGAAGGCGTGGTCCGCGTACAGGATCCGGCGGCGACCGGTGGCGTAGCGGGCGAACTTCAGTGCCGTCTCGACCGCCTCGGTGCCGCTGTTGCCGAAGAACACCCGGTCCAGCCCCGGCGCGTACGACAGCAGCCGCTCGGCGAGCAGACCGGGCAGCGGCGAGCAGTCGAAGCGGACCAGGTCCGGCAGGTCGAGGTCCATCACCTGCTGGACGGCCGAGCGGACCACCGGGTGGTGGCGGCCCAGCGCGAAGATGCCGAAGCCGGCCAGCATGTCGAGGTACTCGTTGCCCTCGGCGTCGTAGAAGTACTGGCCCCGGGCCCGCTCGTAGTACTTGTCGAAGCCGATGGTGTGCAGCATCCGGGCCAGCTGCGGATTCAGGTAGCGGCTCTGCAGCTCGTACCGCTCCTTGCCCCGCTCGGCGAGCAGGGCGGCCAGGTCGAATCGGACGTCGGTGCGGGCATCGGTGCGGACGTCGGTGCGGGCGTCCGTGCGGTCGTCGGGGTCAGCCGGCATGGCGCTGGTTCGCTCCTCGGTTCGGAAGGTCCCGGTCCGGCAGGCCACCGGCCGGAAGCAGGTGCTTGGCGAAGGCGGCGGTCTGGGCGGCGACCCCGGTGCCGGTCAGCCCGGTCTCCTCCAGGATCTCCCCCCGCGCGGCGTGCCCGAGGAACTCCTGCGGCAGGCCCAGCACCCGCACCGGGACGTCCACGTCGGCGTCCCGCAGCGCCTGGGCGATCGCCGCACCGACGCCGCCGGCGCGGCCGTTGTCCTCGACCGTGACCACCAGCCGGTGCCGGGCGGCGAGCTCCGGCAGGGCCGGGTCCACCGGCTTCACCCAGCGCGGGTCGACCACGGTCGTGGTGAACCCCTCGGCGAGCAGCAGCCGGGCCGCGTCCAGCCCCGCGGCGGCCGTGGTGCCGACGGTGACCAGCAGGATCTCCGGCAGCTCCCCGGTGCGCAGCAGCACGTCCACGCCGCCGATCCGCTCGATCGCGGGAACGGCCGGGCCGATGGTCGCCTTGGGGAAGCGCACCACGGTCGGGGCGTCGGCGACGTCCACCGCCTCGCGCAGCTGGGCGCGCAGCTCGTCGGCGTCACGCGGGGCGGCGAGCCGCAGCCCGGGCACGACCTGGAGGATCGACATGTCCCACATGCCGTTGTGCGAGGCGCCGTCCGGGCCGGTCACGCCGGAGCGGTCCAGGACGAAGGTGACGCCGAGCCGGTGCAGGGCGACGTCCATCAGCACCTGGTCGAAGGCCCGGTTGAGGAAGGTCGCGTAGACCGCCACCACCGGGTGCAGTCCCCCGGTGGCCAGTCCGGCCGCGCTGGTGACGGCGTGCTGCTCGGCGATGCCGACGTCGAAGGTGCGCTCCGGGTACGCCTTGGCGAACTTCGCCAGGCCCACCGGCTGGAGCATCGCGGCGGTGATCGCGACCACGTCCGGGCGTTCGGCGCCGACGGCCAGCAGCTCGTCGCCGAACACCGAGGTCCAGGAGACGCCGGTGCTGGGCGAGATCGGCAGGCAGGTGTAGGGGTCGATCGGGTTGACGGCGTGGAAGCGGTCCGCCTCGTCCTGCTCGGCGGGCCGGTAGCCGCGGCCCTTGACGGTGAGGCAGTGCACGATGACCGGGCCGCCGAAGCCCCGGGCCTTGCCGAGCGCGGACTCCAGCGCGGCGAGGTCGTGGCCGTCGATCGGGCCGAGGTACTTGAGCCCGAGGTCCTCGAACATGCCCTGCGGCGCGAAGGCGTCCTTGAAGCCCTTCTTGGCGCCGTGCAGCGCCTCGAAGATCGGCTGGCCGACCACCGGGGTGCGCTGCAGGGTGCCCTTGCCCCAGGACAGGAAGCGCTCGTAGCCCTGGGTGGTGCGCAGGGTGGCGAGGTGGTTGGCGAGGCCGCCGATGGTGCGGGCGTAGGAGCGCTCGTTGTCGTTGACGACGATGACCAGCGGCCGGTCCTTGGCGGCGGCGATGTTGTTGAGCGCCTCCCAGGCGAGGCCGCCGGTGAGCGCGCCGTCGCCGATCACCGCGACGGTGTGCCGGTCGTGCTGGCCGAGCAGCTGGGCGGCCTTGGCCAGGCCGTCGGCGTAGGAGAGCGCGGTGGAGGCGTGCGAGTTCTCGACCAGGTCGTGCTCGGACTCGGCGCGCGAGGGGTAGCCGGACAGGCCGCCCTTCGTCCGCAGCCCCGAGAAGTCCTGCCGGCCGGTGAGCAGCTTGTGCACGTAGCTCTGGTGGCCGGTGTCCCAGACGATCCGGTCGTGCGGGGAGTCGAAGGCCCGGTGCAGGGCGATGGTCAGCTCGACCACGCCGAGGTTGGGGCCGAGATGGCCGCCGGTCCGGGTGACGGCGTCGATCAGGAACTCCCGGATCTCGCCGGCCAGCCGGGGCAGCTCGGTGGCCGGGAGGGCTCTCAGGTCCGCCGGGGATGTGACGCTGGAGAGCAGTGACATGGCTTTCACCTCACGACTCGGAGCGGTGCGGTGGTGCCCCCGGGGTCGGGCCTCGGCCTCGCGGGGTGGGGTCCGGCCCGGGTTCGGGCCCGGGCCGGACGGGGCGGACGGCCGGTGGGCCGTCCGCCGACGGGTGCGGTCAGCGGCCCCGGTTGGAGCCGACGGTGTCGGTGAGCGCCCGCAGGGACTCCTTGAGGGAGCCCATGGTGGCGAGGACGGCGGTCGGCTCGTAGCCGCAGTGCGCCATGCAGTTGGAGCAGCGGGCGTCCTTGCCGCGTCCGTACTTGTCCCAGTCGGTCTTCTCGATCAGCTCGCGGTAGGTCGGCACATAGCCGTCGGCCATCAGGTAGCAGGGCCGCTGCCAGCCGAAGAGCGAGTAATTGGGGATGCCCCAGGCGGTGCACTCGAAGTCGACCTTGCCCTCCAGGAAGTCCAGGAAGAGCGGGCTGTGGTTGAGGCGCCAGCGCCGCCGGTTGCCGCCGGCGAAGGTCTTGCGGAAGAGCTCCCGGGTCTGTTCGACGCCGAGGAAGTGCTCCTGGTCGGGTGCCTTCTCGTAGGCGAAGGCCGGGGAGATCATCATCTCGTCGACCTGGAGGTCGTCGTTGAGGTAGTCGAGCACGTCGATGATGGTCTGCGGGGTGTCGGTGTTGAAGAAGGTGGAGTTGGTCGTCACCCGGAAGCCGCGCCGCTTGGCCTCCTTGATCGCCTCCACCGCCTCGTCGAAGGTGCCCTCCTTGGCCACCGAGGCGTCGTGCCGCTCGCGCAGCCCGTCGATGTGCACGGTGAAGGTGAAGTAGGGCGAGGGCGTGAACTTGTCCAGCTTCTTGCGCATCAGCAGCGCGTTGGTGCAGAGGAACACGTACTTGCGGCGCTCCACCAGCTGCCGGACGATCTCGTCGATCTGCGGGTGCATCAGCGGCTCGCCGCCCGCGATCGAGACCATCGGGGCGCCCGACTCCAGGACCGCGCCGACCGCCTGGGCGACCGGCATCCGCTGCTTCAGCACCCCGGCCGGGTGCTGGATCTTGCCGCACCCCTCGCAGGCCAGGTTGCAGGCGAAGAGCGGTTCCAGTTCGACGATCAGCGGGAACTTGTCGCGTCGCTTGAGCTTCTGCTGCATGAGGTAGGTGCCGACCCGCACGGTCTGGCGCAACGGCATGGCCATGGCTAGCTCGCCTCCTGGGGGAGCGTCGAGGATGTGGGGTGGTCGAGGGTGGCGGGCGAGGGCCGGTCCCGGCCCGCCCGGTCGTTCCGCAGGTGCCAGTCGACCAGGGCGGGCACCGTCGCGCGCAGCGTCCGCCAGGCGCGGACGCCGGCCGGTAGGGTCCCCGGGCGCAGCAGTTCCCGCTCGGGGGTGTCGACGACGACCCGGAGCACGGCCGCGGGCAGGCCGGGCCGCAGCTCGCTGAGGGCCGCCAGCACGGCGGCGGCCTCCATGTCGACGGCGAGCGCGCCCTGCAGGTGCAGGGCGCGCCGTTCCAGGCCGCGCACCACGTGGTCGGCGGTGTGGTGCACGCCTGTGTGCACGGTCAGGCCGTGCGCGGCCAGGGCCCGGGTGAGCCCGGGCCCCGAGCCGACGGCGAAGTGGTTGCCCTCGGCGTCACGGACCCCGTCCGCGACGATCACGTCGCCGGGTGTGATGCCCGGCGCGACGGAGGCGCCGAAGCCGGCCACCACGAGCGCCCCGTAGCCGCCGGGGGCGGCGGTCAGCAGCCGTCTGACGGTGAGCGAGGCCCGCCGCCGGCCGACGCCGGTCCGCACCACGACCGGCGGGCCGCCGGCCGCGCCGCGCCAGTCCCCGCCGCGCAGGGCCCACACCTCGGGGCCGAGCGCGCAGAGCACCAGCAGCGGGGCAGCGCTCACCGGGACGCCCCGATCGGCGCGGTACCGGTGACCGGCCGGCCGGCCGCGGGGCCGCCGTACAGGTAGCGGCCGAGCGCGGTGACCGGGAACACCAGCCGGTACAGGTGGTAGTTGATGGAGAAGTCCCACGGGAAGCCGGTGCCGGTGAACTGGGGCTCGTCCCAGGTGCCCTCGGGCAGCTGGGTGCGCACCAGCCAGTCGACGCCGCGCTCGACGGCGGGGTTGGCCCGGCCGTCCGGCCCCTCGCCGGCCGCGAGCAGCGCCATCAGCGCCCAGGCGGTCTGCGAGGCGGTGGTCTCGCCGCGCCCGGCCCAGCGCGCCGGGTCCTCGTAGGAACGCATGTCCTCGCCCCAGCCGCCGTCGGTGTTCTGGCGGTCCTCCAGCCAGCGGACGGCGCGGCGGATCGCCGGGTGCTCGGCGGGCACGCCGGCGGCGACCAGGGCGGGGAGCACCGAGCCGGTGCCGTAGATGTAGTTGGTGCCCCAGCGGCCGAACCAGGAGCCGTCCGCCTCCTGGTTGCGCAGCAGCCACTCGACGCCGCGCCGGGTGCGCGGGTCGCGGGCCTTGCCGACCTCGGCCAGCATCTCCACGACGTGGGCGGTGACGTCCGCCGACGGCGGGTCGACGACCTCGCCGAAGTCGCAGAACGGCAGCTTGTTCGCCAGGGTGCTGGTGTTGTCGACGTCGAACGCGCCCCAGGCGCCGTTCTTGGACTGCATGCCGAGGTTCCACCGCACGCCCCGGTCGACGGAGCCGGCGACCTTGGCCGGGTCCGGGTGGGCGACCCGGCACAGCGCGAGCACCACCTCGGCGGTGTCGTCGATGTCGGGGTAGGTGTCGTTCTCGAACTCGAACGCCCAGCCGCCGGGGGCGAGCGAGGGCCGCTGGACGGACCAGTCGCCGCGCTTGGTGATCTCCTCGCCGATCATCCAGTCGACGGCGGAGACCAGCGCGGGGTGGTCGGCCGGGAGTCCGGCGTCGACCAGGGCGACGGTGGCCAGGCAGGTGTCCCAGACCGGGGACTGGCAGGCCTCCATCCAGCGCCGGCCGTCCGGGGTGTGCACGGTGAAGCGGTCGAAGGAGGCGAGCCCGGCCCGCATCACCGGGTGGTCGAGCTCGTAGCCCTCCAGGTGCAGGGCGATCAGCGAGTAGACGGCGGGCGGCTGGATGCCGCCCCAGCAGCCGTCGGCCTCCTGGCGTTCGACGATCCAGCGGCAGGCCTGGGAGACGGCGAGCCGGCGCAGCGGGCGCAGGGCGCGGTGGTGGTAGGCGTGCAGGGCCTTGTCCAGGCGTTCGAACAGGCCGTCCCAGCTGGTGGCCGGGGCGAGCGGCCGGACGGGGAAGGGGTCGTCCGGGTCGGTGTGCAGCTCGGTGAGCGCGAAGGGCGCCGGGCGTACGGGCCGGTGCGCGGAGACGACGGTCAGCGGGACGATGGTCTGCCGGGCCCAGCAGCCGAAGGCGTAGATGTTGAGGGGCAGCCACCTCGGCAGGAACATGATCTCCGGTGGCATCTCCGGCAGCCGTTCCCAGGGCCACCAGCCGAACAGCGCGAGCCAGATCCGGGTGAACACCCGGGCGGCGGCGATCCCGCCGGCCGACCGGATCCAGCGCGCGGCGGCCGTCATGTGCGGGGCGGCCGGATCGTCCCCCGCGAGCTTGAGGGCGACGTAAGCCTCGACGGTGGTGGACAGCTCGGCCGGTCCGCCGTGGAAGGTGGACCAGGTGCCGTCCTCGCGCTGGTGGGAGCGGATCCATTCGGCGGTGGCCTTGGTCTGCTCCTCGGTCCGGATCCCGAGGAACTGCCGGAGCAGTAAGTCCTCGGCGTCCATGGTGACGTTGGTCTCCAGATCGCCCTTCCACCACCCCTCGGAACTCTGCAGGGAGAGCAGGTGGGTGGTGGCGCGGGCCAGTGCCTCCTCGGCGGAGGCGGCCCCGTTCTGCGGTTGCTCGGTCCGGTCGGCCGACGCGGCGGCGGCCCCCTCGGGCTGCCACTCCCCGGCGCCCAGCAGCGCCGGGGCGAGGCCGCCCACCGCGACCGGCTCGGGATCGTACTCAGGGTCGAGCCGGCCGTCCGCGGTTGCTGTCAACGTAACGTCACCTCTCTCGTACCACCACGAATTCGGCGAGTGCGACGAAGTGCTCGCGCACCACATCGGGCATGGGCACCTCGTCCAGAGCGGCGAGGGCAGTCGTGTGCTGGCGGCGGGCCTCCTCCCGGGTCCAGGCGCGGCCTCCGGCCTGCTCGATCAGCAGGGCGCGGGCGGCCAGTTCGGTCTCGCTCTCCTCGCCGCGCCCCTTGGGGTCGGCGAGCTGTTCGGCCAGTTCGCGGGAGGCGGGGCCGCCCTCGGCGAGCGCGGCGGCGACCGGCAGGGACTTCTTGCGCTGGCGCAGGTCGCCCCAGTGCGGCTTCCCGGTGACCTCGGTGGCGCCCCAGATGCCGAGCAGGTCGTCCACGGCCTGGAAGGCCAGGCCCAGGTGGTCGCCGAAGCGCTGGAGCGAGGCCGAGACCCGGTCGTCGGCGCCGGCCAGGACGGCGCCGAGCGCGGCGCCGGCGGAGAGCAGGGCGGCGGTCTTGCCGCCCTCCATCTCCAGGCACTCGGCGACGGTGACGGTGTCCCGCTGCTCGAAGGCGACGTCCATCGCCTGCCCGTCGATCAGCCGGCGGCTGGCGGTGTTGAGCAGCCGGACGGCACGCGCGGCGTCGGTGGGGCTCGCGCCGCCCGCGGTCGCGGCGTCGAGCAGCACCTCCGTACCGAGCGTGGCCAGGGCGTCACCGACCAGGATCGCCTGCGCCGGGCCGAAGACCGTCCAGGCGGTGGCCCGGTGGCGCCGGGTCTCGTCACCGTCCATCAGATCATCATGGAGCAGGGAGAAGTTGTGCACCAGTTCAACAGCGACCCCACCGGGCACCCCGGCTTCCGCCGGGGCACCGGCGGCCTGGGCCGAGAGCAGCGCCAGGGTGGGGCGCACGGCCTTGCCGCCGTCCCCCGCGACCGGCGTGCCGTCCCGGTCGATCCAGCCGAAGTGGTACGCCGCGACGGTGTCCATGGGTGAGGCCAGCCGGGCGACGGCGGCCCTCAGCGGCGGGGTGCAGAGCGCGCGGGTGCGGTTGAGCAGTTCCGGCACCGAGACCGGTCCGGCGTGTGCCGTGCCTCCGCCGACGGTGCCGGTGCGTGACTCCACGTACGTTCCCTCTCCCTGGTGGTGCCTGGCCGCGTGGGACGGCCCGAGGCTGGCGGTGATGATGCGGCCGGGCTCGGCGCGGCCGGTGGCGGTGGTGGTGGTGGTGGTGCCGCCGGGGCCGAGCGGGTGGGCACCCGCTCTGGCGGGCTCGCCGAGGTCCCCGGCGAAGGCGGTGCCGGTCACCTCGGCCACCTCCCGTCGCCGCGGTCGGCCGGGCGGGGCCGGCCGTCGGCGGCCGGTACCGCGTCGGCGGCGGCGTGGCCGCTGCGCACGGCCCCCTCCATGGTCGCGGGCCAGCCGGTGGCCGTCCACGCGCCGGCCAGCAGCAGGCCGGGGACGGCGGTGCGCGGGCCGGGGCGCAGCGCGGCGGTGCCCGGGGCCGGGTCGAAGGTGGCGGTGCGCTCGCGGGTGACGAAGAAGTCCAGCACCTCGGCCCCGCCGGCGGCGGGCAGCAGCCGGGCCAGCTCCGGCAGGTAGCGGCGGCGCAGCTCGGCGACCGGCAGGTCGATCTCGTCGTCCACGGCGGACTGCGAGAGCGCCAGGTACTGGGCGTCGGGGTGGGCCGCGCCGAGCGAGGTGCCGGCCAGCCCGGAGTGCGCGGTGCGGTCGAAGACCCACTGCACGGGCGAGCCGAGCGCGGCGAAGAACGGCCGGCGCAGCACCTTGCGGTCGTAGACCACGTGGACGTTGAGGATCGGCGAGGTGCCGAAGTCGGCGAGCCGGTCCTGGTGGGCCACCGCGTCGGGCGGCAGCAGTTCCAGCGCGGTGTCCTGGGCGCCGGCCAGGACCACCGTCTCGGCGGTGAGCGGCTCTCCGCCGCCCTCCAGTCGCACGGTGTGCTGCGGGACGGCGGGCTTGAGCTCGGCCACCCGGGCGCGCAGCAGCACCTTCACGCCCGCGCGCTCCAGCTCGGCGAGCGCCCGGTCGTGGTGGATGGTGCCGAGCGGGACGGCGGCCATGCCGATGTCGGAGGCCCCGGGGTCGGAGAGCAGGCCGGTCTTGAACACCATCGCGGCCAGTGCCAGCGACACCCGGTCGGCCCTGGCGTTCAGGGTGGCCACGCCGACGAGGTCCCACAGCGCGGCGACGGTCCGCTCGTTCTGGCCCTGCCGGCGCAGCCAGTCGCCGAAGGAGACGGCGTCCAGGGCCGGGTCGGCGAGGTCCAGGCGCTGCAGCGCGAGCGCGCCGCGGACCACCCGGGCCCGGTCGGCCGGGCCCAGGTGCGGGTAGCGGGCCAGGCTGCCGGCGAGGTGCAGCGGCACCGGCAGTGCGGCGCGTCCGAGCCGGCCCAGGGTGCGGACCGGCGCGTCGGCGGGCCCGGAGACGCCCAGGACGGGCACGTCCAGCCGCTCCTGGAGGTGGACCAGCCGGTTGGCGCCGAGGCGCTCCAGCAGGCCCCGGTAGGCGGTGCAGCAGCGCAGGTAGACGTGCTGGCCGTTGTCGACGGTCAGCTCGCCGCGGCGGAAGGAGAAGGCCAGGCCGCCGAGGCGGGGCCGGCCCTCGGCGAGGGTGACCCGGTGGCCCGCCTCCGCCAGCCGGAGCGCGGCGGTGATGCCCGCGAGGCCGCCGCCGACCACGACTGCGGCCGGGCGCGCGGCGTCGGCTCGCCCGGTCATCCGACCTCCCCCTCGCGTCCGGCGCCCGGTCCGGTCGTGACCGGAGCGCCCTTGGTCAGTGCCGTCGGGTCCGCGGTCAGTGCGGCCGGGCCCGACCCAACGGTCAACAGGGCTCTACCCATAAGTGATTCCCCGCTGACACAGCGTGACAGAACTGTGGCAAGAATCAAGAACGCCCCCCGGCGAGCCCGGAAAGCGCCACGTACGCCTTCTCCCAGCCCGGCAGCGAGACCCGGCCGCGCAGCACCGACTCCGGGTCGGCGGCGATCCGGCCGAGCAGCCGGTGGTAGATGCCCGCCATGGCGGCGGTGCAGGCCCGGCTGCGGCGGTCGAGCATCGGGAGCAGCCGCAGGCCCTCCTCGAAGGCCGCCTGGGCGCGGGCCGCCTCGAAGGAGACCAGCCCGGCGAAGTCGGCCCCGACCGGGGGCCTGGGGCGGGCGAAGCCCTCCTGGCAGCCGAACCGGACGAGGTCCTCCATCGGCAGGTAGGTGCGGCCGTTGAGGGCGTCCTCGCGCAGGTCGCGCAGGATGTTGGTGAGCTGGAGCGCCAGCCCGAGGGTGTCGGCGTACCGGGCGCCGCGCTCGGGGTCGTCGCAGCCGTAGACGCCGAGCGACAGCCGGCCGATGGCTCCGGCGACGCACCGGCAGTAGACCTTGAGCTCCTCGTAGGTCTGGTACTCGGCGCCCTTGAGGTCCATCTCGACGCCGTCGATCAGCTCGTCGAAGCCGCCGAGGTCGATCGGGAAGCGCCGGGCGCTGTCCGCGAGCGCGACCTTGATCGGGTCGGTGTCGTCCTCCGCGACGGAGCCGGCCCGGATCTCGTCGAGCAGTTCGCGGGTGCGCAGCAGCGCCTCCGCCTTGCGGTCGGCCGGGAGCTCGCCGTCGCCGATGTCGTCCACCCGGCGCGCCAGCGCGTACAGGGCCGACATGGCCAGCCGCTTCGGCTCGGGCAGCAGCCTGATGCCGTAGCTGAAGTTGCGGGCCTGCAGTCCGGTCACTGCCTCGCAGTACCGGTAGGCCGCCATGACCGGAGCCGACGCCAGTGGTGATGCCGCCACGCGGGCGTTCACCTTCCCTTCGCGAAGATGGCCGCCGCCTTCGCTGCGAGGCGGCGCTTGTCCGGCTTCGCCTGCTGGGCGAGTACGTCGTACCCGGCGCCCTCGACGGCCGCCAGGGCCGCGTACCCGCCCGCGGTGAATCCCGCGAGGAGCAGTCGAAGCCTCCCCCGAACCGTACCTACCAATGGCGCACCTCGGTCGAGCAGGGTGCGGGCACGGTCCGCCTCGAAGCGGATCAGCTCGCGGACCGGCGCCCCGGCGCTCGGCGCGGCGAGGTCGGCCTCGGTGACGCCGAAGCGTTCGAGGTCCTCGGCCGGCAGGTAGATCCGGCCCCGGGCGAGGTCCTCGGCGACGTCCTGGAGGTGCTCGACGATCTGCAGGGCCCGGCAGATGTCGTCGGACATCGCGATCCGCTCGGGGGTGGCGACTCCGGCGAGAGCCAGGACCAGGCGGCCGACCGGGTCGGCGGACAGCGTGCAGTAGGCGATGAGCTCGTCGTAGTCCCGGTAGCGGGTGGTGGTCTGGTCGACCCGGTTGGCCTCGATCAGCCGGCGGAACGGCTCCGGGGTGAGCCCGTGCCGGTCGACCAGGGGGACCAGCGGGCGCAGCAGCGGGTGCCGGGGGGCCTCGCCGCGGGCGGGGTCGAGGGCGGTCTCGAAGACCCGGTCGAGGTCGCGTTCCAGGCCGCCCAGCAGGGCGAGGCGGAACGCCGTCTCGGCCGGGGAGGGCCGGTCGGGGGCGGGCGGGCCGGACTGGGCCGAAGGGGTGAGTCCGGGGGCCTCCGAGGGCCCGGACGGCTCCGGCGGCGCGGCGACGCCGAGCAGTGCGGCGGTGCCGGCCGGGTCGGCGAGGTCGCCGTCGCCGGCGTCGTCCACCAGCCGGCAGAAGCCGTAGACCGTCATGAGGTCGTCGCGCCACGCGGCGGGCAGGAAGAACGGGGCGACCGGGAAGTTCTCCGCGCTCGCCTTCGCCAGGGTCGCCGCCCCCGCGGGGCCGGGGTCCGGGCGGCCGCCTCCGGGCGGGGACTCACTACTGGGCTGGGCCGAAGCCGACACTGCTGTCACTCCCCCGTTCTACACCGCTCAGGTGATCGGCCCGAGTCGGACACGCGTCCGATCACGGGCGTCACGTCCGGCACACCACCCCCGCGCCCACAGCCTGACACCGACGCCCGCGCGGGAGAAGAGCGCCTCACCCGGCGCACGGGGCGCTCACCCGGGCGGGGGCGGGCCACCCGGGGCACGACGGGGCCGGGCGGGGGCGCACGAACGACAGGGGCCGGCCCCGGGTCTCCCCCGGGGCCGGCCCCTTCACCCGGGCCGGGTGCGGTGCCGGACGACCCTACGGGCGCTCGCCGCGCTCGTAGGCGAGGACGACGTCCTCGGTCGGACCGTCCATGATCATCTCGCCGGCCTCGATCCAGATGGTCCGCTCGCAGGTCTCGCGGATCGACGCGTTGTCGTGGCTGACCAGGAAGACCGTACCGGCCGACGCGCGCAGCTCCTCGATCCGCTTCTTGCTGCGGGCCTGGAACGCCTGGTCGCCGGTGGCCAGCGCCTCGTCGATGAGCAGCACGTCGTGGGTCTTGGCGGCGGCGATCGCGAAGCGCAGCCGGGCACCCATGCCGGAGGAGTAGGTGCGCATCGGCAGCGAGATGAAGTCGCCCTTCTCGTTGATGCCCGAGAATTCGACGATCTCCTGGTAGCGGCTGCGCACATCGGCCGGCGACATGCCCATGGCGAGGCAGCCGAGGACGACGTTGCGCTCACCGGTCAGCTCGTTCATCAGCGCGGCATTGACGCCGAGCAGCGAGGGCTGGCCGTTGGTGTAGATGCCGCCCTGCTCGGTCGGCAGCAGACCGGCGATGGCCGCCAGCATGGTGGACTTGCCGGAGCCGTTGGAGCCGATCAGGCCGATCGCCTCACCCTTGTACGCGGTGAAGCTGACGCCCTTCACCGCGTGCACCTCGCGGACGCCGGACGAGCGCCTGCGGCTGATGATCCGGCTCATCGCGGAGGTGGCGCTGCCCTTGCCGGAGCCCGCCCCGTGCACCCGGTAGACGATGTGCACGTCGTCGACCACGACCGTGGGGTCGCGGGCCACGTCGGCGTCGAACACCTTGCGGCGGGGAGGAAGCGCGTCCTCCAGGTCCTTGCGCAGGTCGGCCCCTCGAACGTCTGTGTCAGCCACGCCCGTACTCCTCCTCAGCCTTCCAGAAGAAGACGTATCCGATGACCAGCATGCCCACGCCCCAGGCGATCGCGTACTTCCACTGGTGCGGGGGGAACTCCAGGAAGACCTTCTCGTGCTTGTTGTAGATGATCGGCGCCAACGCGTGCCGGACCAGGTCGATGTAGACCGAGGCCGGGTTGAGCTCCATCACCTTCTGCCAGAACGGCGGCCAGTCCTTGATCTTGTCGGAGATGCTGTACATGACGCCGGAGAGGAACAGCCAGGCGCGCATCGCGAACGGGATCAGCTGGGAGATGTCGCTGGTCTTGGCACCGACCCGGGAGAAGATCAGGGCGACACCGGTGTTGAACATCGACTGCAGCAGCAGGGCGGGGATCACCAGGACCCAGGTCCGGCCCGGCTCGATGCCGTTCATGAGGACGACGGCGAACAGCACGACCATCGAGATCAGCAGCTGCTGGAGCTGGATCACGGTGAAGGCGATCGGCAGCGAGGCGCGCGGGAAGTGCAGCGCCCGGATCAGCCCGAGGTTGTCCGAGATCGCCCGGGTGCCCGACTGCACCGCGTTCTGGGTGAACTGGAAGATGAAGACGCCGATGCAGAGCCAGGCGACGTAGTACGGGTTGTCGTCCTTGTTCTTCAGGATCTCGCCGAAGACCAGGTAGAACACCGCGCAGTTCAGCAGCGGCGTCACGACCTGCCAGACCTGCCCGAGCTTGGCGTCGGTGTACTGGGCCACCAGGCGCGCGGTGGCGAAGGCCCAGATGAAGTGACGCCGGGCCCAGAGCTGCTTCGAGTAGGCGAAGAGACCGGGCCTTCTGCCGCTCACCGTCAGGCCGTACTTTTCCGCGAGCTGCTTGGGAGTCAGGCCCGCGTCCGCCCCCCTCGGGGCTGAGAGGCTGACGGGTTCACTCACTGTCGACACATTCATCCTTCACGCGGGATCGTCGGGGCGGGCCGGTCGACGGGGGTCCGCCGGCCTTGCGCCGATGGGGATCCACTGGGATCTCGGGGGGAGTGCGGCCGGTGTGTGGTCACCGGCCCGACGACCGACCTGCCGTCCGGTCACCGCAGGTCACCGGACGGTCGCCGGACGGATCAGATGACCGGCGGTCGGCCCAGCCTGGTCAGTCGCCAAACGGTACGCCATCGCATGGGCCGCCGCGTACCGCAGGGTTCGCGCCAGCCCGCCCGGAACCCGCCCCACCAGGCCTTGAACGCCTCGGGGGAGGGTCGGCGGGCCAACGTGAGCAGGAACCAGGTTCCCAGGTACAGAGGTACGAAGAGGGCCGGAAGGTTCCGTCGGGCGAGCCAAACCCTGTTCCGGGCCACGTTGTGGAAGTACGAGGCGTGCCGGGCGGGCGAGGTGGTGGGGTGGTGCAGCACCACGTCGGCCCGGTAGTCGATGGCCCAGCCCGCGTCCAGCGCGCGCCAGGCGAGGTCGGTCTCCTCGTGGGCGTAGAAGAACTCGGCGGGCAGCTGTCCGGCGTTCTCGAACACCGCGCAGCGCACCGCGCTCGCCCCGCCGAGGAAGGTGGTCACCCGGGAGGAGCGCAGCGGGTCGCTGGCGCGCAGCCGGGGCACGTGCCGGCGCTGGGTGACGCCGGTCTCCGGATCGGCGATCCGGAAGCTCACGATGCCGAGCTCCGGGTCGGCCGTGAAGGCCTCGCGCAGCAGCCGGGCCGAGTCGGTGCCGGGCAGCCGGCCGTCGTCGTCCAGGAACAGCACCGCGTCGACGTCCCGGCCGTCGCGGCCGAACAGCTCGATGCCGACGTTGCGGCCGCCCGGGATGCCGAGGTTCTCCGGCAGCTCGACGAAGCGCACACCGGACGGGAGGGGCGGCAGCGGGGCGCCGTTGGCGACGACGGCCAGCTCGACGGCCGGGCCCTGCTGGGCGCGGACCGACTCGATCAGGGCGGTCAGCTCGTCCGGGCGGTTGCCCATGGTGATGATCACCGCGCCGAGCCGGAAGGCGTCGGCACCGGTGGCGGGGGTCTGCGCCGACGTGTCCGTCACGCCCGGCTCCGTCACGCCGCTCACCGGAGCCTGCTCGACAGGACGATGCTCAGCAGGTGAAGCACGGTCTGCAGCATCGCGATCGCGGCCAGTACGACCACCGCGATCCGGGTGAAGAAGAGGCCGCCGTGCACGAGGTCGGCGACACCGGCGGCGAGGATGAACAGCGAGGCCTCGACCGCGCCGACCAGCCGGTGGAACTTGAGCACCGAGGCCGCCCGGCGGGCCTTGGCGACACCGGCCGAGCGCGGCACCGAGGCGCTGTCCTCCACCGCCGTCAGACCGCTGCGGGCGCGGGCCACGTCGACCAGGTCGGTCTCCGACTTGATCAGGATCGCGCCGAGCGCGGCCAGCGTGCCGAGGAAGGCCCACTCCCACTGCGCGGCGCTGCCCTCGCGGTGCAGCAGGTCGGTGGCGCGCAGACCGAGGCCGGTCAGCAGGGCCGCCTCGGACATGTAGTGGCCGACCCGGTCCAGGTAGACGCCGGTGAGCGAGGTCTGCCGGCGCCAGCGGGCGACCTCGCCGTCCACGCAGTCCAGCAGCAGGTAGAGCTGGATCAGCAGGGCCGCCAGCACCGCGCCGGCGATCCCGGGGACGATCAGCGCGGCGCCGGCCAGGATGCCGGTGAGCATCATCAGATAGGTCAGGCCGTTGGGCGTGATCGCCGTGACCGTGGAGAGCACCCGGGTGATCCGCAGCGAGATCCGCCGCATGTAGAGGCGGCCGGCCCAGTGCTCGGCACTGCGGCGCTGGAGCATGCCCTCCGGGTGGATGACCGCGCGCAGCTCCTCGATCGAGGGGCGGCGGGTCAGGTCGACCGGCGGCGTGGACCCGGCGGCGGCGGAACGGTCAGCTGTTGACGGCTTGGACATAGTCGGCGTACGCGTCCCTGATTGCGGAAGGGGAGAGGTCGAGGTGTTCGAGGATGGTGAAACGGCCCGGCCGGGTATTCGGAGCGTAGTGCACCGCCTCGGTGAACTCCGCCTCGGTGAAACCGATCTGAGCGGCGGTCACCGGCAGGCCGTGGTGCGCCAGGCGCTCCACGATCAGACCGGTCAGCTCGCGCTCGCCCCGCAGGAAGCTGGCGAAGGCGGCGCCGAGGCCGACCTGTTCGCCGTGCTGGGCGGACCGCTTGGGATACAGCACGTCCAGGGCATGCGAGATCTCGTGGCAGGCGCCCGACGAGGGCCGGGTGCTGCCAGCGATGTTCATCGCGATGCCGGACAGTACCAGTGCCTCGGCGAGGGCGGTGAGGAAGCCCTGATCCTGAAGGTTTCCTGGGTGCCGCAGCAGGTTCTCGCCCGCCGAACGGGCCATCGCGACGGCCAGTCCGTCCACCGGTTCACCGGTCTCGGCGTGCGACAGCTCCCAGTCGGCGCAGGCCGAGATGTTGGAGACGATGTCGCCGATGCCGGCCGCGACGAAGCGCGGCGGGGCGCCCTGGATCACGTCCAGGTCGATCACGATGCCGATCGGGCTCGGCACCCCGTAGGAGCCGCGCCCGGCGTCGTTGTCGAGGGTCGAGACCGGCGAGCAGATGCCGTCGTGGGCAAGGTTGGTCGGGACCGAGACCAGCGGCAGGCCGAGCCGCGCGGCGGCGTACTTGGCCACGTCGATGATCTTGCCGCCGCCCAGGGCGACGATGGTGTCGTAGTGGCCGCCGCGCACACCGCCGCGGATCTCGTCCGCGAGCAGCACCGCGCTGTCGAGGCTGCCGTCCGCCACGCTGTACCAGTCGGCGCCGGGCAGGGCCGGCTCCAGCCGGGCCCGCAGCACCGAACCCGAGCCGTTGCTGATCGCCACCGCGATCCGGCCCGAGGCGGACAGCCGCTGGTCGGCGAGGATGCCGCCGAGCGCGTCCAGCGCGTCCGGGCGGATCTCCACGAAGAGCGGCGAGGGCACCAGCCGGGTCAGTACTGGCACGCGATCTCCCGCGCCTTCGCCAGGTCGGCGTGGTTGTCGACCTCGACCCAGGAGACCTCGCCGATCGGCTGGACGTCGATCCGCAGGCCCCGGTTCACCATCTCCTGGTAGCCGTCCTCGTAGTACAGCTGCGGGTCGCGCTCGTAGGTGGCGCGCAGCGCGTCGGCGAGGTCGGCGGCGGCGGCCGGGTTGATCACGGTGACGCCGATGTACTCGCCGGTGGCCTCCGCCGGGTCCATCAGCTTGGTGATGCGGCGCATGCCGGCGGCCGGGTCGACGACCACCTTCATCTCCTCGTCGGCGAGCTTCTTCACCGTGTCGAGGGCGAGCAGGATGCCGGGCGCGCGGCCCTCGGCGGTCAGCCGGGCGTCGGCCTCCAGCATGGTCTGCTGGACCGAGACCGGGTGGACGGTGTCGCCGTTGGCGAGCAGCAGGCCCTCGGTGAAGAGCTCACGGGCGCACCAGAGCGAGTAGGCGTTGTTCCACTCCTCGGCCTTGTCGTTCTCGACCAGGGTGAGCTTGACGCCGTACTTCCGCTCCAGCGCCTCCTTGCGCTCCTCGACCGCCTCCTTGCGGTAGCCGACGACGATCGCCGCCTCGCGCAGGCCGACCTCGGCGAAGTTTCCGAGGGTGAGGTCCAGGACGGTCCGTTCCCCGTCGACCGGCACCAGCGCCTTGGGCAGGGTGTCGGTGTAAGGGCGCAGCCGGCGGCCGGCGCCGGCTGCCAGAACGAGGCCGATCATGCGGGTCTCCTGATCCGTCGTGCTGAGCGCGGCCGCGCCCGGCTCCGGGAGTCTTCCGGGTCACCGGCGGTGGCGCGCCGGGGCCGAGATGCGGCCGCAGTGTCCTATGTGATGGTAGGCGACCACGACTACCTGCCAGAACGCGGCCGGACACTCGAACACACATCGAACACATTCCGAACGGTTCTGCTAATCCGACACCCGTCCCGGGCCGCCGGGAGCCCCTCGGCCGCCGGGTTGTGCGTCGGGCCCCTCGCCCGTGCCACCCGTACGGCAGACTGGGGCGCGTCGCCACCGGTGCGTGCCGTGGTTGCTCACCGTGCTCCCGAAGCTGCCGAAAGAGGCCTCATGCCCCAGAGTCTGCCGACCGATCCGACCGCCCCCGCCGGGCTGGACACCGGTCTCGACACCGGCCTCGATGTCGAGACGGACGTCGACGCCGCCGCGGCCGCCGGTACTCCGGAGGAGATCCTGCTGGAGCTGGTCGACGACGAGGGCGTGACCATCGGCACCGCGGAGAAGCACTGGGCGCACCAGCAGCCCGGGCGGCTGCACCGGGCCTTCTCGGTCTTCCTCTTCGACCGCCAGGGCCGGATGCTGCTCCAGCGCCGGGCCCTGGGCAAGTACCACTCCCCCGGGGTCTGGTCGAACACCTGCTGCGGCCACCCGTACCCCGACGAGCCGCCGTTCGTGGCCGCCGCCCGGCGCACCGCGGAGGAGCTGGGGGTCGCCCCGGCGCTGCTCTGCGAGGCGGGCACGGTCCGCTACGACCTGCCGGACGAGGCCACCGGCCTGATCGAGCGGGAGTGGAACCACCTGTTCGTGGGCCTGGTCACCGCGCCGGTGCGGCCCGACCCGGACGAGGTGGACGACTACGCCTTCGTGACCGCCGAGGAGCTGCGCGAGCTGGAGGCGGAGCGGCCGTTCTCGGTGTGGTTCCGGACCGTCTTCGAGGCCGCCCTGCCGGGGATCCGCGAGATCGCCGGGAAGGACTGGTAGACCGCTCCGGGCGGGGCCGCCGCGGGGCGGCCCCGCATCCCGGACCGGACCCGTTCCCTCCGGGGCGCCCCGTCTAGTACCAACGCTGTTCAGTTAGGGCGGTCGGGACCGTGTCAAGGGTCGGTTGTGAGCATGTTGATGCTGATGGTGGCCTTGTAGGTGGCGCGGTCGATGGCGGGTCCGCGTGCGTTGTACTTGGAGATCGCGCGTTTGACGATGCGGTCCTTGGTGCGGACCCGCCGCTGGGGCAGGAGGTGGGCGAGCACGTTGCGGCCGATGGCTCCGACCAGGTCGATCGTGGTGTCGGCGATGAGGCCTGTGGCCAGGATCAGCTGGTCGCGGGCGGCGGACAGGGCGACGGTGAAGCCGGCCCGGTCGGGGTCGGTGCCCGGGATGCTGTCGGTGGCGTCGGTCATTGCGGTCCGCAGCGCCTGGTAGGCGACCAGCAGGGCCCAGACCTCCTGCTCGACCCCGGCCGGGGTGCGGGCGCGCAGGACCCGGCCGCCCAGGATCGTGGACTTGAGCTCCGCGTAGGCCGTCTCGATCTCCCAGCGTTCGTGGTAGAGCCGGACGAGTTCGCGGGCGGGGTGCTCCGACGGATCGGTGAGGGTGGTCAGCAGCCGGTAGTGGCCGGTGCGGGCCCCTCGGGACGTGACGATGCTGATCTCGGCGTCGATGATCCGGACGGTCAGCGTGCCGAGCCGGGCCAGGAACGAGCCGTCGCCGCAGCGGGCCACCGGCGGCAGCCTGCGGCCGGACTTGCACCGCACCAGCAGGTCGGCGCCGGTGGCGGCCAGGCGGTTCAGCAGGTCGGCGGCGGCGAAGTTGCGGTCGCCCAGCAGCAGCATCCCTGCGCGCAGATCACCTGCCAGGCGGCCGGCGTATTCCAGCTCGCCGGTGGTGGCCGGGCCGAACACGGCTCCTACCACCGCCCTCGTTCCGCAGGCCACCAGTGCTGTCAGCCGGATCTGCGGGTAGCCGCCGGACCCGTTGTTGCACCGCTGCTTGGTGAAGACGGCCAGGTTGGCCGGGGCGTCCGGCACGGGCAGGAGCGTGCCGTCGACCGCGACCACCAGCAGCCCGCGCCACCGCGCCTGGGCCGCGGTCGTGGCCGCCGGGCCGCGCACCAGGTCGAACAGTGCCTTCAGCGGCGCTGGCCCCAGGCGCTGGCGGGCCTGCCGCAACGCGCTGCCGCTCGGCCGGGCGGGCGCCAGGCCTGCCAGACCGGCGCGCAACCGGTCGAAGACCTGCTGGTAGCCGAGTTCGGCGAACAACGCCCCGGCCAGCAGGAGATACACGGTGACCCGCGCCGGCACCAGCCGGATCCGCCGCTCGACCGCCCGGGTCGCCACCAGCACCTCGTCGACCATCTCGAACGGCACGATCCGGGTCAATTCACCAAGATGGCCTGGGGCGAACACCCCGGCCGCTACCCCGAACGTCCTTGATATGGCAGCCTGTTCCAACAGCGGAGCTCCTGTGGTGAGGATGTCTTGGAGTGACAGACCTCTTCTACAGCAGCTCCGCTGTCTCGTTCACCGGTCTTGACGAACGGACCCCACGCCTAACTGAACGGCGTTGCGTCTAGTACTCCAGTCATACTTTGCGATCTGGTTCGATGACCCACGGGGTCTACTGGCCTCAGCCGAGTCGCGGAGGTGGGCGGATGGACGAGCGCACGGTCATGTTGAACGAACTCGCGCAGGGGCTGCGCCCGCTCGGGCAGGGTGTCGAATGGTTCGAAGCCCTTCCCTCCGAGGACCAGTTCGAGGTCCTTCGGGATCTGGGCGGACACTGCATTCAGGCGCGCGCGACGGTGGCGGACGGGCCCGAGAGCGTGCGACTCGCCGGTATCCGGCCGACGCACACCCCGGCGGTGCTGATCACGCGTGGGCAGGTGGCCGGGCAGCTGACAAAGATCATCAATCTGCCGCAGGACGAGCGCGTGAAGGCGTTTCGGCTGCTTGTCGCGCTGCTGGGGGTGGCGGACAAGCGCCGCCGGAAGCGGTTCTGCGTCGACGGATGCACCCATGCCTGGCACCAATTGGTGGCAGGGGCGGATACGGAAGCGGCCACCGCGTGATCATCAGAGGTTGTGTGGACTTCTGAAGATGGTGCGGTGGCCGCAGGCCATAGCGTAGACCCTGCCCGCTGGCGGGCGATGTTCGACCAGGCCATGACCCGCATCGCGGGCCGTTTCCGACGAGTGGAACCGAGGGCGACGGCACGGGCGTTCGTCCTCGGACTGCTGTCCGGCGTCGAACGCAAGAATTGCTGGCAGCTGGCCGAGGAAGCCGGCCATGCTCGCCCCGGCGCGATGCAGCGGCTGCTGCGAAGCGCACGCTGGGACGCCGACGAGGTGCGCGACGAGGTCCGTTCCTACGTGCTGGACCACCTCGGCGGTGACGGGGTGTTGGTCGTGGACGAGACGGGCTTCTTGAAGAAGGGCCTCCGTTCGGCGGGCGTGCAGCGGCAGTACACCGGCAGTGCCGGGCGGATCGAAAATGCCCAGGTCGGGGTGTTTCTCGCTTACGCGTCTTCGCAGGGAAGGGCCCTGATTGACCGTCGGCTCTACCTCCCCGAGCACACCTGGTGCCGGGATCCCGAGCGCCGGTCGGGCTCCGGCGTTCCCGAGCAGGTCGAGTTCGCCACCAAGCCCCGCCTGGCCCTGCAGATGATCGAAGCGGCCCTGGATGCCGGGTGCGCCTCCTCCTGGGTGACCGGAGACGAGGTCTACGGCCAGGACCCCCAGCTTCGCTCCGCCCTGGAGGCACGCGGGATCGGCTATGTCCTGGCGGTCGCCTGCACCACCAGGGTGCGGATCGACCAGGACCGCACGGTGGCGCGGGCCGACGCCGTGGCCACCGCCCTGCCCCGGGACGTCTGGCACCGGCAGAGCGCCGGCGCCGGAGCGAAGGGCCCGCGCTACTACGACTGGGCGTGGGTTCAGATCGGCGCCGACAGGAACCGGTTCCTGCTGATCCGCCGCAACCCCGCAACCGGCGAACTCGCCTTCTACCTGTGCTGGTCACCGGGCGAGGTGCCCCTGTCCACGCTGGTGCGCGTCGCTGGGATCAGGTGGTGCATCGAGGAGTGCTTCCAAGCCGCGAAAGGTCAGGTCGGCCTGGACCACTACCAGGTCCGTCACTGGACTTCCTGGCACCGCCACATCACCCTGGCCATGCTCGCGCTGGCCTTCCTCGCCGCCGTCGCTGTCAGCACGAAGCCCAACCGGAGCACCGACCCGAACCTTCCTGCCCGCAGCAGTGACCCGATCGACCTGACCATCCCGGAGATACGCCATCTCATCGGCACGCTGTTCAGACAGCCGACCGCACCGCCGAACCGCCTTCTGGCCTGGTCAACCTGGCGCAGACTCCACCAAGCACAGGCCAGACGCTGCCATTACCGACGACGACTCACCAACGGCTCAAACACCTAGATCACGAAGTCGCACTGGAGTACTAGGGCGCCTCGCGCGGGAGCGGCAGCGAGGCCCAGATGACCTTGCCGCCCTGCCCCGCCTGCTCCACGTCGCAGACGCCGCCGGCCTGCAGCGTGACGCTCTTGACCAGCAGCAGCCCGCGCCCGCCGGTCCGCCCGATGTCGGCCGCCAGGGCCTTCGGCCGGTACGGGTCGCCGTCCTCGACCGAGACCCGCACCCAGCCGCCCCGCACCACCAGCTCGGTGGTCACCTCCGGCGACAGCTCGGCGGCGTGGGTCACCGCGTTGCCGACCAGCTCCGAGACGATCAGCAGCAGGTCGTCCACCAGCTCCTGGTAGCGGATCTCCGCCATGCCCTGGGCCAGCAGCCGGTCACGCACCGCGTGCCGGGTACGCGGGACCGAGGCCTGCTCGGCGGGCACGGTGAAGCGCCACACCCCCTCGACAGGACCGCCGCGCGCCACTGCCGACGCGGCGGTCACCCGTTTCTCCGGCGCCTTCGGCGCCGTCTCGTCCTCGCTGATCCGCTCCACGTCCAGCCGCCCTTCGTCCGCGACCCCGGGAATCAGGCGTTCCGCTCATGGCGCCCTCGGTCCACAGAGGCTAGGAGAGCCACCCCCGGGGCCGTGGCACCGTCGACAACTTGCCCGTGTCGGACCAGAGTCGATCGGTACCGATCGTTCATCTGCCGCAACTCGACCGTTTACCGTCCTTGAACCACCGGTTCGCGCACAGCAGCGATCCGTACCGCCGCCCCCCACCATCCCGACCGGGGAAACGCAGGTGAGAAGCACTCCGAAACCCTGGTAATGTTCTCTCTGTCGCCGAGGGGGCGAGCAGAAAACCCCCGAAGCACACACCCCGTCCGGGTGGCGGAATGGCAGACGCGCTAGCTTGAGGTGCTAGTGCCCTTTATCGGGCGTGGGGGTTCAAGTCCCCCCTCGGACACCATCGATTCCCCGTGGGAACTCGCAAGAGTTCCCACGGGGAATTTCTTTTTTCCCCACTTCTTGCCCCGGGGACCTCGACGGTCCTTCCCGGGCGCCCCGCACACTCCCCTCCGGTCGTCCCCGCACGCCCCTGCCGAAGGTCAGAGGTTCGGACACGAGATGGCAACGATCGGGCGTTTTGCGGTGAATCTGAGGCCCAGTTGAGGTTTCGCCCGATTTCGCCCTTTAGGCTCTTCCCGTTTGTCCGGAAAACAAAGTGACACGACGAGACAGAGGACCGATACGGTGAGTGAGCCCGAGTCGACGACGGCATCCCATCAGCACTACCGCCGCTCGCTCGGCACCATCAGCCTCACCGCGGTCGGACTCGGATCGATCATCGGCTCCGGCTGGCTCTTCGGGGCCGAGCGGGCCGCCCGGCTGGCCGGACCGGCCTCGATCGTCGCCTGGGTGATCGGCGCGGCCGTCGCCCTGACCATCGCGCTCACCTACAGCGAGCTCGGCTCGATGTTCCCCAAGGCCGGCGGCATGGTCCGGTACGGCCAGTACTCGCACGGCTCGCTGGCCGGGTACCTGGCCGCCTGGGCCAACTGGATCGCGATCGTCTCGGTCATCCCCGGCGAGGCCACCGCCTCGGTGCAGTACATGAGCTCCTGGGACTTCGGCTGGGCCAAGGGCCTCTTCGACGGACAGGAGCTGTCCGTCAGCGGCGTGGCCGTGGCCAGTGTGCTGCTGCTCGTCTACTTCGCGCTGAACTGGTTCGCGATCACGCTGTTCGCCAAGACCAACACGGCGATCACGGTGTTCAAGGTCGTCGTCCCCACCCTCACCGCGGGCGCCCTGCTGCTGGCGCACTTCGACACCGCGCACTTCACCGACCACGGCGGCTTCGCACCGAACGGCTGGAGCGCGGTGTTCACGGCGGTGGCCGTCTCCGGCATCGTCTGGGCCTTCAACGGCTTCCAGTCGCCGCTCAACCTGGCCGGTGAGGCCCGCGACCCCGGCAAGTCGCTGCCCAAGGCCGTGATCGGCTCGATCCTGATCGCCCTGGTGATCTACGTCGCGCTGCAGATCGCCTTCCTCGGCGCCGTCCCGACCGCCGACCTGGCCAACGGCTGGGGCGGCCTCGGCTACACCTCTCCGCTGGCCGACCTGGCCATCGCCTGGGGTCTGAACTGGCTCGCCCTGCTGCTGTACGCGGACGCCTTCGTCTCCCCCAGCGGCACCGGCATGATCTACGCCGCCACCACCTCCCGGATGATCCACGGCGTCCAGGAGAACGGCCACCTGCCGAAGCTCTTCGGCAGGGTCGACCCGAAGACCGGCATCCCGCGCCCGGCGCTGGTGCTCAACCTGGTCGTCGCCTTCTGCTTCCTCGCGGTCTTCCGCGGCTGGGGCTCGCTCGCCGAGATCGTCTCGGTGGCCACCGTGATCTCCTACATCACCGGACCGGTCGCCGTGATGGCGCTGCGCCGCCTGGCCCCCGAGCTGCCCCGGCCGGTCCGGCTGCGCGCGATGCCGGTGATCGCCCCGATTGCCATGATCTTCGGCTCGCTCGTCCTCTACTGGGCCCGCTGGCCGCTCACCGGCAAGGTCATCCTGCTGATGGCCGCCGGACTGCCGATCTGGGCCTGGTACGAGCTGCGCAAGCCGTTCGCCGAGCTGAAGCCGCACCTCAAGGCCGGCGCCTGGATGGTCGCCTACCTGTTCGTGATGGCCGGCGTCTCCTGGGCCGGCTCCACCGACTTCGGCGGCGAGGGCTACCTCCCCGAGGGCTGGGACCTGCTGGTCGTCGCGCTGATCGCGCTCGCCTTCTACGCCTGGGGCGTCCGCAGCGCCTGGGCCAACCCCAGCCTCGCCGCCGTCAAGCTCGAACTGGCCACGGACGCGAGTGCTGCCGACGAGGCCGACGGGACCACCGCCGGGACCGGACGGGCCGCCGACGCGGAGCCCGCCGGAGCCCCGCGCGGCTGAGCCCGGCACCGACCGTCGGGAGGGGCGCCGTCCCGGGGATCCCCCGGAGCGGCGCCCCTCCGGCGCTGTCGGAGGGCTGTCGGAGGGCTGCGGAATACTGGGCCGCATGTCGTCGCCCGCCGCTTCCTCCCCGTCCGTCGCGGCCCGTATGAGCCGCCAGGCGTCCCGCGACACCGCGCAGGAGCTGGCCGTCCGACGGCTGCTGTTCCGCTGGGGCCTGCGCTACCGCGTGAACGCCAAGGTCCCGGGGCTGCCCCGGCGCACCGTGGACATCCTGTTCCCCGGACCGAAGGTCGCGGTCTTCCTCGACGGCTGCTTCTGGCACGGCTGCCCGGAGCACGCGACCAGCCCGAAGTCCAACGCCGAGTGGTGGCGCACCAAGCTCGACCGCAACGTCGCCCGCGACCAGGACACCACCCGGCACCTGGCCGAGGACGGCTGGACGGTGCTGCGGTTCTGGGAGCACGAACCCCCGGCCGGCATCGCCCGGACGGTCTACACCCGCCTGCGGCCGGACGGCCCCGTACCGGAGGCGCCGGACACCCCGGCGCCCGGCGGCGCTCCCTGACCCACCCGCCCGTCCGGACTGTCGGTGCCCGCCCCTAGTCTTGGGTCGAACGACTCATGGAGGTGGCGCGTTGAGGTCCCGCAGGTTCACGTCGCTGGAGATCTGCTCCGGGGTCGGTGCTCAGGCTCTCGGGCTGGAACGGGCCGGATTCGATCCGGTCATGCTGATCGACAACGAGGACAACGCGTGCCGGACGGTCCGGCTGAACCGGCCGCACTGGGACGTGCTGTGCGAGGACGTCGTCGACTTCGATCCGGAGGAGCATCCTCAGACCTACGACGTCGACCTCCTCAGCGGCGGACTGCCGCGGATCAAGTCGGCCACCGCTCTCGGCCGGTCGGGGAACGACGCCGGGCGCAGGATTTTGCGCGCGGCGGTGCTATTGATGACCGCCGTCCGACCGAGGGCATTGATGCTGGAGAATCTCCCGGACCTCGTCGCGAAGGACGCCTTCGCCGAGGACCGGAGCTGGATCGAGGAAGAACTCGCCCACGCCGGCTACCGGTCGTACTGGGCAGTTCTGAACGCCATGGATTTCGGTGTCCCCCAGAACCGCAAAAGCGGTTTTCTGGTCGCGTTCGCCGATCGGGGCGGCGTCGACTTCTCCTGGCCCCGGCCGATCGACTGTCCGCCCACCACCGTCGGCCAGGCTCTCGGCGCCTCGATGGCGTCCCACGGCTGGGCCGGAGCCGAGAAGTGGGCCGAACAGGCCGACCGGCCGGCGCCGGCCCTCGTCGGCGGCTCCGGCAATCACGGTGGACCGGACCTCGGCCCCAGCGGCAGCAAGCGGGCCTGGGCGGCGCTGGGAGTCGAGGGCAAGAGCCTCAGCAACGATCCCCCGGACTCCGACTTCCCCGTCGACGGCCGACCGAGGATCAGCCTCCGTCAGGCAGCGACGATCCAGGCCATCCCGGACGAATGGATCGTTCACGGTCTCAAGACACCTGCGTACCGCCAGATCGGACACGCCTTGCCTCCACCGCTGGCCGAGGCCGTCGGTGGTTCGATCGCCACTGCGCTGGCGGGCTAGGATCGACCCCATGTCTTCGCCCGAAACCACCCCCGAATTCAAGATCGTGGACCTCTTCGCCGGCCCCGGCGGCCTCGACATGGCCGCGCATGTGCTAGGTGTTCCGGTGACGGGCGTGGAGTGGGACGACAATGCGTGCCAGACCCGTGCCGCGGCCGGGCTGGCCACGGTGAAGGGCGATGTCCGCCTACTGGATCCCGGGCATTTCGACGCCAACGTGCTGGCCGGCGGTCCGCCGTGCCAGACCTTCACGGTCGCGGGCAAGGGCGCGGGACGGCAGGCTCTGGACCAGGTCCTCGACTTCGCCAGGCGGATGGCCAAGGGCGAGGACGTACGGGGGGAGCTCGACGCTCTCGAGGACGAACGGACCGGCCTCGTCCTGGAGCCGCTGCGCTGGGCACTCACCGCCCTCGCCGACGGCGCTCCCGGGTACGACACGATCGTGCTGGAACAGGTGCCGGCCGTACTGCCGGTCTGGCAGGAGTACAAGCGCATCCTGGAGGAGCGGGGCTACAGCGCCGAATGCGCCGTCCTGCACACCGAGGAGTTCGGCGTGCCGCAGACCCGTCGACGGGCCATCCTGATCGCACGCAAGCGTCCGACGGACTCGGTGCTGAGCGACGTGGTCGAGCTCCCGAAGCCCACTCATCGGCGGTTCCGGAAGGGTGCGACCCAGGACGCGCACGATGCCGGTCTGCCTCGTTGGGTCACCATGGGGGAAGCACTCAAGGACGTCAGGACGCCCTACAAGGTGGTGTCGAACTACGGCACCGGCGGTGACCCCGCGGCCCGCGGTCGCCGCAGCCACGACGAGCCCGCCTTCACCGTCACCGGCAAGGTGTCCCGGAACCTGCTGAAGCGCCCGGACAGTCCTGCCGATTCCAAGGAGCGCTTCGAGCTCCACCAGTCCGGCGTTCTGCAGACCTTCCCCGCGAACTACCCGTGGTCCGGGAAGGACCGGGCCCAGCAGATCGGCAATGCCATTCCGCCGCGCCTCGGTGTCCATGTCCTGGCGGCGGCCCTCCGTCGGGGCTCGGAGGACGTCGAGGTGGCCCTGAAGGGCCTCGACGCCTGGGAGCCTTCGGCCGGCGCGTCCACGATGTACTCCGTGGACGAGTGGAAGCAGCAGGTCGAGTCCGAGAAGCAGGCAGCGGCGGCCGTCGGGGCCTGAACCTCGTGACCTGTGGGTGGGGCGGCCCCTTACGCAAAGGGGCCGCCCCACCCACAGGTCACGAGGTCGCCTCGGCCTCGCGCTTGCGCCCGCGGTCCCGCAACGGCGCGTGCTCGCTGAACTGCTGGAACATCCGGGCCAGCCGGTCCACCGAGTCGCGGCGCACCGCCTCCTCGGGCGGACCGTCGGGCAGCCGGTCCCACGGGACCGACGGCGCCGTGTCCGCTTCCGTTACCCAGGAGACCAGGGCATCCGGATCGGGAAGATCGTCCTGGGCGATGACGTCGTACATCAACGTGCTGCCGGCCGCGTTCACCGCCGTGCAGAGGGCATTGACCCGGTCACCCAGCCGAGTGGCACCCGACTCGGCCAGCCCCTTCAGGATCCGGACCATCGCCAGGGCGGTGGGACGGTGGTCGATCGCGTCCAGCCGCATCGCCGTGTTGAGCATGTCCTGGTTCCGGCAGGCGATCTCGACCGGCCGGTAGTCGCCTCCGTCACGGAACAGCTCGGCCGCCCACCACAGGCGGGCGAAGGCCTGGGTGTAGTGGATCCCCGTGAATCGGGGAGTACTGACCGTCGGCGGCTCGCCGTCCTTGGCCTCGCCGCGCGGGAGGTGGCGCCACAGCACGTAGTCCGGCGCGACCGCCATGGCGAGGAAGTTCCACAGGCCCGGCCGCGCGGCTTCCGCCCGGGTCAACCGGAGTGTCGCGTGCAACCGGGGCGACAGCCAGGCGTCGGCATCGGTGGGCGAGTCGCCGAAACGGTGGATCGCCTCGTCGAGGAGCTCTCGGACGGGAGCAGTGTCCCAGCGACCGGAGTCGTCGTCGACGGCCTCGCTCGCGCGCAGCAGTGCCACCTGGGGCAGTTGCTCCCTGCCGGCGCGGACCCCGACCGTCAAATACTTGGCGGCGACCGCCGGGGACAGGAGGGCAAGCCGGTCGGGGGTGTCGGTTCCGGGTCGGGTCAACGGCTTGCACCTTCCTGGTTGCGCGAGACGGTCCGGACGGCGGTGGTCAGCTGCTTGGGGACCTGGGCCCGGCGGGCCGCCGCGAACTGGATACGGGACTGGAGTTCGGCCCAACCGTGCCCCTCACTCCGGCGGGCGTGCGCCTCGGCCAAGGCGTCGGCGAGGGGTCGGCCGGGAAGGACGTCCGGCAACATCGCACGCAGTGCGGCTTCTCGCCAACCGTCGGGAAGCTCGGGCCTATCGTCCTCGTCCAGCTCGACGTCGCCGAGCGCAGCATGGAACATGGCGGTCCACGCCTCCCCCGCCACCTGGGCGGCCACCAGTCCGGCGGTGGCCTTCTCCAACGGGCCGCGTGGGGTGTTGAGCAGTTCGGTCAGACCCTCGAAGGACTTGTTGAGGTACACCACGGGCAGGTCGCCCGTCGTCTCAACCAGCCACGGCGAGTCCCTGAAGGGGTGGAGCCACTCGTGCGGACCGTCGCGGAAGTCCTCCTGCCTGATCTCGATCTCGCGGCGCCGGATCGGGGTTCGGGCGAGGAGGTCGACGAACCAGGGTTCGTCGGCCGTTCCGATGACCCGACCGTCGACGCCGTCGTAGCTGCCGACCAGACTGACCTGCAGAGTCGCACGTGCCACGTGCGAGCTCCGGCGGACCACCACCTCGCCGCGCCACTTACGGTCGGTACGGCTGCGTTCGAGTCGGGTGACGGTCCGGGCGTTGGTGGCGCCCTCGGTCAGGACGGCGACACAGGTCACGGCGGCCCACGGGCCGTCGGCCAGTTCGTCGCCGGGGGCGGTGACCTCCAGCTCCAGCACCCCTTCACGCCAGTCGTCCCGGTCTATCTGATGCAGGGCGACAACGTGCTCCCGTTCGGAGACGTAGGAGAGCGGAAGGTCCCTGCCGTCGATGCTCGCCCTCCGAACCGAGGCGTCGATCCTGCCCAGCAGGGTCGGGTAAGGGTAGACGGTGCTCACTGGGCAACCTCCCTGGCCTGCTGAACCTCCACGATCACACCGGCGAGGGCGGCGGCGACCGGATGGCTGCCGACAGCGGTGGAGCCCGTGAACCTGGCCGTGCGGGCCTCCGGGTCCACCAGGATCCGGCCCTCGACGATCCTGCAGTTCTCGACGGCCGACAGCTCCGCCCATTTGAGCGACGGGCGCCCACCGGATCGGACGTCGAACTTGACGACCGGCGTCAACAGCCACGGGTCCTCGCGTGGTGGAAGCTTCACCACCACATCCAGTGTCCAGGCGCCGGAGGCATCGACCCGCCCCCTGGTCCGTTCCACCGCGGGGTGCCCGTCCACCCTTCGCGCGGCGACGGCCGGCAGGTCGAGACGCAGCAGGTTCCGGAGCACCTCCGGCCCGGCGGACTCCTGCCGCTCCAACCGGCGACCGACGATCGCGCGAAGGGCCGCGTCCATCGCCGTGTTGAAGTCCGACAACTTCCTCGGCGCGTTGGCGTAGGTCGCCGTCAGGTCGTCCGTCGCACCCCAACGGTCGTGCTCGGGGGGCTCGGCGGCGCGCAGGAATGCCTCGGCGGCGTGCACCGCCGCGTCGTCCTCCCCCGTGGCATAGCCCGCCAGCAGTACGGCCTGGAACGGGTCCGCGCCGAAGCCGAGGTTGCGCGGCCGTCGGGAGGTGACGGTCATCCGGGTGCCGCGCATGCACACGATCCGGCTGTGCTCCTCGTCGGAGTCGTCGGCCGGGGTGACGAGGAGAACGGCCTCGTGGGTGACCCCTTTGACCCGGCGTCCGTCGGACCGAAGCGCCGGGACGTCCAGGTTGACCCGCACCGCGGCGACCTGGTCGGCGGCGGTGAGCTCCTCCACCGTGTCGCCGTCGAGGTAGGCCCGTAGAGCATGGGTGAGCGCCGGTCGGTGTTCCCGCGGGTCGACCGGCCGTTCCGGCAGGACGGCCTCCCCGTTGTGGAGGACCCGGACCGAGGCCTCCAGGAGGGCAGGGGTCGAGCGGCCCGCCGTCATGGCGGCCCAGAAGTTGTCGGCGAGGGCGGTGACCAGCGCGTTCTGCATCTCCTGCAGTGTGGTGCAGTTGCCCGCCGCGTCGTGCGCCCCGACGATCAGGAAGGATGTCCCGGGATCGTCACCGTCACGGTCGAGGTGCAGGTCGGCGACGGTCCGCTCGTCCGCCCACCAGGAACGCGACACACCTTCGTGCTCCTTCTCGGTGTCGGGTTCGCCGAGCCATGCCGGTCCCGCGTACGCGGTGTCGTCGACGGTTCGCCACGGGAGGTCGAGCCTGCCGACCACCCGTCGGACGGTGCGACCCTCGTGCGCGGCGGACAGGGTGCTGTTGATCAGTACCAGGCCCAGCCGACTCGCCGCCCACAGCGTGGCCTTGCCGAGTCCGTACGATCCGCCCGCCCGGTCGCTGCTCTTGTGGCTGTCGAGCTGGCGGCGGACCACTGCAGCGAACCGCCCGTCACCGTACTCGGGGCCGGTCAGGCCGGATGCGTTGTAGTCGTCGATCCGCAGGAGGAGCAACGACGGTTCCTCGTCACCGAGGCCCCGTAGGCTGCGCAGCCCCTCGGCAACCACCCGACCGACCTTCTGGCGGGACAGCGCGGCCTGGTCGTAGTGCGGCTCGATGTCGTCCCAGCGCAGCGCCCGGAGGAAGGAGTGGAGGTGCTCGCCGCTCAGCTCGTGCAGGGTGAAGCGGATCCGTACCGGCCGGGTCACGTCCAACCGCTCGTCGAGGCTGTTCTGGGTGGCCTCGCGCGCCAGTACTGCGAGGTTGGCGTCGAAGGCGAACGCGGCGGCGTTGCCGTACTCGCGCCCGCCGTCCTGGTGGGCGAGCCGGTGGTGCCACCGGACCGGCCTGGTCGTTCCGGCGTCCGTGTCCCGGGTGACGACCGTGGCCACGTCCGTGGCGAGCAGCTCGGCGATCCTGGGCATGAGGTCCGGCCGGGGCTGTGCCCGACCGGTGACCCACGCCGACACCGCGGCCCTGGTGAGCCCCAGTTGTTCGGCGAACTCGGCCTGCGACATCCCGGCGCGGCGCAGCTGGCGCCCCAACCACACGCCGAAGTGTTCCTCCTCCATCGACCCCTCTCCCGACAGCTTCCGATGGCTTCCCACCCTGGACGGGCGGATCTTGTGACATCAGACTAGCACTTCGGTTGACACGATCACACTTGTCAAATCCCCTTTGACGCGACATGCTCGTTTCAGCGCCAGCAGCCCCCGTCGAGAAGTTTTCGATCTTGCTCGCAACGGGGTCGACAGCGCCATCGCCGACCGGGTATGTTCTTCGGTCACGGGGGCCGCAACTATCCCTCCAGCCACGGCTGTTGAGGGGTGAGTTGTATCTTGTGGGCGCTTCCGCGTCCACTTTTCGGAGGGGAAGAGAACGATCATGTCGTACATCCGCCACATCACCCGTTGCATCGCCGACCACGATGCGCTCAGCACCGCCCCGGAGCAGGCTGCCTTCCTGGCCAGGCGCGGCCTGACCACCGTCGAGCTGGACTACTGGCGGCAGTTCCTCCGGGCCCGCGCCTCGGCCGAGGAGCCGAGCACCTCCGTCCACATGCGCCTCCGGCCGCGTCCGATCGAGCGCTGCGGGCGGGTGCGGGTCCGCATGCGCCGTTCGCACACCCGTCGCTCCCGCACCGGCACCGTCAGCGTCACCGTCACGACGACCACCACCACGGTGACGACGACGATCACGACCCGCGTCCGGGGCTGATCGGGCTCCTCCCCTCCGCTCGCACCACCGCACAACTCGGGGTGCCGGCCCGCCATGCGCCGGCACCCCACCCCACGTGATCGTTCGGACACACCCCGGAACAGGTGCTCCATGAGTGACCGGCAGTTCGCCGACCCCTCCTCGTCCCCCGTCATCGCCACGGTGCTGCGACAGTCGTCCGTGGTGCTCCAGACGTACCGGGTCGACCCCGGTCTCGTGCAGGAGCACGCGAACGGCGAGGTCCGCATCACCCAGGGCGGCTACGGCGACCGCCAGCTCTTCGAGCTCGTGCAGAACGGTGCCGACGAGATCGCGGCGGCGCCCGGCGGGAAGCTCCACGTCGTCCTGACGGACACTCATCTCTACTGTGCCAACGAGGGGACAGCGGTCACGGCGGAGGGCGCCGAGACCATCCTGCGCATGAGTGTCTCGCGCAAGCGGGGGGGCCAGATCGGCCGCTTCGGTGTCGGCGTCAAATCGGTGCTCTCCGTCAGCGACACACCGCAGTTCTTCAGCACCAGCGGCAGTTTCGGCTTCGACCGCGACTGGTCCGCCGGGGAGATCGCCGCCGCCCTCGGTGCCACCGGGCCGCTGGAGGTGGACACACCGGTCCTGCGAATGGCCCGGCCTCTCGACATCGACCGGGAGAAGGCCGAGGACACCGTCCTCGCAAGTCTGCTCAAGTGGGCCAGTACGGTCGTCCGGCTCCCCCTCCTGCCGGGCGCCGCCCAACGCCTCGGGCACGACATCAACGGCCACAAGGGCCGCGACGGCCGAAAGGTCGACCCCTTCCCCTCCCGGTTCCAGCTGTTCTCCTCCCACGTCGGGGAGGTTCTCCTGCTCGACCACCGGACGATGCCGCCGGTCCGCCGCGAGATCACGGTGGAGAACAGTGGTGTCCACCGCCGGCTGAAGGAGATCACCCGGGGGGCCAAGCCCACCGTCGAGGACTGGAAGGTGTACTCCGTGGCGCACCGGCCCACGGACGGTGTGCGCGGCAGCGCCGGCGAGCTGCAGTACCGGCCGGTCCTCGACATCTCCTGGGCGGTGCCGGAGTACACCGTGAAGAACGGTCTGCACACGGTGCCGCAGGGGAAGGGCGAGTTCTGGGCCTTCTTCCCGACCAAGTACGAGGTGTCGCTCAGCGGGATCCTCAACGCTCCGTGGAAGACCAACGAGGACCGTCAGCACCTGCTCGACGGAAACAGCTTCAATCTTGAACTCCTGCGGGCCGCAGCCGAACTGGTCGTGGGCACGATCCCCGACCTGGTGCCGGCGGACGACCCGGCCGCCTACCTGCCGCTGCTCCCGGGCCGCACCAAGGAATCCCTCAACTGGGCGGACGACTACCTGCTCCGGCAGATCTGGGCACTCGCGAACCGCATGCCCTCGCTTCCCGACCAGGACGGTGAGCTGCGCGTCCCGGCAGAACTGCACATCACACCGGCGCACCTGGAGAAGGACTGGGTGCGGATCTGGTCCGAGTACCCCGGCCGTCCCAAGGACTGGGTCCACCCGTCCGTCGACGCCGCCGACAACGCCCTGCGTCGCGGCAAGATGAACCACATCCTCGACGAGACCGGGCAGAAGCCCGAGAGCGTCACGACCTGGCTCGAGGCCCTGGTCGGCGACGGAACGGCGGAGGCGTCCTGCCACGCCATCGAGATCCTCTCCTCGATGGTGCTCACCGACCAGTCCCGTCGACTGCGCGGGGACTCCGACATCACCGCGGCGGCCCGCCGGGCGCGGATCGTGCTCACCGAGGAGCACGGCATGGTCGCCCCGGTGGCCGGTGAGATCTTCCACCGCACCTCGGAGGACGCGCTGCGCGACGACATGGTCTACGTCGACCCACAGATCTCCGGGCGCAACGACATGGCGCGCCACCTGCACAACATCGGCATCCGGGTCGCCGACGCCCAGGGGCGCTTCGAGGGCGTCCTCGACCAGGGGTTCGACCACTACGGGGCCCAGGACTGGACCAACTTCTGGGTGCTGCTGCGCAGCGCCGGCGGCAACGCGCAGGTCGACCGCATCCGCGCCAAGGTGCCGAAGCCGATGGAGACCCTGTACGTCCGGACCGTTGACGGTCGTTTCCGCCCGATGCGCGACTGCCTCCTGCCCGGCCCGGTGGTGCCCGCCGACGGCAGCCGGGACCGGTCTGTCGCCGTCGACGTCGACTTCCACGGCGGCGACCGACCGATCTTCCGTGACCTAGGACTGGTGGATCGGCCGACCTCGGGGCACCGGCCGGACCAGGAAGCGTGGTTCGAGAAGTACCGGGAGGTCGTGCACGAGCACCACCTGCGGGCCCTGCCCGCGGACGCCCCGCGGCCGAGCCTCTCCAGGCTGACCCTCGAAGGCGCCCCGACCGCAGGACCGCTGCACCTTCTCGAAACGCTCTCGGACGAGGGCCGTGCGGGATTCGTGGCGGCACTGCCCGAGATGGGGATCGTCCGACAGTGGACCAGCCAGTACGGTGCCCAGGCGGCAACCCGCAAGGCCGTGCTCTCCCCGCTGCGGTGGATGGTCAACAAGCACGGGCGGGTCAACACCTCGATGGGCATGACCCGGGTCGGCGAGGCCGTGGGTCCGCAGCTCAAGGAGTACGCCGGGGTCCTGCCGGTCGCCGACATCGGCGCGGACGTCGCGCAGCGACTGGGGATGCCCACCACTGCCGAGGCCGTGCCCCCTGGTCGATGGGCGAAGCTGCTCGACCGGGTACTGGAGAGCGAGGACGACGCCTTCATCGGTCGTGCCTACGCCCTGCTGCTGCGGGTCGGCTTCGACTTTCCCGAGGGTGTACTGACGCGCTGCCGGATCGGTAACACCTGGGACACCCGCACCGACGGCAAGATCGCGGTGGCGACCAACGAGAACGAGTTCAAGGAACTGGTCCGCGAGCAGCTGCCCGCCGTCCTGGTCGCCGACCGGTCGGACGCGGCCACCGCCAAGGCGATGGTCGAGGAGTGGGGCATGCTCAGGGTCTCGGACGTCATCACCAAGGAGCTGAAGCCCGTCAAGAACGGCCCGGCGGTCTCGCTGTTCGACGAGTTCACCACCGTGCGCGCCCGGATCGGCAACGCCGGCAGCAACCTCAAGATCCAGCGCTGCTCCGAGCTCGAACAGGTCGTTCGCACCGAGAAGGGCGCCGAGCCCACGCCGCTCACGGCCGCGCGCAAGGGCAACACCCTGCTCGTGCTCGACTCCCTCGATCGACTGCAGGTCCTGGTCGCGGCCGACACCGAGTTCAAGTGGGGCTTCGGCGCGGCCGGATGCCGGCAGGCGCTCGAGCTCCAGGACCGCCAGGAGCAGGACCAGCAGCTCCAGGCGCGCCTG
The DNA here is from genome assembly GCF_036010405.1 of Kitasatospora purpeofusca. Taxonomy (NCBI): domain Bacteria; kingdom Bacillati; phylum Actinomycetota; class Actinomycetes; order Kitasatosporales; family Streptomycetaceae; genus Kitasatospora; species Kitasatospora purpeofusca. Next base: position 7,866,807 of record NZ_CP108561.1, on the reverse strand, counting down.
CGGGCCGTACGGGAGGCCGAGAGCGTCATCGACAAGATCGCGCTGCTCATCGGTGCCGATGCGCTCACCCGAGGCCTGCCCCCGGGCCTGCTGGAGAGCGAGATCGAGGAGCGCGGCGAGGAGCCGGAGGCCCGCCGCATCGCGGAGATGGCCTTCAACTCGCACGGCGAGTCGATCCTCGCGGAGCACGTCCGCGACCTGGCCCTGGAGTTCCCGTCCCGGGCCCCGAGCTCCTTCAACGGGAGCGACAAGGCCCGCCGATTCGTCGCCGACCTCGGCTTCCCCGACCCCTTCGCAGGTGCCCGGGCGCCGTCGCTCGACCCTCGGTTGGAGATCGACGGGCCGTCGGAGTTCCCGTCGCTGCACGCGTACCAGGAGCAGCTCGCCCAGGCGCTGTTCCGGTTGCTGGAGAGTCCCACACCGCAGCGCGGCATGCTGAGCCTGCCGACCGGCGCCGGCAAGACCAGGGTGACGGCCGAGGGTGTGATCCGCTGGATCCGGGAGGGCGAGTCCCGTCCGGGGCCCGTGCTCTGGATCGCCCAGACCGAGGAGCTGTGCGAACAGGCCGTCCAGAGCTGGCGGTTCGTCTGGTCGAAGGTCGGCCCGGAGCGCCCGCTGGTGATCAGTCGGCTGTGGTCGTCCAACTCGGCCACTCCCGTCGACGGTCGCATCCACCTGGTCGTGGCCACCGACGCCAAGCTCGCCGAGTGCCTGGACACCGATGACTACGCCTGGCTGCGCGAGGACACTTCGCTCGTCGTGGTGGACGAGGCCCACACCGCCGTCTCGCCCCGCTACACCCGGCTGCTCGAACTGCTCGAACTCACCCAGCACCGCACCGGAAGGCATCTGGTCGGACTCACCGCCACGCCCTACCGGAACAACGAGGAGCTGACCCGGCGTCTGGTCCAGCGATTCGGCGCGCGCCTGGACACCGGGGTGTTCGACGGCGACCTGGCCGATGCGATCAAGCAGCTGCAGCACATCGGGGTTCTGGCCGAAGTGCGCCATCGGGAGCTGGCCGGCGGGACGATCTCCCTCAACCCCGACGAGCTGAAGCGGTCCGCGACGTTCGCGACCCTGCCGAAGGGGGCCGAGCAGCGGTTGGCCGACGACCACGAGCGCAATCAGCGCATCATCGACGAGATCGCCGACATGCCCTCCGACTGGCCGATCCTGGTGTTCGCCACCTCCGTGGCCCACGCCAAGTTCCTCGCCGCGAAGCTCGTGGACCGGGGGATCAGCGCCACCGCCATCGACTCGACAACCTCGGTGAGCGACCGGCGCCAACGGATCGACGCCTTCCGCAACGGTCGTATCCAGGTGATCACCAACTACGGTGTGCTCACCCAGGGTTTCGACGCGCCGGCCACCCGCGCCGTCGTCGTGGCCCGTCCGACCTACAGCCAGCACATCTACCAGCAGATGATCGGACGTGGCCTGCGCGGTCCCAGGAACGGTGGCAAGGAGACCTGCCTGATCCTCAATGTCCGGGACAACGTCACCAACTTCGGGGAGCGACTCGCCTTCACCGACTTCGAGTACCTGTGGGGAGCGGAGAAGTGACCTCGCCGATCCTCGAGAACCACGTGCTCACCGCCGAGCAGCAGACCGTCGTCGACCAGCCCTGGGACGCTCGTGTGCTGGTGACGGCCGGCGCAGGGGCCGGAAAGACCCATACGCTCGTGCGACGGCTGGACGCCCTCGTGGAACGCGAGGAGCTGGAGACCTCGGAAATCCTGGTGCTCAGCTTCTCCCGAGCCGCGGTCCGCGAACTCACCGAGCGGATCGGACGCCGCCCTTCGGCCGCACAGCGGGTGCGGGCCCAGACCTTCGACGCCTGGGCCGCGGGTCTGTTGAACCGCGCGTACCCGGAGACCGACTGGAGCGCCCTGCCGTTCGAGCGGCGGATCGAGGCAGCCACCGAGGCCATCGACCGCGGCGCCGTCGAGGTCGGCGAGCACGGCGTTCCGGCCCACGTCGTCGTCGACGAGGTCCAGGATCTGGTCGGTGCCCGCCGGGAGATGGTGGAGGCGTTGCTCGACCGTTTCCAGGAGAACTGCGGATTCACCGTGGTCGGCGACTCGGCCCAGTCCGTGTACGGCTTCCAGGTCTCCGATCCGGACCGACGCGCCGAGGAGACGGACCGCTTCCGGGACTGGCTCCGGGCGAGCTTCGGCGAGGACCTGGTCGAGCTCTTCCTGGGGGAGAACTTCCGCGCGCGCACCGAGGACGTCAGGTCGGCCCTCCGGTTCGGTCCGGAGCTCCAGCGGCTGCCGCGCGACCCCGGGGCGGCGGCCGCCGAGGCCGAACGGATCCACGGCGACCTGCGGGCCCTGCTGCTCGCAGCGCCGAACTTCGGGAGCCTGGACTCCGAGTTCGTCCGGGCCGCGCTCCACGACTACCCCGGCACCACGGCCGTCCTGTGCCGGGACAACGGCCAGGCCCTGACGGTTTCCGGCCTGCTGGCGGACGCCGGGGTACCCCACTTCGTCCAGCGGTCGGCCCAGGAACGCTCCGCGCCCGCGTGGATCGCCGGTCTGCTCGCCTCGACCAGTGCCTCGACGCTCCAGCAGGACCGGTTCACGGAGCTGCTCGGTGACCTCGAGCTCCCGCCCGGATCGAGCCCCGACACGCTGTGGCGGTCCGTGCGCAAGGTCGCCAGGGGCGCCCGCGGCGTGCTCGACCTGGCAGCACTCCATCGTGCGCTCGCCGAGCGACGGCTTCCGGACGAGCTCACGGCCCCGCGGCCGTCGTCGCTGGTCGTCTCGACGGTCCACCGCGCGAAGGGCCTCGAGTTCGACCGGGTGCTGGTCGTCGAACCACGGGTACTGAAGGAACCGCGACGCGTCGCCAAGAAGAAGTACGACTACGATCCGGCGGCGGAGGCCCGCCTCCTCTACGTCGCGATGACCCGGGCCCGGGACGACCTGTACGTGCTGGACGCCCCCAGCACGTGGCAGGTCCGCAAGGACGGCCGGCTCGACCGCTGGTACCTGGGCGGTCGGAGCTCCTGGGCACGCAACGGCATCGAGATCCTCGGTGACGACGTGTCCCACGAGCTTCCGCCGGGAGCGGAGGAGCTGCGGAAGGATCCGGTCGGACTGCTCGAACACCTACGGACCGGGGTCGCTCCGGGCGCGCGGGCGGAGCTGGTGCTGTTGCACGGCATCCCGGTCGCCCCGGACCAGTCGCCGCCGTACGCCGTCACCGTGGACGGGCGGCATGTCGCCGTCGTCTCGCAGCGGTTCCGCACCGACCTGTGGCGGATGCTCCGCCGCAATGCGCACTCCGAGGTCGAGAACTGGCCGCCGCTGATCACCGGGCTACGGGTCGACTGCGTCGAGAGCGTGGCCGGCGACGCCGCCGCGGCCGAACGGGCCGGGCTCGACAACCGCGGCGTCTGGCTGGCCCCCCGGCTCTGCGGTTTCGGTCGCTTCCAGTGGTACGACGGGCAGGCCCCGACGAACGCCGACGCCGAGGAGGGGTCCGCATGAACGACTCACCGTACACAGCCCACTACGAGATGTGTGATTCCCTGCTCGAGGCGCTCCGCTCCGACCTGCTGGGTCCCGTGGAGGGCGAGGAGGAGGTCCTCACGGACGATGCGCCGATCACCGTGTACCCGATCGGCGTGCTCTTCCCCCGAACCCGGTCGGACGAGGTCCGTCCGGAGGTCCTGGAGCTGGAAGCGGAACGCGACGGGCTGGACAGCGCTCCGCTCACGGCCCGACGTGACGCCGAGGAAGCTGCCGCGGACCTCGGTGTGTCGCTCGCCAACATGCGCATGCCTTCCTCGATCGGCCTCACCTTCGCCGTCAACCCCGCCGTCGCGCGCCGGATCCGCTTCACCGTCCGGGCGGGCATCTACGTCCCGCAGGACGAGGAGGGCAGGCCCGTGCCCGCCAAGCGCTCCGAGGCGCGGACGACGAAGACCCAGCAGGAGAACTGGCGCCGGGTCCCCGTCGAGCCCGAGGCCGTGGAGGTCGACATCACCTCCCCGGGGAACCTGCCTCCGACGGTCCTGCACACCGGTCTCGAACTCCGGGTCCTGGTCCGTCCGGCCTCGGGGCCGGAGGGCACCGTGACGGTGACCGCGACCGTGGTGAACAACCTGGAGATCGGCCCGTACGACCTTCGTGACGCCCACTGCTTCTACCAGCCGGTGCTGGAGGTCACCGGCGTTCCGGAAGGCTCCGTCCCGTTCGTCGAGCGGCCGGCCGCACTGGCTGCCGTCGACTCCGAACAGGCACTCAGCCGGCTGCTCCACCGTCACGCGCCGAGCTTCGCCACCGGCCACGGGTGTGCCGCGCAGTGGGACTGGTCCCCCTCGTCGATCGGAGAACCTGCCGCGGAGCGAGCGGCCGTCGGGGCGGTACGTACCGAGTTCGTACCCGCCCACGAGGTCCTGCTGACGGAGTCGAATCCGCTGATCGACACCGAGGCCCTCACCATGCACGGCCTCGCGACCGCCGATGCCGAGGACATCGTCGCGTCACTCCACCGACTTCTCGCCGGGTACGAGGAGTGGGTGGACGCCCAGGAGGCGCAGGTGCGGTCCGCGGCGCTCGACGGGCACCGCGGGACCGCCACCGAGCAGATCGACCGCTGCCGACATGCGCTCCGCCGTATGCGTGTCGGCGTCGACCTGCTGGCCGACCCGGCGCGGCCCAAGGTCCTCCGGGCCTTCCGGTTGGCGAACCTGGCCATGGCCGAGCAGCGGGCGCAGAGCGACTGGGTCAAGAACGGTCGGCAGGACGCACCCGACGTCCGCGCCGGCCGGTGGCGACCGTTCCAGATCTCCTTCGTCCTGCTGTGCCTGGCGGGCATCGTCGACGCAGAGCACGAGGACCGCGGTGTCGCCGATCTGCTGTGGTTCCCCACCGGTGGTGGCAAGACCGAGGCCTATCTGGGCCTGATCGCCTTCACCACCTTCCTCCGTCGACTCCGTGACGGCGAGGACGGCGCCGGTGTCACGGTGCTGATGCGGTACACCTTGCGACTGTTGACCCTGCAGCAGTTCGAGCGGGCGGCGGCCCTGATCTGCGCCATGGAGCGACTGCGGCTGGCGGACCAGGAGTCGCTGGGGCGCGAGGAGATCTCCATCGGTATGTGGGTCGGGCGTTCCGCGACGCCCAACACACTGGCGGTCGCCTCCGAGAAGCTCGCGGAGCTCGTGGCCAACCCGCTCCGCTCGGTGCAGACCGAGAACCCGGTGCAGCTGCGGAACTGCCCCTGGTGCGGCGAACCGCTGTCGGCAGCCGACTACGCGGTCGACGAGGTGGAGGAGCGCATGAACATCCTCTGCCCGTCGACGGCCTGCGACTTCCGTTCCGGCCTCCCCGTGCACCTGGTGGACCAGGCCGTGTACCGGGCCCGACCGACCCTGGTGATCGCCACCGTCGACAAGTTCGCTTCCATGCCCTGGCGGGAGAAGTCCGCAGCACTGTTCAACCGGGACCGTCCGGGCCGCACCCGGCCCCCCGAGCTCATCGTCCAGGACGAGCTGCACCTGATCTCCGGCCCGCTCGGCACCCTGACCGGTCTGTACGAGACTGCGGTGGACGCCCTGGCGGCCCGGCCGAAGATCATCGCCTCTACCGCCACCATCCGACGGGCGGACGAGCAGGGGGCGCGTCTCTTCGCACGCCGGATGGAACAGTTCCCCCCGGCCGGTCTGGACGCCCGCGACTCCTGGTTCGCGGTCGAGACACCCGCCGACGGGAAGGCCGCCCGCCGCTACGTCGGTCTGCTGACCTCCAGCACCAGTCAGTCCACACTGTTGATCCGTGTCTACGCCGCGCTGTTGCACCGTGCCGCGGCGCACGATGCCCCCCCGGAGGTGAAGGACGCCTACTGGACCCTGGTCGGCTACTTCAACAGCCTCCGACTGCTGTCCGCCGCCGAACTGCAGGTCCTCGACGACGTTCAGGACCGACTGGAGTACGTCGCCGCACGCGACGGGTCGAAGCCCCGCTCCGTGAACGGGCTCACCGAACTCAGCAGCCGCGCGAACGCGAGCGACATCTCCAGGAGGCTGAAGGAACTCGAACGGGGACTCCCCCAGACCGACGTGCTGGATGTTCTGCTCGCCACCAACATGATCTCGGTCGGGGTCGATGTCCCTCGGCTCGGCCTTATGGCCGTAATGGGACAGCCACAGACCACCGCCGAGTACATCCAGGCCACCAGCCGGGTCGGCCGTCGTCACCCCGGTCTCGTCGCCGTCATGCTCAACTCGGCCCGCTCCCGGGACCGCTCGCACTACGAGGACTTCCACCACTTCCACTCGGCGCTGTACCGGGAGGTGGAGTCCAGCAGTGTCACACCGTTCTCCTCCCGGGCGCGTGACCGCGGGCTGCACGCGGTCGTCGTGGCGCTGACCCGCCTGATGCTTCCCGAGGCCGCGGCCAACCACCGGGCGGCCGAGATCGAGGACTTCCTCCCCGCCCTGGAACGACTCGTCCGTCCCGCCGTACTCGAACGGGTGGCGCGGGTCGAGCCGAACGAGTTGGAAGCCACGACCCTCGCTTTCGACAGTTTCGTCGAATGGTGGCGGGACGCGGCGCACATCTCCTCGGGCCTCGTCTACGAGGCGCCTCGCGGTACACGGACCCCGGCCCTGCTGAGCAGCTACGACGACGAGGGCCCGAACGCCACCGGATGGCCCACGCTGTGGAGCCTGCGCGACGTCGACGCGTCGTCCCCCTTCTTCGAGGAGCGCTGAAGCGATGAGCCCCCTACCGCCCCGCACCCGTCGTCGCGGCCCCCTGACCGCCCCCGTGCGCGCCGCCCGCCGCCTCGGCGAGATCCGCCGTACCCAGCTCGTCACCACGTACGGTGTCGGCGCCATGATCGCGGTCGAGAACGAGTCCTTCATGGTCCGGGGCATCGACTCCTGGGACACCTCCGAAGCGGTCACGGTGGTGGAACCCCGCCTGGCGCAGCAGTTGGGCGTGAGCGGGTTCCGGCTGCCGCCGGCACCCGACCCGACCCGGGCCAGGGACGGCGTGCGTGCGACCCGGTTCCCCCTCCTGTACTCCTGTCCGCAGTGCGGTTCGCTGGCCCCCTTCCAGCGGTTCAACTCCCCGGCCGGGAAGGCGGAGTGCTCGCTCTGCTCGGAGGACCTCGTACCGTCCCGATTCGTCGTGGCCTGCGAGAACGGCCATCTGGACGACTTCCCCTACTGGCACTGGGTCCACCGCGGCACCGGGCGACCGAGCGGCCGTTCCTGCGGCGGGAGTCTGTCCCTGCGCACAGAGGGTTCGACCGCCTCGCTCCGCGGCGTGGTCGTGAGCTGCAGCTGCGGTGTCGACCCCGTGTCCATGGAGGGCGCCTTCCGGCGGAAGGCGCTCAAGGACCTCGGACTCGACTGCACCGGGCGGCTTCCCTGGCTGAAGGACGAGCCCCACGAGTCGTGCGGTCTCCGGCCGCGCACCCTCCAGCGCGGTTCGTCGTCCGTCTGGTTCCCCGTGGTGCACTCCGCACTGTCGATCCCCCCGTGGAGCGAGGGACTGGCGAAGCTCGTGTCCCGCTACTACGACAAGCTCAAGGACGCCTCACCAGCGGGCATCCACGGTTTCCTGGAGGTCGAAGGGGTGCTCCGGAAGCACCCCGAGTACTCGGCCGACGAGGTCGTCGATCTGGTCGAACAGTGGCGACAGGCGGGAGCGGCCGCCGAGGGGAGCTCGGAAGGGCGATCGCAGAGCCTGCGGGAGAAGATCTACCGTGACGAGTACGACACGCTGCGTCGTGAGTACCCGGAACGGGAGGACTCCGAGCACCAGGACTTCGTCTGCGAGCCCCCGATCTCCTCCGTCCTGCCGCTCACCCGTTCGCACGGCATCGAACAGGTCATGCTGCTGCACCGGCTGCGCGAGGTTCGGGCGCTCGAGTCTTTCACCCGGGTGGACGAGCCCAGCATGGCCGATGCCCCGTCGCGGCGGGCCCGGATCTCGCGCACACCGCAGAACTGGCTCCCGGCCATGGAGGTCTCCGGCGAAGGCGTGTGCGTCCGGCTCGACGAGGAACGGCTCCAGGAGTGGGAGCAGACCCCCGGGCCGGTCTCCCGCGCCCGAAGGGTCCGGGAGAACCATCAGCGCCTCCTGGACGACCGCGCCGGAAGCGCCGGCACCGCTCCCCGCTCACCCGCCACCCCCCGGTATCTGCTGCTCCACTCCTTGGCCCATGTACTGATCAACGAGTGGAGCCTGGACGGCGGCTACCCGGCCGCCGCTCTGCGCGAGCGGCTCTATGTCGACAAGGACATGGCGGGCATCCTGATCTACACGGCCACCAGCGACTCGGCCGGGAGCCTCGGAGGCATCGTGGCCCAGGGGGAACCCGACCGGCTCGCCACCGGTCTGCGCTCGGCCCTGCAGCGGGCCGGTTGGTGCTCGAACGATCCGCTGTGCATGGAATCCGAGGCGAGCGGCGCGGACGGGCTGAATCTGGCCGCCTGCCACGCCTGTCTCCTGCTGCCGGAGACCAGCTGCGAGAACAACAACGTCCTGCTCGACCGTGCGGCCCTGGTGGGGACGCCGGACGGGCGCACGGCAGGGTTCTTCGGGCCGACGGGCTTCTGAGCCAGAACGGAAGCGCCGGTCGGGTGACGTCCCGACCGGCACTTCCGCCCTGCGGAGGCCCCGGCGGGTCAGCCGCGGCGGGCGCGGCGGATGGCGGAGGTGACGACCGGGGGGAGGAGGTCGCCGACGGCGCGCTTGGCGACGTTGGTGGGGCGGCGGCGCTCGGCGGCGCGGGCTCGGCGGTCGGCGAGGTCGCGGTCGGCCGATTCGCGGTCGCGCTCGGCGGCGCGGAAGGCGTCCTCGGCGGCGCGGTGGTCCGCCTCGGCGGCCAGCCGGGCGTGGTGGCGGGAGACCCGGAACGGTTCGGCGCCCGCGTCGCTGCCGCTGATCCGGACCAGCCGGTGCCCGCCGACCGACTCGCTGGCGAGGTCGCAGTGGGGCAGGGTGCCCCGGCGGGCCAGCAGGTCGAGCTGGGCGGGCTCCGGGTCGCCCCAGGTGCCGTAGAACTTGCTGTCGGTCAGCACGATCGGCCGCAGTCCGTGGTTGAACACGGCCTCCCAGGTGGCGGCGGCGACGCCCGGGGTGTGGGCGGAGCGGTAGTCGTCCAGGACCACGATGCCGTCGGAGGCGAGCGCCGTCCGGGCCACCTGGATGTCCTCGGCGACGTGCTCGTAGAGGTGCGAGGCGTCGATGTGGATGAAGCGGAAGGCGCCGGGCGCGACCCGGCCGCCGGCCAGCGTCGAGGTCGGGGCCTGGACGATCTCCGGCAGCCGCTCGTTGAAGGCGAGGTAGTTGGTCTCGAAGGCGGTGCGGGTCAGCGTCCTGCGGTAGGACATGTCCATCTCGGCGGAGTTCTCGTCGTCCGGGGCGTCGGAGTCGAAGAGGTCGCAGACCGTGAAGGCCTCCCCCGGCTGGAGGTGCGAGCCGATGACGATCGCGCTGCGCCCCAGGTAGGCGCCCATCTCCATGAGGTCCCCGGAGCGGCCGGCCTTCTCCTGCCGGCCGAGGAACCAGTCGAAGAGGTGACGGTCCTGGTCCCAGAACCACCCGGGTACGTCGTCGAGCACCCCCGGTTCAGCAGGCAGCTGCTGGTCGGCACTGAGTGCGGCGTCGGTCACGAGGCGGCTCCTAACACGGTACGAACGACCATTGGGCACGATCTCCGGACTCGGGGCGGCCGCTGCGGCCCTGCGACGGTCCGGGCGGTCCGCGTCCGGGTCCCGTGGGCGGTCCGGGCGGACGGGCGCGACCCGGTCTGACACCGACGGTAGTCCGGGGCGCCCGAGTTCGCTGCAATCTACTCGCCACGGAGCGGAGTTGCGCGGGCTCGGAGCAAAGAATTTCGGGCCCCGGCAATTTGTGCGCGGAGTTTGACCGGGACCCGTGCGCGACACGGGAACGGTGCGTCCATAGTGCCGTCCGACCACCCGATTGTCATCAGGACGGGCCCCGGAGGGGACAGCGCAACGGGCCCGTCCGGCCGGGGGCGGTGGCCCCGGTCGGACGGGCCCGGTCGACCTGCTCGGTCGGCTGCTCGGTCGGGTCAGACCAGGTCGACGCCCGGGTAGAGCGGGAAGCCGGCGAGCAGGTCGGCGGCGCGCCCGGCAACGGCCTCGGCGACCGCCGGGTCCAGCACGTACTGGGCCTTGGACGGCGTGCCGGCGGCCGTGGTGGCCGGGGTGGCGGCGCGCAGCACGGTGTCGATCAGGCCGGCGATCTCGTCCATCTCGGCGGTGCCGAGGCCCCGGGTGGTGAGCGCCGGGGTGCCGATCCGCACGCCCGAGGTGTACCAGGCGCCGTTCGGGTCGCCCGGGACGGAGTTGCGGTTGGTGACGATGCCGGAGTCCAGCAGCGCGGCCTCGGCCTGGCGGCCGGTGAGGCCGTGGTTGGAGACGTCGACGAGCACGAGGTGGTTGTCGGTGCCGCCGGTGACCAGGGTGCCGCCGCGGCGCAGCAGCCCCTCGGCGAGTGCCTGCGCGTTGTCGACGACCCGCTGGGCGTAGTCCCGGAACTCGGGGCGCCGGGCCTCGGCGAAGGCGACCGCCTTGGCGGCCATGACGTGCGAGAGCGGGCCGCCGAGCACCAGCGGGCAGCCCCGGTCGACGTGCTCGGCGAGCTCCTCGACGCAGAGCACCATGCCGCCGCGCGGGCCGCGCAGCGACTTGTGGGTGGTGGTGGTGACGATGTGGGCGTGGGCCACCGGGTCCTCGTCGCCGGTGAACACCTTGCCGGCGACCAGGCCCGCGAAGTGGGCCATGTCGACCATCAGGGTGGCGCCGACCTCGTCGGCGATCTCGCGCATCCGGCGGAAGTCGACCCGGCGCGGGTACGCGGAGTAACCGGCCACCAGGATCAGCGGGCGGAACTCCAGGGCGGTGGCGCGCAGCGCGTCGTAGTCGATGAGGCCGGTGGCCGGGTCGGTGCCGTAGCTGCGCTGGTCGAACATCTTGCCGGAGATGTTGGGGCGGAAGCCGTGGGTGAGGTGGCCGCCGGTGTCCAGGGACATGCCGAGCATGCGCTGGTTGCCGAGCTCCCGGCGCAGTTCGGCCCAGTCCGCCTCGGTGAGGTCGTTGACGTTGCGGACCTTGGCGCGCTCCAGGGCGGGGCTCTCGACCCGCTGGGAGAGGACGGCCCAGAAGGCGGTCAGGTTGGCGTCGATGCCGGAGTGCGGCTGGACGTAGGCGTGGTCGGCGCCGAAGAGGGCGCGGGCGTGCTCGGCGGCGACGGTCTCGACGGTGTCGACGTTGCGGCAGCCGGCGTAGAAGCGGCGGCCGGGGGTGCCCTCGGCGTACTTGTCGCTGAGCCAGTTGCCCATGGTGAGCAGGACGGCCGGGGAGGCGTAGTTCTCGCTGGCGATGAGCTTGAGCGAGGCGCGCTGGTCGTCGATCTCCTGGCCGATGGCGGCGGCGATCCTCGGTTCGACCTCGCGGACCACGTCGAGGGCGGAGCGGAAGGCGGTGTTGGCGGCGGGGGTGGCGGCCGTGTGCGGCTGCTGGGCCATGACGGTCTCCTGGAAGGGGAGGTCGGGGGGCCCAGGCGCTCGGCAACTGCGTCGTGATTCGGCACGGGGCCGCTTCCCGATGGTCGATTCCATCCGTGCGCGCCAGTCGCGGCCCGCCGGAATCGTACCAATGCCCGACGTCCTGTGGCGGAGATCTCAGAATGCGGGACGGCGGCGGACATGACATACCTTTTGTCCGCTTGTGCCCGTTCTTCTGCTACGGCTGTATTGCAGCGGAATGAAGCCGTCACAATTCCCGAAACAAAGCCGCCGAACCACTTCTCGGACGCCTTCGGAATGATTTGCGAAAAGTCCTCGGTGTCCGATCTGATGGCGCTCGGCGGCGCCCCGGGAAACCCCCGGAGGCCGCCCGGAAATGTACGTCGGTGCACCCCCACCCACGGGGCGGCACGGAATTCGGGGAGTACTCCTGTCATGGCAGTGGTCGAACACGTCGCCGCATCGGACGCGCCGCCCGTGCGGCCCGCCCCGCCGGGGCTGCTGCGCCGGGTCTGCCGGGACCGCACCGGGGCCGTCGCGCTCGGCGTGGTGGTGCTCTTCCTGCTGCTCGCCCTGGCGGCCCCGCTGATCGCCGCGCTGTACGGCAAGAACCCCACCGAGCACTACGGCCAGAACGCGCCCGGCCTGCTCAGCGACGGCGGCCTGCCGATCGCGCCGAACGGCGGCATCTCCGGGGAGTTCTGGTTCGGCCTGGAGCCCGGCCTGGGCCGCGACGTGTTCACCCAGCTGCTCTACGGCATCCGCGCCTCGCTGCTGATCGCCTTCGCCTCGGCCGCCGTGACCACCGCCCTCGGGGTGCTGGCCGGGGTCGCGGTGGGCTACCTCGGCGGGATCACCGACCGGGTGTTCGGCTTCTTCTCCAACGTCCTGCTGGCGTTCCCGACCCTGCTCCTGCTGCTCGCGCTCAGCCCGGTGATCCAGTCCCGGCTGGTGGACCCGGGCACCGCGGAGCCGGAGTGGATGCAGTTCCTGGTCCTGGTGCTGGTGTTCTCCGCGTTCGGCTGGATTCCGCTCGCGCTTTCCCTGCGCGCCACCGTCCGGTCGCTCCGGGAAAGGGATTTCGTGCAGTCCGCCCGGGCGATGGGCGCCGGAGGATTCCACATCGTCGTCCGGGAGCTCCTGCCGAATGTCCGGGCGCAGCTGCTGGTGCACGCCACCATGGCGGTGCCGGCGTTCGTCGCCTCGGAGGCGGTGCTGTCCTTCCTCGGCGCGGGCATCAACGAGCCGGTCCCGGACTGGGGCCGGATGATCTCCCGCGGCTCCGAGGTGTTCCGGGCCGACCCGACGTACATGTTCTTCCCCGGCGTCGCGCTGCTGCTCTTCGTGCTCGCCTTCAACCTGCTCGGCGACGCCGTGCGGGACGCCCTGGACCCCCGGGCCGCCCGCTAGGGGTTGCCGGACCAGCCCCGGGCCGTCGCCGGCCGCGGTCCGACCGACCGCCTTCCTTCCACTGTTCACCCGACAGTTCACCCGACCGCCCCGGAGACCCCGGGGCAAGGAGAGATTCGCCATGCGCTGGATCAGACCGTCCCTCGCCGTCGTCGCGACCGCCCTGCTGGCGACGTCCTGCTCGGCCGGCGCGGGTTCCACCTCCACGGCCGGCCCCGGCGCCGCGGCCAAGGACGCCTCGCCGCTGACCGCCGCGCTCGGCAACGAGAAGGAGAGCGCCGGACCGGCCCCCGCCGTCCCCGGTGCCCGCGCGGGCGGCACGGTGAACGTCTACAACACCACCGACTTCCGCCACCTCGACCCGCAGAAGGTGTACGCGGGCGCCGCCTACAACACCTCGCTGCTGTGGGGCCGCCAGCTGACCCAGTACCAGGTGGTGGACGGCAAGGCCAAGCTGGTCGGCGACCTCGCCACCGACACCGGGACCGCCAGCGACGACGGCCGCACCTGGACCTACCGGCTGAAGGAGGGCGTGACCTGGGAGGACGGTCAGCCGATCACCTCCCAGCAGGTCAAGTACGGCATCGAGCGCTCCTTCGGCAAGGGATACGAGGTCGGCCCGCCGTACTGGCCGCAGTGGCTGACCGGTGAGGCCAGCTACGACGACGCCCGCAAGAAGTACGGCGGCCCGCAGGACGGCGACCTCGACGCGATCGCGACGCCGGACGACCGCACCCTGGTGTTCCACTTCCCGCAGCCGCAGGCCGACGTGCCGTACATGGCCGCGCAGTCCTCCTCCTCGCCGGTGCGCAAGGACAAGGACACCGGCACCGACTACGACCGGCTGCCGTTCTCCACCGGCCCGTACCGGATCGTCGAGCACGTCCAGAACACCCGGCTGGTGCTGGAGCGCAACCCGCACTGGAAGGCGGAGACCGACCCGATCCGCAGCCAGTACCCGGAGAAGTTCGTCTTCACCTTCGGGAAGGAGGCGCTCAACATCAACCAGGAGATCCTCTCCGGGCGCGACGGCGGCGCGGACGCCACCACGGTGGCCACCCAGCTCTCCCCCGAGCTGTACCAGACCGTGGACACCGACCCGAAGGCCAAGGACCTGGTCGTCTCCGGGCGGCAGGGCGCCTTCGTCACCTACCTCATGGTCAACAACGAGCGGGTGACCGACCCCGAGGTCCGCAAGGCCCTCAACCTCGCCTACCCGCGCCAGCAGGCCCGCCAGGTCCTCGGCGGCAGCCGGGCCGGCGAGCTCGCCAGCACCCTCAGCTCGCCCGCCCTGGTCGACTGGCAGAAGTACGACCTGAACCCGGCCAGGCCCGAGGGCGACCCGGACGCCGCGAAGGCCGTGCTGGCCAAGGCCAAGCAGCCGCCCGCCTCGCTCACCTACGCCCACGCCAACACCCCGAACGGCCAGCGGGTCGCGCAGGTGCTGGTCGACGGCTTCGCCAAGGCCGGTATCACGCTGGTGCCGAAGCCGGTCGACGCCAAGGCCCTGCTGGACGAGGCGCACCGCGCCGACTCCCCCTACGACCTGTGGGAGGAGACCAGCTCGGTCGACTGGCCGACGCCCTCCACCCTGATCCCGTTCTCCTTCGACGGCCGCGCCAACAGCGACCTCAACTCCGCCCGCTACCACAACGGCGAGGTGGACAAGGAGATCGACCGGATCAACGGGATCGGCGAGCCCCGGGCCAAGGCCAAGGAGCTGTACGCGCTGGAGCAGACGGTGATGAAGGACCTGCCGGTGCTGCCGTTCGCCTACCCGAACGTCAACCAGCTGCGCGGCTCCAACGTCGGCGGCGCGTTCGTCCACCCGATCTACGGGTCGGTCAGCCTCGCCTGGCTCTACCTGAAGGCCTGACAGCCCGCACACCCCCGGTGGTCCCGCCGTCCGCCCCGCCCCGCGCGTCGGGGCGGCGGGACCACCGCCCCGACGCCCACCGAACCCGGACCGGCCACCATGCTCTCCTTCGCCCTGCGGCGGATCCTCCAGGCGCTCGCCGTCCTGGCCGCGGTCTCCGCCGCCGCCTTCGCCCTCTTCTACGCCGCCCCCGCCGACCCGGCCCGCGCCGCCTGCGGCCCGCGCTGCGACACCGGTCAGGTCGCGGCGGTCCGCGCGAGCATGGGCCTGGACCAGCCGCTGCTCACCCAGTACACCGACTACCTGACCGGGATCGTGGCCGGCCGTGACATCCAGGACGTCGACGGCTCCACCCTGCACTGCGACGCGCCCTGCCTCGGCTACTCCTACCGGCTGCACCAGCCGGTCACCGAGGCCCTGGTCGACCACCTGCCGGTGACCGTCTCGCTGGCGGCGGGCGGGCTGGCCTTCCTGGTGGTGTTCGGACTCGGCACCGGCTTCGTCGCCGCGCTGCGGCACGGCACCAGGACGGACCGGCTGCTCTCCGGCTTCACCCTGATCGGCGCCAGCGTGCAGATCTACTTCCTCGGCTACGTCGCCCAGTGGGGTCTGGTCTACACGACCGGACTGCTGCCGCTGCCCTCCTACACCCCGCCGGCTACCGACCCGGCCGCCTGGGCGGGCGGCATGCTGCTCCCCTGGATCGTCCTCGGCTTCGTCAACTCGGCCGTGTTCGCCCGGCTCTCGCGCTCCCAGCTGCTGGAGACGATGGACGAGGAGTACGTCCGCACCGCCCGCGGCAAGGGCCTCGGCCGGCTCCGGGCGCACCTCAAGTACACCGCGCGCGGCGCCGCCGGACCGCTGGTGCAGCTGCTCGGCCTGGAGGCGGGCGCGCTGCTGGGCGGCGCGGTGATCACCGAGACGGTGTTCGGGCTGAACGGCGTGGGCCGGTTCGCCACCGAGGCCGTCGAGGGCCAGGACCTGCCGGCCGTGGTCGGCGCCGTGCTGCTCGCCGCCTGCTTCGTCGTGCTGTTCGTCGCGCTGGCCGATCTGGTGATCGCCTGGCTCGATCCGCGCATCCGCCTCGGCTGAACCCGCCCGCCGCCCTCCCGCCTGGAGCCCTCCCCATGACCCCCACCTCCGCGACCGCGCCCACCGCCGCTGCGTCCGCGCCCGCCGCCGAGCCGCCGGTGCTCAGCGTCCGCGACCTCTCCGTCAGCTTCGCCGACCCGCGCGGCGGCGCACCCGTCCACGCCGTGCGGGGCCTGTCCTTCGAGCTCGCCCGGGGCGAGGTCCTCGGCCTGGTCGGCGAGTCCGGCTCCGGCAAGTCCGCCACCGGGCTCGCCGTGCTCGGCCTGCACGACCCGCGCACCACCACCGTCACCGGCTCGATCCGGCTGGACGGGCAGGAGCTGGTCGGCGCCGGGGAGCAGGTGCTGCGGCGGGTGCGCGGCGGCCGGGTGGCCCTGGTCTTCCAGGACGCGCTGACCTCCCTCAGCCCCTTCCACACCGTCGGCGCGCAGCTCGCCGAGATGTACCGGCTGCACCACCCCGGCGCGGGCCGGGCCGAGGCCCGCCGGAAGGCCGCCGCGATGCTCGACCGGGTGGGCATCCCGGCCGCCCGGACGGACGACCACCCGCACCGCTTCTCCGGCGGCATGCGGCAGCGGGTCATGATCGCGATGGCACTGCTGAACAACCCCGATGTGCTGATCGCCGACGAGCCCACCACCGCGCTCGACGCCCGCGTCCAGGACCAGGTGCTCGACCTGCTGGGCGAGTTGCAGCGCGAGCACGGCACCGCCGTGCTGCTGGTCAGCCACGACCTCGGGGTGGTCGCGGGCGGCACCGACCGCACCCTCGTCCTGCGCGGCGGCCTGGAGGTGGAGACCGCACCCACCCCGGCGCTGCTGGCCGCGCCCCGGGAGCCGTACACCAGGGCCCTGGTCGGCGCCGCGCTGACGCTGGACTCGGTGCCCGGCACTCCGCTGCCGACGGTCGACGACCCCTCGCCCGCGCCCCGGCCGACGGCCCGCCCCCGCTCCGGGGCGACGGCCACCGGCGGGCGGTGGCTGGTCGAGGTCGAGGACCTCTCGGTGCACTTCCCCGGCCGCCGCCGCTTCCCCGGGACGCGGTCCGAGCCGGTGCGGGCCGTCGAGGGGCTCGGCCTGCGCATCGCCCCCGGCGAGACGCTCGGCCTGGTCGGCGAGTCCGGCTCCGGCAAGTCCACCACCTCGCGGGTGCTGGCCGGCCTCCAGCCCGCCACCGCCGGCACCGTCCGGTACGACGGCCTGGACGCCACCCGGCCCGACCGGGCGCTGCGGCGGCGGCTCGCCAAGGAGGTCCAGCTGGTCTTCCAGGACCCGTACGCCTCGCTCAACCCGCGCCGCACCGTCGCGCAGACCCTGGAGACCCCGCTGCGGCTGCACACCGCTCTCGGCGCGGGCGAGCGGCGGCAGCGGTCCGCCGAACTGCTGGAACAGGTCGGTCTGCCGGCCGACCACCTGGACCGCTATCCGCACGAGTTCTCCGGCGGCCAGCGCCAGCGGATCGGGATCGCCCGCGCGCTCGCGGCCGAGCCCCGGCTGATCATCGCCGACGAGCCGGTGTCCGCGCTGGACGTGTCGGTCCAGGCGCAGGTCCTCAACCTGCTGATGGAACTGCGCGAACGGCTGGGCGTCGCCTTCCTGTTCGTCTCGCACGACCTCGCGGTGGTCCGCCACTTCTGCGACCGGGTGGCCGTGATGCACGGCGGCCGGCTGGTCGAATCCACCGACCGGGACCGCCTGTTCGCCGCCCCGCACACCGACTACACCCGGGAGCTGCTCGCCGCCGCGCGCTGAGCGGACGGCGATCCCGGGCCGCCGTCCCGGAGGCGCCGTCCAGGGGCCGCCGTCCAGGGCCGCCGTCCAGGGCCGCGCACGGTCGGCCGACGGCCGGTCACGGACGTACGCGCGGTCGGCCGACAGTTCGAGTCTTCGGCTGCGCGGCCGGTACCGGGCGGGTTAGCGTGCTGCGAACGACCGCTGTGACGGTCCGACAGGGCATCTGCTCGATCCGGGAGAAACGTGTCCGAGGAAAAACTGCTCGCGAGGATCAACCACGGCTTCGACCACCTCGACGCCGACGGGGACGGCCGGCTGACCGAGCACGACCATGTGCTGATGGGCCGGGCGGTGGCCCGTTCGCTGGGGCACGCGGAGGGTTCCCGCACCGAGGAGCGCATCGTCGACGCCTACCTCGCGATCTGGCGCGACCTGCACGTCTCCCACCTTCCGGTCGGCACCACCTCGATCGGCCGCGCGCAGTTCGTCGCCTCGACCCGCTCGCTCGCCGACGACCCGGTCGCCGCGCGGACCGTGTTCGGCGCGCTGGCCGAGGCCTTCCTCGCGATCGCCGACGTGGACGGCAGCGGAACCGTGGACGCGGGCGAGTTCTTCGTCTTCCAGCGCGGCCACTTCTCCGCCCTCTCCCGCGACGACGCCGACGAGGCGTTCCGCCGACTGGACGTGGACGGCGACGGCCTGCTCTCGGTCGAGGAGTTCGTCGGCGGCATCATCGAGTTCTGGACCAGCCGCGAGGCCGAGGCCCCCGG
This sequence comes from Kitasatospora purpeofusca, assembly GCF_036010405.1. NCBI lineage: Bacteria > Bacillati > Actinomycetota > Actinomycetes > Kitasatosporales > Streptomycetaceae > Kitasatospora > Kitasatospora purpeofusca. The sequence goes on along the minus strand of NZ_CP108561.1, from coordinate 7,848,400 downwards.
GCACTGGTGGGCCGGGCGTCCTCCGTACGCGGTCTGACGCGGCCCCGCCCGGCCGGCCCGGAGGGGCCGAGCCCGGTCCTCCCGAACGGACCCCGCCGGCACCCCCGGCCGGGGGATCCCCGCAGGTGACCGGCGGTGTTCCGGCCGACGGCAGGGGCCGGGGGCGGGGACGGCGGCGGGGCGCTCCGGCGGGTAGCGTGGCGGTGCCGGCGCCCGGACGGGTCGGACGCTGTCACGACGGGTCGGTGCGTCCCGGCCTTCCCCGGCCGGCCGGGCACCGCGCCGTCGGGCGGCGCGCCACGACCGCCCGGACCGGCCGTCGCGTCCGGCCGGACGCGGCGCGCACAGCCGCAAGGAACCATCCGCATGCCCAGCACGGCCCCCACTCCCGCTCCCCCCACCGCCCTGTCCGCCCCCGCCTCCGCGCCCGCGTTCGTCGCCCGCCCGGCCCTCGCCCTCGGTCCCCACACCGTGACGGCCGAGCGGATCCGGGAGGACATCCTCGACCGCAACCCCGACTACCCGGCCCGTCAGGCCCAGACCGTCCGGCTGGCCCTCGGCAACCTGCCCGGCACCCGCCGCTACTTCCGGCCCTACGAGCTGGTCTCCTCCCCCGAGCGCACCGCCGCCGAACGCAAGGCCACGACCTTCGGCGACCTGCTCGCCGCCGCCGAACACGCCGCCGCCGAGGCGATGCTGACGGCGGGCGTCCGGCCCGAGCAGGTGGACTGCGTGATCGTGTCCAGCGCGACCGGGGACGCCGTGCCCGGGCTGGACGTCCACCTCCAGCAGAACTTGGGCCTGCGCCCCGACATCAGCCGGCTGCCGATGAGCCAGCTGGCCTGCGCGGGCGGCGCCCACGTCCTGCTCACGGCCCGGCGCTTCCTGGCCTGGAACCCGGCCGCCGTGGTGCTGGTGGTCGCCGCCGAGTCGCTCTCCTCGCTCTACCAGAACACCCGCACCTCGGTGGAGGACCAGATCTACAAGGGCCTCTGGGGCGACGCGGCGGCGGCGGCCGTGGTCACGGCCGAGCAGCGCACGCCCGGGCTCAGACTGGAGCACTGCTTCGAGTACACCATCCCGCACACCACCGACCGCTACCGCAAGCTGACGGACCACCGGGGCGACCACTTCGCCTCCACCCGGGCCTCGCTCCGCTCGGTCACCGACCTGGGACCGGCGCTGCTCGACTGGCTGGACCGGCACGGCGGCCGGGAGCTGGACTTCGGCGTGCTGCACCCGGGCGGCCCGGCCATCCTGGACCGGCTCGGGGTGCTGCTCGACGCGGACGCCGCGTTCCTGCGGCACTCGCGGGACGTCCTCACCGAGGAGGGCAACCTCGGCGGGGCCACCGTCTTCTCGGTCCTCGCCCGCACCCACCGCACGCCCCCGCCGGCCGGTGCCCGCGGCCTGCTGCTGGGCCTCGGCCCGGGCGTGACCCTGAGCACCCTGCTCGCCACCTGGTCCGGGTGAGCCGGTACCGGGCCCGGCCTTCGCCTCACCCTCGGGCAGACTCCCGGTCGGGCTCCCGGGCCGGCTTCCGTCCCGACCCGCGGCTGACGCTCACCACCAGGCACACGCCGGCGACCACGACGGCCCCGCCCAGCAGGGTGGGGCCGGTCAGCGGTTCGGCCAGCACCAGCCATCCCAGCAGCACGGCCACCACCGGGTTCACGTACGCGTAGGTGGCCACCAGCGTCAGCGGGGCGGCGCGCAGCAGCCAGGCGTACGCGGTGAAGGCGACCAGGGAACCGAACACCACCAGGAAGGCCAGCGCCAGCCAGGAGCGGGTGGACACGTCGCCGGGGCGCAGCCCGCGCTCCTCCCCCCGGGCCAGTCCGATCAGCAGATTGCCGAGCCCGCCGGCGAGCATCTGGTAGGCGCTGGACGCGAGGACGTTGCCGGGCATCCGGATCCGCTTGCTGGCGAAGGAGCCGGACGCCCAGGTGAGGGTGGCGCAGATGATCGCGACCACCCCGGCGGGGGCTATCGAGCCGCCGATCGCGGGGGCGGAGAGCACGGCCAGGCCCACCAGTCCGAGCAGCACTCCGGCCAGTTCGGCGCGCCTGGGCCGCTCGCCGCCGGCCGCCGTCAGCAGCACCATCCAGATCGGCACGGCGGCGACCAGCAGCGCGGCCAGGCCGGAGGGGACGGAGGTCTCGCCGAGCACCACGAGTCCGTTGCCGCCGGTCAGCAGCAGCAGTCCGACCAGGGCGGCGGAGCCCAGCTGCCGCGCGTCCACCCGGAGTCCGGCCCTGCCGTGGCGGACGGCGACGAAGCCGGCGAGCAGCAGACCGGCGGTCAGGAAGCGGGCGGCGGCGGAGAGGAAGGACGGCATGGTCTCCACCGCGATCCGGATCGCCAGATAGGTCGAGCCCCACACCACGTAGACCACCACGAGCGCCGTCCACACCCCGGCTCCGAGCCGCCCGGAGGAGGCGTCGGAGCCGGGGTCGCCCGAGGCGTCGGCGGGGACGGGGCGGGCGGTCGCTGACCCGGCCGACCCTTGTTCGGCTGGAGCTGTCATGGGTGTCCCCCCGGAACGGTACTGGCAGATGTACCCGACATGACACCGCATCGGCCACCCCGCGCGCCAGTGGGTATCACCAGGCGGTCACCATCGAACACCGGTCCGCTTCCCACCCCGGCCCCGAGGAGTCCCCGTGCCGTCCGCCCTCCCCTTCTTCGTCTACGGCACCCTGCTCACCGGGGAACGCAACCACGCGCTGTTCCTGGCCGGCCGCTGCGCCTCGGTACGGCCCGCGGTCCTGGACGGCGCGGCGCTGCACGCGGGGCCCGGCTTCCCGTACGCCGTGCCGGACGCCGCCCCGGGCCGGCGGATCGTCGGCGAGCTGGTGACGATCCGCCCGGCCGCCTACCCGGCGGCGCTCGCGGCGCTGGACCGGCTGGAGGACTGCCGGCCGGCCGGCGGCGGCGAGTACGTCCGCGAGCGGCTGACCGTCCGCACCGGGGACGGCGGCACCGCCCCGGCCTGGGTGTACCTGGCCGGACCGGCCGTCGGCGCCCGGCTGCGCGCGCACCCGGCGCTCATCGCCTCCGGCGACTGGCGACGGCGCGACCGATGACAGCCCGCCCGAGGGCGGCCCGGCGCACCGGTCCGGGGCCGCACCCTGACCGACCGCGGGGCGAATACCGCCAGGTAGGCTGCCCCCACCCGCCCCGAGCACGCCCCCGCCCCGAGCACGCCCCCGAGGAGCCCCCCGGTGTCCCAGCAGCCACCCCCGATCACCGTCGTCGGGATCGGGGCCGACGGCTGGCCCGGGCTCGGTGCCGCCGCGCGCGCCGCCCTGCGGGCCGCCGGGGCCGTGATCGGCGGACCCCGGCAGCTGGACCTGCTGCCCGCCGAGGAGGTCGGCGCCGAACGGGTGTCCTGGCCGTCCCCGCTGCGCCCGGCCGTCCCCGGCCTGCTCGCCCGGTACGCGGACCGCCGGACGGTCGTCCTGGCCAGCGGCGACCCGATGTTCTTCGGCATCGGCCGCACCCTCGCCGAGACCGTCGGCCCCGAACGGCTGCGGATCCTGCCGCACCCCTCCTCGGTCGCGTACGCCTGCGCCCGGCTCGGCTGGCCGCTGGAGGCGACCGAGGTGGTCAGCCTGGTCGGCCGGCCCCTCGACACCCTGAGGCTCGCCCTCAACCCGGGCCGCCGGCTGCTGGTGCTCAGCGCCGACGCCGCCACCCCGGCCGCCGTCGCCGCGCTGCTCGCCGGACTCGGGTACGGCTCCGCCCGGCTGCGGGTCCTCGAACAGCTCGGCGGCCCCGGCGAACGGCAGCTGGACGGCCCCGCCGACGGCTGGCCGCACCCGCCCGGCGACCCGCTCAACCTGATCGCCGTCGAGCTCGGCGCCGACGGCCCCCGCACCCCCGTCGTCCCCGGCCTGCCCGACGGCGCGTACGAGAGCGACGGCCAGCTGACCAAGCGGCACGTGCGCGCCGCCACTCTCGCCACCCTGGCCCCCGTCCCCGGCGAACTGCTGTGGGACATCGGCGGCGGCTCGGGCTCGATCGCGATCGAGTGGCTGCGCTCCCACCGCGACAACCGGGCCGTCACGGTCGAACGCGACCCGGTGCGGGCCGAGCGGATCGCCCGCAACGCCGCCGCCCTCGGCGTGCCCCGGCTGCGCGTGGTCACCGGCCCCGCCCCGGACGCGCTCGCCGGACTGCCCGCCCCGGACGCGGTGTTCGTCGGCGGCGGCCTCACCGCGCCCGGCCTGCTCGACACCTGCTGGGCCGCGCTGCCGCCCGGCGGCCGGCTGGTCGCCAACACCGTGACCCTGGAGTCGGAGGCGCTGCTCACCACCTGGTACCGACGGCACGGCGGCGAACTGCTGCGGCTCGCCGTCGCGCACGCCGTCCCGGTCGGCGGCTTCACCGGCTGGCGCCAGGCGATGCCGGTCACCCAGTGGTCCGCCGTCAGACCCGCCGCCGACCCCCTCACCCCCCGGGAGAACGCCTCGTGACCGTCCACTTCATCGGGGCCGGCCCCGGCGCCGCCGACCTGATCACCCTGCGCGGCCAGCGGATCCTGGCCCGCGCCGAGGTCTGCCTCTACGCCGGCAGCCTGGTGCCGCGCGAGCTGCTCGCCGAGTGCCCGCCCGGCGCCCGGCTGGTCGACACCGCCAACCTCACCCTCGACGTGATCGTCGAGGAGATGGTCCGCGCCCACGCCGCCGGGCAGGACGTCGCCCGGCTGCACTCCGGCGACCCGTCGGTGTTCAGCGCCGTCGCCGAGCAGATGCGCCGCCTCGACGCGGCCGGCGTGCCCTACGACGTGGTGCCGGGCGTGCCGGCCTTCGCCGCCGCGGCGGCCGCGCTCAAGCGCGAGCTGACCGTGCCGACCGTCGGCCAGACCGTGATCCTCACCCGGATCGCCAAGCGCGCCACCCCGATGCCCGAGGGCGAGGACCTCGCCACCCTCGGCCGCAGCGGCGCCCTGCTCGTCCTGCACCTGGCCGCCGGGTACGTGGACGACGTGGTCGAGCAGCTGCTCCCGCACTACGGGGCGGACTGCCCGGCCGCCGTGGTCGCGATGGCCAGCCGGCCGGACGAGCTGGTGCTGCGCGGCACCGTCGGGGACATCGCCGGGCAGATGAAGGCCGCCGGCGTGGTCCGCACCGCCGTGATCATCGTCGGCCGCACCCTGGCCGCCGAGCAGTTCCGCGACAGCCACCTCTACTCCGCGGACCGCGAGCGCCCGCACGAGCCCTGCGGCACCTGATGACCGCGCCGGACCTCCGCCCGACCACACCCCCGGACCGCCGCCACCTGCTGATCCTCGGCGGCACCACCGAGGCGCGCGCCCTCGCCGCCGCCCTCGACGGCCGGGCCGGGCTCCGGGTCACCAGCTCGCTCGCCGGGCGGGTGGCCCGGCCCCGGCTGCCCGCCGGCGAGGTGCGGATCGGCGGCTTCGGCGGCGCCGACGGCCTCGCCGACTGGCTGCGCGCCGAGCGGGTGGACACCGTGGTGGACGCCACCCACCCGTTCGCCGCCGTGATGTCCGGCAACGCCGCCGCGGCCGCCGCGGCGACCGGCGTCCCGCTGCTCGCACTGCGCCGCCCCGGCTGGACGGCCGGACCGGGCGACGACTGGCACCGCGTCCCCTCCCTGGACGCCGCCGCCGCGCTGCTGCCCGCTCTCGGCCGACGGGTCCTGCTCACCAGCGGCCGGCAGGGCATCGCCGCCTTCGCCCACCTCGACGGCCTGCACTTCGTGGCCCGCTCGGTCGATCCGCCCGAGCCGCCGCTGCCCGCCGCGCTCGACGTCCTGCTCGACCGGGGCCCGTTCACCCTGGACGGCGAGCGGGCGGTGCTGCGCGAGCACCGGATCGACGTCGTGGTCACCAAGGACAGCGGCGGCGCGGCCACCGCGCCCAAACTCACCGCGGCCCGCGAACTCGGCCTGCCCGTGGTGCTGGTGGACCGCCCGCCGCTGCCGGCCGGAGTGCCGGTCGCGGCGAGCGTCGCCGAGGTGCTGGAGCGGCTCGCCGACCACGGCCCGATCGGGCCGTAATTCCCGCGCGGAACCCGCCCCACGCTGCAAGGATGACCGGATGACCGACGCCTACGAACTCGCCGACGCCGCCCGCCCCGAGCCGCCCCTGGCCGGTGCGGAACTCGCCACCCTGACGGGCTTCCTGGACTTCCAGCGCGCCACCTTCGCCTGGAAGTGCACCGGGCTGAGCACCGAACAGCTCCGCGCCCGCCCGCTGCTCCCCTCCACGCTCTCCCTGCTCGGCCTCACCCGCCACCTGGCCGAGGTGGAGCTCGGCTGGTTCCGCAACATCCTCAACGGCGAGGGCCACCCCGGTATCTGGCGGGACTCCAACGGCAGGTTCGCCGAGTTCGCGGCCGACGAGGCCGACCCCGAGGAGGCGTTCGCCCACTGGCGCGCCGAGTGCGAGCACGCCCGCGAACTCGTCGCCGCCGCCCCGTCCCTGGACGTGCTCGGCCACTACCGCGCGGCCGACGGCAAGGAGACCGAGTACTCCCTGCGCTGGATCCTCACCCACATGATCGAGGAGTACGCCCGCCACAACGGCCACGCCGACCTCCTCCGCGAGCACCTCGACGGCCGCACCGGCGAGTAGCCGGACCCGGGCACGCCGCCGCCCGGCCCCGGGGTTCCGGGACCGGGCGGCGGGTGCCCGGATCAGATGTCGCGGAAGGTCTCGATCTGGGCGCCGATGGAGTTGAGGCGCTCGGCGAGGTCCTCGTAGCCCCGGTTGATGACGTAGACGTTGCGGAGCACCGAGGTGCCCTTGGCGGCCAGCATCGCCAGCAGGATCACCACGGCGGGGCGCAGCGCGGGCGGGCAGACCATCTCGGCGGCGCGCCAGCGGGTCGGGCCCTGGACCAGCACCCGGTGCGGGTCGAGGAGCTTGATGTCCGCGCCGAGGCGGGTGAGTTCGGTGAGGTAGATGGCGCGGTTGTCGTACACCCAGTCGTGGATCATCGTGGTGCCGTGGGCGGCCGCGGCGATGGCGGCGAAGAACGGCACGTTGTCGATGTTGATGCCGGGGAAGGGCATCGGGTGGATGGTGTCGATCGGCGCGGTGAGCTTGGAGGGGCGCACGGTGAGGTCGACCAGCCGGGTGCGGCCGTTGTGGGCGCGGTACTCGGGGGTGCGGTCGTAGTCGAGGCCCATGCCCTCCAGCACGGCGAGCTCGATCTCCAGGAACTCGATCGGCACCCGGCGGACGGTCAGCTCGGAGGAGGTGACCACGGCGGCGGCGAGCAGGCTCATGGCCTCCACCGGGTCCTCGGCCGGGGTGTAGTCGACGTCGCAGGTGATCTCGGGGACGCCGTGCACGGTGAGGGTGGTGGTGCCGACGCCGTCGATCCGCACGCCCAGCTTCTCCAGGAAGAAGCAGAGGTCCTGGACCATGTAGTTGGGCGAGGCGTTGCGGATGACGCTGACGCCGTCGTGGCGGGCGGCGGCGAGCAGGGCGTTCTCGGTGACGGTGTCCCCGCGCTCGGTCAGCACGATCGGCCGGTCCATCGGCGTGCCGGGCTGGACCGAGGCGTGGTAGGCGCCGCCGGTGGTGGCGACCTCCAGGCCGAACCGGCGCAGCGCGGTGAGGTGCGGCTGCACGGTGCGGGTGCCGAGGTCGCAGCCGCCGGCGTAGGGGATGGCGAAGTTGTCGGCGCGGTGCATCAGCGGGCCGAGGAACATCAGCACGCTGCGGGTGCGGCGGGCGGCCTCGACGTCCATGCCGGCCAGGTCGAGCTCGGCGGGCGGGGTGAGTTCGAGGTCGCGGCCGTCGTTGGTCCAGCGGCTCCTGACGCCGATGCTGGTGAGCACTTCGAGGATGCGGTAGACCTCCTCGATCCGGGCGACGCTGCGCAGGGTGGTGCGGCCGGTGGTCAGCAGCGAGGCGCAGAGGATGGCGACGCAGGCGTTCTTGCTGCTGCGGACGTCGATCGCGCCGGAGAGGGTGGTGCCGCCGGCGACCCGCAGGTGCATCGGGCCGGAGTAGCCGAGGGAGACGATCTCGCTGTCGAGCGCTTCGCCGATGCGGGCGATCATCTCAAGGCTGACATTCTGCTTGCCCTGCTCGATGCGGTTGACCGCGCTCTGGCTGGTGCCGAGGGCCTCGCCGAGCTGGGCCTGGGACCAGCCGCGGTGCTGACGCGCGGTGCGGATGAGGGTGCCGATACGGGTGAGGTAGTCGCCTGTCACTCGCCAGACGATATCTCATGGCTGAGATAGCAATGGCGTCGACCCCGCTCCTGGCGCGACATTTGTCCGTTTCTCACCCCGTATGAGCGTCAGATCTTCACACCATGGCGAAGTTATCGGGACAGTCCTGGGACAGAACTCCCGGACAGGGGACGGCCCTCAGGGCCCCAGAGGTTGCGCGCGGCCGACGATCGTCCCCGCCCGGTCGATGCAGATGACGTCCACCGCGACCGGCGAACCCACCAGCACCCCGAGCGCGGTGGCCCGGGCCGCCTCGGCCACCAGGTCGCCCAGCGGCACCCCGGCCGCCCGGCAGAGCTGGATCGCCTCCAGACCGGTGTTGGCCGCCGCGACCGACGCCGTCAGCTCCTCGTCGGCGCCGCCCGTACGGGCCAGCCCGGCCAGGTACCCCTGGTCCACCCGGGAGCGCGCCGAGTGCAGGTCGAGATGGCCGGCGGCGAGTTTGGAGAGCTTGGCGAAACCGCCGGCGACGGTCAGCCTCGGCACCGGGTGGCGCTTGAGGTACTTGAGCACGGCGCCCGCGAAGTCGCCCATGTCCAGCAGCGCGTCCTCGGGCAGGCCGTGCACCGCCGCGGCCACCTTCTCCGAGGTCGAGCCGGTGCAGCCGGCCACATGGGTGCGCCCGGCGGCCCGCGCCACGTCCACCCCGCGCCGGATCGAGTCGATCCAGGCGGAGCAGGAGTAGGGGACGACGATCCCGGTGGTCCCGAGGACGGAGAGCCCGCCGAGGATGCCGAGGCGGGGGTTCCAGGTGGACCGGGCGAGCTCCTCGCCGTGGTCGATCGACACCTCCACCACCACGTCCCCGCTGCCGCCGCACTCGGCCGCGACCTCGGCGACGGCGTCCCGGATCATCTGCCGGGGCACCGGGTTGATGGCGGGTTCGCCGACCGGCAGCGGCAGCCCGGCCTTGGTGACCGTCCCCACCCCGGGCCCGGCCCGGAACACCACACCCGCGCCCGGCTCCCCCGCCCGCACGGTGGAGCGGACCAGCGCGCCGTGCGTGACGTCCGGGTCGTCCCCGGCGTCCTTCACCACCCCGGCCGTCGCCAGCCGCCCGCCGTCCGGCTCCTCGGCCACCAGCTCCGCCGCGAGCGCGAAAGCCGGCCGCTGCCCCTTCGGCAGCGTGATCTCCACCGGGTCCGGGAACACCCCGGTGAGCAGCGCCCGGTAGGCGGCCTTGGTCGCCGCCGTGGCACACGCCCCGGTCGTCCACCCGTGCCGCAGCCCACTGCTCCGCAACTGCCCGGCCCGCCCACCGACCTCGCCCATCGCCGGTCTCCTCACCTAGGCATCGCTCGACTGCCGTCCGGCCCCGGGCATACCCGGGGCCGGACGGCCCTGCAGACGGGAGGCTCAGGCCTCCGGGTAGCGGCGGGGGGTCCAGGTGACGTCGGGGTGGGGGGAGCGGGTGACGTGCTGGGTCTGGGAGGAGCCGATCAGGAGGATGGTCCGCATGTCGACCTCGGCCGGGTCCAGTTCGCCGAGGGGGACGGTGCGGACCCGCTCGGTGGGGCCGCCGACGTCGCGGGCCAGCACCACCGGGGTCTCCGGGGCGCGGTACTCCAGCAGGAGGTCCCGGGCCCGGCCGACCTGGGTGGTGCGGGACTGCGAGCCGGGGTTGTAGAGGGCGAGCACGAGGTCGGCCGAGGCGGCGGCGCGCAGGCGCTGCGCGACGACGTCCCACGGCTTGAGGCGGTCCGAGAGCGACACCACCGCGTAGTCGTGGCCCAGCGGGGCACCGGCCCGGGAGGCGGCCGCGTGCGCGGCGGTCATCCCGGGGACGATCCGCACCGGCACCTCGCGGTAGGACTCCTCGCAGGCGACCTCCAGCACGGCGGTGGCCATCGCGAAGACGCCCGGGTCGCCGGAGGAGACCACCACGACCCGGTGGCCGCGGCGGGCCAGGTCGAGGGCGAACTCGGCGCGCTCGGACTCGACCTTGTTGTCGGAGCCGTGCCGGGTCTGGCCCGGCCGCTCCGGCACCCGGTCGAGGTAGGTGGTGTAGCCGACCAGGTCGGTCGCGGCGGCGAGGGCGCCGCGGGCCTCGGGGGTCAGCCAGAGCGGGCCGGCCGGGCCGGTGCCGACGACGGTGACGCTGCCCTGGCCGCTCAGGTCGGGGGCCGGGGCCTCCAGCGGGGCGACCTTGCTGGGCAGCACCGCCACCGCGAAGTAGGGGACGCTGTCCGGGTCGACCGAGGCCAGCGGGGCCGTCCGCTCGCCGTCCATGAACGCCCGCTCGACGTACTGGGCGTCGGCCAGCCGGCCCGCCCGCTCCAGGGCGCGGCGCACGGTCGGGAAGGTGCGGCCGAGCTTCATCACCACGGCGGAGTCGGCGGCGGCCAGGCGCGCGGTCAGCTCCTCCTCGGGCAGCGTGCCGGGGATGACGGTGAGCGTCTCCTCGGCCTCGGTGAGCGGCTGGCCCAGCCGCGCCGCCGCGGCGCTGACCGAGGTCACGCCGGGCACCACCTCGGTCGGGTAGCGGTGCGCGAGGCGCTTGTGCATGTGCTGGTAGGAGCCGTAGAAGAACGGGTCGCCCTCGGCCAGCACCACCACGTCGCGGCCGGCGTCCAGGTGGGCGGCCAGGCGTTCGGCGGCCTCCTGGTAGAAGTCGTCCAGCGCGCCCCGGTAGCCGCCGGGGTGGTCGGTGGTCTCGACGGTGATCGGGTAGACCAGCTTCTCCTCGATCTGACCTCCCGTCAGGTACCGCTCGGCGATGGAGCGGGCGATCGAACGGCCGTGCCGCGCGCTGTGGTACGCCACCACGTCGGCCCTGCCGATGAGTTCGGCGGCGCGGACGGTCACCAGCGACGGGTCGCCGGGGCCGAGGCCCACTCCGTAGAGCCGACCTGTCGCCTGCTGGTCGACTGCCTGACTGTCCGTCATTCTTCTTCGCTCGCAATCGCGTTGATCGCCGCTGCGGCCATCGCGCTGCCGCCGCGCCGCCCGCGCACCACCAGGTGCTCCAGGCCGGCCGGGTGCGCCGCCAGGGCCTCCTTGGACTCGGCCGCGCCGATGAAGCCGACCGGTACGCCGATCACGGCGGCCGGGCGCGGGGCGCCGGCCTCGATCAGCTCCAGCAGGCGGAACAGCGAGGTCGGCGCGTTGCCGACGGCGACCACCGCGCCCTCCAGCCGGGGCAGCCACAGCTCCATCGCGGCGGCGCTGCGGGTGTTGCCCATCGCCCGGGCCAGCTCCGGCACGGACGGGTCGGTGAGGGTGCAGATCACCTCGTTGTCGGCCGGCAGCCGCTTGCGCGTGACGCCGCTGGCGACCATGTTGACGTCGCACAGGATCGGCGCCCCGGCCCGCAGGGCGGCGCGCGCGGAGGCGACCGCGCCGGGCGAGTACACCAGGTCCTCGACCAGGTCGACCATGCCGCAGGCGTGGATCATCCGCACCGCGACCTGGGCGACGTCCGCGGGCAACCCGGCCAGGTCGGCCTCGGCCCGGATGGTGGCAAAGGACTGGCGGTAGATGGACGCGCCGTCCTTCTCGTACTCGATCACGTGGTCCTCCGGGCCGCGGCGACCGCCGCGGCCATCTGCTCGTTCGTCACTTCCACGGCGGTGTCCCGCCCCTGCGGTCCGCCGGTCACCGCCACCCGGTAGCTCTCCCCGGTCGCCAGCACGTCCACCCGGCGTCCGGCGGGGTGGCCGCAGCGGCGTTCGCAGCCCGACCAGTGCACCGGCAGCAGGGCGGCGCCCTCGTTCGGTACCCGGGTCCCGTCCAGTGCCCGGGCCTTGTCCAGTGCCCGGGTCTCGTCCGGCACCGGGGCCTCGTCCAGCGCCCGGGCCGCGTCGGCCCGGACGTCGGACCGCGACTTCGCGCAGCCCGGCAGCCCGGTGCAGGCGCTCGCGCCGTCCCAGGCTGCCCCGGCCGCCGTCCCGGCCACTGCCCCGGAAGCCGTCCCGACCGCCGCCCCGGCCCCCGTCCGGAAGCCGGCCGCCGTGAGCGCCGGCAGCCGGCCGGCGGGAGCGCCGGGCAGCACCACACCGCGCCACGGGGTCAGCCGAAGCTCCCCCTCGGCGGCGTCCACCAGCGCCCGCCACTGCCCGGCCGCGGCCACGCCGAAGCGCAGGCCCACGTGCAGCCCGCCCCCCGGCAGGGCGCCGAGCGGCGGGCGGGTACCGGCCGACAGCGGCAGCGGCAGCGGACCGGGCGGCAGCAGATCGGGCAGTTCGCGCAGGTGCCAGGCCCGCAGCCCGGCGGCGCGCTGCGCGTCCAGGAACTCCCGGGCCGCGTCCAGCGCCGCCGCGACCGCCCGACCGGCCGGAACCGGCCGCGCGGTGGCGGCCCGGCCGAGGCGCAGCAGGGCGGTGCCGGCCGGACCTGCGATCAATGTCACATCGGCGTCCAGCGCGGCGACGTCCCCCCGGCCGTCGTCCAGGGCGAACAGGAACTTTCCGGACAGGCCGGTCGCCCACGGGCTGGCGCACAGGGCCGCGTCGAGGGCGCGGGCCCAGGCCCGGACATCGGCGGAGCCCTCGGCGGGCCCGGCGCCGGGGCCGGGCGAGGCGACGATGTTGCGGACCCGTTCATGGGTGTCGGAGGGCAGCAGGCCGGCGGCGCGCAGCCGCTCGGCGAGTTCGCCGCCGCAGTCCGAAGCCAGGCCGCGCAGTTGGACGTTGCCGCGCGAGGTGATCTCCGGGCGGCCGTCGCCGAGCGCCTCGGCCGCGTCGACCAGCGCCAGCGCCTGACGCTCCGTCAGCAGTCCCCCGGGCAGCCGGACCCGCGCCAGGGCACCGTCGTCGGCGGTATGCAGACGAAGGGCCCCTGGGCAGGCGTCCGAACGCGCCCGGTCGGGCACGGCGGCGCCCGGCTCGACGGCGTCGGGTTCTGGAGGCATGGCGGCGAGCATACCGAGGATCCGACGGGTTGCCGCCGTACCGTCGATCACACCTCCGAGCCCGTCCGCACCGGCCGGAACCTGCACTCCCCCAGGTCAGCCGCACCCCGTACGATGCTCGCGGACGGTCCCCGCGGACCGTCCGCACGCCAGCGACGGCGCAGGGGAGGAAACCGGTGCGAACCCGGTGCGGTCCCGCCACTGTGACCGCGCTTCACCGGGCCTCCGGGGAAGCGCGGGAGCCAGGAACTCCTGCCGTCCTCCACCCGCCCGGGGCGCGGACCCCGAGGAAGGCTTGAAGCCATGCGCCGCCGCATGCCCGCGCCCACGTGGTGCTCCGTGCTGTTGTCCTTGCCCGCAGGCAATCGCCCGCTCGCCTCCGGGCGCTCGGACCCGCCGTCGACGCTCTTCGCTCCGGCGCTCCTTCCTTCGTCAGTCGCTTGTCACTCATCGCTTTCAACGCCGGCGCGCCCTTCGGCTCGGGGCGGCTCCGAGGCCGGGAGGGCCTTCGCATGATTCTGCTGCTGTCGACGTCAGACACCGACCTGCTCAGCGCCCGCGCGTCCGAGGGTCCGGTCCGCTACCGGCTCGGCAACCCGGCCCGGCTCGCCGCCGAGGAGCTGCCCGACCTGCTGGAGGGCACCGAACTGGTCGTGGTCCGCCTGCTCGGCGGCCGCCGCGCCTGGCAGGAGGGCCTGGACGCCCTGCTCGCCGGCCCCCGCCCGGTGATCGTGCTGACCGGCGAACAGGCCCCCGACGCCCAGCTGATGGAGCTGTCCACCGTCCCGGCCGGCATCGCCGCAGAGGCGCACGCCTACCTGGCCCACGGCGGCGCGGCCAACCTCGCCGAGCTCGGCGCCTTCCTCTCCGACACCGTGCTGCTCACCGGCCACGGCTTCGCCCCGCCCGCCTCCGCCCCCGCCTGGGGCCCGCTGGAGCGCACCGCCCGCACCACCGAGGGCCCGACCGTCGCGGTGCTCTACTACCGCGCCCACCACATGAGCGGCAACACCGCCTTCGTGGAGACGCTCTGCCGCGCGATCGAGGACCAGGGCGCCCGGGCCCGCGCCTACTACTGCGCCTCGCTGCGCGGCGCCGAGCCGGAGCTGCTGGCCGCCCTCGGCGAGGCGGACGCCCTCGTCACCACCGTGCTCGCCGCCGGCGGCACCCGCCCGGCCGACGCCCAGGCCGGCGGCGACGAGGAGGCCTGGGACGCGGGCGCGCTCGCCGCCCTGGACCGGCCGATCCTCCAGGCGCTCTGCCTGACCTGGTCGCGCGCCCGCTGGGAGGAGAGCGACGACGGCCTGTCCCCGCTGGACACCGCCACCCAGATCGCCGTGCCCGAGTTCGACGGCCGGCTGATCACCGTCCCGTTCTCCTTCAAGGAGCTGGACGAGGACGGCCTCACCGTCTACGCCGCCGACGAGGAGCGCTCGGCCCGGGTCGCCGGGATCGCCGTCGCCCACGCCCGGCTGCGGCACGTTCCGGCCACCGAGCGCCGGCTCGCGCTGGTGCTGTCCGCCTACCCGACCAAGCACGCCCGGGTCGGCAACGCCGTCGGCCTGGACACCCCGGCCAGCGCGATCCGCCTGCTGGAGCGCCTGCGCGCGGAGGGCATGGACCTCGGCGACGACCTGCCCGGTCTGGACACCGACACCGACGACGGCCACGAGGGCGACGCCCTCATCCACGCGCTGATCGCGGCCGGCGGCTACGACCAGGACTGGCTCACCGAGGACCAGCTGTCCCGCAACCCGGTGCGCATCCCGGCCGCCGACTACCGCCGCTGGTACGCGACCCTGCCCGAGGGCCTGCGCACCCGGGTCGAGGAGCACTGGGGCCCGGCCCCCGGCGAGCTGTACGTCGACCGCTCGCAGAACCCGGACGGCGACATCGTGCTCGCCGGGATCCGCTCCGGGAACCTGCTGGTGCTCATCCAGCCGCCGCGCGGCTTCGGCGAGAACCCGGTCGCGATCTACCACGACCCCGACCTCCCGCCGTCCCACCACTACCTGGCCGCCTACCGCTGGATCGCCGCCGCGCAGTCCGACGGCGGCTTCGGCGCCCACGCCGTGGTCCACCTCGGCAAGCACGGCAACCTGGAGTGGCTGCCCGGCAAGACCGCCGCGCTGTCCGACGAGTGCGGCCCGGACGCCGTCCTCGGCGACCTGCCGCTGGTCTACCCCTTCCTGGTCAACGACCCGGGCGAGGGCACCCAGGCCAAGCGCCGCGCCCACGCCACCCTGGTCGACCACCTCGTCCCGCCGATGGCCCGCGCCGACTCCTACGGCGACATCGCCCGCCTGGAGCAGCTGCTCGACGAGCACTCCAACATCGCCGCGATGGACCCGGCCAAGCTGCCCGCGATCCGCGCCCAGATCTGGACCCTGATCCAGGCCGCCCGGCTCGACCACGACCTCGGCCTGGACGAGCGCCCCGAGGACGACGGCTTCGACGACTTCCTGCTGCACGTCGACGGCTGGCTGTGCGAGATCAAGGACGCCCAGATCCGCGACGGCCTGCACGTGCTCGGCCAGGCGCCGGCCGGCACCGACCGGGTCAACATCGTGCTCGCCATCCTGCGCGCCCGGCAGATCTGGGGCGGCGTCAGCGCCCTGCCCGGCCTGCGCGAGGCGCTCGGCCTGGACGAGGCCGCGCTCACCCTCGGCGCCACCGACGCGGCCGAGGCGCAGGCCCGCGCCCTGGTCGAGGCCATGGAGGCGGCCGACTGGGCGCCCGAGGCGGTGGAGAAGGTCGCCGCCGGGCTGCCGGAGGCCGTGCACGAGGTGCTGGCCTTCGCCGCCACCCAGGTGGTGCCCCGGCTCGCCGCGACCACCGACGAGCTGGACGCCGTGCTGCACGCGCTCCAGGGCGGCTTCGTCCCGGCCGGCCCGTCCGGCTCGCCGCTGCGCGGACTGGTCAACGTGCTGCCGACCGGCCGCAACTTCTACTCCGTCGACCCCAAGGCCGTGCCCAGCAAGCTCGCCTGGGAGACCGGCCAGGCGCTCGCCGCCTCGCTGATCGACCGCTACCGGGCCGACAACGACGGCACCCACCCGTCCTCGGTGGGCCTGTCGCTGTGGGGCACCAGCGCGATGCGCACCGCCGGCGACGACATCGCCGAGGCCTTCGCGCTGCTCGGCGTCCGCCCGGTCTGGGACGACGCCTCGCGCCGGGTCACCGGCCTGGAGCCGATCACGCTCGCCGAGCTCGGCCGCCCGCGGATCGACGTCACGCTGCGCATCTCCGGCTTCTTCCGGGACGCCTTCCCGCACGTGGTCGCGCTGCTGGACGACGCCGTCCGGCTGGCCGCCGCCCAGGAGGAGGCGGACGCGGACAACTTCGTCCGCGCCCACGTCCAGGCGGACCTGGCCGTGCACGGCGACGAGCGCAAGGCCACCACCCGGGTCTTCGGCTCCCGCCCCGGCACCTACGGCGCCGGACTGCTCCAGCTGATCGACAGCCGGGACTGGCGCACCGACGCCGACCTGGCCGAGGTGTACACGGTCTGGGGCGGCTACGCGTACGGGCGCGGCCTGGACGGGCGTCCGGCCCGCGAGGAGATGGAGACCGCGTACAAGCGGATCACCGTCGCCGCGAAGAACACCGACACCCGCGAGCACGACATCGCCGACTCGGACGACTACTTCCAGTACCACGGCGGCATGGTGGCCACCGTGCGCGCGCTCACCGGCAAGGCCCCGACCGCCTACATCGGCGACTCGACCCGGCCGGAGACGGTCCGCACCCGCACCCTGACCGAGGAGGCGGCCCGGGTCTTCCGCGCCCGGGTGGTCAACCCGCGCTGGATCGAGGCGATGCGGCGGCACGGCTACAAGGGCGCCTTCGAGATGGCCGCGACGGTCGACTACCTCTTCGGGTACGACGCCACCACCGGCGTGGTCGCGGACTGGATGTACGAGAAGCTCACCCAGGAGTACGTGCTGGACCCGGTCAACCGGGAGTTCCTGGCCGGCGCCAACCCGTGGGCGCTGCACGGGATCAGCGAGCGGCTGCTGGAGGCGGCGAGCCGAGGGCTGTGGGAGCAGCCGGACCCGCAGCTGATCGAGCAGCTCCAGGCCGCGTTCCTGGAGACCGAGGGCGACCTGGAGGGCGACGAGGGCTGACCCGCCCCCGATCGGCCAAACCTCGATCGGTAGGCCGTTCGAGTGATCACGGGGCACCACGGGGCTGGTGACGGGGCCGCGCCAAGCGGACAATACGGGGCATGCCGCGCCCTCCCCTGCTCACCGGCCCCGCCGGTCCCCCCGGCCCCACCGCCCCGGCGGCCGACGCCGCCCGCCCCGGCCGGACGTTCGCCCGGTACCGGCCCCGGCTGGCCGCACTGGCCGCCGGGGCGCTGCCCGTGCTCGCCTTCCCGGCCCCCGGGGTCGCGGCGCTGGCCTGGGTCGCGCTCGTCCCCGGCCTGCTGCTGATGCGGGCGGCCCCGGGCGCCCGGGAGGCGGCGGTGCGCGGCTGGTGGTTCGGCGCCGGGTTCATCCTGACCGGGATGTCCTGGCTGACCCGCTCCATCGGCCCCGGACTGCCGCTGCTCGCGGTGGTGTTCGGGGCGCTCCAGGCCGGGGTGGGCCTCGCGGTGTGGCGGCTGCTGCGGCCCCCGCTGACGGTCCGGCGGGCGCTGCTCGCGCCGGTGGTGGTCGCGGCGGTCTGGCTGACCACCGAGTACGCGCGCTCCTGGCACGCGCTGGGCGGCCCGTGGGCGCTGCTCGGCGCCACCCAGTGGCAGCACCCCGCCGTGCTGGCGCTGGCCTCGGCGGGCGGGATCTGGCTGGTCAGCGCCGCGGTGGTGGCGGTCAACACCGCCGTGGCGGTGGCGCTCACCGCCGTCGACCCGCGCCCCCGGGCGGTGGCGGCGCTGTTCGCGGCGGGGGTCCTGGCGGCCGGGCCGCTGCTGTTCGCGCTCCGGCCGGCGCCGCCGGCCGCCCCCGCCGACGGGACCGAGCCCGCCGAGGTGCGGATCGCCCTGGTGCAGCCGGGCATCGTGGACGAGCCGGACGCCCGCTTCGAGGCGAGCGCCCGGGCCACCGCCGCGCTGGTCGGGCGGCCCCCGGTGGACCTGGTGGTCTGGGGCGAGTCCAGCGCCACCGCCGACCTCGACCGCGACCCGGCGGCGCTGGC
Organism: Kitasatospora purpeofusca; assembly: GCF_036010405.1. NCBI lineage: Bacteria > Bacillati > Actinomycetota > Actinomycetes > Kitasatosporales > Streptomycetaceae > Kitasatospora > Kitasatospora purpeofusca. The sequence continues at coordinate 7,830,195 of NZ_CP108561.1, read as the reverse complement.
CCGGCTGCGCGCGCTGTCCGAAGCCACCGGGGCCGAGCTGCTGGCCGGCGAGGACGCCCGGAAGGCGGACGGGCGGATCTCCAAGGACGCCGTCCTGGTGTCGCCGGAGGGCGTGGTCGACCGGTACCGGAAGATCCGGCTGGTGCCGTTCGGCGAGTACATCCCGCTGCGGCCGGTGCTCGGCTGGGTGGCCGGGGTCAGCCGGGCGGCGGGCGAGAACCGGGCGCCCGGCACCGACCAGCACCTGCTGCCGGCCGTGGACCGGTCCGGTCGTGCGCTGCCGATCGGCACCCTGATCTGCTTCGAGTCGGCGTTCCCCGACATGGCGCGGACGGCCGCCCGGGCGGGGGCCAGGGTCCTCGTCTACCAGTCGTCGACCTCGACCTTCCAGCGCAGTTGGGCGCCCGAACAACACGTCTCGCTGGCCGCGATCCGGGCCGCCGAGACCGGCCGGCCGGTCGTCCAGGCCTCGCTGACCGGGGTGTCGGCCGCCTTCGACGCGCAGGGCCGCGAGCTGGCGCGGCTGGACACCGACAGTACGGGCGCCCTGGTGGTGCGGCTGCCGCTGACGGCGCCGGACGCGGCCACCTGGTACGACCGGGTGGGGGACGTCGTCCCGCTGACGGCCGTCCTGGTCACGGCGGGGGCGGCGGCGGTCGCGGTGGCCGGCCGGCGGCGGGAGCGGCGCGGGCCCGGTGCGTCCTAGGGGTTGTCTGCCCCGCCGTCAGCCCACTTCGAGGACCAGCTTGCCGCGCGCGTGCCCCGATTCGACCAGGGCCAGGGCCTCGGCCGCGTGGTCCAGCGGGTAGCGGGCGGAGACGTTCGGGTCCAGCTCCCCGGCGGCCACGAGTTCGGCCAGGGCGGCCAGGGTGCCGGGGGTGGTGGACCGGGTGATGAAGCGGCCGCCCAGCTCCTGCGCGGTGACCGGATCGCTGGTGGCGACCAGCCGGGACCGGTCGGTCAGGGTCACCGCGGCGGCCCGGAGGTCGTCCCCGCCGATCAGGTCGAGGATGCCGTCGACGCCGTCCGGCGCGACCGCCCTGATCCGCTCCGCGACGCCCTGGCCGTAGCGGACCGGCACCGCGCCCAGCGACTCGACATAGCCGCGGTTGGAGTCGCCGGTGGTGCCGACGACGCGGATCCCCCGGCTGCGGGCGATCTGCGCGGCCGCGCTGCCGACGCCGCCGGAGACACCGAGGACCAGCAGGGTCTGCCCGGCGCCCACGCCGATGTCGCGGACGGCGTCGTCGGCGGTCGCGGCCGCCACCGACAGGGTGGCGGCCAGGTCGAAGCCGACCTTCGCCGGCTTCAGCGCGCTCGATCCGGCCAGCAGCAGCGTCTGTTCGGCGAAGGCACCCGCCGCGACCAGGCCGAACACCTCGTCGCCGGGGGTGAACCCGGTCACGCCGGGACCGATCCGCTCCACCACCCCGGAGGCCTCCGAGCCCATCACGAAGGGCAGCGGGCGCTCCCGGCCGAGCAGGCCCCGGCGCACCTTCCAGTCCACCGGGTTCACCCCGGCCGCCCGGACGGCGACCGCCAGCTGCCCCGGTCCGGGCTCCAGTACCGGCCGGTCCAGGAACTCCTGGTTCTCCGGGCCGCCGTAGTCCACGAATCCGAACGCCTTGGCCATGCCCGCTCCACTCTCCCGCTCGACGGCCCCCGCCCCAGCATGCGGGCGGGGGCCGGGGCCGGTCCGGTCCTGGTGGGCCGAACGGGCGGGCGGGGTGCTCCGCTCACCCGGCCCCGTCAGCGGGCGGCCCGCGTCACCGGGATCCAGAGCTCGGCCTCCGCCTCCGCCGCCTCCACCAGGGCGCCGACCCGAAGGATCTCCGGGCCCGGCCGGAACTCGTACGGGTTGGACGGGAACCACTGCGTGAAGACGTCCCGCCACATCTCCTGGAGGGCCTGCGGGAACGGCCCGACGGCCCGGAACACCGCCCAGGTGCCGGTCGGGACCTCCCGCACGTCGAGGCCGTCCGGCACCTCGGCGTCCGGCCCGGCCGCCACCGCGTGGTAGTAGTCGAGCGGCACGCCCTCCTCGCGGCTGTCCGAGAAGAACTCGGTGACCGAGACGATCCCGCGCGGCTCCTGCCCCGAGAGGGCGGCGATCCGCTCCACCTGCTCCGGCCCGATCCCCCTGATGAACTCCGCGATGGCCGGGTTGACCCCCTCGTGCACCAACGGGACCGTGGCCCTGCGCCCGACGATCCTGAACGCCGGCTTCTCGACGATCCGGTACTCCATGCTGCTGCTCCCTTCGACGACGAGCCGGAAGGACATCCGGGGCTGGGAGACCAGCACCGCGCCGCGCTGCCGGGCCTCGCCCGGGCCGACGCCGTGCATCGCCCGGAACGCCCGGGCGAACGCCTCGCCCGAGCCGTAGCCGTGGCGGACCGCGACCTCCAGCAGGGTCCGCTCCCCGGCCAGCACCTCGGCCCCCGCGAGGGTCAGCCGCCGGCGCCGGAGATACTCCGACAGCGGCATGCCGGCCAGGGCCGAGAACAGCCGCCGGAAGTGGTACTCCGAGGTGGTCGCGATCCGCGCGAGCTCACCCGCGTCGACCGTCCCGTCGAGGTGCTCCTCGATGTACTCCATGGCCCGGTTCAGCCGCTCCAGCATCCGCCCTGCCCCGTCCTTCCGTTCCTGTGCTCCTCACCGTAGGCAGCGGCCACCCGACCGGACCCGACATCCCGTGCCCGCTCCGGTCGGGTGGCCCGCACCCGGCCCGTGAGGTCAGATCAGGCCCTGGGCCAGCATCGCGTCCGCCACCAGCTCGAAGCCGGCGATGTTGGCGCCCAGGACGTAGTCGCCGGGGCGGCCGTACTTCTCCGCCGTGGTGTGGCAGGAGGTGTGGATGTCGCGCATGATCGCGGCCAGCCGCTCCTCCGTCCGCTCGAAGGACCACACGTCGCGCGAGGCGTTCTGCTGCATCTCCAGCGCGCTGGTCGCGACGCCGCCGGCGTTGGCGGCCTTGCCCGGTCCGAAGGCCACCCCGACCTCCTGGAACACCCGGACCGCCTCGGGCGTGGTCGGCATGTTGGCGCCCTCGGCGACCGCCCGCACCCCGCCCCGGACCAGGGCCAGCGCGTCCGGCCCGGTCAGCTCGTTCTGGGTCGCGCAGGGCAGCGCGACGTCCACCGGGACGCTCCAGACACCGGTCCCCTCCTGGTACTTGACGTGGCTTCCGCGCCGCTCGGCGTACTCGGTGAGCCGGCCGCGCCGGACCTCCTTGACCTCCTTCAGCAGGTCCAGGTCGATGCCCTTCTCGTCCACCACGAAGCCGGTGGAGTCGGAGGCGGTGACCACGGTCGCCCCGAGCTGCTGGGCCTTCTCGATCGCGTACAGCGCGACGTTCCCGGAGCCGGAGACGGAGACCCGCAGGCCGTCCAGCTCCTCGCCCCGGGCGCGCAGCATCTCGGCGGTGAACAGCACGCAGCCGTAGCCGGTGGCCTCGGTCCTGGCCTGGGAGCCGCCCCAGCCGATGCCCTTGCCGGTCAGCACACCGGCCTCGTAGCGGTTGGTGATCCGCTTGTACTGGCCGAACAGGTAGCCGATCTCCCGGCCGCCGACGCCGATGTCCCCGGCCGGGACGTCGGTGTGCTCGCCGAGGTGGCGGTACAGCTCGGTCATGAAGGACTGGCAGAAGCGCATGATCTCGGCGTCCGAGCGGCCCTTGGGGTCGAAGTCCGAGCCGCCCTTGCCGCCGCCGATGCCGAGGCCGGTCAGCGCGTTCTTGAAGATCTGCTCGAAGCCGAGGAACTTCACGATCCCGAGGTTCACCGAGGGGTGGAACCGCAGCCCGCCCTTGTACGGGCCGAGGGCGCTGTTGAACTCCACCCGGAAGCCCCGGTTGACGTGCACCCGGCCCCGGTCGTCGGTCCACGGCACCCGGAACATCACCTGCCGCTCGGGCTCCACGATCCGCTCGACGATCCGCGCCTCGACCAGCTCCGGCCGCGCCGCCAGCACCGGTCCGAGCGTCTCCAGCACCTCCCGCACGGCCTGCTGGAACTCGGGCTCGCCGGCGTTGCGGCGCAGCACCTCGGCGAGCAGGGAGTCGAGGGCGGGGTTCTCGGCGTCGTGGGACGACACGGGCACAGGGGTAGCCGGCATCTTGTGAGCACCTTCCATGGGGGTGGTCGAAAGACAGGCGCTCCCCCGCCCGGGGGGAGACGCCGGCGGTCCCCTCGCCATTGAGGGCGTCACGGCGCGCCACAACACCGGCGCGGCGACTCCGGACCGCTCGCAGGCGTCAGTCTCGCACCGCTCCCCCGTGTTTGTCCGCCCCTGTCAGGTCGCTGCCGACCTCGGCTTTCGGTTCGTGAGCAGCGCCAACCCTCCGTACACCTCCGGCCGAGCTGTTGTTCAAATTGGAACTACCTAGTACCGTCGGGATCCGAGTCCCAGGAGAACCGTCCGTCACGGAGGCCCAGCCCGTGCCGCAGGTGCAGCTGCCCGAGCAGCAGAACAATTCCCCGCGGGCGCCGTTGGCCGCGGGTGCCCCGCAGACCGCCGACGACGCCCGGGTCCGGTCCCGGGTGCGGATCCCGCCGACCTTCCCGGACGGGTACCGGGCCGAGGCGGAGGTGTTCACCTTCCACGGACTGACGGACGCTGGACGCGCTGTGCCGCAACCTGGCCGAAGCCACCATCCCGCGCCCGTTGCTCGGCCGGGGCGGACTCGAACCCTACCGCCCCCGCCAAGCCCGACCACCAGGCCATCGCCGAGAGGCTGATCCGCCGTGCGTGGTGACCCCAGGGCGGCCCGTTCCGGTGATTGGGGGGACAAGCTGTCGCCCCAAGGAGAGGGGCCCGGACAAGCTGGAACCATGCCCGCCTCTCCGCTCTCCAGTGCTCAAGAGGCCCGGAAGGCCATCGCCGACGCCTTAGGAGCCATCCGCAAAGACGCTGAACTGTCCGGCCATGAGCTGGCCCAGCGCTGCGGGTGGCACCCGTCCAAGTCTTCTCGGATCGAGAACGCCCGCACCACACCCTCCGACGCTGACATACGGGTGTGGTGCGAGGCGTGCGGTGTGCCAGAGCGAGCGCCTGACCTCATCGCCGCGTCCCGGTCGGCCGACTCGATGTACACCGAGTGGAAGCGGCTCCACGGCACCGGCTTGCGCCGCGCTCAGGAAGAGGTAGTGCCGCTCTACGAGCGGACGCGCCTCATGCGGGTCTACTGCTCCACGGTAGTGCCTGGACTGCTTCAAACCCCCTCCTATGCAACGGGACTGCTGGAGGCGATCACCGAGTTCCGGGGCATCCCGAACGACGTACCAGAAGCCGTGGCCGCCCGCATGGCGCGGTCTCACGTCCTCCGCGAGGGCAACCACCGCTTTGCCCTACTGGTCGAACAGGGCGTCTTGCATCACCAAATGGCCGACTCGGAAGGCATGGCCGGGCAGCTCGGTCACTTGCTGGCCGTGATCTCCCTGCCGAACGTGTCGCTCGGAGTAGTGCCGCACGCTGGCCGCCGGAAGCTGTGGCCCATGGAGACGTTCTCCATCTTCGACGACGCCCGTGTACAGGTGGAGCTGCTATCCGCGCGCGTGGTCATCACGGCGCCCGGCGAGGTTGCCACCTACGCACGGGCGTTTCAAGAGCTGTCCCGGATGGCCGTCTACGGTGCCCAAGCGCGTGCGCTCATCACGTCCGCGATAGCCGCGCTCGGGTGAATCCCTGCAAGACCGTGCAACATGCTCGCGGCTCGGTCGGCTCGGTCCCTACCGTTCTGACTACGGATCAGAACTGGAGACGGGAGCCACGGCCAATGTCGCAGACGACGGATCTACAGGAACCGACGGAAGTCGACCGCGTCACCGCGGATTCCGTCCCGAACCGGATCAGCATCCTGCGGGAGTGGCCGCCCTGTTCCTGCGGCAAGGACGTGTGTCCGGACAGGGGCGTGCGGTGAGTCTTCACGAGATCGCGGCCCGCCCTCACGACGTGCCGCCGGACACCGACGAGTGTCCGGGGTGTGTGTTCTTCGACCGGGCCGAGGCGCAGTACCCGCAGGCTGTGAACCCGACGATCTCGCGGATGCTCGCGCGCAACCGGGCCCGGCACGTCGAGGACGGGGAGTGCGTGGCGTCGGGGGTGGCCGGTGAGTGACCAGGACGAGGTTCAGGCGGGCCTGGACGGTACCGCTGAGGAAGTTGGGGCCGGTGGACCCGTTCGCGTGGCTGCACGCCCACCCGTGGCCCGTGAGGAAGGCGTCCGGGCCCCGGCCGGTCCTCACGCCGGAGGAGTTCGGCGAGGCGCCCTTGTCGGAGGGGGACAGGGTTCGTCGCGCGAAGTTGCTGGCGCGGGTGCGCGAGGCCAACCACCCCCGGCTGCGCTGATGGACCCCTACGCCGCTCCGGTGTTCGGCATCGGCGGCCTGTGGGCGGGCCAGCGGCGGGCGTGGGACGGCCTGCCGCCGCCGGTTCCCTGGTGGGTGCAGTACCGGCCCTTGTGGGCCACCCAGATTCCCGCTCCGGCCGTCATCCCTGGCAGGCGGCCGGCCGGAGCGGGTTCCGCAACACCGAAGGACCCCGGCACCTGCCGGTGACCGGGAACCCCGCAGTGTGAGGAGTCATCAGTATGGGCCACGACCCGGAGAAGCAGCCCGAGAGGCCGCCCGGCCCCACGCCGCCGGACACCGCCGACACCGCCCCCACCGAGTAGGAGGAACCTGCCATGCGCATCGAGATCATCGTGTCCAAGCACAAGGGCAACGAGAAGCCGCCGCCGAAGCACGCGGGCAAGCCCGCCGAGGAGAAGCCCGCCACGCCGTCGAAGTAGCGGCTGCCAGCACACGGCAGGCCCCTCGCCAGCACGCGCGAGGGGCCTGCCCCCACTGCAAGGGAGAGCACCGATGGTCGACCGTCTGGTCATCTCGTACGAGTCGCGCCACTTCGCCGACGCGGACTGGTCGAGGAACGCGGACCGCTGGCGGGCCAGCTTCTACGAGAACGGATCCAAGATCTTCGGCACCGCCGATATCACCCGCGTCGTCCCCGGTGTCACACCGAATCCCCGCGAGGCGCTGGGGTTGGACCCAGGACTCCTCGACCGCATTCCGCGGGTGGTCTTCACCGAGGACGGCGGGCTCGCCCCGGCGCTGGCCGGGCTGCGGCCGTCGCTGCTGCTTCTGCTGGAGTCCGTCGAGGTCTCCACCGAGTGGCGCGGGAGGGGCGTCGGGATGCGACTGGCGGTCGAGGCCCTCCGCCGCCTGGCCGTCCCGGGAACGGTGGCCGTCTGCTACCCGGCCCCGATTCACGAACACGGGCCGGACGAGCCGTGCAGCTTCGACTCGGACGACCCCGAGGTCCGCAGACCCGACGAGGAGGCCATGGACAAGCTCCGCCGGGCCTGGGAACGCCACGGCTTCTCGCCGCTCGCCGACGGCGTCTACGCCCGGCCGCTCGAACCCTGACCTCCCGGACCGCCCCCGCCGCACGCGTGGCCCTGGCAGCGCGCGGCGGGGCTTCCTACATCTGAACGGAACCCCCGTGCCCCGCAAGATCCCAGAACCCACGGGCAGGACCCGCACCAATCTGATCACCGCCTACGCCACGGGTACGCCGGGGCGCGCACTCGCGAAGAACCACAAGGTGTCCGAGGCCACCATGGCCAAGTGGCTCCGGCGCTGGGGGGCCACCAAAGGCCCCGCGACCAGCGACCCCGGGGTGGACCGCGAGGAGGCCGTCCGTCTCTACAACGACGGCACGCCCCTCTCCACACTCATGCGGCACTACGGCGTCACCCGCCGCCGCATGGAACTCCTCCTCGAAGCCTGGGACGTCCCCGTGCGCAGAACCCCGCGCCACCCTCAGACGGACCCCAAGGTGGACCGCGAGGAGGCTGTCCGGCTCTACAACGACGGCACGTCCGCCCAGGCGCTGGCCCAGCTCTACGGCGTCACCCCGGACCGGGTCAAGCGCCGCCTACGAGCCTGGGACGTCCCCCTGCGCACCCGGAAGCAGGCCGCCCAGCACACCGCGCGCACCCGCCGGGAAACCCAGGCACGAGCCCTCGACGCCTACCGCCTGTTCCCGTGACACGCACCTGTTGCTGAAGTAGCAGCTGCGGCGCACCCCGAATCCCGGATGTCCCACGAGGCCGCCCCGAACCCCAAAGTGGATCACTGCCTAAGATCACCGCATGATGCCGACACCGCAGCGTGGCCTGATCGGGCTCGAAGTCCGAATAGTCGGGGAGGGCCCAAAGAACCGGGTGGTCTACGTGCCGACTGAAGAGCTGGCTGAAGCCGAGTTGACCATGGCCCGACTGCGCTCCTACTCGAACGAAGCCCGGCGTGAAGCTTTGAGCAAGGCTCGGGCCACGGCCGATGAGACGGGTGCATAGGCGTCTACCTCAACCCATTTACGCAGGTCGGGCACAAGGTGGAGAGGTGTACCGTTACCCCAGGACTCCGGTCTCGACACGTACGACGCCAACACCGCGCTCGGACTGCCGGAGGACGGCCGCGACTACACGGCGGCCGCGCAGATGCTCGGCGCCCTCGGGGTCGACGGGATCGAGCTGCTGAGCAACAACCCCGACAAGGATGCCCAGTTGGCCGCCCTGGGCGTCACGGTCGAGCGCCGGGTGCCGACGGGTGTGCACCTGACCGGGAGCAACGTCCGCTACCTGCGGGCCAAGGTGGAGCGGACGGGGCACTCGATCGAGCTGTCCCGGCTGGTGGGCTGAGCCGGGCGCCGCCGACGACTGTGCCGGCGGTCCCGCTCAGCGGCTCCCCGCCGGGCCGGCCGCAGCCGAGCGGCTGATCCGCCGGGCCGCGAAGCCGGTGCCGCAGACGAACCGCATCAGCGGCCCGAAGGTGTCGGCGGCGGACAGGCCGGTGAAGTACAGCCCCGGGACGGAGCTCTCGAAGCCGGCCGAGAGCCGGGGCGCTCCCCCGTTGCGCCGCTCGATCGCGCCGCGCAGCTCGGGCGACAGGTAGTCGAGCCGCCCGACGTCCACCCGGTAGCCGGTGGCGGCCAGCACATGGTCCGCCTCCAGCTCCGAGGTCGTACCGCCGGTGGCACCACTGACGGTGCCGCGCAGTCCCAGCCGCACCCCGCCGTCGCCGCCGTCCGCCCCGCCGTCACCGCCGGTCCGCTCGGCCGCCAGCAGCTGGTGCCCGGTGAGCACCGGGAAGCGGCCCTCCAGACGCTCGCGCAGCCACCAGCCGCCGGCCGGGCCGAGCACGGTGCGCACCAGCCTGGCCCTGGTCGCGTCCGGCAGGGCGCGGAACGCCCCGGTGGCCCGGCTGAACGCGGTGAACGACCAGCCGGGGCCCAGCGGTGAACCGGGCTTGGCAAGCCGCACCGGCCACGGGCGGTCGGCGGGGTCGTCGAAGTCCGGCGGCTCGCCGAACAGCAGCTTCCCGGTCCGGGCCACCAGGACGGGCTCGGCGCCGGCCTCGTGCAGCAGGGTGGCGCTCTCCAGCGCGGACTGTCCGGCGCCGATCACCGCCACCCGGCGGCCGCCGAACTTCGCCAGATCGGCGTGGTCCACGGTGTGCGAGGCGAGACCCGCCTCGACCAGGGGGCGCAGCACTTCCGGGATCCGCGCGTACGGCGGGAACCCTCCGGCCAGGACCACGGCCCGGGCGGCGAACACCTCCCCGGTGTCCAGCGTCAGCCGGAAGCCGTCCCGCGCGCGTTCGATCCCCACCACCGAGGCGCGCTCCACCTGGGGCACCCGGGCCCGCTGGAACCACTCGCCGTAGCGGACGAACTCGTCCAGCGGTACGGCGTAGCGGTCGCCCGCCGGGGGCAGGCCCGAGGCGGCCCGGAAGTCGGCCAGCCGGTACCGGCCCGCCGGGTCGGAGATCGAGGAGGCCCTCGGCAGGGACTTGAGGAACATCCCGGCCGGCATCCGGGTCCGCCAGCTCTCCATCGGGACGCCGAGCACGCGCGGCGGCAGGCCCCGGCCCGCCAGGTGGGCGGCGACGGCGAGGCCGTACGGGCCTGCGCCGACGACCGCGACGGGGACGGTGTGCGGAGTGGTCATGACGAGCCTCCTCTGGCTCGGACGGGGACGGCTCCGGCGACCCGGCGGATCGCCTGGCCGGTGAAGCGGACGCTCATGGCGGCCACCGGGACGAGGTCGTCGCGGCAGAGCCAGGCCCGCTCGGTGGACCGGCGCGGCCGCAGGTCGGTGGGCGGGTGGCGGTCGCGCCAGAGCGCGACGGCGGCGGAGAGCGCGTCCAGTTGGCCGACGCCGTAGTAGCGGTCCAGCTGGGGTCCGCGCGGGACCGGCCGGCCGGTGAGCGACAGGTGGAGGGCCCGGACGACGTCCACGCCGTCCACCGTCTCGAACAGCCGGAACTGGGCTCCGGCCCGGGGGTTGAAGTCCAGCAGCTTGTACCGGCCGTCGCGCAGGTCCAGCCGCCAGTCCAGGTCGGCGATGCCGCTGTAGCCGATCTGCTGGCAGAGCCCGGCGGCGAGGGCCGCCAGCTCGGGGTTGGAGACCGCGACCGCGCGGGTGGTGAAGCCGCCCGACGGCGGGTAGGAGCGCAGCTTGCGCCCGGTGAACAGGGCCAGCGTCTCGCCGCCCGGGCCGCAGCACAGGTGGGTGATCCAGTGCTCGGTGTGCGCGTCCGGCAGGTACTCCTGGGCGAGCACCGAGAGCGGGCGGTCCGGGGGGCAGTGGCGCAGCAGTTCGGCCTCGTCGCGCACCACCGTGGCGTGGCTGACCACGGGGTGGCTCAGCCGGGTGAAGGGGGCGAGGTTCTTCAGGACCAGCGGGTAGCCGCAGCGTTCGGCGGCGTCGAGCAGCTCGTCCCGGTCGGCGGGCGCGGCGCTGTGCGGCGCCGGGATCCCGTAGCGGAGGCAGTCGGTGTACAGGGCGCCCTTGTCGGCCAGCCGGCGGGGCAGCGCCGCGGGTACCGGTGGCAGCAGGAAGTACGGGGCGAGTTCCGCGGCGTGCTCGGCGAGCAGGACGGCGGCCTCGTCGTCGGTGGGCACGGCCACGCAGCGGCGGCCGGACTCCCGGGCGAGCCGGCGTCCGACGTCCGCGACGGTGGCGACCAGGCGTTCGGTGGGCTCGCGTCCGCTGGTGGGGCGGACGATCGCGCGGGTCAGGTAGCGGGAGAGCGCGGTCGGGGTGAGCCGGTCCTCCACCATCGCGCGCACCTGGACGCCTGCGCGGCCGAGGGAGCGGACGGCGCCGAGCGGTCCGTGCGCGAGCGGGTACCGGCCCACCCTGACCAGCAGGACCGGTGTGCTGCGGTCCAGTGCGGGGCTGGTGCGGTTCACGGTGTCGGCCTTCCTCTGGGGTGCTTCGGTGCAGCAGTGCTTCGGTACATCAGTGCTTCGGTGCCGCGGTGCGGCAGTAGTTCCGATGCTCGGTGCTGCGGCGCTCTCCGGCGTGCTCAGTGCTGCCAGACGCCGACCCAGTCGACGTCCACCTGGGTCCGGTCGACGCCGGCCGGCGGCGACTGGTGGTAGCCGACGGCCAGGTCGAGGATCAGCTCCATCGGCACGGTCGGGATCACGCTCGGGTCGGTGACCTGGAAGACCGGCACGCCGTCGACGTACCAGGTGACCGCGTCGGGTTCCCAGTCGAGTCCGAAGACGTGGTAGCCGCTGGAGAAGTCCACCGGGCCGTGGGAGAAGTGGGCGTCGATGTCGGTGCCGTCGGGGGCCTGGGCATGCAGGTTGAGGTCGGCGTACTGGTCGGTGTTGATGAACTCGGCGATGTCCAGCTCGGGCAGTCCGCCGCGGGTACCGGCGGGGAGCAGCCAGAAGGCCGGGAACATGCCGGCCGCCTGGCCGGTGGTCCTGATCGCGGCGGCGAAGTACCCGTAGGTGAAGGTCTTCCGGGGGGTGCCGTCCCACTGGTCGCGGCCGGTGGAGACCATGCCGGAGGTCCAGGGGTAGGTCTTGCCGTCGCTGCCGGACGTGGCCTTGCGCTCGGCGGTGAGGGTGAGCTTGCCGTCCGCCACCGAGACCTGGCCCGGGAGGTACCACTGGTCCTCCTGGTTGCCGGCGTTGGTGCAGCCGCCGTCGTTCCAGTCGTAGCAGGTCGCCCAGGAGCCGTGGTCGAGTCCGGAGCCGTTGAAGTCGTCGCGGAACACCGAGTGCCACGGGCCGGTCGACGGCGGCTGGTCGGCCCCCACCGGCAGCGGCGTGCCGGAGGCGGGGGCGGCCGGGGCCGACGCCGACGGGGCCGAGGGGTCGAACACGCCGCCGACGCCGGTGCCGTTGCCGCTGCTGCCGCCGCTCCCGGTACTGCCGATGCTGCCGGTGGCCCCGCAGGCGGCGGACAGCGCGAGCACGGTGGCCACCGTGAGCAGCCGCCACCTGACCGGCGGTCGCCCGTCCGGCCGACGCTCCCGGTCCCGGTCCCGGTGCAGCCGGTGCGGACGGTGCAGCCGGTGCAGCCGGTGCAGGGGGTGGCGCGGGAGGCGCGGGAGGCGCCGCGGCAGCAGCGTCAGCACCGTGGTGAGCACCGCGAGCACCAGCACCGCGCGGGCGGCGCCGAAGGAGCCGGTGAAGAACAGCGCCTCCGCGGTCAGCACCGCGAACGCCACGCTCAGCGCGACCACCAGTCCGGCGGCGCTCAGCCGGTCCGGCCCCCGTACCGGCGCGGGGAGCGGGCGGGCCCAGTCCACGGCCGCCGCGCCCGGCCCGGCCAGCAGGAAGGCGGTCACCACGACGGCCCGCAACGGCGCGCCGACCGGGAGCAGCTGGGCCGCGAGGGCGCACCAGCCGCCCAGCGCCGGGAGGACGCGGGAGGGGGTCCACGGTCGGACGGGGGTCATGGCGTACTCCCTCCGGCGGGGGCGGCCGCGCCGCCCCCCGCGTCGGAATCGGTGTACTGGTAGACGACGGCGTCCTGGTTGGCGTAGACGCGCCGCAGCGTGGGCTCGGCCGCCGCAGCGGCCGCCAGGCCCTGGACGGCGGAGGCCGGTAGCAGGCCGGTCAGCTCGCAGTCGAGCACCTGGGCCCTGGTGAGGATGAGGTAGGTGGGGCCGCCGGCCGCGTTGGGGACGGACAGCGCGCCGCGCAGGGCGTCGCCCGGGTCCGCCGCCAGGTGCCGCAGGTCCTCGCCGGCGGAGTCGCCGAGCACCAGCCGGTCGTGGGTGTCGTAGTTCAGTTCGCCGCCCGGCTCGTTGGCGGTCAGCGAGATGATCCGGGAGCCCGCGGGAGTCCCGGCGACGTAGCGCACGGCCGCGACCTCCTGCGGCGTGAAGTAGTTCATCGCCTCCTTGCTGTAGTACCCGAAGAGGGTGCCGGTGAGGAGGCCGAGCAGCAGGACGGCGCAGACGCCGGTCCGCAGCGGGCCGCCGGGGCCGCCGACCGGCCGGGGCGGGGTGCCGGGCGGGAGGACGTCGTCGGCGCGGGTGGCGGCGCGGTGGCCCCAGAGCAGCGCGGCGGCGAGGAAGGCGGCGGCCGGGAGGGCGAACAGGTAGGCCCGGAAGAGCATCTCGCCGTCGTAGGCGTTGGCCAGCAGGACCAGGACCGGCGCCGCGAGCAGCGGCAGCAGGCCGACCCGGCGCACCCACCGGTGGCGCAGGGCGCCCGCCAGGGCCAGCAGGAGGACGCCGGCGGTGAGGCCCCGGTCGGCCCAGGAGGCGAGGATCTGGCCGAAGGGTGCCTCGCCGAGCCGGGCGAGGCCCGCGACCGCGTTGTGGTCCGGGGAGCCGAGGGCGGAGATCAGGCCGGTCAGGTTCGCGGACACGAACGGCCGGGCGACGGTGGCGTCCCAGAGGACGGTGAGGCCGACCACTGCGGCCAGCACCGGCAGGACGGTGCGGCGGTTGCGGCGGCCCAGGGCCAGCAGGAGCAGGCTCGCGGCCAGCATGACCGGGGTGAGCTGGTGGGAGGAGACGATCGCGGCGATCAGGACCAGCAGCAGGGCGAACGGCGCCGCCCGCCAGCCGGCCCGCGCGGACGCGTCGAGGACCGACCCGAGGGCCCGGGCGCCGGCGGGTCCGGCCCGGCCGGCAGCACTCGCCGTTCCGGCAGCGCTCACGGGTCCGGCTGCCGCCGCCCCGGCGAGGCGCCGCCGCGCCGCCAGCCGGTTCACCACCAGGGCGATCACGGTCAGGTGGAGCAGGTAGGCGAGGGCCTGCGGGGAGAAGTAGTCCTGGCCCACCCAGGCGGTCGCGTAGTAGAGCCAGATCCCGCCCCAGATCAGCCTGCGGTCGGTGGTGAAGCTCCGGTAGAGCAGCAGCAGCGGGCCGAGCAGCAGGACGTTGGTGATCACGGGGTACCAGGAGGCGTACCCGAGCACGGAGTCCAGGCCGGTGGCGCGCAGGACCAGCGCGTGGAACTCGAAGAAGCCCGGCCACTGGTTGTAGACGTCCAGCTTGCCCGCGCCCGGCACCGCCCCGCCGTGGCGCAGCATGGTGTCGATGATCGCGACGTGCTTCCAGGCCCACGCGTAGCGCAGGGTCGGGTAGAGCAGGCTCGGCGTCGCGTGGATCACCAGGATCAGGGCCAGCACGTAGGCGCCCGCCCACCGGTGGCGGACCACCGGGGCGCGCAGGACGGCCACGAAGCCGACGGTGAGCAGGACGGGGGCGGCGTACCAGAGCGGGGGCAGGGCCTGCAGCAGGCCGAGGTCGCCCATCCGGGAGAGCCGGACGCCGGGCAGGGCGGCCAGCCAGAGGGCGGTCGCGACCGGCAGCGCGCAGAGGGCCACCCAGCCGGACGGGCTGGTCGGGGCCGCCGCGGCGAGGGCCGCGCGCAGTCCGGCCGTCCGCCGGGCGGGGTCGGGGTGGACGGGGGTTCGGGGGGCCGGTGTCCGCGGGTCGGGTCGGACGTCTTCACGTTCCGGGGCGTCGGTCACGGCGATCACTCCTGACCGGGGCTCTTCGGTGGTCCGCCGACGGGGCGGCCGAGGGCCGCGCGCACCCGGCGGTAGCCGCGCCACGCCTTGGTGGCGGCGCTCTCGCGGTGGGGCGCGGTCGGGGCTCCCCGGAGGCCGGTCCAGTCGTCGAAGAGCTGGGGCGGGGTGTCGGCCCGCACCATCAGCCGGGCGATCCGCAGCGGGTCGTCGGCCGGGGAGCTGAAGGCGTTCCCGACCGCCGCGGCGGAGGTGTAGCCGGCCTGGGCGACCTTGCGGCGGACCTCCGCGCCCGAGTAGCCGTGCGGGTAGGCGAAGGAGGTGACCTCGTGGCCGAGGACGTCCTCCAGCAGGTGCTTGCAGCCGACGACCTCGTCGGTGAGGCGGCGGCCGTGGACCGTGTCCATCGGGACGTGGGTCCGGGAGTGGGCCCCGATCTCGACGCCGAGCGCGTCGAGGTTGCCGAGCTGGCGCCAGTTCAGCATCGGCGCCGGGGGGAGCAGGCTGCCGCTGCCCCGGCCGCCGGGCGGGTGGAGGGCGCCGGTGGTGACGTACAGGGTGGCGGGCAGTCCCTGGTCGGAGAGGATCGGGGCGACCGTCCAGTAGAAGTCGGCGTAGCCGTCGTCGAAGGTCAGGACGGCCACTCCGGGCGGCAGCGCCGGTCCGCCGCGCAGGGCGGTGACCAGTCGGCGCAGCGGCACCACCCGCAGGCCGCTGTCCCTGATGCGGTCCAGCTGGGACCGGAACCCGGCGGGTGTGACGGTGTACGGCGCGAGCCAGGACGGCGGGTCGTCGGACACCGCGTGGTAGAGGAAGACCGGGACGGCGTTCACGGGGTGCCCCCGGGGAGGTCGGGCGCGGCGGCGGGACCGGAAGTGGTGCCGGCGGCGCCGGGGCGGCGGGGCGCGGACCGCGGGGCCCGGGCGGTCCGGGCGGCCCGGGCGCGGAGCGCCGCGGTGAGGTAACCGCCGGCGGTCAGGGCGACGCCCGCGCAGAGCGCGGCCGCCGTGGCGGGACGCCGCCGCCGCAGGTTGCGCAGCAGCGCGGCGGGCACGGTGTGCCGCAGGTAGGCCCGCTCGCTCGCCAGGCCGGCGGCGGCGCCGTCGTACCGGACGACGGCCGCCTTGGAGCATCCCTCCGCCCAGCAGCGGGCGGCGAAGTAGCCGAAGGTGGTGCGGGCCGCCGGCACCCGGTGGTGGACGGCCGCGGCCGGCTCGTACCGCAGGACGGCGCCGGGGTGCCGGGCGGACAGCCGGATGCAGAGGTCGGTCTCCTCGCAGCCGAGCGGGCGGCGGCCGACCCGGCCGAGGTCGGTCCGGAAGCCGCCGGCGGCCAGTGCCTCGGCCCGCCGGAAGGACATGTTGGCGCCGATGAAGTTGCGGACCGGGGCCGACCGGACCGGCAGCCCCCGGTAGGAGCAGCCGACCACCCAGTCGAACTCGGGCGGGAACCAGTCGGGGCGGCCGGTCCGCCACCACGGCCGGACGAGGCCGCCGACGCCGAGCACGTCCGGGTCCCGGTAGCCCGCGAGCAGGTGCCCGGTCCAGTCGGGGTCGGCGGCGGCGTCGTCGTCGAGGAAGGCGACCAGGGTGCCCCGGGCCTCGGCCAGGGCGGTGTTGCGGGCGCCGGAAAGGCCGCGCCGCTGCCGGTTGGCGAGGATCCGCAGGCCGGTCAGGTGCTCCCGGGCGAGGCGGAGGAGTTCGGGGCAGTGGTCGACGACCAGCAGCAGTTCCCCGGGCGGGCGGCGCTGGGCGTGGACCGACGCGACGGCGGCGCTCAGGTCGTCCCAGCGCTCGACGGTGTAGGCGCAGATCACCACCGTGAGGTCCGGTGCGGGGCCGTCGGGGGCGCCGCGGTCGGGGGCACCGCCGTCGGGGGCGCGGGTCCCCTGCCGCGGGTGGATCCGGTCCGGGGTCATGCCGGTTCGCCTCCGTCCGTCAGTTCCGTGCCGGTCCGGTTCGTGCCGGTCCGGTCCGGGTCGGTCGCTTCCGTGCTGGTCCGGTCCGTCGTGCGCAGCCAGCCGCGCAGCACCAGCAGCAGGCCCGCCGCCAGCACGTACTCGGCGATCAGCCAGGCGACGCCGACGCCGGTCAGTCCGTAGCGGGGCAGCAGGACGGCGACCAGCGTGATGACCATCGCGCTGGAGGCGACCCTGACCCCGATCATCCAGGGCAGCGCCCGGCGGACCCGGGCCATCTGGATGACCACGTTGATCACCGCGACGGGAAGGGCGCACAGCGCCATCAGGCGCAGCACCGTCGTCCCGTGCTCGGCGTAGGCGGGGCCGAAGACGCCGAGGATCAGGGGCGCGCCGGCCACGATCACCAGAACGGCCCCGGCCAGCAGCAGCCCGGTGTGGCGCAGCATCCGGCGGGCGTACTCGGCGAGCCGGTGCGGATCGCGGGCGCCCTCGACCACCAGCGAGTGGCCCATGCTGAACGTCGCCACGAACAGGGTCTCGGCGATGACGAACGCCAGCGAGTAGTAGGCGCTGCCCTCCGGTCCGAGCTGGGCCAGCACCATCAGCGGGACGACGCTGTAGCTCGCGAAGCTGAAGAGGTTGCCGAGGTAGTCGGCGCCGGCCCAGCGCAGCACCCGCTGCGGGGGTTCGGCGTCGGCGGGCCCGGCCGCCTGGTGGGCGGGCACCGCCCGGCGGAACAGGACGACGTTGGCCAGCCCGATCGAGATCAGCATCGCGGCCGCCCAGGCGAGCATGATGCCGCTGCTGACGGCCAGCACGGCGCAGGCGGCGAGCAGCACGGCCTTGGTGACGGCGAAGACGGCGTTCTCGCCGAGCACCCAGCCGGTCCGGCGGGTGCCGGTGAGCGCGCCGTCCTGGAGGACGAAGACCGAGTAGCCGGCGGTGGCGGCGACGAACGCGACGGCGAGCACCGGTCCGCGCAGGAAGACCAGGTCGGGGGCGACCACCGGCACGAGGAGCAGGAATCCGACCGCGACTGCGGCGCTGAAGCCGATGCTGATCACGTAGCACCGCAGCACCAGGCTCCGGGTGTGGCGACCGGCGGCGGGCACGAAGCGGACCAGGGCGTCCCCCAGGTTGAGGCTGCCGAGGGTGGAGAGGAACATCGCGGCCGACAGCGCCGCGTAGCTGCGGCCGACCGTCTCGACCGCGTAGTAGCGGGTGGCGAGCAGCCAGAAGAATCCGCCGAGCCCGGCCGCGACGATCGAACTCGCGGCCAGGACGTGCCCGTTGCGCATCAGCGCGTCGGAGCGCGGCCGGTTGTCCGCCGGCTGCCCGTGCGCCGTCCGTGCGTCCGCCGGCTGGCGGGCGGTGCGGGCACGGGCCGGGAGGCCGCCGGGGAGGGCCGCGCGGACGGACCGGATCCGGGCCCGCAGCAGGGCGCGGAAGCTGCAGTCGCAGGGCATGGCGACCGGGCACGGGCAGGTCGCGGCCATCGGCCGGCGGCGGCGGCGCGGCCGGGGGCGGGGGTGTTCGAGGAGGGAGGCCATCACGGCCTCGGCGCGGTGTCGGCCCGGCGCTGGCACCGGACGCTGCGCAGGTAGCAGAGCGGCCCGTAGAGCAGGCCGAGCAGTTCGAGCCGGCCGAGGTGCGCCATCAGCGGGTCGCGGCGGCCTCCGGCGGGGGTGCCCCGGCGCAGGGTCTGCCGGACCCCGCGCGGCACCCGGGCGAGCAGGGCGGCCAGCAGTTCCGGCTGGTGGCGGACGGCGGCGGTCAGGTAGGCGCCGAAGCCGACGCCGAAGCCGAAGACCTGGGTGCTCAGCGACTCCATCGACCGGCGGTGCGGGTGCCAGACCAGCGCGTCGGGCCGGTAGACGACGGTGTGCCCGGCGATCAGGATCCGGAGGAAGGCGAGCAGGTCCTCGCCGCCGCGGGCGGGGGTGCCGGTGCTGGTCGCCGGGTCGAAGCCGCCGATCGCCCGCAGCAGGTCGGTGCGGAAGGCCATGTTGGCGCCGGTGCCCAGCCGCCCGGTGGCGAAGGGGAAGAGCGGGTCCTCGGACGGGTCGCGCAGCGACCAGCTGCGGGCGGTGAAGCCCTTGGCGTAGCCGCAGTAGTGCTCCAGCGCGAGCTGGGCGCGGGTGTCGAGTTCGGCGGGCAGGACCAGGCCGGTGACGCAGCCGGCCCTCGGGTCGGTGCGGAAGCCGTCGACCAGCGCGGCGGCCCAGTCCGGGTCGATCAGCAGGTCGTCGTCGGCGAAGGCGCAGATCTCGCCCCGGGCGACCGCGAGGCCCCGGTTGCGGGCCCGGGCGAGGCCGGGGACCGGCTCGTAGAGGTAGCGGACCCGGTCGGGGTAGCGCTGTCGGCAGAGGGTCTCGGTGGCCCGGTCGGAGGGGGCGTTGTCGACCACGACCACCTCGGTGTGCCGGTAGCTGCCGGCCAGGAGGGCGTCCAGGGAGCGCGGCAGCAGGTCGGTGCGGTCGTGGGTGCAGACGACGACGGTCAGCGGCGGGCCGTCGGCCGGGGCGGGTGCCGGCGGTCCGGGGCGGTGGTCAGGGTCGAGTTCGCGGGCGGCCGCGTCGACCAGTGCACGGTAGGGCCCGGCCGCCGTACCGGGCGCGCCGTCGGCGGCCGGTTCCCCGGTGACCAGGCCGAGCGGGCGGCCGTGCTGGCGGACCAGGGCCAGCACCCGGCCCGCCGGGGTGAACACCGCGCCCCGGCCGGGGCGGCGCAGGACTTCGGGGTGCTCCAGGTCGAGTTCGGCGACCGTGACGGGGCCGGACGGCAGGACGGATCGCGCGGACGCGGAGCCGGGGGCGGCGGGGGCGGTCCGGGCAGCGGCGGGGGTGCTCGGGGTGCTCATGAGGATCGGCCTCCGGTCCTGGTGCGGCGTTGCTGCCGGACGGTGCGCAGGTAGCAGTACGGGCCGCGGGCCAGGCCGCGGCGCTCCGTCCGCCGCAGCTCCCGCAGCACCTCGTCGGCCACCCCGTCGCGGGGCCGCGCCTCGGGCCGGTGGGTGCGGTGCCAGCGCCAGAGGCCGTAGGGCAGCAGCCGGACGATCCCGGCGAGCAGGCGCGGCTGGTGGGCGACGGCGGCCGTCAGGTAGGCGGTGAAGCCGACCCCGAAGCCGTCGACCTGGTGGGCGAGTTCCGCCATGGTCCGCCGGTGGCGGTGCCAGATCAGCGCGTCGGGCTGGTAGCTGACGGTGTGCCCGGCGGTCAGCACCTGGAGGAAGGCGAGCAGGTCCTCGCCGCCGCGGGAGGGGGTGCCGGTCCCGGTGGCCGGGTCGAAGCCGCCCATCGCCCGCAGCACGTCGGTGCGGAACGCCATGTTGGCGCCCATCCCGAACCGGCCGGTGGAGAACCGGTCCAGCGGGTCCGCCAGACCGTCGCGCAGCGACCAGCTGCGGGTGGCGAAGCCCCGGTTGGGCCCGCTGTACTGCTCCACGACGAACTGTGCCTCGGTGTCGAGTTCGGCGGGCAGCACCAGTCCGGTGACGCAGCCGATGCGGTCGTCGGAGGCGAAGGTGTCCGCCAGGGCGTCCACCCAGCCGGTGTCGGCGACGGTGTCGTCGTCGGTGAAGGCGCAGATCTCGCCCCCGGCGACCGACAGGCCCCGGTTGCGCGCCCGGGAGAGGCCCGGCAGGGGCTCCTTCACGTAGCGGACCCGGTCGCCGTAGCGCGAGCGGACGAGGTCCTCGGTGGCGGTGGTGGCCGGGGCGTTGTCCACCACGATCACCTCGTCGCCGGGGCGTCGGGCGGCCAGTACGGAGTCCAGGCAGCCGGGCAGCAGTGCCTCCCGGTCCCGGGTGCAGACGATCACGCTGACCGTGACCGGGCCCGCGGGCACCCGGGCGCGCGCGACCCGACTCGGGCGCGCCGCGGGTGTCGCGGTGGACAGGGCGGGAACGCGGAGTTCCCGGTGGGCGGCGTCGACCAGCGCCCGGCACAGCGCGGCGGTGCCGCCGGCTGTTCCGGTGGCCGTGACCAGGCCGAGCGGGTGCCCGTGCAGCCGGACCAACGCCAACACGCGGCCGACCGGGTCGTCGGCCCCGGAACCGCCGGGCGAGCGCAGCCCGCTCGGCTCGTCCAGGTCCAGGTCGACGACCCGGATGGGGGTGTAGAGCGAGTCGCGGACGGCGGGACGCGGGCAGGCTGCATCGGTGCGCCGGTCGGAGCCCTTCATCGTTGCTCCTCCGCGGGGGCGGTCGCCGAGGACCGGGCGCCGGGACGCTCGGTGATCAGGGTCCTCAGCACCCGGCGGCCGTCGGCGACGGCGTGCAGGTGGGAGCGACCGCTGCGGCGGGGGAGTTCCAGGCTCGGCACCTCGGCGATCCGCAGTCCCGAGCGCAGCGCGTGGGCGATCATCTCGGCCTCGATCTCGAAGCCGGTGGACCGCAGGTCGAGCGCGTCCAGGAAGGAGCGGCGGAAGGCGCAGTAGCCGTAGCACAGGTCGGTGAGGCGCGCGTCGTACAGGCGGTTGGCGACGGTGAGCAGGGCGCGGTTGCCCAGCGAGCGGACCCTGGTGAGGTCCAGTGAGCCGCCGCCGCCGATGCAGCGCGAGCCTTTGACGAAGTCGTAGCCGTGGTCGAGGAAGTGCAGGAAGTGCGGGATCTCGCCCGGCCACATGGAGCCGTCGGCGTCGATCATGACGATGTACTCGCCGGTGGCGGCGGCGAAGCCGGTGCGCAGGGCGTTGCCCTTGCCCGGTCCCCGCTGGGCGACGCTGCGCACGGTGGGCAGGCAGTGCCTGGCCATCGGGACGGTCGCGTCGCTGGAGGAGCCGTCGACCAGGATGACCTCGTCGACGCAGTGCGGGATCTGCTCGAAGACCCAGGGGATGTTGCGGGCCTCGTTGCGGGCGGGGACGACCAGGCTGACGGAGCGACGGGTGACGACGACGTCCCCGGCCCGGCGCATCGGCCGGGGGTGGGCGGGGTCGGGCCCGGTGTCGCGGTCGGTGGCCCGTCGCAACGGGTGACTGTCGCGGCCGTCATGGCTGTCCTGGCCGTCGTGGTTGCCGGGACCGTCAGGGCTGTCCTGGCCGTCGTGGCTGTCGGGTCGGGCGCTCGGGGGCGCGGTGGTGCTCATCGAAAGCCGGCCTCTCGGCGAAGAGGTGGTGGGCGGGGCACCGGACGGACCGTTGGACGGCGGGAGCGGCGCGGCCCCTGGCTGTGACGGGCGGCGCCCGGCGCGGAGGCGCGGCGCGGCCCGGTGGGACGGGGCGGGCCCGGTGAAGACGGATACGCAGGGCTCGGACCCCGGGAGAAAGCCCCGAGGGGGCTGGTCGACGGACCGTGGGACGTCGGGCGACCGCCGGGAACCGGGCGGCCGAAAGGGGTGCGCACCGCTGGTCCCGGGCGCCGGGAAAGCGCCGGTCCGTCGTACTGGCGGGGATCCCGCACCAGCGGTGCGGGTACTGCCAGGACCTCATCGTGCGCTCGGTCGCCTCACCGCGTCAAGGGTGATTTGTCCGTTTTTTGTACTAATCTCCGTGTGTCACCGCGTGCCCCCGGACGGCGACCGGGCGGCCCTGCGGCTCCTCGGCGATCCGCCGGGCGATCTCGGACGGCCGCACCGGCCGCCCGAAGTGCCAGCCCTGCGCCCAGTCGCAGCCGATGACGCGCAGTCGCTCGGCGTCCCGGCGGGTCTCCACGCCCTCGGCGGTGACGGTCAGCCCGAGGGCGTGCGCCATCGACACCAGACCGCTGACGATCCGCCAGCCGGTCTCCTCGTCCTTGGCCGGGTCGTGCAGGTCGCCGACGAAGGAACCGGCGATCTTCAGCCCCGAGACCGGCAGGTCGCGCAGGTACGCGAGGTTGGACCAGCCGGTGCCGAAGTCGTCGACGGCGAGCGAGACTCCCTGCTCGACCAGGCCGTGCAGGGTGCGCAGCGCCTCGTCCTCCGGACCGACCACGGTGGACTCGGTGATCTCCAGCTGGAGCCGGGCCGGGTCCAGGCCGGTGCTGTCGAGGATCCGGTTGAGGTCGCCGACCAGGGCGGCGCTGCGGGCCTGGCGGACCGCCAGATTGACGTTGAGCTGCGGCGCGGCGTCACCGAACCGCCGGATCCAGTCGGCGGCCTGACCGCAGGCCTGCTCCAGCACCCAGCGGCCGAGCGGCATGATCAGCCCGGTCTCCTCGGCGGTGGTCACGAACTCGTCCGGGCCGAGCACCCCGAGCTGCGGGTGGCGCCAGCGCACCAGCGCCTCGACGGCGGCGAGCCGGCCGTCGGCCAGCGCGTACAGCGGCTGGTAGTCGATGAAGAACTCGCCCCGGTCCAGCGCGGCGGGCATCCGCACCGACACGGCGTAGCGGGAGACGGCGCGGGCGTTCTCCTTGGGGTCGAAGAGCGTCCAGCGGCCCCGGCCGGCCTCCTTGGCCCGGTAGAGCGTCAGGTCCGCGGCCCGGACGGCGGCGCCGGGGGTGGTGGTGGAGACCCGGCGCTCCAGCACGCCGACACTGGCGCCGACGGCGAGCTTGTGGTCACCGATCAGCACCGGTCCGGCCAGCGCCTTGAGCACGGTCTTCGCGGCGGCGACGGCCTCCTGCTCGCCGCGGCTGTTCTCCAGCAGGACGACGAACTCGTCCCCGCCGAGCCGGGCCACCAGGTGGCCGAGCGGGTTGAGCGCGGCCTTCAGCCGGGCCGCGACGGCGGCCAGCAGCTGGTCGCCGGTGTCGTGGCCGAGGCTGTCGTTGACCACCTTGAAGCCGTCGAGGTCGACGTAGCAGAGCCCGAACCGGGCGCCCGGGTCCGGGTCCTCGAAGAGCTTCTCCAGCCGTTCGAAGAACGCGGCCCGGTTGGGCAGCCCGGTGAGCGGGTCGTGGGTGGCCTGGTGGCGCAGCCGCTCCTGGAGCCGGTAGCGGTCGGTGACGTCCTCCAGCATCGCGACCTGGTACTGCGGGGTGCCGTCGTCGTCGCGGATCAGCGAGACCGTCAGGTGGGTCCAGACCACCTCGCCGTCCTGCCGGTAGTACGGCTTGTCGAACTGGAAGTACTCGCGCTTGCCGCTGACCAGTTCCTCGTAGACGTCCCAGACGCCGTCGGCGTCCTCGGGGTGGACGAGGTCGCCGACCCGGCGGCCGATCATGTCCTCCGGGCCGGCCCCGAACAGCTCCTGGAGGGCCTTGTTGACGGCCAGGATGTTGCCGTCGGTGTCGCCGATGCCGATGCCGATCGCGGCGCTCTCGAACAGCGCCCGGAAGCGTGCCTCGGACGCCCGCAGTGCCTTCTCGGCCTCCTTGCGGGCGATGTCGGCGGCGGTGCGGATGGCCTCCTGCTCGCGCAGGGTGCGCTCGCGCAGGGCGGCCGCCCAGCCGGCCGCGAACGCCCCGCACAGCGCCGGCCCCCGGCCGTCGGCGGCCGGCTGCCGCTGGAGCAGCTCCACCGCGCGGGCCAGCACGATCGGGTCGGTGAACTGGGCCTCGACGAGCTGCGCACCGGCCTCGGCGGCCAGGTGCGGCTCGAAGGGCTCGTCCTGTTGGGCGCGGCGGAGCAGCCCGGCCGTCCCGGACACCAGCCGGTCGAGCAGGCCGGGGTGGACCGCCGTGCCGTGGTCACCGGAGAGCAGCCGCGCCCAGTCCTCGTGGAACCGTTCGGCGCCGCTGCTCGGTTCCGGTGCTCGGGTCACGGGCGGAACCCCACCCCGGCCACCCCGGTCATCCGCTCGGGGTGCTCGCCGACGGTCTCCGGCTGGTCCGGGTGCCACTGCGGCAGGTAGACGACGCCGGGCTCGACGATGTCGAAGCCGGCGAACATCCCGGTGATCTGCTCGACGGTGCGCATCGTCAGCGGGGTGGGCGTCATCCGGTAGAGCCGCTGGTGGTCCTCGGCCTGGTCGGGCCGGCCCTCCAGGGAGGCGTGCGAGAGCACCAGGGCGCTGCCCGGCGGGAGGGCGTCGCGGATGACCGCGATCAGCTTCCACGGGTCGTCCGCGTCCTGGACGAAGTGCATGACGGCGACCAGCAGGACGGCCACCGGCTCGCCGGCCGCGAGCAGCGCGGTCACCTCGGGGCGGGACATCAGGTCGTCGACGTCCCGGACGTCGGCCTGGACGACGAGGCTGCCCGGGTCGTCCTCCAGCAGCAGCCGGCTGTGGGCGACGGCGACCGGGTCGCGGTCGATGTAGACGACCTGGGACTCCGGCCGGATGGCGCGGGCGATCTCGTGCACGGCGCCGAAGGTCGGGATGCCGGAGCCGATGTCCAGGAAGCGGCTGATGCCGCGTTCGGCGGTGAACTGGACGGCGCGGCGGAGGAAGGCCCGGTTGGAGCGCATGATCTGCGGCAGTTCCGGCCAGAGGGCGATCGCCTTGCGGGCCATCTCCCGGTCCACCTCGAAGTTGTGCGAGCCTCCGAGGTAGTAGTCGTAGACCCGGGCGGCGTTCGGTTTGTCCAGGTCCGTGCCTTCCGGTACCCAGTTCGGTCGCCGCATTCTCGGGACTCCTTCGTTCCGGTTCCGGTGAATCAGTCGCCTGCCGTGGTGGCTGGGACTGATGAGACTACAAGCACACAAGATCCTCCCCTGCACGTCGAACGGGTGCAAGCGGAGTGACGCGGTCCTTTTGACCGCCTCGGCCGGTTCCGCGGGCGGCAACGGGCCGGTTCCGCAGGCTGCCCCGGGACGGATCCGCGGGGGCCCCGGGACGGATCTGCGGGTGGCGCCGGGAGCGCCGAGAATGGACCCGATGGCCGGACGCATCGAGGACTACGCCCTGATCGGCGACCTGCAGACCGCTGCCCTGGTCGGCCGGGACGGCGCCGTCGACTGGCTCTGCCTGCCCCGGTTCGACTCCCCCAGCTGCTTCACCGCCCTGCTCGGCGACCGGCGGCAGGGCGCCTGGCGGCTCGCCCCCGCCGGCGCCCGCGAGTGCGCCACCCGCCGCTACCGGCCGGACAGCCTCGTCCTCGACAGCGAGTGGCACACCCCCGAGGGCCGGGTCCGGATCACCGACTTCATGCCGCAGCGCGGCGCGGACGGACGGCGCCCGCCCCGGCTGGTCCGGATCGTCGAGGGGCTGGAGGGCGCCGTCCCGGTCCGCGGCGAACTGCGGCTGCGGTTCAACTACGGGCGGATCGACCCGTGGGTGCGCCGCACCGGGCACCACCGGGTCGCCGTCGCCGGGCCCGACTCCGCCTGGCTGCGCGTCCCGCCCGGGGTGCACACCTACGGCGCCGACGGCACCACCGTCTCCGAGGTCACCGTTACCCCGGGCGTCCGCGTCCCCTTCGTCCTCACCTGGCAGCCCTCCCACCTGCGCGCCGCCCCGAGCACCGACCCCGACACCGAACTGGCCGCCACCGTCGACACCTGGCGGCACTGGGCGGCCGGCTGCCGCTACGACGGCGAGTGGCGGGCCGCCGTACTCCGCTCGCTGATCACCCTCAAAGCGCTCGCCTACGCGCCCACCGGCGGAATCGTAGCCGCCCCCACCGCCTCGCTGCCCGAGCACATCGGCGGCCCGCGCAACTGGGACTACCGGTTCTGCTGGCTGCGCGACTCCTCGATGACGCTCTCCGCGCTGCTGCGCGGCGGCTTCCGCGAGGAGGCCGCCGCCTGGCGCCAGTGGCTGCTGCGCGCCATCGCCGGCGACCCCCGCGACCTCCAGGCCCTCTACGGGGTGGCCGGCGAGCGCGTCGTCACCGAGACCGAGGCCGACTGGCTGCCCGGCTACCTCGGCTCGCGCCCGGTCCGGTTCGGCAACGCCGCCGTCGGCCAGCTCCAGCTCGACGTCCACGGCGAGGTCGTCGACACCCTGCACCTGGCGCTGCTGGCCGGCATCCCCATGGAACGGCACGTCTGGACGCTGCTGCGCGCGCTGATGGACCACCTCGAACAGCACTGGCGCGAACCCGACGAGGGCCTGTGGGAGGTGCGCGGCCGGCGGCGGCACTTCGTCCACTCCAAGGTGATGTGCTGGGTCGCCGCCGACCGGGCGGTGCGGCTCGCCGAGGCCACCGGACTGCCCGCGCCGCTCGACCGCTGGCGGGCCATGCGGGACGCCGTGCACGCCGACGTCTGCGCCCACGGCTACGACCGGCGCCGGGGCGTGTTCGTCCAGCACTACGGCGGGCACGGACTGGACGCGGCCGCCCTGTTCGTGGTCAAGAGCGGCTTCCTGCCGCCCGACGACCCGCGGGTGGTGCGCACCGTCGACGCCGTGCGGGACGGCCTCGACGACGGCGGGCTGGTCCGCCGCTACCGCCCGGCGCCCGGCACCGACGGACTGCCCGGCGGCGAGGGCGCGTTCCTCGCCTGCTCGTTCTGGCTCGCCGACGCGCTCGCCGCGACCGGGCGGCGGGGCGAGGCGCGCGAACTGTTCGCCCGGGTGGTCGGCCTGGCCAACGACCTGGGCCTGCTCTCGGAGCAGTGGGACCCGCGCGCCCGGCGCCAACTCGGCAACACCCCGCAGGCGTTCAGCCACGTGGCGCTGGTCAACACCGCCTTCGCCCTGGCCGAACCCGGAGGGTAGCCGTGCCGGGCGGCCCGAGGGCCCGGCGCCCTGCCGGAGCGGGTCCGGCGCCGACTACAGTGCCCCCGTGGACCCCAACCACTACCGGTTCCGCGGCGTCTGGCGGCTGGCCGCCCCGCCGTCGGCGGTCTTCGCGGCGCTCGCCGACGTCCCCGGCTATCCGCGCTGGTGGCCGGAGATCCTCGCCGTCCGGGAGACCGGGCCGGACCGGGGCGAGGTCCTGGTCCGGGCCCTGCTCCCCTACCAGCTGGTGATCGGGCTGACCTCCGTGCGCCAGGACCGCGCCGCCGGGGTCCTGGAGGCGGCCATGGACGGCGACCTCACCGGCTGGTCCCGCTGGACGGTCACGGCCGACGGCGCGGGCGGCAGCCTGGTCCTGTTCGAGGAGGACACCCGCCCGGCCAAGCCGCTGCTGCGCCTGCTGGCACTGCCCGCCCGGCCGCTGTTCCGGGCCAACCACGCGGTGATGATGCGGCGCGGACGACGCGGCCTGGCGGCCCACCTCGACGCCCGTCCGACCGGCGGCCCGGGCTGAGGCGCAGGCGTCGAAATGGCCCGATTAACCCGTTCGCACCGGCTCTGACCTGCGAGGACACTCCTTCACCAGATGTTTGCGCGGCGCCTGGGCATGGTCCGTAGCAGACTGGGCAGGGTAGTCCGGGCCGCACCCGTGCCCCAAGGATGGTGAGTCCGGTGATACCCCTCCGACCGTCCGGTCCGACCGACCGGCAGACCGCGGGACCTCCCGCCGCTACGGTGACCCCGCTGACCGAATCCGCCGCGCGCAACCACATGACCGGCGTCTGCTTCAAGATCGGCCCTCCCCGGCTGGTCGGCGTCGAGCTGGAGTGGTTCGTCCACGACGACCGATGTCCCGACGAACCCGTCCCCCCGGAACGACTGCACGCCGCACTGGACGCACTGCCACTGGGCGGCCCCGACGGGAATTCGCTCCCCTCCGGCGCCATCCTCACCCTCGAACCCGGCGGTCAGGTCGAGCTCAGCTCCCCGCCCGCCGACAGCCTCGCCGGCTGCGTCGCCGACACCCGGCGCGACCTCGCCGCCCTGCGGAACGCCTTCGCCGCCCAGGGCCTGCGCCTCACCGGCACCGGCACCGACCCGCTGGCCCGCCCCCGCCGGATGGTGCTGGACCACCCGCGCTACGTCGCGATGGAGCACCACTTCGCCTCGGCCGGGCCCTGGGGCCGGATCATGATGACCGGCACCGCCTCGCTCCAGGTCTGCCTGGACGCCGGGACGGAGAGCGGCCCGCAGGCGCTGGAGCGCCGCTGGCGCCTCGCCCACCGGCTCGGCCCGGTGCTGGTCGCCGCCTTCGCCAACTCGCCGGTGCTGGACGGCCGCCCCACCGGGCACCGGTCCACCCGGCAGACCGTCTGGTCCCGGATGGACCCCTCCCGCACCCTGGCGCCCGCGCCCGACCACGGCGACCCGCGCGAGGCCTGGACCCGGTACGTGCTGGACGCCCAGGTGCTCTGCGTGCGCCGCCGCGACGGCCTGCCGTGGACCGCGCCCACCGGACTGACCTTCCTCGACTGGCTGCGCGGCCGGGGCGAACGGCCGCCCACCCTGGCCGACCTCGACTACCACCGCACCACGCTGTTCCCGCCGGTCCGCCCGCGCGGCCACCTGGAGCTGCGGATGATCGACGCCCAGCCCGGCGACGGCTGGATCGTTCCCGCCGCCCTGATCACCGCGCTGCTGGACGACCCGGTCGCCGCGGACACCGCGCTCGCCGCCCTGGAGCCGCTGGAGCCGCCACCGGGCACCGCCGGTCCGCGCGCGCCGCGCAGCGACGCCTGGCGCCGGGCGGCCGCCCTGGCGACGGCCGATCCCGAGCTGCGCCGCGCCGCCCTCACCTGCTTCGCCGCCGCCGACGCCGCGCTGGGCCGGCTGCCCGGCGCCGAGCCGCTGCGCGCCACCGTCGCCGCGTTCGCCGAGCGCTACCCCGCGCGCGGCCGCTGCCCGGCCGACGACCAGCTGGACGCCCTGCGCTCCGGCACCCGACGCACTCCCCCGGAGGAGGCCACGCCATGATCGACGACACCCGCGCCGACCGCAGCGCCCGGGAGACCCGCCCGCCCCAGGCCCCCACGCCGGAGACACCCTCGCCGGAGACCCCCTCGCTGGAGACGCTGTCGCCCGGGGCGCTGCGCGAGACCATCGCCGCCGAGCTGCTGGCCGCCCGCGCCCGCACCGCCGCGCTCACCGACTGCGTCGGGGACCACGACCTCACCGCCCAGCACTCCCCGCTGATGTCGCCGCTGGTCTGGGACCTCGCCCACATCGGCAACCAGGAGGAGCTCTGGCTGCTGCGCAACATCGGCGGCCGCGACCCGATGCACCCCGAGATCGACCCGCTCTACGACGCCTTCGAGCACCCCCGCTCCGAGCGCCCCACCCTGCCGCTGCTGCCGCCCGGGGAGGCCCGCGCCTACGCCGGCGAGGTGCGCGGCCGGGTGCTCGACCTGCTCGCCGCCAGCCCGCTGGAGGGGGCACCGCTGCTCGACGCCGGGTTCGCCTTCGGCATGATCGCCCAGCACGAGCAGCAGCACGACGAGACGATGCTGATCACCCATCAGCTGCGCAGGGGCGAACCCGCGCTGGCCGCCCCGGCGCCGCCGCCCGCCCCCGCCGACGCCGACGCGCTGCCCGCCGAGGTGCTGATCCCGGCCGGCCCGTTCACCATGGGCACCGACACCGAGCCCTGGGCGCTGGACAACGAACGCCCGGCCCACCGCGTCGACCTGCCCGCCTACCGGCTGGACACCACCCCGGTCACCAACGGCGCCTACCTGCGGTTCGTCGAGGACGGCGGCTACGACGAGCCGCACTGGTGGACCGAGGAGGGCTGGGCGCACCGGCGGAGCGCCGACCTGACCGCGCCGCTCTTCTGGCGCCGCGAGGACGGCCAGTGGCTGCGCCGCCGGTTCGGCGTCCTGGAGCCCGTCCCGCTCGACGAGCCGGTGCTGCACGTCAGCTGGTACGAGGCGGACGCCTACGCCCGGTGGGCCGGGCGCCGGCTGCCGACCGAGGCGGAGTGGGAGAAGGCCGCCCGGCACGACCCGGCCACCGACCGCTCGCGCCGCTACCCGTGGGGCGACGGCGCCCCCGGCCCCGAGCACGCCAACCTGGGCCAGCGGCACCTGCGCCCGGCCCCGGCCGGCAGCTACCCGGACGGCCGGTCCCCCTACGGGGTCAGGCAGTTGATGGGCGACGTGTGGGAGTGGACGGCCAGCGACTTCCGGCCGTACCCCGGCTTCCGGGCCTGGCCGTACCGGGAGTACTCGGAGGTGTTCTTCGGGCCCGAGTACAAGGTGCTGCGCGGCGGCTGCTTCGCGGTGGCACCGGTCGCCTGCCGGGGCACCTTCCGCAACTGGGACTACCCGGTCCGGCGGCAGATCTTCGCCGGGTTCCGCACCGCCGCCGACGCCCCGGACGGGCCCGGCGCCGTTCCTTCCCGGGAGGCCGGCTGATGTGCCGCCACCTCGCCTACGTGGGCGAGCCGGTGTCGGCCCGGGCGCTGCTGGTGGAGCCGCCGTTCGGCCTCCACCGGCAGTCCTGGGCGCCGCGCCTCCAGCAGTACGGCACCGTCAACGTGGACGGCTTCGGCCTCGGCTGGTACGCGGACGGCGACGAGGTGCCCGCCCGCTACCGGCGGGCCGGGCCGATCTGGGCGGACACCTCCTTCGGCGACCTCGCCCGGGTCCTGCGCACCCGGGCGCTGCTGGCGGCGGTCCGCTCGGCCACCGAGGGCTGCGCGGCCGGCGAGGAGGCGGCCGCGCCGTTCGCCGCCGGGCGCTGGCTGTTCAGCCACAACGGGGCGCTGGCCGGCTGGCCGGAGCGGACCGGCGCGCTGGCCGCACTGCTGCCGCCCGCCGAACTGCTCGGCCTGGTGGCCCGCACCGACTCGGCCCTGCTGTGGGCGCTCGCCCTGCACCGGCTGCGCGCGGGCGCCGGGCTGGGCGACGCGCTGGCCGGCACCGTCGCGGACGCGGCCGCGCACACCACCGGCCGGATGAACCTGCTGCTCACCGACGGCCGGGAGATCGCCGCCACCGCCTGGGGCGACACCCTGCACCACCGGACCCTGCCGGGCCTCGGGGTGCTGGTGGCCTCGGAACCCTCCGACGACCACCCGGACTGGACCACCGTGCCGGACCGGTCGCTGCTGCTGGCCGGGCCGGACGGGGTGACCGTCAAGCCGCTCTGAGCGCCGGGAGCGTCCGGAGCACCGTGCGAGCTCTGGGCGCTCCGATCTCCGCACCCCTGGCCAATATCTTCACTTCCTGAACAGAGGATCCGCCTGTCATGAGCACCTTTGATCTCACCCGACTGCTGCCCGCCGACCACTTCAGCACGGCGCTGCGGCACGACGTCCAGTCCGGCCTGACCGCCGAGCCCAAGACGCTGCCGCCCAAGTGGTTCTACGACGCGCGGGGCAGCGAGCTGTTCGAGGAGATCACCCGGCTGCCCGAGTACTACCCGACCCGGGCCGAGCGGGCCA
Source organism: Kitasatospora purpeofusca (assembly GCF_036010405.1). Classification (NCBI taxonomy): domain Bacteria; kingdom Bacillati; phylum Actinomycetota; class Actinomycetes; order Kitasatosporales; family Streptomycetaceae; genus Kitasatospora; species Kitasatospora purpeofusca. The sequence continues at coordinate 7,798,489 of NZ_CP108561.1, read as the reverse complement.
TCCTCACCGCCCGGGCCGGCGAGATCGCCGCCGCCACCCGGGCCCGCACCCTGGTCGAGCTCGGCTCCGGCTCCTCCGAGAAGACCCGGCTGCTCCTGGACGCGCTGCGCGACCTGGGCACGCTGGGGACGTACGTGCCGGTGGACGTCAGCGAGAGCGCGCTGACCTCGGCCGGGGAGGCCCTCGCCGACGAGTACCCCGGCCTCGCGGTGCACGGCGTGCTGGCCGACTTCACCGCCCGGCTCGACCTGCCGCCGGCCGGCGGCCCCCGCCTGGTCGCCTTCCTCGGCGGCACCCTCGGCAACCTGCTGCCGCCCGAGCGGGCCGCTTTCCTGCGCGGGCTGCGGGCCGCCCTCGACCCCGGCGACTTCCTGCTGCTCGGCACCGACCTGGTCAAGGACCCGAAGGTGCTGGTCGCCGCGTACGACGACGCGGCCGGGGTGACCGCGGAGTTCAACCGCAACGTGCTCAACGTGCTGAACCGCGAGCTGTCCGCCGACTTCGAGCCGGACTCGTTCGAGCACGTGGCGCTCTGGGACCCGGAGCGGGAGTGGATCGAGATGCGGCTGCGCTCGCTCGTCGAGCAGACCGTGAAGATCCCGGCGCTGGACCTGCCGGTGACCTTCGCGCAGGGCGAGGAGCTGCGCACCGAGGTGTCGGCGAAGTTCCGCCGGGAGCGGGTGGCCGAGGAGCTGGCCGCCGCCGGACTGCGGCTCTCGGCCTGGTGGACGGACGGCCAGGGCCGGTTCGGGCTGTCGCTGGCCCACCCGGCCTGAGCGGACCCGGTGCGGGGTGCATTTGATTGTTCACCTTACTAATCAGCGAAGGCACTTGAGCGGCATCCCACGTACAACACTTGAACATTGAGGGGTTACGATCTCGGCTACCGAACTCAGCGTTGAGTACCAGGAGTCAAGATCGTGAGCGTCACCCAGCAGTCCGTGGAGCCCTCGGGGCCCTCGGGGGCGGAGACCGGGCCGGCACCGTCCGGCCGGCTCGGCTTCGTCGTCTTCATCACCGCCGCGGCGGCCCTCGGCGGCTTCCTGTTCGGCTACGACAGCTCCGTGATCAACGGCGCGGTCTCCGGCATCCAGGAGAAGTTCGGCGTCGGCGACGGCGTGACCGGCCTGATCGTCTCCTCCGCGCTGCTGGGCTCGGCCGTCGGCGCCGCCCTGGCCGGCCGGTTCGCCGACCGCTACGGCCGGATCACCGTGATGAAGGCCGGGGCGCTGCTCTTCGCGGTCAGCGCGATCGGCTCGATGCTGCCTTTCTCCGCCTGGGACCTCGCCCTCTGGAGGGTCCTCGGCGGAGCGGCCATCGGCATCGCCTCGGTCATCGCCCCGACCTACATCGCCGAGGTGGCGCCGACCGAGTACCGGGGCCGGCTCGCCTCCTTCCAGCAGGCCGCGATCGTGCTCGGCATCGCGATCTCGCAGCTGGTCAACTGGCTGCTGGCGGACGCCGCCGGGGGCGACACCCGCGGCCAGCTGCTCGGCCTTGAGGCCTGGCAGTGGATGCTCGGGATCTGCGTCGTGCCGGCCGCCGTCTACTTCGTGCTGGCCTCGACCATCCCCGAGTCGCCACGCTTCCTGATCGCCGCCGACCGCCTCGACGAGGCCCGCGCCGTGCTCGCCGACATCGAGGGCCGGGACTCCGACACCGAGGCCCGGATCGCCGAGATCCGCGGCCTGATCGACTCCGACCACCGCCCGCGCTTCCGCGACCTGCTCGGCGGCCGGTTCGGTCTGCTGCCGATCGTCTGGGTCGGCATCGGCCTGTCGGTCTTCCAGCAGCTCGTCGGCATCAACGTGATCTTCTACTACTCGTCGATCCTCTGGCAGTCCGTCGGCATCGACCAGTCCAACTCGCTGCTGATCAGCTTCATCGGCTCGGTCATCAACATCCTCGGCACCGTGATCGCGATCCTGCTGGTCGACCGGATCGGCCGCAAGCCGCTCGCCCTGATCGGCTCGGCCGGCATGGCCGTCGCGCTCGGCGCCTGCGCCTGGGCGTTCTCCTCCGCCACCGGCAGCGGGGACGACGTCACCCTGCCCGACCTCCAGGGCACCGTGGCGCTGATCGCCGCCAACGCCTTCGTGCTGTTCTTCGCGCTCTCCTGGGGCGTGGTGGTCTGGGTGATGCTCGGCGAGATGTTCCCCAACCGGATCCGCGCCGCCGCGCTCTCGGTGGCCGCCTCCGCGCAGTGGATCGCCAACTGGGCGATCACCGTCTCGTTCCCGGCGCTCTCGCGCTGGAGCCTCTCCGCGACCTACCTCGCGTACGCGGTGTTCGCGGCGCTGTCGATCGTCTTCGTGGCGAGGTTCATGAAGGAGACCAAGGGCGTCCGGCTGGAGGACATGGGCTGAGCCCCGTCCCCCTCTGGATCAGCCCCCGCACCCTAGCGCTTGGACGCCGGGGGCGGGGGCTGAATCGTTCACTCTCTGCGGCGGGCCGGGCACCTCCGGTTTCCTGTCCCGCAGGAGGGATGTCCTTGATCTTCGACCGGCTACGCACCCGCAGCATGCGCGGCGACCGCGGTGACCGCGATGACCGCGGTGACCGTGGTGAGCGGACCGACCGCGGTCCGCGCCGCGCCACCGCCGCACCCGTCGGCGCCTGCCCCTACTCGCACGGCCACGTCCACGGCCACCTGGTGCCGGAGGAACCCCCGGGCGCCACCGCCCCGGAACCGGCCGACGAGGACCACTTCACCGACCCCCGGCAGGCGGCCGAGTTCGTCCGGCAGTTCCACCGCGAGCAACCCGGCGCCGGCGACACCGCCGCCCGGGTCCGCGCCGTGCTCGACGAGATCGACCGCACCGGCACCTACGAGCACACCCCCGCCGAACTCGCCCACGGCGCCCGGCTCGCCTGGCGCAACGCCGCCCGCTGCATCGGCCGGCTGTACTGGCGCAGCCTGGTGGTGCGCGACCTGCGCCACCTCTCCTCCGCCGACGACATCGCCGCCGAGTGCTTCGACCACCTGCGCACCGCCACCAACGGCGGGCGGATCCGCCCCGTGGTCTCGGTGTTCGCCCCCGACCGGCCGGGCCGTCCGGCCGCCCGGATCGTCAACCAGCAGCTGATCCGCTACGCCGGGCACCCCTCCCCGGACGGCGGCTGGACCGGCGACCCGGCGGGCGCGCAGCTCGCCGCCCGGGCCCGCGACCTCGGCTGGAAGTGCGGCGAGGAGCCCTTCGAGGTGCTGCCGCTGCTCGTCCAGGAACGGCCCGGTGAGCGGCCCGAATGGTACGAACTGCCGGAGGACACCACCCTGGAGGTCCGGCTCTCGCACCCCGAGCACCCGTGGTTCGCCGAGCTCGGCCTGCGCTGGTACGCGGTACCGGCGATCAGTGACATGACGCTGGAGATCGGCGGCGTCCGCTACCCGACCGCGCCGTTCAACGGCTGGTACATGGGCACCGAGATCGGCGCCCGCAACCTGGCCGACGCCGACCGCTACGCGATGCTGGCCACCGTCGCCGAACGGCTCGGCCTGGACACCTCCCACGAGCGCACGCTCTGGCGGGACCGCGCGCTGGTGGAGCTGAACGTCGCGGTGCTGCACTCCTTCCAGGAGGCCGGGGTGACCATGGCCGACCACCACACCGAGTCGGAGCGGTTCCTCAAGCACATCGCGCAGGAGAAGCGGCTCGGGCGGCCGACTCCCGCCGACTGGAGCTGGATCGTGCCGCCGGTCTCGGGCGGGCTGACGCCCGTCTACCACCGGTACTACGACCCGGTGGACCCCGAGCTGCGACCGGCGTTCGTGGTGCGCGAGCCCTGGTGAGGGGTGGGCGGGCCCTGGTGAGGGGTGGGGCGCCCGGCGTCCGTGGCCCGCGAGTCCTGACCGCTCCGCCCCAGCCGGTCGAAGCGCAGCACCAGCCCGTCGAGCAGCGCCTCCAGCCCGGTCTCGAAAGCGCCCTCGTCCACGGCCGCCCGGTGCTCGGCCAGCCGGTGCGCCTCGCCGAGGTGGGGGTAGTCGGCCGCGTCGTACAGCCCGGCGTCCTCCGGGAAGCCGGCCGCGAAGGAGGCCAGGGCGGATCCGGTGACGAAGTAGCGCATCAGCGCGCCGATCCTGGTCGCCTGCCCGCGCGGCCAGCCCGCCTCGACCAGGCAGCCGAAGACGGCGTCGGCCAGCCGCAGCGCGTTCGGCCGGCGCCCGGGGCCCTGGGCCAGCACCGGGACGATGTTGGGGTGGGCGGCGAGCGCGGCCCGGTAGGAGCGGGCCCAGTCCCGCAGTGCCTCCGGCCAGGGCGCGCCGGTGCCGAACATCGACAGGTCGACCTCCCCGATCACCCCGTCCACGACCGCGTCCAGCAGTTCGTCCTTGGTGGCGAAGTGGTTGTAGAGGGACGGCCCGCTCACCGAGAGCTCGCCGGCCAGGCGGCGGGTGGAGAGCGCGGCCAGGCCCTCCTCGTCGACCAGGCGCAGCGCGGCGACGACGATGCGCTCGCGGTTGAGCAGGGGGGTGCGCGGGCGGGGCATCGGCGCGGCTCCTCCGGTGGGGTGTTCGCGGTCGGGCGGGTTCGTCCGGCCCAGTGGGTCGGTCCGGTGGGTGTGCCCGACCCGTCCGGTACATCCGGTACGTCCGGTCGGGTGGGCTCGGTGCGGGGCGGGCCCGATTCTGACAGGTCCCCCTTCCCAGGAGGCCCCGCCCGGGGCTACAGTCCCGGTAAAACTTGCAGCGCTAGTTTAACCGGATTGGTCGCCCGCCATGGATCTGGAGCTCTCCGAGGAACAGGCCGCCGTCCGCGAGCTCGCGGCCTCCTTCACCGACCGCGAGATCGCCCCGCACGCCGCCGCCTGGGACCGCGCCGAGTCGGTCGACCGCGCGATCATCGGCCGGCTGGGCAAGCTCGGCTTCCTCGGACTGACCCTCCCCGAGGAGTACGGCGGCAGCGGCGGCGACCACCTCGCCTACTGCCTCGTCCTGGAGGAACTCGGCCGGGGCGACTCCGCCGTGCGCGGCATCGTCTCCGTCTCGCTCGGCCTGGTCGCCAAGTCCGTCAACGCCTTCGGCACCGAGGAGCAGAAGCGGCACTGGCTGCCCCGGCTCACCTCCGGCGAGGCGCTCGGCTGCTTCGCCCTCACCGAGCCCGGCACCGGATCCGACGCCGCCAACCTCACCACCCGGGCCGTCTGCGGGAGCGACGGCCACTGGTCGCTCAGCGGCACCAAGACCTTCATCACCAACGGCACCTGGGCCGACGTCGCCCTCGTCCTCGCCCGCACCGGCGAGCCGGGCCACCGCGGCATCACCGCCTTCCTCGTCCCCACCGACCTGCCCGGCTTCACCCGCACCGAGATCCACGGCAAGCTCGGTCTGCGCGGCCAGGCCACCGCCGAACTCGCCTTCGACGCCGTCCGGGTGCCCGACAGCGCCCGGCTCGGCGAGGTCGGCAAGGGCTTCACCGTCGCCATGGCCGCCCTCGCCAAGGGCCGGATGTCCGTCGCCGCCGGCTGCGTCGGCATCGCCCGGGCCTGCCTCGACGCCGCCGTCCGGTACGCGGGCGAGCGCGAGCAGTTCGGCGCGCCGATCGCCTCGCACCAGCTGGTGCAGCAGCTGCTCGCCGGGATCGCCGTGGACGTCGAGGCGGCCCGGCTGCTCACCTGGAAGGTCGCCGACCACATCGACCGGGGCCTGCCGTTCGCCACCGAGTCCTCCGTCGCCAAGCTGTTCGCCAGCGAGGCGGCGGTGCGGGCCGCCAACAACGCGCTCCAGGTCTTCGGCGGTTACGGCTTCATCGACGAGTACCCCGTCGGCAAGTACCTGCGCGACGCGCGGGTGATGACCCTCTACGAGGGCACCAGCCAGATCCACCAGCTGCTCATCGGGCGCGCGCTCACCGGCGTCAACGCCTTCTGACATCCGTCCGCCCCCACCGGGGCGAGCCACCCTCACCCCCTCCCAAAAGGAGATCCGCCGTCGTGCGTCCCGTCTACTTCGCCGCGGCCCGCCGCACACCCATCGGCCGGCTGCGCGGAGCGCTCGCCCAGGTCCGCCCGGACGACCTCTCGGCCACCGTGCTGCGCGCCCTGGTCACCGACCTGCCCACCCTCGACCCGGCCCGGATCGACGACGTCTACTGGGGCGCCGCCAACCAGGCCGGCGAGGACAACCGCAACGCGGCCCGGATGGCCGTCCTGCTCGCCGGACTGCCCGACAGCGTGCCCGGCGCCACCGTCAACCGGCTCTGCGCCTCCGGCCTGGAGGCGGTCACCATGGCCGCCCGGGCGATCGGCTCCGGCGAGGCGGACGTGGTGCTGGCCGGCGGCTGCGAGTCGATGACCCGCGCCCCCTTCGTCCTGCCCCGCCCCGACGAGGCGCTGCCGCACCGGATCGAGACCTTCGACACCCGGCTCGGCTGGCGGCTCACCAACCCGCGGATGGCCGAACTCCACGGCGTGCTCTCGATGGGCGAGACCGCCGAGGAGGTGGCCGGCCGGTACGGCATCACCCGGGAGCGGCAGGACGCCTTCGCGCTGCGCAGCCACCAACTCGCCGCTGCCGCACGCAAGAACGGGCACTTCGACGCCGAGCTGATCCCGGTCGAGCGGGCCGACGGGGTGACCGTCGACCAGGACGAGTCGATCCGCGAGGACACCAGCCTGGAGAAGCTCGCCCGGCTCAAGCCCGCCTTCCGCCCCGAGGGCACGGTGACGGCGGGCAACGCCTCGCCGATGAACGACGGCGCGGCCGGGCTCGTCCTGGTCAGCGAGGAGGCGCTCGGCGAGTTCGGGCTGGAGCCGCTCGGCCGGTACGTGGCCGGGGCCTCCGCGGGCGTGCACCCGGACGTGATGGGCATCGGTCCGGTGCCGGCCACCCGCAAGGTGCTCGCCCGGGCCGGCTGGACGCTGGCGGACGTCGCGGAGGCCGAGCTGAACGAGGCGTTCGCGGCGCAGGTGCTGGCCTCGGTCGACCAGCTGGGGATCGACCCCGAGCTGGTCAACCCGACCGGCGGCGCGATCGCGCTCGGCCACCCGCTCGGCGGCTCCGGCGCCCGGATCCTCACCACCCTGCTGCACCGGATGCGCCGTACCGGCGGCCGCCGCGGCCTCGCCACCATGTGCGTGGGCGTCGGCCAGGGCACGGCGGTGCTGGTCGAGTCCGCCTGACGGCCCCAACTCCTTCTGTCCTTACCACTCTTGAGCTCCCGAGGAGCAGCACCATGACGCGTTTCGCAGGCAAGGTCGCCGTCGTCACCGGCGGCGCGCAGGGGATCGGCGCCGCGACGGCGCGCCTGCTGGCCGAGGAGGGCGCGACGGTGGCCGTCGTCGACCTCTCGGCCGAACGGGCGGCCGGCACCGCCGAGGAGATCACCGCCAAGGGCGGCACGGCCCGGGCGTACGGCTGCGACGTGGCCGACTACGACGCCGTGGAGGCGGTGTTCGCCCGGATCGCCGAGGACCTCGGCGGTCTGCACATCCTGATCAACAACGCGGGCATCACCCGGGACAACCTGTTCTTCAAGATGCCCAAGGCCGACTGGGACGCCGTCCTGACGGTCAACCTGACCAGCGCCTACAACTGCAGCCACGTGGCGCAGAAGTACATGGTCGCGCAGAAGTGGGGCAAGATCGTCTCACTCAGCTCGCGCTCGGCGCTGGGCAACCGGGGCCAGGCCAACTACGCCGCCGCCAAGGCCGGCATCCAGGGCCTGACCGCGACGCTGGCGATCGAGCTGGGCCCGTTCAACATCAATGTGAACGCCGTCGCCCCCGGCTACATCGCGACCCCGATGACCGCCGCGACGGCCGAGCGGGTCGGCGCCACCGCCGAGGACCACCAGGCCGAGGTGTCCGCCCGCACGCCGCTGCGACGGGTCGGGCAGCCGGAGGAGATCGCCTCGGTGGTCGCCTTCCTGGCGAGCGAGGAGGCCTCCTACGTGAGCGGCCAGACCCTGTACGTCAACGGCGGGGCGCGCTGACACGAAAGGCTGTCTGACGGATCATCAGAAGACCGTCCCCGGTGCTGGGTTACCTTCACCTGGGACGGTCTTGACCTTTTCCCGTGGCCGGAGACGACCATGCCTACAGTATGAAATGACTATGGCATGATCATGCGGCAGTCGATGGGATGGCCCAACCGACCCGACCGATCCCGGCCGGGTCCACGTCCCAAGGAGTCCCATGGGCAGCCCCCGCACCCTCCGCCGCGCCCTGGCCCTGCTCGCCGTCGGGGCCACCGCCCTCACGGCCGGCACCGTCTCCACCGGCTCCGTCGTCGCAGGTGCCGCCACCACGGGCGCGCCGACCGCCGCCGGCGTCCACGTCCGGCCCGCCTCGGCCGGCCACGTCAACGCCCTCGGCCGGACCGCGCCGCTGTCCACCTCGGACTGCGTCAGCCAGCTCGGCATCCACTGCTACTCCCCGCTCCAGTACCGCGAGGCCTACAACCTGAACTCCCTCTACAAGGAGGGCGTCACCGGCAAGGGCCGCACCATCGTCATCGTCGACTCCTTCGGCTCGCCGACCATCCAGCACGACCTGGAGGTCTTCGACAAGCAGTGGGGCATCCCGGACACCCAGGTCGAGATCATGAAGTGGGGCAACGTCCCGCCCTTCGACCCGACCAACCCGGACCACACCGGCTGGGCCGGCGAATCCACCCTGGACGTCGAGTACGCGCACGCCGTGGCCCCGGACGCCCACATCATCCTGGTCGAGACCGGCGTCGCCGAGACCGAGGGGGTCACCGGCCTGCCCGAGATGATGGACGCCGAGCAGGCGCTCATCCGCTCCGGCCGGGCGGACGTCATCTCGCAGAGCTTCGGCGCCACCGAGAACACCTTCCCCGGTTTCGACAAGGGCGACTTCAAGTCGCTCACCGACCTGCGCTACGCCTTCAAGGAGGCCGCCGCGCACGACGTCACGGTGCTCGCCTCCTCGGGCGACAACGGGGCCACCGACGCCAAGGAGAACGGCTCGGACCTGTACCCGTACAAGGTCAACTCCTGGCCGTCCTCGGACCCGCTGGTCACCTCCATCGGCGGCACCCAGATGACCCTGGACGACAGCGGCAAGCGCACCGCGCCGGACAAGGTCTGGCACGACGCCTACGGCGCGGGCGGCGGCGGCGTCTCCGGCGTGTTCGACCGGCCGCTGTACCAGACCGGCGTCGCCAAGGTCACCGGCAACCACCGCGGCACCCCGGACATCAGCATGAGCGCGGCCGTCGACGGCGGCGCGTGGACCTACGAGTCCTACGACCCGACCCGCGCCGGCTGGCACCTCACCGGCGGCACCAGCGAGGCCGCGCCGATCTTCTCCGGCGTCGTCGCCCTCGCCGACCAGCTCGCCGGCCACCGGCTCGGCCAGCTCAACTGGCGCCTCTACGGCCTGAACCTGCTCCCGAACCAGTGGAGCGGCATCAGCGACGTGACCACCGGCGACAACAGCTGGGACACCGTCACCGGCTACCAGGCCGCCAAGGGCTACGACCTCGCCAGCGGCCTCGGCACCATCGACGCCGGCCGCTTCGCCCACGCGGTCGCGGGACGGTAGTACCTGACGCAAGGCGGTGCGGCCGTCAGCCGATCGGCGGACGGCCGCACTGTCACGTCAGACCGACTGCGCGAACTCGACGAAGGAGCGCCAGGCGGTCGGGGAGAAGGCCAGCCGGGGACCGGACTTGTCCTTCGAATCACGCACCAGGACCGCGTCCGTGATCTCGGCGACCTCGATACAGTCACCGCCCTCGTTGCCGCTGTGGCTGCTCTTGAACCACACCTCGACGCAGTCGCCACCCTCGCCGCCGCTGTGGCTGCTCTTGAACCACAGTGGATTGCCGGTCATCGAACCGACTGCGCGAACTCGACGAACGAGTGCCACGCCTCGGAGGAAAAGGCCAACTGCGGACCCGACTTGTCCTTCGAATCACGCACCAGGACCGATTCCGCCGCCTCGGCGATCTCGACGCAAGCGCCGCCCTCGCCGCCGCTGTAGCTGCTCTTGAACCACACCAGATCGCTGCTCATCGCTCTCCCAGCATCTTTTCGATCAAGGACAGGGACTCCTGCGGAGAATGCGCCTGCGCTCTGAGGGTGCCGTACCGCACATTGAGGAACCGGACCTCCTCCGCATCGGTAATGAGCCTACCGTTCCTCTGGACCTCCATATAGCCGGTCTGCGGGCGCCCCTTGGGCGTGATGAGGATGAACGAACCATCCATACCGGCGTTCTCGGCCCGGTCCATCGGCATGACCTGAAGCGTCATGCCCCGGGTTTCCCCGATCTCCAGGAACCGTTCGAGCTGCCTCCTGTGCACCTCCGGACCACCGAGCCGTCGGTTCAGCACGCTCTCGTCGATCACCCAGCTGAAGACCGCGCGAGGCCACCGGGCAAGAACCTCCTGCCGCGCCATCCGAGCTGCCACCCGGATCTCAACCCTCTCCTCCGTCAGCAAGGGCTGTCGCATCCGGAAGACCGCACGGGCATACTCCTCCGTCTGGAGAAGCCCCGGTGCCAAGTAGGCACTCCAGTCGTGGTGTTCGAGGGCCGATGCTTCAAGGGTGGCGTAGTTCCGGAACCACTCCGGGTGCCGCACCCGCGCCTTCGCCTTCGCCTTCTCGATGTCGTCCGCGGCGGCGATCAGCAGCCCCCTGCCGTCCAACAGCCGCTCCGACGCCTCCAGCAGCTCCCGCTGCGGCGTCCGCTTCCCCTGCTCCACCGAGCCGATCAGGCTCTCGGTGTAGCCGACCTCCTTGGCGAACTGCTTCTGCGTCAGGCCCGCCTGCTCGCGCAGCAGCTTGATCTGCTGGCCGATCGCATGCAGGAAGTCCGAGACCTCCGACAGGTCCTCGTCCAACTCCGGCCTCACGTCGCCGCTCTCGCCGCCACCCCGAACCTCGGCCATCCCGGCCTCCCCTGATCTCCGGATCACACTCACGTCACACTGTCCGCATCCGCGCAGGCACGCACCGTGCGCGTCGGATGCATCGTCAGCGTAGGCCCGAGAAGGTCCCTCCATCCCCGCACTTCGAACGCCTTCCCGACCACCGGAGCCCACCCGACCCGAGGGGCTCACCACCTCCCATTTCTCCATTGACGCCCAACTCCCCTGACACCAAAGAACATCGACACCACCACGAAGCACCACCACCAACAGGCGCACACCGGTGCGAAGCCCCGCGCCGCACCTCTCCCCCGCCCCCGCACGCCGGGCGCGCACCACCCTGCTCCGCCTCGGCCCGGAGGGATCGGGAGGATATTCGAGAATCAGCGCCCGAGCCTGCCCACTCCCGCGTCATCCTGGATCTCAGACCGACAGCAAGGGGGAGCAACTCCCCGCGATACGTAGACCGGGAGCCGACGCTGATCAGCTTCGAAGAGTTCGACGGCATGTTCGAGAACTTCGAGCACACGGCCTTCCGGCTGGAGACCCGCCGCAGGTACCGGTCCGACGTACAGACCGAGACCTACCACCGGTTCGCCGCCGGAAGGGCGCCCGGATGGGACCTGGAGGACCCGTGGTGCGTCTCGCGCCGCGAGCAGGTGGCCCTCGGCAAGCGCTTCGAGCGGGTGCGGATCATGGACAACCCACCAACCCCAGGACAGCGGTACCTGCTCGACAACGCCGAGCGGAACAGCGCCGTCGGCGAGGACATCCGCTACCTCTGGCGCGCCGACGCCGATCGCCTGGGCCTTCCCGACGAAGACACCTGGCTGTTCGACTCACGCGTGATCGCCCTGTTGCACTTCGACTCCGACGACGATCTGACCGGCGTGGAGCTCATCACCGACCCGGTTCAGGTGACTCGTGCCTGCCAGGTCCGCGACTCCGCCTGGCACTTCGCCACTCCGTACCGGGCGTTCCTCACCGAGGTACCGTCCGACGTGTGAGCTCCGACTTCCAACAGACGCGCACCGGTTCTCACCGGACAGGGTCAACGCAGGCAGTACGCGTACGTGAGGACCAAAAGCGGCGGGCCTGGTGCTCAGAGCCCGTCGCCCCATCCGAAGGTGACGTTGTACGCGCGCTGGAGTGCATGCCGGCCATGGTCCCCATCGACGTGGGCCCACGCGAGGGCTGCGGAGGACCAGAGCAGAAAGACTCCGCTGACGATGCCCAGCGCGATCAGCTTGCCGTACCAGCCGAGGAGGACCAGGGCGATGGTCACGATTGCCGCGCCGAGGTGGGCTCCCCGCGAGTCGAGCTGCGCAGTCCTGCGTGCCTCTCTGCGTTCGGCCCGTTCTGCGGCGAAGCGTTCCTCTCGAACAGCCTGCGACTCGTTCTCGTCGAAGTGCATCTCGTCCCGCTGGCCCTGACGCTACCTGGGCTCAGAGCACATCGGCGGGCGATCGAGCACTTCGATGTACATGATCCGGCCGTCCACGACATCCAGGGCCACCGTGCCTTTCGAGGGCAGGAGCGGCACGCATCGATGGCCGACACCGTACGGCTGTCCCGGCGGACGAACTGCCGTCCGGATGCTCTGGCAGAAATCATCGCCGCAGTCACACGCGCCTACCAGGCGAACCTTCTGCACGCAGTCGGCGAGGTCGAGTTCTCCTTCACCCTCCAGGAGGGTGGTCAGCTCGGCGACGAGGTCCGGGTAGACGTCGCGGACAAGGGGATGGTCCTGCTCCATGCGCCAAGGGTAACCAGAGCGACAAGGCGCCTCTTCAGAATTGGATCTGACAAATGCCCGTAGAACTCCGTCCATCGTTCCCGGTGCCGGTCACCCGGGGAGTGCCGGATCCGGCCCGGAGAGTTCAATCCGCCCTGGCCCTGGGACCGGTCGGGGCCGGTGCGGTGGCGGCGGCAGGCCGTGGTGCCTGCCGCTGCCCGACCGGGTCCTGCTTCGGCAGCATCACTCGCTGATCTGAGTGTGCGCCGGCCCCGAGTCGTAGCGGTCGAGAAACGCGTTCTCCGGGAGGTCGAGCGCATGCAGTCTGGAGAACACCTCCGTACCCACGCCCACAGCCTCGTCACCACCGGAGATCCGGTACGCCTGCACCATGTCGAGGACTTCGAGACCGCCCTCCCCGGCGTACTCGGCCGACTCCCGCTCGGCCAGTTCGACGGCCTCGTCGAGGGACCGCGCCAGGAACAGCACGACACGCTCCTCGTAGGGGCGGTTTTCCCAGGTCCGCCATCTGTAGAAGGTTCTGGCGCTGTACCACGCCTCCGGCTCGTGCCTCATGGTGATCTGCCATCCCTTCGTACCGGACCATGATCGTCGCAAAGAAGGATCTGCGCTCGCAACAAGCTCCAGTGCTGCATCAGACATCGTCTGCCCGATGACAAGGGATTGCCCTGCCGGCCGGTGGGAGAGTGTGGATATGGAGACTGCCAACCGCACACTGACGACGGACGTGATCGCGGCGCTGACGTACTGGCCCGGAATCATCTGGGTCGGTCAGAAGAACCCTCCGGACCCCGTGGATGTCACCGTACTGCCGCCCTTCTTCAACGAGCTGCTGCAGGAACTTCCCTGGTGGAACCGCGACTGGCGGATCAGCGATGTCGAGCCGGGCCGTCCCCTGGAGATCAACAGTGACCACCACGGCCTACCCGCAGCATTCACAGAAGTGTCAGTGCCGGGCACGGCCGGTTCCGGCAGTGGTGAGACCCTGCCCTTCGTCGCGAAGGTCGGATTCGCGGGTGACCGACTGATCCGATTCCAGGCCAAGATCGGCGAGGTGGTCCTCGGCCCGGCCGCCGGCCCGGCCGGGCAGCTGGAACCGCATCCGTTCGCAAGGGTGCTCACCGGGTTGATGGAGTTGCGCGGGATTCCGGTCCAAGAGATGGCCGTGGAGACCGCACGATCGCCGTCCACCATCCACATGCTTCGAAACGGCAAACTCAACCCAAAGCCCCTTCTCGCCCGTGAGATCGCCAAGGTTCTGGGCATGTCCGAAGCGGACATGCGGGTCGTTGCCGGACTCGACGACGGCAGTCCGCAGTAACTGCCAAATAGTGACGCCATGATCCGCAGTCGGCACGCCTTCGAAGAACGCCCGCCCTGGTGATCACAGTGCGGAGGCAGTTGTCGGCGGCACCGCCCTCAGACCGTGGAGTGCGCAGGCCGGCGGTCGCCGGGACCGTGCTCGGAGTGGGAAGTCGGCCGGTCCGACTTCCCACTCCGACGGCTCTTCGGAACGTGCACCGCCAACCCCTGGCGGGCCGGGACGAACCGCCCTGGTTGGATACGGGTATGGACAGCCACCAGGAATCGGGTCTCGCGAAGAGCGTCTGGAGCGATGCCGACTTCGAGGAGATGGGCTGGCACGACGCCACCATTCACGGGTTGCACCTGCAACAGACGGACATCCTGCCGAGGCTCCTGCTCGACCTCGACTACATCGTGCGCTGGGTCCACCCGGTCAGGCCGGCGAAGAGTTTCTCCTTCTGGACCGCCCCCGCGACGCTCGTCTTCGAAGAGGTCGGGGACCTTGAGGGCGACCTCGGCTTCAAGGGCACGCACCCGGAGCTGGAGATCGCCGATGTGCACCGGCTGGCACCGGACGACGGCATGCAGGACTGGCCGCAATGGCACATCGAGGGCCACGCGTTCGACCTGAGGTTCCGCGCGTCGGGCTTCCGCCAGTACTTCCGCCAGGCCCCGCGGCTCACCCCGGGCCCGGTCCTGCCCGCCGCCGAGCGCGGCGGTTGCTGCTTCACCGAGGTCGGCTTCGGCTGAGCGGGTTCGTACCTCCTGCCACGACTCATGGGTCGGGGCAAGAACGATGTGCGTCGCAACGCCACCGCACCGGAGTGGGAAGTCGGGCGGTCCGACTTCCCACTGCTCCGAGGCCCCGTCAGTCGGTCGTCGTAGCTGCCAGGACGGCCAGGCGGCGGCGGTCCTGGGTGACGGCCAGTACGCCCAGGTCCCAGACCACCCGGTGGAACCACGGGGTGTCCGCGCCGAAGCGGTACCAGGTGCACTCCCGGACGCGGGCCTCCACCTCGCTCGGCGGGGCGTCCGGCGGGGCCCCGGCGAGTGCGGCCAGCGAGCGCCGGGCGTGGAGCCGTCCGTAGGCGCCGTAGCAGGCCGAGTCGTAGGCGCCGCCGGTGGAGGAGGCGGCGAACAGGGACTGCCAGACCTCGGCCGCCTCGACGGGGACCACCCCGAACGCGGTCCTCCGCCCGGGCTCCGGCAGCTCGCCCAGGTCGGTCAGGCAGTCCAGGCCCAGCGCGAGGAGTGCACCGGGCACGGCCCCGGGCTCCAGGGGCTCCGCGAAGGCGAAGGTCCGCGCTTCGACGCGTCCCTCCGGCTCCTCCGGGTGCTCGGCCCAGTTCGCCACCGCCGACGCCATGGCCCGGGCGGTGGCGGCGGTCGTCGTCTCCACCGCCGCCACCGGCGCGGCATCGAGCCGGGGAGCCGGGTAGCGATCGTCCGGGTCCGGGTAGGGGAACCCGCAGCTGCTGCCGTCGACCGAGTAGGCCGGCAGGTCCGGGTCCCGTTCCGGCTCCGTAGGCACCAGCGGCAGCGCGGCCAACGGGTGGTCGCGCCAGTGCGGGGAGGTCGCCCAAGCGGCGATGCCCGGGAGCTCCGCCACCGGGACTCCCCGGAGCACCAGTTCGTGCAGCAGGCAGGCCCGCAGCTCATCGGAGGCAACGGCCTTCTCCTCGTACACCGCGGCGAGGTCGGCGGGCCGTTGGCAGGAGGCCAGCAGGGAGGCCACGTAGCGGTCGTGCTCGGAGTCGTCCGGCCTGCTCGCGGCCAGCAGCCGCAGCAGCTCGTCGACGTGCCCGGGGCCGCGGGTCACCGCCAGCAGGCGCACCAGGCGGTCCAAGAGGTCGTCGAACGCCTCCGAGGCCTCGGAGCCGGCCGGCAACGAGCGGTGCCGCGGTGCCAGCCCGATGCCGAGGCCGGCCACGAAGGCCGCCCCGTCGCGCCGAAGCCGACGGCGGGCCGTCCGCTCCAGCATCCGGGCGTTCTTGCTGGTCATCGGTATCGTCGTGAGCTTCGTCAGCTCGGCGTCGTCCACAGCGGACGAGCATACGACGCGGCCGATGTCCGTCAGGGCGTGGGTGTTCGGCCGCGCGCCATCGCCCGGGTCTCCCACGGGGCGAGGTCGTCGT
This sequence comes from Kitasatospora purpeofusca, assembly GCF_036010405.1. Lineage (NCBI taxonomy): Bacteria > Bacillati > Actinomycetota > Actinomycetes > Kitasatosporales > Streptomycetaceae > Kitasatospora > Kitasatospora purpeofusca. Next base: position 7,782,456 of record NZ_CP108561.1, on the reverse strand, counting down.
CGAACCAGCGGGAGTCCCGCCAGGTGCCCTCGCCGGTCAGTGGGACGCCCAGCAGCACCCGGCGGCGCGAGGTCGAGAAGTCCACTTCGATCTCGCCGGCCATGACGGTCCGGAGGAACTCCAGCGCCAGGCACGTCGGAACCCAGTCGAAGACGTAGGCGTCGCAGATGATCCGGCAGGAGTCGGAGCCGTCCGCGACCATGACGACGAAGGCCTGGCCGGTGGGTGCCTCCAGGTAGAGGTCGACGCTCCCCGGCGCGACCGTCACCGCTTCCGTCGACTCGAAGAGTCCCGACGCCTCGATCGCCGCGACGAACTCCGACAGGTCCGCCTCCGGCCAGGGCTCACCCGTCCGGAGCGATCGCTTGAGGGAGCGGCGGTTCTCCCGCCACGCCGACCAGAAACCCATCGCCGGTCAGGCGGGGTCGGGGCGGGGGCCGGCCAGGGTGGCGAGGTGGCGTTCGGCGGCGCGGAGCTTGCGGCCGTCGGGGCCCGGGAGGTGGGCGCGCAGTTCGATGATCTCCGGGGCGATCCGCAGGGCCTCCTCACGGTCCGGGATCGCCCGCCAGCAGGCCTCGGCGTTGGTCGCCGCGTGCTGGGTCTCCGGGTGCTCGGGCCCCTCGCTGCGGAGCAGGGTCAGGGCGACCTCGCGGTAGATGCCGGCGGCCTCGGCCGTCCGGCCGGCGAGCCGGGACACGTGGGCGCGGACCTGACGGACCTGGAGGACGGGTGCGGACACCGGACCGTGCTCGGCGATCGCCTCCAGTTCCAGGGCGAAGGCCAGGTCGGTGGCGGCCGCGTGGTCACCGGCGTCGGCGCTGCGGACGATCCGGCCGATGACCTCGCGGTAGTCGGCGCGGGGCTCGGAGCGTTCCGGCGCGGGGGCGGGCGCGGGCACGGGTTCCGGCGCGGCCTCCGACGCGGGCGCCGCCTCGGGCTCCTCGGTGGTCGCGTCCTCGGGCCGAGCCGCCTCGGGCTCGGCGTCGGTGGGCGGCGCGCCGACCGGGGCCGCGTCGGTGGGCTCCGACTCCGGCGCCTCGACGGCCTCCGGTTCAGCCACGGCCTCGGGCTCGGGCACGACCTCCGGCACGGCCCCGACCACGAGCTCGGGCTCCGCCGCCGGCGGCTGCCAGGCGCCGGCCTTCCGCAGGTCGACCGGGTGCGGCGGGGGCGGCGGGGTGGGCGGTACGCCGGGCTTGAGCAGGTTCACGGGCCCGTCGGGCAGGCGCGCCGGGGCGGCAGCGGCCGGGGCAGCGACGGACGGCTTGTCCAGGGTGACGGCCGACCGGGGACCCGGCACCGCGTCCTGCGGGACGGCGGCGTCCCGGGGCGACTCGCCCCAGGGCCGGTCGTCCCAGCTGACCTCGTCCGGCGCGGCCGGACGGGGCAGGACGGCGGCCGGGCTCGGGGCCTCGTACGGGGCGAACTCGGTCGGTGCCCCCTCGCCGCGCCGCGCGGTGTTGCGGAAGAACGGGCGGTCCGGGGCGTGGGTGCTGACCACGATCACGTCCGGGCGGAGCACCGAGTAGACCTGGTGGCGCAGTTGTTCCGGCGCGAGGACGGCCTCGCCGCCCGGGCGGCCGCCGTGCAGGGCCTCGATCAGGGCACGGGTGAAGGTGCCGATCTGGTCCGGGTCGGGGCTGACCACCGCCCACAGCGGCAGGCCCTCGCTGAACGGCGCGAGGTCGCCCTGGAGCAGCGACCAGGCGTTCTGATCGGCGCTCAGGTCGGCGACGACGAGGGTCTGCCACTCCGCCGGGCGGTGCCGCAGCTCGCCGGCGATCGACTGCCAGGCGAGGCCGTCCTGACGGATGCTGCCGGGCTTGGAGTCGCGCAGGGTGAGGTGGAGCTGGCCGCCGCGCTTGTCGGCGAGCAGGTGGCCGCCGAGGTGGACGAGCAGCGGTCCGGGGTGACGGGCGGCGGCGCGCAGGTGGGCGAGCACGGTGTGCGGGTCGCTGGCGCCGGGCAGGTGCACGGCGTCGACGGTGTCGGCGGCGAGCAGCACCTGCGGGGAGACGGCGGCGAGCATCGCGGACAGCACCGGGGCCTGGGCGGGGCCGCCTCGGCCCCAGGTGCGGCGGCCGGAGGTGCCGTAGCCGCCCTCGACGGCCAGGATCCGGCCGCGCGGGCCGCTGCCCAGGGCGCCGCCGATGCCGGACAGGCCGTGCGCGGGAGTGGCGCCGGGGACGGTGAACGGCAGCGGTGTCGCACCGGCCGGGGCCGGGACGACGGGTGCGCCGCCCATGGCGGGCATGCCGGTGACGGTCCATCCGGTGGACGGCGCGGGCGGTCCCGCCACCGGGCCCGGGGCGGGCTGCGGAATCGCGACGGGCTGCGGGACCGGGGCGGGCTGCGGCGCCGGGGGCTCGTAGAGCGCGGCCGGGCCCGGCGGGTGCTCCTCGTAGGCGTTCCGCGCGAACCTCGGCGGTACGGCGTCCTGGGGGCCGGGGCCGGCGTCCGTCACGGGGTCGGAACCTCCGGGGACCGCCGTAGTCTCCGCCATGTCCAGGTCACCGCCCCGCCCCGCCGCTGAGCGGCGTTCTGCTGCCTCGTACCCCGTGTGGCCCCTGTCACCACACCACGGGCGCCACCCTACGAGATCGGGTGATGCCGGAGCCAGGCCGGGTGGGTGAACGGGTCCCGGCGCCGGGACCCCGCAGGCCGGGGCAGGCGCTGGAGCAAGAAGTCGACCGGGCCGACTTCCTGTTCCGCGCCCGGTCCCTGCCGCGGCGACGTCAGCAGAATTCGCCCAACCGGTCGGCCACCACGAAGTCCGCCCCGCAGTCCGTGCAGCGCGCGCCCCCGAAGAGGTAGGTCAACGCGGTGGCGACGTCACGCTGACCGTCGCCGAGGGCGAGGCTGTGCAGGCGCAGGCCGATGCCGTGCAGGTCACCGGGGTCCGCGGGTCGGAGGGGCGCCTTCTCGACGTTGTCGTGCAGGGCGTAGTCGCCGCTCGTGGAGAAGTAGCCGTATTCGCCCATGGCGATGAACAGATCGGTTTCGCACCGGGGACAGGAGGTCTGGTACTCCTCGTTCACGAGTCCGTCGGCCAGCTCCTCGCCCCAGACCGGTACACCTTCGAAGGCCAGGACGGCTTCGAGCAGGTAGATGTAGTCGGAGCGGTCGGGAGCCGTCCGAAGGTGCTCGTTCGCCGCGCGCAGCAGGTCGGCGATGTCCTGGGCGTTCTTCGCACGGACGTCGCCGACCTCGTTCAACTGGTCCGCCCCCGCCACGATCCCGGCTGCCAGGTGCAGTGCGTTCAGCTGCTCCTTAGGGTCGGATGCGGCAACGGCGATCGCCGTCAGCCGGGGAAGCGCCGCGAAGCTGGCCGAGTAGACACTGCCCTGATGGCAGAGCGCCGACCAGAGGTCGCTCCAGCTCTCGGCACTCGGATCCGCCTCGATCCGGTCGAGCAGGGCGGGTATGTCGTCCGCGGAGCCGTAGGCGTGGCTGAGTTGCGACCAGTCAGTCATGCGGGCATCCCATCAGACCGGTGTGACAGCCGGCCGCATCGCGGGCGAGCGGAGCGGCGGCCAGGATCCGGAGCGGGGCTCGGAGTTCTCGCTCGCAGTCGTGCCGACCGGAGCGACTGTGGGGTGGATCACAGTTGAGGTTGACCTTGGGTCAGGGCGGAGGCTCGTCGCAGCGGCAGGACGCCGACCCGGGCACCACCGATGTGAAGGAGCACCATGTCCACCGACCTTTCCGACCAGGGGCAGGATCGTCCGGAGCTGCAGAAGGCGATCGAGGAGCTGGCCGAGTCCGGTTTCGTCGGGGTCCAGCTCCGGGTGAACGACGAGCAGGGCGAGTGGGTCGGCAGCGCCGGTGCGCGCGAGCTGGGCCGGAGCGCCGAGCCGCTGACGAACGGGCACTTCCGGATCGGCAGCAGCACCAAGAGCTTCGTCGCCACCTCGGTGCTCCTGCTGGTGGCCGAGGGCAGGATCGGCCTGGACACCCCGGCCGGTGACTACCTGCCCGAGTTCGATCTCGACCCGCGGATCACTGTGCGGATGCTGCTGCAGCACACCAGCGGGATCTTCAACCACACCGGCGAGCTCTACGAGGACGGGACGATCGTGCTGGGGGTCCCCTGGCAGGGCAAGGAGTGGGTGGACAACCGGTTCAGGACCTACCTGCCCGAAGAGCTGGTGCGGCTGTCGTTGTCCAAGCCTGCGCGGTTCGCGCCGGGTACGGGCTGGAGCTATGCGAACACCAACTACGTGCTGGCCCGGCTGGTGGTCGAGAAGGTCACCGGCCATGCGTTCGCCGAGGAGTTGCAGCGGCTGGTCCTGGGACCGCTGGGGATGACCGGCACCGTGGCGCCGGGCGCCTCGCCGGAGATCCCCGAGCCGCACAACCACGGCTACTACCGCTACGAGGACGCCGGGCAGGAGCGGACGGTCGATGTCACCCGTCAGAACCCGTCCTGGGTCGGAGCCGGTGGCGACATGATCTCGACCACTCAGGACCTGCACACCTACTTCTCCGCGCTGATGGGCGGCAAGCTCCTCCCGGCCGACCTGCTGGCCGAGATGCGCACGCCGGAGGCGACCGTCGGCTACGGCCTGGGGGTGTTCGCGCAGGAAACGGAGGGTGGCACGGTCTTCCACCACAACGGCGCCACCATGGGCTCGGCGGCGCTGATGTACAGCACCCGCGACGGCAGCAGGACCCTGACCGCCGGGCTGACCTGGGTGGACGACGCCGAACTGTCGATAGCACCGGCGTTCCGGACCGCCCAACAGCGTTTCGTAGACGAGGTGCTCTGCGGCAAGCTGGGCCGATGAGGAACGGAGTCACGATCGGACAGGCTGCGGCCTTCGTCGGCGTCACGGTGAAGACGGTGCGGCACTACCACAAGCTCGGCCTGGTCGCGGAGCCGGAACGTGACAGCTCCGGCTACCGACGGTACGGATCCGGCGAGCTGCTGCACCTGGTGCAGGTACGGACGTTGGCCGCCGCAGGCGTGCCGCTGGCCGAGATCGGGCCCATGCTCGACGCCGACGCCGCACGGTTCGGCGCCGCGCTCGCCGACGTCGAGCGGCAGCTCACCGAACGCATCGATGAGCTGGTCGCCCGCCGCGACACGCTGCACCGGCTCGCCGACGGCGACCGGGCCCTGCTGCCCGACCGTGCCTGCGCGGTCCTGGACCGGATGCCCGGCCTCGGCTTCGGCCCCGACTACGTGGCCGCGCAGCACGAGGCCCTGGTACTGGCCCGGGCACTGGTACCGGAGGGCTTCGACGGCTTCCTGTCCCAGCTCGAACACGGGCTGGACGACCCGGAGTACGTCGACCTGACCAAGCGCGGCTGGGAGGCCGAAAGCTGGGAACCGGACGATCCGAGGATCGAAGAACTCGCGACCGCCATGGCCGACCGCTACCTCGCCAACCCCGCGCTGTTGGGGGATCACGGCAGCCGACAGGCATGGGCCAAGGCTTCGGCCCAGTACAAGCTGATCAACAACCACCGCGAGGACCGGGCCCCGGTCGCGGCCCGGCTGACCGCGCTCACCGAGGCCAGACTCCGCTCCGCAGGCGTAACCGTGCCGCACCGATGACGGCATCCTCGTGCGGGCCGGACCGACCGAGGCGGGGCAGGACGCACCGCGCCCCGCTCGGCGCTCGGGCCGGGCGGGGCGCGGTGGGAGTGCTGATGGGACGGTGGGTCAGGAGCCGGCGAGGAGGTCGCGGAGGAGGGCGATGGTGTCGGCGTCGAGTTCGCGGCCGGTTCGGCGGCTGAGGGCGTCGAGGCGGTTGACGGCGCGCAGGAGTTGGTCGCGGGCGCCGGCCGAGGCGTAGGCGTAGAACAGGTCGCGGTGCAGGAGTTCGACGTCCGGGGCGACGGCGAGGCCGCGGAAGACGGCGGCCTCGGCGCTGCGGTGGTCGCCGTACTGGAGGCGGCGGGCGGCGAGTTCGTGGGCGGTGTCGACGATCGCGGCGATCATGTCCTGCCGTTCGGCCTCGGCCCAGCCGTACGAGGCGGGCGGGGCCTCCGCGAACGGGGCGCCGCGGACCAGGGCGAGGGCGTGGGCGAGGGCCGCGTCGGCGGTGGCGCTGGTGCTGCGCATGCCGCGCCGGTAGAGGCTGCGGAACTCGTCCCAGTCGCAGGTCACGGCCGGGGCGAAGGTGCAGCCCTCGGCCTGGCCGGTGACCAGCAGGGGCCGGCCGTCCGAGGTGGTGCCCAGCCAGGCCGCCAGGTCGGCGAGCTTGTCGGACAGCGGGTTCCGGGCGTCGGCGGCGGTGGGGTGCGGGTCGAGGTGGGCCGCCCCCGGGTGCAGGTCGTGGTCGAGGGCGGCGTGGTCGGCGCCGGGGCGCAGGGCCAGGTAGGCGGCGAGCTCGGTGAGCCGGCCGAGCGCACCCGGTTCGGCGGTGCCGCCGGTGCCCGCGACGTCGACCGGTCCGAGCAGGCGGATCCGGGGGGCGTTGCGGACGGCGTGGGCCTCCGGCGAACGGAGGATGGCGAGCAGGTCGTCGCAGTCGCTGCGCCCGGAGGTGGTCCGGACGAGCGCGGTGGCGGACGGGCCCGGCTCGGGCCTGGCGGGGACGCGCGGGTCGGCGCCGGTGGGCGCGGGGGCCGGGTCGTGCGTCGGTACGGGCTCGGGGGTGGGTTCGGGAGCGGGGGTGGCGGGTTCGGGGACGGCGGGTGCGGGGGTAACGGGTGCCGAGAACGGGTCCTCGACCGCCGGAGACACCGGACCCACCGGCCCCATCGGCGGCACCGGGGCAGCCGGGGCGACCGGCGCGACCGGCGCGACCGGCGCGACCGGCTGGACGGGCACGACAGCGGTCGGCAGGCCGAGGTTCTGGGTGGTCTCGTCCCCCTCGTAGCCGTCGGACGCTCCGGGGCCGTCGGATCCGCCGCCGTCGGTCTCCGGCCCGGCGGGCGGCGCGACCGGGAAGGCGGCGGCCGGCCCGGTGGGCACCGCGGCGGGGACCGCTCCAGGCACCGCGCCGGGCACCACGCCCGGCACCACGGCGACCGCCGGTGCCACCGGCAGCGGCCCGGTGGCGGCGCCGGCCTGCCGGCCGAGCCCGTTGACGAGGTGCCGCGGGGCCGGCAGCGCGGCCGGTCCGGCGGGCGCCGGGACCGGAGCCGCCGGGTCGGTGCCCGCGAACGGGCTGGCCCCGGTGCCGATCACCCGCGCCAGCAGCCGAGGTCCGGCTGCGGCCCGGCCGCCGCCGAGGTCGTCGTCCGTGTCGTCCCCGGAGTCCGGGTCGCCCAGGGCGGCGTCCAGCGCGGCGAGCGAGAAGCCGCCCGCCGGACAGTCCGCCCCGGAGCCCGAGGCCGCGCCGACGCCCGCGAGGACCGGGACGGCGACCGGGAGGTCGGCGGGCTCCAGCTCGTCGCCGTCCAGGGTCCACGCGGGGGCGGGGTGCTGGGTGCTGTCGTCGGCGGCCCGGAGCAGCTCGGTGACCTGCTCGTACTGGCCGGTGGTCAGGCGCTGGAGCTCCAGGGTGAGGTGCAGGCCGGGCACGGTGGCCTGGCCGGTGGCCGGGAGGGTCCAGCGGGCGACCGGGCCGGTGCCGCGCTCGGGGGCGCGGGTGACGACGGCGACGCAGGTGCGGGGCCTGGCGTCGAGCAGCCGGCCGAGTTCGGCCGGGATGCCGCCGCCGGGCTGGTGGCCGCAGAGCACGATCTCGGGGACCCAGGACTCGTCGGCCAGGCCCCGGCTGCGGGCGTCCCGGGGGCTGGCGGCCTCGGCCGAGACCAGGGTGGCCCGGGCCTTGGCGGTGCGCGGGCCGAGTGCGGCGAGCGCGGCCTCCAGGGTGGTGTGGCGGTGGATCCGCTCGGCGGCCGGGCCGCTGATCGGCATCTCCTCGGCGAGGTCCACCAGGTGCAGGTGGAGCCGGTCCGCGAGCGGGCTGTGGGCGAGTTCGAGGGCCAGGGTGCGCAGGACGTCGCGGGCGTCGTCCGGGTGTCCGGAGAGGTGGAGCAGCCGGACCGTCTCCAGGTCGGCGAGGACGATCGAGCCGTCCGCGGCCGAGCCCAGGGTGACCAGGGCCGGGTAGGGGGCGGCGGTCTTGCGGGCCTGGGCCGGCGAGAGCAGGCCCTCGGAGTCGGCGGCGCACCACCAGATGTCGGGCGTGTGGGCGGCGCGGAACGGCGCGATGGGCGCGGCGGGGCCGGAGAGGTGGAGCTCGATCGTGCGACCGGGGGTGATCCGGGCGGCGACGATCGCGGGCAGCCGCTTGCCGCCGCGGACGGTGTTGCGGGCCATGCTGCGCAGGGCGCGGTCGAGCAGGTGCAGTCCGGCGTCGTCCTGGCGGGCCTTCAGTTCGGCCTCGAAGGCGGCGGCCGGGGCGCTGGGCATGGCGATGCGGTGCCGGGGGCGGCGTCCGCGCAGCTGGCCGCCGCGCTTGCGGGCGACGGCCCCGACCATGATCGCGGCGAGCAGCACGCCGATGGTGGAGGCGGCGAGGGCGACACCGTAGTCGTCGTCCGCCTTCTCGGCGTGGGCGGCCGGGGCCTGGGCCCCGATCGTCGGGGCGGGCGTCCCCGCCGGGGCCGGGGCCTGCGCGGAGGGCTGCGCGGGTGCCGGGGTCTGGGCGGGCGGCTGCGCCGGGGCGGGCGTCTGCGCGGCGGGCACCGAGGGCGCCTGGGTGTTCGGCGCGGGCGGCGGCGGGGTCGGCGCGGGGGCGGGCGCCTGCTCGGGCGCCGGAGCCGGAGCGGGTGCGGGGGCCGGGGCGGGCGCCGGAGCACCGGGCAGGCTGAGCACCATGCCCGGCACCACCACGTCCGGGTCGGTGAGCCGCTCGCCGTCGGGCGCCTGGACGCCCTGGTTCGCCTCGAACAGCTTCGGCCAGGCCTCCGCGTCGCCCAGCTCGCGTTCGGCGATCGCCGACAGGCTCTCGCCGGCCTTCACGGTGACGGTGCCGCCCTGGGCCGTGCCGCCGGCCGGTCCGGTCTGCGGCGTCCCGGCCGGGGCGGGCGCGGGCGCGGCGGGCCCGGGGGCCGTCTGGTCGGGCTTGGCGTCGGCCGGCATGGCGAGCTTCCAGCCGGGCTGGATCGGCCGGTCTGCGTCGAACCGGTTCCCCGAATCGTCCATCACCCGGCCGTCGTTGAGCTTGGCGATCTCCGTCCAGCGCTCGCCGGAGCCGAGTTGGCGCTCGGCGATGGACCACAGGCTGTCGGCCGGGCGGCTGTCGCGCACGGTGTAACCGGCCTGCGGGTCGGCGGCGGGGGCTGCGGCCGGCGCGGCCTGCGCGGCGGCGGCCTGCGCGCCCGAGGCCACCTGCGCGGTGGCGGCGGCCGGCGCGTGCTCGGCGGTGGCGGCGAAGGCCGAACCGGCCACCGGCACCAGGGCGATGACCGCGCCGACCAGTCCGGCCGCGGCCCGCTGGCTCCAGCCGAAGGCGGGGATCCGTCGGGCCACCCGGCCGCGCAACTGGGCCGGGACCTCCAGCAGGACGGAGAGCGCGAAGCACGCCCAGCCGACCCAGCCGACCACCACCAGCAGCCAGAGGAACAGCCGCCCGTCGTCGGGGCTGGTCAGCAGCGCGCCGATGCCGTCGGGCGCGAGTTCGCCCATGTCGGCCACCGACCGGGTGCCGTACAGCAGCAGGGCGGGCACGCCGACCATCAGGACGAGCAGGGTGATCAGGGCCGCGATCGCGGCGAGTACGGCGCCGCCCCGGCCGCGCCGACGGCCGCCGCGCGCCCGATGGGACGGCAGCGGCGCCGGCCGTCGGCCGGACGCGGGGGTGGCGTTCGCTCCCCGGGCCGGACGCCCGGCACGGGTCTGGTCCTTGGCGCGTGGCGCGGCCATCAGGCGGTCTCCGCTTCCTTGACTCCGTGGACGAGGGTGGCGCTCCCCTTGCCCGTGACCTTCCGTGTGCCGAGTTCGCCCAGCAGGACGGGGCGGAACTCGGCCCGCACCGTGATCGTGACGGTGGCGCCGTCCGGCGAGAATTCCACGTCGGCCGCCGACAGGCCGTACAGCGCGAGGTAGCTGTCGGCCGCCGCCTCGACGTAGGTCCGTGCCCTCAGTTTGTACCCCTCGCCCCTCAGCAGGGCTGCCTCGTCCAGCTGTTGACCGGCCATCCGGGCGGCCTCCTGGGCGTAGGCGTCGACCCGCTCGGCGAGCCGCAGCTTGCCGCCGGCGTCGATGACCAGCGCGATGACCAGCACCACGTAGGCCGCGCAGATGGCGACGAAGATCGACAGCGCGCCCCGGTCCGAACGGCCGCCGAGCGGACCGCCCAGCCGGGCCCGGAACCGCCTCACAGGGAACGGCCGCAGACCCCGCGGCCGGGCAGGGAACAGCCGCACCGCGCGTGTGTGTGCGCGTGCCATGGCGTTCCCTCCCCACCGGCTCCGCCGCCCTCCCCAGGGCGTCCTCCGCTTGCGTCTCCCCCGCCCGACGGCTCCCCAATCCCCGTCCGGCCGCCTCGTCCTCACAGCCCGGTCACCCCCTGCCCCACGACCCGACACAATCTCCACCCACTTGCCGCGCTCGACCCACTCGACCCACTTGCCGCGCTCGCCCCCCACGGGCCGCTCGCGGCGCCCGGGCCGCCCGCCCCACCGGACGGCACCCGGGCCTCACGGGCCCCGGTACCGGTCGACCACCGAGACGAACCAGCCGGTCAACGTCTTCGGGAGGACCTCCGGCCCGCCGAGCAGGTCCCCGAGGTAGACCTCGCAGGTCACCGTCACCTCGACCGTGTCCCAGTCGACACCCTGACTCGTCCGTTTCTTGTGCCCGACGGTGACCTTGCTCTTCCGGCAGTTCACTCCCTGCTGCCGCATGGAGTCCGCGGCGGCCGCCTCCGCCGCCGCGTCCATGTCGGCCTTGCCGCGGGCCAGCGACGCCGCCCGGGCCGCCGAGCGGGCCGCCGCCTCGACGGTGCCGCCGGCGGTCTGCACCCGGCCCGCCGCGACCGCGACCAGGATCAGCGCGACCACGGCGGGTGCGACGATCGCCGCCTCGATCGCGACGCTGCCGCCGTCCCGCCCCCGGTGCCACCGGGCGGCACGGCGGGCGGCGAACCCCCGCGGCCACCCTCCTGGCCGACGGGAGCGGCGCTCCGACGGTTCCTCGGCCCCGCCTCCGGACCCGCGTCCGGGTCCGGAGGCGCTCTGCCCGGCCCGGTCCGCGTCGTCCGCGGACCGGGCCGGGCGCGCCGACCGCCACCCCCACCGCACCGGCCGACTCACGGCCGCACCACCGGGGGCACGAACCGCTCGCGCGGCGCCTCGGCGAACTGGGTGACGGTCGGCGGAGTGATGAACGGGATGATGACGGGGGGCGTCACCTGAACGGTGACCTTGATCAGCACCGGCGTGCTGCCGTCGGTGACGACCCGGTGGTCCGTGTCGCCCTGTCGGTCCAGGAAGTCCTCGGCCTGCCGCCGCGCGGCGTCGTTCTTCTGCTCGTCGGTCCGGCTCCCCTGGCCCCGCCCCGCGTCGACGCCCTCACGGGCAGCACTCAGGGCGAGTTGGCGGTGGTACCACCACATCCCGGTCTGGGCGACGGTCATGACCAGGATCAGGACGATCGGGAAGACGATGGCCAGACTCAGGCTCGTCGCCCCCCGGTCGGAGCGGCGGGGACGAAGACGGCGGAGGCGAGGACGGTGGGTCACGAGCCGGCCGGAGCCCCGGCGCCGCCGGTGTACTTCGGGTCCTGGTTGACCTTCTCCACCACCTTGGTCTTGAGGGCGACCAGGGCGAAAACCACCAGGCCCGCGATGAACACCAGCGCGATGACGGCGAGCGCGAGTTCGATGCTGATGGCGCCCTTGTCGCCACGCGCCCGCGCGGCCTTGGCCCGGCCCATCCGGAAGTGGAAGAGCGTGGTGGCGAACTGGAGCGGCAGCAGGGCCGCGCCGACGAGTAGGAGGGCCAGTGGCTTGAGTCGGTCCTTCATCAACTGCTCCCAGGGTGAATTGTGGTGACGGAGGCGCTGACCTCCGCGACGGGACTGCTCATCGGACGGGGTGCTTCAGGGTGCTTCGAGGTGGTTCGGGGGTGGTTCAGTTGAGCATCTTGAACAGCGCCGGAAAGACGACCAGGAAGGTCATCAGCATGGTCAGCGCCGACCCCGGCGCCACCATCCGCTCGCTGTCGGCGTTGGCCCGGGCGAGGTCCTCCGCCAGCAGCTCGCCCCGCAGGCCCTTGGACCGGGCCCGCAGGGTGTCGTAGACGGCGGCCCCGTCGGTGCCGGAGATCCGCATGATGTCGGCCAGGTCCTGGAGCGGGGTCAGGCCCAACTCCTCCGCCAGCGCGTCCAGTCCGGCCCACGGCGGCAGCCGGTCGGTGGTCGCCCGGTCCAGCGCGTCCCGGATCCGGAGGAACACCGCGCCGCGCCCGACGGCGGCGGCCCGGCGCAGCGCCTCGGCCGGGCCGAGGTCGGCGGCCCGTTCCATCGCCACCAACTCCAGGTAGGCGGCGATGCCGTGCAGGTACTCGACCCGGGCCTCCTTGGCCTCGCCGCCCACGATGCCGTCCGGAACGAACCAGAGCAGCCCGGCCAGCAGCGGCCCGACCACCAGCGGGAGGGCGAAGGGCAGGTCCACGCCGAGCAGCAGCGCCGCCACCACCAGGTACGGCGGCAGCAGCAGTCCGAGCAGGGCGAACAGGATCTTGTGCGCCATGAACCGGGCCGGGGTGCGGCCGATCAGGGCGAGTTCGCGCTCGGGGATGCGGACCCCGCGCAGTCGGACCGAGCGTTCGCCGATCCGGTCGAACCAGCGCGGCCGCTCGTCCACGTCCGGGGTGCGGTCGGCCGGGGTGCGGTGCAGCCGGTCCAGCGCCTGGCCCAGATCGGGCGGCGAGGGCCGGAGTTCGGCGATCAGCATGGCGAGGCCGCCCGCCGCGACGGCGCCGGCCAGCACGGACCACGGGGAGATCATCGGACCTCCCCCAGCAGTCGCGCGGTGCCCTCGGCGCCGTCGCCGCCCTCGGCCGGGGCCTGCCCGTCCGGGGCCTGCCCGTCGACGCGCCGGAGCAGCGCGCGGCCGGTCCGGCTGCGGCGGTCCGGCTCCAGCAGCCGCGGCACCGGCGGGTACGAAGCCAGCGCGCGCATCCAGGCGATCACGCCCACGAACAGCGCGCAGATGACGCCGAGCACGATCTGGCCGAGCGCCGTGCTGTACGGGGCGGTGTACTCGGTGTTGAACGAGCCGACCGTGACGACCAGCAGGATGATGCCCACCAGCCAGCGGATGGTGGTGCGGTGCTTGGCCCGGTCGGCCTCGATGGTGCGCCGCTGCCGGACCTCCTCCCGGACCGACTCGGCCATGTCGGACAGGGCCCGGGCCAGGCCGGGGCCGCTGTCGGCGGCGCGCAGCACCAGTGCGGCGAGCACCTTGTCGGCGGTGGCGTCGGCCATGCTGTCGGCGAACAGCCGCAGCGCCTCCTCCGGGCGCCAGCGGGCCTGCAGCCGGGCGGCCAGCTCGCCGACCTCGTCCTCGATCGCGGCGGGCGCGGTGCGGCGGCTGGTGATGATGGCCTGGTTGAGGCCGACGCCGAGCAGCAGCACGTCGGCGATCCGCTGGGTCCACTCCGACAGCGCCTCCAGCCGCTCGATCCGGTCGGTGTCGGAGCGGGTGGTGTCGAACAGCCAGGGCAGGCCGAACACCGCCATCGGCACCAGCAGCACCGTCAGCGGGATGCCGGTGAACAGCCAGCCGAGCGGTCCCCCGATCAGGACGAGCGGCAGTTGGATCCGGCGCATTCGCGCCATCCGGTGGGAGGCGGTGCCGGGCGCGCCGTACCAGAACACGTGCAGCCGGGAGGCGAGCGGGTTGAGCGCCCTGGGCCCGGCCGGCTCCCGGGCCGGGTCGCTGCCGCGCGCCCAGGCCGCCAGGGCGACCAGGCCCGCCACGACCGCGAGGCCGCAGAGCACGAAGAGCGGCATCACCGGGCACCACCGATCCGCAGCTGGAGCGGTTCGGCCCAGTTGCCGTAGCGGGAGCCGAGCAGCGCGGCGTCGAAGCCGGCCCGGCGCAGGTCGTCCAGGCACTGCGGCGGGGTGTGCGGGACGGCGCGCGGCTCGCCCAGCTCGGGGCGCGGCCCGAACACGGTGTTCAGCGCCGGCCGGCCGCTCTCGCCGAGGCCCGCGACCTCCAGGACGTGCGAGACGAAGCGGTGCCGGCGGCCGCCGACGTGCGTCTCGTCGACCATCGACACGTGCACGATGAAGTCCACGGCGTTGGCGGTCAGCCGGTAGGCGAGCGCGTCGGTCATGTGCGAGCCGTACTCCAGGCAGAGTTCGGCGATGCGGTCGACGACCATGTGCGGGCCGCGCGCGTGCAGGGTGCACATCGAGCCGCCCTCGCCGTTGGTCATGACGCGCAGCATCGGGACGACCTCGCCGGAGCGGACCTCGCCGACGATGATCCGGGAGAGCGTCATCCGCAGTGCCGCCGGGATGAGGTCGCCGATGGTCAGCTCGCCGGCCGCCCGGCCCTCCACCCGCTCGCCGTTGCCCTCCCGGGCCTCCATCGGGACGACCTGGCGCAGGTGGCCGAGGGTGTGCAGCCAGAGCTCGAACTCCGACTCCAGGGTGCCGACCCGCTCGTCCGGCGGGATCTCGGCGGCCATCGCCCGCAGCAGGCTGGTCTTGCCGACGCCCTGGGTGCCGGTGATCATCACGTTCTTCCGGGCCCGGATGGCCGAGGCCAGGAAGGCCGCGAGGGTACTGTCCACGGCGCCGAGCCGGACCATCTCCGGCAGCGTCGCCGAGGCCACCCGGTGGCGGCGGATCGCGACGTACGGGCGCGGGGTGACCTCGGTGAGCGCCTGGAGGCGCATGCCGCCCTCCAGGCGCAGGGCGAGCATCGGGCTGGCGGTGGACAGCGAGCGCTCGCCGCCGCCGTGCTGGCGGGCCAGGTCCTGGAGCAGCTCGACGAGTTCGGCGTCGCTGTCGGCCACCGGCGGGACCTGGCGCAGCGGCTGGTGCACCCGGGAGACCCAGACGTCGTCGCAGCCGTTGACGAGGATGTTCTCGATGTCCGGGTCGTCCAGGTAGGGCTGGAGCCGGCCGGCCCGGAACAGCAGGTCGAAGACGGCCTCGGCGAGCGCGCGGTCCTGTTCGCGGGTCGGCGGGATGCCGTGGGTCTGCGCGTAGGTGTCGGACCAGCGGGCGACGGCCTCCTCGATCAGCGCGCGGCCCCGCTGACGGCGGGTGGCCCGGTCCGGCTCGGCACCGGAGCCCGAGGTCAACCGGGTGATCTGCTGGTGCAGTTCGGCGGCGACCTGGCGCTTCAGCTCGCGCGCGACCGCAGGGTCGACGGCGGGCCGGGTGCCGGCGCCGCGCCGGTCGAGCGAGGGCAGCGCGGAGGGGACGGCGGTGGGCGTGGCGGCGGCCGCGGGAACGGCGGCCGCCGGCTCCCCCGCCGACCGGCCCGGGGCCACCGGGCCGGGGGCTACGGGCCCGGGGGCGACCCGGCCGGTGGTCATCGGCCCGACCGGGCCGGGCAGTGGCGTCGACCAGGGCAGCGCGGCCGGGTCGGTCGCGGGCTGCTGGTGCAGCGGACTACCGCGCACGGAGCACCTCACCGTCGACGGTCTGGTCCCGGACCTCGGGAGCGGGGGCGGGGGCGGTCGATCCGGGCTCCGGGTACGGCTGGACTCCCGGTCCCTGGTACGGGCCGCCGGGGTGAGGACTGTCGGGGTGAGGGCTGTCGGGGTACGGGGCGTCCGGGTACACGGTCCCGGGGTACGCCGTCCCGGGGTACGGGCCTTCGGAGTACGCCCGGTCCGCGTACGGCTGGCCGACGTGCCCGTGCCCGGGGAACGGCGCCGGGGCGGCCGGCTGCGGCGCGAGCCCGGCGAGCGGCGCCACCGGGCCGGTGGTGATCACGGGCGACACCGGGCCGTACGGCTGCTGCTCGTACGCCTGCTGCCCGTACGGCTGCTCGTGAGCCTGCTGCTCGTACACCTGCTGGCCCGGTTGCTGGTACGTCTGCTGCTGGTACGACTGCTGGTGCGGCTGCTGCTGGTTCGTCGGCGCGGGCTGCGGGGTCGAGGCCGCCGCCGCGGGCCGGGCGTACCCGTACCCCGCCCCGGCCGCGTCCGGCTGCTGGGGCCCGGCCGGTGCGACCGTCGCGCTGCCGGGCACCGGCGTCAGCCCGGTGGCCACCGGCACCGGCCCGGCACCCGCCCCCACGCCCGACCCGGCACCCGCACCCGCCCCCACGCCCGACCCGGCACCCGCGCCCGTTCCCGCGCCCGTCCCCGGCCCGAGCTGCGCGGGCCCCGCCGCCGGAGCGAGCCGCTGGCGACGGCGGCGGACCGTCGACTGGATCTCGTCCGCCGCCGACCGCGCCGTGCGCATCAGCTCCGAGCGGACGAACCGCCGGTCGGTGACGTCCCCGCCGTCCGACAGCACCTGGGCGGTGCGCCGCGCGTGCGGCAGCAGGCCCAGCACCGGCAGCCCGAACTCCTTGGACACCTCGGCCCCCGAGTACGGCCCCTCGGCGATCAGCAGCAGGCCCAGCGCGTCGGCGCCGGTACCGGCCGAGGCGAGGTCCTCGGCCAGCGTGGCCAGCCGGGGCCGGGCCGCGCTCAGCCCGCGCAGGGTGGTGCGCACGGCCGCCGCCACCACGTCGGCCCGGCGGGCCAGCACCGCGCTGGTGCCGGTGGCGCCGGAGCGGCCGAGGTCGAGGATGACGTCGTAGCCCTGCGGCTCCAGCCCGTGCAGCACCTCCACCAGCGGCTCCCAGGTGTAGGCGAGGCCGGGCGCCTGGGTGGGGTCGGTCAGGCCGGGCAGCAGGAGGCGTTCGGCGTTGCCCGCCGGGGAGAGGTCGATCAGCTGCTCCCAGAGGGCCTGGGCGAGCAGTCCCCGCCGGTCGGCCACGGCGAGGTTGCGCAGTCCGTAGACCGCCTCGACCCGGCCCTCCAGGGCGCCGGCCAGCACGGCGCCGCCGTCCGGGTCGCACTCGACCAGCAGGATGCGGCGGCCGGGCTGCAGCGGCCAGGCCAGCAGCAGCGCCAGCGCGCTCGTGGTGGCGCCGGGTGCCCCCGGGGCGCCGACCACCGCGATCACGGCCATCTCAGTTCCCACCCGCCCCGGTCGGCGCGCCCGAGGCCGCGGGGCGGCCGGTGGCCGGCGCTCCAGCCGGGGTTCCTGCGGCCGGGGTTCCCGCGGACGCCCCGGAGACCGCGGCCGGGGCCGCCGCGCCGCTCGTCGGCGCACCGGCGGCGGGGGTGCCGGAGGCACCGGGGGCCGGCGTGCCCGGGGCGGTCGCACCGGGCGAGGCGGCGGAGGGACGCGGGGCCAGCACCACCTGGATCCGCCCGGTGGCCACCCAGCCCGCCAGCTTGGCGGCGTCCGCCTCGTTGACGACGACGTCGAACACCTGGCTGCCGTCGGCGTCCGCCCGGCCGGCGTTGAAGACGGTGGCGGCGAGCGTCTCGGACCGTCCCCCGTCCGAGGTGTACACCACGATCACCGGCAGGCCCGGCTGGAGCCGGGTGGCCGGCAGCTGGGTGCGCCGGGCCGCGACGCCGACCAGCAGCTGCCCCGGGTTCAGGACCAGCGACTGCGCGAGGTCGGACTTGGTGAGCAGCCCGCCCCGGTGGAGGTCCGTGGTGGCCCGCATGCCGATCGCCCTGGCCCGGTCGGCCGCGTCCAGCGGCTTGAGGGCCGGGTCGCTCGCGATCCGCACGGTCACCAGGTCGCCCTCGGTCAGGGTCTGCCCCCACGGCACGTCACGGGCCAGCGCCAGCACGGTGATCCGCTGGCCGGTGCTGTTGTAGAGCACCGCGCCGCCCAGCCCGCCGGCGGCTATCAGGGCCACCGCCATGGCCAGCACGGCGGGCCGCCTGCGCCGGGCGCCGAGCGCCCGCCCGGGGGTGCGCGGTGCGCCGCGCCCCTGCTCCGGCACGGCCACGGGCGCGGGCGCGGTGCTGCTCGCGGTCGCCGTGGCGGACGTGCCGGAGCCGGATGCGGCAAAGGTACGGTTCTCCACCGGGCTTCGGCCTTCCTCGCGTCGTTCGTTCGGTCGTTGCTGGGGTGGCGGCTGTCCGCCGCCTAGTTGAGGACCTGCACCTCGGCCACCGGGAACTGGAGCCGCACGCTGGTCTCCAGGTCGATCGGCGCCACGGTCTGGTTGCCGCCGGTGATGGTCACGTCGCCGACCCAGTGCACGGTGAGGGTTCCGTAGAAGAGGCCGTCCTTACGGGTGCCGGAGCCGGTGGTGAAGACGTGTCCGCAGGTCGGCGACGGGCTGGCGCCGTACTTCGGCTCGTACGGGGTACCGGCGCCCACGCACTTCTTGACCGTCTCCTTCTTCGGGTCCAACTGGTCGCCGAGGCTCCACTCCAGGCTCTTCAGCCGGGGAGTGACGGTCACCGCGATGACATTGCCGCGCACGGTCTTCGCCGCCGGGGGCTGCGGGTTGGCCAGCCAGAACCAGACCGGTACGCCCACCACGGAGGTGCCCTCGGGGGCGATGCCGGGCACGGGGTCCGGGAAGACGATCTCATCGGCGGCGTCGTGGGCCAGCGCGACCGGGTTGTCCGGCGGCGGGCCGGCGGGCGGCTGGGCGAAGAACTCGGCCGGGGCCCCGGTGGGGTTGCCGGCGGCGTCGATGCAGGTCGCGTTGTAGACCTTGCCGTCCTCCGGCTTGTGGCCCTTCCAGACCGGATCGTCCGCCGGGGGCTGCGGGGACGCGGCCCGGTAGTAGCAACCGGTGGCGGAACTGAACCAGCCCATCGCCGGGTCGCTGCAGGCGTACACCCGACTGTTGTAGGTGCAGACCTGCGGCCCGCCGCCGGTCCCCCCGCCCCCGGTACCGCCACCGCCCTTCGGCGGCTTGGTGCTGGTCTCGCTCGTCCCGGTGCAGATCACGTTCACATGGCAGCGGGTCGCACCCCCGGTGGGGGTGGGGTCCGCCGCGGCGGTGCCCGTCGGGGCCATCAGTAATCCGGCGAACAGCGGCGCGCCGATCACCAATCGCCGTACCGGCTTCAGCATGTGCGTCCCACCTCCCGCTTGAACTCGTGGATCAGCCAACGCGTTCTGAACTGTCGTAGCGAAACGGTCGCCACATACCGGGTGAGCCGGTCGGGCGGGTCCATGACCGCGTGGGTCGCGGCGTCCGCCTGGTGCCACCCGGACACGTCCAGGCAGTCCTCGATCACGGCGGTGTTCGGATCGGCCGTGATGTCGACGGACTTCACCACCGGTGAATTGCTCGGACTTCCCGTCATGACCAGCTTGGCGTCGTGCAGTTGCTTGAGGCTGACCAACGCGTCGGTCAGCACCTGTCCGGACGCGAAGGTACCGAAGTTCGAACCGTCCGAGTCCGGCTGCCCGAAGGCCTCGGCCTGGGCATTCCACCAGTCCTGATAGGTCCTCACCGCTTCGCGTGCGGCGGCGCCTTCGACCCCGTCGGTCGGCGCGTTCCCGACGTTTGCCGAACCACCCGAAGGAGTTACCGGAGTCACCCCCGCAACCGTCGGCGCGTTCGTCCCCAGTCGATCGGCGGACCCCCCGGCCCCACTGCTGGAACAGCCGCTCAGCAGCAACGCCAGAATCACCCCACCGATCCCAACCGCCCCAGGGCGCAACACAATTCCGCGCTGCCGCATCGCCCCACCTCGTCGCAGCCTGCCCCGTGTGTGGTCCGGGGCCGCCAGAAGAATTCCGCAGTCCCGCTGGTGTTGCCTCGCGAGGATCGATTCTTCGCCAAACCGAGCCTTCACGGCAACACCTGGGGCCCCCTGACCTTACGCGGAAGGAGGATCCGTCGGGGCACTTTCCCGCCACAGAAGAGCCAACAGTTCTTCGGAAAGCGACAATCCGGCCAATGCGCCCCGAATCGCGGCCCGATTGCGCATCAACAGGCGCCCGCCCTCCGGCGGTACGAGCAGGCGCACACCCGGCGCCTCGCCCTGCCGCGGGGGCGCGCCGGCACCGTCCCCCTCGTGCGGGGCGCCGCCGTCGAGCAGTGCGCCGACGGCCGGCTGGAGGTCGTGCGGACCGACGGCGGCGGGCGCTCCCGGGACCCCCTGCCGGAGCACGGTGGTGAGCGACCGACTGAACGACCCGGGGCCGCCGGGGAGGACCGCCTCCCGGCCGCGTCTGCCCGGGGTGTAGCGGGCGGGCGCGTGCCGACCGATCCGGCCCCAGAGCGGGACCCTCGGGTAACTCAGGAGTTCACCCGCGCCGTCCTCGCCGCCGCCGCGCTCCAGCGCCGCCCAGGTGTCCTTGTCGGCCACCGCGTCGACCAGCAGCAGCGCCTCCTCCTGGTCGCCGTGCACCATCGCGCTGACCACCCAGTCCCAGGCCAGCCCGCGCCGGTAGGCGTTGTCGGCGGTGGAGCCCGCGGTGACCAGGGCGAGCCGGCGGCCGCGCGGGTCGGCCACCAACTGGCCCACCAGGCACACCAGCAGCCAGCGGCCCGGACGGGCGGCCGCCTCCCGGACGGCGGTGAGCATGGCGTTGGCGTCCGCGCCCGGCTCCACCACGGTGACCCGGCTGTCGGCCGCTCCCGCGTCGAAGCACATCCCGGGCAGCACCTCAGCCAGTTCCCGGGCGCCCTCGGCCGCCCGGGCCGAACCGCCGAAGGCCCGGTCCGGCCCGCCGTCCGCGCCGATCACCACCAGATCGATCCCGCTTGCCACCCGCACCGCCCCCTCCTGCCCGGCCCCGGTCCCCCGGGGCCGCCGAACCGTTCCGTTCCGCCACCCGCGCCGGGCCCCGGGGCACACCCGGTGCGCCCCGGTGCCACCGCCGGGCAGGCTATCGCCCCGTACCGTCGGCGTCGGGCCTCCGGGCACCGCCTTCTCGACGGATCCGGACCCGCCCGCCGTCCGGCTGCGCCGCGTCCGCTCTCCGTCGGGCCTCCGGCCGTTCTCCGGCCGTGGACCGTCCGCGTCCGCACGACGGCCCCAAAGCCCTGCCGCTCAGGGACCATGGGCCCTGTCCGCCCGCGCCCGGCGGAGGGACGATCGGACCCATGGACCGTGACGACGCACTGGACGACGAACCGGAGGAACTCGGCGCCGAGGCGTGCCTCCGCCTGCTCAGCACCGTGCCCGTCGGACGCGTGGTGTACACCGAACACGCGCTTCCGGCCGTGCTGCCGGTCTCCTTCGAGGTCGTCCCGGACGGGCGCCTGCTGCTCGCCGTGCGCCGGGACAGTGCTACCGCGCGCGGGCTCGACGGCACCGTCGTCGCCTTCCAGGCCGACCTGCTGGACCCGCTCACCCGGAGCGGCTGGAGCGTGCTGGTCCACGGCCGGGCGGACATCCTGCGCGACCCGGAGCAGATCCTCGGCGCGCTGGGCTCGGGACTGCGGCCCTGGACCGAGGAGCCCGACCCGATGTTCGTCGCCGTGGTGCCCGAACTGATCAGCGGCCGCCGGCTGTCCGCGTCCGGCCACCCCGTCCCGCACGCCTGAGGCCGACTGCTGCCGACTGCTGCCGACTGCTCCGGAGCGCGTGGGCACCCCGGGCGGGCGCTCCCGGCGGACCCCTGACAGGTGACCGGCGAGTAGGCATACTCTGCGGAGTTCGCACCACCGCACCGCGACCGCTGTCGCACCGCCCGCCCTCAGGAGCGCTCCGTGACGATCTTCGCCTCCCTCGCCGAGCTGACCGCCGCCGTCGGCACCGAGCTGGGGACCAGCCAGTGGCACACCCTCGACCAGGCGCGGATCGACCTGTTCGCCGAGGCCACCGACGACCACCAGTGGATCCACGTCGACCCGGAGCGGGCGAAGGAGACCCAGTTCGGCTCGACCATCGCGCACGGCTACCTCACGATGTCGATGATCCCGGCGCTGGCCAAGGAGTGCTACGGCGTCGAGGGCGTCCGGATGGCGCTGAACTACGGCTCGGAGAAGGTCCGCTTCCCCGCCCCGGTGCCGGTCGGGACAGCGATCCGGGCCACCGCCGAACTCGTCTCGGCCACCGAGGTGTCCGGCGGGGTGCAGGCCGTGGTCCGGTTCACCATCACCAGCGCGGGGAGCGCCAAGCCGCACTGCGTCGCCGAGACGATCACCCGTTTCTACTCCTGATCACCGGGGAAGGCCCCTGGTCGGCGGACGGCGGCCGCCGCTCGCCGGGTCCGGAGGGCCGAGCACGAGTAACCTCCGACGAGATGGTTGTCGTACCGAATCGGTGTCCCCGCCGACGGTGCGCGCCCCGGCATGCCAGGTATCCGTCGCCGTCCTTGGAGGTGCCGTGCCCCGCCCAGCCGCCCCGTGGTACTCCCGCGTCCCCGGCCTGTCCTCCGCCCTCACCGCGCCCCCCGGCCGGACCGGGCTGTCCGGCCTGACCGGGCTGCCCCGGGCGGCCTGGCACCGGGTCCGGACCGACGCCTTCGGCGCCGAGCCGCGGGGCGAACGGCTGGCCCGGGTCCACCGCTCCCCGCAGTTCGCCGACGGCGCCTTCCGCAACCCGGTACCGACCCGCCGGCTGGTCTACGAGCGCAGCCCGCTGGAGATCACCCGCGCCCAGCTGGCGGCCGACCGCGCCCGCCGGGTACCGACCGCCGCCGTGCCGCTGCACCGGCTGCTCCCGGTCGACCTCGCCGAACCGCCCGCCTCCGGCCTGCGGCTCACCTGGCTCGGCCACGCCACCGTGCTCGCCGAGATCGGCGGCCGCCGGGTGCTGTTCGACCCGGTCTGGGGCGATCGCTGCTCCCCCTTCGCCTGGACCGGCCCCAAACGGCTCCACCCGGTGCCGCTGCCGCTCTCCGAACTCGACGGGGTGGACGTCGTGGTCGTCTCCCACGACCACTACGACCACCTCGACATGGGGACCGTCCGGGCGCTGATCGGCACCGGCGCGACCTTCGCCGTGCCGCTCGGGGTCGGGGCGCACCTGGAGTACTGGGGCGTGCCCGCCGAGCGGATCGTCGAGCTCGACTGGTGGGAATCGGCCGAGGTGGCCGGACTGACGCTGACCGCCACCCCCGCCCGGCACTACTGCAGCCGCGGCCCGCGCACCAGCCCGCTGTTCCTGTGGGCGTCCTGGGTGGTGGCGGGCGGCGGCCGCACCGTGTTCCACAGCGGGGACACCGGGTACTTCGCGGGCTTCGCCGAGATCGGCCGCCGACTGGGCCCGTTCGACGCGACGATGGTGCAGGTCGGCGCCTACAGCGACTTCTGGCCCGAGGTGCACATGACGCCCGAGGAGGGCGTCCGGGCGCACCTCGACCTCGGCGGCGAGGTGCTGCTGCCGATCCACTGGTGCACCTTCAACCTCGCCCCGCACCCGTGGGAGGAACCCGCCGAGCGGGTGGTCGCCGCCGCGCGGGCACAGGGTGCCCGGCTGGTGGTGCCCCGGCCGGGCAAGCCCTTCGAGCCGGTCGACCCGCCCGCGCTGCGGCGCTGGTGGCGCGCGGTGGCCGCACCGCCGGGGGACGGTACGCCGCTGCTGGTGCCGGAAGGGTCGGCGGAGACGACGTCCGGGCCGACGGACACGACAGCCGGGCCTGCGTCGCCCGGCCCGGACGGTTCACGCCGACCGCGGCGGGCGTCCGAGGACGACGGCGTCCCGGTCTGAGCTCCGCGCCGCCGCGGCCGGGCTCAGCCGGACGCGCGCGGCCGCCGGACCCGCCGGGCCCGGCGGCGGATCCGCTCCCAGGCTTCGTGCTGCACGACCAGGGTGAGCAGCCCGGCCAGCACGATGCCGGCCAGGTTCAGCAGCAGTTGCAGGCTGGAGCCCCAGAACTGCCGGAAGTCTCCGTAACCGAGGGCGACCGCCGCGTTGGCGGCGGCCGGCACGGTGGTGACCGAGATCGCCACCCCGACCATCATCCCGGCCTTCGCCGAGGTCAAGGAGAGCAGTCCGGCGATGCCCGCCAGGAAGGCCACCACGAACGAGGTGGCGTCCGGCTGCCAGATGAACGAGGTGTTGGGCCGTGCCGCGTCGAACTCCTCCCGGGTGAACAGCCCCAGGCCGTCCATCACCAGGGTGAACAGGACGGTCGATGCCATCGCCACCGCGAATCCGGTGACCAGCGCGTTCAGTGAGCGCAGCGCCGGGCGCGCCCGGCGCTGCACCAGTGCGACGCAGAGCCCGGCCAGCGGTCCGAACTCGGGGCCCACCGCCATGGCGCCGACCACCAGGATCGCGCTGTCCAGCACCGCCCCGCAGGCCGCCAGCATCGTCGCCACCGCGAGGAAGGCGAGGTAGACGCCGGTGAGGGTGGACTCCTCGTGGGTGATCTCGGAGACTTCCTCCCACACCAGCGCGTCGGCGCCCTCGCCCGGCGCGAGGCGCTCGGCCTCGTCGGCGGCCGCCGAGAGCGTCAGCCCGATCTCCTGGACGTCGATCGCTCCGCGCTCGGGCAGACCGGTCCCGCGCAGGCCGAGCAGCACCTCGTCCGCGGACTCCCGGGCGACGTCGCAGAGCACGACGTCCCCCGCCGGGCGGACGGCCGCGTCGGGCAGCACCACCACATGGGTCACCCCGACGCAGTCGTCCAGGCAGTTCAGCACGGCGTCGCGGAGGTCGACGGGAACGATCAGACGCAGGTGCAGCACGGAAGCTCCGGACGGGCGCGGCGGAGGGGTCCCGCTCACCCTAGGGTGTGGCGGTTCCGCCCGGCCCGGCAGGCTCCCGTGACGGGCCGTCGGAGGGAGACGGACCGCGACGGACGGGGTCTGACGAGCTCGGACGGGGTCGGACGGGGTCGGACGGGGCTCGGAGGGGATGCCACCGCCGTTCCGGCCGCGGCGACGGGTGCCACCGCGCCCTCCCGGGACTCCGCCGCGCGGGGCGGGCGAGGTAACGCCCGGCCCCCGGCTCAACCCCCGGCCAGGACGTCGCGCAGCGCTCGGGCCTCCTTCACCAGACGGGCGGCGCCGGTGCGGGCCGCGGCGGCGGTCACCTCCGCCACCGGGCCGCGCGCACCCGAGCGGCGGGCGGCGCCGGTCGCGACCACGAGCACATCGGCGGTGCCCCGCAGGGCCTCGCCCCCGAGCAGCGCGGGCAGGGCTGGGGCCAGCACCGACCAGACGGTGGCGTAGGCCCCGGTGTCGGCGGCGGTGCCCAGCGCGTGCGCGAGCCGGTTCGGCTTCACCGTCCCGAGCGTGACGAGCTCGCCCAGCTCGCGGCCGAGCAGGGCGCCGTCCAGGTCCCCCCGGGCGGCCAGTACGAGCAGCGCGTCCACGGCGGCGGTGCGGTCCTCCGGGAACCGCGCGCCGAGGCAGTAGGCCAGCGCCAGGTGCAGTGCCAGCCCGGCCGGACCGCCGGCCTCGGCGAGCACGACCAGCATCCGGGCGACACCGCGCCGCTCCCGGTCGGCGGAGTCGGCGAACCGGTCCAGCCAGCGGGCCGCCAGCTCCTCCCGGTGGTGCGGGAGCATCGCGGCCCAGTGCTCGGTGGGCTCCCAGAGCCACTCGTCCTGCTTGCGGACCCGGGCCACGCTGGGCTCCGTGCCCTCCAGCAGCGCCCGGAACTCCGGACCGAGCCGCTCGCCCCCGGGCCCGGCCGGTCCGCCGCTGCCGGGCTGGGCGACCGCGAGCCGCTTCAGGGCCTCCCACCAGCGGTCCCAGTACCGCAGCGGGCGCATCGACGCCGGGGCCGGGGCGAACAGCACCCGCTCCGAGGGCTGGGCCGGCAGACCGCCCCCGCGCAGCCACGCGGCCAGCCACCGCCCGGCGGGCGAGGCCAGCCGGTCGGCGGCGGCCAGCACCTCCTGGTCCGCCGTCGGGGCGACCCGCAGCAGCGCGGCGTTCAGGTCGGCCGGACCGGCCGTCGCGCTCGCGGCCTCGTAGGCGGCGATCCGCCCGACCAGCGCGGTCGCGGCGATCGCGCCGGTGGCGTCGGTCGGCGTGGCGAGCAGCAGCGGCACCGGGTCGGTGGCGACCCGCTCGGCCGCTTCGGAGATCCGGGCGGCCAGCACCGTGCCGTACACGGTGTTGTGCTCGCCGTGCAGCGGGTGCCGCCCCTTCTTCCGGAAGACGTGGCCGAGCCGGTGCGGGTCCACCTGGCGGGCCACCACGGCGGCGAGGTAGAGCGCGTCGGTGGGGCCGCAGTCCTGCCAGCGGCCGACGTTCTGCCAGGGGTGGGCCCGCAGCACCGGCTCCAGCGCCCCGGCCAGCGCCGGGCGGTCGCGGTGGGCGTGCCGGACCAGGCCGTCCAGGACGCGTTCGAGGACGGCGACGCCGGGCCGGCCGGCGGCGAGCAGCACGGCCAGCTCCTCGGCGACCTCCGCCGGGGTGGCGAGCGGCTCCCCGAGCGGGGCGGGCTCGGGGACCGGCGGCAGCAGCTCGTCCCAGGCGGTGTCGTCCTCCCCCGAGCCGCCGAGGACGGCGCCGAACAGCTCGCCGGCCCGGGCGTGGTGGACGGGGTCGAGCGCCTCGGCGGCGAGGCGCAGCTCCGGCAGGACGGCCTCGCCGGCGGTCTTCAGACGGCGGGCGACCAGGTTGAGCGCCCGCTCCTGGAGGGCGTTGTCGGGGTGGCCGAAGGCTTCGGCGGCGGCGAGCGCGACCGGCCCGGAGCGCTCCGGCGCGCTCCTCGCCGCCTGCTCCAGCCAGGCGAGCTGGGCCCGCACCAGCTTCTTCTCGGCCCGGAACAGCACCACCGCCGAGGCCTCGGTGACCAGCTCCGGCTCGACCAGCCCGGCGGCGTCCAGCCCGGCGAGCACCTGCTGGGCGTGCCCGGCCACCGCGGAGAGGCCGTCGAGCAGCGCCATCAGGTCGCGGACCCGGGCCGTGTACTCCTGCGGCGTGGGCGCGAGCGCGGTCAGGACTCCCAGGAACGCCCGCTGGTCGGCGGCCCTGCCGCCGCGCACCAGCCGGCCCAGGCAGCGGTCGATCAGCTCCGCGCGCCCGACCGGGCCGTCCTCGGCCAGCCCGGCGATCGCCGCCGGCCAGCTGTCCCCGGGCCTGGTGCCGAGGGCGGCGTCCAGTGACCAGGCGACGTCCTCCAGCTCGAACACCCGGGGCAGCAGGACCGGGGTGAAGGCGTCCGCCCGCAGCCGGTCCAGCAGGGTGGTGGCGCTGCCGCGCGGGCCGTTCTCCCGCCCGGCCCCGGAGCGCAGCCACTCGGCGGTGAACTCGTCGGAGGCCGGCACCGCGCAGCCGGTGCGCCGCACCACCCGCTCGATCAGCGGGAAGAGGTCCCAGCTGAAGCCGGAGCCGCGTTTGGCGGCGAGCCGGCCGACCACCTCGATCTGCCACTCCTCCGGCTGGGCGTCGACGACCTCGGCCAGGGCGGGGTGGCGGGCCCAGGAACGGCCGGTGAAGTCCCGGGAGCCGATCCAGGCGGCCGCACCGGCCGGTCCGGGGTGGCAGCCGGCACCGGCCACCAGCAGCGCGCACATCCGCTGGTTGGCGCGCTTCGTCCACTCGCCGCGGTTCGCCCGGCGCAGCTCCTTGAGCGCCGGGACGCAGGAGCGCTTCTCGGCGGGCCCGAGTGCGGCCAGCAGCCGCGGCAACCGGTCGGTCGCGCCCTCGTCGACCGCTGTCAGCACCGCCCGCACGGCGTCGGCCGCCGCCCCGGTGCCCGCCCCGGCCACTGCCCCCGTCATCGTCCCCGTGCTCATCGCGTCCCCTCCCGGTCTCCGCCGTCCTGGGCCCGCGCCTCGCGGACCATGCCCACCGCCAGCACGTGCTTGCACGGCCCGCGCCCGCCCCGGTACTTCGCCCACCAGAGGCAGGTGCAGCCGACCGCGCCCGCCGCCTCCGTCCGCACCCGCTGGATGTGGTCGTCGACCGTGACGACGGCCGTCGCGCCGCCCTCCTCCAGCCGGACGGCCCCTGCGGCGACCAGCGCGCGGGCGGCCTTCAGCCGGGGGTTGGCCGACTCCGCCCGCCCCGCCTCGTAGGGGAGCCGGCGGTGGAAGTGGGCGGCCTCGGCCACGTCGTAGCCGATCTGCCCGGCGGTGCCGAGCCTGGTCAGCGCGGCCCGCACCCGGGCCGGGGTGAGGCCGGCCTGCTCGGCGAGCTCGGCGACCTCGATCCTCGGCTCCCAGGCGAGCAGCGCCGCGACCAGGTCGGCGTCCGGTTCGGCGGTGTCGGTGGCCAGCGCCCCGAGGACGCCGCCCTCGCCGCTGAAGCCCCGGGAGGCGTCCGGCGAGAGGGTGAGGGTGAGCCGCATCCCGGGCAGCTCGACCTCCCAGGCGGAGGCCGTAGGGCCGTCGCCGACGACCGGCGGGCCGTAGATCCGCAGCGCCCGGGCGTGCCGCAGCACCCGCTGCAGGGCGGCCAGCCGCTCCGGCCCCGGCAGGCAGACCGCGCCGGCCACCGGCCTGGTGGTCGGCCGCAGCGTCCGCCCGGCCAGGACCACCCACTGGACCGTCCTGGCCCCGGCCCGGCCCCCGCGGGGCAGCGAGCGGAGGAAGCGGACCGCCTCGGCGGCGGGCAGCTCGGCCCGCAGGTCGAACCCGGCGGCGGTCACCTGGGTCTCGGCGAAGCCGCGCAGCCAGCGCTCGGGCAGCGGGACCTTCTTCTCGACGACCGGCCCGTCGAAGGTGGTGACCTCCAGGGCGTCGGGGCCGACGGCGAGGTGCAGCGGCTCGGCCGGAGCGATCCGGGTGAGTGCTTCTCGCAACGGATTGTTGACGTCGACGTTGGTGGTGCCGTGGCCTATCGCGTCCCCGTCCAGACCGGCGGCGAGCACGTCCAGGCGGGCGTAGACGCCGCAGCAGCCGGAGAAGGACTCGAACCGGAGCCGGTCGCCGTTCGCGGTGACCACCGGGTCGAGCGAGGCGCGCAGCTGCGGCTGGTAGTACCGGGCGGCGGCGACGTCGGCGACGGCGAGCAGCGCGGCGGCGGCCGGGGCCGGCTCGGCCAGGAAACCCGCGAAGAACCGCGGGTGGGCGGCGTCCCCCAGCGGGGTGGCGCCGCCGGACGTCTCCAGGGCGAGGCTCCGGCCGGCCGCGCCTTCGAGGACGGCGGACGGGCGCAGATAGGCGTACGCGTGTGCGGATTGCGACATGCCCGTAACGCTAGGTCAGGGCACTGACAATCGGCCGTCCCGGCCCCGGCGGCCGCCCCTCCGCCCGTTCGCCGCGACGCCGTCCGCCCTTCGCCGGAATCCGGCTAATGGAACACGTTCTAGCAAGCGTGTTCGCCCGGACGGGTTACCCACGTCACACCGGCGGGGCGCCCCGGTCTGCCAGTATGGGCCCGTGACAGAGCTGACCGAACAGGACAGACGGGCGATCGACACGGTCGGACCGTTCGCCGATCTGCTGCGGATCGAGACCCTCGACGAGAACACGTTCCGAGGCCGCTGCCACGCCGGGGCGCCGATGCGCGCGTTCGGCGGCCAGGTCGCCGCACAGGCCCTCGTGGCGGCCGGGCGGACGATCGGGGCGGACCGCTCGGTGCACTCGCTGCACGGCTACTTCCTGATGCCCGGCAACCCGGGCCGCCCGATCGACTACCTGGTCGACCGGGTCCGCCAGGGCTCCTCCTACGCCACCCGGCGGGTGACGGCGGTCCAGCAGGGGGAGACCGTCTTCACCCTCTCGGCGTCCTTCAAGCGCCCCGAGCCGGCCGCCGACCGGCACCGCGAGATCCCCGCGCTGCCCGGCCCCGAGGAGCTCCCGGACGCCTTCGCGCACTGGGACGACGAGGCCAGGGCGGCGCTGGCCGCCAGCGGCTTCGGCGCCCTGGAGCTGCGCTTCGTCCCGCCGGACGCGCCGGGCGTGCCGCCCGCCGTGCCCGGCATGCCGCAGCAGTTCGTCTGGCTGCGGGCCGGCTCCCCGCTGCCCGCCGACGACCCGCTGCTGCACGTCTGCGCCCTCACCTACCTCTCGGACCTCACCCTGGCCTCCACCGCCGGGCTGCACGTCCAGCCGAACTTCTTCCAGCGCACCGAGCCGCCCCGGCTGCTGATGGCCTCACTGGACCACGCGATGTGGTTCCACCGGCCGTTCCGGGCCGACGAATGGCTGCTGTTCGCCCAGCGCAGCCCCTCCTCCTCGGACGGCCGGGGGCTGGCACTCGGCGAGTTCTACGACCGAGGGGGCCGACTGGTGGCCTCCGCCGTCCAGGAGGCGCTGATCCGCGAACGCCTCGTCGCGCCCCGCTGACCACCCGGTCCTCCCGGCCGCGCCGCCCGGCCGGCCCCGCCGCGTCCGCCGTTCGCCGCCCCGCCCGCACCCGGTGACCGAGGGGCGAACGGCGGGCGGCCGGACGGCGTCATATTCCTGAGCGGCCCCGGCCCGTATCATGGTGCGGGTGACCAAGGTTGACCTGTCACCACGCCCGGTGGAGGCGATGTCTCCGCGTCAGCTCGAACGCCGCGAAAGCCTGATCGCGGCGGCGCTCGCCCTGGTGAACGAGATCGGCGTCGAGCGGCTGCAGATGAAACAGGTCTGCGAGCGGTCCGGAGTCGCCCTGGGGACGGCGTACCGCTACTTCTCCTCCAAGGACCACCTGCTGGCGGCGGCGATCGCCGACTGGCACCGGCTGCTGCTGGCCGACCTGGTGGCGGAGCTGCGCGGACCGCGCGCCGGCCTGGGCGCCACGGACCGGGTGGCGCGGTTCGTCCGCGGCGGCATGCGCGCCTACCAGCGGCAGCCCGAACTGGCCCGGCTGCGGGTGGCCGTCGCCGCCTCCACCGACCCCTTCGCCAGCGAGGCCCTCCAGGGCATGGCCCGGGCCGACAGCGCGGCACTGCAGGCGGTGATGGCCGACGAAGTGCCGGCCGCGGCCAGCGATCTGGTGCGGCACATCGTCGGCCACGCCTGGCAGGGCGAACTGACCGCCTGGGTGACCGGCCGCACCACGCTGGGCGACGCCCGGCGGCGGCTGGAGGACGTGGTGCGGCTGGTGCTGAATCCGTACGAGACGCCGCACACCGCGCCGTACGAGGTCACGTCCACGGCCTGAGCCCCGGCCCGGGTCCCGGCCCGACGCGGGCGCGGTCCGGACACGTCCCGGCCCGCGCCCCGTCGTGCCGTCGTACCGTCACGCCGTCGTGCCCGCGCGCCGTCGCGGCCCGGGCCCGCTGACGGCCCCTCAGGTCACCGCCTCCCGGCGCGCCGTCCCGACACTCCCGACGAGGACTGGACATAGTACGACATGTATCCCTTTTAGATCATGTCGCCGACGCATGCCGTCGGCCCGCCAGTACGCCGCGAGAGGTACCCCATGACCAGTCAGCCCACCGGGCCGCCGGACGAACCCGCCGCCACCCTCCCCGTCGACCGGGTGGTCTTCGGGATCGGCGCGGTCGCGGTGCTCGGGGTCGTCGCCTGGGGCATCTTCGCCGAGGACAACCTCGGCCGGACCTCCAGCACCGCCCTCGGCTGGGTCCTGCACAACTTCGGCTGGCTCTTCGTCGTCGCCGCCGACATCTTCCTGGTCCTCACCGTGCTGCTCGCGTTCAGCCGCTTCGGACGGATCCGGCTCGGCCGGGACGACGACGAACCGGAGTTCTCCACCCTCGCCTGGGTGGCCATGATGTTCAGCGCGGGCATGGGCATCGGCCTGATGTTCTACGGCGTCGGCGAGCCGCTCCAGCTCTTCGCCACCCCGCAGCCCGGCTCCGGACTCGAACCGCAGTCCGCGGCCGCCGCCCAGCAGGCGCTGGAGTTCTCCCTCTTCCACTGGACCCTGCACCCGTGGGCGATCTACGCGGTCGGCGGCCTCGCCCTCGCCTACACCACCTTCCGCAAGGGCCGGGGCAACCGGATCTCCGCCGCGTTCGTGCCCCTGATCGGCGAGCGCGGCGCCGACGGCTGGCCGGGCCGGGCGATCGACCTGCTCGCCGTCTTCGCGACCGTCTTCGGCTCCGCCACCAGCCTCGGCCTCGGCGCCCTCCAGGTCGCCGACGGCCTCGGCTACGTCTCCGACGTCCGCAACACCGAGCACACCCAGCTGGTCATCATCGGCGCGCTGAGCGCCGCCTTCGTCCTCTCCGCCTTCTCCGGCGTGCACAAGGGCGTGAAGTGGCTCTCCACCGCCAATGTGGTGCTGGCCTCGCTGATCATGCTCTTCGTCTTCGTGGTCGGCCCGACCGTCTTCGTCCTGGACGCGATCCCCTCCACCGTCGGCGGCTACCTCTCCGATCTGCTCGCGATGTCCACCCAGACCGGCGCCTTCACGGACGAGAGCTGGCTCGGCAGCTGGACCATCTTCTACTGGGCCTGGTGGCTGTCCTGGGCCCCCTTCGTCGGCACCTTCATCGCCCGCATCTCGCGCGGCCGCACCGTGCGGCAGTTCCTGATCGGCGTGCTGCTGGTGCCCAGCGGGGCCACCGTGATCTGGTTCTGCGTCATGGGCGGCACCGCGATCCGGCTCGACAGCACCGGCGCCGCCGACCTCGTCGAGACCATCCCGCAGGGCGCCGAGGCCTCGCTCTTCGAAATGCTGCGCTCGCTCCCCGCCGGCACGGTCACCAGCGTGATCGCCGTGCTGCTGGTGATGACCTTCTTCATCACCAGCGCCGACTCCGCCTCGCTCGTCCTCGGCTCGCTCTCCAGCCGCGGCTCGCTCCACCCGCGCACCTGGCTGGTGGTGGTGTGGGGCGTGCTGATGGGCGGGGTCGCCGCCGCGCTGCTGCTGGCTGGCGGGCTCACCGCGCTGCAGAACGCCACCATCCTGGTCGCGCTGCCGTTCGTCGGGGTGATGCTGCTGCTGTGCGTCGCACTGGTGAAGGAGCTGCGCACCGACCCCGCCGCCGGACCGTCCCGCTTCCACCCCGCGCACGGCCTGCGGGACGCCGTCCGGGTCGCCGTCGGCGAGGCCATGGCCGACGCCCGCCGCAGGGACCGGCGTCCTCCGACCGGGTGAACCACGCCTCCCCGGGGTGGGCCGCCGCCCGCTCCGGGGCACCGGCGTGACCTGCGGCGTTGCGGTTCTCGCCCAAGCCGACGCCCACCCCCCATCCGGACTTCACCCGCACGTAGCGATCGTTAACACCGCCCTGGAAACCTCCCTGCCATGAACGCCATCCCTCCGGCGACCTCCCAGGACCCGCGCTTCCCCATGCCCAAGCGCCACCGACGCGTCCTGGCCGGCTCCGCCGTGCTCGCTTCCATCGCCCTGGGCATCCTCGGTGTCGGCGCCACCGTCGAAACCGTCCAGCACGACACCGTCGCCACCGCCACGGCACCCGTCCGGAAGTAGCCCCACCGGACACACCGGCACCACAGGCACCACCGGACGCACAGGCGCCACCGGACAGCACAGGAACCACCGCACCACGGCCCACCATCGCCCGCCCCGCCCCGCTGCGGCGCGGGCTTCCCCATGCCCGCACGCACCCGCACGCACCCGGCCGGGGCCGGGTGGGGTGACGGCCGGCGCCGGGGGTGAGGGCCGGCGAGGAAGCGGGACCGGCCCCGCCTCGCAGGCCGACGGACGCCACCCGGGCCGACCGGCCCCGAGGTGCGGACCGGGATCAGACCGGCTGGCCGGCCCGCGGGGTGACGGGGGCGGGCACCGTGAAAGCGGGGTCGGGCCGGGAGTGGCGGCCGGTGCCGGGGGCCGGGAGCAGGTCGGGGGCCGGGGCGTAGCGGGCGGCGGGGGCCCGGAGGAGCCAGCCCGGGGGGCGGGTGCCGCGCGGGGCGGGGGTGATCAGGCCCATCCGGTGGAGCAGGTCCAGCGCGTCGCGGCGCAGAGCGGTGCGGTCGGCGAGGTAGTCGCGGCGCCAGCCGGCCGGCAGGCCGTATTCGTCGGCGATGTCGCCGAGCACACCGTCTATCAGCGCGTCGGGGACCGGCACATCGGTGCCCGCGGTCTCGCCCGGGAGCGGCCGGACCTCCTCGACCAGGCGCTCGACCAGCAGCAGGGCCGCCTGGGCGGCCGTGTCGGTGCCGGGCAGGGCGAGGTCGGTGAGTTCCTCCGCCGGGTCGAGCAGGGCGACGCCCTCGGCCCGCTGCTCCGCCTCCAGGCCGAGGAACTCGGCGAGCGCGGCCGGGCCGGTGCGGCCGTGCTCGCGCAGCCAGGCGCGCTGCTCCTCGGGCAGGTCGGCGGCGAGCACCGCCGGGGTCTCGGCGAGGCGGCGGCGGACGGCGGTGCCGGGCTCGGCCTCGGCGGCGAGGCGGATCAGGTCGGTGGCGTCGTCGGCGAGCGCGGGCGGGCCGACCGGGACGGCGCGGGCGAGTTCCCGGTCGACCGTCAGCACGGTGGGACCGGCGGCGGCCGGATCGGCGAGCGCTGCGGCGGGGAGGTCGCCGAGCACCTGCCAGTCGACGAGCACGGCGAGCGCCATCGCCAGCTCGGCCCGGTCCGCAGGCCGCGCTGCCGGGCCGGGGCGGACGGCGTCCATCGCGGCGAGCAGGCCGTCCAGCGGGAGCTGCTCGGGGGCGTCGACCAGCAGGGCCAGCGCGAGGGCGAGCTGCGCGTAGCCGCCGGGGGTGAACGGGGCGCCGGTGGCGGGGTGTTCGAGGCGACGGGCGGCGCCGGGGCCGAGTCCGGCCTTGTGCAGGCGGGCGTGCCAGGGGCCGACCACCAGGCGGTAGCCGAGCAGGGTGTCGAAGCGCTCGGCGAGCCAGTCGCGGTGACGGCGGATCAGCGGGAAGCCGTCGGCGTGCGGCCCGGAGGCGGTCACCAGCGGGTGGGCGACGAGCAGCCGGGCAGCTATCCGGCGTTCGGCGGCGGTGGTCGCGGCGGAACGATCCTGCGGGACGGTACCGGCACCCCGGGAGCGTTCGGGCTTGCGGTGGCGGCCTGGCGTGCCCGGCTTGGCGCCTGAGAGGACGACGGGCAGCGCGGCGGCGTCCCGGCGGGCGCGGCGCAGGCCGCCGGCCGGGCGGGGCTCGCGGGCGCGCAGCGGCGCGGGGGTGTGCGCGGTGGGGCCGTGCCACCAGCTGACCTCGGCGGTGGACGGCGCGGCGGTGAGGGGTACGGCGGTGAGGGGCACGGCGGCGGCCGGGTCGGCGGGGGCGGATCCGGTGGCCGGTCCGGCTGTGGCGGGTCCGCCGGCCGGACCGGCGGGGGCGCCGAAGTGGCGGGCCGGGTAGAGGCCCAGGGAGGCGGCGCACAGGTCGTCGGCGGTGCCGGGCTCGGCCTCGGCGAACCAGCGCGCGAGCCGCAGCAGCCCGGGGTCGGGCGAGAGCCCGGCGGTGGAGGGGGAGCCGGAGTCGTGGACCGGTACGGCGTCGTGCGGGGCGTCAGCTCCGGTACCGGGGACGCCCCGGGGGCCGGATCCGCGTACGACGAGGACGGCGGCGGTGGTGCCCCGCCCCGCCCCGCCCGTGCGCCCGTCCGACGTGCCACCGGCCGTCCGCGCGGCGCCGGTCGCGTACTCCTGCTGCTCCATGTCGGGGACCAGACTAGACGGTGGGCGCGGCCCCCGCTGGCAGCCGCCCGGCTCCCGACGACATCCGGCCGAACGGCGGCCGGGCCGCGACGGGAGGAGCACCGGCGTCCGGACCGGCGCCGGACGGACGTCCGACGGGCGACACGTCACCCCGGTTGCACGGCCGGACCTACGCACCGGTAACAATCTCTTCCACGCCCCCTGCCGGTCGCCCGCCGTGCCCGGCAGGACGGTGACCGGCACAGGGACACCCGCTCCCCCACCCCGCCACCCGCACCGACCGCTCCCCCCACCGCCCGGAGGACACCGCCGCATGAGCATCCGTACGACCACCCGCGCCGTTCTCGGCGGCCGGCTGCGCTCCGCCGGCGGCCTGCTCACCGGCTACGCCACCACCTCGGCGGCCCACCTGGGGGCACTGCTGACCGGCACGCCCGCGCTGCGCCACGCCACCAAGCCCGCGCTGATGCCGCTGCTCGCCGCGCACAGCGTCACCAGGGCGACCGAGGCCGGCCGTCGCGCGCCGAAGCTGCTCGCGCCGGCGCTGCTGCTGAGCGCGGGCGGCGACGTGCTGCTCCAGCTCGGCAACGACACCGCGTTCCTGGCCGGAATGGGATCGTTCGCGGCGGCGCACGTCTGCTACGTCACGATGTTCGTCGGCCAGGGCGCGCTGACCGACCGGCGGCGGACGGCGGTGGTCGCGGCGGCGTACGCGACGGCCTGGGTGACGATGGTGGGCCGGCTCTGGCCCGACCTCGGGGACCTGCGGGCGCCGGTGGCCGGCTACAGCCTGCTGCTCGCGTCGACGGCGGTCGCCTCGGCCGGGCTCGGGGTCCGGGGCGGGCTCGGCGGTGCGCTGTTCCTGCTCTCGGACACGCTGATCGCCACCAAGCTGGCGAAGTGGCGGGAGCTGCCGGGGCACGACTTCTGGATCATGGCCACGTACCTCCTGGCGCAGTACCTGCTCGCGAGCGGTGCGCTGCGGGCCGCCGAGGAGCGGGAGGCCGGGGCCGACGGTTCGACGCCGGCCGGAGCGCCCACGGCCACCGGGCCGGGCGCGGCACCGGCCTGGGCGTGACCGCGACGGCGACGGCGACGGCGACCGTGACCACCACGGCCTGACGAGCGCCCGGTCACGCCACGCGCCGCACACCGCACACCGCACACCGCACACCGGCCGAACGTACGAGGGTGCCGTCGGACGCTCCGTCCGACGGCACCCCGGCACCGCAAAGCGTTCGTGGACTTTGCAAAGTGCACTTTGCAAAGTCCACGAACGCCCGGCACCCTTGCCCAGCCACAGCCCGCACGCCGCAGGCCGCACGCGCGGAAACGTCCCGTCAGACGGACCCGGCGCCGGCCGAGCGCCGTCGCAGCAGCCAGAAGCCGCCGATCCCGCCCACCACCAGCAGCGCGCCGCCCACGAGTTCCGCGGGGTCGGCAGCCACCGAGCCGCCCAGACCGGTCTTCACCGCACCGTGCGGGGCAACCTGCTGACTGCCGGCACCGGACTGGCCGAGCGAACCCGCCCACTCGCCGGCCGCCTCGCTCCAGCCGCCCAGGCCCGAAGGCGCGGAGGAGCCGCCGGTGGTCACCGAGACCGTGGTCACCGTGACATTGGTGGTGAAGGCGCCGCCGTCCGGGCAACTGCCGTCGATCTTGTTCTCACCGCTGTTCTTGCCCGCCAGCCGGGCGGAGCCGGTGTGCTTGCCGTCGGAGCCGAGCGTGAGGGTGGCCGGGCCGCCCTCGAAGGCCGGCGAGTTGGCGGTGATGGTCTTGGCGTTGGGCTTGTCGGACTTCTCGCAGGCGACCGTGACCGTCACGGTCTGGCCCGGTGCGGCCTGGGACGGGCTGACCGAGGCCGCGCCGTCCTTGGCCAGCGCGAGGGGGGCCGTCAGGCCGGTCAGCACCGTCGCGCCGATCAAGGCGGCGGCGGCCGTACGCGTGGGGCGCATACCGGAACCTCCGGGTTCTCTCGGGCGCAGCCGGGGACTCCGAAGTCCACGTGATCGAACAACTACACCCGGTCACTCCCCGACGGTAGGCACACCCTCCGCGCCCGGCCACCGCTCTGGCCCGTTCGGGGGGCCGGTCACCGACGGTGTCCGGCCCCCGGAGAGACTCAGAGGTCCAGGTCGACGACCACCGGGGCGTGGTCCGAGGTGCCCTTGCCCTTGCGCGCCTCGCGGTCGACGTAGCTGTCGGTGACGGCGTCCACGAAGGGCTTGTTGGCGTAGGTGAGGTCGATCCGCATGCCCCGGTTCTTCGGGAAGGCCAGCTGGCGGTAGTCCCAGTAGGTGTAGGGGCGGTCGTACTTGAGCGGGCGGGGCAGCACGTCGTGCAGGCCGGCCGCGTCCAGGGCGGCGAGGGCGGCGCGCTCGGCGGGGGTGACGTGGGTCAGGCCCTCGAAGGCGGCCAGGTCGAAGACGTCCTCGTCGGTCGGCGCGATGTTGAAGTCGCCGAGGACGGCGAACGGGCGCTCGCCCGCGGCGTCCTCCAGCGAGGCGACCCGCAGGGCCTCCAGCCACTCCAGCTTGTAGCGGTAGTGGGCGTGGTCGACCTCGCGGCCGTTGGGCACGTAGACCGACCAGACCCGGACCGGGCCGCAGGTGGCGGCGACCGCGCGCGGCTCGACATCGGGCAGCAGGGCGTCGTCGGCGAGGTAGCCGGGCTGGCCGGGCAGGTCGCGGACGACGTCGTCGAGACCGATCCGGGAGAGGATCGCCACGCCGTTCCAGCGGCCGTTGCCGTGCGCGGCCGTCTCGTAGCCGAGCTCGCGGACGGGCTCGTACGGGAACGCGTCGGCGGCGCACTTCAGCTCCTGGAGGCAGAGCACGTCCGGCTTGGCGCTCTCCAGCCATTCGAGGAGCTTGGGCAGCCGCGCGGTGACGGAGTTGATGTTCCAGGTGGCGATGCGGACGGTCACGGCGGGCGGCCTTCCCGGTGGTTCGGTACGGACGGGGTGGGCGCCCCGGTCCCCCGGACGACGCCCACCCCGAATCTACCGAACGGCACCGACAAAGCCGTCCGGCCGCACGACGCCGCAGCAGCCGAGCGCACGCCGCAGCAACAGCAGCAGCCGGCCGCGCGACGTCACCGCGCCCGGCGTTACGGCTCGGGCCGGACCACCGCCGCCGAGCCGCCGCCGCGGCGCACCGGTTCGGCCGCGGCGACCCAGCGGCCGTCCGGCAGCCGCTCGACACCGGTCGCCGCCCCGATCTCCGGAGTGCCGGCGAACACATGGCCGAGCGCCTCCAGCCGCGCCCGTTCCGGCAGCGCCAGGAACGCGGGCTCGGCCTGGGTGGCCGCCGTGTTGCGCTGGCTCGCGCGCGGGGCGGCGATCGCCTGTTCCAGGCTCAGCCCCCGGTCGAGGCGGCCGAGCAGCACCTGGAGGGTGGTGGTGATGATCGTCGCGCCGCCGGGCGAACCGGCCGCGAGCACGGGCTCGCCGTCCCGCAGCACGATGGTCGGCGAGAGCGAGGAGCGCGGCCGCTTGCCCGGGCCGGCCAGGTTGGGGTCGGGCACGCCCGGCACCAGCGGGGTGAAGTTGAAGTCGGTCAACTCGTTGTTGAGCAGGAAGCCCCGGCCGGGGACGGTGATGCCGCTGCCGCCGGTCTGCTCCAGGGTCAGGGTGTAGGAGACGACGTTGCCCCAGCGGTCGGCCACGGTGAGGTGGCTGGTGCTCAGCCCCTCGTACGGCTCGGCGGCGGGCGCGGGGCCCACGCTCGCGCAGGCGGCGGGGTGGCGCGGGTCGCCGGGCGCGATCGGGCTGGTCAGCGCGCGGTCGGGGCTGATCAGGCAGGCCCGGGAGGCGGCGTACCGGGCGGAGAGCAGTTCCTTGACCGGGACGTCGTTGAACGCCGGGTCGCCGACCCAGCGGTTGCGGTCCGCGAAGGAGAGCCGCGAGGCCTCCAGGAAGTGGTGGTAGTACTGCGTGGCGTCGTAGTCGGCGAGCTCTCCGTCCTCCAGGATGCCGAGCGCCTCGCCGACGGTGGTGCCGCCGGAGCTGGACGGGGCGATCGAGTAGAGGTCGTAGTCCCGGTAGGCGACATGGGTGGGCTGCTGACGGCGCACCCGGTAGTCGGCGAGGTCGGTGGCGTCCACCTTGCCGGGGCGGGCGACCCGGCCGGAGGCGGGATCGACCGGCGGGTGCTGGACGGTGCGGACGATGTCGGCGGCGATCCCGCCCCGGTAGAGGGCCTCGGTGCCCTCCTGGCCGAGCTGCCGGTAGGTGGCGGCGAGGTCGGGGTTGCGGAAGGTGGATCCGACCGCCGGGAGCGCGCCGCCGGGCAGGAACAGCTTGGCGGTGTCGGGGAAGTCCTTGAACCGGGCCTGGTTGAGCGCGGTCTGGTCCTGGAAGGTCTGGTCGACGGTGAAGCCCCGCTCGGCGATCCGCCGGGCGGGTTCGAGCGCATCGGCGAAGCTGCGGCGGCCCCAGAGGCCGACGGCGGTCTCCCAGGTGGCCGGGGAGCCGGGCACCCCGACGGACAGGCCGCTGGTGACGGCGTCGGCGAAGGGCAGCGGCTTGCCGTCCTCCAGGAACAGCGAGCTGTCGGCGGTCCGGGAAGCGGTCTCCCGGCCATCGATGGTGTGCACCCGGCCGGTGGCGTGGTCGTAGTAGACGAAGTACCCGCCGCCGCCGATCCCGGCCGAGTACGGCTCGGTGACACCGAGCGCCGCCGCCACCGCGACCGCCGCGTCCACGGCGTTGCCGCCCTTGCGCAGCACCTCGATCCCGGCCGCCGTGGCGTCGGCGTCCACGCTGGCGACGGCACCGCCCCGGCCGACCGCCTCGGGCACCTTGGTGGGGGGCGCCGCGGCCCCGGCCGGTCCGGCGGCGACCGTGCAGACCAGGGCCGTGGCGAGCAGCAGCGGTGGTGCGATTCGTGCCAGCGCTCTCATCCGGAGTCCTCCTGAATGCCTGAGTTGACGTCAACTCCGTTGTTTCACAGGAGCCATGACCGCGACAACAGCGCCTCGGCGCTACCAACGGGTAGTTGACACACCACAGCGGACCGACCGATCGTCCGTTCGACACGCGATCACATTTCGAATTCAAACAGGTGAAGAAATGAACAGGTCGTCATCGCGGCGATAGCTTGTGCGGGTCGATCATGTATTCCTCACACAAAGGACCCGACTTCCCCGTGTACCAGGCCCCGCCACCGCCGTTCCCCGCCGCCGTTCCCCCGGCGCCCCGCCCCTGGTGGCAGCGGCGCGGCGTGCACATCGCGAGCCTCCTCGTCTTCCCGTTCGCGACCTTTCTCATCGCCTGGACCTGGCCGAGGCCGCTCTGGAAGAAGCTGGTCAGCAGCGCGCTGGCGGCGTTCTGCTGCCTGGTGTGGATCGGCGCGGTGACGGACCCGAAGCCGGCCGCGCAGCCGCCCGCCCCGGCCGCGGTCACAGCAACGCCCTCCCCCGCAGAGACCTCCCCGACCTCGGTCCCCACCCCCACCGAGGTGCCGTCACCGACGGCGGCACCGGCCGACACCCCGGCTGCGGCCCCGGCGAGCCCGACCGCCCAGCCCACCCCGGAGGCCCCGGCCGCGCCGGTCCCCACCACGGCTCCGCCGGTCCCCGTACCGCTCCCGCAGACGCACGCCCCGGAGCCGGCGGCCACCACCGCCCCGAAGGCCCCGAAGTCCACCCCGGCGGCCCCCGCCACCCGGCCCGCCGACGCCGGGGGCACGGGCGGCGCGGCCACGACGACCGGCGGATCCGGCACCACGACCGGCGGCAGCACCAGCGGCACCACGACCGGCGGTGGCGGCTCGACCGGTGGGAGCGCGGCGACGGGCGGCACTACGACCGGCGGCGGCAACGCGGGCACCGTTCACGCGGGCTCGTTCTGCTCCCCGGAAGGTGCCACCGGCGTGACCGTCAAGGGCACGGCCATGGTGTGCGCTCCGGGTTCGGACGGCCGCAACCGCTGGCAGTCGGCCGGCTGACGCACCACCCCAGAACGCCTCCGGAGCAGGAAGTCGGCCCAGCCGACTTCCTGCTCCGGAGGCGTTCGCGGTACAGCCCGCTACGGCACCGCGCGTTCCACGCGGCGGCGCTTGATGGTGCGGAAGCGGCGGGCGACCTGGCGGGCGAGGTCGGCGGCGCCGACCAGGCCGGCCTCGTTGCCGAGGGCGGCGTGGACGATGGTCGACTCGGGGCGGAAGCCCCGGCCGGTGAGGGTGCGGCGGAAGGTGTCGCGGGCGGGGGTGAGGAGGAGGTCGCCGGCCTCGGAGACGCCGCCGCCGATGACGAAGCGGCCCGGGTCGAGGGCGGCCGCCAGGTTGGCGATGCCGACGCCGAGCCAGGTGCCCACGTCGTAGAGCAGTTCGGTGGCGGTCGGGTCGCCGGCCCGGGCGGCCTCGGTCACCAGCGGGCCGGTGATGCCCTCGACGGTGCCGCCGGCCCGGGTCAGCAGCGCCTGGACGACCGGGGACTCCTCGGCGACCAGTTCGCGGGCGTCCCGCACCAGGGCGTTGCCGGAGGAGTACTGCTCCCAGCAGCCCCGGTTGCCGCACGGGCAGCGGTGGCCGCCGGGCACCACCTGCATGTGCCCGAACTCGCCGGCCAGCCCGTACTTGCCCCGGTCCACGTAGCCGTCGCGGACGACGGCGCCGCCGATGCCGGTGCCCAGGGTGAGCATCACCATGTGCTCCTCGCCCCGGCCGGCGCCGAAGCGCCACTCGGCCCAGGCGGCGGCGTTGGCGTCGTTCTCGACGACGACCGGGAAGCGCAGCCGGGAGCTGAGCGCTTCCCGGAGCGGTTCGCCGCGCCAGTTGAGGTGCGGGGCGAAGAGCACGGTGGAGCGCTCGGCGTCGACCCAGCCGGCCGCGCCGATGCCGACGGCGTGAACGTCGTGCCGGTCGGCGAGTTCCAGCACCAGTTCGACGATGACGTCCTCGACGACCTTGGCGCTCTTGGACTTGTCGGGTGTGTCGGTGCGCAGCTTCTCCAGCACCTTGCCCTCGCCGTCGACCACGCCCGCGACCACCTTGGTGCCGCCGATGTCGACGCCGATGGTCGGCAGCCGGAGCAGGCCGACCGGCAGGGCCCGGCGGCGGCGCTCGGCGCGCGGCCCGAGGCCGAACAGGGCGGGCAGGACCGGCGGTCGGTTGCCGCCGTGGGGGCTGGTCACGGCTGGGGACGCTCCTCGGAAGGATCGACGGGGGCAGGGTCGGCGGGGTGAGCAGGATCGGCGGGGTGAGCAGGATCGACGGGGGCAGGGTCGGCTGGCCGCGCAGGATCAACGGGCCGGGCGAGCTCGTGCGAGAGCTCGGCCAGGTCGGAGCCGCCCGCCATCTCGGTGGTGAGCTGTTCCAGGCCGATCTCCGCCCGCGCGTGGCTGCCCGCCATGCGGCCGCGCTTCAGCAGGGTGAAGTGGTCGCCGACCAGGTAGGCGTGGTGCGGGTTGTGGGTGATCAGGACGACGCCGAGTCCGGCGTCCCGGGCGGCGGTGACGTACTTGAGCACCACCCCGGACTGCTTGACGCCGAGTGCGGCGGTCGGCTCGTCCAGGACGAGGACCTTGGCGCCGAAGTGCACGGCGCGGGCGATGGCCACGCACTGGCGCTGGCCGCCGGACAGGGTGCCGATCGGGCGGTCCACGTCGGGCAGGTCGATGCCCATGTCCGCGAGTGCCCGGCGGGTGGTGGCGCGCATGCCGTCGGCGTCGATGCTCAGGCCGCCCCAGCGTTTGTGCCCCTGTTCGGAGCCGAGGAAGAAGTTGCGCCAGACGGGCATCAGCGGGACGACGGCGAGGTCCTGGTAGACGGTGGCGATGCCGCGGTCCAGGGCCTGGCGCGGGGAGTCGAGGCGGACTGGCTCGCCGGCCACCGTGAAGGTGCCCTCGTCGTGCCGGTGCAACCCCGCGATGATCTTGATCAGGGTGGACTTGCCGGCGCCGTTGTCGCCGAGCACGCAGCTGATCTCGCCGGACCGAAGGGTCAGCGAGACGTCCTCCAGGGCGCGTACGGTGCCGTAGGTCTTCCCGATCCCGGTGAGGGAGAGCAGCTCGGTCATCGGGGCCCCCGTTCGGCGCGGCGCTTGACCCAGGTGTTCAGCAGGGCCGCGAGCAACAGCATCGCGCCGAGGAAGAACTTGAACCAGTCGGGGTTCCACTGGGCGTAGATGATGCCCTTGCTGGCCATGCCGAAGATCAGCGCGCCCAGCGCGGAGCCGACCACCGAGCCGTAGCCGCCGGTGATCAGGCAGCCGCCGATGACGGCCGCGACGATGTAGATGAGTTCGTTGCCGACGCCCTCGCCGGACTGCACGGTGTCGAAGGAGAACAGCAGGTGCTGGCCGAGCACCCAGGCGCCGAAGCCGACGAACAGGTAGAGCACCGTCTTCGTCCGGGCGACCGGGACGCCGACGGCCCGGGCCGCGGCGGCGTCGCCGCCGACCGCGAAGACCCAGTTGCCGAAGCGGGTGCGCAGCAGCACCCAGCTGCCGGCCAGCAGCAGGCCGAGCCACCACCAGACGGTGGCCTTGATCGTCAGCCCGCCGACGGTGACCTCGGAGGCGAACAGCCAGCGGCAGGAGGCGAAGCCCTCCATGTCGGAGATCGGCTTGGTGGAGACGGTGCCCGAGACCAGCTTGGTGACGCCGAGGTTGGCGCCGGTCAGCATCAGGAAGGTGCCGAGGGTGACGATGAAGCTCGGCAGCTTGGTGCGGGAGAGCATCCACCCGTTGAACAGGCCGACCGCCAGGGTGACGGCCAGCGAGACCAGCACGCCGACCCAGGTCACCGCGGTGAGCTGGTAGGAGACCATCGACGAGGTCAGCGCGGCGGTGGTGACCAGGACTCCGGCGGACAGGTCGAACTCGCCGCCGATCATCAGCAGCGAGACCGGTACCGCCATGATCCCGATGGTGGAGGCCGCGTACAGCACGGTGCCGAGCGAGGAGACCCGCAGGAAGGGCTCGGCGACGGCGGCGAAGACCAGGAAGACGGCGACGGCGGCGATCAGCGCGCCGAGTTCGGGCCGGCCGGCCAGGCGGCGCAGCGCGGCCGGGCG
This sequence comes from Kitasatospora purpeofusca, assembly GCF_036010405.1. NCBI lineage: Bacteria > Bacillati > Actinomycetota > Actinomycetes > Kitasatosporales > Streptomycetaceae > Kitasatospora > Kitasatospora purpeofusca. Next base: position 7,738,303 of record NZ_CP108561.1, on the reverse strand, counting down.
TTCGCGGCCCTGGACGAGGACGTCGGAGGGGCTCACCTGGTCCCCCTGGCCACGTACTCGGCGAGCGCGTCGGCGTCGTCCTTGGTGAGGATCTGCGGGCCGGTGGCGACCGGCTTGCCGCCGCCGAGCATGTCCAGGTTGGAGCGGTAGAGCCAGAGCAGGTCGACGCCCTCGTAGCCCTGGAGGTAGGGCTGCTGGTCGACCGCGAAGCCGACGGTGCCCGCCTTGAGGCCGGTCACCACCTGCGTGCCCAGGTCGAAGGTGTCGAGCTCGACGGGGCGGCGGGCGTCCTGGATCGCCTGGAGTCCGGTGGCGGCCATCGGGCCGGAGAGGGTGAGCACGGTGTCGATGGCGGGGTCGGCCTGGAGCTTGGCGGAGACCGCGGCGCGGGCGTCGGGCATGTTGACGCCGTCGACGTACAGCACCTGGAAGGCGCCGCCGGAGGTGCCGCGGGCGCCGCCGCAGCGCTGTTCCTGGCCGACGTTGCCCTGTTCGTGGATGACGCAGAGCACGTTCTTGCGGCCGCGGGAGGACAGTTCGGTCCCGGCGGCCTGGCCGGCGGTGCTCTCGTCCTGGCCGATGTGGGTGAGCGCGCCGAAGCGGGCGGAGAACTCCTGACCGGAGTTGATCGTGATGACGGGGATGCCGGCGGCCTTGGCCTTGCCGAGCACGTCGGCCATCGCCTCGCCCTTGGCGAGGGTGACCAGCAGGCCGTCGACCTTCTGGTCGACGGCGGCCTGGACGAGCTGGACCTGGTTCTGGGTCTGCGCGTCGTTGGAGTACAGGAAGGTGATGTTGTCCTTGGCGGCGGCCTGCTCGGCGCCCTTGCGCACGGTGTCCCAGAAGGCGTCGCCGGCCCCGGCGTGGGTCACCATGGCGACCTTCCAGCGCGGGGTGGTGACGGCGCCGCCGGCGGCGGCGGAGGCCTTGGCGCGGGCCTCCTCGGCGCGTCTGCCTCCGGTGCTGCTGCAGCCGGCGGCGGCGACCGTCAGGGCCAGGACGGCCAGCGCCGCGGCGACGGGCCGGAGCCGGCGGACGGGACTCATGCGGGTTGTGCTCATCCCCATAGTCTCGCTTCCCGGCGGACGGGCGTTCGCACCGCCTCGCCCGGCGGGCCGATCCGTCCGGACGGTATCGTGCCCTGCGGGGGGATTCCTGGGAGTCCGCTGGACGCGAGGTCCGGGCAGAGCCTGTCAGGGTGGCAGACTGGGGCGGACCCGAAAAGGGAGCTTCACGGAAACGTGATGTTCCTCTCAGGTTCCGCACAGATTCGGACGGCAACCGATCCCCGTTACGGGCCGTCTGATGCCATTGAGGTGGCGTTCCGGGCGAGTGGGGCCCGGGCGGCTTCGAACCCGGATACGAGAAACATTCATGCAACTGACAGGTACGCCGTTCTTCGTCTGCACGGTCATTCTGGTGCCGATCTCCATCGCCGTGGCGATGTGGGCCTGGGCCCGGGTCAAGGGACCCAAGCCCGTGCGCGTCCTGTCCAGGCTCGCCATGATCGTCTTCTGCCAGGCCACCGCGGTGGTCATGGTCTTCGTGATGGTCAACAACGCCAACCTGATCTACGGCAACTGGGACGACCTGCTCGGGACCGGCAAGCACGTGCGCGCGGTGCCGGTCGTGCCGCCGGCCGACCCGGCCGCGGGGGCCGGTCAGGGCGCGGCCCCGGGCGCACCCGCCCCGGCGGGCGACGCGGCGCACCCGCCGGCCAACAAGGTCCAGCAGGCCTTCCGCGGCGTCGACGACCCGAAGGTGCCGAACGACGTCCAGAAGACCGACCTCAAGGGGCAGCTGTCCGGCGTCGACGGCGAGGTGCTGGTCTGGCTGCCGCCGCAGTACAACGACCCCGCGTACAAGGACAAGAAGTTCCCGGTGGTCGAGCTGATCCCCGGCTTCCCCGGCTCCTCCTCCACCTGGTACGGCACGCTGAAGGTCTCCGAGCAGCTCAAGCCCCTGATGCAGCAGGGCAAGGTGGCCCCGTTCATCCTGGTCTCGCCGCGCACCCTGCTGCTGGGCAACCGCACCGACGCTGGCTGCACCGACGTGCCGGGCAAGGTCAACGCGGACACCTGGCTCACCCGGGACGTCCCGCAGATGGTGCTGGACAACTTCCGGGCCGACCCCTCCGCCGACCGGTGGGCGATCGCGGGCTACTCGGCCGGCGCCCACTGCGCCACCAAGCTCTCGCTGGCGCACCCCAACCGCTACCGGGCGGGCGTCAGCCTCTCCGGCTACAACGACCCGGCGAAGGAGCCGGACTCGCTGGTCGGCAAGGACGCGAAGCTGCGCGAGGCCAACAACCCGGTGACCATCGTGAAGGGCGCGCCCCAGCCGCCGAAGGTCTCGCTGTACATCTCCGGCAACAAGGGCGACGGCTTCGAGGACGGCCAGGCCGTCGCCGGTGCCGCCAAGGCGCCGACCACCGTCCAGGTGGTCGAGACCACCGGGCCGCACACCAGCGATGTGTGGAAGGACATGGTGCCGGGCGTCTTCGAGTGGCTGACCGGCATCATCCCGGCCCACTGACGGAGCGTCTCCGTACGGAGGGACCCTCGGGCGGGGGGAGGGCCCTCAGGCGAGTTCGAGGGCCAGGTAGAAGTCCACCCGGTCCTCCAGCCGGGACAGGTCGCGGCCGGTCAACTCCTCGATGCGGCCGATCCGGTACCGCAGGGTGTTGACGTGGACGTGCAGCTGCGCGGCGCACCTGGTCCACGAGCCGTCCGAACGGAGGAACGCCTCCAGTGTGCGGACCAGGTCGGCCTGGTGCTCGATGTCGTAGGCGATCACGGTGTCCAGCAGCCGGCTGCGGAAGGCCCGGCGCACCTCGTCCGGGACGGCCGCGAGCAGCAGCACGTGCGAGGCCAGCTCCTCCGGCCCGGCCACGCAGACCCGGCCGACCCTGGCGGCGGCGATCCGGCGGGCGTGCCGGGCCTCCTCCAGCGCGCCGCGCAGACCGACCGCCTCCTTGGCGGGGGCCGAGACCCCGAGGGTGATCCGGCCCTCCGAACCGAGCCCGGCCTCCAGCGGGGCGAGCAGCTCGCGCAGGGTGTCGGCGGGCACCGGGCCGTCCGTCGCGGGCAGCACCACCACCGCGCCGGCCCCGGCCCCGGCGACCAGCGCCCGGTCGCTGGTGCCGCCGAGCGCCTCCTCCAGGATCGCCCGCACCGCGCCCTCGGGCAGGCCGGTGCCCTCGGCGCTGACCACCAGCCAGGAGCCCTCCGCCGCCTGCGGCTTCGGCTCGCGGCTCTCGTAGCGGGCGGCCATCGCCGAGGACGCGTACAGGGTGCGGCTGATCTCGGCCGGGTCGGCGTCGCGCTGCAGCAGGGTGAGCACCTCGTCGGCGAGGCGGCGGCGCAGCCGGCGGCCCTCGTCCCGGCGCTGGCGTTCGGCGGCGACCAGCCGGGCCAGGTTCTCGGCGAGCTGCTGGCGCTTCCCGGTCCACTCGGTGACGTCGCCGGCGACGGCGAGCACCCAGTCGGAGAGCGGCGCCTCGGCCTCGGGCGCGGCCGGCGCGGGCAGCAGCGAGTAGGCGCCGGCCGCGAGGCGGGCGCGGTGCGGGGGGCGGCGGCGCTGGCGCTGGGCGGCGAGGTGGGCGCGGATCAGCTGGTCCCGGTCGGCGACGGGGAGCCGGTCGACGGGGCCGGCGATCACCGCGCCGGTCGGGGTGAGCACCCAGCAGTCGAGGTCGAGGTCGCCGCCGAGCAGGTCGAGCACGGCGTCCAGACCGCCGCCGCCGGCCGCCGAGACCAGCAGCCGGTGCCGGTCGACCAGGGCCGCCAGGTCGGCGGCCCGGTCGGCGGAGACCTGGCGGCCGACGAACTCGGTGACGGTGCCGAAGGCGATGTCGTCGGGGACGGCCAGCAGCGGCATCCGGTGCCGGCGGCAGGCCTCGACGAGGTCCTCGGGGACGGGTCCGACCTCGGCCTCGCCGGCCGCCAGGGCGACCGCGCCGCCGGCCACGATGGTGCGCACGAAGCGCTCCGAGTCGGCCGGGGCGGTGCGCCAGAGCATGCCGGTGAGGACCAGTTCGCCGCCGTGCAGATAGCGCCCCGGGTCGGACAGGTCGGTCGTCATCACCCCGCTGACCTGCCGGTCCAGCTCCTCCTCGGCCGCGAGCAGACGCAGGCGCGGGGCGCCGGGGGCGAGCAGGTCACGGACACGCATCCGGAGGCTCCTAACGGGCGGGTGGCGGGGGTGGGGGCGGTCCGAGGGCTCGGTCCGGGGTGACAGTGTGCCCGAACATCCGTGCTCGGCGTTACGTCCCAACGGGTGCCCGGATCACGAGGTCGCAGCTCGGGAATCACGGCCGGATTACGGTCGTAGGTGTGGCCCGGTCAACGGCTGGGCTGCGAGATCGTCCTTCTTAGAGGAACGTACAGGATGCCGGGCGGGACCACAGCCGGGGCTTCATGCCATCGGTGACTGCCAGTGGCCCCCGTCACAGCGGTTCACTGGCCACACGCCGCCGGACACACCCCGGTGACCGGAATCCGACGCGGAGGCGACGACGCGGAGGCTCCGGTCCGAACACCGGGGCCCGGGCGACCGGGCCGGGCACTGTGCCCACCCGTCCGGACGGTCACGACTTGAGGAGACACCCGCATGGAGTTCCTTCGGCCCGCCACTTGGGACGAGGCGCTCGCGGCGAAGGCCGAACACCCGACCGCGCTGCCCATCTCGGGCGGTACGGACGTCATGGTCGAGATGAACTTCGACGTGCACCGGCCACCCGCGATTCTCGACCTGAACCGCGTCACCGAGCTCACCGAGTGGTCGAACGACGGCGAGGTGGTCCGACTCGGCGCAGCCGTCCCCTACAGCCGGATCATCGACGAGCTGTCCGGCCCGCTGCCCGGCCTCGCGCTGGCCGCCCACACCGTCGGATCCCCGCAGATCCGCAACCGGGGCGGCGTCGGCGGCAACCTGGGCGCGGCCTCGCCGGCCGGGGACTCCCACCCGGCGCTGCTGGCGGCCGGCCGGGACGTCCTGGTCGAGGCGGCCTCGGTCCGCGGCACCCGGCTGATCCCGATCGACGACTTCTACGTCGGGGTGAAGCGCAACTGCCTGGAGCCGGACGAGCTGATCCGCGCCGTGCGGATCCCGGTCGCGGACGGCCCGCAGCAGTTCTCCAAGATCGGGACCCGCAACGCGATGGTGATCGCGGTCTGCGCGTTCGGCTTCGCGCTGCACCCGAGGACCGGCACCGTCGGCACCGGCATCGGCTCGGCCGCCCCCACCCCGCGCCGCGCCGTCGAGGCCGAGGAGTACCTGCGGGACGTGCTCGCCGGGCGCGGCCTGTGGGAGAGCGGCGAGCTGCTGGGCGCCGAGGTGGTCCAGCGGTTCGGCGAGCTGGTCAAGGCCGCCGCCTCCCCGATCGACGACGTCCGGGGCACCGCCGACTACCGGCGGCACGCGCTCGCCGTGATGGCGCGGCGCACGCTCACCTGGACCTGGAACGACTACCGCAAGCAGATCAGGAGCGCGGCATGAGGGTCACGTTCACCGCCAACGGCAAGCCGGTCGAGGCCGACGACGTGTGGGAGGGCGAGAGCCTGCTCTACGTGCTGCGCGAACGCGTCGGCCTGCCCGGTTCGAAGAACGCCTGCGAGCAGGGCGAGTGCGGTTCCTGCACCGTCTACCTGGACGACGTGCCGGTCTGTTCCTGTCTGGTCGCGGCCGGCCAGGTGCAGGACCGCGAGGTGCGCACCGTCGAGGGGCTCGGCGACGAGGACGGCGGGCTGGGCCTGGTCCAGCAGGCGTTCGTCGACGCGGGCGCCGTCCAGTGCGGCTTCTGCACGCCGGGCCTGCTGGTGCAGACCGACGCGCTGCTGGCGCAGGACGCCCAGCCGTCGGACTCGGACATCCGCGAGGCCCTGTCGGGCAACCTGTGCCGGTGCACCGGCTACGAGAAGATCATGGACGCGGTGCGGCTGGCGTCCGCCCGCAAGTGCGCCGGCGACCGTGCCGGCGGGGCGGTGGCGGAATGAACGCGCGGACGAGTGCCCACAACAGCGCCCGGACCATCCAGGGGCAGAAGAACCTCCAGGACATCCGGCAGTCCAGCAAGGACGGCATCGGCGGCTCGCCGCTGCGTCCGGACGGCACGCTGAAGGTGCGCGGCGAGTTCGCGTACTCCTCCGACATGTGGCACGAGGACATGCTCTGGGGCATGGCGCTGCGCTCGCCGCACCCCCGGGCGAACATCCTCTCGGTGGACATCTCCGAGGCGCTCACCGTGCCCGGCGTGTACGCGGTGCTCACCCACGAGGACATCCCCGGCGCCAAGTACTACGGCCTGGAGATCGCCGACCAGCCGGCCCTGGCGATCGACCGGATCCGGTACCACGGCGAGTCGATCGCGCTGGTCGCGGCCGACCACCCGGAGACCGCCCGGCGCGCGGTGAAGAAGATCAAGGTCGAGTACGAGGTGCTCACCCCGATCGTCACCGAGGAGCAGTGCCTCGACCCGGAGACGCACGGCTACGTGCACGAGCCGCACGAGTACAAGTCGCACGCCCACGGCAACATCTGCCACGAGCAGCACCTGGTGTCCGGCCTCGGCGTGACCGACGAGGTGCGGGCCCTGGCGGACGTCGTGGTCAGCGGCACCTACGAGGTCGGCATGCAGGACCAGGCCTTCCTCGGCCCGGAGTCCGGGCTCGCGGTGCCGGCCGAGGACGGCGGCATCGACCTCTACATCGCCACCCAGTGGCTGCACGTGGACCGCCAGCAGATCGCGCCGGTGCTCGGGCTGCCGGAGGAGAAGGTCCGGCTCACCCTGGCGGGTGTCGGCGGGGCGTTCGGCGGCCGCGAGGACCTCTCGATGCAGATCCACGCCTGCCTGCTGGCCCAGCGCACCGGCAAGCCGATCAAGATCGTCTACTCCCGGGACGAGTCCTTCTTCGGCCATGTGCACCGCCACCCGGCGAAGATGTACTACGAGCACGGCGCCACCCGGGACGGCAAGCTGGTCTACGCCGACGCCCGGATCGTGCTGGACGGCGGCGCCTACGCCTCCGCCTCGCCCGCCGTGGTCGGCAACGCCGCCTCGCTGGGCCACGGCCCCTACGTGATCCCGAACGTGCGGATGCACGCGATCGCGCTCTACAGCAACAACCCGTCCTGCGGGGCGATGCGCGGCTTCGGCGCGGTGCAGGCGGCGTTCGGGTACGAGACCCAGATGGACCGGCTGGCCGCCGAACTGGGCATGGACCCGGTCGAGCTGCGTCAGCTCAACGCCATGCAGCAGGGCGACCGGATGCCCACCGGCCAGGAGATCGACGCACCCGCGCCGGTCGCCGAACTGCTGCGCCGGGTCAAGGACATGCCGCTGCCGCCGCCGCTCGACACCGACGACCTGGACGTGCGGCTGCTGCCCGGCGCGCTGTCCAACACCTCGCACGGCGAGGGCATCGTGCGCGGCGTCGGCTACTCGGTCGGCATCAAGAACGTCGGCTTCTCCGAGGGCTTCGACGACTACTCCACCGCCCGGGTGCGGCTGGAGGTGATCGGCGGCGAGCCGGTCGCCATGGTGCACACCGCGATGGCCGAGGTCGGCCAGGGCGGCGTCACCGTGCACGCCCAGATCGCGCGGACCGAGCTGGGCGTCGAGCAGGTGACCATCCACCCCGCCAACACCGAGGTGGGCTCGGCCGGTTCGACCTCCGCCTCCCGCCAGACCTACATGACGGGCGGCGCGGTCAAGCTGGCCGCCGAGGCGGTCAAGCACGAGCTGATCGAGAAGGGCCGGCGCCGCTACGGCTGGACCCAGCGGGACCTCACGCTGGCCGGCGGCAAGGTCGTCTCCGAGTCGGCCGGCGCGCTGGTCTCCATGGTCGACCTGCTCGGCGAGGACGCCATCGACCTCACCCGCGAGCACCACCACCGCCCGACCGTCCCGTTCGACAAGGAGACCGGGCAGGGCTTCGGCCACGTCCAGTACACCTTCTGCGCCAACCGCGCGGTGGTCGACGTGGACGTCGAACTGGGCCTGGTCAAGGTGGTCGAGCTGACCGCCGTCCAGGACGTCGGCAAGGCGCTCAACCCGCTGTCGGTGGTGGGCCAGATCCAAGGCGGCTGCACCCAGGCGCTCGGGCTCGCGGTGATGGAGGAGATCATCGTGCGGGACGGCAAGGTGCGCAACGCCTCCTTCACCGACTACCTCATCCCCACCATCCTGGACACCCCGCCGATCCCGGTGGAGATCCTCGAACTCCCCGACCCGCACGCCCCGTACGGGCTGCGCGGGGTGGGCGAGGCGCCGACCGTCTCGGCGACGCCGTCCATCGTGGCCGCCATCCGCAACGCCACCGGCCTGGCGCTGCGCCGGATCCCGGTCCGGCCCGAGCACCTGACCACCGAACAACCCGGGGAGCTGTAACCGGCTCCGCACCCCCACGACTCCCCGGGGCGGCGTCCGGTCTTCCCCGCCGCCCCGGGGCCGAGCACGGCCCGTAGGACCCGCACGACCTGCGCGATCCGCACGACCTGTACGACCTGCACAACCTGTACGACCCGCGTGACTTGCACGATCTGCACGGCACCACCCGGCACCACCCACAGCACTGCCACCGCACCAGGACCGCCGCCCGCCCACGCCGGGGCCCGGCGACGGCCCGCACCACCCGTGCAACCGTGAGTCGAATCGTCCCCCTGTGCCACGCCTTCGTCGCCTGGCTGCCAGGTCGGCTCGCCCACCCCAACCCCCTTTGACACTTGGGAGTGGACATGACCAGGATCCCCACGGAGCCCGGCACCACTGCAGACAGACCCACCGAGGCCGACGAGGCCACCGGGAACGACACCCCCACGTCGCCCCCGGCCGCGCCCAGGAACGCCCTGGACGCCTACTTCAAGATCTCCGCCCGGGGATCGACCCTCGCCAACGAACTACGGGGTGGCCTCACCACCTTCATGGCGATGGCGTACATCATCCTGCTGAACCCGCTGATCCTCGGCGGCGCCGACGTCACCGGCGTCAAGCTGGACCACGCGGCGCTCACCACCGCCACCGCGCTCGCGGCGGCCGTCACCACCATCATGATGGGCGTGGTCGGCAACGTCCCGCTCGCCCTCGCGGCCGGCCTGTCCGTCTCCGGCGCCGTCTCGGCCCTGGTGGTGCCGCACACCACCTGGCCGCAGGCGATGGGCCTGTGCGTCATCTACGGCCTGCTGATCGTGCTGCTGGTGGTCTCCGGTCTGCGCGAGAAGATCATGAACGGCATACCCCTGCCGCTCAAGCACGCCATCACCATCGGCATCGGCCTGTTCGTCACCGTGATCGGCCTCTTCAAGGCCGGCTTCATGCACACCGGCGGACCCACCCCGCTCTCGCTCGGCCCGGCCGGCGAACTCACCGGCTGGCCCGTCCTGGTCTTCTGCCTCACCCTGCTCGCAATCTTCGTGCTGATGGCCCGCAACGTGCGCGGCGCGATCCTCATCGGCATCGCCGGCGGCACCGTGGTCGCGATGATCGTCAACAAGCTCGCCGACGTACCCGCCGAAGCCTGGCGCAACTCCGCTCCGGTCTGGCCCGGTTCGCCGGTCGCCGCGCCCGACTTCAGCCTGTTCGGCGACGTCGACCTGTTCGGCGCCTTCGGCGGCCAGGGGCTGGGCGCGATCAGCGCCTCGGTGGCGGTCTTCACCCTCGTCCTGGCCGGCTTCTTCGACGCGATGGCCACCATCATCGGCGTCGGCACCGAGGCCGGACTCGCGGACAAGCGCGGCCGGATGCCCGGCCTGTCCAAGGCCCTGTTCATCGACGGCGCCGGCGGCGCGGTCGGCGGCCTGGCCGGCGCCTCCGGGCAGACCGTGTTCGTCGAGTCCGCCACCGGCGTCGGCGACGGCGCCCGCACCGGACTCGCCTCCACCGTCACCGGCGGACTGTTCGCCCTGATGCTGTTCTTCTCGCCGCTGGCCGCGATCGTGCCGGTCGAGGTGGCCTCCGCGGCGCTGGTCGTCATCGGTTCGATGATGATGAGTCAGGCCCGGCACATCGACTGGTCCGACCGCGAGGTGGCCATCCCGGCCTTCCTCACCTGCACGCTGATGCCGTTCACCTACAGCATCACCGCCGGTGTCGCGGCCGGCGTGATCTCCTACACGGTGATCAAGGCCGGCCGGGGGCGGTGGCGCGAGCCCGGGGCGCTGATGTGGATCCTCACCGGGGTGTTCGTCGTCTACTTCGCGCTCGGCCCGGTCAAGTCCTGGCTCGGCGTGCACTGACCGGCACGCACCGACCGGCCTCGCTTTCGAAGTGCCCCGCCGCCGTACGGGATCGTTCTCCCGTACGGCGGCGGGACCGCCCGTCCCCGCCCGTCCCTCCTGTCCCCGTCCGGCCCGTCCGGCCCGTCCGCCCCCGATTGACTACCCTCGAAAGCGCAAAGGAGCTTCCGTCATGCAGGACATCGCCGAGCAGCTGCTGGCCTGGCACACGTCCGGCCGCTCCTTCGCCGTGGCCACCGTCGTCGGGGTCACCGGCAGCGCCCCGCGCGACCCGGGCGCGGCGCTCGCCGTCGACGCGGACGGCGAGGCGGTCGGCAGCGTCTCCGGCGGCTGCGTCGAGAGCGCCGTCTACGAGCTGTGCCGGGCCGCGATCGAGTCCGGTGAGCCGGTGCTCGAACGCTTCGGCTACAGCGACGAGGACGCCTTCGCCGTCGGCCTGACCTGCGGCGGGATCCTGGACGTGTTCGTCCAGCCGGTGCGTCCCGGGGCCGACCCGGCCCTCGACGCCGGTATCGCGCTGATCGCCGACGGCACCCCGGTGGCACTCGCCCGGGTCGTCGCCGGACCGGCCGGACTGCTCGGCGCCACCGTCGCCGTCACCGCCGACACCCACCACGGCCTGCTCTCCCCCGCGCCCTCCGTGGCCGCCCCGCTGGAGCGGTCGGTCGTCGCCGAGGCCCGGGCCATGCTCGACGCCGGCCGCACCGGCCGGATCGTCCTCGGCCTGGACGGGCGCCCCTGCGACGAGCACCGGCAGGGCACCGTCACCCTCTTCGTGGAGTCGTACGTGCCCGCGCCGCGGATGCTGGTGTTCGGCGCGATCGACTTCGCCGCCGCGGTGGTGCGGATCGGCAAGTTCCTCGGCTACGACGTCACCGTCTGCGACGCCCGGCCCGTCTTCGCGACCGAACGGCGCTTCCCCGAGGCCGACCGGGTGGTCGTCGACTGGCCGCACCGCTACCTGGACACCCAGCTGGACCGGCTGGACGGCCGGACCGTGCTCTGCGTGCTCACCCACGACGCCAAGTTCGACCTCCCGCTGCTGGAGCGCGCGCTGCGGCTGCCGGTCGGCTACGTCGGTGCGATGGGCTCGCGCCGCACCCACCGCGAGCGCGAGGCCGGACTGCGCGCGGCCGGACTGACCGAGGCCGAGATCGGGCGGCTGCGCTCCCCCATCGGCCTCGACCTGGGCGCCCGCACCCCCGAGGAGACGGCCGTCTCCGTCGCCGCCGAGATCGTCGCCCACCGGCGCGGCGGCAGCTGCCTGCCCCTGAGCGCCGGGAGCGGGCCGATCCACCACGACCTGGCGCAGGACCTTGCGGCGTCCGAGGCCGGCCGGGAGACGCCCGCCCGCCGGGTCCGCAAGCCGCACGCCGCCTGACCCGTCCCGCCGTCGCGCCGGGGGCGGTCAGCGCACCACGTTGTGGGCCTCGCAGATCAGCGGCGGGCCGCCCGCCATCCCCAGCTCGCGGAGGATCGGCAGCAGCACCGCCGCGAAGTGCTCGTAGGCCTCCCGGGACTCCCAGACATCGGTCACGTGCCAGCCCGCGCCGTCCGGCAGCGGGCCGGCCGCGTGCGTCAGCAGCCCGCGCACCGGCCAGTCCTCGGGCCGGTTCAGCCCGGAGCCGCCGGTCAACCGGTCCACCGACTCCTCGTACTGCTCCCGGCTGACCCCGGGAAGGTCGAACACCACGATGACCGCCATCGGGAGACTCCTGTCCTGCGCTGCCCGCGAGTCCTGCGCCGACGCGCTCCGGGGCGGCGTCCGCTCACCGCCCGGCCGCCTCCCAGTGCAGCCCCCGAACCGCCCCGGCGGCCACCCGGTACCGCCGACCGGGTGAATTGCGGGCCCCTCGGGAGCGGAGCAGGCTGGAACCGAGGACTCGTCCGGGCCCTCGCCCGCGCCCGGGAAGGGGCACCGCCATGCGCGCCCTGCTGGAGATCGAACTCGACACCCCGACGGCCAACCGGGCCGTCGCGGACGGCGCCATCATGGCGAGGTTCAACCAGATCATGGCCGACCTGAAGCCCGAGGCGGCCTACGCCTTCCCGCGCAACGGCCGGCGCTGCCAGATCGTGGTCGTCGACGTCGCCGACGAGGCCGCCGTGGTCGCGATCTGCGAGCCGTTCTGGTTGGAGTTCAACGCCCATATCGACATGCACGTCTGCATGAACGCGGACGACCTCCGCGTGGGCCTCGGCCGCGTGGGACGCTGAGCGGCCCGACCGGTCGGACCTAGTCCGAGACCGCCAGCTTCACGCCGAAGCCGACCACGGCCAGGCCCGTCACCCGGTCCATCGCCCGGCGCGCGGACGGGCGGCGCAGCCAGCCGCGCAGCGCCTGGGCGAAGCCCACCAGTACCGTCGACCAGAGCAGGCCCTCGACCACGTGCACGCAGGTCAGCGCGACACCGGCGGCGAAGTGCGGTGCGCCGGCCGGGATGAACTGCGGCAGCACCGCCACGTAGAAGACGCCCACCTTGGGGTTGAGCAGGTTGGTCAGCAGGCCGCGCCGCCAGCCCGCGGCGAGGCCGCCGGTGGAGGTCTCCGCGGGGGTGTCCGCCGCCGTGTCCGCCGGGGCGCCCTGCTCGGGCTCCGGGTGCGCGCGGGAGCGGAGCATCCCCACGCCCATCCACACCAGGTACGCGGCACCCGCCCAGCGGAGGATCTCGTAGCCCAGTTGCGAGGCGGTGAGCAGCGCCGTCACACCGGCCGAGGTGAGCGCGCCCCAGAGCAGCGTGCCGGTCTGGATGCCGAGCACCACGCCCCAGGCCTGCCGTCGGTGGCCGAGCGCCGAGGTGCGGAGGATCAGGGCGGTGTCCAGGCCCGGGGTGAGCGTCAGCAGGCCCACGACGAGGGCGAAGGACCACAGGGCGGTCGTCATCTCCATGGCCCACGATCGTACGGGGGCCGGGCGGCCCGGCCGCAAGGGAATGTGCGGCCGGGGCGGCGGAGAGGGTCACACCGGACGTCACTCCGGGGGTCACTCCGGGCGGCGCACCCGCTCCGCCACCCGGCGGCCCTCCTGCTCGGTCGGGTCGAACTCCACCCGCTGCCCCTCGACCAGCGTCCGGTCGCCGCCGTCCGCCGCCACGATCGAGTCGTAGTACACGTACAGCGCCGGGCCGTCGTCGTCGGGGGTGATCAGGCCGTAACCGTGGTCGGCCTGGTAGGACTGCACGATGCCGGTGGCCATCGGGGTCTCCTCGGGTCCGTTGTCGGCACTCGGGCCGCACGCTCCCCCCTCCGCCACCCATGATCGGTGCTGAACCCGCCGGGCGCACGCCCCGGCCCCGACGGAAGGACGACGGATGCGGACGGCCCGCGCGATCTCCCTGCTCCTGCTGCTCCAGGCCCGCCGCAGCATGACCGGCGCCGAACTCGCCGCCGAGCTGGAGGTCTCCGAGCGCACCGTGCAGCGCGACGTCCTGGCGCTGGCCGAGGCCGGGGTCCCGGTGTACGCCGACCGGGGGCGGGCCGGCGGCTACCGGCTGCTCGACGGCTACCGCACCCGGCTGACCGGGCTGGACCGGGCCGAGGCCGAAGTCCTGCTGCTGGCCGGGCTGCCCGGGCCGCTCCAGGACATGGGCCTCGCCGATCCGGCGCTCGCGGCCCGGCTGAAGGTGACCGGCGAGCTGGGCGGGGCGCCGGCCGCCGGGGCGCGGCGGTTCCACCTGGACGCGCCGGGCTGGTTCCGGGACGCACCGGTGCCGCCGCTGCTGGCCGAGGTCGCGCGGGCGGTTTGGGGCGGGCGGGTGCTGCGGGCACGCTACCGGCGGCGGCCGGAGGCGGACCCGGTGGAGCGGGTGCTGCGGCCGTCCGGGCTGGTGCTGAAGGCGGGCACCTGGTACCTGGTCGCCCGACCGGACGGGAGCGGTGGGGAACCGGGCGGGAACGGCGAGGAGGGGGAGGCCGCCGCGCACCGGGTGTACCGGGTGGACCGGCTGCTCGCCGCCGAACCGTCGGAGCGGCGGTTCACCCCCGACCGGACCGACGAGGAGTTCGACCTGGCCGCGTTCTGGGAGGCCCGGGCCGCCGGGTTCGCCCGCTCACTGCTCCGGGAGACGGTCACCCTGCGGCTCGGCCCGCCCGGCCTGGCGCTGGTCCCGCGGCTGCTCGAACCGCTCGCCGCACGGGAGGCGCTGGCGAGCGCCGGGGAGCCCGACGGGCAGGGGCGGGTGACCGTCCGCCTGCCCGTCGAGTCGCTGGACGTCGGCTACGAGGAGGTGCTGCGGCTCGGGCCGGAGGCCGAGGTGCTGGAGCCCCCGGCCCTGCGGCAGCGGTTCGCGGAGGCGGCGGCCCGGGCCGCCGCCCTGTACGGCGTACCGCCCGCCGACCGGTCTCAGCGGTAGCCGGCCGGGTCCACCGGGTCGTCCGTGCCCTCGATGTCCACCAGGTAGCGCCAGGCGTCCGGGCGGCTCCCGTCGAGGTCGGTGAAGCCGTACTCCAGGGCCAGGCCGCCGCTGGACAGCGAGGTGCCGTTGAACCGCGCCCGACCGGCGTCGGCGGCCAGCGCGACCACCGCGCGGCCCACGTACGCCGGGGACTCCGAGATGCCGAACTGCGGTTCGGCCGCCGTCGCCTCCCGCCACGTCGCCTCGGTGACGCCGAAGTGCTCCAGCATCATCTCCGAGCGCATCCAGCCCGGGGTGAGCGCCACCGCCGTCGCCCCGCGCGGGCCCAGCTCGTGGCCGAGCGCGAAGGCCATCCGCAGCACGGCGGCCTTGGCGATGTCGTAGAAGAAGGAGTTCCGGTAGCGGGTCGCGTTGTACTCGGCGGTGCCGTCGGTCATCTCGACCACCAGCCCGCCGGGGCGGCGCAGCAGCAGGGGCAGCAGGTGGTGGCTGGTGACCGCGTGCGTCTCGACGGCGAGCCGCAGCAGGCGCAGCCCCTTGTCGAGGTCGTGCTCCCAGACCGGGACGTTCCAGCCGAACAGCTCCTCGCCGCCCCAGATGTCGTTGACCAGGATGTCCAGCCCGCCCTGCTCGGCCTCGATCCGGGCGGCCACCGCCGCGACCTCGGCCGGGACCAGGTGGTCGGCGCGCACCGCGATGCCCCGCCCGCCGGCGGCAGTCACCAGCTCCGCCGTCTCCTCCAGGGTCTCCGGCCGCCCGTACTCGCCCCGGTGGCCCTCGGCGCTGCGGCCCGTCCCGTACACCGTCGCCCCGGCGGCACCCAACGCCACCGCGATCCCCCGCCCGGCCCCCCGGGTGGCTCCCGCCACCAGTGCGACCCTGCCCTTGAGCGGCTGCTGCTCCGTCATGTCTCGCCCTTCCTCACGTGCCGCGGTGTCTCCACCCGTCGGCATCGATACTCCCCGGGAATCCCGACACCTTCTGTCGGGATTCCCTGGTCGGCCTGTGGCAAAGGACGTGGAACGATGCCGCAGTCCCAGTCGGCCGTGCCGACCGGCATCATCAGATCGGGTTACCGCGCGAAAGCCGCCTGGTCGATCGGGAACTGCTCACCCACCGGTGCCCACCGGTCCGGTCAGCTCGGGCAGCCCGCCCTCAGCCAGCCGATCGAGGAACTCCCTGCCTTTGCGGCGCTCGGCGGCGCCCTCCGGGGCGGCGTCGACGGTGGCGGCCCCGGTCGTGGTCCCGAAGGTCTCGGCCTCCTCGACCCGAAGGGTGTCGTCGACGTCCGTCTCGGTACGAGCCACGGCGGACCTCCTGGAGGCTGCGGACCTGCGCTGTCACATCCCAGTCTGTCCGATGTCACAGGCTCGTACGGCCGGGAATCCGGGCAGCACCGATCGGGATTTCGAGGGCGTCCCGGGGCGCGCGGTGGCACCGCGCGCCCCGGGTTCCGGCTTTCCGGCTTTCCGGCTTTCCGGCTCAGGTGACGTTCAGGCGGGCGGCGAGGCGGAGGAGGCCGGGGGCGAGGCGGCTGAGGAAGCGGGCGGCCTTGGCCTCGGGGGTGACGGGGACGACGGCGCGGCCGGTGCGGACGGCGGTGAGGATGGCGGTGGCGACCTTCTCCGGCGGGAAGCCCCGGCGGGCGTAGAGGCGGGCGGCGCGGGCCTGCTTGGCGGCCTGTTCGTCGGCCGTGGTGGCGGAGAAGGTGGAGGTGCGGGTGATGTTGGTGTTGACGAGGCCCGGGCAGATGGTGGAGACGCCGATGCCGTGGCCGGCGAGTTCGGCGCGCAGGCAGTCGGAGAGCATGAAGACCGCGGCCTTGCTGGTGGCGTAGGCGGTGAGGGCCTTCGAGGGCAGGTACGCGGCGGCGGAGGAGAGGTTGACGATGTGGCCGCCCTCGCCCCGGTCGGCCATCAGGGTGCCGAAGGCGCGGCAGCCGTGGATGACGCCCCAGAGGTTGACGTCCAGGACCCGCTGCCACTCCTTCTCGGTGGTCTCCAGGAAGGTGCCGGAGTGGCCGATGCCGGCGTTGTTGACGAGCACGTCGGGAACGCCGTGCTCGGCGGCGACCTGTTCGGCGAAGGCGTCGACGGCGGCGCCGTCGCTGACGTCGACCCGGTAGGCGTGGGCCGGGGGGCCGATCAGGGCGGCGAGTTCGGCGGTGCGGCGGGCCGCGTCGAGGTCGAGGTCGCAGACCACCACCCGGGCGCCCTCCGCGGCGAAGGCGATCGCGGTGGCCCGGCCGATGCCGCTGCCGCCGCCGGTGACGACGACGAGCCGGCCGTCGTCGGGGGTGCCGGACGGAGCGGCGTCCGCCCCGGCCCCGGTGCGGGCGACGTGCTCACGGACCAGTCCGGCCACGGTGGTTCCCTTCTCCAGCAGTGCGGACCAGTGGGTGGCGCGCAGGGTCCGGCGGGTCAGCCTGGGCGCCCAGCGCTCCAGTCCCTCGGAGAGGTAGCTGCCGACGTAGTGGTCCTCGGTGAGGGTGATCAGCTGGACCGGCACCTCGGTGGGGCGCTCGCGCGGACGGCGCAGGGCGGGCCGCATGTTGGCGCGGTAGAGCTCGATGCCGCGCACCGCGTCGCGCCGCAGGGTGGGCTGCGGGTGGTCGGCGCGCGGGGTGACGCCCTCCAGGTCGCGCAGCACCCGGGGCCAGGCGCGGGCCAGGCCGAGCCGCCAGACGCCGGGGGCGAGAAAGGGCAGGTGGAAGGCGGTGATGTACCAGGAGTGGGCGCCCTGGGAGAGGAGTTGCCGCAGGTGGCGCGGGGTGGGGCGGCGCAGGCGCTCGCGCAGCCAGAAGCCCATGTGGTCGAGGCAGGGCCCGGACATCGTGGTGTAGGAGGCGAGGCGGTGTTCGGCGCCGGGGGCGGTGACGGCCTCCCAGGACTGCAGCGAGCCCCAGTCGTGGGCGACGACGTGGACCGGGCGGTCGGGGCTGACGGCGTCGGCGACGGCGAACAGGTCGGCGGCGAGCTGCTCCAGGCGGTAGCCGGCGCGGTCGGCGGGGACGCCGGAGGCGCCGGCGCCACGCACGTCGTAGCGGACCACGTGGTGGTCGCGGGCGAGGTCGGCGGCGACGTCGTCCCAGACCGCGTGGGTGTCGGGGTAGCCGTGGACCAGCAGCACGGTGGGTGCGGACGGGTCGCCCTGTTCGAAGACCGCGAGCGGGAGGCCGCCGGACCGGACGGTGCGGGGGCGGGTGGCGCGGGCGGCACCGGTGCTCATCGGGCGGCTCCCTCGGGGGCGGTGGTGGTGGCGGTGGCGGCGTCGACCCCGGCGTCGACCCCGGCGCCGGCTTCGGCTTCGGCTTCGGCTTCGGCCTCGGCCCAGCGGCGGACGTGCGGGAGGTCGTCGTCGAGCCAGTAGGCGTCGTCCTCGGTCACCACCAGCAGTTCCTCGAACTTGATGCCGACCTCCCGGAAGCCGATGTGCGGCTCCACCGCCCACAGGCCGGGGGTGGGCGCGTGCCGGGAGGAGCGGCCGTCCGCCCAGAGCGGGGAACGGCCCTGCAGGCGCTCGCTGACGAGCTCGCGGCCGAGCGTCTGGAGGGTCCGCACGCCGAAGCCCAGGACGTTCACCCCGGCCGGGCCGCGGGCCGTGGTCCGGGTGACCTGGTGCCCGATCACCCGGCCCGGGTAGACCCGGTGGCGGTTGTCGTAGCCGTGCGCCTCGATCTGGGCGTCGACGGCCGCGTACACCTCGGCGAGCGGCTTGCGGGCCCGGACCTCGGCGAGGATCAGCTCGCGGTAGACCCGGAGGTCGGCGGCGAGGCGGTCCCAGACCCGGTTCTCGCCCACCTTGCCGCCGTAGCCGATGTCGGCGGTGTAGCCGTCCACGACGGGCGCGCAGTCCAGCACGTACGGCATGCCCTCCTGGAGGCGGCGGTTGCCGGCGAAGAACTGCAGCGGGGTGCGGAAGTGGCGGAACGCCGTCCGGTCCCCGAACCAGGCGAACGGGACGTGGAAGAAGTCCTGCACACCGGCGGCGACCAGGCGACGGCGCAGCTCGGCGGTCGCCTGGCGCTCGGTGACGCCGGGTTCGATCCAGGCGGCGACCTGCTCGGCGCAGTCGTAGGCGAGCTGCTGGGTCTCCCGGAAGCGGGCGAGGTCGCGCTCGGTGTACGGGAAGGCGGGGGTGCGCGGCACGGCGGGGGCTCCTTCTGGTCCTTGAGCGGGCGCTAGAGGTCGAGCACGAGGGTCTCGCCGGCGGCGGCGCGGGAGACGCAGGGCAGCAGGGCGCCGTCGGCGCGCCGTTCGGGGGTGAGGCGGCGGTCGCGGTGGTCGGGGGCGCCGGCCAGCAGCCGGACCTCGCAGGTGCCGCAGAAGCCCTGCTTGCAGGAGTACGGGAGGTCGGGGCGGGCCTCGCGGAGCACGTCCAGGGCGGAGCGGTCGGCGGGGACGGGCAGTTCGGGGCCGTCGGCGCCGAGGCGGACCGTGAACGGCTCGCCGTCGGTGACCGGGGCCGCGCCGAACCGCTCGAAGTGCAGGGAGGCGGCGGGCGAGGCGTCCAGCGCCCGCTGGACGGCGGTGAGCATCGGGGCCGGGCCGCAGCAGTAGACGGCGGCTCCGCGCGGGGCGTGCGCGAGGAGTTCGGTGCCGGTGGGCGGGCCGCCGTGCTCGTCGTCGGTGCGCAGGTGGACCCGGGCCGGGTCGAGGGCGCGCAGTTCGGCGGCGAACGGGAGGGTGTCGGCGCTGCGGCCGGTGTGGACGAGGTGCCAGTCCAGGCCGTTGCGGCGGGCCTCCCGGACCATCGGGAGCAGGGGGGTGATGCCGATGCCGCCGGCCAGGAACAGGACGGCCGGTTCGGCGCAGAAGGCGAAGCCGTTGCGCGGGCGGCGGGCGGTGAGCCGGGTGCCGGGGTGGAGGGTGTCGTGGATCTCCGCGGAGCCGCCGCCACCGTCGGGCAGGCGGCGGACGGCGATGCGGTAGCCGGACCGCTCGGCCGGACCTGCCTGATCTGCCTGGTCGGCCGGGTCGCCGCAGAGCGAGTAGTGGCGCTCGCGGCCGGAGGGGAGGGTGAGGCGCAGGTGGGCGCCGGGCTGCCAGCCGGGGAGCGGGCCGCCGGAGGGGTCGGCGAGGGTGAGCTCGACGACGTCGGCGGCGACCCGGCGGCGGGCGGTGACGACCAGTTGCAGGGCCTCGGTGGGGCGGCTGAACGGGCGGCGCGGGTTGCGGCGCAGCAGCGGGCCGCCGAGGGCGGGGCTGTAGCGGTCGCCGAAGGCGGTGAGGAAGCGGAAGAAGGTGTCGGCGCGCGGGCGGCCGTAGAGGTCGGGGGGCGGGGTGCTCAGGTCCATCCGGTGCGGTCCTCGGTTCCGGTGGCGGCCGACGGCGGGGCGCCGACAGCTGCAGGGTTTCGGGCGACGAAGGGGCGGGGGTCTCCCCCGGGGGTCACCGCCCGGCGGCGGCGCGGGCGGCCGGGGAGGTCGCGAGGTAGCCGAGGGCCTGGCTGGAGGAGCCCTCCTGGGTGGGGTGGTAGCCGGGCCGCAGGTAGCGCAGTCCGGAGCGGATCGACCGTACCGGGTCGGGCAGCAGCCCCCGCTTGGCGATCCGGCCGGTCTCGCGCCAGGTGGGCCTGAGCCGCCCGTCGAGGGTCGGGTCGGCCGCCAGCAGGAAGCGGGCGCCGCGCACCCAGAGGTGGACCAGCAGCGGGCCGGAGACGAGCATGCCGCGGATCCGGCGGGCGTAGCCGGGGTCGAGGTGGACCATCAGGTCGAAGGCGACGCTGCGGTGCTCGACCTCCTCCGCGCCGTGCCAGCGCAGCAGGTCGAGCATCGTCGGGTCGGCCTGGGCGCGGTCCAGGCCGGGGGAGTTGAGCGCCCAGTTGCCGAGGAAGGCGGTGAAGTGCTCGATCGCGGCGACGAAGGCGACCCGTTCGACGAGGTTCTCGCGCTGCCGGGCCGGGCTGAGGCCGGGCTTGTCGCCGAGGACGCGCTGGAACAGCCAGGAGACCTGCCGGACGTAGGGGCGCGGGTCGAGACCCTGGCCGAGCAGGTGGTCCAGGACCTCCTGGTGCGCCTCGGCGTGGATGGCCTCCTGGCCGATGAATCCGAGGACCTCCTCGCGGAGCTGCTCGTCGCGGATCAGCGGGAGGGCGTCCTTGAACACCTTCACGAACCAGCGCTCGCCCTCGGGGAGGAGCAGGTGCAGCACATTGATGACGTGGGTGGCCATCGGCTCGTCGGGGATCCAGTGCAGCGGCAGCCGGGCCCAGTCGAAGCGGACGTCGCGGGGCTCCAGAACGAGGCTCTCGTGCACCCGGGCGGCGGGCGCGGCAACGGCGGGGACGGGGGTGGAGCTGGGCATGGGAGGGCCCTCCTGACCTGCGGGTGGCGGCTCGACCCGGCAAAACGTACTCGCGGGTAGCCCGTGCCACAAGGGGTTCTGCACGCCTTATCGACATCGAGTCTAATAAGTGATGTGCACCGCGCGGACCACCGGGAAACGCGGACCGGGGAAACATGGACCACCGGGAAACCCGGAGCACCGGAGAACCCCGGAAACGCGAGGACCCCGCCGGAGCGGGGTCCCGTGGGCGTGCGGCGGGTCAGACCGCCATCGCGAGCATCAGCGGCGCGGCGCGGGCGGCCAGCAGTTCGGCGGCCGCCTTCAGCCGGTGCGCGTCGCCGACCGGCATCGAGGTGGCCAGGCAGCCGACCGTGCTGCCGGCGGTCACCGGGACGGCCGCGCAGACCGTGCCGACGGCGTACTCCTGGATGTCCAGCACCGGCACGGTGGCGGGCTGCCGCTCCAGGCGGTGCATCAGCTGGTCGGCGTCGGTGACCGTCCTGGAGGTCAGCCGGGCCACCGGGTGGCGGGACAGGTGGTCCCGCCGGCCGTCGTGGTCGAGCTGGCCGAGCAGGCACTTGCCGATCGCGCTGGCGTGCGCGGTGGCCCGGAAGTCCACCCACTCCTGCACCGCCGGCGCCAGGTCCGAGGCCGAGACCGCCACCACCGACAACTCCCCGTCGTGGTACCGGCTGAAGTACACCGCCGCGCCCAACTCCTCGCGCAGCTCGTCGAGTTTGCGGTCCATCCGGGCGCGCACCAGCTGCTCGCGGTTGTGCTGGCCGAGCAGCGCGAAGGTGCCGCCGATCACCCAACCGCCGTCCTGGCAGTCGAGATAGCCCTCGACCTCCAGGATCTCGGCGAGCCGGCGGACCGTCGGGAGGCCGAGCGAGGTCTCCCGGGCGAGGGTCACCAGGGTGGCGCCACCGGGGTGCCGGTCGACCGCCTCCAGCAGTCTGAGGGCGTGTCGCAGGGAGGTGAACGGACCGGGCGCTCCCTGCTCCGGTACGGCGTGACGGCCCGGGGCTGGTGTCGACATGTCGTCCCCTTCCGATGTCCACCCGCCAGGTGACCCGCGGGTAGGGTCCACCCTATCCACCGCCCGCCTCCACCAACTCCCCCTCGTGGAATATTCGGGCGGACACGGTGAATCGCTTGACTGGCATATGCCCCACCGGACACCCGCTCATTCCCGTGCGCTCCGGCCTGGGTGCCGGGGCCGGGAGACGCGGCCGGGCCGCTCCCCCACTGCCTCGGGGGAACGGCCCGGTCGGGAGGGGCGGCCGGCGTGCGGGGCCGGCCGCCCTGGAACGGGGGGGTGGGGACGGGGGGTCAGGACTCGTCGACAGCCCGCAGCTTCGCCACCGCGGCCTCCAGCCGGGTGCCGTACTCCTCGTCGGCCGCGTGGAAGTGGGCGAGGTTCTTCTCCACGATGTCGTCCCGGGTGACCTGGGCGAGCGCGCCGGCCAGGTTGGCGATCAGCCGGCCCCGCTCGCCCTCCGACATCAGCCGGTAGAGCTCCCCGGCCTGGAAGAAGTCGTCGTCCTTGGTGTGGGCCGGGGTGGTGCAGGTGCCGGTCCAGCCGGTCAGCGCGGTCGGGGCGGCGAGCGCCGCGTCGGTCTGCGCCGGGCCGTCGTAGGAGTTGGGCTCGTAGTTCCGGCCCCGGCCGGCCGGGTTGAGCGCGCTGAGGCCGTCGCGGCCGTAGTTGGCGGCCTCGGTGGCCCGGGGCGCGTTGACCGGCAGCTGGGTGTGGTTGACGCCGAGGCGGTAGCGCTGGGCGTCCGCGTAGGCGAACAGCCGGCCCTGGAGCATCTTGTCCGGGGACGGGCCGATGCCGGGCACGAAGTTGTTCGGGGAGAACGCGGACTGCTCGACCTCGGCGAATACGTTCTCCGGGTTGCGGTTGAGCACCAGGCGGCCGACCTTGACCAGCGGGTAGTCGGCGTGCGGCCACACCTTGGTGAGGTCGAAGGGGTTGAAGCGGTAGTCCGCCGCCTCGGCGACCGGCATCAGCTGCACGTAGAGCGTCCAGGTGGGGAACACCCCGCGCTCGATGGCCTGGTGGAGGTCGCGCTGGTGGCTGTCGGCGTCGCCGCCGACCGCCTCGGCGGCCTGCCCGGCGTCCAGCGAGCGGATGCCCTGGTTGGTCTTGAAGTGGTACTTCACCCAGAACGCCTCGCCCTGCTCGTTGACCCACTGGTAGGTGTGCGAGCCGTAGCCGTTCATGTGCCGGTACGAGGCGGGGATGCCCCGGTCGCCGAACAGCCAGGTGATCTGGTGCGTCGAGGCCGGCGAGTGCGCCCAGAAGTCCCAGACGTTGTCGGCCTCCTGGACCCCGGTGAACGGGTCGCGCTTCTGCGAGTGGATGAAGTCGGGGAACTTCAGCGGGTCCTTGATGAAGAACACCGGGGTGTTGTTGCCGACGAGGTCGTAGTTCCCCTCCTCGGTGTAGAACTTGACCGCGAAGCCGCGCGGGTCGCGGACGGCGTCGTTGGAGCCCAGGTTGCCCGCGACGGTGGAGAAGCGCAGGAACAGCTCGGTGCGCTTGCCGACCTCGCCGAGGAACGCGGCGCGGGTGTACTGCGACACCTCGTCGGTGACCTCGAAGTAGCCGTACGCGGCGGAGCCCCGGGCGTGCACGACGCGCTCCGGAATGCGCTCGCGGTTGAACCGGGCGAGCTTCTCCAGCAGCTGCTGGTCCTGGATCAGCAGCGGGCCGTACGCGCCGGCCGAGGCCGAGTTCTGGTTGTCGGCGACCGGGGCGCCGGACTCCGTGGTCAGGATCTTGGGCATGACGGGTCCTTGGGTTTCGATAAGGGTCTTGCGTGCAGGAAGATGTGATGCGGCATCAGATAGGGCGCGGCGCCGCCGGACCGGATGCACGGGTGCGCGAATGCTCGGGCGGTCGAACGCTCAGATGCCGAGCAGTCGCCAGGCGGCCGAGCGGCGGCGGGAGGAGTGCTCGCCGTCGGGGCCGTCGGACGGGCTGAGCCCGGCGACGGCGGCCCTGGCCGCGACCGGCCCGCCCAGTGGACGGGCGGCGGTGAGCTCGGCGGCCTCGGCGGCGGTCAGTCCGGCCTCGGTGAGCGCGGCCCCGGCCTCGGCGGCCGGGACGGCGTCGAACCAGCGCAGGGCGAGGGCGGCCCGGCCGGCCTCGGTGAGGCGGCCGGTGATCCGGAGGCGGGCGAGGCCGCCGTCCGGGTGGACGTCGATCCGCACATGGGTCACCGGGCGGCCCGGGGCCAGGCGCAGCCGGTGCCGGGTGTCGGGCTGGAGGCGGGTGCGCGGCAGCAGCGGGAACCAGCCGTCCGCGTCGGTCGCCGGGTCCCCGCCGGCGGAGGCGTCGTAGCCGGCGAGGTCGGCCCAGCCGGGGGCATTGGCGACGAAGTGGGTGGTGTCCACCTCGACCGCCAGGGCCTCACCGCCCCCGGCCAGGGCGATCCGCACCCAGTCGTTGGCCTTGTCGCGCCGACGCCGGGTCTCCCAGCCCTCGCCCATGACGGAGGCGCGGCCGGGAGCGTTCAGGTTGTGCGGGGAGGAGTAGAAGCGGTCGGAGGCGGCCTCGGCGACACCGCCGTGCTCCTGGGCCGCCAGGTCGAACGTGAGGCCGTCCAGGTCGCGCGGGTCGGGCAGCACCTCACCGTGGACGCGGAGCCGGGCCACCCCGCCGTCGGGGAAGATGTTGAGCCGGACGTGGGTGTACCGGGCCGAGGAGTCGACCGGGAACTCGTGGGCGGTGTCGCCCCGCAGCGGGGTGCGCGGCAGGAGCTCCGTCCACTCGGCGTCGGCGAGTTCGGCCGGCGAGGGGTGGCCGGGTATCGAGGCGGCCTCGACGGAGGCGCTCTCCGGGTAGTTGCCGGTGAAGTGCGCGGTGTCGACGACGAGTCCGCGGACCACCCCGGCGGCGCCGAGCCGGACCACCGCCCAGTCGTGGTCCTCGTCGGTGGGGTGCGGCTGCCCGGCGCTGACGCCGCGGCGGCGGCGGGACTCCCAGCCGTCCATGATCTGGCCCTTGTGGCCGAAGGTGTGCGGGCGGAACTCGGCGGGCGCGGCGACCAGCAGGTTCTCGGCGTCCGCGAAGGTGTCCTCGTTGGTGGCGACGACGCCGGCGCCGAGGGCCCGGGAGGCGAGGTTCACCAGCTCGGTGAACGGCGCGCGGGCGGGGGCGGCGGCCGGGGCCTCGGCCCCGCCGGGAGTACCGGCGGTGGCGGGGGCGCTCTGGGCGGGGACCGTGGTCACTGGATCTCCTCGGACGGGTTGCTGGGGCGGGTGAGCTGGATGCCGAACGGTTCGCCGCCCGGGTCGACGACCCGGCCGCGCAGCCAGGTCGTGCGCACGGCGCCGGTGAGCGTCCGGCCCGCGTACGGGGTGACGGGGTTGCGGTGGTGCAGCTCGGCGGCGTGGACGGCGAAGTCGGCGTCGGGGTCGAAGGCCACCAGGTCGGCGTCGTGGCCGACCGCTATGGCGCCCTTGCGCCCGTCGAGGCCGACCAGCCGGGCCGGGCCGGCCGACATCCAGCCGACCACCTCGGCCAGGGTGCGGCCGCGCCGCCGGGCCTCGGTCCAGACCGCCGGCAGGCCGAGCTGGAGGGAGGCTATGCCGCCCCAGGCGGCCGCGAAGTCGCCGCTGCCGCCGTGCTCGGGCAGCAGCTTGAGGTCCGGGGTGGAGGGCGAGTGGTCGGAGACCACGGCGATGAACTCCCCTGCCACCAGGGCCTCCCAGAGCGCGTCGCGGTTGGCCTCGTCGCGGATCGGCGGGCAGCACTTGAAGGCGGTGCCACCGTCCGGTATTCGCTCGGCGGCGAGGGTCAGGTAGTGCGGGCAGGTCTCGGCGGTGACCCGGACGCCGTCCGCCCTGGCCTGGCGCAGCAGGGGCAGCACGGCCGCCGAGGACACGTGCAGGACGTGCACCCGGGCGCCGGTGCGGCGGGCCGCGTCCAGCAGTCGGGCGGCGGCGGCGGTCTCCGCGCCGGCGGGGCGGGAGGCGAGGAAGTCCCGGTAGTGGACGCCGGGTTGCTGCGGTGCGGCGGCGAGTACGGCCGGGTCCTCGGCGTGGATGATGGCGAGCGCCCCGAGCCGGGCCTGCTCGGCCAGTGCGGCTTCCAGTCCGGCCGCTTCGAGGTGCGGGAACTCGTCGACGCCGCTGGGCGCGAGGAAGGACTTGAAGCCGAACACGCCTGCCCGGTGCAGGGGTTCGAGGTCGGCGAGGTTGTCGGGGACGGCGCCGCCCCAGAAGCCGAGGTCGACCCAGGCCTGGCCCTCGGCGGTCTTCCGCTTGGCCTCGAGCCCGGCGAGGGTGGTGGTGGGGGGCACCGAGTTGAGCGGCATGTCGACGATCGTGGTGACGCCGCCGGCGGCGGCGGCCCGGGTGGCGGTGGCGAAGCCCTCCCACTCGGTGCGGCCGGGCTCGTTGACGTGCACGTGGGTGTCGACCAGGCCGGGGAGCAGGGCGGTGCCGCCGAGGTCGGTCACCCGGTGGCCGTCGGCCGGGAGGGTGCCGTGGGGGGCGATCCGCTCGATCTTCCCGGCCCGGACCAGCACGTCCGCGGGGCGCTCGCCGTCCGGCAGGACCACCCGGCGGGAGCGGATCACCTCGGTCTCGCTGATGGGCATGGGGAACCTCCGAAGCCTGATGAGGGGATGGCTGGTACGAGGGGTGCGCCGAAGGATGGCCCGGAGCCTAGGCCCGCCTTCAACAAAACGTCAATGGAGGAAACTACGAGGAGCGGGCGGACGGGAGCCGTGGCCGGGAGGCCGGGAAGCGGTGGGTTCAGCGGCGCAGGAGGTCGGCGGCGAGCCGCTCCCCCGCGACCTCGGCCAGTTCCCCGGCCCTGGTCATGCCCTCGCCCGGGGTCTCGCCCAACTCGGCGAGGGCGTAGGCCGCGACGAAGCCGGCGGACCGCCACTCGCGTTCGGACAGCTCCACCCGTCCCGCGACGGCGGCCACCCGGACCCCCGCCCGGGCAGCCGCCGCGGCGACGCCGGCGGGGGCCTTGCCGTGGAGCGTCTGTGCGTCCAGGCAGCCCTCGCCGGTGACGACGAGGCGTGCCCCACGCACCGCCCCGTCGAAACCCAGCAGGTCGAGCAGCAGCTCGATGCCGGGTCGCATGGTGGCGCCGAGCACGGCCAGCGCGGCGAAGCCGACCCCGCCCGCGGCCCCGGCGCCGGGGGCCTCCCGGACGTCCCGGCCGACGGCGGCGGCGACCACGTCGGCGAACCGGGTCAGACCTTCCTCCAGGACCAGCAGGTCCTCGCCGTCCGCGCCCTTCTGCGGGCCGTAGACGGCGGCGGCCCCGCGCGGGCCGAGCAGCGGGTTGTCCACGTCGCAGGCGACGACCACCTCGACGCCCGCCATCAGGTGGGCCGAGGTGCCGAGGTCGATCCGGGCCAGTCGGCGCAGCGAGGCCCCGCCGGGCGGGAGTTCGACGCCGTCGGCGTCCAGCAGCGAGACCCCGAGCGCCTGGAGCATGCCCGCCCCGCCGTCGGTCCCGGCGCTGCCGCCGAGGCCGAGGACGATCCGGCGGGCCCCCTGGGCGACCGCCCTGGAGATCAGCTGGCCGACGCCGTAGGAGCCGGCCGCGAGCGGGGCGGTCCGCCCGCCGGGGAGCCGGGCCAGGCCGGAGGCCTGCGCCAGCTCGACCACGGCGGTGGTGCCCCGGACGGCGAGCGCGGCGTCCACCGGAAGGCCGGTGGGACCGGCCACCTTGGCCGCGACCCTGGTGAAGCCGGCCGCGAGGGCGGCGGCCAGGGTGCCTTCGCCGCCGTCGGCGACGGGCAGTTCGCGCACCTCGGTGCCGGGCGCGGCACGGCGGATGCCGGCGGCGATCCGGGCGGCGGCCTCGGCACCTTCGAGGGTGCCCTTGAACTTGTCGGGAGCTACGACCACATGGCCCTGGTGGGGGGTGGCGGGCATGGTGCGGGCCTCACTTCCGGGCTGGTCTGGCAATGGTTCGTCAAGCATGGGCCCGGGCGGCCCGGGAGCGGCTCCCTCCCCGCCGTTCCCCTCGCCCGCTTCCGACGTACGAGGGGCTCCCCTCGGTGAGGGAGGGAGCCGGTGCGACGCGCCGGGTGCACGACCGAAGTGCCCCGTGAGGGTGGGCGCGTCGCAGCCTGGTCGATCGACGGGCGGGCGGATGAGCCCCGGCCCGCCCGCCGATCGGGTCTGGAGTCGGCCGGCGGCCGACGAACGCCGTCGGCCGTCGGCCGCCGGTCGGCCTCCCGGTGGCGCGGGCACGACCGGACAGGTCACGCCACCGGGAGGAGCTGTGGGGGCCGGCGGGGACGCTCCGCCCCGCCGGCCGGAGGGGCTACTTCACCTCGCGACCGGAGAGCCGCTCGACGCCGCGCAGCAGCGCCGAGTGGTCGAGGGAGCCGTCGCCGTTGGCGCGGGCGGAGGCGACCAGCTGGGCGACGACCGCGCCGACCGGAAGCGCCGCGCCGACGGCCCGGGCGGCGTCGGTGACGATGCCCATGTCCTTGTGGTGCAGGTCGATCCGGAAGCCGGGGGCGAACTCGCGGTCCAGCATGTTGGCCTTCTTGCGGTTCAGCACCGTGGAGCCGGCCAGGCCGCCGCCGAGCACGTCCAGCGCGGCGGCGAGGTCCACGCCCGCGTTCTCCAGGAAGACCACGGCCTCGGCCAGCACCTGGATGTTGACCGCGACGATCAGCTGGTTGGCGGCCTTGACGGTCTGGCCGGCGCCGGCCGGGCCGACGTGGACCACGGTGGTGCCGAGCGAGGCGAACAGCGGCTCGGCCTCGGCGAAGTCCTCGGCGGCGCCACCGACCATGATCGACAGCACGGCCTCGACCGCGCCCGCCTCACCGCCGGAGACCGGGGCGTCCAGGGCCCGGACGCCCTTCTCCTTCGCGGCGGCCTCGACCTTGATCGAGGTCTGCGGGGTGATGCTCGACATGTCGATGAGGAGGGTGCCCGGCCGGGCGTGCTCCAGGACGCCGCCCTCGCCCAGCACGGCCTGCTCGACGTGCGGGTCCGCCGGGACCATGGTGATCACGACCTCGGCGTCCTTCACCGCGTCGGCGATGCTGGTGGCCCCGTGGCCGCCGGCCGCGACCAGGGCGTCGATCTGCGGCTGGGTGAGGTTGTAGCCGGTGACGTGGTGGCCGGCCCGGACCAGGTTGGCCGCCATCGGGCTGCCCATGATGCCGAGGCCGATGAAGGCGATCTTGCGGCTCATCGCGTCGTTCCTTCTGTTGCGTGCGTGCGGGGTGCGGAGGGAGGGGAAGGGATCAGAGCGCCGCCGCGCGGTGCTCCCGTGCGAGCCACTCGAAGCTGTCGGCGCTGACGCCGGTGGACGGCCGGTACTCCAGGCCGATCCGGCCGGTGTAACCGGCCGCGGTGAGGCGGGCGAGGAGGTCCTCGAAGTCGAGTCCGCCGGTGCCCGGCTCGTTGCGGGCGGGGGTGTCGGCGATCTGCACGTGGCCGATCCGGTCGGCGTAGGTGTCGATGACCTCGGCGAGGTCCTCGCCGTTGCGGGCCAGGTGGTAGAGGTCGCAGAGGAACTTGGCGTTGCCCAGGCCGGTGGCGGCGTTGACCTTGTCCACCACCTCGACCGCGGCGGCGGCGGAGACCAGCGGGTAGTCCGGGGACTCCGGCCGGTTCAGGGCCTCGACCAGCAGGATCGCGCCGATGCCGTGGGCGGCCCGGGCGGCGAGCACGAGGTTCTCCAGGGCGAGCGCGTCCTGCTCGGCCGGGTCGACGCCCTCGACGCGGTTGCCGTAGAGGGCGTTCAGCGCCGGGGTGCCGAGCGAGGCGGCGAGCGCGGCGGTGACCGGCACATTGGCCCGGAAGCGCTCGCGCTCCGAGGGCAGCGAGACGGTGCCCCGGGCGCCCCGGGTCAGGTCGTCGAGGAAGTTGAGACCGGTGAGGCGGACCCCGGCGTCGGTGAAGGCCTTGCGCAGCGCGTCGAGTTCGGCCTCGGACGGGTCGTGCTCCTCGCCGAACGGCCACCACAGCTCGGCGGCGGTGAAGCCGGCGGCGGCGGCCGCGGCCGGGCGCTCCAGCAGCGGGAGCTCGCCGAACAGGATCGACAGGTTGACCGTGAAGCTGTGCCGGGCGGCGGCGCTCGTTCCGGCGGCCATGTCCATCACCTCGTAATCTCTCTTCCGACATCCGCAACTTCCACGATCCGGAAGAGGGATTCTGTCTGGTGGAAGCATGTCCGGGGCATCGAGCGACTGTCAAGGCATCTGCAACAAATTGTTGAAGTGCTCCGCCCGCAGGCCGGGCCCCCTTGACCGACCCACCGCCGCACCCGCGCTCGCTAGAGTGGCCGCGTGCGATTGATGGTGGAGTTCACGACAGAACCGTTCGAACTGGACACGTTCCCGCCGCACGCCGTGGCGGCCCGCAAGGTGGTCGACGAGGCGGGCCTCGACGTCGCGGTGGGCCCCTTCGGCACCGGCGCCGAGGGCGAGGCGGACCGGATCCTGGAGGCCGTGTCCAAGCTGCTCCGGGAGAGCCTGGACGCCGGCGCGACCCGGATCTCGGTCCAGGTCAGCGTCCTCGCAGAGGCCGAAGCCGAGGCCGAGCCCGAGGCCGCAGCCGCAGCCGAGGCCGGGAACGAGAGCGCAGCCGGGGAGGGCGGTACGCCGTGACCGAGCAGACCGAACACCCGCTCGCCGCGGCGATCAAGCCGCTGCTGGACGCGGTCGGCGCGACGCCCGTCCCCCTGGACGAGGCGAAGGCCGAGGACGTCGTCCTGGAGTGGGAGGGCGAACGGGCGCTGGCCGTCCGGCTGCCGCACCTCAGCAGCGCACTGGACCGCCTGCTGACCGAGATGGCCCGCCAGTTCGACGGCCGCCCGCTGACCGAGCTGGACCGCTGGGAGAAGCAGCGCGTGGTCGCGCTGCTGGAGGAGCGCGGCGCCTTCACCGTCCGCCACGGCGTCGAGACGGTCGCCACGGCGCTCGGCGTGAGCCGCTTCACCGTGTACAACTACCTCAACCGCCAGGACGGCGCGAAGCCGAACTGACCCCTCCCGCAGGGGTGCGCCCCACCGGGGCCCGGCCAGTCTTGCCCGGGCCCCGGCGGGGCGCACTTGTCTCATCACACACGAAACACCCCGCGACCAGGGCCGTCGCGAAACGCAACCACCAACAGTTCAACAAAGTGTTGACGGCCTGATCCCGCCGATCTAGCTTGTGCGGGTGGCACCACTCTCCAGGAGGTCCACCCGTGACCAACCACCCCCACGCCCTTGACGCCCTGGCGGCGGCCGACGCCGTCGAGCTCAGGGAGATCCTGCTGGACGTCTGCACCAGCCCCAACTGGGCGGACGCCGTCGCGGCGGCCCGTCCGTGGAAGGACCGCCGGGCCCTGCTCGAGGCCAACGCCGAGGCGATGGCCGGGCTCTCCGTCCCCGACCTGCACGAAGCGATGGCCGGCCACGCCCGGATCGGCGCGCCCAAGCCGGGCGACGCCACCTCCGAGCGCGAGCAGGCCGGCGTCCACGGCGCCGACGAGGCCCTGCTCGACGAACTGCGCCGGGCCAACGCCGCCTACGAGGCCAAGTTCGGCCATGTGTTCCTGATCTGCGCGACCGGCCGCACCGCGGCCACGATGCTCGACGCCCTGCGCGAGCGCCTGCCCGACGATCCCGCCACCGAGGCGGAGATCGTCCGGGGCGAGCTGCGCAAGATCAACGACATCCGGATCAACCGGCTGCTCGACGACAACTGACGGTCGGTCGGACGCCTCCGGCGCGGCCTCAGGTATCACTGACGCAGCACCTCCGCGTCCCCCGCACCACCTCTGCCATCAGTAAGGTCACCTCACCCATGACTGGCATCTCCACCCACGTGCTCGACACCAGCCTCGGCCGCCCGGTCGAGGGCGTCCCGGTCGAGCTCGCACTGCAAACCGAGGGTGGCTGGCAGGTGCTCGGCACCTGCGCCACGGACTCCGACGGCCGGGCCAAGGACCTGCCGGCCGTGGAGGCGGGCTCGGTCGTCCGGCTGCTCTTCGACACCGGCGCGTACTTCGCCCGGAAGTCCGCGGAGCCGCCGTTCTTCCCCGAGGTCACGATCGTCTTCACGGTCGCGCCCGCGCAGCACCACTACCACGTGCCGTTGCTGCTGAACCCGTTCGGATACTCGGTCTACCGCGGAAGCTAGACCGATCGATTGATATGGGAGCCATGTCATGGCCCACGTGCTCGGTCAGAACCAGTACGGCAAGGCGGAGAACCGGATCGTCCGCGTCTACCGCGACTCGACCCGCCACGAGATCAAGGACCTGAACGTCTCGGTCGCCCTCTCCGGCGAGTTCGACGACGTCCACCTCACCGGGTCGAACGCCAACTGCCTGCCCACCGACACCACCAAGAACACCGTCTTCGCCTTCGCCAAGGAGTACGGGATCGACTCGGCCGAGGCCTTCGGCATCCTCCTGGCCCGGCACTTCGTCGACGACACCGAGCGCGGTGTCGTGCGCCGGGCCCGGATCCGGATCGAGGAGTACTCCTGGGACCGGATCCGCACCCCCGACAGCAGCGCCCGCTTCATCGGCTCCGAGGAGGTCGGGCACTCCTTCGTCCGCACCGGCCAGGAGGTCCGCACCAGCGAGATCGTCTACGACGGGGACTCCGTCCAGGTGATCTCCGGACTGAAGGACCTGGTCGTGCTGAACTCCACCAACTCGGAGTTCTGGGGCTACATCAAGGACAAGTACACCACCCTCCAGGAGGCGTACGACCGGATCCTCGCGACCCAGGTCACCGCCCGCTGGAAGTACGGCTTCACCGGCCGTGACGACGAGGCCCAGCCCAACTGGAACCGCAGCTACACCCACATCAAGCGGCACCTGCTGGAGGCCTTCGCCGAGACCTACTCCTACTCGCTGCAGCAGACCCTGCACGGGATGGGCACCCGCGTCCTCAACAACCGCACCGAGGTCGACGAGGTCCGGCTCGAACTCCCCAACAAGCACCACTTCCTGGTCGACCTGGAACCGTTCGG
The DNA here is from genome assembly GCF_036010405.1 of Kitasatospora purpeofusca. NCBI lineage: Bacteria > Bacillati > Actinomycetota > Actinomycetes > Kitasatosporales > Streptomycetaceae > Kitasatospora > Kitasatospora purpeofusca. Next base: position 7,705,453 of record NZ_CP108561.1, on the reverse strand, counting down.
ACTCAAGAACGAGAACGAGGTCTACTACGCCGCCGACCGGATGTACGGGCTCATCGAGGGCACCGTGCACCGCGAGGGCGTCGTACCGGTGATCCCGGTCGTCTGAACACGCCGACCGCATCACCTCCCGCACCACCTCCTGCACCTGCACCCACCTGCTTCTCCACCCCCACCCATCGGAGACCGTGCCCAGCCTCACGGCGGCCGGCCCGGGGAGCTGGAGAACCCGCCCCGAGGGACTCCTGCACCGCCGTCCCCGCCCTCGGGGGACACCTCCAGCGTCACGGGCGCGCCGAGAGCCGAGGCACAAGAGGGGCTCGACATGGCACCCAGCACCACCGGCAGCAACGACGGCGGTTCCACCCCTGCGAGAACACCCGGCCCGGACGGCGCACCGGCACGCCCCGCCGGCACGCCGTCCGGACCGGAGGTCCACCCCGTGGACCAGCTCCTGCCCCCGGTGAGGCTCCTCACCAGCGGGCTCCAGCACGTGGCCGCGATGTACGCGGGAGTCGTCGCTCCCCCGCTCATCGTCGGCGCCGGCGTGGGCCTCACCCCCGCCGAACTCGCCCTCCTGATATCGGCCAGCCTGTTCACCGCCGGACTGGCCACCCTGCTCCAGACCATCGGCTTCTGGCGGATCGGCGCCCGGCTGCCGTTCGTCAACGGCGTCTCGTTCGCCGGCGTCGCCCCCATGATCGCCATCGCCAAGGAGCACGGGCCGAAGGACGCCCTCCCGGTGATCTTCGGCGCGGTGATCGTCGCGGGGATCCTGTGCCTCCTCGCGGCACCGTACTTCTGCAAGCTGATCAGGTTCTTCCCCCCGGTCGTCCAGGGCACCGTGATCACCCTCATCGGGGTGTCCCTGCTGCCGGTGGCCGTCAACTGGGCCCGCGGCGGTTCGCCGGACGCCCCCGGTTACGGCTCCACCAAGGCCATCGGGCTGGCCGCGCTCACCCTCGGCGCGGTGGTCCTCGGCAACCGGCTGCTGCGCGGCTTCTGGCAGCAGCTCTCCCTGCTCGTCGGCCTGGCGGTCGGCACCCTGCTCGCCTTCCCGCTCGGGCTGGCCGACTTCGGCGCCGTCCACGAGGCCCGGATCTTCGCCCTGCCCTCGCCCTTCCACTTCGGCGCGCCGATCTTCGACGCCGCCGCGATCGCCTCGCTGTGCATCGTCATGGTGGTCGCCATGACCGAGTCCACCGCCGACATGCTCGCCCTGGGACGGATCGTCGACCGCGAGGCCGACGAGAAGACCCTCGCCGCCGGACTCCGCGCCGACGGTCTCGCCACCGCCGTCAGCCCGGTCTTCAACGGCTTCGCCGCCAGCGCCTTCGCCCAGAACATCGGGCTGGTCGCGCTGACCGGGATCCGCAGCCGCTTCGTGGTCGCCACCGGCGGCGGACTGCTCGTCCTGCTCGGGCTCTTCCCGGTGCTCGGCGCGGTCGTCTCGCTCGTCCCGCAGCCCGTCCTGGGCGGCGCCGGGATCGTGCTCTTCGGCACGGTCGCCGCCAGCGGCATCCGCACCCTCGCGGAGGCCGGCCTGGACTCGGGCGCCAACACCGTCCTGGTGTCGGTCTCGCTCGGCGTCGGCATCGTCCCGATCGCCGCGCCGACCTTCTACGACGCCTTCCCGGAGGCCGCCCGCACCCTGCTCCACTCCGGCATCTCAGCCGGCTGCGTCGCGGCCGTCCTGCTCAACTTACTGTTCCACCACCTCGGCGCCGCCCGCCGGGCCACCGCCGAGGGGTCCTCCGACCCGTCGGTGCCGACGGCGACCCCGTCACCGTCCTGACCCACCGGGCGGGCATGCGCACCGTGCCCGCCCGGCCCTCCCCCTTGGAGTCACCATGGCAGTCCAGCCCCCGCCCGCCGATCAGCGGATCGTCATCGAGAACGCCGCGATCGCCACCGTCGACGCCCACGACACCGAGTACGCCCGCGGCCACGTGGTCCTGCTCGGCAACCGGATCGAGTCGGTCGGCGACGGCCCCGCCCCGGGCTGGCTGGACAACGTGGTACGCCGGATCAACGCCGAGGGCCACCTCGTCACCCCCGGCCTGGTCAACACCCACCACCACTTCTACCAGTGGATCACCCGCGGCCTGGCCCAGGACAACATCCTCTTCGACTGGCTGGTCGCCCTCTACCCGACCTGGGCCCGGATCGACGACCGGCTCGTGCACGCCGCCGCCCAGGGCTCCGCCGCCGCGCTCCTCAAGTCCGGCTGCACCACCGCCGCCGACCACCACTACGTGTTCCCCAAGGACGGCGGCGACATCCTCGGCGCCGAGATCGAGGCCGTCCAGGAGCTGGGCCTGCGGTTCACCGCGCTGCGCGGCTCGATGGACCGCAGCAAGAAGGACGGCGGCCTGCCCCCGGACCACGCCGTCGAGGAGCTGGACGCGATCCTCGCCGCCTCCGAGGAGGCCGTCGACCGCTACCACGACGCCTCCGCCGACTCGATGCTGCAGATCGCGCTCGCGCCCTGCTCGCCGTTCTCGGTCTCCACCCGGCTGCTGCGCGAGTCCGCCGAACTCGCCCGCCGCAAGGGCGTCCGACTGCACACCCACGGCTCCGAGACGGCCGAGGAGGAGGCCTTCTGCAAGGAGCTGTTCGGCATGGGCCCGACCGACTACTTCGAGTCGGTCGGCTGGCTCGGCGAGGACGTCTGGATGGCGCACTGCGTCCACATGAACGACTCCGACATCGCCAAGTTCGCCGAGACCGGGACCGGCGTCGCCCACTGCCCCTCCTCCAACGCCCGGCTGGCCGCCGGGATCGCGCGGGTCCCCGACATGCTGGCGGCCGGCGTCCCGGTCGGCCTCGGCGTCGACGGCACCGCCTCCAACGAGTCCGGCGAACTCGGCACCGAGCTGCGCAACGCCCTGCTGATCAACCGGCTGCACGGCACCCCCACCGCGCTCACCGCCCGGCAGGCGCTGCGCCTGGGCACCATGGGCGGCGCCCGGGTGCTCGGCCGGCACAACGAGATCGGCTCGATCGAGGCCGGCAAGCTCGCCGACCTCGCGCTGTGGAAGGTCGACGGCATCATGCACTCCTCGATCGCCGACCCGGTCGCCGCGCTCGCCCTCGGCGCGCTGCCGCCGCTGGCCGTGCTCTTCGTCAACGGCAACGCCGTCGTCGAGAAGGGGCAGCTCACCACGGTGAACGAGGACCGGATCGCGCATGCCTGCGCCCGGGCCGCCAAGGAGCTTGCCGCCAGGCCGATCTGACAGTCGGTCCGCTTCTTCCCACCGCTCACCGGGAACCGCTCTCCACCCGAACTCCGGGCCGCCCCAGGGACGGTGCGTCACCCGGACTCCGTCGGCCGGACGGCCCCGGACCCTCCCGGTCCGGTCCGCCCGGCCGGTGGACCGCGGCCCCGGACCCACGGCGAGGGTCCGGGGCCGCGGCGTGCCGCCGCACCGGAGCCGGCTCCCACCCCCGTGGGGCGCCCGCACCGGTGCGCGACAGGCCGGGCCCGTGCCCGACAGGCCGGACCGGGCTCAGCCGACGCGGACCGCCGGGCCCGGGGCCGCACCCGTACCCGGGCCCGCGCCCCGCACCGCCGCCGTCAGCGCCGGTCCGGCGAGCGCGAACACCCCCGCCAGCACCACCCAGCCGACCGCCCCGTGGTCCACCGCCGTCAGCGTGACGACCAGCGGCCCGATCACATGCGCGGCCGCCTGCCCGCTCATGAACACCCCCTGGTACTCGCCGTGCGAGCGCGGGTCCGCCAGGTCCAGGCTGAGCGTCCAACCGCCGGCCGAGGTCAGCAGTTCGCCCAGGGTGTGCACCAGCGCCCCCACCAGCAGCGCTCCGGCCGCCGCCCACGCCGGGCCGTACTGCGCCGCCGCGTAGACCAGGCACCCGCCCGCCAGCAGCAGCGCCCCGCGCTCGCACGCCCGCGCCGCCGACGGCACATCGGTCACGCCCCGGCTCGCCCGCACCTGGAACACCACCACCAGCAGGCAGTTGACCACGTTGACCGCCGCGACCATCGCCGCCGGAGCCCCGGTGCCGAGCACGATCCACAGCGGCAACCCCACCGTCAGCACGGCGAGTTGGAGCTCCAGCACCGCGTGCAGCGCCGTGACCAGCAGGTACCGGCGGTCGCGCAGCGCCGTCCGCGGCCCGCGCGGGTCGTCGGCGGCGGCACCCCTGCCGCCGGTGGCACTGGCAGCCGTCGCCGACACCGGCAGGCCCGCCAGCAGCAGCGTCACGCCCAGGAAGCTCACCGCGTCCAGCACCAGCACGGTCACGTACCCGGTGTAGCTGTCGGCCTGCAGCGCGAGCGCCGCACCACCGGAGCCGACCACCAGGCCCGCGTTCATCACCGAGCGCAGCAGCGCCCGCGCCCGCACCTGCCCCTCGGCGGGCAGCGCCCGGGCGATCAGCGCGCTGCGCACCGCCGCCGCCCCGCGCCCCAGCACCGTCGCGGCGCAGGTCAGCACCACGAAGGCGGCGAAGGAGTGCACGAAGGCGTAGCCGAGCACGGCCGCCGCCTCCAGCGGCCCGACCACCAGCAGCAGCCGCTTGCTCCCGACCCGGTCGGCGAGCCGCCCCATCGGCACCCCGGAGAACACCCCGCACACGCTGGCGACGGTGAGGCCGAGCGCCACCGAGGTGGGCGTCAGACCGACGGAGCGGGTGAAGAACAGCACGTTCACCGTGACGAAGAGCCCGTCCCCGACGGAGTTCACCAGCCCCATCAGGACGAGTCTGCGCAGCAGCGGGTCGGTGGGCAGGAGGCGGCGGCCGGAGGCGCGCGGGGGCGCCCCCGTGCGGGGGGAGGAGGTCATGGAGCAAGCACAGCGGGGTTCCCGGACGGGCGGAATTCTTTTACCGTTACGGTCAATGTTCGAGTTCCGCCTCGGGGTCGAGGACCTCGCCGCCACCTGGTTCGCCTACTCCCCCCTGCAGGAGACGGTGCTGGGCCTGCGCGCGCGCCGCTGGACGTGGTACTACCCGGAGCAGCAGCCCTGGATCGCCGGCTGGCAGGACCGCTGGGAGACCCTGGACACCGCGCTGCTGGACGCGCTGATCACGCCGAACGCCTTTGTCCCGGACTTCCTGACACCCCGCCCGGCGGTGCCGCGGCCGGACTTCCACGACGAGCTCGCGGAGCTGGCCCGGACTCCGCCGGAGGAGGTCAGGACGGACGTGCTGGCCGCCTACTCCGGCGACGGGAGCCCGCTGCCGCCGGTGCTGACCGCGCTGGTCGACCGTCCGGCGGTGCTGCGGGACCGGGTGGCGGAGGCGCTGTCGGCGTACTGGACGCGCTGCCTGGCCCCCGCGTGGTGGCCGAGGGCGCGGGAGGTGCTGGAGGCGGACCTCTCCTACCGGGGCCGGATGCTCTCGGAGCGCGGTTCGGAGGGGCTGTTCGCGGACCTCGACGGCCGGATCTCCTGGCGGGCCGGGGTGCTGCGGCTGAACGACAGCAATCCGGCGGTGCAGGCGCTGGGCACCTCGGTGGACGTGGCCGGGCGGGGCCTGGTGCTGATCCCGACGCTGGCCGGGATCGGTGCGCAGACCGACATCACCCAGGACGGCCCGCCGCTGATCGCCTATCCGGCGCGCGGCCGGGCGACCATGGCGGAGGGTCTGGCCGGCGCGGCCGGGCCGGGCGGGGCGCCGGCCGCTCTGGTCGGACTGGTCGGGGCGGCGCGGGCGCGGCTGCTGGTCCTGCTGGCCTCGCCCGCCAGCACCACCGAGCTGGCCCAGCGGCTGGGGGTGACGCCCGGCGCGGTCAGCCGCCATCTGGGGGCGCTGGCCTCGGCCGGTCTGCTGGACCGCACCCGGCACGGCCGCCGGGTGCTCTACCGGCGCAGCACCCTCGGTGACGCGCTGACCTGCCACAAGGGGTGACGGGCCGGGCGGCGCAGTGTCGCCCGGCCGGTAGCAGGGACCTCAGCCGAGCAGGGGCAGTGCGGGCAGGGTCAGGAAGTCCGCGAACTCCTCGGCCAGCGCGACCTGTTCGAAGAGCTGGGCGGCCTCGCGCCAGCGCCCGGCGGCGTAGACCTCGTCGCCGACCTCGGCCCGCAGCGCGGTGAGTTCCTCGGCGACCAGGCGGCGGACCAGGTCGGCGGTGGCCTTCTCCCCGGTGTCGGCGAGGACGACGTCGTTGTGGATCCACTGCCAGATCTGCGAGCGGGAGATCTCGGCGGTGGCGGCGTCCTCCATCATGTGGAAGATCGCGACCGCGCCGAGGCCGCGCAGCCAGGCCTCGATGTAGCGGATGCCGACCTGGACGGCGTTGTGCAGCCCGTGCCGGGTGCAGCTGCCGCCCGCGCCCGCGATGTCGAGCAGCTGCTCGGCGGTGACCGGCCCGTCCGGGCCGGGGTTGTCCTTCTGGTGCGGGCGTCCGCCGAGCACGGCGTCGAAGGAGGCGCGGGCGACCGGGACGAGGTCCGGGTGCGCGACCCAGGAGCCGTCGAAGCCGTTCCCGGCCTCGCGGTCCTTGTCCGCCTCGACCTTCTCCATCGCGGCCGCGTTGACCTCGGGGTCCCTGCGGCTGGGGATGAACGCGGCCATGCCGCCGATCGCGTGCGCGCCGCGCCGGTGGCAGGTCCGCACCAGCAGCCGGGTGTAGGCGGCCATGAACGGCGAGGCCATGGTGACGGTGTTGCGGTCGGGCAGGATGTAGTGCTCGCCGGCGTCGCGGAAGTTCTTGACGATGGAGAACAGGTAGTCCCAGCGGCCGGCGTTGAGGCCGGCGGCGTGCTCCCGCAGCTCGTAGAGGATCTCGTCCATCTCGAAGGCGGCGGTGATGGTCTCGATCAGCACGGTGGCGCGGATCGTGCCGTGCGGGACGCCCAGCTCGGCCTGGGCGTGGGTGAACACGTCGTTCCAGAGCCGGGCTTCCAGGTGACTCTCGGTCTTCGGCAGGTAGAAGTACGGCCCGGAGTTCGGGTCGTCTGCGCCTCGGGCGAGCAGCCGGGCGGCGTTGTGGAAGAAGTAGAGGCCGAAGTCGAGGAACGCGCCGGCCACCGGCTCGCCGTCGACCAGCAGATGGTTCTCGTCGAGGTGCCAGCCGCGGGGGCGGACCACGACGGTGGCGAGTTCGGCGGCCGGCCGCAGGGTGTACGCCTTGCCCGCGTCGGTGGCGAAGTCGATCCGGCCCTCGAAGGCGTCGATCAGGTTGATCTGACCGCTCACCACGTTCTCCCAGGTCGGGGAGGTGGCGTCCTCGAAGTCGGCGAGCCAGACCTTCGCACCGGAGTTCAGCGCGTTGATCACCATCTTGCGGTCGGTGGGGCCGGTGATCTCGACCCGGCGGTCCTGGAGGGCCCTGGGCGCCTCGGCGACCCGCCAGTCGGCGGCGCGGACCCCGGCCGTGTCGGGCAGGAAGTCCAGGGTTCCGGTGCGGGCGATCTCCGCGCGGCGCTCCCGGCGGCGGGCCAGCAGTTCGCGGCGGCGGCCCTCGAAGGAGCGGTGCAGGCCGACGACGAAGGCGACCGCCTCCGGAGTGAGCACCTCCTCGGCCCGGTGGACGCGCGGACCCGCGACCGTGACGACCGGAGCGGTGGGGGAAGCTCCGGGTCCCTGATCTGCAGCCATGAGCAGGACACTCCTAAGTGGAGGGCTTGATTCTGTAAGGTGGAGACTAGTTTCCGCGATACAGAATTTCAACGGTTTGTTGAGATGATCGCTGGGACTGTACTCCTCCTCCGACCGCGAAGGGAACGCCGGTGGCCCCGACCTCCGAGAGCAGTGAGAGCACCGAAAGCAGCGGGAGCGCCGCGAGCGGCGGGGGCGGTGCCCCGAAGGCCCCCGCCCCGACGGCACCGGAGCGCACCGGCGGCGGAGTGCAGTCGGTCGAACGGGCCTTCCAACTGCTGGAGGCACTCGCCGACTCCGGCGGCGTGGCGACGCTCAGCGAGCTCTCCACCTCCTCCGGACTGCCGATGCCGACCATCCATCGCCTGGTTCGTACCCTCGCGCAGCAGGGCTATGTCCGCCAGGACACCGCCCGCCGCTACACCCTCGGCCCCCGGCTGATCCGGCTCGGCGAGACCGCCGGGCGACTGCTCGGCAACTGGGCCCGCCCCTACCTGGCCGAACTCATGGAGGCCACCGGCGAGACCGCCAACCTGGCGGTGCTGGAGGGCGGCGAGGTGGTCTACGTCGGGCAGGTGCAGTCGCGGCGCTCGATGCGGATGTTCACCGAGGTGGGCCGCCGGGTGCAGCCGCACTGCACCGGCGTCGGCAAGGCGCTGCTGGCGCAGCTGCCCGAGGAGGAGGCGCGCGCCGTCCTCGGCCCCAACCCGCTGCCCGCGCACACCCCGCACACCGTCACCGACCCGCAGGAGCTGATGGCGCAGCTCGCCGAGGCGCGCGAGCGCGGCTATGTGGTCGACGACCAGGAGCAGGAGATCGGGGTGCGGTGCATCGCCCTCGCCGTCCCCGGCGCGCCGACGCCGACGGCGCTGTCCGTCTCCGGGCCGGAGGCCCGGATCAGGGCGCTGGAGGAGCAGGCCGGCACCGCCTCACTGGTGCCGGTGATGCACGGGATCGCGGCCCGGCTGGGCCAGGTCCTGGCCCCCTGACGCACGTTCAGTGCGGGCGACACGCCCGGGCGTTCACCCGTTCGAGCCACCCTTCGGGCCGTCCGAGGGCGGGTCGCCCCGGCCCCGGAGACCCGTCGGCGACGCTGGTCCGGACGCGGCCCGCGACGGCGCGGGGCGCCGGACACGAAGGGTTGGGTGAGCGGCGATGACCCGCAGCGGTTCCGTTCGGAAGCTTCTCGGCAGGTCGTTGGTGACGGGGTGCGTGGTGGCGGTGCTGGCCGCCGGGCAGGCCGCCGGGGCGGTCTGTCCGCCGGACGACAAGGCGCCCGTGTCCGGGGAGGCTGCCCCGGGCACGACGGCCGACCCGGCGGTGGCGGCCGCGCCCTCGGACTCCGACCTCTACGTGGTCCGGATCGACCCGGACCCGGCCGCACCCGGCGGCACCACCGTCCTGCACGCCTTCGTCGGCAACCTCGGCCCGGACCGGACCGCCTCGCCGTTCACCGTCGTGATCACCCTGCCGGCGGGGGTGACGGCCGAGGGGCCGTTCTTCCCGGAGAACTGCTACGAGTTCCAGAACGGCCACCGGGTGCGCTGCACCTTCCCGGCCGGTCTGCCGAAGTTCCGCAGCGCGACGGCGCTGATCCCGCTCCGGCTCTCCCCCGACGTCCCCCTCGGCACGCTGGCGGGCGGCTACGTCGCGGTGCGCGGCGACGACGACCGGGTCGAGAGCAACAACCGGCAGCCGTTCACGATCGAGGTCGTCGAGTCCACCGGTCCGAGGCCGATCGTCTGACCGTCGGCCCCGGACCGGTGGGCGTTGCTAGCGGTAGACCCGGACGTAGTCCGCCGCGAAGGTGATCGGCGTGGTGCCCGAGGGCGCGGGGTGGTAGTTCCCCGCGCTCAGGGACAGGTTGAGGATCGGGTACGCGGTCCAGCCGGCCCCGACGCCCTTGCCGTCGGAGAACACCTTGGTGCCGTTGATGTACCAGTCGACCGAGGTGGCCCCGTAGTGAGTGCCGACGGTGACCCACTGGTCGTGGGCGATCGCCTTGGCGTCGGTGACGTACAGGTGGCCCGGGTTGATGTGGTTGGTCAGCTCCAGCAGGTTCGGGTTGTCGCTGTGGTACTCGAAGGAGTCGATCTCCCCGTGGGTGCCGCTGGTGCTGTTCCACGTCCACAGCGCCGGCCAGGCACCGGTGCCGGCCGGGAGCTTGACCCGGGTCTCGATGTAGTCCCCGACCTTCACCTTGAAGCCCTCGCTGGAGTACTCGGTGGTGAGCAGCCCGGTGTCCCAGGCCTGCTTGCCGTTCTCCAGGGTGTGCGCGCTCGGCCGGGCGGTGAAGGTGGCGACGCCGCCGGAGACGGCGACGTTGTTCTTGTTCAGCCAGTCGAGCTTGTTGTCGTTCGGGTTGTGGTCGCCGTAGTGGTAGGAGCTGCTCCGGTCGGCGGTCCAGCGGGAGCCGAGGGCGAGGCTGTCGAAGTCGTCGGACCAGGTCAGCTTCTTGCCCGCTACCGGGGCACCCGTGGCGGGGGTGGTGGGCGTGGGCGTCGGGGTCGGGGTGGGTGTGGGTGTGGGTGTGGGTGTGGGTGTGGGGGTCGGCGTCGGGGTGGTGGTGGCGGGGACGACGAGCTGGCGGGAGGGCAGGTTGTGCCAGCCGCCGCTGCTGTCCTGCCAGAAGCCGAACTGGGTGTACGTCCCGGCCGCCAGGGTGCGGGAGCCGGTGGTGACCGTCAGGCCGGACGGGCAGACCTGGACGTTGCTCTTGCTGCCGGGGAAGTCGAGGTTGCGCCCGGCGGCGTCGCGGATGCCGACGCCGACGGTCTTCGCGGTGAAGCAGGACGAGGAGTGCAGGGTCAGCGAGGCGGCGGACGCCTTGCCCGCGACCATGGCGGCCGGGGCGAGCTTGTCCTGGGTGACGGTCGGCAGGGCGGCGGCCTGGGCACCGGTCACGGCCGGAAGGCCGAGCAGTCCGGCACCGGTGACGGCGAGCGCCCCGGTGGCGGCGAGGGCGGCGGTGCGGCCCCGGTGGGAGGGACGGGCGTGGCGGGGCGCGGGGTGGCGGCCGAGGGCGCGCCGGTTCGGCGCGGGCTGCGGGGAGGCAGTGGGCATGGCAGGGTCCTCTGCGACGCCTACGAGGTGAGCTGTCGGGTTCGGGCGCGAGGTTGCCCGGCCGTCCGGAGAGCGGCTTCACCCCTAGCCACGACTCGCACGCGTTGAGCGCGCGGCCGGGCACTGACCTGGGTCCCCCGCTCCCGTCCGCTGTGGTACTCGATTGCCGGCCGGCGGGTGGACGGGACTCGGCGTCCCGACGGCGGGGCTCCGCTGTGGCGGAAGCCCCTGCAGGCTAGGCAGGCCGTCCGCGCACGGACAACCTTCCGGGGGTGGTTGTCGCGCAGCTCACACCGCCGCCCCGGACCCCCGGGCGGCCGTTCCAGGTGGCCGTGGTGGCCGCAGTGGCGGGTCCGGCGGGGAAAGTGCGCCACGGAGGCGGGGTGGTCGGATAGGTTGGAGATCCATCCGCGCCCGGAACCGTCCGGGTCGCAGCGAGCACCACGACAGCTTGTCCAGAGACGAGGAGACCCGCCCCGCCATGACCGCGTCCCCGCCCGCCTTCGCCGGCCGTACCTTCCTGTTCCGGGTCGACAACGGCGCGGCGTTCCGCAACGCGTACTCGGCCGACGGCAAGCGGCTGCGCTGGGAGGGCCTCGGCGAGTCGGCGGGCCAGTGGGAGGACGTCTCCCTGCACGTCGCCGAGGTCGGACCGCAGCTCTACTTCGTCAGCTGGACCGAGGTGAGCGGCATCACCGTGAGCCACGTCATGGACCTGACCCGGATGACGGTCCGCGCGTTCTGGACGTACGAGGGCGAGGGCGGCCGGGTCGGCGAGCTGCACACCGGCACCCTGGAGCAGGTGGCCTGAGCGCCTGCCCGCGCGGACACCTGTCCGTGCCGGTCGGGCCGGCGGCCGGGCGGTCAGGCCGACGGGCTCGCGGCCGGGACGGTCAGGTGCTGGGAGATCCACTCCAGTGAGGACGGGAGCAGCTTGCTCCAGGTCTCGAAGTTGTGGCCGCCGGTCTCCAGCATGCTGTAGGAGACCTTCATCGGGCCGTGCGCGGCGGCCACGAACGCCTCGGTCTCGCGCCGGTAGTTGCCGTCGCCCTCCCGGGTTCCGGCCAGCAGCACGGAGACCGGGGGCTGCGGCAGGTTCTTGAGACGCCACATCAGGTCGGCCTCGTCGCGGCGCCGTTCGCTGCCGCCGAAGAGGTCACCGGTGCTCGGGTCGTCGGCCGCCTGGTAGTAGCCGGACAGCGAGACGGCCGTCGGGAACACCTCGGGGTGGCGCATCGCCAGCTTGAGCGCGCAGTAGCCGCCGGTGGAGTTGCCCATGAACGCCCAGGCCCGCGGGTCGGCCGAGACCCGGTAGGTCGCCTGGACCGCCGAGGGCACGTCCTTGGTGAAGTACGTCTCGGACTGCGCGGCACCCGGGATGTCCTCGCACTCGGTGTCCCGGGGCAGCGCCGGCGAGGGGGTCACCAGCACCAGCACGGTCGGCTGCATCCGCCCCTCCTGAAGCAGCTTCAGCGCCGCGCCCGGGTAGTTGAGGCGGGTGACGAGGTTCTTGGCGATGCCGGGGAAGCCGGTGCTGACGACCAGGACCGGGAACTGCTTCTGCTCGTACTCGGGCTGGAAGTACTGCGGCGGCAGGTAGACGTACCCCTCGGTGGAGAGCCGGGTGGTGGCGCCGTCGATGCGGACCTCGCGGATCTCGCCGGACTTGTCGCGGTCGCGGCCGAGCGCCCCGCCGCCCTGCACCTCGGCGTGGCCGATGGTCTCGACGCGCAGCCGGCCGGAGGCGTCCACCTTGTTGTGGATGACCACCGGTCCGCTGTCCCCGGTGCCCAGCAGGTCGTCCCAGCTGCTGTAGAACGCGAAGTAGTTGTTGGCGACCAGGCCGAGCGCGGCGAGCACGGCCAGCTGGGTGGCGAGCAGGGCGCCGATCCGGCCGAGGACGGCCTTCCAGTTCCGCTTCGACAGTCTCGGCCACAGCCAGACCGTCCCGACCATCGCCGCGACGGCGATCAGAACGGTCAGTGCCAGCACCTTGTGGCTCGTCAGACCCATGTCGTGTTTGCTCCCACGCCTCGTACTCCCCCGCCCCCGGGGGAAGGACACCCGGGAGGGCCGCCCCGGTTCCCCCGTCCACGCGGGGCACCGTCGCCGAGGCGCGACCACCCAGCGTAGCCGCTCCGAAGTACCCGCCGCCCCCGCCGACCAGCGGTGACGCCATCGGTCTTGAGGAGGAGAAGCGGGCCGTGGGGGTGTGCTTCCGGCCCTTTGCCGCGCCCGCTGCGGCCGCCGCGGCGGGGCGGGTGACGGAGGCGGCGTCAGTTGACGCGGGTCCACAGGTCGAGGCCGGCGGTGAGTTCGCGCATGCAGCGGGCACCGAGTTCGCGCGGCGAACCGGGGCCGGTGGCCGGGGCGCCGGAGCGCGCCCACTGCTCCAGCGCGACCCGGATCGCGGCAGTCGCGGCGGCAGCGGCGAGCCGGATCTCCAGCACGTCGGTGCCGGGCGGGCAGCGGTCGGCGATCGCGGCCCGCAGCCGCTCCTCCGAGTCGGCGTGCACCCGCTGCCAGACCGTGGCCAGCCGGGGGTCGCGCAGCAGGTCGCGGGTCCAGCGCAGGGCCTCGGCGGCGGGCGCGTCGGACGGGCTCAGGGACTCCGCCGCCGAACGCTCCAGCGCCTCGCGGACCGGCAGGTCGGAGGCGCTCTCCGTGAACAGCCGCACCCAGCGTTCGCCGCCGGCCGCGAGCAGCGGGGCGACGGCGTCCTCCTTCTCCGAGAAGTAGCGGTAGAAGGTGCGCAGCGAGATGCCCGAGGCGGTGGCGATCTCCTCGGCGGTGGTCGCTTCGGCCCCGCGGGCGGCGAACAGCTCGGCGGCGGCCTGGGCGATCTCCAGCCGGGTGCTCTCGCGGCGGCGCTGGTTCAGGGTCGGACGTCCGGTCACGGGCTCAGCGTACGCGGACGAAGGGATCCTTGGCATCTCATGTCGATGCGGCATGTCGAGCCTTTTTGGCACGACATGCCATTCGGGCGTACCGTGTCAGCGAGGTCGAGAGACCACGAACGGAACGGAGAACCACCATGGAGCGCTTCGACGGACGGAACGTCCTGATCACCGGCGGCGGCTCGGGCATCGGCCGGGCCACCGTGCACCGGATCCTCGCCGAGGGCGGCCGGGTCGTCGCCGTCGACGTCAGCGAGGAGGGCCTGAGGTCCACCCTGGACCGCGCCACCGCCGACGGCACCGCCGACCGCCTCACCACGGCGGTGCTGGACGTGTCGGACGAGGCCGCCGTACGGGCCGTCGTGGCCGGGGCGGTCGCCGCGCTCGGCGGACTGGACGTCCTGGTCAACGCGGCCGGCATCCTGCGCTCCGCCCACACCCACGAAACCGGCCTGGACTTCTGGAACCGGATCGTCGCGGTCAACCTGACCGGCACCTTCCTGATGACCAGGGAGTCGCTGCCCGCGCTGCTCGCCGGCGGCCGGGGTGTGGTGGTGAACTTCAGCTCCACCTCCGCCGCCTTCGCCCACCCCTACATGGCCGCCTACGCCGCGACCAAGGGCGGCGTCCAGTCGTTCACCCACGCGATCGCCGCCGAGTACGCCAAGCAGGGGCTGCGGGCGGTGTGCGTCGCGCCGGGCAGCATCGACAGCGGCATGACCAACAACCCGGGCCTGCCGGCGGACGCGGACTTCAGCCTGCTCGCCAAGCTCTCGCCCGCGCTCGGGCAGGGCTTCGCCGGGCCGGAGACGGTCGCCGGTGTGATCGCCATGCTCGCCTCGGACGACGGCGCCTTCGTCACCGGGACCGAGCTGCGGATCGACGGCGGCACCCACATGTGACGCCGGCGGGCTCCGTGCCCGCGCGGTGGAGCGGTGGGGCTCAGCCCCGCCACTCCACCGCGAACGCCCGGGCCGGGTTGGCGGTGAGGATGCCGTGCGGGACCTCGGGGCCGAACGCCCGGGCCAGCCGCGGCGCGAGGGCGGTGAGCAGGTGCGTGGGCCCGGGAGCGGAACGGGCGGTGCGGGTGGTGGTGTCGCCGCCGAGGAGCAGTCGGTCGCCGTACCCGGCCTCGACCAGGGCCGCCACCGTGTCGAAGAGGTGGTGGTCGGTCGCGTGGTTGGCCCGCGAGGGGCCGTCCAGCGCCACGAAGGCGCCGCGGGCGGCGAGTTCGCGGTGCAGCCGGAGGTCCGGGAAGCGGTTGAGGTGCCCCAGGACCACCCGCTCCGGCGGGACGCCGTGCCGTTCGCAGAGCAGGTCGAGGACATCGGGTGCGGCGGTGCCGAGCTCGTGGTGCACGGCGATCGGCGCGCCGGTGGCGTGGTGCGCCTCGGCGGCCGCCGCCATCACCCGGCGGGTGTGCGGGTCGAGGCCGTGGTAGCCGCCCGCCACTTTGATCAGTCCGGCGCGCACGCCCTCGGGAGCGCCCCGCAGTCCGGTGGTCAGCTCGGCGGTGAAGAAGCCCGCCAGGCCCTCGTACCGCCGGTCGAGTTCCGCCGGATCGTAGTGGACCGCCTGGTGGAGCCCGGTGGCCGCGACCAGGTGGACCCCCGTCGCCCGGGACAGCCCGGGGAGCGCGTCGGCCCGCCGTCCCATCCCGGCCGGCGTCCACTGGACGAACGCCCCGCCGCCGGCCGCCGCGAAGCCCCGCAGCACCGCCTCGGCGGCGGCGGGATCGTCCAGTTCCTCCCCCGGCAGCCTGGGGCTGCGCAGGAAGAGGTGGTCGTGGGCGTCGCAGACGCCGAGCCCGGCCGGATCGAGGTCGCCGAGGACGGTGCGGACGCGGTGGCCGGGGGCGTTCACTCCGCCGCTCCCCCGGTCCCGGGCGCCGCCGGGGCAGCGGCCGCGTCGGCTTCCGCCTCGGCCTCGGCCTCGGTGAACACGGCGGCGGCGACGCGCAGTCCGGCCAGCGCCTTGGGCACGCCGACGTAGGGCGCGAGGTGGACCAGGACCTCGGTGACCTCTGTCCTGGTCAGGCCGATCCGCAGGCTGTTGCGCACATGGTCGGCGAGTTGCGGCTCCACGCCGCCGAGGGCGGTGAGCGCCGCGAGGTTGGCCACCTGACGGTCCCGCAGGGCGAGTCCGGGCCGCTGGTAGGTGCCGCCGAAGAGCGCGGTGACGATCCAGTCCGCGAAGCCCGGCGCGAGTTCGTCGAGGGGGCCCAGCGTGCCGGACCGGGTGCGGTCACCCGCCAGCTCGGCGAGCAGGGCGTGACCGGCGGCCCGGTCGAACGGGGAGGGCACCAGGCCCGCGTCATGGGGCTGTCGGGTCGAGGTCGGGGCTGCCGGATTCACGGGGCGGACGGTCCTTTCACCAGTGGCGGCCGACGGGCAGCCGGTCGAGTTCGGGGCTGGAGAGGTGGTGCACCCGGTACCGGGTGCCGGGCGTCCCGGCCGGGGCGACGGCTTGCCAGAGGGCGATCCGCAGCAGCTCCCAGCGGGCCGGGTCGAGGGCGACGGCGGCGGTGTGCAGGTCGGGGTGGTCGGGCAGTTCGGCCAGGGCCCGTTCGACGGCCTCGGCCGGGTCCGCGCCCTCCGGCAGGCGTTCCGTCAGCCTGGTGGCGGCGACGGGGCCGGGCGGGCCGGCCGAGCCCGAGCCCTCGGCCGCCGGACCCCGGCGGAGGCCCGCACCGATCCAGTGCCGGACGGCGGGCCGGCCGAAGTCCGCGCAGAGGGTGCGGAATCCGGGGCCGAGCAGGAAGGCGTTCAGACCCTCGGTGGTGCGCCAGAGGTAGAACGGCGCGTACTGGTTGACCGGCGAGCCGTCCAGGCCGCGTTCGCGCACCAGGTACGCCTTGAGACCCAGACCGGGCCAACTGTCCAGCAGCGGGCCCTTGGTGGCGATCCGGTGGTGGACGGTGCGCATGTCGTGGTCGGCGGGCAGGGTGATCTCGTACTGCATCGCGTGCACGGTGGACTCCGATTGCGGGCGGCGGGAGGTGTGCTGCCGCTCAGTCGCGGCGGTGGGCGGCGAACAGGGCGAGGGCACCGCGGGCCGCTTGCTCGAACGGTTCGGCGCTGTCGGCGGCGCGGGCGAGCACATAGCCGCCCTGCACCACGGCGACCACGGCGGCGGCGAGGTCGGCGGGCTCGGCCCCGGGGCGCAGTTCGCCGTTCGCCTGCCCCTCCGCGATGACGGCGGCGAGCCGCCCGCGCAGCCAGTCGAAGGTCTCCTCGACCGGCGCGCGCAGCCGGGGATCGGCGACCACGTCCGGGTCCTGGGCCATCCGGCCGATCCGGCATCCGCGCAGGGCGTCGCGCTCGCGCCCCAGATAGGCGGCGACCCGCTCGTAGGCCGTCCCGGGACCGGCGAGGTCGGCCTCCGCGACGGCCCGCATCTGCTCGGCGCTGCGGCGCAGGGCGGCGGCGGCGAGGTCGGACTTGCCGTCGAAGTGGTGGTACATGCTGCCCTGGCCGACGCCTGCCCGCTGCTGGATGGCCTTGGGGCTGGTGCCGACGTAGCCGCGCTCCCAGAGGAGTTCCTGGGTGGTCTCGATGAGGCGGTCCTGGGTTGCCATGGCCATCACTGTACCTACTGGTACAGCCGCTGTACATACCAGTAGGTACAGAGCAGCCGGGGGGCGCCCACGGACCCGGCCCGATCGACCTGCGGCCGTGGACGGTGGACCGTGGACCGTGGGCCGCCCCCCGGCGGTCCACAGCCCTGCGAGATCGTCGTCCCCAGGAAAACCGCACGGCACGCGCCCGCGGACCGTGGCGCGCATCACCTCACGGACCGCCGCCGGCCACGGTGCGTCACCGACGGCGGAGCGGCGTCCCGTCAGCGCCGATCACGGCCGCCGGGACGGCAGTTCACGCCGGACCACCGGCGCGACCTCCCCCGCGAACAGCTCCAGCTGCTCGCGCTGGGCCCCCTCGGTGAGCAGGTCCACGCCGACGCCCACCACCTCGTTGCCGAAGGCCTCGTGATAGCGGTGGATCTTCTCGATCACCTGCTCCACGCTGCCGACCAGCAGGGAGCCGCGCTCGACGGCGTCCTCCAGCGAGGTGAACGTCGAGCCGCCCCGCCGCCCCGCAGCCCACTTCGCCATCGCCTCCCAGTACGGACGGAAGCCGGCGAAGGCGTCCTGCGAACGCCGGGCGACGAACAGTCCGCCGAAGCCCGTGCCGACCCGGGCGTCCTCCGGGGCGCGGCCGTAGTGCTCCCAGCGTTCCCGGTAGTGGTCCACCAGCGCCCTGTACTGCTCCATCGGGTGCGAGGTGTTGGCCGAGAACAGGGGATCGCCGTAGCGGGCGGCCAGGTCGGTGGAGAGCGTGCTGGTCGCGCTGCCGTGCCAGACCGGGATCGGCTCCTGGTGCGGCCGCGGCCAGGTGGTGACCGCGTGCAACGGCGGCCGGGTGGTGCCCTCCCAGGTCACCTTCTCCTCCCGCCAGAGCCGGCGCAGCAGACCGTAGTTCTCGGCGAGCGCCTCCCACTGCCGATCCTCCGCCAGGCCGAACTGCTCGAAGAGGCGCGGGTCGTTGCCCTTGCCGATGATCAACTCAAGGCGCCCGCCGGAGATCTGGTCGACGAGGGCGTACTCCTCCGCCGCCCGGACCGGATCCACGACGGACAGCACGGCGACGGTGGTGAACAGCCGGATCACCGAGGTGCGGGCGGCGACGGCGCTCAGCAGCACGGCCGGAGCCGGGGACAGGAACGGCTCGCCGTGCCGCTCCCCCACGCCGTAGCCGTCGAAGCCGAGACGCTCGGCGGTGACGGCCTGCTCGATGATGTTGTGCACCTTCTCGTGCGGAGTGCGCCGCACGCCCGTGACGGGATCGGGCACATTGGACGCGAGGGACGAGACGATGAACCGCACAGCGGTCTCCTTGGGGGCGCTCGGTGGGCGGACGGCCGGCGCGGCGGCCCGGCGGAGCGCCCCGCGATCGGCCGCTCACGCAGGGGCAGCACCGAGAGGTCGGATCGCGTGGGGCCGGTCGGGAGTTCGGGAACCGGCGTTCAGCACGCGGCGCTGCGGGGGCGACAACAGCGCAGGTCGACGGCACGGACGCACATCGCTCCGGCCCCCTCCGCTCGCACGCGCACGATCCACGATCTCCCGCGAGCATAGGCACCGGTCCGCGCTCCGGGCAAGGGCCTTCCCCGGCACCCCGGGTGCGGCTGCCGGCGACCGCGGCCCGTCCCTCGGCCGGCCGGTACCGACCTGGCAGGATGTCCGGCATGAGCTACCTCGCTGCGGATGACCGCTATGCGTCGATGACCTACCGCCGGGCCGGCCGCAGCGGTGTGCTGCTCCCGGCCGTCTCCCTGGGCCTGTGGCACAACTTCGGCGACACCCAACCGCTGGACGTCCAGCGGGCGGTGCTGCGCCGGGCCTTCGACCGGGGCATCACCCACTTCGACCTGGCCAACAACTACGGTCCGCCGTACGGCAGCGCCGAGCGCAACTTCGGCCACCTGTTCGCGCAGGACTTCCGTCCGTACCGGGACGAGCTGTTCATCGCCTCCAAGGCCGGCTACGACATGTGGCCCGGCCCGTACGGCGACGGCGGCAGCCGCAAGTACCTGCTGGCCAGCCTGGACCAGTCGCTCGGCCGGATGGGCCTCGACTACGTGGACGTGTTCTACTCGCACCGCTACGACGCGAACACCCCGCTCGAGGAGACCATGGGCGCGCTGGCCTCCGCCGTCCGGTCCGGGAAGGCGCTGTACGCGGGCATCTCCAACTACCCGGCGGAGCAGCACCGGGAGGCCGTGGCGATCCTGCGCGACCTGGGCACGCCGGTGCTGATGAACCAGTGCTCCTACTCGATCCTCAACCGCTACGTCGAGGACGAGGGCGTGCTGGACGCGGTCGCCGACACCCGCACCAGCCTGATCGCCTTCTCGCCGCTCGCCCAGGGCCTGCTGACGGACCGCTACCTCACCGGCGAGGTGCCGAGCGGATCGCGGATGTCGGTGGGCAAGTTCCTCCGCGAGGAGGCGCTCACCGGAGCGAAGCTCGACCAGCTGCGGGCACTGAACAAGGTGGCCGAGCGGCGCGGGCAGACCCTGGCGCAGCTGGCGCTGAGCTGGGTCCTGCGGGACGAGCGGGTGGTGTCGGTGATCATCGGGGCCAGCAGCGTCCGGCAGCTGGACCAGAACCTCGACGCGCTGGCGGGCGGTCCGCTGACGCAGGAGGAGCTCGCGGAGATCGACGCGCTCAGCCGCTGAGGCGCGCGCCGGGCCGCCGGAGCGCCCCCGGAACGGAACGCGCGGTGCCCCGCCGGTCGATGCGTGACCGGCGGGGCACCGTCCTCGTTGGACCGCGGGTACGGGACCGTCCGTACGCGTCCTTCGAGACCTCGGGAGCCCGTCGTGCGGATGTACCTCCTCCGGACCGTCGCCCGCTTCGCCCGGCAGCTTGCGCTGACCTCGCCGCTGCCGTTCCCCCTCCTTCCGGGTGTCCTACCGGCGTTGGACGCCCAGCGCCGGTAGCACCGTCTCGGCGACCCGGTGGGCCTCCTCCAGCAGCGGATTGCCGGAGAGGATGAAGGTGTCCACCCCGAGCGCCTCGAACTCCTGGAGCCGCTCGACCACCTGGGCCGTCGATCCGACCACGGCGGTACCGGGGCCGGGGCGGAACAGGCTCATTCCGGGCCACATATTGGGGTGGACCTCCAGTTCCCGGGCCCGGGCCGGCACCTTGCCGCCGTGCTGGCGGAACTGCCGCTGCCAGCCGACGCCGTCCTCGCCGCGCGCGCCGCCCAGTTGGCGGGCGTAGGTGGCCTCGCTGGTCACGTCGAGCAGCCGGTCGGCGGCGGCCCAGGCCTCGTCCTCGGTGTCGCGGACGATCAGGTGCAGTCGCAGGCCGATCCGCAGGGTGCGCCCGTGCGCGGCGGCGCGCTCCCGGACCAGGTCGAGCTTCTCCTTGAGCTGGTGCGGCGGTTCGCCCCAGGTGAGGTAGACGTCCACGTGCTCGGCGGCCATCTCGATCCCGGCCGCCGAACTGCCGCCGAACCAGAGCGGGATGCCGCCCGGCTGGACCGGGGTGAGCTCGCGCAGGCTCGCTCCGGCGTTCCGGAGGTCGTAGAACTCCCCCTTGTGGTCGAAGACCTCGCCGGAGGTGAGCCGCTTGACGATCGACCAGTACTCGGCGCTGAGGCGGTAGCGGTCGTCGTGCTCGACGTGCAGGCCGTACTCGCGCAGCTGCTCGGTGGAGCCGTTGACCACGTTGAAGCGCAGCCGGCCGCCGTGCAGGTGGTCGAAGCTGAGCGCCATCTTGGCCAGCAGGGTGGGCGAGATCAGTCCGGGGTGGACGGCGAGCAGCGGCTTGAACGCCGGGGTGGTGGCGGCGGCGAGTGCGTTGCCGAGGTCCCACACGTCGTGCAGGTCGGTCGCCAGCAGCGCGCCGGTGTAACCCAACCGCTCCACACTGCCGGCCAGTTGCTGGAGGTAGCGGAGGTCGGCCGGGCGGCGTCCGGCCGGCTCCCAGGGGTAGTGACCCTCGCGCGGGATGATGTACCAGAGGAATTCGGAGGCCATCGGTCAGACCGCCCCGGTGCCGGCGTCGGCCGTGGCGGCCGTGATGGTGGCGGTGGTGGCGGCGGTCGCGGCCGCAGCCACCGGGGCCTCCAGCGCGGGCAGATGGGCGTCGGCGACGACCACCGGGCGGTCGACGAAGCCGACCCGGTGGAAGATGTCGGCCGCCTCCTGCTGCTCGGCGACGAACCCGGCGGTCGCCGGCTCCAGCCGCCACGGCAGGCCGGCCAGGGCGGTCCGCCAGTCCTGGGCGCTGCCGCCGAGGTCCGCCGCGGCGATCGCGGCCGCCTCCGACAGATTGGCGGCCACCCAGGCGTCCGCGCGCCCCAGGGCGGTGACGATCGCCGCGACCACCTCGGGCCGGTCGACGGCGAAGCCGCGCCGGGTGAAGAACACCGAGCGGTCGGTGATGACGTCACCGGTGCGGACCAGTTCGCGGAACCCGCCGTCGCGCCGGGCGGCCGCGAGTTCGGCGCCCTGGGCGATCCAGCCGATGATCTCGCCCTCGCGCAGCCGCCGCGCCTGGTCCTGCCCCGCCGCCGGGCGGACGGCCGTGACATCGGTGGCGTAGGACAGACCCTCGGCGTGCAGGGCCTTGGCGAGCAGGTGGGTCTGCCAGGAACCGATGCCCAGGACGACGGTGCCGCCCTTCAGGTCCGCGACCGAGTGCACCGGTCCGTCGGCGCTCACCAGCAGCGCGCCGTGGTCGGGCCGGGGCGCCGACACCGCCGCGTAGACCAGGTCGTGCCCGGCCGCCTGGGCGGTCACCGGCGGGGTGGAGCCCGTGCCGCCGAAGTCGATCACGCCCTCCGCCAGCAGCTCGCCGGTGCGGGTCCCGTCGGTGTAGTGGTGGAACGCTCCGGTCTCCCCGAGCGGTGCCAACTCCTCGTCCAGGTAGTCGAGTCGGGAGAGGTAGTACAGGGACGGGTTGCTGGCGTGGACGCCGAGGGTGATGGCCATGGGATCAACTCCTGTGCTGCGGGTGGGGCAAGGGGGGCTTCGGGCGGGGGCGGTTCGGGCGGGGGCGAGCGGGCTTCGGGGGCTTCGGGGGGAGGGGGACGGGCGGTGTCAGTGGACGCCGAGGTCGGCGAGCAGCTGGCGGCGCAGGTCGGTGAAGGCGGGGTCGGCCGGGTCGCGCGGGCGGGCGACGCCCACGCGCTCGTCGCGCACCAGCTTGCCGTCCCGGAGCACGGCGACCCGGTCGGCGAGCCGCACCGCCTCGTCCACGTCATGGGTGACCAGCAGGACGGCCGGCCGGTGGCGGCGGACCAGATCGCCCACGAGGTCCTGCATGCGCAGCCGGGTGAGCGCGTCCAGGGCGGCGAACGGTTCGTCCAGCAGCAGCAGTTGGGGTGCCCGGACCAGGGCCCGGGCGAGTGCGGCGCGCTGCGCCTCGCCGCCGGAGAGGGTGACCGGCCAGGCGTCGGCGTGCCGGTCGAGGCCGACCTCGGCGAGCGCCCTCAGCCCGGTCTCCCGGGTGGCGGCGCCGCGCGGCAGGCCGACGGTGACATTGGCGAGCACCCGCTTCGAGGGGACCAGTCGCGGCTCCTGGAAGACCACCGTCCGCACCGGCGGGACGAGGACCGTTCCGCCGTCGGCCCGGTCCAGCTCGCCGAGGATGCGCAGCAGGGTGGTCTTGCCGGTGCCGCTGGCACCGAGCAGTGCGACGAACTCGCCCCGGGCGATGGAGAGATCGACGCCGTCGAGGACGGCCCGGGTGCCGAACACCCGGCGCAGGCCGCGCAGATGGACGGCCGGGGTGGCCCCGGCTTCGGTCCCGGCTTCGGTCCCGGCTTCGGTCCCGGCTTCGGTCCCGACTTCGGTCCCGGTCTCGGTCTCGGCTTCGTTGAAGGTCGGGGTGGGGGTGGTGGTCATCGGGTGCCTCCCTGGGCGGCCCTGCGCCAGGGCATCAGGACCCGCTCCAGCAGGCGGACGATGCCGTCGGCGGTGAGTCCCAGCACCCCGTAGATCAGGATGCAGACGGCGAGGATGTCGGTGCGGGAGAAGTTCTGCGCCTGGGCCATCAAGTAGCCGATGCCCTCGGTGGAGTTGATCTCCTCGGCGGCGATCAGGGCGATCACGCTGAGCGTCATGGAGAGCCGCAGGCCGGAGAGGAGGGCGGGCAGGGCGCCGGGCAGCACGACGGTGCGCACGATCGCCCAGCGCCCGAGGCCGAAGCTGCGCATGGCCTCGATCAGCTTGGGGTCGGTGTTGCGGACCCCGCCGGAGGTCGACACGTACATGGGGAAGCTGGTGGCGACACCGATCAGCGCGACCTTGGCGGTCTCGGTGATGCCGAACCAGACCATGAACAGCGGGACGAGGGCGAGGAAGGGGACGGTGCGCAGCACCTGGACCGCCGAGTCGAGGAGCTCCTCGCCGAGGCGGAAGAAGCCGGTCACTACGCCCAGCACCAGGCCGGTGCCGGCGCCGATCAGCAGGCCGAGGCCGGCCCGGGTGAGCGAGACGCCGAGGGCGTCGGTGAGTTGGCCGTTGCCCCAGAGTTCGCCGACCGCCTCGGCGACCTGGGCGGGCGAGGCCAGCACGTCCTGGGTGAGCGCGCCGGTGGCGGAGGCGAGGGCCCAGCCGCCGAGGAGGGCCAGCGGGCCGAGGGCGCGCAGGGTCAGCGCGAGCGCGCGGGGGCGGGAGGTCCGGCGGCGGGTGCGCGGTTCGACCAGTCCGGCGGCACGCGCGGCGGCGGTCTCCGGATCGGCGGCTCTGTCGCCCGGCGCCGACGGGCGGGTGGCGGTGGTCACTTGGTGCCACCGCCGAGCGCCCCGAGGTCGACCAGATAGGGCTTGACGTCGACCGGCTGCTTGGTGACCTTCTGCTCCGCGAAGAACGCGGCGACGGTGCCGAACCGGGCGATGTCGGCCTCGCCGATGGCGTCGGCGGCGGCGCCCTGGCGGGTCACCTCGACGGCGACGTCCTTCTCGGCGGCGGTGACGGCGGTCGGCCCGGAGTCGGTGAAGACGTTGAGGTAGGCGGCCGGGTCGGCCTTCTCCTTGAGGCCGTTCTCGCGGAGGTAGGTGTAGAACGCCTTCACCACCTCGGGGTGCTTGTCGGCGAAGCCGTTGCGGACGGCCCAGACGGCGTAGTTGTCGGAGCCGACCTCCTTCCCGTTGACCAGGAAGTGCGCGCCCGAGTTGGCGATCGTCGGGGTGGAGAAGGTGTTCCAGGTGGCCCAGGCGTCCACCTGGCCGGAGTTGAAGACCCCCGCCGTCTGGTCGGCGCGCAGATAGACCCGCTCGACCTTGTCCGCCGGGATGCCGTTCTTCTCCAGCGCCTTCAGCAGCAGGTACTCGCTGGTGCCGCCCTGGCTCACGGCGACCTTGTGGCCGACGAGGTCCTGCACGCTCTTGATCGGCGAACCGTTCTTCACCAGGATGCCTTCGCCGACGCCGTCGGGGGCGGTCTGGGCGAACAGCTTGAAGCCGGGCTTCTGGGCGAGCGCGGCGACGGCGGAGGTGATCGAACCCTGGGCGACGTCGAGCTGGTCGGCGGAGAGGGCCTGGGCGGCGGGGGCGAACGGGCCGGCGCTGCCGGTCCAGGCGACCTTGGCGTGGACGGCCGCGAGGGCGCGGTCGAGCGAGCCGTCCTTCTTCCCCAGGGCGAGGAAGCCGTTGTTCCCGGGGTCGGGCAGCCGGAGCACCGCTTCGGCCTTGTCGCCCTTGCCGCCGCCGGCGGCGGCCGCTCCCCCGTCGGCGGAGGAGCCGCAGGCGGCCAGGAGGGTGGTGGCGAGCAGGGCGGTGGCGGCGAGGACGGGGCGGGAGGGATTCACGGGGTCGGCTCCTGAGATCGGGGGGGTGCGGGCGGAGAGCGGAGGGGGCGGGGCGGTAGCGGCGGAGGAAGAGGCGGGCGACTTGGGGGAAGTGTCGGCCGCTACCCGTCAGTCACCGTGCGTCCGCCCCTCGGCGCGGCGGGCGGCGAGCAGGTCGCGGGCGGCACGGAGCGGCTCCGGGTCGGCCCAGGCCCGGACGTCGACCGGACCGGCCAGGAACCCGTGCCGGTCGAGGAAGCGCTCCTGCTGCTCCAGCAGGGCGAGGCGGTCCTCGGAGAGGTCGAGGTGCAGGGTGCGGTGACCGCCCGCCGCGTACGCCCCGGCGACGCCCTCCTCCCCCGCGCCGGTCTCGGCGCCCAGGATCCGCGCGACCTCCGCCGGCTGCCCGGCGGCCCAGTCGGCGGCCTCCAGCAGCACGGCGAGGAAGCGGGCCACCAGGTCCGGGTGCGTGTCGAGCAGTTCCTGCCGCACGGTGATCGGCCGGGGCGTGCCGTTGTTCACCCGCGCCCGGCGGTCCGGCACGGCGTCCAGGTCGACGGCGACCTCCGCCCCGATCCGTCGGGCCGCCTCCACGGCGAGCGCGCCCTTCGCATAGACCGCGTCCACGACGCCGTCGCGCAGCGCCGTCAGCTCCGCCTCCCACTGGCCTTCGCCCGGCGCGGCCGGCACGTCCACCAGTTCGACGTCCGCCGGCGTGAGACCCGCGAGCGAGAGTGCTCCGTGCAGGCCCGCCAGTGCCATCGCGCGCCAGAAGTCGATGGCGATCCCATGTCGTGGGACGGCGAGCCGCAGCCCGCGCAGCTGTCCGGGCTCGGTGATCCCGCTGCCGGACCGGACCAGGACGACCTGGCGCTCCTCGATCCAGGTGAGCCCGACCAGCCTGGTCCGCTCGCCGCGCGAACGGGCCCAGAGCGCCGGCACGTTGCCGCCCTCGCGGAACAGCCCGGTCAGGGCGTGGGTGTAGTGGTGGTCGGCGGCGACCTCGGGAGGCGCGTCCTGGAGCGAGCGGACGGCGATGCCGTCGGGGGCGAACTCCCGGCCCAGCCAGCCCCGGTCGGCCGCGATGCCGGTCGCGGTGGGCACCGGGCAACGGGTGAACCAGAGGGTGTCGGGCACCCCCGGGGCAACGGCGGTGGTCGGGGCGGGCCCCTCGGCGGAACTGCGGGCGGAACTGGGCACGGTGGCTGGTCCTCTGCGGCGGGGCGGGGTGCGTGCGCGCCCCCGACGGCGGGGCGGGGTGCGCGGTACGGGTCACCAGGCGTGGTGGAAAGGAACGGGGGGCGGGGCGGAGTCCTACGGGGACCGGCGCGGGCCGGGGCGCGTCAGCGACAACAGGCGCGGGAGGAGGGGCACCGGTGGGTCGTCACGGCACTGCTCCTCTCCCGCGGTCCGGGCGCCGTCGGACGGGGCCGTCCGGTGCGCTGCGCCGAGCGTTCCACGGCGGGCGAGCCAGGAGCAAGGGTTTGCCACATCATGGGATTGGTTGTTCATGAACGGCATCCTTTTGCAATGCCGTTGACACATTCCCGCAGCGCACGCTGCCATAGTCTGGGAGCGACTCCGGTGAACGGCCGGAGCCACGGACAGAACGAGAGATGCCATGGCCGAGGCCGTCACCGCCGCTCAGAGCCCGCCGGCCGGCGCCCAGGCCGTTCAGCGGGCCCTCGGACTGCTGCACTGCTTCCACGACAACGGCCCCGACCTGAGCGCCTCGGACCTGGCCCGCCGGATGGGCCTGTCCGTGTCCACCGCACACCGGCTGGCCCGCACCCTGGTCAGCGCCGCCTTCCTGGAACAGGACGAGCACACGGCCCGCTACCGGCTCGGCCCGGCGGTCGCCGAGCTCGGCCAACTCACCTTCCACCAGCGCGGGCTGCACCTGGCCGCGCCCGAGCTCGACCTGCTGTCCCGCCGGACCGGCGCCGCCGCCGATCTCGCGATCCGCAGCGGTCCGCACGCGGTGATCCTGGTCGGCGCCTCCGTCCGGCCGGACACCGGGCTCGGGCTGCGACGTCCGCTCCACTCGACCGCGCTCGGCAAGGTCCTGCTGGCCTGGCCCCGCCCCGGCGACGCGGGCGTCGCCACGCTCGGCCCGCTGGCGCCGTTCACCGACCGGACCATCACCGCGCCGGAGCGCCTCGCGGAGGAGCTGGCGAAGGTCCGGGCGGCCGGCCACGCGCTCAACGACGGCGAGTCGGAGACCGGGGTGCGCACGGTCGCCGTCCCGGTGCTGGACGGCGCCGGACAGGCCAGGTTCGCCCTTGCCGTCCGCTCCACTCCCGTCCACCTCACCGACGAGCGGCTGGAGTGGTTCCTCGACCACGCCCGGGCCTGCGCCGGTGCACTGGCCGTCCTGCTGCTGCCGCCGGACCAGCGGATCTGATACATCGTCAGAACACGGAAGAGGGCCGGGCGTTCGGAGAGAACGCCCGGCCCCCGGCCGATCGGTGACACGACGTGCGGCGGAGCGGGATGCGCTGTGCGTCGGGATGCGCTGTGCGTCGGGATTTGGGGTGCGTGCCTCAGTGCTCAGGCCACCGGCGTGTACTTGTAGCCGACCCGACGGACCGTCACGATGCTGTCGCGGTAGGCCGCTCCGAGCTTGCGGCGCAGCCGGGCCACGTGCACGTCCACCGTGCGGCCGTCGCCGACGTGGCCGTAGCCCCAGACGGCGGAGACCAGGTGGTCGCGGGTGTGCACCCGCTGCGGGTGCTCGGTCAGATGGGCGAGCAGCTCGAACTCCAGGTAGGTCAGGTCGAGCAACTGGCCGTCCACGTAGGCGTTCCGGCGCTCGGTGTCGACCGTGATCCCGCGGCCGACGGGCCGCACCGGACGCGTTCCGGCGGCGGCGCCGACTGCGGCCGCACCGATGCCGCCGATGCCGGGAGCACCGAGGACCGACGCCCCGGCGGCGCCCGGACCGGCCTGCGGGGCCGGGATCGAGGCGGTCGGGAAGCCCTGCCGCCCGACGCCCGGCGCGACGGCGACTCCGCCGCCCTCGGCCGGGACCAGCACCAGGTAGCCGACCATCGACTGCCCCGCCGAGGCGCCGAACTGCGCCCCGTACTGGGCCAGCAGGGCCTGCGGCAGCGAGCCCTGGGGCAGCGCGGCGACCACCGCCGCGCCCTCGGGCAGCGCCGCGAGCAGCGCCTGCGGCGGGAGCGCCGGAACGATCTGCGGCGCGACCGGCGGAACCGGCGAGACGGACGGGACCGCTGCGGCGGCGACCCGCGCGGACCCCGACCCGGCGAAGCCGGACGGGCCGAAGCCGGGCTGCCCGAAACCGGACTGGGCGGGCCCCTGCACGGAGCCCGGCTGGCCGGCGGCGGCCGGCCGCTGCGGTACGGACCCCCCGTGCCGGCGTTCGACGGGGGACGGGACGGAGCGGACCGCGCGCAGGTGCGGGGTCGCGGCGGGGAGAGGGAGAGTGGCCGTGGAGGTGGAAGACATGACGTCGCTCATTTCGCGCGTGACGGACGGGGTGGAGTCGTCTGCGCGTCTACCGGGCGTGCTGCCGTGGACCGACCCGAGGTCAGCGGAGGGAGTGCCGGGACGCGCTGGGCGAGCCCGGACACGTCTGGTCGAACAGGTGTGGCTGGCGGGACGGCCAGAACGGTTCGAGGAGTTTCACTGGTGCTCTCCGCAAAGCGGGCAGGGCCGACGGCGGACCACCGGACTGCTGTCCGGTACTGCCGGGTCGACGATGCGATGGACCGTCAGCGTCCGCCGGGCCCGTCCGGCGACTCCGGAAGGGGCGTACCGGCCGGGAGATCCCCCGGGCGGCGAACGGCGGTGACGGTGAGGTGGCTGGCGACGGTTGGCTGGGTCAGCGACAACAGGCGCTGCAGATCAGCGCGTGGTCGATGTACCGCCGGACGGTCAGCGCCGGGGTGGCCGGCATGGCGAGATCGGCTTGGGCGGACCCGGCCGCAACACATCGCTGCTCGACGTTCATGGTTCGGTCCTCCCCCCTCGGCCTGCCGGTACGTCCCTGTACCGCGCTGCGACACGCGTGCCGGACGCACACCGGGTGCGCGGCACGATCGAGGCATCCCGGCCATGGGCCCGGGCGGCCTTCGTCACCAGAGCCTTCCACGCCGGGCCCGTCAAGGCAACCTGCTCGGCCAGGATCGTCCGGCATGTGAACACCCTGATGAGACGCCACCTGCCGGACCGGGGAGGGGCCGGGACGCACGGGACGGGACGGACGGGACGGGCCGGACGGAGCGGGCCGACCGGGCGGAGCGGGCCGACCGGGCGGACCGGGCGGACCGGGCTCATCGCGCCCCGGTGCCCGCCCCCCGGCGCGCCGCCGCGTGCTCGACCAGGGCCACCAGCAGTTCCTTGCCGTCCTCGCGGCGGCGGGCGTCGCACAGCACCACCGGGATGTCCGGGTCCAGGTCGAGCGCGTCCCTGACCTCCTCCGGCGAGAACAGCTCACTGCCCTCGAAGCAGTTCACGGCGACCAGGAACGGGATCCGCCGCTGCTCGAAGAAGTCCACCGAGGGGAAGCAGTCCGCCAGCCGCCGCGTGTCGGCCAGCACCAGCGCGCCCAGCGCGCCCCGGGCCAGCTCGTCCCAGACGAACCAGAACCGGTCCTGGCCGGGCGTGCCGAACAGGTAGAGCGCGAGCCCGGGCCGCAGGTCGATCCGGCCGAAGTCCATCGCCACCGTGGTGGTGCGCTTGGCCTCGACGCCCGCGGTGTCGTCCACCGGGCGGCCCAGCTCGCTCAGCTCCTCCTCCGTGCGCAGCGGCCGGATCTCGCTGACCGACCCGACCAGGGTGGTCTTGCCCGCGCCGAAGCCGCCGGCGACCAGGATCTTCACCGCGACCGCCGGACCGCCCCGCCAGCGCGGGTCGTTGGCCCGCTCGGCGCCCCCGTCGTACGCGGGGCCCGGGGCGGTGGCGGCGGGGGCGTGGAGGTCAGAGCGCACGGAGTCCATTGATCACGTCTCGCAGCAGGCGCTCGTCCGGCAGCTCGGCGAGCGGAACGGGTCGGGTGACGCTGATCAGCTCGGCGTCGTAGAGATCGCCGAGCAGGACGCGTACGACGCTGACCGGCAGGTCGGTGTAGGAGCCGAGCTCGGCGACCGAGATCGGCTCCCGGCGGCACCAGGCCAGGATGGTCTGGTGCTCGGGGTCCAGCACATGGGCGGGGACGGCCGCGGCGACCGGCGCCGGGTCCTTGGCGACGATCAGCGAGATCAGGTCGAACAGGCCGTCCTCGACCGGTCTGGCCCGGCCCCGGGTCATCGAGTAGAGGCGCACCACCGGGCCGGCCTCGTCGTCGAACCAGCGGTCGTCGACCGGGGTCCGCGCACGGAACAGGTCGAGCCCCGGATCGTCACCGTCCGGACCCCGGTCGTCCGGACCCCGGTCGGCGGCTTCCCCGCCGGTCGCTCCGGCCGCGCCGGAACCACCGGTCGGCTCCGCACCGGAAGCACCGGCCGGCTCCGGGCCGGCTGCCACCGCCCTCGGCTCCTCGTCCGCCATCGGACCGCTCATCTCCCGGGCGGTGCCACGTCGGCGCGCGGTTCGGCGGCGAGGTGCTCGCCGACCCGCTTGACCAGCAGGGCCATCTCGTAGGCGATCTGGCCGATGTCGGCCTCGGCCTCGCTCAGCACCGCCAGGCAGCTGCCGTCGCCGGCCGCGGTGATGAACAGGAAGGCCTCGTCCAGCTCGACCATGGTCTGGCGCACGCCGCCGACCTTGAAGTGCCCGCCCGCGCCCTTGGCCAGGCTGTGGAAGCCGGCCGCCACGGCGGCCAGGTGCTCGGCGTCCTCCCGGGCGAGGTCGCGGGAGGCGCCGGTGGCCAGGCCGTCGCCGGAGAGGATCACCGCGTGGCGCAGGGCGGCCACCCGGCCCACCAGGTCGTCCAGGAGCCAGTTGAGGTCTCCGGACGACTGCGTCGAAGTGGTCATGAATCAGTTCCTTCTGCTGGAGCGGGTCGTGCGGATGGTGCGGGTCGTACTGGTCCTGCCCGGCGTACGTGCGGTGCGGGTCGTGCCGGTCGTGCGGATGGTGCGGTGCCTTCGGGCGGCCCGTCGGACAACGGACCGGCGGGTGCGTCCGGTTCCGCCACGAGGCGCGGGGGCCGGACGAGCCTGGTCGGCGGCGGCACCGGCGCCCGGCGGACCAGCGGCGCCGGTTCGCCCCCGGAGGGGCCGGGCAGCGCCGCCGGGGCGGGTGCCGGGGCCAGCGCGCGGCGCACCGTCGGCACCGGGAAGGGCACCGGCGTCGGGGCGGCCGTCGGCCGGGCGGCAGGGGTGCCCCGGCCCCGGGTGAAGCCGCGCTGGAACGAGGCGAAGGTGGCCCGCGCCTCCTCGGGCGAGCGCTCGCGCGCCGGTTCGGCGCCGCCGCCCGGCGCACCGGAGCCGCCCGGGCCGTCGGCCCGTCCGGCGGCGGCCTCCGCCGCGCGCTCACGCAGCTGCGGGGCGAGGCTCGCCTGCCGCACGCGTCGCGGCAGCCCGCCCGGCGTACCGGTGGTGGCGGTCCGGGGCGTGGCGGTCCGCGGCGTGGCGGCGTCGGCGGTCCCCGGGGCCGACGCTGCGGGCGCCGCTGCGGACGCCGCTGCCGCGACGGGCCGGTCCGCGGCCACGGCCCCGGCCCCGGCCTCCGCCGCGTCGGCGGGCCCGGTCCGGAGCTCGGCCGGGTCCGGCCCGACGGAGTCCGGGTCGTCGGCGCGCCGGTGGCGTCCGGTCCCCGGTCCGGTCGCATCGGCGGCTGCCGCCGCGACCAGTACGGGCCCGCCGCTGCCGCGCGCGCGGCGCGGCAGACCGCCGGGGGTACGGGCCGGTTCGGGTGCCGAGGGGCGCGGCCCACCGGCGATCCGGTGCCGGCCGCCCGCTCCGTTCACACCCTTCGACGCACCGCCCGCGCTGTTCGCACTGTTCGCGCCGTTCGTACCTCGCGAGTCGAGGGAGTCGTGGGTGTCGTCCTCGGCCAGGGCGGGCACGGCGACCAGGTCGCGCTGTCCGCGCCGCCCCACCGCTGCCCGTCGGCCGCCGACCGGTCCGGGTGCGACGCCCGGGCCGGTCCCGTTCCCGTTCCCGTTCCCCGCGCCCGGGCCCGAGGCCGCGGGCGGCTCGGGCAGCCCGTCCGGCGCCTCCGCCAGCAGCTCGCGCGGGATCAGCACCACCGCCGTCGTCCCCCCGTACGGGGAGGGCCGCAGGTGCACCCGGATACCGTGCCGGCGCGCCAGCCGGCTGACCACGAAGAGGCCCAGCCGGTCGGTGTCGGCGAGGTCGAACTCCTGCTCCACCGCGAGGCGTTCGTTGATCCCGGCGAGCAGTTGCTCGCTCAGGCCGAGCCCCCGGTCGTCGATCTCCAGCGCGAAGCCGTGCGCCACCACCTCGCCCTGCACGGTGACCTGGGTGCTGGGCGGGGAGAACACCGCCGCGTTCTCGACCAGTTCGGCGATCAGGTGGGTGACGTCCGCGACCGCGCTGCCGAGCAGGCCGGTGCCGGGGAACGGCCGGACGATCACCCGGGCGTAGTCCTCGACCTCGCCGACCGCCGCGCGGACCACGTCCACCATCCGCACCGGCTTGCGCCAGGCCCGGCCCGGCGAGCCGCCGGCCAGGATGATCAGGCCCTCCGCGTGCCGCCGCATACGGGTGGTGAGGTGGTCGACCTTGAAGAGGTCCTCCAGCTCCGCCGGGTCCTCGGCGCGCCGCTCCATGGTGTCGAGCAGCGTCAGCTGGCGGTGCAGCAGGACCTGGCTGCGGCGGGCCAGGTTGACGAAGACGGCCGAGACGCCGCGCCGCAGTTCGGCCTGCTCGACGGCGGCCTCGACGGCGGCCCGCTGCACGGCGTTGATCGCGCGGCCGACCTGGCCGATCTCGGCCTGGCCGAACTCCAGCTCGGGGGCCTCGGTGGCGACGTCCACCGACTCGCCCTTGCGCAGCCGCAGCATGACCGAGGGCAGCCGGGTGCCGGCCAGTTCGTTGGCCGCGTTGCGCAGGCCGATCAGCTCGCGGACCAGGCCCCGGCCGATCCGGAAGGAGATGAGGACCGAGAGCACCACGGCGACCAGGCCGATCGCACCGGCGATGCCGCCGCGCCAGAGCAGTCCGACCGCGTAGGAGTGGTCGCGGTCGTCGATGGTGCCGCTCAGCCGGGCGTTGATCGCCGCGAGGTCGCCGAGGGCGCGGTCGGCGGTCTCCCGCCAGGCGTCGCCGTTGATCGCCTGCACGACCCGCTCGGGTCCGCCGGCGCCGACGAAGTCCGCCTCGGCGCGGGCGAGCGCGGCCCAGGCCTCGCCGCCGCGCAGGGCGATGTAGTCGGCCTGGTCGACCGGGTCCAGCTCGGCGATGTAGACGGTGAACAGCGCCTGCTGGTTGTGCAGGGCGTCGAGCGCGACCTGGTACTGCTCGGAGGTCGGCCGGCCGGTCCCGGTGCGCAGCCCCTCCATCGCCGCGTCCTCCTGGGCGAGGTACTCCCGGGCGCGCATCAGCTCGATCATGATCGTGCCCTGCCGCGGGAGTTGGCCGCTCTGGCGGGCGACGAACGCGGACCGGAAGCCGAAGGTGGGCTTGATCAGGTCGGTGTACTGGCCGAGGGCGAACTCCCAGTTCAGCGCGGCGCGGCCGATCTGGGCGCGGAGCGGGCTGAGCTGGTCGGCGGCGGCGAGGATCTGCAGGTAGCGGCCGCGCTGGGCCTCGTCGAGCCGGCTGCCCTCGGTGTCCTTCTTCTGCTGCAGGACGGCGAGGTCGTGGTCGGTGGCGGCGCGGGCCTGCTCGAAGGCGTCGCGGGCGGCGCGGGAGGCCGGATCGGCGAGCCTGCGGACGGCGGCCCGGCGCTCGTTCTGCAGGTCGTGCGCGTACAGGTCGACCGGGGTGCCGAACTCCTTGTAGGTCGCGCTGACGTCGAGCCGGCTCCAGACATCGCCGGTGGTGGCGAGCGTCGCGTACGCCCAGAGGGCGGTGAGGGCGACGATGGGCACCAGGAGCAGCGCGATGATCTTCGCGCGGATCGAGCTGCTGCGCAGACGCATGGAGTCCTCGGTCGGGAAGTGCCAGGCGCGGACGGGGTGCGGGGAACACGGGGAGGCGTCAGGGGGCGGGGCGGCCTGGGAGCGGGAGCGTGGGGGCGGACGACGCGGGGGCGGCTCGACCCGGAGGCGGGTCGGCACCGGCGAGTTGACACGGACGAGTTGGCGCGGACAGGGTTGGTACGGACCAAGCGCCGACCAGGGGCAGCGCTCGGCCGCGACCGGGGGCCCCGGCCGCAGGTCTGCGAGACTCTACTACGGCCTGACCACTCGTTCGAGGGTCGAACCCACCCTCTCCTCGGGCCTCCCCTCGCACCCCTCCCCGCACCTCTCCCCGAGCCGGGCCGGATCGTGTCCGGATCGCCGTCGCGATCACCGCTCCCGCACAGTCGTACGACGCCCCCGACGACTCCGCGACACTTTCCGCACACGCCGGTGCCGATCTCGTCGCGTCACGGCCACAACCCTGGGCAGTCGGCGAGCGATCCGATAGTTTCGCTGCACCTGCAGGACTGATCGGGGGGATCGTGCGCGAGTTCACCACCCCCGCCCCGGCCGGACCGCCGGCCGCCGGAGGGCTGGCCGACTCGCTCTACGACACCGCGGAGCGCTCCCCCGCCCTGGTCCAGCTGTCCCGCCGGGCCGACCGCGCCCGGCACGCCGCGACCGGGGACGCGTGGCAGGACATCACCGCCGCCGACTTCCGCGACGAGGTGCTCGCCCTCGCCAAGGGCCTGCTCACCCGGGGCGTGCGCTACGGCGACCGGGTCGCGCTGATGTCCCGCACCCGCTACGAGTGGACCCTGTTCGACTACGCGATCTGGTCGATCGGCGCGATCTCCGTCCCCGTCTACCCCACGGCCGCCCCCGAGCAGGTCCGCTGGATCCTCGCCGAGACCCAGGCGGTGGCCTGCCTGGTCGAGGACGAGGACCACGCGATGACGGTCGGCGCGGTCTGCGACGCGTTACCCGACCTGACCGGCATCTGGCAGCTGGACCGGGACTGCGTCGAGGCGATCGTCGAGGACGGACGCGGGGTGCCCGACTCACTGGTCCACCGGCAGCGGCTCGGCGTCACCACCGACACCGTCGCGACCGTCGTCTACACCTCCGGCACCACCGGGCGCCCCAAGGGATGCCTGATCACCCACGGCGCGCTGGCCGCGGCGGCCGACGCGCTGCTCGACGGCTGGGGCGAGGCACTCCGCGACACCGGCGGGCACCCGCCGTGCACCGTCCTGTTCCTGCCACTGGCGCACGTCTACGGACGGATGGTGCAGATCGCCTCGATCCGCGGCGGCTTCCGGATCGGCCATGTCTCCGAGGTGTCCACGGACGCGCTGCTGCCCGCGCTCGCCGCCCTCCGCCCGACCTTCCTGCTCGTCGTCCCCTACGTCCTGGACAAGGTGTTCCAGCAGACCCGGCGCACCGCCGAGGAGGCCGGCCGCGGCGAACTGCTCGAACAGGCCCGGCAGGTGGCCGTCGACTGGGCGGCCGCCCGGGAACAGCGCGCCTTCGGGCAGGGCCCCGGCCCCGGCACCGCGCTGCGGCTGCGCCACCTGGCCTACGAACGCACCGTCTACCAACGGCTGCGCACCGTGTTCGGCGGCCGGGTACGGGCGTTGATGTGCGGCGGCTCGACCCTGGACCGCGAACTCGGGCTCTTCTTCGCCGGGATCGGCTTCCACCTGTTCGAGGGCTACGGGCTCACCGAGACCTCGGCCGCGGTCACCGGCAACCCGCCCGGACGCTCGAAGATCGGCTCGGTCGGCCGGCCGGTGCCCGGGGCGACGGTGGCCATCGCCGACGACGGCGAGGTGTGGGTCCGCGGCCCCGGCGTCTTCGGCGGCTACCTCAACCATCCGCGCTGCACCGCCGAATCGCTCTTCGAGGGCTGGTTCGGCACCGGCGACCTCGGCAGCCTGGACGAGGACGGCTACCTGACCATCACCGGCCGCAAGAAGGACATCATCGTCACCAGCAGCGGCAAGAACCTCGCGCCCGCCGCGCTGGAGGTCCGGGTGGAGTCGCACCCGCTGGTCTCGCAGTGCCTGGTGGTGGGCGACGACCGGCCGTACGTGGCCGCGCTGATCACCCTCGACCCGGCGGCGCTGGCGCACTGGCTGAAGCGGCGCGGGCGCGGGCAGTCGGACCCGTGGACCGTACTCGCCGACGAGGACCTGCACGCGGAGGTCCAGCGGGCGGTGGCGGCGGCCAACACCGCCGTGTCGCGGGCCGAGTCGATCCGCGCCTTCCGGCTGCTGCCCAGGGAGTTCGGGGTGGATCAGGGGCTGATGACGCCCTCGCTGAAGCTCCGGCGGGCGGCGATCGTCGAGTACTACGCGGCGGACATCGAGGAACTGTACGCCCCCTGACGTCTCGTCTTGTCCTGTTTTACGCAAGTGAATTGGGAGTCCATCGAGTACGACCGGTCCCTTGACGATCGCGGTGGTCCAGTCCATTGTTTTGCTCCGGTCCGAGTGCGGCACGCCGACGCTCCCGCCCCCTCCGGGAGCACCCCCACATCCCGTTGTCCGCGCGTCCGCCCCACGGGCGCGTCCCCCACGCTGGAGTCCCCACGTGTCCATCTCCTCGCGCATGTCCACGCGTCTGTCCGCCCTCGGGTTCGGGCGGCTGCCCTCCCGCCTGCCCTCCCGTCTGCCCGCGCTGGCCGCCTCGGCCGCGCTGCTGGTGGCCGGCCTGGCCGGACCGGCCGTCGCGGCCCCGTCGTCCACCGAGCCGTCGTCCGCGGCCGCGCCCACCGCCGCCGCGCCCGCCGTCAACCTGGCGACCAACCCCGGGTTCGAGATCCCCGCCTCCTCGCTCGCCGACTGGGGCAGTGTGCCCGGCTGGCGCTGTTCCGGCGGGCCCGCCGAGGCCGCCCTCACCACCACCGCCCCGCACTCCGGCACCTCCGCCCTGGCCGTCACCCCGGCCGGCGACGAGTCCACCGGCGAGTGCGTGCAGACCGTCTCGGTCCAGCCCGGCACCACCTACACCGCCTCCGCCTGGGTCCGCGGGAAGTTCGTCTTCCTGGGCGCCACCGGCGGCACCGACCGCCCGACCGCCCCCGCCTGGACCGAGTCCACCAACGGCGGCTGGCAGAAGCTGACCACCCGCTTCACCGCCGCCGCCGGCGCCACCACCGTCAAGCTCTCCGTCCACGGCTGGTACCAGCAGGGCCCGTTCGCGGTCGACGACGTCCGCGTCGACGGCCCCGCGCCCGCCCCGGCGACCGCCGCCGCCTCGGTGCCGACCAGCGACAAGGTGGTCTTCTTCACCGTCGACGACGGCTGGCAGACCACCCCGGAGGCGGAGCAGGTCATCGCCGCCAACAAGCTGCCGATCACCGCCTTCCCGCTGCCGATGGCCGCCGCCAACAACCCCGACTACTTCCGGCGGGTGACCGCCGCGCCCGGCTCCTCGATCCAGAACCACAGCGTCTCCCACACCGACCTCACCACCCTCTCGCCCGCCGCGCAGCAGGTGGAGATCTGCGACGCCCGCGACTCGCTGACCCGCCTCTTCGGCACCGCGCCGACCGTGTTCCGCCCGCCGTACTTCGCCTGGAACGCCGACACCCTCCAGGCCGCCGCCAACTGCGGCATGCGCACCGTGCTCACCGCCGACGCGGACTTCAGCTGGGGCGCCTCCAACGTCTGGCACGAAGGGACCCTGTCGCCCGGCGATGTCGTCCTGATGCACTGGACCGACACCCTGGCCGACGACCTCCGCCGCGCCCTGGCCGCCGCCGAGGCCGCCGGTCTCAAGCCCGCCGGCCTGGCCTCCTACCTGCGCTGACACCGCCGACGCCCAGCCGCACCGCGCACCGCCGACCCCGCACCGGGGCCGGCGGTGCGTCGTTTCCCGGGCGCGTCGACGCGTTGACAGCGGCGCCGCACGGGTGCTGGGATGGGCCGTGTGCAGCGTGGCGCCGGCCAAAGAGATGTGGGCCGGCCGGCAGCCGGGCCGGCACTCGACACCGAGGGACGACGCGTGATGAGAACGATCTCCGCTCCCCTTTCCTGAGCTCCTCCTCGGAGCGCTTCTTCGCGGCCGCGTTCGGACCCCTCGCGGGACGGCGCCGCCGCTTCCCCAGAAAGAGCCGCACAGTCGTATGCCCATGTCTTCCCTGTCGTTCAATCAAGCTGTCGTCGAGGAGTTCCGCGCCCGGGGCGGGAGGGTCGGCGGACCCTTCGAGGGCGGGGACCTGTTGCTGCTGACCACCGTCGGCGAACGGTCCGGGCGGGAGCACACCGTCCCGCTCGGATTCGTCCGGACGGAGGGGCTGCTGCTGGTCGTCGCCTCGGCGGCCGGGGCGCCCGAGCACCCGCAGTGGTACCGCAATCTGCTCGCCCGCCCGCTGGTGCGGGTCGAACTCGGCACGGAGGTCTTCGACGCGACCGCCGTCCCCGCCGAGGGCGACCGGCGCGAGCGGCTGTTCGAGGCCGTCGTCCGGTCGGCCCCCGGCTACGGGGACTACCAGCGGCACACAGCGCGGCTGCTGCCCGTGGTCGTCCTGGAGCACCCCGGGGCCGGGGCCGGCGTTGGGGCCGGGGCCGACGCTCCGGCGGCGCGCGAGGTGGCGAGCCTCGCGGACAAACTGCTGGAAGTGCACGATTGGCTGCGCGCCCAACTGCGGCAGCTGCGGGCCGAGACCGAGGCGCACCTCGCCGGAGGCGCCGGGCGCGCTCCGACGCTCGGACTGCAGATCCGCCAGCACTGCCTGGCGTTCTGCCAGGGCCTGACCGTGCACCACACCGGCGAGGACCGGGGCGTCTTCCCCGCGCTGGCCCGCAGCCACCCGGAACTGCGGGGCGTGCTGGAACAGCTGGCCGAGGAGCACCGCACGGTGGCGCGGCTGAAGGACGAGCTGGTCGCGCTGGTGTCCGGCCTCGACTCCGCCGAGCCGGAGCCGTTCCGGGCCGCGCTGGCGCGGACGGCGGACGAACTGGAGGCCCATCTCGCCCACGAGGAGCGGGAACTGCTGCCCGCCCTGGCCGGGATCCCGTTTCCCCCGCCGGAGCGCTCGGGGCGCTGACGGGACGGGCCCGCCGGTCCTCCCTGGTGGGGGGAACGGCGGGCCCGCCGGGCTGTGCGGTCGGGGACGGGGTCCGGCCTGTGTGTGTGGGTCAGGCCTGCGCGGTGAACACCGGCAGGAAGCCGCCCGAGTGGCCGGCGGCCTTCGGGTGGTAGCTCTCCTCCACCGGCAGGGTGGTGCTGTTCAGCCAGGTGGTGCTGGAGCCGCAGATCTCGTGCTCACGGAAGATCGACCGGACGTCGCCGAAGGCGAATCCGGCGTTGGCGGCGCGCTTGGCGATGACGTCGTCGAGCACGTCGGCGGCGCCGTTGATGGCGGCCCGCTTGGTGTCGCCGATGCCGAAGATGCAGCTGCCGCCGACCTTGTAGAGGTGCGGGTAGCCGAGCACGACGACCCGGGCGTTCGGGGCCTTGGCGTGGATCGCCGAGTAGACCTGGTCGAGCTTGCCGGGCAGCGTGCCGGTGGCGTAGTTCTTCGCGGTCGCGACCGCGTTGAGACAGGCGCTCTCCGAGTCCAGGACGCAGGTCTGCATGGTGCTGGCGAAGCCCGCGTCGTTGCCGCCGACGCTGATGCTGACCAGCGTGGTGGCCGAGTTCAGGGTGGACAGCTGGTTGTTGAGCACGTCTCCGGTTCTGGCGCCGGAGCAGGCGAGGAACGAGAAGGAGGACGGCGCGTGCGCGTTCTTCCACAGGTACGCGTACGCGTTGGTGCTGCGCTTGCAGCTGCCGCTCTCGCTCGTGTAGCTGCCGGCTCCGAGGCCCGAGGCGTAGGAGTCGCCGAGCGCGACGTAGTTGACTCCGGCGGCGTGGGCCGAACCGGCTGTGACGAGGGTGGTCAGGGAGAGGAGCGCCGCGGTGACGGCGACGGACATGGCACGGGCAGGGCGTAGCATGACACCTCCTGGGAGTGACGTGCGTCACACAATTTGATACCAGGCGGTAGCTGACTCTGGAAGTTGTCATGCCAAGGCAATTGACGGTCAGTCTGACAACGGCGCGGTGAACTGCCCCTTCTGGCACGGTAAGTGCGCCAGTGCGCCGGTTTCGGGGCATCGCCCGATCGGAGGACGGAACTCGGCCGGACGTGCGACCGCCGGTGGCGCCGCGCTCGGGCGCGCGGCCCGGCGTGCGGGCGGCCGGGCGACTTTCGGCCCCGGCACCCGGTCAGGCGGTCAGGCGGTCAGGCGGTCAGTCACTCAGTCAGTCGGGCGCCCGGTCAGACGGTCGACGGTTCCCCCGGGGCGGCACCCGGCGCCGTGCCGGGGAACAGCTCGCAGCCCGCCGCCGGCAGCTCCTCGATCGTCTCGTCGGCGGCCGAGGGCACACCCAGCCTCCGGACGGCGGTCGCCACCGCCGCCCGGGCCTGACGCAGGCCGGGCGCACCCCAGCCGAGCAGCTCGACGGCGAGGCCCGGTGCGACCAGCAGCCGCCGGTAGTGCCGCCCCGAGGCCGGGTCCGGCGCGCTCGGACCGACGGCCCGCAGCGCGGCGGCCATCCGGACCCGGGCGCACTCGTGGCCGCCGTTGGCCGAACCGACCCGGTCGTAGAGGTAGCCGAGGTAGTACGCCGTGCCGATCAGTGCCTGCGCCTCCTCGGCCGCCTCCCGGGCCAGCGCCGAGCCGGGGTCGCCGGCGTCCTCCGGCTCCAGCGAGCCCCCGGGCAGCGAGACCACGCCGTCCTTGGGGTTGACCAGGGTCAGCACCCGGCCGTCGGGGGCGAAGAGCCACCCCCAGGACTGCTTCACCGGCAGCCCGGCGGGCACCTGCTCGCCCGGCCGCCACGGCCAGCCCGCCGTGGGACGCCGGCGCACCCGGCCGAGCAGCTCGGCGATCTCCGCGCTGTACTCGATCCGGCTCATGCGTCCCCCCTTTCGGTGTCGGGCTCGCCGGACCGACGGTGCGCGGGGACGGTTCGCGGTGCGCGGTTCGGGGCGGAGCGGCGGGCGCGGCGGCGTGGGGTACCGGCCGTTCCCACTGTTGATCTTCCCCGAAATCTTCCCCGAACAGGCGGTCGATGAACAGTCCCCAGCGCCGCTTGGTGGACAGCCGGGGCCGAACGCCCTGGTCAGCCGCCATCAGGCCAGGGGCCCACCCCCGCCCCCGGTCGGCCGCTCCCCGGGCCGTCCGCCCCCGCCCGACGGCGGCGGCGCCGGCAGCGGGAAGCCCGGCAGCGGGACGACGGCCGGCGGGAAGGGCAGGCCCCGGCCGACGTCGTCGGCGAGCTCGTCCAGCACCTCGCGGACAGTCATCGGCCGCAGCCTCCCGCCCCGCAGGGCCCACCCCCGCACCGTCTGCCCGCCGGGGGCCGCCGGGTCCCCGTGCAGCACCATCGCGCCGGCACCGCCGACGGCGAGGCCCGCCGCCAGGGTCACGCAGAACGCCTCGGCGTCCCGCCCGCCGGGCCCGGGCCGGCCCCGCTCCACCCGGACGTCGGTCGCCGAGGTCAGCTCCTCGCCGTCCTCGGGGCCGTGGCAGCGCAGGGTCAGCAGGTGGATCCCGTCACCCGCCCCCGCGCCCACCGCCAGCTGGACCTCGACGGCGTGCCGCATCACCGCCACCAGCCGCCGCTCCCCCGGCGGCCCCTCGCCCGCCGCCGTCAGCAGGACCGCCATCGCGACGGAGATCCGGACCCGCGCCCGGTGGTCGTCGGCCAGCTCCGGCAGCAGCACCGCCAGCCGCTGCCCCGCGTAGACGAACGGCTCCCCGGCCAGCTCCGGATCGGCCGCGTACGCGACCCGGGCCGCCGCGTCCCCCGGTGCGAAGCCGAGCTCCTCGCAGTACTCCGCGTAGTCCGCCGGGTCGAGCACCCGGAGGTGGACCTCCAGCCCGTGCCCGCGCAGCGCGCGCAGCTGGACCGCCACCCGCCGCAGGTAGGAGCGGAAGGTCAGCCCGCCGAACAGCCCGTGCCGCGCCAGGTCCGCGAAGTCGGCGGCGCCCACGGCCAGCGCGAGCGCCACCGGCTGCGGCGGCGGCGCCCCGCGCGGACGCCCCCGGCGCCGCTCCAGCACCCCGGGACCGGCGGGCCCGCCGGAACCGCCGACCCGGGGCCCGCTCACCCCGCCGCCCGGCGGCCGCCCGTCGGGGACCCTCCCGCCCGGCCCGGTCGACCCGGGGCGACGCCGCTCCGCCCCGGGACCCCGCAGCCGCACCACGGGCGCGCGCCACCGCCCCCGGCAGCCGCCCGCACCCGGACGCCCGGCCCGGCCCCGCCTCCGGCGCCGCTCCCGCCCCTGCTCCTGCTCCCGCCCCTTCTCCCGCTCCTGCTTCCCGCCCCGCTCCTGCATCCGCTCGCGCACGGCCGTCTCCCTCCGTCGTCGGTACTCCCGCACCGGCCCCACGAGCCCCTCGGCTCCCGGTGAACGCGACCGTACACACCGTCACTGACAATCGACCCGGAGTGACGTCCCGGAGGCTGCGCGGACCGCCCGGGAGGACCGGTGACACCCGTTCCGGACCGGGTTGTCGGTGGCGCCCGTTATGGTCGGGAACCATGCGACTGCTGCATACCTCCGACTGGCATCTCGGGCGCTCGTTCCACCGGGAGAGCCTGCACGACGCCCAGCGCGCCTTCCTGGACCACCTCGTGGCGGTGGTCAGGGACGAGCGCGTCGACGCCGTGCTCGTCGCCGGTGACGTGTACGACCGCGCGCTGCCGGGCCTGGAGGCGGTGGCGCTGTTCGACGACGTGCTGCACCGGCTGGCCGACCTCGGCGTGCCGACGGTGTTCATCAGCGGCAACCACGACTCGGCCCGCCGACTCGGCGTCGGCGCGGGTCTCATCGGCCGGGCCGGCGTCCACCTGAGGACGGACCCGGGCGAGTGCGCCGAGCCCGTGCTGCTGGCCGACGCGCACGGTCCGGTCGCCGTCTACGGGCTGCCCTACCTGGAGCCCACCCTGGTCCGGGAGCGCTTCGGGCTGGCCCGCGGCGGGCACGCCGCCGTACTCGGCGCGGCGATGGACCAGGTCAGGGCCGACCTCGCGGCCCGCCCGGCCGGCACCCGCGCGGTCGTCCTGGCACACGCCTTCGTCACCGGCGGCCAGCCCAGCGACAGCGAGCGCGACATCGCGGTGGGCGGGGTCGCGGCCGTACCCGCCTCGGTATTCGACGGCGTGCACTACGCCGCGCTCGGCCATCTGCACGGCTGCCAGACCCTGGCCCCGCACCTGCGCTACAGCGGCTCCCCGCTCGCCTACTCCTTCTCCGAGCACGAGCAGCGCAAGAGCATGTGGCTGGTCGACCTCGCGGCGGACGGCGCGGTCACCGCCGAGCGGGTGCCCTGCCCGGCCCCCCGGCGGCTGGCCCGACTGCGCGGCCGGCTCGACGAGCTGCTCACCGACGAGCGCCACACCGCCGACGAGGAGGCCTGGGTGCAGGTCACCCTCACCGACCCGAGCCGCCCCACCGAGCCGATGGAGCGGCTGCGCCGCCGCTTCCCGCACACCCTCCAGCTGCTGTTCGACCCGGAGGAGAGCACCGCCGCCGCCTCCCCCTCCTACGCGGCCCGGGTCAGCGGACGGACGGACCTGGAGATCGCCGAGGGCTTCCTGCGGCACGTCCGCCCCGGCGCCGACCCCGACCCGGACGAGCTGGGCTGGCTGCGCGAGGGTTTCGAGCGCGTCCGGGAGACCACCGACCGGAAGGCGGAGCAGCCCCGATGAGACTCCACCGGCTGACCGTGACCGCCTTCGGCCCCTTCGCCGGCGCCGAGACGGTCGACTTCGACGCGCTGGCCGCCGGCGGCCTGTTCCTGCTGCGCGGCGCCACCGGAGCGGGCAAGAGCAGCGTGCTGGACGCGGTCTGCTACGCCCTCTACGGCGAGGTGCCCGGCACCCGCCGGGCCAACCGGCTGCGCAGCGACCACGCCGAGCCCGACCGGCTGACCGAGGTCCGGCTGGAGCTGACGCTCGGCGGCCGGCGGCTGGAGATCGTCCGGATCCCCGAGCAGCCCCGGCCGAAGAAGGTCGGCACGGGCATGACCGTCGAGCGGGCCCAGACCCTGCTGCGCGAGTGGTCGGCGGACGGCGCGGGCACCGGCGCGGACGGGCCCGGCTGGCGGGCGGTGAGCAAGTCGCACCAGGAGGCCGGCGAGGAGATCCACCGGCTGATCGGGATGAGCCGGGACCAGTTCTGCCAGGTGGT
Source organism: Kitasatospora purpeofusca (assembly GCF_036010405.1). NCBI lineage: Bacteria > Bacillati > Actinomycetota > Actinomycetes > Kitasatosporales > Streptomycetaceae > Kitasatospora > Kitasatospora purpeofusca. The sequence goes on along the minus strand of NZ_CP108561.1, from coordinate 7,661,435 downwards.
GCTGCTGCCGCAGGGGGACTTCGCGCGCTTCCTGCGGGCCGACTCGGAGGAGCGCGGCAAGCTGCTGCGCCGACTGTTCGACACCGAGCGGTTCCAGTCCGTCGAGGCCTGGCTCGCGGAGCAGCGCCGGGCCCACGAGACCGCCGTCCAGACCGGGCGCCGCCGGCTGCGGGACTTGGCCAGCAAGGCCGAGCAGGCGGCCGGGCCGGGCGCCGAGCCCGCCGAGGGCCCGGTGGCGGCCGAGGACGAGGCGGCGCCGAGCGCGACGGCGGACGCCGGGCTGACCACGGGGGTGCTGGGCTGGGCGGCGGTGCTGCGCGGTGGCGCGGCCGAGCGACTGACCGTCGCGGAGGCCGCGCTGGCCGGCGCGGAGGAGGCGCACCGGGCGGCGCAGCGGGCCCGGGAGGCCGCCGAGCAGCGGGCCGACCGGCAGGAGCGGCACCGGCAGGCGGTGCGGGAGGCGGCCCGGCTGGCCGAGGACGAGCCCGCCCGCGCGGCGGACCGGCGGCGGCTGACGGCGGCGCAGGCGGCGGTCGGCGTCGAGTCCGTGCTGCACCTGCGGGAGCGTGCGGCGGCCGCCTACCGGCAGGCCCGGGAGGAGGAGCACCGGCACCGGGCGGTGCTCGCCGAGGTCGCGACCGGGCGGACCGGCCGTGAGCTCCTCGGCGGCGGCGACCGACCCGGCAGCGGCGACGGCGGCGACAGCGGTGAGCGCGGCGACGGACCGGTCGGCACCGGCCGGGCGCTGGCGCACGCCGAGGCCGAGGAGCTGGCCGCGGCCGAACGGCGGCTGCGCGAGGAGATCGTCCGGCTGGAGGCGGCCGGGGCGGACGAGCGGCAGTGCGCCGAGCTGGCCCGCGCCCGGACGTCGCTGACCTCGGACCTGCGGCGCGCCGAGGACCTCGCCGAGGAGGCGGGCGAGTGGCTGGCCGATTTCGACGCCCGGCACACCGCCCTGAAGGAGGAGGAGTCCGCCGCCCGGGAGGCCGCCGCACTGGTCGAGCGGCTGGACGCCAAGCGCGCGGACCTGACCCTCCGGCTGTCCGCCGCCCGGGCCCGGGACGCGCTGGACGGCGAGGTCGGCCGGGCCGGGCCGCGCGCCCTCGCCCTGCGCGCGGAGGCGCTGGACGCACGCCAGTACGGCCTGGACCTCCGTGAGCGCAGGCTCGCCGGGATGGCCGCCGAGCTGGCCTCGGGGCTGAGCACCGGCGAGCCCTGCCGGGTCTGCGGCTCGGCCGAGCACCCGGCCCCGGCGCGCCCGGTCGGCGAGCCGGTCCGGGCCGAGGACGAGGAGCGGGCCCGGCGGGCCCAGACGGCCGCCGAGCAGGCCGCCGACGCGGCCGAGCAGGAGCTCGCCGGGCTCCGGGTGCGCCGGGCGGCGGCCGCCGGCGCGGCCGGCGAGGAGGCCGCCGACGCCCTGGCCGGGATGCTCGGCGGGCTGGCGACGGAGCATCGGGAAGCGGTCCGGGTCGCGGAGCGGCTCGGTGCGGTCGGCCGGGCGGTCGAGCGGCTCACCGAGGAGCAGTCCGCCCGCCGCACGGCGCTCTCCGACGCCCGGGAGCGGAGCGCCGAGCTCGCCGCCCAGGCCCGCGCGCTGCACGCCGAGCAGGACAAGCTGACCGCCCGGGTGGCGGCGGCCCGGGGCGACGCGCCGTCGGTGGCGGCCCGGGCGGCCGCGCTCGACCGCCTCGCCTCGGCGGTGGCCGCGCTGGCCGGCGCCGCCCGGGCCGCCACCGAGGCGGCGCACCAGCTCAAGCAGGCGGACGACGAGCTGGCCGGGGCCGCGGTGGCGGCCGGGTTCGCGAGCGCCCAGGACGCCGTCGCCGTCCTGCTGCCGCAGGCCGAGCGGGACGCCTTGGAGCAGCGGATCGACCGGCACCGGGCCGGGCTCGCCGCGGTGGAGCGGCGGCTCGCCGAACCCGAACTGGTCGCGGCCGCCGCCCTGCCGCCGGCCGACCTGCCGGGCACCCGGAGCGGGCTCGGCGCCGCCACCGACCGGTTGCGGTCGGCGCACGCGGCGCGGGACGCGGCCCGCCTGCGGTGCGAGTCCCTCGCCGCCATCGGGCGGCAGCTGGCCGAGCTGGCCCGCTCGCTGGCCCCGGAGCTGGCCAGGTACGCGCGGATCAGCCGGCTGGCCGCGCTCGCGGCGGGCACCTCGACCGACAACCGTCTCCGGATGCGCCTGGAGTCGTACGTCCTGGCGGCACGGCTGGAGCAGGTGGCGGCCGCGGCGAGCGACCGGCTGGTCCGGATGTCCGGCGGCCGGTACACGCTGGTCCACAGCGACGACCGGGGCGGCGGCAACAAGCGCTCGGGGCTGGCGCTGCGGGTGGTGGACGCCTGGACGGGCACCGAGCGCGACACCGCGACGCTCTCCGGCGGCGAGAGCTTCTTCGCCTCGCTCGCCCTGGCCCTCGGTCTGGCGGACGTGGTCACCGACGAGGCCGGGGGCATGCCGTTGGACACCCTGTTCATCGACGAAGGATTCGGCAGCCTCGACGAGCACACCCTGGAGGAGGTGATGGACGTCCTGGACGGGTTGCGCGAGCGGGACCGCGCGGTCGGCATCGTCAGTCACGTGGCCGATCTGCGCAGCCGGATCCCGGCCCAGCTCATGGTCCGCAAGGGCCGGCACGGCTCCACCCTGGCGCCGGCGGGTCGGGAGGACGCGTGACGCCGAAGAGCGCCTGACCAGGGAGAGCGCCTGACCCGGGCGCCGTCGGACCGGGGCGGTCCCTGTGGCCGACCGGGCCGCCCGCTCAGCCGGAGCAGGCGATCCGCTGGGCCTGCTGCCAGGCGCAGACCGGGCAGAGGGTGCTGCCCGGGTGGTCGGCGGGCAGTTCGGTCGGCTCGCCGCACAGCACGCAGTCCGCGCGCGGGCCGGTGGAGCCGGGGTCGGGCAGCAGGGCCGCCTCCGCGCCGCTCGGGGCGAGCTCGCAGACCTGCTCCGCCGCCGGGCTGCTCACGATGCCCGGGGTGATCGGGCTGTCCGGGCTGTCCTGGGTTCCGAGGGCGACCGCATCCTGCCTGGCTGTTTCGCTCATGCCGCCTCTCTACTCCCCGGACCGGGCGGGGCGCAAGGCGGTCCCGGGCGAGGCCGGGCCGGAGGCCGTCGATACGGTGGCCGCATGCCCGACTCTCCCGGTCACGAGGTGCCCCGCGCCGTTCCCTCCGTCCCCTCGCCGGTCCCGTCGGTCCCCTCCGCCCGGGCCGGATCCGCCCTGGAGCGGAGGCTGAACGCCGCCCGGGCCACCGAACCCGACTACCGCGAGGTGGGCGCCACCGCGGACGGCCGGCTGCCGGAGGGCTACAAGCATCTGCGGCGGCGGGTGCATCTCGGGCACGGCCCCGAGGTCATGGCGCGGGCCGGCCGCTTCGTCCTCGGCTGGGGCTGCCAGCTCGGCACCGGCTTCGCCGTGTTCCCGTACGCGCCCGCCGAGCCCGGGGCGACCGTGCTCCTGCGGCTCCGCCTGCCCGGCAGCCGCTGGCCCCGGCTGGTGATCCCGTGCCGGGTGGTGTGGACGGTGGACGAGCCGGACCGGATCGGCTTCGCCTACGGGACGCTGCCGGGGCACCCTGAGTGCGGCGAGGAAGCGTTCCTGGTGTCGATGGACGCGGCGGGCGAGGTGTGGTTCGAGGTCGTCGCCTTCGCCCGGCTCACCGCCTGGTACGCACGGCTCGGCCGCCCGGTCGCCGTGCTCTGCCAGTACCTGGCGATCGAGCGGTACCTCGCGTCCGTGCTCCGGGCCGCCGCCGACCCCGACCCCGACCCCGGATCCGACCCCGACCCCAGGACACCGCGGCCGGACGGCGCACCGCCGCCCGGTGCGCCCGCTGCCTGAACCGCCGTCCGCTCGGAGCCGCACGAGCCCGGCGGCGGTCGGCCGGAATCCGCACTGACCGTAGAAGGACTCAGGTGCGGCTCGTGGTCGACGTGCAGCCACTCGGCACCGCGTGCCTTCGCCTCCTCGGCAGCCGCCCGCACCAGCCGTACCCCGAGCCCCCGCCGACGCCCGTCCGGATGCACGGTCGTGTCCAGGACGAAGACGTGCGCGCCGCCGTCACCGACGACGTTGACGAAACCGACCAGCCGGCTCCCCCGACGTGCCGCGATCCACGTCGGACTGCGGGCCGGCATCGGCGCGAAGACTGTCGCCCGGCCCCGGCGGGGTCGACGCCTCCGGGGCCGCCTCCAGGGCCACCTCCGGGGCCGGGGCCGGGCGGCGGCTCAGCCCAGGAAGGAGAGCCGGAGTGTGCGGTGCGGGTTGTCGCCGTTGGTGTCGACCAGCACCACCGACTGCCAGATGCCCAGGGCGAGTTGTCCGTCGATCACCGGCAGGGTGGCGTGCGGGGCCACCAGGGCGGGGACGACGTGGTCGCGGCCGTGGCCGGGGCTGCCGTGCCGGTGACGCCAGCGGTCGTCGGCCGGCAGGAGGTCGCGCAGGGTGGCGAGGAAGTCCTCGTCGCTGCCGGAACCGGTCTCCAGGACGGCGATCCCGGCCGTGGCGTGCGGGACGAAGACATTGAGCAGGCCGTCCCGTCCGACGGCGTGTTCGTCGAGGAACCGGACACAGCGGTCGGTGATGTCGAGCGCGACCTCCTGGCTTCCGGTGGTGATGTCGAAGGTCTCGGTCCGGAAGGACGAGGAGGTGGAGGTGGGAGTGGAGTGGGACGTGGTTCGGGAGTGGGTGTGGTCCGCCATGGCGCCATCCTGTCCCACGGCCGGGGGTGGACCGGCAAGCCTCGCCGACTCCCGGCGCCGGAGGGGTCGGTCGTCATAGGCTGAGAGGTTCAGACCAAAGATGACATTCGAGGACCGGCACGGACCGCAAATGATCGGCCGGGCCCGCGTCGATCCTCGTCGACCCGCACCGACCCGACCGCCCCGATCCGACCCGAGGAGCGGGAACGCCGAAGACCCGACGGTCGTCAGGATCCGTCGGGCCGGTGCCGAAAAAACGTGTGCGCAGGAGGCGGGGCAGTGCGGGAGACCCGGGGATCGGGGCCCCGCACGGCCGGTCCGGACTCGACCGGACCGGTCGGCTCAGCCTCGGCTGCCGAAGAGCCCCCGCCGCAGTCGGCGCAGCGGCGCCAGCAGCTTGACCCGCGTGTGGCGGCGCGGCGGCGCGGTCGGGGCGCCGACGCCACGCGGCGTCAGCTCCCTTATCAACCCGAGCGCCTCGGCGGTGTCCACCGCCGGGAGCGCGGGCGCGCCGAGCACAGCCAGGTGCCGCTCGATCCGGCGGCCGGTCGCGCCGACGCCGCACTGGATCGCGGGCACCCGAGGCCGGGGCCGCACTTGCATGTGTTCCATCAGTTTTCCCACCCCTACGAGGCGCCAGGGCCGTGAGGCGAAGACTATCCGTGACAGACGGCCTTCGCGCAACCGTCCTGGTGTTCTGCAACCGTACCGTGCTGCGTCAACTGACACCGCACCAGGGCCCACCCGACCGATCACGACTGAGCATCAATGATGGTGCACGACCGGCGCCACGTCACCGGTTCGTCGGGTCGCACACCCGGCGCCCGCCGTGACGGTGTACGCCCGGCGCACGGGGTCACCACCCCTTCACCCGCCGTGGCCACCCTGCGGCCACCGCACCGCCTTCTCGCCATCACCCCCGGGACGACCCCGGTCCACCGGCGACAAGGTACGACTATCCGTTTAGGAAGTGAACACAGCCGGGGGATTGACGCCGGAGTCGGCTCCAAGCAATATCTCTATCGACCATGCGGGCGCGAGCATGACCGCCCCCCGTGTTCGACTGATGAAGACTCCGGCTCCCCCGTGCCTACTGCCAGGCCGCCTCGACGCTGCGGTGGCCAGGTTCGGGCGGCGCTCGGACCGGCGGGCCGGCCGTAGAGGGTCGACCGGGCCGCCACCAGGCTGCCGGTGCCACCCCGCACGGGGTCCGGCACCGGCGGCTCCGGCTCCGCGCCCCTCGGCCGTGACCGCCCCGAGCCGTGACCACCCCGAGCCGCGTAAGCCCCGGGGTCGCACACCCCGCACACCGCGCACACCCCGCCCACCAGCGCCGCCGCACCCGTCCTCCGCCCTCCGCAGCCGCGCTCGGTAGACTCGGCCAGCGTGCCAGTCCTCCTCAGCATCGTGCTCCCCGTCCACGGGGTGGAGCGCTTCCTGCCCCGCTGCCTCGACTCCCTCCTGGCGGACACCCCGCCCTCCGAGTCCCGCTTCGAGGTGATCGCGGTCGACGACCGCTCCCCCGACCGCAGCGGCGCGATCCTGGACGAGTACGCGGCCCGCGATCCGCGTCTGCGCGTCCTCCACCTCGCGGAGAACCAGGGCCTCGGCGGCGCCCGCACCGCCGCCCTCCCCGAGGTGCGCGGCGGGTACGTCTGGTTCGTCGACAGCGACGACTGGGTGCCGGAGGGCACGGTGACCGCCATCCTGGACGAGCTCACCGGCGAGCTGGAGCGCGAGCGGCGCGGCGAGGCGCCCGCCGACGTCCTGCTGACCGACTTCGTCCACGTCTACCCCGACGGCGGGACCGAGCCCAACCCGTGGCGGCACGTGCTGACCGGGTCCCCGCTGGTCGCGGGGGCCACGCTGGCCGAGCACCCGGCCGTCTTCAGAACGGTGATGTCGGTCTGGAACAAGGTGTTCCGCCGGGAGTTCCTGCTCGGGCTCGGCGTCTCCTTCGGCCGCGGCTTCTACGAGGACATCTCCGTCACCTACCCCGCGCTGCTCGCCGCCGAGCGGCTGCGCTACCTCGACCGCCCCTGCTACTTCTACCGGCGCGGCCGGGCCGGGGCGATCACCAGCACCGCCTCCGCCAAGCACGCCGACGCCTTCGCCCAGTACGACGCGATCTTCGCCTTCCTGGACCGGTCCGATCGGCCCGAGAGCTCCGACCAGCCCGACCAGCCCGACCAGCCCGACCAGCCCGACCGGCCCGGCCGCCCCGTCCCCGCGACACTGCGGACCCTGGTCTTCGAGCGGACCGTGCAGCAGGCGCTCACCGTCTACGACACCCCCGGACTGGTCCCGGTCGGGCTGCGGCCGGAGTTCTTCCGGCGGATCGCCGAGCACTTCACCCGGCACCGCCCGGCGGGCTACCGCTTCCCCGGGGGCGTGCGCGGCGTGCAGTACCGGCTCGCGGCCCGGGGCTCCCGGCGCGCGTACGCGGAACTGCGCCGGACCGGCCGACTGCCGCGCGAACTCAAGCGCGGGGCGCGGGCGGTGGCACCGGCCCTGAAGAAGGGGGTGCGCAGCAGCGCCCGGTTCACCGCGTACAACACCTTCCGCCGGATGCCGCTGAACCCGAACCTGGCGGTGTACGCCGCGTACTGGCACCGGGGGTACGCGTGCAGCCCGGCCGCGATCTACGAGAAGGCGAAGGAGCTCGCGCCGGGGATCCACGGGGTCTGGGTGGTGGAGAACCGCGCCCAGGCGGCGACGCTGCCGGACGGTGTGCCGTACGTGATCGTCAACACCCCGGCGTACCTGAGGACGATGGCCACCGCCAAGTACTTCGTGAACAATGTCAACTTCCCCCGGACCATGGTGAAGCGGCCCGGCACGGTGCACGTCCAGACCCAGCACGGCACGCCGCTGAAGGCGATGGGCATGGACCTCAGGGACCACCCGGTGGCCGCCGACGGGATGGACTTCGACCGGCTCCAGGAGGCGATCGACCGCTGGGACTTCCTGGTCTCCTCCAACCCGCACACCAGCGAGCACTTCGCCCGTGCCTTCCCGGGCCGCTACGAGATGCTGGACACCGGGTACCCGCGCAACGACCGGCTGGCCGACGCGACGCCGGCCGCGACGGCGGCGATGCGCGAGCGGTTCGGGCTGGCGCCGGGGCGCACCGCCGTGCTGTACGCGCCCACCCACCGGGAGGCGCGCGGCGGTTATGTGCCGCTGCTGGACGTCCGGGAGCTGGCCCGGCGGCTGGGGCCGGAGTTCACGCTGCTGGTCCGCACCCACTACTTCCACACCGGCGGCCCGGGCGACCTGACGGCGGACGGGGGCGCGGCGGAGATCCTGGACGTGTCGGCGCACCCGACGGTGGAGGACCTCTACCTGGCGGCCGACGTCCTGGTGACGGACTACTCGTCGATGATGTTCGACTACGCCGTGCTGGACCGGCCGATCGTGGTCTTCGCGCCGGACTGGGAGGAGTACAAGCGCGACCGGGGCGTCTACTTCGACCTGTTCGAGCAGCCGCCGGGAGCGCTGACGACGGATCCGGAGGGGCTGGCGGCGGCACTGCTGGCCGGTGACCCGGAGCCGGCGGCGCGGGCGGACTTCCGCAAGCGGTTCTGCCCCTGGGACGACGGCGGGGCGGCGGAGCGCGTGGTCCGCCGGGTGTTCCCGACCGCAGGCTGAGGGCACGACGGCAACAAGCACAGGCACGACCGGCCGGCAGGCCAGCAGGCAGGCACGACCGGCACGACCGGCACAGCAGGCAGCGACAACGCGAGGACGGGGCCCCGGAAAGCGATCCGGGACCCCGTCCGGGCCGGTCGGCCCCTGCTTCGTCAGCCCTGGCGCGCGGCCAGGAACTCGTCGAAGGTCAGCTCGCCGTCGTGGTTGGTGTCCATCCCCTTGATGATGGCCTCGGCCACGGCGACCGAGGTGGTGAGGTCGCCGAGCTCACGCGCGACGAGGGCGTACTCGACGGCGGTGATCCGGCCGTTGCCGTTCCGGTCGAACTTGTCGAACGCCGCGCGGATGTCGTCGACGTCTGCCATGGGGGCCTCCTGGGACCGAATCAACTGCTGATGTGCATTTCCGACGGCGGTACCCTACCCGCCCGTGGTGAGCGCCACTGCGGGCGGGAGTGGACGGGCTCGGGGGTGGGTGTCGTAGTCTGCGGGTCTGAATCCCGGCCCGGCCGGGGAAACGAACGCCGCTCGTCGTACCCCAGGCCCGGGCACCTCCCGGGCATGCTCGTCCAGGGAGGGACCATGCTCGATCTCGTCACCAGGCTGGTGCTGAAACCGCTCGCCCGGGGGATCTGGCGGCCCACCATCGAGGGTATGGAGAACGTGCCGCGCAAGGGCGGCGTCATCCTCGCCAGCAACCACCTCTCCTTCATCGACAGCGTGGTCATCCCGCTCACCGCGCCGCGCCGGGTGCACTTCCTGGCCAAGGCCGAGTACTTCACCGGCAAGGGCCTCAAGGGCGCGCTCTCCCGGGGCTTCTTCCAGGGCATCGGCGCGGTGCCGGTCGAGCGCGGCACCTACCGGTCCGCCCAGGCCTCGCTGGAGTCGGCGCTGGAGATCCTGGAGGACGGCAAGGCGTTCGGCATCTACCCCGAGGGCACCCGTTCGCTGGACGGCCGGCTCTACCGCGGCAAGACCGGCGTGGCCTGGCTGGCGCTGACCGCCGGTGTCCCGGTGGTGCCGGTGGCGCTGGAGGGGCCGGAGCAGATCCTCCCGATCGGCAAGCGGCTGCCGCGCCTCAAGAAGGTGACGGTCCGTTTCGGGGAGCCGCTGCACTTCGACGAGTTGCACGGCCAGGCGCGTTCGCTCAAGGCCCGCCGCCAGGTCACGGACGAGGTGATGGCGGCGATCCAGCAGCTCTCCGGCCAGGAGCTCGTGGGGTCTTACAACGAGGTCCCCAAGGCCGCCTGAGCCCGGCGGCCCCACCCCTCCTGCCCCGTCCTGGCGACCCCACCCCACCGGCCCCGCTCCCTGCCCACAACCCCGACCGGCCCCCGCCCCCGACCGGCCCCCGCCCCCGGCTCAGGGAGCGACGGCCGCGACCGGGGCCTCCCGGCGGAGCAGCGCCGCGTACCGGCCGTCCGCCGCCAGCAGCTCTTCGTGGGTGCCGAGTTCGGCGACCTCGCCGCGCTCCAGGACGGCGATCTGGTCGGCCCCGCGCACGGTGGAGAGCCGGTGCGCGATGGTGATGGTGGTGCGGCCCTCCGCGAGGGTGTCGATGGCCTCCTGGACGGCGCGTTCGGTGCTGTTGTCCAGCGCGCTGGTGGCCTCGTCGAGGATCAGCACGGGCGGGTTGCGCAGGATGGTGCGGGCGAGCGCGAGGCGCTGCTTCTCGCCTCCCGAGAAGCGGTAGCCGCGCTCGCCGACCAGGGTGTCGTAGCCGTCCGGCAGCGCGGCGACGGTGTCGTGGATGCGCGCGGCCCGGGCCGCGGCGACGAGTTCCTCGTCGGTGGCGTCCGGCTTGGCGAAGCGCAGGTTGTCGCCGACCGAGGCGTGGAAGAGGTAGGTCTCCTGGGAGACCACGCCCACCGCGCGGGACAGGGTCTCGAAGGACAGCTCGCGGACGTCGACGCCGTCGATGGTGACCCGGCCGCCGGTGACGTCGTAGAGCCGGGGCACCAGGTAGCTGAGCGTGGTCTTGCCGGAGCCGGTCTCGCCGACCACCGCGAGCGAGCCGCCCGCCGGGATCCACAGCCCGACCCCGCCGAGGGTGGGCCGCTCCTGCTCCGGGTCGTAGCGGAAGTCGACGCCCTCGAAGCGGACCTCGCCGCGGATCTCGCCGAGGGTGACGGGGTGCTCGGGCTCGTCGATCTCCACGGTCAGGTCGAGATACTCGAAGATCCGCTGGAACAGCGCGAGCGAGGTCTGCACGGCGACGCCGGTGGCCAGCAGGCTGATGGTCGGGCGGAACAGCCCCTGCTGGAGCGAGACGAAGGCGACCAGAGTGCCGACCGAGACGATCGGCGCGCCGCCGGCGGCGGTCATGCCGGCCGCCCAGTAGATCACCGCGGGCATCGCGGCCATCACGATCTGGATGGTGTTCATCCGCCAGCGGCCGGCCATCGAGGCGCGGACCTCCAGGTCGGCCAGCCGGTCGGACTGGCCGGTGAACTCGCGGGCGAGCGAGTCGGTGCGGCCCATGGTGCGGCCGAGCAGGATGCCGCTGACCGACAGCGACTCCTGGACCGCCGAGCTCATCGCGGCGAGCTGCTTCTGCCGCTCCCCGGTGATCTTCTTGCGCTCGTTGCCGACCCGGCGGCTGATCCAGACGAACACCGGCAGGAGCACCAGCGACACGACGGTGAGCCGCCAGTCCAGCGCCACCATGGCGACCACCGAGGCGACCACGGCGGTGAAGTTGGAGACCAGCGAGGTGGCGGTGGAGGTCACCGTGGACTGCATGCCGCCGATGTCGTTGGCGATCCGGGACTGCACCTCACCGGTGCGGGTGCGGGTGAAGAAGGCCAGCGACATCCGCTGGAGGTGGCCGTAGACGGCGGTGCGCAGGTCGTGCATGACCCGCTGGCCGACGGTGGTGGAGATCAGGGTCTGGAGCACGCCGAAGACGCTGTTGACCACGGCGGTGGCGACCATGCCGAGCACCAGGACGGTCAGCAGGCCGGTGCGGCCCTGCGGGATCGCGGTGTCCAGCACGGCGCGGAGCAGGAACGGTGTGGTCACCGAGACCACGGCGGAGGCGGCCACCAGCAGGCCGACGACGGCGAGGCGGCCCCGGTAGGGGCGGAACAGCGCGAGTATGCGCCGCCACTGGGTGGGCGGGCGCGGATCGTTCTCGGTGTGGGCGGGCGGGGTCCACTGGATGCCTTCGGGGCGCACGGTGGGGCAGCCTCCCTCGGAAGGCCGCGGGGGCGCGGCGCCCGGGGGCGCACGCCGGCGGCGGGTGGGCGGTCGGGCGACCGCCAGCATAACGAGAGAGGCTCATAGTTAGCAAAGCTAATAGTGAGATGGCCTCCGCTGTGCTGCTCGGAACCCCCGACCGCCCGACCCGCCGCCCGACCCGCCGCCCACCCGCCGCCGGGCGGGAGGCCGTCAGTCGGTCCGGTACGTCCGGGCCGCCTTGGAGGAGACGCCGCCGAGCCTGCCGGACGGCAGCACCCGCGCGACGGCCACCGCCGCCTTGTAGCGCTTGCTCGGCACCGACACCGAACGCCCCCGGGCGAGGTCGCGCATGGCCTCCTCGACCACGCGCTCGGCCGACAGCCAGCCCCAGGACGGGATGTTCCCGGTGCCCATGCCGGCCCGCTCGTGGAACTCGGTGTGTGTGAAGCCCGGGCAGAGCGCCATCAGCCGCACCCCGGTACCGCCGAGGTCCCGCATCACGCCCTGGGTGAAGCTCACCACCCAGGCCTTGCTCGCGCCGTAGGTGCCGCGGGGCAGGAAGGCCGCCACCGAGGCGACGTTGACGACCGCGCCGCGCCCGCGCTCGCGCATCCCCGGCAGGGCGGCCGCGGTCAGCCGCAGCACCGCCTCGATGTGCACCTTCAGCATGTCCAGCTCGTCCTGCAGCGGCACGGTGGAGAAGGCGCCGCGGTTGCCGAAGCCGGCGTTGTTCACCAGCAGGTCCACCGGGCGGGCGTCGTCGGACAGGCGGGCCTCGACGTCCGCGATGCCCTTGTCGGTGGAGAGATCGGCGGTGAGCACCTCCACCTCCACGCCGAACTTGCCGCGCAGGTCCGCGGCGGAGCCCTCCAGCCGCGCGGTGTCCCGGGCCACCAGGACGAGTCCGTAGCCGCTCCGTGCGAGGCGGCGGGCGAAGGCGGCTCCGATGCCGGCGGTCGCGCCGGTGATCAAGGCAGTGGTCATGCAGCGACCGTACCTACTCCCGAGTACCGGCGACAGCGCTGCGCGGCAGCGCGGTACCTCTTCGTGACGACCGTCACGGAGCGTACTGCGGTCGCGCCGGACGGTTCGTGCTCGTATCGTCGTTCGAGGGGGGCGCCGCCGGGCCTGGCGGCGGAACTTCGATGAGGAGGCACCCGATGCTTGCTCAGACCACCCGAACCACGCGGACGACGCTCGCCACCCAGGGCGAGCTCGACGCACTCGGCATGTTGATCACGGAGGACGAGGCGACCGTCAGCGACGCGCCCACGTACCGTCCGGAAGCCGCCGCGCTGCTGCTGCTGGCAGGCGCGCTGCTGCTGTCCCCGAAGCCGCCGAAGGAGAAGACGCGGTAATCGGAACGGACGCTGCCGGGCGACGCGCGGAGTCCCACCGCGCCACAGCCCTCCGGTCCCGCCGCGGCCACCGGCCCGGCGGCCGGGGCGGCAGGCCGACGGCCCGGACCCCGGCGGGGCCGCCACGCGAACGCGCCGCGACCCCGTAACTCCGCGAAGCCCACCTCCAAGGAGAAGCACGCAACCATGCCGACCGCCGATCTCGCACTCCGCGACGAATACGCCGCAGCGGTGGAGCGGCTGGCGGGCCACACCCTCGACGCCCTCCGGGGCGCCGGGGGTGCGGTCGCGCCCGCGCCCGCCTTCCCCGGTACCGGCCCCGTGCCGCGTCCCGTCCTCGCCGCCGCCCGGGTGCTCGGGCCCGACGTCCTCGCACCGCAGGCGCTGGGTGCGACCGGCCCCGACGAGCAGGCAGTCCTGCTGCTCGCGGAGGCCCACCGGGCCTTCCCCCCGTCCGCCTTCCCGGCCGCCGCCACCACTCCCCCGTCCTCCCCCGACGAGGAGCGGGCCGCCGGTGCCGCCCTGGTCACCGCCTGGCGGGACTGGGGCACCGCCGTCCTGCTGGCCCGCGCGCTCGGGCCCGCCGCCGACGCCCCGCTCCCCGGGGCGACGGACGAGGACGCGGGCGCGGACACCGGCCTGGGAGCGCCCCGGCCCGGCCACGCCCCGCACCCGGAGCCGTACGCCTGGCAGGCCTGGTCGGTGCGGATGGCCCAGCTCTCCGCGCTCGCCCTGCCCGGCCTCGACGGGCCCGTCCACGACGCCGCCCGCGAGCACAGCCTCGCCCTGTCCCGCGGCGCCGTCCGCTCCCTGCTGCGCTGCGACCATCGCGTCGCAGCCCGCCTGACCCGCTGGCTCGCCTGGCTCGCCGCCGACGGCCGCGAACTGCCGCTGGAGGTCGAACCCATGCTGGAGCGGATCCGCTCCGTCGGCGACGGCAGCGCCCGCACCGCACTCGAACTCGCCGTCGCGGAGCGCCTGCTGACCGGAGGGACGTCATGACCGAGCACCAGATCCTCTCCACCGCACAGCAGTTGGGCTCCCGGGCGATGTCCTGGCTGCACACCTGCCACCAACGCGGCTTCGGCCGGCTGCCCGACGACGTCACCATCGACCTGGCCGACCCCAACAACGCCTACAAGCCGCTCGCCGAGTCCGCGCTCGCCGCCTCGCTCGTCCTGCGCGACGGCGTCACCGGCCCGGAGGACGCCCGGATCGCCCGTGAACTCCTCGACTTCGGCTGGTCCCAGCTGCGCGAGGGCAACCTCCTCTACGAGCGGCTGCTGCGCTACCCGGTGATGACCGACCCGCTGGAGACCTACGTCCACTTCGCCCGGTCCGGCTACCGGCACGCGGCGCTGGAGGAGTTGCTCGAATCGCTCACCAAGGTGCGCGGGATCCAGGCCATCGAGATGATGCCCAACCGGCGGCTGGCCCTCGCCAACGCCCGCCGCGTGATCGGGCTGCGCAACCAGCCCGACGACTGGCCCGCCCTCACGGCCAGGACCTGGCTCGGCGCCACCCCCGAGCCCTGGGCGCTCGACTGGCTGACCGGCTACCACATCACCCACGCCGTCTTCCATCTCACCGACTGGGGCGCGCAGCCGGAGAGCATGCCCGAGCCGATGCGCGACTACGTCCGCAACTGGCTGCCGGTCTGGGTCGACACCTGGCTGGAGGTCGGCCAGTGGGACCTCGTCGGCGAGCTGCTGGTGGTGGACTCCTGCATCGGGGAGCCGGTCACCGGCGCCCAGGGCTGGGAGGCGCTCGCCGCGATCCAGCGCGAGGACGGGCTGATCCCCCGGGAGAGCGCGGAACCGGTCTCGGACGACCCCGAGCAGGCGTTCCGGGACCACGAGCACACGGCCGTGGTCGCCGTGGTCGCGGGCACCGTCACGCTCTCCCGCGCGCTCGGCGGCGCGGCGGTCCCGGCGTGAGGACGCGATGAGCACGACGGTGGCGGGGGCGGGGACGGGAGCGGCAGACGTCGCGGGAGCCGGGGGCACCGGCCCCGGGGCGCCCGGGGCGGAGCAGCTCGCCGGACTCGTGCTCGCCGCCGGGCCGCACGCCACCGCCGTGACCCTGGCGGTGGCACGCGGCGGGCGCTCCGCCGTGCACTGCCACGGGCGGACCGCCCGGGACGGCGGCCCGTGCACACCCGACACCGGCTACGAACTCGGCTCCGTCACCAAGACCTTCACCGCGCTGCTGCTGGCCGAACTGGCGGCGCGCGGCGAGGTCGCCCCGGACGACCCGGTGCAGCGCCACCTCCCGGCCGGCCGCCGGCCCCCGGACGTCCGGCGCGGCGGACCGATCCGGCTGATCCACCTGGCCACCCACACCTCCGGTCTGCCGGGGCTGCCGCCGGGCCTGCTGGCGAGCGCCGTGCCCGCCTGGAACCGCACCCCCTACGCCTCCTACGACGAGCAGCGGTTCTGGGCGGCGCTGGCCCGAACCACCGTGCGCCGCCCGCCCGGTGAGGTGTACTGGTACTCCAACTACGGGGTGGGGCTGCTCGGCTGGCTGCTCGCCGAGGCGGGCGGCGGCCCCGACTACGCCGGGCTGCTCGACGAGCGGGTCGGCCGCCCGCTCGGACTGGCGACGCTCAGCTGCTCCCCCGACGCGCCGCACCTCGCGACCGGGCACCACCTCGGGCGGCCGCTCCCGCCGTGGCGCATCCCCGCCCTCCCGGGCGCGGGCGCCGTCCGGGCCGGGGGTGCGGACCTGCTGCGCTTCCTGCGCGCCCATCTGGAACCGCCGGACGGCGGCCCGCTCGGCACCGCGCTGCGGGAGGTGCGGCGGCCCCGGTTGCGGCTGCCGCGCTCCGGCCCCGAGATCTGCCTGGTCTGGAACCACCGGCGCACCCCGGACGACCGCGACCTGTTCTTCCACTCCGGGGGGACGCGCGGCTTCACGGCGTTCGTCGGCTTCTGCCCGCAGACCGCCACCGCGGTCGCCGCGCTCACCAATTCCGGCCCCACCGTGCGGTCCACTTTCATCCAGACCGCCTACGACACCTTCAAGCGGCTCGCCCGGCCGGACGGGGAGACCGCCGGAAGCGGCTGACGACCGACGGCGGACGGCGGACGGCCGGTGGATCCGGGAGATCCACCGGCCGTCGTCGGGCCGCCCACGTCCGGCGCGGGCCCGGCCGTCAGTCCCGGTCGGACCGGTCGGACCCGGCGGCGGTGTCGGACCGGGCGGCGGTGTCGGCCGCCCCGCCTGCGCCGACCGGCCGCAGGCGGGAGGCGGCGGTGGCGGCGAGCTGGGGCGCCAGCCTGGCCACGTCGCGCGAACCGACCGCGGCGATCAGCGACGGCAGGGCCCAGCGGACCGGCTGCATCCCGCGCAGCCACGCCTGGGCGTAGACATGGGCGGAGCGCCGGGCGATCCCGGCGGCCAGGCGGTCCACCGCCGGTTCCAGCGGATAGGTCTTGTTGGCCGGCCACGGCAGCCGGGAGCGCATCTGCTTGAGCACGGTGTCCTCGTCGGCCCCGCGCACCATGTCGGTGTCGGTCCAACTCAGGTACCCGACACCGACCTTGACACCCTGGTGGGCCACCTCGGCCCGGATCGCGTGGGCGAACGCCTCGACGCCCGACTTGCTCGCGCAGTACGCGCTCATCAGCGGCGCCGGAGTCAGCGCGGCCAGCGAGGCGATCTGCAGGAGGTAGCCGCGGCTCTCCGCGAGGACGGGCAGGAAGGCCCGGGCGGTGGCCACGCTGCCGAGCAGGTTGACCTCGATCACCCGGCTGAACGCCCGGTGGTCGCTGTCCAGCAGCGGACCGCCGAGGGCGATGCCGGCGTTGGCGACGACGGTGTCGATCCGGCCGTAGTGCGCCTCGATCCGCCCGGCGAGGCCGGTGAGCGCCTCGACGTCGGTGACGTCCGCCTCCCAGGCGGTGGCGTCCGGGCCGCACGACGCGGCGACGGCCTTCAGCTCCTCCGGCTCCAGGCCGACCAGCGCGACCTTGGCGCCGCGCCGGGCGAGGTTGCGGGACAGGGCGGCGCCGACGCCGCGCGCGGCTCCGGTGACGACGACGACCTGGGCGGAGAGCGGTGGGGTGGCGGTCATGCGACAGCGGTCCTCTCGGGGTCGGCGGTAGCGGTCGGCTGCTCGGCACCGGAGTCGTCGGCGCGGCGGGCCGGGAGGTGGGCGGTCGCCATCCGGTCGATCTCGGCGGCGACCTCGGCCGGCCGCTCCAGCGGCGCCATGTGGCCGACCCCGGGCAGCAGGAGCAGCCCCTGCGGATCGGTGAGCGCCGCGACCATGCGGTGCGCGTGCACCGGCGGGGTGAGCCGGTCCTCGGCGCCGACGACGACGGCCGTCGGCACGGAGAGGCGGGCCAGTCCGGGGCGGACGTCCAGCCGGTCCAGCACCCGCGCCCAGTTGGCGCGAACCCCGGTCGGGCAGGCGTGCGCCATCCGGACGGCCACCTCGGTGCGCTCGGCGGGCGCGTCCGTGCCCATGATCGCGTACTTGAGCCCGGCCCGGCTGACCGGACCGACCGGCCCGAGCGGCAGCCGGGACCGCAGCACCTGCCGGTGCAGGAAGCGGCGCAGCCCTGGCGGGCGCACGGCGTCCGGGACGATCCGCACCTCGGCGAGGAGGTCGGAAGGCCCGGTGGAGATCAGGACGGCGGCCGCCGTCCGCCCGGCGACCTCGGGGCGGGCGGCGCCCGCCATGATGGTCATGCCGCCCATGCTGTGCCCGGCCAGGACCGCCCGCTCGCCCTCCGGGACCACCCGGGTGAGCACCGCGGCGAGGTCCTCGGCCAGCGCGCGGGTGGAGTAGCGGGCCCGGCTCGACGGGACCTCGCTCCGGCCGTGGCCCCGCTGGTCGTAGACCACCACCCGGTAGCGGTCGGCGAGCCGGTGGATCACCGGCGCCCAGAAGTGGGTGGTGCAGGTCCAGCCGTGCGCGAGGAGGACGGTGGGCGCCCCCGGCTGTCCGTGGACCTCGACGTGCAGCCGGGTGCCGTCTGCCGAGCGGACGGCCAACTCCTCGGCGGGTACCGGCTGGAGGCAGTCGGCGGGGATCGGACGGCGGCTCATGCCATGACCTCCTCGGTCCCGGTGGCGGCCGCGGGCGGCCCTGACAGCTCCGACGACTCCGACGGCGCGGGCGGCGCGGGCGGTGCGAACGGTGCGAACGGTGCGGGCGGTGCGGCCCGGTCGTCGCGGCGGAGGATCAACTCGTACTCGGTGAGGTCCACCTTGCGGGTGGCCCGGCGGAACGAGGTGGTCGAACCGGGCCAGAGCACCGTGTTCTTGCCGCTCTTGTCCAGGTACCAGCTGCGGCAGCCGCCGGTGCTCCAGACCGTGCGGTCCATCCGGTGCTGCAGTTCGAGGTTCCAGCGCCGCTGCGCCCGGGCGGTGGGCTGCATAGCGGTCGCGCCGATCTCGTCGAGCCTGGTCAGCGCGTCGATCAGGTAGTTGAGCTGGGACTCGATCATCAGGATCATCGAGCTGTTGCCGAGTCCGGTGTTGGGGCCGATGACGAAGAAGAAGTTCGGGAAGCCGTGCACGGTGGACCCGCGCAGGGCCTCCATGCCCTCCTTCCACTTCTCGGCGAAGCTCGTGCCGTCGGCCCCGAACACCCGGGAGCCCATCGGCATGTCGGTGACGTGGAAGCCGGTGCCGAAGACGATCGCGTCCACCTCGTGCTCGCTGCCGTCGGCGGCGACCAGGGTCGAGCCGCGCACCTCGCGCAGTCCGGCGGGGACCACCTCGGTGTTGGCGGCGGCGAGCGCCGGGTAGTAGGTGTTGCTGAGCAGGATCCGCTTGCAGCCGATCCGGTAGTCCGGGGTGAGCTTGGCGCGCAGGGCCGGGTCGGCGACGCCGTCGGCGAGGTGGCGTTCGGCGAGGCGCTGGACCAGCTTGAGCAGTCCGGGCCGTCGGACGAACGCGTCCACCTGGAGCTCGCGCAGGGCGAACAGGGTGCCCCGGCGGGCCTTCGCGGTGATCGGGAAGCGGGTGTGCAGCCGCTTCTCCAGCTCGGTGATCGCCCGGTCGCGGCGCGGCAGCACCCAGGCGGGGGTGCGCTGGAAGACCGTCAGCTTCCCCACCTGCGGCTGGATCGCGGGGACGATCTGGGCGGCGGAGGCGCCGGTGCCGACCATCGCCACGCGCTTGCCGGCGAGGGGGAAGTCGTGGTCCCAGCGGGAGGAGTGGAACACCTTGCCGGGGAAGGAGTCCAGGCCCGGCAGTTCGGGGATCTGCGGGTCCGCGAGCGGTCCGGCGGCGGCCACCACGGCGTCGGCGGTCCAGCGGCCGGCCGTGGTGGTGATCTGCCAGCGGGTCTGCCCGACGTCCCAACGGGCCTCGGTGACTTCGGTGTTGAAGCGCAGGTGGGGGCGGAGGCCGAAGACGTCGGCGACCTTCTCCAGGTAGGCGCGGATGTCCGGCTGGCCGGAGAAGCTGCGCGGCCAGTCCGGGTTGGGGGCGAAGGAGAAGGAGTAGAGGTGCGAGGGGACGTCGCAGGCGCAGCCCGGGTAGCTGTTGTCGCGCCAGGTGCCGCCGACCGAGTCGGCGCGCTCCAGGACGACGAAGTCGGTGATGCCGGCCCGGCGCAGCCGGACGCCGGCGCCGAGGCCGCCGAAGCCGGAGCCGATGACGGCGACCCGGACGTGCGGGACGGCTTCCGGGCCGACCGCTTCCGGTTCGACGACTCCCTGCTCCACGGCCTCGGGCGCGGTGCGCGACCGGTCCTGGTCGGTCGCCCCGGAGGCTCGGGGGCGGGGGCGCTTGGTGCTGGATGCCATGCGGCGTCCTCCTGGGGGTGGGGGACCGTGGGGCGCATCGCCGCTGCCAGGGGTTGTCCGGCAACTCCGGCGGCGCGGCGCGGATCACGCCAACCGTGCCAGCAATCACTGGCACGATTGGCAGGGTAGCCCTTGCTGACACTTGATGGAAGAAGCCCGACCGGTCCGATCGGGCGAGGGTCGGTCCTATGCTGATCGCCGTGGACAAGGTCGAAGCCGCCGCCGAGGGCGGACAACGCGAGTTCCGGGTGGAGGAGCTGGCCGAAGCGGCCGGGATCACCACCCGCACCCTGCGCTTCTACCGCGAGCGGAAGCTGCTCCAGCCGCCCCGCAAGGAGGGGCGGATCGCCTGGTACGGGGAGGCCCACCTGTCCCGGCTGCGGATGATCGCCGAACTGCTGGAACGCGGCCACACCCTCGGCGGCATCACCGAACTGATCGGGGCCGGGGAGAGCGGACGGGACGTCGCCGACCTCATCGGGCTGGAGGCGGCGCTCGTCGCGCCCTGGTCCGACGAGACGACGGTCCACCTCGACTGGGACGAACTGAAGGCGGCCTTCGGCGACCAGCTCACCGAGGAGAACACCGCCGAGTCCATCGACCAGGGCTTCATCACGGTCGAGGACGACGGGATCACCCACGTCAGCCGCCGCCTGATGGACGCCACCACGGCGCTGGTGGCGGAGGGCGTACCGCTGTCGGTGGTCCTGGCCGCGAGCCGGCGGACCCAGGAGCACGTGACCGCGATAGCCGAGATCTTCACCGCGCTGGTCCGCGAGCACGTGCTCGGCGCACTGTCCGCCGAGACCCCGCTGCCGCCCGGCGAGGCGGCCCGGCTGACGGAGCAGATCCTGCGGATCCGCCCGCTCGCCCGTACGGTCACCGACGCCCAGTTCGCCCTGGCCATGGACCGCCGGGTGCACGCCGAGTACGAGGAGCTGCTGCGGCAGCGGCTGGAGCACCGGGACAGCGACTGAGGGTCGCGCAGGCGTAACGATCCGTGCCGCCGGGCAGGGATCAGCCGCCCCGCCGCCTGCCGCCGGAACGGAGTCGCCCGATGCCCGACGCCCCCGCCCACCGCCGTTCGACCCCCGCCCCCGCCCGCCCCGCCCCGACCCGTCGCGGGCTGTTCGCGCTGGCCGCCGGCCTGGCCGCCGGGGCGGCGCTCACCGCCTGCGGGTCCGGCGGCCCGGCCTCGGCCGACGGGCCGGGCACGACGGCGCGACCGGAACCCCGGGAACGAGCGGCACGACGGGGGCCCCTCGCGTGGTGCGGCACGCGCGCGGTGAGAGCACCGTCCCGCCGCGGGCCCGCCGGGTGGTCGTCCTGGACACCGACGCCCTCGACTCCGCCGTCACCCTGGGCCTCACCCCGGTCGGCGCCACCACCGTCGCCGCCGGCGCGCCGCTCTCCGCCTACCTGCCGGCCGAACGCCTCACCGGCGTCAAGGCCGTGGGCGTCATCGGCTCGCCCCAGCTGGAGGTGATCGCCGGGCTCCGCCCCGACCTCATCCTCGGCAACCAGGTCCGCGACGACAAGCGCTACGACGAGCTGTCCAAGATCGCGCCGACGGTGCTGAGCAGGACCACCGGCCCGGCCTGGAAGGAGAACGTCCGGCTGCACGCCGAGGCGCTCGGGCGCCAGGCGGAGGCGGCGACCGCCGAGCAGGCGTACCGGGCGAAGGCCGCCGAGCTGGTCGCGGCGCTCGGCGGGCCGGAGAAGGCGGCGGCGCTCAAGGTCGAGATGGCCCGCTTCCTCGCCGGGGCGCCCACCCGCCTGTACCTCAACGACACCTTCGTCGGCTCGATCCTCACCGACCTCGGCATCGGCTACACCGGCGCGGGCCTGATCCTCGACGAGATGCGGCGCGACCTCGTCGGCTGACCCCCGCCCACCCGGTCCGCGCGGACGCCGAACCCCAAGAGCGTGCCAAGGACCGACGGCCCGAAGCGGAGCCCGCGCGCTCCCCGCGTGAAGAAATCGCGGGGCCGGGGCGGGCGGCCGGACGGACGCGGTCCCCGGCCGGCGGCAGGCGCTAGGCTCGCCGCTCGGCTGCCGCGCGGACCACCGCGGCGCGGCGCCGACCGAACCGGGCCGGCGGACGGCCCGCAGCACGGGGGGAACGACCAGGATGAGCGACGGAACAGTGCCCGGTGCCGCCGGCGGCACCGTCAACGGCTCCGGGCCGGGCGGATCGGCCGGTCAGGACGGATACCGCGTCAATGTGGCGGGCCTGAACGGCGTCGCCGAGCAGTTGGGCCGGACGGCGACCGACATCGCCGAGGCCAAGGCGGCGTACGCGGGCTCGGTCTGCTACGCCTCCACCGCCTTCGGCGAGTTCGGCGTGGACCGCGCCTGGTCCTCCTTCGACAGCGCCTGGTCGAAGGAGATCGGCGTGGCCCAGCGCGCGCTGGAGGAGCTGTCCCAGAAGATGGCGACCACCACCGCGAACTACCGCGACACCGAGCACGCCGTCGCCTCCGGCCTGGTGCCCGCCGGCGGCGGCCGGTGAGCAAGGTCAAGGATCTGGAGCACGCGCGGCACAGCATCGAGCAGTTCACGTTCATGCTGCCCAACCTGCACCTGGTGCAGGGCATCGAGGAGGCGCTCGCCGTCCCGGAGCCGGTAGGCGACCCGGCCTCGGTCCGCGCCCGGGCGCAGGACTACGCGAAGGCGGCGGCCTCCTTCGCCAAGGCCACCACCGACCTGTCCGGGGTGGCGGCCAACCAGCTGCCCTCGGTGTGGACGGGCTCGGTCGCCGAGCACGCGGCCCAGGCGGTGCACGCGATGTCGGCGGAGACCACGACCTCCAAGGACACCCTCGCCGAGGCCGCCAAGGTGCTCGACACCTGGGCCGGCGACCTCCAGTGGGCGAAGTCCACCGACGCCCAGGGCCGCCAGCAGCTGCACGACGCCGGCGAACGCGCCCGGCACGACCCGACCGGCTTCGACCAGGGCGCCCGGCAGACGGCGCTGGCCGGCGTCGACGCCCGGCTCGCCGCCGCGCGGCGGGCCGAGAGCTGCGGCACCGGCACCGCCGGCAAGCTCAACCAGCTCGCCGCCAAAGCACGGGCGGCGCGCGCCGGCGACGGTTCGATCGACCCGCTGGCGGCTGTGGTGCTGGCCACCGAGAAGAACCCCGGCGCGGGCGAGGACGGCGACTACATCCTCACCCCCAACCAGCTCGACCGGGCGAACCAGGTGCTCGGGGTGATGACCGGCGCCGACCAGGCGGCGTTCCGCGCGCTGCTCTCCGGCGCCAAGTCCCCCGAGGAGTCCGCCTACCTGTGGAAGGCGCTGGCGGCCGGGCACCCGGTGGCGGACATCCAGCGCTTCGACGCGCAGATCCACCCGCACGGCGACGACCCGGCCTGGCTGGCCCAGCACCTCGTACCGGCCACGTCCACCGACGACACCCGGCGCGAGTCCTCCGACAACCTCGACGTCACCTACCAGGGGCAGCCGGTCAGCATCGACGGCTACGGCGTCTACTCGCAGCGCAACGTCAGCGACTGCGTCGCCGCCTCCACCGTCATCGCGCAGGCCAAACTGGACCCGCTGCTGATGTTCCAGCTGACCACCGGCGGCACACCCGACACCCCCGGGGCCGACTCGCCGGAGAACTTCGGGCAGCGCCTCCAGGACGCCTACCTCGGCGAGTACAAGGACGGCCAGCGGGCCGACGGCAACAAGAAGGTCTATCCGCAGGTGGACACCGGGCTCGGCGCCACGGCCCAGACCTACCTCGCCGACAAGGACCTCGGCCGGGCGACCGGCGCCGACTACGAACACGTCGAGCTGAAGAGCGACGAGGACCGGCGCGCCGCGGTGACCCGGATCGAGAAGTCCGTCGACGAGGGCCTGCCGGTGCCGATCACCGTGCGCAACGAGGACTCCGGCCACCAGATGATGATCATCGGCCGGGACGGCGACAGGCTCCAGATCTACAACCCGTGGGGCTTCACCTCCTGGGTGACGGAGGAGCAGTTCATCAACAGCCAGCTCGGCGGACTCACCCCCGGCGACCACCCGCTCAACCAGTCGACCGCCCTGGAGCTGCCGAAATGACCACCGTCCGGTCCGATGCCGAACTGGCGGACCTCGACGTGCCCGCCGCCGTCACCCGCGGCCTGCTGCTGGCCGGCGGGCCGCGGCAGGCCCTGTTCACCGAGGCGGCCATCGCCGCCGCGCACCGCGCCGAGGCGGCGGGCATCGGCCCGTACCCCCTGGGCTTCCTGGCCCGGCACGTGCGGGCCGGCGGCTTCGCGGCGGCGCTCGCGCTGCCCGAGCCGGTGATCGGCGAGTCCGGCACGGCGCTCGTCCGCGACTGGCTGCGGGCCGCAGCGGCGACCGGGGCGGACGTGGGGCGCGAGCACCTGTTCGCGCGCTGGCTGGTCGAGGTCGCCGCGCTGCTCGAACTGCGCCGGGACGCGCGGGCCGGCGGTGCGGCATGAGGGACCGGGTCCGCGGCGCCGTCGTTGCCGTCTCCGCCGTCACCGCCCTCGCCACCGGACTGGCGGCCCTGACCGGGTGCTCGTCCGGCGGCTCCGGCGGCTCCGGCGGCTCCGGCGGTGGACCCCCCGCCGCCCTGCTGGCCCTGCCCGCCGATCTCGACGCGGAGGCGGTGGCCGGCGGCAAGCAGCCCGCCTTCGAACCGAGCGAGGTCCACCTCGCCGTCGGCCGCACGCTCGGCATGGACGTGCGGGTCGCGCCGCTGCCGCACGGCTGGCGGCTCGTCGAGGGGGGCGACACCGCCCTGCTGCGCCGGGACGCCGACAGCAAGCAGAGCACCTGCGCCCCGAAGACCGCCGGCTGCGGCCACACCGTCCGCCAGAGCTGGACCGCCACCGCCGCCGGGAGCACCACGCTCACTTGGCGGTACGTCGACCTCGCGACCTGCACGGAGCCGCAGAACCCGGCCTCCTGCCGGATGCTGGCCGGCAAGGAGGTCCGGGTCACCGTCGGCTGACGGGCAAGGAGGTCCGGGTCACCGTCGGCTGACGGGCCTGGTCACGGTCGGCCGACGGGCCCCTCGCGACCCGGAAAGCAGGTGCCGGGTGCGCGGTGCGCGGCCTACCATCCGGTCATGATCGAAGGTAAGGCAGTACGGCTGCGCGCCCTGCGCGCGGAGGACGCGGAACACCACCTCCGCTGGCGCAACGACCCGGAGGTGGTGCGGCTGGCGGCGGCCGGCGACCCGCGCTTCGGCCCGACCACCGCCGAGGCGCTGGCCGACCGCTTCGCCCGGATGCTGCGCATCGACCCGCGCGAGAGCGGCGTCCTCACCGTCGAGGAGAAGCCCGGCGGCCGCCCGATCGGCATGGTCGACTACCGGGGCGTCGACCCGTACGAAGGCGTCGCCGAGGTCGGCATCTTCATCGGCGAACGGGACTTCTGGAGCCGCGGCTACGGCACGGAGGCCCTCGGCCTGCTGGTGGACCACCTGTTCGGCATGTTCCCGCTGCACCGGCTGGAACTGGACACCTGGAGCGGCAACACCCGGGCGGCCAGGGCCTTCGCCCGCCTCGGCTTCCAGGAGGAGGGCCGCCGCCGGGACGCCGTCCTGCTCGCCGGGGCCCGCTACGACCGCCTGCTGTTCGGCCTGCTCCGCCGGGAGTGGGAGGCCCGCCGCCGCGCCGCACCCGGGGCTCCCGAGGCGGCCGTCGCGTCGGCCGCCGCCGGGTAGCCGTTCGCACGCCGGACGCACCGGGGCGAATCCGCTCCCGGCCAGGGCAGTCGGTCGCACCGGGGCGACGGCGGCCCGGCGGACCGATGCCTCCGCCCGGGCACCCTGGACGGGCCGTGCGGCGCGGCGCAGACTGCTGGCGTGATCGAACTGCGCGTCCTCGCCCCCGCCGACCCGGACGACTGGCCACTGTGGCGGGACGCCCGGCTGGCGGCGCTCCGCGACGCGCCGCACGCCTTCAAGGTCCGGCTGTCGGACTGGCCGACGGGCGGCGAGGAGGAGTGGCGGGCCCGGTTCGGGCGCCGGGACGCCGTACACGTCGTCGCCGTGTCGGCGGACGGGCGGCCGGTCGGGCTGGCGGGCGGGCTTCCCTCGCCCGGGCGGGACGGGGTGGGCGAGTTGCGCTCGCTCTGGGTCGCCCCGGGGGCCCGGGGGCGGCGGACCGGGGACCGGTTGCTGGCCGCCGTGGAGACCTGGGCCCGGCGGACGGGCCGCACTTCGCTGCGGCTCGCCGTGCTCGCGGGCAACACGTCGGCCGAGGCGCTGTACCGGCGCAACGGGTTCACCGGAACGGACCGGCCGGACGTGCCGGACCGGCCGGCGGGGGGCGGCGCACCGGGGGCCGAACGGGCCTTCGGGGAGCGGGTGATGGTCAAGCGACTGGCATCCGTCGTACCGGAGCGGTAGTGGGCCGTCGTCCGGGACGACCATCGGCGGTGGCCACCGGTGCGCGGGCCCGGCAGCCCGTGGCCGACATCTGAGCGGAAGCGTCCGTTTCGCGGTCAACCAGGGGTAAAGTCAGCGAGCATGGTCGAATCGACAGTTCCGATCCTGCCCTGTCAAACACTCCCGCCGGTGCTCGACTTCTACACCGCGCTCGGCTTCGAAGTGACTGTCCATCAGAGAAACCCGGAGCCCTACGCGGTCGTCCAACGCGGCGGCATCCAGCTCCACTTCCTCGGCATGCAGAAGTACGACCCGGGTGCCGGCTACAGCACCTGCCTGGTCCGCACCGACGACGTGGACGCGCTGCACGCCGCGTTCCAGGAGGGCCTGCGGTCCGCCTACGGGCAGGTGCCCACCCAGGGCCTGCCCCGGCTGGGCGCGGTCGGCGACACCCCGCACGGTGTACGGGAGTTCCTGCTGACCGATCCCGGCGGCAACTGCCTGCGGATCGGCCAGTCGGTCCGTGCCGACCGGCACCACCGGCCCTCCTCCGAGGAGCCGTTCGCGAAGGCGCTGCACCACGCCGCGCTGTTCGCCGACTCACAGGAGGACCCGGCCGCGGCGGCCCGGGTGCTGGACCGGGCACTGGAGTCGCCGGACGGGCCGCCCGCCCCGCTCCTGCTGTTCCGCATCCTGGCGCTGCGGGCCGACCTGGCGCACCGCCTGGCGGACGGCGGCAGCGCCGAGGCCCTCACCCGGCGGGCGGAGTCGATCGCCGAGGGGCTCACGGCCGAGGAGCGGGAGTCCGTCCGGGACGAACTCGGGCGCCTCGCCGGTCTCCTGGTCCGGGGCTGACGTCCCGCGACCGCGCGGACGGCACCGAACGAACGACGCCCGACGGATGACGGATGGCGGATGACGGATGGCGGCCAACAGATGGCAGATGGCAGATGGCAGCATCTGCGGTCCGTTGGCCGTCATCCGGCCCCGGGCCGTCGGACTGCCGGTCACCGGACGAGCAGGTCAGGACGCCCAGAGCCGGGTGCACAGCACCAGCCGGTAGCCGTCCGGATCCGCGACCGTGACACCGTGTTCGTCCCAGTAGGGGTTGTGGGAGGGCACCCGGGTGCCACCGGCGGCCTCCAGGCGCCGGACCAGCGCCTCGTCCACCGGCGCCCCCAGGTAGACCACGAAGAGGTCGTCGACGGTGGGTGCCGGTTCGACCGGCCGCTCCGGGTCGTGGGTCAGCTCGAAGTGCCAACCGCCGCCGGGCGGGCCGACCATGAGGAGGTCGTGCTCACCCGGGACACGTTCGGTGGTGCGCCACAGGACGGCCAGGCCGAGGCCGTCGACGTAGAAGCGCTCGGCCGCCGCGAGGTCCCGGGAGGGACGCGCGACGCGGATGTGGGCGGTGGGGTCGATCACGGCCACCGAGCCTACCGGGGGCGCCGCGAGGCCCCCGTCGGCGGACCGTCAGAGCCGCAGCAGGCGCTCCTCGTCCCCCGTCCGGGGACAGGTGACGCAGGCCCCGCCGGGCTCGATCGCGTAGTAGAGGCAGCAGCCGAGGCGGGTCCGGGTGTGGTGGGCGCGGCCGTCCTCCCCGCACAGGACGCGGAAGTCCGCGGCGCCGAGGAGCGGGTCGGTGTGCCCGGGGAGCACGGCCGTCGCGGCGGCGACGGCGGCGTCCTCCTCGACGGGGACGGCCGACCCGGCCGACTCGTCGAGTCGCTTGCCCAGGTACCAGATCGCCGAGGCGAGGTCGTCGGTGACCATGCCCCACAGCGCCCGGGTGCCGCGCCGGGTGGGGGCGGCGAACGCGGCCAGCAGCGGTTCGACGTGGGCGACGACGGCGGCGCGCAGTTCGGCCCGGAGCTCGTCCTCGCCCGGGAGGGTGACGTGGGCGTGCGGGCGCAGCGCGAAATCACCCGTAGGAGCGTGGAACCACAGATTCGCGCCATCGATCGACGGGACGCGCCCGCCCAGCCGCCACGGTCCGGCGATCAGCACGCAGACCGACCAGAGGTAGTGGTGCAGCAGCCGGGAGGCGGCGACGTGGGGGCGCGGCGCGGTGCCGTGCCCGGCGGCGACCGGGGCGATCCGTGCGGCCTCGCCGGCCAGCGCCGCTTCCAGCGCGGCCGGGTCGGTCGCCAGTTCGACCGCGGAGTACCAGCCGAGCGCGCGAGCCGGGGCGGGCTCGTCGGCCGCGAGCAGCCGCACCCGGAGGACCGGGCAGAGGTCGAGCAGCAGCCGGTAGTCGGTGTCCAGCGGATTCGCGGGACATGGCGCGACGGGCACGGCGGCAGGCAGGGGCGGACCCGAGAAGATCACCGGCACTCCCGAGATCGTGTTAGGTGAGCCTCACCTTATAGGCACTCACCGGCCGGTTCGCGCCACCCCGGCCGCTCACGCCCCGACTCGCCCGGTACGTACCAATCCAGCCACGACTTGACTCACTTAGGCATACCTAACCTAATATCTCGCCCCGTGCTCACCACCGATCCGCCGGCTCCCCCGACCCCGGCCCCGAGAACCCGCTCAGCGGCCCGGCTCCCCCTGGTGCTGGTCGCCGGGCTCGGCCTGCTGGCGCTGTGCGTCGCGCTGAGCCTCGCGCTCGGCTCCCGCACCATCCCGCTGGGGACCGTGATCGGCGCCCTGACCGGCGGTGAGCACGGCGGCGACGCCGATGTGGTGACGGGTCTTCGGGTGCCGCGCACCCTCATCGGCCTCGCGGTCGGGGCCGCGCTCGGCGTCGCCGGGGCGGTCGCCCAGGGCGTCACCCGCAACCCGCTCGCCTCGCCGATCACCCTCGGCATCAACGCCGGCGCGAGCTTCGCCGTGGTCGCCGCGATCTACGCCTTCGAGCTGACCCGCCCGATCGAGTACGTCTGGTTCGCCTTCGCCGGAGCGGCGGTGGCGGCCGTGGCCGCGTACGCGATGTCGCGCCACGGCGGGGACCTCGACCCGGTCCGGCTCGCACTCGGCGGCACCGTGCTCACGGTGGTGCTCACCTCGTGGACCTCCGCCCTGATGCTGGCCAGCCACCGCACCCTGGACGAGGCACGGTTCTGGCTGGCCGGGTCGGTCGCCGGACGGCACCTGGACACCCTCGCGCCGGTACTGCCGTTCCTGGCGCTCGGCCTGATCGCCTCCTTCGCCGTCGCGCCCGCGCTCAACGCGCTGGCGCTCGGCGACGAGAGCGCCCAGTCGCTCGGCGTGCCGGTGGCCCGGATCCGGGTGGTCGGCGGCCTGGCCGTCGTCCTGCTCGCCGGGTCCGCGGTGGCCGTCGCCGGTCCGGTCGCGTTCATCGGACTGGCCGCCCCGCACCTGGTCCGGCCGTTCCTCGGCAACGACCACCGGCTGCTGCTGCCCGGCTGCCTGATCGCCGGTCCGGTGCTGCTGCTCACCGCCGACGTGCTCGGCCGGACGGTGGCCCGCCCCTCCGAACTGGAGGTCGGCATCGTGACGGCGTTCCTCGGCGCGCCGCTGCTCGCCGTGCTGGCCCGCAAGGTGGCCCGATGAGCACCCCGGCCCTCGACCCGGCCCTGGACCCGGCCCTCGACCGCGCCCCCGGCGGGACCACCGGCGACGGCGACGGCGACGGCGACGGCGACGGCGCCGCCCCGGCCCGTTCCGCCGCCCCCGGCCCGGGCACCTCCGCCGCCCGCCGCCGCGCCCGGACCGCCGCCTGGTCGCTGGTCGCCGCCGCCCTGCTGGTCCTGCTCACCGGGATCGCGCTCGGCACCGGACAGGTCAGGATGACGGTCTGGGAGGCGCTGAGCGCGCTGGCCGGATCCGGCGACCCCGGGAACGTGCTGGTGGTCCAGGAGTTCCGCGCCCCGCGCGTGGTCTCCGCGCTGATCGCGGGCGCCGGGCTGGCGGTGGCCGGCTCGATGCTCCAGCGCCTGTTCCGCAACCCGCTCGCCTCGCCCGACACCATCGGCGTCACCGGCGGCGCGTCCTTCGGCGCGGTCCTGATGCTCGCCACCGGCGCCTCGCAGGAGCTCATCCCACTGGCCGCGCTGGGCGGCGGGCTGCTGGCCGCGCTGCTGCTCGGCGGCTTCGCCTGGCGCTCCCGGATGGCGGTGACCCGGCTGGTCCTGGTCGGGCTCGCGGTCCAGCAGGGCCTGGCCGCCGCCGTCAATCTGATGATCGTGCGGTTCCCGGCCGAGCTGGCCTCCTCCGCGATGCAGTGGACCACCGGCTCCCTCTACGGCCGCAACTGGGACGAGGTCTGGATCGGCGGCTCCGCCATCGCCCTGACCACCGTCGCCGTGGTGCTCGGCCAGCGTCGGGTGGCCGTCCTCGACCTCGGCGACGACTCGGCCGGCGGGCTCGGACTCGACCCGCGGCGCGACCGCGTCCTGCTGCTCCTGCTCACCATCGCCCTGGCCTCCCTCGCCGCGGCGCTCACCGGGCCGGTCGCGTTCGTCGCGCTCGCCGTGCCGCACCTGGTCCGGCTGCTCGCCGGACCGCCCACCCTCGGCACGCTCGGCCTCACCGCCCTCACCGGCTCCCTGCTGCTGCTCGCCTCCGACCTCCTCGTGCTCCATGTGATCCCCGTCCACGGCCTGCCGGTCGGTGCCGTCACCGCCACCCTCGGCGCCCCCTGGCTCCTGGTGCTGATGATCCGCCAGGGCCGGCTTCCCCAGAGGACCAGCTGATGACCCTCGACGTGACCACCGGGGCCAGCACCGCCGCGGCCGCCGCCGCAGGTGCCACAGGTGCCGCAGGTGCCACCGACGCCGACCGGCCGACGAACCGCCTCGCCGCCCACGGCCTCGACCTGCGCTACGGCCACCGGACCGTCGTGGACGGGCTCGACCTCGAACTGCCCGGCAACGCCGTCACCGCCATCGTCGGCCCCAACGCCTGCGGCAAGTCCACCCTGCTGCGCGGCCTCGTCCGGCTGCTGGACCCGGCCGCCGGCACCGTCACCCTGGACGGCTCCGACATCCACCGGATGCCGGCCCGCTCGCTCGCCAAGCGGATGGGCCTGCTGCCCCAGCAGCCCGTCACCCCCGAGGCCGTCACCGTCGAGGCGCTGGTCCGGCTCGGCCGGTTCCCGCACCAGCGCATGCTCACCCCGTGGTCCAAGGCCGACCAGGCCGCGGTCGAGGACGCGCTGACCCGCACCGGCATGGCCGAGCTGCGCGACCAGCACGTGGACCGGCTCTCCGGCGGCCAGCGGCAGCGGGCCTGGATCGCGCTCGCGCTGGCCCAGGACACCGACCTGCTGCTGCTCGACGAGCCGACCACCTTCCTCGACCTGCGCCACCAGCTCGACGTGCTCGACCTGGTCTCCGACCTGCACGCGCAGGCCGGCCGGACGGTCGTCATGGTGCTGCACGACCTCGGCCAGGCGGCCAGGTACGCCGACCACCTGGTCGTCCTCAAGGACGGCCGGCTCGCGGCCGCCGGGGCGCCCTCGGACGTGCTCACCGCCGAACTGGTGGAGAGCGTCTTCCAGGTGGCCTGCCGGGTCGTGCCCGACCCGGAGACCGGCACTCCGCTGGTCGTGCCCAGGGCCCGGTCGAGACGGGCCGCCGCCGCGGTTGCCCCCGCTGCCCCGGCCACCCCCGCCGCCCCGGAGCGCTGAGGCCCCTCCCCGAGCTCCGCTCCCCTGCTTCCGGCCGCGCCCGCCCCTCGCGGGTCGTTCCGGCGCCCCGCCCTGCCCCGAAACAGAGACAAGGAACCCTTCATGAACTGCTCCGTCCGCGCCCGCAGACTGCCCGCCGCCGTCCTCGCCGTCGCCCTCTCCACCACCCTGCTCGCCGCCTGCGGCAGCAACGGCGACAGCAAGGCCGCCGACACCGCCGAGCCGGCCGGCGACGCCTCGGCCGCCGCCGGTGCGGCCGCCGTCTTCCCGCGCAGCGTCACCCACGCGGCCGGCACCGCCGAGATCAAGGCCCAGCCCAAGCGCGTGGTGGTCCTGGACAGCGGCGAGCTGGACGACGTCACCCTGCTCGGCATCACCCCGGTCGGCGCGGTCTCCCCGCACATGAAGACCGAGGGCGGCTTCCCGAACTACCTCAAGGACAAGATCAAGGACGCCAAGGACGTCGGCCCGATGAACGAGCCGAACCTGGAGCTGATCGCCTCCCTGAAGCCGGACCTGATCCTCTCCTCGAAGGTCCGGCACGCCAAGGTCTACGACAAGCTCAACGCGATCGCCCCGACCGTGCTCGCCGAGACCACCGGCTTCCCGTGGAAGGCCAACCTCGCCCTCTACGCGCAGGCCCTCGGCAAGGAGGCGGAGGCCAAGAAGGCCCTCACCGACTACGAGGCCCGCGCCGCCAAGCTCGGCGAGGCGATCAGGGCGAAGAACGGCGGCACCGCGCCGACCGCCTCGGTGGTCCGGTTCGTGGCCGGCCCGACCCGCCTCTACGCCAAGGCCTCCTACAGCGGCGTCGTGCTGAAGGACGTCGGCCTGGCCCGCCCGGCCGCCCAGGACGTGGACCAGAACATCCTGGAGGTCAGCGCCGAGCAGATCAACCAGGCCGACGCCGACCTGGTCTTCGTCACCGTCGCCGACGACCCGTCCAAGACCAAGCAGAGCGAGGTCCAGGACACGCCGGTCTGGAAGGGCCTGAACGCCGTCAAGGACAACAAGGTGTTCAACGTGCCGGACGAGACCTGGATGTCGGGCATCGGGGTCCAGGCCGCCGACGCCATGCTGGTCGACATCGCCAAGGCCGCGGACGTCGACGCCCCCAAGTAGGCCCCGGCACCCGAACGGGCGGGCGGCGAGGGGCGGCAGGGGGGACGGCCGGAGGCCGCCCCTCGGCCCGCCCCTCGCCGCCCGCCCCTCCGGCCCCGCGCGGCGCGCCGTCGCCCTCCCCCGACGCGCGCCGGACGCCGTCGGGCACGCCGTCGCACACGGCTCCACGCACGGTTTCACGGACGGCTCCACGAGCACGCCCACGCACGCCCTCCCTCACCCTCGCACCCTCACCGCTCCACCCCACCCGAGCCGGCCCGCGCTCCCTCGCGCCCGCCCTCGCCCGCCCACACGGAGAGGACCCGCCCTGCCATGCGCCTCTACCTGCTCGCCCTCAACCCGACCGACTCGGTGACCGACGGATTCCTGCCCGCCGCCGCCCGCCTCGGGCTCGCCGTCACCGTCCTCACCGACCACGCCGAGGCCCACCGACGCGCCTACGCCGGAACGGAGTTCGCGCCGGAGGTGACCGAGTGCGAGGTCCGGGACTTCCGCGAGGTGATCGGGCTCATCTCCCGCCTCCGCGCCTCCGGCACCGCCGACGCGCCGTTCGCCGTCTTCAGCAACAGCGACCACCTGCAGACCCAGACCGCGCTCGCCGCCGAGTACTTCGGCCTCCCGGCCAAGGACTGGAAGGCCACCCTGCGGGCCAAGAACAAGGGCCAGCTCCGCCGCCACCTGGCCGCCGCCGGCCTCGACGCCGTCCGCTCGGTCGAACTCGCCCCGGAGCAGGACCCGTCCGTGCTGCGCGCGGCGGACCTGCCCTTCCCCGTCGTGGTCAAGCCGCGCGAGGGCGTCGCCAGCGAGGACGTCTCCCTGGTCGCCGACATCGAGGAACTGGTCCGGCGCGCCAAGGAGATCCAGGACCGGCGCCCCGACGCCGCCCTCGTCGTCGAGGAGTTCCTGGAGGGGCAGTTGTACACCCTGGAGACGCTGGGCGACGGCCGCCGCCGGCACGTCCTCGGCGGGTTCCGGACCAGACTCTCCCCGCCGCCGGACTTCGTCGAGGAGATGCTGGAGTTCGTCCCCGCGCACCCGTCCGCCGTGGTCGCACAGGTACTGGCCCAGCTGGACGCGCTCGGGGTCGGACTCGGCGCCTGCCACACCGAGTTCGTCGTCCAGCCGGACGGCCGGGCCCGGATCATCGAGGTCAACTACCGCGCCATCGGCGACCAGTGCGACCTGATGCTGACCGAGATCCTCGGCATCCCGCTGTTCGAGCACATCCTCGCCGCCCACCTCGGCCTCGAACTCCCCGCCGACCTCGGCGAACGCTGCGCCGCCACCCGGCTGCGCGCCCGCAACGAGGTGGTCTGCGCCGACCGGGCCGGGACCCTCACCGCCGCCCCCGGGCCGTACGACGAGGACGCCGACGGGGTCCGGCTCGCCTACCGGCCGCTGCGCCCGGTCGGCGAACGGCACCCGCACTACCGCACCAACCGGGACTACCTGGGCGTGATCTGGGCGATCGGCCCCGAGCAGGCCGCCGTCGACGCCGCCGTGGCCCGGTACGTGGCCGCCAACCGCTGGGAGATCACCCCGTGAGCGCCGCCACCACGCCTTCCGCCACCAGCACTCCCGCCACCACCACTCCCGCCGGCCTGCTCGCCCTCCGGGTCCTCTCCACCCTGGTCCGCGAGGACGTGCTCGGACTGCGCACCCGCGGCACGGTCGAGCACCGCGCCGACGGCGCCTGGCTGGTGGCCGCCGAGCACGGCATCGCCGTCCCCGTCGCCGCCGAGGGCTTCCAGAGCGAGTACGGCGCCCGCCTGCCGCTCGTCGAGGTCGACGGCCGCCTGATCGGGGACCTCGACGCCGCGCTGACCGCGCTCGCCGCCCACGCCGACGCCGAGGACCGGCCCGGCTGGGCCGCGTTCGCCGAGGAGTGCCGCCAGACCCTCGCCACCATGGAACTGCACGAGCGGGTCCGCGCCGAGGTGCACACCGCGCTCACCGACCTCTACGGCGCCGACCCGGCCCACTGGACCGGCCCCGCCGCCGCACTCGGCCACGACACCCTGGCCGCCTTCCTCGACCACCCCGTCTACCCGACCGCCCGCGGCCGCTCCGGCCTCGACGAGCACGAACTGCGCTCCCACGCACCGGAGTTCCACCCCGCCTTCGAACTGCGCTGGCTCGCCCTGCCGGCCGGCACGCTCACCCGGCACGGCGACCGCCCGCTGCCCCGCTGGTGGCCCACCCCGAGCTGGCTCGGCCTCGACCTGCCCGGCGGCGACGCCGCCTGGGAGACCCTGCCGGTGCACCCGCTGACCGTCGGACCGGCCCTGGAGGAGGCGCTGCGCGCCACCGGCCTGGACGGCCGCGCCGTGCTCGCCGAGCGCCCCTACCTGACCGTTGTCCCGACCCTCTCGATGCGGACGGTCGCGGTCGCCGAGAACCCGCTCCACCACCTGAAGCTGCCGCTCGCCACCGCCACCCTCGGCCGGCTCAACCGCCGCACCATCAAGCCCGGCACGCTGGTCGACGGCGCCGCCGGACAGCGGCTGGTCGAGGCCGTGCTGGCGCGCGAACCCCGGTTCGCCGGGCGGATCCTGCACGCCGACGAGCAGACCTGGGCGCACGCCGGGCACGAGCTGCTGGCGGTGCTGCTGCGCCGCTACCCGGAGGGACTGGAGCGGTCCGTGACCGTCCCGCTCGCCGCGCTGCTCGCCCCGGCCCCGGCCTCGGTGGCCACCCGCGGGCACCTGGTCGTCGACCGGCTCGCCGACCGGTTCCACGGCGGCGACCCGGTCGCCCTCTACGACGCGCTGCTGGAGCTGCTGCTCGACTGGCAGACCACGCTGTTCGGCCACGGCGTCGCCCTGGAGTCCCACCAGCAGAACACCTCGCTCGTCCTCGACCAGGACGGCGGCCTGCGCCTGCTCTACAAGGACGACGACGGCCCGCGCGTCCACACCGGGCGGATGACCGCCTCCCTCGGCGAACTCTCCCCCGCACGGGAGGAGTTCGACGACGTCCGGATCTTCGGCGACGACGACCGGCGGCTCACCGACCTGTTCACCACCATCACCGGCCACCTGTGCGCCGGCTCGCTCGCCTTCGGCCTCGCCGCCCACGGCCGGGCCGGACTCGACGAACTGCTCGTCCTGCTGCGCAAGCGGCTGACCGAGGCCGTCGAACGGACCGGACCGGCCGCCGAACCGCTGCGCGCCGCCCTGCTCGACGCCGACCGGCTCCCGGTCAAGGCGATGGTCACCGCCGGCACCCTGCTCAGCAAGCAGCGCTCGGGCGCCGCCGACATCAACAAGCACTACACCGACGGCCCGAACTACCTCATGCCGCAACAGCGTTCCGCGAACGAGCCAGGACCGGCACAGTGACCGTCGACGCGCTGCCCCGGCCGTCCGAACACGACACCGCCGCACCGGACGGACTCGGCCGGCGCCAGGTGCACGCCGTCGCCGCCTGCTACTTCGTCGCGTCCTTCGCCGCCCTCGGCCTGCCGCCCTACCTGACCGCGATCCTGCCCGGACTCGGCGACCAGCAGGGACGCTGGGCGGGCGTGCTGTACATCGTGCCCACCGTGTTCAGCGCCCTCGGCGCCCCGATGTGGGGGCGGCTCGCCGACCGGTACGGCCGCAAGCGACTGCTGCTGCGCGCCCAACTCGGCCTCGCCCTCTCCTTCCTGCTGGCCGGGGCCGCCGACTCGCTGACCGCCTTCACCCTCGCACTGGTGCTCCAGGGCTTCCTCGGCGGCACCTTCGCCGCGACCAACGGCTACCTCGCCGCCGCCCTCGACGGCGCCCGACTGTCCCGGGCGCTCACCCTGATGCAGGGCAGCGCGCGGGCCGCCCTGGTGGCCGCGCCGATCCTGGTCGGCGTACTGTCGCCGTGGATCGACCCGCACCGGCAGTACCTGCTGATGGCCGTACTGCCGCTCACCGCCGCGGTGTTCCTCTCCCTGCTGCCGGAACCGGGACGCCCCGGGGCGAAGGCGACGGCCGAGAGCGCGGCCGAGGCCGGGACCGCCTCCGAACCCGACCCCGCCCTCGGCCCGGGCCCCGGCAGCGCGACCGCCGCAGCCGCGCCGACGGACGCGACCGCCGACGAGCCGACCGGCCGCACGCCCCTGCGCGTCCTCTACGGCCTGGAGTTCGCCTTCGTCTTCGCCACCATCATCTCCTTCCCCTATCTGATATCCCTGGCCGAGGAACGCCTCCCCGGGGTCTCCGGCACCACCACCGGCGTGCTGTTCGCCCTGCCCCACCTCTGCTACCTGGCGTTCGCGGCCCGCACCCACACCGCCTTCCTGCACCGCCCGCACACCGGCATCGCGCTCGGCTTCGGCTTCGTCGCGCTCGGCCTCGCCGGGCACGCCGTGGCAGACTCGCTGCCGGCCTTCGTCGCCGTCCGACTGCTGCTCGGCGCCGGACTCACCCTCGGCCTGGTCTGCCTCTCGGTGCTCGCCGCCGAGGCCTGCCGCGGCCGGGCACCCGGGCGACTGTTCGGCTCGCTCGAATTCGTCTCCAAGGGCGGCGCCGTGGCCGCCGGCGCCGTCGCGGCGCTGGTCAACGGCCGGTTCGGCGCCACCTCCCCCG
Source organism: Kitasatospora purpeofusca (assembly GCF_036010405.1). Taxonomy (NCBI): domain Bacteria; kingdom Bacillati; phylum Actinomycetota; class Actinomycetes; order Kitasatosporales; family Streptomycetaceae; genus Kitasatospora; species Kitasatospora purpeofusca. Next base: position 7,624,152 of record NZ_CP108561.1, on the reverse strand, counting down.
TGCTGGTCGGCACCGCCGCCGCACTCCTGGCCGCCGTCGCGGCCACCGCACTCTCCTCCCACTCCCGCCAGCGTTGGAGTCGCACATGACGCACCGACTGCCCACCGCCGACCATGCCGTGGTCCACACCCTGCTCAACTGCCTGCTGCGCGAAGTGTCCGCACCCGAACACCAGACCGCCGTCACCGACGGCCGCCTGCTGATCCGCCTCCCCCGGCGCGGCACCCTGCTCCGGGTGGCCCTGCGCCGCACCTCACTGATCGGCGCACACCGCTTCACCGGACCGGTGGAGGAAGAACACCACGGCGGCTGGCGCGAGTTGGACTGGCACGAGCTCGCCCGCCAGGTCCAGGGCGAACTGGAACTGCGCACCGGCACCGTCAACGAGGAGTTCCTCGGCCAGCTCGCCTCCAGCCGCGCGGTGGTCTCGACCGCCCTGGCCGGCCGCCCCGGCCCCGGAACCAACCGCTACCTGGAGTCCGAGCAGGCCCTGCTCTTCGGACACCGGTTCCACCCCGCACCCAAGTCCCGCTCCGCCGAACGCGGCGACTGGCGCGACTACGCCCCCGAGGCCCGCGCCGAATTCCCGCTGCGCCACCTCGCCGTCCGGCAGGAACTGATCGCCGAGTCCTCCACCGACCCGGCCGCGACCGCCCTGCTCGACAGCCTCGCCGCCGTCCCGGATGGCTACCGGCTGCTGCCCGCCCACCCCTGGCAGTACGAACTCGTCGGCGACCACCCGCTGTTGCGCGGAGCGCTGGACCGCGGCGACATCGTCGACCTCGGCCCCGGCGGCACCCCGTTCGCGGCCACCGCCTCGGTGCGGACCCTGTACGGCGCGGGCGCGTTCCTCAAGTTCAGCCTCAATGTGCGGATCACCAACTGCCTGCGCAAGAACGCCGCCTACGAGCTGACCGGCGCGGTCACCCTCACCCGGCTGCTCGCCCCGGTACTGGCCGACCTGGCCGACCGGTTCCCGGACGCGGCCGTGCTGCGCGAACCGGCCTTCCGCACCCTCGCCCTGCCCGGCGCCGACGGCCGGCCCGACCGGGCGCTGTACGAGGGCTTCGGCCTGATCGTCCGCGAGGGCCTCGGCGGCTCGCTGCGCCCCGGCGTCACCCCGCTGCTGGCCGCCGCCGTCGCCGACGAGTACCCCACCAGTTCGGCGCACATCTCCCGACTGCTGTCCGAGCCGGCCGACCCCGCCCGCGCGCTCGACTGGTGGACGGCCTACCTGCGGCTGCTGCTCCCGCCGGTGCTGGCCGCCTTCTTCGACCACGGCGTGGTGCTCGAACCGCACCTGCAGAACGTCCTGATCGGCGTGGACGCGTCCGGCCGCCCGGCCCAGGTGCTCTTCCGCGACCTGGAGGGGACGAAGCTCGTCCCCGAGCGGCACGCCGAACTGCTCGCCGCACTGCCGCCCGAGGTGGCCGGCCCGATGGCCTACGACGCCGAGCGGGGCTGGGACCGGGTGGTCTACTGCCTGCTGGTCAACCACGTGGCCGAACTGCTCGCCGCCGTCGCCGACCTGCACCCGGCGGCGGAGGGCGCGCTCTGGGAGGCGGTCCGCCGCGTCCTGGAGGAGTACGCCGCGGAGCACGGCTGCCCGCCCCGGCTGCGTGCGCTGCTGGCCGGTGTGCCGCTGCCCGCCAAGGCCAACCTGCTCACCCGCTGGGAGCGCAAGGCCGACCGCGCGGCCGGGTACGTCCGGATGGCCTCGCCGCTGGCCCGCTCCGTGCTGGCCGAGGCCGCCCACACCGGCGCCGCGTCCGCGACACCGGCCCCACCCGCACCGCCCGCCCCACCTACCGCCCGGATCCCGCAGCCCGTCCAGGCCCCGCCCGTCGCCGCCGGGAGGACCCGATGACCGCCGCCACCACCACCGGCGCCACCACCGCCACCACCACCGGCGCCACCACCGCCACCGACGCCGTCCGCCGCCGGGTCGCGGAGCTGGATCCGGAACAACTCCCGGCCTATGTCTACGACCTGGCGGCCCTGCGGACGCACGCCGCCGCCGTCCGGGCCGCCCTGCCGGAGCGGGTCGAGCTGTACTACGCGGCCAAGGCCAACCCCGAGGCCCCGGTACTGGCCGCGCTGAGCTGGGCCGTGGACGGCTACGAGGTCTCCAGCGGAGGCGAGTTGGCGCACGTCCGGGCGGCCGTCCCGGACGCCCCGCTGGCCTTCGGCGGGCCGGGCAAGACGCCCGCCGAGATCGCCGCCGCCGTGGACGCCGGTGTGCACCGCTGGCACGTCGAGAGCGAGCAGGAGCTGTACCGGCTCGCCGCCGTACTGGCCGACCGGCCGGACGCGGCCGTGGACGTGCTGCTGCGGGTGAACCTGCCGGTCGGGTCGGGCGCGCTGGACTCCGTCGCGCTGGCGATGGGCGGGCGTCCGACCCCGTTCGGGCTGGACCCGGACCGCGCCGAGGCGGCGGTCCGCCTGCTCACCGAGCCGGTCGGCCCGCTGGGCCCGGTCCGGCGGCAGCTGCGGCTGCGCGGTGTGCACGCCCATCTGGCGAGCGGGCTGGCGGCCCCCGAGCAGCTGGCGCTGGCGGAGCAGATCGTCGGCTGGTCCACCCGTTTGGCCGAGCGGCACGCCTTCGCGCTGGACGAGGTCAACGTGGGCGGCGGCATGGCCGTCGACTACGCCGACCCGGCGGCCCGGTTCGACTGGGCCGCGTTCGGCGAGGGCCTCGGGAAGCTGCTGGACCGCCACCCCGGCCCGGTCCTGCGGATCGAGCCCGGCCGGGCGCTCACCGCCTACTGCGGCTGGTACGCGACCGAGGTACTGGACGTGAAGCGCAGCCACGGCGAGGACTTCGCGGTCGTCCGCGGCGGCACCCACCACCTGCGGACCCCGGCCACCCGGGGCCACAGCCAGCCGTTCGGCGCCCTGCCGGTCGAGGACTGGCCCCATCCGTGGGAGCGGCCGGCCGTGACCACCGGCCGGGCCACCCTGGCCGGCCAGCTCTGCACCCCGAAGGACGTGCTCGCCCACGCCGCCCCGGCCGCCGCCCGCCTCCGCACGGGCGACCGGGTGCTCTTCGACCTGGCCGGGGCGTACGCCTGGAACATCTCGCACCACGAGTTCCTGATGCACCCCCGCCCGGGCTTCCACTATCTGGACGGCCCGGCGGAGGACAGCTGAGGGAGCACCCCTGACGGCCGACGGATTCCGGAGGTCCGACCACGGATTCCGGGACCCGTCGGCCGCCGGTCGTGCCCACGACCCACTCGACCCGTACTGACGTGCGAAGGTGGTAGCGACGAAGGGAGCGGGCACGTGCTGATGGAGAAGGTGGCGGAGATCATCGCCGAGGCCTCGGCCGAGGCGGTGGAGCCCCGGTTCCGGGCGCTGGCCTCCGGCGAGGTGATGGAGAAGGCCCCCGGCGAGGTGGTCACCGTCGCCGACCGCGAGGCCGAGCTGATCATCGCCCGGCGGCTGCGCGAGCTGCTGCCCGTCCCGGTGGTCGGCGAGGAGGCGGTGTCCGCCGACCCGGCGCTCGCCCGGGCCCTGCACGCCGAACCCGCCGTCTGGCTGGTCGACCCCGTCGACGGCACCGCCAACTTCGTCGCCGGCCGCCCCGACTACGCGGTGATGGTCTCCCTGGTGCGCGACGGCCGGACCGTCGCCGCCTGGATCCGGCAGCCGGCCACCGCCACCACCTACACCGCCGAACTCGGCTCCGGCGCCTGGCGGGACGGCCACCGGCTGACCCGCACGCCCGCCGGCACCGATCCGGCCGCCTGGCGCGGCTCGGTGAAGAGCCGGTTCCTGGACCCGTCCCGCCGCCGACTGATCGAGGCCAACGCCCACGCCTTCGGCGGACTCACCGCCGGCCGCCACGCCGCCGGCATCGAGTACCCCGACATCGCCGAGGGCGCCACCGACTTCGTCCTCTACTGGCGCACCCTCCCCTGGGACCACGCCCCCGGCTCCCTCCTGGTGGCCGAGTCCGGCGGCCGCGCCGCCCGCCTCGACGGCTCCCCCTACCGCCCCGAGGCCCCGGGCGGCGAGGACGGCCTGCTCGTCGCGGCCGACCCGGCCACCTGGGAACGGTGCCGCGAGATCCTGTTCGCGCCGTAGGCCGCGCCCCGGGCCTCACGCGGAGAACCGGGCGCGCGGTCGGCGGTCCGGGGCGAGGCCAGTGACCCGGAGATCACGGTGGTGGTGGACCACCACCTGCGGGCGGACGCGCCCGTCCCCACGGCGCCCGCCCCACCCGGGCCGTCCCCACCGCACCCGTCCCCACCGGGGCCGTCCGACCCGCCGCCCGGTCCGGCCTCCGGTCTACCGGCCGACCCACCGCCAGGTCCGGCGGCCGGCGCGGACGACCTCGCCGATCAGGGCGGCCACCTCGGCCGGGGTGGTGTGCGGGTTGAGCAGGGTCAGTTTGAGCCGGACCCGACCGGGGCCCTCGCCGGGCAGTTCGGTCCGGCCGACCACCGCCCGTCCGCCGCGCAGCAGTTCGCGCCGCAGTTCGGCGTTGACCCGGTCGAGGGCCGCCGGGTCGACGTCGGAGCGCGAGGAGTCCAGGCCCGCCGGGCGGTAGCGGAACAGCAGGGCGGTCAGCACGGGTTCGGCGTGCAGCTCCAGCTCCGGTTCGTCCCGGACGGTGTCGGCGGCGGACCGCGCGAGGTCGTGGCAGGCGTCCACGAGGCGGCCGAGCCCGGCGCGGCCGAGGGTGCGCAGGGTGACGGCGAGTTTGAAGGCGTCGGCCCGCCGGGTGGTGCGCAGCGAGAGTCCCAACAGGCTGGGGTAGCCGGCCTGTTCGTCGTCGGCCGGGTTGAGGTAGACGGCCCGGCGGGCGAGCGAGACGTAGTTCTCGGCGTGGCGCACCAGGAAGACACCGGCGGCGGCGGGCTGCCAGCCGAGCTTGTGCCAGTCCAGCGAGACGGAGTCGGCGCGTTCGATGCCGTCGAGCAGGGGGGCGAGCCGGTCGGAGAGCAGGGCGCCGCCGCCGTACGCGGCGTCGACGTGCAGCCAGGCGTCGTAGCGGGCGGCGAGTTCGGCGGCGGCGGGCAGCGGGTCGACGGCGCCGGTGTCGGTGGTGCCGGCGGTGGCGACCACCGCGACGGGGGTGTGTCCGGCCCAACTCGCCTCGGCCAGGGCGCGTTCGAGCGCCACCGGGTCCATCCTCAGGTCGCGGTCGACGTCGATCGGGACGACGGCGCGTTCGCCGAGGCCGAGCAGGGCGGCCGCCCGCTGGACCGAGAAGTGCGCGGCGCGGGAGGCGAAGATCCGGGGCCGGACGCCGGCGGGCAGACCGAGGAGCCCGTCGAGTTCGACGATGCCGTCGAGCTTCTGGTCGCGGGCGAGCATGAGGCCCATGAGGTTGGACTCGGTACCGCCGGAGGTGACGACGCCCGCGGCCCGGGCGGGGTCGTAGCCGACCAGGGCGGCGAGTTCGGCGAGCAGCGCGGTCTCCAGCGCCGTCGCCGCGGGGGCCTGGTCCCAGGAGTCCTGGGAGGGGTTGAGGGCGCTGACGGCGAGGTCGGCCGCGGCGGCCACGGCGAGCGGCGGGCAGTGCAGGTGGGCGGCGCAGAACGGGTCGGCGGGGTCGGCGGCGCCGTGGGCGAGCAGTTCGGTGAGGCGGGCGAGGGCGTCGGGGCCCTCGGCGGCGGCGAGGGCCCGGTCGACCAGGGCGGCGAGGTCGGCGGGGCGGCCGGGCGGCAGCGGGCCGCCGCGCCGGGTGGCGCCGGTCTCCAGCGCGTCGAGGACGGTGGCGAGCAGCGGGCCGAGGGCGGCCGGTCCGCCGACCCCGCCGGAGAGGGCGTCGAGCGGCGCGTCGGCGCCCTCGCCGGCCCCGCTCCCTGCTTCCGCTCCCGCCCCTGTTCCCGCTCCTGCTCCTGCTCCTCGGCCGCCGCTCACGCGGACGCCGCCGCGATGGCGTCGGCGAGCCGGTCCAGCACCGCGGCGGCCTGCTCGTCCGTGGCGGTGAGCGGGGGCAGCAGCCGCAGGACGGCGTCGTGCCGCCCGCCGAGTTCGACGATCAGGCCGCGGGCCAGGCAGGCCTCGCGGACCCGGACGGCGAGTTCGGGCGCGGCCGGCCGGGCCCCGCAGGCGTCCGGCTCCGCGGCCGGGTCGACGAGTTCGACGCCGATCATCAGTCCGCGTCCGCGCACGTCGCCGATCGCGGGGAGTTCCCCGGCCAGCGCGCGCAGCCGTTCGACCATCCGGTCGCCGACCACCGCCGCCCGTTCGGCCAGCCCGTTGGCGGCGACGTAGCGCAGTGTGGCGGCTCCGGCGGCCATGGCCAGCGTGTTGCCGCGGAAGGTGCCGGTGTGGGCTCCGGGCCGCCAGCCGTCGTACTCCTCCCGGTAGACGACGACGGCGAGCGGGAGGCTGCCGCCGATCGCCTTGGAGAGCACCATCGCGTCGGGCACGATCCCGCTGTGCTCGACCGCCCACATCGCCCCGGTGCGGCCCACGCCGGTCTGCACCTCGTCGACGATCAGCGGGATGCGGCGCTCGGCGGTGATCCGGCGCATGGCGCGCAGCCAGTCGTCCGGCGCGGGGACGACGCCGCCCTCGCCCTGGACGGCCTCCAGGACCATCGCGGCGGGCGGGACGACACCGCCGGCCGGGTCGTCGAGCAGCCGTTCGACGTAGGTGGCCGAGAGTTCGGCGCCCGCCTCCCCGCCGACCCCGAACGGGCAGCGGTAGCCGTAGGGGTAGGGCAGCCGGACGACCTCGCCGCCGCCGGGCAGCGGCTCCTTGACGGCGACGTTGCCGGTGAGCGCGAGGGATCCGGCGGTCATCCCGTGGTAGGCGCCGGTGAAGGCGAGGGCGCCGGAGCGGCCGGTCGCGGTCTGCATCAGCTTGAGCGCGGCCTCGACGGCGTCGGTCCCGGCGGGCCCGCAGAAGTGCACGCGCGCGCCGTCGGCGAAGGCGGGCGGCAGGCTCTCGAACAGGGCGGTGGTGAAGTCGTCCTTCTCGGCGGTCGCGAGGTCGAGCAGGTGGAGCGGGGCGCCGCTGTCGAGGGTGCGGCGGATCGCCTCCAGGACCACGGGGTGGTTGTGGCCGAGCGCGAGGGTGCCGGCGCCGGAGAGGCAGTCGAGGTAGCGGCGGCCGTCGGCGCCCTCGACGGTCATGCCACTGGCGCGCACGGGGACGATCGGGAAGGAGCGCGCGTAGGTGCGGGCGGCGGACTCGCGCAGGCGCTGGCGGCGCAGCACGGCGCCCGGCGACGGCCCGGTCCCGGCGGCGGGCTCGGGCGCCGGGGCGGGCGCGGGAACGGCGGCACGGGGGACGGTCGGACCGGTGGCGGGCTCAGCGGCGAGCGTCAAGGCGGACTCCCAGAAAATTAGGTGAGCCTAACCTTACTTGTCTGACCTGCCCTGATCCGTCCGGGGGCACCTGAACCACCCTTGCGGGTGACAACCCGTCCACTCCCTCAACGAGCGACCCGCCAGGAGGTCACGGCCGACCGGGGACGTCCGGTCCGTCGGGGCCGCCGGTCCAGCGGTAGCAGAGCTCCGGCCGGCCGACCGTGCCGTAGCGGGGCTCCCGGACGCAGAGACCGGTGTCCACCAGGTGCTCCAGGTAGCGGCGGGCGGTGATCCGCGAGACACCGGCCGCCGCACCCGCGGCGGCGGCCGACAGGCCGGTGCGCTCCGCGCGCAGCACCCCCGCCACGGTGTCCAGCGTCGGAGCGCTCAATCCCTTCGGCAGGGCGGTGCGCTCGGGCATCCGCAGCAGCGCGAGCGCCTGGTCGACCTCGTCCTGCCCGGTGGCCGCACCGGTCCGCCCGAGGGTGTCCCGGTAGCGGGCGTAGCGCTCCAGGCGGTCGTGCAGCGCGGCGGCGGCGAACGGCTTCAGCAGGTACTGGACCACGCCGGCGGACACCGCCCGGCGGACCATCGCGAGGTCGCGGGCGGAGGTGACCGCGATGACGTCGGTGGCGTGCCCGGCCGCGCGCAGGGTGCCGCAGAGCTGGAGGCCGTGCCCGTCGGGGAGGTACAGGTCCAGCAGCAGCAGGTCGACGGGGCGCCCGGCGGCCCGGGCCCGCTCCAGGAAGCGCAGCGCCTCCGCGCAGCCGTGCACGGTGCCGACCGCCCGGAATCCCGGCTCGCGCCCCACGTAGAGGGTGTGGGCGGCGGCGGCCACCGGGTCGTCCTCGACCACCAGGACGGAGATCTCGGACCGTTCGGCGTCGGCGGCGCTGTCGGCGTCGGCGCCGTTCTCGGCCCGGCCGTTGCCTCGGCTCACGGGGCCACCGCCACGCGCTCGCGCTCCCCGGCGTCGTCGCGCGCCGGGCGGTCGAGCGGCAGCCGGACGGTGAGCACCGCGCCGCGCTCCCGGCCGACCTCGACGGTGCCGCCGTTGCGCCGGGCGGCCTGGGCGACCAGGGCGAGCCCGAGTCCGCGCCCGTGGCCGCTGCTGCTCGCCCGGCTGCCCCCTTCGCCGCCCCCGCCCGCGCGGCCGTCCTGTTTGGTGCTCCACCCGCGCCGGAACACGTCGTCCACCGCGCCCGGGGCGATCCCGTCCCCGCTGTCGGCGACCCGCAGCAGCAGGTGGTCCCCGTCGATCCGGGCGGTGACGGTGACCTCCGGGGGGCCGGGGTTCGCGGCCGCGCCGGTGATCGCGGCGTCCACGGCGTTGTCGATCAGATTGCCGAGGACGGTGATGAGGTCGCGGGCGGTCAGTCGCGGCGGCAGCACCCCGTCGTCGATCGAACTGTCCGGCGTGAGCGTCAACTCCACGCCCCGCTCGGCAGCCTGGGCGGCCTTGCCCAGCAGCAGGGCGGCCAGCACCGGTTCGCCGACGGCGGCCACCACCCGGTCGGTGAGCCGCTGGGCGAGGGCGAGTTCGGCGGTGGCGAACTCCACCGCCTCGCGGTGACGGCCGAGTTCGATCAGCGACACGACGGCGTGCAGCCGGTTGGCGGCCTCGTGCGCCTGCGCGCCGAGCGCCTCGGTGAAGCCGCGCACGGAGTCCAGCTCGCCGCTCAGCGCCTGGAGTTCGGTGTGGTCGCGGAGGGTGAGGACGCGGCCGAGCCCGGTGCCGATGGTGGAGGTGTTGAGCACCACCACCCGCTCGGCGGTCAGATGGACCTCGTCCCGGACCGGCGCGTCCCCGGAGACGGCCGCCAGCAGCGCGTCCGGCAGTCCCAGCCCGTCGACCGGGCGGCCCTCCACCGCCCCCTCCAGGCCCAGGAGTTCGCGCGCGGCGTCGTTGCAGAGCACCACCCGGTGCTCGCGGTCGAGCAGGACGAGCCCCTCCCGGACGGCGTGCAGGGTGGCCTGGTGGTACTCGTAGAGGTGGCTGAGCTCGGCCGGCCCCATGCCGTGGGTGTGCCGCCGCAGCCGGGAGTTGGCGAGGTAGGTGCCGATCCCGCCGACGGCCAGCGCGGCCCCCGCGACCCCCACCAGGGCGAGCAGCGGACCGCGCAGCCGGGCCGAGATCGACTGCACCGTGATGCCCGCGCTGACCAGCGCCACCACCCGGTGCCGCTCGTCCAGCACCGGGGTGACCACCCGCACCGACGGGCCGAGCGTGCCGGTGTAGGTCTCGCTGCGGGTCTCCCCCGCGAGCGCCCAGTCGATGTGCCCGAGGAAGGGCCGCCCGATCTGCTCGGGCAGCGGGTGGGTCCAGCGGACGCCGGCGGTGTCCATCACGGTGACGAAGGAGACCCCGGTGTCGACCCGCACCCGCTCGGCGTAGGGCTGGAGCACCGCCGTCGGATCGGGCGCCCCGGCGGCGTCAAGGACGGTCGGCGAGTCGGCGACGGCGCGGGCGACGGCGGTGACCTGGCGGCGGGCCGCGTCGTCGGCGCGCCCGGCGGTGAACAGGTACGCGAGCACCGCCCCGCCCGCGACCACGGCGGCGACGATCACCACTTGGACGAGGAAGAGCTGTCCGGCCAGGCTGCGCACCAGCCGGCGCGGCGGGAGAGGGGTACGCGCGGACATGCCTGTCAGTGTGCACCACGGCCCCGGCGGCGCGGACCCCGCTGCGGGGACGAGAACGACGTGAACTCTATGAACGCAAACGTGACCCCCGTCACGCCCGGACGCCATAGTCGGAGCGGCCCACCACCCGGGGCCCCCGGACCGCACACCGGCGCACCCCCATGAGCGCATCCCCACCGGCGCTCGCGCCACCGGGCACAGCAGGGCGAAGGAGCCACAGATGTCGATCACCGGAGCAGCGGCGGGCGCGGCCACCAGACCGAAGGACCGCACCCACCTCCTCTACCTCGCCGTGATCGCGGCGGTCGTCGCGGGCGTCGTGGTGGGCCTGGCCGCGCCGGACTTCGCGGTGGAGCTGAAGCCCGTCGGCACGGGCTTCGTCAACCTCATCAAGATGATGATCAGCCCGGTCATCTTCTGCACCATCGTGCTCGGCATCGGCTCCGTCACCAAGGCCGCCAAGGTCGGCAAGGTCGGCGGCCTGGCCCTCGGCTACTTCCTCGCCATGTCGACCGTCGCCCTCGGCATCGGCCTGCTGGTCGGCAACCTGCTGGAGCCCGGCGGCGGCCTCCACCTGACCTCCGCGCTCGCCAAGTCCGGCCACGCCCAGGCCGCCGCCGGCGGCGCGCAGTCCACCGCCGACTTCCTGCTCGGGATGATCCCCACCACCATGCTCTCCGCCCTCACCGAGGGCAAGGTGCTGCAGACCCTGCTGATCGCCCTGCTGGCCGGCTTCGCCCTCCAGGCGATGGGCCCGGCCGGCGCACCCGTGCTGCGCGGCATCGAGCACGTGCAGCGGCTGGTCTTCCGGGTCATGGCGATGATCATGTGGGTGGCGCCGATCGGCGCCTTCGGGGCGATGGCCGCGGTGGTCGGCGCCACCGGTACGGCCGCGCTGAAGAGCCTCGCCGTCATCATGATCGGCTTCTACCTGACCTGCGCCCTGTTCGTGGTCGTGGTGCTCGGCACCCTGCTGCGCCTGGTCGCCGGCGTCAACATCTTCACCCTGCTGCGCTACCTGGGCCGCGAGTTCCTGCTGATCCTCTCCACCTCCTCCTCGGAGAGCGCCCTCCCCCGGCTGATCGCCAAGATGGAGCACCTGGGCGTCAGCCGCCCGGTGGTCGGCATCACCGTCCCGACCGGCTACAGCTTCAACCTGGACGGCACCGCGATCTACCTGACCATGGCCTCGATCTTCATCTCGGAGGCGATGGACAAGCCGATGTCGGTGGGCGAGCAGCTGTCGCTGCTGGTCTTCATGGTGATCGCCAGCAAGGGCGCGGCCGGCGTCACCGGCGCCGGACTGGCCACCCTCGCGGGCGGGCTCCAGTCGCACAAGCCTGCCCTGGTGGACGGCGTCGGGCTGATCGTCGGCATCGACCGATTCATGTCCGAGGCCCGGGCACTCACCAACTTCGCCGGGAACGCCGTCGCCACCGTGCTGATCGGGCAGTGGACCGGGGAGCTCGACCGCGAGCGGGCCCGGCAGGTGCTGGCGGGCGAGGTGCCGTTCGACGAGCGGACGCTGCTGGACGCCGACGCGCACGGCGGCGCGGGCGCCCCGGCGGCGGAGGGCACCGTCCCGGCCGGGTCGGCCCCGGCGGCACCGGTCCCGACCACAGTCCCGGCCGCTGTCCCGACCACCGCCGCCGCCACGACGGCGGCGACCACGACGGCCGCCTGAGCCGCGGGCCCGTCCCTCACACTCCCCTGGTCCGGCGCCCCGCCCAACCCCCCGGAAAAGGCGCCGGACCAGGGGTCCCGCATGTCCCGGGGCCGAGCCGGTGCTCGGGCAGGTCCCTGCGAGGCGCGAGCCCGCGTCTCGCAGGGACGATCGGCCCGCTCAGACCTCCTCGGAGCCGCTGACCGCCCAGCTCAGCCCGGTCGCCGGATCCTCCAGCGCGAGGTGCAGGTGCCGCAGCCGGTCGGCCGGATCGTCCCAGGTGAAGCAGCGCATCCGCGCGACCAGGGCGCGGACCTCCGCCCGGTCCGCCGCCTCCGGCCGCTGCGCGCCGGTCATCGCCGTCAGCACCCGCCACAGCGCCAGCCGCCCGTGCGCCGCGCCGTGCGCGCGGTCCGCGATGCCCGCCTGCACCAGCGCCGGCCAGGCGAGGGCGAACGGCAGGTACCCGCCGATGACCAGCGGCCCCGGCACGAGCTGGGCGGCGGCCCCCGCCGCCGGTCCTCGCACACAGACCGTCCGCGCCCAGCCGGCCAGCTCGGCCAGCGCCCGGGTGGCCGGCTGCCCCGGCAGCCGGACGCCGGGTTCGGGCAGCTCCACCCGAGCCAGGCCCTCCCGGCTGGCGGGCAGCGTCAGCAGGGCGCTGCGCGAACCGCCCTGGCGCAGGTACTCCCGGACCGGCATGCCCTCGGCCCGTCCCACGGACTCCCAGGGCTCCAGCAGCAGCGGCACCCCCTCGGGGTCCGGTTCGGCGCCCCGGGAGAGGTCCTCGCCGAGCAGCACCCGGGTCTGCGCGACCAGCCGCCGCACCGGGGGCGGACCGAGCAGCGGAGCGAGCCGCCGCCAGGTGTGCCGGGTCGCCAGCACCTCCCAGAGCGGCCCGGCGTCGTGGTCGGCCACCCCCGCCGCCGTGCCGGGACCGCCGTCCGCGTCGAACAGTCGTGCGGCCACCTCGGGCGGTGCGGCGTACGCGATCAGGTGGCCGAGCGCGGCGGTGGCGATGCCGGCCCGGCTCTGCGCGGCCGACACTGCGGTCGCGGTCGCGGCCGTCCGGCGGCGGTACGCCGGGTCGCTGCCCGTCAGGTCGCCGTCCACCGGGTCGCCGTCCGCCAGATCGAGCGCGACGGCGGCGGCCCGGGCCTGCCGGTAGGCGCCCAGCAGTTCGATCCAACGGCCCTCGTCCACCAGGGAGCGGAGCCGATGCTCCTCGTACGTGATCACGATTTGCAGCGTACGGGGCGAGGCCGGAGCAGAGCTGACTTGCCGTCAGACCGGTGCGTCGGACCCCGCGCGCGCCCCTGGCACATGCCCGGGCGCTGGGCCGGACGGGGGACCCGGCGGGGGGCCGGGCAGTGTGCCGGACGGGGAACCGGACGCTCGGCCGGGCCGGGAATCGGGCCGACGGTCGGGCGAGCGACCGCCGGACGGGCGACGGACCCCGGACCCCGCCCCGGCGGGCGACTCGCGCTCCCGTTCGAGGACGTTCCGCAACCGGTCCAGCGCCCGGCGCCGGGTGACCGCCAGGGTGGAGCGGTGCACGCCGAGGAGTTCGGCGGCCTCCTCCAGGCTGTAGCCGTCGAGGTCGACCAGCAGCACCACCCGCGCCTGCTTCACCGTCAGACAGCGCAGCAGCCGCACCACCTCCCAGTGCGCCTGCAGCTCGGCCACCCCGCCACCCGACGGATCGCCGCACCCCCCGCCCCACCCGCCGACGGCCGCGAGAACGCCGGCCGGTCCGACGTCCTCCAGCGCCTCGGACTGGCGCAGCCGGCGGCGGTCGCGGCGCCACTCGTCGCGCACGACGTTCGCCATCGCGGTGAACGCGTAGGCGTAGGGCCGGGGATGACCGAGGAAGCGGGCGGGATTCCGGGCGATCCGCAGATACGCCTCGTGGACGACATCACCCGCGCCGAACGGATCCCCGAGCATGCGCACGGCGGCACGCTGGAGCCTGGGCAGCAATTCCGTGAACACCCGGTCGAATTCGGCGGATCCGGCGGACGGGCGCGGCCTCGGATCCGGGTCCGGGTCCGGGTCCGGGTCCGGGGCCGCTCCGCCTCGGCAACCGGCCGTGATTCCCATCCCGCCCCCTCGGAAATCGGCACCCCGAAAGCCCGGTCGGTGGACATCGACCCGTCGGCCGTACGGCCTTGTGACGCACATCACATCATAGTTCGTCGTCCCACCGTTCCGCAGCCATTCGCATGAGGGCGGGAGGCGGGCCCAGGGTGACACCGGGGTCGCCCGGCCCGGGCGGGCGACCCCGGGCCGGGCGGACTCCGCGCGGAGGCCGGGGTGGTGGAGCGACGGTGCTTCTTGTGCCGTCCGTGCGTGCGCTTCCGACCCGGGGTGCATGGGACGCTATCGGCGCGGCCGCCCGGCGGCGGCGAGGATCCGCGAATCCGCCCGCGGCACCGGCGCATTGTGTTCGAATGTCCCCGTCGTGTGCCCCGACCGGCACGGCCGCCCCGAAAGCGAAGGGCCCCGCACCCGGGCACTCCACTTCCAAATCCCCTGCGCCGTCAACTGATTGCCGTCGGCCACCCGCCCGCCGTCGGCCACCCGCCCTCAACCGCGCGGCGTCAGCCGGACCCGCATCGGGCTCCGCACCTGGAGCGTGATGCCCTGGCCGAGCCGGACGCCGCGGTCCACCGCCTCGAACTCGAAGTCCCGCAGCAGCGCGCCCAGCGCCAGCACCGACTCCAGCATGGAGAAGTGCTGCCCTATGCAGGCCCGCGGCCCACCCCCGAACGGGTACCAGGCGTACCGGTGGCGCTCCTTCTCCCGCTCGGGCAGGAAGCGGTCCGGGTCGAAGCGGTCCGGCTGCTCCCAGTGGTCCGGGTGCCGGTGGGTGACCCACGGCGCGAGGATGACCTGGGCGCCGGCGGGCACGACGTAGCCGTCGATCACCGATTCGGCCACCGAGCGTCGCCCCATCTGCGAGGCGGCCGGGTAGAGCCGCATCGCCTCCTTCATCACCTGGGTGAGGTAGGGCAGCGCCTCCAGGTCCGCCGCCTCCGGCGCCCGGCCGGCCAGTACGGCGTCCGCCTCCTCGCGGGCCCGGCGCCGCTGCTCCGGGTGCTTGGCCAGCAGGAAGAGCGCGAAGGCGAGCGAGGTCGCCGTGGTCTCGTGCCCGGCGAGCAGGAAGATCAGGACCTGGTCGCGCAGTTCGGCCGGGTCGAGCCGCTCCCCGTCCTCGCCCCGGGCCCGGGTCAGCAGCTCCAGCAGGTCGTCCGGACCGGCGGTGTCGGCCACGCCCGCCGCCCGCCGCACCGCGCGCTCGGCGATGATCCGGTCGCACACCGCGTAGAGGTCGCGCTGCGCGCCGGCGGCCCGCCGGTTGGCGGGGGTCGGCCAACCGCGGGGCACCTTCACCGGTGCGAAGCCGCGTTCGAGCACGAACTCGCCGAGTACCGGGAAGCTGTGGTGCACCACCCGCACCGCCGCCTCCACGTCCGCCCCGAAGAGGATCCGGGACACCGTGCGCAGCGCGAACCGCGACATCTCCTCCGCGACGTCGACCACGCCGCCGGGCACCACCCGCCAGCGGTCGGCGAGCACCGCGCACTCCTGCCCGACGGCCTCCGCGTAGCCGTCCACCCGGCGCCGGGTGAACAGCGGCTGGATCAGTCGGCGCTGGCGGTGGTAGTCGCCGTCCTGGCTGGTCAGCAGGCCGTTGCCGAGGCTGGTCCGCAGCTCGTCGTAGAAGCTGTTGTCCTTGCGGAAGTTGGCCGCTTCGCTGCCGAGCACCTGGTGCGCGCCCTCCGGCGAGAACACCGCGTAGAACTCGGCGCGCAGTCCGGGCGGCCCGGCGGCGAAGCGGACGACGTCGCCGTAGTCGCGGCGGGCGTCGAGGTAGGTCCGCAGCGGACGCCGGGTCAGGTCGAGCAGCGAGCCCACCAGCGGGAGTCCCGGCGGCCCGGGTATCCGGGTGATGGTGGCGGCGGTGCCGGTAGTACTGGTGGTGCTGGTGGTCGCGGCGGTCAGCGACATGTCCCCTCCTCGGTCGTGCGCCTCACCGGTCCCGCTGCCGGTCGGGCACCCCCGCCCCCGACCGCGCGACCGGTCGGTCGTGCCCCCCGTTCCGTCCCCAACGTAACTGCCGGGTAATCGGCACAGAAGGGGCGCACAGAGCGCTGCCGACGCGCGCCACCCCGCGCTCACCGGCCGCCCCGCGCCCCGGAGGCAGCGCGGGATCCGAACGACCGCCCCGGGCCGCTTGCGTCTTCCGACAGACCCGCCACCCGCTTCGGCACCCCTGGCCTGTGCGATGAGACAGACGAAATTAGGCCCGCATATGCGGCACTATGATCGGCGTAATGGCCGCACCTGCGGCATTGACCCCGCGCCCCTCCCGGCGCGCCCAGGAGGGGAAGCCAAGGATGACCGTCCGCAGACTCACCGCCACCAGGTTCACCGCCACCGCGGCGGCGGCCCTCGTCCTCGCCCTCGGCGCCACCGCCTGCGGCAGCGACGGCGGCACCGACGCCAGGAGCAGCAGCAGCTCCCCCGCCGCCCCCGGCACGGGCGCGGCGACCGGCGGCACGAGCGCGGCCGGCGTCCCGAAGGCCACCGGAGCGATCACGGTGTTCGCCGCCGCCTCGCTCAAGGAGACCTTCACCGAGCTCGGCAAGAAGTTCGAGGCCGCCAACCCCGGCGCCAAGGTCACCTTCAACTTCGGCGGCAGCTCCGCCCTCGCCACGAGCATCAACTCCGGTGCCCCGGCCGACGTGTTCGCCGCCGCCAGCCCGGCCACCATGAAGACCGTCACCGACGCGGGCGGCGCCACCGGCGAGCCGAAGACCTTCGTGCGCAACACCCTCGCCATCGCCGTCCCCAAGGGCAACCCCAAGCACTTCGCCGGTCTCGCCGACCTGGCCGCGCCGGGCGTGAAGGTCGCGCTCTGCGCGAAGGAGATGCCCTGCGGCGCCGCCGCGCTGACCGCCCTCAAGGCCGCGAACGTCAACCTCACCCCGGTCACCCTGGAGCAGGACGTCAAGGGCGCGCTGACCAAGGTCGAGCTCGGCGAGGTCGACGCCTCGCTCGTGTACCGCACCGATGTGAAGGCCGATGCTGCGAAGATCGACGGCGTGGAATTCCCCGAGGCCGCCAAGGCCGTGAACGACTACCCGATCGCCGCCCTGGCCAAGGCGCCGAACAAGGACGGCGCCACCGCCTTCGTCGCCTACATCCAGTCGTCCGAGGCGCAGCAGGTGCTGACCGCGGCGGGCTTCCAGGCGCCGTGATCCGTCGCACCGGCCGCGTGGACGGCGCGGCTGACGGCACGGCGGACGGCCCCGCGGGCGGCCCCGGGTCCGGGGATTCCTCGGGCCCGGGGTCGCTCCCGGGCCAGGGCTCCGGTCCGGGCTCCGGCCGGCTGCGGCGGCGCGGCCGGCGGGGGGCGGGCCGGGTGCCGGTCGCCCTGCTGCTCCCCGCGCTGCTCGGCCTGGCGTTCCTCGTCCTCCCCCTGGTCGGGCTGCTGGTCCGGGCGCCCTGGAGCGCACTCCCGGAGCAGCTCACCAGCCCGCAGGTGTGGGAGGCGCTGCGCCTCTCGCTCGTCTGCGCGACGGCCGCCACGGCGGTGTCCCTGGTCCTGGGCGTGCCGCTGGCCTGGCTGCTGGCCCGGACCGAACTGCCGGGCCGGCGGCTGGTCCGGGCCCTGGTCACCCTGCCGCTGGTGCTGCCTCCGGTGGTCGGCGGTGTCGCGCTGCTGCTGGTGCTCGGCCGGCGCGGAATCGTCGGCTCCTGGCTGGACTCCGCCTTCGGCATCACCCTGCCGTTCACCACCACCGGCGTGGTGATCGCGGAGGCGTTCGTCGCGATGCCGTTCCTGGTGATCAGCGTCGAGGGCGCGCTGCGCGCCGCGGACCCGCGCTACGAGGAGGCCGCCGCGACGCTGGGCGCCTCCCGGCTGACCGCGTTCCGGCGGGTCACCCTGCCGCTGATCGCGCCGGGCATCGGGGCCGGTGCCGTGCTGGCCTGGGCGCGGGCGCTCGGCGAGTTCGGCGCGACGATCACCTTCGCGGGCAACTTCCCGGGCCGCACGCAGACCATGCCGCTGGCCGTCTACCTCGCGATGGAGTCGGACCCGGAGGCGGCGATCGCGCTGTCGCTGGTCCTGCTGGTGGTGTCGATCGCGGTGCTGGCCGGCCTGCGCGAGCGCTGGATGTCCGCGCCGTGAGGCCGGCTGCCGCCCCTGCCCCCGTCCCCCTGCCCGTCGTCCCTGTCGTCCCCTTCCCCCTCCCCGTCCCCGGAGCGCCGCGCCGATGACCTCCCACCCCGGTGCCGCCGGTCTGGACGCCCGGCTGCGGGTCGACCGCGCCGCCTTCACCCTGGACCTCGCCCTCACCGCCGCCCCCGGCGAGGTGGTCGCGCTGCTCGGCCCGAACGGTGCCGGGAAGTCCACCGCCCTGCGCGCGCTGGCCGGGCTGCTGCCGCTCGGCGCCGGTCACCTGCGGCTGGACGGCGACGTCCTGGAGGACCCGGCCCAGCGCCTGCACACCCCGGCCGAGGAGCGCCCGGTCGGCGTGGTCTTCCAGGACTACCTGCTCTTCCCGCATCTGAGCGCCCTCGACAACGTCGCCTTCGGCCCGCGCTGCCGGGGCCGTTCCAAGCGCGAGGCACGCGCGGAGGCCGCCGGCTGGCTGGAGCGGATGGGCCTGGCCGAGCACGCCGCCGCCCGCCCGGCCCGGCTCTCCGGCGGGCAGGCCCAACGGGTGGCGCTCGCCCGGGCGCTCGCCGTCCGGCCCCGGCTGCTGCTGCTGGACGAGCCGCTGGCCGCCCTGGACGCCCGCACCCGGCTCGACGTGCGGGCGCAGCTGCGGCGCCACCTGGCCGAGTTCGAGGCGGTCGCGGTGCTGGTGACGCACGATCCGCTGGACGCGATGGTGCTGGCCGACCGGCTGGTGGTGATCGAGGACGGACGCGAGGTGCAGTCCGGCCTGCCGGCGGAGATCGCGCGCCGGCCGCGCACCGACTACATCGCCCGGCTGGTCGGGCTGAACCTCTACCGGGGCACCTCGGCCGGGCACCTGGTGACGCTGCCGGACGGCGCCGTGCTGACCACCGACGAGGACCTTTCCGGGCCGGTCTTCGTCGCGTTCCCGCCGTCCGCCGTCGTCCTCCACGGCTCGCGGCCGGAGGGGAGCGCGCGCAATGTCTGGGAACTGACGGTCAACGGGCTCGACCTCCACGGCGACCAGGTGCGGGCCGACCTGGCGGGGGCCGTCCCGATGGCCGCCGACCTCACCCCGGCGGCGGCCGCCGAACTGGGCCTGGCCCGGGGATCGACGGTCTGGGCCGCGGTCAAGGCCGCCCAGACGCACGCCTACCCGGCCTGACCACCCACCGACCACCTCTGGCCCCTCCCGCCGTCGGCAGCTCCGGTGGTCGCCCGGTGGTCACTCGGTGGTCACTCGGTGGGCGTCACGAAGCCCGACTCGTAGGCGAGGATGACCGCCTGGGTCCGGTCCCGCGCGCCGAGCTTCGCCAGCAGGCTGCTGACGTGGGTCTTCACCGTCTGCACCCCGAGGAAGAGCTGTTCGGCGATCTCGCCGTTGGTCAGCCCGCGCGTCACCAGGCGCAGCACCTCGGCCTCGCGTTCGGTCAGGGCGGCGCGGGCCATCGTGCCGCGGGCCGCCGCGTTTCCCTGGGCGGCGGCGAGCCGGCGGATCTGGGCGGGGAAGAGCAGTGACTCGCCGGCCGCCACCAGCCGTACGGCCTGGGCGATCTCGCTCGGCCGGGTGCGCTTGAGCAGGAAGCCGTCCGCGCCCGCCCGCAGGGCCTGGTAGACGTAGTCGTCGATCTCGAACGTGGTGACGACCAGGATCTTCGGCGCGTACCCGCCGGGCGCGGCGGCGTCGCGGACCAGTTCGCGGGTGGCGGCGAGGCCGTCCAGGCCGGGCATCCGAACGTCCATCAGCACCACGTGCGGGCGCAGTCGGCGGGCGAGCGCGATCGCCTCCGCGCCGTCCTCCGCCTCGCCCACCACCCGCAGGTCGCCCTGCGCCTCCAGCACCACCCGCAGGCCGGCCCGGACGAGTTCCTCGTCGTCGGCCAGCAGAATGTCGATCGTCACCCGGCCAAGCGTAGGGGTACCCGAACGGTCAGCACCCACTCGCCGCCTTCGGCGCCCGCGGCGGTCTCGCCGCCCAGCAGGACGGCCCGTTCGCGGATGCCGCGAAGTCCCTTGCCGCCCCGACGCGGTGAGCTGCCGCGGGAGCGGGCGGACTGCGGGCGGAGGGCGTTGGCGCAGCGCAGTTCCAGGCTGCCGTCGCGGACGGCGATCCGGATGCTGATCGGCTCCCCGGGCGCGTACTTGAGGGCGTTGGTGACGCCCTCCTGCACGATCCGGTAGCCCTCGCGGGAGAGCACCCCGGGGAGGGCTCCGGAGGAGACGTCGACCCGGGCCTCGACGGGGCTGCCGGCCGCCCTGGCGGTCTCGAACAGGGCGGGGAGCCGGTCTATCCCGGGCCGCTCCCGCGCGTCCTCGCCGCCGGGGCCGGTCCCGGAGTCCGGACCGGGGCTGCCCGATCCACCCTGGTCACCCGGGTCGCGCAGCAGGGCGAGCGTGCGCTCCAGGTCGTCCATCGCCCGCCGGCCGGTCTCCTCGATGACCTCCAGCGCCCTGGCGGCGAACGCCGGGTCGCCGAGCTCGCGCGCCGCCCCGGCCTGGAGCACCGTCACCGTCAGCGCGTGGCCGATCGAGTCGTGCAACTCACGTGCCAGCAGGTTGCGTTCCAGCAGGCGTTCGGCGCGGAGCTCGGCGGCGGCGAGTCGCTCCGCCGGGGACGGCCCCAACAGCCTCACCGCCATGGCGAGCTGGAGCCGCCCGGCCCAGACGACCAGCCAGCCGAGCGCGAACAGCAGCACCGGCGCCAGCAGCACCGCCCAGCCCGGCCCGCCGTCCCTGCCCTCGCCGGCCGACCGCAGCCCGAACACCGCCTGCTCCGGTCGCGCCACCAGGTCGAGGACGGCGGCGGGCACGAGGACCGAGGCCCCGCCGACGAGCCAGCCGAGGACCACCCGGCCGACCAGCCAGGCCGCCGTCCGCCGCCGGTCGGCCCAGCCGCGGGAGGGCTCGACCGCGATGTCCTGCTCCCGGTCGGGCACCAGCAGCAGCCGCGCCTGCACACCCTCCGCCCGCCGCATCGCGGGCACCAGCGCGGCCAGCACCAGCAGCGCGGCGTCCAGCGGCACCGCCCGCGCCAGCAGCTCGCCGCGGCTCCACCCCTCCACTCCCGGATAGACCATCAGCACGACGCCGACGAAGACCAGTCCGATCAACAGGTGCAGCCAGCGCGCGTAGGTGGTGGCGCTGAACAGGGGCGCGAGTATTCGGGGCATCGCGCCATCCTGCCAGGTCAGGGCCCCGAGCAAACTCCCTCTCGGGAGGGAGGCGGATCCCCTCCCGGGCGGGATCCGCCGGCCCCCCTGACTGCGGTCCCATGGAGTCACCGAAGCACGGAGGAGAGGAACGGAGGACGATCGTGATCAAGGTGGAGGGCCTCACCAAGGAGTACGGCGGGGCGCGGGTGGTGGACGGGCTCGACTTCGAAGTGGCCCCGGGGGTGGTGACGGGCTTCCTCGGGCCCAACGGCGCCGGCAAGAGCACCACCATGCGGCTGATCCTCGGCCTCGACCGCCCGACGGCCGGCCGGGCCCTGGTCGACGGCCGCCCCTACGCCGAACTCGACCGCCCGCTGCGGCGGGTGGGGGCGCTGCTCGACGCTCAGGCCCTGCACGGCGGCCGCACGGCCCGCGGCCACCTGCGCTGGCTGGCCGCGAGCAACGGTCTGCCGGACCGCCGGGTCGACGAGGTGCTCGACCGGGTCGGCCTGACCGGGGCGGCCGGGCGGCGGATCCGCGGCTTCTCGCTCGGCATGCGCCAGCGCCTCGGGGTGGCCTCGGCACTGCTCGGCGATCCACCGGTGCTGATGCTCGACGAGCCGGTCAACGGCCTCGACCCGGAGGGCATCCGCTGGATCCGCACCCTGCTGCGCGGACTGGCCGCCGAGGGCCGGGCGGTGCTGGTCTCCTCGCACCTGATGACGGAGATGGCCCTGACCGCCGACCACCTGGTGGTGATCGGCCGGGGCCGGCTGCTGGCGGACTCTGCGGCCTCCGACTTCATCGACCGCCACGGCCGGACCAGGATCCGGGTACGGGCCGTCGACCCGGTCCGGCTGGCCGCGCTGATGCTCCGTTCCGGCCTGGACGCGCAACCCTCGGCGGACGGCGCCTGGGAGGTCACCGGCACGACGGCCGAGTCCGTCGCCGCCCTGGCCGCCGCCGACGGCGTGGTGCTGTTCGAGATCGCCGTCCAACAGGACTCCTTGGAGGAAGCCTTCATGCGGATGACCGCCGACAGCGTCGAGTACCGGGCGGTGGCCGCATGACCACCGCGACGACGACCACGACGACCACCACGACGACCACCGTGACCGGCTCGACGCTCCCTGCCGCCCTGCGCGCGGAACGGATCAAGTTCACCACCCTGCGCTCGCTCTGGATCACCCCGCTGATCGGCCTGCTGCTCACGGTCGGGTTCACCACCGCCGTCGCCGCCACTCTCGGCGACAAGGACAGGAGCATCACCTCCGACCCGGGCGTCGGCATCCACTACGGCCTCAACTTCGGCCAGGCGGCCCTGGTCTGCTTCGCCGTCCTGCTGTTCGGCCAGGAGTTCAACACCCGCATGATCGGCCTCTCGCTGACCGCCGTCCCGCACCGCGGGCGCCTCTACAGTGCCAAGCTCGCCCTCGCCGCAGCCGTCGCCCTCGCCGTCGGACTGGCCGGGACGGCCGGGGCGTTCGCCGGCTACGCCACGTTCGTCCCGGAGGTCTGGGACGGCCCCGCCCTCGTCCGCAGTGCCACGGCGGGTGTGCTCTACCCGGTCCTGCTGGTGGTGTTCTGCCTCGGGCTGACCGCCGTCCTGCGCAACCTCACCGCGGCCATGGGCCTGCTGCTGCCCGTCGTCTTCCTGCTCTCCCCACTGCTGTCCGGCGTCCCGGTCGTGCGCCACGCCGTGCAGTTCCTGCCCGACCGGGCCGGCCAGTACGCGCTGCGCTACACCGACGACCCGCAGGTGGCGTACGGGCACTGGACCGGCCTGCTGATCATGGCCCTGTGGGCCGCGGCCGCGACCTACGGCGGCATACGCAGCCTGCGCCGCCAGGCGTTGTGAGCCCCCGGCACCGACACCGGGCGTCCGCCGACACCGCTCAGTCGCGCAGCGCCGGGTGGTCCGCCACCACGGTGCTGCTCCCCGGGGCGATCTCCGTGAAGCCCGCGTCCTGCACCAGCGGGAGGCCGCTCGCCACCAGTTCCGTCCAGGCCTCCGGCGTCGCCGTGCGGACGGCGAGCGCGAAGCCGCTCTCCGCCCACTCCTTGCGCCGGGCCTCGTCAAGACGCCACCAGGCCAGCTGCGCGGCGTGGCCGGTCTGCGCCATCGTCTTGCCGGCGCTCATCTCCAGCTCCGGGTTCAGCCACAGCACCGGCACACCCGGGGGCGCGGCGCCGACCGGACCGGCCTCCTCCAGGTCGGTGCCCGACACCTGGAGCTTGGCCAGCTCCTTCGGCCAGCCGTCCAGCGGCACCGGCGGGAACACCCGCACCTCCGCCTCCAGCCCCGTCACCGTGATGCCGGGCAGTTCCCCGGCCCGGCGCCACTCGCCGCCGCGCGCCCGCCGGACCACCTTGCGGATCCGCGCGTCCTCCCAGGCCAGCACCCGCTCCGCCCACTCGCCCTCCGCCTCGACCACCCGCGGGTCGTTCAGCAGGGTCAGCACCGCCCGCGCCGAGGTCTCCAGCGCGTCGGTCCGGCCGGGCGGCGTCGCGCGCTCCATCCGGACGACCAGCGGCAGCACGTACTGCTGCCGGGCGTCGCGGTCCTCGGGCATCGGGTCTGGAACGGGGGCGTCGAACGGTGAGGTCACCCGACCAGCATGCCAGCCCCCGCCCCGGGGCGATCACCTCGGGGCTCCCGGCGCCCGGCGCCCGGCACCCGGCACCCGGCGCCGGGCGCCGGGTCGGCGGCTCGCGGTCGGCGGCTCCCGGGCAGCGGCTCGCGGTCAGCGGCGGTAGCCGCGCTGCGCCTCCCGCTCCTCCGCGTCCTCGTAGTTCAGGAACCAGCCCTCCGGGTGGGTGGCGGTGAGCAGCAGTTCGGCTCGCTGCTCCGCGGTCAGCTCCGGGTCGCCGTCGTCCGGTCCGTAGACGCCGAACAGCTCGTCGTGGCAGCCGTCCCAGTCGTAGTCGTACAGGTCCGCGGGCAGATCGCCCATCATGTCGGCGACGGACTCGGGCTGCGCGCCGAGCAGTGTCCGGGCGTCGACGAGGGCCATCCGCAGCGCGATCTCCTCCGCCAGGCAGCGCGGCAGCGGCCATTCGCCGAGCGCGAGGTCGTCGGCGAGGTCGTCGAAGGTGCGGGCCATCGACCGGCGCCAGTTGCGGTGCAGCCGCCAAGTGCGTTGCGGCAGCCTCCCGAACACCGTCCAGTCGGCCTCCTCGCCGTCGGCGACCGGCTCGTCCTCGTGCTCGTCGAGGTCGTCGTAGGCGGCGTCGGCCAGCCCGAGCAGCTGGGCGTGGAGCAGGCACGCGGTGCGCGGGGTGAGCGTCCAGTCGCCCGCCGCGTTGCCGCCCTCCTCGTCGCCGTCCAGCGGGAACAGCTCGGCGAAGTCCGGCGCGAAGTCCTCGGTGACGCTGATCTCCAGCGTGCCGCCGACCGCCTCGACCCCGGGGATCGCCGCCACCAGCCGGTCCGGGTGCAGCAGTGCGCCGAGTGCCGCGTTGGCGTCCTCGGCCACCTCGCGCAGCAGTTCACGGCGCTGCCCGGCCGGATCGATGCCCTCGAAGTCCAGTTCCTCCACGGCCGCGATGGCCGCGGCGCGCAGCGCCGGCCAGTTCGTGATCCGCAGTCCCAGGACCACCGTCGCCTCGATCTCCTGCGCGCCGGAGTCCTCCGCCGCGCCCGGCCCCTGTGGATGATCGCTTCGCTCGCCCATGGGGCTACGGTACGGCCTTTCGGCCGTCCGATCACCGGTCTGTTCCGGCTACCCTACGCGTTCTCGCCGTCACTGCTCCGCCTTCTCCCGGGCGCACCCCCGCGCGCCTCTGTTCGGCGGCGTCGGACCGCCCGCAGGATGGGCGCCATGGCAAACATCGACGAGTACGGCGGCGGGCAGCGCCCGGACGCCCAGGTGCTGGTAGTGACCACCAACGACATCCCCGGCTACCGGGTGGACCATGTGATCGGCGAGGTCTTCGGCCTGACCGTGCGCAGTCGCCACATCGGCAGCCAGATCGGTGCCTCGCTGAAGTCGCTGGTCGGCGGCGAGCTGCGCGGCCTGACCAAGACCCTGGTGGAGAGCCGGAACGAGGCGATGGAGCGGCTGGTCGAGCAGACCAAGGCGCGCGGCGGGAACGCGGTGCTGATGTTCCGGTTCGATGTCACGGAGGCGGCCGACGCGGGTACGGAGGTCTGCGCGTACGGCACGGCGGTGGTGATCTCCCCGGCCACGGCCTGAGCCGAGGGGGTCGGGGAGGTCCGGCCCGGTCTGCTCCGGCCCGGCCCGGACCCGACGGCGGAGGGGCTCGCGGACGCCGGTGTTCCCGGTCCGGAGGCGGCCGGGAACACCCGCCGCGCACCGGATGTTTCACCCGCGTGACTGTTTACGGTGCAACCAACTCCGACCCGGTCCGCCGGGTCGACGTCCTGGTGATCGGCGCGGGCCAGGCGGGCCTGTCCGCCGCCTACCACCTGCGCCGCCGCGGCTTCGCCCCGTACCGCGAAGCCGTCCGGGGCGGCGGGACGGGCGAGTTCGGCGGGGCGGGAGGGGCCGGTGACACCGGCGGCGGGTTCGTCGTCCTCGACGCCGACGACGCCCCCGGCGGCGCCTGGGCCCACCGGTCCCCCTCGCTGCGGATGGCCACCGTGCACGGATTCCACGACCTGCCCGACGTGGAACTGCCCGAAGTCGACCCGAACGCGGCGGCGCGCGACGTCGTCCCGGGGTACTTCGCGGCGTACGAGGCGCAGCACGCGCTCCCGGTGGTGCGCCCGGTCAAGGTCCTGTCGGTGCGCTCGGAGTCGGCGCGGCCCGACGCCCGACTGCTGGTCGAAACCGACTCCGGCACCTGGTCGGCCCGGGCCCTGATCAACGCCACCGGCACCTGGACCCGGCCCTTCCTGCCCCACTACCCGGGCCGGTTCGCCGGGCGGCAGCTGCACTACGCCGCGTACCGGGGGCCGGAGGAGTTCGCCGGCAAGCGAGTCCTGGTGGTGGGCGGGGGCGCCTCGGCGATCCAGGTGCTGTCGGAGGTCGCGGCGGTCGGCGAGACCGTCTGGGCCACCCGTACCCCGCCGGTCTACCACGCCGGTCCGTTCACCCCGGAGTACGGGCGCGCCGTGGTCGCCCAGGTCGAGGAGCGGGTCCGCCAGGGGCTGCCGGTGCGCAGCGTGGTGAGCGTGACCGGGCTCGGACCGTCGGTGGCCTACCGCCGCGCCGAGGAGCTGGGCGCGCTGCGGCGGCGGCCGATGTTCGACCGCCTCACCGAGCACGGGGTCGCCTGGGGGGACGAGGAACTCGCCGTCGACGCGATCGTCTGGGCGACCGGCTTCCGTCCCGAGGTCGGCCACCTCGCACCGCTCGGCCTGCGCTCCCCGGGTGGCGGCATCGCGCTGACCGGCACCCGGGCCACCGCCGACCCCCGGGTCCACCTGGTCGGCTACGGGCCGTCCGCCAGCACCGTCGGCGCCAACCGCGCGGGTCGGGCGGCGGTCAACGAGATCGTGGGGCTGCTCGGCGCCCCGGCCGCCGCCCCGGCCGCTGCCGTCGCGGTGGCGGCCGGGTAGCGCCAGCAGTCCGGGACGGGCGGGCGCGGCCGGGGCGGGCGCGGCCGGGCGCCCGTCAGCGGTCGTAGTCGACCGTCACCCGGTCCGTCACCGGACGGGCCTGGCAGGTGAGGACGTAGCCGGCCGCCAACTCCTTCTCCTCCAGGGCGAAGTTGCGCCGCATCGACACCTCCCCCTCGGTGACCAGGGCGCGGCAGGTCCCGCACACCCCGCCCTTGCAGGCGAACGGCAGGTCCGGCCGGGAACGCTGCGCGCCGTCCAGCACCGAGCGGTCGCGCGGCAGGCTGAGCGTGCTGCCCCGGCCGTCCAGGACGACGGTGACCTCGCTGCGTTCGACGCCCTCGGCACCCTCCGTCGCGCCCGGGGTGTCGTCGGCGCGTTCGCCGATCGGCTCGTCCTCGGCGTGGAACAGCTCCTGGTGCACCCGGTCCGTCGGCACGCCCAGACCGCCGAGCAGTTCCTTCGCCCCGGTGACCATCCCGAACGGCCCGCAGAGCCACCAGTGGCCGACGGCCGGGACGTCCACCAGCGCCCGCAGCAGGGCCTCGACCCGCTCCGGGTCGAGGCGGCCGCTGAGCAGTTCGGCGTCCCGGGTCTCCCGGGAGAGCACATGGACCAGCTGGAAGCGGCCCAGGTAGCGGTCCTTCAGGTCGGCCAGCTCGTCCGCGAACATCACGGTGTCGCTGCGGCGGTTGCCGTAGAGCAGGGTCACGGTGGAGGCGCGGTCGGCGGCCAGCACGGAGGCGGCGATGGACAGCATCGGCGTGATGCCGGAGCCGGCGGCGAGCAGGACGTGGTCGGCGGGCTCGCCGAGGTCGGGGGTGAACAGGCCGGACGGCGTCAGCACCTCCACCTCCTCGCCAGGCCCGGCGTCCCGCACCAGCCAGCGGGAGAACAGGCCGCCCGGCACCTCGCGCACGGCGATGCGCAGCGGGCCGCCGACGGGGGCGCAGATCGAGTACGAGCGGCGCTCGTCGACCCCGTCCACCACCCGGCGCAGCGTCAGGGTCTGCCCCGGCCGGAAGGCGAACGCCTCCGTGAGCCCGTCCGGCACCGCGAAGGTCACGGCGACGGCGTCGTCGCAGAGGCGCTCCACTGCGGCGATCCGCAGGGCGTGGAACGCCGGTCGGCGGGCCGGACGGACGGGCGAGGGCTCGGCGGACGGCGGGACTGCCGGCGCTGCCGGGACCGCCGACGGGCCGGCTGCGGGTGGGACTGCTGCGGGTGGGACGGCGGCCATTCAGATCTCCTTGACGCGTTCGAAAGGCTCGCGGCACTCGCGGCAGCGCCACAGCGCCTTGCACGCGGTGGAGCCGAAGCGGGACAGCTCCTCGGTGTCGCTACCGCCGCAGAGCGGGCAGGCGACGGGCGCGGCGGCCGCGACCCGGGTCGGGCCGAGGCTCAGCAGGGTGGCGACGCCGCCCGCCGCGCCGCCCCCGGGCCGCGGCGGGGCGATGCCGGCCTCGGCGAGCTTGCGCCGGCCCTCGGCGGTGATCAGGTCGGTCGACCACGGCGGGTCGAGCCGCAGTCGGACCCGGACGTCCGCGAACCCGGCCGCGCGCAACCGCCGGTCCACATCGGCGGCCATCTCGGCGACGGCGGGACAACCCGAGTAGGTCGGGGTGAGCCAGGCGGTCACCACCGGGTCCTCCGGGCCCCCGGCCACCTCGACGTCGGCCAGCACTCCCAGGTCCGCCAGGGTCAGCATCGGCAGTTCCGGGTCCGGCACGGCGGCCGCCACCGCCCAGGCCGCCCCGCTCGACGCGCGCTCCCCGGCCACGGCCGTCACCACGTCGCGCCCGGGTGCGCGCGGGCCAGCACCTGCATCTCGGCGAGCAGCAGACCCAGGGCCTCGCTGTGCACCCCGTCCCGGCCCGCCCGGCCGCCGACGGTCGCCAGCCCCGGCACGTCCGGCACGGTCAGCCCGGCCTCCGCCAGCACCGCCGCCAGTGAGCGCAGCACCGGTTCGCGCAGCGTCGCCGGGTCCACGCCGACCCGCAGCTCGACCGGGTGCGCGGTGAGGAGCTCCTCCAGCAGCGGCCAGACCGCGTCCAGACCGGCCTGCATCCGCGCGGCCGAGTACGGCGTGCCGTCGCCGAGGCGCAGCGTCCACGCGGTGGCGTACTCGCGGTGGTAGGCCAGCTCCTTCACCCCGCGCGCCGCGACCGCCGCCAGCACCGGGTCGGCGTGCCCGGCCAGCGCCTCGTAGAGGGCGCCGCGGACGGTGGAGAACAGCAGCAGGCGGGCGATCGAGTACGCGAAGTCCCCGTTCGGCGCCTCGACCAGGCGGACGTTGCGGAACTCGTTCTCCTCGCGCCAGTACGCCAGGTCGTCCTCGGTCCGCCCGGAGCCGTCCGCCTGCCCGGCCCGGGTGAGCAGTTGGCGGGCCTGGCCGAGGAGGTCGAGGCCGAGGTTGGCGAGCGCGACCTCCTCCTCAAGTTCGGGCGCGCGGGTGCACCACTCGATGAGGCGCTGGGCGAGGACGAGCGCGTCGTCGCCCAGCATGAGGCAGTAGGCCGCGAGGTCGGTCCCGTCCAGCCCGGGCGGGACGGCGGTGTCCACCCCGAGCAGTGGGTCGGCGAAGCCCGTCCCGTACGCCCAGCGGCCCTCGCCCTCGGGCTCGGGGGACGCCTCGGCGAGGCTCAGGTACACGTGGTCGTCGGTCATGGTTCGGCTGCTCCCGGTCAGATGTGCGGGACATCCTCGGGGATGTCGTAGAAGGTCGGGTGGCGGTAGACCTTGTCGCCGCTGGGCGCGAAGAAGGGGTCGCGCTCGTCCGGGGTGGACGCGGTGATGGCGTCGGAGCGGACCACCCAGAGGCTGACGCCCTCGTTGCGGCGGGTGTAGAGGTCGCGGGCGGCGAGCAGCGCCATCCGGCCGTCGGCCGCGTGCAGGGAGCCGACGTGCACGTGGTTCAGGCCCCGCCGGGGGCGCACGAACACCTCGTAGAGCGGCCAGCCGGCCTTGGACTCGGTCACTTTCCGTTCTCCTGTTCCGTCTTCGTGCCGGGGTTCGAGGCCGTACCGGCGTCCGTCCCGGTGCTCGTGCCCGTCGCGGTACTCGTGCCGGTCGCGGTACTCGTGCGGGCCTCGGCGCGGCGCTTCTCCGCGTACGCGGTGGCCGCCTCGCGGACCCACGCGCCGTCCTCGTGGGCGACCCGCCGCCGTTCCACCCGCTGGGCGTTGCACGGGCCCTGGCCCTGGATGACCCGGTTCAGCTCCGACCAGTCCGGCTCGCCGAAGTCCCAGCTGCCGTGCTCCTCGTTCCAGCTCATCCCGGGGTCGGGGAGGGTGACGCCCAGGTGCTCGGCCTGCGGCACGGTCATGTCGACGAAGCGCTGCCGCAGCTCGTCGTTGGTGTGCCGCTTGATCCGCCAGGCCATCGAACGGGCGGTGTTCGGCGAGGCGGCGTCCGAGGGGCCGAACATCATCAGCGACGGCCACCACCAGCGGTCCACCGCGTCCTGGACCATCCGCCGCTGGGCCTCGGTGCCGCGCATCAGCGTCATCAGCAGCTCGTAGCCCTGGCGCTGGTGGAAGGACTCCTCCTTGCAGATCCGGACCATGGCGCGCGCGTACGGGCCGTAGCTGCAGCGGCAGAGCGGGACCTGGTTGCAGATCGCGGCGCCGTCGACCAGCCAGCCGATCACACCGACGTCGGCGAAGGTGAGGGTCGGGTAGTTGAAGATCGAGGAGTACTTCTGGCGGCCGGAGATCAGCTTCTCGGTGAGTTCGGCGCGGTCCACGCCGAGGGTCTCGGCGGCGGCGTAGAGGTAGAGGCCGTGACCGGCCTCGTCCTGGGCCTTCGCGAGCAGGATCGCCTTGCGCCGCAGGGAGGGGGCGCGGGTGAGCCAGTTGCCCTCGGGCTGCATGCCGATGATCTCGGAGTGCGCGTGCTGGGCGATCTGGCGCACGAGGGTCGCCCGGTAGGCGTCGGGCATCCAGTCGCGGGGCTCGATGCGCTGCTCCGCGGCGATGACGGCCTCGAACGCGTCCTCGGGCGATGCCCCGGGCCGCTCGGCCACCTCTGCTGTCACCACGGTCCCCTTTCGCTGCCTGTGTCCCCACCCGTCGGCGGGCCGCCAACCGACTGACCGTTCGGTCGGTACCATTGTGCGCGGTGGGACGGGCGACTGACAAGGGAGCACCGCCGATGACGGGGCAGCGGCTCGGGGGACGGGGCAGCGGCCCGGGGGCGGGCAGCTGCTCGTGACCCGGCGGGGCGGGGCCAGGAGCGGGCGAAGGCCGGGCCCGGGCCCCTGGGGGGCTCGGGCCCGGCCGAGTGGAACGCGTCGCCGCCGGCCGCTCACCGACGGCGCGGAAGACCTGGGTCAGGCCGACGTCCGACGCAGGGCGGCCAGTTCCTCGGCGCGGACGGCCCGCCCGGCGAACACCTCCGCCTTGCGCTCCTCCATGCGGCGCAGCGCCGCGCGCCGCTCCCGGGCGGCGAGGCGGTCGATGTAGAGGCCGCCGCCCAGGTGGTCGGCCTCGTGCTGGAGGCAGCGCGCGAAGTAGCCGCGCCCCTCGACGACCAGCGGCCGGCCGTCCAGGTCCCGGCCCCGGACCACCGCCCGGTCCGGACGGGCCAGGTCCGCGTACGGGCCGGGGACGGACAGACAGCCCTCCTCCGCCTCGACCAGTCGCCGCTCACCGGCGGGAAGCTCGTCGAGCACGGGGTTGAGGATGTGGCCCACGTGGCGGACGCCGTCCTCGTCGGAGCAGTCCCAGACGAAGAGCTGGAGGTCGACGCCGATCTGGTTAGCGGCCAGTCCGGCGCCTTCGGCGACCCGCATGGTGGCGAACATGTCGTCGATCAGCCGCGCCAGCGCGGGCGTGCCGAACTCGTCCTCCGCCACGTCCCGGCACCGGCGGTGGAGGACCTCCTCCCCGACGACGGTGACCCGTCGCACCTCGCCCCGCAGGGCCTCCGGCGGCACCTCGGGGTAGGCCGCCTGCACCTCGCCCTGCAGTCGCACCTGCCTCACCTGCCCCATCTGCCTCCGGGTCGTCCCCGTCCGGTTCGCCGACTCGTGTCGCGCCATGACCTTCTCCCCCTCCTTGTGCCTGCGGCTTCCGTGGTGCTGCTGCGCTGCCGGGTTGTTGCGGTCCCGTGCGTCCGTGCAGTCCTGCGGGTCGCGTTCCCGGAATCCCGGGCTCCCGCATTGCCGGGCAACCCGGATTCCCGAGTACCCGGCTCGTGGCGCTCTCCGCGCCGCGGTGTCGGATGCGGCGCCGCGGCGCGCAGGATCCGACACCGGCTCCACTGCTCGCCACTCTCCCACACTTTGCAAAGTGTGCACTTTGCAAAGTCTGGGAAGGCGTTCGCCGGAGCCCCGCCGAACGCCGCCGATAACTCCACAAGCCTTGCAAACACTGGCCTGACCACGGATCGACACGATCCGGACTTGCCAAATAACTTTGCAAAGTGGAGTCTTTGCAAAGTGACCACCCACAGCAACACCCCCGCCGAACCGGCCGCCGTCCAGAGCGGGGCGCCGTCCCGGCCGCTGCCGCAGCACGCGGTCCGCGCCGCACTGCTCGACCTGATCGCCGAGTGGGGCAGCATCACCTCGAACCAGGCCGCGCAGATGCTCCGCCAGAGTTCCGGAACGTGCTCCTTCCACCTCCGACAGCTGGCCCGGTACGGGCTGGTCGAGGAGGCGCCGACCGTGGACGGCCGCTCCCGTCCGTGGCGGCTGCGCTGGGAGGGGTCGCTGATGCCTTCCGAGCCGGGCACGCCGACGGCCGGCCGGACCGGCGGCGACCTGACCCCCGAGCTGGCGACCGAGCTGGAGGACAGCAGCTACCGCCACTGGCTCGCCAACCGGTCCGCCGCGCCCGCCGAGTGGCAGCGGGACCAGACCTCCAGCGACGTCCTGCACCTCACCAGCGACGAGCTCGCCGACCTCGGCGCCGCCGTCCGCGCCCTGCTCGCGCCCTACCGGCAGCGCGAACCGCGCGCCGGAACGCACCCCGTCGCGGCGGTCACCCGGCTCTTCCCGCTGCTCGCGGACGCCGGAGAGAACACCGGAGAGGACACCGGCAGGGAAACCGAACAGCACTGAACAGCCGACGGCCGACAGATGTCACCATCTGCCGGCCGTCGGCTGCCGCCAGTTGTCCTCCGACGGCCGACGGTCACTCGTCAACCGTCAGCCGTCACCGGCCGGGAGCACCGGCCAGGACTCCCCGCCCCGTCACCCCTCCGAGCGGTCGCGCAGCCGCGGGAGCGGGACGGCGAGGAGCGCCGCCAGCAGGGCGATCCTCGGTGCCAACTGGTCGATCCGGATGTGCTCGTGCCGGGCGTGCGCGCCCCCGCCGACAGCTCCGAAGCCGTCGAGCGTGGGGAGTCCGCGCGAGCCCGGCAGGTTGGTGTCGCCCGCCCCGCCCGCCGGAGCGCCGTCCAACTGCTGCCCCAGCACCGCCGCCAGCGAACGGACGTGGCGCAGCAGCGGGTTCGCGGAGCGCTCGGGCCAGGCCGGGCGGCTGGACAGCACCTCGGTCCGCACCCGCGCGCCCGGCCGCAGCGCGGTCAGGCGGGCGAGGTTGTCGAGGGTCCGGCGCTGCGCCTCGGTGGTGGAGAAGCGCAGGCCGAGTTCCGCCTCGGCCCGGCCCGCCACCACGTTGGCCCGGCTGCCGCCGCTGATCCGGCCGGCGTTCAGTTCGGTGCCGGGGAGGCTGGTCAGGCCGCGGACGGCGACGAGCTGGTCGACCAGTTCGTCCACTGCCGATACGCCGTCGGCGGCGTCGTTGCCGGCGTGCGCCTCGCGCCCGGTGACGGTGAGCCGCACCCGGGTGGAGCCGCGGCGGGCGGTCTTGAGCCGGCCGTCCGGGTGCGGCGGTTCGAGGCCCAGTACGGCAGCGGCGTCCCGCAGTTGGCGTTCGACGAGGCGCCTGCCGTCCGGGCTGCCGACCTCCTCGTCGGAGACCACGACCAGGCGGACCGTGCGGTGGGGGCGCTGGCCGAGGTCGGCGAGCAGGGCGAAGGCTCCCTCCAGGATGGCGAGTCCGCCCTTCATGTCGACCACGCCGGGACCGCTCAGGGTGCCGTCCTGCTCGGTGACCGGCCAGTCGGTGAGGATGCCGGCCGGCCAGACGGTGTCGTGGTGACCGACCACGAGCAGGTGCGGCAGGCTCTCGTCGCGGCCCTCCCATTCGAGAACGAGGTGATCGCCGGCCGGGCCCGGTTCGCGCTGGACCGTGGCGCCGGTGGCCCGGAATCCGGCGGCCAACTCCTCCGCGAGGGCGTCGAGTCGGGGTGCGTCGCCACTGGGGGACTCGATCCGGGCCAGGTCCGCGCAGCGTCGCCGGACGGCTCCGGCGAGGGTGCGGGCGCGGGTGCTGAGGGCCTGGGGCAGACCGGGGAGAGCGGCGGTGGGACCGGTTTGGCCCTCGCTGTCGGGGACGGCCGGAGTGTGGGGGGCCGCTGCGGTGGGTGGCGCGGCGGCGGGTGTGGGGGCGGCCGGGGCGAGGGTGGTTCGGGCGGTGCCGGTTCTCACGGTGCCGGAGGCGGCCGTGCCGGTTGCGGCGCCGGCGGTCCTGGTCGGCTCGACGGGGGTGAAGGCAGTGGTGGCTGCTGTCGCGGTGACGGCGGCAGTGGTGGCGCCGGCCGTCATCGTGGTGACCGTCGTGGTGCTGTCGGTGCTCGTGGTGGCAGCGCTCGCGATGGCGGTGCTCGTGGTGGTGGTGCTCGCTGCAGCGGATCCGGTGGTGGCCGCCGGGGTCGGGGCGGCCGGGGCGGTGGTCGCGCCAGCGGCGACGGCCACCGGGGCAGTGGCGGGGACGGGGGTCGCGGCGGTCACGGGGCCTGCTGCGGGAGTGGCGGGGCGGACGGCTTGAGGACTCAACGCTTGCCTCCGCGGCCGCCGCCGGTATACAGCGGCCGCGCGGATCGACCGGGACGGCCGGTCCGCTCCGACCAGGTCACCGGGCCGACGGGCCCGACTGTGACGGCGGGACACCAAGAGGGTCCGTCCGTTCCAAGTACGTTGGAACGGCTGGGCGGCGTGTGTGGCATGTGCGTCCTCCTCGCTCGATCCGGTGGCCCCGATCGTCCCGGAGCCTCCGTGGACGGCGGCTTCCCTTGCGGCGGGCGCAGAACGACACGCCACCACAGGGAAGCCGAGATGTGAGCCTAGAAGAACCGTTCGGTTTCCTGCGAGGTGGCCCTGCTCCCAGCGTGCCGGGGTCGGGATCCGCCCCGTCGCCCGGCCGCTGAACGGCGGTCGGCGCACGACATGCGAACCCGGCTCGGCGCGCGGGCGCGGTCGCCGGATCGCGCCCACCTCCACCATGGACCCGGGGCCGGGGTTCGGCAGCACAGGACGCCAAGGCGCGCCTTTTCCAAGCCAGATGGGTGACGGCGGATCGGCGTCGACTACCGCGCGGCGCTGATCCGGGGGCGGTTGATTCGGGGCAAACCACCGTGTTCCCAGGCGATGCTGGAGAAGTGCGGACGGATCGTCGCACGAGGGGAGATCGGTCGGGTCAGCCGCCGTCGCCCACCGTGCCGCCGTCACCCACCACCCCTGCGTCCCGGGCGAGCAGCGCCGCCTGGACGCGGTTGCCGACGCCCAGCCCGGTGAGGATCCGGCTGACATGGGCCTTGACGGTGCTCTCGCGCATCCCGAGGACGGCCGCGATCTCGGCGTTGGAGCGGCCGACGGCGAGTTCGCGCAGCACCTCGCCCTCGCGCGGCGTGAGCCCCTCCAGGCGGCCCCGGGCCGCGACCGCGCGTGGCTCCCCGGTGCGGTGGTAACGGTCGATGAGGCGGCGGGCGGCGGCCGGGTGGAGCATCCCCTGCCCGCCGGCGACCACGTGGACGGCGCGGGCGATCTCGGCGGGCGGGGTGTCCTTGAGCAGGAAGCCGTCGGCCCCGGCCGCCAAGGCCCGGTACACGTACTCGTCGAGGTCGAAGGTGGTGAGCGCGATGACGCGCGGACCGTCCGGCAGGGCGCGGAGCCGCCGGGTCGCGGCGATGCCGTCGAGCCTGGGCATCCGGATGTCCATCAGGGCGACGTCGATGCGGTGGCGGGCGGCGAGTTCGACGGCCTCCAGTCCGTCGGCGGCCTCGGCGACCACGGTCAGCTCCGGGTCCTGGGCGAGCAGGTCGACGAGGCCGAGCCGGACCAGCGCGTCGTCGTCGACCACCATGGTGCGGATCACGTCGCCTCGCTCGGTGGGTTCGGGCCGGTCCGCGGGCGGGCGGCCGCCGGGGCGGGACACCGGCCGGGCGGTGGGACCGGCGGTGGGACGGGTGGTGAGGCGGGCGGCGGGGCCGGCGGGTCGAGCGGTGGCCGGACCGGGAGCCGGTCCGGTGCCGGAAGGCGGGCGGCGAGACGGAACCCGCCCCGGCCGTCGGGGCCCGCGTCGAAGTGGCCGCCGAGCGCGCCGACCCGCTCGCCGAGCCCGACCAGGCCGTAACCGCCCCCGGTGCAGGCACCGGACGGCGCCGGGTCTCCCGCGCCGTTGCACACCTCGACGGTCGTGGCGGGCGCGCCGTACCGGACGCGGACGGTGACCGGGGCGGTGTGGGCGTACTTGCGCGCGTTGGTCAACGCCTCCTGGACGACCCGGTGCACGGCCAGCCGGTGGGTGGTCGGGACGGCCTCCGGGTCACCGGCGAGGGCCAGTTCCACGCGCTGGCCCGAGGCCGTGGCCTCGGCGACGAGTTCGGCGAGGTCCCGCAGGGCGGGCGCGGCGACGGACGGGCGGGGAACGACGGGCGCGGAGAGCAGCGCGGCGCCCGCCCCGGTGGGCGCTGGGCCCGGCTCGGCGCCCGGTCCCGTACTCGCCTCCGCGCTCCCCCGCCCGGAGTCCGTTCGCACACAGTCCAATACCCCGGCGTCACCGTCCGGTTCGACGGAACCGGCCGACCGGGTCGCCCCCAGGGGCACCGGCGGATCGGCCCGGAGCGCGCCGAGAACGTCGCGCAGGTCGTCGAGCGAGCGGGCGGCCGTGGACCTGAGCAGTTCGAGGCGGTGGGCGAGGCGTTCCGGGTCGTCCGCCACGGTGCCGGCCCGGGCCCGGTCGCGCAGCACTCCGGCGTGCAGGACGAGCAGGCTGAGCCGGTGGGCGAGGACGTCGTGCATCTCGCGGGCGATCCGGGCGCGTTCGGCGGAGCGGGCCTGTTCGGCCCGGAGTTCGCGCTCCCGGCCGAGTGCCTCGACCTTGGCGTTCAGGGTCCGGATCAGGATGCGGCGGCTGTGCAGCCACAGTCCGAGGGAGAGGACGGCCGCCTCGACCAGGAGTTGGGAGCCGGTGGTGCCGGCCCAGTCGGCGAGGGAGTCGGCACGGACCGCACCGAGCCCGGCGAGCACGACCGCGGCGGCGAGCGCCGGGCCGGAGCGGCCCGTCGAGGCCAGGTGGTAGAGGCTGAACAGGCCGGGGAAGGCGCGGTTCAGCAGTCCGCTGAACAGGACGGGGAGCACGGCGGCGGCGACCGGGTGGCGGCGGGCCGACAGCAGGGACAGTGGGGCGAGGACGGCTCCGGCCATGCGCAGCGGGCGCCAGGGGAGGTCGTGGACGTGCCACTGGGCGAGGCTCTCCTCGACGGCGAGCACGAGGACGGTCAGCAGGAGCAGCGTCTCGGTCGTGCGGTGCCGGCCGGGGGCGTACCGACCGAGCAGGCGTTGCTGGTTGTTCACGCGGATCGCGCCTCCTTCCGTCCGTCGTCCGGGCCCCGATGCTACGACGGACCGAGGGTGCGCCACCCCTGCCGATCGGCCATCGGCACCCTCGACTTTCGTCGGGGGTGCGGGGCATCCTTCGGCCGTTCCGGGCAGGTCGGACTCTTTCTAGCGTCGCTGTCATGACGACACATCAGCTCGGCTGCGGGCCCGTCTCCCCCGCCGGCACCACGGAGAACGCGAACACCGCGACCGCTCGGGCCGGGCGGCGGAGAGCGGGCGGCGGTGACGGGTGGCTCTTCCTGTCCGAGGCGCTGCGCACGTTCCGGCTGACGGGCGCGGTGGCGCCGAGCGGGGCGGGCCTGGTGAACGCGCTGACGGTCCCGGCGACGAGCCGTCCGGACCGGCCGCTCTCGGTGCTGGAGGTGGGGGCCGGGACGGGTGTGGTGACGCGGCGGCTGGTCCGGGTGCTGCGGGCGGGAGACCGGTTGCACGTGGTGGAGCCCAATCCACGGTTCGCCGAACGGCTGCGGACGGACGAGGAGTTGGCGCGGCGCGGGGCGGATCTCGGCCTGCGGCTGTCGACCTGCCGGGTGCAGGACCTGCCCGGGTGCGGCCCGCCTCCCGCCGGGGACGGAGGCCGCGTCGACGGTCGGTCGGGAGCGGGGGCCGAACGGTACGACGTGATCGTGTCGGGGCTGCCGTTCACCAACTTCGAGCCGGCGGAGGTGCGGCGCATCCTCGATCTCTACCTGGAGCTGCTGGTGCCGGGGGGCGAGCTGACGTATTTCGGCTATCTGGGGACGTCGGCGGCGCGGCTGCTGTCGTCCGGCCCCCGGCAGAGCGTGCGGCACCGGGCGGTGGTGCGGTTGCTGCGCCGGTTCGAGGAGGAGTACGGGCTGGGGAGCCGGGTGGTGTGGCGGAACGTCCCGCCGGCGCGGGCCCATCTGCTGCGCGCCCCGGGCGGGAGCCGGTCGGCGCCGGGCGCGGGGCCCGCGGGCGCGGCGGCGGGTGGAGCAGGTGCGGGTGGACGAGGTGCGGGTGGACCAGGCGCGAGTGGACCGGCTGCCGCCGCCGCAAGTGCCGACGGCCCGGCGAGCGGGGTCGCGGCGCCCGCTCGATGATGGACCGGGCGGCCCCGGCCCGGCCGACGGGCCGAGCAGTGGATCGAGCAGCGAGGAGTCCGCCATGACAGTCACGATCCGTGACACCGACGGTGCCGGCCGGTTCGAGGCATGGTCGGACGGCGCCCTGGCCGGGTTCGCCGAGTACCTGCGCAGCGACGGGCTGGTGGTGTACCCGCACACGGTGGTCGAGCCCGCCTACGAGGGGCAGGGCGTCGGCGGGGCGCTGGCCCGGGCGGCCCTGGACGACGCACGGGCGCGGGGGGTCGCGGTCCTGGCGACGTGCCCGTTCATCAAGGGGTGGATGCTCCGGCATCCCGAGTACCTCGACCTGGCGTACGAGAACCGCAGCCGGGTGAGCGACTGACGGCCGCCGTCGGCCGCGCGCCGAGGACGCGGGCCCCGGTGATCGACGAATAACAGCTGACAGATTTCAGATGACAGATTTTGAAATCTGTCAGTCGTCGTGTCATCGTTGACCCATGTCCACCACCCAGAACCCTCGCTACCTCCCCCCGCGCAAGCTCGGCGCCACCGGCCCGACGGTCTCCCCCCTCGGCCTCGGCTGCATGGGCATGTCGGACCTCTACGGCCCCGCCGACGAGGCCGAGAGCATCGCGACCATCCACGCCGCCCTCGACGCCGGCGTCACCCTGCTCGACACCGGCGACTTCTACGGCATGGGCCACAACGAGCTGCTGATCCACGAGGCGCTGCGCGGCCGCGACCGCGAGGACGTCCGGATCAGCGTGAAGTTCGGCGCCCAGCGCAGCCCGGACGGCCAGTGGCTCGGCTACGACGCCCGCCCGGCGGCGGTCAAGACCGCCCTCGCCTACACCCTGCGCCGCCTGCGCACCGACCACATCGACATCTACCGCCCCGCCCGGCTGGACCCGGCCGTGCCGGTCGAGGAGACCGTCGGCGCGATCGCCGAGCTGGTCGAGGCCGGCCACGTCCGCCACATCGGCCTCTCCGAGGTCGGCGCCGACACCCTGCGCCGCGCCGCCGCCGTCCACCCGATCAGCGACCTCCAGATCGAGTACTCGCTCATCTCCCGCTCCGTCGAGGCCGGGATCCTGCCCGTCGCGCGCGAGCTCGGCATCGGCGTGACCGCCTACGGCGTGCTCTCGCGCGGCCTGCTCAGCGGCCACTGGCAGAACGACCGCGAACTGGCCGGCACCGACTTCCGCGGCCACAGCCCCCGCTTCCAGGGCGACAACCTCACCCACAACCTGCGGCTCGTCGACGCCCTGCGCGCGGTCGCCGCCGAACGGAACGCCACCGTCGCGCAGATCGCGATCGCCTGGGTCGCCTCGCGCGGCGAGGACATCGTCCCGCTGGTCGGCGCCCGCCGCCGCGACCGCCTCACCGAGGCCCTCGGAGCGCTCGACGTGACCCTCACCGGGGCCGACCTCGCGGCCATCGAGCCGGCGGTCCCCGCCGGGTCCGCGGCCGGCGACAGGTACGCTGCCGCTCAGATGGCCCATCTCGACAGCGAGCACTGAGTCGCGGTCCCGGCCGTGTCGGCAACCCGCTCCGGGCGGGGCCGTCAGCACCCGTACCAACCGCAGGCCGACCGGTGGCCCCGCCCCCGAGCGGCCGCCGACCGGTCGGCCGTCCGTCCGCCGCACCCCGGCGGACGGACGCCGCACCCGTAAGGACGTACCTCCCCGTGAGCCCGGACAACGCACTGACCGCCGAGCAGATCCTGAGCGCGACGGAGGACGTCCTCAGGCGGTTCGGACCGGCGAAGGCCACCGTCGTCGACGTCGCCCGCACGCTCGGTGTCAGCCACGGCAGCGTCTACCGGTTCTTCCCGAGCAAGGCGGCGCTGCGCGAGGCCGTCACCGAACGCTGGCTCGACCAGGCCCACGACGAGCTGCGCCTCATCACCGACGAGACCGGGCCGGCCGCCGATCGCCTGCACCGCTGGCTGGCCACGCTCTTCGCCGCCAAGCGCCGGAAGGCCTTGGACGACCCTCAGCTGTTCGCGACCTACATGACGCTGGTCGGCGAGAACAGCAGCACGGTCGAAACCCACATCGGGACGCTGATCGCCCAGATCGCCGACATCGTCCGGGACGGCGTGGAGAGCGGGGAGTTCCAGTCCGCCTCCACCGACCCGACCGCGCACGTCGGCTCGACCGCCCGCGCCGTGTTCGAGGCGACCGCCCACTTCCACAACCCCGCCCACGCGGCGAGCTGGTCCGACCCGGCCGCCGGCGAGCGGTTCGAGGCCCTCTGGCGGCTCATCCTCGGCGGCCTGGCCACCAGGGCCTGACCGCTCCCCGCCCGGCACAGGACGCGAAGAACCGGCCGCGCCGTCTCCCGCGCGGCCGGTCCGGCCCGTCCTCCCGACTCTTCGCTGCGCCCCGGTGGCCGGCCCGCCGTCAGTTGCGGGAGTTGCCGAAGACGAGCCGGTAGAGGATCAGCAGCACCAGGGCGCCACCGATCGCGGCCCCCCAGGTCGCCAGGTCGAAGAACTGCGCCGTCACCGGCCGGTCCAGGAATTTCGCGGAGATCCATCCGCCGACGAAGGACCCGGCGACACCGATCAGGGTGGTCACCACCAGACCCCCCGGGTCCCGCCCCGGCAGCAGCAGCTTGGCCAGGGCCCCAGCCACCAGGCCCAGCACGATCCATGCGACGAAGCTCATGCGTCCTACCGCCCTTCGAGCCGTACGGCGGCCCCGTGCACGCCGTACAACCTGCTGGGACGCCTCACCGGCCCCGGACGGTTCCGTGCCCGGCACGACCGCACTCGGCACGTCCGCGCTGGGACATCCGCACTGGCACGTCCGCACCGGGACATCCGCACCCGGCACGTCCGCGCGCGAAGGCCCGCAGCCCGCCGTGCACCGCTGGCGTGGCGCCCTTCTCGGGACCCGACTGCCCCGGAATACTGCGGCCATGCGCATCCTGATCGCCACCGCCGGCTCACGGGGCGACGTCGCCCCGTTCACCGGACTCGGCGCCCGCCTCCAGGCGGCCGGCCATCAGGTGGCCCTCGCCACCCACGCGACCTTCGCCGACTCCGTCCGCGCCTGCGGACTGGAGTTCCGCCCGCTGCCGATCGACCCGCGCGCCGAACTCGCCTCCGCCCACGGCCAGCAGCTCCTGCGGTCCGGCGCCGGACCACTCGGCCTCCTCCACCTGGTGCGCCTCGCCCGATCGTTCATGCCCGCCCTCGGCGCGGGCATCGCCGCCGCCGCAGAACCTGGCGCCGACCTCCTCCTCACCACCAGCACCACCGCCGACCTCGGCCAGGCCGTCGCCGAGGCCGCCGGCATCCCGAACATCGCCCTCCACCTCCAACCCCTCTCCCCCACCCGCGAGTTCGCACCGGCCGTCACCGGCACCCGATCCCTCGGCGGACCGGGCAACCTGCTCGCCGGCCACGCCGTGCAGGCCGCCGTCGACCGGCTCTTCGCCCCCGCCGTCCGCGGGCTCCGCCGCCAACTCGGCCTGCCCGCCAGCTCTGTGGCACGCGGCCGCCGCAACCGCACCGTGCTGCACGGCTTCTCGCCACGCGTCGTCCCCCGGCCCGCCGACTGGCACCCCTCCCTCGGCGTCACCGGCTACTGGTGGCCCCGGACCGACCCCGACTGGCAACCCCCGCACCGCCTCCTGGACTTCCTCGCCGCCGGACCGCCACCCGTGTACATCGGCTTCGGCAGCCTCGTCGTCCCCGACCCCGAACGTCTCACCGCCACCGTCCTCGCCGCCGTCCGCGCCGCCCGCGTCCGCGCCGTCGTCCAGTCCGGCTGGAGCGGCCTCACCGCACCCGACGACAACGACGACGTCCTCACCATCGACGACACCCCCCACGACTGGCTCTTCCCGCGGATGGCCGCCACCGTCCACCACGCCGGCGCCGGAACCACCGCCGCCACCCTGCGCGCCGGAACCCCCAGCGTCCCCGTCCCCGCCCAACTCGACGCGCCCTTCTGGTCCGCCCGCCTCACCCGCCTCGGCACCTCCCCCGGCCCGATCCCCCTCCCCCACCTCACCGCCCCCCGCCTCGCCACAGCGATCCGCCAGACCCTCGACAACCCCCACCACCGCACCCACGCCCACACCCTCGCCACCGCTCTCGCCACCGAGGACGGCCCGGCCAAGGTCCTGGCAGCCGTCGAAAGGCTGTCCCGATAGCCCTGGAACTCATCACCTCCCCCTCGACGTCCTGGAAATGGAACGCCGAACGATCCCTGTCGGGGAATTCGGTGCCACCAACACGAGAAGGAGGCGGCATGAATCGTCGACCGGGCCGACGGCAGGTTCTCGGCGGAATCGCCGCGGCGGCCGCGACCGTCACCGTCCTGTCCGGCG
Source organism: Kitasatospora purpeofusca (assembly GCF_036010405.1). NCBI lineage: Bacteria > Bacillati > Actinomycetota > Actinomycetes > Kitasatosporales > Streptomycetaceae > Kitasatospora > Kitasatospora purpeofusca. The sequence continues at coordinate 7,581,623 of NZ_CP108561.1, read as the reverse complement.
AAGGGCGTGCCTTCGCGCAGGAATCACCCGCGCCCGGCGGCGAACTCACGGATCGACTGCGTACCCTCGAAGGGGCGTATTCCGCACGACTGGGCGTCTTCGCCAAGGACATCGCCACCGGCCGGACGGTGGCGTACCGCGCGCACGAACCGTTCCCCCTGTGCTCCACGTTCAAGACGATCGCCGTGGCCGCGGTACTGAGGGACCTCGACCGGGACGGTACCTTCCTCGCCCGACGACTGCACTACACGGCCAAGGACGTCACCGACTCGGGCTACGCACCGATCACCGGCCTGCCCGCCAACCTCGAAGCCGGCATGACGGTCGAGGAGTTGTGTGCGGCCGCCCTCCAGTACAGCGACAACGCCGCCGCCAACCTCCTCCTCCGCGAACTCGGCGGCCCTGAATCAATCACCCGGTTCTGCCGCTCCATCGGCGACCGCGTGACCCGCCTCGACCGCTGGGAACCCGCCCTCAACTCCGCAGAACCGGGCCGCCTCACCGACACCACGAGCCCCCACGCCCTCGGCCTCACCTACGCCCGCCTCACCCTCGGTCCGACCCTCGGCGCGCGTGACAGGCAACGGCTGACCAAGTGGCTCCTGGGCAACACCACGGGCGCCAACCGCCTCCGCGCCGGCCTGCCGAGCACCTGGGCCGTCGCCGAGAAGACCGGCACCGGCAACTACGGCACCACCAACGACGCCGGAGTCACCTGGCCGCAGAGCGTGGGCCCGATCGTGCTGACGGTGCTCTCCACCAAGCACGCCCCCGACGCCCCGGCGGACGAACCACTGATCGCCGCCGCGGCCAGGCTGGTCGCCACCGCACTGGCCTAGCATCCGACCCACCCGTGCCCCTGGAGACTCGCCACATCTGCCCTCCCTCGATCTGCCGTGCCGGGTAGCCTGAGATCGCCCCGCACTGTCGCCGGATTGCGAAGAATGCCCGATTCAAAGGAAGTTGCCAAAACCGCCACCCCCGCGTGACAACACCCCAGCTCACGAACCTGCTCCCCGCGCCTGCGGGGTTGGTCCCTGTGGCAGTACTGGCGGGCGCCGCCGTCGTCGCTGCTCCCCGCGCCTGCGGGGTTGGTCCCCGGGAGAAAGACCCGCTCAAGGCCGTCAAGCTCTGCTCCCCGCGCCTGCGGGGTTGGTCCCGATGAGCTGGCGCTACCGGTGCGGCGCCTGCCTGCTCCCCGCGCGTGCAGGGTTGGTCACGCAGGCGGAGGCGGCAGGACCTGGAGCCCGATTGCCTCGGCGGCAATGGTCATGGCGGCGTCGAAGTACGCGGGGAAGTCCGTGATCACCTTGTTCAGATGGCCGAACAGCTCGAAGCTGATCGTGCCGATCAGGGAGATCCACAGGGTGAGCGACCGTTCCACCAGGTCCGCGTACGGTTCGGCCGGTGCCCCGCCCGCGCCGTCGAGCACCTGTTGGGCGACGAGTCGCGGCCCGGGGAGCGGCTGCGCCGGGGGGCGCAGGAGGCCCGAGGCGTGTGCCTCGACGACGAGGCCGGCCATCAGGCGGGTGACCCGGGTGGCGGGGTCGACCGTGTCGGCGGGGGCCCGGTAGCCGGGGACGGGCGAGCCGTAGACCAGGGCGAACTCGTGCGGGTGGGCCAGGGCCCACTGGCGGACCGCCCGGCATGCGGCGAGCCACCGAACGCCCGGATCGGCGGGAGCGGCGGACGCTGCTCCCGACTCCGCAGCCGCCCCGATCGCGTTGAACGCGTCGACGATCAGCGCGGTGAGCAGGGCGTCCCGGCTGGGGAAGTAGCGGTACAGCGCCGAGGAGGCCAGGCCCAGGTCACGCGCCACCGCGCGGAGCGACAGCGCGGCCGCCCCGGTCTCGGCGAGCTGGCGGGTGGCGGCTTCCTTGATCGCGCGAGTGAGCTCGGCGCGGGCCAGCTGCCGCGCGGTCTGCGATGCCGTCATGCCGCCCATCCTGCCATTCAAGAGCAGTGCACACAATCGAGATCACCGCTCTTGACTTCTCCCCACCAGCGCGAGAACACTCCTCAACGACGAGAACACTGCTCTCGCAATTCCAAGGAGGACCTGCATGGCACGGCACATCGTCATCGGCAAGGGCCCCGTCGGCGCCACCACCGCGCGACTGCTCGACCAACAGGGGCACGAGGTCGTCGTCCTGAGTCGCTCCGGCGGCGACGGGAGTACGGCGCTCGACGTCACCGACACGGCGTCACTCCGGCAGGCCACCAAAGGCGCCGACGTGATCTACAACTGCGCGAACCCGCCGTACCACCGGTGGCCCACCGACTGGCCGCCGATCGCGAACGCCCTCCTCGACGCGGCGGAGTCCGCCGGCTCGGTGCTGGTGACGATGGGCAACCTGTACGGCTACGGCCCCGTCGACACCCCCATGACGGAGGACCTGCCGCTCGCGGGCACCGGCCCCAAGGCCCGGGTCCGCATCGGCATGTGGCGCGACGCGCTGGCCCGGCACCGGGCCGGCCGGATCCGCGTCGCGGAGGCGCGGGCCTCGGACTTCTTCGGACCCGGCGTCACCGAGGCCGGCCACCTCGCCCAGCGGATGATGCCCGCACTCCTGGCCGGCCGTGCGGTCAGGCTGATCGGCAACCCGGACGCGCCGCACAGCTTCACCTACATCCCCGACATCGCCCGTGCGCTCGTACGGCTCGGTACCGACGAGCGGGCGTGGGGACGCGCCTGGCACGTTCCCACCGCCCCGCCACTGTCGACCCGGGAGGCCGTCCGACACCTGTGCCGGCTCGCGGGCCTGCCGCCGACCAAGGTCGGCCGGATTCCCTGGTGGCCGCTCCACCTGGCCGGCCTGGTCAACCCCATGCTCGGGGAACTGCGCGAGGTGCAGTACCAGTTCGACCGGCCGTTCGTGCTCGACTCCCACACGTACACCGCGACCTTCGGCGAGATGTCTACCCCGATCGACGAGGCGCTGGGGGCGACCGTCGAGTGGTGGCGGGCGCGGCTCGGCCGGTAGCGCAGCGCGCAAGGCATAGACCTTCGGGGCCGGTTCGCCCGCCACCCGCCGTCAGGCCGCCTCCGGGGCCGGGATGCCAGTCGGGCCGATGCCGTGGGCGGAGCGGGCGAGGCGGGCGGCGAGGCCCAGGTGGAGGGCGGCGAGCACGGTGCCGCCGACCACCATGCCGGGATTGTGGGACGAGACGCCGATGGCCGCGTCGGCCACCTGGACCGCGCCACCGACCAGCAGCAGCGGCGTGAGACCGCGGCCGGTCCGACTGATCAGCAGCTGGTGGAGCAGGACTGCGCCGAGCGGCAGGGCGCGGGCCGCGTAGAGCTGGGCGTACAGGTCGGCGAGCGGGGTGACCGCGTCGGCCCCGCCGGACAGGGCGAGCCCCGGGGAGAGCAGGCCGGCGGCACTGAAAGCCATGGACACCGCGGCGCCGGCCGCGTTGGCGATCACCATGGCGCGCATGCCTAGGCCAGCGGTGGAGGTGGAACGGAGCATTTGGTCAGCCCTCGAATCGTTCGAAGTGTGAATCGTTAGTGCATGCTAGCGTTCCTCGCGTGAATGATGTCAACCCCCTGCCGCTGACCGCCTCCGTGGTCTTCCGGCTCGGCACCCTCGGCAGCATCGTCACGGCGCGGTTCACCACCGCTCTGGCGGAGCTCGGGCTCAAGCCCAAACACGTCGGCGTGATGGCGGCGCTGGACTCCGGCGCGCCACCGTCCCAGCTGGAGCTGGCCCGGATCATGGCGGTGGCACCCAGCCTGGTCGTCTCCCTGGCCGACCACCTGGAGCGGATCGGCGCGGTGGACCGGGTGCGCGACCCGGCGGACCGGCGCCGTCAGGTACTCGCGCTGACCGATGCCGGGCGGGAACTGCTCGCCGACTGCACCGCCCTCGCACACCGGCTGGACGAGGAACTCACGGCCTCGCTGACCGGCCCCGAGCGGGAGGCGCTGCGCCGCACACTCGGCCTGCTGGGCGCCGAGGCGGGACTGCCGACGAACGATTGAGGTCGGCAGCCCACTCGACCCGAGGTCCGCTCGCCACGTGCTGCACGACCAGTACCAGCGGAACCGAACGAAACCTCACGCCGATTTCAGCGTGAGCGATGTCCAGTCGTTCCCCACGTTTGGGGGACGACCCCGCCGGCGAACCCAACATCGAACAGACGACCAACTACTCCCGCGCCTGCGGCGATGGCCCTCCGGACCCCACCTGGGACCGGAGGGTCCACTTCTTCGCCACCCCCATGGAGATCTTCCGTCGGCATCGTCGCAGCTGCGCATGTGACGGCTGGGACAGGGTCGAGCGCCCGAGCCGATGCCGGCGTCCGGCTCGGTGTCGCCACCCTGGTCGCCCTGGTGGTTGTCGCGGCTGCCGCCGGGCCCGCACACCGCCACGGGTCCAAGCGGGCTTCGTAGCCCTCACCCGGCGCCGGATCGCATCCCCTGCCCACGAACGGAGTTGCCATTGCCGACCCATGGGCCTGCCGTCAAGAAAGCCGGAGGAGGGATCAAGCAAATACTGACGCCAGAACTCATCATCAATCAGATCCGATCACTACCGATCGTTCAATCAGAGCCCGCCCGCAGGCCCTGTTGAATGGCGGCGTGACGGGAAAGCCTTCCGGTCCAGAACTGTCCGCGCGCCTCTCCGATGCCGCTCGCACCGTCTGGGCCAAGTCCGACAGGGACACCTCCGGGTGGATGCCGCTGTGGCGGCACATGGCGGACAGTGGGGCCGTCGCGGGGTCGCTGTGGGACAAGTGGCTTCCGAGAAATGTGCGGGAGTTGATCGCGGGGGCGCTCGGGGGAAGCCAGACACTGGCACGCGAACTCGCCGTGTGGTTGGCGACCGTGCACGACGCCGGGAAGGCCACGCCCGCGTTCGCATGTCAGGTCGACGGGCTCGCCGACCGGATGCGGGCAGCCGGGCTGGCAATGCGTGATCCGAAGCAGTACGGCGACGACCGGCGGCTGGCTCCGCACGGGCTGGCCGGTCAACTGATCCTCCAGGAATGGCTGGTGGAGCGGCACGGGTGGAAGCACCGGGCCGCCGGGCAGTTGGCGGTGGTGGTCGGCGGGCACCACGGGGTGCCGCCGGGGCACGGGCAGTTGCACGACCTCGAATCGCGCGAGGACCTGATCCGTACTCCCGGAGCGAGCGAAAAGCTCTGGCGCGACGTGCAGTTCGAGCTGCTCGACGCGTGCACGGCGGTACTCGGCGCCGACGGTCTGCTGGCCGCCGTCAAGGGCCTCAAGCTGCCCCAGCCGGTGCAGGTGCTGCTGACCGGCATCGTCATCATGGCCGACTGGATCGCCAGCAACCCCGACCTCTTCCCCTACTTCCCCGAGGAGCACCCCCGTTCGGAGGAGGAGCGAATCCGGTCCGCCTGGGACGGCTTGAACCTCCCGCCCGCCTGGGAGGTCGGATCCACCTCTGGCGGCGACGGAGCTGCTCGAAGCCCGCTTCGAGCTGCCCGTCGGGGCGACACCGCGCCCGGTCCAGGAGGAGGCCGTCCGGCTGGCGCGCGAACTGCCCGCGCCGGGGCTGCTGGTGATCGAGGCGCCGATGGGCGAGGGGAAGACGGAGGCGGCGCTCGCCGTCGCCGAGATCTTCGCCGCCCGGACCGGCGCCGGCGGGTGCTACGTCGCGCTGCCGACCCGCGCGACCGCCAACGCGATGTTCCCCCGCCTCACCGCATGGTTGAACCACCTTCCCGCGGACGGGGACCGGACGCTCTTCCTCGCCCATGCGAAGGCGGCCCTCAACGACGAGTACGCGGGCCTGATGGCCGCCGACCGGCGCCGGATCGCGGCTGTGGACACGGACGGGTCGCAGGGTTCCGGGCATCGCGCACGGCGGAAGAACGCCGGGCTGATCGCCCACCAGTGGCTGCGCGGACGTAAGAAGGGCATGCTCGCCTCCTTCGCGGTCGGGACGATCGACCAGGTGCTGTTCGCCGGTCTCAAGAACCGGCATCTCGCCCTGCGCCACCTCGCGCTCGCCGGCAAGGTCGTCGTGATCGACGAGGTGCACGCCAACGACGCCCACATGAACACCTACCTGGAGCGGGTGCTCTCCTGGCTGGGCGCGTACCGGGTGCCGGTGGTGATGCTGTCCGCCACCCTGCCCGCCGCCACCCGGAGCGCCCTGGTCCAGGCGTACTGCGGATCGGCTGCCGAGCCGGAAGGCGCAGCCGAGGAGCTCGGCTATCCACTGCTCACCGCCGTCGTGCCCGGCCGCCCTCCGCTGACCCGCCGCCCCGAGGCCGACACCGCCCGTCGGACCACCGTCCACCTCGAACCGCTGGACGACCGCCTCGCCGTGCTCACCGACCGGCTGGCGGCCGAACTGGCCGACGGGGGTTGCGCGCTGGTCGTCCGCAACACCGTCGACCGCGTCCTGGCGACGGCGGAGCGGCTGCGCGAGCGGTTCGGGGCGGAGGCGGTGACCGTCGCGCACGCGCGCTTCGTCGACCTCGACCGGGCGCGGAAGGACGACGGCCTGCTGGCCCGCTTCGGCCCCACCGGGGACCGGCCGCGCGGGCCGCACATCGTGGTCGCCAGCCAGGTGGCGGAGCAGTCGCTCGACGTCGACTTCGATCTCCTCGTGACCGACCTCTGCCCGGTCGACCTGATGCTCCAGCGCATGGGCCGGCTGCACCGCCACCGCCGCGGCGAGGGGCAGCGCGCCCGGCCGGCGCGCCTGCGGACGGCCCGCTGCCTGGTCACCGGCGTCGACTGGGCGGCGCAACCGCTGCCGGGCCCGGCGAAGGGATCGGTGTCCGTCTACGGCAGGCACCACCTGTTGCGCTCGGCGGCCGTACTGCGGCCGCACCTGGCGGAGAGGGTCCCGGTGACGCTCCCCGACGGCATCAACGCACTCGTCCAGCGCGCCTACGGCCCCGAACCGCTCGGACCGCCCGACTGGTCCGTCGCGATGGCGGAGGCGGCGGAGGAGCAGCGGCTCGCAGACGCCGCGCAGACCGCCCGGGCCGAGGTGTTCCGGCTGGACGAGGTCCGGCGGCCGGGGCGGTCGCTGGTGGGCTGGCTGGACGCGGGGGTGGGTGACGTGGACGACCACCGTTCCGGCCAGGCCCAGGTCCGAGACGGCGAGGAGGGCCTGGAGGTGATGGTCGCGATGCGCCTCCCCGACGGCAGCCTCACCACCCTTCCCTGGCTGGACCGGGGCCGCGGCGGCCTGCCGCTGCCGACCGGGACCGCGCCCGGCTGGAACGCCGCCCAGGCCCTCGCCGCGAGCAGCCTGCGGCTCCCGTACCACTTCTCCAAGCCCTGGGTGATCGACAGGGCGATCAAGGAGCTGGAACAGCTGTACGTCCCCGCCTGGCAGGTCAAGGAGTGTCCGCAGCTCGACGGCGAGCTGGTGCTGCTGCTCGACGAGCACGGCCGGGCCGAACTGGCGGGCTTCGAGCTGGAGTACAACCCGAGCGACGGCCTGTCGGTGCACCCGGCCGGAGCCCGTGAGGTGAGGTTGGTGAAGAGCGTGCCCTCGTTCGACCTGGTGTCCCGCCCCTGGCTGCCGGTGCAGCGGCTGGACGGGACGACCGCCGAGCTGTCGCTGCGCGAGGTGTTCACCGAAGCGGCGACGCTCCGCCGGCTGGTCGGGGACGTGCCGACGCAGGAGTTCGCGCTGATGCGGCTGTTGCTGGCGATCCTGCACGACGCGGTGGAGGGGCCCGCCGATCTGGAGGACTGGGAGGAGCTGTGGGAGGACCCGGGCGCCTTCGCCGCCGTCGGCCGCTACCTCGACCGGCACCGTGAGCGCTTCGACCTGCTGCACCCGTAGACCCCGTTCTTCCAGGTCCCGGAGCTGCGCACCGAGAAGGACGAAGTAGCCTCGCTGAACCGGCTGGTGGCCGATGTGCCGAACGGCGACCCGTTCTTCTCCATGCGGATGCCGTCCGTCGACCGGCTCGCTTTCGCTGAGGCGGCGCGCTGGCTGGTGCACGCGCACGCCTTCGACACCTCGGGCATCAAGTCGGCTGCGGCGGGCGACGGTCGGGCGAAGGGCGGGAAGGTGTACCCGCTGGGCACGGGGTGGGCGGGCGGTCTCGGCGGCGTCCTCGCCGAAGGGGACGATCTGCGGGAGACGCTCCTCCTCAACCTGGTGGCCGCGGACACCGCCGGGGCTCGCTTCCGCAAGGAGGACTGTCCCGCCTGGCGGCGCGGCCCGTACGGCCCGGAACCCGACCCGGAGGCGTCGGACCCCTCCCGACGCCCTTCCGGGCCGCGCGACCTGTACACCTGGCAGTCCCGACGGATCCGGCTGCACCACGACGGGAGCGCGGTGACCGGGGCGGTGCTCTCCTACGGGGATCCGCTCGCGGCCCACGACCGCCGTTCCACCGAGCCGCTCACCGGGTGGCGGCGCAGCCGGCCCCAGGAGAAGAAGCTCGGCCGGGTGCCGGTGTACCTGCCCCGCCAGCACGATCCGGCACGTTCGGCGTGGCGCGGTCTGCCCGCGCTGTTGCAGAAGGAGACCGCGTCGAAGGCCACGAAGCCCGGTGAACCGGCGGAGTACCTGAGCCCGTTGGTGCTGGAGTGGGTGGCCCGGCTGACCACCGAGCGGGCACTGGAGCCCGGGCGCCTGATCCGCGCCCGGACGGTCGGCGCGGTGTACGGGACCCAGCAGTCGGTGTTCGACGAGGTGGTGGACGACGGCGTCGCCATGGCGGTGGTCCTGATGCACGAGGGGGACCAGCGCTACGGACGACAGGCCGAACGCGCGGTGGAGCGCTCCGAGGACGGTGTGAAGGCCGTCGTCCAACTGGCGGCCGACCTCGCGGATGCCGCCGGTGCAGTGGCCGACGGGCCCAGGGCGGCGGCCGCCGAGCGCGGCTACGCCGACCTGGACGTCGCATTCCGGCGCTGGCTGGGCGGGTTGGGACAGCCGAGCGACCCCGAAGAGGCTCTGGCGGACTGGCGGCGGCAGGCCCGGCGCATCCTGTTCGCCCTGGGCAGCGAACTGGTGGACACCGCCCCGCAGGCCGCCCGGGAGGGCCGGGTGGTGGCCGGCCGGACCGGGCGGGTCTGGCTCAACGACGCGCTGGCGTTCCGGCGGTTCGGCTTCGCGCTGGCCAAGGCGCTACCCGACCCGGACCCGCGGGCGGTCCCGGCCGGGAACCACGACAACTCCGCGGAGGGCGAGGACCGATGACCACCGACCCCGTACCGTCGCCCCGGCTCCCCGCTCTCGGGCGGGCGGGCACGGCGACGCGCGACCACATCGGCCAGTTGCAGCGCGGCTACCGCGCCGACGAGTCCGCCGCCGTCGCCCGGGTCGCGCAGATCCGGCGGGGCGCGGGCCGGCCGATCGACGCGCTGCCCGAACTGTGGGGCCTGACCGGCCTGGAGCGGCTGTATCCGCAGGGCCGGACCGGGCCCTCGGACGCCCTGGCCGAGAACGCGATGCACACGGCGGTCACGCTCTGGTCGCTGCACCAGCAGTCGCACCGCGAGGCCGGGATGCACCGCACCAGTGGCCCCCAGCTGGGCGGCGCGGTCCGGCAGTTGATGCCTTCGGACGACATCGACGAGCCCCTGCGGAAGCGGTTCGTGCGGGCGGGTGCGGCGCCCACCTTCGACATCCTCGGGCAGCGGCTGCGGGAGCTCGTCGTGCTGCTGCGCCGGGAGGCCGTCCCGCTGGACTACGGGCTGCTCGCCGACCAGCTGTACCGGTGGCAACTGCCCGACGGCCGGGGTGAGGTGAACAGGTCCTGGGGGCGGAGCTTCCACGCGTACCGGCGTCCGAGGAGCCCGGGCGGCGCCTCCGCCGAGCACACCGCCGCCGACCGTTCCGACACCGATCCCTACACCGACAAGGACCAATCGTGAGCAGCCGCACCATCCTGGACGTCCACATCCTGCAGACCGTGCCGCCGAGCAACCTCAACCGGGACGACACCGGCTCGCCCAAGTCGGCGGTGTACGGCGGCGTTCGGCGGGCCCGGGTGTCCAGTCAGGCGTGGAAGCGGGCGACTCGCAGGGCGTTCGACGGGTTGCTGGACCCGGCCGAGCTGGGGGTGCGCACCAAGAAGGTGGCGGAGCTGCTGGCGGCGCGGATCACAGCGTTGGGGGTGGGGCTGGAGGAGGCGGCGGCGTGGCAGGCGGCGGCGGACACGATCACGGCCGCGACGGGCGCCAAGGTGGCTCCGCCGACGCGGAAGGCGAAGGGTGACGGTGACGATCCGGCGCCGGAGTCGCAGTACCTGATGTTCCTCAGCAGTCGGCAGTTGGACGCCCTGGCCGCGCTCGCCGCCGAGGGGTTGACGGAGTCCGGCGGGCAGAGGGGGTCGGGCGAACTGAAGGAGTTCTTCAAGGGCAAGGAGAACAAGGCCCGCGCCCGGGAGGCTGCGAACACCCGTCATTCGGTGGATATCGCGCTGTTCGGCCGGATGGTCGCGGACGCCTCGGACATCAATGTGGACGCCGCCGCGCAGGTGGCCCATGCGATCAGCGTGCACGCGGTGGAGATCGAGTCGGACTACTACACGGCTGTGGACGATCAGCGGAACGAGGACGAGCCCGGTGCTGGCATGATCGGCACGGTCGACTTCAACTCGGCGACGCTGTACCGCTATGCGGCGGTGGACGTGGACCGGCTGCGGGCGAACCTCGGGGACGGGCTGCGGGCGGACGAGCCGGCGGCGGAGCCGGTGCGGCGTGCGGTGGAGGCGTTCGTCGAGGCGTTCGTGACGTCGATCCCCACCGGAAAGATCAACACCTTCGCCAACCAGACCCTCCCGGACGCGGTGGTCGTCAAGCTCCGATCGGCCCGGCCGATCAGCTTCGCCGGGACGTTCGAGGAGGCCGTGCAGGCGGGTGGCGACGGCCTCACCGGGGGCCATGTCGCGGGCGCCTGTGCGGCGTTGGCCGCGTACGTGCCCGAGGTGGAGAGGGCGTTCGGCGCGGTGACCGAGGACAGCTGGGTGCTCAGGGTCGGCGAGCGGACGTCCGCGCTCTCCGGGCTCGGCGCCGAGGTGGGGCTCGACGCGCTGGTCGGCGCGGTCGGCGCGGCGGTGGCGAAGCGGCTGTCGGGGTCGGCCGGGTGAGCGTGCTGCTGCTGCGGCTGGCCGGGCCGCTCCAGTCCTGGGGGGTCGCCGCGCGGTTCGTCCGGCGGACCACCGAGCCGGCGCCCACGAAGAGCGGGGTGCTGGGGATGCTCGCGGGAGCGCTCGGCCGGGACCGGGGCGAGGACCTGGCGGACCTGGCGGCGCTGCGGTTCGCGGTCCGCACCGACCAGCCGGGCACCCGGGTCCGGGACCTCCAGACGGCCCACCACGGGGACACGGACAAGCCCATGCCGCTGTCCGAGCGGTTCTACCTCGCGGACGCGGTGTTCGTGGCCGCGGTGGAGGGGCCGGACGCGACGGTCGACGCGCTGGCGGCGGCGCTGCGCGCACCGGTGCACCTGCCGTACCTGGGCCGCCGCTCGTGCCCGCCGAGCGGGCCGGTCGACCTGGGGGTCCGGTCGGGGGCGGGGCTGCGGTCGGTGCTGGAGCGGGAGCCGTGGCAGGCGGCGCCCTGGTACCGGAGGCGTCACCATGCAGCCTCCGTGGCGCTGCCGGTCCAGGCCGACGCCGAACCGGAGGAACAGCCCCGGGCGGACCTGTTGCGCGACCTTCCGCTGAGCTTCGACCCCCGGCACCGCCGGTACGCGCTGCGCGGGGTGGTCTCCTTCGTCGTCAACGCGCCGACGGCGGAGGCCGATCACGATCCGACGGCCCACCTGAACCCCCTGGAACCGGAATCGGACTGACATGTTCCTCACCCGCTTTCGCGTCAACACCGCCCGCGACGGGGCCCGGCGGCTGCTCTCCTCGCCCCAGCTCCTGCACGGCGCCGTGATGGCCTCGTTCGCCGAACCGCCGTCGTCGATCCCGTCGGCGATCCCGTCGGCGGCGGCCGGGTCGGTGCCCCGCGTGCTCTGGCGGATCGACCACAACTCCCGGTCCGAGGTGCTCCTCTACCTGGTGGGCCCGCAGCGCCCGGACCTCACCCACCTGGTGGAACAGGCCGGCTGGCCGACCACCGGCGGCTGGCAGACCTTCGACTACGGCGCGTTCCTGGCCGGCATCGCCGCCGGTTCGACCTTCGCGTTCCGGCTGACCGCCAACCCCGTCCACAGCATCCGCCGCAAGCCGGACGAGCCGACCAAGCGGACCGCGCACCTCACCCAACGGCACCAGGCGGCCTGGCTGTTGAACCAGCAGCAGCGGTCCGGCTTCACCGTCGTCGAGAAGGCGCCGGACCGGCGGCTGCTGCCGGAGGGCGACGAGCACGAACTCGTGGTCCACCGGCAGCACGCGGTGTCGTTCGGCAAGAACGACCGGGTGAAGGCCGGTCGCCACCGGGTCACCCTGGTCACCGCGACCTACGACGGCCGCCTGCGGGTGACCGATCCGGACGCGCTGCGCCGTACCCTCACCGCGGGGCTGGGCAAGGCGAAGGCGTACGGGTGCGGGCTGATGACGCTCGCGCCGGTGCGGGGGTGACGCGATGGCGACAACCCCGGCGCGCAGGCCGGTTTCCTCCCCCCGCGAGCTGCCCCGGATCGGCGACCGGGTCTCGTTCCTCTACCTGGAGCGCTGCGTGGTCCACCGCGAGGACAACGCGATCACCGCCACCGACGAGTCCGGCGTCCGGTACATCCCCTCGGCGACGATCGGGGTGCTGCTGCTCGGTCCTGGCACCCGGGTGACGCACCAGGCGATGAGCGTGCTCGGCGAGTCCGGCGCGGGTGTGGTGTGGGTGGGCGAGCAGGGCGTGCGGTACTACGCGGGCGGCCGGGCGCTGACCCGGTCGGCCGGGCTGGTGGAGGCGCAGGCCACCGCGTGGGCGAACCGGCGCCATCGGCTGGACGTGGCGCGGGAGATGTACCGGTTGCGGTTCCCGGACGCGGATCCGGCGGGGATGACCCGGCGGGAGCTGCTGGGCGGCGAGGGCACGCGGGTCAAGGAGGTGTACCGCGCGGAGGCCGCCCGGACGGGTGTGCGCTGGGTGCGGCGTACCTACGACCCGGGGGACTTCGCGGCGGGTGACGCGCCGAACCAGGCGGTGACGGCGGCCGCGCAGTGCCTGTACGGGGTGGCGCACTCGGTGGTCGTCGCGCTGGGGTGCTCGCCCTCGCTCGGCTTCGTGCACTCGGGGCACGAGCGGTCGTTCGTGCTGGACGTCGCGGATCTCTACAAGGTGGAGTTCGGCATCCCGGCGGCGTTCGACGCGGCCGCGGAGGGGGCGGAGGACGTGGCCGGGCGGACCCGGCGGGCGCTGCGGGAGCGGATCCGCGCGGGCAGGCTGCTGGAGCGGGTGGTCGCGGACGTGCGGGGCCTGCTCGCGCCGTACCGGCAGACCGGCAGGGGCGAGGCGGACGGCCCGGAGGGTCCGGACGGGCCCGACGGCCCCGACGTGCCGGAGGAGGACGTCGTACTGCTGCACGACGACCACGACAGCCTGCTGCCCGGCGGCCGCAACCACGGTGCCGGGGCGGTCCGGTGATCACCCTGGTGCTCGCCGACTGCCCGGTCGGGTTGCGGGGGCTGCTGACCAGGTGGCTCACCGAGATCTCGCCGGGCGTCTTCGTCGGCGATCCGTCGGCGCGGATCCGCGAGGTGCTGTGGGAGGAGGTGCGGGAGTACCGGGGCCGGGGGCGGGCCGTGCTCACGTACAGCACGGACACCGAGCAGGGCTTCGCCTTCGCGACCCACGAACACCGCTGGCGGCCGGTGGACCACGAGGGGCTCACGCTGACCAACCGGCCGGCGGACCGCCCGGTGCCGTCGCCCCGGGGCGGGCCGCCGACGGACGGGGCCGCGAGCGGGTGGAGCAAGGCCTCCAAGCGGCGCCGGTTCGGCGGTCGTTGAGGCGTCGGAGGAGCGTCGGCCCTGCCCCGGGATCGCTCGGGGGCCGGTCAGGCGCCCAGGGCGGGGACGATGTCCGTGCCGTAGGCGTCGATGGTGGATTCGACGGCGTCGTGCATGGCGTAGACAGCGAACTGGTCGACGCCCAGGGCGCGGAGCTGTTCGAGGCGGGCGCGGTGGGTCTCGACGGGGCCGATGACGCAGAAGCGGTCGACGATCGCGTCGGGGACGAAGGCGGTGTCGGGGTTCCCGGCGCGGCCGTGGTGGCTGTAGTCGTAGCCCTGGCGGTCCTTGATGTAGGCGGTGAGTTCGTCGGGGACGAGACCGGAGTGCTCGCCGTAGTGCCGGACGAGTTCGGCGACGTGGTTGCCGACCATGCCGCCGAACCAGCGGCACTGCTCGCGGGCGTGGGCGAGGGCGGCCGGGGAGTCGTCGGCGGTCACGTAGGCGGGGGCGGCGACGCAGACGGTGAGCGACTCGGGGTCGCGGCCGGCCTCGGCGGCCGACCGGCGGACGGCCTTGACCATGTACTCGGTGAGGAACGGGTCGGCGAGCTGGAGGATGAAACCGTCCGCCTGGCGGCCCGTCAGATCGAGGGCCTTGGGTCCGTAGGCGCCCATCCAGATCGGCAGGCGCGCACCCTCGCCGACCCAGGGCAGGTGCATCTCGGTGCCGTCGACCTCGGCGGTCCGCCCCTCGGCCAACTCCTTGACGGCGTGCATGGCATGGGAGAGCCGGTCGAGGGTGGCGGGCTTGCGGCCGGCGACGCGCATCGCGGAGTCGCCCCGGCCGATGCCGCAGACGGTGCGGTTGCCGAACATGTCGTTGAGCGTGGCGAAGAGGGAGGCGGTGACCTCCCACGTGCGGGTGGAGGGGTTGGTGACCATGGGGCCGACGGTGAGGGTGCTGGTCTCGGCGAGGATCCGGCTGTAGATGACGAAGGGTTCCTGCCACAGGACGCAGGAGTCGAAGGTCCAGCCGTGGCTGAAGCCGGCCCGCTCGGCGCGGATCATGCGATCGATGAGCAGGCGGGCGGGCGGGTCGGTCTGCAGGACGAGGCCGATGTCCAAGGCGGGCTCCGGGAGTTGGTCGGGGGGTGCGGTCGGGAGAGGTCACCGGTCGGGAGAGGCCAGCGGGTGGGAGAGGTCACCGGTCGGGAGCGGCCGACCGGCCGGCGGGAGGGACCACTCGGCCGGTCGGGGCGCGGCGGATCAGTCGAGGTACCGGCAGGTGTCCCGGCGCAGGAAGGCGCCGTGGCCGGCCCGGCCCAACCAGGTGCCCCGGTCGAGCACCACGGTGCCCCGCGAGAGCACGGTGCGGGCGCGGCCGGTGAGGGTGCGGCCCTCGTACGCCGAGTAGTCGACGTTCATGTGGTGGGTCGCGGCGGAGACGGTCTGGACGGCGTTCGGGTCGTAGACCACGATGTCGGCGTCGGCCCCGGGGGCGAGGGTGCCCTTGCGCGGGTGCAGGCCGAACATCCGGGCCGGGGTGGTGCAGGCGATCTCGATCCAGCGACGGCGGCTGATCCGTCCGTCGACCACGGCCTGGTGGAGGAGGTCCATCCGGTTCTCCACGCCGGGAAGGCCGTTGGGGATCTTCGAGAAGTCGCCGCGGCCGAGCTCCTTCTGGCCCGTGTAGCAGAACGGGCAGTGGTCGGTGGAGACCACCTGGAGGTCGTTGGTGCGCAGCCCGCGCCAGAGCGCCTCCTGGTGCTCGCGGGGCCGCAGCGGCGTGCTGCACACGTACTTGGCGCCCTCGAAGCCGTCCGTGCCCTCCTCGGCGAGGTTGTCGGTGGAGAGGAAGAGGTACTGCGGGCAGGTCTCGCCGAAGACGGGGAGCCCTTCGTCGCGGGCCCGGGCGAGTTCGGCGAGCGCGGAGGCGGCGGAGACGTGGACCACGTACAGGGGGCTGCCGGCGACCTGGGCGAGCTTGATCGCCCGGTGGGTGGCCTCGGCCTCCAGCAGTTCGCGGCGGACCTCGCCGTGGTAGCGGGGCGCGGTGCGGCCGGCGGCGAGGGCCTGTTCGACCAGGACGTCGATGGCGATGCCGTTCTCGGCGTGCATCATGGTCAACCCGCCGTTGGCGGCGCCGCGTTGCATGGCGCGCAGGATGCGGCCGTCGTCGCTGTAGAAGACGCCCGGGTAGGCCATGAACAGCTTGAAGGAGGTGGACTCGCCGGAGTCGACGAGGGTGTCCATCTCCTTGAGGACGGCGTCGGTGACGTCGGAGACGATGGTGTGGAAGGCGTAGTCGATCGCGCAGTTGCCCTCGGCCTTGGCGTGCCAGGTGTCGAGGCCCTCGCGCAGGCTGCCGCCGACCGACTGGACGGCGAAGTCGACGATGGTGGTGGTGCCGCCCCAGGCGGCGGCGCGGGTGCCGGTCTCGAAGGTGTCGGAGGCGTGGGTGCCGCCGAACGGCAGCTCCATGTGGGTGTGGGCGTCGACGCCGCCGGGGACGACGTAGTGGCCGTCGGCGTCGATCTCGGTGTCCGCGGTCCAGGAGAGTGCGGCCCCGCTGCCGGTGGCGGCGAGGGCGGCGATCCGTTCGCCCTCGACGAGGACGTCGGCGCGCAGTTCCTCGGTGGCGGTGACGACGAGGCCGCCGCGGATGACGGTGCGTCCGGTCCGGGCGGTGGCGGTGCCGGTGCCCCTGCCGGTGGCGGGGGTGGTGCTCGGGGTATTGCCGGGATTGTTGCTCGGGGTGTCGCCGGGAGTGGTGCTCGGGGTGTCGCCGGGAGTGCTGGTCATGGTGTGCTCGGGCCCCTCTCCGTCACGCCTCGGTCAGTGGTCCGTACGCCTCCGGGCGGCGGTCGCGGTAGAACGCCCACTGCTGGCGGACCTGTTCGATGAGGTCGAGGTCGAGGTCGCGCACGACCAGCTCCTCCTCCTTGTCGGAGGCCACTTCGCCGACGAACCGGCCGCGCGGGTCCACGAAGTAGGAGGTGCCGTAGAAGTCGTTGTCGCCGTACTCCTCGGTGCCGACGCGGTTGATGGCGGCCACGTAGTAGGCGTTGGCGACGGCGGCGGCGGGCTGTTCGAGCTGCCACAGGTAGGCGGAGAGGCTGCGGCTGGTGGCTGAGGGGTTGTAGACGATCTGCGCGCCGCCCAGGCCCAGGGCGCGCCAGCCCTCGGGGAAGTGCCGGTCGTAGCAGATGTACACGCCGACCTTGCCGACCGCGGTGTCGAACACCGGCCAGCCGAGGTTGCCGGGCTTGAAGTAGAACTTCTCCCAGAAGCCCTTGACCTGCGGGATGTGGTGCTTGCGGTACTTGCCGAGATAGCTGCCGTCGGCGTCGATCACGGCGGCGGTGTTGTAGTAGACCCCGGGCTGGTCCTCCTCGTAGACGGGGACGACCAGGACGAGGCCGAGCTCGCGGGCGAGTTCGCGCATCCGCCGCACGGTGGGGCCGTCGGGGACGGACTCGGCCCAGCGGTAGTGCTCCGGGTCCTGCACCTGGCAGAAGTACGGGGAGTTGAAGACCTCCTGGAAGCCGAGGATCTTCGCGCCCTGCGCGGCCGCCTCGCGGGCGTAGCGCTCGTGGAGGGCGATCATGCTCTCCTGGTCGCCGGTCCAGCGGGTCTGGACGAGGGCGGCGCGGACGATCTGCGACATGGTTACCTCCGCAACTCCGCGGCCCGTCCGGGGGCGGGCCGCGGTCCGAGGGTCGGCGGGCGGTGCTGCCTGCGGTGGATGTCTACGTGCGTAGAAAGTGGGTGCGTCGACCGTAGGCCCGGCTCCGGTCGCCTGACAATACGTCCGACGCGACGTGGCCGGGGCGATCTTGCCGGGCGGACACGCGGGGTCTCGTAGGTGGGATGAAACGGTCATCTACCCCGGGAGCGCACTCCTTACTCATTCGGGTGAATCCATGCTCGGGGTGGGGTGGGACGGGGCAGGAAGGTGGTGACGCCCCTACCGGATGCAGGTCTGCGGGAACAGACAGGATCCGGACGGGATCGGGGCGTTCGTAGGTCGCTGGCGCTGGCGCGGGGTGCGCGCTCGGGGTCGGGTGACGGTGGTGACGCGTTGGCGGTGCGTTGGTGGTGCGGTGGCGGAGAGGGGTGGATCGGTGTGACGGCCGGGGACAGGGCGGCGGGCAGGGCGCCCGCCTGGGGAGGAGTGCTGCTCGGGCTCTCGGTGCCGGTGCCGGCCGTGCTCGGATGGCTGCTGCGGCGGTCGGAGGGTTCGGAGGGTGACGAGGCTGGGGTGGGGCAGGGGGCCGAGTACGGGCAGGGGGACGCGCACGGGCAGCGCGGGCGGGAGGCCGACGGGCGCGCCGCGCGCGGACGGGGCGGGGCCGGGGCAGCCGGGGCGGCCCCGGGACCGGATCCGCCCACCGCCGCCGGACCGCCGCTGATCCCTCCCTGGCCGGTGCTGACCGCGCGGGGCGGGCGGTGGCCGCCGGGTCCCCGGGTCCACGGACCGCCCACCCGGCACGCCCGCTGGCACAACGCCGCCCGGGTCCCGCCCGGTCGCAAGCACGCTCAGCTCGGCTTCTGCGTCTCCGGCGGCGGCATCCGCTCGGCCTGCGTCACCCTCGGCGCGCTCCAGGCGCTGCGCCCCTGGCTGAAGCGGGCCCGCTACCTGGTCGCGGTCTCCGGGGGCGGGTACACCGTCGGCGCGATGCAGTTGGCGCTGAGCGACTCCGCGCCCGACAGTCCGGTCCGGGTGCGCTCCGGGCTGACCGCCGACACCGTGCTCGAACCCGGCTCGCCCGAGGAGGACCACCTCCGCCGCCACTCCAGGTACCTCGCGGACGGCGCGGGCGAGTGGCTGGTCGCGCTCGGCACCCTGCTGCGCGGCCTGGTCGCGGCGCTCGCGCTGCTGCTCGCCGCCGTCCTGGTGCTCGGCCTCGGCCTGAGCCGGTTCTACCACCTCGTACCGCTCGCCGACCTGGACGGCCTCGGCACGGCCGGCGGCTCGCCGACCGTCCGGGTGCCCGTCCTGCTCACCCTCGCCGGGCTGCTCTCGGCCGCCGCCACCGGGTGGCTGCTGTGGCTGCTCACCTTCTCCTGGCTCGGCTGGAACACGCCGCTGCCGCGCCTCCTGCGCCGCTTCTCGCACGGCGCGCTGGCGCTGGCCGTGCTGCTCTCGCTGGGTGTGCTGGCCGTCCCCGCTCTGGCCTGGGGCGCGGTGGCGCTGCGGCGGGCGCTCGCGGTCGGCGCCCGGCAGGCCTGGGCCGGCATCAGCCTCACCGTGCTGCTCAGCTACCTGGCGCTGCTGCTGGGCATCCTCTGGCACGGCCGCCACGCCATCGGGCAGGGCGCGGCGGTGCTCGGCGGTGTCCTGCGCGGGGCCCGCCGCAGCGGTCTCACCGTCCGGATCACCGAGTACCTCGTGCTCTGGTCGGCCCTGACCGCGCTCACCGTCGGCGCGCTGCTCGCCTTCGGGTGGGCGGTGGCCACCGGGCACGCCTGGCCGACCGCCGTGCAGGTGCTGCTGCCGCTGGTCCTGGGCACGGTCGGCCTCAACCTCGACCAGACCTGGATGGGCCTGCACCCCTTCTACCGGCACCGGCTCGCCTCGGCCTTCGCCGTCCGGAGGGCGGTCGAGGGCGGGGAGGCCGACGGGGAGGCGGGCGCGGAGGCGGGCGGGGAGGCGGGCACGGAGGCGGACGGAACGGCGGACGCGGACCGGGGCGGGGAGGTGCTGGCCCGGCCGTACCACTTCTTCCGCGAGCAGACCCGGCTCAGCCACTACGGCGCCCGGCACCCGGACTTCCCCCAGGTGATCTTCGCGGCGGCGGCCAACCTCTCCGGCAGCGCGCGGACGCCGCCCGGCCGGCGGGCGGTGTCGTTCACCTTCTCGTCCGACTACGTGGGCGGCCCGGACGTCGGGTACGCGCGCACCGACCTGCTGGAGCGGCGCACCCGGCGGCACATCGCCCGGGACCTCACGGTGCAGTCCGCGATGGCCGTCTCGGGCGCCGCGTTCTCCTCCGCGATGGGCCGTCAGTCGCGGGCGTACCAGGGGCTGTTCGCGATCACCAATGCGAGGCTGGGCACCTGGCTGCCCAACCCGGCCGCCCTGGCTCCGCTCTGGGCGGCCGACCGGGACTGGCGCTACGCTCCGCAGCCCGCGGTGCGCCGGTTGTCGTACCAGCTGCGCGAGGCGTTCGGGCGGTACCCGATGGACGCGCGGTTCCTGCTCACCACCGACGGCGGGCACTACGAGAACCTCGGCCTGGTCGAGTTGCTGCGGCACGGCGTGCGGACGGCGGTGTGCGTCGACGCGAGCGGCGACTCCGCGTTCGCGGGGTCGCTCGCGGCGGCGATCACCCTCGCCCGGGAGGAGCTGGGCATCGCCATCACCCTCCGGGAGCCGGACCTGCTGGTCCCGGGCAGTGCGGGAACCGGCACCAGCACCGGGAGCGGGAGCGGAGCCGGCGGCGGCGGGGGCGGGGCCGGGCGGGCGCCGTTGCGCGGCCTGGCGGCCCGGCTGGCCGAGCGGCTGGCCGCGCGGGCGGTCGTGGTCGGCGACATCGTGTACCCGTGGCCGCTGGAGCTCGGGGACTGCGACGGCGGCGCGTCGGCCCGGCACGGCACGCTGATCGTGGCGCAGGCCGTGCTGACCCCCGACATGCCGTACGAGCTGCACGCCTACGCGACGGGTGATCCGGCCTTCCCGTACGACGGCGCCGGTGACCAGTGGTTCGACCACCGGCAGTTCGACGCCTACCAGACCCTCGGCCGGTACCTGGGCGAGCAGGCGGGCCCGGTCGTCGAAGCGGCGCTGGCCGGGACGGCGGCGGGAACGGCGGCGGAGCGGGAAGCGGCGGCGGCCAAGGGCGGCAGGGCCGACCGACCGGGCCGGGGCCCGAACGTGAACGGCACCGTCCCGGGGCCCGGGACGCCGCCCGACGCCGAACGGGCTCCGACCGCGTCCGACCAGGGACGCGACGGGCGACCGTGACCGCGCTCGCTTGACTCGCGCCCGTCCCGTCGGGAAGGATCCGGCACATGGACACCGGCACCACTCTGGTCTGCCGCCTGCACGTCGACCTCCGACGCCAGGCGAGTTCCATCTGTGCCTGTTGACCTTGTTCCTTCCCGCCGGTCCCGCCCTGTGACCTTCACCAGGGCCCGCGCCGCGCACTCGCTCTCCTGACGCCACGCCGCCCGGCACGACCGCGCCACCCCGCCGGTCCGACCGGTGCGGCCCGCACCCGCCACCGGTTCCGGCACGGTACGGACCCCGCGCCACCGCGCCGCAGCGCACGGAAACGCACCGCACCGCACCGCACGCACCGAGCAGTCCCACCCCGCCCCGCCGCCCCCTGTCCCACGGCGGCGCGCGGGCCGCACGGCGAACCGCTCCACGACCACCGCCCGCCCGTCCCGAGGACACCCACATGAACCTGGACCTCGCACCGACAACAACGCCCGCCCCCGTCGAGGAGGGCCGAACGCCGCTCACCCCGAGCACGCTGCGGGAGATCGTCCGCGAGCTGGCCGAGCAGCCCGAGCAGTGGATCCACCACGTCCGCCTCTCCACCGAGGAGCGCTGGTACCGGCGGCTCGCCGCCGACGAGGACCACGAGGTCTGGCTGATCAGCTGGCTGCCCGGCCAGTCCACGGGCTTCCACGACCACGGCGGCTCGCGCGGGGCGTTCACCGTCGCGCTGGGCGAGTTGGAGGAGCTGTCGCTGGGCGGCCCCGAGCAGGGGCTGCTGATCCGGCGGATCGGGTCCGGCACCACCCGCGCGTTCGGCCCCGAGTACGTGCACGACGTCCGCAACACCGCGTCCGGCCCGGCCGTGACGCTGCACGCCTACTCCCCGCCGCTCAGCTCCATGGCGCACTACGAACTGCGGGCCGGTGGCCTGGTCCGCACCTCCGAGGAAGGACCCGACCAGTGGTGACCACGATCGACGACCTGGTGGCCCGCGCCCGGGAAGGGGTGCACCGCCCCGGCCCGGACGAGGCCCTGGAGGCGCAGCGCGCCGGTGCGCTGCTGGTGGACATCCGCCCGGCGGCGCAGCGCGCGGCCGAGGGGGAGATCCCCGACACGCTGATCATCGAGCGCAATGTGCTGGAGTGGCGGCTCGACCCGACGGGCAGTCACCGGATCCCGGAGGCCACCGGCCACGACCTGGAGGTGGTCGTGGTGTGCTCGGAGGGGTACGCGTCGAGTCTGGCCGCCGCTTCGTTGCGCGAGCTGGGCCTGCACCGGGCGACCGATCTGGACGGCGGCTTCGTCGCCTGGGCGGCGGCAGGGCTGCCGACCCGTCAGGGAGACCGCGAGGGAGGCCGCGAGGGAGGCCGCGAGGGAGGCTCTCGGGAAGGCTGAGGGTCGGTGCTTCCGGGGCACGCGCCCCGTGCTCCCCGCGTACGCGTCGGCCGCTCCTGGTGAATCCGACCACGCCCGGTAAATCAGGGACACCGGGTTCACCAGGTCATAGGCTGATCAGAGTTTCCGCCGGTCCGAAGGCGGGCAGACCAGGCGACCGACAGGCACAGCAACAGGCACAGCGACAGGCCGACGGACCGGCACAGCGACAGACACCACCATCGGCGCCGCCACCGGGGGCCGCCGAGACGAGGAAATTCCCCGTGATCAGATTCGACGGCGCGGGCAAGCGCCACCCCGACGGCACGGTCGCCGTCGAGGGCCTCGACCTCGACGTCCCCACCGGTCGGACGACCGTGCTGGTCGGCCCGTCCGGCTGCGGGAAGACCACGCTGCTGCGAATGGTCAACCGCATGGTCGAACCGACCTCGGGGCGGGTCCTGCTGGACGGCACCGATGTGGCGGAGCTGGACCCGGCCAAGCTGCGGCGCGGCATCGGCTACGTGATCCAGCAGGCCGGGCTGTTCCCGCACCGGCGGGTGATCGACAACATCGCGACGGTTCCCTATCTGCTCGGCTGGGACCGGAAGAAGGCCCGCGCCCGGGCGGCCGAACTGCTCGATCTGGTGGGGCTGGCACCCGAGACCGCCAAGCGGTACCCGTTCCAGCTGTCCGGCGGGCAGCAGCAGCGCGTGGGTGTCGCGCGGGCCCTGGCCGCCGACCCGCCGGTGCTGCTGATGGACGAGCCGTTCAGCGCCGTCGACCCGGTGGTCCGCGCCGGGCTGCAGGAGGAACTGCTCCGCCTCCAGTCCGAGCTGCACAAGACGGTGCTGTTCGTCACCCACGACATCGAGGAGGCGGTCCGGCTCGGCGACCAGGTGGTGGTGCTGCGCGAGCGCGGCCGGATCGCCCAGCTCGCCGATCCGCACACGCTGCTCACGGCGCCCGCGGACCTGGACGTCGCCGCCTTCCTCGGCCGCGACCGGGGCCTGCGCGGCCTCGGGCTGAGACCGGCCGCCTCGGTCGTCGTCCGGCCGATACCCGGCGGTCCGGGCGAGGACGCCGCCGGGCGGTCTCCGCACGGGATCCGGTTCGGCGGTTGGGAGCTGATGCTGGACGACGGGCGGCGGCCGATCGGCTGGATCGACCGGGACGCGGTGGGCGCGGCCCTGGAGCCGGCGCCCGGGTTCCGGCCGGACGCCGACACCCTGCGCGCCGCCCTGGACGCGGCCGTGCTGTCCCCCACCGGGATCGCCGTCGCCGTGGACCCGGAGGGCCGCGCGGTCGGTACGGCCGACCGTGAGGCGGTGCTGGCCGCGCTCGCGACCCGCCCGCCCGCCACGAACGGGGCGCAGCAGGCCGAGAAGGCGCAGACCGCGACAACCGAGAAGGCGGAGGCCACAACGGCCGCGACGGCCGCGACGGACGGAGCCGGCGGTGGACGATGAACCGCTCGTCCGCTGGTACTGGATCGGCGACCACCTCGGCTACCTCGGCGACCTGCTCGCCGACCACGCCGTCATCGCCCTCGTCCCGGTGCTGATCGGTCTGCTGCTGGCGGTGCCGCTGGGTCTGGCCTGCACCCGGTTCCCGCGCCTCTACCAGCCGCTCGCCGCCGTCTTCAACATCGTCTACGCCCTGCCCTCGCTGGCCGTCTTCGTGGTGCTCATCCCGTACACCGGGCTGGCCACCCAGGCCACCGTGATGATCCCGCTCACCTTCTACGCGGTGGCGGTGCTGCTGCCGACCACGGTGGACGGGCTGCGCGCCGTCCCCGACCCGGTGCGGCAGGCCGCGACCGCGATGGGGTACGGGCCGTGGCACCGGCTGGCCGCCGTCGAACTGCCCGCCGCCGTCCCCTACCTGGTGGCCGGTCTGCGGGTGGCGGCCGTGTCCAGCATCTCGCTGGCCTCGGTCGGCGCGCTGGTCGGCCGGGGCGGCCTCGGCTATCTGTTCGTCGACGGCTTCCAGCGCACCTTCCCGACCCCGATCGTGGCCGGGATCGTCCTGATCGCGGTGCTCGCGCTGGCCGTGGACCTGCTGCTGGTCGGCGCCCGCCGGCTGCTCGCGCCCTGGGCCGTCCGGGAGAAGGGGGCGGGGCAGTGAACTGGTTGACCTGGCTGGGGGACTTCTTCTCCGACCCGGACCGCCGCAGCGGTTCGAACGCGATCGCCCACCGGATCGCCGAGCACCTGCTGCTCTCCGGCGAGGCCCTGCTCTACGCCGCGCTGCTGGCCGTCCCGCTCGGGCTGCTGATCGGCTACACCGGGCGCGGCGTCACCGTGGTGACGGCGATGGCCGGGGCGGCCCGCGCGCTGCCGACGCTCGGGCTGGTGACGCTGGCGGTGCTGCTCGCGGGGGTCGGCGACACCGCCGTCCTGGTGCCGCTGGTGGCACTGGCGGCCCCGCCGCTGCTGGTCGCCGCCGTCGAGGGGGTCCGGGGCACCGACCCGGACGTGCGGGACGCGGCCCGCGGGGTCGGCCTGACGCATCCGCAGGTGCTGTGGCAGGTCTGTCTGCCGTCGGCGCTGCCGACCCTGCTGGCGGGTTTCCGGACCGCGACCGTGCAGGTCATCGCGACCGCGACGGTGGCCGCGTACGTCGGGCTCGGCGGCCTGGGCCGGTACGTCGTCGACGGGCTGGCCACCCGGGACTACGCGGCGACGGTGGGCGGCGCGCTGCTGGTCGTCCTGCTGGCCGTCGCGGCCCAGGCGTTCTTCGCCCTGCTGGCCCGGTACGCGCTGCCGCCCGGTCTGCGGGCGCAGCAGCGGGCCTCGGGCCGCCGGTCGTCGTGACCGCCCGTTCTTCGCCTTCCCTTTCCCCTGCTTCCGGTTCCGGTTCCGGTTCCGGCCCCGCTTCGGGTATCGCCTTCGTTCCGGACCCCGGGACGCCGTTCGTTCCTTCCTGATGTGACCACCCCGAGAGGAAACCTGTCACCATGTCGACATTCACCCCAGTGAGCGGTTCCGCGACCCCGAAGCCGGCTGCGGCCCCGGTGCGGCGGACCGCCTCCGCGGCGGTCCTGGCCGTGCTCGCGCTCGCCGCGACCGCCTGCTCCTCCTCCGGCGGCGACCCGCTGGGCGGCGGCGCCTCGACCTCGGCCGCGGCCGCGGGCGGCGCGCCGACCTCGGCGGCCGGCGGCACCGGCACCTCCGCGGCGGCCGCCCCCGGCGGGACGGTCGTGGTCGGCTCCGCGAACTTCCCCGAGAACGTGCTGCTCGGCTCGATCTACTCCCAGGCGCTCCGGGCCAAGGGCGTCAAGGTCGAGGAGAAGTTCAACATCGGCAGCCGCGAGGTGCTCTACGGCCAGCTGCAGAGCGGCAGCCTCTCCGTCCTGCCCGAGTACAACGGCGCGCTGCTCGCCTACCTGGGCGGCAAGTCCGCCGACCCGACCTCGGCGGCGGTCAACGCCGAGCTGACGAAGACGCTGCCCGCCTCGCTCGGGATCCTGGAGTCCTCCCCCGCCGAGGACAAGGACACCCTGAGCATCAGCCAGGAGAGCGCCGACAAGTTCGGGCTGAAGACCATCGCGGACCTGGCCGCCAAGGCTGGCGAGTTCACCATCGGCGGTCCGCCGGAGTTCAAGTCGCGGCAGGAGCAGCCGCTGAAGGACGTCTACGGCCTGACGTTCAAGGAGTGGAAGTCGACCGGCGAGACCACGGCCAACGCCGTGAAGGACGGTTCGATCCAGGTCGGCAACGTCTTCTCGACCGATCCGAAGATCACCCAGCTGAAGCTGGTCCCGCTCGCCGACCCGAAGAACCTGTTCGGGGCCCAGAACGTCACGCCGCTGGTCAACAAGGCCAAGGTGGACGCGACGGCGACCGGTGCGCTCAACGCCGTGTCGGCGAAGCTGGACACGGCGGGGCTGCTGGCGCTGATGAAGAAGGTCGCGGTGGACAAGGAGGACCCGTCGGCGGTGGCCAAGGACTGGCTGAAGAGCAGCGGGCTGTCCTGACCTCCGGGTCGGAGGGGAGCCGCCGCGGGGCGGGACCGGTCGGGAGGACGGTCCCGCCCCGCGGCGGCTCCCGCGTTCGGAGGGCGGGGCAGGGCGGCGATCCCGGTCCCGACAGATCTTCCCTTGAAAGGCGCGGACATGACAGTGTGACAGCATGCGCACTCGCCTTCTCGCCGCCACCCTCACGGCGTTCGCCGCGGTGAGCCTCGCCGCGTGCTCCAGCTCCGGCTCGGGCTCCGGCACCACCGCGGCCGGCAGCACGGCCTCCGGCTCCCCCGGCGTGTCGGCCACCGCGACCGACTCCGGGCCCGCCCCGGTAGCCACCGACACGCCCGGCACGGGAGCCGCCGGCACGGCCGGCAGCACCGCGGGGTCCGGGCCCGGCGGGACGGCCGGCGGCTCTGCCGGAACGACCACCGGAACCACCTCGGGGGCGGGCACCGGAACGACCGCCGGGACGACAGGTTCCGCGACCGCGAACCCGCCCGCCCCGGCGGCCACCGGTCCCGCACCGGCCACCGGCGCCCCCGACGGCTCCCCGGCCCCGGCCGACCCCAACAAGCCGCCGGCCGAGCCCCCGGCCGCGCCGAAGCCGGCGCCGCCCACCGACGCGGGACTGCCCGGCAAGCCCGCCGCCGATGTCACGGCGCAGCTGGTGGCCGCCCTGGACGCGATCGATCCGGCGATCGTCGGCGGCAAGCCGGAGCAGGCCGTCGAGCGGGCCCGCACCCAGTGCCAGTCGATGTACCAGTTCCCCAAGGACCGGGCCAAGTTGATCGACCTGGCCGACCAGCGCTTCACGGATCCCGCCCATCCCCAGGGTTTCGGGGCCGCGAAGGCGGAAAAAATTATCGACGCGCTGCGCACCGTTCTCTGCCCGTCGGTCTGAGCCGGGCCCGGCGGGCCCCGATCGGCCCGGTGTCCTGAGCGCCGGGCCAGCCGTGGCCGCGCGCGACGACCACCCGCGCGGCCACGGCGCACACCTGCCACCGGCTCAGACGTAGCTCCAGGCGGTGTCCTTGTCGTCGGACGGAACGAAGTCCATGGCTCCTCCTTTCCAGGCGTAGGCGGGCATACGGGCACGAGCGTCGGCGCGGGGTGCCGGCTGGCCGGCGCACCCGCGGACGGACGCGTACAGACGGAACGGGCAACGGGGCGGCGGACGCGCCGCGCGCGCCGAACGGTGCCCCGACGGACCGGAATCCGGCCCGACCGGGTGGCGGGCACCACGACGGGCGGAGATCACCACGCGGGGGCGTCGCGGCACCGGGGCGTCACGACGTGGGAGCGTCGTCACGCGGGGGCGTCACGGCGCGAAAGGTGTTCGGGCCCACCGACGGACGCGGCGAACAGGGCGGCGGGCGGGCGGCGAGGCGAACGGACACGGTCCGGCCACCGGCCACCGGAGGTGGCGGGCGGGGACCCGGGAGCCGGGGGCTCACGCCTGCGGGCGGCAGCCGCCCTCTCTGTCGAGCTTCCAGTCGAGGTCTCGCATGACTCCGATGATGTCCGAGCGTGCGCACCGGTCACAACCGGATTGTTCGGCGGTTGACCGATCCTCGGCCAACCTCACCCCTTCGCTGACGAACTGTTAGGACTCTTGACAGACGAGTGGTCTAGTCCAACCATAGGCATGTCGATCCGACCGGGATGCACTGTGGGGGTGTGACCACCGGCGGCTGAGGCAATGCCCTGCCCTGCTCCGCTCCGCCCCCAGGCCCCGTCACGGCCCATGCGCGCGCCCACGCTCGCCGCCCGCCGTGCCCTGCGTCCTCGGGGTTTGCACACCCCCGAACACCGCCCCGCCGTACGGCCGAAAAGCTCCTCTCCCGGCCCGGCACGTCCACCCCGCGCGTCCACCGCGGACGCTTCGGCACAGCTCTGCGCGCATCACCAACGTCCTGCCCCACCACGTCTGTTGGAGAAACCATGCGTCTACCCAGAACACTCCAGGCCGCCCTGACGGCCTGTGTCACGCTCGTCGCGTCGGCCGGCCTGGTGGCCGGCGCGACGTCGGCGGGCGCGGCGCCGACCGGCCCGGCCACCGCCGGGGCCGCGGCGGCGGCGACCCCGCTCCCCACCCGGGTGTTCGCCCCCTACTTCGAGGCCTGGACCGGCGAGAGCCCGGCCACGCTGGCCGCGCAGTCCGGCGCCAAGTACCTGACGATGGCGTTCCTGCAGACCGCCACCAAGGGCTCCTGCACGCCGTACTGGAACGGCGACACCTCGCTGCCCGTCGCGCAGTCCTCGTTCGGCGCCGACTTCGCCAAGATCCGCGCCAACGGCGGCGACGTCATCCCGTCGTTCGGCGGCTACACCGCCGACACCACCGGCACCGAACTGGCCGACAGCTGCACCGACGTCAACCAGATCGCCGCCGCCTACGAGAACCTGATCACCACGTACGACATCAGCCGGATCGACCTCGACATCGAGGTCGACTCGCTGGACAACTCGGCCGGTGTCGACCGCCGCAACAAGGCGATCAAGGTGGTGCAGGACTGGGCCGCCGCCAACGGCCGGCAGATCCAGTTCTCCTACACCCTGCCGACCA
Organism: Kitasatospora purpeofusca; assembly: GCF_036010405.1. NCBI lineage: Bacteria > Bacillati > Actinomycetota > Actinomycetes > Kitasatosporales > Streptomycetaceae > Kitasatospora > Kitasatospora purpeofusca. The sequence goes on along the minus strand of NZ_CP108561.1, from coordinate 7,552,965 downwards.
CCACCAGCGGCCTCGCCGCCAGCGGCCTCGCGGTGCTGAAGAACGCCGTCACCAACAACGCGAAGATCGACGTCGTCAACATGATGACGTTCGACTACTACGACAACGCCGCCCACGACATGGCGGCCGACACCCAGACCTCCGCCACCGGCCTGTACAACCAGCTGGCGAAGCTCTACCCGACCAAGACCCCGGCGCAGCTGTGGGGTTCGATCGGCATCACCGAGATGATCGGCGTCGACGACTTCGGCCCGGCGGAGACCTTCACCCTCGCCAACGCCACCACCGTCTACAACTGGGCGGTCTCGAAGGGCATCAACACGCTGTCCTTCTGGGCGCTGCAGCGCGACAACGGCAGCTGCGCCGGTGCCGCCGCCCGTGACGACTGCTCCGGAATCGCCCAGAACAAGTGGGACTTCACCAAGATCTTCGCGCCGTTCACCAGCAACACCCAGCCGGTGAACGACTTCTCGGTCGGCGTGAACCCCAACTCGGGCACCGTCGTGGCCGGTTCCTCGGCGACGGCGACCATCAGCACCGCGGTGGTCTCCGGTTCGGCGCAGAGCGTCAACCTCACCGTGAGCGGCGCCCCGGCCGGGGTCACCGCCACCGTCAACCCCGGTAGCGTGACCGCCGGTTCCCCCGCGACGCTCACCGTCGCCACCACCGCCGGGGCTGCCGCGGGCACCTACCCGCTCACCGTCACCGGCACCGCCGCCTCCGGCAGCCACACCGCCACCTACACGCTGAAGGTGTCGAGCACCCAGCCCGGCAACGACTTCTCGGTCGGCGTGAGCCCCGCCACCGGTTCGGTGACCGCCGGCTCCTCGGCGACCGCGACCGTCGGCACCACCGTGGTCTCCGGCTCGGCGCAGAGCGTCAACCTCACCGTGAGCGGCGCCCCGGCCGGGGTCACCGCCACCGTCAACCCGGGCACCGTGACCGCCGGCTCCTCGGCGACCCTCACCGTCGCCACCACCGCCGCCACCACCCCGGGCACCTACCCGCTCACGGTGACCGGCACCGCCGCCTCCGGCAGCCACAGCAGCACCTACACGCTGACCGTCACCGGCGTCACCCCGCCCGGCGCGATCGTGAACGGCGGCCTGGAGACCGGCAGCCTCGGCCCGTGGACCTGCCAGACCGGCGGCAGCGTGGTGAGCACCCCGGTCCACTCCGGCTCGTACGCGCTCCAGGCGGCGGCCACCGCCTCCCAGAACGGCCAGTGCTCGCAGACCGTCACCCTGGCGCCCAACAAGGCCTACACCCTGACCGGCTGGGTCCAGGGCAGCTACGCCTACGTCGGCGTGAGCGGCGGCGCCACCGGCTCCACCTGGACCAGCGCCTCCGGCTGGACCAAGCTCAGCGTCCCGTTCACCACCGGCGCCTCCGGGACCGTCACCGTCTACCTGCACGGCTGGTACGGCCAGGGCAGCGTCTACGGCGACGACTTCTCGATCGCCTGACGGTCCCGACGGTCGGACCGGACGCGCGGGCGGGAGGTACTGAAGGGCGGATGACGGCCACCGGCTGAACGCCGCCGTCGGGTACTCGTCCGCCGGCCGACCCCGCCCCACTCCCCCGCCGGGGTGCCACGACAACTGGTCGTGGCACCCCGGCGGACTCCGTTCAGCGGCCCTCCGGCGACCGGGAACGGACGGGCGGGGAAGGACCCGGCGGGGAACGGCCGGAACGGGAACGGCCGGAACGGCTACGCCGCGGCCGGCTCCGTCGCGTCGGCCGGGGCGGTCCGCGCGGGCCGCAGGAGCAGCAGGTAGGACGCCGCGGAGAGCACCGAGCAGCTGAGCACGACGACCGCGAGCAGCACCGCCGACGGGCTGCCGCCCAGGCTGCTGAGCGGGGCGACCACGGCGCCGCAGAGGAAGGTGCCGGTGCCGAGGAGCGCGGAGGCGGAACCGGCGGACTGCGGGGCGACCAGGCTCAGCGCGCGGGCGGCCGAGTTCGGCAGCACCATGCCGAGGCTGGCCATCATCACGAACAGCGAGGCGCACACCGCGACCAACCCGAGGTCCCAGACCGCGGTGACCAGGACCAGGGACACCCCGGCGGCGATCATCACCGCGAGGCCCGTACGCATCAGCGCCCCGGCGGTGAAGCGGGGCGCGAGGACCCGCCCGTTGAGCTGGGTGGCGCCGACGATCGCCACCGAGTTGAGCCCGAACAGCAGGCTGTAGGTCTGCGGCGACACGTGGTAGACGTGCTGGAGCACCACCGAGGAGCCGCTGATGTAGCCGAACAGCGCGCCGAAGGCGAAGGTGCTGGTCAGCAGCAGCCCCAGGAACGGCATGTCGCGCAGCAGCCCGCCCATGGTGCGCAGGGTGCCGCTCAGGCCGCCGCCGCGCCGGGCGGAGGGCGGGAGGGTCTCGCGCAGGGCGGCGAAGGCCACCAGGGTGAGCAGGAGGCCGAGGGCGGCCAGTGCGCCGAAGGTGCCGCGCCAGGAGGTGAAGCGCAGCATCTGGGCGCCGAAGAGCGGCGCGAGGATCGGGGCCAGGCCGGATATCAGGGTGATCGAGGCGAGGAAGCGGATCATCGCGACGCCCTCGAAGCGGTCGCGGGCGACGGCCCGGCCGATGACCAGTCCGGCGGCGCCCGCGGCGCCCTGGACGAAGCGTGCCGCGATCAGCGTGGTCAGGTCGGGCGCGATCACGCAGACGATGCTGGCGAGGGTGTAGACGACGAGTCCGGCGAGCAGGGGCGGACGGCGGCCGAAGCGGTCGCTGAGCGGTCCGAAGATCAGCTGCCCGGCGGCCACCCCGAACATCGAGAAGGTGAGGGTGAGCTGGACGGCGGCCGGTTCGGCGACGAGGTCGTCGGCGATCGCGGGCAGACCGGGCAGGTAGAGGTCGGTGGTGAGGGGGCCGAGGGCGACCAGTCCGCCGAGGACGACGATGGCGGCGCGGCCGGTCGCGCCGGCGGCGTCCGCAGGGGTCCCCGCGGCGTCGGCGGCGGTCCCGGCGGCGTCGGCGGGGGTGGCGGCGGGTGAGGCGGGGGCGGTCGACGTGTCACCGGCAGAGCCGGCGGTCGGACCAGGCATGGGGCTCCTCTCGGAACGAGCACGGCGATCGTGCTCGCTCCGTCCTACCCCAGCGCCCCTGGCCACCGACAGCCGGGGCGGCCGCCCGGCCCATTTCGCCACCGGCCGGGAGCCCGCGTCAGCGCGGGAGGCGCTCGGCGCGGAGCGCGGCCTGCACGGCGGCGCCGTCCTGCCACGCGTAGAGCTGGTTGCCGTTCAGGGTGACCTTGTAGTGGCCGCAGGAGCCGGTGACCTTGGAGGTGATCCCCTCCGGGAACCAGCCCGCCTTGAGCGTGACCGGTGCCAGGTGGTTGCCCTTGGCGGTCGCGGTGGTCGTGCAGCCGGCGGGCAGCCGCCCCTCGGGGACGGTGGCGCGCAGCAGGCGGTCGTCGCCGGTGGTGGACATCAGGTAGCGGACCGAGGAGGCGTTGTCGGGCAGCCAGGTCGGCATCGAGCGGCGGTCGGCCTTGGCCTCGCTGCCGCTGGCGTAGGTGGCCTGCTCCTGGTGCCGGCCGTCGTACCACTCGGCGACCCTCGGCCCGACCGCCACAGTGGCGACGGCGGCGGCCATGCCCGTACCGACCAGTCCGATGGCGATCTTCCCCGCGATGCCGTTCATGCCCGTGTGTCCTCTCCCGCGCCCTGCTGATCCGCGTCCGCTCCCGTGCACCCCGTCGGGGCCGGGAGCGGCTCCCCGTTGTCTTCCATCCTGGCGGGCACCGGGGGCCCTGACGTCACCAGGAGGTCTTGATCCACCGCCGTCCTCGGGGGGTACGACCTCCACCTTGAGAGGTACACGGGCGCGACCGTTCTCGGGGTTCACCCCGGACGAGCCTGGCCCGGGGCCGGTCGGCGCGCAGCCTGGCCGGGGCCGCCCGGGTGCCGTGACGGCGTGTCGCTCACCCGGACGCCGGACGGTCCGCACCCGGGCGACGGTGGGGTCAGGCCGCGGCCGTCGCGGGCACGGCGACCGGGAAGGGCCGGCCGTCCAGGGTCCAGTGCGGGTCGATCGGCCGGCCGAGGGCGGCGTAGACCTGGGCCGCGACGTCGGGGTGGCGGATCTCCCCGGTGGGCGGCGCGGCGGGGATGCCCGGGCCGGCGCAGGCCACCCAGGCGGTGCGCTCCTCGACGGTCCGCCCGCCGTGGCCGCCGACGTCCACGTGGCCGTGGTCGGTGACGACGATGACCGTCCAGGCCTCCTCGGCGTGGCCGGGCCGGGCGCGGACCGCGTCCAGGAGCCGGCCGAGCCGCTCGTCGGCGGCGCGCATCGAGGCGCGGTACTCCTCGCCGCAGCCGAGGAAGTGGGCGGTCTCGTCGACGGCGCCGAGGTAGACGAAGGAGGCTTCCGGGTCCGCGTCGCGCAGCACGTCGACGGCCTCCCGGGTGACCTCCTCGTCGACGACCTCCCAGGCCTCGGGGGTGTCCTCGGCGGGGGCGACGTAGCAGAGGCGGCCGGGCGCGCGGAACAGCGGTCCGCCGGACTCGCCGATCACCAGCGGGTCCCAGCCGGCCGCGACGAAGGTGCGGCGCCGGTCGCCCCGGGCCAGCCGGGTGGTGAAGTCCGGGAAGACGTCGAGCCGGTTGCCGCCGAGGTGGTTGCCCCAGACGCCGTGCTTGGCGGGCTCCACGCCGGTCACGATGGTGGCCCAGCACGGTCCGGACATGGTGGGCGTGGACTCCGCCACCGTCACGGGCGCCAGGAAGCCGGCCTCCGCGACCTCCGCGAGCCTCGGCATCGGGACCTGCTCCAGCAGGTCGTACCGGACGCCGTCGATCCCGACGACGAGGACCCGGGGGCGCGGCAGCAGCGGTACGGACATGAGCGGGGCGGTTCCTTTCACGGTGCGGGTGCCGACCGTGCCCGCACCGGGGCGGACGGCGGCGACCTGGCCATGCTCCACGGCCCGCCGAACCGCGAGGTTGCCTCCCGGACAACGCGGGATGTCCTGGCCGTGTCCGAACGACGCCGGCCGACCGGTGACGGCCCACCTGCCGTCACCGGTGGGCCGTCACGGCGGGCCGGTCACTGGTACGCGGACTCGCCGGTGATCGCCTCGCCGAGGATCAGGGTGTGGATCTCGCTGGTGCCCTCGTAGGTGAGGACCGACTCCAGGTTGTTGGCGTGCCGCAGGACCGGGTACTCGGTGGTGATGCCGTTGGCGCCGAGCACGGTGCGGGCGCTGCGGGCGATCTCCAGCGCGGCCCGGACGTTGTTGAGCTTGCCGAAGCTGACGTGGGCCGGGCGGGCCGCGCCCTCGTCCTTGAGGCGACCGATCCGCAGGGCGACCAGGTAGGCCTTCTCGACCTCCAGCATCATCTCGACCAGCTTCTGCTGGGTGAGCTGGAACCCGGCGATCGGGCGGCCGAACTGGACCCGGCTCTTCGCGTAGTCGAGGGCGGCGGTGTAGCAGTCGCGGGCGGCGCCGACGGTGCCCCAGAGGATGCCGTAGCGGGCCTCGTTGAGGGAGGACAGCGGTCCGCGCAGTCCGGTGACGCCGGGCAGGACGGCGTCGGCCGGCAGCACCACCTCGTCGAAGGCGAGCTCGCTGGTCACCGAGGCGCGCAGGGACAGCTTGCCGTGCACGTCGGTGACGGTGAAGCCGGGCATGCCGGGTTCGACGAGGAAGCCGCGGACGCCGTCCTCGGTCCGAGCCCAGACCACCGCGACGTCGGAGAGGGAGCCGTTGGTGATCCACATCTTGGAGCCGGAGAGCACCCAGTCCGCGCCCTCGCCGGCGCCCTTGCGGCGGGCTCGGGTGCGCATGTTGGCGGGGTCGGAGCCGAAGTCCGGTTCGGTGAGGGCGAAGCAGCCGATCAGTTCGCCGGCGGCGAGGCCGGGCAGCCAGCGCTGCTTCTGCTCCTCCGAGCCGAACGCGTGGATGGAGCGCATCGCCAGCGAGCCCTGGACGGAGACGAAGCTGCGCAGGCCCGAGTCGGCGGCCTCCAGTTCCATGCAGGCGACCCCGTAGGCGACGGCGGTCGAGCCGGCGCAGCCGTAGCCGTCGAGGTGCATGCCCAGGACGCCGAGGGCGCCGAGTTCGGGGGCGAGTTCGCGGGCGGGGAAGACCCCGCGCTCGAACCAGTCGCCGATGTGCGGGCGGATCCGGTCCTCGGTGAACTTCCGCACGGTGTCGCGGACGAGCCGCTCCTCGTCGGTGAGCAGGTCACCGACGGCGAGCAGGTCGGCCGGGTCGATCCTGGTCGGCTTCGCCATTGAAGCTCCTTGTAGTCTCGGCGGCGCGAACCGGGTCGCGGCGTCTGGACCGGTCGCGGCGTTGGGTACCGGTGAGTATCGCGCACCGGCCCCCGGGACCGTCGGGAACGAGGGAGTGAGCATGTACACAGTCCGGCCGGTGACGGCGGAGGAACTGCTCGGCGCGGCCGAGCGGCTGGGCGGGCTGCTCGCGGACAGCGTCGACGGCGGCGCCTCCGTCGGCTTCCTCGCTCCGCTCGACCCCGGTGCGGCGGCCGACTGGTGGCGGGCGCTGGCCCCGGAGGTCGGGGCGGGGCGGCTGCTGGTCTGGGTCGCGTACCCGGAGGCGGGTGCGGGCGCAGGCGCGGGCGCGGGCGCGGGTGCGGGCACCGACGCGGGTCGGCGGATCGCGGGGACGGTGCAGCTCCGGCCGGCGTCGACCGCCAACGGCCGGCACCGGGCGGAGGTGGCCAAGTTGATGGTCCACCGGGCGGACCGGGGCCACGGTCTGGCCGGCCGGCTGCTGGCGGCCCTGGAGGAGGAGGCCGTCGGACGCGGGATCCGGACCCTGGTGCTCGACACCGAGACGGACAGCCCCGCCGAGCGCCTGTACGCGGCGGCGGGCTGGACCAGGGTCGGCACGGTGCCGGACTTCGCGACCGACCCGGCGGGGGTGCCGCACGCGACGAGCATCTACTTCAAGGCGCTGGCGGCGGCCGCCCACTCCCCTGGGCGCTGAGCGGTCTCGTCGCTACGATGACCGCTTTCGCACACGGACGAGTGACAAGGGGTGGACCGTGGGACGTTGGGCCGTGGTGGTCGAGGAGACCGAGGGCATCGGGGACGACCGGATCTGGGGCAGCAAGGTGCTCGCCGAGGTGACGGGCACCCGGGAGGACGCCGTCGCCGAACTGCGGCGGCTCGTCCCGACCTACACGCCGCAGCACCCGTTCAACGCCCGGCGGCGCCGACTGCTGCGGGACGGCGACAGCTACCTGCTGATCCTTCAGGGGAGCATGCGGGACTACCACTGCGTGTTCAAGGTGTGGGAGCTGCTGTGGGACAGCAAGCACCCGGAGGTGCAGCAGGAGCGGCTCGCGGCGGCCCAGGCCGGGGAGGCGGAGGCCGGCTGACGCCGGTGCCGGCCGGCGGGGGTTCAGGCGACGCCGCACAGCCGGAGCACCGCCGTGGTCGCGGCGGCCGCGACCACCACGAGCGGGAACGGCGCGCGCCGCAGCGCGAGGACGCCCGCGACCAGGACGCCGGCCGGGCGGGCCCAGCCGGCGAAGTCGCGGCCGTCGGTGAGCGCGCCGGTCGCGACCAGGGCGACGAGCAGGACGGCGGCGGCGACGGCGAGCAGGTGGCGCAGCCGGTCGGAGACGGTGAGCCGGCCGCCGAGCAGGGGGCCGGCCAGCCGGAACGCGTAGGTGCCGGCGGCGAGCAGGAGGACGGCGAGCAGGGACATCAGTGGACCTCCTCGGCGAGCGGGCGGGGCTCGCCCTCGCCCTCGGCAGCGGAAGCGGTGGCAGTGGAAGCGGCACCAGCGGCGGCGGCACCAGCGTCGGCGGCCGGGCGGCCCGCGAACAGCAGCCCGGCCAGGGCGAGCAGCACCGACAGGCCGGCCGGGACGAACGGGGTGGCGGCCACGGCGACGGCGGCGCCGGTCAGGGCGGCGGTGCGGGTGCGGCGGTCGGTGAGCGAGGGCAGCACGAGCGCGAGCAGGACGGCGGGGAAGGCCGCGTCCAGCCCGAGCGCGTCGGTGTCGCCGATCAGCCCGCCGGCCAGCGCGCCGGCCAGGACGGAGGCGTTCCAGATGAGGAACAGCGCGAGGCCGCACACCCAGTACGCGGCCCGGCGCCTCTTCGGGTCGGGCTGGAGCAGGGTGAAGGCGACGGACTCGTCGGTGAGCAGCTGCGCGCCGAGCAGCCGCCGCCACAGCGGGCCGTCGAGGGCGTCCGCGACGGTGAAGCCGAAGGGCAGCAGCCGGGCGTTGAGGACGAGGCCGGTGACCACGGCGGCGAGCACGCCGCCGCCGGAGAGCACGATGCCGACGGCGGCGAACTGCGAGCCCCCGGCGAAGACGAGGACGGACATGGCGACCGGCACCCAGAGCGGGAGGCCGCCGGAGACGGAGATCGCCCCGAACGAGGCGCCGACCAGGGCGTCCGCGAGGCACACCAGGGCGATGTCGCGGAGGGTGGCACGTTCGAGGGTTCGGAGGAGCGAACGCATGTCCAGTAGAGTGAACCCCAACGGTGTCGTTCGTCAAGGCGAACGCCTGGACCTGTGGAGCGAACGCGGATGAGTGGAAGCAACAGCGGACCCGGCCCCGGATCCACCTCCGGCCCCGGCGCCGCCGGGAACGAGCTGATCGGGCTGATCTCGGCGTCGATCCGGCGCGAGCGCGAACGCGCCGGACTGTCGATGGCCGAGCTGGCCCGCCGGGCCGGAATCGCCAAGTCGACGCTCTCCCAGCTGGAGTCGGGCGTCGGCAATCCGAGCGTCGAGACCCTGTGGGCGCTCGGCGTCGCGCTGGACGTGCCGTTCAGCCGGCTGGTCGACCCGCCGCGCCCGGTGGTCCGGGTGGTGCGGGCCGGCGAGGGCCCGGTCACCCACTCCGAGCGGGCCGACTACGCCGCGACCCTGCTCGCCTCCTGCCCGCCCAACGCCCGGCGCGACATCTACCGGATCGAGGCCGAGCCGGGCGAGACCCGGGCCTCCGACCCGCACATGCCGGGCACCGTCGAGCATGTGCTGCTGGGCGCCGGACGGGCGCTGGCCGGTCCGACCGGGGCGCCCGTCGAGCTGGGCCCGGGCGACTACGTGAGTTACCCGGGCGACGCCCCGCACGTGTTCCGGGCCCTCGCGCCGGGCACCCTCGCGGTGATCGTGATGGAGCACGTCTGAGGCCGCCCGGCGGGCCCGGCCGCCGGCCGGTCGACCTGGGCCAGAGGGCCTAGTGCTTCAACAGCCGGTCCAGGAACGGGTTGCCGAACACCCGGTGCGGGTCGTGGCGGTCCAGGACGGTGACCGCCTCGTCCCAACCGGCTCCGCCGCCCGCGCGGTGGCTGGCGGGAATGACCCGGTCCAGCATGTCCGCGTCGGCCCAGGCGGCGTCCTCGGTGTAGGCCCAGCCCTTGGACCACTCGACCCGCAGACCGGCCCGGGTGCCGTCGAAGGAGCGCAGCAGGCCCTGTTCGAGGTCCCGGGCGAAGCGGTTCAGCCCGGGGGTGCCGGGGAAGCCGAGCACGTCGAGCCAGACCGCGGTGTCCCACTCGGGCCGGTCGGGGCGCGGGCGCAGCGCGGAGAGCAGCGGCGGCCGGGCGCCGGGCACCCCGGAATGCGCCGGGTCGTCCGTGCCGGTGACCCGGATCTCCACCGCGCCGTTCACCGGGAACTCGCCGCGGGACCGGTAGTCGTCGAGCAACCGCCGGTACAGGTCGGCGAATTCGGCCACCACCCACTGGAGGTCGGCGCGCCGGGCGAGGACCGCGTAGCCGTTCGCGGTGACCCGCAGGGTGGTCGGGCGGACGTACTGGAGCAGGGTGCGGGAGGGGCCCCAGAGGTCGGAGTGCAGGCCGCCGGCGAGCAGGTGGGTGAGCACCTCGCCGGTGAGCAGGTCGCGGATCAGTCCGCCGGAGAGCAGTACGTCGGTGATGTCCCCGGTGAGACCGATCTTGGCGATCAGGTACTGGAGTTGGCCGAACAGAGGGGCGGATCCCCAGGCTCCGGCGAGGAGTTGGCCGGCCAGCCAGGCAATGGGTTCCGGGATCGAGTCCGAGAACGGGTAGTTGTAGGGCTCGTCGACGGCGCGGGAGCCGAACGGGCGGTTCGGGGCGATGCTCCAGGTCTTCAGCCACGGCCGGTCGGTGTAGGCGAACCAGATCGCCTCGGCCCGGCCGTCGCGGTCGACGAAGTCGGCGAAGGTGCGGGGGCGGGAGAGGCCGCCGAGCCCGGTCGTGGTGCCGGGGCGGGCGAAGAGCTCGGTGGCGGGGATGTCCAGCCGGCTGACGCAGCGCAGCGGGCGGTCGGCGCCGGCCCGGAGGACCACCTCGGTGACGAAGGCCCGGCCGAGGTGGACCAGGAAGGCGGCGCTGTCCGCCTCCGACCGGTCGAAGGTCCGCAGGGTGTAGCGGTCGGTGGCCGGGTCGAGGACGACGGCGGTCAGCCGGGTCACCTGGTTGCTGACCGAGCCGTAGCCGTGTCCGTCGGCGCGCAGTTCGCCTGCGGCGGGGACGGCGGTGCCGTGGCCGCCGATCGCGAGCACGCCGCCGACGGTGAGTTCGCCGGGGGCGGGGACGGCGGTGAGGCCGAGGCCCCGGTCGGCCAGGTGGGCGAGCAGCGCCTCCATGGTGGCGCCGGTCTGGGCGCGGACGGTGGTGGGCGAGTCGGCGGTGACGGCGGTGAGGTGGCGGGTGGTGTCGAGCAGCAGCACCCGGGCCGCCTCGGGGGTCCCGTCGGCGACGGTGAGCGGTGCCCAGGTGTGCCGGTACCCCTGGGCGCGCAGGCGCCAGCCGTGGGCGCGGGCCCAGTCGGCGAGCGCCGGGACCTCCTCGGGGGTGCGCGGGGTGCAGGTCCAGAGCTGGTCGGTGCCGATCTCGCCGGACCAGTTCCGGTAGACACGCTGGAACAGTTCGGTGCCGGCGGGCAGGTCGGGCGGGACGGAGGCGTCGGCCCGGGCGCTGTCCGGGCCGACGGTGCCGCTCACCAGCCAGCCGGTGGTGCCGAGCGCGGCGGAGAGGCCGAGGAGACGGCGGCGGCTCAGGCTGCGGTCGCCCGGCTCCCCGGCCGCCGGGTCGGGGGCGGCGCCGTCGGCCGGGCCCTGTCCGTCGTGCTGCCGGTGGTGCCCATGGTGCTGGTGGTCCGGTGCTGCCGTCATGCCCGCCCCTGTGTCCTGTTGTCCGGTGGACTCGTGTCCAGTGAGATCGGGTCCGGTGGACCCGTGTCCGACGGACGCGCGTCCGGTGTCTCCCCCGATTCCGGGTGAGCGTACGAAGCAGCCGCCGGGGTGCCCCGCCCCGGCTCGTGATCTTCACTCGAAGTAATGAACCTTGCCGGATTTCCCGGTGGGCTCGTAGGTTGATCGTGATCGCCGTCCCCGCACTCCCGCCGTCCCCGCGCTCCCGCCGTCCCCGCACTTCTCCGGAGGCCCCACCGTGCCCGCGCCCGCGCCCCTCACCGTCGCCGTCGCCCAGCCCGCCTGCGCCGAGCCGGGTCGCCCCGACACCGTCGCGGTCAACGTCGAGCGCCACGCCGCCGCCGTCCGGGAGGCCGGCGCCGCCCGGCTGGTGGTCTTCCCCGAGCTCTCCCTCACCGGCTACGACCTCGCCGCGCCCTCGGTCGACCCGTCCGACGAGCGCCTCGCGCCGCTGGTCGCCGCCTGCGCCGCGACCGGTGCCACCGCCCTGGTCGGCGCGCCGGTGACCGACCCCGACGGCCGCGACTACATCGCCACCCTCGCCGTCACCGGCGCGGGCGCCTCGGTCGCCTGCCGCAAGACGAACCTCTACGGGAGCGAGCCCGAGCGCTTCGCCGCCGCCGAGCGGCCCGCCCTGCTGGAGCTGGACGGCTGGCGGCTGGGCCTGGCGATCTGCGCCGACGCCGCCGACCCCGGGCACGCCGAGCGGCTGGTCGGGCTCGGCGCCGAGGCGTACGTCGCCTCCACCTTGTACGGGGCGGGCCCGGAGGCGCTGGCCACCAAGGCGGCCCGCTACCCGGCCCGGGCGGCGGACAACGGCGTCTGGGTGGTGCTGGCGACCGCCGCCGGGCCGAGCGGGGAGTTCGACGCCAGCTCGGGCGGCTCGGGCGTCTGGGCCCCGGACGGCGGCGAGGTCGTCAAGGCGGGCACCGGGACGGGCGAGGTGGTGACCGCCGTCCTGGGGTAGTCACAAGCGTCGGGCACAGTGCCCGGGTCCGCGTCCGCGTCCGCCCCGGAAATACCCCGGGCCGGCGCGCGGCTGTGGTCAGCGGAAGCCGAACCCGGCCGGAGCGGGGACCCTGGATCCGCAGGGGTCCCCGGCCCCCGGTCCGACCGGGACCGTTCAGGAGGTGCAGCGCACGATGGGTGACGAGCAGTACCGGATCGAGCACGACTCGATGGGCGAGGTGCGGGTACCGGCCGCCGCCAAGTGGCAGGCGCAGACGCAGCGCGCGGTGGAGAACTTCCCGGTGTCCGGCCAGCGGCTGGAGCCGGCGCACATCGCCGCGCTGGCGCGGATCAAGGCCGCCGCCGCGCGGGTCAACGCCAGGCTGGGCGTCCTGGACGAGGAGACCGCCGGGGCGATCGTGTCCGCCGCCGAGGAGGTCGCGGCGGGCCGCTGGGACGGCGAGTTCCCGGTCGACGTGTTCCAGACCGGCTCGGGCACCTCGTCCAACATGAACGCCAACGAGGTGATCGCCACCCTGGCCGGCGAGCGCCTCGGCCGGCCGGTCCACCCCAACGACCACGTCAACGCCAGCCAGTCGTCCAACGACGTGTTCCCGTCCTCGATCCACATCGCCGCCACGGCCGCCGTCAGCCACGACCTGATCCCCGCGCTGGAGCACCTGGCCGAGGCGCTGGAGCGCAAGGCGGCGGAGTTCGCGGGCGTGGTCAAGGCCGGCCGGACGCATCTGATGGACGCCACCCCGGTCACCCTGGGGCAGGAGTTCGGCGGCTACGCGGCGCAGGTCAGGCACGGACGGGAGCGGCTGCTGGCCACCCTGCCCCGGGTCGCCGAACTCCCCCTCGGCGGCACCGCGGTGGGCACCGGCATCAACACCCCGCCCGGCTTCGCGGCGGCGGTGATCGAGGAGGTCGCGCGGGCCACCGACCTGCCGCTGACCGAGGCCCGCGACCACTTCGAGGCGCAGGGCGCGCGGGACGGCCTGGTCGAACTGAGCGGCCAGCTGCGCACCGTGGCGGTCGGGTTCACGAAGATCGCGAACGATCTGCGGTGGATGGGCTCGGGCCCGCGCACCGGCCTCGGCGAACTGAACCTCCCCGACCTCCAGCCCGGCTCCTCGATCATGCCGGGCAAGGTGAACCCGGTCCTGCCCGAGGTGGTGCTGATGGTCTCCGCCCAGGTGATCGGCAACGACGCGACCGTGACGGTGGCCGGGGCGAGCGGGAACTTCGAGCTCAACGTGATGCTGCCGGTGATCGCCCGCAACGTCCTGGAGTCGGTCCGGCTGCTCGCCAACAGCGCCCGGCTGCTGGCCGACCGGGCTGTGGACGGCATCACCGCCAACGTCGAGCGGGCCCGGGAGTACGCGGAGTCCTCGCCCTCGGTGGTCACGCCGCTGAACCGGTACATCGGCTACGAGGAGGCGGCCAAGGTCGCCAAGCAGGCGCTGGCGGAGCGCAGGACGATCCGCCAGGTGGTCCTGGAGCGCGGGTACGTCGAGCAGGGGCTGCTCACGGTCGGGCAGTTGGACGAGGCCCTGGACGTGCTGCGGATGACCCGGCCCCAGCAGTGAGGCACACGCACTGAGACACACGCACCGAGGCACGCGCCCGGGGCGCGGAACGGCGGGCCCGCCGTTCCGCGCCCCGGGTTCCGGGCTTCCGTCGGACGTCAGCTCTTCGCTCGGCCGGCCCGGCCGAGTCGCATCGCGGCTCCGTTCGACGTCATGGTGGCCATCGAGATGGCGGCGAGCCCCAGCAGGAACATGACGCCGCCCGCGATCATGCAGGTCACGATGTTCTTGCCCCGGTTCACCTCGCCCGAGACGACCCACGGGGACACGAACGTCCACGCGCCGAGCAGGGTCGCGGCCCAGGCCCGTGCGTGTGTGCGCTCGTACGCCGAGCCGTAGCCGGCCATCAGTACGCAGTAGGCGATGCCGACGATCAGGCAGGTGACCGTCAGCGTGCTGAAGGCGGTGAAGCCGACGATCCACGGCGAGGCCGCCAGGAACAGACCGGCCAGGACGGCCAGGGCCTCGACGGCCTGGGCCCGTGGGGTCAGAGTGACCCGCTCGTAGTGCTCCCGGAGTTCGACGATGTCCGGATGGTGCTCCATGCCCATCGGGATCTGGGTAGACACCGATACCACCTCCTAGTGCTGGAACATGGAGGGCGCAAGCCCAGTACCATTCTGGCGCCGTTGGACCGTTTTGCACCTTTTCGCCGTGGAAGCTACCCTGCCCACCCGCCGGTCCGCCCCCTCCGCCCGACCGGGTGACCTCCGTCTCAACCCCGACCGCCGCCATTGCGTATGCAACTCGTTGCATAGCAGGATGCCGCCCATGGCACTGGAGCACGCGATCCTCGTCTCGCTGCTGGAACAGCCCGGTTCCGGCTACGAGCTGGCCCGGCGCTTCGACCGGTCCATCGGCCGCTTCTGGACCGCCACCCACCAGCAGATCTACCGGGTGCTGCGGCGGATGGAGACGGACGGCTGGATCTCGGTCGAGGAGGTCGCCCAGGACGGGCGGCCGGACAAGAAGGTCTACTCGGCGGCCGCACCCGGCCGGACCGCGCTCGCCGCCTGGCTGCGCGAGCCGGTCGAGGCGGAGACGGTCCGCCACGAGCTCGCCGTGCGGATCCGCGCGGCGGCCTTCGACGACCCCGCCGCGCTGATCCCCGAGGTCGAACGGCACCGGGACGGCCACGCCGCCCTGCTCGCCCACTACCTCTACGGCGAGGGGCGCGACTTCCCGGCGCCGGACACGCTCGACGCCCGGCAGCGGCTCCAGCACGTGGTGCTGCGCGGCGGCATCGAGTACGAGCGGATGACGATCGCCTGGCTGGACGACGTGCTCGCCACCCTGCGCGAACTGGCCCCGGAGGCCGCCGCCGCCCCGTCCGACAGCGGGACCGGGACGGACGACGACACCGGGACCGGCACCGCCGCCGCCACCGACTGACCCCGCGTACTCCTCGCCCCACCCACCTCAGCTCTCCACCCTCGACCCCCGGGAGCCCGCGATGCTCTTCAACCCGCGTTCCTACGACCCCGCGCAGTTCGACGAGCCGACCCGCCGGCTGCTGCGCGCGACCGTCGACTGGTTCGAGTCGCGCGGCAAGAAGGCGCTGATCGACACCTACATCGATCGCAGCTGGTACGCCGACTTCCTCGAATTCGCCGCCAAGGAAGGCCTGTTCGCCGAGTTCCTGACGCCGTCCGCGGCCGACCCGGACAAGCGCTGGGACACCGCCAGGATCGCCGAGCTGAACGAGATCCTCGGCTTCTACGGCCTCGGCTACTGGTACACCTGGCAGGTCACCATCCTGGGCCTCGGCCCGGTCTGGCAGAGCGAGAACGAGGCCGTCCGGGCCCGGGCCGCCAAGCTCCTGAGCGAGGGCCACGTGATGGCGTTCGGGCTCTCCGAGCGCAGCCACGGCGCCGACATCTACTCGACCGACATGGTCCTCACCCCGGACGGCGAGGGCGGCTTCACCGCCACCGGCTCCAAGTACTACATCGGCAACGGCAATGTCGCCGGCCTGGTCTCGGTGTTCGGCCGCCGCTCGGACGTCGAGGGGCCGGAGGGCTACGTCTTCTTCGCCGCCGACAGCCGCCACGAGGCGTACCACCTGGTCAAGAACGTCGTGAACGCCCAGATGTACGTCAGCGAGTTCCGGCTGGAGGCGTACCCGGTCCGCGCCGAGGACGTGCTGCACACCGGCAAGGCCGCCTTCGACGCCGCGCTGAACACCGTCAACGTCGGCAAGTTCAACCTCTGCACCGCCTCCGTGGGCATCTGCGAGCACGCGATGTACGAGGCCGTGACGCACGCCCACAACCGGGTGCTCTACGGCAAGAAGGTCACCGACTTCCCGCACGTGCGGCGGGAGTTGACCGACGCCTACGCGCGGCTGGTGGCGATGAAGCTGTTCGCCGCCCGCTCGGTGGACTACTTCCGCACCGCCTCCCCCGAGGACCGCCGCTACCTGCTCTTCAACCCGATGACCAAGATGAAGGTCACCACGGAGGGCGAGAAGGTCATCGACCTGATGTGGGACGTCATCGCGGCCAAGGGCTTCGAGGCGGACACCTACTTCGACAAGGCCGCCAAGGACATCCGGGGCCTGCCGAAGCTGGAGGGCACCGTCCACGTCAACCTGGCGCTGATCCTCAAGTTCATGGCCAACTACCTGTTCGCCCCGGCCGAGTACCCCGCGGTGCCGACCCGCCGGGACGCCGCCGACGACGAGTTCCTGTTCCGGCAGGGCCCGGCCCGGGGCCTGGGCGCGATCCGCTTCCACGACTGGCGGACCGCCTACGACGCGCACGCGCACCTGCCGAACGTCGCCCGGTTCCGCGAGCAGGCCGACGGCTTCTGCGCGCTGCTGCTGGAGCACGCGCCGAGCGCCGAGCAGCAGGCGGACCTGGACTTCCTGCTGGAGATCGGCCAGCTGTTCGCGCTGATCGTCTACGGCCAGCTGGTGCTGGAGCAGGCCGAGCTCACCGGAGTGGACCAGGACCTGCTGGACCAGGTCTTCGACGCGCTGGTGCGGGACTTCTCCGCGCACGCCACCGAGCTGCACGGCAAGGCGTCCACCACCGAGGCGCAGGCGGCGTGGGCGCTGGCGCACGTCCGCCGCCCGGTCGCGGACGGCGACCGGACGGCGAAGGTGTGGGGCATGGTCGAGGCGCTCTCGGGCGCGTACGAGATGGCCGAGTAGCCGCCCCACCCGGGCTGCACCCGGGGGTGCCGGTCGGCGGACCGGCACCCCCGGAGTCGTGTCACCGACCGGTCGTCAGAAGGTGAGCTTCCAACTGTCGATGTAGCCGGTGTCCTGCGGCCCGACATCCTGGACCTTGAGCTTCCAGGTGCCGTTGGCGGCCACGGCGGACGCGTTCACGGTGTAGGTGGTCTGCACATTGGGCGCGGAGTCGCTGCTGGACGCCTTCAGGCGGAAGGACGTGCCGTTCGGCGCGACCAGGTCGATGACCAGGTCACCGCGGTAGCTGTGCTTGATGTCCACCCCGACCTGGAGCGCGGACGGGGCGTTGCCGGTGCGGCCGGTGACGGTGACGGCGGAGGTGACCGCCGCGCCGTTGTCCGGGATCTGCACGTCTGCGGTGTTCTCGAAGACGGTGCCGGTCGGCGGGGTGGTGCTGCCGGCCGACAGGGTCCAGATCGCGTACGCGATGGCGTCGCTCATCCGGTCCAGCGCGGTGTCGTTGATGTTGGCGCTGGTGTCGCAGGAGGAGTGGTAGCAGCGGTCGAAGGGCTGGCCCGCCGTTCCGCCCCACTTCGCGGCCTGGGCGCTGGTCTTGGTGTAGTCGGCGCCGCTGAACAGGCCGCCGACCCGGATGCCCGCGTCCTGGAACGGGGCGTGGTCGGAGCGGCCGTCGCCCTCGAAGTCCTGCTCGGTGCTGATCCCGATACCGGCGAACCAGTCACGGAACAGGGCGTCGAGCGCGCTGTCGTAACGGTAGGTGAAGTAGCCGGGGTTGGGCGAGCCGATCATGTCGAAGTTGAGGTAGGTGTCGATCTTCGAACGGTCGGCGGAGGACAGGCTGTTGACGTAGTTCTTGGAGCCGATCATGCCGTACTCCTCGGCGCCCCACCAGCCGAACCGCAGGTGCTTGGAGGGCGTGAGACCGGCCCGGGAGACGGCGAGCGCGGTCTCCAGGATGCCGGCGGAACCGGAGCCGTTGTCGTTGATGCCCGGCCCGCCGGTGACGGAGTCCAGGTGGGCGCCGGCCATCACGACGTGCGAGGTGTCGCCGCCGGGCCAGTCGGCTATCAGGTTGTAGCCGGTCGAGCCGTTGTAGCTGAAGGTCTTCAGCGCCGTGGTGTACCCGGCGGCGTCCAGCTTGGCCTTCACATAGTCGATCGAGGCCTTGTAGCCGGTCCGGCCGTGGGCGCGGTTGCCGCCGTTGGCGGTGGCTATCGACTGGAGCTGGGCGAGGTGGGCCTTGACGTTGGCCACCGGGATGTCGGGGGCGGCCGCTGCCGCCGACGGCGCGGCGACGGGCGCCGCGGGAGCCGCGGCGGCGGCCGGGGTCAGGAGGGCGGCCGCGAGGGTGACGACGGCGGCGGCGGACAGGGCGGATCGGCGCAGGCGGGATCGCCTCGGCGCGCGCTCGGTCAATGGAGGCTCCGATATCTGATGGGGCAGAACGGAAGCGCGCCACTTCACGGGCGACGTCGGGGCATTGAGGGGGTGTGGGGCCGATGCCGCATCGCAAAGTTGACGCGACCATGATGATTGGGGGAAGTTCCGGGCCCCGTCAAGAGGAAGCGGGCAGAACGGCGGTTGTCAGCCGTCAGCCGTCATGCGGTCCGGCTCCGTCGTCGGGCGGTCCGGGGTGCGGGGAAGCTCCGCGCGGACGAGGGCGCCGCCGTCGTGGTTGCCGGTGGTGAAACGGCCGCCCAGCTCCTCGGCCCGCTCGGCCATCGAACGCAGCCCCAGCCCCGACCCGGCCCGGCGGGACCCGTCGGCGCCGACCGGCTCCGGCCGGTCCGGGGGGAATCCCCGGCCGTCGTCCCAGACCTCGACCACCACCGCCTCCGGCCGCACCCGCAGCGTCAGCCGGGCCTGCCCGGCCGCCGAGTGGCGCAGCACGTTGTGCAGCGCCTCGCCGCTGATCCGCAGCGCCGCCACCTCCACCGCGGCCGCCAGCCCCGGCGGCGGGTCCGGGTCCAGCACCAGTGCGATCCGGACCCTCGGCCCGTCCAGCTCCGCGACCAGCCGCCGCAGCGCCACCGCGAGCCCCTCCCCCGCCAGCGCGGCGGGCGCCAACCCCTCCGTGATCCGCCGCAGTTCGTCGATCGCCTGCCCGATCCCCGCCGACACCGCCCGCAGCGAACGGGCCGCCGAGGAGCCCTCCGGCACGGCGGCCCTGGCGGTGTCGACACCCAGCCGCAGCCCCGAGAGGGTGGGCCCGAGCCCGTCGTGCAGGTCGTGCCGCAGCCGGCGGCGCTCCTCCTCCCGGGCGAGCACGATCTGCCGCCGCCCGCGCTGCAGTTCCTCGTACATCCGCAGCGAGGCGATCGCGGGCGCGGCCTGGTCGGCGAGGAAGCGGAGCACCTCGTGGTCCTGGGCGTCCAGCTCCGGCTGCCCGGCCCTCGGCGGCGCGTAGAGGTCGCCGATCACCGCGCCCTCGTAACTGAGCGGGAAGACCTGGCTGTTGGCGCCGACGGTGCCGACGGAGGCGAGTTCGTGCGGGCCGGTGCGGGTGTGCAGGACGACCCGGGCGCCGGGCAGGCCGAGGGCGCCCACCACGGTGTCGCACAGCAGCGGCGGGGCGTCGGCCGGGCTGACGGCGCGGCTCAGGCGTTCGGCGAGCGCCCGCACCACCTGGTAGGGGCGGGCCCGGTCGCCGTAGTAGAAGCGGTCGACGGCCCGCACGACCCAGCGGGTGGTCGGTCCCAGCAGTCCGCCGATGGCCAGCGCCGCGGCGGCCAGCAGCTGCGCGCCCGCGTTGCTGGCCGTCGGCAGGGCGCGGCGCAGCAGCAGGGCGATGCCGAGGTAGCCGGCGATCAGCAGGGCGATCAGCGCGAGGACGCTGAGCATCCGGCGGGTCGCCCGGTCGAGGTAGCGGGAGCGGTCGCGGGTGAACGCGTAGCCGACCGCGCCGAGCATCCACAGCGCCGACCCGGCGAAGTAGGCCGCCGCCGCGACGCTCTCCGCACTCCCGACCTGCAGCGCGATGTTGGTCGTGACCAGCCACACCAGGTAGGGCACCAGTACGGCGGTGACGCTGCGGTGCGGCCGTGCGGAGCGGCGCCAGCGGACGGCGGCCACGGTCAGGCTGATGACGACGATGCCCCAGGCGACCAGGGTCGCGTGCCATTCGTCGATCGGCGCTCCGCCCGGGACGAGGATGTCGCCGTAGTAGGGCAGCTTGCTGCCGAGCCGCACGGCGCAGGCGTGCAGCGCGCTCCAGACGGCGATGGCGGCGACGAACGCGCGGCCCGGTCCGCCGGGCAGCCGTCCCTCGGGCAGCCAGAGCGGCAGGGCCAGGGAGACGAAGACGAACAGGGTGACGGAGGCGAGCAGCAGTGCGGCGCCGAGGGTCTGCACCGCCGGTCCGGCGTCGGCGGCGGCGCCCGCGAGGAGGGCGAAGCGGGAGAGGCAGCCGCCGAGTCCGGCGGCCAGCAGGCAGCGGCCGAGGCTGCGGCCGACCGGGGCCGCGGCGGGCCCGGGTTCGCGGCCGGGGGACCGGACGGGCGCCGGTCCGTCGGCTCCCGGGCTGTCGGCTCCCGGGCCGTCCGCTCCCGGGCCGTCCGCTCCCGGTCCGGAGCGGTGGGCGAGGATGAGCAGCCCGGAGAGCGCGAACGCGAAGCCGAGCAGGACGGTCTCGCCGTCGTGGAGGTAGTACGGCACGGCCCAGGCGGCGTCCTGGTGGGTGACGGCGAGCAGCACCCAACCGAATCCGCTGAGCAGGGTCGCCGCGCAGACCCAGGCGGCCGGGGTGAGGCCGCTCCGCCGGGGCGGCGCGTCCGGGCGGCCCGGCCGGGGGGCCGACGGCCGCGGGCGCGCGGGCACGGCGGGCCTGCTGGGCGCAGTGGGTGCGGTGCTGTGCCCGGTCCCGGTGGTGGCCGGGGTCGCGGCCGGTTCGCTCATGAGAGCCTCCTCTCCCGCATCCTCGACGGCCCGGTGTCCCGGGGGCGCGGGACGGCGGTCCGGTCCCGGTCCCGGCCGCACCCGGCGGGGACCGCCGTCGCCGGGTCAGCTGTCGCCGAGGCCCATGTCCCTGGCCCGGGCCACGGCCTCGGCCCGGGTGGCGACGTGCAGCTTCTCGAAGATGTGGGTGACGTGGTTGCGCACCGTCTTCTCCGCGACCACCAGCTCGCGGGCGATCCGGCGGTTGTCCAGCCCCCGGGCCACCAGGTCGAGGACCTCCGCCTCGCGGGCGGTGAGCGCCGGGAAGAGCTGCCCGGCCTCGCGCACCCGCGCGCCGGCCAGCAGGGTGGTGATCCGCTCGGCCACGTCCGCGCCGAACACCGCGCCACCGGCCGCGACCGTCCGCACCGCGTGCAGCACCTCCTCCCGGCCCGCGCCCTTCACCAGGTAGCCCCGGGCCCCCGCCTGGAGCGCGGCGAGCAGGCTCCCGTCGTCGTCCGCCATGGTGAGCATCAGCACCGGCGGGGCCGGACGCTCGGCGGCGAGCCGGCGGGTGGCCTCCAGCCCGGAGCCGTCCGGCAGGGAGAGGTCCATGACGACCATGTCCGGACGGTGGCGGGCGACCGCCTCCGGCACGTCGCCCACACGCTCGGCCTCGGCGACGACGACGATCCCCTCGGCGCTCTCCAGGGCGGCCCGCAGCCCCTCCCGGAACAGCGGGTGGTCGTCGACGATCAGGACCCGCACGGGTGCGGCCGACTGCTCCTCGTCCGGTCGCGGTCCCCCGGCCCGGGGGTCTTCGGCGGGCTGCTCTTCATCCACCCGGCCGACACTACCAGCGATGCCGGTGTGACTTTCCGTGGTCGTGGGGCGGTGCTGCCGGGGCGAACGAGACCGCTGCCCCATGCGCCCGGGACGACGGGCGGCCGAGACTGGGAGGAACGCGCCCGACGCGGCGGCCGGCCCCCGGCGGACCCCACCCCCATCCGTCCCTAGGCGGTGCCATGACCACGGTGACCCCTCTCCCGCCCCTGCCGCGTACGCCCGCCGGGGCCCCGCCGCGCCGGACGCCCGCCCGGCGCCGGCTCACCGGGGCCGCAGCGCTCACCGTGCTCTGCCTGGCGGTCGCCGCCCTCTGGCTCTGCTACGTGCTGGTCCACCTCGACGCGCCCGGGGTGGAGGCCCCCCGGGACCAGCTCGCGATCCTGGTCTACGCGCTGCCCACCGCCGCCGCGGGCATGCTGCTGCACGCCCACCGCCCGGGAAATCCACTCGGTTGGGTGATGCTCGTCTACGCGCTGACGTCGATGCTGCCGAGCGCGGCCGCCGCGCCCGTCTGGGTGGAGGTCTCCGACCCCGGGCTCGTCGGCGCGGCCGCCGTGGTGCGCGCGGTGTGCGACACGGTCAGCGTGGCACTGTTCTACGTCCTGCCGCTCTGGCTGCCGGCCGGCCGGCTCACCACCCGCAGGTGGTGGTGGTACATCGGTTCCGTCACCCTCTGGGTGCTCCCGGACACCATGTCCTTCCTGGACCGCGAGAGGGTGTTCGGCCACCCCAATCCGCTCGCCGACAGCGCCGTCGCCAACGCCCTCGGCTCGGTGTCCGACCACCTCGACCGCCTCTACGACCCGGTCAACTACCTGCTGATCGGCATCGCGGCCGCCGTGCTGCTGGTCCGGCTGCTCCGCCGGAGCGCGCCCCGCCACCGCGCCCACCTGGCCGGCATGCTCGGCGCCTACCTGCTCTGGGCCGGGATGCAGGACTACTACACCCGGCGGTTCCGGTACGAGTACTGGCTGAGCTACTCGCTGTTCACGGCGGCGGGCGCGGTGTGGGCGGTCGCGGTGGCGTTCCTGGTGGTGCGCGACGGCGGGTGGCGGCTGGACCGGGCCGCCCGGTCCGTGCTCAGCGGCCTGCTGCTCGCCGCCGGGCTCACCGTGGTGTTCGTGGTCTGCGCGGCGCTGCTCTCGGGCCGGCTGGTGCCCGGCCGGGGCGGTGCGGCCCTGCTGCTGATCGCCCTGCTCCTGGCCCTGGGCGCGGGCCTGCCCCGGGCCGCCCGACGGGCCGTGGGCCTGGTGGACCGGCTCTACTACGGCGAACGCGCCCAGCCCTACCAGGTGCTCCGTACCCTGGCCGGGCAGGTCCGGCAGGTCGTCGACCCGGAGCGGCTGCCGGCCGCGCTCTGCGGCACCGTCGCCCAGGAACTGCGGCTGCCGGGGGTGGCACTGGCCGTCAGCACCCGGGCCGGGCGTCGCCCGCTGGCCGCCGTGGGGCGTCTCGACGGGCCGGTCCAGGGCTTCCCGCTGGTCCACCACGGCACGACGATCGGGGAGTTGACCGTCGGGCTGCGGGCGGGCGAGGAGCGGCTCGACCCCAGCGATGTCGACATCCTGCGCTCGCTGGCGGACCAGGCCTCGCCGGCCGTCGCCTCGCTGCGGCTCCAGGAGGACCTCCAGGCCGGTCGGGAGCAGATCGTCGCGGCGCGGGAGGAGGAACGGCGGTGGCTGCGCCGGGACATCCACGACGGGCTCGGACCGGCGCTGGCGGGTCTGCGACTGAGGGTCGACAACGCGGCCTCGGCCGCTTCCACCCCCGGGAGAGGCACCGACGCGCTGGCCCCGACACTGGAGGGCATCTCCGGCGACCTGGCGCTCACGATCAAGGAGGTGCGGCGGATCACGGACCGGCTCGGGCCCGCGCCGCTGGGCGAGTTCGGCCTCACCCGGGCCGTCGAGCACCTGGCGGCCACCTTCAGCAGCGACGGCCTGACCGTCAGCACCGCGCTGCGCCCGGACCCGCTGCCGGAACTGCCGGCCGCCGTCGAGGTGGCCGCGTACCGGATCACCGCCGAGGCGCTGAACAACGTGCTCCGCCACGCCCGCGCCCACCACGCCGAGGTGACGCTCCGGGTGGACGAGTCGAACCTCGTGCTGACCGTCCAGGACGACGGGATCGGCCTCGGGGAGCCGGAGGGCCCGGCCCCCGACCCCACTGACCCGGGCCCCGCCGACGGCGACCCGGCGGACGGGGTCGGGCTGCGGTCGATGTCGGACCGCGCGGCCGAGATCGGCGGCCGCTGCACCGTCGGCCGCCTCGCCCGCACCAACGGCACCCGGGTGCTCGCCGTCCTCCCCCGCCACCCCTTCCGAAGCCCCCGGCCCGGCGGCTGAGCACCCCACGGGCGTGGCGCTGCCGACGCGCCCGTGCCCCCCGCGCGGTGAGGCACGGGGGGCACGGGCGACGGGGGCGGTACCGGGTGGGAGCGTGCGGGGAGGGATCAGCTCTAGCAGTCCCTCTGGCCCGGCTTGCAGTGGCGCTCGGCGGTCTCGGTGGCCCCGCCGACGGGCGCCGTCCCGCCTGCGGGCACCGTCCCTCCGGCGGGCACCGTCCCTCCGGCGGGCGCCTCCTTGGCCAGTGCGCCGAGGGCGCTCCTGACGGCCACGGTGGCTGTGACGATGCCGACGACTACGGATGCGACGCCGAACGTCTTCGTTCTCGTGTTCCTTGCCATGAGTGGTGCTCCAGACTTCTTTCCCCTCGAACGGTCCGACCGATCGACCGCTCCGCCCTCCACTCTGGTCGGCGGCGCGACCCGGGCACATGGGCCTGCCGTCCCGTCCCGGTCCCAGGACGGGCCCGCGGGCACGAACACCCGGCCCCCACCGGGGCGGCGGGGGCCGGAGGTCGGACAACGGGGGTCGGGCAGCGGAGTGGTCGGGCGGCGGGGCGGCAGGACCGGTCATGGCCGGCTGCGCCGGTCGGCCCGGCGCCGGGCCAGGGAGTTCCTGGTCGCGGTGGTGCGTCGCGGCGCGTCCAGCGCGAGGCAGAGCACCTCGGCGCCGAGCGGGCCGGCCTCCAGGCGCAGCGAACAGCCCCGGGTCGCCAGCAGCAGGTCGCCGTCGACGGCCAGGTGGTCCGGCTCGTCGGCGGTCCGGCCGACGAGCAGCGAGCCGCGCACCACGAACAGGACGGTCTCGCCGTCGGGCCGTCCCGGCAGCGCGTGCTGCGCGCCGGGGCTGAGCCGCAGGTGGTCGAAGGTCTCGCAGGCGCTGGTGAGCATGGACCGGCGGGCCAGGCAGCGGACGCGGACGCGTTCGCCGTTCGGGCCGAGGAGGACGGTGGCCGAGGCGGTGGCGGTGGTGACGATCATCGTGACTCGCCTCCCTTGGGGCTCGGAGGGCTCTCGGGGCGGTCGGGGCTCTCGGGGCGGTCGGGGGTCTCGGGGGTGTCGGTGGCGGCGTCCGAACCGGGCGGGGGCCCGGCAGGCGGGGGCTCGGTCCTCGGCCGCGCGGCGGGCGGGCCTTCGGCGGGCCGGCGCTCGGCGGTCGGGCGCTGCGCCGCCGGGTGGGCGGTGGCGCCGCCCGGGCGGCCGGTGACGGCGAGGATCGCGTGGAAGTACTCCAGCCCGGCGGTGCCGGCCGTGAGCACGGTGCGCGCGCCGAGCGGCAGGGTCAGGGCGGTGCCCTCGACCAGCGGGAGTCCGGAGTCGGCGACCGTCGAAGCGTCGGCCCCGGGCACCGTGGCGGTGCCCGAGCCGGCCGTGATGTAGAGGGCGCGTTCGACGCCCTCGGCGGCGACCTCGACGCTGCGGCCCGGGTCGAGCCACTGCAGTCCGACGGCGCGGAGCGGTCCGGTCAGCACCCGGGTGGGGTCGACGGCGCCGCGGCGGCGGAGGTCGGTGATGACGGTGCCCGTCATGACGGGAACTCCTTCTGCTGAACTGCGGTCCCTGCTGGGCCGCTTCTGGTCTCCACGGTGCTGCGCCCGCCGTCCCGGCCGCACGGGGACCCGGTCCCGTCCTGCTCCCGACCGGCGGCCGGGCGCCCGTCCCCCCGGTCCGGGCGTGCGACCGGGCCGGTCCCGGCAGCCCGGCTGTGCGGCACGGTGACCCGGTCCGCCCGGTCGGCCCTGTCCTCCCGGTCGGCCAGATCGCCCGCGGCGGCCCGCAGTACCGCGCCGTCGACCCGGGTCAGCAGCCGCCCGTCGGCGCAGTACGGATGCCCCAGGTCGGCGAGGAGCAGCAGGCCGGGCCGGGTGGTGGCGACGGCCGCGGCGGCGAGCCGGTCGAGGTCCGCTCCGGCCGGCAGCGCGGTCGCGGAGCCGTTCCGGGCGAGCAGGTCCCGGTGGGCCCGGCCGGTCGGGCGGGCGGCCAGGCCGAGCCGGGCCGCCACGGCGGCGGCGAGCAGCAGGCCCAGGGCGTCGGCGTCGCCGGGCGCGAGGGCGGGGCCGAGCGTCGCCCGCACGGCGGCGGCGAGGCTGCGGCCGTAGCCGAGGGCGAGGGCGGGGCCGGTCTCGTCCGGGTCGAAGTTGACCAGGGCGGACCGGGCGTCGGCGCACAGGGCGAGCAGTGCGGTCAGGGTCCGCGCGTCGTGGCGGGCGCCTGGCGAGAGCAGGCCCGCGAGCGCCGGGAAGTGGGCCGGGCAGACGGCGAGCACGTGCCGGACGACGGCGACGAGCCCGGCCCGGGTCCGTGCGGCGGGCCCGGCGGCGAGTCGGTCGGACCGGACCCAGGCCAGGGCGGCCGGGACCGGACGGTGCAGGGTGAGGGCGGGACCGCAGGCGGCGGCGAGGTCGGTCGGCACCCGGACGGCGGCGGGGACGGCGCAGGCGCGTTCGCCTCCGACCGCGATCACCGTGCCGCCGGGCAGGGTGTCGGCGTCCGTCCGGCCGTCGGTGGCAGCAGCGGTGGTTCGGGGCCGCGCGCGGAGCTCGTGCAGGACGGTGGGTGCCCGGGCTCCGGCGAGCGCGCGGACGCGGGCCAACTGGTCCCTGGGCGCGGTTCCGTCGGTGACGAGGACAAACCGGCGGGCCTCGAACCCGGCGATCCGCGCGCCCAGTTCGTCCCAGGAGTGCTCGCCGTCGCGGACGGCGAGGGTGAGGTGTGCGGCACCGGCCTGGATCCGCCGGTCCAACCGGGCAGTGCGACGCATGGGGGCCTCCTCCCGTTCGGGGTCGGAGGCCCAGCGTGTTCCGCCCGTCGCCCCGGGCGCCTGAGTCCCGGGGCCCGTCCGTGCCCTGCCCGCCGGTCGGGACGGCGGGGCCGTTCGGGTGGGACACCCGGGCCGTCGGGGCGTGGTGGCGGGTGCAGTTCCGCTGTCAGCCGTCAGCCGTCGAGTGTCGGCGCCGCGGCCGCCACCGCCGACCAGGCGCGCAACCACCCTGCCGCGCCGACGAGTTCGCGCCCGCCCAGGTCGTCGACGAGCACCCCGGCGCCGATCCCGGACGGCAGCGGCAGCCACCGCCGTCCGTCGCGTCGCCGCACGGTGTCGGCGAGCGCCTCTCCGAGCGCGATCGACTCCAGCAGCGGATGCCGGACCGGCAGTTCGAGCCGCCGCATCAGCCGGAGGATCCGTTCGGCCTGCTCCGCGTCGACCAGGCCGCGCCGCCGGGCGACCACCGTGCTCAGCGCCATGTCGACGCAGACCGCCTCGCCGTGCAGCAGCTCCGGCAGCGCGCGCGTCTCCAGCGTCGGGCTGAAGGTGTGCCCGTAGTGCCGCAGGCGCTCCCGGCCGTCCGTCCCGTCCAGGGCGGCCCCCTCGAAGGCCGTTCCGTCGACGACGCGCGCGAGCACGGCGGTGCCGACGCCGGCGGCCTGGAACCGGGTGTCGAGCAGGTCCCGGCCGCGCCGCTCCAGCAGCCCGAACAGCTCCGCGTCCGCGATCAGCGCGACCTTGAGGACCTCGGCGAGGCCGCTGGCGACGTGGCGGCGCCCCAGGGTGACCAGGAAGGCCGGGTCGATCAGCGTCTCGGCCTCGGGACGGCGGGCGACCAGGCCGTGCAGGGTGGTGGGGATCCGCACGAACGGCGTGGAACGGCGGTAGAGGGTGCAGGCGAGCCCGACGACCTCGGCGAGCACGCCGCCGCCGACCGCCAGCACCGGGGCGCCCCGGCGGGAGATCCCGAAGGAGTCCGTCCGGTCGGCGACCTGGAACACCGCGTCCATGGTCTTCACCTGTTCGTGGACGGGCAGCACCAGCGTCTCGTGGTCGACGCCGCGGGCGTCCAGGTAGTGGTGGAGCCGGTGGCCGTGCAGCTCGTGCACCCGGGCGTCGACCACGACGAGCCGGCGCCCGGGCGGGCCGCCGGCGAGGGCGAGCGCCGGATTGCCCGGATCCAGCAGGTCGGGCACGAAGCGGAGCCCCGGGCGGACGGGGCCTCCGGGGGCGGCGGGTGGTGCCGGGGGAGGCCCCGCGGGGGCGGGGCTGTCCTGGGTTCGGGTTCGGGTTCGGGGGACGTTCACGGGTCGGCTCCTTCGAGCGGGACGGGACGGCGCGGGGAGGGCGCAGGACGGACGCGGACGGACGCGGGGGGCGGCCCGGCGGGCGAGGGAGGGCCCGCCGGGCAGCTGTCCCCACGGTGCCGCGCCCGCCGTCCCGGTTGCACGGGTGGACGGCCCCATCCGCGTCCCGACCCGGCGCGGGACCGCGCCACCGTCCGACCGCCCCGTCCGGCCGCCCCGCCCGACCGCCGCCGGGCCCCGCTCGCGACGCCGGGTCCGGCCGGCCGCCCCGGCGACGTAGGGTGGAACGGAGAGGCCGCACCCATGCCCGCCACCCGCACCCGCTTCACCGACCGCGCCGACGCCGGCCACCGACTGGCCGCCCGGCTCGCCCACCTGCGCGGCCCCGGCACCGTGGTGGTCGCCCTGCCGCGCGGCGGGGTGCCGGTGGCCGCCGAGGTGGCCACCGCGCTCTCCGCACCGCTGGACATCTGCGTCATCCGCAAACTGGGCCTCCCCCACCAGCCGGAGCTGGGGATGGGCGCGATCGGCGAGGACGGGGTGCGGGTGCTCAACGACCAGGTGCTGCGGCCCGCGCGGGTCACCCCGGGGCAGCTGGCCGCCGTGGAGGCCCGCGAACGGGCGGAGCTGGAGCGCCGGGCCCGCCGCTACCGGGGCGACCGGCCGCCGGTCGACCTGCGCGGGCGGACGGTGGTCGTGGTCGACGACGGCGTGGCGACCGGTTCCACCGCGCGGGCCGCCTGTCTGATCGTGCGGGCGCGCGGCGCCCGGCGGGTGGTGCTCGCCGTGCCGGTGGCGCCGGAGGACTGGACGGAGCGGCTCGGCGATGTCGCGGACGAGCTGGTCTGCGTCGCCACGCCCTCGCCGTTCTTCGCGATCGGCGAGTTCTACGCCGACTTCTCGCAGACCGGGGACGCCGAGGTGCTGCGCCACCTCGCCGAGGCCGCGGGCAGGCCCGTCCCCGGGGCCGGACCTCCCGCCGCCGACCGCGAGCTGACCGTCCGCGCCGCCGGTGTCCGGCTGACCGGCCGGCTGACCGTGCCCGACGGCGTCCGCGGCACCGTGGTGTTCGCGCACGGCAGCGGCAGCGGCCGGCACAGCCCGCGCAACCGCCGGGTGGCCGAGGAGCTGAACCGCGCCGGGCTGGCCACCTTCCTGTTCGACCTGCTCACCGAGGACGAGGAGCCGGACCGGGGGAAGGTCTTCGACGTCGCCCTGCTCGGCGCCCGGCTGACCGACGTCGCCCGCGCCCTGCCCTCGGAGCCCTCGGTCGGACCGCCCGCGGGCCCCGCGCTCCCCCTCGGCCTGTTCGGCGCGAGCACGGGTGCCGCGGCCGCGCTGTGGACGGCCGCGCGGCTCGGCGACGGGGTGGCCGCGGTGGTCTCCCGGGGCGGGCGGCCCGACCTCGCCGGGGCCCGGGTGCTGGCCGCCGTGACCGCGCCGACCCTGCTGGTCGTCGGCGGCCGGGACCACGAGGTGATCGACCTGAACCGGCGGGCGCGCGAGCACCTGCGCTGCGAGAGTGAACTGGCGGTGGTCCCGCACGCCGGCCATCTCTTCGAGGAGCCCGGCACGCTGGACCGGGTCGCCGAGCTGGCCCGGGACTGGTTCCGCGAGCACTTCGGCGCGGACCCGGGAGGCGCGGCGTCCTGACCACCGGCCCCGTCGGCCCGCGCCGACCCGCCGCCGACCCGTGGCCGACCTGTTGGCGACCTGTTGGGGACCGTTACGCAGAAGCCGTGAAACACCACTGATCCACCGAGCATTCTGCACAGCCCGGTCAGCGATTTCCTGATCACCTTGTACACATTGAACAGTGAAAACCCGACCTGTTGCCCAACCACCCCGACTGGAGCAAGCTCAGCGCTCAACCGCCCGCGCAGCCTTGCCCACCCCCTCAGCGGCGCGGCCGCCACCAGCGGATGCCTCAACGCCGAGGCCTCAATGTGGAGGAACGACCGATGACCCCGCAGACCCACGCCCTTGAGCTGACCCCCGAGGAGCGCGAGGCCGGTCTCGACGCCGAGCAGCTGCGCCGCCTCGTCGGCCTCGTCGAGCACGACCCCGCCAGCGACCCGTTCCCGGTCACCGCGCAGGACGCCGTCGTGTTCGTGGTCGGCAACGCCACCCAGACGGCCCAGTTCTACCAGGTCGTCTTCGGCATGGAGCTGGTCGCCTACTCCGGCCCGGAGACCGGCCGCCGCGACCGCAAGGCCTATGTGCTGCGCTCCGGTTCCTGCCGCTTCGTGATCAAGGGCGGCGTCTCCCCGGACAGCCCGCTGCTGGACCACCACCGCCGCCACGGCGACGGCGTCGTCGACCTGGCGATGGAGGTGCCGGACGTGGACAAGTGCATCGCGCACGCCCGTGCCCAGGGCGCCACGATCCTGGAGGAGCCGAACGACGTCTCCGACGAGCACGGCACCGTCCGCCGCGCCGCGATCGCCACCTACGGCGAGACCCGCCACACCCTCGTCGACCGCTCCCGCTACACCGGCCCCTACCTGCCGGGCTACATCGTCGCCGAGAGCCGGGTGAAGCACCCCGAGGGCTCGCCGCGCCGCCTGTTCCAGGCGCTGGACCACGCGGTCGGCAACGTCGAGCTGGGCAAGATGGACGAGTGGGTCGCGTTCTACAACAAGGTCATGGGCTTCGTGAACATGGCCGAGTTCGTGGGCGACGACATCGCCACCGACTACTCCGCGCTGATGTCCAAGGTCGTCGCCAGCGGCAACCACCGGGTGAAGTTCCCGCTCAACGAGCCGGCCATCGCCAAGAAGAAGTCGCAGATCGACGAGTACCTGGAGTTCTACACCGGCCCGGGCTGCCAGCACATGGCGCTGGCCACCAACGACATCCTCACCACCGTCGACGTGCTGCGGGCGCGGGGCATCGAGTTCCTCAACACCCCCGACTCGTACTACGACGACCCCGCGCTGCGCGAGCGGATCGGCCACGTCCGGGTGCCGATCGAGGAGCTGAAGAAGCGCGGCATCCTGGTCGACCGCGACGAGGACGGCTACCTGCTGCAGATCTTCACCAAGCCCATCGGCGACCGCCCGACCGTCTTCTACGAGTTCATCGAGCGGCATGGTTCGCTGGGCTTCGGGAAGGGCAACTTCAAGGCGCTCTTCCAGGCCATCGAGCGCGAGCAGGACGCCCGCGGCAACCTCTGAGGCCGGCCTCGCCCGACGGACGACCGGTCCGGGGGCGACAGGCCCTCGGGCGACAGGGCCCACGGGCGAGCCCCGAGGGCGACAGGCCACCGCTGGAGCCGTACGAAGGTCTGGGCCCCGGAGGGTCCGGGAGGAGCAGGGACGATGGCGCACTACCGGCAGCTGGGCAGCATCCCGCCCAAGCGGCACACGCAGCACCGCACGCCCGAAGGCGGGCTGTACTACGAGGAGTTGATGGGCGAGGAGGGGTTCTCCTCGGACTCCTCGCTGCTCTACCACCGGGGCATCCCCTCGGCCGTGGTGAACGCGGTCGCGTGGGAGCTGCCCGACCAGTCGACGGTCGCCAACCACCCCCTGCTCCCCCGGCACCTCAAGCTGCACGAGCTGTTCGCGGGCCAGGAGTGGAAGTCCGCAGACGTCGTCAGCAGCCGCCGGCTCGTCCTCGGCAACGGCGACGTGCGGATCTCGTACGTCGCCGCCGGGGCGCCGAGCGAGCTGTACCGCAACGGGCTCGGCGACGAGTGCGTGTACGTGGAGTCCGGCTCCGGCACCCTGGAGACGGTCTTCGGCACGCTGGAGGTCGGCCAGGGCGACTACGTGCTCATCCCCCGGGCGACCACCCACCGCTGGGTGCCCACCGGCGAGGAGCCGCTGCGCGCCTACTGCATCGAGGCGAACAGCCACATCACCCCGGTCAAGCGCTTCCTCTCCAAGTACGGGCAGCTGCTGGAGCACGCGCCGTACTGCGAGCGGGACCTGCGCGCCCCGTCCGGACCGCTGCTGGTGGACGGCACGGACGTCGACGTCCTGGTCAAGCACCGCGGCCCGAACGGCATTTCGGGCACCCGGTACACCGTGCCGCACCACCCGTTCGACGTGGTCGGCTGGGACGGCTGCCTGTACCCGTACGCGTTCAACATCAGCGACTACGAGCCGATCACCGGGCGGATCCACCAGCCGCCGCCGGCTCACCAGGTGTTCGAGGGCAACGGGTTCGTGATCTGCAACTTCGTCCCCCGCAAGGTGGACTACCACCCGCTGTCGATCCCGGTGCCGTACTACCACTCCAATGTGGACAGCGACGAGGTCATGTTCTACTGCGGCGGCGACTACGCGGCCCGCAAGGGCTCGGGCATCGCCCAGGGTTCGATCTCGCTGCACCCGGGCGGGCACACCCACGGCCCGCAGCCGGGCGCGTACGAGCGGTCGATCGGCGCGGAGTTCTTCGACGAGCTCGCGGTGATGGTGGACACCTTCCGCCCGCTGGAGCTGGGCGAGGGCGGCCGGGCCACCGAGGACCCGAACTACGCCTGGACCTGGGCCGGTCGGGGGCCGCAGTCGTGAGCACCACCCCTGCCACCCCT
Source organism: Kitasatospora purpeofusca (assembly GCF_036010405.1). NCBI lineage: Bacteria > Bacillati > Actinomycetota > Actinomycetes > Kitasatosporales > Streptomycetaceae > Kitasatospora > Kitasatospora purpeofusca. Next base: position 7,520,449 of record NZ_CP108561.1, on the reverse strand, counting down.
GCCGCCTCCGGGGCGGCCGTCGTCCCGCCGCTGTTCCAGGGACTCTTCGACGACGCGGCGGTGTTCCCGCCCGGGAACCTGCCCGTCGCCGACGCGGTGCCCGCGCACCTCGCGCACCGCGCCGCCCCGTACGCCGACGCCGTGGGCCCGCTGCTCTGCGGGGCGGGTCGGCTGGGCGAGTTGGCCGCCGCGGCGGACGCGGCGACGGGCTCGGCGGGCGGCACTGCGGTGGCCGCTGCGGCGGGCGGCACCGCGGCGGACGGCACCGGCCCCCGGCTCCGGGTCGGCCTGGTGCTGCCGGGGGGCAGCTCCGAGCTCGGCCCGGCCCTCACCGCCGCCGCCCCGTTCGTGGTGGCCGGCGTCGAACTCGCCACCCGGGACGCCGGCGAGGCCGTCGCCGCGCTCGACCTGCTGCTGCCGCCGGACGTGCCCGCCGCCGTCGAGCTGCCGCGCGAACTGCTGCGCGGCGACGGGCTGGAGGAGGTCCTGGACGTCCTGGTCGACAGCCCGTACCGGGCCAAGTTCCGCACCGGCGGCGTGGTCGCCGGCGCCTTCCCGGACGAGGCCGAGCTCGCGGGCTTCCTCACCGGATGCGCGCAGCGCGGCCTGCCCTACAAGTGCACCGCCGGGCTGCACCACGCCGTCCGGCACACCGACCCGGCGACCGGCTTCGAGCACCACGGGTTCCTGAACGTCCTCCTGGCGGCGGCGGAGACCGACCCGAAGACGGCGGCCGAGATCCTGGCCGAGCGCTCGGGCACGGTGCTCGCCGAGGCCGTTCGATCACTGACCGACCGTCAGGTGACGGTGATCCGGAACTCGTTCACCGCTTTCGGCACCTGTAGCATCGCCGAGCCCCTGGACGACCTGGCCGCCCTCGGCCTGCTGTCGCCCGACCTGACGTCCCAGGAGGACCGTTGACCACCCCCCGCAGCTGGCTCGCCCCCGCGAACGACTCGCCGTTCGGCGTGCACAACCTGCCGTACGGCGTCTTCACCGCGGCCGACCGGCCCGGCGTGCGGCGGATCGGCGTCCGGATCGGCGACTTCGTCCTCGACGCGGGCGCCGCCGCCCGGGCCACCGGGGAGCCCTCGGTCCTGCTCGACGCGGACTCGCTCAACCCGCTGCTGGCGGCCGGCCGGCCGGTGTGGACCGAGGTCCGCGCCGCGCTGACCCGCTGGCTGACCGACGAGACCCACCGGGACGCGCTCTCCCCGCTGCTGCTGCCGCTCGACGAGGTGGCGCTGCACCTGCCGTTCGAGGTGGCCGACTACGTCGACTTCTTCGCCTCCGAGCACCACGCCACCAACCTGGGGAAGATCTTCCGCCCCGGCACGGAGCCGCTGTCGCCCAACTGGAAGCACCTGCCGATCGGCTACCACGGCCGCTCCGGCACCGTGGTGGTGTCCGGCACGCCGGTGAGCCGCCCGCAGGGGCAGCGCAAGGCGCCGGCCGACGCCGTCCCGTCCTTCGGGCCGACCCGCAAGCTGGACATCGAGGCCGAGGTCGGCTTCGTCGTCGGCGCGCCCTCGGTGCTGGGCGAGCCGGTCCCCCTGGACCGCTTCGAGGAGCACGTCTTCGGGGTCTGCCTGGTCAACGACTGGTCCTCTCGGGACATCCAGGCCTGGGAGTACGTGCCGCTCGGCCCGTTCCTCGGCAAGTCCTTCGCCACCTCCGTCTCGCCGTGGATCGTGCCGCTGGCCGCCCTGGAGCACGCCCGGGTCGCCCCGCCGGCCCGTGACGTCGAGCCGCTCCCCTACCTCGACGACCGCGAGGGCGACCGGCCCTGGGGCCTGGACCTCGCCCTGGAGGTCCGGCTGAACAGCCACCTGGTCTCCCGCCCGCCGTTCGCCTCGATGTATTGGACGGCCGCCCAACAGCTCGCCCACATGACGGTCAACGGCGCCTCGCTGCGCACCGGCGACCTCTTCGCCTCCGGCACCGTCAGCGGCCCTGAGCCCGAGACCCGCGGCGCCCTGATCGAGCTGACCTGGAACGGCGAGAACCCGCTCAAGCTCCCGGACGGCACGACCCGCACCTTCCTGGAGGACGGCGACGAGGTGACCATCACCGCGACCGCCCCCGGCCCGGACGGCACCGTCGTCGGCTTCGGCGAGGTCACCGGCCGCATCACCCCCTGACCCGGCGGGGCCACCACCCGGGCCCCGTCGCGGCACCACCCGCACCACCCGCACGGCGGAGGGCGGCACCGGTCAGCACCGGTGCCGCCCTCCGTGCTTGCGGACCGGCCGGGGCCCGAAGGTACGGTGGCAGCGCGGATCCTGACCGCACGGGGCCGGGCGAGGACGGACGGGAGTGGGGACGATGGGCGACGAGGTGCTGGTCCGGCGGGACGACGGGGTGGGGCGGATCGTGCTCGACCGGCCCCGGGCGCTCAACTCGCTGACGCACGGCATGGTGCTGGACGTGCGGGCCGCGCTGGACGCGTGGGCCGAGGACGACGCGGTGCGGGTGGTGGTGCTGACCGGCGCCGGGGAGCGCGGCCTGTGCGCGGGCGGCGACATCCGGGCGTTCCACGACGACGCCAAGCTCGGCGGGGCCGGGACGCGCGCGTTCCTCCGCGACGAGTACCGGCTCAACGAGCTGATCTCCCGCTACCCGAAGCCGTACGTGGCCGTGATGGACGGCATCACCATGGGCGGCGGCGTCGGCGTCTCCGCCCACGGCTCGGTGCGGATCGTCACCGAGCGTTCGGTGGTGGCCCTGCCGGAGACCCGGATCGGCCTGGTGCCGGACGTCGGCGGCAGCCGGCTGCTGTCCCGCGCGCCGGGCGAGCTGGGCACCCATCTGGGGCTGAGCGCCGCCTCGATGACGCCCGGCGACGCGCTGCTGTGCGGGTTCGCCGACCACTTCGTGCCCTCGGCGAAGCTGCCGGGGCTGCTGGCGGAACTCGACGGTTCGCCGGTGGCGGAGGTCGTCGCGCGGTACGCGGAGCCGGCGCCGGCCGCGCCGCTCGCGGAGCAGCGCGCGTGGATCGACGCCTGCTACGCGGCCGACAGCGTGGAGGAGATCGTGGCCCGGCTGGTGGCCAGCGGCGTCCCGGAGGCCAAGCAGGCCGCCGAGGAGCTCGCCGAACGGTCGCCGACGATGCTCAAGGTCACGCTGAGCGCGCTGCGCCGGGCCCGGTCGCACGGCTCGCTCGCGGAGAGCCTGGAACAGGAGTACCGGGTCTCCTGCGCGGCGGTCGCCCACCACGACCTGGTGGAGGGCATCCGCGCGCAGGTGGTCGACAAGGACCGCAACCCGCGCTGGTCGCCGGCGACGCTCGCCGGGGTCGACGAGCGGGCGGTGGCCGCGTTCTTCGAGCCCCCGGCCGACGGTGACCTGCGGCTGGGGTGACCTGTCTTGCCCAGGCGGGTGACGACCGTCTCGCGGATCGAGACTGGCGCGAGGCGGCCCGTTTCGGAGATCGTTGGACGGTCCTGGGCGCCCCGAGCGGGGCCGAGCAGCGAAATGGGAGTCAACGGCGATGACCGAGACCTACGAGACGATCCTGGTGGACCGCAAGGGCCGGGTCGGGCTGATCACGCTCAACCGGCCGGAGGCGCTGAACGCGCTCAACACCACGCTGATGAACGAGGTCGTGGCCGCCGCCACCGCGTTCGACCGTGACCCGGAGATCGGCTGTCTGGTGATCACCGGCTCCGAGAAGGCGTTCGCGGCGGGCGCGGACATCAAGGAGATGCAGGGCAACCGCTTCCCGGACGTCTACCTGGACGACTGGCTCGGCCCGTGGGACCGCCTCGGCGCGCTGCGCAAGCCGGTGGTCGCGGCGGTGTCCGGCTTCGCGCTGGGCGGCGGCTGCGAGCTGGCGATGCTCTGCGACATCCTCATCGCGGCGGACACCGCGAAGTTCGGCCAGCCGGAGATCAAGCTCGGCGTCATCCCGGGCATCGGCGGCTCCCAGCGGCTCACCCGCGCCGTCGGCAAGGCCAAGGCCATGGAGCTGTGCCTGACCGGCCGGATGATGGGCGCCGAGGAGGCCGAGCGGGCCGGCCTGGTCTCCCGGATCGTCCCCGCCGACCAGCTCCTCGCCGAGGCCCTCGCCACCGCCGAGAAGGTCGCCGCGATGTCCACCCCGGCCTCGATCATGATGAAGGAGTCGGTCAACCGCGCCTTCGAAACCACCCTCGCCGAGGGCGTCCGCTTCGAACGCCGCCTCTTCCACGCCGCGTTCGCCACCGCCGACCAGAAGGAAGGCATGGCCGCCTTCGCCGAGAAGCGCCCGCCGGAGTTCAAGCACCGCTGACCCGGCTCACAGCAGTCGGTCCCCCCGTCCGCGCTGCCGGGCCGGCGGCGCGGACGGGGGCTTCAGCGGCATCGGCCGAACAACACCAGTGCGGCGGCGAGGACATGGAACCCCGCCGCCACCGACACCCCGTACGCGGCCCAGACCCGGGCCGCATCGCGGCCGGGGAACGAGTCGTCGGAATCGAGATCGTCGTCAGGCTGCTGCCAACTCACCGGGTGATCACCAGGTCGGCGTGGACGATCTTCCCGAAGGGGAGCAAGGTGACGCCCCAGCGACCGTGCGTGAGCCGATGAACGATAGCCAGGCCCCGGCCGGACGTGGCATCGGATTCGGCCTCGATCATCACGGGCATCGCACCCGATCCGTCCACGACGAGAAGCCGGACAAGGTGTTCGGCCGGTCGGCGGACAGCAACGATCATGCGGGTCCTGCAGCCGGTCCTGACGGCATTGGTGGCCAGCTCGCTCACGACCACCGACGCATCGTCCACCAGCTCGTCGAGTCCCCAATCGTGCAGCTTCGCGCGGATGCAGCAACGCGCGGCGGCCACGGACTCCGGCCGGTACGGCAGGCTGACGGTTGCCGGTCGGGTGGCGCGGCGAAGCGCCACGCCACCTCCGGCAGCGTTCGAGGTGAGGGTCATCGACGCTTCTCCGTGGCGTAGTGAGGACTCGTTGCCTTGAGCATCGCCACTGGAGAAGAGCCGAACTATCACCGATTGGTGATAGTTCGACTCCAACAAGTGATTATCCGATTCCCACCCAGTGCGCCAGGCCGGTGAGTGTTCCCGGCGTCGATCGGTGCGCGGAGACGAGTCCGGCGACCGTCTCGCGCACCATCGGGTGGTAACGCATCTGCTGGGGCGCGAGCGACCGGGCCTCCTGCAGCGACCTCAACGAAGCCTCCGACCGTCCGAGCCACAGCTGTGCCCGCGCCACCTCCGCAATGTGCGCGGCCGCCCGCGATGCCGGCCAATCGCTCGAGACCCTCACCCGCTCGGCGACCTGGACCGCTTCTGCGTACTTGAATTGCTCCGCGAGTGTCGCGACCTGGTGGACCGCCACATTGGTCGGCCCGAAGGAGAGCCAATGCACTCGGACCGCCTCGCCCGTGGCCTCGGAGAGGCGCGCAGCCTCAGAGATGTGCTTGGCCGCCGTGTCACCGTCACCGGATCGAGCGGCCAGCATGGCGGCGCCGAGATGGAGTTGCCCCACCGACACGTCCCGGACCCGGCCGGCGTCCGCCTGTTCGAGGGTCGTCATGCCCACCCCGACGAGTCGCTTCCCGAGGTCGAACTGGCCCGAGCGGAGGTAGACGATCGACCGCAGATATTGGCGGATTCCGGCAAGAACCGGGTCGGACGCGCGTTCGGCGGCCCATGCCATCCGGTCCAGGGCGACGACGCACAGATCGCTGTAGCCCAACTTCGTGGTGATGTCGTACGCCGTGCGGTACGTGCTCGCCAGCACCCGCCACGCACCCTCGGACGGAGCCAGGTGCGCCGCCGTAGTGGCCTCGGCGATCAGACCCGGCAGCTTCCGGGCGGCATCCTTGATCCGGGCCTCGCGGACCAGGTGGCACAACTGATCGGCCGCAGATCTGAGTTCGCCTGCGGGGCGGGGTGCGATGTCGGGATCAGCTCCGAGGTCGTACAGGTCGAGGGCTTCGCGGATCGGCTGAATCAGCATGTCGAGCTCGTCCTGTCGCAGCTCCGCCAAGTACGGCTGGCCGGTGAGGTCGACGGTCTGCACGAAGAGCGTTCGAGCAATTGCGGCGATCACAGCGGGCGTTGCCGGTTTGACGCCCTGCTCGATCTTGGCCAGCATGCTGTAGGAGATGCTGGCACGGACGGCGAGTTCACGCTGGGTCAGCCGGCGAAGCTTGCGGTACTGGGCGATACGTTCGCCCATGTGCTCGGAGATGTGCCTGGGCATACTGGTACTCCGTTCCTAGCGACCAGTGCGGACGATACCCGCCGGGGACAGCGGGATGTCCCCCCCTTCAAGGGAGTCGAGGCTTGACCGAGCACCACGGGCCGTTCCTCTACGCGGTCGTCTGTGCCTCCGGGGTCGCTGACGGGGTCGGCGAGCTGATCTCGGCAGCTCAGGCCGAGGGATGGCAGGTCGGAGTGATCGCCACTCCCAACGCGCTCGGACTTCTTGACCAGGCAGCCGTCGAACGGCAGACCGGCTACCCGATCCGCTCCGCCTGGCGCACACCCGGCAGCCCGCGGCCGCTGCCCCCGGCAGACGCCATAGCAGTCGTCTCCGCCACCTTCAACACCGTCAACAAGTGGGCTCTCGGCATCGCCGACACCCTCGCACTGGCGATTCTCTGCGAAGCGTACGGCCAGGGAATCCCCACGGCTGTCCAGCCCTACCTCAATTCCGCGCTCGCCGCCCATCCCGCGTACACGGAAAGCCTGGCCCGACTCCGCGCCATGGACGTTCTGATCGGCGACTACGTCCCCCACCCGCCCAACTCCGGTGGTGGCCGCGACACGTACAGCTGGACCGACGTCCTCGATCTGCTCCGGCCGTTGGTTCGTTCGAGGCAAGCGTCATGCGCGGTGGGTAGGGACGACCCGACAGTCGAGGTCCACCGATCCGGCGGGTCACCGACGGGCGAAACGCCTGACAGGGCAGCCCTGGACATCTGATGCTGGTGGTCACGTCAACTCCGAGCGCAGAAATGCGCGAGGTGTGCGAAAGGAGGAGTCCCATGAGCCTGGAGTTCTTCGGCATCGATCCTGAGACCAACGAGGAAGGCTCGCCCACCGTCTGGGCGGACGTGGATCGCCGTCGCCTGGTGATCCAGAGCGACACCGTTACTGGCGCCGAGCTTGCTGAGGTCAACGAGACCGAGTGGGTTGCCGGTCACAAGATCGGCGTGCCCTCACACGAGTCCGTGATCAGCATCCCCGAACGAATGATCCCCTTCATCAGGAAGGCTTGCGATGCCATCGAACGTGCCGGACTTCAGGACCCTGCTCCGGGAGACGAAGAAATCGGCCGTGCATCTGGAGATGCGTGATCAGTACAGCGTCTCCGACGAGGCCGACCAGTTCGCCGCTTGGAAGGCCGGGCACCGGTACTCCGCGGAGAACCGGGCCGAGTGGTGGCACCCGTTCCACGACTTCGTGGTGGAGACCATCGCCCGCGGTGTGACCATCCGGCGCGCGCGCATCGTCTCTGAGCCCGTCACCGAGTACATCCGCTACGAGCACTCCCACACGTTCACCAACATCGCGGCCGGTGAGCAGATCCGATGGCTCCCCAGGAGCCGGGCGCTGGACCTTGCTTTGCCGGGCGCCGACTTCTGGTTGTTCGACAGCCGGATCGTGCGCTTCAACCTGTTCACCGGCGATGGTGAGTGGGCCGATCCCCGAAACGTGATGACGGAGGAACCGGCGACCGTGGAGCTGTGCGCAAATGCCTTCGAGGCGGTGTGGGAACGAGCCTTGCCCCACAGCGACTTCGAGGTCTGAGTTGGTTCCCGGCCACCGAGTGGACAGCACATGCCATCGTCGCCTTCATCCAGCGTTGTCGCAGCACGGAAGGCCATCGCCGACCGACTGACCGAAATCCGCAAGGACGCCGGTCTCAGTGGGGCTGAACTGTCTGCCCTGTGTGATTGGCACCCGGCCAAGACCTCCCGCATCCAGTCCGGCAAGTCTGCCCCGTCGGAAGCCGACATACGGACATGGTGTGGTGCCTGCGGTGCCGGCGACCGGATCCCCGACCTGATCGCGGCGTCCCGCGCTGCCGAATCGATGTACCAGGAATGGCGGCGCCGCAACAGCTCCGGCTTGAAGTTCGCCCAGGAGAAGGTCATCAGTGACTACGAGCACACGAGGCTCTTCCGCATCTACGTCTCGAACGTGCTCCCCGGCTTCTTCCAGACCGCCGAGTACGCGACGGCGCTCATGCAGTCCATCACGGATTTCCAGGGCACTCCGAACGACGTCGCGGCAGCTGTACCGGCTCGTCTGGCACGCACGCGGCTCATGTACACGGGAGCGCACCGGTTCGCGGTACTGATCGAGGAATGGGTGCTGCGGACCAGGATCGGAAGCCCGGCGGACATGGCCGCTCAGCTCCGCCACTTGATCACCTTGATGTCGCTGCCGTGCGTCGCCGTCGGGATCATCCCAGCCGGATGCCACCGCACCGTCTGGCCACTTGAAGCCTTCTACCTGTTCGATGCTCAGCGGGTGGTCGTCGAGACCCTGACGGCGAAGGTCACCGTGCTCCAGCCCAGAGAGATCACGGACTACATCCGGGCCTTCGCGGGCCTGTCCGAAATGGCCGTGTATGGGGCGAGAGCGAGGGCGTTGGTCACCGCAGCCGCTGCCTCGATCGAGTGATACACCGCAATAAGGCGCAAGCTCGTTGAGCCCATCGCGTGGGGTTTCTACGGTCTAACACGTACCCGCCACCTCGGTGAGGAGGCCCCTCGCGCCGAACCACGGACGGGGACCGTCCGACCAGGGCGGGTCCGTGAAAGGCAGTGCGCCACCGAAGAGAGAGGGACGAACCATGACCGTTGCGCTGGAAGCGCCCACGGAGACCGAGTTCCGTGATCCCCGCGCGCTCCTCAATGCGGTTCGGCCGTACGTCAAGGAGCTGACGTACAACGTGTTCGAGGGCCCGGGTAACACCGGCGACCTGTACGACCGGGAGATCGCGCTCCTGCTCCGCGACAACACCATGGTCCGCAACATGGCAGAGCGGATCCTGGACAACGCCATCGCGTACACGATCACCGCCATGGAACACCCGGAAGTGCACCTCGGCGTCGGCAAGGTCGTGGACATCGGAGTGCACCAGCTCCTGCTGGACACGCCGGTGTACTTCGCCATCTGCGAGGCGTACAACGCCGGTCGGTACAAGCACCACGCCCCGCTGATCCACCGGCGCGGCGACGGCATCGTGATCCGGACCGCCGATTTCCTTCGTGCTAACGGGTTCGACGCCGACGAGGAACTCTGGGCCGTTGACGGGGCAAACTGTTCCCCGTGCGACTCGAAGGTCCCCGACAGCCACTGATCGGACAAACGGGTGCCCCTGCCTCGTGTCTCGAGGCAGGGGCACTTATCCGTCAACTCTTCTTCGAGGGAAGCCCGTTGCCCGCACAGCACGACATCGACTCCGAGCGCGAACTCTGGGACACCTACGCGACCGGTACCAAAGCCGACGTGTTCGACGCCGGGCCGGTGTTCCGCTGGACCCAGTACGCCGACCACGGACCCGGCCCGGAGCTGCTCGGGGCGCCGCAAAGTGCCTTGGAGATCGGGTGCGGCACCGGGCGTGCGTTGGCCGCGCTGGCCGAGCGGGGTGTGAAGGTCACCGGCGTCGATCTCTCGCCCGTCATGGTCGGGAAGGTCTCCGAACGGTGGGGGCCGTCCGGTGTCCGGATCCACTGCGCGGAGGTCCTGGACTACCTTCGAGGAACCGACGAGACGTGGGACGCGGTCTACTCGGTGTTCGGAGCGGTCTGGTTCACGGACCCGCTGAAGCTGCTCCCCCTCATCGCCTCCCGACTGAACCCCGGCGGCGTCCTGGCCTTCTCACAGCCTCCCGCCATCCCCGGCGCCTACGGCCCGCAGGGCATGTACAAGGGCGGATTCGCAGGGCGGGCGCTCTACACCTACCGCTACTCCTACACGCCCCGAAAGTGGGTAGGTCTGCTCCGGCGGAGCGGATTCGAGTCGGTGGAAGCGACGGTCCTCGACGCCCCCACCGAGGGCCACATCGGCACGCTGATCGTCACGGGCAGGACTCCGGGAGAATGAATTATCGGCAAGGCGTCAGATCATGGCCGCCCTCTCCGGGAGGGCGGCCATGACCGGGAACAACCCCACTCAGCAAGCCCTCTCCGTGGCAGGTGACGCGGACGGCGGGATGCCATCGCCGATCCACTCGGTGTCCGTCGCCGGGGTGGTAGTGCGGGAGGACGGGCGGGTGCTGGCGATCCGGCGGGCGGACAACGGGATTTGGGAGCCACCGGGTGGAGTCCTTGAGGTGGCGGAGGGCTTCGAGGACGGTGTACGGCGCGAGGTGTTCGAGGAGACCGGGATCAAGGTCGCTGTCGAGCGGCTGACCGGTGTCTACAAGAACGTGAGCCGCGGAATCGTCGCCCTGGTCTTCCGCTGTGTCCCGGAAAGCGGGAGCGAGCAGCTCTCCGCCGAGTCGACCGCCGTCGACTGGCTCACGTCGGAGGAGGCGTCCGAGCGGATGGCCGAGGTGTACGCCGTGCGCGTCCTGGACGCGCTCCGAGGTGACCTGGCGCCGGCCGTCCGTGTGCACGACGGCCGACGCCTGCTGGGAAGGTAGTGGTCCTTGAGGCCACAGGAAGTCGGCGTGGCCGACGTCCTGCGGCTCTCAGGCGTTCTCCGTCAAAGTTGTATTGAGGCGCGCCAAACCGCTACGGGTGGCGGCCACCACAACGCTGTCGCCCGGCTCCAGCGTCCGGGTGCGGTCCGCATAGTTCCAGTGGTAGAGGCGGGGGCTGCGAGCCAGCCGAACCGCCAGGACCCGCACACCGCCGGTGTCCTCCAGGTCGTGGCGGTTGAGGCCGATCAGGCCGGTGCCGAGCTCGGCGGGGAGTTCGGCGATCAGCAGGACGTGCCGGAAGACCGAGAGGGTGCCCAGCACCTCGCGGCCCATCAGGGCGGCGGCGAAGGCGGGGGCCGCAAGGTACGAGGTGGAGCGCGAGACGACGTTGTCCAGGGTGGCGTAGACGTGGCTCGCGAAGGAGTCGTCGAAGAGGCGCAGCACCACGCGGACGTCGGGCCGGACGGCGCGGGCCTCCAGCGCAGCCTCCAGGTTGGTGGCGTCGTCGCCGCTGACGGCGACCACCGTGCGGCTGTGCTTGAGGCGGGCGCGGCGGAGCTGTTCGGCGAGGGGGCCGTCGTCGACGACGACCGGGACGCCGAGGGCGCGGACGGCGGAGATGCCGCGCGCCTGCGGGTCGCTCTCCAGGCCGACCACCGGGACGCCGAGGCCGTGCAGTTGGGCGACCACCCGGGTGCCGACGTTGCCGAGGCCGACCACGACGACGTGGTCGCGGGTGCCCGCGCCGGGGCTGCGGTGCTGGCCGCGGCGGCCCGAGGCGAGCACCTCGACCATGATCGCGGTGGCGACCGGCGCGAAGGTGATGCCGCAGAAGGTGATCACCACCTGGGCGATCCGCTGCCAGGTGCCGCCGGTGCCGCTCCCGTCCCCCGTGCCGGGCTGGTCCGGCTGGGCGGCGCCGGCGAGGTCGAGCAGGGAGGCGTAGAGGGACCAGGCGAAGTTGCCGTTGAGGTACCAGAGCAGGGCGAAGGCGAACAGTACGGCGGCCAGGGCGGTGATCAGCACGACGCGGAGACGGGCGCTGGTGAAGAAGCGCAGGGTGTCGAGCAGGCGCCAGCGCAGCCGCCGCCACCAGGGGATCCGGACGGCCGGTTCGGTGGGCAGGGTCTGGAGCGCGGCGACGCCCCCGCCGTCGGGGTCCGGCCCTGCGGGGGCGGGTTCGGCGGCGCGGCGGGCCTCGGGGCCCGAGCGGACCGGGCCGCCGTCGCCGAACTCGCCGGCGAGGCGGACGAAGGAGGCGGAGTCGCCCTCCTGGTCGGGCAGCAGGCGGATCCGGCCGAGGTCCTGGCGGTCGATGCGGTCGGCGACGACGCAGATCCGGTCGGTGGCTATGTCGTCGTCGTAGGCGATGTGCAGGAAGCGGTCGCCGACCTGGACGGAGTTGGGCCGGGACAGCGCGGCGTCGGCGAAGGCCGGGGCGGCGGTGGCGGAGCCGGAGAGCGCGGTGCCGTTCCTGAGCAGCCGCTCGATGTTGGAACCGAGCCGCTGGTTGAACATCCGCAGCACGATGCGGATCCCGGGGTTGTGCCCCTGGGCGGAGAGCGCGGCGTGGATGTTCTCCTGGTCGTTGCCGTCGACGAGGGCGATGCCGCGCGCGGTCTCGACCCGGACGGCGCGCAGTGCTTCCTCGGTGACGCTGGTGTACTCGACGACGGCGGCGACGCCGTCCAACTGCTCGATCCGGGGTGCGTGGTCGCGGGTGCGGTCCGGGACGAGGACGACGACCGGTACTTCGTAGTGCTCGACGAGTTCGAGGACCAGGCGGTGGGCGAGCGCGTTGCCGCCGCAGACGATGTAGTGCTGACCGATCGGCTCGACCGGAGGGGTCCCCCACCCTTCAGAAGTCATATCGCCGGATCCTATCGACGGTTAGTGAGGGTGAGGTGACGTTCCGGGAACCCCGGGGGAAATCCGTTCGACCGCCCGAACGGGTGCGCCCCGCGAGCGCGGTCCGGCGCGGGCGGTGATCGTGAGGTGATCGTGAGGAACGCCCTCCCGTGAGGAACGCTCTCCCGCAAGGAACGCCCTCCGCTGCCCGCACTCCAGGAGGATGCCACCGTGGTCTCCCCGATCATCACTCCCGACGGTTCCCCGGTCCGGGGTCCGCTAGGGATGCTCGCCAAGGCCGCCTGGCAGGTGCTGCTGCTCGCCGGGCTGGTCTCGCTCGCGCTCGGGATCATCGTGTTCGTCTGGCCCAAGCAGACGCTGATGGTGGTCGGTGTGCTGTTCGGCCTCTATCTGCTGGTCATCGGCATCGTCCAACTGGTCGCCGCGTTCGGCACCCACGCCAGCACCGCGATGCGGGTGCTGGCCTTCATCAGTGGGGCGATCTGTGTCCTGCTCGGCCTGCTGTGCTTCCGCAGCGCGGTGCAGTCGCTGCTGCTGCTGGCGATCTGGATCGGCATCGGCTGGCTGTTCCGCGGCATCACGCAGCTGGTCGCCGCGATCTCGGACGAGACGATGCCGGCCCGCGGCTGGCAGGCGTTCGCGGGCGCGGCGAACACGCTGGCCGGTGTCCTGCTGATGGTCTGGCCGGTCGGCTCGATCAAGGCGCTGACGGTGCTGGCCGGGTGCTGGCTGCTGTTCCTCGGTCTGGTCGAGATCGTGACGGCCCTCCAGGTGCGCAGCTCGGCGAAGCAGATCCCGTCCGGCGTCTGACCGGTCGGAGAACGGGACGGCCGTCAGCGCCAGACCGGGGCGTCCGTGCCCCAGCGGCCCGGCGGGCGGGACCAGTCGGTGGGGGCGCCCGCGTAGCCGAGGGGCGGGCGGGCGTGGCGGAGCGGGCCGTAGTCCGACGTGGCGGTGTCGGTGATCCACCGGGCCGGGTCGTAGGGCTCGTCGTTCGGCAGCACGTGCGGGTCGGCGGTGGGGGCGATGCCCTGCAGCAGCCAGCAGGCGGTGCCGGCCAGGGAGTAGCGCAGGTGGCGGCTCCCCGGACGGCCGGTGCGCTGCTCGGTGAGGGCGCGCAGGACCCCGGCCGCGATCAGGTAGCCGGTGCCGTGGTCGAGGGCCTGGGCGGGCAGCACACCGGGGCGGCCGTCGGCCCCGGCCTCGACGGCGGCGATGCCGCAGCCCGCCTGGACCAGGCTGTCGAAGCCTCGGCGTCCGCTCCACGGGCCGGTCCAGCCCCAGGCGTTCAGCTCGACGGCCACCAGGCCCGGCCGGCGGGCGAGCAGTTCGTCGGGGGCGAGTCCGTACGCGTCCAGGGCGCCGGGACGGTAGGCGGTGACGAGGACGTCGGCGGTGGCGAGCAGCTCCTCGAAGACGGCCCGGTCGGTCGGAACGGCGAGGTCGAGGCGGGTGGAGCGCTTGCCGAAGCCGGTGTCGGCGTGGGCGTCCTCGGCCTCGGGCATCCGGGACGGGTCGACCCGCAGCACGTCGGCGCCGAGCAGGGCGAGGGTGCGGGTGGCGACCGGTCCGGCGATCACCCGGGTGAGGTCGAGGACGCGGATCCCGGCGGCGGGCAGCTCGGCGGGGGCCAGTGGACGGGGCGCGGCCGCGTCGACGGTCCGGAGTTCGGCCAGCGGCAGGACCAGCTCCCGGGTCGGGGCGACCGCGACGGCGAGCGCCCCCGCCGCGTACGCGCGCTCCTGGACGGTGGCGGCCGGCTGTTCGCGCAGTTCGGCGGCGAGCCGTTCGGGCCCGGTGTCGGCGGGCAGGCCGAGGGCGGTGAGCAGCCGGTCCCGGTGGTGGGGGTAGTTGGCGTGGGTGCGCAGCCAGCCGTCGGCGGTCTGCCAGAAACCCGAGAGCGGCGCGAAGCTGACCGGGGCGCGGCCGTCGATCCGCAGGTGGCGCTCGCTGACGAAGGCCGTGGCGACGGCGCCCTGGTCGACCCGGACCTCTGGCACCGGGCCGCCGGAGCGTTGCGCGGCGAGTTCGGCGGCGGCCAGCGAGCAGGCGGCGACGGTGGCCCGGGCCAGCCGCCGCACGGGCAGCCGGGAGGGGAGCACCGAGTCCGGGCCGTGGAAGGAGACCCGGTCCAGCAGCGCGGCCGGTCCGCCGAGCGCGGTCCAGGCGTCGGCGGTGGGCCCGTCGACGCCGGACGGCAGCGGGTCGGCGGGGGCGGGGGCCGGGGTGGGGTCCGGGGCGGGGAGCGAACGGTCGGTCATATCGGCATTCTGCTCGGCGGCCCGGGCGGCCGCAGTGACGCCGGCCACCTTCCGAACCGGGTCGGACCGGCCGGTCGGCGGGTCAGAAGGTGAACCGGAGCGAGCGGACCCGGTGGTCGAAGCTGGACGGCGCGAGGTCCGGTTCGCCGACCGAACGGACCTCCGGGAGCCGGGTGAACAGCTCCCGGTAGAGCACCTTCATCTCCTGCCGGGCGAGGTGCGCGCCGAGGCAGTAGTGCGGCCCGCCCCCGCCGAAGCCGAGGTGGGGATTGGGGGTGCGGGTGATGTCGAAGGCCTCGGGGTCGGCGAACACGGTCTCGTCGTGGTTGGCGGAGCCGTAGTAGAGCACCACCTTCTCGCCCGCCCGCAGCAGCGGGCCGTCCGGGCCGCCGAGCCGGTGGTCGACGGCCAGGGTGCGGCGGAACTGGATGATCGGCGTGGAGTGGCGGACGATCTCGTCGACCGCGCCGCCGAGGTGCCGGTCGAGGTCGCCGAGCAGCAGGGCGCGCTGGCCGGGGTGGACGGTGAGCAGGTGGAGGCCGTGCGCGAGGGCGTTGCGGGTGGTCTCGACACCGGCGACGAGCAGCAGGGAGAAGAAGGCGCCGAGTTCGCGGCCGGTGAGGCGGCGGCCGTCGACGTCGGCGGTGACCAGGGCGGAGATCAGGTCGTCGGCGGGGCGGCGGCGGCGCTCCCGGCCGAGGGCGGCGACCATGCCCTGCATCCGGGCCAGCGCCCGCAGCCCGCGGCCGGGCGTCCGGAGGCGTTCGCGCAGCGGGCGCGCGACGCCGGTGTGCTCGGAGGCGTGGTTGACCTGGTCGAGGATGGCGCGGCGGATTTCGGCCGGAATGCCCATCATGTCGCAGATCACCCGGAAGGGGAGTTCGGCGGCCACCGCGTTGACGAAGTCCCGGGGGCGCTCGTGCTCGACCCGGTCGACGAGTTCGGTGGCGACCCGGCGGATGTCCTCCTCCACCCGGGAGAGCAGGCGCGGGGTGAAGGCGCGGGAGACGATCCGGCGCAGCTGGGCGTGCCGGGGGTCGTCCAGGTTCACCATCGAGTCGCCGAACAGGAGGCGGACCCAGCGGGCGGGTTCGGGGGTGGTGACGCCCGGTCCGCTGAGGAAGACGTCGGGGGTGCGGCTGGCCTCGACGACGTCGGCGTGCCGGACGAGGGCGTGGAAGCCCTGGTCGCGGCCGCCCCGGCCGTGGCCTGCGCCGAAGCGGGCGGGGGCGGGGAGGCGGCGCAGTTCGGCGAAGGCGGCGGTGCGGACCGGGGCGGGCAGGCCCCAGAAGGCCGGATCCGCGAGGTCGACACCGCCCGGCCGATCGACGGCGGTCGCGGGGCGGACGTCCGCCGCGCCGGACCGGGCGCCGGTCCCGGAGTCGAGGCCCGCGGCCGCTCCGGCCGTCGCGCCGCTGGTCGTGGTCGCGCCGGCGTCGGATGCGGTGGTGCCCATCCCGGGCCTCCTGTCGCTGTCGGTCCCGTGTGCGTAAGGTCACATTCAGTGCGTATCGGAACGAAGCTGTCAAACCGATATGACGGCATGAATAACACCTTCCGGGACCAGTCGGGCACCGATCGGCGCTCCGACCCCGCCCGCACCGTCGGGATCCGGCCACCGGGTGACACCCCTTCCGCACCACCCCTCCCGGCGGCCCCGGAGGTGTCGGTGCCCGAACGGCCTGCCTCCCCGGGACCCGCCCGAGGTGCCCGGACGTGCCGTCACAGGGGTGGAACCGGCCAATAGCGGAGGGTGCGGTACTGGTCGGCGGAGGCGGGTGCGACGATGAGTGTCATCGTGATGACCGACCGGATCCGCTCTCTGCGCGCCGTGGTCTTCGCCGCGCTCTGCGTGGCGCTGGCCGCCACGGCGCACGTCTCCATGTCCGGTTCGGGGGTTTCGGCCCCCGTCCTCGTCGGCGCCTTCGGTCTCGTCCTCGGCCTCACCTGGCTGCTGGCCGGCCGGCGGCGCGGGCTCACGGTGATCAGCCTCTGGATGGTGGCGGCGCAGACCGCGCTGCACCTGACCTTCGAACAGGCGGGCACGCTGTTCGCCGGTGGCGGCGCGAGCCGTACTCCGCCGACGGACTGGGCCTCGCTGCTGCTGTGCAATCCGGACTCGGCACCCGTCGGGGTGACGCCGGACGACCTGGCCGTGATGGCCGGGCTCGACCCGGACGTCCCGCCGGCCGGGGTCCAGGCCGCGACCGCCGCGCACCACGCGCACGGCGCGGCGGCGGCGCCGGACCTCCCGTCCGGGGCGGGCACGGGCCTGACCGGCCAGAACGTGACCGGCCAGAACGTGACCGGCCAGAACGTGACCGGCCAGAGCGTGACCGGTCAGGGCGCGGGCGGTCACGCGATGGGCGGTCACGACATGGCCGCGCACGGCATGTCCACCGGCATGATCGCCGCCCACGTGCTCGCCGCGCTCGCCTGTGCGCTGCTGCTCTGGCGCGGCGAGACGGCGCTGGTGCGGCTGTTCGACCTGCTCGGCGCACTGGGCGCGGTCCTGGCCGGGGCGCTGCTGGCACCGCTGCTGGCCCTGTTCGGCCGACCCGCCGGGTACCGGCCGCCGGGAGCGCCGAGACCCGTCGGCCACCGGACCAGATTGCCCCGGCTGGTGCTGCTCTCGCACGCCCTGGTGAGGCGTGGGCCGCCCCTCGTCGCGTACGCCCGCTGACGCGCCCTCCGCCCTCCCGGACACCACGGTGTCCCCGGCGCGGTGGGCAGGTCGCCCCGCGCCGCAGCCGCGCCGCCGGGTACCGCCGCCCGTCCCGGACGACCCCGACCGACCGCGAACCACCGCACCGCCGTGCCGTCGCACCGCTCCGCCCAGCCCCGCGCCTTCCGCCGGGAAAGGGACCGGGAGCGGCACCGACCGCCACGGACGGCGACGGAGGCCGCCGACGGCCGGGTGCCCCGGGGACGGCGCGCTGCCGGTACCGACGGACGCCGCCCGCGCCACCGGGGCCCGGGCCCGTGCGCGCCGACCGTCCCGCCGTTCCGCCGGCCGGGGCTCCGGCCGCGCGGCCGCCCACCGACGCCGACGGTTCCGCCCGCAGCGGGACCGCACCCCCGTTCTCCCCTCGGGACCCTTCCATGTCTCACATCGACGGCGCACCGGCCCGAACCGGCGCCACCGTCCTACCGCGTCCGCCCGCCGTCCCCCTGCCCGGGACGGCCCTCCGCCTCACCGAACGCCTCACCGACCACCTCACCGTCGGACTCCGCCCCGCCCTCCGGCTCCGCGCCGAGGCGGGCGAGCAGCCCCGCCGTCCACTCCGCCGACGGGTCGCCGCCGCTCCGGTCGCCGAGCAGCGGTCCGCGCAGCCGCTCCGCCCGCTCCAGCCAGTCCCGGCAGACCGCGCAGCGCGCGACGTGCTTGTCCAGTCGACGGTCCGGCACACCGGCCGGCTCGCCGTCGAGGCGGGCGGACAGAGCGGTACGGAGTTGCTCGCATCTCATATGACCATCGTCCCGCACCTTCTCCGAGGTGGGACTGTCCGGGTAGGAGGCCGCCATGGATGACGAACAGCTGACCGCCCTCGCCCTGGCCGCCCGCGAGGGGCGGTCCGCCGACGTCGAAGCCTTCGTCCGGGCCACCCAGCGGGACGTGTGGCGGTTCGTCGCCCACCTCACCGACGTGCAGTCCGCCGACGACCTCGCCCAGGAGACCTTCCTGCGCGCCCTGCGCAGCCTGCCCGGGTTCGCCGGACGCTCCTCGGCCCGCACCTGGCTGCTGTCGATCGCCCGCCGGACCGTCATCGACCGCTACCGGACCGCCGCCGCCCGCCCGCGCTGCGCTGCGCTGCCGGACTGGCAGGAGGCCGCCGAACGGCAGGGCACCACGCCCGCCGCGGGCTTCGAGGACGGCGTGGCGCTCGGCGACCTGCTGGACCGGGTGCCCGCGCAGCGGCGGGAGGCCTTCGTCCTCACCCAGGTGGTCGGGCTGAGCTACGCCGAGGCCGCCGAGGTGGCGGGCTGCCCGGTCGGCACCGTCCGCTCCCGGGTCGCCCGGGCGCGCGAGGAACTGATCGCCCGCCTGCGGGCCGCCGAGGCCGGCGAGCCGGCCCCGGGCGCCGCGGCGGAACTGGCGGCCGCCTGCTGAGCGCCGCGCGAGCACTGCCGACCGGCGGGTGACGGATCCAGGGATCCGTCACCCGCCGGTCTGTCGTCCGGAAACCGCTGTCCGGCGGGTCGGGTGCCGCCGGGCGTCCGGCGCGACGGGAGAAGGGCCGGGAGAGGGCAGGGAGAAGCCCGGAGAGGGCCGGGACGAGGTCTGCCGCAGCCGATGCCCGGCCCCCGGCGGGCCCCGGGGAACCGGCGACGGGCACCGGGCAGGGATCGGCCACTGTGGGCATGATCCGGCCAAGCCTTAAAAATCCCCCACCTGTTCGGAACTGGAGCCGAGGTATCTCCGACTGCTGTACCGGACGCCGCCGCCGAGGTGGTGTCCGGACAGCACGGGGGAACGGAGGATGACCCATGGCAGCGCAGCAGTCGCCCGCCACCAGTACGTCGGGTGACGGCCCGGTCCGGTCGGAGGACCGGTGGAGCCTGGTCTTCGCCGCAGGGCTGATCTCCTTCGTCGCGATGCTCGACATGAACGTGGTCAACCTCGCGCTCACCGACATCGCGGACGCCCTCGACGTCTCCCCGACCACCGCCCAGTGGGCCGTGCTCGGCTACCAGCTCCCCCTGGTGGCCCTGCTGCTGCCCGCCGGACGGTGGCTGGACCAGGTCGGCCTGCGCGCCGCCCTGCTGCTGTCGGTCGGCTGCTTCGCGCTCTGCAGCGCCCTGGCCGCCGTCGCGCCCTGGGCGAGCTGGCTGATCGCCGCCCGCCTCGCCCAAGGGGCCTTCGGCGCCGTGCTGTTCGTCCTGATGCCGGTCCTCGCGGCCACCGCCGTCCGCCCCGAGCTGCGCGGCCGCGCGATGAGCGTGCCCGCCACGCTGGGCCCGCTGGGCGCCGTCCTCGGCCCGGTCGTCGGCGGCCTGCTGCTCGACCACGTCGGCTGGCGGGCGATCTTCCTCGTCAAGCTGCCGATCTGCCTGGCCGCCTGGCTGATCGCCCGCAAGGACGCCCCGCGCGGCGGCAAGCGGCTGCGGCTGCCCGACCGCGCCTCGCTCGGCGACGCCGCGCTGATCGGCTCGGCGGTCGCCGCCGTGCTGCTCGGCCTCACCCTGGCCCCGGACGCGCCGCTCTGGCTGCTGCTCACGCTGCCCTCCGTGCCGCTGGTGCTGTTCTGGCTGCGCCGCCCCGGCGGACGCCCGGTCGCCGGAGTGCTGCGCGCCTCCGGCACCGCCGCCGTCAACGGCTCGGTGCTGGCCCTCGCGGCCGGCTTCGCCGCCAACCACTACCTGCTCGCCCAGTACCTGCGCCGCGACGACGGCGAGAGCGCCACCAGCACCGCGCTCACCATGCTGGCGTTCCCGCTCGGCATGGTGGTGGCCGGCCGGTTCGGCGGGCGGCTCGCGGACCGCTGGGGCGCCCGCCCGACGGCGCTGACCGGCGCCGCCGTGACCGCCCTCGGCCTGCTGCTGCTCGTCCCGGTCGACACCGACTGGTCCGCGGTCGACATCGCCTGGCGGCTCGCGGTCGCCGGCGTCGGCATGGGCCTCAACGGCGGGCCGGTCCAGGCCCTGGTGATGAGCTCCGCCCCGCCCGACCAACTCGCCACCGCCGGCTCGGCCGTCCAACTGGCCCGCAGCCTCGGCTTCGCGCTCGGCCCCGCGCTCGGCACCGCCGCCGCGCTCTACGGCACCACCGAGGTCGCCGGCATCCGGGCCGGGCTCACCCTGGCCGGCACCGCCGCCGCCCTCGCCGTCGGCCTGCTGACCCTGCACCACCGCAACAACCGCACCAAGGACGCCGCCGCCGGCGGCAGCACCGGCAGCGGGAGCACCACCGGAACCGACCGGACGATCCGCAGCCGCGTGTGACCCACCGTCGCACCTCCCCCTACGCACGGCAGATCCTTACCGGAGGAACAACCGCAATGACCGACACCGTCCACGACCCGACCGCGGCGGGCGAGACGCCCGACGGACCGCGCTGCCCGTTCGGGTACGACGAACTCCCCGATCCGGTACCGCTGTTCGGACCGGAGTACAAGAGCGACCCGTACCCGCTGTACCGGCAGATGCGGGCCGCGGGACCCGTCCACCGGGTGACCTTCCCGAGCGGCGTCGGCGCCTGGCTGGTCACCGGCTACAAGGCGGCCCACTCCGCGCTCAACGACCCCAGGCTCGGCAAGAACCACTCACTGGGCAACGAGGACTGGCGCAAGCTCGCCTCGATCATGCCGGAGCCGCAGCACTCCCAGCTCCAGGTGCACCTGCTGCACCAGGACCCGCCGAAGCACACGACGATGCGCAAGCTCGTCCTGGACGCCTTCGCACCGCGCCGGGTGGAGGCACTGCGCCCGCGCATCCAGGAGCTCGCCGACGCCCTGATCGACGAACTCCCGCCCACCGCCCCGGCCGGCGGCACCGACCTGGTCGAAGGCTTCGCGGCCCACTTCCCGTTCCGGGTACTGGCCGCCGTGATCGGCCTGCCCCAGGAACTCGCGGTGCGCTTCGACCGCGACTGGGGCAAGGTGGTGCAACCGGTCGGCCCGCAGGACCCGGGCCGACCGGCGTACGAGGGCCGGCTGCACGGCCTCCAGGGCTACATCGCCGACGTGGTCGCCCACAAGCGTGCCACCTACGACCCCGCCGGGCCCGACGTGGACCTGCTCGGCCGGCTCGTCGCCGCCTGCGACGCCGGCGAGTTGAGCCCCGAGGAGCTCGCCTCCATGGTGTTCCAGCTGCTGGTCGCCGGCCAGGAGCCGGTCACCAACCAGATCACCACCATGCTGATCACCCTGCTGCGCCACCCGGACCAGCTGGACCGGCTGCGCGCCAGCCTCGACCCGGACGGGCCCGTCGCCGAGCCGGGCCTGCTCACCCGGGCGATCGAGGAACTCCTCCGCTACGACGGCGCGTTCGAGCTCACCACCTGGCGGTTCTTCGGAGCCGACAGCGACCTGCACGGCACCACCGTGCCGGCCGGGGACTCGGTGATCGTCTCGCTCGGCGCCGCCAACCGCGACGAGGAGCAGTTCCCGGACACCGACGTCCTGGACTTCGACCGCTCCCCCAACGCCCATCTGGCCTTCGGCCACGGCATCCACTTCTGCCCCGGTGCCGCCCTGGCCCGCGCCGAACTCCAGATCGCCGTCGGCACCCTGCTCACCCGGCTGCCCGGGCTGCGCCCGTCCGCCGCCGACGGCGAGGCGATCGACTCGCTCGCCTGGGTGCCCGCCGTTCTCGCCCGAGGGGTGAACCGGCTCCCGGTCGCCTACGACCGGCGGCACTGACCGCCCGCGAGGACCCAACGACGCGTCTCCCCGCATCCACCGCAGCGTCCCGGCGAACACCGCCGGGGCGTGGCTCCGCCTGCCCGAAGCCCGTACAACGTTCCGTGGAGGACAACCATGCCGCCCGCCGGCACCACCGTCACCAGTGACTCCCAGGCCGACAGCAACGAGAGCACCGGCACCGCGTACACCGCCCCGGACCAGCAGACCGTGGCCCGGCTCTCCGCCGAGATCCTCGACCTGCTGCTGCCGCACCGCCGCGCGTCCGATCCGGACGCCGAGGCGATACCCGCCGACTTCCCGCTCCAGCTGGAGCAGTTGGCGGACTTCATCACCGCCGGGGACCAGATCCTGTTCACCCTGCCCGGCTTCCCCTGCAAGTCGCCGAACCTCGCCAAGGTGCTCAGCCACCTGCCCGACGAGGGCGAGCGGCTGTCGCTCACCTTCCTCAACCGGCTCGCCGAGGAGATCGGCAAGATCTACGAGCCCGGCGCCAAGATCCTGATCTGCTCCGACGGCCACATCTTCGGCGACCTCATCCACGTCCCCGACGACCACATCGACCAGTACTCCGACGAGTTGTCCGCGCTGATCGAGCGCGAGGGCCTGACCAACCTCGACACCTTCGACCTGCGGGCCGTCCTCGGCGACCTGCCCTTCGACGAGAAGCGCGCCCGGGTGCACGCCCAGTACGCGCCGACCAAGGAGGAGCTGCGCGAGCAGGTGCTGACCGACGAGGAGACCGCCAAGCTCTATCGCGGCATCACCCGCTTCCTCACCGAGGACACCTTCGGCTGGACCGGCACCAAGTCCGCCCTCCAGAAGGACTGCCGCCAGCGCGCCTACGGCGTCATCCAACGCAGCCGCGCCTGGGGCGACCTGATCGCCGAGCAGCACCCCCGCTCGTTCCGGCTCTCCATCCACCCGCAGAAGGTCGGCGTGCTGAAGTTCGGCATCCGGCTGCTGGAGCACACCGACATGTGGATGACCCCGTGGCACTCCTCGGTGCTGCACCGTCCGGACGGCGAGTGGGAGCTGATCCGCAGCGCGGAGGCGGCGAAGGTCGGCCGGCTGGTCGAGCGCAACGGCCGCCCGAGCCACTACGAGACCTCCTGACGTTCGACGGAGACCGGGGCGGGGAGACCGGCGGGGACGGTGACTCCGGTGACTTCGGTGACCGGTACCACCGGGGGCGGGGCGATCACGTCTGCCCCGGTACCCGCGGCACTCCCCGCCCCCCTGCCCGACGGCGGCGCGACCGGACCCGGCACCCCCGGGTCCGGCGCGCCGACCGGCGCGCGGTGGTCGAACGCGATCAACGGGTCCCCCGTGAGCGGGTGCTCGATCACCGCCGCCCGCACCCCGAACACCTCCGCCAGCAGCTCGGCGGTCAGCACCTCCCTCGGCTCCCCGGAGGCGACCAGCGTGCCCCGGTGCAGCACGTGCAGCCGGTCGCACACCGAGGCCGCCGCGTTCAGGTCGTGCAGCGCGACCAGCGTGGTGCGGCGCTGCTCCCGCAGCAGCGCCAGCAGCTCCACCTGGTGCCGGACGTCCAGGTGGTTGGTCGGCTCGTCCAGCACCAGGACGTCCGGCTGCTGCGCCAGCGCCCGCGCCAGCAGCACCCGCTGCCGCTCCCCACCGGAGAGCTGGGCGAACCCCCGGTCCGGCGCGTGCGCCATGCCGACGCGGGTCAGCGCCTCGGCCACCAGCCGGTGGTCCTCGGCGTCGTCCTTGGCGAACGCCCGCTTGTACGGGGTCCGGCCCATCGCGACCACCTCGCGGACTGTCAGCTCGAAGTCGCCGCCGCGCTCCTGGGGCAGCGCCCCGATGTGCCGGGCCGACTGCGCCGGACTCAGCTCCGACAACTCCCGCCCGGCCAGCAGCACCCGCCCGGCACTCGGCCGCAGATGCCGGTAGACGGTGCGCAGCAGACTGGACTTGCCGCTGCCGTTGGGACCGACCAGGCCGGCGATCTCGCCCTCCTTGGCGACCAGGTGGACACCGGCCACCACGGTCCGCCCGGCGAGGGAGACACTCAGGTCTTCGACGGCGATTCTCAATTCCGCTCCAGTCGTCGGTCCAGCAGGTAGAGCAGGGTGGGCGCGCCGAGCAGCGCGGTGACCACGCCGATCGGCACCTCCTGGCCGTCGAGCGCGACCCGGGCGATCAGGTCGACGACGACCAGCAGGACGGCGCCGGTGAGGGCGGACAGCGGCAGCAGCCGCCGGTGGTCGCCCCCGACCAGCAGCCGGCACACGTGCGGCACCATCAGGCCGACGAAGCCGATCGCACCGGAGACGGCGACCAGCACCCCGGTGAGCACACTGGTGACGGCGAAGATCTCACGGCGCAGCCGGACCACGTCGACCCCGAGGCCGGCCGCCGTCTCGTCGCCCATCAGCATCGCGTTCAGCCCCCGGGCGCGGCCCTGGAGCAGCACCAGTCCCAGCACCACGGCGGCGGCGGGGACGGCGAGCTGGCCCCAGGTGGCGCCGCTGAGGCTGCCCATCAGCCAGAACAGCACGCCCCGGGTCTGCTGCTCGTCGCCGGTCTGGAGCACCAGGTAGCTGGTCAGGCCGGTGAGGAACTGGCCGATGCCGATGCCGGCCAGTACCAGGCGCAGCGGCGAGAAGCCGCCGCCGCGCCGGGCCAGCACCCACACCAGGGAGAACGCGGCGAGCGCGCCGAGGAAGGCCGCCACCGAGACGGTCAGTCCGGCGATCCCGCCGATGGTCAGCGACAGGCCCATGCCGGTGCCGAGCACGATCACGCCCACCGCCCCGAGCGAGGCCCCCGAGGAGATGCCGAGCAGGTAGGGGTCGGCGAGCGGGTTGCGGACCAGGGCCTGCACCGCCGTACCGACCAGGCCGAGCCCGGCCCCGACCGCCGCCGCCAGCAGCGCGCGGGGGACGCGCAGCTGCCAGACGATGAGGTCGCGGGTGCCGGGCGCCGGGTGCTGCCCGGTGAGCCGCCGGCCGACCACCGACCACACCTCGCCGGGCGGGATGTCCACCGAGCCGAGCGAGACGGCGGCGGTCAGCGCCACGACCAGGGCGGCGGTGAGCAGCGCGGCCAGCGGCCCGGGGCGCAGCGCCCGGACCCGCCCGCGGCGCCGGGGGCCCGGGGCAGCCGGGTCGGCGTCGGGGGCGGTGTCGGGGGCGGTCCCCCCGGCGACCGCGGTGGCGGCGGCGCCCGTGGTGTCGGTGGTGGCGGCGCGGGCCACGGCCTACTGCCCGTTCTTGACGAGCGTCGGGTGGACGGTCGCGGCGATCTGCCGCACGGTGTCGGCGTTGCGGATCCCGGCGATCGTGGTGACCTCGGAGCCGATCCGCAGGAAGTGCCCCTCCTGCACGGCCTTGAGCCCCTGCGTCGCCGGGAAGCCCTTGAGGAACGCCTCGGCCTCGTCGAAGGCCTTGCGGTTGGCGTCCTCGCTGCCCCGGTTGCGCACGGCGAGCTGGATCCAGTCCGGGTTCTTCGCCACCACGTCCTCCCAGGAGACGGGCCGGAAGTCGGCGTCGCAGTCGGAGAACACGTTGCGCGCGCCGGCCAGGGTGATCACCGCGTTGGCGATCTGCTTGCCGCAGACGGCCATCGGTTGCTTTGTACCGGCGTCGAAGTCGAAGAGGAAGTACCCGGGACGCTGCGCCTCCGGTACGCCCGAGGTCGCGTTCTTGACCTCATTGATCCGCTGGTCCATCGCGGCCACCAGTTCCTGGGCGCGGGCCGCCGTCCCGGTGACCGCGCCCAGCCGGCGCACGTCCTCCGCCACCCCGGTCAGATCGGTGCGCGGCCCGGCCGCGGCCTTCGGGCCGCTCGCGCAGGCCGTGGAGAGCAGCAGCACGTGCTGCATGCCGACCGCCTTGAGCTCGTCCTCGGTCGGCCCGGCACCCGCGGCGCCCATCATCGGCATCGGCCCGAAGGTGTCCACGTAGAGGTCCGCGCCGGAACCCAGCAGCTTCTCCTTGGGGATCAGGGTGTCCCCGAGCACCGGCACCTTGGCGCCCTGCTCGGCCACGGCCGCCGGCAGGCTGCCCTTCCCGGGCGGGAACCCCGTCCCGATGACGCGGTCACCGGCCCCGAGCTGGAGCAGCATCTCCAGACCGGCCGCGTCGGTGGTGACGATCCGCTGCGGTGCCCGGGCGACCGTCGTCTCCTTGCCCGCGCAGTCCGCCACCTTCACCGGAAACGCGCCGGCGGCGGACGCCTGTGCGCTCCCGCCGCCGTTCGTGGTGTCGCCGCTCCCGTCACCGCCGCTGGAACAGCCCGTGGCGAACAGGGCGACGGCTGCCGCGATACCGCAGAAGACGCGAGGGCGCATCAGTAACTCTCCTGGTCAATGGTCGTGCTCGGGTTCGTCCTGTGAACCCGGACCAGGTAGTCGGCCGTTGTGCCCTGCCGGTTCCCGGAACTTTGCCCTCCCGGCCACTGGAGGGCGGTTAGGGTTGCGCGGTGAGTTTCCTCAGGACCGGCGGGACGCCGGGGGGCGGTGCGGCGGTCGACGATCTGGGGCTGGTCGTGCCGCTGTTCGGGGCGGGTGGTGGTGTCGGGCCGGTGCGGCGGGTGGTGTCGCTGGTGCCCTCGCTCACCGAGGCCGTGGCCGCCACCGCGCCCGGGCTGCTGGTCGGCGTCACCGACTGGTGCAGCCACCCCGCCGACCTGACGGCCCCCCGGATCGGCGGCACCAAGAACCCCGACCTGGCCCGGATCACCGCCCTCGCCCCGGACCTCGTGATCGCCAACGACGAGGAGAACCGCCGGTCCGACCTCGACGCGCTGCGGGCGGCCGGACTGCCGGTCTGGGTCACCGACATCCGCACCCTCGACCAGGCGTTCCGCTCACTGGACCGGCTGCTCACCGTCGGCTGCGGCCTGCCCCGCCCCGCCTGGCTGGACGCCGCCGAGGCCGCCTGGGCGGAGGTCGTTCCCCTGCCCGGCCCCGCCCGCCGGGCGGTCGTGCCGATCTGGCGCCGCCCGTGGATGGTGCTGGGCCACGACACCTTCGCCGGCGACCTGCTGCAACGCCTCGGCCTGCATCTCCCGCACGCCGAGGACCCGGCCCGGCCGGAGCGCTACCCCGCCGTCCCCCTGCCGGAGTTGCTCGCCGGCCGCCCCGACCTGGTCGTCCTGCCGGACGAGCCCTACCGGTTCACCGCCGAGGACGGCCCGGAGGCCTTCCCGGGCATCCCGGCCGCGCTGGTGAGCGGACGCCACCTCACCTGGTACGGGCCGTCACTGGCGGAGGCCCCGGCGGTCCTGGCGGAGCAGCTGCGCCGGGCCCGGCCCGCCGGGGTGGGGTAGACCGGGCCGGGCGACGACGACGACACGGCCCCGGGGCGCGGTTCGTGGACCGTGCCTCCGGGGCCGTGGTGGTGCGGGTGCTGCGGGGTGCGGCCGTGCGGCCTCGGTCAGGCGCGGGCGGCGGTGATGGCGGCGCCCAGCGCCTCCTTGATACGCGGGCCCAGGCGGGCGAAGCCCAGCTCCTTCATCGCCGCACGGAGCAGTTCCTCGTCGGTCCGCCCGACGCCGTCGGCGTCGATCCAGCGCACGATGGCGAGCAGCTCCTCCGCCGAGTACGCGGTCACCGGCCGCCCCGGGGTGAACTCCGGCTTCGCCGGGGACGCGGCCGCTTCGGTCTCGGTCTCGGTCTCGGTCTCGGTCTCGGCAGCAGGCTCCTCGACGACGACGGCTGGCACCTCCGCAGCCGACTCGGCTTCGGCGGCGGGCTCGCTCTCGACGGTCTCGGGCTCGGTGACGGCGGGCTCGACGGCCTCGACCTCGACCTCCGTCTCGGGCTCGGCGGGCGCGGGCGCCTCGGCGACGACCTCCGCCTCGGGCTCGACCTCCACCTCGACGGACGGCTCGGCCTCGACGGCCGACTCCGCGACCTCCGCGACCTCCGCGACCTCCGCGACCTCCGCGACCTCCGCGACCTCCGCGACCTCCGCGACCTCCGCGACCTCCGCGACCTCCGCGACCTCCGCGACCTCCGCGACCTCCGCGACCTCCGCGACCTCCGCGACCTCCGCGACCTCCGCGACCTCCGCGACCGGAGCCTCGTCCACGGCGTCAGCGATGACGGTCGGCTCAGTGACGGCCGGAACCTCGGCCACCGGCTCGACCTCGGCAGGGGCCTCCGTAACCGGCTCCTCCTCGACCTCGACCGCGGTCTCGGCGACAGCCTCGACCTCGGGCTCGACCTCGGCGATCGGCTCAGGGGCCTCCTCCGGCGCGATCGGCTCCGCCTCGGTCGCAGCCTCCGGCGCGATCTCGACCGCAGGCTCGGGCTCCACCACGGGCTCGACCTCGGCCACGGGCTCCGGCTCGACCGTCGGCTCGACCTCGGCGACAACCTCGGGCTCGGGCTCGACCTCGGCGACAACCTCGGCCTCGGCCACGGCGGGGGCAACCGCCTCCGCCTCCGGGGCGGAGGGCTGGGCCGGCGGAGCGGGGGTGGTGCCGAGGATGTCGTCGGCGGCGGGAGAGGGGGCCGGGAGGGTGACGGCGAGCGGCTGCTCCTCGACCGGGGCCTCGGCCTCCGGGCTGTCCTCCTCGGTCTCGGCTTCGGCGCTGACGGCCTCAGCGGCCTCAACGACCTCGGCGGCCTCCGGTGCGTCGGTGTCCACCTCGGCCTCGACCGCGACCTCGACCTCGACCTCGGCGGCCACGTCGGCGGCCGTCTCGGTCTCCTCCGTACCCGTCACGTCAGCCGCCTCGTCGGCCGTTGTGTCGGCGGCCTCCTCCACCGGCGGCACCAGACCGTCGCGCTGCCCGCCGGCCAGGGCCTGGCGGGCGGCGTAGGCGGCCTCGGCGGCGCGGCGGTCGGCGCGGGCGGCGGCGAGCTCGGTGAGGAGCTCGGCGAGGCCGGCGTCCTCAAGGGTGGTGCGCAGCCCCCGGACGGTGGGCAGGCGGTAGAGGGTGCCCTCGTCGGCGGCGAGGCGGTCGACCAGGTCGACGAGCTCCGGGAAGGACAGCGCGTCGAGGTCCTGGCCGGGCAGCAGGCGGGCGAGTTCGCGCACCCCGCTGTTGATCGCCTCGAAGGCCGTGGCCGTGCGGTGGACCAGCGCGGCGTCGGACGGCGCGGCGGGCAGGGTGCCGGCGGGCGCGAGGGCGGCCCAGGCCCGGCGCTCGACCGCGGCGGAGGCGAGGGCCTCGTGCAGGTCCTGGCTCCGGGGGCGGCCGGTGGTGACGGCGAGGGCGCCGGCCTGCTTGCGCAGCGAGCGGCCGCGCAGCCAGGAGAGCTTGACGCCGCGCTCGCGCCGCCAGGCCCGGTCGGCGGTGGCGGCGATCAGGGAATCGAGGTCGGCGTCGTACGCGGCCGGGGCGAGCACGGTCGAGGTGCGGCGCAGGAGCTGGAGCATCTCGACGAGCACGGCGGTCTTGCCGACGGTGTCGGGCGCGTCGATCCGGACATCGGCGGCGAGCGCGGTGATGTCGTCCCAGACCTGCTGGAGGTCGTGTCCGCGCAGTTCGGCGAGGACGGTGGACGCGGCGCGGGCCTCCTCGGGGGTGGCGACGGTGTCCAGGGCCGCGTACCAGGGATGGGTGTCGGCGGTGAGGGTGAAGGCACCGAGTTCGGCGTAGCGGCCGAGGTCCTCGCGGAGGTCGGTGCCGGTGGTGGTCGCGGCGGCCGTGGTGTCCGCGGCGGCCGTGGTGTCCTTGACGTCTGCGGAGCCGGCTGCGTCGGCCGCGTCGGCGTTGCGGGAGTGAAGCACTGTCATGTGAGGTCCGGTTCTGGGCGGCTGCGGCGGGGGCGTGGGCTGGCGGCGAGGGGGCGGCGGTCCGGGTGCGCGGTGCGGCCCCGGCGGGTGGGGCTGAAGGGGCGCGCGGTAGGGCTGCCGGTCGGAGGCCAAGAATACGGGTGCCCGTTCGAGCCATGCACGCACCCACCGCTCCTCGGGGCGGTGTGGCGTGCCACAGCGCCCGGCCGGGCGCCACCGGGGAGGGCCGGTCGGGTGGTCCGGCGTCATCGGTCGTCATCGGGCCGTCACCCGGTCGTCGCCGGGTCATCGCCCGTTCGGAGCACGCCGGGCTCGGCCGTCCAGGTCCGTACCGACGGCCCCGGCCGGGCCCGGGGCCGGTGGCGGGTGGTGTCCGGCGCGGGCGAGGGCGGCGAGGTCGACCGGCGCGAGGTACTCGGTCAGCGGTGTCCGGTGCCACCAGGCGCGGGTCTGCCGCAGTTCGCGCCGATCGGTGAACCGGTAGTGGTGGAGGGTCGCCCGGACGTGGGTCGGCGGGGTGTCCGGGAAGGGGTTGTGCCGCAGCAGGCGCAGGGTGTCGGGGTCGTTGACGAGCAGCCGTGCGACGAACGGCAGGAACCACGGCCGGGCGTACCCGGTGGAGATCGCGGCGAACCACATCAGCCAGTCCAGCCGTAGGTGGTAGGGGGCGTACTGGCGCGGGAGGCGGTGCACGTCGCCGGGTTTGCCCTTGAACCCGTACTCCTTCCACACGGTGTGCCGGGTGACCACCGGTTCGTCCGTCCCTTCGACCACGACCTCCTGCCGGGTGCGGCCGACGCTGCCGAACGCGCCGTAGGTGTTGACCAGATGGAGGCGGTTGAAGGAACGGTTCATGACCTGCTGGGGCGAGACCATGTTGCGGACCGGCCAGTAGCTCAGGACGAGCACGGCGGCGGTGAGCGCCAGGGCCAGGGCCTCGAACCAGGCGGGGGCGGCGGGGTAGGCGCGCGGGTGGACGGGCAGGCCGAGGCGGGCCGGGTCGACGGCGGCGAGGGCGAGCGCGACGGTGAGCCAGTTGAGCCAGGCGAAGTTGCCGGAGGCGATCAGCCAGAGCTGGGTGGCGACGACGACGCAGGCGGCGACGGTCGCGACCGGCTGCGGGAGGAGCAGGCAGACCGGGACGAGGAGTTGGGTGACGTGGTTGGCCGCCGCCTCGACGCGGTGCAGCGGATCCGGCAGGTGGTGGAAGAACCAGCTGAGCGGACCGGGCATCGGCTGGGTCTCGTGGTGGTAGCGCAGACAGGTCAGATCGCGCCAGCAGCTGTCGCCGCGCAGTTTGATCAGTCCGGCGCCGAACTCGACCCGGAAGACCAGCCAGCGCAGCAGCCACAGGACGGGGGCGGGCGGGGCGGTGTCGGCGTTGCCGAGGAAGGCGGCCAGGAAACCCGCTTCGAGCAGCAGCGATTCCCACCCGAACGAGTACCAGGTCTGCCCGACGTTGACGATCGACAGGTAGAGGACCCACAGCACCGCCCAGCAGAGCATCGACACCCCGAGCGGGACGGCGTCGCCGAGGCCGACGAGCAGGGCGGCGGAGAGCGCGGCGCCGGTCAGGGCCGAGGCGGCGAAGAAGCGGTCGCTGTAGTGGAGGTGGAAGAGTCCGGGCGCCTGCCGGAACGGGACCCGGGCGGTGAAGCGGGGCACGGGGAGCATGCCGCGGCTGCCGATCAGGGCGCGGAACTGCCGGGCGGCGGCGAGGAAGGCGATCAGGTAGAGGGCGGCCAGCAGCCGTTGCACGAGCAGTCTGCTGAGCCAGTACTCGGGGGCGGCGAACCACTGCATGCGGCCCATGCCTACCACCGGCGGCGGCCTCGGGGGCCGGTCCGGCCGGGCGGCGGCGGGCGGTTCACCCGGACAGCAGCGCGGCGGGGAGCCTCTCCTCGGGGGTGAGAGGCGCCCCACCGCGGTGGGACGGCCTGCCGCGGTGGGCGGGCCGGTGCTGCGGGTCCCGCCACGACGCGCGGTCGGGGCGCGTTCGGGACCTGGCCGGGACGTGGGAAGAACATGGGACGGACATCGGAGGGACGAGGGGAAAACGTGGGTGGAACGTTTCGGGACGTGGTCGGGGCGCGGTGCCGCCGCGGTGGGCGGCCGGTGCTGCGCCGTACGGAACTCCGGTGGTGCGTACGCGGTCCGGGGGGGTGACCCGCACGCGGTCCGGCCGGATCGGGCCGGTGGTGCTCAGCCCGGCAGGACGAGGCCGGTCTCCCCCGCGCCGAGGCCGGGGCGGCCGACCGGGGTGGTGCCGTTCTGCTGGAGGCGGTCCACCAGGAGGGCCGCGAGCGTGCCGAGTTCCTCCTCGGTGCGGGACTGCGCGGTGACGTCCATGCCGACCGTCAGCACGCCGGTGACCTGGCCGGTGCGGGCGGTGCGCAGCGGGGTGCAGGTGAAGCTGAAGATCTGCTGCCCGCGCTGGGCCTCGGGGCGCAGGGACTGGACCCGCACCTCGTTGAGGACGGTGGCGCGGCCGGTGTGGTACGCCTCGGAGACCGCCTGCTGGAGGCCGGCGACGCCGAGTTGGGGGTAGGCCAGGCCGACGGCGCCGTACGCCGCCGGGGCGCCGAAGGTGTCGGCGTGCTGGGCGTTGGCGTAGCGGATCTCCTGGCCGGGCCCGTCGGTGAGCATGATCGGGAACGGCGAGCCGTCGAAGGCCGCGAACATCTCCTGCTGCTGGGCGAGCAGGTTGTCGCGCAGGCGGATCTCGGAGAGCAGGGCCTCGGCGAGGTGCTGGATGTCGCGGAGTCGTTCGCGGCCCCACTGGCGGGGTTCGCGGTCGAGCACGCAGACGGTGCCGATGACGGTGTTGGTGTCGTCGACGAGCGGGGCGCCGAGGTAGGCGCGGACGCCCAGTTCGTCGACGACCGGGTTACCGGCGAACCGGGGGTAGGCGAGGATGTCGTCGAGCGCGAGGGGGGAACGCTGCGCGACGACGTGGGGGCAGAAGCCGTGACTCAGCGGCATCTCCCGGGTCGGAAGGTCGAAGGCGATGCCGCGATCGGCCCACGAGGAGCCTTCTTCAGCCACCGCATCGGTCGAGTTTGGCGGGATGTAGAGCCCCCGGAACATCTGGCGCTCGTCGTTGATGAAGTTGACCATCGCGATTGGGGCGCGGGTGATGCTGGCGGCCAGGTGGGCGAAGCGGTCGAAGGCCTCGTCCGCGGCGGGCTCGTTGAGGCCCAGGCTGCGCAGCCTGCGGGCCCTCTCGGACTCCCCGGCGGCACCCGGGAACTGGCCTTGAGTGCTCATCACATCAGTCATGGCGCACATGTAATCAGACATCCGGCGCCTTACGCGCTCCCGGCCCCTCCCCTTCCCCACTGCTGATGCTCAGTCAAAGCCGCATGTCGGCGGCGAGGCGACGGACGGCCCACCTGCGGGCGGCGGTGGGCCGTCCGGCGGGCCGCCGGGCGGGAACGGGTCGGGAACCGCCGGGCAACCGGTACGGAAGCGGCGGACAACCGGAACGGGAAGCGGCACAAACCCCGGATCCCAAAAGCGGGAGAGGTCACTTCCCCGCCGGGCGCCGCTTCAATCCCCGGCAGTCCGTGAACGGCCCGAATCACGCCAATCCAAGATCCACTGTAGAGCGCTTACGGCACACATATGACAATGAGCCCTGCCGAAAAACGGCGGTCCCCAAGGGCAGCGTGGGCCACCGCCGGCACATCCGCACGCACCGGCTGCAACTCAGGGGCAACCGGCCGCCACCGTCACTCCCCCACCCCCTCGGCGGCCGAAGCGGATCGGCTGCACGGACGGAGGCACATCCACCGAACGACCCGAACCGAGAGGACCTGGTATGGCGATGGACTACTTCACCGACGAGCGACACGAGAGCCTCCGAGCGGAGGTACGCGAGTTCGCGGAGAAGGAAGTGCGCCCGCAGGTGGCCAGAATGGAGGCCGAGCGCCAGGTCGAATTCGAGCTCGCTCGGGAGATCGCGCGCCGTGGCTGGATCGGCGTCACCATCCCGCGCGAATTCGGCGGACTGGGGCTGGGACACCTGGCCAAAACCGTGATCGTCGAGGAACTCTCGCGCGTCAGCGGCGCGATGGGGGCGATCGCGCAGGCCTCGCAGCTCGGCGTCGCCAAGGTCATCCACTTCGGCAGCGACACCCAGCGCCGCCACTGGCTGCCCAGGTTCGCCAACGGGACGGCGCTGCCCACGATCGCCGTCACCGAGCCGGAGTCCGGCGGCCACGTGCTCGGCATGAGCGGCACCGCCAGGCGCGACGGCGACGAGTACGTGCTCAACGGCCGCAAGTGGTTCGTGGGCAATTCGCACATCGGCGACGTGCACGGCGTGGTGCTCCGCACCGGCGAGGGCAGCAAGGGGCTGTCCGCGTTCCTGGTGGAGAGCGACCGCCCGGGCTTCCGTACCGGCGAGCTGGGCTCGCAGAGCGGTCTGCACGGCTTCAGCTTCGGCGAACTCGTCTTCGAGGACTGCCGGATCCCGGCCGCCAACCGGCTGGGCCTGGAGAGCCAGGGCCTGGACGTGGCCTACTCGTCCTCGACCCTCTACGGGCGGCTGAACCTGGCGGCGGTCGCGCTCGGCATCCACCGGGCGATCGTCGAGGACACCGCGCGGTTCGCCGAGGAGCGCATCATGTACGGCAAGCCGCTGTCCCAGCTGCCCAACATCGCGCTGAAGCTGGGCGAGATGCAGTCCCGGCTGATGACCGCCAAGCTCGCCGCGTACCACGCCTCGCACCAGCTGGACCACGGCCGGCCGTGCGACGCCGAACTGATGAACGCCAAGCTCATCAACACCGAGTACGCGCTGGACTCGGCACGCAACGCGATGGAGATCCA
Source organism: Kitasatospora purpeofusca (assembly GCF_036010405.1). Lineage (NCBI taxonomy): Bacteria > Bacillati > Actinomycetota > Actinomycetes > Kitasatosporales > Streptomycetaceae > Kitasatospora > Kitasatospora purpeofusca. The sequence continues at coordinate 7,485,799 of NZ_CP108561.1, read as the reverse complement.
CGCCGCCCGCGGGCTGCACGCCGATTTCCACATCGAGCGCTACCTGCGCGACGCCACCCACGTCTACCCGCCGGCCGGCACCTCGGACGTCCAGCGGCTGCGGCTCGGCCAGGTGGCCTCGGGCACCTACGGGAAGCAGTGGTCGGCCGAGCTCGCCCACCTGGCCAGCTGGGCGTGGACCGAGCTGGCCGAGCGCGAGGCCGGGGCGGAGGCCCAGGCGCAGGGCGCGCCGGCGGCCGTGCTGCGGATGCCGCTGGCGGGCTGACCCGGGCAAGGTCGGATGCCTCCCCACAGGCGCTCTTGACACGTCCCTGACGGCTTTCCGGAGGCCGAACCCCGGCCTCCGGAAAGCTCTCAGGGACGCCCTCCACCTCCCCCGACCTGCCGGAACAACCCCCGGGGCGGACCCCGGTCGAACCCGCCGCCCTGTCATCACCCGTTCACATATCGTCAGTTGATGTTGCCCAGAGGGCACCTGGGGCTGGTAGCGTGCCTGCAGTCGGCGGCCGTGCAGCATCCGTCCGGACGGTGACAGGACGTCACCACATCCGGCAACCCTCCGGGCACCGCCGGCCGCGGCGCCCCGCGACCGCGGTCGGACCGCACACGGACAACCGCCGTTCGGCCCTGCTACAAGGAATCAGATGCCAGGCATATCGGCCCCCCGGACGGGCCACCGCGCCGGCCGGTCCGGCTCCCTCCGCAGCTCGCTCCTCGCCCTCGCGGTGGTCCCCTGCCTCGGCCTCGCCGCCGCCTGGGGCTACGCCGCCTACCTGCTGCGCGACGCCGGGGAGCGCACCGCCCTCTACGGCGGCACCGCAGTGGTCGTCGTCGTCCTGCTCTGGAGCCTGGTCCGCGGCCTGCGCGCCGCGCGCACCCTCCCGGGCCGGCTCGCCGACCTCCACGCCGAGACCCTGGCCCTCGCCCAGCACGAGATCCCGCAGGTCGTCGGCCGGCTCCAGGCCGGCGAATCGGTCCCGACCCCGCCCGCCTGGACCCCCTCCCGGCGGATCGGCGACGAGGTCCAGCAGACCGCCGACGGCCTCGCCGCCGTCCGGCAGGCCGCCGTCGCCGCGATCGTCCACCAGGCCCAGGGCCGCGAGGGGACGAAGAAGGTCTTCCTCAACATCGCCCGGCGCACCCAGATCCTGATCCACCGCCAGATCAGCATGCTGGACGCGCTGGAGCGCGAGCACGAGGAACCCGAGCTGCTGCGCGAACTGTTCGCGGTCGACCACCTCGCCACCCGGATGCGGCGCAACGCCGAGAACCTGGTCATCCTGGGCGGCGCCCTGCCCGCCCGGCGCTGGCGCAACGCCGTCCCGATGGTGAACGTGCTGCGCAGCGCCGTCTCCGAGACCGAGAACTACTCGCGGGTCGTCGTCCAGGGCGTGCCCCGGGCCTCGCTCAGCGGCCAGGCCGTCGCCGACGTGATCCACCTCGTCGCCGAACTGATCGAGAACGGCACCACCTTCTCCCCGCCCTACACCCAGGTGCAGGTCTCCGCGCAGGAAGTGCCCAAGGGCCTGGCGGTGGAGGTCGAGGACCGGGGCCTCGGCATGGCCGAGGACGAGTACGAGCGGCTCAACGACTACCTGGCCAACCCGCCCGAGCTGGACGTCTCCGCGCTCGGCGACGACCTGCGGCTCGGCCTGTTCGTGGTCGCGCGGCTCGCCGCGCGGCACGACATCCAGGTCACCCTGCGGCCCTCGCCGTACGGCGGGACCAGGGCCGTGGTGCTGGTGCCCGCGCTGCTGCTGGAGCAGGCCGGACAGCCGGCCGCCCTCCCCGGCCTGCCCTCCGGCGCCCGGGTCACCCGGACGCCCGTGCCCGACCTGCCGCCCGGCGGCGGGGCCGACGCGGACGCGGAGCTCGGCGAGATCGACCAGGAGCTGTCCGGCGCGCTCGCCGGGGTCCTGGGCGGACTGCTGGGCACCCGGCCGGGTGCGGGGCAGGGGCAGAGTTCGGAGGCCGTCGTGACGGAGGGGCTCCCGGCCCCCGGTGCGGCGCCGGCCCCCGGTGCGGCGCCGGCCCTCGGCGCGGCTCCTGCTTTCGCTCCGGTTCCGGCTTTCGCCCCGGTTCCGATTCAGGCTCCGGCTCCGGCTCCCGTCGCGGACCCGGTTCCGTACGGTGACGACCCGACCGGAGTGCTCGCCGGTACGGCGGACCGGTTCGACGGCAGCGTGGTGATCGGCGAACTGCTCGCCCGCTACCCCCAGGGCGGCGCCCGCGACGAGGACGACCCGACGGTCAACGCCGGCCTGTCGGTGGGCTCGTCGATCCCCGGCCTGCCGGGCGCCGTGGTGGTGGCCCGACCGGCCATGCCGCGCCCCTACGGCGAGTCGGAGGACGAGTCCGGCCCGGACGGGGCCGCGACGGCGGTTACCGCAGCGGCCGGGGCCGGGGAGCCGGTGGCGGGCGGCAGCGACGGGCCGACGAGCGCGCTCGCGGCGCTCGCAGCGGCGACGGCGGCGGCCTCGGCAGCGGCGGCCGCACCGGCGCCCACGCACCAGCGCGCCGAGGAGGCCGCGCCGGAGCTCGGCCCCGACGGCGAGCTGCGCACCCCGCGCGTACTGCCGCAGCGGGTCCGCAACGCCAGCCTCGCGGAGCAGTTGCGCGAGGCCAATGCGCCGGGCGCGGCGTTCGGCCACCCCGGCCCCGGCGCGTACGGACGGCCCGGCACTCCCGCCCCCGCCCCGTACGGCCGCACCGGCCCGTCGGCCCCCGACGCGGCCGACGGCGTCGGCGGGACCGGCTCCTTCGGACCGTCCGGGGACGACTCCGCGCCGCAGCGCTCGCGGGCCACCATGGCCGCCATCCAGCGCGGCACCCGCACCGCCCGTGCGACGACACCCGACGCGGACGCGCCGGCCACGCCCTCCGCCCCGGCCGCACCTTCCGCAGCTAAGGAACAGCAGTGATGACGCAGTACACCGATACCCAGCGCGACCTCAACTGGCTGCTGGACCAGCTGGTGGCGCGGGTCCCGGAGACCCGGCACGCCATCGTCCTCTCCGAGGACGGCCTGCTGATCGGGCTCTCCCAGGGCCTGGACCGGGCCGACGCCGAGCACCTGTCGGCCGTGGCCTCCGGCCTGCAGAGCCTCGCCCGCGGCGCCGGCCACCGGTTCAACGGCGGGCGGGTCCGGCAGACCGTGATCGAGATGGACCAGCTGTTCCTGTTCGTCACGACCGCAGGCCAGGGCGCCCGGCTCGCCGTGCTCACCAGCGAGGCGGTCGACGCCGGGCTCATGGCCTACGAGATCAACATGCTGGTGAAGCAGGTCGGCCAGTACCTCACCGCGGCGCCGCGCAGCGACGCCGGCCAGCCGGGCGTGGGTGGCGGTGCGTGACCGTCGACGCCGACGAGGCCTGGTTCTTCGACAAGGACGCGGGCCATCTGGTCCGCCCCTACGCCATCACCAACGGGCGTACCGGACCGGTCCGTGACGGATTCGCGCTGATCACCCTGGTGGTCACCGCCGACCCGCGCACGGACACCAGCCGACTGACGCCCGAACCGGCCGCGATCCTGGACCTCTGCCGCGAACGCCCGCTGGCGGTGGCCGAGATCGCGGCCACCATGGACCTCCCGGTGAGCGTGGTCAAGGTCTTACTCGACGACCTCGCCGAGGCCAGGATGATCCTCACCCGGGCACCCGTCCAGCTCGCCGAGGCACCGGACATCGCGCTGATCCGGGCCGTCATCGAGGGTGTCCGGCGGCTCTGACCGGCTCTGACCGGCTCGGACCGGGTCGGACCCGTGCGGGACGGGCCCGTTCGGAACGCCTTCCGCTCCCCAGCTCTTCGTTTTCCCAGCTCTTCCGACCTTTCGCTCAGTTCCTCTCCAGGAGACCAGACGTGACGACCCAGAGCCTGGTGCCGGGCGCGGTCAAGATCCTCGTGGCCGGCGGCTTCGGCGTCGGCAAGACCACCATGGTCGGCTCGGTCAGTGAGATCGAACCGCTCCAGACCGAGGAACGGATGACCCGGGCCAGCATCGGGATCGACAGCCTCGACGGTGTCCAGGGCAAGTCGACGACCACCGTCGCGATGGACTTCGGCCGGATCACCGTCCGCCAGGACCTGGTGCTCTACCTGTTCGGCACCCCGGGCCAGTTCCGGTTCTGGTTCATGTGGGACGACCTGGCCCTCGGCGCGCTCGGCGCGATCGTGCTGGCCGACACCCGCCGACTGGAGTCCAGCTTCGCCGCCGTCGACTTCTTCGAGCAGCGCGGCATCCCGTTCGCCATCGGCGTCAACTGCTTCCACGGGCGCCGCGACTGCACCCCCGACGACGTCCGGCGCGCGCTCGACCTCGACCCGGGTGTGCCGGTCGTGCTCTGCGACGTCCGGGAGCGCGCGTCCAGCAAGCAACTGCTGCTCGCCCTGCTCGACCGGGTCCACGAGAACGCGCTCGGCTCACGGCGCTGAGCACCGGGCGTCCGGGCGTCGGGGCGCCCCGATGTCCGGGCGGCCCGATGTCCGGATGCCCGGGCGCCCCGCTCCCCCGCGCTGTGCTCAGGAGGCGGCCGGGGCGGCGGGAGCCGGCTCCAGGTCGTGCAGCGCACGCACCAGCGGCGCCAGTTCGGGGACGTCGGCGGCCCCGGTGAGCGTCGCCTCCAGGGTCGCGTCGTGCAACGGCCGCGCCGCCCGAAGCAGTTCGCGGCCCTGCGCGGTCAGCTCGGTGTAGATGCCGCGCCGGTCGTCCGCGCACAGGTAGCGGCCGAGCAGCCCGCGCTCCTCCAGCCGACTCACCAGCCGGGTGGTGGCGCTGCTGCTGAGTGCCGCCGCGCGGGCCAGCTGCTGCATCCGCATGTGCCAGCCGTCCTGCCGCGACAGCGCCTCCAGCACCGTGTACTCGACCACGGAGAGGCGGTACTCGGCCTGCAGGGCCTTCTCCAGGGCCGAGTCGATCAGCCCGTGCAGCGCGGCGAGCGTGCGCCAGCCGCTGGCGCGGATCTCGGCGGCATCGTCCTGGATCCCCATGGCTCGCGTCTCCCTGCTCGGGTCATGTGCCCGTACGGTCCTGCTGTGCGGCAGTGCAACTCCGGTGGCGTCCTGCGGGGCCCTGCCCCGGGCGGCCGGCCCCCTCCCGCAGGCCACCGGCCGTTCGAACGTTCCGCTTCGTTCAAGTATGCCATTTGGCGCGGCATATCTGCTTGTGCAAATAGTTCTCCTTATGGCCGATTGCCGGGAACATCCTCGGACCAGGCGGTCGCACAGAGTGCCGAGGCCAACTCCTCCTCGTACCAGGCCGCCGCCAACCAGGCGGCCGCGAAGGCGCCGTGGTCGTCCTCGACCACCCGGCCGAAGACGTCGCGCGACTGGTCCACCGCCGTCGCGAGCAGCCCCTCCAGCAGCGATGCCCCGGTGGCCAGCCCCGCCGACCGCAACCGGGCCCGGTCGCCGCGCGCCGCCGCGGTCCCCAGCGCCAGCACCGCCCGGCCGCCGGTCACCGCCTGCTCCACCCGGCGGGACAGCAGGTGCACCGGCGTGGCCGGCGGGAGCGGCTCGGCCGGCGGGGCCGTGAGCGGCGGGGCGGCGTCCCGGGGCGGGAGGGCCAGGTCCGCCGTCTGGAGCCGTTCCAGACCGAGATTGACCCGGCCGGCGCGAGCGGCGGGCAGGGCGAGGGCCGGGATCGGGGGGTGGGGCTGGGGCTGGGCCTCCGTGGGCTGGGCCTCCAGGGTCTGGGCCTCCGTGGTCTGGGCCTCCGTGGGCTGGGGGGACGGTGGCTCGCCGACGGCCAGCAGGCGCAGCTCGGGGCGGGCCGAGCGCTCCAGGCGGCCGATCACCCGCAGCCGCAGGCCCGGGGCGGTCGCGAGCAGTGCGAGGTTGCCCCGGTGCGCGAGCCCCGGGTGGTCGTGCGCGGCACGCAGCGCCACCACCACTCCCCCGCAGTCCGCCAGCAGGCGCGGCTCCCCGCCCGGCCCGTACGGGACCGCCCCGAGCAGCGTCACGTCCAGGAAGAGGAGTTCGCCCCCGGCCGGCCGGACCTCCGGGGGCAGTGCGGCCGCGCCGAGCGCCCGCGCCACCTGGGCGGCGGGCGGCTCGGCCCAGAGCCGGGCCGCGGGCTCGACCGTCCAGGCCGCCCCCGCCGCGCGCACCGCCCGGACCGAGGCGCCCGCCCCGAGCCGCCCGGCCGCCGACCTGGTCGCCCCCTGCACGGCCAGCCCGGCCCTGGTGAACTCGCGGTGGCTGAGCATCGCGTCGCCCAGCCGGACCGCCCGGTTGCCGGCGCCGACCGCCTGCGACGCCGCCGCGGCGGCGGCGTCGGTGTGCGGCATGATCTCGGCCATCGTGTGCAGGCCGCCGCCCGCGTCGACCGCCCAGGTGAGCACACCCGCGTGGGTGGCCGTCAGCACCGGCTCGGAGAAGAGTCCGTACAGCCGCAGACCGCCCGCCGCCGTGTACACCTGGCGGGCCGTGCCCCGGAGGGCGGCGACGCCCGGTCCGGCGATGTCCGCCGCCGCGGCGGCGGACAGGGCCGTGCTGAGGCCGAGCAGCTCGCGCAGACCGGCCACCAGATCGGCGAGCCGGTGGTCCGGCTCGCCCGACCGGGCCGCCCTGATCCGGGTGACCACCGCCACCGCCGCGGCCGCAGGCCGGTGCAACCCGGCCAGCCGGGCCCGGTGGGCCGCCCGCAGCAGCTCCGCCTGGAGCACCGCGCCCGTACCGCCCACACCTGCCGCCAGTGCGGCGGAGGCCACCCGGTGCAGCTGGTCGACGGCGGCGCGCTCGGCGGCGCCGAGCGTTCCGGCGGCCGGAGCGTCGCCCTGCGGAGCTCCGGGGGAAGGGACCGGGGCTGCGGCCGGGGACCCGCCGGCGGCCACGGCCGGTTCGGCCCGGTCGGCCTGCTCGGCTGGTTCGGCCTGCTCCGCCGGCGGTTCGCCGTCGGCCAGCGGGCAGACCGTGACCGCCGCCGCCCGGTGCACGCAGGCGGGCGCCAGCAGGCAACCGCAGCGCACATCGTCCGACGTGGCCACCACCCCGCCCGGCGCGTGCAGAACAAGCTCCGTCTCCTCGTCCACGGCGATCCGCCAGTCCTCGCCCGTCCGCTCCACCGGCCGTTCGGCCAGTTTGGCGGCGGCCCCGTCCAGCCTCTTCTGCAGGCGCGCCGACAGTCCGGCCACCACCTCGGCGACCACCTCCGGTCGCACCGCCGGCCACTGCACCCGCGAACCCGCCACGCCCTGCACCCCCTCCGTCATCGGACCTTCTCCCCCACCCAGCGGGCCAGTTCGAGCGGGCTGAGCGCCGCCACCGGCATCCCGGCCGCGACCAGTTGGCTCGCGATCGCCTTCGAGTACCGGGCCGTTCCGGTGTCGTCCAGTGCGGCGCAGCCCAGCAGATGGCACCCGGAGTCGACCAGCGCCCGGGTCTGCGCGAGCAGCCCGCCCACCGGACCGCCCTCCTCGAAGTCGCTGACCACCGCGATCAGCGTGCGGGACGGCACCGTCACCAGCTCCCGCGCGTACTTCAGCCCGGCGGCGATGTGGGTGCCGCCGCCGATCCGGACCTCCAGGAGCAGGCCGAGCGGATCCGTCACCCGCTCGGTCAGGTCGACCACCTCGGTCGAGAAGGCGACGAAGTGCGTGCTCAGCGAGGGCACCCCCGCCAGGATCGACGCGGTCAGCGCCGCCCAGACCGTGGAGGACTCCATCGAGCCGGAGACGTCCACGACCAGGATCATGCGCCACTCGGACGCCTGCTTGGCCCGGGTGCGGAACACCGGGCGCTCCGGCACGATCACCATGCGGCCCGGCTCGGTGCCGGTGCCGGTTGCGGTACCGCTGCCGGTCGAGGGGGCGGCGGGGCGGGCGGTCGCCAGATTGGCGCGAATGGTGCGGTGCAGGTCCAGGCCGCCGCCGGGGCGCCGGCTCGGGCGCGGCACGCTGATCCCGGTGAGCGCGGGGCGCAGCCTGGTCGCCAGCTCCCGGCTCAACTCGTCGACCAGGCGCCGGACCAGCGGGCGCAGCGCGGCCAACCGGGCCTCGGGCAGACCGCCCGCGTGCTCCAGGACAGTGCGCAACAGGTCGACCGACGGCCGGACGGCGCCCGGGTCGATCGCCTCCAGGGCGTCGCCGCGACCGTGGGCCACGGCCGCCGCGAGCACCTCCTCCCGGATGCCGGGCCCGAACAGGGCCGTCAGCTCCTCGGACCACTCGCGCACGCCCGGGTACGGCGCCTCGCGGCCGCCCCGGTTGCCGCCCGCCCCGCCCCGCCCGTCCAGACCGGGGCCGGAGCCCTCGCCGTGCCCGGTGCCGTAGAGCTCGTCGAGCGCGGACGCGAGCCGCGAGGCCCGGCTGCCGGGGCGGCCGCTGCCCGGGCGGCCGAGGAGCAGCCGCCAGCGCTCGGCCGCACCGAGGGCGTGGGAGCCGGACGGCTCGGGTGCAGGTGCGGGTGCGGGTGCGGGGACGGGTGCCCTGTCGGTGGGTGCTGTGTTGGTGGGTGTCGCACCGGTGGGTGTCGGGAGGCTCGGGGGGAGCAGCCCCAGGCGGGCGAGCGCGGAGCGGGCCGCGAGGTCGGCGCGGGACCAGTCGGCGAGCAGAGCGGGCGGCACCTCCTCCGGCAGCGCGTCCAGCCGGGCTCCCAGACGCTCCTCGACGAGCGTCAGCAGCCGCTCCCGGGCCGCCGGGCTGAGCGTGTCGAACCCGCCGCGCAGGGCGGGCAGCCGGTCCAGGAAGGCGTTGTCCGGGAGGGTGGCGATCCGCTCCAGCAGTGGTTCGAGCACCTCGGGGGCGGTGGAGAGCAGCCCCTCCGCGGCCGTCAGCAGACCGACCAGCGACCGGCCCAGGGCGTGCCGGGCGTCGGGTCCGGTGGCGCCGTCGACCCAGGAGGCGGCCCGGTCGCCGAACACCGCCGGGACCTCCTGCCGGAGCAGCACCCGCACCGCACCGGCCGCACCGCGCACCAAGGGGCTGCCCCGGTCGGCGAGTTCGGCCAGCGCGTGGCGCAGCCGCAGACCGCCGGAGAGATCGGCCCGCCGGGCCAGCTCGACCAGCGCCCTGGCGTCGTCGGCCTCGTCCGAGCCGCCCAACCCCTCCAACTGCCGCACCGCCGCCACCGTCACGACCTCTGCGGCGGCGGCCACAGCGGCCAGGAACGAGTCCTGCGCGCCCGGGCCGGTGGGGCTGGTGGGACCGGAAACGGTGGGGTCGGCAGGGCCGGTCGGGCCGATGGCGATCGGGCCGTGAGCGACAAGGCCCGTCGCGGCGGGGCCGGTCGCAGGGGAGCCGGGCGCGGTGGGTCCCCCGCCCCCGGGAAGGGGAGCGGGGACAGCCGCGAGGGCGGTGCCGGTGGCGGCCAACGGGTCGGCGGCAGCACCGGGGGCGGGGAGGCCGGTGGCCGCGCCCGGGTCGGGGGTCGTGGCCGGGGTCGTGGCCGGGGCCGGGGCCGGGGCCAGGGCCGGGAGCGGGCGGTGGGTGGCGGTGAGGCGGTCGAGGAGGGCGAGGGCGTCGAGGAGTTCGGGGAGGGTGCCGCTCTCCGGGAGGACGGCCGTGAGCTGGGTGAGGCGGCTGCCGGTGAGGGCCGGGAGGCCGCAGGCGTCGGCGTCGGCGAGGCCCCGGAGGACCTCGCGGGCGGTCGGGCCGTCGGCCTGCCGCTCCCGGCGCAACCGCTCGCGCAGGGCGCCCTCGGCGGCCTGGGCCGGGGTGACGCCCTGGGTCCCGGCGACGGTGAGCATCGCGGCGACGGCCGGGGTCCAGCGGACCCGCCAGCGGGTGGTGAGGGTCTCGGTGCCGCCCGCTCCGGTGGACTCGACCGGTTCGGCGTAGGGGACACCGCAGGCGGTCAGCCGGTGGAGCAGGAGTTCGCGGCGGCGGTCGAGGGAGGAGCGGAGTGGGTCCAGGCGCAGCTCGCGCGGGGTGGGCTCGGCGGTGTCGCCGGGGCCGGGCAGGCCGAGCTCGGCGAGGAGTCGCTCGACGGCGGGGGCGAGGCCGCTGCGCGGGGCGGACGGGGTGGGCGCGCCGGTCCGGGTGCCGACCAGGACGCGTTCCAGTGCGCGGGCCACCGCCCGGCCCCGACCGAGCGGTTCGCCCTGGGCGAGGGCGGTCTGCACGGCCTCGATCAGCTCGCCCCGGCCGGGGGCGGCCAGGCCGCGCAGCCGGGCGAGGTCGCCGGCGAGGCGGACGACCTCGCGGGCGTCGGCCGGGCCGGAGGGGTGGTCCTGGCCGCGCAGGGCCTCGCAGATCCGCACGGCGGTGGTGATCAGCGCCTCGGCCAGCCGGTCCTGGTCCCCGGCGGCGTCGAGCACGGTGTGCTGCCACTCGGGGTCGCGGATGCCCGCCGGGTAGCCGGAGCGGGCGTCGAGCAGCGGGTAGGTGTAGGGGATCAGGGAGACGACGTGGCGGCCGTCCGGCACCCGATCGGGGGTGAGGAGGAGGTCGGGCCCGGGTGTCTCCGCGCCGTCCGCCCCCGCCGGGACGAGCGCGGGCGCGTGGAAGGCACCGACCACGGCGGCGACGCGGCGGCCGCCCTCGGCCGCCTCCTGGATGCGCGCCCGCATCCAGGCCTCGCGCCGCAGGTCGTACGGGTCGACACCGGTGCCGTCCCGGGCGTCGCGGCGCAGCGCCCAACCGACCAGCAGCGCGGCGCGGCGGACGGCCTCCGGGGTGGAACCGGGGGCGGCGGTCTCGACGAGGCGGTCCCAGAGGTCCTCGTCGTCCTCGCGGCCGGTGAGGCGGTGGCGGAGGGCGTCGGCGACCCCGGGCCGGGGAGTGCCGGGGCCGGTGCCGTCCCGGTGGGCGTACCGGTCGCGGACGGCGAGGGGAAGGTCGCAGGCGACCGTCTCGACGCCGTGCCGACGGGCCCAGCGCAGGGCGGCGAGCTCGGGCGAGAAGTCGGCGAACGGGTAGAAGGCGAGCCCGGCGCCGTCGGTCGCGTCGTCCGGGCGGTCGGCGGCGGGCGCGGCGGCGAGGGCGACCGGGGCCCGGGTGGCCTCGTCCGCGAGCAGGCCGAGCCAGGGCTGGAACTCGGCGGGCAGCTCGACCAGCAGGACATCGGGCCGGGCGGCGTCCAGCAGCGCGGGCACGACGACGCTGAGCGAAGGGGCGTGGTGGCGCACCCCGATCAGGAAGGGCCCGGGTGCGTCGAGGCCGGAGGCGGCCAGTCGGGCCGCCTCGGTCGCGACCGTCCCTCGCGGGTCGTCGTGGCCGAGGTCCGCCCCGCCGGGCGGCGCCGCGCTGCTCATGTGTTCACCTCTCGGTGGAAGTTCGGGGAGGGGGAAGGGAGGAGGGAGATGTGCGGGGCCGGGGGTCGGCCCGCCGCCCCGGTGGCGGCGGGCCGACCGGGCCTCACTCCAGGGCGGAGCGCAGCTCCCACAGGGTGCGCCAGGTGGCGGCGCCCTGTTCGGCGCGGCGGCGGACCGGGCCGTCCCAGTAGCCGAGCAGCCGGGCGGCGTCGGTCGGGTCGTCCTTGCGGACGACGCCGATCAGCTGGCCGGGGAGCCGGCCGAGCAGGTCGCCGCCGTCGGGCAGGTAGGCGGCGCCGACCCCGAGCGCGGTGGCCACCGAGACCGCCTCGGCGGTGCTCATCACGGTGGACGGGCGTTCGACGTCCCAGCCCTCGGTGGAGCGGCCGGACCGCAGGTCGCGGAAGGCCGTGACGAGGGCCTCCAGCACCGCTTCGTCGACCGCGTAGGCGGCCCCGGCGCGGGCGACGGCGGCGGTGGACTGGCGGCGGACCAGCTCGACCTCGGCCGCCAGGCTGCCGATCGGCCCGACCGTCTCGAAGTTGAACCGGCGCTTGAGCGCGGCGGACATCTCGCTGACGCCCTTGTCGCGCAGGTTGGCGGTGGCGATCAGGGTGAAGCCGGGAGCGGCGTGCAGCTGGCCGTCCGGGGTGCCGGCCAGCTCGGGGACGGCGATCCGCCGCTCGGAGAGCAGCGAGACCAGGGCGTCCTGGACCTCCGGGAGGCAGCGGGTGACCTCCTCGACCCGGGCGACCGCGCCGGTGGTCATCGCGCTGAGCACCGGCGAGGGCACCAGCGCCTCGCGGCTGGGGCCCTTGGCGAGCAGCAGGGCGTAGTTCCAGCCGTACTTGAGCTGGTCCTCGGTGGTGCCCGCGGTGCCCTGGACGGTGAGCGCGCTGGTGCCGCAGACGGCGGCGGCGAGGAGTTCGGAGAGCATCGACTTGGCGGTGCCGGGCTCGCCGACGAGCAGCAGACCGCGCTCGCCGGCGAGGGTGACGACGCAGCGTTCGACGAGGGCCCGCTCGCCGACGAACTTCTGCTCGATCGCCAGGCTCCTGCGCCCGGCCTTGAGCTTCTCGCCGCCGCTGCCCATCACGAAGGTGACGACGGCGCGCGGGGTGAGCCGCCAGCCGGGCGGGCGCGGGCCGGAGTCGTGCGCGGCGAGGAACTCCAGCTCGGCGGCGAACTTCTCCTCCGGCGGGACGACCTGCCGGGCCGGGGTGTCGGTGCCGGCGGTGGAGGCACTGGTGGCGGGAGTGGTGGTCATCGGCGGGCCTTCCTGCGCTTGCCGGTCCGGAGCTCTTCGAAGCCCGGGGCGTCCCCGTCGGTGACGCGCTGCCAGGCCCGGGCGAACAGCTCCGGGACGGCGAAGCGCGGCAGCACGTCGTGGTGGGTGGGGAGATCGTAGAAGGCGGCCTTCCAGGTCTCGACGGGCAGGCCGGGGGCCTTGGCCTCCTGCCAGCCGCCGGGGAGGAAGAGGGTGCGCCCGGCGCGGGCCCGCTTGGCCTCCATGACCAGTCCGGAGGCGAGGAGCTCGGCCCGCGCCTTCTTCAGCCGGGCCGGCTTCCAGCCCGTCCAGCGCGCGGCATTGCGGTCGGTCGGGTCGGGCAGGGCGAGCAGCTGGAGGTAGAGGACGGCGGCGTCCTCGCCGAGCTCGTGCGCCTTGGCGACCTCGGTGACGAGCTCGGGCACCGTGAGCAGCGGGTGCTGCGCCCAGACCTCGGCCCCGTCGACCGGCGCACCGGCGGCACCGTCGGCAACGGGCAGCTCCGGCAGGACGACCAGCCGGTCCAGCTCCCCGTCCAGGAGTGCCGTGAGCACCGTCCGCTGACGGGACAGCCAGTAGCTCTCGCCGAGCCCGGCCAGCTGGTCCAGCGCCTGGTCCTGCGCCCCGTCGAGGCCGGCCGGGCGCCACCAGATCTGCTCCGCCTCGTCGTGGGTGGGCGAGAGCACCAGGGCCTTGCCGCAGCGGACCAGCCCGTCCGTGTCGGCGCCGCCCTCGGCGGGCAGACCGAAGCGGGTGCGCAGTACGGCGGCCAGCGGCTCGCCCTTGCCGTTGCGGCGCAGGTCGTAGGCGAGCAGCAGCTCCGGGTCGGCCAGGCGGGTGTGCAGGGCCCGGACGGCGGGCGCGAGCGAGGCGCGCAGCGGACTGTTCCAGGGCAGCCGGTAGGCGAGCCAGGCGATCGCGTCGGCGGCCTCGGACAGGGTGTTGTAGTCGGGCAGGGCCAGCGGGTCCTCGGCCTGGAGGACGGGGGTGGCCGACTCCCCCAGGGGGAGCACCCGTTGGCGAGTGGTGCGGCTCAGCCAGGGGGTGGTCGCGGAGTTGAGGATCTCCTCGACCCGCTGGATGGTGGTGCCGCTGACGGTGGCCTGCTCCGCCTCGGGCAGGGTGACCAGCCGGCCGAGGCGGGCCGTCCAGTGCGCGGCGCCGGCGGCGCTGTCCGGGCCGGTGCTCCAGAGCTCCTCCGGGTCGGCGGGCAGCAGGGCGGACCAGACCTCGGCGAGGGCGTCCCGTTCGCATCCGCGCAGCCAGTCGCGGGCGGCCTTGGCCTCGCCGGACTTGAGGCCGTACTCCTTGAGCGCCTCGGGGGGCAGCGGCGCGCCGTACCAGTGGATCAGGGCCTCGGTGGGGCTGAACAGCAGGGTGGAGCGGACGGCGCCGATGCCGGTGCGGGCGCCGAAGTCGGCGGCGCGGTCGGCGCGGTGGGTCATGGCGCCGTGCTCGCGCAGCAGGGCGGTGAAGCGGGCCACCCACGCCGCGTCGACGGTCTCCTCGGTGCCGCGCTCCTCGGCGGTGCCGAAGTGGGCGACCGCGCCGAAGGCTCCGCTCGGGTCGTGGTCGACGGCGATCCAGTGCGCCTTGTCCTCGCGGTGGTGGCTGCAGGCGAGGACGACGACGGTGCGGTCGCCGTGCCGCCAGACCTGGCCGGCCCGCCGCTCGTGCTTGCCCTCCTTGGCGTTGGGGTCGGTCAGCGGCTCGGTGAGGACGATCTCGCGCAGGGTGGCGCCCCGGTCGGCGAGCGGCCCGGCGGTGAGCTCGGTGAGCAGCAGCGCGAGCGAGTCGCGCTGCTCGGCGGAGGTGAGCGGGGCGGCGGCGGCGTAGGCGAGGGTGCCGAGCCGGCCGAGGGTCTGCAGCCAGCCCTGGTGGTCGTCGTCGCCGTGCAGCGCGATCCGGTGCGGGGTGCTCCAGCCGTCGCCCTCGGCCGCGGGGGGCGCGGCGAGGACGGCGGTGACGGCCCTGAGGTTGTTGAGGACGCGGTAGTTGGCGCTGCGGTCCCAGGAGCGGCCGAAGCCGCCGACGCCGGGCAGCAGCAGGGCGACGGCCTGGCCGAGTTCGTAGTCGGTGCCGTGCTCGGGCCGGTAGGCGCACTCGACGGCGCCGGAGCCGCCGGTGGCACGACCGTCGTCCTCGGGCTGCGGGAGGTAGCGGGCGATCCGGTCGAGCAGGTCGGCGGCGGTGCGGGCGAGGCCGGTGACGCCGGCCAGCAGCAGCCGGTGGGTGATGCCGGGCAGGACGCCGGCGACGGCGTCGACCGGCAGCCGCTCCTCGGCCTTGTCGCCGCTGACGACCGGGCGGCGCACGCCCTGGACGGTGATCCAGCGCTGCCGGGCGGCGGGGACCGGCTCGGCGTCGGCCGGCCAGGCGGCGTCGATCAGCCGGGCGGCCTGCTCGTGGTCGATGCCGCGCAGCTCGGTCGAGCCCTGCTCGTCGCGCGGGCGCAGGACGTGCCAGTGGGCTATCGGCAGGACGAGGGCGGTGCCGGCGCCGCCGAGGCCGCCGGGGCGGCCGGGTTCGAAGCCGGCGGTGAAGCCGGCCGGGTCGGCGGTGACGGTGCCCTCGGCCGGGGAGTCGGCGGCGGGCAGGGCGAGGGCCAGCTGGCGACCGCGGCCCTCCTGGAGCACCGGCCGGCCGCCGCCGGGCAGGGTGAGCCGGCCGAGCGGGTACAGCGATCCGCCGTCGCGGGTGTTGTCGGCGACGAGCGCGGTGCCGTCGGCGGTGAGGGTGGTGGTCCGCTTGCCGTCCTTCCGGAGCCAGCTGCCGAGGACGGTGCCGTCGGTGCCGAGCGGGGTGGCCTCCAGGCCGGGCTGGAACGGCAGCAGCCAGGTGCGGCGGACGTCGAGGCGGCCCGCCGCGGCGTTGGCGGCGATCCGCGGCGGCTCGGAGGCGCGGCCCGCGGCGCCGGTGGCGGCGTCGAGCTCCTCCAGTTCGGGGCCGCCGGAGCGCCGGTGGACCGTCCAGTGGCCGGTGCCGTCGCCGAGGACGCCGCTCTGGGCGGGCAGCACGGTGTCGCCGACGTGCAGCGGCCGGTGGCCGCCGGTGCGGCCGCCGCCGGGCAGCGGCAGGGTCGGCGTGTCGATGTCGCCGGCGCCGTAGTAGTGGGCGATCCGCTCGCCGCCGAGCTCGAAGATCTCGGCGGGGCGGCCGGACCAGTAGGCCCGCTGCTTGCCCTCGTGGGCCCAGGCGACCAGGAGTTCGCCGTCGACGAAGCGGAAGCGGGGGCGGTGCCAGCTCTCTAGCTTGTCGGGGATGCGCAGGGTGTGCTCGAACACGATGGCCTGCGGGCCGGCCACCACGACCTGGTTGCC
Source organism: Kitasatospora purpeofusca (assembly GCF_036010405.1). Taxonomy (NCBI): domain Bacteria; kingdom Bacillati; phylum Actinomycetota; class Actinomycetes; order Kitasatosporales; family Streptomycetaceae; genus Kitasatospora; species Kitasatospora purpeofusca. The sequence goes on along the minus strand of NZ_CP108561.1, from coordinate 7,470,022 downwards.
GCGGGCGAGCACCAGGTGCGGCCAGGCCTCCTCCAGCAGCAGCCCCTCGGGGAGGTTGCGGCCGCTGCCGACGCCGGGGGTGTCTCCGGCCTCGACGCCGAGCCGGGCGAGCGCCTCCTCCAGGGCGGGCCAGCCGAGTTCGTCGAGGATGCCGCCGCGCAGGGTGTCGGCGAGCAGTCCGGTCACGTCGAGTGCGGCGATCCGCCGGGCGGCGGCCGGGTTCTCGTCGCGGACGGCGGTGCGGTGGGAGCTCAGCTGGTGCAGGATGCCGCTCGCGCTCTCCAGTCCGCGGGCGGCCGTCAGCTCGTCGGCGCGGGCGTCGGACCACTCGACGAAGAGTTCGCGCAGGACCGGGCGGGCGGCGAGGCGGCGGCTGTCGACGGTGTCCCAGACGGGCGGGACGGCGGCGCGCAGCGCGGGCCGGAAGCGGGGGTCGGCGGCGAGGGCGGTGAGGGTGCGGCCGTCGGTGTCGGAGGCGGCGACCCAGTCCTGGAGGACGAAGGTGTGGCCCTCGGCCGGGTCGGCGACCGGGATGCCCTCGGCGAGCAGCAGGTCGAGGAGTTCGAGCTGGGTGGCGCTGCGGCGCACCCCGGTGAAGAGGTCGACCGGCACGGCCTCGGCGCGCAGCCGGTCGAGCATCCGGTGGGTCAGCGCGACGGTCTCGGTGCTGAGGCCGAGGGTGCGCCAGCCCCGGCCGAGGTGGTTGGTCCAGCGCTGGAGCCAGGCGGCGGCCGGCTCGGCCGCCGAGGCCCCGGCGGCCGCGTCGGCGGGCAGGTCGGTGAGCAGGCGCTCGGCGCCGCTCTCCGCCAGCACGGCGAGCCAGCCGGCGTCCTGGTGGGTGCGGTCGTCGTTGCCAGGCGGGTCGGGCATCAGCTCCAGCAGGCGGGCGCGGACGGCGGCGTCGCCCCGGCCGAGCTCGACGACGGCCTCGTGCCAGCTCTTCCAGAAGGTGCCGGGCGCGCGGTTGACGGCGGGCGAGGCGAGGAGTTCGAGCAGCAGGGCGCGCTCGTGCTCGCCCCGGTCCAGCCCGGCGGCCTTGAGCAGGGTGCGGGCGTCCTCGGCGACCCCGGCGTAGGGGGCCATGCCGGCCGCCGAGCGCTCGGTGCACAGCTGGCGGAACCGCTGCCAGGCGGTCAGCGGGTCGAGCCGACCGCTCAGCTCCTTGACGTACTGGCGCAGCGCCTTGACGGTGAGGGCACCGGCCAGCGCGAACTCCAGGAAGACGGCGCGCAGCCGCTCCTCGTCGACGGGCAGGTTGTGGGTGCGCTCGGCCTCGCGGGCGCGGCCGAAGAAGGTGCTCGCGTAGGTCTGGTTCTCCTGCTCCAGGAAGATCCGGCCGACCTGCTCGCAGAACGTGGGCAGGAAGTGCGGGACGGCGCGGCCGAGCCGGCGGGCCAGCTCGTCGAAGCCGTCCTTGGCGTGGCCGGGCTTGGACTTGGCCTGCCGGGCGAGCCGCTCCATCTCCTTGACCAGGGCGAGCGCGTGGTGGCCGTTGGCCGGGTCGTGCACGAGCGCCCAGGCGGGGAAGCCCAGCGCCTCCTGGCGGACCTGGCCGACCTCGACCGGCTCCTCGGCGGGGACGAGGCCCAGGAAGTCGACGGCGAGGTCCTCGGCGGGGCCGAGCACGCCGGGGACCAGGCGGACGATCCGGCGGCCGTCGAGCGCGGGGTGGGCGTAGCCGCGGGCGGTGAGGACGTCGGCGGCGCTGTCGGGGGCGCCGGCGCCGGGCAGGGTGCCGGGGGCGAGGATCGCCCCGGACTCCAGCAGCCGCTGGTGGCGGTCGGCTCCGCCGAGGGCACCGGTGGTGCGGTCGGCTCCGGTGGTGGTGCTCATGCGGCTTCCTCCCCTTCGATCGTGCGGCCGGCGTACAGTGCGGCGGCCATCCGCATCCCCTCGGACCAGGCGACCGGTCCGACCTCGGCCAGCGGCAGGACCTTGCCGTCCGGGCCGGTCCAGCTGAGCGAGCCCGTCTCGCACTCGTCGTACTCGTAGTAGTCGCCGACCCAGACCCGGGCCTCCAGGGCCCGCCCGTCCTCGACCACGGGCAGTACGGCGTGCCCGCCGCGGACCCGGTGGCCGAGCCTGGTGCAGCGGCCGAGCAGGTCGCGCAGCGCGGCGTAGCGGCCGCCCGCGTAGGTGTCGACCTGGGTGCCGGTGGCATCCGCCGGCCGGTGCCAGACCTCCCGGTACAGCTGCTGGACCTGCTGGGAGACGCCGAGCTCGACGGCGAACTCGCGCAGTTCGTCCAGCTCGTCCAGCAGGACCGGGTGGGGTATCCGCAGCTCGCTGCCGGTGAGCCGGACGGTGTCCCCGTCGAGGTCGACCAGGCCGATGCCGCGCTCCGGGTCGGCCCCGCGCAGGAAGCCGGCCACGGCGCCGTCGGCCCCGGTGACCACGAGGTCGCGCAGCACCTCGCGCCACGCCTCGTCCGCCCAGACGGCGGTGACGACGGCGGCGGGCACCGGCAGGGAGCGCACCATCCACCGCTCGGCGGTCTCCAGGCAGCCGCGCCGGTGGGCGTCCAACCACTCGGTGAGCTGCCGGAGTCCGACCACCACCGGATCGTCGTTCAGCTTCGGCGGGACGGCTTTCAGCTGACGGCCCGCCGCGTTGCGGCAGACCACCTTGCCCTCCTCGTCGAAGGCGACGAAATAGCCGCCCGAACCCGTTTCAACCCACGCCACGGCCGCTCTCCTCCCAGCTGGTCGGTCAGTTGGGAGGAACGTAACGGGACACACTGACAACGCGGCGGGCAGGGAGGGGTACTGAACGGTAGGAAAGCGGTGGATCCCCGGTCGAACCGCGTTCAAACCGCTCGAACGGGTGGCCGAACGCGACCCGCCGCTACCCGGCGCTGACGTCCAGTCGCAGGATCCGGTCGTCGCCCGGCCGCGGCGAGCCCCGGCCGTCGGTGTTGTCGGTGACGAGGAGCAGGCCGCCGTCCCCGTCGGCCGCGACGGTGCGCAGCCGGCCGTAGTCGCCGCGGAGGAACTCCTGCGGGGCACCGGCCGCCCGGCCGCCGTCCACCGGGACCCGCCAGAGCCGGGTGCCGCGCAGCGCGGCCACCCAGACGGCGCCGTCGGCGAAGGCGATGCCGCTCGGCGAGGCGTCGGCGGTGTGCCACTGGGCGACCGGGTCGGTGAACCCCTCCCGCCCGGCGGTGCCCTCGACGGTGGGCCAGCCGTAGTTGCCGCCGGGGGTGATCAGGTTCAGCTCGTCCCAGGTGTCCTGGCCGAACTCCGAGGCCCAGAGCCGCCCCTGCGGGTCCCAGGCCAGCCCCTGGACGTTGCGGTGGCCGAGCGACCAGACCGGCGAGCCGGGGAACGGGTTGCCGGGCGCGGGGGTGCCGTCCCGGGTGAGGCGGAGGATCTTGCCGCCGAGGGAGTCGCGGTCCTGGGCGAGCGAGCGGTCGTCGGCGTCGCCGGTGCCGGCGTAGAGGAAGCCGTCCTGGCCGAACGCGATCCGCCCGCCGTTGTGCCGGGGTCCGTGCGGGATGCCGCTCAACAGCACAGTGGGAGAGCCGAGTTGGGAACCGGCCGGCCGGGAGGGGTCGAGGTCGAACCGGACGATCCGGTTGTCCGAGCCGGTGGAGAAGTACGCGTACACCTGGTGGTCGGTGGCGAAGTCGGGCGACAGGGCGAGGCCGAGCAGGCCGCCCTCTCCGCCCTGGGTGACACCCGGGACGGTACCGGCCACCGCCTTGCCGCCGCCCTTCGCCGGGACGCGCAGGATCCGGGCACTGTCGCGCTCGGAGACCAGCAGGTCGCCACCGGGCAGGACGGCCAGGCCCCAGGGGGACTTGAGGCCGTCGGTGACGGTGCCCCGAACGGCCACCGAGGCGACGGCGGGGGCGGAGGAAGAGGACGGAACAGAGGACGGAGAAGAGGTGCCGGGCACCTCGGTCGACGCGGAGGCCGTCGGAACAGGGGACGTCGACGCGGAGGCCGACGGCGCGGAGTCCACCGGGGTGGGCACAGTGGTCGTGGCCCCCGCCCCCGAGGACGACCCGCCGGCCCGGTCGGGACCGGCGGCCGAGGAACAGCCCGCAGCGGCGGCCGAGCCGAGGGCGATGGCGACGAGCAGGGCGGCGGTACGACGGGGCATCGGTGACCCTCCCGGAGGCGGCGCGGGCGACGGCGGCGGCACGGACGTCCGGCGGACGCCCGTCCAGCAGACCACACCGGGCCCGACGGCCGCCCGGCAACCCGCCGCGCCCGACGCCCCCGCCCGGCAACCCGTCGCACCTGACGCACCCGACGCACCCGACGCACCCACCCGGCAACCCGTCGCGCCCGCCTGGGCAACCCGCCGCGCCCGCCGGTCCGCCCGGGTGAGCCGCCGACAGACGGCCCGGTCAGGCCGCCTTCCGGCCCCCCGCCCGCGGGACGATCACCGGCGCGCCGTCCCCGGGGGCCGCGAGCACATCGCTGTCGACGTCGTACAGCGCCCGCACCAGCGGCGCGTCCACCACCTCGCGCGGCGGGCCGCAGGCGATCATCTCGCCGCCGCGCATCGCCACCACCAGGTCGGCGTAGCGGGCGGCCGCCGCGAGGTCGTGCAGCACCATGACGACGGTGCGCCCGCCCGCCGCGACCTCGCGCACCAGCTCCAGCACCTCGACGGCGTGGCCGAGGTCGAGGGCGCTGGTCGGCTCGTCGAGCAGGACCACGGGCGCGTCCTGGGCCAGCACCATGGCGAGCCAGCAGCGCTGCCGCTGCCCGCCGGAGAGCCGGTCGAGCCGCCGGTCGGCGAACTCCTCGACGCCGGTGGCCCGCAGGGCCTCGGCGGTGAGCCGCTCGTCGTCGGCGGACCACTGCCGGAACAGGCCCTGGTGCGGGTGGCGGCCGTAGCGGACCAGCCCGGCCACGGTGACCGCCTCCGGCGCCTGCGGGCTCTGCGGCAGCAGCGCGACCCGGTGGGCGGCCTGCCGGGGGCGCAGCTTCCAGATGTCCTCGCCGCCGACCAGCACCCGGCCGGAGTCGGGCCGGTGCAGCCGGGCGATCGAGCGCAGCAGGGTGGACTTGCCGCAGCCGTTCGGGCCGACGACGGCCACCACCTGCCCACCGGGCACGGTGAGATCGACGCCACCGAGCACCGGGCGTCCGGGGCCGTAGCCGGCCGTGAGGCCCTCGACCGTCAACTCCATGGCGGATTCCTCGGTTTCGCAAAGGTGGCAGGGGTGGCAAAGGTGGCGGGGCAGCGGGACGGTGGAGAAATGGCGCAACGGCGGGCGCCCGGTGAGGAGGGCGCCCGCCGTCGGCCGGTCACTTGGCGGCGAGCGCCTTGCCGATGTCGCCGATCACGACGTCCGCGGCGAGCGGGCCGCCGCGGGTCGACCAGACCGAACCGTCCACGGTCACGGTGTGGCTGTTCTTCACGGCACCGAGCTCCTGGTAGGCGGGCTTGGACTGGACGTCCTTCAGCGCGGCCTTGCCGTCGTCGGTGAGGGTCGACAGGAACAGCCAGTCGCCGTCGATCTCGTTGATCTTCTCCAGGCTCAGCGCCGGGGTGTGCGCGTTGCCGTCCTTGTCCTGGGCCTTCGGGCGGGTCAGGCCCATGTCGAGGGCGACGCCGCTGGCGAACTGCTTCTTCTCCATCCAGCTGGGACCGGTCGGGTTCCAGCGGACGATGGAGACGGCCGCGCCCTTGTTGGCGCCCAGCTCGCCGCCGGCCTTGACGGCCTTGGCGTCGTAGTCGGCGATGACCTTGTTGGCCTGCTCCAGCTTGTTGAGGGCGTTGCCGATGCCGCGGAAGGAGAGCTTCCAGTCGTCGGTCGGCGCCATCGTGACCAGGGTGGCGGGGGTGATCTCGCGCAGCTGCTTGAGGACCTGCTGGTCCTGCATGTCGCCGGCCAGGATGAGGTCGGGCTTGGCGGCGATCACCTTGTCCATGACGGGCTGGAGCAGGTTGCCGACCACCGGGATGCCCTGGACCTTGTCCTTCAGGTACGCCGGCGGCTCGTTGAGGCCCTGGCCGTTGGTGATGCCGGCCGGCTTGAGGCCGAGGGCGAGCACCGCGTCGAGGTCCTCCTGGGTGAGGGTGACGATGCGCTTGGGCTCGGCGGGGATCTCGACGGCCGTGCCGGTGGCGTCCTTGACGGTCCGCTTGTCGCCGGCGGCCGGGCTGCCCGCGGCGGCGGTCGTCGCGGCGGCCGAGGTGCTGGCGGCGGACGGGGAGCCCTTGTCCGACGCCTTGTCGGAGGAGCCCGACGAGCCGCAGCCGACGAGCAGGAGCGTGGCAGCCCCGGTGGCGGCCACCGCCTGGACCGCGCGACGGCGGGCGAGGTGCAGCGAGCTCTGGGGGGTCGACATGAATGCCTCCGGGCAAGGGTGTTACGTACGGGCGGTACGGACGACGGTGCGGACTGCGGCGGTGCAGCGGTGGTGCGGTAGTACGAACCAGGACGATCCGGACGGATGCCACCCCGGCTCGGACACCTGTCCGACCGCGCTGACCATTAGGTTAGCCTTACCTTATGACATTGTCGCAAGTGGGTGCCGTCGAAGCGGCCGGCGCGGACCCCTCCGCCCCCGCACCGCCGACGGCCGACCGGTCCCGCCGCACCGCCTGGATCACCCTCGGCGGCATCCTCGCCGCACTGCTCGCGCTGACGGCGCTCTCGCTGTCCGTCGGCGCCGGCGAGGTCGGCCCCGGCCGCGTGCTGGACTACCTGCTCGACACCGGCGGCGCCCGCGCCGACAGTCACCTCGCCCTGGTCGTCGGCGACCTGCGCCTCCCCCGCACCCTGACCGCCCTGCTGGTCGGCGGCGCGCTCGGCGTGGCCGGCGCCCAACTCCAGGCCGTCACCCGCAATCCGCTCGCCGAGACCGGCCTGCTCGGCGTCAACGCCGGTGCCTCGCTCGGCGTCGTCCTCGGCATCGCCGTGCTCGGCGTCCAGACCTCCTACGGCTACCTCGCCTTCGCCTTCGGCGGCGCCGTCCTGGCCAGCGGACTCGTGCTCGCGATCGCCGGCAGCCGGGGCGGCGGCTCCCCGATGCGGCTCGTCCTCGGCGGCTCCGCCGTCGGCGCCACCTTCGGCGGCCTCACCGGCGTACTGATCGTCAACTCCCCGGAGGCGTACGACCGCTACCGGGTCTGGGTGCTCGGCTCGCTGTCCGGCGTGGAGGGCTGGACCACGCTGAGCCAGCTCGCCCCGGTGCTCGGCGTCGGCTTCGTGGTGGCCCTGCTCACCACCCGGCCGCTGTCCGCGCTCGCGCTCGGCGACGACCTCGCCCGCGGCCTCGGCCACCGCCCCGGCGCCACCCGCGCCGCCGTCGCGCTGGCCGTCACCCTGCTCACCGCCTCCGCCGTCGCCCTGGCCGGACCGATCTCCTTCCTCGGCCTGCTCGCCGGCTTCCTGGCACGGGCCGCGGCCGGCCCCCGCGTCGGCCGGCTCACCCTGCTCGCCGGGCTCGTCGGCGCCGCCGTGCTGACCGCGGCGGACGTGCTCGCCCGGGTGGTCGCCCGCCCCTTCGAGGCCCCGGTCTCGGTGATCGTCGCGCTGATCGGCGCGCCCACCCTGATCGCCATCGTGCGGTCCCGGAAGACCGCCGCGCTCGGCCTGACCGACACCGCCCCCGCCGAGTCCTCCGGCCGGAGCGGCCACCCGGAGGAGAAGCCGCCCAGGCCGGACGTGGTGGTCCGGCGCGGCGCGCTGTCCGTCCTGCTGCCGCGGCGCTCGGCGCTGGCCGCGCTCGGCCTCGCCGCCGCGCTGCTCGCCGCCGTGGTGGTCTCCGCGCACGCCGGTCAGAGCGAACTCGACCTCGGCTCCACCTTCCGGGCCGTCTTCGGCTACGGCGACCGCCTCGACGTCCTGCTGGTGCAGAAGTTCCGGCTCGGCCGGATCGTCGCCGGGCTGGCCGCCGGCGCCGCGCTCGGCCTGGCGGGCTGCCTCACCCAGACGCTGGCCCGCAACCGGCTCGCCACCCCCGAACTGCTCGGCGTCAACGACGGCGCCACCGCCGCCGTGCTGATCTCCGTCACCGCCACCGGCGCGTTCGGCGCCTGGTGGGCCGGACCGATCGGCGCGCTGGTCGCCGTCGCCGTGGTCACCGCCGTCTCCGGCGGCCTCGGCGCCCGCGGCTACCGGGTGCTCGTGGTCGGCCTCGCCATGTCGTCGCTCGCCTCCGCGATCATCCAGGTCGCGATGGCCCGGCGCTCGCTCAGTTCCGCCTCCTCGCTGTACGTCTGGACCTCCGGCAGCCTCAACGGCCGGGACTACGAGGTCGCCACCCCGGTGCTGATCGGCCTCGCCGTCCTGGTCCCGGTCGCGCTGGTGGTGGCCCGCCGACTCGCGGTGCTGCGCTTCGACGACAATGTGGCCTCCTCGCTCGGCGTCGACCCCGGCCGGGTCCGGCTCACCTGCCTGCTGCTGGCCGTGGCACTCGCCGGACTCGCCGTCGGGATCTGCGGACCGGTCGGATTCGTCGCACTGGCCGCACCGGTCGTCGCCGGCCGGCTGGCCGGGCCGTCCCGCGTCCCGGTACTCGGCTCGGCCCTGGTCGGCGCGGTGCTGATCGTGCTCGCCGACACCCTCGGCCGGGTACTGATCTCCGGTGTCGAGATCCCGGTCGGCATCGTCACCACCGTGCTCGGCGGCCCGTTCCTGCTCTGGGTGCTGCTGGGCCGCAAGGGCAACCCCGCCTGATCATCGAGGAGTTCTCGCAGTGCAGAACGAACAGCCCCGCCCGGCAACGGCGAACGAGCAGCCCGGCACCGCGGCACAGAACGAACAGCCCGGCACCGACGACGCGTTCTGGGCCCGGGTGGCCGCCGAGGGCGCCCCGCTGGTCGACCCCGACCCCGAGGACCCGGCCTACCGGCAGGTGACCTTCGTCCTGCGGGACGAGCCGGGCGAGCAGCCGTACGACGGCGTGCTCGCCCTCGTCCACACCGTCACCGACAAGGACCGGCACGCCGGCGACCTCACCCCGCACCTGATGGAGCGCCGGGGCGGCGGCTGGTCGCGCACCTACCGGCTGCGCGCCGACCACCGGGCGTCCTACCAGTTGTACCCGGTGCGCGGAGCCGCCCCCGGCACCCGGCGGGCCGACTGGCTGAAGGTCCTGGACGACGCCCGCCCCGACCCGCTCGACCGGGGCCCGCGACTGCCCGGCCGCGACGGGCGCCACCCCTCCTCGGTGCTCGCCCTGCCCGAGGCGCTCGCCCAGCCGTACGCCGAGCGCCGCCCGGAGGTGCCGCGCGGGCGCACCGTGCGCGCCGAGGCGGCCGGGCGGACGATCGACGTCCACCTGCCCGCCGGGCACCGCGCGGACGGCGGCCCCTACCCGGTGCTGGTCCTGCTGGACGGCGACGTGTGGGGCGGGCAGTTGTCCGTCGGCGACACCCTGGACAACCTGACGGCCGAGGGGCTGATCCCGCCGACCGTCGCGCTGCTCGTCCACACCCCGCCCCGGACCAGGCCGGACGACCTCAGCTGCAACCCGGACTTCGTCGACCTGCTGGCCGACCGGGTGCTGCCCTGGGCCGGCGCCGAGTACCGGGCCACCGCCGACCCGGCCCGCACGGTGATCGCCGGCCAGAGCGCGGGCGGCCTGACCGCCGCCTTCGCCGCCTTCCACCGGCCGGCCCGGTTCGGCAACGCGCTCTCCCAGTCCGGTTCCTTCTGGTGGCCGGACCCCACCGAGCACAACGACGGCAGCGAGTGGCTCACCCGTCGGTTCGCCGCCGCCGAACGGCGCGACGCCCGCTTCTGGGTGGAGGCCGGTCTCCAGGAGTGGCTGCTGCTCCCCCAGAACCGCAATCTGCGCGACGTGCTGCTCGACCGGGGCTACGACCTCGCCTACCGCGAGTTCAACGGCGGGCACGACTACGCCTGCTGGCGCGGGGGCCTCGCCGACGGCCTGATCCACCTGCTGGGGCAGCACGGCTGAAACCCCTCCCCGGCCCGCCAGGGGTGGTGGGTGCGGCCACCGCACCCACCACCCCTGACGCTCAGAGCTCGACCTCCGCGAGGGCCCCGGTCGCGACGTCGAACACGAAGCCGCGCACGGACCGGGTGTGCGGGATGAAGGGGCTGGTCCGGATCCGCGCGGCCGACTGCCGGACGTCGGTCTCCAGGTCCGAGAAGGCCTCCGCCGCCCACGGCGGCTTGACCCCGGTCTCCTTCCGGATGTCCTCGCGGAAGGCGTCGTCGCCGAAGGTGAGCATCCCGCAGTCGGTGTGGTGGACGAGGATGATCTCCTCGGTCCCGAGCAGCCGCTGGCTGATCGCCAGTGAACGGATGGCGTCGTCCGTGGCGACGCCGCCGGCGTTGCGGATCACGTGCGAGTCGCCCTCGTTGAGGCCGAGCGCGCCGTAGACGTTCAGCCTGGCGTCCATGCAGGCCAGGACGGCCGTGCGACGGGCCGGCGGGAGCGGCAGCGGACCCTCGAAGGCCGCGGCGTAGTCGGAGTTGTTGCGCAGGTAGTGGTCGGTGGCGGTGTCGGTCATGGCGGAGGGTGGTCCCTTCGGTGCGGTCGGATCGTGGTCGTCCGGGCACACGGGGACGCCTGGCGGTGTGCAGGGGTCGGCCGGTGCGCCCGGGACGGCGCCGCGCGGGCGCGGACCGGCCCGCCCGGAGGCGGCGGACCGTGCGCGGCGGCGGAGAACGACGGCCGTCCGGCGCGGCGCCGTCCTGCCGGGCGGCGCGGCCCGACGGGCCGGGGATCGATCGATCGATCAGAAGGTGACCGGACAGCCGGTGGAGTGGATGCGGCCGAAGTCGATGTGACGACGGCGGACGAGCACGGTCATGCGGGCACCGTACCGCCCGCCGTACCCGCCTGCCGGGGAATCCGGCATTCTCCACCCCGTCGGGTGACGGTACCCGGGAGTCCGGGACGGGCGGCCGCCCGGTAGGCAAGGGAAACCCCGGCGGGAGGCCGCGAAGGCCAGTACCGTGTCACATGTGACGCATTCCATTCTGTCCGGCGGCCGCCGGTGATCCGCGCTTTCCGGCCCGACACCGACTACCCCGCGCTGGCGGAGCTGCTCTCCGCCGACGGGGCCGGGCCGCCCGTCACGGCCGCCGAACTGCGCGGCCGGGACGCGGCGTTGCCCGACGCGGACCGGCTGACCACCGACCTGCACGGGCGGCTCACCGGGCACGGCCGGGTCCGGCTGGTCCAGCCCGGGCCCACCGGGGACCTGCTCGGGTACGCCACCGCCTGGCGGGCGCCCTGGACGCCGCCCGGGGACCTCGCCTCGCTCGTCGTCAGCGCGCCGGGCCGCGCCCCGGCCTGGCTGCTGCCGCTCTACGACGGGCTGGAGCGCTGGGGCCGCGAGGCCGGAGCCGGCCGGCTGCTCGGCGAACTCCCGGACGGGCACGACGGGTCGGCGACCGCGGGGCGGGACCCCACCGCCGAGCTGACCGGGCTGCTGCTCGGCCGCGGCTACCGGGTGGACGCCCATGTCCGGTCGGCGTGCGCCCCCTTGGGCCCACACCTGCCCGCCCCGCAGCCGCCGCCCGGGCTGTACCTGGACACCCTCGCCACCACCCTCGCGCCCGAGCCCGAGCGGCAGCTCCACCACCTCTACCGCGAGACCCTCCGCGACAACCCCGGATTCGCCGACACCCTGCCGGAGTTCGACGACTGGCGGGCCGAGGCCCTGGCCGGTCCCGGCGGCCGCCCCGACTGGGTGTTCACCGCCGAGTGCTCCGGGCGGATCGTCGGCGCCACCGTCGTGCACGGGACGGCCGACCCGCTGGCCTGCCGCGTCCACTACACGGCGGTGCTGCGGGCCTGGCGCGGGCGCGGGCTCGCCCGGGCGCTCAAGCTGCAGGCGGCGCGGTACCTGCTCGGGCACGGTGTGCGGACGGCGCACACCGAGGTCGAGGCCGGCAATGTGCCGATGGTCGCGGTGAACGCCGCCCTCGGGTACCGGTGGGGCAGCGGGCACCGGCGGCTCGTCAAGGAGCTCTGAGATCCAGGCCGCACACGGCCGCGAACGACCGCGAACGACCGCGAACGGAACGAACGGCACGAACGGCACGACGGCCGGAAACGGCCGCAGGACGGCACCCCGACCGGGGTGCCGTCCTGCGAGTGCCACGAGGTGCTCAGTCCATCGGCGGCGGACCCGGGGCCTCCTTCGGCAGCCGGGCCGCGACCAGGGCGCCGAGCGCGACCGCGCCCGCCGTGGCCAGCAGCGCGACCCGGTAGGGCCCGGGTTCGGCGCTGTGCGTGCCGTCCTCGGCCAGCGCGCCGATCAGCGCCGCGGCGCCGGCGATGCCGAACGCGCCGCCGAGCGTGCGGACGATGGTGAACAGACCCATCGCCCGGCCCATCGCGGGCCCCGGCACGTCCGCGAAGCCCGCGATCTGCACCGTCAGCACGGCGGTGCCCAGGATCAGGCCGACGCCGAACATCAGCGCCCGGACGGCCCAGGCGTTCTCACCGACGCCCGGCAGGGCGAGGGCCGCCAGCACCAGCGCCGCGAGCAGCAGGGCCGGCAGCGCGAGCCGGCGCGGGCCGAGCCTCGGCAGCAGCCGGCCGACGACCTGGGAGGCGGCCATCAGGCCGATCGCCTCCGGGAACACGCTCAGGCCCGCGTCCAGCGCCGAGGCGCCGAGCGCCGCCTGGTAGAGCAGCGGGAAGGCGAACAGCGCGCCCATCAGTCCGGCGGCGGTCAGCAGGGCCAGCCAGCTCGCCGCGCCGAAGGTCCGGTCGACCAGCAGCCGCAGGTCCACCAGCGGCTCCTCGGCCCGCAGCTGGTGCCGGACGGCGAGGACGAGCAGCACCGCGCCGAGGACCCCGGAGAGGCCGACCGCCGGGGAGGTCCAGCCGTGCGCGGGGCCGAAGCCGAGCGCGTAGGTGAGCAGGCCCAGGCCGGGGGTGGCGAGCAGGAAGCCGGTGGTGTCGAAGCGCCCGGCCGGCGGCTCCTCCTGGTCGCGCAGGGCGAACACGCCGGTCAGGACGGCCGCCACGCCGATCGGCACATTGACCAGGAACAGCCAGTGCCAGGAGAGGTGCTCGGTCAGGAAGCCGCCGAGCGGCGGGCCGAGCGCGGGCATCAGGGCCGTCGGCACGATCAGCACCTTGCCGAGGCCGGCCCGCTCGTGCGGTTCGAAGGCCCGGAACAGCAGCGTCATGCCGACCGGGGTGAGCAGGCCGCCGGCCACGCCCTGGGCGGCCCGGGCGGCGGTGAGCGCGCCGAGGCCGGGGGCGGCCGCGCACAGGGCGCTGGCCAGGGTGAACACCGCGAGCGAGCCGAGGAAGACCCGGCGGACCCCGAACCGGTCGCCGAGCCAGCCGGCCGCCGGGAGGCCGACGGCGAGGCCGACCAGGAAGGCGGTCTCCACCGCGTTGGCGGCGGAGACCGGGCGGCCGAAGTCACCGGCGATGGTGAACAGGGCCGGGTTGACGATCGTCGAGTCCAGGCCGTTCATGCACATCGCGGCCGTGTACACGAGCACCACGGCGAGGCGCCCCGCGAACAGCGGGCGGGCCGGGGCGCCGCCCCCGGCCCCGGCGGGGTTGCCGGGGGCGGGGGCGGGCTTGGCGTCCGTGTCGGTCATCGGGCCGGGCTCAGCTCGGTCCAGTGGGCGGTGATCCAGTCCAGCACCGCGGCGCGCTCGCCCGGCCCGTGGGCGACGGTCCAGCCGGCCGGGACGGCGGCGAAGGCCGGCCAGAGCGAGTGCTGGCCCTCGTCGTTGACGAGCGCGAGGAACTCGCCGTCACCGTCGAAGGGGTTGGCGGGGGCGTCACTCATGGGGTGGGTTCTCCTGTGTGTTCGGAGCGGGTTGCGGGTGCGGACGGGGCCGGGTTCAGCGGCCGGAGTCGAGGGCGGTGAGGTGCTCGGCGACGACGCCCGCGATGTGCGCGATCGGCTCCGGCAGCGTCATGTCCTTGTGCGAGCAGGCGACATCGGTGTTGTCGATCCGCCCGGCCACGTACGGGGTCCACAGCTCGGGCACCAGGGTGTCGTCGATGGTGTCGACGACGGCGCGGAAGAACAGCACGTCGCCGGTGAGGCGGCGGTGGTCGTACTCGCGCACCAGGTGGTTGATGTGCAGGTAGATCCGGTTCAGCGCCTCGACGGTGGCGTCGTCGAGACCGGCCAGCGGGCTGCCCTCGCGGCGCAGCACCTCGGTGACGTGGGCGAGTTCCAGCGGCCGGCCGTCGAGGTCCTCGGGGCCGAAGCCGCCCATGGTGAGCAGCGCCTCCAGGGCCTCGGCCTGGTCGGGCACCGGCAGGTCGCGGAAGCCCTCGGCCGGGTAGGCGTCGAGTACGGCGAGCAGTTCGACGACGCAGCCGAGCTCCTCCAGCCGGGCGGCCATGGCGTGGGCGATGATGCCGCCGGTGGACCAGCCGAGCAGCCGGTAGGGGCCCTCGGGCTGGACCTCGCGGAGCCGGTCGACGTAGTGCGCGGCGAGGTCCTCCATGGTGGCGGGCAGCGGCTCGTCGGCGGTGGCGGCGCCGACGCCCTGCGCCTGGAGGCCGTAGATCGGCACGTCCGCCGGGATGTTGCGGATCAGTCCGGTGTAGCACCAGCTGAGGCCGCCGGCCGGGTGGACGGCGAAGAGCGGGTTGCGGCGGCCGGGGGCGGTGGGCCGCAGCGGCAGCAGGACGTCGAGCGCGTCGGCGCCGGGGGCGTCCGCGGACAGCGCGGTGTCGAGCGCGGCGACGGTCGGCGCCTGGAACAGGGTGCCGATGCCGACCTCCAGGCCGAGCACGGCCCGGATCCGCCCGGCGAGCCGGACGACCAGCAGGGAGTGGCCGCCGAGTGCGAAGAAGTCGTCCTCGACGCCGACCGCCGGTACTCCCAGGACCTCGGCGAACAGTTCGCAGAGCTGCTGCTCGCGCGGGTTGCGCGGCGGGCGGCCGGCCCCGGCGGCGGGGGCGTCGGGGGCGGGCAGGGCGCGCCGGTCGAGCTTGCCGTTGGCGGTGAGCGGCAGCCGGTCGAGCAGGACGACGGCGGACGGCACCATGTGGACGGGCAGGTCGGCGGCGGTGCGGGTGCGCAGTTCCTCGCCGGTGACCAGGTCGGCGCCGGGGGCGAGGACGGCGTAGCCGACCAGCCGCTTGTCGCCGGGCACGTCCTCGCGGACGATCACGGCGGCGTCGGCGACCGCCGGGTGGGCGGCCAGGACGGCCTCGATCTCGCCGAGTTCGATCCGGAAGCCGCGGATCTTCACCTGCTGGTCGGCCCGGCCGAAGTACTCCAGAACACCGTCGGCCCGGCGGCGGGCGAGGTCGCCGGAGCGGTACATCCGGGTGCCGCGCTCGCCGAAGAGTTCGGCGTACGGGTCGGCGACGAAGCGTTCGGAGCTGAGCGCCGGGCGGCCGAGGTAGCCCCGGGCGAGGCCGGCGCCGGCCACGTACATCTCGCCGGTGACGCCGGGCGGGACGGGCTGGAGGTACTGGTCGAGGACGTAGATCCGCAGGTCGGGGATGTTGACGCCGATGGTGCTGCTGCTGCCGGCGGCGGCGCTCGCCCGGTCCAGGGCGATGTAGGAGACGTGCACGGTGGTCTCGGTGATGCCGTACATGTTGACCAGGGTGGGCGCGTCGTCGGCGTGCCGCTCGTACCAGTCGTCGAGGCGGCCGAGTTCGAGCGCCTCGCCGCCGAACACCACGTAGCGCAGGGCGAGTTCGGTGCCGGGCCGCTCCCGGTCGGCGGCGCTGAGCTGGTAGAAGGCGGACGGCGTCTGGTTGAGGACGGTCACCCGCTCGCGGGCGAGCAGGTCGAGGAAGGCCGCCGGGTCGCGGCTGACCAGGTGCGGGACGACGACGAGCCGCCCGCCGCGGAGCAGGGCGCCCCAGAGCTCCCAGACCGAGAAGTCGAAGGCGTAGGAGTGGAACAGCGTCCACACGTCCTCGGCGCCGAAGCCGAACCAGTGGTCGGTGGCGGAGAACAGCCGGACCACGTTGTGGTGGGTGACCGGGACGCCCTTGGGGCGGCCGGTGGAGCCGGAGGTGTAGATGACGTAGGCGGTGTCCTCGGCGGTCAGCGGCCGGGTGCGCTCGTGCTGGGCCAGCGGGACGGCCGGGTGGGCGTCCGCCTCGCCGCCGTCGACCAGGAGCTGCGGCACCTGGTGCTCGGGCATCCGGGGCGCGGTGGCGGTGTCGGTGAGCAGCGCGGCGGGCGCGGCGTCGGCGAGCATGTAGGCGAGCCGGTCGGCCGGGTACTCGGGGTCGAGCGGCAGGTAGGCGGCGCCGGACTTGGCGACCGCGAGCAGGCCGGTGACCAGGTCGAGGGAGCGCGGCAGGGCGAGGGCGACGATGGTGCCGGGCCCGATGCCGCGGGCGGCCAGCAGCCGGGCCAGCCGGTCGGCGCGGGCGCCGAGTTCGGCGTAGCCGAGGCTCTCGCCGTCGCAGCTGACGGCGGTGGCCCCCGGATTCGCGAGGGCGGCGGCCTCGAACAGCTCGGGCAGGGTGGCGCCGGGCACCGAGCGGACGGGGGTGCCGTTCCACTCGACCAGGGCGCGGTGGTGCTCCTCGGCGCCGATCAGCGGGAGCCGGCCGATCGTGGTGTCGGGCGCGGTGGCGGCGGCGGTGAGCAGCCGGGCCAGGCGCTCGGCGAGGGCGCGCACGGTGGCCTCGTCGAAGAGGTCGGTGCGGTACTCCAGGAAGCCGGCTATGCCGCCCTCGCGCAGTTCGCCCGCGTTGAGGGTGAGGTCGAACTTGGCGGTGCCGGAGGGGATCGCGGCGACGGTGGCGGTGAGGCCGCCGCCGAGCGCGAAGGCCCGGTCGGGGACGGACTGCCAGGCCAGCATGACCTGGAACAGCGGGTGCCGGGCCAGCGAGCGGCGCGGGTTGAGCTCCTCGACCAGGCGGTCGAAGGGCAGGTCGGCGTGGTCGTGGGCGCCGAGGACGGCGGTGCGGGTGCGGCCGAGCAGGTCGCGGAAGGTCGGGTCGCCGGACGTGTCGGTGCGCAGGACCACGGAGTTGACGAAGTAGCCGACCAGGGCGGCGGTCTCGTCGGAGTCGCGGCCGGCGACGGGGGTGCCGACGGGGATGTCGGTGCCGCAGCCGTGCCGGGTGAGCAGGGCGGCCAGACCGGCCTGGACGGCGGTGAAGACGCTGGTGCCGGTGGTGCGGGCGAGCGCGGCCAGCGCCGCGTGGGCGTCGGCGTCGAGGCGGAACGGCACGGTGGCGCCCCGGTGGGCGGCGACGGCGGGGCGGGGGCGGTCGGTGGGCAGGTCGAGCTGGTCGGGCAGGCCGGCCAGGGTCTTGCGCCAGTGGTCGAGCTGGCGGACGGCGAGGGCACTGGGTGCCTCGCCGGTGCCGAGGAGCTTCGCCTGCCAGTCCACGTGGTCGGCGAACTGGACGGTCAGCGGCGTCAGTTCGGGGGCGCGCCCGGCGAGGCGGGCGGTGTGGGCGGCGGCCAGGTCGCGGGCCAGCGGGGTGGTGGAGGCGCCGTCGCCGGCGATGTGGTGGAGCAGCAGCAGGAGGGTGTGGGTGCCGTCCTGGTGGGCGAACAGGCTGGCCCGCAGCGGCGGTTCGGCGCCGAGGTCGAAGGCGTACCGGACGGCGTCGGTGATCTCGCCGGTGCCGGTGTGGAGTTCGACCGGGGCGGGCGGCAGGATCCGCTGGTAGGGCTCGCCGTCGGCGGACTCGCCGTAGACGGTGCGCAGGGTCTCGTGCCGGGCGACGAGGTCGCCGACGGCGAGCGCGAGGGCGTCGCGGTCCAGCGGGCCGGTGAGGGTGAGGGCGAGCGGGATGTTGTAGGTGGGGCTGGGGCCCTCCAGCCGGTAGTGGAACCACAGGCCGCGCTGGGCCGGGGAGAGCGGGAGCCGCTCGGCGCGCTCGACCGGGACCAGGGCGGGGCGGGGTTCGGGGGCGGAGCGCTCGCGCAGCAGGGCGGCGAGGGCGGCCGGGGTGGGGTGGCGGAAGACGTCGGCGAAGCCGACGGCCACGCCGAGGGCCTCGCGCAGCCGGGCGGCGAGGCGGCCGGCCAGCAGCGAGTGGCCGCCGAGGTCGAAGAACCCGGCGTCGCGGGAGAGCGGTCCGGCCTGGTCGAGGAGGTCGGCGAACAGCCCGCAGATGTTCTCCTCCTGCGGGGTGGCGGGCGCGGCGCCGGCCTCGGCGGCGTCGGACTCGGGCTCGGGCAGGGCGCGGTGGTCGAGCTTGTCGTTGCCGGTGCGCGGCAGGTCGTCGAGCACGAGCACGGCGGCGGGCACCATGTGCTCGGGCAGCCGGGCGGCGAGGCCGGAGCGCAGGGCGGCCGGGTCGAGCAGGGCGCCGGCGGCGGGCACGGCGTAGCCGAGCAGCCGCTTGCCGTTGGGGCCGGGGCGGGCGATCACCACGGCCCGGTCGACGCCGGGGAGTTCGCCGAGCACGGCGGCGATCTCGCCGGGTTCGATCCGGAAGCCGCGGATCTTCACCTGGTCGTCGGCGCGGCCGAGGAACTCCAGGGTGCCGTCGGACCGGCGGCGGGCGAGGTCGCCGGTGCGGTACATCCGGCTGCCGGGCGGGCCGAAGGGGTCGGCGAGGAAGCGTTCGGCGGTGAGGTCGGGGCGGCCGAGGTAGCCGAGTGCGAGGCAGGCGCCGGCCACGTAGAGCTCGCCGGCGGCGCCGTCGGGGGCGGGGCGCAGCGAGCCGTCGAGCACGTAGGCGCGCGAGCCGCGGACGACCTTGCCGACCGGGGCGCCGTCCGGACCGGGGGTCCAGGTGTAGGCGTCGACGGTGGTCTCGGTGGGGCCGTAGAGGTTGACGGGGCGCAGGCCGTCGACGGCGGTGAGGCGGCGCCAGAGCGGCTCGGGGGTGGCCTCGCCGCCGACCGCGACCACGGCGGGGCGGTGGGCGTCCTCGGCGAGCAGGCCCTCGGCGATCAGCACGTCCAGGTAGGACGGGGTGACGTCGAGGTAGTCGATCCGCTCGTCGCGGACGTGGCCGACGAGGGCGGCCGGGTCGCGGTAGGTCTCGTCGTCGAGCAGGTGGAGCTCGTGGCCGTGGAGCATCCACAGCACCGGGTCCCAGGAGGCGTCGAAGGCGAAGGAGGCGCTGTGGGCGATCCGCAGCCGCTGGCGGCCGGTGCGGGCGAGGGCGGGGGTGATGTGGTCCTCGTCGTGGCCGGCGGCGAGGTTGGCGAGCGAGGCGTGGGTGACGACGACGCCCTTGGGGCGGCCGGTGGAGCCGGAGGTGTGCAGCAGGTAGGCGGTGTGCGCCGGGTCGGGGGCGGGCAGCGGTCCGGCGGGCAGGGCGGCGAGTTCGGCGCGGACGGCGGGGTCGTCGAGGGCGACGGCGGGGCGGTCGGCGGCGCCGGGCAGCGCGGCGAGGGCCTCGGCGGTGCCGACGGCGCACACCGGGCGGGTGTCGTCGAGGATGTCGGCGGTCCGCTGCCGGGGGTGGGTGAGGTCCAGGGAGAGGCAGGCGCCGCCGGCCTTGAGCACGGCGAACATCGCGACCAGGGTGTCGGCGCCGCGCGGCATGGCGAGGGCGACGGGGGTGTCGGCGCGGACGCCGAGGTCGGTGAGGCGGTGCGCGAGGCGGCTGCTGGCGGCGTCCAGTTCGGCGAAGGTGAGGGTGGTGGCGCCGCAACGCAGGGCGACCGCGTCGGGGGTGCGGGCGGCCTGGCCGGCGAGCAGTTCGGGCACGGTGCGGGTGGCGGGCGGCTCGGTGCGGCCGGCGGTGGCGCGGCGCAGCGCGTCCTGGTCGAGCAGGTCGATCCGGGCGATCGGGGTGTGCGGGGCGTCGAGCAGCAGGCCGGCGAGGCCGTCGAGGTAGCGCAGCAGGCCGTCGCGGTGGGCGGCGAGGGCGTCGGCGCCGTACTGGTCGGGGTGGGCCTCCAGGCCGATCCGCAGGGCGCCGTCGGGGCCGGGCGAGACGGCGAGGGCGAGGTCGTCGACGGGGCCGGCGGCGAGGTTGCGGACGGTGCCGGGCAGGCCCGCGAGGTCGAGGTCGCGCTCGAAGGCCTTGATGTTGACCATCGGTCCGAACAGGGCGCGGCGGGTGCCGGTGAGCCCGAGGTCGCGGCGCAGGTCCTCCAGCGGGTAGCGCTGGTGGCGGCGGACGTCGCGGACCTCCAGGACGACCCGGCGCAGCAGTTCGGCGGCGGTGTCGCGGGGGTGGACGGCGAGGCGCAGCGGCAGCACGTTGGCGGTGGCGACGGGGGTGCGCAGGGCGGCGGGGCCGCGGCGGTTGGCGAGCGGCAGGCCGAGCACGACGTCCTCGGTGCCGGCGAGGCGGTGCAGGTAGCCGGCGGTGGCGGCGATGACGAGTTCGGCCCAGGTGGCGCGGGCGGCCTTGGCGGCGGCCTCCAGCCGGGGCAGGGTGCCGGCGGGGAGGGAGGTGGCCAGGCGGGGCAGTCCGGCGGGGCCGGCGGGGGTGCCGCCGGGGAGGGTGGCGGGGGCGTCGGCGCCGGCCAGGCGGTCGCGCCAGAAGGCGCGGTCGGCGGCGTGCTCCGGGCCTGCGCGGTAGGCGGCCTCCTCGGCGGCGACCTCGGCGGGGGTGGCGAAGGTGCGGTCGGTGGGGCGGGTGCCGGTGGTGAGCGAGGTGTAGAGCTCGGCGACCCGGCCGGTGAGCAGGGTGAGCGCGTAGGCGTCGACGGCGAGGTGGTGGACGCGCTGGTACCACCAGTGGCGGTCCTCGGCGAGGCGGACCAGGGCCTGGGTGAAGAGCGGGCCCTCGGCGAGGTCGACGGGGCGGGCCAGGTCGGCGCGCATCCAGGTCCCGGCGGCGGCCTCCGGGTCGGCCTCGGCGCGCAGGTCGAGGTGGTGCAGGGTCCAGGGGCGGCCGGGGGCGAGGCGCTGACGGGGCGCCGGGTCGGCGTCCTCCGCACCCGTGTTCTCCGTGACGACGACGGCGGAGAGCGCGTCGGCCTCGTCGACGGTGCGGCGCAGGGCGCTCTCGAACAGCCCGGCGTCGAGCGGGCCGGTGATCTCGACGGCGTCGCCGGTGTTGTAGACCGGGCTTTCGGGGTCGAGCGCCTGGGCGTACCAGATCGCCGCCTGGGTGGCGAGCAGCGGTACGTCGGTTGCGGCGGGGACGGCGACGGGGTCGGACGCGGCCTGGTGGCGACGCATGGTTCTGAAAGCTCCTCGGGTCCGGCGAACGGCACGCCAATTGCCTGGTTAGGTTAGCCTAAGCTATCTGCATATTGTCTGGTCAACAGCCTGCCGATGGGCAGGCCCTGACAGCCCCGGAGGCGCCGATGTCCCCCTTGAACGCGAGCGTGCCCGCGCCCGGTCCGGCGGTCGCCGCCGGACCGGCCGACCCCACGTCGAAGCAGGCCGTGCGCGAGCGCGTCCTCGCCCACCGGGACGAGCTGCTGGCGCTCAGCCGCCGCATCCACGCCCACCCGGAGGTCGCGTTCGAGGAACACCGGGCCGCCGAGTGGTGCGCCGAACTGCTGCGCGAGCACGGCTACTCCGTCGAACCCGGCACCGCCGGCCTGCCCACCGCGTTCAGCGCGAGCACCGGCAGCGGACCGGTCACCGTCGCGATCGTCTGCGAGTACGACGCCCTGCCCGGCCTCGGCCACGCCTGCGGCCACAACCTCATCGCCGCCGCCGGCCTCGGCGCCGCGCTCGGCCTCGCCCCCCACGCCGACCGGCTCGGACTCACCGTCCGGGTGATCGGCGCACCGGCCGAGGAGCGCGGCGCCGGGAAGGCGCTGCTGCTGGACGGGGGCGCGTTCGACGGCGTGGACGCCGCGATGATGGTCCACCCCTGTCCGGTGGAGGTCGCCGACTTCCACTCCTTCGCGCTCGGCACCCTGTCCGTCCGCTACACCGGCCGCGCCGCCCACCCCAGCCTCAACCCGCACGAGGGACGCAACGCCGCCGACGCCCTCACCGTCGCCCAGGTCGCGCTCGGCCTGCTGCGGCAGCAACTGCCGCCGCAGTGGCGGGTGCACGGCATCACCACGGCCGCCGGCACGGCGCCCAACCTCATCCCCGACAGCGCCACCGCCGAGTACGAGATCCGGACCTCCGCCGCCGAGGACCTCGCGGCGCTGCGCGAGCGGGTCGAGGACTGCTTCCGGGCCGGCGCGCTGGCCACCGGGTGCGAGGTCGAGCTGACCCGGCCGGAGCCGGACTACCTCGACTTCCGCAGCGACACCGGACTGCTCGCGCTGTGGCGGGCCAACGCGGCGGCGGCGGGCCGCCCGGAGCCGGTCGAGAGCGGGCCGTTCGCCTGCACCGACATGGGCAACGTCTCGCACGCCGTCCCCTCCATCCACCCGGTCCTGGACATCACCGGCGGCTCCTGCGGCCCGCACGAGGCCGCGTTCGTCGAGGCCGCCGTCTCGCCGCAGGCGGACCGGGCGATCCTGGAGGGCGCGGTCGCGCTGGCCTGGACCGCTGCCGACTTCGCGGCGGCGCCGCGCGGGTGACGCGGGCGACGCACGGATGACGGCGGCGGACAGCGGCCGACGGGCTCGGAAGTCCGTCGGCCGCTGTCCGTCGGGTCCGTCAGCCGCGCTCCGGGACCAGGTGCACCGGCCCCGGCTCGGGCACCAGCTCTCCGAGCACCGAGGGCGCCGCGCGCAGCGCGGTCACCCCGGCCGCCCGGACGAGGTCCCCGACCTCGCCCGGCAGGTCCGGATCGGCCAGCACCAGCGCCGCCCCGGTCCGCAGCGGCCACAGGAACTCCCACAGCGGCAGGCCGAGTTGCAGCACCCGGTCGCCCGGGCCGAGCCCGTAGACGGACTGCAGCTCGCGCACCCGGCGGTCCACCTCGGCATGGGTGGTCCACACCCCGGCCGGACGCCCGCCCGGCCCGTAGGCCCGGCACAGCGGGTGCTGCGGGGTGAGCGCCCGGGGCGGGTCGGTGGCCGCCCGCCCGGCCAGCTCGGCGGGGCTCGGCCGCTCGGCGTCCGGCACCCCCTCTCCCAGCACGCACACCGGCGCCGCGTCGGCCAGCAGCCAGGACAGCCGCCCGGGGGCGTCGTCCGGGTCCAGCGCCAGGTACGCCGCACCCGACTTGGCCACCGCCAGCAGCGCCGGAACCAGGTCGGCCGGGCGGGTCAGTGCGAGGCCGACGACCGTGCCGGGGCGGGCGCCCCGCTCCGCCAGGCAGCGGGCCATCCGGTTGGCCGAGGCGTTCAGCTCGCCGTAGCTCACCGGCGCCGCGCCGGCCGGCAGCAGGGCCGGGGCGTGCGGCGTCCGCGCCGCCCGGGCCTCGATCGGACCGACCACCGTGGTGGCCGGCCACCGCTCCGTCCGCGACGGCTTCGCCACCGCCGTGCCGGACTCCATCAGGACGCGCCCAGCAGCTCGGCCCAGGCCTCGACGGCCGGACGCTCGGCCAGCTGGAGGAAGGCCACCTCGGCGCCCTCGGCCCGCCAGCGCTCGGCCAGCGCCATCAGGCGCACCGAGTCCAGGCCCCAGTCGGCCAGGTTCTCGTCCAGCGGGATGTCCGCCGGGTCCTCGCCGAGCAGGTCGGCGACCTCGGCCCGGATTCGCTCCACGGTGAAGGCCATGGCTGTCACTTCCCTTCCACGACGGAGTCGGTACCGGTGACGACGCCGCAGCGGCCGGCCACCCAGGTGAGCGCGGCACGGTGCTCGTCCGCGCCGAAGTCGGCGACCGCGTCGGCCACCACGAAGGCCCGGATGTCCCGCATCCAGGCGTCGCAGGCGGTCGCCTGCACGCCGATGTGCGCGTACACGCCGGTGATCACCAGCTCGTCGCGGCCCTGCTCGCGCAGCAGCTCGTCCAGGTCGGTCCGGACGAAGGCGCTGTACTTCCACTTGGTGAGCAGCCGGTCGCCCTCGGCCGGGGCGACCTCGTCGACGATCGCCGCCGCCTGCGGGTCGTCCGGGATCCCCGGGCCCCAGAAGTCCTGCTGCAGGCCGCGCTGCTCGGCGCTCTGGCCGCCCGGCTGGGCCGAGTAGACGACGGGCACGCCGTGCTCGGCGGCCCAGGCGCGCAGCCGGTTGATGTTGGCGAACAGCTCGGTGACCGGCTCGGCCGAGGTGTCGAAGGCGCGCATGAAGTGGTTCTGCAGGTCGTGCACCAGCAGCACGGCGCGGGACGGGTCGACCGTCCAGTCGACCCGGTTGGCCGGCAGCTCGGCGGCGGCGGGCATCGGATAGGAGGGGATGCGGGGCAGGCCCACGGCGTGCGTCCTTAACGTTCGGGAGACTGTGAAGTCGGGAGGCGAGGCTCGGGAGTCGAGGCTCAGGAGGAGGTGAGGGAGGCGGCGATGGCGGCGCGCAGGTCCTTCTTGCTGACCTTGCCGATACCGGTGGCGGGGAAGGCGTCGACGAACTCGACCCGGTCCGGCACCTTGAAGTCGGCCAGGCCGCGCTGCCGCACGAAGCGCTTCAGCTCCACGGACTTCGGCGGCTGCGCGCGGTGCTCCTCGCGCAGGACGACGTAGGCGCAGGTGCGCTCGCCGAGGTACGGGTCGGGCATCGAGACCACCGCCGCGTCGTGCACGGCCGGGTGGGCCAGCAGGTGGTTCTCGATCTCCTCTGCGGCGACCTTCTCGCCGCCCCGGTTGATCTGGTCCTTGGCCCGGCCCTCGACCACCAGGTGGCCGGTGGCGGTGCGGCGGACCAGGTCACCGGTGCGGTAGAAGCCGTCCGCGGTGAAGGAGGCGGCGTTGTGCTCGGGCGCGTTCCAGTAGCCGCGGATGGTGTACGGGCCGCGGGTGAGCAGGTGGCCGGTGGTGCCGTCGGGCAGGTCGCGGTCCTCGTCGTCGACCACCCGCACCTCGTCGTCCGGGGAGATCGGCCGGCCCTGGGTGGTGACGACCACCTCCTCCGGGTCGTCCAGCCGGGTGTAGTTGACCAGGCCCTCGGCCATCCCGAACACCTGCTGGAGGGTGCAGCCCAGCACCGGGCGCACCCGCCGGGCCGCCTCCTCGCTGAACTTGGCGCCGCCGACGAGCAGCACCTCCAGGGTCTCCAGACCGGCACTGCCCCCGGCCTCGCGGATCCGCTCGGCGGAGTCCAGCCAGAGCAGGGCCAGCGGCGGCACCAGGCCGGTGATGGTCACGCCCTCGCGCCCGATCAGCGGGAACGCCGTCTCCGGGCTCGGCTGCGGGCAGAGCACCACCCGGCCGCCCGCGTACAGCGTGCCGAGCGAACCCGGCGAGCTGAGCGGGAAGTTGTGCGCGGCGGGCAGCACCACGAGGTAGACGCTGTTCTCGTCCTGGCCGCAGAGCTCGACCGAGCCGCGCAGCGAGTAGATGTAGTCGTCGTGGGTGCGCGGGATGAGCTTGGGCACCCCGGTGCTGCCCCCGGACAGCTGGAGGAAGGCAACGTCGCCGGGCTGCGGCTCGTCACCGGGCGCGCCGGCCGCATCGGCCGGGTCGACCGGGACCTCGGCCAGCGGAGTGTGCTCCCCGGCGTCCCCGCCCACCACCAGGACGTGCCGCAGCGAGGGCGTCTCCGCCTTCACCCTGCTCGCCAGGTCGCGGTGGTCGAAGCCGCCCTCGACGGCCGGGACCACATAGCCGACCGCGCCGGTGAAGGAGCAGAAGTAGGAGATCTCGGTGTACCGGTGGGCGGGCAGCGCGAAGACCGGCAGCGCGCCGACCCGGAACAGCCCGAAGACCAGCTCGAAGAACTCGGCGGTGTTGGGGAGCTGGACCACGACGCGGTCGCCCCGGCGGATGCCCCGGGCGCGCAGTCCGGCGGCCATCCGGTCGGCCCGCAGGTCGAGTTCGGCGTACGTCCAGCGTCGGGTGGGGTCCTCGCCGGTGCCGCCGGCCGGGTCGACGATCGCGATCCGGTCGGGGTGGGCGGCCGCGCGCTCGCGCAGCACCGAGCCGAAGGTCTCGCCGCGCCAGTGGCCGTCGGCCCGGTAGCGCGCGGCGAACTCGTCCGGGTACGGGGCGAATCCGGCCAGCACCTCGGCCATCGGGTGGTGCGGATCGGTCACGGCGGAGGCTCCCGGGGCGGTCGGGTCGGTCACTGCGGAAGCTCCCGGAGTGGTCGGTTCGGTCACTGCGGCACCCCGGCGGCGTCCAGGAAGGTGCGGAACTTGGCGCTGGTCTCGGCGAGTTCGGACTCCGGCCGGGACTCGGCGACGACACCGGCACCGGCGAACACCCGCAGCGTCCGCTCGTCGGCCTCGGCGCAGCGCAGGGTCACCACCCACTCGCCGTCGCCGTCCGCGTCGCCCCAGCCGACCATGCCCGTGTACAGGCCCCGGTCGAAGGGCTCGATGCCGCGGATCGCCTCGCGGGCGAGCGGGGTCGGGCTGCCGCAGACCGCCGGGGTCGGGTGCATGGCGACGGCCAGCTCCAGGGCGGAGACGGCCGGGTCGATCAGCTCGCCGGTGATGGTGGTGGCCAGGTGCCACATCGCGGCGGTGCGCACCAGGGTGGGGCGGGCCGGCACGACCAGGTCGCGGCAGTACGGCGCGAGCGCGGCGTGGATCGCGTCCACGACGAAGGCGTGCTCCTGGAGGTCCTTGGGCGACTCCAGCAGCGCGGCGGCGCGGCGGACGTCCTCGCCGAGGTCGGCGCTGCGCGGCACCGAGCCGGCCAGCGGGTTGGCGACGACGGCGGTGCCGCTGCGCGAGAGCAGCAGCTCGGGGCTGGCGCCGATGAGGGTGCGTCCGCCGCCGGCGGGGACGGCGAAGGTGTAGCCGCCGGGGTCGCGGCGGCCGAGCCGCTGGAGGATCGCGGGCAGGTCGAGCGGGCGGTCGGCGTGCAGCTCCAGGGTCCGGGAGAGCACGACCTTGCTCAGCTCGCCGTCGGCCCGGAGCAGCTCCACGGCCTCGGCGACGCCGGCCCCGTACGCCTCGGGCGCGGGCACCGGGCGGACGTCCCAGTCGATCCGGTCGGCGGCCGGGGCGGGCAGCGCGATCAGCGGGTCGTCGCGCAGCGCGCCGCAGGTGCGGAGCGTCGCGGGGACGGCGAGCTCGGCCCGGCTGTCGTGGTCGAACGCCACCGCGCCCACCACCAGCGGGTGTTCGACACCGTCCCGGCGGGCCCGGGCGAGGCTCTCGGCGACCCGGTCGACCAGCGGGCGCCCGTCCTGGGGCACCCGGGCGTGCACGCCCTCGGCGAGCAGCGTGCGGGTCGGGGAGGCGAAGAACGCCTCGTCGGCCGCGGCCCGGTACTGGCCCAGCAGCCCGCTGGCCGCGCCGATGACGGTGTGGTCCGTCCCGGCGGGGGCGTGATGCACGGTGGTCACCTGGAATCTCCCAGTCTGCGAGTGGTCGCCGGACGCTGCTCGTCGCGGCGGTCGGCGGTGGTCTGGTCGGGGGCGCGCCCCGGTGGGGGTGCGGTCCCGGTGGGGCGCCGGGCCCCGGGTGCTGCTCGCCCCGGGCGTCCGGCCCCGCCGTGGGTGTCGGGGGCCGCGACGGACCGGGGCGGGGCCGTCGTGGAGTCGTGCCGGAGTGGTGCCGGAGGCGTGCCCGATCCGGGCCGGAGGCCGTGCCGGGGCGTCAGGCCCGCAGCGTGGCGCCGCCGTCCACGTAGAGGTCGTGCATGGTGATGTGGCGGGCCCGGTCGGAGACCAGGAAGGTCACCGCCTCGGCGATGTCGGCGGGTCGGGCGATCCGGCCGAGCGGGATGCCGACCCGGTAGCTGGTCGGGTCGCCGTCGATGACGCGCCGTTCGGCGGCCTCCGCGTCGTCCCCCCAGAGGCCGCGCTGCATCTCGGTGTCGGTGGAGCCGGGCGAGACGATGTTGCAGCGCACGCCGGAGCGGCCGAGCTCCAGGCCGAGACATCGGGTGTACATGGTGGCCGCCGCCTTGGAGGCCGCGTAGGCGGCCATCCCGGTGCGCGGGACGCCGGCCGCGTTGGAGCCGACGGTGACGATGGCGCCGCCGCCGCGCTCGGCCATCCGTCGGCCGAGCGCCCGGGTGGTGTGGAAGACTCCGGTGGTGTTGACCGCGAAGCTGTCCGCCCAGTCCTGGTCGGTGAGCTCCACCGCGGGGGCGACACGCAGGATTCCCGCGACGTTCACCAGGATGCCGATCGGGCCGAGTTGGCTTTCCATCAGCTCGACGGTGGATTCGACCGCCGCCGCGTCGGAGACGTCCAGCAGGTAGGGGTGGACGGGTCCGCCGGAGGCCGTGCCGCCCGGGGCGGTCCCGACCGGACGGACCGACAGCTCGTCGGCGAGCTCGGCGAGCGGACCGGGGTTGCGGTCGACCGCCGCGACGACGGCGCCGGCCGCTACCAGCGCGCGCGTCACCGCCGCGCCTATCCCCTGTCCGGCGCCGGTGACCATCGCGACGGCGCCCGCGAGTTCGGACTGCTGCACTGAAAATCCCCTCCGACCAGCAACATTAGGCAAGCCTAACCTAACACAATTGTTCGGACTCTCCGAGGGGTCCTGCCGGTGCGGACCGACGCTGCGGGGTCGTCAATTGCGGTCGACCGGAGGCCGGGGGCGCATCCGCCGACCGGGGGCGGGCCCGGCGACCGGCGCGCGAATGAATGTAGACGCAACGTTGCGTCCAGTGTTAGCGTCGGGGCGTTGGATCGAGACGCAACGTTGCGTCCATGTTCAGTTCCGACGGCGCGGACCGTGACCGAAGGCCCCGACGCGCCCTCCTCCCACACCGTCACCCCCGAGGAGCACCATGCCCTCCGCCCCGCCCCCGCGCCCCGGCGGCCCGCTCGCCCCGGCCGCCGTCGCCCTCGCCTTCTGGGTCACCATGGCCGGAACCACCGTCCCGACCCCGCTCTACCCGCTCTACCAGCACGCCTTCGGCTTCACGACCTTCACCGTCACGGTGGTCTTCGCCGTCTACGCGCTCGGCGTCGTCGTCGGTCTGCTGACCCTCGGCCGCCTCTCCGACCGGATCGGCCGACGCCCCGTCGTCCTGGCCGCCCTGCTGCTGGCCTCGGCCGCCGCCACCCTGTTCGAACTCGCCGACTCGCTGCCCTGGCTGCTCGCAGCCCGGGTCCTCTCCGGCTTCGGCGCCGCCCTCGTCACCGGCGCCGCCACGGCCGCCCTGCTCGACCTCGCCCCGCCGGAGCGCCGACTGCGCGCCCAGACCGTCGCCCTCGCCGCCAACATGGGCGGACTGGCCGGCGGCACCCTGTTCGCCGGGGCCCTCGCCGAATGGGCCGACGCACCGCTGCGCCTGCCCTGGACGGTGACGCTCGTGCTCACCGGCGCCGCCCTGCTCGGACTGCTCGCCGCCCCCGAGACGGTGCCCGCCGAGATCCGCCGCGCGGGCCGGTCCGGTCCGCGGACCGGGAGCACCTTCCGGTTCCGGCTGCCGCACGTCCCGCCCGCCGTCCGCCCCGCGTTCCTGCGCGCCGCACTGGCCGGCGGCGCCGGATTCGCCGTCACCGGCGTGCTGACCGCCGTCAGCGGACTCTTCCTGGCCACCGTGCTCGGCCTGCACAACCACGCGCTCACCGGCCTCGTGGTCGCTCTCGCCTTCCTCTCCACCGCCGTCGGACAGCTGCTCGTCCGCGTCCTGCCACCGGCCCGCGCCCTGCCGCTGGCCTGCGCCGGACTGGTGCTGGCCGCCGCGCTGGTGGCCGGTGCCCTGCTCAGCGGGACCCTGCCGCCGCTGCTGCTCGGCGCCTGCGTCAACGGCCTCGCCACCGGCACCGCGATCGGCACCGGACTCGGCACCGTCAACGGCGGCGTGGAGCCGCACCGGCGCGGCGAGGCGGTGTCGGCGTTCTTCGCCGTGCTGTTCACGATGCTCTCGGTGCCGGTGATCGGGGTCGGCGTGCTGGTCCGGGCGACCGGGCTGCGCACCGCCGGGGTCGCCTTCAGCGCGGCGGTCGCCGTGCTGGCCCTCGCCGTCGCCGCCGGACTGGTCCGCCGACCGACACGCGGGGCCCCGCCGGAGCCGACGGTGACGGTGGCGGCGGACCCGGTGCCCGCGACAGCGGAGCCCTCACCGGCACCGGCCGCCCCGGCCGGGAAGGCGTGAGAGGATGGCCGCGACCGTCGCCAACGGCCAGCAGCCGCCCCCGGACAAGGACCACACCGCCATCGCCGCCCAGCCCCGCCCCGCCACCGGAAGCCGGTCCGGTGCGAGCCGCGCCGCCGGTGACCGTGCCACCGGCGCCGCGCGCGCGGCCCGGGCGAGCGGGAGCACGACGAAGGGCGGCGCCGTCAAGGGCGAGGTGGCGAGCACCGGCGGCAGCGGTCGGCGCAGCGAGGCCGCGCGGCTGGCGGTCCTGAACGCCGCCGACGACCTCCTGGTCGAGGTGGGCTTCGAGGGCCTGACCATCGAGGGCATCGCGGCCGCCGCCGGGGTCGCCAAGCAGACCATCTACCGCTGGTGGAAGTCGAAGGTGGACATCCTCTTCGACAACCTCGTCCTGGACGCCGCCACCGGTCTCGCCTGGCCCGCTGAGACCCCCGCCGACCCGGCCGATCTGCGCGCCTACATCCACCGGTTCGCGGACTTCCTCGGCGCGGCACCGGCCGGCAAGGTGCTGCAGGCGCTCCTCGGCCATGCCCAACTGGACGCCAGAACCGCCGAGTTGCTGCACGGCGGCTTCCTGGACGCACTGCGCGCCCGGGACGTCGCGCACACCCGCGCCTGCCTCGGGGGCGCCACCGGCGAGGGCGACTCCGACGAGGCCGCCGTGCTGCTGGACGCCCTGCTCGCCCCGCTCTACCACCGCGCCCTGGTCCTGCGCCGACCGCTGGACCGGGCGTTCGTCGACGCGCTGCTCGACCAGCACCTTCCGGGCTGAGACCCACCCCTTTCCCGTTCCTCCCCCGCGCGCCGCACCGCGCCACCCGTGCCGATCCCCGGGCCCGCGCAGGCGCCACCCCATTCCCTGGAGTCCCCGTGTTCCGTCGCCCCCGGCCGACCCACGACGTACAGGTCGTCGCCGTCACCCCGCTCACCCCCGCCCTGCTCAGGCTCACCCTCGCCGGACCGACCCTGGACACCCTCACCGTCGAACACCCCACCCAGTGGGTGAAGTTGGCGACCCCCGACGGGCACTCCCGGGCCTACACGATCCGGCACCACCGCCCCGCCGAGCGCGAGACGGACATCGACATCGTGCTGCACGGCAACGGCCCGCTGTCCCGCTGGGCCGCGTCCGCCCGCACGGGCGACCGGGCCCGGATCGCCGGCCCGCGCGGCCGTCGGCCGTCCTTCGAGGGTGCCGGGCACGTCCTGCTCGCCGTCGACGAGAGTGCCCTTCCCGCCGCGCTCACCATCCTGGAGGAGCTCCCGCCGACCGTGCCGGTGACCCTCTTCGCCGAGGTCGGCGATGCCACCGGGGCCACCCTGCCGCTGCCCGCCCGGGCCGGTCTGACCACCCACTGGCTGGTCCGCCCCCAGGACCGCGCCAAGGGCCGGACACTCACGGACACCCTGCTCGCGACCGACATCCCGCCCGGCACCACCGCCTGGCTGGCCGGGGAGTCTCAGGCCGTCGCGGCCGTCCGCCGCCACCTGCTCAACGACTGGACCCTGCCCCGCGAGCGCGTCCACGGCAAGGGCTACTGGAAGCTCGGCGAGGTGAACCACAAGGACTGACCCTTCGTCAGCCCACGTTCTGCTCAGACGACTTGTCGCCGGGGCCCGTTCCGTCCGCGGACAGGAGGTGCGGGCCCAGGAAGTAGGACAGGGTTGCCAGCGAGGCGCCGTCCGCCACCGCCGCCCGTCGACGCTCAGCGCGAGGCGGTCGGGGCGGGCGCGGCACTCCGCGCGGCCGGGGCGGCGGGCGCGGTCGTCCGCGCGGACGCGGACCCGGACGCGGACGCCGACGGGGACGCCGACGCGGGCCCGGCCGCGGCCCCCGGGACGGGGGCGAGGCCGGTGCAGCCCCGGAGCCCGTCCCGCCGCTTGAGCGCGGCGGTGGCGGCGGCACCGGTCTGCGGCACCGGCACGCCCTTGTCGTCGATGGTCGCCGGCGCGAACTCCTCGCCGAGCACCTTGCCGTTCGGGCCCAGGGTCAGGGTGGTGACGCCGGTCTCGTTGGAGTTGGCGTAGTTGGAGGTGCCGTACCAGAGGAAGTTGCCGAAGCCGTACCCGATGTAGGTGGAGCCGAGCATGCCCGAGCCGACCATGGTGTGCGCGTGCGTGCCGACCACGGCGGTCGCGCCCGCGGTGGCGAGCTTCTTGGCGATGGCGGTCTGGGCGGCGGTCGGACAGGCCTTGCCCTCGTCCCCCCAGTGCAGGTAGACCAGCACCACCGGCGCCTGCTTCTTCGCCGCCTCGACCGCCTTGACGATCGCGGCCTGGTCCAGCGCCGAGGCGATGCCGGGCTTGTTGGCCCCGGCGCGCCACTTCTGGTTGGTGAGGTCCTCGACCTGGCTGGCGGCGACCACCGCGACCTTCACCCCGCGCACGGTGGTGACGTACGGGGCGTACGCCTCCTGGGAGTTGCGGCCGAGGCCGACGATCGGGAGCGGCGAGGACGCCTTGGCCGCGAGGGTGTCGGCGAGACCGTCGGCGCCGAAGTCGACGGCGTGGTTGTTGGCGAGCGAGACGACGTCGACGCCGGAGTCCTTGAGCGCCGTGAGTGCCTTCGGCGAGGTGCGGAAGGTGTAGGTCTTCGCCTCGGGCGCGCCGCGGTCGGTGATCGCGGTCTCCAGGTTGAGGACGGAGAGGTCGGCGGCGGCGAGGCTCTTGGAGATCGGTCCGAGCGCCGTCCCGGGCGGCTGCACGGACAGCCTCTCCTCGGTGCGGCCCTCGAAGTGGACGTCCCCGGCGAACGCCACCGTGATGCTGCCGTCCGGACGGGGCGCCCCGCCGTCGGCGGAGGCCTGGTCCCCGGGAGTACCGGAACCGGCGGCGTCCGGCGAGGCCTTCGCGGCAGCGGCGTCGGCGGCGGCCTTGGCGGACCGGGAGGCCTTGACGGCGGCCGGGTCGGGGTCGTCCGGTCCACAGGCGGCCACGGGTATCAGCCCCAGCAGCAGTGCGACGGAGGCCGCGGCACGGCGCATGTCTGTTCCCCCAAGGGTCGATCCGGAAGCGGTCAGCCTACGCCACTCCCCCGCACCGCCTCCGCGCTGCGGCCACAATCCGCGCCGGGCCGCCGGGTGGCCCGCGGAGTGGCAGCGTAGAGGTACGGAGGCACGGCGGAGGCCGCCAGGACGGAGGTGCGACGGGGGCTCGACGGGGGCGGCAGGCGAGGCTCGGGGACCGGAGCAGCCCGCCGCCCGCACCACCAAGGACTGGCAGCTGAGCCTGCACCTGGTCGAGGAGCGCGACACCACCCGGGTGCACGCCGTGCTGGACGCCGGGGGCGCGGTGCTGCACAGCGACGCGTACGCCCGCCGCAATCCGCTCGACGATCCGGCGCCCGCGGTGGGCGACGAGTTCGCGGTCGGCCGGGCGCTGATCGACCTCGGCCACCAGTTGCTCCGGGCGGGCACCCGGCACGCCACCGGGCCCGGCGAGGAGTGACATGCTGGCTGCCGGGGGACGACGGTCCACGAACGCCCCTGCCGGCCGACGGCCGAAGCTCGACGACTGACGACTGACGACTGACAGACCTCGGATGACGGACAACAGATGACAGATTCTGTCGGCCCACCGCCGGGCGACGACGGCCGGGCCCCCGACCTCACCTCCGGCCTCGCCCCCGGCCCCACCCCCGACCTCACCTCCGGCCTCGCCCCCGGCCCCACCCCCGACTTCACCCCCGCCGAGCGCGCCCGGGGCCGGGCACTGCGCCGCGCCCAGCTGCCCTGGGCGCTCGGCGCGCAGGCCACCGGCCTGGCGCTGACCCTCGCGCTCGGCCTGACCCCCGCCGGGGCCGGGCTGGTGTCGACGGCCGGCGGCTGGTTCGGGGGCTCCCGAACGGCGGAGGTGCTCGCCGGGACGGCCGCCCTGGTACTGCTCGGCCGGGCGGCGCAGCTGCCGTTCGGGGCGGGCGCGCGCTCGGTCCGGGCCCGGTTCGGCCTGGTCACCCAGGGCTGGGCCGGCTGGGCGGTGGACGCGCTGCGCGGACTCGCCCTCACCCTGGCGCTCGCCCTGCCGGTGGTCCTCGGCCTGTACGCGCTCACCGGCCGTTCGCCGGAGCGCTGGTGGCTCCCGGCGGCGGGCGCGGCCGCGCTGCTGACCGCCGCGCTCTCCTTCCTCTACCCGCTCCTCGTCGAGCCGGTGTTCAACCGCTTCACGCCGATGGCCCCGGGCCCGCAGCGCGAGGCGCTGCTCGGCCTGGCCGCGCGGGACGGCGTCCGGGTGCGGGACGTCCTGGTGGCGGACGCCTCGCGCCGGACCACGGCGCTGAACGCGTACGTCTCGGGCCTGGGGGCGACGCGGCGGATCGTCGCCTACGACACGCTGCTGACCACCGCCGATCCGCGCGAGGTGGAGCTGGTGGTGGCGCACGAGCTGGGGCACGTCAAGCACCGGGACGTCCTGACCGGGACGGTGCTGGGCGCGGTCGGCGCGGCCGTCGTGGTGGTGCTGCTGGGCCTGGCGTCCGGCCGGGACGCGCTGCTGTCGGCGGCCGGCGCGGCGGACGCGGCCGATCCCCGGTCGCTGCCGCTGCTGGCGGCGCTCGCGGCGCTGCTGGGCGCGCTGTCCGGCCCGGTGCAGTGCGCGGTGAGCCGCCGGGTGGAGGCCAGGGCGGACCGGCACGCGCTCGAACTCACGGGGGACGCGGAGCAGTTCGTGGCGATGCAGCGCAGGCTCGCGGTGACCAATGTGTCCGATGTCGACCCGCCGCGGGTGCTTGAGCTACTGTTCGCGACTCATCCGAGCGCCACCCGCCGGATCGCGGCGGCGCGCGCCTGGCAGGCGGGCCGGGCCGGTGCGGCGGACCGTCCGCCGGGATCTTCGGACGCACCCAAAACCGTTGTATAATGCAACAACTCCCCGCGCGGCAGATTCCCGAGCGGTAGACCCCCGAGCCCCCGGAGGACGGTCCCCGTGCCCGACCGCGAGACGTCGATCGCGACCATCCAGCGCGAACTGACCGCCTTCGCCCGCCGCGCCCGGCACAAGGCCTCCCAGCTGCACCCCGACCTCTCCCTGGTCACCTACAGCATCCTGGACCTCATCACCGAGCGCGGCGGCTGCCGGGCCGCCGACGTCGCCGCGCACTTCATGCTCGACAAGTCCACGGTGAGCCGCCAGGTCACCGCGCTGGAGAAGCTCGGACTGCTGCGCCGCGAGACCGACCCGGAGGACCAGCGCGGCCAGATCCTGCTGGCCACCGAGGCCGGACTCACCCTGCTGCGCGAGGCCAACGAGCAGCGGCGACTCTCCTTCTCCGCCCGCTTCACCGCCTGGTCGGACGAGGACGTCGCCCGGTTCGCCGACTACCTGGCCCGCTACGGCGCCGAGGACTGACCCGGCCCGGCCGCGCCGCCCGGGACGCGTCACCACCGGCTCGGGGTGCGGCCGACCACCCGGACGGTGTACAGAGGAGGAGTGCCCCTCCGGCAGCACCCCGACGATCGGCGTCCCCACGACCGCCGCCGGTCCTGGACGCCCGACCGCCGGGCGCTGACGGCCGTACCGCTCGCCCTGATCGTGGTGATCACGGTGGTGGACGTGCTCGCCCCGCCGGACATCCACCTGGGCCCGCTGCTGATCGTCGCCCCCGCGCTCACCGCGTCCCTGGCCGGTGCCCGCGCCACCGCCGTCGTCGCGCTGCTCTCGCTCGCCGCGCTCACCGTCATCGGCATCCTGCGCGACGGCCTCACCACGGGCAACCACGAGACCCAGCTCGGCGCCCTGCTCGCCGTGTCGGCGCTGATCGTCGCCCTGCGGGTGCTGCGCGACCGGCACGAACGCGAGCTGGCACAGGTCCGCTCCGTCTCCGAGGCCGCCCAGCGGGTCCTGCTGCGCCCGCTGCCCGACCGGACCGGTCCGCTGCACCTCGCCTCCTTCTACCTGGCCGCCGAGGCCGAGGCGCAGGTCGGCGGCGACCTCTACGCGGCGGCCCGCACCGCCACCGGCACCCGGCTGCTGGTCGGCGACGTCCGGGGCAAGGGCCTGTCCTCGCTCGGCGACGCGGCGCTGCTGCTGGGCGCCTTCCGGGCGGCCGCGCACCTGTACCCGGACCTGCCCGGCCTGGTCGGCCACCTGGACGGCAGCATCGCCTGGGACCTCGCCCAGCTCGCCGAGCAGCAGCGCGTGCAGCGCGAGGACAGCCTCGGCGACCGGCCGCGCCCGCGCGGGTTCCGCCGCACCGGGCCGACGGACACCGGGGCCCCGCCCGGTACCCGACCAGCGGACGACGGGCGGCCCGACCCCGCGACGGACGACAGCGGCGAGTCGTTCATCACCGCCGTCGTCCTGGACGTCCCGGACGACGGCGCGGTGGTCCGCCTGGTCGACTGCGGCCACCCCCCGCCGCTGCTCCTGCACGGCGACCGGGTCACCGCGCTGGAGCCCCGCCGC
Source organism: Kitasatospora purpeofusca (assembly GCF_036010405.1). NCBI lineage: Bacteria > Bacillati > Actinomycetota > Actinomycetes > Kitasatosporales > Streptomycetaceae > Kitasatospora > Kitasatospora purpeofusca. Next base: position 7,433,858 of record NZ_CP108561.1, on the reverse strand, counting down.
ACCTCGCCGCCGCTGGGCCTGGGCGAACTGGTCGCGGCGCCGTACGTGGTGGAGGACTTCCCGTTCCTGCCCGGCGACCGGCTGCTGATCTACACCGACGGCGTGATCGAGGCCCGCGACAGCGAGCGGCGGTTCTACCCCCTGACCGAGCGGGTCGCCGAACGGACCGCCGCCCGCCCCGCCGAGCCCCCGGCCGCCCTGCTGCTGCACCTGCGCCGCGACCTGCTGGCCCACGCGGGCGGGCGGCTCGACGACGACGCGGCCATGGTCGTCGTCGAGCGCCTCGGCCGACCGGGCCCCGGCACGGGATGAGCGCCCGCCGGGCCTCCGCAGGACTCAGCCGACGGTGAGGACGATCTTCCCCCGGACGTGGCCGCCCTCGCTCTCGCGCTGCGCCTCGGCCGCCTCCGCCAGCGGGAGCACCCGGTGCAGCGGCAGGTTCAGACCGCCCTCGGCGGCGAGGGCGAGCGCGCTCTCCAGGGCCGGGCGGAGGTAGTCGGTCGGCTCGTCGCCGCCGGTGAAGCGGACCCCGTGCTGCGCGGCGCCCGGCGCGTCGGCGATGGTCAGCACGTGCTCCGCGCCGCCCGCCAGCTCGATCGACAGCGGCAGCACGCCCGCCCCGGCCGTGTCCAGCACCCGGTCCACACCCTCCGGCGCGACGGCGCGGACCCGCTCGGCCAGGCCCTCCCCGTAGACGACCGGCTCGGCGCCCAGCTCGCGCAGGTACGGGTGGTTGGCCTCGCTCGCGGTGCCGATCACCCGGATCCCCCGGGCCCGGGCGAACTGCACCACCAGCGTGCCGACGCCGCCCGCCGCCCCGTGCACCAGCAGCGTCCGGCCGGGCTCGACGCCCAGCAGGGCGAGCGACCGCCAGGCGGTCTCGGCGGCCACCGGGAGCGCCGCGGCGACCGTCCAGTCCACCCCGGCCGGCTTGCGGACCAGCTGGTCGGCCGCCGCCAGGGCGTACTCGGCGTATCCGCCGCCCCAGACCTGGCCGAGCACCTCGTCGCCGGGCTGCCAGTCGGTGACGTCGGCGCCGACGGACTCCACGACGCCCGCGATCTCGTAGCCGAGCACGGCCGGGAAGGTGACCGGGAACAGGTCGGTCAGCGAGCCGGAACGGACCTTGTGGTCGAGCGGGTTGACGCCGACGGCGCGCACGGCCACCCGGACCTGGCCGGGGCCGGGCGCGGGCACCTCGACCACGGCCGGCCGCAGGACGTCCGCGGTGCCGTACTCGGTGATGGCGACGGCCTTCGTGGCGAGGGCGGCGGCGTTGAGGGTGCTGCTCATGGCGGATCTCCAGCGTTCTTCCGGACCTGGGGACGCCGGGGCCGGGGGCCGCCGTCGTCCTGGTGACGGGCTCCAGCCTGGTACGGCGGACCCGGCGGTCCGGCCGGCCGTTCGGACAGTTCCACCTGGCCGTTCGGGCGGGCGGGTTCGGGCGGGCGCGGACTAGGCTCGGTCGCATGGTCGAGCGCGGCGGTGGGCACGGTGGCGGGCACGGTGGTGACCGGGGTGGCGGGTGGTCCTGGGAGGACGCCGAGGGGGTGCTGACCCTCGCCGCCGAGGTGCTGCGCGAACCCCGGGTGACGATCCTGCCGAAGCTCTCCGAGGTGCTCGCCGGACTCGTCCCGCACCTCGCGGTGGCGCAGCTCAGCGGCGTCTGCACCTACTCGCCCGCGAACGCCGTCGGCCCCGAGGAGCTGTCCGCCCGGATCACCGGCACCGAGCTGGGCCTGCTGGCCCAGGAGGTCACGCCCGGCCGCCCCTGGCAGGGCGAGGCCGTGCTCGGCGGTCGGCCGCGCCCGGCGGTCGCGGTGGCGTCGGCCCCGCCCGGGAGCAACGGCGCCCTGCTGGTGCTGGTCCGTCCGGCCGCGACCGGTCCGACCGTCCCGCCAGGACGGACCAACGGCAGGCCTTCCGGGCGCGCACCGGAGCCGCCGGAGTCACCGGAGCCGCTGCCCGAGCGCTCGCTCGGCCTGCTCCAGCAGTTGTGGGAGCTGGTGACCACCCACTCCCACCACCGCGCCGTGGACGCCGCGCCCGCGCAGGCCGCCGCCTCCCGGGCCTCGGCCGGTGCCCGGGCCCGGGCGATCGCCGAACTCAGCGGCGCCCACGCCTCCGCGCTGTCCGCGATCCTCGGACCGCTGCGGTCGGCCGGCCTGGACGACGCCACCGCCCGACGCAACGCCACCGAGCTGGCCGTGACCGCCCTGCTCGACCTGCGCAGCGCAGGCGACCTCGACCGCGAGCTGAGCGAGGAGCCGGCCGCCACCGCGTTCGCCCGACTCGCCGACGAGGTGAAGCCGTTGCTGCGGCACAGCCCGGTCCGGCTGGACCTGCTGGCGCCGACCGAGGGGGACCGCTCGGTGCCCACCGACACCGCGCACACCGCCCGCACCGCCGTCCGCTCCGCCGTGCTCGCGATGCTGGAGCAGGACGGCCTGACCCGGCTGCACGTGAGCTGGCAGTTCGTGGCGGACGGCCTGCGGGCGGTCGTCCGGGACGACGGCCCGGGTCTGCTGACGGCCGACGCGCTGGCCGTCCACCGCACGGCCGACCGGATCGCCGCGCTGGCGGGCCGGTTGACGGTCGAGGCCGTGCCGGGCTGGGGCACCACGGTGACGGTCGACCTGCCGCTGCACGCCCCGGCCGGTCCGATCGGCGCGGCCCGGCCGCTGGAGGGCCTGCAGCCCCGGGAGCTGGAGGTGCTGGACCAGCTGGCCCTGGGCCGCCGCAACCGGGAGATCGCCGCCGCCCTGCACATCAGCGAGTCGACGGTGAAGTTCCATGTGGCGAACATCCTGGCCAAGTTGGAGGTGGGCTCCCGGGGCGAGGCAGCCGCCCTCGCCCACCGCGCCGGCCTGCCGACGACCCCTGCGGCGGGCACACCGACCGCCCTGCACGCCGCCTCCTGAGCCACCCCCTGAGCCACCCCCGACCGGGCCCGGGATCCTCCGGGGAACTCCGCCGCGCGGTACGCGCCGCACGGTACGGTCGGGCGCGTACCGCAGCCTTCGACACAGGAGCCGCGATGGGACCGGACCATGTCTCCGACGGGTTCTGGGAGGTCCTGGAATCGACCCGACCGCGCCTGTCCGCCCTGGAGTCGTGGCTCGGGACCCAGCCGCGGGAGGCGCTGGAGGCGTTCGCACTCGCCTACGAGTCCGCGGCGGAGTCGCTGGCCGACTTCTCCGAAGGTGTGACCGTGGACGGGGAGGTCTGGTCCGAGGACAGCACCGAGGACCTGTGCCTGTGGGTGGTCGGGCAGGGCCGCGCGCTGTGGAGCTCGGTGGTCGTGGGTGACCTGCCGCTGGCGGAGGCCGCCCGGATGTATCTGGGGCGTGCTCCGCTGGGTCCGGACGTCGCGACGCCCTGGGACGGGGAGGTCTCGGACCCCGGGCACCGGGGCTACCAGTCTCCCGGGACCATCGTCCACGGCGTCTACCGGACGCGCTTCGCCGAGGACCTCCATGAACGGCTCGACGGCGTGCGAGGGGATTGAGCGGCACGGGGACCGGCCGGGTCGGCTCAGGAGTCCTTCGGGCGGGTGCGGGCGCGCAGGTGGAGGCGTTCGCCCTGCTTGCCGAAGAGGCTCAGGACCTCGACGTCCCCCGTCCCGGTGGAGCCGAACCAGTGCGGGTTCTGGCAGTCGAACTCGGCCGCCTCGCCCGGCGCGAGGACGACGTCGTGCTCGCCGAGGAGCAGCCGGAGGCGGCCGGAGAGCACGTAGAGCCACTCGTGGCCGGTGTGGGTGGCGAGGGTGGGGGTGTGGTGGGCGGCCGGGATCAGGATCTTGAACGCGCGGGGCTCGGTGCGGTGGCGGGAGAGCGGGACGAAGGTCCGCCCGTCGGCCCGGCCCGGGTGCTGGTGGACCCTCGGGTCCTGGACGCGCGGGGCGGAGACGATCTCGTCCAGCGGAACGGCGAGGGCGGCGGCGATGGGCAGCAGGAGTTCGAGGCTCGGCTTGCGCTGCTCGGACTCCAGGCGGGAGAGCGTGCTCTTGGAGATGCCGGTGGCCTGGCTCAGGTCGGCCAGGGACAGGTCCTTGCGCTCGCGCAGCCGGCGCAGCCGGGGGCCGATCTGGCGCAGGGTGGCGGCGATGGCGGGGGCCGAGGCGGCAGCGGCGGCGACGGGGTCGGGGGCGGGGGCGGGGGCGGGGGCGGGTTCCTGGTCCATACGGACGATCGAACCAGGGCGTCCCGGTTCCGGCAACGCGGTGTCCCGCCGGGACGGGCGGGCCCGGTGCTCCCGGGCGCCCGCCCCGGCGGGACACCGGGGCGGGACGCCGAGCGCGTGCCGTCGGACGGGGGCGGGTGCCGTCAGCCGACGAGCAGCTGGCTGCGCAGGTCGCGCAGGTCCCGCTTGTCCAGGCCGAGGCCGGACTTGAGGTAACCGTCGAAGGAGCCGAACTTCCGCTGCACCTCGTCGAACCCGGCGGCCAGGTACTCGGACCGGACGTCCAGCAGCGGCTTGTAGATCGCCTGGTAGGCGGGCGGCAGCTGGGCGAGGGTGGCCGCGATCTCGGCGGCGCGGTAGGTGTTGCTGGCGAGGTAGTCGGCCTCGACGGTCTCGCGCGGCACGCCGAGCGCGGTCAGCAGGGCGGCGGAGGCCCAGCCGGTGCGGTCCTTGCCGGCGGTGCAGTGGAAGAGCACGTTCTCGTCGTTCCGCTCGACCAGGGCGTTGAGCACCGCGTGGTAGGCGGTGCGGGCGCTGTCGGCGGAGACCATGGTGCGCTCGGCGTCGACCATGGCCCGGACGGCGGCCTGCGGGCTGGTGACGTTGAACGCGCCGGTGTCGGCGACGCCCAGCACATTGGCGTTCACGGCGGTGGCACCGGCCGGGATCCGGTCCGGGGCGGTCTTCTGCTCCCCGGGGGTGCGGAGGTCGAAGACGGTGCGGACGCCGAGGCGGCGGAGCTTGGCGAGGTCCTGGTCGGTCAGCTTGGAGAGGTCGCCGGAGCGGTAGACGACGCCCGTCCGCACCCACTGGCCGTCGGCGGTGCGGTAGCCGCCGGCGTCACGGAAGTTCGGCGCGGAGGCGAGGTGCAGCGAGCGGTCGGCGACGACCAGCGGCGCGCCCCGGTCCGGGACCAGCTCGAAGAACCAGCGGTCGGCGGCGGCCAGGCCGGTGACCGTGACGCTGGCGGAGCCCGCGCCCTTGGCGACGGCCTTGCGGTGGCGGATGTCGTCCGGGTCGGTGCCGGCGTAGACGGTGACGTTGCGGGCGCCGTGGGCGGTCCAGCTGAGGGTGAAGCTGCCGTCGGCCTGCTGGGTGGCGGTGGCCGAGGTGAAGGGGATCGCGTGCCGGGCGACGGCCGGGGCGGCGGCCGCGCTGTCGGCGGAGGCGGAACCGGCGGCCGGGGCGGCGACGGCCAGCGCGGGGGTACCGAGGACGAGGGCGCCGGTCAGCGCCACGGCCGCGGTCAGCCGGGTGTGGGAGTTGCTCATGGCCCGGCACGGTAGGCAGCGCGGAGTGTCACCCCGTGGCCGCCGGATGGCGTGACGGCAACAATTTGTTGAACGTCCAGGTGAACGCCCCTGCGGGCTTGATCGCCGCACCGGGCGTGCTGAGCGAGGTCTCCTTCACCAGCGCCCTCGAAGCCGTCTCCCTCACCCTCGGCCACCACCCCACCCGGCAGTTCACCCACTGAGGCTCCGCCCCGCACGGGAAGTCGGACCCGCCGACTTCCCGTGCGCAGCCCCCCGAGCCGAGCCAGTACGCGAGGCCGCACCGGAGCGCAGCAGGGCCCGCAACACACCCACCACCCCCACCGCACGGGAAGTCGGACCGGCCGACTTCCCGTCCGAAGCCCCTCCCGCAGCCGCCCGCTACGCCGGGGCCTCGCCGGTGCGGAGCACGGCCTGGTCGCCGTGGGGGCCGAAGAGGTGGAGGATCTCGACCGCCTCGGTGCCGGCCGGGCCGAACCAGTGGGGTTCGGCGGTGTCGAACTCGGCGGCCTCGCCCGGGTGGAGGGTGAGGTCGCGGTCGCCGACGAGGAGGCGCAGCTCGCCCGCGAGGACGTAGAGCCACTCGTAGCCGACATGGCTGACGAGCCTGGGCTCGCGCGGGGCCAGGACCTGCTTGAAGACCTGCACCCGACCCGGGTACTGGGTGAGCGGGACGAGGACGCTGCCCGGGTCCCGGTGGCGGGGCCGGAGGTGGAGGCGGGGGTCGCCGGTGGCGGGGGCGGCGATCAGGTGGTCCAGGGCGACGCGGTGGGCGCGGGCGAGCGGGATGAGCAGGTCGAGGGTGGGGCGGCGGTGGCCGGACTCCAACCGGGAGAGGGTGCTCACCGAGATCCCGGTGATCACGGCCAGCGCGTCCAGGGTGAGGCCCCGGCCGAGCCGCAGCGCGCGCAGCCGGGGCCCGATGGCGGCGACGATCGCCTGGACGTCGTCGGTCGCGACGGGCGTGGTGTCCGCCTCGACCGGGCGGTCGGGCTCGGAGGGACCAGCGGGGCCTGCGGAATCAGCGGGGTCGGCGTCCATGGGGGCGATTCTGCCCCGTCCGCGGTTTTGCGGTTTCCGCAAGGACCCTGGGCGACCGCCCACCGCCGGTCCGACCATGGCGATCACCAGCACGACCCGTGCCACTGTCCCGACCGGAAGGCGCCCCCCATGACCACCTCCCCCTCGACCGCGACCACCGCGGCCACCGCGGCCACCGCCCCTCCCCCGCTGAGCGCGCGCCGACGGTGGACCGTGCTCGCGGTCTGCGCGCTGAGCCTGTTCCTGGTCGGCCTGGACACCACGATCGTCAACGTCGGCCTGCCCGCGATCGGGCACGGGCTGGGCGTCGGCACCCGCGACCTGGAATGGATCGTGGACGCCTACACCGTGGTCCTGGCCAGCCTGCTGATCTCGGCCGGCGCGCTCGCGGACCGGTTCGGACGCCGCCGGGTCTTCCAGTGCGGACTGGTCGTCTTCGGCCTCGCCTCGCTGGTGTGCGCGCTCGCGCCCTCGGCCGGCGCGCTGGTCGCGGCGCGCGCCCTCCAGGGGGTGGGCGCGTCGATGCTCAGCCCGGTGGCGCTGGCGATCGTGGTGAACGCGATGCCCGACCCCCGGGAACGGGCCCGGGCGATCGGGGTCTGGGCCTCGGTGTTCGGGCTGAGCATGGCGGCCGGGCCGGTCACCGGCGGCGCGCTGGTCTCGGCCCTCGGCTGGCGCTCGGTGTTCTGGGTGAACGTGCCGGTGGTGCTGGCGGCCGTGCTGCTGAGCATCCGTTTCGTGCCCGAGTCCCGCGCGCCCCGGGCCCGCCGCCCGGACCTGCCCGGCCAGCTCCTGCTGACCCTCGCGGTGTGTACGACGGTGGCCGTGCTGATCGAGGGCCCGCGGATCGGCTGGGGCTCGCCCTGGGCCCTCGCCGGGTACGCGGCGGCCGCGGCGGCGACCACCGGCTTCGTCCTGGCCGAACGCGGCCGGGCCGAACCGCTGATGGACCTCGGGCTGTTCCGGCGGCCGGCGTTCAGTACGGCCGCGCTGGGCGCGGTGACGGTGTTCGTCGCGCTGACGGTGACCCTGCTGCTCACCACCTTCCAGCTCCAGCACGCCCGGGGGTGGACGCCGCTGGCCGCCGGGCTGGCCTCGCTGCCGATGGCGCTGGGAGCGACCGTCTGCGCGCCGCTGTCCGGCGCCCTGGTCGGCCGGGGCGGGCCGCGCCGGCCGCTGCTGCTCGCGGCCTGGTTCACCACGGCCGGCGGGGCACTGCTGCTGGTCCGGGCGTTCCTGGTCGACGACGCCCCGCACGGCGCGGACGGCAGCCCGTCCGGCGTGGCCGACGTGGCTGACCTGCCCGGCCTGCTGCTCGCCCTGCTGCTGCTCGGTGTCGGCTTCGGCTTCGCGAACGCTCCGATCACCAACACGGCCGTGGGCGGCCTCCCGGCGGACCGCGCGGGGGTGGCCGGGGCGATCACCTCCACGGCCCGCCAGCTCGGTTCGGCGCTGGGCATCGCGATCGCCGGCGGCCTGGTCGCGGGCGCGGCCCCGGCCGGCCTCACTGCCGCCTCCCGGACCGGCTGGGTGGTGGTCACGGCCTGCGGCCTGTTCCTGCTCGTGGTCGCCCGCGCCGCCCGCCGCCGCTGACGCCCGGGCTGCCCCGGGGCGGGCGCAGAAAACCCTTCGCGGCCCGTCCGGGGCCCGTGTTACGTTCGATCGTCGAGCCCGGCCCACCGGCCGTTCGAGCTCGCGCGAAGTCCGCTACGGAGACAGGGAAGGTGAATTGTGGTCGCGGTGACAGCCGCTGCGCACGTGCTGCGCGGCACCCGGACTGTTCTCACCTCCCGGGTCCCGGTCTGACGCCCTTCGCTCTCCGGGGCCCCTTCTCCAAGGGACTCCCATGTCTTCTTCCGCTTCCTCGCCTTCTTCCTCCTGGCACACCCGGGTCGAGCAGCCCCGCGACCTCCCGGCCGTCCATGAGCTGACGGTCGCCGCTTTCGGGCGGCCGTACGAGGCCGATCTCGTCGAGGCCCTGCGCGCCGACGAGGCGTGGATCGACGGTCTCTCGATCGTCGCCACCACCGAGGCCGGGGCCGACCCCGTCGGCCATGTGCTGCTCACCCGCGCCTTCATCGGCGACACCCCGGCGCTCGCGATGGCTCCGGTCTCCGTGCACCCCGACCACCAGCGGTCCGGCGCCGGCTCCGCCCTCGTGCGGGCCGGACTCGACGCCGCCCGCGAGCGGGGCGAGCGGTTCGTCATCCTGCTCGGGCACCCGTCGTACTACCCGAGGTTCGGCTTCGGCCGGGCCTCGGAGCACGGGATCACGCTCACCGTCGACGCGCCGGACGAGGCGTGGATGGCCCTGAGCCTGGACGAGGCCCGTCACCCGCTGCCGTCCGGCACGGCCCGCTGGGCCGCCGCGTTCGGCATCGCGTAACACCTTCCGGCGGCCCCGGGGTCCCGACGGACCCCGGGGCCGCCCCCACCAACGCCGAACGCCTCGCACCGGACGCCGCGCACCGGACGCCGCGCACCGAACGCCGAACGCCGAGCACCGAACGCCGAGCAGCGTGCCCGTGAACCTCCACCGGGGGCGTTCCCGTTCCTCCGAGGGCACTCCCCGACGACGGAGCGAACAGGGCTGCGGACACCGTCCGACCAGCCCGGGGCGGGTGCCGGAGCACCGCCGGGAGACCGGGCGGGAGACCGTGTACGGGCGTGAACCACGTGCTACCGGGATGTTAAGGACCTGTGTGTGTACCGTCCGAAGATCGAACGGGCTTTCACTCCTAACACACCGTATGACTAGTATCGCTTCGTCATAAAGCCCGTGCCCCGGACGGTCCGACCCTCGCAGGCCGACCGCCAGCCCCAAGGAGTCAGCTCTGCGCGCGCGTGCGAATCGGCGGCCCCCGACGCCGAAGGCCCCCCGCAGGCGTCGGCCGCGCCTGTCGCTGCGGACGGCACTGCTCGTCCTGGCCCTCGTCCCCAGCATCGCCCTGGCCGCCCTCTGGGCGGTCACCAGCGGCGTGACCTTCTTCGACTTCCAGCGCCTGGCCGCCCAGGGCCTGCTGGCCCAGAAGGCGGGACAGCCGTCCAACATCGTCTACTACAACCTCCAGGAGGAGCGCCGGCTCAGTGCCGAGGCGCTCTCCCGCCCCGGCAGCGTCGCCGACCAGCTGAAGCGCCAGCGCCGGCTGACCGACGAGGCCGTGGAGAAGTTCCAGACCCTGTCCGGCGAGACCGCCGACAGCGCGCCCGCCGAGGTGCGCACGGCCGTCGCCGAGGCCCGGCGCGCGATGGAGAAGCTGGGCGACCAGCGGGCCCTCGTCGACAAGGGCACCGCCGACCAGCAGGGCGTCTACGCCTACTACACCGACCTGATCGCGGTCGACCTGCGGCTGTTCACCGCGCTCAGCCACGTCGACACCGGTGAGGTCACCTGGATCTCCAAGACCCTGGTCAACTCCTTCTGGGCCAAGGAGATGCTGGCCCGCGAGGACGCGATCCTGGCCCGGGGCTGGCCGTCCGGCAAGCTCAGCGCCTCCGACTACCAGCTCGTGCAGCAGTCGATCGGCGCCCAGGAGCACCTGTTCACCGTCCAGGTCGTGCCCTACGTGCCGACCGACGAGCGGGCCGCCTGGTCCGAGCTGATGAGCGGTCCGGCGTGGCAGGCCAAAGCCGCCGTCGAGCAGGCGCTCACCCGCCCGGCCGTCGCCGACGCCACCGGCACCGTGCGGCTGCCGCAGCTCCAGGACCAGTGGCGGCAGGCCGTCGACCAGGTCAACCCGCAGCTGGTGAAGGCCATCGAGACCCGCACCGAGGGCGTGGTCGAGGTCGGCAAGGGCTCGATCCTCTCGCTGCTCATCCGGGTCGCGCTGACCTCGGTGATCGGTCTGCTCGCGGTGGTCGTCGTGGTCATCGCCAGCTGGCGGCTGACCCGCTCGCTGCGCCGCCGGATCAACGATCTGCACGCCCAGGCCCAGGACATGGAGCACACCCTGCCCGAGGTGGTGGAGCGGCTGGCGCGCGGCGAGCAGGTGGACGTCGAGGCGGAGAGCCGAGCGATCACCGCCGGCACGCACGCCCGCGGCGGCGACGAGCTGGCGCAGCTCGGCCAGGCCATGAACCTCGCCCGGACCTCCGCGCTGGGGGCCGCCGTCCGGCAGGCCGAGCAGCACCGGGGCTTCGAGCGGCTGCTCCAGCGGATCGCCCGCCGCACCCAGCTGCTGATCGGTCAGCAGCTGCGCAAGCTGGACGCCCTGGAGCGGCGGCACGAGGACCCGGAGGTGCTGGAGGGCCTGTTCGACCTCGACCACCTGACCGCCCGCCTGCGCCGCTACGAGGAGAACCTGGTCATCATGGCCGGCGGCCAGCCGCAGCGGAAGTGGCGCAAGCCGGTGCCGCTGCTGGACGTGCTGCGCGCCGCGCAGGGCGAGGTCCAGGAGTACCGCCGGATCGTGCTGGACGTCGAGGGCCACCCGTGGCTCTCCGAGCGGGCGGTCGGCCCGATCGCGCACGTGGTCGCCGAGCTGATGGAGAACGCGGCGAGCTTCTCCAAGCCGCCGACGCCGGTCGACGTCCGGGCGGCCGTGGTCGGCCGGGGGCTCGCGATCGAGATCGAGGACCGCGGCCTGGGCATGGACCCGGAGCAGTACGACACGGCCAACGCCCTGATGGCCGCCGCGCTCGCGGACGAACCGCCCCGTACGGACATGCTGGCCCGCGGTGACGACATCCGCCTCGGCTTCCACGTGGTGGCCCGGCTGGCGTCGGCGATCGGCCTGCAGATCGAGTTCCGGCCGTCGGCGTTCGGCGGGACCAGGGTGGTCGTGCTCGTCCCCGGCGAGCTGATCCTCGACGGCGACTCCGGGCTGCCCGACAACGCGGCGGTCACCCCGATCCCGCTCGCCCGGCGGCAGCGGCCCGCGGACCGGGCCCAGCCGCCCGTGCCGCTCGCCTCGGTGACCGAGATGCCCTCCCCGGCACTCCCGGCCGGCACGGAGACGGAGCGGGCGGCGGACACCACGACCTCGTCGGCGGTCGTCGCGGTGGACGAGGAGGAGGAGCGCGCCGCCCACGCGGACGCCGCTCCGCACCCCGGCCAGGCCGGCGGCGACTGGTTCTCCTCCGGCAGCGCCCCCCTCGTGACCCCCGGCGCGGCCTCCGGCGCCCAGGCGCCCTCCCAGGCCCAGGCGTTCGGGTACGTCGAGTACGTACCCCCCTCGGACGACGAGCTCCTCGGCGACCCGGTCCGGATCGACTTCGGCAAGCACGACGGCTTCCCGGAGCCCGGCCCCTTCCCCGAGCAGGACGCCTTCGGCGCGCGTGACGTCTTCGGCGGACCCACCGCCTTCGGCGAGCGCGACGGCCTCGGTGGGCACGACGGCCTCGGTGGGCGTGACACCTTCCGCACGCGCGACGGCGCCTTCCCCCACGTCGAGGCGGACGGCTATCTGCACCCGCCGGCCGAGCACGGCCAGCCGGTCGAGCACGGTTCGCCGGCCCCCGCCGGTGGCGGCCACGGCTACGACGGGCAGCCCTACGACACGTCCCCCCACTCCGCCGGGGACGCCCCTCCCGCCTACCCGGACATCGCCTACGCCACGGTGATGCCCGCCGAGGCGCCCTACGCCGACGAGCAGTACCGGCCCGCCGACCACTACCGGCTGGCGGAGCGACGCCAGCACGACGGGCCGCCGGCGAACCCGCTCCCCGGGTCCGCCGTCGCACCGGCCGACCCCCCGGCCGCCGCCCCGGGCGCCCCGACCGGCGGTCTCCAGCCGCCGCTGCCCCAGCGGGTGCGCCAGGCCAGCCTGGCCGCCGAGCTGCGCATCCCGCCGCCGCCCCGTACCCCGTACGCCGGGGCCGGAACGGGCACCGGGACCGGCTTCGGAGGCGCCACCGGCCCCGGCAGCGCCGAGGGCCCGTTCCAGCGTCCGCCGCGCCGCTCCGGCGCCACCGTCGGCGCCTTCCAGCGCCAGTCCCGGGCCGCCCGGGGCCTCGACGGCGCGGAGGACCGGTCCCCCGCCGGCGGCCCCGCGGCCGGCGCCCTGCCGCCGGGGCGCGGCCCCCTCCCCCCGTCCGGCCCGGCCTCCCCCACGGCCGCCGGAACCCCGACTCCCGCGCCGGGTCCCTCCCCCTGGGCCCTCCCGGCCGCGGACCCCCGAACCACGAGGACGGAAGAGCAGTCATGAACCGCACCATCGCCACCCATCAGGACCTCGACTGGCTGCTGGACGGACTCGTCGACACGGTCCCCGGGACGAGAAGCGCCGTGCTGCTCTCCGACGACGGCCTGGTGGTCAGCCACTCCCGCACCATCGAGCGGTCCGACGCCGAGCGGCTGGCCGCCGTCGCCACCGGTCAGCAGAGCCTCGCCCGCGGCATCGGCCAGCTGTTCGACGGCGGCCCGGTCCACCAGGTGATCGTCGAGCTGGCCGAGGTCTGGCTGTTCGTCATCGCCGCCGCGCAGGGCACCCACCTGGCCGTGGTCGCCGACCAGGAGGTGGACGCCGAGGTGATGTCGGTGGCCATGCACCAGCTCGTCCAGCAGGTCGGCCAGAAGCTCAGCACGCCGGTCCGCAGCGAGTTCGACGCCTTCGCCTCCAGGAACCGGGGGTGAGTCCCCGGTGAGGCCGCACTGGAGCGAGCTGCCCGAAGAGGACGAGGACGACGACTACGGCGCGGGCACGATGGTGCGCCCCTACACCATCACCCGCGGCCGGACGGCGCCGGAGCGCGACGACCTCACCCTGATCACGCTGATGACCACGGTGGAGGAGCTGGCGGACCAGGCGCTCGCCACCCGGTCGTCCGGTCCGCGCGGGCTCCAGCCGGAGCACCGGCTGATCCTCGAACAGTGCCGCCGGCCGGCCGCGGTGGCCGAGGTGGCCGCCGGACTCAACCTGCCGGTGTCGGTCACCAAGATCCTCCTGGGCGACCTGATCGCCCAGGGAATGCTGCTGGCCCGGGCCCCGATCTCGGTGGCCCGGGCCGCCGGGGACGGCGGTCTGGACCTCGGGCTGCTGACGGCCGTACGCGAAGGACTCCGGAGGCTCTGAACCATGGCACCATCCGCACCCCGCCCCTCCTCCCCCTCCTCCCCGCTCCCCTCCTCCGCCCCCGCCGTCCCCGCGGCCGTCAAGATCCTCATCGCCGGCGGCTTCGGGGTCGGCAAGACCACCCTGGTCGGCGCGGTGAGCGAGGTCGCGCCGCTGCGCACCGAGGAGTACCTGACCCGCGCCAGCGAGGGTGTCGACGACCTGGCCGGGGTCGACAACAAGGAGACCACCACGGTCGCCCTGGACTTCGGGCGGATCACCGTCAACCCGGAGCTGGTGGTCTACCTGTTCGGCACGCCCGGACAGGAGCGCTTCTGGTTCATGTGGAACGACCTGGTGAACGGCGCGCTCGGCGGCGTCGTGATCGCCGACACCCGCCGGCTGGACACCAGCTTCGCCTCGATCGACTTCTTCGAGAGCCGGGGCATCCCGTTCGTGGTCGCGATCAACTGCTTCCACGGCCACAACACCCGGACGGCGGACGAGATCCGGGCCGCCCTCGACCTGGACCCGCAGGTCCCGATGCTGATCGGCGACGTGCGGGTGCGGACGTTCGGGCGGGACCTGCTGCTCGCGCTGGTCGACCACCTCATGGAGCTGTCGGCCGGCGCGCCGGTCCGCTGAAACGTTTCCCCACTTCTCCCACCACAGCTTGGAGCACCCCGTCATGACCCCACCCCTGCGCGTCCTCGTCCACGGCGGCGGCATAGGCGGCCTCACCGCGGCCACCGCCCTCGCCCGCCGCGGCCACCGGGTCGACGTCGTCGAGCTGCGCGACGCCCTGGAGGCCCTGGGCGTCGGCATCATCCAGCCGTCCAACGCGCTGCACGTGATGCGCGAGATCGGTGTGCTGGAGCAGTGCCTGGCAGCCGGGTTCGAGTGGGAGGTGCTCACCATCTGCGACCCGACCGGCGGCATCCTCGCCAAGATCCCGCAGCCGCGGATGGACGGCGCGCCGTCCAACAACGGCATCCCCCGCCCCGAGCTGGCCCGGGTGCTGGGCGAGGCCGCCACCGCCGCCGGGGCGACCCTGCGGTTCGGCACCACGATCACCGGACTCGCCGACGAGGGCGAGGAGGTGGCGGTCACCCTGAGCGACGGCAGCAGCGGGCGCTACGACCTGGTGGTCGGCTTCGACGGCATCGGCTCGCCGCTGCGCAAGCGGCTCTACGGCGAGAAGTACGCGCCCGAGTACACCGGCTTCGCCAACTGGCGCGTCACCCTGCCGCGTTCGCCCGAGGTGCAGGGCGTGGTGATGTCCACCGGCAACCTGAAGGCCAAGGCGCTGCTCACCCCGATCAGCGCGGACCTGATGTACCTGGGCTCGGTGTTCGCCGAGGCCGAGGACTTCCGGCCGGACCCGGAGCACGCCCACGAGCAGCTGCGCGAGCGGCTGGCCGGCTTCGGCGGGCCGATCGCCGAGGCGCTGACGCAGGTGACCGACCCGGCCGCGGTGGTGTACTCGCGGATCTCGCAGGTCACCGTCGAGGAGCCGTGGCACGTCGGCCGGGTGGTCCTGGCCGGCGACGCGGCGCACGCCTCCACCCCGCACCTGGCCCAGGGCGCGGCGATGGCCGTCGAGGACGCGCTCGTCCTCGCGCAGAGCCTGGACCCGGCGGAGACGGTGCCCGCCGCGCTCGCCGCCTGGGAGGAGCGCCGCCGGCCGCGCGCCATGTGGGTGCAGGCGCTGTCCCGGGCGATCCTCAAGCAGGAGACCGGCACGGCGACCACGCCGGAGGAGGACGAGCTGCTGAAGGTCGGCATCCCGGGTGCGGCGCACTTCCTGGTGAAGCCGTACTGACGGGCTGACGGTCCGACGGCCGCCGGTCGACAGCCTTCTGCGGCGTCAGCCGGCGGCCACCGGGCCGGAGATCGTGTGCCGGCGGGCCCAGACCGCCGCCGAGACCCGGGCGACCAGCCGGGCCGCCGGATCGTCCTCCGCCGCGTCCGCGCCGGAGGCCAGCGGGCCGGTGTAGCAGACGGCCAGCAGGTAGGGCGGGCAGTCCCCGGGCCGCACCAGCCCCACGCAGTGCCGGGCGCCGGGGATCCAGCCGTTCTTGAACGCGACGGCGGTCCCCGGCGGCAGCCCGGCCGCGAGGTCGACCCGGAACGCGTTGCGTTCCAGCAGCGCCAGCAACTCCGGCTCCCCGGCCAGGGACTGGAGCAGCCGGACGAGGTCGCGGGCCGTCACCCGGTTGTGCAGGCCCGCGTCGCGCGCCGGGTAGTCCTCGATCCCGCGCGGGCTGCCGCTCCGGGTGGCGCCCGCCCGCCGCCAGACCTCCGCGACGGCCTCGTGACCGGTCCGGGCGAGGCAGAGGTTGGTGGCGAGGTTGGACGAGTGGGTGATCATCCGCTCGGCGAGCAGGCCCAGCGGCGCGGTGCCGCCGAGGAGGCCCCACGGCACGGGGTCGCTGTCCCACTCCGGGTCGTTGGCGAACTCCCCGCCCGCCCGCGACTCGAAGGAGTTCACCACCGGCACGGCCTCGTCGAGGTCGGCCCCGGCGCGGTGCAGGGCGGCCAGGACGGCGATCTTCATCGTGCTCGCGGCGTCGTGCGGCTCGTCCGCGCCTCGCTCGAACACCAGTTCTCCGCCCCAGGGGGCGACCACTACCGACAGCATGCCCGCCACCGTGCCCAGCACCCGCCGCCCCGAAACCGGCGGGCCGCCGTCCACCGGCAGGTCACCGCGCACCGGTGCGTCAGCTGCGGTCGGCGCTCGCGGCGGGACGGTGCCCGTGCCGGTGCCCGGGCGGCCACGGCGGGCGGGGCTTCGCGGGGGCCAGGCGGACGGCCGGGAGCCGGGAGGTGTCCAGCGGCGCCCCCGGCCCGGGTCCGGCGGCGAGCGCGGCGAGGTAGTCGGCCCGGGGCAGGGGCGCGGCGCCGAGGGAGCGCACGTGCGGGGAGTCCCACTGGGCGTCGAGCAGCCGGCCGCCGACGGCGGCGAAGCGGGCGGCGAGGTCGGCGACGGCGACCCGGGCGGCGTCCGGGCGGCGGTGGAACATCGAGTCCAGGCTGAGCACCGGCCCGGCCGCGGTACCGAACACCCCGCCGATCAGCTCCCCCTCCTCCCACACCTCGACGCTGTGGGCCGCGCCCAGCCGGTGCAGGGCGGTCAGCGCCTCCCGCAGGTCCCGGGTGAGCCAAGGGGGTTCGCGGCCCTCGGCGCAGGCCGCGAGCACCTGCTCGAAGGCCGCGTCGGCGGTGGTCGACCAGTCCAGGCGGTTGCGCAGCAGGCGGGAGAGCTTGCGGCCGAGGCGCACGCCGTCGGCGGGGAGGACGGGGCGGGGGTCGGGCGACCACCAGGCGAGCGCGTACGGGTCGGCCTGCCCGGGCCCCGGCAGCAGGGCGATCCGGCCGGCCTCCACCTCCTCCTCGTAGCGGGCCTCGCTGAAGGCGCTCGCGTAGGCGTCGGCGGCCGGGAGCGGGAACAGCCCGCGCCGGTAGGCGGCGAGCAGGGTGCCGGGCGCGAGGTCGCCGCCGAAGGCCGCCGGTCCGTCGGCGGGGGCGCGGGCGACGTCCACCGCCGCGAAGAGCTGCTCGGGGGTGGTGGCGGTCATCGCACCGCCCCGAGCGGCGAGGTGCCGAGCGGCGGGGACAGGAAGCCCTCCGCCGTCAGCCGGTCGAGGTAGAAGTCCAGCAGCCCGCCGTCGACGGCGGGCAGCACCACGCCGCTGCCGGCCAGGGCGTGTTCGGTGTTGGCCCGGTCGAAGCGCGGGAAGGTGGGGCGGAAGTACATCTCGCTGATGGACAGTTCGGTGCCGGGCACGCGGTCGACGAAGAGCGGCACGAACGGCGTCATCGGGTGGGTGGGGTGCCCGGCGGCGAACCGGACCAGGCCCTGCACCCACTGCTCGTAAGGGACTTCGTCGACGGGGTGGCCCCGGGCGCGCAGCCGTTCGGCGAGTTCGGGGAGGCCGGCCGGGGTGGGCGAGGTCAGGTGGTAGACCTCGCCGATGGCGGGCGCGTGGGTGACGATGTGGCAGATCGCGCGGCTGAACCGGTCGGCCGGGACGAAGTCGAGCGGCAGCCGGACGTCCGGGCAACTCCCGCTCTCGGCCATGTACTTGATCAGCGCGCACATCTCGGTACCGGTGTTCATCACGCCGGTGCGGAGGTCGCCGGTGACGTCGTTGGTGCGCAGCACGGTGACCGGCAGCCCGGCCTCGGCGGCGTGGTGGAGGAGCTGTTCGGCGACCCATTTGCTCTCGACGTAGCCGACGGCGAGCCGGTCGGCGTGGTCGAGCGGGGTGCGTTCGGTGACCTCGGGGATGCCCGCCGCGCCGAAGCCCGCGACCACGGCGAGGGTGGACAGGTAGTGGACGGGGATGCCGCGCGAGTGTCCGGCGAGCCGGACGATCTCGCGGGTGCCGCCGACGTTGGCGGCGCGCAGCTGGTGGTAGGGGTAGATGAAGTTGACCAGGCCGCCGAGGTGGTGGATGGCGTCCAGGGTGTTGGCGAGGTGTTCGAAGCGCTGCTGGGTGAGGCCGAGCAGAGGTTCGGCGAGGTCGCCGACGAGCGGGACGACGCGGCGGTCGGCGAGGTCCTGGCGGAGGAAGCGCTGCTGGGCGGCGCGGAGGCGTTCCAGGGCGTGTTCCTCGTCGGGGGCGCGGACCAGGCAGTGGATGCGGGCGGCGGTGGTGTGCAGCAGGGCGTCGAGCAGGTGGGCGCCGCAGAAGCCGGTGGCGCCGGTGAGGAGGATCTCGGTGGGTTCGGCGCGGGACGGCGCGGGGCTCCAGGACTGCCGGACGGGTGTGTCCAGGCGGGCTTCGGCAGCCCAGTCGACGGCGGCCTCGCCGCCGGCGCCGGCGGGGTCCTGCGCCCGGGCGGAACCGTCGGCGCGGGCCGGGCCGCCGGTGCGGGCGGCGAGGGTGTCGGCGGCGAAGGCCCTCAGGGTGGCGTCGCGCAGCAGCGAACGGGTGAGGAAGCGGATCCGGGTGACGTCGATGCCGAACATGATCCGGGCGCGGGCGAGCATCTCCATGGCGAGCAGGGAGTTGCCGCCGAGGTCGAAGAAGTCGTCGTCCGGTCCGACCTCCTCGACGCCGAGGAGTTCGGACCACAGTTGGGCGACGCCCGCCTCGACGGCGGTGGAGGTGCCCCCGGCCGGGGCCGTTCCGTTCGCGGACGAGCCGTTCGTTGACGATCCGTTCGGGGCGGTGCCGTTCGGGGACGGGGCCCCGCGCGCGGCCCCGGCCCGGCGCGCGCCGGTCGGGTTGCCGCCCCCGGCCGCCTCCTGGCCGTCCCGCCGCTGCAGCTGCGGCCGGGCGTCGGGCAGCCGGCGGCGGTCGATCTTCCCGGCCGGGGTGAGCGGCATGCTGTCGAGGAGCACGAAGTCCGACGGGACCATGAAGTCCGGCAGCCGTTCGGCCAGGTAGGCGCGGATCCGTCCGCGCCGGGCGTGCGGTCCGGACGCGGCGCGTTCGGTGAGCGTGTAGTAGGCGATGAGGACGCGGCTGCCGTCGGCGCTGCCCTCGGCGGCGACCCGGGCCTGCCGGACGTCGGGGTGGGCGGCGAGCACGGATTCGACCTCGGCGGGGTCGACCCGGTGGCCGCGGACCTTCAGCTGGTCGTCGAAGCGGCCGAGGATCTCCAGGTTGCCGTCCGCCCGCCAGCGGCCGGCGTCGCCGGTGCGGTACATGCGCTCGCCGGGCTCGGACGCGTACGGGTCCGGCAGGAACGTTTCGGCGGTCAGCCCGGGCGCCCGCCAGTAGCCCCGGGCCAGGCCGGGGCCGCCGAGGTGGATCTCGCCCTTCTCGCCGGGCGGCACGGGGCTGAGCCGGGCGTCCAGCAGGTGCAGCCGCACCCCGGGCAGCGGCCGACCGATCGGGACCGGCGCGACGGACGGATGGCCGGGGCCGGCGTGCTGGGCCCCGGGCTCCAGCGCCTCCGGCGTGAGTTCGCAGAGCGTGGAGGTGACGGCCGCCTCGGTCACTCCGTAGGCGTTGACCAGCCGGACCCCCGGCAGCCGCTCCAGGCAGGCCCGGCAGTCGTCGGCGTGCACGGTGTCGCCGCCCACGATGATCAGCCGCAGGCCCTCCGGCGCGGGCCCGCCCGGCGGGAACAGGCCGAGCAGGTGGTGCCAGTACGCGGGCGTGAGGTCCGCGACGGTCAGCCGCAGCTCGCGCATCCGGTGGGCCAGCTCGGTGGGCGCCCAGGTGCGGGCGCCGCCGAGCACCAGGGTGGCCCCCGCGGCCAGGGTCGCGAAGACCTGCTCCAGCGAGGTGTCGAAGCCGAGTGCGGCCAGTTGGAGGACACGGTCGCGCGCGGTGAGCCCGTAGGCGTCGACCACCCGCTCCAGGGTGAAGACCAGCGCGCGGTGGGTGACCGGCACGCCCTTGGGGGTGCCGGTGGTCCCCGAGGTGTAGATCAGGTAGGCGAGGTCGTCCGGGCCCGCCGGGTCCTCCCCCGGCGCCGCGTCGACGGTCGGGTCGACGGTCGCGTCGGTGCGCCCGTCGGGTGCGACCGCCCGCACCCCGGGGAAGGTCCGCCCGTCCGCGGAGACCACCACGTCCGCCCCGCAGTCCTCGACCAGCCGGGCCAGCCGCCGCCGCGGGTGCGCCGGGTCCAGCGGCAGGAACGCGCCGCCCGCCTTGAGCACGCCGAGCAGGGCGGTCACCAGGTCCGCGCCGCGCTCCAGGCAGACCGGGACGATCCGCTCCGGGCCGACGCCCAGGCCGCGCAGGACGCCCGCCAGCCGGTCACTGCGGGTGTCGAGGTCACGGTAGGTGAGCGTCTCCTCGTCGGTGACCACCGCGACGGCGTCCGGGGCGTCCGCCGCCCGGGCCCGGACCAGCCCGTGCACGGTGTCCGGGGGGCCCGTCCGGCCGGTGCGGGCGACGCGAGGGACGACGGCTCCGCCGGGGCCGCCCGGGCCCAGGCCGAGCCCCGGCGCACGCCACTCACGCTCGACGTAGCGACGGCACTCCGTACGCCCGGCGGGCCCGAAGACCGTCCGCCAACCGCTCGGAACCGTGAAGTCCCCGGGCCAGATCGTATACTGACCGTCCTCGTTGACCAGCACGGCGTGACGTCCGGAGCCCACTCCGGCACGTACTCCCCGTGCGCTGTCCGCTGCTTCATCCACCGGCTTGACCTCGTGCTGTAGCGGCAGAATGCTGGGAGGTGCGACATTTCCGACTATACGCACTCAAGGACCATTTCGAACGTTCGGCCGGACCACCCCGGTCCGGCCCGGACGCTCGCGAGCCCCTGCCCGGAAATCCCACCACCCGTCACCGCGGGAGGACGGGGTGATGTCGCGGAGGAGGTAGCTCGTTGACACGTCGGCGCCAACGCCTGATGGCCTGTTACCTGGCGTGGATGGTGCTGTTCACCGGCATCTACTACGCCAATCCCTCCCAGCGGATCATCTGGTGGACGGGCATCGGCCTGGGCGGCGTCGCCGCCATCGTGGTCGGCGTCCGCCTCAACCGCCCCTCGCACGCCCGCTACTGGTACCTGCTCGCGCTCGCCAACCTCAGCTTCACGGCGGGCGAGGTGGTCCAGGTCGTCCAGATGCAGTTCCTGCACCTGGGCAGCCCCTTCCCGTCCATCGCCGACGGCTTCTACCTCGCCGAGTACCTGCTTTACGCGGCAGGCGTGTTGGGCTTCATCCGCTGGCGGACCGCGCATCAGGACCGGGCCAGCCTGCTGGACGCGCTGATCCTCACCATGGGTCTGGCGCTGCTGGTCTGGATCTACCTGATCCTCCCCTACGCGCGGAACCCCGACCTCGACTGGTTCCAGAAGGCCGTCTCGATCGGCTACCCGCTGGGCGACGTCGTGGTACTGGCCCTGTTGCTCCGTCTGGTCGTACCGCGGGGCGGCGTCAGCCGATCGCTCCAGCTGCTCGCCGTCGGCACCGTCGGCCTGCTGGTCTCCGACATCGCCTACGGGCTGATCGTGCTGCACGGCAACTGGCACATCGGCACCCCCGTGGACTTCGGCTGGGCCGCCTTCTACACCGCCTGGGGCGCGGCCGCCCTGCACCCGTCCATGGTCGAGCTGACCAGGCCCATCCCCAGCCAGCAGCCGGACCTCAGCCCCGTCCGGCTGGCGCTGCTCACCGCCGCCTCACTGATCGCGCCGACCATCCTGATCATCGAGGCCGGCGCGGGCAACACCAGCAACGCCGGGGTGATCGGCGCCTTCTCCGCCCTGATCTACCTGCTCGTGCTCGCCCGGCTGGCGGTCGTGGTGCGCGCCCGCCGCCAGGCCGTCGCCAGGGAACGCGCGCTGCGGGTCGCCGGCTCCGCCCTCACCTCGGCCGTCACCGTCGAGGAGGTCGCCGACGCCGTCCAGGCCGCCGCCTCCACCCTGATGCCGACCGAGCCCGGCCATGTCGCGCTGCTCGCCGTCACCGAGGGCGGCGTCCTGCACGTGCGGCACGCCGAGCGCGGCGCCGACCGCCACCTGCTCGGCGCCGAGCACGAGTCCGACGAGGCGCTCGCCCTCGCCGCCTACCGGGAGACCAGGCTGCTGTCCGTCGAGGACATCGGCAACGGCCTCGCCACCCGGCTGGACGGCATGCCCAGCGCCCTGCTGTGCCCGCTCACCCTGGCCGAGCGCCCGTCCGGGGACCCCTTGATCGGCGCCCTCATCGTCACCGGCACCGAGCAGGAGCTGACCAGCCTCTGGGGCTCGCTGGAGATCCTGGCCGGCCAGGCCGCGTTCGCCGTCGAGCGCGTCATGCTCAGCCAGGAGATCACCCGGCGGGACAGCGAGGCCTACTTCCGCACCCTGGTCCAGAGCGCCAGCGACGTCATCCTGATCCTCAACGGCGACGACTCCGTCCGCTACGCCTCGGGCTCCTCCGCCGAACGCGTCCTCGGCTACCCGAACCTCTCCGGCTCCCTGATCACCGACCTCGTCCCGACCGAGGACAGCCGGTCGGTCGGCAAGGCGCTGGCGCGGATGCGCAGCCGGGACGCCGGCCTCCCCGCCTCGCGCCCCGGCCGTTCCGGGCTGGACGCCCAGCGCGACCACTGGCGGCTGCTGCGCGCCGACGGCACCCCGATCGAGGTCGAGGTTCACTCGAACGATCTGCGGGCCGATCCGACGGTGGGCGGGCTGGTGCTCACCCTGCGCGACGTCACCGAGCAGCGGCAGATGGAGCGCGAGCTCACCCACCGGGCCTTCCACGACTCGCTGACCGGCCTGGCGAACCGGGTGCTGTTCCTGGACCGGGTGAGCCACGCGCTCTCCCGGGGCGAGCGCAGCGGCGCCGTCACCGGGGTGCTCTTCCTCGACCTGGACGACTTCAAGATGGTCAACGACACCCAGGGGCACGCGGTCGGCGACGAGCTGCTGATCGCCGTCTCGCTGCGGGTGTCGACGGCGCTGCGCACCTCGGACACGGCGGCGCGCCTGGGCGGCGACGAGTTCGCGGTGCTGGTGGAGGACGCGCTGGCGCCGGCCGACGTCGGGGCGCTCGCGGACGGCGTGCTGGCGGCGTTCGCCGAGCCGTTCCGGCTGAGCGCGGGCGCGGTGCGGGTGTCGGCCAGCATCGGGGTGGCGACGACGGAGGACAGCGTCGACGCCACCGAGCTGCTGAGCCACGCCGACCTGGCCCTGTACTCGGCGAAGTCGGCGGGCAAGCGGCAGTGGTGCCACTACCAGCCGTCCTTGCAGGCGGGCCTGGTGGCGCGGCACGAGCTGAACGAGAACCTGGACACGGCGATCGCCGAGTCCGCGTTCCGGCTGTACTACCAGCCGATCGTCGACCTGGCCTCGGGGGCGCTGGTGGCCTTCGAGGCGCTGGTGCGCTGGCCGCACGACCGGCGCGGCATGGTGCTGCCGGACGAGTTCATCGCCCTCGCCGAGGAGAGCGGCCAGATCGTGCCGCTCGGCGCCTGGGTGCTGGAGCGCGCCGCCCAGGAGACGGCTGTCTGGCACGCCGCCAGCTCCGCCGCCCGCGCCGCCGTCGGCCTCCCGCCGCTGCGGGTCAACGTCAACGTCTCGGCGCGCCAGTTCCGCGACCCGGGCTTCGTGGACGTGGTGCGCGGCGCGATCCGCTCCTCCGGGATCCCGCCGCAGTCGCTGGTCCTGGAGCTCACCGAGTCCGTCCTGATGCGCCGGGACGACCGCGTCCACACCGATATGCGCACCCTGGGCGACCTCGGCGTCGGCATCGCCATCGACGACTTCGGCACCGGCTACTCCTCGCTCTCCTACCTGCGGGAGTTCCCGATCTCGATCCTGAAGATCGACAAGTCCTTCATCGACGGCCTCAGCCTCTCCCAGCAGCAGTACGCCCTGGTGGAGGGCATCACGAGGATCGCCGACACCCTCGGCGTCCAGGTCATCGCCGAGGGCATCGAGCACCCCGACCAGCGCGACCTCCTCGCCGCCATGGGCTGCCCCCTCGGCCAGGGCTACCTCTTCGCCCGCCCCCTCACCCCCGACCAGGCCCGCGCCTTCATCGAAGAGCACACGGCGCCCCCCTCCACGAACCCACCGGCCCCGGCGACTAGGGCGACGGACGACTGAAGGCGCCGGCGTGGGCCGCCGCGAGGGCGGCCTCGGCGGCGCGGTCGGCGGTGGTCTCGTCGATCGGGTCGGCCGTGGTGAGCATGCGGTAGTAGAGGGGGGCGGAGACGGCCCGGATCACCTCGAACGGGTCGGTGCCGGGCGGGAGTTCGCCCCGGTCGACGGCCTCGGTGACGCACGGGGCCCACTCCTCCACCCGGGCGCGGTAGAAGCGGTGCAGGGCCTCGGCGGCGTCCGGGTCGCAGGTGGCGGCGACCAGGACGGCGCGGAAGAGGGCGCCCTGCCGGGGGTCGGCGAGGGTGCGGGCGACGAGGCGGGCGTTGGCGCGGAGGTCCTCGGCGAGGGAGCCGGTGCGGGCGCGCGGGAGGGACTGCTCGGCCATGTCGGTGAGCAGGTCGGC
Source organism: Kitasatospora purpeofusca (assembly GCF_036010405.1). Lineage (NCBI taxonomy): Bacteria > Bacillati > Actinomycetota > Actinomycetes > Kitasatosporales > Streptomycetaceae > Kitasatospora > Kitasatospora purpeofusca. The sequence goes on along the minus strand of NZ_CP108561.1, from coordinate 7,409,463 downwards.
GAGCAGTGCGCCGACCGAGCCCCAGCGCCGGTAGACGGTGGTGCGGCCGACCTCGGCGCGGCGGGCGACGTCGCCGAGGTCGAGCCCGGCGAAGCCGACCTCGACCAGGGCGTCCTCGGCGGCCCCGAGGACGGCGGTTCGGACGCGGGCGGTCCGGCCGCCGGGGCGCTGCATGTCCGATGCTGTCATTAACGGGATTCCTGTTCCATTAGCGAGCGCGACGGTGCTAGGGTCGAGGCATCTTAACGGAACAGCAGTACCGTTAGCGAAGGGAACACCTCTCATGGAGTACCGCCGCCTCGGCGCGTCCGGCCTCACCGTCCCCGCACTCTCCCTCGGCACCGGCACCTTCGGCGGCCGCGGCCCGCTGTTCGGCGCCTGGGGCACCACCGACGAGACCGAGGCCCGCCGCCTGCTGGACATCGCCATCGACGCCGGCGTCACCCTGTTCGACACCGCCGACGTCTACTCCGACGGCGCCTCCGAGGAGGTCCTCGGCCGGGCGATCAAGGGCCGCCGCGACCAGGTGCTGATCTCCACCAAGGCCGGCCTGCCCACCGGCGACGGCCCCAACGACGCCGGGACCTCCCGCGCCCGCCTCACCACCGCCGTCGACGCCGCCCTGCGCCGCCTCGGCACCGACCACCTCGATCTCTTCCAGCTGCACGCCTTCGACGCCGCCACCCCGGTCGAGGAGGTGCTCGGCGCCCTGGACGAGCTGGTCCGGGCCGGCAAGGTCCGCTACACCGGCGTGTCCAACTTCTCCGGCTGGCAGCTGATGAAGTCGCTCGCCGCCGCCGACCGCGACGCCCGCCCCCGCTACGTCGCCCACCAGGTCTACTACTCCCTCGTCGGCCGCGACTACGAGTGGGAGCTGATGCCGCTCGGCCAGGACCAGGGCGTCGGCGCGCTGGTGTGGAGCCCGCTCGGCTGGGGCCGCCTCACCGGGAGGATCCGCCGCGGCGCCCCGGTCCCGCCCGGCAGCCGCCTCCACGACACCGCCGACTACGGCCCGCCGGTGGAGGACGAGCTGCTGTACGACGTGGTCGACGCGCTGGACGCGATCGCCGCCGAGACCGGGCGCACCGTCCCCCAGGTGGCGATCAACTGGCTGCTGCGCCGCCCCACCGTCTCGTCCGTGATCATCGGCGCCCGCAACGAGGAGCAGCTGCGCCAGAACCTGGGCGCGGTCGGCTGGGAGCTCACCGCGGAGCAGGTCGCCCGACTGGACGCGGCGAGCGCCCGCACCGCGCCGTACCCCTACTTCCCGTACCGCCGCCAGGAGGCCTTCGCCCGGCTGAACCCGCCGCTCGCGGGGTGAGCGGGGCGGCGCGGCGGCGGGGCGGCGGCGGGGGGCGGCGGTGCGGGGCCACGGGATGCGACGGGCGCGGGCGCGTAAACCGCTTGTCGTCGCAGGTGGGGGCAGTGCATGGTCGGTGCCATGATCGAACTCCGCGCACTGACCCCCGAGGACTGGCCGCTCTTCCGGGAGCTGCGCCTCGCCGCCCTGGCCGAGGCGCCGTACGCCTTCGGCTCCACCCTCGCCGCCTGGCAGGGCGAGGGCGACCGGGAGGAACGCTGGCGCTCCCGGCTGGGGATCCCCGGCGCCCTGGACCTCGTCGCCCTCGTGGACGGCAAGCCCGCCGCGATGGCCACCGGGGTGCCGGAGGACGGGCACGCGGAGCTGATCTCGATGTGGGTCGGCCCGAAGGCGCGCGGCCGGGGTGTCGGCGCCCGGCTGATCGCCGAGATCGAGGGGTGGGCGGCCCGGCGGGGTTTCGCCACCCTGCGCCTCGCCGTGATGCCGCACAACACCCACGCCATCGCCCTCTACGAGCGCGTCGGCTTCACCGACACCGGCGAGCCGGGCGACCTGCTCCCGGACGGCGTCACCCGCGAGCTGGTGCTGGCCAAGCCGCTGTCCCCCTGAGCACCTGCGGCACCAGCCCCCACCTCCATCAACTCCCTTGTGTTTTACCGGAGTTCACACGTCCGTTCCGGCCGCGCACCGTGTGGAACGCCGAGCCAGGGAGTCCGTACTGTGCCGCCCTTGCTGCCCTACGAGATCGTCGCGGATCCGACACCGCTCCAGGCATCGCTCCCGGCATCGCTCCCGGACGAGCCCTCCGTGGGGACGGTGTACCTGATCGTCGCCGACACCCACCGGGTCCAGGTGGAGTGGGTGACGCGCCGGCCGCGCGCGGAGCCCCGCGCGGCCGGTGGTGCGTGCGGCCGGTGGTGCGTGCGGCTAGCCCGCCGGGGGGACGGGGTGGGGGTGGCCGAGGTGGGGGAAGTCGGGCAGCAGATCGGCGTGCGGGGGGATGTGGTCGCTGGTGATCTTCCCTCCGGAGACCATCGCGAGCCGCGCGGAGGTCACGTCGTCGGTGAGGGTGCGGCCGTTGGGGTAGACGGCCGGGCGGGCGCGGTCGTAGCGGAGGATGTCGGGCAGGACGATCTTCAACGTCTCGGTGGCGGCGTCGGTGGTGTAGTCGCCGGTGTGCTGGAGGACGGCCGTCCAGGGCTCCCGGTACCTCTCCCAGTCGTCGGCCGGCTCACCGGCGTTGTACACGTCCTTGACCTCCTCCGCGTTGAAGTAGGCGGTCAGGGAGGGGTGCGCGCCCCGGTCGACCGAGATCAACTGCCCGTCCTGGTGCAGACTCACCCGCGCCCACACCCCGATCCCCGGCTCCGGCCCGAGGTCCGCGTCCGGCACTTCGAGGGCGATGCCGAAGACGTTCGCCTCGGCCATCGCGTCCTTGCCGGTCCAGGTGAACTCGTTGACGATCCCTTCGAGATCGGCGAAGAACGGGTCGCTGCGCAGCCCGACGGAGACCCTTCGCCCGTCGGCCTCGGCGACGTGCGGGGTGTTGCCGAAGACCACCGGCACATCGGTGAACAGGACGTCGCCGCCCGCCTCGTGCTTGCGCGCGGCCTCACCGGCGGCCCGGCGGACGGTCATGTTCTGCGTACCGTCGGCGGGCGCGGAGAAGGTGAACGAGTAAGCGACGTCGGCCTGGTGGTCGCCGTCGCTGTCGATGTTGATCCGGTAGACGGCGTCCGGGTGGAACTCCGTACCGCCGGTGGGTGCGTAGGGGTTGACGTTCATGATCAGGACCGTCCGCCCGGGGCCGCCGACGGCGGGGAAGGCGAAGAGGTCGGTGAGGTCGAGCCGCGCGTCGCCGCGCGGGGAGCGGAGGTTCGGTCCGCTGAGGTGGTGGGACATGGCCGTAGAGCTACCAGCCCCCGCCCGAGCCCGACCGAACGACACCCACGCACGCTGCGGCCGTCCACCGATCGGCGGAAACCCGGCTCAGAGGAGCCAGGCGGTCGCCCCACCGTCGGGGCCGGTGAAGCCGGCAGCTTGGGTGCAAGCTAGCGTCTGCCGATGCTACGTAGCGTGATGATCCCGCGGACGGAGCTTTCAATCTGCCCGATGGCCTGCCTCGTCAGGCCATCGGGCAGGCTTCCTCGGATCGCTTCCTCAACTGCCTCGGTGACGAAGTGTCACTGACGATCAACCATAGAGTTGGGCGGTCGTGGAGCGCCACGAACAGCTTCAACGCCACTGACGGCAATACGGCCGCGGTACCCACGACAGGATGATCCAGCTCCCGTGCCACAAGTGCCCTTGCAGGAAAGCGAAATCGGTGCGGTGCGCGGGAAGTCGGGCCGGCCGACTTCCCGCGCGTCAGCCGAGGCCGGTGGCCGTGGAGGCCAGGGAGAGGAGGAGGGCGCCGAGGGCTCCGGTGGCGGCGAAGCGGCGGCCGACGGGGCGGAGGTGGGGGGCGGTCGCGGCGGCGAAGGCGAGGCCGCCGGCGAGGAACCACGGGCCCCACAGGTAGAGGTACCAGCGGGTGAGCCCGGCGAGGTCGGGATCGACGGCGGCGGCGCCCGTTTCGACGAGGATGCCGTGGAGGACGAAGAGGCCGCCGTGCCAGATCAGCAGGACCGCCGCGCCGCCGCCGCAGAACACCAGGGAGCGGCCGGCCAGGCGACCCCGGGGGCGCGTCAGGCCGAGCCCGATCGCCGCCCCGACCAGCTTGAGGAAGCCCGTCACCCACAGGACGGCCAGGAACCACGGCACCCGGTCCTGCGCGAGCCGCACCAGTTCCGGCGCCACCGTCGACCGCGCGCCGAAGGTGCTCCCCATCGCCCAGAGGAGGCTGGGTATCGCGAACAGCACCCCCCACACCGCGACCGCGTAACCCCACCGCGTGCCCGTACCGCTCTTGATCGACATGACTCCACCGTCGCAGTACGACCGGCGGAGGGGCCTCGTCCGCGTGGACGAGGCCCCTCCCCCGCGAGAGCCAAACCGCTCCGCCCTGCGCAGGAAGTCGGACGGGTCGACGTCCTGTGCAGGGCCATCGGGCGCCTACGCGTCACGCGCCCGCAGGGCGGCCGTGAACCAGCCGAACACCGGTGCCAGGCTGGGCGGAACGGGCCACCCGTTGATGACGGACAGCAGGTGCCAGTAGCGCTCGGTCCGCGGGTCGCCGGCGATCTCCAGGCGGGCCAGCAGCCAGTGGCGCAGCTCCGCGTCGTCGGTGCGGTCGAAGGTCTGCGCGTAGCGCGCGGTCAGGGAATCCACGACGGCCGCCGCCTCGGGCGAGGCCGGAGGAACGCCGGCGTCGAGCGCGCGGCCGACGGCGGCGCGGACGGCCTCGGTGAGGTCGTGGTGCAGGCCGGTGCGGTCGCCTCCGGCGCGTTCGGCCGCCTGGTACTCGGCCATGCGGCGGACGGCGGCGCGGAAGTCGGGGTCCTGGGCGAGTTCGGCGAGTTCCACCCAGGCGTGGACCTGTTCGGGCTCGGGGTCGTCGGGGAGTTCGGGCACGGCCGAGCGGAGCAGGTCGACGAACTCGGCGTTGGCGTCGAGGCCGCCGAAGGTGTCGTCGACGAAGTCGGTGATCAGGCGTCGGCGTTCGTCGTCGGAGAGCTTTGCGAGCTTGTGCATGAGGTCCATTTCCTCGGGAGTGGAGCCGCGTTCGGCCACCGCGCGCAGGACCGCGCGCCGCAGGCGGAGGATGCGGATCTGCACCTCCAGGGCGTCGGCGTGCGCGGCCGCGACCTCGGGCACCGTGACCTCCCGGTCCAGCACCCGCCGGACGACGGCGAGTTCGAGGCCGAGGTCGCGCAGGGTGCGCACCAGGTCGAGGCGGGCGAGCGCGGCGGGGTCGTAGAGCCGGTAGCCGGCCGGGCTGCGGTCGGTCGGCGGCACGAGCCCGGAGTCGGCGTAGAACCGAATGGTCTTGACCGTGAGCCCGGTCCGCCGGGCCAGGTCACCGATGGTGAAGAGCGTGTCGCCGTCCATGCCCCTACTCTGGCGTCTCCCCCGAGGGGAGACTCAAGCCCCATGCGGCCAGGAAGCACGCCTCCGCCGGCGGAGGCTCGCCGAGGTCGCCGTGCCCGAGCACCGTTCGCCGCGATGACCACGCACCCGTTCGCCGCGGTGACCGCGCACCCGTTCGCCGCCCGCGCCGTGCGTTGTGCCCCGGTATGTCGCAGACTTCCCGAAGATGCCCGCGGCATTCCCGAGCCCGTAGTCCCGCGGCATTCCCGAGCCCGTCAGGGGCCGCGCCCGGCCCCTGACTGCTGCTGATCGGATGATCGGAGCGACGCATGAGTCACCTGCCCTCGTTCGAGGACACCACCGACTTCGAGAATGCCGACCGGGGCTTCCTGGGGGCGTTGGTGCCCGCGGTGGTCAGGGCCGCGGACGGGCGGGTGGTGTGGGACAACGATGCCTACGACTACCTCCAGGGCGAGTGCCCGGACACGGTCAGCCCGAGCCTGTGGCGGCAGGCGCAGTTGTGCGCGAAACAGGGTCTGTACGAGGTGGCGGAGGGGATCTACCAGGTCAGGGGGCTGGACCTGTCGAACATGACGCTGGTGGAGGGCGAGCGGGGGGTGATCGTGATCGATCCGCTGATCTCCACCGAGTGCGCCGCCGCCGCGCTCGCGCTCTACCGCGAGCACCGCGGGGAGCGGCCGGTGACCGGTCTGATCTACACCCATTCGCACGGGGACCACTTCGGCGGTGCGCGCGGGGTGCTGCCCGAGGGGAGCGAGCAGGGCGTGCCGGTGATCGCACCGATCGGGTTCCTGGAGCACGCGGTCAGCGAGAACGTCTACGCCGGCAGCGCGATGACGCGGCGGGCGATGTTCATGTACGGCGACCGGCTGCCCAAGTCGCCGGAGGGGCAGGTCAGCGCCGGGCTGGGGATGACGACCTCGACCGGCACGGTCTCGCTGATCCCTCCGACTCTGGACGTCACCCGCACCGGGCAGGAGGAGACGGTGGACGGGGTGCGGATCGTCTTCCAGCTCACCCCGGGCACGGAGGCTCCGGCGGAGATGAACTTCTCCTTCCCGCAGCGGCGCGCGCTGTGCCTGGCGGAGAACGCCACCCACAACATGCACAACATCCTGACCCTGCGGGGGGCGGTGGTGCGCGATGCGCGGATCTGGTCGCGGTACCTGGACGAGGCCGTCGAGTTCTTCGGCGACAGCTACGACGTCGCGTTCGCCTCGCACCACTGGCCGACGTGGGGCCGGGAGAACGTGGTCGAGATGCTGACCCAGCAGCGCGACCTGTACGCCTACATGCACGACCAGACGCTGCGGATGCTCAACTCCGGCCTGACCGGCGCGGAGCTGGCCGAGGAGATGCAGCTGCCGCCCGCACTGGAGCAGGCATGGCACGCGCGCGGCTACTACGGCTCCCTCAGCCACAACACCAAGGCCGTCTACCAGCGCTACCTCGGCTGGTTCGACGGCAATCCCGCCCACCTGTGGGAGCACCCCCCGGTCGAACTGGCCACGCGCTACGTCGAGTTGGCCGGCGGCCCGGAGGCCGCCCTGGCCAAGGCCCGCGCCTGCGCCACCGACGGCGACCTGCGCTTCGCGGCCACCCTGCTGAACCACCTGGTCTTCGCCGATCCCCGGAACGACGCCGCGAAGGAGGAGTTGGCCGGCGTGTACGAGCGCCTGGGGCACGGCTGCGAGAACGGCCCCTGGCGCAACTTCTACCTCATGGCCGCGGTGGAACTGCGCCAGGGCCCGGGCACCGTCGAACTGGACACCAGCACCGGGATGGCGGCGGCGCTGACCACCGAGATGCTGCTCGACTCCGTCGCCGTCCGCATCGACGGGCCCAGGGCGTGGCACGACTCCCTGACCGTCGACCTCGCCCTGACCGACGAGGGCGCCCGCCACCGGCTCACCCTGCGCAACGGGGCCCTGACCCACCGCGCCGCCCCCCTCGACACCGCCCCCAAGGGCCCGTCGGACCTCACCCTGACCCTCACCAAGCCGCAGCTCCTCGGGCTGCTGGCCGGCAAGGGCCTGGACGGCGTCCGGAACGAGGGCGACCCCGCCGTCCTCGCACGCCTCTTCTCCTACGTCTCCGAGCCCGACAAGTCCTTCGCCATCGTCACCCCCTGACCGGACCGATGGCGACCGACCTGGCAGGACGGGCGCGCAAGCTCACGGCCCGGGTGCGGTGGGGCCGGCCGACCGGTGCCGATGTGACGGCGGGCATGGTGACCGGACTGTTCAGCATCCCCGAGGGGATGGCGTACGCGTCCATCGCCGGCTTCAACCCGGTCGCGGGCCTGTACGCGGGCGTGGTGCCCCCGATCCTCGGGTCCCTGACCGCGCCCACGGTCCTCATGGTCACCACCCTGACCAGCGCCATCGCCCTGACCGGACAGAGCGTCGTCGCCGACGCCGGCCTGGACCCGCACGCGGGCGGCACCGTCGCCGCGCTCACCCTCCTGGTGGGCGTGGTCATGCTGCTCATGGGCGCGCTGCGCCTGGGCGTCGTGCTCAGCTTCGTCTCCAACGCGGTGATGACCGGGTTCTCCACCGGCATCGCCCTGCAGATCGTCACCGGCGTCCTGGGCGACGCGAGCGGCTACCAGCCACCCGGCCACAACAAGCTGCTGCAACTGTGGAACTGGCTCACCGGCATCGGGCACTGGCAGCTCGCCCCCACCCTGGTCGCCGCCGCCACCATCGCCGTGTGGGCGCTGGCACGCACGGTCCGCAGGCTGGAGCCGGTGGCGCTGCTGGTCGCGATGGTGCTCGTCAGCATCGCGGTCGCCCTCCTGGGCACGGACGTGGAACTGGTGCGCGGCATCGCCCGAATACCCGGCTCGCTGCCCGGACTGTCCTTGCCCGACTGGAGCGCGATGCCGCACTTGATCGGCGGCGCGCTCTCGGTCGCTCTGGTCGCCCTGGCCCAGGCCGCGGGTGTGTCCCCCTCGATGCCCAACCCGGACGGCAGCCGCTCCAACGTCAACGGCGACTTCGCCGCCCAGGGCCTGGCCAACCTCGGCGGCGGCCTCTTCCAGGCCCTGCCCTCCGGCGGCTCGCTCTCCCGCACCGGCGTCGCCGCCAGTGCGGGCGCCAGAACCCGCTGGGCCGGAGTGATCTCCGGGGTGTTCCTGGCCCTGGTCGTCCTGGTGGCGGGCAAACTGGCCGAGCGGATCCCGATGCCGGTGATCGGCGGCCTGATCCTGGTCGTCGGCGGCGAACTGATCTGGGGCAAGCGCGCGGATATCGCGCTGGTCCTGCACACCTCCGCACTCTCCACCGCCGCCATGGCCGTCACCTTCGCCGCCACCACCCAGCTCCCGCTCCAACAGGCCATCGTCATCGGAGCCGTGCTGTCCTTGCTGCTCTACTGCGTCCAGGCCGCCCGTCAGTCCGGGCTCGCCACGCTGGAACGCGACCACGAGGGCGCCTGGGCCACCACCGGCGACCCACCGCCGGCCGTTCTGCCCCCCGGACGCGTCACCGTCCTGGTCTACGGGGGAACCAGCCTGTTCGCCGAACTCCCCCGCCTGGAGACCCAACTGCCCCGCGTCGACGGCGCCCGCGCGGCCGTCCTGATCCTGGTGATGCGCACCGCCCCGGACGTCCCGTCCTCCGCCATGCTCAAGCTGATCCGCCGCTACGCGAACAGCTTGCACGCCCAGGGCGGACGCCTCGTCCTCGCCGGTGTCCAACCGGCCCTGGCCACCCTCCTCGCCCGCACCGGAATCACCGCCCAACTCGGCGACAACGCCGTCGTCCCCACCGAACCCGCCCTGCTGGCGCCCCTCGACCGCGCGGCGGAGCAAGCCCGGGAGTGGATCGCCACTCGGTGAAGGGGCCGCGTTCGTCCCGGCGATCCGGTGGTAGCCGCGGGCGCGGCCGTCAGCCCCGGCGGCTCGCCGCGTTGCGGACGCGGCGGGTGCGTCCCCGCTCGGCGAGGAGGCCGAACGCGGCGGGAGAAGTGACGAGCGGGGATGTGGTGACCGTGCGTTGGAACCAGTCGGAGGCGGTCAGCAGTTCCTCCTCGGCCCAGGGCTCGTCCAGGGCAATGGTCCTGAGCAGGGTCCACTCGCGCAGGCGGCGGACGAGGAACGCGCGCTCGCCGATGACCTCGGCCGTCCTCCCGGCCCAGGCCGGGAACCCGGGGCCGGTCAGCTGCGCGGCGGCCCGGCGTTCGAGATGCTGGTTCACCGCTGCCTCGGCCACGGACTGGTCCTCGTCGCGAAGGACGGTGGCCAGCAGCTCGGCCTCCTCCGCCTCGGCGACGCTTTCCAGCGCCCGCAGGTACTGGGCGTAGCGCCGGTGCTCGGGCGGTTCGTCGTCATCGATGGGCGAGCCATTCATTCGGCCATCACATCATTGACTCACTCCAGCGGGGGTGCGGAACTCCGTACGACCGTCCGCGGGTCGTCGAGCCAGAAGCTGTGCGACCCGTCGGGCGCCACGGTCAGCCCGAAACGGTCCGGCCCGGGCTCGTCATTGACCAACCACCAGGCATGGGCCTCGGCCACCTCGGCCCACAGCCGCCGGGGGCCGTACTGCCACACCGTGAACCCCTTCGTTCCCTCGCCCGCCCAGTCCACGGCCGCCCACGACTTCGCGTCCGTGGTGGCGAGCCAGAGCCGGCGAGCTACGCCGTCCACGTCCGGATCGTTGTCCCACGCCTGCCACACGTCGGCGAGGCGAATGCCGATGCCGAACGACGGGTCCCCCCGGTCCTCGGCGATCTCGAACGCGGCCAGGTCCGTGGACGACTCGTCGGGCACGTGCTCGTCGTGGACCACGTCCCGGTAGAGCCGGACCCCGGATCGCTGCCTCCGGTTGAGCATGAACGCGCTGTGCGGGCTGAACCGCCCCGACGCGCTGCCGTCCGCGCCGACGATCAGCAGCAGTAGCCCCCACCCCACCCACGGACTGTCCCACGGCAGCAGAACCAACCCACCCGCTACGGTCTGCGCGATCAGAGCCGACGGCACGGACCGGAACGCGCAGGTCGCGACCACGCGATCGTACGGAGCACCCGGGGCCCACCCACGGCTGCCGTCACCGCACACCACCACCGGGGACAACCCGAGCTCGTGCAGGGCGGCGCGGGCGCTCGCGGTCACGTCGGGGTCCACTTCGACACTGGTCACCAGGCCCGGGCCGAGTCGGTGCGACATCAGCGCCGCGTTCCACCCCGGACCGGTGCCGACCTCCAGCACCCGCATGCCGTCCCGCAGGTCGAGCATGTCGAGCATGCGGAAGACGATTCCCGGATCGGACAGGGACGACGTCGGAACCGGGTCGTCGTCGCTCTCCCGGCCGTCGTTGATCTGAGTGACCACCGGGGCTTCCGCGTAGGCGGAAGCCCACCAACCTGCGGGGTCGCCGGTCCTGCTGGTCGGCTCGAACGTGTCCGCGTCCCAGACCAAATCAGGCATGAATCGGTGGCGAGGTACCGCGTAGGCGGCCGCCTCCCACTCGGGGGCCACATCGCGGCCGAGGTACTCCGCGACAGCCCGGAGCAGGCCGCGCATGGCGACCTGCCCCGTCCCGTGCTCACCGGTCACCTACTTCTCGTCCTTCTTGTGCTTGTTGTCGACCTTGCCGCTCTGGTGGTCGGCGTTCGTCTTGGAGTCCCCGGGGTCCTTCTTCCCCCCGTGCCTGCCCTGCCCGCCGTCGTTGGCGCCCGATCCGCCACCACTGCTTCCACCCTTGCCCGTTCCCCAAGCCATAACCAGTCCTCTTACGTTGATTGTCAGTCGGTGTTCTCGGTGAACCGCTTGGTCTCCGGCGCCGTCGGGCCGGGAGGACGTTCGATCGGGGTGCTCATGATGAAGTTGCCTTGCGCAGTGGCCATTGCTTCCTCTCCTCTCCCCCAAGTTGGCACCAAGATCTGCCAGGTACCTGGGACGGTGGAACCTCACTCAAGGGACACTTCAGTACGTCCCTCGTGCGGTAGAACGTCCCTGGCACAGGACCAGGATGTGAGGTGGGACGGGCGAGATGCCGAACGAGCGGCTGAAAGACGCTATGGCCACGGGTGGTTGGACGTGCTCAGCTCTGGCGGAGAGAGTCGGCGTGGACACCAAGTCGGTTGAGCGGTGGGCCAGCCAGAACCGAACGCCTCGATTGGGTGCGGCTCGCTTGGCCGCGGAGGCCCTCGGATCGGACATGCTTGCACTGTGGCCGAGCCTTCGGCAGCCGCGCACCGCACGCGCGATAAGCCCCGAACTGGTCGCCCTGTACGAGCAGCGAGCAGATCTTCCAGCGTCGGCTTTTGTGGACTTGCTCGGAAAGGCCACGAAAAACATCGATGTACTGGTCTACGCCGCCGTTTTCCTTCACGAAGCGTATCCCCGACTCAACGATTTACTTCGCGAGCGTGCCGCCGAAGGATGTGTGGTTCGGATCGCTCTCGGCGACGCCGAGAGCGAGAACGTCAGGCAACGCGGGGAAGAGGAGAAGTTCGGCGATGGCATCGAGTCCCGGTGCAGGCTCGCCCTCATGCACTACCGCCCGCTGCTCGGCACGCCAGGCATCGAGATCCGCACCCATGGGACCACGCTCTACAACAGCCTCTACCAGGCAGACGACCAGATGCTGGTGAATGCGCATGTGTGGGGGGTCAACGCCTTCGGAGCCCCGGTTTGGCACCTACGGAGGGCTGGAACAGGGACGCTGTTCGGCACCTATGCTGCGAGCTTCGAGGCAGTGTGGAACGCTGCCCAACCTGTCGAGAGGAGTTGATCACGTGGCACGCACCGAGTTCTACGACAACCCCGACGCGCCGGTGCCGAATCGGCTGGTGGTGGCGGCGTCGGCGGTGGTGACCGATGGTGAGGGGCGGGTGCTGCTGCAGCGGCGGGTCGACAATGGGCTGTACGCGCTGCCCGGTGGGGCGATGGATCTCGGGGAGTCGCTGCCGGGGGCGGCGGTCCGGGAGGTCCGGGAGGAGACGGGTCTTGAGGTGGAGATCACCGGGATCGTCGGCACGTACACCGATCCGCGGCATGTGATCGCCTACTCGGACGGCGAGGTGCGGCAGCAGTTCAACATCTGCTTCACCGCGCGCATCACGGGTGGGGAGCTCCGGATCTCCGACGAGTCGACCGATCTCCGGTTCGTGGCACCGGAGGACATCGGCGACCTGCCGATGCACCACACCCAGCAACTGCGGCTCCAGCATTTCCTGGAACACCGGGCGACTCCCTACTTGGGATAGCCGCGCAGGAAGTCGGAGGGGCCGACTTCCTGCGCGGGTCAGTCGAAGAGGCGGCCGAGCAGGGCCCCCTGGCCGGACTGGAGGATGTGGGCGGTCTCCAGGGGAGCCAGAAGCACTCGAAGGCGGTGGGCAGCCGGGTGCCGTCGTGGGTCTCCTGGCCGGTCCAGCGTTCGGGGGTCGGTTCGGCGAGGGCCAGGTGGAAGATGTGCCGGTGCTGGATCTCGTACCGGTACGGGGTGAGGTCGTACTCGGTCTCGCCGCCCCGCCCCGACCCCGGGGCGGGGCGGCCAACGGGCGTCAGCCGTAGTAGGGCGAGTCCAGGTCGACGCTGGCCTCCCTGACCACCTCGCCGTCGAAGAGCCGGGTCGTCGCCGGGGCCCCGGCGCGGCGGGCCTCCTCGGCGAAGGGGCCCTGGGCGAAGGCGAGGGCGTTCTCGGCGGTGTCGAACTCGTAGAAGCCACCGATGGAGTGGGTGCCGATCCCGGACAGCCAGGTCTTGCGAATCAGGCCCGGTGCGGCCTTCAGGGCCGCGTTGACCTGCTGCCAGTCGAACTCGTCGAACGGAACTGCCGCTTGGATCTCGGTGTAGAGGAAGGTCTTGCCCATCACGAACCTCCGGTTTCGGGGCCTGTCCGGCCACGTCACTAGTACGTGCGTCCTAGTGGCACGAGCTTGGAGTAGGATGCGCGTACTAGTCAAGGGGGTAGCGATGGCGACGGACACCAAGTCCCGCATGATCGGCGCGGCGATCGGGCTGCTGCAGCGCCACGGCCTGGCCGCGATGTCCTTCACGGAGGTCCTGGCCGTGAGCGGTGCCGCGCGCGGGGCGATCTACCACCACTTCCCCGGCGGCAAGCAGCAGCTCGCGCTCGAAGCCGCCCGCCAGAACGCGGCGGACGTCCGCGGCCACCTGCGCGAACTGCCGGACCGCACACCGCGCGAGGTGGTGGAGGCGTTCCTCGGCAACGTCCGCCCCGTGGTGGAGGCGTCCGCCGGGGGCGGCGGTTGCGCGGTCGCGGCGGTCACCATCGACGGCGGTGCGGCCATCGCCGACCAGAGCGGCCTGCTCGCGGTCGCGGCCGAGGGATTCGCCGGCTGGGTCGGCGAGCTCACCGGGAAGCTCACCCACGCCGGTATGAGTCCGTCCGAGGCCGCCGACCTGGCCACCCTCATGGTCGTCACCCTCGAAGGCGCCCACGTCCTCTGCCGCGCGGCGGGCAGCGTCGCACCCTTCGACCGGGCTGCCGCAGCCGTGCTGTCCGCCCTCCCGGAGCCGGGCGGCCCCGGGGGCGATCGGCTCGGTTGACGTCGCAGGCGCTCAGTGGAAGCGCGACTGCCGGCGCCGCCCTACGGGTGGTACAGCTCCCGGGCGCGGGCCAGGTCGACCGGCCCGCCCTGGGGCAGGTGCAGGAAGAAGCCCAGCTGCCACGCCTGCGTACGAGCGGCCTGGCGGCTGGCCGGGGTCACCCAGGGCGGGTAGACACGAAAGGCCCGCTTCCCACCCGCGCCGTTCGCCGATACGACGTCGTGCCGACGGAGCGCGTCCACGGGGAGGACGAACTGGCCGAAGTGGTCGTCGTCGCGAGTGCTGATGACAAAGAGGTCGACGGGGTCCGTGGCGTCGAAGGGCCGGATGGGCCCGGCCGGGGACCTCTTCCAGACGGTGACGAACTGGCCGGCCTTGGTGGGGGTCGTCCTGGCGGCGCGGAACCGGACGGCGAGGCCGTCGAGGGTGAACTCGTGTGCGGCGTACTCGGCACTCTCGGCCTCGGGGACCGGCAGCGAGCAGACGAATCCGCAGGGGTCGTAGACGAGCGCCTTCGCCGCGACGAGATCTCCGTGGACGGCGGCGGTGCCCGACCAGGGTTCCGGGCGGAGACCGGCCGAGTGGTCGGGGTCCGTGGTCATTCGCCCAGCGCCGTGATACCCAGCAGCAGGACGCGCAGGCCGTTGTCGATCGCCGCCGTGCGCTCGGCGGGCGCGAGGTCGGGCTGCAGGTTGACCAGTATGGTCGCGAGCCCGTGCACGGTGGCCCAACTGGCCACCACCGCCGCCCCGGTCTCCTCCGGTGGCAGGCCTCCCGCGTCGGTCAGCCGGTCGAGGGCCGCCAGGAGGATGGCGTCCGGCTGCGGGCGGCCCTCGGCGTCGGGGGCCGGCTCGTGGCCGGGCGATCCCGGCGTGCCGACACCCGAGGGGTTGCCGTCCATGGCGGTCCGGAACAGCCCCGGCTCGTCGAGTGCGAACTGCACGTACGCGCGGCCGACTTCGCGCAGGTGGGACACCGCCGCCTCGCGCGGGTCCGAGGGCTCCGGGACGGAGGCGACATGTGCCGCCATGGCCGCTCCCAGCTCGCACAGGGCCTGCTTGGCCACCGCCGCCTTCAGTTCGGCCAGGGTCTTGAAGTGCCCGTACGCGGAGTTGGGCGCGACCCCGACGAGGCGCGCGACCTCGCGCAGGACCACCGCCTCCGGCCCGCCGGTGCGGGCCAGTTCGATGCCCGCTCCGATCAGTGCCGCCCGCAGGTCGCCGTGGTGGTAGGTGGTGCGGGTCGTACGGGTCGTACGGGTCGTGCGGGTGCGGCGGGTCGGCTGGGTCATGCAGGGATCCTGGCACGGAAGGATCCCGGGCGGCCACTCGCGCCCGGGATCCGAACGAGGGCCTACGGCACGACGAACCGCAGGCCCGGCAGGTTGCGGCGGCGGACCATCAGCTCGGCGACGACGAGGTTGGGCAGCCAGCACAGGAACGGCACCGCGGCGTACGCCTGGCTGACCATCCGGTCCACGTCGCCCCCGGCGGCAGGGCCGGCCAGGACCTGCACCAGGATCAGCACGCCGAACCAGAGCCGCAGCGTCGGCGCCGCGAAGGTCAGGGCGAAGCTGCGTATCATCCAGGCCTCGTGCGCGGCGAAGTCGCCCTCCCGGGCGGCCCGGTAGCCGCGGTAGGTGGTCCACCCCCAGAGCACGGCGAGGCTGCCGAAGCCGAAGAACCCGGCGAACGCCACGGAGTTGAAGCAGGACATCACCAGCGCCGCCACCGAGCCCAGGCCGACGGCGGCCACATAGCCGCGCCCGATCCAGCGGTGCACCCGGGGGAAGCGGCGACGGATCGCGCGGACGAACTGGAACGGACCGACCGCCAGGGCGAGTCCGGCGGTGACGATGTGGACGTAGAAGGCGACCTGGACCGCGAAGGGCCGGTCCGCGTACGTCGGCGCGAGGCCGACCTTGTCGGCGGCGAGCGCCTGGAGGCTGCCGGCCGCGTACTGGCCGACGGACCAGCCGGTGATCGCCACCGACAGCAGCAGCATCACGGTCCAGCTGAAACGGGAGCCGCGGCGGGGCCGACCGGTGACCGTCGGCGGGCGGGAGGTCAGTACGGACATGGCGAAGAAGCCCTCTTTCGGGGCGAGGCGAGGCACGGGAACGGCGACACATGCTCAATCTGTACAGTGTGAGTTTTAGTGCCCGCCGAGCGCGGGTGTCAACAACTCCCGAAAGTGCGCAGGTCGAGGCACTGCGTCGGCAACTGGGCTTCGACGAAGGGGATGTCGCCGGTCGGTTCTTGACGCTCGTGGTGCTGACCACTCTCGCGGAGCGCTCGTTGGGCCGGGCACTCGGGAGGCGCACAGGCCCCCCGGCACCCGCCTAACGACGCCGGGCCAGCAGGTGGGCGTCGAGGAAGCCCCGTTCCGAGGCCGGGTCGTGGAGCAGCCGGGCGAAGGGGTCGAGCCCGGCCCCGGTCAGCAGCCCGGCGAGGCGGTCGACCGGCCAGCTGTACGCGGGTGTCACCTTGTGGTCGAACCGGATCGGCTCCGGTCCGTCGGTGCCGAAGAAGGAGAGCAGGAGCAGGCCGCCCGGCGCCAGGACGCGTACCAGTTCGGCGAGCAGTGCCGGCAGTTCCGCCGGCGGCGTGTGGATCGTCGAGTAGTGGGCCAGCACACCGCCGAGCGCGCCGTCCTCGACCGGGAGGGCCTCCATCCGCGCCTCCTGGAAGCGCAGCGCCGGGCGGGCCCGCCGGGCGTGCTCGACCATGCCCGGGGAGAGGTCGAACCCCGAGGCGTCCAGGCCCAGTTCGTTCAGCATGGCCGTGATGTGTCCGGGCCCGCAGCCGACGTCGGCCACCCGCGGGTTGCCCGTCGCGCGCACCAGTTCGGCGAAGGTGCCGATCATGGCGCGGGCGAACGGCCGCTGCTCCAGCCCGTCGGCGAACAGCGACGCGTACAGCTCGACGACCCCGTCGTAGGCCGCCCCGGTCTCGTCCTGGTGATCCGCCACCGGAGGACTGTAAGCCATGCCCCGTAGACCGCGGGCGGGATCCTGACGAGGACCGCGGCCGGAGCTGCCGGGAGTGGGAAGTCGGCCCCTCCGACTTCCCACTCCGGGCAGGACGCCGGTCACACGCCCTCGGTCTCGCCCTCGGTCCCGCCCCCGGCCCCGGCCTCGGCCTCGGCGGCGGCGATTCCGTCCAGGCGCGCGTACTGCTCGTCGCTCAGCTCGACGGCCACCGCGCCCAGGTTCTCCACCAGGTGCTTCGCGGACGTGGTGCCCGGGATCGGCACGATGTTGGGCGAGCGGTGCAGCAGCCAGGCGAGCGCGGTCTGCGCCGGGGTGGCGCCGACCTCCCGGGCGACCTCGGAGACCGGGCCGCCCTCGCCCGCGTGGCCGCCGACGGCGATCGGGAAGAACGGCAGGAACGCGATGCCGTGCTCGGCAGTGAAGTCGACCACCGGTTCGTGCTGCCGGGCGGCCAGGTTGTACCAGTTCTGCACGGAGGCGATCGGGGCGATCTCCAGCGCCTGCCTCAACTCGTCGACCGTGACCTCGGAGAGGCCGATGTGCCGGACCTTGCCCTCGTCCTGGAGCTGCTTGAGCGCGCCGATCTGGTCGGCCAGCGGCACCCCGGGGTCGATCCGGTGGAGCTGGAGCAGGTCGATCCGCTCCACGCGGAGCCGGCGCAGGCTCAGCTCGGCCTGCTGGCGCAGGTACGCGGGGTGGCCGACCGGGATCCACTCGGAGGGGCTCGGGCGGGTCACGCCCACCTTGGTGGCGACCACGACGCCCGGGGCGTACGGGTGCAGCGCCTCGGCGACCAGTTCCTCACCGCCGCCGAGAGCGTAGGAGTCGGCGGTGTCGACCAGTTGGACGCCGTGCTCGACGGCGGCGCGCAGCATGTCGAGGGCGGCGGAGCGCGGGGTCGGGGCACGCCAGATGACCGCGTCGCCGGGCTTGATGTCCGGGGTGTCGGCGAGACGCATGGTGCCGTAGCCGATCCGGTGGAGCGTCAGGTCACCACCGATGGAGAAGGTCTGACGGACAGGACGGGCGCTGATCTCGGTGTTGGTCATGGGGATCACGCTAGGATCTCTCATCCGTGTGAGGTTCAAGGAAGCACGACGAGATGTGAGGGGCGTCACATGCGGATCGGCGAGCTGGCGGCGCGGACCGGGGTCAGTGTCCGCCTGCTGCGGTACTACGAGGAGCAGGGCCTGCTGGAGCCCCGGCGGCCTGCGGGCGGCCAACGGCGGTACGACGAGGACGCGCCGACGGTCGTCCGCAACATCCGGGCCCTGCTGGGCGCCGGGCTCTCCACCAGCGCCATCCGGGACGTGCTGCCCTGCGTGAACGGCGACGGCGCGGTGGCCGCCTGCATGCTGGAGGTGCTGGAGCAGCGGCTCGACCTGATCGACACGCAGATGCTGGCGCTCGGGGCGAGCCGGGTCGCGCTGGCGGGGATCGTCGCGGCGGCCCGCCATGAGGCCGGAACGGCCGCCGAACCGGTGCCGGTGTAGGACTTCGACGATCGCCTCGCTCCCGAAGCTCAGACCGGTCGGGCCGGGCATACGCGGGTGGGATCCACCGCGCACTCCATGCCGAGCGGCACGGGCGACCACCAGGTAGCCTCGCCGATCGATTCGTCCTTGGCGCATCGAGCCCGCGGCCACGCGGTGCGGGCGCGAGCCGTCGGGGCCGGCGTCGCGTGCGACGCCGGCCCCGGTGGTGCTCGTCCGCACCCGCCCCAGGCCTCATCGGCGGGGCGCCGGCGCGGGCCGGATCAGATGGAGATCCAGAACGCCTCCATCCAGCGGTTCTCGTCGATGCTGCCGATCCACTGGTCGTACGACCACTGGTTCGTACTCTTCCAGCCGAAGTTCTTCACATGGGCGCCGGCCTTCATGCTCTCGTTGGAGCTCCGCAGGTGGATAGCCTCAAGGACATTGCCGTTGCCGTTCCACATCTGGACCCAACCACCCGGCTCGACGTGGACCTCCGGGCCCCTGGCATCGTTCGCCCAGTGCAGCTGCACGTTGAAGTCCATCCCGCCGGTCGGGCCGACGGCGAAGTAGACAGCGTCGATCGGGTCGCCCTGCCCCACCGATCCGGTGAAGCCCGACTGGTCGGTACAGATCAAGCTGGTCCATACATTGGCGTTCCGCACGTGCGCCTGGTAGCACACGACGCGCCCCTGGATCGTGGCGCCGTCCGTGACTCCCTGCGTGTTCACGTCGGCCCGCGCCGCGCGCATCTTCTGGAACTCCTCCGGGCTCAGCTTCCCGACCGTGGTCACCTCGTTCGCCGCAGGAGCGGACGGTTCGGCGGCCTGCGCCACCGGCATCATGCCGAGGAGCGCGAGCGCGGTGAGCCCCGAGACGGCGGTCAGTGCACGAAATCGCATGACTGTTTTCCCTTTTCGATCACTCGGTCAACCTACTTCGTGAACACCATTCAATGGCACTCGAAATGATTGCGCCGTATAAAAACCAGCCACGTTTTCCGCCAGCCGTCCATGAATGGGGAAGAGGGCCCGAATCCCTCGACATGCATATCTTTTGACGGATATGTGGCCCCATACTCCCGCCCGCTGGGTCGTCAGCCCCCTTCGAGGGGCGGTCGGCGCGGGGCGCCGGCAGTCCTCCGGCCGGGCACCGAGGTCCGGCGGGCCTTTGCCACACGTCGGAGTGAGGTGAACCGGAGGGGGACGGGACCCGTCGCCGAGGAATTCTCGGGCGGGATCATCCTCGTTTGAGGGGTTTTCGCATCCGAACTCATTTTACGAAACCCGACCCGCCTCATAAGCTCCCGCATCGTGAGTGAGTCTCCCTCGAAGCGCCACTGGCGCACGTCCGTATTCCTCTGGATCGGTTTGCCCTTCATTGCCGCCATCGGCCTCGCCAAGGCCGCACCCGATCTCGTACCGGCCTGGAAGGCTCAGAGCGGCAGCGGGGTCATCGGGACCTTCACCGCTGTCCGGGAGAGCTGCAGCCACGGGTCCTGCGACTACTACGGTGACTGGAAGGCGGCGGACGGCAGTTCCGTCCGCACGAACGTCCACCTCTACGACTCGCCGGACTCCATGGCGATCGGCGGCACTGCGGAAGCGCGGGACGTCGGCGCCCTCGGCGGTGTCTTCGCCACTGCGGGCGGCTCCGCCTACCTGCTGGTGACGGCCTTCGCCGTCGGCGGCGTGGCGGCGGCGATCGCCTGGCCGGTGTTCCTCTGGCGCACCTGGCGCACCTGGCGCTCATCGCGGGGGCACGGGACTCCGTCCCTGGGATCGGCCGAAGTCACCGCGTGAAGCCGATTCGAGAATGAAAGCGTTGCCGCTGTCCGGCCCCGTCGCACGAGCGGCGGGGCCGGACTCGTACCGGGGGTTCCCTGCGACCGGACCGACGGCCGGCCCTCAGGCGGAGCGGGCGTAGGCGACGAACGCCTCCCAGGCGGCCGGGGTGAAGGTGAGGTGGGGGCCGGACTTGTCCTTGGAGTCGCGGACGAGGACGGCGGCGGTCGTCCCGGCTACCTCGACGCAGGCTCCGCCCTCGTCGCCGCTGTGGGTGCTCTTACGCCAGGCGATCTCGACGCATTCGCCGCCCTCGTTGCTGCTGTGGCTGCTCTTGAACCAGACCAGTTCGCTGCTCATGGCGCTCCCTAGGCGAGGGTGTCGTGGCGCGCCCAGGATACGGAGCAACTCCCCTGGGGGATACCGGTACAACCCACACAGCGGGGCAGGGGCGCCCACACAGAAAGCGACCGTCCACCGGTCGGTGGACGGTCGCGGGGCACCGAGCGGGGAGACTGGTCGTCAGACCGACTGCGCGAACTCGACGAACGCCTCCCAGGCGGCCGGCGAGAAGGTGAGACGGGGACCGGACTTGTCCTTGGAGTCACGGACGAGCACGGCCGACGTCGCCTCGGCGATCTCGACGCAATTGCCGCCCTCATCACCGCTGTAGCTGCTCTTGAACCACACCAGTTCGCTGCTCATCGTTCTCCCAGAATCTTCTCGATCAAGGACAGGGACTCCGGCGGAGTGTGCGCCTGCGACCTGAGCGTGACGTAGCGCGCGTTCAGGATCCGGACCTCACTCTGACTCGTGATCAGCCTACTGCTGGTCTGAATCTCGATATAGCCCATCTGCGATTGCCCCTTAGGGGTGACCAGTACGAACGGTCCGCCCATACCAGCGTGCTCCGTGCGATCGAGGGGCAGGACCTGCACGACCATCCCTCGGGTGTTACCGATCTCCAGCAACCGTCGCAGTTGCTCCGCGTGCACGTCCCAGCCACCCAGCGGTCGACGGAGCACACTCTCGTCGATCACCCAGCTGAACATGGCGCGAGGCCACTTCGTGAGGACATCCTGCCGCGCCATTCGGGCCGCCACCCTCATCTCGATGACCTCCTCGGACAGCAACGGCTGGCGCATCGAGAACACGGCACGCGCGTGAGCCTCGGTCTGGAGCAGGCCTGAGAGATCCCACATGCTCCAGTCGTTGAGTTCTTCCGCCTTCGCCTCCAAGCCCGCGTAGCCCCGGAACCACTCCGGGTGGCGCACCCGCGCCTTGGCCTTGGCGCTCTCGATGTCGTCCGACGTGACGATCAGCAACCCGCCGGCGTCGAGGATCCGCTCCGACGCCTCCAGCAACTCCCGCTGCGGCGTCCGCTTCCCCTGCTCCACCGCGCCGATCAGGCTCTCGGTGTACCCGACCTGCTTGGCGAACTCCTTCTGCGTCAGACCCGCCCGCTCGCGCAGCAGTTTGATCTGCTTGCCGATCGCCTTGAGGAAGTCGGAGACCTCGGAGAGGTCCTCCTCCAACTCGGGCCGCACATCGCCACTGTCGCCGCCGCCCCGAACTTCAGCCATAACGGCCTCCCCATTTCCCGGTCACGGCCGACGGGCCGTCACACAACACGTTCCGCACGCATACAGGCACTTACCGTGCTCACCCGATGCATCGTCAGCGTAAGCCCGGGGGGGCAGGCTTTTCCCCATGAAGTCCGAAATCCCCCTCGACGACCCGGCCCCGCGCGCCCACACCGCACTCCTCTCTTCCACCCCCAAGGGAGCCGCGATCGGTCGCCGGACAGCCAGACAGAAGCTGACCTCCTGGGAGCTCAACTCCCTTTGCCCGGATGCCTTTCACTCCGCGCTGATCATCGTGGCAGAACTGGCCGCGAACGCCTCGATCCACGGGCGCACACCGGGGCGCGGGTTCGAGCTGAGCCTCTCGCTCACCTCCGTGCGCCGGTCGCGCACCACCGTGCTCCGCATCGAGGTGTCCGACTGCCGGGGCGACAAGCGGCCCGTGCTGCCGGACCCGAGGAGCTGTTCCACCGAGGCGCAGTCGGGGCGCGGGCTCACGCTCGTCGACGCGCTCGCCGACCGCTGGGGCACCCTCCCCCGGGAGCCCAACGCCAAGACGGTCTGGGCCGAACTCGACCTCCCCGAAGACAAGTTCGAGACCGATGACACCGCCTGAGCGCCACTCCCCCGACGCCGCGACCACCGCGACCGTCGCGGTCTGCACCGTCCTGCCGATCACCCTGCTGCTCGCCCTGGTCGCGTGGATCTACCCCGTCCTCAAGCACCACCACGAGCTGCACCCCTCCCCCGCCAGCACCACGTCCAGCCCGTCCGCCCCCCGATGACAAGCGCCCTCGGCCCCTCCCGCCCGGGAGGAACCGAGGGCATCCGCCGTGCGGGCCGTCGGGTCAGGAGACGACCACCGCGACCTTCCAACGGGCCACGAACGGCGGGCAGACCGTGCGCGGGTCCGGGACGCAGCGGCCGATCGCGTTGATGTCGCTGGTGCCGGCGGTCGAGGCCGTGAAGGTGGCGTGGGAGTTGCCGTTCGGGTCGGCGGTGCCGGCCGTCTGGGTCAGGACGGCGGCCGAGGCGGCGGCGGGCGCGTACCAGAACCACGTCACCGTGTAGTCGCGCAGGGCGGTGAGGTCCACCTGCACGGTGTCGCCCACACCGGCGTGCACGGTGGTGCCACCGTCCTCGCTGACGATGTGCACGGTGGTGGTCGTCGTGGTCGTGGCGGCCGTGGTGGACGCGGTGGCGGCGGGCGCGGCGCTCAGGGCCAGCGCCAGGGCGACGGCGGGCAGGGTGAACAGTCGCATGATCTTCATCAACACTCCCGGGCTTCAGTGGGGTTCGGCACTCGGAGCCTCCCGTCTACCGGGCCGCACCCGCCCCGGGCAATGCCCTCCGCCCCCACCGCCCCGAAGCTCCGCCGAACGCACGCCCCACACGCTCCCCCGATCACCGTAGGCGGCCCCTGCACCACCTTTGCCCTCCTTCCCACACTTTGCAAAGTCGCACTTTGCAAAGTGTGGAGAGGCAGCTGCCCCGCCTGGGGCAGCTGCGGGTGCCTGACCGTCTCCGACCTGGTAACGACCACTTCGCCAACCGGTAACCGAGCAGGCTCCCGCAGCGCGCCGGGCTCAAGGAAGGCAGGCGGGCGGACGATACGTCAGGTGATCCTCATGCACGGGGCCGTCCCCGCCCCGGGGACGGCCCACTTTCGTGAACGGAGACCTGATGCGACTGTCCGCGCGCTGCGCGTCCGCCGCCCTCATCCTGATCGTTCCCCTGGCCGCCGCGCAGGGAGCGGCAGCCGACGGCCCGTCCGGGCGGGCTGTCGCGGCTCCCCTGCACAGGACGGCCGCGGCTGTCCCCGGCGAGTACATCGTCACGGTGGACAAGGGCCTGGACCCGGCCCGGGTGGCGGCCAGGGTCGGGGGCGTCGAGCCGTTGCACACCTACCGCCACGTCCTGAACGGCTTCTCCGCCCGCCTGGACGCAGCGCAGCTGGAGCAGGTGCGTGCCCTGCCCGGGGTGGAGGCCGTCGAGGAGAACGGCCGGGCCGGCACCCGGGCGGCCACCGTCCCGCCCGCCCCGGCCACCCGGGGAGCCGCCTCCAGCTGGGGCCTGGACCGCATCGACCAGCAGGACTGGGACAAGGACGCGGGTACGGGTGACGGTCAGTTCACCGTCGAGGGCGACGGAACCGGCGTCACCGCCTACCTGATCGGTACCGGCATCGAGTTCGGCCACGACGAGTTCGAGGGTCGCGCCGTCCTCGGCACCGACACCGTCGGCGACGGGCAGAACGGCGCCGACTGTCAGGGCGTCGGCACCCACGTCGCCGGCATCGTCGGCGGCAAGACCTACGGCGTCGCCCGGAAGGTCAACCTGGTCGGCGTCCGCGTCGTGGGCTGTGACGGCCAGGGCACCAACGAGCAGCTCATCGCCGGCCTCGACTGGGTGGCGGCGAACGCCAAGAAGCCCGCCGTCGCCAACATCTCCGTCGGCGGTGACAGGAACGAAACGATCGACAAGGCCGCCGACGCGCTCTCCAACGCGGGCATCCTGCCCGTCGTCTCCGGCGGCAACGGCGCCCGCGACGCCTGCCTCTCCTCCCCCGCCGCCGCCAAGCGGGTCATCACCGTCGGCTCGACCAACAAGTACGACGAGGAGACCGACTTCAGCAACTACGGCACCTGCGTCTCGCTGTACGCGCCCGGCGAGGACATCACCTCCGCCAAGCTCGGCGGCGCCAGCGTCGTCCGGAGCGGCACAGCCATGGCCGCCCCGCACGTCACCGGCACCGTGGCCCTCTACCTCGCCGGACACACCGACGCGACCCCCGAGGCCCTCGCCCTGTGGCTCTCCACCGAAACCACCAAGGGCGCCCTGACCGTCAGCAAGTCCAGCCCCAACGAACTGCTGTACACCGCCGGCCTCTGAGCGGCCCGGAGGCCCACCGGACGCCCCGCCGTTGATCAGACCCCGCGCCCAGGGCCGGCGGGGCAGTCCCCACTGACGGACGGCGAACGACAGCTTCACAGCTCGTCGTTCTGGGCGGCGGCGGGCGCGGGTGCTGGACGCCGCCGCTCGTGACGAGCGCCCGAGCGGAGTGGGAAGTCGGCGGGCCCGACTTCCCACTCCGCGCAAGGCGGCTACTCCCCTGCCGCGCGCGCCCGGTACGCGTCGACCTCGATCTCGATCCGCATCCGCTCGTCCGCCAACCCCGCGACCAGCATCGTCGCCGCCGGCCGGACGTCCCCGAAGCAGCGGCGCAGCACCGGCCAGCACGGCTCGAAGTCCTCGCGCCGGGGCAGCAGGTAGCGCACCCGGACGACGTCCGCGAAGGTGCAGCCCGCCTCGTCGAGGGCCGCGCCGATGTTGCGCAGGCACTGCTCGGCCTGCTCCACCACGTCGTCGGAGATCGTCATCGTCGTGTAGTCGTAGCCGGTGGTGCCGGACACATGGACGTGGTCGCCGACGACAACCGCGCGGGCGTAGCCGATCTGCTCCTCGAAGGTCGAACCGCTCAGGATCACGCGTCGCTCTGTCATGCGCCGAACGCTAGGTGACCTGCGGTGATACGTCCAATACCCAGAAATCCATCGTCTGGTATCCCTAGGGATATGGACCGCCCCGAACTCGCCCTCCCCCAGTTGCACGCGTTCACCGTGCTCGCCGAGGAACTCCACTTCGGCCGTGCCGCCGCGCGTCTCGGTATCGCCCAGCCGCCGCTGAGCCAGCAGATCGCCCGGCTGGAGACGAAGGTCGGGCACCCGCTCTTCGTCCGCGGGCCCGGGCGGGTCGTGCTCAGCCCGGCCGGGCGGGAGCTGCTGCCCTCGGCGCAGCGGGCGCTCGCCGGCCTTGCGGACGGGCTGGCCGCCGCACGGGCGGTGGGGAGCGGACGGGCGGGGCGGTTGCGGATCGGGTTCTCCGCCTCGCTGGCGCTGACCGTCCTGCCGGGGCTGCTGCGGACCTTCCGGGAGCGGTTCCCGGCCGTCGAGCTGGACATCCGGGAGATGACCACAGCCCCGCAACTGGCCGCCCTGCAGCTCGCCGTCCTGCACGAGGACGCCGTCGACATCGGGCTGCTGCGCGAGCCGCCGCCCGCCGGGGAGGCGGGGTCGCTGGGTTTCCGGACCGTCCTGACCGAGCCGTTCGTCGCCGTGCTGCCCTCGGACCATCCGCTGGCCGCCCGGCGGACCGTGGGGGTGGGCGCGTTGGCGGAGGAGCCGTTCGTGCTGCTTCCCCGGGCGGCCGGGCCGGGGCTGTACGACCGGATCACCGAGGTGTGCGGGTCTGTGGGGTTCGCGCCGAGGATCGTGCAGCACGCGGTGGAGTGGCAGACGGTGTGCGCGCTGGTCGGGGCCGGGCTGGGGGTCTCGCTCGCGCCGGCGAGCATTCGGCGGATCCGGCTGCGGGGTGTCGCGTTCCGGGCGGTCGAGCCGAGCACCGTCCGCACGCGGGTGGCCGTCGCCTGGCGCCGGGACGACCCGAATCCGCTGGTGGGGCAGCTGCTGGAGGTCGTCGGTACCGAGTGACCGGCCCCGGGACAAGCGGCTCGTCGACGCTGCGTGATCCGTCCGCCCAGTGACCGGGCGGACGGCTCACGCGGTGCGACCCGCGGCGGGGCCGTGAGGTCCGGTCAGCCTGCGGTCGGCACGGAGGCGGTGGCGGGAGCCGCGGTGCGGTTGTCCCTCAGGGTCTGCTGGATCCAGCCCTTGTACGCGGCCGCGTTGGTGTAGAGGCCGGGGCCCTCGGAGCAGGGCACGCCGGGGGCGCCCGGGCCGGAGGTGACGCCGATCAGCTCCCAGCGCCCGTTGCGGGCCTTCTGGAGCTGCGGGCCGCCGGAGTCGCCGTGGCAGGCCATGGCCTTGGGCTTGGTGGTGAGCGTGCACAGCCGGGTGGCGTCCGCGAAGCCGGGGGCGCAGTCGGACACGGCGCCCACCCGGGTGTTGAGCTCCTGGAGCCGCTCGGGGAAGGCGAACTTGCCGTCCACGGTGGTGCCGTAGCCGAGCAGTCGGGTGGCGGTGCCGGGGCGTCCGGCCTCGGCGATCCTGATCGGCCGCTGGGTGACCGGGCGGTCGAGGCGGACGAGGGCGAGGTCGTCCTTGTTGGCGGTAACGCCCGCGCCGTTGACGTAGCCGGGGTGGACGAAGGTGCGGTCGATCTTCCGGACGGTGCCGCCGGTCTTCCGGTGGTCGCTGCCGACCCGGACGATGCCCTCCAGTTCGATGCCCTCGACGGCGATGCAGTGCGCGGCCGTCAGCACCCACTGGGGGTCGATCAGCGAGGCGCCGCAGTTGCCGTCGACCAGGCCGAGGCTGGGGGCGGACTCCGGGATCGTCGCCATGAACGGGTAACGCTCGGTGGAGTCGCCGCCGTTGACGATCGCTCCGGCGCTGCCGGCCATGACGGTGGCGCAGACTGCGGCGGCGAGGACGCCGACGGAGACGGTTCGGAGGGCGGTGCGGGAGAGCTTGGCGCTGAACACGATTGGTTCCCTTTGCTCGGAAATGCCGATGTGCTCCAGCCTGGTCGACCAAGATCCACCGGACCACGGTGGCAGCCGGTGGACCGGCCGTCGGGGCAGCCGGACCGCGCGTGGTGGGGGTATCCCCCGGCCGCCGGTGCCGCGAAGGCCCCCGGCCCGGGCACTCCGTGAGGAACACGGAGCGCCCGGGCCGGGGGTCGGAATCGGGGGACCACCCGTCAGGTGGTGCTCCACCTCTGATTGGGGCCGCCGTTGCAGTCCCACATCATGAGCTCGACACCGTTCTCGGCCCCGCCTCCTGGGATGTCCAGGCACCGGCCGGACGGCCCGTTGACGATGGCGCCGTCACCATTCATCGCCCACTGCTGACTGTTCCCGTCGGTGCCGGGGAGGCAGGTCCAGAGGACGAGGCGGGTGCGGTTCTCGCCGCTGTTCTCGGCGCCCGCGAGGCACTTGCCGTACACACGGAGGGTGCCGTCGGTGTAGAGGGTCAGGTACTGGTTGGTGCCGTTCCAGCAGTCGTACAGCGTGATCGGCGCTCCATCGTAGGCGCCGGCGGCGTCGATGCACTTCCGGCGGTCGACCGCACTGTGGAGCGGGCTGGGGCCGTTGGCCGTCGTGGTCCATCGCTGGTTGTCACCACCGTTGCAACCCCAGAGCCCCGGGTCCGTTCCGTTGTTGCCGTTCCACTGCGGTACGTCCAGGCAGGAGGTCGACGACGGGTTGTAAATGGAACCGTCGGCGCGCAGCTCCCACTTCTGGCCGTCGGTCGCCGAGGCCGTCGGGCCGGACGGACAGGACTGGACGGTGATCCGGCCGTCCGCCCCGGCGGTGACGCACTTGCCCGACACACGCAGGGTGTTGTCACTGTGGAAGGTAAAGTGCTGCTGGTCGCCGTTCCAGCAGTCCCAGAGGGTCAGGCTGTCACCGTCGTTGGCGTTGCGGGCGTCGATGCACCGGCCGGTGAGCGCCGTGTGGATGCTGACGGTCCCGCCCGGGAAGCCGAGGAGGGGCTGTCCGGCGAATCCGGTGACTGGGGTGGCGGCGGTGCCGTCCGCAGTGGTACCACGCCAGTTGTCGAGTCCGCCACTGGAGTTGAGGCCCCAAAGGTCGGCGATGCCGTCGGAGGCGAAGTCGCCGGAGGAACCGACGGCCGGGTAGACCAACGGATTCAGGCCGACCCCGATGGCGCTGTCGGTCACCGGATTGCTGAAGGCGGCGAGGTCGCCCTTGCCCGCGGCGTTCTTGCGGCTCGGGTACTGGTAGAGCTTGCCGGACTGGCGGTCGCGGGCCCAGAGGTCGGCCAGGCCGTCCCCATTGGTGTCGCCGGGCGCGATGAGGTCGAGGTCGCGCCAGTCACCGGCGGAGAGCAGGACTGGGTAGTCCAGGACACCGGTGGCGGCGGTGCCGCGGAACAGCCAGAGCTGGGTGCCGCCCTGGCCGTTGTCCTCGACGGTGAGCAGGTCCGTGCGGGTCTTGTCCGGGGCACCGCCCTCGGCGGAACCGAGCGCGAGGATCTGCCTCACCCTGGTCCAGTCGGTGACGTAGGCGGAACCGCACGGCTGTCCGTCCAGGAGCTTGCAGCGCGGGGCCGGGGGCCGCTTGACCACGATCCTGGCGTTCGCGGTGAAGTACTGCGAGGTGGTCGAAAAGGTGCCGGTGGTCAGGGTGTTGCGGTAGAGGGTCAGCTCGCGGTCGCGGTAAGCGAACAGGTCGTCCACGTGGATCCCGTTGCCGCCGCGGTGCGTGACGAGCGTGTCCTTCCAGCCCTTGCCACCCGGGCTGTTCTCCTTGTCGGACGCCAGGACACCGGTGGCACCCGGGTCGCTGGCGGCCGGGTAGACGCGCAGGTTGTCGCCCGCGTCGGGCAGCAGCAGGTCGACCCGGTCGTCGCCGGTGATATCGCCAAGCACCGTCCTGTCGTTCGGGTCACTCGGCGCGTAGAAGGTGTAGGTGTTCTCCTGCGAGCGGTTGCCGGCCCGGTCGACCGCCTGGACCCGGAGGATGTTGGTGCCCCACATGGTGGGCGTCAGGTTGAGGACCGCAGAGCCATCACCGCCGGCGTAGACCGTCGCGGCGCCGCCGACCGGGATGCTCGAGTTGAAGGCGTACTCGTAGTAGAGGATGCCGCTGGCGTTGTCCATCGCCTGGACGGTGAAGGCGCCGGCCTGGCCGATCACCTTCGTGGAGCCGGGCAGGGTGCCGGACTTCGGGTAATCGGTGGAGGTGACGGTCGGCACGTCCGGCGGGGTGAGGTCCAGGCTGAACATGCAGCCGAACGCCCATTCCGAGGGGAGCTCGCCGTCACCGGCCTGCACCCGCCAGTAGTAGGTGTGGCCGTCCTGGAGGTTGCCGGGCACGACGGCGGCCTCGTGATTGCTGTTGCCGAGGTTGCCCCAGCCGCTTCCCCAGGCGACCGGCTCGCCGGCCACGCCAGCCTCGCGGACCTCGAACTGGGCGTCGGTCTGGTTGCCGTCCGGGTCGCCGACCCAGGCCGACATCCGGATGCCGGTGGCGGCGTTGGTGGCGCCGATCCAGCCGCAGCCGTTGCCGTTGGCGTTCACCGGGGTCGGGGTCATGCCCAGGTCCCACGGCTTGAGCGGGGCGCGGTTGTACTCGACGTCGATGTACGGCAGCTTGCTCGGGGCGCGGGTGAACCGCTTGAAGCCGATGTTGCCGGCCTGCTTGGACTCGTCGGCCGCGAACAGCGCGAAGGTCAGCGCGCCGCGCCAGTTGTTCGCGGTCAGGTGGTCGCGGACGTCCCACTCACCGGTGGCGGTGGCACCGGGGCAGCCGTCGCCACCGGCGCTGTTGAAGTTGAATGTACCGAGCGGGCCCCAGTCCCAAGGCTGCGTGCCCCACGAGGTGGAGCCGTCGATGGGGTGCGTGGGGTGCAGCACGACACCGAACTCGGAGGCGCAGTTCTTGGCCGCACCGTAGGACTGGGTGGCCACCACGGAGGCCTTCCGGATGGCCTTGTAACCCAGGTCGCCAGTGTCGATCTGGAAGTAGTAGCGCTCCAGACCCTTCTTGACCTGCCACTGCTGGTAGCCGACGCCGGGGTCGTACTGGTCGCCGTAGTCGTCGTAGTGGGTCTTGCCCGGGTACGCCTCCTGGACCCAGGTCCAGTGCTGGGTCCCCCGGCTGGTGGGGGTCCAGGTCGGGTCGATGTAGACCGGGTAGGTGGTCGTCGACTCGTCGAGGAACGTGGTGTCCGGGGTGATGGTCAGCGAGGTGGCGGCCGGGGTGGCCGCCAGCTGGGAGACCTTGGCTGCGGCGCCGGGGCCGGCCGCGTCCGAGTGGGTCTTCAGACCGTCGGAGTCGGCGGGGGCGGCGTCGGAGTCGGCGGGCGCGGCGTCGGAGGCGGCGGGCGCGGCGTCGGAGGCGGCGGGCGCGGCGGCTGCGTCAGGGTTCGCGTCCCCGGCCGGGGCGGCTGCCGCGGCCGGCGCCGCAGCACGGAGGCCGGCCTTCGCCGCCGCGGGCACGGCGGGCACGGTCAGGGCCTGCACGGCGGTGCTGGAGTCCCACATGGTGGGCGCCGGTGCGCGGAAGACCACCCGGCCGCCGGTGTCGGTGGCGTTGAGGTTACCGCCCGCGTCGGCACTCACCGAGACGCCGTCGGCCTTCATGCCGAGGGTGAGGTCCTTGATCCTGGGGTTCTTCGCGGCCTCCGGGGTCTTGACCACCAGGACCTGGGAGAAGCCGCCCGCCTGGTTCGCGGTGACCTTCAGGTCGACGCCGGGCACGACCTCGGGATAGGTGGCGGTCTCGCCGTCGAGGGCGGGCGCCGGAAGCGTGCCGGGCCAGCTCAGGGCGAGCTTCTTGCCGTCCTGGTCGAGCGTGGCGAGCGGCCCGGAGCCACCGCCCGAGAGGGTGAGGTGATTGCTGGTCACCTTGGGGACGACGGTGCCGTCGGCGCCCCGGGCGAGGGTCGCATCCAGGCCCTTCCAGGCCCCGTCCTGCTGCTTGGCGCGCGCGGGGGCAACCGTGCGCCGCAGGCCGAGCGTGCCGTTCGGGTTGGCGACGACCGTGTCGGTCTCGGTGGTCAGGGCCGGGATCTCGACCGGCTTGCCGGTGCGCTTCGCCTCGGCCAGGGCCGCGGCCTCGGCGGAGCGGTGCTCGGCGTCGGCGGCCTGGGCGGCGGCGGTCCGGTCCGCGCCCGGAGCGGTCGGGGCCGGAGCGGTCGGGGAGGACGCGGTCGCGGCCAGCGCCGGTCCAGTGGAACCGAGCGCGCCCACAGTCAGTACGAGGCCGATCGATGCGGCGAGCACCGATCTGCGTCGACGACTGCGGTCAGGGGATATCGACCCCATATGTAAAAACCCCTCGTCAGGTCGTGTAGAGCCGTGCGGATATCGGCGAACGGGAACTTAACACCCGCGTGTGACGTCCAATCTGACGGGAGGTCGCCGCCAATGTGATGCGGCTCACGAGCCACAGCTCTCCGTGACCATTCAGTCCGCTTCAGTGGGTCGTTCGCCTGCGCTCAGTAGCGGAACTTCGGGAATCCGGTGCAGCAATGCAGGCAAATCACCCACCATTCCTTGACGCTCCGTGATCCCCGGAGTAATAGTTGACTTCACGTCAGTTCACCCCTTATCGGCGCGGCCCGGGTCACCGATGGATCACGTTCTCCGACGGGCGTTAGGCTCCGCGAAAATATCTCCGTTCAGCAGGCCTTCCCGTCGGAAGGTCTGCTTCGGCGTGCCAGGGGGCAAGTCGTGTCGTCATCATCAGGGGGATTCCGCGCCGGCAGGCGGTCACGAGGAAGACGACGGCTCAGTACCGTCGCCGTCGTCGTACTGTCGCTGCTCACCGGCGTCGGGCCCGCAAACGCGGCGGAGTGGAAGCCGCGCAATCCCAAGGTCTGGTCGCCCCGCGACCTCGAACCGGTCGCGGCGGTCGGCGGCAAGAACGCCGCCGCCGTCAAGCCCACGCCGCCCAAGGGCGACGGCACGCCGGCCTGGAAGTCCAAGGCTGTCAGTTGGCCAGCGGCAGTGGACAGCGAGGTCGACCTCGCACCGAAGACCGCGACGCCGAACAGCGTCCGGGAATCGGCCTTCGCCGCCGCACCGGCGGCCGTGCCGGCCGGTGGCCGGGCGGGGGCCGCACCGGTCTGGGTGAGCTCGCCGGCCGTGGCGGCCGTCGCCGAGGCACCAGGAATGCTGGGCGCGCGGTCCGCGCCCGCCCCGCAGAAGGTGCGGGTGACGGTCGCGGACCGGTCGGCCGCCGAGAAGGCGGGCGTCAACGGCCTGCTGCTGTCGGTGCGTCCGTCCGCCTCCGGCGGCGGGGCGGGCGCTCCGGTCAAGGTCGACGTGGACGTGTCCTCGGTCGAGGGCGCGTTCGGCGGCGACTGGCTCTCCCGGGCCCGCCTGGTGGCACTGCCCGAGTGCGCGCTGACCACGCCCGAGCAGCCCGAGTGCCGCACCCAGACGCCGGTGGAGACGCGTCGTGCCCAGGCCCGTCCCGGTCTGCTGAGCACCGACGTCGAGCTGCGGCCGGGGGCGGCGCAGGCCGCGCCCGCGGCCGCCGACCTCGGCGCCCGCTCGCTGGCGGCCGCGCCGTCGGGCGCCATGGTGCTGGCGGCGTCGGCGGCCCCGGGCGGTGGCGCGGGAACCTTCGCGGCCACCGGTCTGGCACCGTCCGGCACCTGGACCGTCGGTGGCAGCACCGGCGGCTTCAACTGGTCGTACCCGATCGCCGTCCCGGACGGCCTGGGCGGCTCCAAGCCGAACGTCAGCCTGTCGTACAGCTCGCAGGCGGTGGACGGCCGGACGGCCGCGACCAACAACCAGTCCTCGTGGATCGGTGAGGGCTGGGACTACACCCCCGGCTTCGTCGAGCGCCGCTTCAAGCCGTGCGCCAAGGACGGTCAGGCCGGCTCCGGTGAGCAGTGCCTGTCCGGCTGGAACGCGACGATCTCGCTGAACGGCCGCTCCTCGACGCTGGTCCGCGACGACGGGACCGGCGCATGGCGTCTGGAGGGCGACGACGCCTCGCGCGTCGAACTGCTGACCGGCGCCACCAACGGCGACAACAACGGCGAGCACTGGCGGGTCACCACGACCGACGGCACCCAGTACTACTTCGGCGCCGGCCGCAAGCCCGGCGCGGGCGCCGGTTCGCCGGCCACCAACTCGGCCTGGACGACGCCGGTGTACGGCAACAACGCCGGCGAGGAGTGCAACAAGTCGACCTTCGACACCTCCTGGTGCGACCAGGCCTGGCGCTGGAACCTCGACTTCGTCGTGGACCCGCGCGGCGGTGTGGTCTCCCACTGGTACGAGAAGGAGACCAACTACTACCAGCGGGGCGTCTCCGCCCAGAACCCGTCCGGCACCCGTACCTCGTACGTGCGCGGCGGCTACCTGACCCGGATCGCCTACGGCTCCAGGCTCACCGACGCGGACAGCGTCAAGCCGACCGGTCAGGTGCTGTTCGGCACCGTCGAGCGCTGCCTGCCCGACGACGCCTTCGACTGCGCGCCCGGCAAGCTGAACGCCGCCAACGCGGCCAAGTGGCCCGACGTGCCGTTCGACCAGAACTGCGGCGCGAGCGGCACCTGCACCAACTACTCCGCCACCTTCTGGTCCACCAAGCGCCTGGCGAAGATCACCACCCAGGTCCTCAACGGCGGCGGTTACGCCGACGTCGACTCCTACGCGCTCGACCAGGAGTACCCGGACCCGGGCGACCGCACCGCCCCCGCGCTGTGGCTGAAGTCGCTCACCCACACCGGGTACGACGGCGCGAACAGGATCCAGCAGCCCGCCATCACCTTCACCGGGCAGTTCCTCAACAACCGCGTCGACTCCAGCACCGACGGCCGCCCCGCGCTCAACCGGCGCCGCATCATCGGCGTCACCGCCGAGACCGGCAAGGTGACCGAGGCCGTCTACGCCGGGACCGACTGCGCCCCCGGCGCGCTCCCGGGCAGCCAGGACGGCAACGGCAAGCGCTGCTATCCGGTCTACTGGAACGCCGACGAGAAGAGCCCGCTCGACCCCACCCTCGACTGGTTCCACAAGTACGTCGTCTCCCAGGTCAACGAACGCGACCCGTTCGGCGGCTCGCCCGCCCGCACCACCACGTACCAGTACCTGGGTGACGCGGCCTGGCACCGCGACGACGACGAGTACACCGACCCCAAGCGCCGTACCTGGAACCAGTTCCGCGGCTACGAGCAGGTCGTCACGCGCAGCGGCGCGGCCCCCGACCCGATCGGCAAGGCCGTCGCCTTCTACCTGCGCGGCATGGACGGGGACTACAAGGCCGACGGCTCCAAGCGCTCCGTGACCTACACCGACATCAACGGTGCCACGGTCAAGGACGCCAACCCGCTGGCCGGCTCGCTGCGCGAACGCCACACCTACACCGCCGACGGCGGCACGGTCGTGGCGATCACCAAGTCCGACATGTGGCTGTCGAATTCCACCGCCACCCACAACCGCGGCACCGGGCTGCCCCCGCTGACCGCGCAGATGATGCGCAACGGCACGGGCAAGGACACCGCCCTGCGCTCGGACGGCGGCTGGCAGTCGACCTCGAAGACCGCGGTCTTCGACGAGTACGGCATGCCCAAGCGGGTCGTCGACCGCGCGGACGGTCTGCCCGACCTGTGCGTGGTCACCAAGTACGCCCGCAACACGGCGGCGTGGATGGTCGACCGGGTCGCCGAGACGATCCAGGGCCAGGGCGACTGCGCCACGGACCCGACCGAGGCCAACACGCTCGGGCGCAACCGCGCCTTTTTCGACGGCCAGGCGTTCAACGTCCTGACCGGTCCGGGGCAGGTGACGCGCACCGAGGAGCTGGACGGCTTCTCCGGCGGCCAGCCGGTGTTCTCCCTGGTCTCCACCGTCGGCTACGACAGCTACGGACGGGTCACCACCAGCACCGACGCGGCCGGCGCGACCACCGGCACGGAGTACCAGCCGGCGAGCGGCGCCCTGCCCACCACGGTCAAGGTGACCAACGCCAAGGGCTGGAGCAGCACCACCGCCTTCCACCCGACCCGTGAGGTCCCGGTCAGCTCGACCGACCACAACGGCCGCACCTCGCAGCAGACCGTCGACGCCCTCGGCCGCACCACGGCCTCGTGGCAGCCCGGCCGCACCCCCGGAAAGGACCTCGCCGACACCGTCGTCGAGTACCAGCTGACCAACACCGGCACCAGCTCCGTCACCACCAAGCAGCTGCGGGAGAGCGGCGAGAGCTACACCGTCGGCGTCACCATCCTGAACGCCTTCGGCGAGCCGGTCCAGAACCAGTCCTCGCCGGCGAACGCCGCCGCCGACGCCCGCGTCGTCAGCGACACCTTCTACGACAGCCACGGCCAGGTGGTGAAGACCAACCAGCCGTACATCAACCGCACCGGCAACCCCGGGACGACGCGCTTCGTCGCCAACGACAACGAAGTCCCCGGCCAGAACGCCGCGTTCTACGACGGCCTCGGCCGCCCGGTCGTCCGGACCTTCTCGTCCAAGGCGATCGAGCAGTGGCGCTCCACCGTCTCCTACCCCGGAGTCGACCGCACCGACGCCACCCCGCCCCAGGGCGGCGTCGCCACCAGCACCCTGGTCGACTCGCGCGGGCGCACCACCGAGCTGCGGCAGTACAGGAACGGCGCGCCGCAGGGCGCGTACGACGCGACGAAGTACACGTACGACGTCGAGGGCAAGCTGAGCCAGGTCAACGACCCGGTCGGCAACGCCTGGAAGTACGGCTACGACATCCACGGCCGCCAGACCCGGGCGGAGGACCCGGACAAGGGCACCACCACCACCGTCTACGACGCCGCCGACCGCCCCGTCTCCACCACCGATGCCCGCGGCATCACCGTCGCCGTCAGCTACGACATCCTCGGCCGGCCGCTGTCGCGCAACCTCGACAGCACCACCGGCACCCCGCTGGCCACCTACGAGTACGACACCCTGCTGCCCGGCCTGCCCACCGCCGCAACCAGCTGGTCCGACGGCAAGGGCTACCGCCAGGAGGTCACCGGCTACAACACCGCCTACCAGGCGACCAGCACCCGGATCACCGTCCCGGACGGTGAGGGCGCCCTCACCGGCACCTACAGCAACGAGACCACCTACGATCCGATCTCCGGCCTGCCGGTCCTGACCGACCTGGGTGCGACGGGCCCGCTGCCGGCCGAGACCGTGTACCTCGGCCGCAACCCCAACGGCCTGCTGATCTCGATGGGCTCCTCGCTCGGCGACGACTTCGTCAACTTCACCGTCCACGACGAACTCGGGCGGCTCGAGCGGATCACCTACGGGGACGTCCCCAAGCAGGTCGCCGTCACCCACACCTACGACCCTGGCACCGGCCGGCTGCTGCGCTCCCTGCTGGACAAGGAGGACGGCCGGACTTCGGTGGACATCACCGACTACACCTACAGCCCGGCCGGTGACGTCACCTCCGTCTCCAGCTGGCGCAACGACGGCGCCACCGACACCCAGTGCTTCACGTACGACCACCTGAAGCGCCTCACCCAGGCCTGGACCGACACCGGCGGCACCAGCACCCGCCCCGGCCCGTCCGTGCCCGGCATCGGAGGCTGCGCCAACACCAACCCCGACCCGGCCGCCATCGGCGGACCGAACCCCTACTGGCAGTCCTTCGGCTACGACGCCACCGGCAACCGCACCGGCACGGTCGACCACGACCCCACCGGCAACACCGCCAACGACGTCACCTCCACCCACACCTACCCGGCGCCCGGCCAGCCCCGGCCGCACGCCCCGACCAGCACCCGGACCACCACCGGCGACGGCCCGACCGTCACCACCGGCTACACCTACGACCAGACCGGCAACACCCTCACCCGCCCCGACGGGGGCGGCAACACCCAGACCATGACCTGGGACCCGGACGGCCACCTGGCCACCGCGGCCACCGCCGGCGGCGACTCGTCGTACGTCTACGACGCCGACGGCAACCGCCTGCTGCGCCGCGACCCGGGCCGCACCACGCTCTACCTCGGCAGCACCGAGCTGACCCTCGACACCGCCAGCGGCGAGGTCACCGGCACCCGGTACTACCCGACCGCGGGCGGCCCGACCATCGCCCGCACCTCGGACGGACGGCTCAGCTACATCGCCTCCGACCTCAACGGCACCGGCACCACGGCGATCGACACCTCCTCGCTCGGGGTGACCCGGCGCGCGTTCAAGCCCTTCGGCGAGGAGCGCGGCGCGCAGCCCGCGCCCGGCGAGTGGCTCGGCGAGAAGGGCTTCGTCGGCGGCACCCAGGACAAGGCCACCGGCCTGACCCACCTGGGCGCCCGTGAGTACGACCCCAAGCTCGGCCGCTTCCTGTCGGTCGACCCGGTCATCGACACGAGCGACCCGCAGCAGCTCCAGGGCTACCTGTACGCCAACAACAGCCCGCTGACGTTCTCGGACCCGAGCGGCCTGTGGTGGGGCTCCAGCATCGTCAAGAAGGCGACGCAGGCGGTCAGCAAGGCCGTCGACGTGGTCAAGGAGAACTACAGCACCATCTCCAACATCGGCCACACCGTCCTGGACGTGGCCGGCATGGTCCCGGTGATCGGCGACGCCTGCGACATCGTCAACGGCGTCTGGTACGCGGCCGAGGGCGACTGGAAGAACGCGGCCATGTCCCTGGTCGCCGTCGTCCCCGTCATCGGCAGCGCCGCCACCGCGGCCCGCATCGCCTCCAAGGCCGCCAACATCGTCGACGCCGCCACCGACGTGGCCAAGGCCGTCGAACGCGGCAGCGAAGCGGCGAAGAGCGTACGGAGCGCCTCCAAGTCCGTGCCCTCCTCCCCCCGCGCCGCCACCGCCGGCGGCAAGGCCGGTCCCACCCCGGGCGCCGGCAAGGCCGGCGGCGGGAAGTCGACGGGCGGCGGGGGCGGCAAGGCCTCCGGCGGCGGTGCCAAGTCGTCCGGAGGCAGCAGCAACGCCGGCGGCCGCGCCGCCCCGGGGTGCAAGAACAGCTTCACCCCGGAAACCATGGTGTTGATGGCTGACGGCACGACCAAGCCGATCGAGCGGATCACCACCGGCGACCACGTTCTCGCCGCCGACCCCACTACAGGTCGGATCACGGCAGAGGAGGTCACCGCCACCGTCATCGGCGACGGTGACAAGAACCTCTACGAGATCACCGTCGACCCGGCTACCACCACCCAGACCCCGGGCATCACCCACCCGACCGACGACGCGGTCAAGTCGGCCGCGAACTTCACTGTCGACGTCACCAAGTCCCAGACCGTGACGGCCACCGACAACCACCCGTTCTGGCTCCCCCGGACCAAGGAGTGGCTCACCGCCGACAAGCTCCAGCCCGGCCAGTGGCTGGAGACCTCTGCCGGTACCTGGGTCCAGATCAGCAGCATCCGCAGCTACACCCAGCAGCAGCGCGTCCACAACCTCACCGTCAGCGACCTGCACACGTACTATGTGCTGGCGGGAACCACGCCGGTCCTGGTGCACAATTGCGGTGAGACCGATGTCACGACGGTCTACCGAAAGCAGGACACGTCGATTCCCGAAACTCAGCGGCTTTCTGTCGATGAGGGAGGAAATGTCTCACACTCGGGGTCTGGATCGCTATATCTTAATATGACTGGCGATATTAGCCATTCGCTTGGATTTAAGGGCGATCAGCTAGTCGCCTTCCACGTGCCGACCTCCTTTGTTCGGCAGCTTTCTGAAGCCTCTCTGCCTCAACGTATGCCGCGTGGATGGGCGGGAACGAGGCGCGAATGGAATCAGGCCCTCAAAATGGCTCCGGATCAGTCTGACGGGCCTGGACTATTTGGCCTTCGCGATCACCACATCCCTGGACTAATGGAAGCCATTATCCCGGGATCCGGCCGGATCATTGGGTAGGACGGATTTGATGAGTCGTTACGATCTTGCAAGTGAGGGGCGCCGCTTGCGGGGGCGCCCCCCAGAGGACCCGATCAGCCTGCTTGGGCTGCTGGTGGTCACTCCCGCAGCGGATGGTTTGAAGTACGCCCAGCGCCTTCGGGACTTGATTGCTGGAGCCGTAGAGATCTCCAGTTCTGCCAACTTCGAGAGCGATGATGTTTCGGAGGACACGCTCCCGTCCTGGTTCCTGTCGCTTTCTGACGGTGAACTGGGGGACGCTCCGGGTGACTCAATTGGGAGTAAAGGGAAGCGTAGATACCTAGAGGTCAGAGACGATCGCCCTTGGAATTCAGGGGATTGGATCTATTGCTTCGACCCGGATCTCCGGGCATGGTCCTGGTGGGATGTAACAATCGATGAAAATGGGAAGATTTGCGTTTGGGTCGACACGAAGGGTGAGGCTCATATTCCCTGCGAAGAGCTCTGGTGGGCGATTTTTGTGTCAGGGGCGGCAAGTGTTGAGCCGTTGACACTGGAACTTGCTTCAGCGTGGAGCGGTCAGCGGAGCATTGGCCTCGAAAAGTAGGCTCATCCGTAGTGCAAGGAGCCCCGCCGGAATTGTTTCCGGCGGGGCTCCTTGGGTGTCTGACGGCAGTAGTTGACGGCAACGTCAGCGGACAGGGGCTGCACAAAGCGGCGGGTCGTCGCCGTCGTCGGGCTGGCTGGCGGTCTCTGCGGGGTCGCGGAGGGCGCGGCCGAGGAGGTCTATGGCGTCGCGCTGGAGGCGGAGTCGGACGTGGGCGTAGACGGTGGCGGTGACGCCGATGTGGGCGTGGCCGAGGAGTTCCTTGATGACGACGAGTTCGACGCCCTGCTCCAGGAGGAGAGTCGCGGTCGAGTGCCGGAGGTCGTGGAATCGGATCTGACGGAGCCCTGCTCGGCGGAGGAGCACCTTGAAGTGTCGGGTGAGGGTTGCGGGTTCGATCGGCTGGCCGTCGGGCCGGACGAAGACTTGACCGCTCTCCTGCCAGTTCCCGCCAGCCTTCTCCCGCTCCCGAGCCTGCTGCTCGCGGTGGGCGCGAAGCGAGCGCAGGCAAGGAGTGGGCAGAGCGATACGGCGTTCGGAGCTGAGGGTCTTGGTAGGAAGGGTGGTCAGACCGCCGGTGCTGGTGCGCTGGAGGGTGCGACGGATGCTGGCGGTTCCGCCGCCCAAGTCGAGGTCTTCCCAGCGCAAGCCGAGGAGTTCGCCCTTGCGGAGCCCGGTGCGGAGGGCGACTTCGAACAGAGCGTGCAGGCGGTGACCCTGCGCGGCGGAGAGGAAGATGCGAGCCTCGTTGGAGGTGAGGGGTTCGAATCGGCGGGGCCGCGGTGTGCCGGTGCGGACGTTGCGGGCGACGTTGCGCGGGATCTCTTCCTCGCGCACCGCGTGCTCCAGCGCCGACTTCAGCACGGAGTGAATGTAGGCGAGCGTCAGCGGGGAGAGCCGCTTGCGGCAGCACTTCCCGACCGCGCAGCAGCGGGGGCGGCGGTCGGCCTGTGCGTCGGGCTTGCGGCCGGCGTCGATGCCGCGCGCACAGCACTGGCAGACGGCGCGGAGCTCGTTCAGCCAGGTGCGGACGTCCTTGGCGGCGAGCTTGGCGGCGAGCTTGGCGAGCTTCTTCCGGCCCAGGCCGGGGATGAGGTACTGGTTCGCGCAGGCGGTGTAGCGGGTGTGGGTGGTCTCGCGGAGGTAGTGTACGGCGACGTTCTCCAGCCAGTACGTCAGGTAGGCGCCGACGCTACCCTGCGCGGTGGGTACGGGGACGCCGCGGTTGCTGGCAGCTGTCTTCTCAGTGAGCTTGGCCAGGGCGTCCTTGCGGGTGGTGCCGTAGACGCGGACGCGCTTGCGGGTGTTGCCGGGGGCGAGGACGTATCCGGCGGCTTCCCAGCGGCCGTCCTTGCGCTGGTAGACGGTGCCGTCGCCGTTGGCGCGGCTGCGGCGGGAGGCGGGGGTGTCGCGGGGTGTGGCCATCAGGCGGCTTCCTGTTCGAGTCGGGTGCGGATGAAGTCGGTGAGCGCGTGGGTGGGGATGCGGCGGGAGCGGCCGAGGGTGATGGAGGCGAGCTGCCGGGTGCGGAGCAGGTCGTAGACGGCGGAGCGGCCGAGCTGGAGGCGGGCCATGACCTGGGGGACCGTCAGCAGGTCCCCGCCAGGGCCCGGGAGTGGGGGCATCAGTAGCCACCTTCTGCGGTGAACTGCCGTTCCAGTTCTCTGCGGTGCCAGACGGCGGCGGCGAGGAGTTGCGCGCCGGGGTTGTAGCCCGAGCCGTGGTAGGTCCAATGGCCGATGACGAGGGTTGTGTTCGGGTCGAGGTCGGGCAGGCCGGCGTGTGCGCGGGCCTGTTCGGCGCGCCAGGCGCGGCGGTCGTCGCGTAGTTGGCCGAGGGTGACGGAGTAGCAGCGGGACTTGGTGGAGAAGTGGCCCCGGAAGCCGAGCATGTGCGCCCACTTCCAGAGCTTGAGGTCGGCGAACTCAGGGCGCTTGCCGAGCTCCCAGCAGGTGCGGATCATCTGCCGTACGTGGCGTTCGACGGCGAGGCGGGGCAGCGGACGGGCCTGTCCGGTGCCGCCGCAGGCGGTGCACTGGAGCGGGGTTCCGTGGCCGGTCAGGGTCATGCCGCGTCCTTGGCAGGGGCGGCAGAACAGGGCGCGGTCGAGAGCGCCGGATGAGTCGGCGGACTTTGTGGCGTACTTGGCTACGTAGGCGGCGACCGCGTGATCGGTGAGCTCTGCGTCGGTGCCGAAGGCGGCGATCTCGCGCACGTCGAGCTGTTCGCCCCAGGCGAGTTCGCGTTCCCCGACCGCGTCCGAGACGACGCTGACCGAGACGCGGGCGGCGGCGGCCCGGATGGCGTCGGCGAGCAGGGTCGCGGTGGCGGACGGTGGTGGGGGCTGGGTGCTGCCGTCCGGGCCGTCGAGGCGGATGACGGAGTGGAAGTGGACCAGGCCGCGCTTCTGGTACTCGGCGACCTTGGCGAAGGAGACGCGCAGCACTGCGCGAGCCGCCTTCTGGGTCAGGCCGAGCCGGGCGGCGATCTCGCGGCGCAGGTAGATCGTGAAGCGCGCCCACAAGGCTCCGGCGTGGGCGTTGAACAGGACCGCGCCCGGGTAGTCGTAGGTCTTCGGGTCCAGCGGCGTGCCGAGCAGCGCGTCCATGGGTTCGTGGAGCTTGCCGCAGCGGCAGGGCCGGTGGGCACCGCCCGTGTCGGTGGGGCGGTTGTGGACGGGGCCGAAGGAGGGCGCGGTGAGCGTGGCGAACACGCGGGGGTGGGTGCGGACGGTGTCCGGCACGCTCTTGCCGCCGGTCAGGCCCGCCCGGATCAGTTGGAACGTGTCGGCGGCGTAGACGCGGGAGCAGGCCGGGCAGCGCGAGGCTCGGCGGTTGCCGCAGGACATCAGCAGGCTGCCCGTGGGTTCATCGGCCGTGGTGTAGGAGCGCAGTACCTCACCGGTTGCCGTGTCGATGGTGGTGGTCTGGCCGATCAGGCGCACGGGTTCGGTGCAGCCGCCGAGGTGTTCGATCTGCTGGTGCGTGCGGTCGAAGTCCGGGTGGTTGACCAGGTGGATCAGGTCCCGCAGGGCGGGGCTTGCCACGTGGCGCAGGTCCAGGGCAACCATGTCGGGGCGTGTCCCTTCTGTCGGGTGGGCTGGCCCCGAGCAGCAACCAGCCAGTCAGGAAGGCGTGTTGGTGCTGCTCGGGGCATGGCGAACCGAGCCCGGTCGGGCAGGGGTCGGTCAGGTGGGGAGGGGGCTGGCGGGGCTCAGGCGGAGAGCTGAGCGTGTGCGGCGGTGGCCAGCGGCAGCGTGACGCCCAGGCGGGCCTTCAGCTGACCGGGCGTGATGTGCTCGCCCTGTTCGGCCTGATGCGTCTCGGCGATGCGCCGGGCAGCGATCAGCAGGGCCTCAGGGACAGCCGGGAGCGTGGCGGACACGGTCCTCTTGGCCGGCACGGGAGCAGGCTCAGGCTCAGCGGTGACGACTACAACCGGGGCAGGCGCCGGCCCGGAGGGCGGTACGCGGACGGGCTCCGGTGCGGGGTCGAGCGATGCGAGCGGGTCCGGCAGGTGTTCCACGGCCGGAACAGGGACGGGGGTGTTTGCCGGGTTCGGGGCGCTCAGGGCGTGGAAGCAAGGCTCTACCCCACACCAGGCCCTCCCTCCGAGGGACCAGGGGTCGAGCACCGGTGCAGCACCGTCGTGGTGAGAGGTCGCGGTCGCGGGTCGTGCCCCTCGCCGGCCGACCCCCGGAGGCGTACCAGGAACCCCCGGGGGCCACCAAGGCCGAGCGCCAGCGTCACCCGGTGAGCCTTGGCGGCCCCCG
Organism: Kitasatospora purpeofusca; assembly: GCF_036010405.1. NCBI lineage: Bacteria > Bacillati > Actinomycetota > Actinomycetes > Kitasatosporales > Streptomycetaceae > Kitasatospora > Kitasatospora purpeofusca. The sequence continues at coordinate 7,366,150 of NZ_CP108561.1, read as the reverse complement.
GAGAACCCTGGTCCGGCGAAGCTGCCCGACCGACGAGGGACCCGTCCCGCTCAGGCCCACAGCCTGCCGGAAGCTCCGGCGCCGCACCGCTCCAGTCAACCGCGTGCCCGGCGCTGCGCGTGGCGGTGGGTCACCGCCCCGGGTGGGTATCTGCCCAGAGAGCCCGGTCAGTTCGCCCGCCAGGCGTACCGTGGCGCTGGAGGTGGTGAGCAGATGACGATGGAACTCGCGGACAACGTACGGAAGTACCGGCGCCGCGCCGGGATGAGCCAGGAGGAACTTGCCCACGCGGCGGGCCTGTCCCCGGCGACGGTCCGGAAGGTCGAGCAGGGCGGAACGGTCCGTATGGAGACGCTTCACGCTCTGGCCCGCGCGATGGGCATCCCCACGGCGGCACTCGTCGCATCCAACGCGCCGGAGCCCGTGGGACGGGCAGAGGAGCCGAACCGGCTCAACCTCATCCAGCTTCGCGCCGCGCTCACCCCGGCGGTGGGGCTGGTGGACCAGGACGTCCAGGCCGTGGGTGAGGAACCGAACCTGCGTGCCTACGCGCGAACGGTTCGAGACGCGCGGGTGCTGTACTTCTCCGACAGCTACCAGAGCGTTGCCGCCCAACTGCCCGGCCTGTTGCGGGACGCCGCGCGGGCCGTCGCCCACTACGACAGCGGAGAAGAGCACCGGCAAGCGCTGCTCGCCCGCGCCGAGGCGTTGCGCCTGGCTGGCACCTACCTCACGCAGGTCAGGCAGTACGACATCGCCTACACGGCCCTGCGAGGAGCCATCACGGACGCGCGGGAGGGCGGGGACCTGCTCGCCGCCGGTTCCGGAGTCGGCTGCATGTGCTGGCTGCTGGTGCGGCAAGGCCGACTGGAGGAGGCGGAGCGAATCGCGGCCCAGAGCATGGACGTAGTGGAGCCGAAGATCACCGGCGCCGAGCCCGACCACTACGCGGTGTGGGGTGGTCTGGCCATGGAGGCCGCAGCCGCGGCGGCACGCAACAACCGCCCGAATGAGGCCAAGGAGTACCGCAGGGCGGCGCGGGTAGCGGCAACCGCAGTCGGCACGGCGCACCGCAACGTCTCCCGGCACTGGTCCGTCTTCGGACCGGTGACTGCCGCCATCAAGGCGCTCGAAGACTCCATGGTCGTCGGGGACGCCCGCGCGGTGGTGCGCAAGGCAGGCGAAGAGGTCGAGCTGTCACCGAAGGCGTGGAAGCGACTGGGCAGGCCCAGCACGAACGATGGGAACCGCTTCACCCTGGACATGGCGCGCGCCCACACCCGGACCGGAGACCTGTCGGCCGCGATGGGCGAGCTGAGCCGCGCTCGTGAAGCCGCTCCCGAGTGGCTGAGGCACCAGAACTCGGCGGCCGAGACGATGCAGGAGATCCTGAGCAAGCGCAAGCGCACGCTGACCAGCGACATGCGCGAGATGGCCGCCCACCTGGGCGTCGTCGGATAGCTGCTACACAGCGTGGCAGTTCGCGGACCTTGCGTTGCGATCTGCCCTGCCGAGTCCGTGGATTGACGTGAGGTCAGGTCATTACGGTCGCCGTGTCCCATTCCAGCGACCGAGGCCGGAGATCCACTGTGAGCATGCCGAGGAGCGACGCGGACCGTCTGCGTCGCAGGGAGTTGCACGAAGCGGCATCGGGCATGGCGGGCCCCCGCCTGCTGCCATGGACCGAGGACGGGCGCCCCTGCTACCTGAACACCGACGGCAAGGGCTACATCTCGACGCTCGCCGACGGCATCGAAACCGTGCAGCTCGGCATGGGCCAGGAGCTGCTGGAGTACGCCCGGGGCATCCTGACCCCCGGAGCCCAGGCGCAGTCGGCGATCGAATACCGCTGGCTCGCCCGCCGGCTGACCGAGGCCCTGTCGGACGCGCTCAGGGTCGCCCAGTCGCGCGGAGAGCGCATCCCGGCCCATCAGGAGGAGGCAGCCAAGGACGGTGAACCCGCGAACGCCAGCCCCCTTGGCGGACAGGAGGAAGGCTGATGGGCAAGGCCACCCGCTACCGCTTCCGCGAGTACCACGTGACCACCGTGGCCGACCCCATGGCGTTGCCGACCTTCGAGGCGGTCTGCGTCACCGGCGAAGAACGGAACTGCGCTGCCGCCTCCGGCGAGCTGCACACCCCCGAGGAGCTGACACGCTGGATCGCCGGCCACTGCGCGCAGACCGGTCACCAGTCGTACGAGCAGACCACACGCACCGTCGTCCGCGCCGAGCCCGGAGCTTGGCAGTAGGATCGCGCGCAGCCGACGACAGCACGATTGGTCTACACCTCTGACGGCAGCGGCGACGGCAACAACCACGGACTTCGGCGCACATCCACGGACATCGACGGACCGTCAAACCACCGTTGAACTGCGAAAAAGCAGGTAGAGAGGGGTCGCGTAGCACACGTACTATGTGCTGGCGGGTGCCACGCCGGTCCTGGTACACAACTGCGGAAGCAATACGGGGGGAACCTACGGGAGCCTGAAGCCGGCGAACCAGCCGGGCCTGCCTCCGCAGGAGATCAACCACATGCCTCAAAATGCCTCGACCTCTCTCGGATACGACCGGGGACCGGCAATCCGTATGGACAAGGTTGACCACCGTCAGGTTTGGTCGACGGGGCAGGGGAGTCGCCCGGAGCCTAAGGCGTGGCTCATGATGCAGCGAGAGCTCGTAGATTCCGGCCGAATAGACGAAGCCATGCAGAATGATATCAATGACATCGTTACGCGCTTCCCGGGGAAATATAACAATGCAATTGGCGATATGATCGGCGCCCTGTCGAAAAATTCTCAGTACCAGGCGCTGCGAACTATCCCGAGTCAAGTTCACGTGCAGTTGGCCCTGTGGTAGACCAAAAGAACTCCGGAGACGGAAAATGCTAATCGACCTCGATCCCCCAAGGGGATTCGGCGACCTGACAATCGGCATGCCCATCGAAGAGGCGGAGCAGATCCTTCGGGAGATCCCGGGGTTCATGCCTCCAAGAGTCGGGGAGGTCAGGAACAAAGGGTTTGCACACTACGACTCGGAGTTGTCGATCTCTCTCGGCTTCGATTCCCGCGGAGCAGTGAATGCGATCGAGCTTTTTCGGCCGGGAGGTGACGTGCAGGTCACCGTCCGCGGCTTGTCGTTGTTCGGCGAGCCTGCCGATGTTGTGATCGCGCGGCTCGCTGAGATGTTCCCTCTCGAGATCGAGGACGAGGGGCTGAACGTCACGGCCCCTGATGTCTTCATCGGACTCTGGAGGAGCGTAACCCCCGAGGATTCCGGCGGAGAGGAGGGGCATTTCTTCGAGTCCGTTCTAATCGCCGCTCCCGGCTACGGGGCGTAGAGAACTCCGAACCTGACTGCCGACTTCCTCAGGACTGACGGCCGAGCAGTTCAGGACGCTTGAAAGCAAGCGCTGCCCACCGGACAGGTTCCGGTGGGCAGCGCTTCATGTGGCCCAGAGGACTCCCGGACGCGCTTGTCCGAGCGTCGCGGACGGCCTACTGAGACTGGTACCAGTCCGGACAGTCAAATACGGGGAGCACGGATACCGGCCGCCGGACGAATTCCGGGCCCCTTCGGCTTGTGCCCGCTCGCCGTCCTGCGACGCGGGCAGCCGAAGCAGGGCCAGGACGGCATCCATCGCCGGGCGGGCGACAGGGGCCGGGGGAGTCAAGGCGTCGATGCGCCGTCGCATTTCGGCCCGTTTCGAGGGGTTCGCTGACCGCAGGCGTCGGTGGACGTGGGATGCCCGGGGTGTCGGCGTGCCCTAGCCTCTGCACTGCTGTTACGGGCCCCGGCCCGGCCATCGGCCGGGGCGGGGCCCGTTCGTCATGTGCGTCGGGGAGGACGTCATGGGGAACACGGGGGAAGCGGTGGGGGAGCTGCCGGAGAAGCGGGTCACCTGGGCGGAGTTGTACTTCGACCTGATCTTCGTCTTCGCGATCACGCAGGTGTCGGGCCTGCTGCACCACCGGCACGACCCGGTCGGGATCGTGCAGGCGCTGGTGGTGTTCGTGCCGGTCTACTGGTGCTGGGTCGGCACCACCGTGCAGGCCAACATCCGCGACGTGGACACCGCGCGCGACCGGCTGGGCATCCTGGCGGTCGGGTTCACCGGGCTGGTCATGGCGCTGGCCGTGCCCGGCGCGTACGGGAACCGGGGTGTGCTGCTCGGCGCCGGGTACTGGGCGGCCCGGGTGGTGCTGCTGTTCCTGCTGGTGCGCGTCCCGGGGGTCTGGCGCGGGCCGTACGGGGTCGGTGTGCTGGTCAGCGGGCCGCTGCTGGTGGCGGGCGGGTTGCTGCCGGAGGGGCCGAGGGTCTGCCTCTGGGCGCTGGCGGCGCGGTCAGCGAGGCCGTCGACGTGGTCAAGGAGAACTACAGCACCATCTCCAACATCGGCCACACCGTCCTGGACGTGGCCGGCATGGTCCCGGTGATCGGCGACGCCTGCGACATCGTCAACGGCGTCTGGTACGCGGCCGAGGGCGACTGGAAGAACGCGGCCATGTTCCTGGTCGCCGTCGTCCCCGTCATCGGCAGCGCCGCCACCGCGGCCCGCATCGCCTCCAAGGCCGCCAACGTCGTCGACGCCGCCACCGACGTGGCCAAGGCCGTCGAACGCGGCAGCGAAGCCGCGAAGGCTGTCAAACGGGGGGAAGAGCGGCGCGAGCCGCCTCGAAGTCCTCGCCGAGTTCGGCGTCCGTTTCACAGCCGCGGCCGCCAAGAAGTCCGGTCCCGCTCCCGGAGCCTCGAAGGCGAGCGGCGGAAAGAAGCCTTCCCGGAGCAACGGGGTGTCAAACAACGGCGCCCGGGCCGAGGCGGGATCCGGCAATGGAGAGGCGGCGCAATGGAACCAGCGGAGACGCCCCGACGGGCAGAAGGTCATCGCCGGGCACGGATCCTATGTCAGGGGATCGGGTGAGTTCGAGGTGTCCAAGGGCACCACGCTGAAGTTCCATGTCAAGGACGGCGAGGAACTCGGACAGATCGATGCGCTGAACGTCGAGCTGGGAGGGTTCCCACAACCGAAGATCGCCCAGGTGGTCAAGCCCGGGAAAACGGTGCAGGACTGCACTTTGTTCCCGGGCGAGAACCTGGAGATGTCCGTCGAATCGACCACCGTGAGCAACGCGATGCGGCTCAGTGGAATCCTGAAGGAGAATACGGCCATCGTGCCTGTTGCCATCTGCAGAAAATGGTCGAACTCGTGACGCACTTCCCGGACGGATCGCCGTACACCTACCACCGGCATGCCGAGGGAATGGTGAATATCGGCTGGCTGGACAGCTCGCACGAGTACCGGCGGGGCGAGGTGGCCGAGGAGGTCGTGGACGGCCTGCTGAGGCTGGTCACCAGGCCGGACAATCAAACGCGGGGCCTGCAGCACGAGTGCCACTTCTGCGGTGTCATCTACCTGCAGGTGGACAACCCGCACTCCAAGACCGGCACCAGCCTGCTGGGGAGCGCGGAGATCCATGTCAGAGGGTCCTCCGACGACACCGTCCTCGTGGCGCCGACGCTGGTGATCCACTACATCCTCGAACACGGATACCGGCCGCCGGACGAGTTCCTGGAGGCCGTGGAGGTCGAGGTGCGACGGCGTTTCGGCGAGGAGGCCTTGACGGGCCGCTCGTCCTGACGGTCGGAGGGGCCCCGCCGGATTCCGGCGGGGCCCCTCCGGCTCGGTCCCTACGCCGCAGGCGGGCGCAGCAGGGTCAGGACAGCGTCCACGGCCGGGCGGGCCGAAGGTGCCGGGAGGGTCAGGGCGTGGATGCGGCGGACGAGTTCGGGGCCGCGTACCGGGTGCAGCGCGATGTCGGCGGCGGCCGGGGCGTGGGCTGCGGCCGCGAGCCTTGGCAGCAGGGCGACTCCGAGGCCGTTCGCCACCATGCGCAGGACGAGGTGGTAGTCGTCCACCGCGTGGGCGATCCGGGGTGCGAAGCCCGCCAGTGCGCAGGCGGCGCGCACCAGGGCGGCGCTGCCGTCCTCGCGGGAGCCGACGATCCAGGGGGTGTCGGCGAGGTCGCGCAGGTCGACGGTGTCCGCCAGATCGCTCCCTGCGGGGAGGGCGAGCAGGACCGGGTCGGCGGCGAGCGGGTGGACGGTGAACTCCTCGGCCACCGGGCCCGGTTCGGGGACGAGGTCGTAGGTGTAGCGGACGGCGACGTCGCAGCGGCGGGCCCGGAGGGCGGCCAGGGCCTCGGGCGGTTCGAGTTCGCTCAGCGAGACCCGGAGCCCGGGGAAGCGCTCGCGGGCGGTGACCAGGGCGGGCACCACGTGCACGGCGGCGAAGGTCGAGAAGCAGGCCAGGCCGACCGGGCCGCGCGGGGTGTCGGCGGCGGCCCGCAGGTCGCGTTCGGCGGTCTCCAGCGCGCCCAGCACGATGCGGGCGTGCGCGACCAGGCGCACGCCCTCGGGCGTCAGCCGGACCCGGCGGCCGTCCCGCTCCAGCAGCGGCACCCCGGCCTCGCGCTCCAGCACGGCGAGCTGCTGGGACACCGCGGAGGAGGTGCGGCCGAGGGCGGTGGCAGCGGCCGTCATCGTCCCCCGGTCGGCGAGTTCCCGCAGCAGGAGGAGCCGCGCCGGATCCAACATCAAGCTCTCCTTACAGGTCTGTGAAGCATTACGTGGTGGACCTCAAAGATCCTTTCGAGGCATCCTGCCGCATGCACCGGGCAACGCGCCCGGACGGGGACGGGAGCACGCGGTGGTACGGGAGCAGACCTTGATTGACACACGGCTGATAGAGCGGCACGCGGCCCGGGCCTGGCCCGCCGAGGAGGTGCGGGAGGAGGACGGCTGGCTGCTGCGGCACACCCCGGGGGTCCCCCGCCGGCGCTCCAACTCCGCGCTGCCGGTCGGTCGGGGCGACGGCCTGCTGAGCGGGATCGAACGGGTGGAGGAGTACTACGCCGGACACGGGCTGCCGGTCGCCGTCCAGGTCTCCCCCGCCGAGGAACACGCCGCCCTGGACGCCGGCCTCGACGCGCGCGGCTACCGGAAGGACGGAGAGGTCCTGGTCTGCACGGCACCGTCCGCCGCCGTGGCCGACGCCGCCCGGCCCGCCACGCCGCTCGACGTCACGCTTGCCGACCACCCCACCGGGGCCTGGCTCGACGCCTACGCGGCACTGGAGCCGTCCGGCAGCGGACGGGCGGAGGCCGAGCAGTTGTTCCGCCGCATCACCGGACCGGCGGCCCACCTCGGTGTCGAGCGCGACGGCCGGCTCGTCGGCATCGGCCTCCTGGTGGCGGCGCCCGGCTGCGCCGGTGTCTTCTGCATGGCCAGCGACCCCGCGCACCGGCGGCAGGGTGTCGCCGGGGCGATCCTGCACGTCGGCGCGCGCTGGGCACAGGCCCGGGGCGCGGGGACGCTGTACCTCCAGGTGACGGCCGAGAACGCGACGGCGCGGCGGCTGTACGAGCGGCTCGGCTTCGAGGTCTCGCACAGCTACCACTACCGGCTGAAGCCCTGACCGCGCGGCGGGGGGACGGTCAGGAGCCGTCCTGGCAGGAGGACTTGCGGCGCTTCTCGAAGTCCTTGGCGTTCAGCAGCTTGTAGTCCCAGTCCCAGCCGCCCGCCGCCCACTTGCCGGCGGGCAGGCCCAGCAGCACGTCACCGGGCACGGTCACGGTGAGGGCGCGGTCGCGGACGACCTCCACGGTGTAGCGCCGGTCCGCGACCACCGGGCCGGGGGGCTTCCCGGAGGTGGTCCATCCGGGCGGGAGGGCGCCGAGGTCCACGGCCTCGGTGGCGGAGCGTCCCTCGCGCGGGTGCACCTCCAGCTTCTCCGAGCCCGGGAACACCTTCACCCGCACCACGTGCAGCCGCTCCTCGTGGCACATGCCCGTCCGCACGACCAGGCGACCGGCGTCCAGGCGCACGGCGATCAGCCGCTCGGCCCTCGGTTCGGGGTCGCCGCACCCGGCCACCGCCCCGGCGACCACCGTCACGGCCGCGGCCGTCACCGCCGCCCTGTGCCACCACCGCTTCACGAGCCCCCGCTCTCTCCTACCGCTGCACAGGAAGTCGGCCCGGCCGACTTCCTGCTCCGGGACGGCGGACGAGTTCCATCGGGCCATCATCCCAGGGTGCGCGCACCACCCCGGGCAGGGGGTCGGGGGGCTGGCGGGAAGTCAGGAGCGCGGGGCGGGAGGACAGGATGCGGGGCGCGGCCCCGAAGGCCGCGCCCCGCAGAGAGAAGTGTGGGCGCGTGCCGGCCGGCCGTCGCCGGGGGCACGCGCCCACCTCACCGGAGGGGTCGGTACGGACGTCGCGACGGGGGTGGCGCGGCGTCCGTACCGGGCTCCGGTGGTTCGAGGGGTCAGCCCGCCGCCGGGACGGCGCGGCGGCCGGTGGCGGCGCGCAGGGCCACGGCGAGGCCGACCAGGACGATGCCGAACCAGACGACGCTCTTGACGCCGGTGTGGTCGGCGAACAGGCCGCCGATCAGGGCGCCCAGGGCGATGCAGGTGTTGTAGGCCATGGTGTTGAGCGACATCGCGGCCTCGAAGGTCTCCGGCGCGGCCGCGAGGGTCATGTTGATCTGGCTGAGCTGGACGACACCGAAGGCGAGGCCCCACAGCACCATGGCGACGATCACGCCGACGTTGTTGGTGCCGATGGTCAGCAGCATCACCAGGGCGGCGATCAGCAGCAGGCCGCCGACCACGAAGCTGCCGCGCAGGCTCTTGTTGACGCTCTGGCCGCCGATGAAGTTGCCGATCGCGCCGCCGATGCCGAAGACGATCAGGACGACGGTGATGAAGCCGACGCTCGCCTCGGCGCTCTTCTCCAGGTACGGGCGGACGAAGGTGTAGGCCCCGAAGTGGCCGAGGACGAAGAACACCACCATGACCAGGACCACGCGCAGCGGCACGTTCTTGACCGGCAGTCCGAAGACCTCGCGGACGGAGACGGCGTTCGCCGACGGCAGCGAGGGGATGGTGGCGGCGACGGCGAGCAGCACCAGCGCGCTGAGGCCGGCCCAGATCAGGAAGGTGGTGCGCCAGGAGCTGACGCTCTCCAGCAGGGTGCCGAGCGGGATGCCGACGACGGTGGCGATCGAGATGCCGGACATCACGACGGCGGCGGCCTTGTTGGCCTGCTTCTCCGGGACGATGCGCATCGCCATGCTGACGCCGATGGCCCAGAAGACGCCGCTGGCGAAGCCCATGAACATGCGGGTGACGAGGATCAGCGGGTAGTTGGGGGCGATCGAGGTGATCAGGTTGCCCACGGCCAGCACGCCGAGCAGGGTGGTCAGCAGCTTGCGCCGGTTGACCTGGCGGGTCCAGGCCACGATGAACGGCACGCCGAGGCCGGCCGCGACGCCCTGGGCCGTGACCATCAGGCCGGCGGTGCCGACCGAGACGTCCAGGCTCTCGCTGAGCGGGGTGAGCAGGCCGATCGGCATCAGTTCGGTGGTGAGGAAGACGAAGAGGCTCGCGGTGATGGCGGCTACACCGAGCCATCCGTCGGCCGCCGGACCGCGCTTCTGCGGCGTCGCCGCTGTGGGGAGTTCTTCTTCTTGCGTGGTCATGTCATATCTCCGGAAGTGGAGTGGGTCGGGCGGAAGGGGTCGGGCGGATCGGTCGGGCGCGGTACCCGGCGCCGGGCGGCGCCGGGTCCGACGAGGTGGTGGGCGTGCTGGGCCGCGCCCGTGCCGCTATCCGCTGCGTTCCTCTTCGAGGGCGCGTGCGCCGGTGCCGGACGCGAGGGGCTCGGGAGGCGCGGCCCCGGGCTCCTTCCGGGGTGGGCGGGACTGGCCGAGCACGACCGCCAGGAAGATCACGACGATGCCGAGGAGCTGGAGCAGCGACAGCGTCTGGTCCTTGAAGAGGTAGCCCAGCAGCGTCGCCACGACCGGGCTGCCCAGCGCCAGGAAGGACACCGCGGTGGCCGGCAGCAGCCCGATCCCCCGGAACCAGACGATGTAACTCAGCACCGCGCCCAGCGAGATGAGGTAGGCGAAGCCGAGGACGTTGTCGCCCGTCAGACCGTCCGGCATGTCCTCCAGCGACAGCCAGAACGGCAGCAGCACCAGACCGCCCGCCGTCAGCTGCCACCCGGTGAAGGTCAGCAGGCTGACGCCGTCGGGACGGCCCCACCGCTTGGTGAGGGTGATGCCCGAGGCCATGCACAGGGCGCCGCCGACCGCGGCGAGAACGCCCACCGCGTCCAGCGACACCCTGCCCTTGAAGACGAGCAGGGCCACACCCCCGGCGCCCAGGGCGCAGGCCAGCGCGTGCACGCCTCTGACCCGTTCACCGAGGAACAGCGCCGCCAGGATCACCACGAACATCGGCTGGGCCGACATGATCACGGCGGCGATGCCGCCCGGCAGCCGGTAGGCCGCGACGAACAGCAGGAAGTTGAAGGCGCCGATGTTCAGCACCCCCAGCACCAGCGCGCGCAGCCACCAGACGCCGACCGGCAGCTTCCGGCCGAGGGCCAGCAGGAAGAGGCCGCCCGGCAGGGCCCGCATGGTGGTCGCCAGCAGCGGCCGGTCCGGGGGCAGCAGCTCGGTGGTGATCAGGTAGGTGCTGCCCCACACCGTCGGTGCCAGGCCGGTCAGGGCCACCGTGGACAGGTTCCGTCTGCTCGTCATGTCGATCTCGCCTCGAATCCGGTGGGAAGCACCGTGGGAATACGTCCGGTCGGCCCGGCGGCCGACGAGCCCGGCGGGGACGGCTCAGTCGAAGATCGGGTCGCGGTCGCGGCCGCGCTTCAGCTCGAAGAAGCCGTCGGTGCTCGTCACCGCCAGTACGCCGTCCCAGAGCTTCCCGGCCGCCTCGCCGCGCGGGGCGGGGGTGAGAACGGGGCCGAAGAAGGCCAGCGGCTCGCCGTCCGGGCCGGGCACGTGGATCACGGGGGTGCCGACCTCGGAGCCGACCGGGTCCATGCCCTCGTGGTGCTGGATCCGCAGCTTCTCGTCCCAGGAGTCGTCGTCCGCGGCCGAGAGCAGCTCGACCGGCAGCCCGGCCTCCTTGAGGGCGGCGGTGATCATGTCGTGGCCGAGCCCGGCCTTCTCGTGGTGGATCAGCCGGCCCATGGCGTTGTAGAGGGGGCGCAGCACCTCGGTGCCGTGCTGCTCCTGGGCGGCGATGCAGACCCGCACGTTGGCCCAGCCGTCGATCATGCCCTGGCGGTACTTCTCCGGGACCTCGCGGCCCTCGTTGAGCACGGACAGGCTCATGATGTGGAACCGGGTCTCGACCGCCCTGACCTGCTCCACCTCCAGCATCCAGCGGGAGGTGATCCACGCCCAGGGGCAGCGGGGGTCGACCCAGATGTCGGCGGTGATCGTGTCGGGACTGGCCGGCGTGGCGCTCATGACGGTCGCTCGTCCTTTCGGTCTGACGGGCGGCACGGGCGCGCGCGGGCACGCCTCGGCGGAGTGCGCCCAGGTGCGGGTGAACGGGGAGAGGTCGACGGCGGCACGGCGTCCGGGCAGGACGGACGGACCCGGTCGGGGCCCGCCCGGCGGAGCCGCTCCGGGGCGGCTCCGACCGTGTGCGGTCGCCTTCAGTGTCGGGCCGCGCGCATCGATGAGTCCAACACATGCTTGTCACCCGTTGCATCGCGGATCACGATGGACGAATGGAGCTCCAGCAGATGCGCTACGTGATCGCGGTCGCCGAGACGAACAGCTTCACCCGTGCCGCCCAGCGCTGTCTGGTGGTGCAGTCCGCGCTCAGCCACCAGATCGGGCGGCTGGAGAAGGAGCTGGGCGCGCGGCTGTTCGAGCGCACCAGCCGCCGGGTGCGGCTGACCCCGGCCGGGGCGGCCTTCCTGCCCGCCGCCCGGCAGTGCCTGGACGCGGCGGAACGGGCGGCCACCGAGGTCGCGGCCGCCGTCGGGGAGGTGCGCGGACTCCTCAAGGTGGGGCTGATCCCCACCGTCGCGGCGGTGGACATCCCGGGCGTGCTCGGCGAGTTCCACCAGCGGCACCCCAAGGCCCGGATCAGCCTGAGCGTCGGGGCCAGCGACGAACTGGTCGAGCAGGTCCGGCAGGGCGAGATCGAGGTGGCCTTCCTCGGCATCCCGGTCACCGCGCACCCCCGGGGGGTGATGGCCAGGGAGCTGGCCCGGGAGCGGCTGGTCGCGGTGGTCTCCCCGGACCACCCGCTGGCCGGCGAGAGCTCGGTGGACCTGCGGCGGCTGGCCTCGGAGGTGTTCGTCGACCTGCCGGCGAAGACCGCCGGGCGGGCCCAGTCGGACCTGGCGTTCGCCGCGGCCGGCCTCACCCGCGAGGTCGCCTTCGAGGTGACCAACGCCGACTACCTGGCCCGGCTGGTCGCGGCGGGGCTGGGGGTGGCGCTGCTGCCGCCCCGGTACGTCGCGGGCCTGACCGGCATGGTCACGATCGAGGTGACGGACGCGCCGTCCCGGGCGGAGTACGTGATCTGGGGCCGGGAGAGCCCGCACCCGGCGGCGGCGGCCTTCCTGGAGCTGCTGGGGATCACCGAGGACTGACGCCGGGTCGGTGGAGGCGTTGGGACCGGGGCCTCCCCGAGGGGAGGGAGGCCCCGGCGGGTGGGGGTCAGGAGAGGCGGTGCACGGTGAAGTCGACCGCCACGTCCAGGACGGGCTGGGTGGTGGTGAACACCCTCTTGTGGGTGAAGCCGCTGTCGGCGACCAGCTTCTCGAAGTACGCGACGTCGCCCATGGTGCTGAAGAAGAGCACCATCCGCCCGTCCTCCGTCAGGTGCTCGCGGGCCTCGGCGAAGAAGCGGGTCAGCGCCCGGTAGCCGGCGTCGGTGCCCGCGACGTCCGCGTAGTCGGCGGCGGCGAACCACTGGAACGGCGGGTTGAAGACGATCAGGTCGAACCGGCCCTCGACGGCGGCGAAGACGTCGCTCTCGCGCGCCTCCACCCGATCGCGGACCCCGTTCAGCTCGGCGTTGACCCGCACGGCGGCCACGGCGTCCGGGTTGAGGTCGACCGCGAGGACGTCGGCGCCCTTCTTCGCGGCGACCAGGGCCAGCGAACCGCTGCCGGTGCCCATGTCGAGGACCCGGTCACCGGGCTTGACCTCGGCGAACACCGCGCCGCCCAGCATCGGGGAGACCGGGCAGGGGGTCATCACGGAGGCGGGCACCCGCAGGGTCAGGCCGAGGAACGGGACGGTCTGCTCGCCCTCCTCGCCGCCCAGCTCGCCCAGGGCCCGGCGCAGTTCGGTGATCTCCTTCACCTGCGCCTCGGGGACCAGCGGGCGGTAGGACTCGGCCTCGGAGGTGGACTGCTGCTGAAGCGTCATGTCGTGTTGTCCGTCCATGTGTCGGGTGGGGTTCGGTGAATGACGTGCGGTCAGAGCTCGGCCCGGAGCCGGGCGTACGCGGCGGCCAGTCGGCCGCCGACCTCGGCGGTGCTGATCAGCACCGCCATGTTGGCGCGCGAGGAGCGGCCCTCGGTGGCCGCGTCCACGGCCCGCATCAGGTACTTGGTGACCGCCTGGCCCCGGATGCCGTCCCGCTCGGCGGCGGCCGTAGCCCCGGCGATCGCGGCGTCCACCTCCTCGCCGTCGATCGCCTCCTCCGGCCGGACCGGCGTGGTGACCAGGAAGCCGCCGCGGTTGCCCAGCGCCCAGTGGTTCTCGATCGAGCGGGCCACCTCCTCGTCCTCGTCCAGCCGCAGCGGGCTGCGGAAGCCGCTGGACGCGCAGTAGAAGGCCGGGAAGTCGTCCGAGCGGTAGGAGACCACCGGGACGCACTGGGTCTCCAGGTACTCCAGCGTCAGGCCGAGGTCCAGGATCTTCTTCGCCCCGGCGCACACCACCGCGACCTTGGACCGGGTGAACTGGATCAGGTCCGAGGACACGTCCATGGTGGTGGCCGCGCCCCGGTGCACCCCGCCGATGCCGGCCGAGGAGAAGAACGGGATGCCCGCCAGCTCCGCCGCCACCAGGCAGGAGGCGACCGTCAGCGCGCCCGTCCGGCCCCGGGCCAGGACGACCGGCAGGTCCCGGCTGCTGACCTTGGGGATGCCCGGCGTGGAGGCGAAGCGCTCGATGTCGGCGTCCGTCATGCCGACCACGATCCGGCCGCCCTCGACCGCGATCGTGGCGGGGACGGAGCCGCCCGCCCGGACGGCCTGCTCCACCTTGCGGGCGGTCGCGGCGTTGTCCGGGTAGGGCAGTCCGTGGGTGATGACGTTGGACTCCAGCGCCACCACCGGGCGGCCCTCGTGGAGCGCCTCGGCCACCTCCTCGCTCAGGGTGAGCGGCACGGCCCGGTGGGAGAGGGCGGTGGTCGGGAGCACGGCGGGGGTCGCGGGTGTCACGGTGGCGGTCGCGGGAGTCACGGTGGCGGTCCCGGGAGTCACGGTGGCGGTCGCGGGAGTCACGGCGGCGCCCATCAGAGCGCGTCGGGGCGGTAGTCGGGCACCTTGCCGAGGAGGTCCCGGCGGTTGACGATCTCCGGGATGTAGACCTGCTCGGTCCAGTTCTCCTCGGCGATCGACTCGACCGCGATCGACACCACGCCCTCCTCGCAGCCGAAGGCGTCGGTGACCGCCTTGGTCACCGCCGCCAGCAGCTCGGCCTGCTGGGTGTCGCTGAGTTCCATCGGGAAGTGCTTGATGTTGACGTGCGGCATCACGGTGTCCTTCCGGAGGTGCAGGCGGCGGTGGACGGCCGTCACCAGCTCGTCGACGTCCGGCGCCCGGAGCAGGGAGTAGTGGTCGGCCGTCAGCTCGACGACGGTCGGCGGCTCGGCGGAGTACCCGCTGCTGCCGTCGAGGAACGAGTACTCGTCCCCCCGCGCCTTGAAGACGGTGATGGGGGCCGAGACCCGGCGCTCCCGCAGTTCGCGGAAGGTGTAGTTGAACTCGAAGGTCGTCCCCACGATCCGGACGATCCGGCGCACCAGGTCCGGGTCCAGGCCGGGAACGCCCTCGCCGACGACGCGGGCGAAGCTCTCGTCGTCCCGGGCCGCCGCGAGGCAGCGCTCCAGCAGCGGGCTGTCGATCGTGCCGGTGAAGACCGAGAGCAGGATCGCCACGAAGGCCCGGCTGCTGTAACTGGCGGTCCGCTCCTCGGGGCGGGTCCCGGTGGTGCGGACCTTGGGCGAGCCGGGGGCGATCAGGAAGACGTGGTCGACCGTGCGGCCGGCCTGCTCCAGCTGGTACGCCGCCTCGAAGGCGACCCGCGCCCCGAAGGAGTAGCCCCACAGGGTGTACGGGCCCTCGGGCTGGACCTCCAGCAGTGCCCGGACGTCCTCGGCCGCCATCTCCCTGATCGTCGGGTACGGGACCTCGCCCGGGTTGACGCCGTGGGCCTGCACGCCGAGGAACGGCCGCTCGGTGCCGAGGCGTTCGGCCAGCAGGCGCAGGTTCATCGGGTAGCCGCCCAGGCCGGGCCAGCAGAAGACGGGGCGTCCGGCCGTTGCTGGTGAGGCGGCGCCGGAGCCGGTCAGCGGCACCAGCCGCGAGGTGTGCTCCGCCGGGCCGCCGGAGAGCCGGCGGGCCAGGCCCTCCACCGTCGGCGAGGTGAACACCACCTCCAGCGGCAGCGCCGCCCCGAAGGCCCGGTTGATCCGGTTGACCAGGGTGACGGCCAGCAGCGAGTTGCCGCCGCAGGCGAAGAAGTCGTCCTGCGCGGAGACGCTCTCCTGCTTCATCACTTCCTGCCACAGCACCGCCACCCGGCGCTCGGTCTCGTCCCGGGGAGCCACGAAGGGCCGGTCGGCGGCCCCCGCGACGACCCGGTCGGAGACCGCCAGCGCCTTGAGGTCGATCTTGCCGTTGGCGGTGGTCGGCAGCGCGTCGAGCACCACGACCTTGTTCGGGATCATGTAGTCCGGCAGGTAGTTGACCAGGTCGTCGCGGATCAGCTCGGCCGGCCCGCGCATGTGGACCGCGTCCTCCCGCATCCCCTCGTGCCGCCGCTGCTCGCGGCTGACCCGGCCGCCGAGGAAGAAGTACGAGGCGCCGCCCGGCCGCCCCAGCTCGCGCAGGATGCCGTCGAACCGACGGGCCGAGGGCAGGTCGTCGCCGCCGCGGGAGCTGTAGCCGGAGGACATGAAGCCGAGGTCGAGGTCGTTCAGCGACAGCCGCTGCGCCGTCCGGCCCAGGTCGATGTAGCGCCGCCACCGCTGCGGGCTGCGGCTGATCACGGTGACCCCGAACGACGCCCGGCCGTAGACGGCCTGGTTGATCGCGATGACCTGCTTGCGCAGCACGAGGTCCGACGAGACCAGGCGCAGCCGGCCGTCCTCGTGGAGGTACTGCCCGGCCGGGAGGTCCACGCCCTTGCCGGGGTGGACCTGGACGAACAGGTCCACGTCCCGGTCCTCGCGCGGTCCGCGCCAGGGCGTCCAGTCGAAGCTGCCGAGGTAGTGGTCCTGCTCGGCGACGCCCAGCCGGGCCTTGACCTCCGAGGTGAAGGGGGCGGGCCCGATGTCCAGGCCGTAGGCGGGCAGGACCTCCTCCAGGAGGCCGAGGATGTGGCCGGTCTCGATCTCCAGGACCTCGGTGATATTGGTCCTGTAGACCGGCTCGATGGCGCCTCGGCGGCCGAGGAAGTGCATCCGGATCCGGGGGCCCTCGGCGGCGGCCGTGTCGTCGGGGGCCTTGCGCGGTCCGGGTATCAGACGCGCGGGCCCTGCCGGTGCGGCGGGTGCCGCCGGGGCCGCGGAGACCAGGACGAGCCGGTGGTCGATCGGGTGGTGGTAGTGGATGCCCGGCCGGATGCCGGGGAAGCCGGTGATCTCCAGGTAGACCTGCGTCGCGTAGAGCGAACCGGGCGAGGCGTAGGCGTACTTGGGGAGCAGCCGCTCCGGGCTCAGGTGCTGCCCGAGGTGGCGCAGGATCGTGCCGAGCGTCCCGGTGTCCAGCTCCGCGAGCGGCCGCGAACGGCCGGCGGCGGCCGGGCGGCGGGCCAGCAGCGCCAGCAGGTCGCGCTCCGAGACCGGTGCCTCGCCCTCGTAGAAGCGGTAGGTCTTGCGGGCGAAGGCGAGGGCGCGCTGCGCCTCGGTGGCCGTGCGGCCGGGCAGGTCGACGGAGGGCAGTCCGGCGAGCTCGGCCGGGGACCGCACACCCGGGTTGGACAGCTGCGCCTTGACCTGGAGCTTGCTCTCCTTGGACTGGTGGTGCGCGCCGTGGCTGCCCTGGTCCATCAGGGCGGCCTCCCTGGGGTCGAGCTCGACGCAGGCGACGAGGTTCTGGAAGCCCGTCCTCGGGTCGTCCTTGACCAGCACGGCCGCGTGCCGGACCCAGTCGTGGGTCTCGATGGCGAGCCGGATCTCGTCCAGCTCCACCCGGAAGCCGCGCAGCTTCACCTGGTTGTCGGCACGGCCGGTGAACTGGACGGTGCCGTCGGCGTTCCAGTAGGCGAGGTCGCCGGTGCGGAAGAACCGCCCGCCGCCGTCGGGGTCCTCGGTGAAACGCTGCTCGGTGAGGTCCGGCCGGTGCAGGTAGCCGCGCGCCACCTGGACGCCGCCGACGGAGAGTTCGCCGATCTCGCCGACGCCCAGCTCGGCGCCGTCGCGGCCGAGGATCCGGTACTCGGTGCCGTCGACCGGGGCGCCGATGGAGACCGAGTTGGGGCCGTCGCCGACGGAGGACTTGGTGACCACGAAGGAGGAGGAGTTGATGGTGCACTCGGTCGGCCCGTAGAGGTTGACCAACTCGCGCCCCGGCAGGGCCTCCAGGAAGGTCCGGGCCAGGGATCTGGAGAGCGCCTCGCCCCCGGTGAAGACCTGCTCCAGCGTGCGGCAGGAGTCCAGCTCCTCGGTCTCCAGCAGGGCCTGGAGCAGCGTCGGGACGCACTGGAGGGTGGTGACGCCGTGCTCCTTGACCGCCGCCACCAGCCGCTCGGTGTCCCGGTGGATGCCGGCCCCGCCGACCACGACGGCGGCGCCGACCGCCGGGGCGAGGATCTCCCACTGGGCGGCGTCGAAGCTGATCGGCGTCTTCTGCAGCACGACCCGGGTGCGGTCGAGGCCGTGGGCCGCGCGCAGCCAGGCCATCTGGTGGGCGATGCTGCGGTGCTCGATCATCACGCCCTTGGGCCGGCCGGTGCTGCCCGAGGTGTAGATGACGTAGGCCAGCGCGTCGGGGGCGGGGTCGGGCAGGGCGAGCGGCGGCGGGTGCTCGTCCTCGGCGCGGACGACCACGGTGCCGGCGGGCGCCAGCGCGGTCAGCCGCTCGACCAGCCGCTCCTGGGCGACGATCACCTCGACGCCGGAGTGCTCGATCATGAAGCGCAGGCGTTCCTCGGGGTACTCCGGGGCCAGCGGCAGATAGGCGCCGCCCGCGAGGAGGATTCCCCAGGCGCCGGTCAGCACCTCGGTGGAGGGCTCGACGAACAGCCCCACGCACCGGTCCGAGGTCACTCCGAGGCTCCGCAGGTGCCCGGCCAGTCCCCGGCTCCGGCGGACCAGTTCGGCGAAGGTCAGCCGCTCGTCGCCGCCGGTCACCGCCGGGTCGTCGGGGCGCTCGGCGGCGGTGCGCAGGAGCAGTTCGGGCAGTAACGGGTGGTCGGCCGGGCCTCGGCCCGACGCATGGGCAGTCATCTGGTCCCCCTGGGTGTACGGGTGTCCTGGTGTCCGGCTTTCCTGGTGTCCCGGCGCTCCGGCGTCCCGGTGTCCTGGTGTCCTGGTGTCCTGGCGTCCCGAGGTGCGGGGCGGGCGGGTCAGCGGTCGGCGGCGGTCCGGCCCCGGCGCAGCGCGTCGGCGACGTCGATCATGCGGCGGGTCTGGTACGCGAGGGCGGCGAGGTTGTCCTCGGTGACGTTCTCCGCCAGCCGGCCCGGAACCGCCTGCCGGCCGGAGACCGAACTGACGCCGTAGGGGTTGCCGTTGCTGGGGGCCGTCATGATCTCGTCGGTGACGCCGGGCGGCACGATGATCCCGCCCCAGTGGTAGAAGACGGAGTTGAGCGACAGGATCGTCGCCTCCTGGCCGCCGTGCGGGGCGCCGGTGGAGGTGAAGGAGGCCATCACCTTGCCCTGGAGGCCGCCGCGGGCGTTCAGCGGCCAGGCGAGCTCGATGAAGTGCTTGAGCGGGGCGGCGATCATCCCGAACCGGCCGGGGCCGCCGAGCAGGATCACGTCGGCCCAGGCGAGGTCGTCGACGGAGGCGGCGGGGACGGCCGCGATCGCCGCGGCGTTCTCCTGCCAGGCCTCGGTCCACTCGGTGAACTCCGGGGCCAGGGAGGCCTGGACGTACTCGGGGACGCGGCGCAGCCGGACCACGGCGCCGGCCTTCGCGGCGGCCTCCTCGGCGGCCAGGGCGAGCTTGTGGACGTTGCCGGTGCCCGAGTAGTAGACGATCGAGATCCTCGTCGGCGCGGAGGTGTCGGCGGTGGACACGGTGGTGCTCCTCAGGGTCGGTGGCTTCCGTGGTTCCCGCGGCGGCGGGGGCAACGGGGGGTGGGGGCCGGAGCGGTGGGGTCGCGGGGTTACGGTTCCCGGACCCCGCCCGCCCCGGCGGGTGGGGAGGGTCCTCAGGCGGGGACGTCGGTCCCGAAGTAGCGGTCGCCGAAGTCGCCGATGCCGGGCAGCATGAACGCGTTCTCGTTGAGCCGCTCCTCGATCGAGGAGGTCACGATCCGCACCCCGGGGTGGCGGTCGTGCACGGCGCGGATCCCCTCCGGGGCGGAGAGCAGGTTCACGAAGAGGATGTGCTCCTCCGGCACGCCGTGGTCGAGCAGCACCCCGATCGCGGCCAGTGCGGTGCCGCCGGTGGCGAGCATCGGGTCGAGGAGCAGCACATGGCCCTCGCCGATCCCGGCGGGCAGCGCCGCGTAGTACAGGCGCGGGAGCTTGGTGACCTTGTCCCGCTGGATCAGGATCTTGCCCAGCCTGGTCTCCGGTGCCATCACCCGCAGCTCGGACTCCATGCTGTCCCCGGCCCGGGCGACGGACACGCCGTAGACCGGGGTGGCCGGCGACAGGCCGTGGTAGACCTGCCCGACCGGGGTGCGGACGTCGCGCGGCTCGTACGGCAGCAGGTCCAGCGCGGCGTCCAGGAGGCCGCGGATGATCCGGTTGGCGGAGAGGACGAAGTCCTCCCGGCGGGCCTCGCGGTCGCGGACGACCGCGTGCAGGGCCCGCAGACGGTTGGTCTGGGGCACCAGGTGGGTCACCCGGGTGACGCCCCGCAGCGGCTCGGTCCCGGTGGTCATCAGGAGGCGCTCCGGCCATCCTCTGCGGCGACCCGGGCGAAGGCCGCGCGGGCCTCCTGGACGAAGACGCGCACCTTCTCCCGGTCCTTGCGGCGGGTGGCCCTGTCCTCCAGGCCGGTGTGGGCGTCCACGGCGGCGGGGCGGACGGCCTCGATGGCGGCCGCGACGTTCTCCGGCGTGAGCCCGCCCGCCATCATCAGCGGCTTCGGGGAGAGCCGGACCAGCTCGGCGCTGACCGACCAGTCGTGGGTCAGGCCGGTCGCGCCCTTGGCGCCGGTGGCCGGGTTGAAGCTGTCGGTGATGAACATGTCGACCCACTCGGCGGAGGTCTCGACGACGGCGCGCAGCTCGTCGATGTTGTCCGACTTCACCACCAGGCTCTTGAGCACGTAGAGGTCCGGGGCGAGGGTGCGAAGGCGGCTCAGCTCGGCCGGGGTCACGTCGCCGTGCAGCTGGATCGCGCTCACGCCGATCTCGGCGCAGAACGCGGCGATCTCGTCGGCCTCGGTCAGGTAGGTGATGATGACGCCCTTGTTGCCGGGCTGGATCGCCTTGACGATGGCGGCGGCGTCGGCCTCCGAGAGGTCCTCGTTCTTGGCCGGCAGGCGCAGGGCGAAGCCGAGCCAGTCGGCGCCCTCCTCGATGATCAGATCGGCCTCGGCCTGGTCGATGATGCCCGCGACCTGGATCAGTCCGTACATGTCTGCCTCCTCGGGCCTCGGCGGTCCTGGCCGGGGCCGGTCTTCGACGGTTTCGGGGGGCCGTCCGGGGACGGCGGGGGTGGTGCGGGGCCGCTCTGCGGGGCGGGCCCGGCGGGTGCTTCCCGGGACTGCGCGTGCGCGTCGCGGGGCGGGCCCGGGTGGGCGCGCCCGGGGTCAGCGGGTCTCGGCGGCCTTGGCGAGCTCGGCGACGACGAGGCGGGCCACGGGGGCGGCGGAGGCGGGGTTCTGCCCCGTGACGACCCGGCCGTCGCTCTGGGTGTGGGCCTGGTACACGGGCGCCTTGCTGTGCAGCGCGCCCGACTCCTTCAGCCGGTCCTCCAGCAGGAACGGCATGACCTCGACCAGGCCGAGCGAGTCCTCCTCCTCGTTGCTGAAGGAGGCAACCCGCTTGCCGCTCACCAGCAGCGTGCCGTCCGGCAGCCGCAGGTCGACCAGCGCGGCCGGGCCGTGGCAGACGGCGGAGACGACGCCGCCCCGGCCGTGGATGTCCATGGCGATGCGGGCCAGGTCCGGGGAGTCCGGGAAGTCCCACATGGCGCCGTGGCCGCCGACGTAGAAGATCGCCGCGTACCCGGCGGGGTCGACGTCGGCCGCCCGGCGGGTCGCCACGAGCTTGGCCTTGACGGTCTCGTCGGCCAGGAAGCCGACGATCTCGGGGTCGTCCTCCTCGCCGGGGAAGACGACGGCCGGCGGCTCGCCGCCGCGCACCGAGACGAAGTCGACCTCGTGGCCGGCGCCGACGAAGACGTTGTAGGGGTGGGCCGCCTCCGAGACGCTGTAGCCCGTCCGGTTGCCGGTGTCGCCCAAGGTGTCGTGGCTGCTGACGGCGAGCAGGATCTTGGCCATGGTTCCTCCTGGAGTCGCTGCGGAGTGCTCCGCGGGTGGTCGGGCGGGGTGCTCGGGCGCGGGGCGGGTGGCCGACCCCGGCCGGTGCCGGGGCCGGGTGGTACCGGGTGGAGGATCAGGCCCGGTGGATGAAGTCCTGGATCAGCTGCACGAGTTCGGCCGGCCGCTCGAAGATCACCATGTGGCCGCTGTCGATCTCGGTGTAGCTGGAGTTCGGGATCGCGGCGGCCAGCTCGCGGGAGTGCTCGGCGGGCACGGCGGCGTCCGGGTACGGGGCCAGCACGAGGGTCTCGGCCTCGACCTTGCCGACGATGTCGCGGATGTCGACCTGGACCAGCAGCTCCAGCTGGCGGATGCGGCCGTTGGAGGGGCTCAGCTCGGAGCCGAGGTTCTCGACGTCGCTCAGACTCGGCCGGGTCCGGATGTAGCGCGGGCTGAAGGCCGTGGTGCTCAGGACGCGGCCGAAGGCCTTGGCGTCGTGCTTCTGACTGAGCGTCAGACCGATCAGGTTCTCGATGTAGAGGTCCGACTTCACCAGGCCGCCGATCGGCACCAGCCGGCGCACCAGCCCGGGGTGGAGCGCGGCGGTGGCGGCGACGACGGCCCCGCCGAGCGAGAAGCCCACCAGGTCCACCGGGCCGAGGCCGGCGTGCTCGATCACGGCGGCGACCTCGTCGGCGAGCTGCTCGACGGTCAGCGCCGTACCGTCGTCCTCGGCGGTCTCGCTGCCGGACAGCTCCGGCAGGATGACGGTGTTGCGGCGGGCGAAGTCCTCGACGAGGTGCCCGAAGGTGACCTGGCCCCCCTTGCCCACACCGTGCACCAGGACCAGGGCCGGCCCCTCGCCGGTCACGGTGTAGTGGACGCGCGAGTTTCCGACAGAGATCGTGGGCATGACGGATCGCCTCCTGTGACGATGTGGAAAGGAATACCCCGACAGACCCGACCGGGGAATCGGAAAATATGGTGCTGGCATGCGTACGGAAATGCGCACGGAGAATTCCGCCGGCCCACCGGATTCGCGTGGGTGCAGGCCGCCGGGTTCCGCGGGGTGCAGCTGCGCAGGATTTCGACAACGCCGACCGGCTTCGCCCGAGGGGCGGCCGGACGGATGGTGCGGGTCCGCACGACGGACCGCGGGGCCAATGACGACGCGGACACGACATGCCGGAGTACGGGAAAGGAGCGCCTCCGAGCCCCGCCCCCTCGATCACTCGAAGTAGAATTTATCTACTTCCAGCGATCCGGTCAAGCTTGCAGATCACCTTCCGGTGATCCGAGGCCCGTCCCGTAGCGCGCAAAGGTATGCCTCGAATGCACAGAAAAGCAATGAAACACAATAAAACGGACACCGGGCCACGGCGGGAGCGGAGCCTTCGACGGCCAGCCTGAACACCGGCCGCGGTCACGAGCTCATGCCGATGCCCCGGATGTCGGGATCTTCCGCTGCCTGGGCACTATCATTCTTTCAGACCCCATCCAGTGGAGTATGCCCGTGCCCGACCGCTTGTTCGACGGCAATAAGCTGCGCAACCTCCGCGTCGTCAAAGGAATGTCGCAGGCCACACTGGCGGCCGGGCTTCATGTGAAAGTGAACGCCGTCTATCGCTGGGAGAACGGCCTGGCAGCTCCCCCGCCGGAGCGGTTGCCGACGATTGCCGCATTCCTGGACACCGAGCTGGACAAGCTCTTTCCGCGCGCCGGATCACCGAATCTCGCCGACCTGCGGTGCGACGCCGGGATGACCCAGGCGGACACCGCGCGCCACACCAACACCGCCTCCCCCATGCCGGTGCGGGCCGCCGAGCAGGGCAAGCGGCCGCTCTCCGAGCAGGCGGCGGCCGCACTCGCCGCCGCCTACGGGGTGACCCGGGCCGAGCTGCTCGCGGCGCAGCGGCGCTCCTTCGGCCAGGACGACGAGCCCGCGGCGGAAGCCTCGGCCGAGGGCGCCCGGGTGGCGCGGAAGCTGGAGTCGCTGCGCACCGAGGTGTACGGCGGGGTGACGCCCTCGGACGCGCACCTCGCGGCCGAGGGGAACCGCCGGAGCGGTTCCGCCGCGCTCACCGAGGACCTGGTCCGCTCGCTGCGGGCCGGCGAGGTCGCCGAGCCGCCGGACGCGGCGCTCGACGCCCTGGCGCTCGCCCTCGACGTGCCGCCGGTCTACTTCCGGCAGGACGATCCGGAGGTGGACGCGCTGATCCTGTCCACCCGGGCCGTGCGCGACAGGTTCACCGTGATGGCCGCGCGCGGCGCGGGCCAGGACCTGCCGAAGGAATCCTGGGACCAGCTCCGGGACTTCATCAGCGGGACGATGGCGGAGATCTTGGCAGAGGACGGGGACGGGCGCCCGGAGTGAGGCGTTCGGCCGCCGGCTGCCGGGACTCCCGGCCGGCAGGCTCGGCCGCGGGCCCGGCCCCGGAGGACGCACGGCGGTCCGTTCCGGCGGCGCGGCGGTCCGCCCCCGGGGACGCGCGGCGGTCCGCCCCCGGTGCCGGTCCGCGCTCGCGCCGCCGACTGATCAACCGGGCCGCGTGGTCGGCGCGCAGCTCGATGAAGGCGTCCCGCTTCAGGGACCTGGCCGTCGCCGGGACCCCTCCGACCGGTGCCATCCCGCGCGCCCGCAGGACGTCGGGCGGGCCGACCAGCCCGGCGCCGTCCCCCGCCCACAGGTGCACCAGCTGGTGGACCTTCAGCTCCACCTCGTGCGAGAGCGACCGGCCCTCGCGGTGGAGGATCAGGTCGACCGGGCGGGTGTCGTGCTTCACCAGGAGGCCGCAGGTGCCGTCGAGCCCGGTCAGATGGGCCGCCGGGATCGGCCGCAGCACGATGTGCCGGCCGCTGGCCTCCGCGAGGTTCCCGACCAGGCGGTCGAGGTCGAAGGGGTCCGGGAGGGGCATGGAGGCGACGAGGCGCTCGCCGTCCTGCTCGGCCTGGAGGTGCAGCAGTCCCGCACCTCGGTGCCGGTACATCCCCGAGAGAATTCCGGGTGCGTCGTGACCACGGCGAGGAGCCCCGCTCATTTCGGGGATCCCGTACCGCCGATCCCTCTTTCCAGAATTTGGCACCGGGTGTGTAAGTAGCCTACTCTGCGCATTCTACATTCCCCCTTCTGTGCACGGCTCATAAAGTCGTCGCAAAGGCATGCGGAAACGTTCGGAATCGCTCGCTAATTCGCTCGTGGATATGCGAAGGGCGCGACGCGATGATATATGTCTATCGGTCGCAGCAGTTCGCCGTCGAGTCCTCGGGCCCTGAATTCCGCCCTTACGGGCAGGTTGTCGGCCCGGAATCCCCCGCTTCCTGCGACGCCCGGGTCCACGATGTTCACAGCGACCCGGCGCGCAAGGCACGAATCCGATGCCCCCCGTTCATGCCTGTCTGACAGTGGTCCCTCCCGAGGGCGCCGGCCGACGCCCGGCCCGGCGTTACCGAGGTGCGAGCGTGCCGAGGCTACGATAAATCTCGGACAACCACCATGGTGCACGGTTTACGACATGTGGCCGAAACTCACCAGCCATCGGGCGGCGAAATCCGAATTTCGCCCGACGGCCCGCGCCCGGCCTGCGGGCGGCCCGGCACCGGCCGCCCCGGGGCCGTCCCGCCGCGCGGCCGGTCCCTCCGGCATCGTCCGACGTCATACGATGTCGCGCGGTGCCGGGCGACGCCGTCCGCACCGGCGGACCCGGCGGCGCCACCCGGCGGCCCGGTTCCGGGGCGCGGCCGGCCCGGCCGGGGACAGGGCCCGGATCAAGTCGTGATCAATCCGCCGGATTCACCGTAGCGGTGGGCGTGGGAAGCGGTGGACCGTCGACCCCCCTGGGCGACGGAATGTCAGCACGTCGCGCGGCCGGTCCTCCTCGGCCCGCGTCCACCGCCGCGCCGAGACGGGCCAGGGCCTCGGCGGCGGCCGCGTCCGACCCCGCCGAGAAGACGTGCACCACGAGACCGGTCTCGCCCGGCGCGGCCGGGACGTGCAGGGCCTCGAAGTCCAGTGACAGGGTCCCGGTGACCGGGTGGTGCAGCCGCTTGTGCCCCGAGGTGCAGTTCATCACTTCCCCGGAGTCCCAGATCCTGCGGAACTCCGGGCTCTGCGAGGACAGTTCGGCGATCAGACCGGTCAGCTCCGCGTCGTCCGGCCAGGTCCCCGCCGAGGCCCTCAACTGGCCGACCGCCTCGGCGGCGCGGTCCGACCACTCCGGGTGGACGGTGCGGGCGGCCGGGTCCAGGAACAGGAAACGGGCCTGGTTGCGGTCCCGCCGGCCCCCCGACTCCCCCAGACCGCCGATGAGTTCGGCCCCCAGCGGGTTCCAGGCCACCACGTCCAGCCGGTGGTCGGTCACGAAGGCCGGCATCCGCGCGCCCAGGGTGTCCAGCATGCCGCGCAGCAGCGGGCTCACCCGGGGCGCCGGCGGCGGCAGCCGACGGGAGCCCGCCAGGGTGTCCAGATGGCGGCGCTCGGCCGCCGACAGGCCCAGGATCCGGGCCAGCGCCTCCAGCACCTCGAACGACGGCTGGGTGGACCGCCCCTGTTCCAGCCGGACGTAGTAGTCGACACTGATCCCGGCCAACTGCGCCAGTTCCTCCCGGCGCAGCCCGCGCACCCGGCGCCGTCCACCGGCCGTCAGCCCGACCAGCTCGGGCGCGACCCGGCCCCGGCGGGCCCGCAGGAACTCCCCCAGGGCGGGGCGGGGAACGGCGGAACGAGCGGCGGCGGTGGTCTCCATACGCTCCAGTATGGTGGCCCTCGCATTACCAGGATCCGGAGTCCGACGGAACAGGGGGGACCTGGCTGCGCCCCGCCGCCACGGCGAGGCTGGAGCCATGAGCAACCACACCTCGCAGCAGCAGCGGCCCCGGCGCGTCCTGGTCGTCACCGCCCACCCCGAACCCCGCTCGCTCAACGCCGCGCTGGGCGACTTCGCGGTCGCCCGGCTGCGCGCCGCCGGGCACGAGGTGGAGGTCTCCGACCTGTACGCGATGAAGTGGCACGCCGCCCTCGACGCCGACGACTTCCCCGACCACCCGGCGGACGCCCGGCTCGGGGTGCTCGGCGCCCAGGACGCGGCCACCCGCGCGGGGCGGCTCTCGGCCGACATCGCCGCCGAGCAGGAGAAGCTGCGCCGGGCGGACGCGGTGGTGCTCCAGTTCCCGCTGTGGTGGTTCTCGGCGCCGGCGATCCTCAAGGGCTGGATCGACCGGGTGCTGACCTTCGGCTTCGCGCACGGCCCGGACGTCCCCCCGCCGTACAGCGAGGGCGCGTTGGGCGGCCGGCGCGGCCTGCTCGCGGTGAGCGTCGGGGGCCGCGAGTCCGCGTTCACCGACCGGGGCGCGCACGGGCCGCTGGCGGACCTGCTGTTCCCGCTGCAGCACGGGGTGTTCTGGTTCAGCGGCATCGCGGCCCTCGAACCGTTCGCCGTGTACCGGTCGGAGGGCCTGTCGGCCGAGGAGTTCGAGGCCGCCGCCGAAGCCTACGGACAGCGGCTGGACGCCCTGTTCACCGAGGAGCCGGTCCCGTTCCGCCGCCTGGACGGCGGCGACTACGGGCGCGACATGCGCCTGCACGAGGGGCTGGAGCAGCCGGGCACCACCGGCCTCGCCCTCCACCTGCGCTGAGCGCACACCGGTCCCCGGTCCCCGGGGGCGCCGACCGTACAGGGGTCGACCGGCGCCCCCGGGGGCCGGTCGCGCCGGAGGGCGGGCCGCGTCAGGAGGTGGGCCGCGTCGGAAGGCGGCCCGGGGTCGGAAGGCGGCCCGGCGTCAGAAGGTCGCGAGGTCCAGGGCCTCATGGAGCGAGGCGTAGCCGACGCAGGCCAGCAGCCAGACCCCGAGACCGGCCGTAGCGGCGGCCAGGACCCGGCCGACGCGGCCGCGCCGCTCCTTCGGGCGGCGCGACTGCCGCACGCCGAGGAGCACCAGCAGGACGGCGGCGAGGCCCAGAGCGTAAGCGAGCAACGGGTCCTGGCGGTGGGCGAGTTCGGCCAGCACGAAGACACCGGCGAGGGAGGCGGTGGTCAGCAGCGCGAGCAGGGTGCCGAGCACCAGCTCGCCGACCAGTTCCCCGAGGAACTCCCCGATCGCCGTCAGACAGCCGCGCACCGGCCCGTGCGCGGGGTCGTCCACCGGCGTCGGGTCCCCCGGCAGGTGGAGCGGGCGGCCGGGCTCGGGCCCGCCCGGGTCCGGTATGTCGGGACCTCCGTCGGCCATGCTCCCCACCGTCCCCTCCCGCCGGGCGCACCGCTGTCGCCCGTGCCCGGTACAGGCGGACAGGCTATCGGCGGCGCGACGGACCCGTCAGGTCTTCCCGGGGGCGGCCGGCCGCGGGACCGGCCGGTCGTCGAGGAGGGCCCGGCCGAGCGGGGTGAGGGTGTGGCGGACACCCGGGCCGGTGCGTTCGGTGGTCAGCAGGCCCGCAGAGCGCAGGACGGTGGCGTGGTGGCTCGCGGTGGCGGGCGAGGTGCCGGTGCGGCGGGCGAGTTCGGCGGTGCCCGCCGGGTCGGCGACCGCCCGGAGGGTGCGGGCGCGGGTGGCGCCGAGCAGCGCGACGAGCGCGCCGTCGGGCTCCGCCGGGGCCGAGGCCGCCCAGACCGTCCGGTAGGTGGCCAGGTCCCGGGCCAGCGGGTAGTGCAGCACCACCGGGTACTCGGGGCCCCGGTTGTCCGTCAGGGCGAGCGGCTCGGGCCAGAAGAAGGTGGGTACCAGGACGATCCCGGTGCCCCGCAGACTCAGGTCGGCGTCGACCGGACAGGGCAGCGACAGCACCGGTGACTCCCAGCGGACGTCCGGGTGAAGCGAGCCGAGCAGGCCGTCCAGTCCGGTGTCGGCGGCCGCCAGCGCCCGCCCGGTGCGCTCGGTGTGGGTGGCGGCGAGCAGTTGCGGCCAGTAGGGTGCCACCGCGAAGGCGTGGTACTCGCGGAGCCTGCGCTGCACCAGGCCGCGCCACTCGCGGTCCCCCCGGTGCAGCTCGCGGACCCAGCGGGGCGCCTTCGGGCGCAGGTACTCCAGGGCGCACAAGTCCGCCGCCCACAACTGCCGGGGCATCGACCAGGTCTGCTCCAGGCTGTCCGCCAGACTGCCGGTGCCCGCGTGCAGGAACGCCTCCGGCGCCTCCGTCGCGCCGGCCGAGGTCGCCAGCTCGAACAGCATGTGCAGTTCGGGGCGCAGGCGTCCCCGGGTCCTGCTGCGCCAGCCGTCCAGCGCCACGCCGCCCAGGTCTCGGGTCTGCACGAGTGACAGGCTCAGCACGGTCTCCGCGAGCGGGTCGGGCGCCCGCGCGATCCGTACCCTGGTCAGGTCGTCGTGGGTGAAGTGGATGCGCAGCAACCCGGTCCTTCCGTCGGCTTCCCCGGCGAGGCACGGCGGCGGCGGTGGTCCGGCCCGGTCCCCCGATCGGGCGGCCGGGCCCGCCGCGTCCTTGGGTCCACCGTATGCGCACGCGCCCGGCCGGACGGGCGCGTTGCCCGGCCCTGACCGGTTCGTGGCACGTCACGGACATTGCCACGCCCGAATTCGACGGACCCCGAAGGGTCTTGGGGCGGACGCTTCCGGACGCCGAGACTGGCGGCCGGGACGCCCCGGTGCGGGGCGTCCGGACCACCACCAGACCGGGAGTGCACCGATCATGCGATCCAGCCGCCAGTCCACCGTCCGCTCCGTCGCCCGCTCCGCCGTCGTCGCCGGGTCGGTGCTCGCCGCCGCCACCGTGCTGGCCGCCCCCGCGCAGGCGGCGCCGGTGCTGCACAGCTACGTCAACGTCGTCCAGGGCAAGTGCCTGGACATCCGCGGTGCCTCCACCGCCGAGGGCGCGGTGCTCCAGGAGTTCGACTGCAAGAACGACGCGAACCAGCGCTTCTGGTCGGACACCGGGGCCGACGGGGCCACCGAGCTGCGGGTGCAGAAGTCCGGCCTGTGTCTCGAACCGACCACGCTCAACGCCTACAGCAGCGTGATCCAGCGGGCCTGCTCCGGTGCCGCGACCCAGCGCTGGGAGCTCCTCCCGCACGGCCCGAACGCGGTCGTGTTCAAGAACGTCGCGTCCGGCCTGTGTCTCCAGGACTACTACTCGGCGGGCGGCGCCCGGCGCGACGTCAACATGTGGCAGTGCCAGGAGAGCGCCTACCAGCAGTGGGTGGTGCGCTGAGCGGGGCCGGGGGTCAGACGGCGGAGCCCGGGGCCGCGGTGGTGCCCGGGCTCCCGGTGGTGGCGCCCGCCTTGACGCCGAGGGTGCGTTCGGCCTTGGCGACGGCCGCGCGGTAGTAGAGCGAGGCGAGCTGCGAGTCGTCGGAGTCGCGCTGGAAGTACCCGTAGGCGAGGGCGACCTCGCCGAGGCGCTCGATGCCGAGGTAGCCGTTCAGCCGAACCCCGGCGAGGTCGCCGTCGAGGCGGACGGCCGGGGCTCCGGCGCGGTCGCCGAGGGCGATCGGGGTCACCGAGAAGGTCACGGCCGCGCCGGTGTTGTCGGTGAAGGTGATGCTGTGGCAGTCGGCGAACGCGCCACTGACGGTGGCGAAGTCGGCGTCCAGCCGGGACGCCTCCTCGGCGCTGAGGGACTCGGTGACCATCGGACTGCCGTCCGGCCCGTCGAACTGCGCCTCCTGGTGCGGCCCTCGGCCGGAGGCGCCGGACGGGTTCCGGTTCAGCAGCGCGCGCAGGGCGTCGCAGCCGGCCACCGGGGAGGCCCCCGCCTCCGGCGAGGGGTTCGGGTCCACCGGGACCTCGGTGAAGTCGGGGCCGAGTTCGGCGGTGGTCAGCAGGGCGGCCCGCAGCTGCTCGTCGGTCGGCAGCAGCGGCGCCGACGCCGCGACGGCGGAGGCCGCTGAGGTCGTGGAGGCGGACGTGGGCGCGGGCGCGGGTGGCGCGGGTGGCGCTCCCGCCGCGAGCTGGGCGGTGCCGAGGGTGAGCACGGTGGCGACGGCCGCCGCGGTGAACGCACGGAGATGCCTCGGGAGGGACATACGGGCCCCCGATCGATGAGGTCGGGCAGGGACAGGCGTCCAGTGTCCCACCGGCCCCCGGGGAGCGCCCGCCCGGAGCGCGAAGGCACAGGTCAGGAGGGGTTTGCCCGGGCCTTCGAGTCTTCTGCCGACGGTTCGCCCGGTGCCGGCGGCAGGCTCTCGACGGTCTCCGCGAGCCACCGCACCCAGAAGGACTCCAGCCCGACACCGGCCCGCAGCACCGCGTACTGGAGCGGGTCGGCCCCGTCCTTCTCCCCCGCCGGGAAGTCGCGCCGCCCGATCGCCTCGTAGTGGGCCAACTGCGCCCGGTGCAGGTCGAGGTGGCGGCGCAGCTCGGCGTCGAGCCCGGCCGTGCCGACCACGGCGGCGGCGCGCAGCCGCAGCAGCAGCGGGTCGCGGATCGGCCGGGGGTCGTCCGCGGCGGCCGTCCACCGCGCCAGTTCGGCGCGGCCGGCGGGCAGCACCTCGTACTCCTTCTTCTGTCCGCGCACCGGACCGGCCTGCGGGAGCGCCCGGATCAGCCCGGTGGTCTCCAGCCGGCCGAGCTCGCGGTAGATCTGCTGGTGGGTGGCGGACCAGAAGAAGCCGATCGACCTGTCGAACCGCCGGGTCAGCTCCAGCCCCGAGGAAGGCTGCTCCAGCAGGGCGGTGAGGATGGCGTGCGGCAGCGACATGGCACCGATCCTAGGGCGCCGCCCCGGGAGGCAGGCCGGGGCGACGTCCCGGTGTCAGAGGGCGGCGGCGAGCTCGGTGCCCTGCTTGACGGCGCGCTTGGCGTCGAGTTCGGCGGCCTCGTCGGCGCCGCCGATCAGGTGCGGGGTGACGCCCAGGGCGCGCAGGGCGGCGTCGAGGTCGCGGCGCGGCTCCTGGCCGGTGCACAGCACCACGGTGTCGACGGGCAGCAGTTGCGGCTCGCCGTCGACGGTGAAGTGCAGGCCGGCGTCGTCGATCCGGTCGTAGCCCGCGCCGGCGACCATGGTGACCCCGCGGTGCTTGAGCTCGGTGCGGTGGATCCAGCCGGTGGTCTTCCCGAGCCCGGCGCCGACCTTGGTGGTGCGGCGCTGGAACAGGTGGACCCGGCGCGGCGGCTCAGGCCGCTCGGGGCGGGCGAGGCCGCCGCGCTCGCGGTAGTCCCCGTCGATGCCCCAGTGCCGGCGGTGCACGGCCGGGTCGAGGCTCGGCGCGTCGCCCGCGTCGGTGAGGAACTCGGCGACGTCGAAGCCGATGCCGCCCGCGCCGAGGATCGCGACCCGCTCGCCGACGGCCGCGCCGTCGCGCAGCACGTCGAGGTAGCCGAGCACGCTGGGGTGGTCGACGCCCGGCAGGTCGGCGGGGTCGGGGACGCGCGGGCTGGCGCCGGTGGCGAGCACGACCTCGTCGAAGCCCTCGGCGGCGAGCGCGGCCGCGTCGACCCGGGTGCCGAGCCGCAGCTCCACGCCGAGGTCCGCCAGCCGGTGGCGGTAGTAGCGCAGGGTCTCCGCGAACTCCTCCTTGCCCGGGATCCGGCGGGCGATGTCGAGCTGCCCGCCGATGACGGCGGCGGCGTCGAACAGGGTGACCCGGTGGCCGCGCTCGGCGGCGGTGACGGCGCAGGCGAGGCCGGCCGGTCCGGCGCCGACGACGCCGACCCGCTTGGCCCGCCGGGTCGGGGCGAGCACCAGCTCGGTCTCGTGGCAGGCGCGCGGGTTGACCAGGCAGGAGGTGATCCTCCCGCTGAAGGTGTGGTCGAGGCAGGCCTGGTTGCAGCCGATGCAGGTGTTGACGGCCTCGGGGCGGCCCGCGGCGGCCTTGGCGACGAAGTCCGGGTCGGCGAGCAGCGGGCGGGCGAGCGAGACCAGGTCGGCGCAGCCGTCGGCGAGCAGTTTTTCGGCCAGCTCGGGGGTGTTGATGCGGTTGGTGGCGACCAGCGGCACGGACACCGAACCCATGACCCGCTCGGTCACCCAGGCCCAGGCGCCGCGCGGCACCGAGGTGGCGATGGTGGGGATGCGCGCCTCGTGCCAGCCGATGCCGGTGTTGATGATGGTGGCGCCGGCCGCCTCGACCGCCTTGGCGAGCCGGACCACCTCGTCCAGGGTGGAGCCGCCGGGGACGAGGTCGAGCATGGAGAGCCGGTAGACCAGGATGAAGTCCGGTCCGACCCGCTCCCGGACGCGGCGGACGATCTCGACCGGGAAGCGCATCCGGTTCTCGTAGCTGCCGCCCCACTCGTCCTCGCGGTGGTTGGTGGCGGCGGCGACGAACTCGTTGATCAGGTAGCCCTCGGAGCCCATGATCTCGACGCCGTCGTAGCCGGCCCGGCGGGCGAGTTCGGCGCAGCGGGCGAAGTCGTCGACAGTGGCCTCGACCTCGTCGGCGGTGAGGGCGCGGGGCGGGAACGGGCTGATCGGGGCCTGGACGGCGCTGGGGGCGACCAGGGCGGGGTGGTAGGCGTAGCGGCCGAAGTGCAGGATCTGGAGGGCGATCCGGCCGCCGGCGGCGTGCACGGCGTCGGTGACGACGCGGTGCTTGTCCGCCTCGTCCTCGGTGGTGAGCTTGGCGCCGCCGTCCCAGGGGCGCCCGGCCTCGTTGGGGGCGATGCCGCCGGTGACGATGAGGCCGACGCCGCCTCGGGCGCGTTCGGCGTAGAAGGCGGCCATCCGCTCGAAGCCGTTCTCGGCCTCCTCCAGGCCGACGTGCATGGAGCCCATGATCACGCGGTTGGGGAGGGTGGTGAAGCCGAGGTCGAGCGGGCGCAGCAGGTGCGGGTAGGGCGGCGGGGTGCTGGCGGTCGTCGTCATCGCGGCTTCTCCTGGCGGGGGCGGGCGGGGCGGTGGTCGGGAGGGGCAGTGTCGGGAGGGCGGAGGGGGTGGCTGGCCACCACACGGTAGGCGAGCCCGAGCGCCCTATGCAACCAGTTGCATAGGTGATCCAGGGAACACCCGGGGAACACCTCGGACACTGCGCTGACGGACCGTCAGTCCACGGCGTATGGTCGACGGGACGACGGACGGGGCCGCTGGCGCCCCGGCGAGGAGGGGGAGCGGTCGTGCGGGGTGGATCGGTGGCCGTGGTCGGCGGCAGCATCGCGGGTTGTGCGTTCGCGCGGGCGGCGGCCCGGGGCGGGGCCGAGCGGGTCACCGTGCTGGAGCGCAGCCCGGGTCATCTGGAGGACCGCGGGGTGGGCCTGTGCGTCCTGCTGGACCGCTACGACGAACTGGTCCTGGCCGGCCACCTGGACGACGGCATCCGCCACCATCCGCTCACCACCCGGCACTGGGTGGCCAAGGACCCGGCGGGCGCCCCGCGCGGGCGGGTGCTGTGGGTGCAGCCGATGGCGATGCACTCGTTCCACTGGGGTGTGCTGTGGCGGGGGCTGCGCGAACGCACCCCCGAGCAGGTGGAGTTCCGCCCCGGGACGGCCGTCACGGCGGCGGGCGGCACGGACCTCGCCGGACCGGCCTGGGTGGAGACGGCGGACGGCGGGCGCGAGCCCTACGACCTGGTGGTGGGCGCCGACGGCCACCGTTCGGTGGTGCGCGCCGCCGTCTGCCCGGAGGCCCGGGCCGAGTACGCCGGGTACGTCGCCTGGCGCGGCAGCTTCGACGCCCGGCTGCTCGACCGCCTCCCGGGCGGCGCGGCCCGGTGGCCCGAGGCGGAGGTGATCACCGCCTGCTTCCCCGGCGGACAGGTCGTGCTCTACCGGATCCCGGGGCTGACCCCCGGCAGCACCCTGGTGAACTGGGTCTTCTACGCCCCCGCGCCCGACTGGCTGCGGACCGCCGGCGGCACCGACCCGCTCGGCTTCGCGGTCGGCTCGCTCGACGCCGCCCACCGCGGCGAACTGTCCGCGCTCGCCGAGCGCGTCCTGCCGTCGTACTGGGCCGGGGTGGTCGACCTGACGCCCGTCGAGCGGATCCTGCTCCAGCCGATCCACGACCTGGAGACCCCGCGCCGCACGGCCGGCCGCCTGCTGCTGGCCGGGGACGCCGCGACCCTCGTCCGCCCGCACACGACCAGCGGTGCGGCGAAGGCGCTGCAGGACGCCTGCGCCTTCGAGGACGCCTGGCGGGCGGCGGAGGGCTGGGCCGACCTGCTGCCCGGCTACGACCGCGAGCGCGGCGCGGCGGGGCGGGCGCTGGTGGAGCTCAGCCGCCGGCTCGGGCGGGCGCAGGTCACCGGGGCTCCGGACTGGTCGGCCGTGGACGGGCCGGCGATGGCCGCGTGGTGGCGCGACCAGCTGGGCGCCTCGGGCGGGTTCGGCGGGCTGGCGCTGGAGCGGAAGCCGTCCGGTCCGGCCGGTCGCTGACCTGACCGGGGGGCGACCCCGCCGGGGCCGACCACCGGGCGGCGACCCGCTCAGTCGACCGCCCGGTGGCCCGTTCACGTGGCCTGTTCAAGTGGCCCGTTGGGACGGCCCGCTCAACCCGCCCGCTCAAGTGGCCCGTTCACGTGCTCCCGGCACCCCGGGAACCCGCTGTCAGACGTTGACGCCGTAGTCGGTCGCGATGCCGCGCAGGCCGGAGGCGTAGCCCTGGCCGATCGCGCGGAACTTCCACTCGGCGCCGTTGCGGTACAGCTCGCCGAAGACCATGGCCGTCTCGGTGGAGGCGTCCTCGGTGAGGTCGTACCGGGCCAGCTCCTGGCCGTTGGCCTGGTTGACGATCCGGATGAAGGCGTTGCGCACCTGGCCGAAGCTCTGGAACCGGGCGTCGGCGTCGTAGATCGACACCGGGAAGACCACCTTGGCCACGTCGACCGGGACACCGGCCAGGTCGACCTTGATCTGCTCGTCGTCGCCGTCGCCGCCGCCGGTCAGGTTGTCGCCGCTGTGCTCGACCGAACCGTCCGGGCTGCGCAGGTTGTTGAAGAAGACGAAGTGCTGGTCCGAGACCACCTTGCCGTGCGCGTTGCAGAGCAGCGCGCTCGCGTCCAGGTCGTAGTCGGCGCCGGTGGTGGTACGGACGTCCCAGCCGAGTCCGACGATGACGGCCGTCAGGCCCGGCGCCTCCTTGGTCAGCGAGACGTTGCCGCCCTTGGCCAGCGAAACTCCCACGATTGCCCTCCTCGGTTGCTCTCCCTGCCAAACGAATCTACAGCACTGTAGAGATCACGAGAATCCGTCGGTCGGCACATCCGCCGATCCGGCCGGCCCGCCCGCCGACCCGCCCTCCGCCCCACCGGCCGCCCCACCGCCCGCTCCACCGGCCGCGATGTCGGGCAGCAGCCGGACCCGGCGGGCCAGCAGCTCGACGAACGCCGTCGTCAGCGCGTCCGGCCTGCTCCGGGTGTAGGCCACCAGCGGCCGCCGCACCGGCGGTTCGGGCCGACGGACCAGCCCGTCGAAGCCGGGCGGCACGATGTTCGCGGGCACCAGCGCCGGGCCCAGCCCGGCGGCCGCGAGCAGCGGCGCCGCCGCCGTCTGCTCGGTGCGCACCGCCACCCCCGGGCGGAACCCGGCCGCCGCGCAGGCCGCGTCCAGCACGTCCGCCAGGCCGTTGCCGGGGGCGTAGTGCACCCAGTCCCGCCCGGCCAGGGCCGCCAGCGGCACCGGGGCGTCGTCCTGCCCCTCCCGCCCGTCCTCCCCCTCGGACGGGAGAACCAGCACGAACTCCTCCTCCCCCAGCTCCCGGATCGGCCCCTCCCAGCCCGTCGGCAGCGGCCCCACCGCCACATCCGCCTGGCCCGCCGTCATCGCCGCCCGGAGGTCCTCGGTGTGTGCGAACTCCCGCAGCCGGATCCGCACCTCCGGATGCGCCGCCCGCCAGGCCCGCAGCACCGGCGGCAGCAGGCCCAGGCTGACCGAGTACACCGTCGCCAACTCCAGCTCCCCGCCCGCCAGTCCGGCCGCGCCCAGGGCCGCCGCCCGCAGCCGCTCGGCGTCCGCCAGCGCCGCCCGCGCGTGCGGCAGTACCGCCCGCCCCATCGGCGTCGGCCGCACCGCCCGCGGCAGCCGCTCCAGCAGCGGCCCGCCGAGGGCCCTCTCCAGCGCCCGCACCTGGTGCGACAGCGCCGGCTGGGTGACGTGCAGCAGCTCGGCGGCACGGGTGAAGGACCCGGTGTCGACGACGGTCACCAGGTACTCGAACTGTCGGAGCGTGGTCATGCAGCCAGTTTATGGATCTCTTCGAAAACAAGCCTTGGACGCATCACCCCTGGTCGGAACAGCCTTGTCCCATGACCGACAGCACTCTCCCCCTCGCCTCCCGCCGCGTCGTCGTGATCGGCGCCGGCTCCCGCACCGGCCGCGCCCTCGCCCACGCCGCCTCCGCCGCCGGAGCGGAACTCGTCCTCGCCGGCCCCGACCCGCGCAAGCTGGAGTGGACGGCCGGCGAACTGCCCGGCCCCGCCCGCACCGTCCCCGTCGACCTCGCCGACGAGGCGTCCGTCGCCGCCCTCGCGGCGGCCACCGGCAGCTTCGACCACCTGGTCTCCACCGCCGCCATGCCCGCCAACGGCCCGCTCGCCGAACTCGAACTCGCCGACATCCACCGGGCGTTCGCCGCCAAGGTCTACGGCCCGCTGCTGCTCGCCAAGCACCTCGCCCCGCAGGCCGCCACCGACACCCCCGACGGCGCCTCCTTCACCTTCTTCTCCGGCGTCGCCGCCTGGCGCCCGGCCCCCGCCCGCACCGTGATGGCGACCACCAACGGCGCGCTCGCCTTCCTCGTCCAGGCCCTCGCGGTCGAGATCGCCCCGGTCCGGGTCAACGCCGTCTCCCCCGGCATCGTCGACACCGGCGCCTGGGACGGCCTGGGCCCCGAAAAGGCCGCCTTCCTGCGCTCCGTCGCCGAACGCAACCCGGCCCGCCGCACCGGCACCGTCGACGACCTGGTCAGCGCCGTCCGGTTCGCCATGACCAGCCCCTTCGTCACCGGCACCGTCCTGCACGTCGACGGCGGCGGCCGCCTGGCCTGAGCCGTCGGAGACAGAACGGCCGGTGCCGGGGTGAGCAGCTGCTCACCCCGGCACCGGCGTCCCTACGACCTGCGACGTGCACGTGGCTGTCGGAGCCGCACGGACCGCGGAACCCGCACCGCCCGCTGCGCGCGGCGGTCGCCATGGCCGCCTTCGCCGCCTCGGCCTTGCTCTTGAAGTCCCCAACGCTTCCCGTTCGGCTTCGTCGGCGTCAGACCGCTCCCGCCACTTCAAGGGCGAAGATCTTCAGTCGATCACTGGGATCGCGGTATTCGCGTGCAAGGAATTCGTCCACGACATCCTGCACACGGTCGACGAAAAGCAGCGATGCCCGGAACGGAAGATCATCGCGCCCGGCGGATATGAACGACATGCGCAACTGCGCCGCCTGGTCGTCGTACCACGCATAGACGACGCCAGGCCTTCCCGTCCCGTCGGACGCGGCATCCCGCAACCAAGCCTCCATAGTGTCCGCCAGTGCAGCAGCCAGCTCGGCCGAGTCGGCATCCTCGGCATCGTCAACCAGGTCGGAAAAATACTCGATGTTCTCCAGTGCCTCCTCATCAAGGTTTCCAGTGCCACGCCAGACACCGACCTCGGCCGTTTCCTTAATGATGTCCACCAGCTCCGAAAAACTCAATTCGGAAAGCCCTCCAATACTCGAACACGAGAGGCGACGGCGAAGGCATGGCCCGCGCCGCCGCCTCGACTACCGTGAGGGAGCGGTACCGCTTATCGCCTTCTCACGACCTTACCGGCCTTCCCCTTGTGTTTCTTCGTCGCGTAGGTCCCACACACACATGCGTCCGCGTGCCACACGAACTTCTTGCCGACCTTCTTCATGACCTTGAAGGCGATGCTCGCGTGGTTCGTATCGTCGCGCGACCACCAGTAGACGTTGCCCTTGCGGTCCTTCGGCTGCTCGATGTACGTGCGAGTGCCCTGCCTCTCGGTCTTCCCGTTCCTGCCGGGCGAGAGCTGCCAGACCCGCTTTTGCGGCCCGTGGACCGGGCAGACGACCTCGCTGCTGTTGTGGGCGATGATGTCGGACCCGTCATCGCCCATGACGGTGAAGGTGTGAACATTGCCGACGTTGAGGTTGACGACCAGTTGGTCGGCGACATCGCCCTCGTCGACGACCAGCGCGACCTGACTCTCGCGGCCGTCCGGTCCGAGGAGGGTGTCCCCAGGTGCGACGTCCACGGCATCGGTCCAGCCCTCGCCCACCACCCAGAGCGGGTGGTACGAGGTCACGCGAAGGCCGTCGTCGTCGCTGTCGAGCGAGGTGACGATGTCGACCATGTGCTTGGTCGCGTAGGTCGTAAAGACAGCGACCACGGGCTGCGCCGAGGTCTCGCCAGTACCCGGATCCGTGGCACTCACCATGTCACCGACCTTGATGTCGATGATGCTCGCGTATGTGCCGTCCGCCATCAACACCGGCGTCTGCGGATCGAATGAGTTGCATCCCGACCGCCGGAAGACCTTCCGTGCAACGGATGCTGCCCGCTCAACCCTTGTGGCGGCTCGAGTGCTCTTGACCGCGGCGACCGCCGCCTTCACGACGGGCCCGGCGCCGACCGTGGCGGCGACCGCCGTCACGGCCATCTCTGCGGCCTTCTCCCAGTTGCCGGTGGCCGCGTAGGACACCGAGGAGACCACGGCCGCGATCGCGCCGATCGGGCCGGGGACCACGGTGGCCACGACCTCCGCAACGACAGCCACGACCTGAACCGTCTTCTTCAGCCACTTGGGCATGCCCCAGTTGCCGTCGAGGTCGGTGCAGTTGACCGGGTCGCCGGTGCAGTAGTCGTACGTGCTCGCGTTGCCGCCCGGCATCGGGTCGATCTGCAGGAAGCGGCCCAGGGCCGGGCTGTAGAGGCGGGCACCCATCAGGATGTCGCCGTCCTGCGCCTCGGCGGAGCGCTGCTTGCCGCCCAGCCAGCCGTAGCGGACGACGCCCTGGCCGTCCTGCGGGATGCCGAACTCGTCGAAGTCCAGCACCACCGGCCTGGTGAGCGCGGTGTCGGTGGTGACGACCACCGAGCCGAACAGGTTGGTCAGCTGGAGCTGGACGTCACCGGTCCTGCTCGTGGTGGCGATGAGGTCGCCGTCCGGGCCCGAGACGTTGCGGGTCACATTGCCCAGGGTGGTGTCCTCGACGGTCCAGCGGACCTCGTCGGAGTCGTCGCCGTAGTGGTTCAGCTTCGACGTGGCGCCGGCCCAGGAGCCGTCCGCCTGCTTCTTGCTGGTGGTGAACGCGGTCAGGCGGTGGGCGGCGTCGACGGCCCACTCCTGCTTGGTGTCCCCCTTCTCCTGGGCGGCGACGCGGTCGTTCGCCCAGTAGGTGTTGGTCGCCCCGGTCGCGGTCTTCACCGTGCGCCCGAAGGCGTCGTAGGTGAAGCCGGGGTCGGTGAGGCGGTCGGCACTGTCGTAGGTGTGGTTCTCCGCTGCGGCCCCCGTCGTGCCGCACTCGCCCGACGCCCCCTTGGGGGAGGTCTGCTTGGACAACCGGTTGGAGTGGGAGTCGAAGGCGTACTGGCGGGTGACGCAGCCGGTGGCGACCGTGGACTGCTCGGCCTTCACCAGGCGGCCGAGCCGGTCGTACTGGTAGGAGCGGGTGGCCGTGGAGCTGGTGTCCTTGGCCACCTGGCCCTGGGTGGAGACGTCGGCGGTCTGGGCCCAGACCACCTTGTTGTCGCTGGTACGGGTGTAGGTGCGGCCGGTGGCCTCGCCCGCCGCGTTGAAGGTGTCCTTGCGGACGATGCCGCCGGGGTAGGTCTGCTCGACGAGCTGGCCGTCCGGACCGTACTTCGCGGTGAACTCGCCCGCGACGCTGTCGCTGATGGAGGTGACCAGCCCGCGCGGCTCCTTCGCGCGGTCGTAGGTGTAGGTACTGGAGCCCGTCGGGTCGGTGACCTTCACCGGCTTGCCGAACTTGTCGAACTCGCTGGTGGTGGTGCCACCGTCGGCGTCCGTGTAGGAGATCAGCCGCCCAAGGGCGTCGATCACCCGGGTCAGCGACTTGCCGCCGGCGTTCGTCTTCACGATGCCGCCGGTGGCGGGGTCGTACTCGGTGGTGACCTTCGGCAGCGGCTTGCCCTCGTCCGAGGTGATCTCGGTCGACAGGATCCGGTCCGCACCGTCATAACTGGTGACGGTCTTGCGGGACTTGCCCGCGTTGGTCTCGGTGGTCTCCTCCGGATCGCCGAACGGCGAGTAGCGGGTGACCCGCTTGACCGGCAGGGTGGTCGGCATCCGTGCCGCGTCCGCGCCGGTGATCGCGCCGCCCGGCATGGTGACACAGGCCAGGCCCGCCCACTCCGGGCGGTTGCCGCACGCGCCGTCGTCCGGGTTGGCACCGGCGGTGTAGTACACCGCCTTGACCGCGCCGGCGTCCGCACCGTTGGACCCCGGCTTGCGGGACTCCAGCGCGCGGGCGTGGGCGTCGTACTTGACCGTGGCCGTCAGCTTGGCGCCGAGCGCGTCGGTGGTCACCGAGGTCGCGGTCTTCAGCGTCCAGCCGGAGGTGCCGCCGATCGGCGCGTCGTAACCGTTCTTGGTGACGCGCACCTCCGCGTCGTCGGCGTAGCCGTCGATGCGGGCACCGTCGGTGGCGGTGGTGACCAGGTGGTAAACC
Organism: Kitasatospora purpeofusca; assembly: GCF_036010405.1. NCBI lineage: Bacteria > Bacillati > Actinomycetota > Actinomycetes > Kitasatosporales > Streptomycetaceae > Kitasatospora > Kitasatospora purpeofusca. Next base: position 7,324,968 of record NZ_CP108561.1, on the reverse strand, counting down.
TGGCCGTCGGGCTTGCCCTCGTCGTAGGTGCTGGTGTTGTGGTCGCGCGCCACCACCGACGTCCCGGCCGCGAGGGTCGGGTTGACGGTGCTCTTGGTCAGCGTGACGGTGTCGATCCCGGTGTGGTAACGGGCGCCGCTGCTGGCCGGGTTGGCGTCGACGACGGTGATCCTGAGCTCGTGGTCGCCGCGCGCCAGCCGGACCGACTGGCCGGTCGCGTACGGGACGACGGCCCCGTCGGCGGAGTAGGTGTCGATCGGCTGGCCGACGTTCTGCCCGTCGATCGCGAACTGCACGATGCCGTGGTCGCTGTACTTGGTCAGCTGACCGGAGAGCACGTAGTCGCCCTCCTCCGGCACCTTGACGCGCACGGCGTCGAACGCACCGGCGGCAGTGGGCCGGATGCTCAGATGGGCACCGCCGGACCAGGTGAGGCCGCAGCAGTTGGTGTCGATCTGCGTCGGCGCGGTGCCGCCGAGCTGCGGGAGCGTCTCCGCCTCGGACGTGACCGTGACCGGGGTGCTCTGCCCGTTGACCTGCTCGGCGAGCGAGGCCCGGTAGACCGGGCCGAGCGTCTCGACGACGTCGATGCCGTCCGGGTCGTAGGTGGTCCGCGAGTCGAGCAAGCGGGCCCGGGACTTGGTGATCTCGGCCTTGCGGGCCTTCTGCTCGTCGGTCAGGTTCGCGGCGAGCAGTTCCGCCGGGATCTGCGGCAGGCCCAGCTCGGCCGTGAACCGCTCCCACTCGGGGTGCGTCCCGAGCGCGATCGCGCGGTTGGTGGCCTGCAGCGAACGCACGGCGTGGCCGTAGCGGTCGTACTCGGTGGTGTCGATGTCACCGCCGGGGGTCACGGACGGGCCGGCGGTGTTGACCTCGTTGCCGGAGGCGTTGAGGTAGTGGACGGCGGCCGCCTTGTAGCCGCCACCCCCCGGCTTGGCAACCGTGGCGGTGTTGACGCCCGGGTCGTCCTCGGGGCCGAAGACGGCGGTGGCGTCGGTGGGCGCGTCCAGCTGCGCCCACTTGGCCACGTCCGGGCCGGCCAGGTCGTACGGACCGCCCGCGCCGGTGGTGAGCGGCACGTCGTAGACGACGCTGGACGCGACCTCGCCGTTGAGCTGGTCCTTCGAGCCCTGGGCCAGGGCCGCGCGGCGGACCTTCAGCAGGCGCCCCGGGTCCTGGTCGGCCGCGGCCCTGCCGTAGTCGAAGTTCCACGGCAGCGAACCGGCGGAGCCGACCCGGGTGACCCGGCCGTCCGCGTCGTAGCCGTAGGTGGACTTCAGCGGCTGGGCCAGGCGCGGGTCCCAGACCTCGGCGATGCGGCCCTTGTCGTCGTACGTGTAGTGCGCGACCTCGACGGCCTCCTGCTTGGAGGTGGTCGGGTTCCACGACCACACCTTGATTGCCTTGACGCGGTCCGGGTAGTCGCCGGGCGTGCTGCCCGTGGCGGTGAGGGCCTTGGCGTACTCGTACTCCATGACCTCGCAGCCGCGCGGCAGCGGGTCGACCGAGCAGTGGTTGAGGTCGTCGACGCCGGGCTCGACCGGGGGGATGACGCGCTTGACCAGCGAACGGGCGTCAGCGGTGTCGTACTGGTAGCGGGTGGTCGAAGCCGCCTCGGGGCCGCTGTCGCTGACCACCTGGTAGATGTTCGAACCGGCCTGCTGCGCGAACACCGTCTTCGAACCGTCCAGCTCGGACAGCTCGTAGGTGGTGGCGGCGGTCTGGACGTTCCAGAGCTGGTTCGGGCCGGCCCAGCAGACCCAGACCGAGGCGCCCTTGTCGGCGTCCAGGCACTTGCCCGAGTGGCGGTTCAGCACCATGCCGTCGGTGCGGACCTCCCACTGCTGGTTGATGCCGCCGTTGCAGGTCCAGAGCAGCATCCGGGTGCCGTTGTCGACCTGGCCCAAGGGGTTGTCCAGGCAGTAGCCCAGCAGCCGCAGCGTCAGGTCGTCCCCGCGCGTCCACTGCTGGTTCGCCGCGCCGGTGCAGGGCGCCGGCTGCAGCCCGGCGCCGTCGCCGACCGCGCCGTTCGGGGCCTCCAGGCACTGGCCGGTGCTGCTGAGCACGATCGCGCCCGCCGTGGCCGGGGCGGCCTTGAGGGTGAGCGACTCGGCGCCCGGCTCCGGGAAGAAGGTGCCGTCGGTGCCCTTGGCGAAGGTCAGCGAGGTGTCGTCGTTGCCCTTGATCTCGACCAGGTCGGACTGCGGGAACGACAGCGAACGGTAGTCCGAACCGGCACCCGCGTCGGGGCCGCCGGCCCACTGCGGACCGAACGGCGCGACGATCTCCTTCATCGACAGGTCGTCGAAGAAGACCTGCTTGTCCGCCGCGATGAAGCCGTTGTAGAGGCGGAAGAACGCCTCGGTGGCGTCGGCGGGGACGGCCAGGTCCACGCTCAGCTGCTGCCAGCCGTCGGTGAAGCCGGCCTTGGCCGAGGTGGTCTTGGCGTAACCGGCCGGGGTCTTGACGAAGCCGGCGAGCCGCAGGCCCCGGTCGCCGAAGTCCGGGTTGAGGCCGGTGGAGCCGGGGACGTAGATCCAGCCGGTGAGGCGGTAGGTGCGGCCCGGCTTCATGCCGAGCGCCATGGTGTTGTCCGGACCGACGCCCGCATAGGAGTCGATCTGGCCGCTCTGGCCGGTCGGCGTGATCAGCAGCGAGTCGGTCGAGCTGTCGTGACCGCGGACCGTGGAACGCGACAGCGACGCCAGGCCGGCCGAGAAGCCGTTGGTGTCGGTGCCCACCTGGCGCTGGTTGGCGCTCAGGCGCTCGCCCTGGGGCTGCCAGCCGCGTCCGAGGTCGCGCGAGGAGGTGGTGCGGGCCACCGACATGCCGAACTCGTTGGCGTCGGTGACGTCGGTGGAGTAGTCACCGGTCAGCAGGTTGACCGAGCCGGGACCGATCGGGGTGGCAGCCGCGCCGTCGGCGTTGCGGTCCACCGTGATGGTGTTCCAGACAGTGGCGTAGCCGTTGCCGGAGCCGTCCTCGGGGAACAGCTTGGCCCGGACCTGGACCACACCGCCGACACTGCCGAGGGTGTCGATGACCGTCCAGTTGGCGTGCGCTCCCAGGTCCGCCAGTCGGGGCCGGTCCTCGGTGACCGGGGTGTTGTCCGCCTTGGTGAGGTTGACGCGCGGGACGGCGTACTCTGTGGCACCCGGACCGCGGCGGTACTCGTACACCACCCGCTTGAACTGCGCCTGCGCGTCCACTGCCAGCTTGACCCGCTTGGCGGACTGGGTGCCGTTGATCGGCGAACTCAGACCGGCCTGGCCGACCTGGAAAGTGTAGGTCGCCGGCGGGGACAGGTTGCCCGCGCGGTCCTTGGCCTTCACGCTGAGCACGCGCCGGCCCTCGGTGGCCGGGGTGATGCTGGTGGTCAGCGTGGCACCCGAGTTCACGGTGACGGCCGTGCCGCCGTCCAGCGTGTAGACGTACGCGGTCACGTCGTCCGTCCCGGCCGGGGCCGAGAAGGTGAACGAACCGGCCTGGTTGGCCGCGCCGTGCCACAGCCCGTCCGACGGGTAGTCGGCGGAGGTCACGAACGGCGTGCCCGGCTTGGTCGTGTCCACCACGAACTGCGTGGTCGCCCAGTTGGAACGGGACTTGCCGTCGTCCAGCAGCGAGGAGATCGAGTACTGCACACCCTCGTCGAGCTTCGGCAACCCGAAGTCGGAGGCCCGGACGGACGCGACCGCGCCGTTCGGGGTGTCCTTCGAGAGGGAGCCGATGAAGGTGCCGCCGCGCCACAGGTCGAAGTAGACCTTGACGTTGTCACCGTCGACGTCCGCGGCCTGTGTCAGGAAGAGCGGGTTGGCGTCCGAGGTGTACTTCGGGTTGCCCGGCTGCGACGGCTGGATCTCGACCGCGGACGGGGTGGCCGGCACGGTGTTGTAGGTGATCGACAGGAACGGGGAGTGCTCGCCCTCGGAGGACTCGAACCGCTTCCAGGTGTAGGAGTCGTTCTCGTCCACCGCCTTGAGTCCCAGCGCGTACGTACCCGCGCCCATGGCGGACCAGTCCCGCACCAGGTTGGTGACGTTGGCCTTCACCCAGTAGGTGCCGCCCTCGCCGAGGCAGTCGTGGCTGTCACCGTCGTTCGGCACGTCACGGGTCTCGTCGGAGACCGCGTAGCGGTCGATCATGCCGGGCTGGTTGCCCCAGCGGTTGCCCGTGTCCGCGTACTGGGAGGACCAGACCCCCCACTGCTTCGGGATGCACGAGGAGGAGTGGAAGTTCGCCAGGTACAGCTCGGCCTTCAGGATCTGCTTGCCGTTGAACTCGCCACCGGGGAAGTGGATGAACGAACGGGCCTTGGTGGCACCGCCGTTGTACGTTCCCAGCTTCAACTCCGTGGATGAGGAGTTGTCGGTGTTCTCACCGGTGTGCACGTACGTGTCGAAGTTCGCCTCGACGTTGACCACCGGGTCGATCGTCACGGGGAACTGCGTCTTCGCGTCGGCCAGGAACGCCGCGTCCGGGGTGAACACCAACTCGGCGTCCCCCCCGCTGCCACGCAGCTCCATGAGGACGGGTGCGCGGTTGAGGTGTTCGCCCGAGCGCTCCTCCACCGAGGCGTCCCACATGACCGGCGCCGGGATCCTGACGGCCACACTGCCGTCGGCGCCCAGCAGGTGGATCGCGCCGTCGGGCTGTCTGGCCACCTGGTAGCCGGTGGTGTCGATCGGCAGCGTGAGCGTGCCGGCCTGGGAGACCGCGCTGCGGTCCTTGACGATCAGGTACTGCTCGAAGCCGGTCCGGGTCGCCTCCAGGAGGAGGTCCACCCCGGGGCGGGCGTCGACGTACGTGGCCTTGTTGCCGGACAGCTTGGGCTTGGGCAGTCGGCCCAGCCAGCCGAACTCGACCTGACGGCCCTCGGAGCCGATCTTGACCAGCGGGCGCTCGGCGGGCCTGGGGGCCTGCTCGGGCTTGGACTCGGGCTTGGACTGGAACTGGGACTGGGACTGGGCCTGGGCCTGGGCCTGGGGCTCGGCGGCCGGCTCGCCCTCGGTCGCAGCCCCGGTGCGTGCGACGCCCCGGGAGGCGTGCTCGGTCGGCTCCGGCGTGCCGGCGACGGGGAGGCTGTCGCCCACCGTCACCCCGGCGTCGCCGCCCTCGAAGACCAGCCCCTCCGGGTGCGCCTTCGGTGCGACCTTGCCGTCCGGCGTCTGGACGAGGGTGGTATCGACCGGGACCCACGCCTCGCCGACCTTCATCCGGATCGGACCGGTCGACCGCTCCGCGGTCAGCGTCCCCTCCGGGTTCGCCCACAGGGTGGTGAACTCGGTGCGGGCCTTGGTGACCTCGATCCGCTTGCCCTGCAGGCGGGCCGCCAGCAGCGCCGACGCCTCGTCAGGGGCCTCGGTGGACGGCGCGGCCGGGGTGCCAGGCGCCTGCGGAGCAGGCTTCTTGTCCGCCCGGGGCGAGGCCAGGGCGTCGGTCATGACACCGGCCTGCACCAGCAGACCGAGTGTCAGAGCCGTTGATATTCGGCGCAACCAGCGCATGGAAAAGGCCCCGCCGGTGGAACCGGACGAGGCCGAGAATCGTGGTGTCATCTGGACTCTCTCGAATGGTGACAGGTCATCAGACAGTCCCGTTCGGGACCTCGGAAAACCTCTCACTCCAAGCAAAGCCACCGCTGCAACCCAGGATGACAATCATGTAACAGATCGCCTACGCAGCGTTATTTCATCATGATTCCTGCACGAAGGAGATGATCATGACATTCATGCCGATCACCCCACCGCGGGGGGAATTCACCCGACTTGCGACGTACACTGACCGTGTCCCGGAGGGCAGCACCGGAGGTCTCCCATGCGCCAGCGGCACAGCTTCCACCTCGACCGGATCGGCCATTCCGTCACAGTGAACGTCCGGTCCGGATGGATCACCGAGACCGAGGTGCTGGTGGACGGCAAGGAGGTGGCCTTCCACCGGGTCCACGGGCACGGGGCGTACCCCCTGGTGCTCGCCGCGCAGCTGCCGGAGGAGCCGCCGCGGCCGCTGGCCGTCCGGCTGGAGCGGACGGGCGCGCCGGAGCGGCCGCTCAGCTGCACGCTGGACCTCGGCGGGGCCGTGCAGCCGATGGCGGAGCGGACCGGGCGCTGAGCCGAGGTGCCGGACGCGGTCAGACCGAGGCCTTGGCCACGATCCCCTCGACGGCCGCCCGGGCGCGTTCGGCGTCCGCCGCGACGAGGCCGATCCGGGTGCGCCGGTGCAGCACGTCCTCGACGTCCAGCGCGCCCTCGTGGGTGAGCGCGTACGCGATCTCGGCGCGGCTGACGTCGATCCCGTCGGCGACCGGCGCCCCGTACCCGGCGCCGAGGAGTTCCTCGCCGACCGCCAGTACCTCGGTGGCCGCCCCGCCGTGCCGGGCGAGCAGCGAGGCCGCCACCTCTCCCTCAGGCACCGGGCGGCTGTCCCGGTGGCCGGGCGCGCCGACCAGCGGCAGCCGGGCGGTCCAGCAGGCGCGGGCGGACAGCTCGCGCAGCCGGACGGCGGTGTCCACCGCGTCCTCGGCCATCCGGCGGTAGGTGGTGAGCTTGCCGCCGACCACGGTGATCACGCCGTTCGGCGACTCCAGGACGGCGTGCTGCCGGGAGATGTCGGCGGTGGCGCCGTCACCGGTGTCGATCAGCGGACGCAGCCCCGCGTAGGCGCCGCGCACATCGGCCCTGGTCAGCGCCGTCTCCAGGGCGCCGTTCACGGTGTCGAGGAGGAAGTCGACCTCGGCCTCGGAGGGCTGCGGCTCGTCGGGGACCGGGCCGGGCGCGTCCTCGTCGGTGAGGCCGATCGCCACCCGGCCGAGCTGCTGCGGCAGTGCGAAGACGAAGCGGCTGGTGGAGCCGGGCACCGGGACGGTCAGCGCGGCGAGCGGCCGGCCGAGCGCGGCCGCGTCCACCACCAGGTGGGTGCCGCGACTGGGCCGCAGCCGGACGGACGGGTCCACCTCGCCCGCCCAGACGCCGGTGGCGTTGACGACGGCGCGGGCGTTCAGGAAGAACGACGCCCCGCTGAGGGTGTCGACGAGCCGGGCGCCCGTCCCGGTGACCTCCTCGGCGCGCACCCGGGTGAGCACGGTCGCCCCGTACTGCGCGGCGGTGCGGGCCAGTGCCACCACCAGGCGTGCGTCGTCGACGAGTTGGCCGTCGTGGGCGACCAGCGCGCCGGACAGGCCGGCGCCGCGCAGACCCGGCACCAGGGCCCGGGCGCGGTCGGCGCCCACCCGGCGGACCCGGGGCAGCAGACCGCCCGGGGTGCCGGTGCTCAGCCGCAGCGCGTCGCCCGCGTGGAAGCCGACCCGGACCAGCGCGGCCTGGCCGGGGCGGAACAACCCGTCCAGCAGCGGCACGAGTTGGGGCAGCGGCCGGACCAGGTGCGGGGCGGTGCGGGTCATCAGCACGCCGCGCTCGACGGCGCTCTCCCGGGCCACGCCGATCCGGCCGGAGGCGAGGTAGCGCAGACCGCCGTGCACGAGCTTGGAGCTCCACCGGCTGGTGCCGAAGGCGAGGTCGCGGGACTCGACCAGCACCACGCACAGCCCCCGCGCGGCCGCGTCCAGGGCGACACCCGCGCCGGTGACGCCGCCGCCGATCACCAGCAGGTCGACCGACGGGCGGTCGGCGAGCACGGAGAGCTCCAACTCGCGGCGGCGGGCGGTGAGTCGGGCGGTCCCGGCGAAGGGCCCGGCGGTGGTGGTCATCTGCGGCCTCCGGAGGCGGTCGGTCTGCGGGCGGTGCGCGGGCACTGGGCTCTAGGGGCTGGTACTACGGCGCGAGGTAGCCGTCGAGGGCCCGGGCGAGCTCCCGCCGCCAGGCCTCCTCGGGCAGCACCGGGGCCACCATGCGGTGCGACTGCACGGTGGACTGGGCGATCAGCAGCACCATCGCGGCCAGTTCGAGCGGCTCCCCGGCCCGGATCGAGCCGTGCCGCTGCCCCTGCTCGATCCCCGACCGCAGCGCCTCCAGCAGTCCGCGCTGGCTGGCGCCCAGGCGGTCGACCACGTACTCGAAGAGCGTGTCGGAGTCGCCGGAGCGCAGCAGCGCGCCCAGCACCGGGTGGTCGCGCAGCCGGACGGCCACCTCGACCACGCCGTCGACGAACGCGCCCCGGTCGGTGCCGGTGAGCCGGACGGCGTCCCGGGTGGCCGCGATCTCCCGGGTGAGCAGTGCGCCGATCACGGCGCGGACGTCCGGCCAGCGCCGGTAGACGGTCGGCCGGCTCACCCCGGCGCGGCGTGCGATCTCGGCCAACTGGGCTCGTCCGACGCCGAGTTGGACGATCAGTTCGGCGGCGGCGTCGAGGATCGCGTCGTCGGTGCCACGCTCGGGGCCGCGCTCGGCGGCAAGTGCGGCGGCAGGCGCGGCGGCGCTCCCGGTGCCTCGCTCGTGAGGCTCGTTACTACTTGACATGATGTGTAAAACTGTAACGCATGACCCCCGAGAAGCAAGCGGCACCGGCGACCCCCACCGGTACGGGCTCCCTGCCGCTCCCCCCGATGAAGTGGGACGCCTGGGGCGACCCGGCCCTCGCCAAGGAGCTGTCAGCCGACATCAAGGGCCTGCTCGCCGCCGCCCTCGGCGTCACCGGCGACGCCGCCCCCGGGCCCGACGCCTCGGAGGTCGTCCTGCGGCCGTCCGCCCTCACCCCCGACGACCTCGCGGCCCTCGCCGCCGTCGTCGGCGAGGGGCACCTGAGCACCGCCGACGCCGACCGCCTCCCCCGGGCCGGCGGCAAGTCCACCCCCGACCTGCTGCGCCGCCGCTCGCGCGACCCGCAGGACGCGCCCGACGCCGTCGTGCTGCCCGGCAGCGAGGACGAGATCACCGCGCTGCTCGCCGTCTGCACCGAGCGCCGGATCGCCGTCGTGCCGTTCGGCGGCGGCACCAGCGTCGTCGGCGGACTCGACCCGGAGCGCGGGGAGTTCGCCGCCGTCGTCTCCCTCGACCTGCGCCGGCTCGACCAGCTCCTCGACCTCGACGAGACCTCCGGCGAGGCCCTGCTCGGCGCCGGCCTCACCGGCCCGGACGCCGAGGCCCTGCTCGCCGGGCACGGATTCGAACTCGGCCACTACCCGCAGAGCTTCCGCTTCGCCACCATCGGCGGCTTCGCGGCCACCCGCTCCTCCGGCCAGAACTCGGCCGGCCACGGACGGTTCGACGACATGGTGCGCGGCCTGCGGGTGGTCACCCCGACCGGCGTGCTCGACCTCGGCCGCGCCCCGGCCTCCGCCGCCGGACCCGACCTGCGCGAGCTGTTCCTCGGCTCCGAGGGCGCCCTCGGCGTGATCACCGCCGTCCGGGTGCGCGTCCACCCCGTGCCCGCCGTCAAGGCGTACGAGGCCTGGTCGTTCCCCGACTTCACCACCGGCGCCGCCGCGCTGCGCGCCGTCGAGCAGCAGGGCACCGGCCCGACCGTCATCCGGCTCTCCGACGAGGCCGAGACGATGATCAACCTGGCCATGACCGAGAAGATCGGCGGCGAGGCCGCCATCAGCGGCTGCCTCGCGGTCACCGTCTTCGAGGGCACCGCCGAGCAGGTCGCCGCCCGCCACCAGCTCACCCGCGCCGCCCTGCTCGCCGCCGGCGGCACCTCGCTCGGCGAGGCCCCCGCCCGGGCCTGGGAGCACGGCCGGTTCAACGCCCCGTACCTGCGCGACTCGCTGCTCGACGCGGGCGCGCTGTGCGAGACCCTGGAGACCGCCGCCGGCTGGCGCGACCTGCACGCCCTGCGGTTCGCCGTCACCACCGCGCTGACCGAGGCCCTGCCCGGCTCGCTCGTGCTCTGCCACATCTCGCACGTCTACCCGACCGGCGCCTCGCTCTACTTCACCGTGGTCGCCGCCCTCGGCGAGGAGCCGCTGCAGCAGTGGGGCGCCGCCAAGCGGGCCGCCTGCGACGCCATCGTCCGCTCCGGCGGCACCATCACCCACCACCACGCCGTCGGCACCGACCACCGCCCCTGGATGGCCGACGAGATCGGCGACCTCGGCGTGCGCATCCTGCGCGCCGTCAAGGCCGAGATCGACCCCGCCGGCATCCTCAACCCGGGCAAGCTGATCCCGTGAGCGACCGGAGAACCATCGCCCGCGTCGTTCTCCTCACCAACCCAGCGGCCGCGGCCGGCCACGCCGAACCGGCGGCCCACCGCGCCACCGCCCGCCTGCGCGCCCACGGCATCACCGTGGACCCGCGGGCGGGCGGCTCCGCCGCCGAGTCGCTCGCGCTCGCCCGGGAGGCGGTCGCCTCGCCGTCCTGCGACGCCCTGGTCGTCGTCGGCGGCGACGGCATGATCAACCTCGCCCTCCAGGCCGTGGCCGGCACCGCCACCCCGCTCGGCGTGATACCCGCCGGCACCGGCAACGACCACGCCCGCGCCCACGGCCTGCCCCGGGACACCCCCGAGGCCGCCGCCGACACCGTCGCCGCCGGGCACACCCGCACCGTCGACCTCGGCCGGGTCACCGCCGCCGACGGCACCACCCGCTGGTTCGGCTCCGTCCTCGCCAGCGGCTTCGACTCCCTGGTCAGCGACCGCACCAACCGCCTGCGCTGGCCGCGCGGCCGGATGCGCTACAACCTCGCGATCGCCGTGGAGTTCGCCAACCTCCGCCCGCTGCCCTTCCGCATCACCCTCGCCGACGGCACCCGGATCGACCGCGACCTCACCCTCGCCGCCGTCGGCAACACCAGCAGCTACGGCGGCGGGATGCTCATCTGCCCCGACGCCGACCCCGCCGACGGCCTGCTCGACGTCACCCTCGTCGACGCCATGCCCCGGCGGCGGATCGCCCGCTTCTTCCCCACCCTGCTCAAGGGCACCCACACCGCCCGCCCCGAGGTCACCACGCACCGCACCACCTCGCTGCGGCTCGACTCCCCCGGCATCACCGCCTACGCGGACGGCGAGTTCATGGCGCCGCTGCCCGTCGAGGTCAGCGTCGTGCCGGGGGCGCTGCGGCTGCTCGTCCCGGACCACGGTCCCGAGCAATGATCGGGAACTCCCGCGAGGCTCCCGCGGATCAGTAGACCGACCGCTCTCGACTCCGTCCAGAACCAGCCTTGTGGGGGGCACCTGTGGACGTGCACATTTCCGTGACCGGTGGGGAGACCGTCGCGGAGGCCGAATCGCTGACCGACTGGCTCCGGGGCGAACCGGGCCTGGCAGGGGTCACCCTGACCGGGCGTCCGCCCGGGCCCGGGGAGATGGGCTCGGTGCTGGACACCGTCACCGTCGCCCTCGGCGCCGGCGGCGGGCTCTCGGTGCTCGCCTCCTCCCTGCGCACCTGGTTCGCCCAGCCCCGGCGCAGCGACGTCCGGGTGAAGATCCGCCGGACCGACGGCGGGACGGTGGAGATCGACGCCGAGCGGGTGCGCGCCGGGGACCTGGAGGCGATCCTGCGCACCGCGCTGGAGGGCCCGGCGGCGGAGGGCCAGGCGTTGGAGGGCCAGGCGTTGGAGGGCTCGGCTCCGTCCGGTCCCGAGCAGGGCTGAGGTGCGCCTCCCGGACCCCCTGCGGTCCCGGATCGTGCTGGTCGGCGCGAGCACGTACACGGACCCGGACCTGCCGGACCTCCCGGCGGTCGCGCGCACCGTGACCGACCTGGCGGCCCTGTTCGCCGACCCGGACCACGGGGTCGTCCCGGAGGAGCACTGCACCGTCCTGCTCGACGACGCCGACCTCGGCCGGGTCGGCCGGAAGCTGCGCGAGGCCGCACGGGCCGCCGAGGACCTGCTGCTGGTCTACTTCACCGGCCACGGCCTGGTCGGCGGCCGCCGGCACGACCTCTACCTCGCGCTGCCCGACAGCGAGTACGCGGACCCGGACTTCACCTCGATCGAGTACGACAAGCTGCGCGGCGCGGTGCTCAACAGCCGTGCCACCACCAAGATCATCGTGCTGGACTGCTGCTTCTCCGGCCGCGCCGTCACCGGCACCATGGTCGGCGGCGACCCCGGCACCATCGACCGGCTGGAAGTCTCCGGCACCTATGTGCTGACCTCCGCCCAGCGCGACCAGGTCTCCCTCTCCCCGCCCGGCGAGGACCACACCGCCTTCTCCGGACGCCTCATCCGACTGCTGCGCGAGGGCGTCGTCGGCGGCCCCGAGTACCTCACCATCGACGACATCTACCAGCGCCTCGTCAGCCTGATGGTCGCCGAGGGCCTGCCCGTCCCCCTCAACAGCACTACCGACAACGCCAACCTGATCGCCCTCGGCCACAACCGGATCTACGCCGACAACGTCGCCCCCGCACTGCGCGAGCAGCAGGCGGCGGCCGAGCAGCAGGCCCTGGAGGGCGACTGGGCCGGCGCCGCCGCGTCCCTGCGGGACGTCCTGGACGAGCAGACCCGCCTCCTCGGCGCCGAACACGAGGACACCCTGCGGACGCGGCACATGCTGGCCCGAAACCTCGCGCTGACGGGCGCCGAGGAGGAGGCGACGGCGCTGCTGCGGCAACTCGTCGCGGAACGGGACCGGGTGCTGGGGACGCAGCACCCGCACACGGTACGGGCGCGGAAGGAGCTGGCGGTGCTGGAGAGGAGTGGGCGGCATGGAGTTTGAGAGGTTCACCCTCGGCGCGCGGCGTGTGGTCGGCCTGGCACAGGAAGAGGCCCGAACACTGGGCTACCGCCAGGTCGGCACCGAGCATCTGCTGCTGGCCCTCCTGCGCTACCCGGACAGCCCCGCCCAGCAGGCCCTCACGGCCCTCGGGGTGTCGCTCGAACCAGCCAGGGCAGTGGTGGGGCAGATCAGCGCCCGGCTTCCCGTCCCGGGCAACGAGCAGATTCCGTTCACGGCGAGGGCCGAGAGCGTCCTGGACGAGGCCACCAGGCTCGACAGCGTCCGCATCGGCCCCCAGCACCTACTGCTGGCCCTCCTGAAGTCGGAGCACGGCCGCGCGATGGCGGTGCTGACCTCCTTCAAGGTCGACCTCCGCCAACTGCGCGAACAGGTCCTCGCCGCGAGCGCGCGGGCGGCCGAACCGTCCGACGCACGGCCCAAGCTGCGTGGCTCACTACTGAAGCTCGGCCGGGAACTCACTGCGGCGGTCGACCGCGAGCGACCCGAAGGTGTACTCGGACGCCGCCCGGACATCGACCGCGTCCTCCAGGTGCTCAGCCGACGGGCCCGCAACGTCGCGCTGCTGGTGGGCGATCCCGGGGTGGGGAAGACCAGCATCGCGGCCGGGCTGGCGCAAGCCGTCGTCCGCCAGGACGTTCCCGCGCGATTCCTCGGCCGGACCGTCCTCCGGCTCGACGTCACCGCACTGTTCACCGACCCCCGGCACCACGGCCGCTTCACCGAGGTGATGGCCGAGCTGGTGCAGGACATCCTCCGGTCCTCGGACCTCATCCTCTTCCTCGACAACGCCCTCTCCGTCGTCCGCACCCGGGAGGGGCAGGCCGAGGCGCTGGCCTTCTTCCGGCCCGTGTTCGACGTGCCCGGCGTCTCGATCGTCGCGGCCACCGGCTCCGCCGACCACCAGCGGTGGGAACGGGACTCGGGCCCGGACCGGCGGATCCAGCCGGTCCCGGTGGCCGAACCGGCGCCGGAGGACGTCCTGGAGATCCTGCGCAGCGCCCGGCGGCGGCTGATCGACCACCACGAGGTCGAGATCACCGACGAGGCCCTCGCCGCGGCCGCCCGACTCGCGCACGGCTACCTGCCCGGGCACGCCCTGCCCGGTGCCGCGATCGACCTGCTGGACGAGGCCAGCGCACAGATCCGCTCCGGACCGGTGGCCCCCGGCACGACGCCGAGCGTCACCGAGGAGGTGGTGACCCTGGAGGCCGGCGCCTCCGCCGCCCTCCCGGTCGCCCCCCGCCCACCGGTCCTCTCCCCTCCCGTCCCCCACGACCCGACCGTCTGGTCCATGAGCTGACCCGCCACTACCCCAACTCCAGTGCCTCCCAGGCGAAGCCCTCGCCCCACCCGGGCTCGCGGCGGGCCCAGGCGGCCATGGCGGCGATCACCGGTTCGGGGTCGTCCAGCTTCACCTGGAAGTGCCGGTCGGCACTGCCGTCCCGGTACTCGAAGGAGTACTCTTCCCCGCTCTCGTGCCACACCTGCACGTAGACGTCGGGCTCGTCGGGTATCCGCTCGACCACCAGGAACCTGTCCCGCCTCCCCCCGATCCGCCGCACCAGCCCGCCCAACGCCTCGGCGTCCGGCCGGGGGTGGTTCCGGTCGTCTTCCGTCCGCACCGTGATCGCCAACATGAACCGGATCCTGGCACGCCCCACTGACAACGCCTCCGGCGGCAGCCGTCCGGAGTTCGGCCGCACGGCCCTGCCACACCGGCGAATCGCGCCACCGCGCGCAGGAAGTCGGACCTGCCGACTTCCTGCGCGACAGGACCCTCGACCTCCGCACGCAGAACGCCCCCTGCCGCACGGAGCTCGCGGCAGAGGGGCGTTCGGTCGGCGGGGAGGCGGGTCAGCCCTTGGGGGTGGGGGTGGGCAGGGTGCCGGTGAGGAGGGGCCATTCGCGGTGGAAGGCCGGGAGGGGGAGGCGGCCCTCGATCAGCGGGGTGCCGAAGATCTTGAGGTGGGCGAGCAGTGCACCGTTGAGGTCGATGCCGCCGACGAGGCCCCAGCTGCCCTGGACCCGAGGGGCGCCGCCGGGGACGTCCACGGCGAGGGAGCCGTCGGCCTTGGCCTGGAGGTAGGGGGCGACGGTGGCTTCGACGCCGACCGCGTCGTAGAGGCCGACGCTGACCTCGGTGCCGAGGGTGGCGCGGACGGAGGCCCTGCCGTCGAGGCGGACATGGACCGGGGAGACCCTGGTGTCGGGGGCGTCGGCGGAGGATGTCCAGCCCCGGCCGCCGCCGGTCCAGTCGGCACGGACGGCCCAGGTGCCGGTGGCCTCCTGCTCGGCCTCGACGTGGACCTGGCCGTCGGCGCCGACCTCCAGGTAGCAGGTGAGGGCGAGGTTGACGACGACCGGCAGCCCCGCGACGGTCAGCACCGGGCTGGCCCGGAGCTTGGCGAAGGGGACGCGGACCGGCGCGGCGGTGGCGCGGGCGAAGTCGCCGGTGACCTTCCAGTGGGCGCGGGCGCCGAGGTCGAAGCCGATGGAGGCGGTGCGCGGGGTGCCGACTCCGGCGCCGTGGTAGGCGAAGCGGACGGTCGGGTGGAGGGCGAGTTCGCCGGTGGCCTCGGCGGTGGCGCCGCCCGGGAGCGGGATCGGGGCCTTGGCGTCGACCTCCAGGGTGCCGGAGGCCTCGGCCTTGGTGGTGCCGTTCTCCCGGCCGACGGTGGCCGTGACGTCCTTGACCAGCGGGGTGACCTTGATCGACTTGGGGTCGACGGGGACCGTGCCGTCGGCCTCGGCGGCGCCGAGCAGTTCGGGCAGGGTGGCCGGGCGGGTGGCGAGACCGAGGGTGTTGCCGGCGCCGGGGTGGACGGCGGTGACGGCGAGCAGCGCGCCCTGCGGGGCGGCGTCGGTGGGCGGGCTGGCGAGCAGGCGCCCCGGCTGGACGGCCTGGGCGAGAGCCGGGACGGCGGCGGGCGAGGAAGCCGCGGGGGCGGTGGCCGGGGCCGAGGACGCTGCGGGCGCGGACAGGACGGCGGTGCCGGCGGCCGGGTCGTAGGCGGTGAGCCGGAGGTCGGTGGCCGCCGCCGGGGTGGCGGCGGACCCGTCGGCGGACGGGGTGCCGATGGCCACGGTCTGCGCGCCGGGCTGTGCGGCCGCGACCGGCAGCGGCAGCGGGGCGGCGCCCGTCGGCGGCGGGACGGCGGGAGCCGCCGGGGCCGAGGAGACCGGGGCCGGGACGGCGGAGGATCCGCCGGGGGCCGGGGCGGACGCCTTGCCGGCGGGACGGGCGGCAGCCGCCGAGGCGTGCGCGGTCGGGGATCCGCCGGACGCGGGGGCCGCCGGGTTCGCCGCGCCGGTGGCGGCGACGGGGACGGCGGACGGCACGTCGATGCCGACCGACGCGGCCCGTCCGTCGCCGGAGGCGGGCCCGCAGGCGGCGACGCCGAGCAGGAGCAGGGAGGCGAGGGCAGGCCGGACGGCCGGGACGAGAGGACTCTTCACCGGGGCTCTTTCAGCGGGGTGTTCCGCACGGGCGGCGGCGCACGGACGGTGTGCGCCCGCCCGGGAACGAGGGTGGGTGGTGGCAAGGGGGAGCGCGGCCCGCACGGCCGCACGGCTCGTCATGTTACTGACGAGAAATCAGGTTGTCGAAGACATGTCCGACAAGTGAACAGCGTCCCGATCGCACCTCAGGAGCTTTGTCGGCAAGGGTGGTTGGTGCACGTTCGGAGCCCTGGCACCCCCGTTCGGCGGGGGCCTAACCGTTCGCAATCCACCACTCGGCGGGGGCCCTCCCCCGCCGACGGGCGGGTCCCGGGGGCGGGCCGTCGGCATTCCCCGCCGGGAATTGTCGGGCCTCCCTCCACCTCCCAGGATGGGTGGCGCGAAGGACGACCACGAGGGGAACGAGGAAGTCACGATGAGCACGAGGACCAGCACCGACACCGACACCGGCGTCGGCACCGGCACCGCGCAGGGGATCGCCGACCGCTATGTCGCACTCTGGAACGAGCCCGACCCGGAGCGGCGGCGCCGGGCGGTCGAGGAACTGTGGGCGGCGGGCGGCGTCCACCTGCTCCAGCCGCCGGAGGACCTGCGCGAGCGGGCGGCCGAACTGGGATTCACGGACACCGTGCTGGAGGCGCGCGGCCACGACGCGCTGGAGCGGCGGGTGGCCCGGGCGCACGAGGAGTTCGTGGCCGGCGGCGGCTACGCCTTCCGCCGGCAGGGCGGGGCGATCCGGGTCGGCGACGCCGTCAAGCTCAGCTGGATGATGGTGCGCCCGGGCGAGGAGGAGGTGCTCGGCGGCGGGGTGGAGGTGCTGGTACTGGACGAGAACGACAGGATCACGGTCGACTACCAGTTCCCCGGGCTCTGATCCCCGGACTCCCGCTCCGCATAGGCGCGCAGGGCGGCGGCCGTCGGTTCGTCGACCGGCAGGAAGGCCTCCAGTCGCAGTTCGGCGAGCGTGACGTCGACGGCGGTGGCGAAGGTGGTCACCGTGGTCATCAGGTGCAACTCGCCGTACGGGCTGCGCAGATGCAGCGGGACGGCGAAGCCCAGGTGGTCCCGGGTGGCCGGCGAGGCGTTCAACGGCGGTACGTAGCCTTCGAGTTCGTCGTGGAGTTCGGTCAGGTGGGAGGTCGCCGCCAGCACATGCCGGGACCACGCCGCGAAGTTGAGGATCCTCGGCGCGAGCCCGGCCGGGTGCAGGGCGAGCCGGTAGGCGTTCGCACCCCGGCCGAGCAGCTCGGGCGCGGCCCCCTCGGTCAGCAGTCCGAGCGCGGCGTTGGCCGCGACGATGCCGCCCCGGCCGTCCACCACCACGGCGGGATAGGGGAGATGACCCTCCAGGATGTGGCCGAGCGCGGACCGGACGGGCGCCAGCTCGGGCCCGTCGAGCGGGCACTCCGCGTACACGGGGGCGTAACCGGCCGACAGCAGGAGCTCGTTGCGCTCGCGCAGCGACAGGTCGAGCGACTCGGCGAGCCGGACGACCATGCCGCGCCCGGGCGCCGACCGGCCCGACTCCATGAAGCTGAGGTGGCGCTGGGTGGTGCCCGCCCGGCCGGCGAGTTCGAGCTGGCTGAGGCGGCGGCCGGTGCGGCGCTCGCGGAGCGTGCTGGGAAAGTCCACGACAGCCAGTTGTAGCCGGAGCGGGGCCGCCGGGCCATTCCCCGGAGGGAATGGCCCGGTGAACTCCCGGTGCGGGGCGGTCTGGCCGGGCACCTTGTTGGCCGGACGCCCAATAGCCCCGATGCCGCATTGGTCGGGCGCCCAATCCCTCGGATCCACCATCGGAAGCACTATTGGTCAGGCGACCAACCCTTCGGGCGCACTACTGGTCGACCACCCAATAGATCCGACGCCCTATTGGCCGGACGCCCAACCCCTCAGACGCCCCGCTGCGCCGTCACCGTGCCGTCGTCGACCGCCGCCAGCAGTTCGGCGTGGTCGGCGGCGGTCCGGTCGGCGTACCGGACCGAGAAGTCGGCGATCGCCTCGGCGAAGACGTCCGAGCGGCCCAGGTAGCCGGCCACGGCGAACCGGTCGCCGGAGCGGGCGTGCGCGCGGGCGAGGGTGCGACCGCAGAGGTCGGCGTACTGGCGCAGGTCGGCGGGCGTCATCCGGGCGATGACTGCCGAGCCCTTCATGTCGCGCAGCTGGCGGCCGTAGAAGTGCCGGCCGGCCGGGCCGCTGGTCCAGCCGAGGAAGATGTCGCTGGCCGCCTGCATGAGGTGCTGCCCGGTGACGACCCGGCGCCCGCCGTGGACCACCGGGGCCTCGGCGGACGGCCGGGAGACCGGCAGGTGCTCCTCCAGCACGGACCGCCCGGCCTCCTTGATCTGCAGGAACAGCGGATCGCTCTCGTCCCGCCCGGACAGCAGCAGGATGAAGCAGCGGGTGCCGACACTGCCGACACCGACCACCTTGCGGGCGACGTCCACCAGTTGGAACCGGTCGAGCAGGACGCGGCGGTCCTCGGCGAGGGTGGCCCGGTAGTCGCCGTAGATCTTGCCGACCAGGCGCAGCTCGTCCTCCGGCAGCCGCTCGATCAGCGGCGGGTCGTTGACGATGCGGCGCCGCCCGTCCTCGCCCTTCTCGGTGAGCTTGCCGAAGGCCTGGAGGCTGGTGCGGCGGCGGGCCTTGTCCAGGTTGGCCTCGAAGCGCTTGCGGCGGCTGGCCTTGCCGACCAGCGGCAGGATGTCCTCGGTGTCGATCCGGGCGTACCAGACGTCGAGTTCGCCCATCCCGGCGAGGCGGCGCACGGCGGTGGCGTAGCCCTGCGCGGCGGTGAGCGCGGCCCGGCGGACCTGCTCCTCGCTGTGGCCGTTGTCGCGGGCGGCGACGGCGACGCTGGCGGCGAGGCGCTTGACGTCCCACTCGAACGGGCCGGGGTAGGTCTCGTCGAAGTCGTTGACGTCGAAGAGCAGCGCCCGCTCCGGCGAGGCGTACACGCCGAAGTTCAACAGGTGGGCGTCACCGCAGAGTTGGACGGTGATACCGGTGTCGGGGACGGCCGCCAGGTCGGCGGCCATGACGGCGGCGGAGCCGCGCAGGAAGGCGAACGGCGATTCGGCCATCCGCCCGTAGCGGATCGGGCCGAGGTCGGCGAGCCGGTCCTCGGCCTGCCGGGCCAGGACGGCCAGCGGGTCGGGCCGGTCGGCGGCGGGGATCCAGGGGCCGTGGGCGGAACGCGGTACGCGGTCGCGGGCGGCCCGGCCGCGCCGCCGGCGTTCGGTCGGACTGGTCATGCGCGACTCCTCGGTGCGTCCGTCCTGCGGGTCCGTCGTGCTGCGGATCCGTCGTGCTGCGGGCTTGTCGACCTGCGGATCCGCCGTCCTGCGGGTCCGTCGTGCTGCGGTCCTCCCCGCGACGCTAGATCACGCCCGGCGGCGCGGCATGTCGGGACCGGACGGCCCGCACCGGAGGCGGAGCGGGACGGACGGGGCGGGACGGGCGTCCGGTCGCCCCGCCCGCGCTCCGCCGAACGGGTAAGGGAACGGGTAGGGGAGCGGGCGGGGGAACGCCGGTCACTCCACGACGAAGTCCGCCATCATCGCCATGTCCTCGTGCTCCAGGTTGTGGCAGTGCAGCATGTACGTCCCCGCGTAGTCGGTGAACCGCACCAGCACCTGCACCGCCTCGGCCGGCCGCAGGTCCACGGTGTCCTTCCAGCCCGCGTCGTACGGCCCCGGGTCCTTGCCGTTGCGGGACAGCACCTGGAAGGAGTTCAGGTGCACATGGACGGGGTGGTGGACGTCCGAGAAGAACCGCCAGATCTCGGTGGAGCCGAGCGCCGGCCGGGCGAGCGAGCGGCCCGGCTCGTAGGGCTGGTTGTTGATCGTCCAGCCCGCGTTGCGGCTTCGCCGGAAGCCGAAGGTCCGGGTGGTGACGGCCGCGGCCGGGTCGAGCCGCTCCAGCGTGCAGAGCCGTTCGGGGACCGTCGAGTCGTCGCGCACGGGCCGCGAGGAGACGTCGAAGAGCATGACCTCCTCCGTCCGCCCGCTGCCGAACCTGTTCATCAGCCGGACCTGGGTGCCGGCCGGGTAGCGGGAGAAGTCGACCACCAGGTCGAAGCGCTCGGCGGGCGCGATCTCGACCGCGTCGTGCGCGATCGGCTGCTCCAGCAGGCCGCCGTCGCCGCCGATCTGGACCAGGGCGCCGCCGCCGGACGGCTGCGGGTCGAGTTCGAGCCGGTAGAGGCGCGCGTTGGAGGCGTTGAGCACGCGCAGCCGGTAGCGGGCCCGGTCGACCTCGGCACGCGGCCAGGGGGCGCCGTTGACCAGGACGATGTCGCCGAGCACGCCGTTCATGTAGTCCTCGGTGACGCCGGGGACGGCGAGGGCCGCGTCGAGGGCGGGGTAGGCGAAGGAGCCGTCGGCGGCGAAGGAGCGGTCGGCGAGCATCAGCGGGAGTTCGCGCTCGCCGCGCGGCAGCGGCAGGGCGTCCTCCTCCTCGTCGCGGACCAGGTGGAATCCGGCCAGGCCGCGCCAGACAGCGGGGCCGGTGAAGCCCATCCGGTGGTCGTGGTACCAGAGGGTGGCGGCGCGCTGGCGACCCGGGTAGGTGTGGGTGCGCTCACCGGTGACGGTCCGGGAGCGGTCTGCGGCGCCCATTCCGGCCATTCCGACCATGCCTGCCATGCCTGCCGTCGTGTGGTCCGCATGGTCCGCGTGGTCGGCATGGGCGGCCCAGGTGGAACGGTCGGCGGAGGAGCCGACCGGGAGCAGCAGGTCCACCGGGTAGCCGTCGCTCTCGGCCGGGGTGTGACCGCCGTGGAGGTGGACCACCGTGGGCACCGCCAGCTCGTTGCGGTGCCGCACCATCATCTCCCGGCCGGAGCGGGCCACCAGGGTCGGGCCGGGGAAGGTCCCGCCGTACGTCCAGGCCTCGGTGCGCAGACCGGGCAGGATCTCCAGCCGGGCGATCTGCTGGGTGATCTCGTAGTGGTCCGCGGTGGCGTCGGAGTGGACGGGGGCGAGGACCGCCGGAACGGGAAGCGGCACCTGGAACGCCGCCGGCAGCGGGACCTCGCTGCTCAGCAGCCGGCCCGGTCGGGCCTCGGCCAGCAGTCGGGCGGTCGCCGGGCCGGCGAGGGCTCCGACAGCGCCCGCGCCGAGCACGGCCGCGCCGGCGCCGAGGAACCGGCGGCGGTTCACGGCGCCACCTCCACCGCGTCGGCCCCCGCAGCGGTGGGCCGGGGCAGCCGGCCGGAGCCGCCGTCGCCACCATCGCCGGTACCGCCGGTACCGCCGGTACCGGAGCCGGTCCCGGATTCGGATTCGGATTCGGATTCGGATTCGGCGAGCGGCTCGGCCTCCGACGTCGCCGGGGGCACCGGGGCCGGCCGCCAGGCGCCGACCAGGCCGAACAGCAGTCCGCTGACCAGCAGCACGCCCAGGGTGACGTGCACGCCGACCGCCCGTTCGTAACCGGTCCCCGTCTGCGCCCCGGACGCGGCCAGCAGCAGCGCGGTGGCGCCGAGCGGCCACCACGGCCCGCGCGCGCCGCCCGCTCCCCCGCCCCGGCGGACCAGTGCGGCCACCGGCAGCTGGGCGATCAGCAGACCGCCGAGGGCCATCGCGGTCAGCTCGTGCGCCCGGAGCGCCTCGTAGTGGCCGTTCAGGAAGCTGCCGGCCAGCACCGTCTGGGCCAGCCCCAGCACGGCCGACGCGGTCGTGGTGGCCCGCAGCAGCAGCCGCGGCACACGGACCCCTCGGGGGACGGCCCGGGCCGGGGCCGACGGGCTCGCCGGGGCGAGCCCGGGCAGGCGGGGCAGGCGGGGCAGGCGGGGCGTGCGGGCCACGGGGGGACTGCTCAACGGTCGGCCTTCTCTCTGCCGGGCACCGCGGCGGAGCGGGCAGGCCGGGACGACGGCATGCCGGACGTGCTCGGCGCGGGGGTGGGTGGGTGTGTCGTGGGCACTACGGGCGCGCGCCACCTGGACGGACGCGGCCGTGAGCGTAACTGATCACACATCACTATCGGCTTGGCTCAGGGGCTTTACGGCCGACGACCACTCTCGCGCGGCGTTTCGGCGCGGCTTTG
Source organism: Kitasatospora purpeofusca (assembly GCF_036010405.1). Taxonomy (NCBI): domain Bacteria; kingdom Bacillati; phylum Actinomycetota; class Actinomycetes; order Kitasatosporales; family Streptomycetaceae; genus Kitasatospora; species Kitasatospora purpeofusca. The sequence goes on along the minus strand of NZ_CP108561.1, from coordinate 7,302,876 downwards.
TCACCCGAACGGCCGGTGGGACGCCCCCGCGCGGGCCTCCGCCGCGAGCCCCTGTCGCGCCCCTACCTGCCCACACGCGTGCGAGGCCGGTGTGCGCGGGCCCGTGCACACCGGCCCGTGCGTACGTGCCCGCGTGTCGCGCGTCCCCGTGCACGCGAAGGGCCCCGGTCCACCGACGACACCCCCGTCGCCCTCGGTGGACCGGGGCCCGGACCCGAAGGCCGCCCCTCCTCGCGCTGCTCCCCTCCTCCCCCGCGCCCTTCCTCCCTCCGAACCGCTACTGCTTGCCGCCGCTCATCGCGATCGGGCTGGCCCGCAGCAGCGCCCTCGCCGGCAGGGCCGTCGCGGCCAGGCAGAGCGCCACCGCCCCGGCGGCCAACGGCAGCGCCGTCCCCGGCGGCACGTACGGCGTGGCCCCGGTGAGGCCCCGGGTGACCGGCACCAGGGTGACCCAGGCGATCACCGCGCCGACCCCCAGACCGGTCGCGGCCACCAACAGCGCCTCCCAGCGCATCATGTGGCGCACCTGCCCCCGGGTGGTCCCGGCCAGCCGGAGCAGCGCCACCTCGCGCCGCCGGTCCAGCACCGTCATCACCAGGGTGTTGGCCGCCGTGACCGCGGCGAACCCGCCGAGCACCCCGGCCATCACCGCGTTCGCCCAGGCACCCATCTCCTGGTCCTTGTCCGCCTGCGCGGCGAAGCCCTCCCCGTCGGTGACGGTCATTCCCGGGACGCCGAGCCCCGCCAGCCCCCGGGCGACCGCCGCCCGGTCCGCGCCGGGCGCGTCCGCGACCAGCACCTGCTGGTCGAAGGCCGCCGTGACGTGCTCCGCGACCGCCGCCCTCGGCAGCAGCACCTGGCCGAAGCCGAGTCCGCGCCCGTACGTGGCGACCACCAGCGGCTTCGCCTCCGTCCCGTCGCCGAGCCAGAGCTGCACCCGCTCGCCCACCTCGGCGCCCAGGGCGGAGGCCAGGGTGGCGTCCAGCGCCACGGTGTCCGGGGAGCGGCCCAGGTCGGCGAGCGAACCGGTGCGGACATCGAGGTCGAGCACTCGCGGCAGCCGGGACGGGTCGCCGGTGACGCCCAGCGCGGCGGCCGAGTCCAGGTTGTGGCCGTCGCGGTAGACGACGCCGGTGCGCAGCACGCCGACGGCCGCCTCCACACCGGGCAGCCCGGCCGCCCGCTCGACCACCCCGGGAGTCCCGGCCGCACCGGCGGCACCCGGCACGGCGGCCGGCAGGCCGGGGCCGGTGGAGCCGAGCACGTGGTCGGCGGTGAGACCGGCCCGCACCTGCTCGCCGCTCTCGTGCCGGACGGTGCTCTGCATGAACAGCAGGGTGCCGCAGAACGCGGTGACCATCGCGATCGGCGTGATCGCCGAGGCCAGCCGACGGGCGTTGGCGCGGGTGTTGTCTGCCGCCAGCGAGCCGGGCGCGCCGCCCGCCCGCAGCGGCACCCCGAGCAGTCCGGCCGCGACCCGGGCCACCCAGGGGCCGAGCAGGGCGACCGCCGTCAGGAAGCACATCACCACGCCCAGCGCGGTGTTGGCGGCGTCGGTGCCGTTCAGCCCGGTGGCGACCCCGGCGAGCACGATGCCGCCGACGGTGAAGAGCAGGCCCAGGCCGGTCCGGATCCACCCCGGCCGGGACGGTTCGACGGCGGCCGCGCCCAGCGCCTGACTGGCCCGCATCCGGGCCGGGCGGCGGGCCGCGAAGAAGCCGGCCGCGAGCGCCGCGAGCGTGCACAGCACCACCGCGGCGACCATCGGCAGCGGTCCGACGGACAGTTCGACGGCCTCGGGGACGGCCCCGCGCTCCACCATCCCGCCGAACCACCAGCGGGCCAGACCGACGCCGGGCAGGATGCCGCTCGCGGCGGCGAGCGGCGCGACCAGCATCGCCTCGGTGGCGATGGTGCGGCGGATCTGCCGGGGCGTGGCACCGACGGCGCGCAGCAGCGCGAACTCGCGGGCGCGCTGGCCGGTGGCGAGGGCGACGGTGGAGACCACCACGAACACGGCGGTCATGGTGGCGATGCCGCCGAAGGAGCCGCCGATCCCGGCCAGCGCTTCCCGGGCCCCGGCGAGCGCGGGCTGCTCGACGGCGCCCCGGTCCCGGCCGGTCCGCACCTCGGCGGCGTCGCCCACGGCCGTCCCGACCTGGGCGGCGAGGGCCTTGGCGGTCACTCCCTCGCGGGGCTGGACGGCGATCGCGTCCACCCGGCCGGGGTGGCCGGAGAGCCGGTCGGCCTGCTGGTCGGCGAACCAGGCGGTGGACCCGGCGGACTGCGGGGCGGCGAGGCCGGAGATCCGGTAGCTCCCGCCGCCGCCCGGCGCGGTGAGCGCCACGGTGCCGCCGGGGGCCAGGTGTGCGGCGCGCGCGGTGTCGGCGTCCAGCACGACCTCGCCGGCGCCGGGGGCGCGGCCCTCGACCAGGCGGTCCTGCGGGCCGGCGATGCCGAGCGCGGCGAAGCCCCGGCCGGTGAGCGGGCCTCCCGGCCCGCCCTGCAGCGGGAACGCGCTGTCCGGGCGGGCGGCCGCCACGCCGGGCTGTGCGGCGATCCGGGCTGTCAGCGCCGCGTCCACCCGGGCCCGGTCGGGGACGGGCTGCTCCTCGGTGTCGGTGTCCTCGCCCTGCCGGAAGGTGATGCCGACGGTCGGGTCGGCGGCGACCACGACCGGGGTGTCCGCGTACCGGGCGGCCGGCACCGAGGCCGTGATGCCGGTCTGCAGGAGGGTGCCGCAGGCCGTGATCACGGCGGCGGCGAAGAACAGCGCGACGAAGGTCCCGACGAAGGAGGCGGGACGGAAGCGCACCGAGGCGCGGGCGAGTCCGTTGCTCATGCCGCCGCCTCCATCGGGCGGGCGGTCAGCGACACCATCCGGTCGGCGACGGTCTTCGGGTCCGGCCGGTACAGCTCGTCGGCGAAGGCGCCGTCGGCCAGGAACACCACCCGGTCGGCGAACGAGGCCGCCACCGGGTCGTGGGTGACCATGACGACGGTGGCGCCCATGGTGTCCACCGCGTTCCGCAGCAGGCCGAGCACCTCGTGCGCGGTACGGGTGTCCAGCGCGCCGGTCGGCTCGTCCGCGAACACCACGTCCGGGTCGGTGATCAGCGCCCGGGCGATCGCCACCCGCTGCTGCTGGCCGCCGGACAGCTGCCCCGGCCGCCGCCCGGCGTGCTCCCCGAGGCCGACCCGGGCGAGCAGTTCCCGGGCCCGGGAGCGGTCCTGGCGCTCACCGGCGAGACGCAGCGGGAGCAGCACGTTCTGCAGCACGGTCAGCGAGGGCAGCAGGTTGAAGGACTGGAAGACGAAGCCGATCCGGCCCCGGCGCAGCTTGGTCAGCCGGTCCTCGCTCAGCCGGGTGATCTCCTCGCCGCCCAGGTGGACCTCGCCGGAGGTCGGGCGGTCCAGGCCGGCCGCGCACTGCAGGAAGGTGCTCTTGCCGGAGCCGGACGGTCCCATCACGGCGGTGAACGTGCCCCGGCCGAGCGCCAGGTCGATGCCGCGCAGCGCGTGCACGGCCTCGGCGCCCCGGCCGTAGCTGCGCCGGACGCCGCGCAGCTCGATCGCGGCCTGCGGGGCGGTTCCGAACGACGCGGCGGGGTGGCCGGTCTGCTCGGGCCGGGGGCGGGAACGGCGGGGTGCCATGGTGGGCCTTCCTTCGTGGATCGTCGCCGGTGGTCGACGTGTTCCAGGCTAGGAAGGCGGGGTGCGGCGGACCATGGAGTCCGCTGGCGGACGTGGGGTGGGGTTATCCCCCCCGGCGTGTCCCCCGGAGGGCCCGGGGGTAGAGCCGCGCCGGGCCGCCGGAATGGCCCGGGGCCGTTCGGCGCCGGCTCCCGGAGTGTCCTGGCGGCAGGTCAGATCTCGTCCCCCGGCACGCCCTCGTAGGCGGCGCGCAGCTCCGCGACGACCGGGTGGGCGGGGTCGAAGGAGGTGCCGTCGATAGCCGCGATCGGGCGGACGCCCACGCCCGCGTTGACGGCGACGGCGGCGACGAAGCGCCCCAGGCCGTCCGGGGAGAGGACCTCGCGCCGCTGCGGTCCCGGGTGGACGCGGGCGAGCAGGGCGGCGGTGACACCGGGCAGCGCGGCGTCGGTCTCCGGCCAGACCAGCGTGCGGCCGTCGTACAGGGCGAGGTTCCAGGTGGTGCCCTCGACGAGGCGGCCGGCGCGGTCCAGCAGCAGGGCGTCGTCGTAGCCGTCGAGTTGGGCTTGCCGACGCTGGTGGACCAGGGCGAACAGGCCGACATGCTTCACCTCCGGCAGCTCGCGCCGGTACGCGGTGGTGCGGACCCGCAGCGGGCCGGGCGCGGCGGCCGGCGCGGGGCGGGTGGTGACCAGCAGGTGGGGCGTGGCGGGGGCGGCCGGGCGCTCCAGGCCGAGCGCCGGGTCGAACGCGGTCACCCGGACGATCACCGGCGCGCCGTCGGCGGGGAGCACCCGGCGGATCCGGGCCCGGACCTCCGCGGGGTCCAGCTCGGCGTCGAAGACCGTGCGGCAGTCGCGGACCAGGCGGTCCAGGTGGAGCGCGAGGCCGCGGGTGCGGCCGGACTCGGCGCGCAGGGTGGTGAAGTGGCCGTAGTTGATCAGGCCCAGGGCCGCCAGCCGGGCGGGGTCGGCGGGGCCGCCGTCGATCTCGATCTCTGCCATGGTGTCGAGTCTCCCAGGGGCGGGGCCGGTTCGGGGCGGGGGCCCGGCCCAGGAGGCGGCCCCGGTCCCGGGCGGTGGTCCTACGGTGCCACCGCGCCGGGGCGGTGGGCGGGGGCGGGGGCGGGCAGCGCCCCATCCGGGAGGGCCGCACCCGGCAGAGCTGTGCCGGGCGGGGCCGACGTCCGGTCGTCGGCGCCGCGCCGTCGCCCGAACCGCTCGAACTGCTCGATCCGGTGGGCCAGTCCCTCCGGCTCCCCGCCGTCGGACCAGCGCCAGGCCTCCGCCCACCACTGCGGGCCCCGGACCAGCGGACGGCCGGCGAGCGCCAGGTGCAGCGCGAGGGTCGAGCGGGCGTAGTCGTGCACCCAGCCGTCCGCCTGCCGGTAGGCGGCGGTCTCGTCCAACCGCAGCCAGCGGCCCTCGCGGCCGGCGGCGAGCAGCGGCGTCCAGACCTCCCCGGAGGGGGCTCCCGACGGCCGGTCGGCGACCAGCAGCACCAGTCGGTCCTGCTCCTCCCGGATCCGGTAGGCCGGGAGTTGGGGCATCCGGGTGAGACCGATGGTGTGCTTCCAGGACCGCACCCAGAGACCCCGGCGCAGGTAGTAGCGGACGGCCCGGGGCCAGGCCCAGTCCGCCTCCAGCCGGTAGCCGGACAGGCCCTCGGCGGTGGCGGCGCGGTAGACCCGGTCGAGGGCCGCGGCGGCCAGGCCCCGGCCGCGCGCGTCGTGGCGCAGATAGAGCGAGGAGACGGCCAACTGGCCCGCGCCCCTGGTCCAGTTGTCGACCGCGACGGTCCCGACCGGGACGGCGGGAGCGGTGGGGGCGGAACCGGTGGGGGCGTCCGGGCGTCCGCCGCCCAGCAGCCAGTAGCGGCGCCGGTAGAGCTCGCCGCCCGGCCATTCACGGCCGGACTCGCCGAGCCGGGCGCGCAGCCGGGCCTCCTCGGCCGGACCGATCGCCGCCGGATCGACCGGCTCGCCCAACTCTCCCTCGGCGCAGGCCGCGAGGTCCCAGAGCGCGAACTCGCGCCCCTCCTCGTCGGCCACCGCCCGCAGGGCGGGCGCCGCGGCCAATCGTTCCTGCACCCGCTCGACCGCCATGTCCCAGGAGTTCACCACGCGCCCACGATAGCGAGTGATCGGCACGGTGTGTAATTCGATGGACACCGAACGTCAGGTCGGATACGAATTCCCTTGTTCGGAAAGTCCGCTGTCGAGGAGGAGTCCAGCACCGTGCCCGTCGTCCGCACCGCCCGCACCCACCCCGGAGCCCGGGGGCCGCCCGGCGCGCCCGCCCGGTGGTAGGGGAAACCCGACCGAAGGACTCGACCTGACCGCCATGACCTCGCTGACCTGCGCCGCTGCAATGAAGTGGTGCTGATTCACCGCGTCCGTACCCCACGTCCGCCCGTTCCCGGCCCCGTCGTTCGGCCCGTAGTTCGGCCCGTCGTTCAACCTGCCCGTCGCTCCACCCGTCACCCCGACACCGACACGGGCACCGGCCCCCGACCCGGTTCCCGAACCGCTGCCGGCTCCCGTCGGGTCCACCGCGTCCCCCGTCCTCCCGGCGGGCGGCGGGCGCTGTGGTGCGGCGGGTGGGTGCTCGCCGCCGGGTGGGCGGGGGCGTTCCCGCTGGTGTCCGGGCTGGGGCCGCACCGGAGTTGGGGGCTGTGCGCGGCGGCGGGGTACCTGGCGGCGGCGGTCGCCGTGCTCGTACTGCCCCGACGGTGGGCACGCGCGGGTTCGGTGGCGGTCGCGCTGCTCGGCGCCGTCCTCGTACCGCTGCTCGTCCTGGTGGTGGGCGGGCAGGGGCAGAGCGAGGTCGCCGTCATCGAGCGCTCGGGCGAGTTGCTGCTCCGGCACGGGACGCCGTACCTGGCCGAGCCGCGCACGGTCGCGGAGTACACGCCCTACCTCCCCGGGATGGCACTCTTCGGGCTGCCCCGCGCCCTGTTCGGTACGGACGGGTGGCCGGCCAGGGTGGCCGGGGACGCCCGGCTCTGGTGCGCCGCCGCGTTCCTCGGCTGCCTGGCCGCCGCCGCCCTGCCGACCCGGCACCGCCCCGGGCGGCCCGGCGTCACGGCGGCGCTCAGGGCAACGGTCGCGGCAGCGGTCACAGCGGCGCGCACAGGAGCCCTTCCTGCAGTGCTCCCCGCCGCGCTCCCGCGCGTGCTCGCAGTAGCGGCGCTCGTCGCCTCGCCGGTGGTCGCGCTGCCGCTGAGCGTCAGCGGGGTCGACCTGCCGCTGGCCGGCCTCTGCGTCCTCGCCCTGGCCCTGGCCGGCCGGGCCCGGCCGGTCGCCGCCGGGTGGGCGCTCGCCCTGGCCTGCGCGCTCAAGTGGACGGCCTGGCCGGCGGTCGCGGTGGTGGTCGCCCTGCTCGCCGCCACCACCGGACGGCGCGCCGCGCTGCGGGCCGCCGTCACCGCCGCCGCCGGCACGGCCGCCCTGGTGCTGCCCTCAGCACTGCGCTCCCCGGGACCGCTGCTGCAGCAGGTGTTCGCCTTCCCCACCGGGCGCGGCGACCTGCCCACCCCGGCCGGCAGCCCGCTGCCCGGACGGCTGCTCGCCGACCTCGGCCCGGTCGGCTGGTACGCGGCCGTCGCGCTGCTGCTGCTCGCCGGGGCCGCCGTCGCCCGGTCCCTCGTGAGCCGCCCGCCACTGCACACCCGCGCCGCCGCCGACCGGCTCGCCCTCGGCCTCGCCCTGGCGTTCCTGCTCGCCCCCGCGGGCCGGTTCGGCTATCTCGCACTGCCCGCCCTCCTGCTGCTCCTCCCCCGGCCCGCCCCGCTCCCCGACCTCCCCCACCTCTCCGGCCCCGGCCCCGGCCCCGGCCCCGACCGGCTCCCGCGCCTCCCCCGGCCACAAACACCCCGCCCGCACGCACCCCGGCCACAAACACCCCGCCCGCACGCACCCCAGGTGGTTCCCGCGCCATGACCGGCACCCTCGTCGTCACCAATGACTTCCCGCCCCGTCAGGGCGGCATCGAGACCTTCGTCCACGCCATGGCCACCCGGCTGCCCGCCGGGGAGGTCGTCGTCTACACCTCGGCCGAACCGGGTGCCGACCGGCACGACGCCGCGCTGCCGTTCCCGGTGGTCCGCGACCGGTCCCGGCTGCTGCTGCCCACCCCCCGGGTGACCCGGCGGGCCGCCGAGCTCGCCCGGGCGTACGGGTGCGACCGGGTCTGGTTCGGCGCAGCCGCCCCGCTCGCCGCGATGACCCCGGAGCTGCGGCGGCAGGCGCCCGGCATACGGAGGACCGTCGCCACCACCCACGGGCACGAGATCTGGTGGGCCCGCACCCCCGTCGCCCGGCGCCTGCTGCGGCGGATCGGCGACAGCGTCGACGTCGTCACCTTCCTCGGCGCCCACACCCGCGAGCGGATCGCCCCCGCGCTCGGCCCGGCACCCCGGCTGGAGCGGCTGGTCCCGGGCGTCGACACCGAACTGTTCCGCCCGGGGAGGCGCGAGCAGGACGCCGACCCGCGCGCACCCGTGATCCTCTGCGTGGCGCGGCTCGTCCCGCGCAAGGGGCAGGACACCCTCGTCCGGGCACTCCCGCTGGTCCGGCGCAGCGTGCCGGGCGCGGTCCTGGTCCTGGTCGGCCGGGGCCCCGCCGAACGCCGGCTGCGCGAACTCGCCCGGCGGCACACCGAGCCCGGCTCGGTCGTCTTCGCCGGCGGCCACGAGCACGCGCAGACGCCCGCCGACTACGCCTCGGCCGATGTGTTCGCGATGCCGTGCCGCACCCGCCGGGCCGGACTGGAGGCCGAGGGCCTGGGCATCGTCTTCCTGGAGGCGGCGGCCGCCGGACTGCCGGTGGTCGTGGGCCGCTCGGGCGGCGCGCCGGACGCCGTCCTGGACGGCGTCAACGGGACCGTGGTGGACGGCCGCGACCCGGCCGCCGTCGCGGCGGCGATCACCGGCATCCTCCGCGCCCCCGCCGCCGAGCGTGACCGGATGGGCGCCGCCGGCCGCTGGTGGGTCCGCGACCACTGGTCCTGGGACACCACCGCCGACCGCCTGGCCGCCCTCCTCGCCCCGCCGCAGGACCACCCCGGCCACTGCGGCCACCCCGACGCGGCCGCCCCCCGCGACCCCCTCGACCCCCGCCCGGCCGACGCCAGGTGATGCCCTGTCGGACAGGGCACGATCCGCCGGGCGGCACCGGGCGTCCGGATCCACGAACGCCCGGTCGAGGAACGTGCTCCGGCCCCCACTCCCCTCGTGGTGGGGGCCGGAGCGGGCCTCCGCCGCGCCGACGAGAGAGAGCATGCCAACGGGAGGGGCCGGACGGCCATGCATTAGCCTCTGGGCCTAATAGTCAACAACGCGGCAGGTCAGAACGGCTGCGGGGGTCGGGGGAAGGTTCGTGATCGCACTGCGGTTCGGGGTCGCGGACCTCGCGAGGACCCGCTTCGTCATATCCCCGTTCGACCATCTGATGGCCGGCTCGGCCCGGTTGGGCGTGCACCAGGGCAGCGGGTCGCGCAGCGAGCGCTGGTGGCGGGACGTCCGCCGCCACGTGCCCCACCGGGCCGTGCGCTTCCTGGAGGTGGTCAACGCGAGCCCGGTCGGCGTCCCCGACTTCATGGTGGCGGACCTCGACGCCGTCCGCCGGCAGCTGACCGACGAGCTCGACGCGCTCCTCTCCGTCCCGCAGCAGGCCGTGGAGGAGGGGGTCGCGATGTTCGGCAGCGGCCCCGAAGTACCGGCCGCCCTGGCCCGGTTGCGCGAGGACGGCAGCCGGGGCCTGCGCGAGGTCAGCGACGGCGCCTGGGCGCTGTTCCGGGCCTGCCTCGCCCCGGACTGGCCCGACATCCGCCGCGCCCTGGAGGCCGACATCGCCGTCCGGGCCCGCACCGCCGCCCGCGCCGGGATCGGCGAGATGCTCGACTCGCTCCACCCGAAGGCCGTCTGGCGGGACGAAGGGGTGCTGGAGTGCACCCTCGGCGACCTGGAGGGCTCCTTCGAGCTCGGCGGCCGGGGCCTGGAGCTCCGGCCCAACTACTTCGTCCAACGGAGCATCAGCCTGCTGGCCGGGCCCGACCGCCAGAGCCTGCTGCTGCACCCGATCGCCGCCCCGGCCGCCGCGCCGATCGCCACCGCGGTCGCCGGGGCCTCGGCCCGGACACCGGCCGCCGACGGCCTCGCCGCCGTGCTCGGCGCCGCCCGGGCCCGCGTCCTGCGCGCCGTCGCCGGCAGCGACTGCTCCACCACCGAGCTCGCCCAGCGGCTCGGCGTCACCCCGCCCTCGGCCTCCGCCCATGCCGCCGCCCTGCGCACGGCCGGTCTGATCGCCACCCGCCGCGAGGGCAGGCAGGTCCGCCACACCCTCACCGACGTCGGCCACGACCTCCTCCGCGACAACCCGCCGCCGCCCCCGGCCTGAGCATCGGCCGGTCGCGGGCGGCGGCGCTACTCGCCGTGCAGGTCCGCGAGGTGGGCCAGGACGGCGAGGACGCGGCGGTTGCCCTCGACCGGGTCGAGGTCGAGCTTCATGAAGATGTTGCCGCAGTGCTTGACCACGGAGGCCTCGGTGATGTTCAGCCGGGCGCCGACGGTCTGGTTGTTGAGGCCCTCCGCCATCAGCCCCAGCACCTCGCGCTCGCGCGGGGTCAGCCGGGCGATCGGGCGGTCCGCGGACTGCTGGCGGAGCAGCACCCGCACCACGTCCGGGTCGATCACCGTCTCGCCCGCCGCCACCCGGCGCAGTGCGTCCAGGAACTCGGACACCTCGCCGACCCGGTCCTTGAGCAGGTAGCCGAGCCCGGCCCGCTGCGCGCCCGCCGCCCCGAGCAGCCGGGTCGCGTAGGGGGTGGCCACGTACTGGGAGAGCACCAGGACGGGCAGGTCGGCGTGGCGGGACCGGAGGTCGAGCGCGGCGCGCAGCCCCTCGTCCCGGAAGCCGGGCGGCATCCGGACGTCGGTGACGACGATGTCGGGCCGGTCGGCGTCCACGGCGGCGGCCAGGGCGTCCGCGTCGCCGACGGCGGCGGTCACCAGGTGGCCGCCCCGGGTGAGCAGTTCGACCAGGCCGGCCCGGAGCAGCACGGCGTCGTCGGCGAGGACTATCCGGAGCACGGCACCTCCAGCCGGAGCGCGGTCGGCCCGCCGGTCGGACTCGTCACCATCAGTCGTCCTCCCAGGATCGCCACCCGGTCTGCCAGTCCCTGCAGCCCGGTGCCGGCGGCCGGGTCGGCCCCGCCGCAGCCGTCGTCGGTCACCTGGAGCACCAGCCGGCCGGCCGCGACCCGTCCGTGGACGGTGACGGCGGTGGCGCCGCTGTGCTTGGCGGCGTTGGTGAGAGCCTCGGTGACGGTGAAGTAGGCGGTGGTCTCGACGGGGCCCGGCAGTCGGCCCGGCAGGTCGAGGTCGACCTCGACGGGGACCGGGTGGCGCAGCGCCACCTCGGCGACGGCGGCGGCCAGGCCGTGGTCGGTGAGCACCTGCGGGTGGATCCCCCGGACCAGGCCGCGCAGTTGCTCCAGCGCCTGCCGGGCCTCGCCCCGGGCCCGGTCGACCAGGGCGAGCGCCCCTGGCGGGACACCCGCGCTGTCGGCGCCCGCGTGTTCGCGCAGCTCGTGCGCGGCCAGGCCGAGCGTCATGGTGAGGGCGACCAGCTGCTGCTGGGCGCCGTCGTGCAGATCGCGTTCGATGCGGCGGCGCTCGGCCTCGAAGGCGTCCGCCAACCGGGCCCGGGACCGGGTCAGTTCGAGGACCTGGCCGCCGGGGTCCTCCTCCCGGGGCCCGAGCAGCAGCCGGGCCAGCCGGACGTGGGCGGTGGTGAGCAGCGCCCCGGCGTGGCCGCCGAGGTAGAGCCCGACCAGGCCGACGGCGGTGAACGGGAGCGCGTGCAGCGGTCCGGGCACGGCATGGCCGGGGATCAGCATCACGGTCTCGGGGGCGAGCACCTGGACCACCACCGGGCTGACGACCAGCGTCGCGGAGAACAGCAGCAGGGCGGTCAGCCCGAGGCCGGCGGCGGTGAGCGGCGGGGCGACGAGCAGGGTGTGGGCGAGTTCGCGCCAGGTCGCGCGCTCGCGCAGCCGGGTGCGCAGTCGGGCCGGGCGCCCGGCCCCGGGGAGCGCCCGGTGCGGGTCGGGCAGCGGCGCCGGTTCGACGAGCCGGAGCAGGCGGCGTTCCAGGGCCCCGGCCGGCAGGCCGGAGAGGGCGGCGGCGAGGAGCAGCGGAAGGCCGACGCCGACCACCGAGAGCCCGAGGCCGAGCGCGGTCAGGGCGAGCAGCAGCACCGCCGTCACCAGCCCCAGGACGGCGCCGCCGGCCAGGTAGGCCCAGCAGCGCAGGGAGTCGCGGGTGAACGGGAAGCGCAGTGGGCGGGCCCGCAGGGCGGCCATGACGGCCACCTCGGCCGACCGGTCGGCGGGCCCGGCAGTCCGGACGGCCTCAGCGGCCCCGACGGCGGCGGCGGTGGAGGAGAGGAACGAGGAAGCGGCGCCGACCTCCCCGGTCGCGCCCGCCCCGGTGTCCTCGGCCGTCGCCCGCCCCGTGCCCATCACCCCACCCTAACCGACCGGCTGACGTGCCCTTCGGCCCCACCGGACGGCCGGTCCCCGCCCGTCCCCTCCCCCGCCTCCGACGGACGGCGGCCGGGTGAGCGCGACCGCGGCGATCACCGCGAGGCCGCCGGCCAGGGTGTTCCAGCCGACCGGTTCGGCGAGGAGCAGCGCACCGATCGCCGTCGCCCAGAGCGGGGTCGCGTAGGTGACGGCGGCGGCCACGGCCGTCCCGGCGGTGCGGACCAGGTCGAGGTTGAGGATGTAGCCGACGCCGGTGCCGAGCGCGCCGAGCACCAGCAGGGCGGCCGCGGCCCCGACCCCGGGCCAGTGCGGGGCGCCCGCCGCCAGCGGGGCGGCCACGGCGAGCTGGGCGCCGCCGCAGGTGATCTGGACGGCGGACAGGGCGGTCGCCGACTGCGGACGGCTCGCGAGGTGGCGGCGCAGGTAGGCGAAGCCGGCGCCGTAGCAGCAGGTCGCGGCCAGGCAGGCCAGTCCGCCGGCCACCGCGCCCGCTCCGCCGCCGGCCGCTCCCGCCGCCCCGGCCGGTCCCCCGCCCGGTCCCCCGGCGGAGGCGTCGCCGAAGCCGTGCCACACACCCAGCACGGTGAGCACCCCGGCGAAGCCGAGGGCGAGTCCGGCGAGCCGGCGCGGGCCGGGCCGGGGCTCCCCGGGTACCACGGCGAGCGCGAAAAGCATGGTGAACAGCGGGGTGGCCGCGTTCAGCACCCCGGCCAGCACCGAGCTGACCCGGGTCTCCCCGTAGGAGAAAAGGACGAACGGCACCGCGTTCAGCAGGACGGCGGCGACGGCGCTGTGGCCCCAGACGGCGGGGTCGCGCGGGACGGCCTCGCGGCGGACGGCGAGGATCACCCACAGCGCGCCCGCGCCGAGCAGGCAGCGCCACGCCGCGACCCAGACCGGGGGCACCCCCGCCTCCACCGCCACCTTGATCAGGGCGAAGCTCGCACCCCAGATCGCCGACAGCACCACGAACCCCGGCCACCAGCGCCCTCGCACTCCGACCACCCGCCTTCCCTGCCGCAGGTCCGGGCCGACCCGGCCCGACCCCTGCTCGTACTCGATGGACAGAGGGTCGCGGGTCGGCCGATCATGAGTCCAACAAGTGATGGTGCTGCACGGATGAGGAAGTCTCATGGCCCAGGAGGTGAACCTCGCCCAGCTCAGGGCGCTGGTCGCGGTGGCGGACGCGGGCGGCTTCGGATCGGCGGCCGCCGAGCTCGGCGTGAGCCAGTCGGCGGTCTCGCACGCCGTGGCCGCGCTGGAACGGGTGCTGGGCGCGCCCGTGCTGCACCGGGGCACACCCGCCCGGCCGACCCCGCTGGGCGAGCGGATCCTGCCGCACGCCCGGACGGCGGTCGCCTCCGCCACGGCGGTCCGGTCGATCGCCGAGCACCACGGCGGCGGGCTGACCGGCACCGTCCGGCTGGCCGCGCCGACCACCGTCTGCCAGGGGCTGCTGCCGGCCCTGCTGCGCGACTGGCGGTCCGAGCACCCCCGGCTGACGGTGCGGGTCTTCGAGGGCGAGGACCACGAGCTGGCCGTCTGGCTGGAGACCGGCACGGTGGACGCGGCGGTCCTGGTGGACGTCGACCGGCCGCTGCCGGGGGCGGTACCGCTCGGCGCCGACTCGATGCACGCGCTGCTGCGCCGCGACCACCCGCTCGCGGGAGAGGCGGGCGTCGACGTGGCGGACCTGGAGGACGACGACTTCCTGCTCTCGGAGGGCGGCTGCGAACGGCACGTCCGCGACGCCTACCGCCGGGCCGGCGTCCGCTTCGCGCCCCGGCACCGGATCCGCGACCTCAACACGCTGATCGGCATGGTGCACGCGGGGGTCGGCGTCTCGGTGATGCCGGCGCTGGCGCAGCCGATGCTGCCGCCGGACTGCGTCCTGGTGCCGATCCGGCCGGCCACGCACCGCACCCTGACCCTCACCGGCCCGGCCGGGCGGCCGTGGTCCCCGGCGGTGACGGGCCTGCTGGCGGCGGTGCACCCCGGTCCCGGGGCGTCCGTCGTCGCGTCCTGACCGATCCGCCGACGCAGCCCGGTCGCACGCGGAGCAGCGGCCGGGGCGGTTGACGGCCCCTCAGGACAGGTCTATACCAGTGAGGGCCTCGCGGCGGCCCGACCCCGACGCGGGGCGCCGTCGGCCCGGCGCGCCGCCCCCACTGTTGGCGCGGGTGGGCCGCAGTCCGCCGTTTCCTGGAGAGGCAGATCCCGATGGAACGTGCACTTCCCCCACAGCCGGACCGAAAGCCGAACCCGCCCCAGCCCCCGCACCCGCACCCGTCCGACCGGAGACCCCGCCGGAGCTCCCCCCGGAGGTCCCGTCGCGGCGCCCTCGCCGCCGTCGCCGGGGTGCTCGGCCTGGTGGCCGGCGGGCTGGTCACCGGCGGCCTGGTCGCCACCGCCGACACCGGCACCGGCACCGGCACCGGCACCGCAGCCGCCGTCGCGGGCGGCATCGGCAGCAATTGGTACGCCTCCGCGCCCTATCTGATGCCCGAGGACAACAGCCCGCCGGACGTCTCGACGGTGATGGACGCCACCGGCCAGAAGGCCTTCCAGCTCGCGTTCATCCTGGACAAGGGCGGCTGCGTCCCGGCCTGGGGCGGGACGTCCCCGATCGACACCGACACCACCATGCCCGCCGTGATCCGGACCGTGCGGGCCAAGGGCGGCGACGTCTCCGTCTCGATCGGCGGCTACGGCGGCACCAAGCTCGGCCAGACCTGCGGCACGCCGGAGGCGACCGCCGCCGGGTACCAGAAGGTCGTCGACAAGTACCAGTTGAAGGCGATCGACTTCGACCTGGAGGAACCGGAGTACGAGAGCACCGCCGCGATCCACAACGAGATCGGCGCGGCCCGCATCCTGCAGCGCAACAACCCGGGGCTGTACATCTCGATCACCACGGCCGGCACCACGGCGGCGGGCACCGGCTGGTTCGGCCAGCAGATGCTGAACGAGGCCAAGGCCCAGGGCTTCACCCCGGACAACTACTCGATCATGCCGTTCGACGGCGGCTTCAGCGGCGCGGCCGCGCAGACCGACGCGCTGGTGAAGTTCAACCAGCTGCTGCGCACCACGTTCGGCTGGTCGGAGGCGGACGCCTACGCGCACGAGGGCGTCTCGCTGATGAACGGACGCACCGACGCCGCCGAGTACTTCCGGCAGGCGGACTTCCAGGCGGTGCTGGACTTCGCGCTCGCGCACAAGCTGGCCCGCTACACCTACTGGTCGGTCAACCGGGACCGGCAGTGCCCGGGGCCGGTCGACCCGGGGCTGTCCGGCTCCTGCTCCAGCGTGGCGCAGAACGACTGGGACTTCACCAGGTTCACCGTCCGCTTCGCCGGGGCGACCCCGCCCACCGACCCGCCGACCACGCCGCCCACGACCCCGCCCACGAGCCCCGGCAGCTGCCTCGACCAGCCCTGGGACAGCGGCACCGTGTACACCAACGGAGCCAAGGTCTCCCACCAGGGCCACAAGTACCACGCCAAGTGGTGGACGCTGAACGAAGTGCCGACCGCGAGCGGCCAGTGGGGCGTCTGGGGGGACGACGGCCCCTGCTGAGCCCGTGACGGTGGGGCGGGCCGCACCGGCCCGCCCCGCCCGCCCCGCCGACGCGTCAGTCCGCGAGCCGCTCGCGCAGGTCCGCCAGGATCTCCGCGGCCTCCTCCAGCCCGTACGCCCGGCAGCGCTCGACGGCGGCGGCGAGCCGCTGCCGGGCCGCCGCCGGCCGGCCGAGGTCGGTGCCCTCGATCAGCGCGGCCAGCCGGACGGCCTCGGCGCGCGGGGTCTCGGCCCGCTCGCCGCCCGCCTCGTAGGCGGTGATCGCGAGGTCCGCCTCGGTCAGCGCCTCCTCGTAGCGGTCCGCCACCGCGTAGGCGCGGGCCCGCTCGTAGTGGACGGAGGCCCGCAGGTACCAGGCGTCGGCCTCGGGCTCCGCCCGCTCGCGCACGGCGTCCGCCTCGGCCAGCCGGGCCAGTGCCTGCTCCAGCCCGTCCGGGCCCTCCTGCTGCACGACCAACCGGGCGAACTGCCGCAGCATCGCGGAGACCGGACCGGTCTGCGGCCACTGCTCCTGCGCGGCGAGCGCCCGGGACCTGGCCGCGTGCGCGGCCTCCCAGCGGTCGGCGAGGGCCAGCGCGACGGCCGCCTCCGCGGCGACCATGGTGCGCAGGTGCAGGTCCTCGGTCCAGCCCTCCAGGGCGGTGGCCAGCCGCAGGTACTCCTCGGCGGAGTCCCGGTACTCGTCCAGCGTGAACAGGCCGCGCGCGAGGTCCAGCCTGGCCTGGGCGAACAGCCGGTCCTCCGGGCCGGCGGCGGCCGCGTCGGCCAGCACCGACTCCAGCACGGCCACCGCGTCGGCGGGCCGGTCGGCGGTGCTCAGCAGGTCGGCGAGCTGCAGCCTGGTCCTGGCCGCGTCCCCGGCGCCCGCCGGGCCCTTGCGGTCGAAGCGCCCGGCGGCCTCGGAGAGCGCCCGGATCGCGGCATCGGTGTCCCCGAGGTGGGCGCTGGCGTGCCCGGCCATCAGGTAGGTGGCGGCGAACGGGTAGGACTCGTCGGCCCAGCGGGCGGCCGCGGCCAGGGCCCGGTGCAGCACCTCCACGGCCTCGGCCTGCTCGCCGTTCTGCAGCAGCGCCTGCCCCAGCAGGCCGTAAGCGCGGGGCGTGTGCCAGGGCTGCCCGGCCTGCTCCAGCTCGGCTATGACGGTGCGCAGTTCCTCGGCCGCCTCGGTGATCCGGCCCTGCCGGGCGGCGACGTCGGCGGCGTACTGGCGGGCCACCGTCAGCCGGCGGACGGAGCCCCGGGCTGCGGCGGCCTCGCGGTAGGCGGTGACGGTGCGGGCGAAGCGCCCGGCCTGCTCGGCGGGCGGCTCCTCGGGCGGCTCGGGCAGTGCCAGGACGAGTTCGTGGTGCGCGGCGTAGGCGCGGCACTGGAGCACGACCAGGTAGTCGTCGTCGGCGAGGGCGGGGCCGCCGGGGGCGGCGGCCAGCTCGTCGGCGAGGGCCAGCGCGGCGTCCAGGGCCGCCCAGTCGACGGCCCGTGCGGTCCCCGCCGCATCGCTGCCGCCGGAGCCGTCCCCGTCCCCGTCCTTGTCCTCGTCGGAGGCATCCCCGTCCCCCGGGTCGTTCCCGACCAGGACGGCGACCAGGGCCCGGGTCCGGGCCGCCAGGGCCCGCCCGGCCAGCCCCTCCCGCTCGAAGAGGTCACCGGCGCCCCGCAGTTCGGCGGCGCCCTCCTCCCAGTCCTCCCGGTCGAGCGCCGCGTGCGCCCGCCGCTCGGCGAGTTCGGCGCGCAGCTGCCCGGCCGTACCCACCCGGTCCGGGTCGGCCGCACCCGTGACCTCGGCCTCGCCCCCGGCGGTGAACCGCTCGCCGATCCGGCGCCAGAGCCGGTCCGCGTCGGGGTGGCCGAGCAGCTGCAGCTCGCGGGCGCGCAGCACCAGCGCGCCGAAGTCCTCCGGCTCCGGCTCGACCTCCCGGACCGGCACCGCCGGCACGACCGGGACGGCGGCCAGTTCCGGCGCGGCCGAGGCCCGCACGCCGAGTGCCAGCGGCTCGGCGAGCAGCGGCCGTCGGGCGAGCCGGTCGCGGCGGCGGGATCCCACCGCCGCGGTGCCGTTGCGGGCGTCGAAGCGGGCGGCCAGGGCGTCGGCCTCGGTGCGCAGATGGGCGAGCAGGGTGTCGACGGTCCAGCTCCTGCCGGGCGGGCCGCTGACGGTGAGCTCGCCGTGGCCGGCCCGGGCCAGGCCGGCGATCAGCACCTCGACGCCGGTGAGGAAGTCCAGCTGGCCGCTCGGGTCGCCGGTGACGCCGAACAGGTCGCGGTTCTCGGCCAGGATCTCCAGCCCGCGCGGCTCGTTGCCGGACAGCGCGCAGAACTCGATGTGCTGGCCGACCGAGCGGACCAGCCCGCTCTTGCCGCGCGCGAAGCGGTAGCCGACCAGGTGGCTGGAGCGGGCCTCGTCCAGCCGGCCCTGGCGCAGCAGCGGAAGCAGCGCCTGGGCGTGGCTGACATGGGGCTCCTCGGCGCAGGTGCTCTCACCGCTGAGCACCGGCCGCCAGGCGTCCAGCGCGGCCGCGTCGTCGCCCTGGCGCACCAGGTGGGAGGCCGCGGCGCGGACCTCGCAGGCGTGGCAGTCACTCAGCTCGGTGCGCGGCCGGGCGGCCCACAGCTCGTAGGCGTCCTGGACGTCCTCGCCGATGTGGGCGGCGAGGTGGAAGCGCTGGGCGTAGTAGGGCTGGAGGCCGTGGCCGGCGGCGCGGTAGCGGTCGCGCATCTCGCCGTGCCAGCGGCGGACCGAGGCGAGCGGCACGTCGGGGGTGCCGAGCAGCGAGGTGGCGACCCACTTGAAGCGCCAGAACACCTGCTGGCTCGCCCACTCGCCGAAGCTGCCCCGGTCGGCGTCCCAGAGCTTGAGCACGCGGGCGAAGACCACCGGGGCCTTGCTCCGCTCGCCGTCGTACTCGTAGGCCTCCATGAGTTCCAGGAGGGCCATGGCGCGCAGCCCGGTGTCGTCGAACCGGTCGGCGGCGTCGACGAGTTCCTCGGCGGTGACGGTCCGGGGCCGGCCGTAGGGTCGGGCGTCGTTGTCGCGCAGCGCGGCCATCACCGCGTCGATGGTGTCCAGCATCACGCCTCCTTCTGCGGGTCCTGCGGGCCCTGCGCGCCGCCGCCGGACCGGCCGGCCGCCTCGTGGCCGAGCATCGCGTGGTCCAGCAGGCTGATGAACGAGCGGTTGAGCAGGGCGCTCTCGCTGGAGGTGAGCGGCCGGCGGGTGAGCAGCACGGCCTGCCCGTAGAGCGTCTCGACGGCGGTGACGGCGAGTTCGCGGTCCACGATCGAGGCGGCCCGGCGCACCAGCGGGTTGAGGTGGTTGAGGACGAGCTGCGCCCGGGGCACCTCGGCGCGCAGCGAGCCGAGGATGTCGGCCCACAACCCGTCGGCCTCCTCGGCGAGTTGGGCGCGGCCGCGCTCGTGCCTGGCCTCCCGGTTGTCGAGCAGCAGGGCGGGCGCGCTGGTCGGGTGGAAGCTGCGCAGGGCGACGTCGCAGTCGAACCGGCCGACCACCTCGCGGGCCACCGCGAGGAAGGCCGAGGCGGCGAGTTCGGCGGCCGGGTCGACGGTGTCCAGGTGCGCGGTGACGGTGCTGGGGTCGAGGTCGGCGACGGAGGTGCCGGGCCGGATCTCGGGCAGCCGGTGCACGAGGTCGCGGTCGTAGGTGTAGCCGCCGTTGACGACGCCGAGCCCGGCGGCGCCGGCGATCGGGGCGACCTGGCGGAACTCCTCGACGGTTCGGGTGACCAGGACGACCGGGTGGGTGCGGGCGAACTCGTCCAGGGTGACATTGCCGTCGGTGGTCTCGAACGGCAGCCAGGGCAGCAGCATCCGCAGCAACTCGTCGTCGTAGCGGGCGAGTTCCTTGACGGCCAGGTGGTGCACCGAGATGAACCGGTGCAGCAGCGCCGGGTCGCTGGCGGACAGGCCGGTGAGCCAGTCGCGGATCCGGGTGCCGAGCGCGTCGCGGACGGCGGCGAGCATCTCGTCGGCGTACAGGCCCTCGCGGGAGGCGGTGGGCCGCAGGCCGTCGGTGTCGACCACGCAGCGGACGAAGAACGCCCAGTCGGGCAGGAGTTCGTCGGCGTGGTCGGAGAGCAGCATGCCCTTGAGGTGGACCCGGTGGCCGGCCCGGCGCGACGGCGGGACGGCGTCGGGCAGCACGTAGGCGACGCCGCGCAGGCCGACCAGCGGCAGGTCCAGCTCGATGGTGTCGAGCGGGGTGAAGTCGAAGGTCGAGCGGCAGTACGCGGCCAGCGCCTCGCGGCGGGCCAGCGGGGAGCCGTGCCGCTCGGCCCACGGCGGGGTGTGGTTGACCCGGGTGGTCTCGCCCCGGCCGTCGACCACGGTGACGTCGTGGCGCAGCAGGCTTCCGAAGTCCCTGGCCAGG
Organism: Kitasatospora purpeofusca; assembly: GCF_036010405.1. Lineage (NCBI taxonomy): Bacteria > Bacillati > Actinomycetota > Actinomycetes > Kitasatosporales > Streptomycetaceae > Kitasatospora > Kitasatospora purpeofusca. The sequence goes on along the minus strand of NZ_CP108561.1, from coordinate 7,282,719 downwards.
GAGATCACCCGGTCGGTGCGGGTCCACTCGGCGGCGTCGGCGCGGGGGGCGAGCCGGACGGTGGTGCCCGGCTCCGGCTTGGCCTCGGGCGGCAGGGTGCGGATGGTGTAGCGGCCGTCCGAGCCGCCGCGCCACTCGATGACGGGGGCGTCGGGGGTGGCGGCGGAGCGGGTGACGACGGTGATCTCGTCGGCGACGACGAAGCAGGCCAGCAGGCCGATGCCGAACTGGCCGATGAAGTCGCCCCGGGCGCGGGCGAGTCCGTCACCGTCGAGGCGGCCGTCGGCGTCGCGCTTGGAGCTGCGGCCGATGGTGGCGAGGAAGGTGTGGACGTCCTGCTCGGTCAGGCCGATGCCGGTGTCCGTGACGGTCAGCCCGTGGTCGGTGCGGACGGTGATCGCGGCGGGTGCCGACGGGTCGAGGGCCTGCCGGGCGGAGATGGCGTCGACCGCGTTCTGCAGGAGTTCGCGCAGGTAGACGCGGGGGCTGGAGTAGAGGTGGTGGGAGAGCAGGTCGACCAGGCCGCGCAGGTCGACCTGGAAGGTGTGCGCGCTCGTCGGGTTCTCGGATGGGGACACCGGTGGCTCTTTCGATCGCAAGGGCGGTTCGGGCATGGGGAGGGGCGGCGCGACGGCTCCCGGCGGCGGCAGCCTCAGCGGGGGTCGCGGGGCCGGGCGTCGCGGGACCGGGAGGCCCGGGCCCCTAGGGTGCGCAACGGTCGCGGTGGGTGCGGAAGTTCTCGGCCTCGTCGCCGCCCAGGTAGTACCAGGGCCAGTCGGTGACCACGTCGTCGAGGGTGGCGAACACCGCGCGGGCGAGCTCGCGCTCGTCGGCGAGCGAGAGGACCATCGCGAACACGTTGTGGGTGGCCCGCCAGTCGCGCCGGCGCCGGTAGGCGGGGTGCAGCACGGAGCGCAGCGCCGCCTCGCGCAGCGCGGCGCGGACGGTCGGGCCGGTCAGGTAGGCGTGGTCCTCGCCGTCGGGCAGGTCGAGCCAGTGCTCCAGGTGCGCGAGGGCGACGATCTCGCCGAGCGGGCTGCCCTCGGGGGCGTCGAGCATCGCCCGGCGGGCGAAGGCGTGCATCTCCTCGTGCGAGCCGCCCCACTTGGCGCAGAGCTGCTGCAGCCGCTGCTGGTGGGAGGCGAGGTGCTCGGGGTCGCGGCGCAGCGCGGCGTCGAAGCGGGCGGTGGCGATGCCACGGCCGAGCGAGGCGCCGCGAGCGCCGATCTGCAGGAAGAACCAGGGGGCGAGCCAGGACGGTTCGCGCTCGGCCACCTCCAGCAGCTGTTCCTCGGCGGTGCCGAGCCGCTCGCGGAAGAGCCGCCACTGCTCCTCGGTGACGTGCTGGGCGCGCTGCCCGGTGCGGGCCTCCCAGCCCCAGGCGATGTGCCGGGCGCCGGAGAACAGCAGCAGCAGGGTGTCCTCGGGACGCTCGGCGACGGCGCCGACCAGCCAGCGCTCGGTGCCCTCGACGGAGGAGAGCCGGTGGAGCAGCCAGGTCAGCTCGGCGTCGTCCTCGATCTCGGCGAGGACGGAGCCGACCGCGTTCCAGTCGCCCGCGTCGGCGAGGGCGCGCAGCCGGCGCAGCTCCTCGTCGCCGTGGGAGAGGTCGAGCACCGGGGTGAGGCCGCGCGGCGCCTTCCGCCCGAGGCCGCGGCTCCGACGGCCGGCCGGACCCGCCGGGGCGTCATCGGCTGATCGGCGTCGGAAAAAGGACATGGTGCGGCCCCCCTGAGACCTCGTCGACCGGGACGGTCAGCGGTTTCGTTCGTATGGCCTCGCAGTGGCCACTCGGATGCACTGCATATCACGCGCCTCCGACATCCCGATGACCAGCCCTGTTCCCGGACGCCCCCGAACGCTCCCCGGACGACCCCGGACGACCCCGGACGCCGCCGGACGCCGCCGGGCGACCCCGGACGCACGGGACCCGGCCCGCCGCCGTGCGGCCGGGCCGGGTCCTCGCCGTGCGGCGACGCGGGGTCAGACCCGGTCGGCGGCGATCAGCAGGTACTGGAAGGAGCCGTCCTTGTAGGAGTTGATGAACGCCTCCTCGATGCCGGTCACCAGCGACGGCACGGTGGCGCGCAGCTCCCAGTACGGCAGGGTGGCCGCGGTGAGGTCGATGACCGCGTTCGGCACCAGGCGGTTGTCGGCCATCGCCTTGAAGTACTCGCGGCGGGAGTGGATGTTGCACTCGAAGTGGGCGTTGATCTGCGAGACCCACTTCGAGGGCTGGCCGTAGGTCGGGTTCCAGCAGCCGGTGATGGTGACGTAGCGGCCGCCGACCGACAGGATCCGGGAGTGCTCGCCGAGCAGGTCCTCCAGGTCCACGTACATGCTGGACTCGTTGTTCCAGGACGCCCGGACGCTGCCGGTCTCGAACGGCATGTCCAGCATGTTGCGGACCTGGGCGCGCACCGAGCCGTCGATGCCGAGTTCCTTGGCCCGCCGGTTGCCGAACTCGGCCTGCTTGGCGGACAGGGTGACGCCCTCGACCTTGCAGCCGAAGCGCTGGTGGGCCATCACCATGGAGCCGCCGCGACCGCAGCCCGCGTCGACCAGGGTGTGCTCGGGGCGGATGTCACCGAGGTTGTCCAGCAGGACGTCGGTCTGCGCGGACTCCAGCCGGTGCAGCTCGGCGACGAGCTTCTTCTCGCGCTCGCTGTCGTCCGGCGCGCCCAGCGCGGCCTGGTCGACCGCGCCGATGCCGTAGTGGTGGTGGTAGAGGCCGTCGACGTCGCCGAGGCGTAGGTTCACCGGCCGGGCCTCGTGATCCCAGTAGCGGGCGATGTCGCCCTGGTACGGGGTGGCCGGACCAGGGACGGCGGTGCGGTTCACGGGGGTGGTGTCGGTGACGGACACGGTTCAGCTCCTTGGTTACCAGAAGTCGGGCAGGCTGTAACGGAAGGTGTTGGTCTGGTGCCAGTTGTGGTTGCCGTCGACCCACGCGGCGACGCCGCGCAGGAAGCGCACCACGACCGGGACGGGGCAGGTGGCGGCGAGTGCGGCCGCCTCCGCCTCGAAGGCGTGCATGAGCTCGTTGTGCACCTCGACGGCCTTGAGGTAGCCGGCGCGGTGGTCGACGCCCTCGCGCTCGGAGATCACCACCGGAAGGTTCAGGTGGACGCCGGGCGAGCGGAGCTCCTTGGTGTACGAGTAGAGGTCGTTCACGATGGTGGTGGCGTTCGAGGCCAGCGCGATGACCCGCTGCATGCCCGGACGGGCGTGCAGGTCGGCGGGCAGCTCGTAGCCGCCGACGGTGTCGGTGATGGTCGGGCAGGGGCGGAAGTTGTTGAACTGACGCATCGCCAGGTACTCCCACACCTCCGGGACGTACTCCTCCTGGGCCCAGGCACCCTCGGCGAGGTACCCGAGGTGCAGCCGCGCCATGTCGTGCCGGAACCGGTCCGACTGGGCGGCGGTGGCGCTGCGGTCGAAGTGCTCCATCGCCGAGCGGTAGGCGCGCCGGGGCGCGTCCGCCGCCAGGGACTCCGCCCAGGCGCCCTGGTACTCGGCGGTGGTGTGCACCGGGTCGAGCGCGGTGTGGGCGAGCAGCAGCCGGCTGCCGAGGCCGATCGGCGAACCGCCGTGGTCCTCGCAGTAGTAGTCGTCGACGGCGTTCTCGGCGACCATCAGCCGGGTGGCGATCATGACGTGGTCGACGCTGGGCGCGTCGGGGTGGCAGCCGACCATGTAGCGGCTGACCGAGAAGCCGTCGAACTCCTCCTCGTAGTCCGGCGGGAAGAGCTCCACCTCCTCGGTCCACAGCTTGATCCGCCGGCTCACCTCGTCGACCCGCGCCTGGTCCGGCTCGGCGACGGGGTGGAAGTACAGGCCGGGGATCGGGTCGCCGACACCCGACTTCGCCGATGCCGCGGGAGTCGCCGACTCCGGTGCGGCAGAAGGTTCCTGACGTGGCGTCAGACTCAGTCCGGCCGTGCCCAGCCCGCTCGGTCCGCGGAGGATCTGCTCCAGCGCCGTGCCGCTCATGACCGCACCGCCGCCCTGCGGCCGGGGTGCGGGTGGTGCGACGTCTGCGGTGTCTCGCTGCTCGTGGCCACGGGCATGGGAGAACCTTCCTCTGTGAAGGGGGACACGTCAGGACGGGCCGTCGCCTCGTCCGAAGAAGGGGATCTCCACATGCGGCGGGCCCCGTCTCGCTTGCTGCCCAACCGTAGGCGTGGCGGAACGATCTGAGCCGCTTCGCATGATCCTGTGCACTCGAAAGGGTGAACGTGTGCATGTGTTGCGTTTGAAACCGCGCATCAGATGATCGGTTCGGACCTGCCCCTCCGGGGAGGCCCGCGGACCGCCCTCCGGAGCGGGGCAGGTCGGGGGCCTCAGCCCCGCGGGGCGTCGGCCGGGTCCGCCGCCTCCACCGGGACGTCCGGGTGCCGGAACCACGAGCCGTCGACCGCCCACTGGACCAGCATCAGCACCACGCCGAGCAGCAGCGCCCCGATGCCGATCACGGTCACCCCGCCGGTCTCCCCGAACAGCGGCAGGTCGATCGAGGTCGAACCGTAGTCCGGGTCGGCGTAGACGTCGAAGGCCCCGTAGCAGAAGAAGTACAGCAGCAGCAGGCCGCCGAGCAGCGGCATCAGGCCCTTGAAGACGAAGTCCCGCACACTCCGGGTGAGCACCCTGCGGTAGTACCAGACACAGGCGAAGCCGGTCAGGCCGTAGTAGAAGGCGATGGCCAGGCCGACCGAGGCGATCGAGTCGGCGAGCACGTTCCCGCTGATCGCGGTGAGCAGCACGTAGAACGCGATCGACGCCAGGCCCATGGCGATCGTGGACCAGGTCGGGGTGCGGTGGCGCGGGTGCACCCGGGCGAACTGACGGGGGACGGCCCGGTGCGCGGCCATCGAGAAGGTGGTCCTGGCGGTCGGCAGGATGGTGGTCTGGGTCGAGGCCGCAGAGGAGGTCAGCACCATGAAGATGAGGAGTTTGGTCAGGAACCAGCCGAGGCCCGCACTGCCGAACACCGCGCCGCCGAGCGAGGACAGCACGTCCCCGACGTTGTCCTCGTTGCCCAGTCCGATGCCGTCCGTCCCGATACCCGCGAAGGCCTGCGCCGAGGTGGCGACCAGGGCGTAGATGATCAGCAGCAGGACTGTGGAGATGACGGCGGCCCGCCCCGGGGTGCGCGCCGCGTCCTCGGTCTCCTCGTTCACGGACACGGCGGTGTCCCAGCCCCAGTAGATGAAGACGGCGGCCAGGATGCCCGCGGTGAAGGCCGTCGTGGAGGTCACCTCGAACGGGTTGAACCACGATCCGCTGATCCGGATCGCCGTGTCCGGGGGGTGGTCCCCGTACACCTTGACCAGGGCCGTGATGGCGAGCAGCACCAGCATCACGACCTCGATGCACAGCAGCCAGCGCTGCAGGGCGGCCGAGATCTCGATGCCGACGTAGCAGATCGCCGTCATCACGATGATCCAGACCACCCCAGCGATCGTGGTCCAGACGGTGCTCTCGGCCAGGCCGTCGAAGCCGAACAGCTGGAAGCCGTAGACGCCGGCGATCTGGGCGAGGTTCGCCATCACGATGATGTCCGCGATCACGATGCCCCAGCCGCCCATCCACCCCGTGCGCGGCCCGAAGGCCCGCGCGCCCCAGGTGAACGTGGTGCCGCAGTCCGGGTCGGAGGCGTTGAGCTCCTTGTAGGCGTACGCGATCAGCAGCATCGGGACGAAGGCCAGGATGGTGATGATCGGCGCCTGCAGGCCGACCCCGACCACGATGATGCCGAGCGTCGCGGCCAGGCTGTAGGCCGGGGCGGTGCTCGCCAGGCCGATGGCGACCGAGGAGACCAGGCCGAGGGCACCGGTCTTCAGGCCCTTCTCACCGGCACGGGAACTGACGACAGTGGGTGCGGCGGGCGGCGGAGTGTGTCCGCCGTGGGGTTCCGGCACGTTTCCCACCCCCTGATCCTGCACGCAGAGGTACTGACGGGGTCGATGAGATCAGCGTACGCCCGTGAGCCGTTCCCTTCCTGGCCGGTGTCCGCCCGGTCACGGTCAGCGGTGTTCGGGGTTCTCGAAGTCGAAGCGGCAGCCCGCGTCCCACTCGGAACGCTGGTTGCCGTGGGCCGGGATCCCGCCCGCGTCCTTGATCATCCGGGCGAGGTGGAGCAGGTTCCAGGTCATGAAGGTGGCGTTGCGGTTGGTGAAGTCGTTCTCCGGCCCGCCCGAGCCCGCGTCCAGGTAGGACGGTCCCGGACCGGCCTCCCCCACCCACCCCGCGTCGGCCTGCGGCGGGATCACGTACCCGAGGTGCTGAAGGCTGTAGAGCACGTTCATCGCGCAGTGCTTCGCACCGTCCTCGTTCCCGGTGATCAGACAGCCGCCGACCCGGCCGTAGTACGCGTACTGGCCGTGCTCGTTCAGGATCGACGAGCAGGAGTACAGCCGTTCGATCACCTGCTTCATCACCGAGGAGTTGTCGCCGAGCCAGACCGGCCCGGCCAGCACCAGGATGTCGGCGGCCATCACCCGGCTGTAGAGCACCGGCCAGTCGTCGGTCTCCCAGCCGTGCTCGGTCATGTCCGGCCAGACCCCGGTGGCGAGGTCGTGGTCGACCGCGCGGACCACGTCCACCCGCACGCCCTGGCGCTCCAGGATCCCGGTGCTGACGTCGATCAGCCCCTGGGTGTGGCTGCGCTCGGGCGAGCGCTTGAGCGTGCAGTTGACCACCATGGCGGTCAGATCGTCGTACCGGGCGGGCGAGGAGGACATCGGCGGCCTTTCCAGGTCCTTCGACGGGTCGGGTCACCCACCACTCCACCCCGGGCCGGCGCCGACCGCCCGCCGGGATCCGCCGACCGGGCCCGCCTCACGCCCTCCCGAACGGCCCCGACTCCGCCTCCGTCTCCGGGGTCGGGACCGGGATCGGGGTGACCAGCATCCGCCCGGCCAGCGCGGTGCCCGCCGTGACGGCGGCAAGGGTGGCGTCGAACAGCGGCCGGATATTGCGCTGGTGCCAGAGCGACAGCGTGGCGGCCCAGGCGGCCTCCCTGGCCCGGGCGGTCGAGAACGCCCCCACCAGATGGCGCAGCGGCTCGGCCGCCCCGGCCGCGACCCCGGCGATCCGCTGCTCGAACCCGGCCCGCTCCTCCGCCTCCGCCCGCACCAGCAGCTCACCGACCAGGACGTAGTCCTCCTGCACCGGCGGGGTGTCGGGCGTGGTGCGGCGCTCGATGCAGGTCTCGACGACGGCCAGCGGCAGATCGTGGCAGAGGTGGGCGTTGGTCCCGGCGAAGGCGAACTGCACCGGCCACACCCTCCGGTCGTCCCGCGCGTCGACCAGCGGCTGCCAGGCGTCGCCGACCTCCCGGCCCGCCCCGGCGGCGTCCAGCACGTCGAAGTACTGGTTGGCCAGCAGGACCCCGAGCCGCTCGACGAACGCCGGGTCCCGGACCTCACCGGCCGCGATCCGCCGCTCCACCAGCGCGGCCACCCGCAGGTGCATCCGGTTGAAGCAGGCGATCCCGTCACCGGGGTCCAGCCGCGCCCCGATCGCCCGCATCCGCTCGACGACCTCGTCGGCACTCTGCGCGGGCCTGGCGTGTGACTGAGCCATGGGGGCGGTCCTTCCGTCGCGGTTCTCCGGCTGTCACCTATACACACCGCCACCGCCCCTGGTCCGCCGCCCCGGTGGACGCCCCACCACCGTCACCCGATCCGATGAGTCGGCCGCCCCGGCCGGGGGTGGACCGGCCGGCAGTCGGGCGAGGAGCGGAGAAGGGAGGAGAGGTCGCTGCGCCTCCAGAACCGGGCGTGGGCCCGCACAGAAGGAACTCCGCGGCGGACCCTTCGACCGGTCCGTCCCGGCCGGGATCCCCGATCTCCGGCGCCGGGGTACAACTGCCGTGCGGGGCAGTCTCCTTCCGGCGGCGTACACGAGTACCTCCCGGGGCCGAGAGGCCGGTCCTCAGTCAGGGCGACGATCCGGCGGCGGGCAGCCGGAAGGCTGAGGTCGGAGGCGGACGCGGTCCGCCCACAGCAGGGGAGGAACCCGTGAAACGTCGCCTTGCCCACATCGTGGCTGCAGCAGTCTGTCTCGTCCTGGCCACGCCCGCGGCCCCCGCCCTGGCGTCGGCGGCGAGCTCACCGCCCGCCACCGGGGCGGCCGACGCGGCCGGAGCGGCCGGGTCCGACGACCGGGGCGACCAGTCCGACCGGACTGCCTCCGGGCAGCGCCAGCGGGCCCTCGCGGCGCTGCCCGGCGCCGGGGCGGTCTCCGCCATCGCCGAGATCCGCGACCGCGGCGGCGTCTGGCGAGGCGCCTCGGGAGTGGCCGACCTGGCGACCGGCGCGCCCGTGCGCGGCGACGGCCGCTTCCGGGCGGGCAGCGTGACCAAAGTGTTCGTCGCCACCACCGTCCTGCAACTGGTCGGCGAGCACCGAATCGGTCTGGACGACTCCGTGGAGAAGCACCTGCCCGGCCTGATACCCGGCGGCGCGCACATCACGGTCCGCCAACTGCTCAACCACACCTCGGGCCTGTGGGACCCGACCAACGAGAGCGGCGGGATCTTCCCCGAGCTGTTCGACCCGGCGGTCTTCCGCGCCTGGGTGGCCGACGGGGGGCTGCTGCGCACCGTCACCGCGCGCGAGCTGGTCGCGGCCTCGGCGGCGCACGCGCCGAACTTCCCGCCGGGATCCGAGTGGCAGTACTCCAACACCAACTACGCGCTGCTGGGCCTGCTGATCGAGAAGACCACCGGGCGCGGGTACGGCCAGGAGATCACCCGGCGGGTCCTGCGACCGCTCGGGATGACCGACAGCCTGTTCCCCGGTACCGCGAGCACGATTCCGGGCCGGCACGCCCACGGGTACTGGACGATCGTCGACGAGACGGCACCGGTCCGTAGGACGTACGTCGACGTCACCGAGCACAACCCCTCCTGGGCCGGGGCCGCCGGGGAGCTGATCTCCACCACCGCCGACCTGGTCCGCTTCGAACGGGCCCTGCTCAACGGGCAGTTGCTGCCGCCGTGGCTGATGCGGGAGATGACCTCCACGGTGCCGACCGAGCCCGGGGCGCACCAGCTCGACTACGGCCTGGGCCTGGCCCGGTACCAGCTCTCGTGCGGGCCGGTACTCGGCCACAACGGCGGGATCTTCGGCTTCGACACCCAGCTCTGGGGCACCGCCGACCGCCAGGTCGCGCTCTCCTACACGGGCCGCGGCGACGAGAAGGACGAGGCGGGCCAGCTCGCGGCGATGCGGGCGTTCCTGGAGACGGCGTTCTGCGGCGGCCGCTGAACGGCGGCGTCCGGCCGGGAACCGATCGCCGCCCGGCCCCGGCCGGACGCCGACGGCCCCGTCCGGGGAGCGAGGAGAGCTCCCCGGACGGGGCCGGGCCGTGCCGCCGGGCGGGCCGGCTACTGCTTCGAGGCCACCGACACGTAGTCCACCCGCATCGGGTGGCCCGGCTCGGTGGCCGGGGTGACGGAGCCGCCGAAGGCCGCCGGGAGGTTGCCGCCGACGGCGACGTTGAGGATGAGGAACAGCCCCCGGCCGACGGCCCGGTCCCAGGTCGCGCGGTCCATCTGCGCGGCCGTGACCCGGTGGTGCTCCCGGCCGTCGAGGTACCAGCGGACCGCCTCGGCGCCCGGCTTCAGGTCGACCTCGACCGCGTAGCGGTGGAAGCCGCTGCGGCACTCGGCGCCGCAGGGCTGGTCGCCGGAGCCGAGGCCGCGCGGCTCCTGGCACGGTCCGCCGTCCAGCACGCCGCAGTGCATCGTGCCGAAGACCGCGTCCCGGCCGTTGACCTGCTCCATGATGTCCAGCTCGCCGATGGCCGGCCAGCCGGTGAACCCGTTGCGCAGCTCGCCGCCGAGGGTCCAGAAGGCGGGCCAGTAGCCGGCGGCGGCCGGACCGGTGACGTCGGGCAGGGCGATGCCGGCCTCGATCCGCAGCACACCGCCGGGCGGCGGGGCGAGGTCGGCGCGGCGGGACTCGATCCGGCCGGAGGACCAGCGGCCGTCCGCGGCCCGGGTGGGCACGATCTCCAGCGCCCCCCGGCCGTCGAGCCGGACGTTGTCGGTCGAGTCGGTCATGGTCTCGACCTCGCCGGTGCCCCACTGCGCGGCCGGGCAGCCCGGGTAGCAGGTACCGAGGTCGTACTGCCAGTCCACGGCGGACGGGCGACTGCCGGCCGGGCCGTCGAAGTCGTCGCGCAGCAGCTGGGTCCAGCCGGAGGCGTCGGGCGCCGGGGCCGGGGCACCACCGGTACCAGCGGCACGCGGCGGCAGGGCGCCCGCGTCCGTCAGCACCCGCTCCAGCCGCGGCGTCAGGACGACGGCGGCGACGTTGGTCAGGTGCGTGTCGTCGCGGTAGAGCAGGATGCGCTCCAGCACGGCCGGGCAACTCCGGCCGTTGCCGGGGCAGATGACGTCGTTGACCGACACCGAGCGCACGCCCGGCATCCGGCCGGCCGCGATCTCCTCCGCGAGCGGGTCCGCCCAGAGCGCCTTGTCGCGCGGGAACTCGCAGGCCGCCGGGTCCTCGGTGTGGCCGGAGACGCAGGCCGGCACGTCCCTCCCGGGGATCGGGGTGTCGCGCAAGTAGACGATCGGTACGCCGAGTTCGCGCAGCGGGGCGAGGGTCTTCGCCCAGCCCCGGAGCACCGCCCCGCGGTCGTCTGTGTACCGGTTGAGGGTGGAGACCACGATCAGCCGGGGCTTGGGGCCCTCGGCCAGCCTGGTCAGGGCGTTCGCCCGCCAGGTGTCGCACTCGTGGTAGCTCCGGCCCAACTGCGGGTTCACCACAGAGAGTTCCGGCAGCGGGCAGCCCTGCTTGACCAACTCCTCCAGCTCCCAGCGCCGTTCGGCCGCGAGGGCGAGCAGCGAGGAGAACCACTGGCCGGCGTGCGAGTCGCCGAGCAGCACGATCCGGTCCGGGCTGCCGACCACGCCGAAGCGGCAGTCGGGGCTGGTGGTGGCCGCCGGGTCGACCTCGCACTCACCGTCCGGCGGGAAGTCCTTGCGCGCCTGGACGGCGTCCGGCACCACCGCCGGACCGGCCTTGACCGGGGCCGAGGTGCGCACCAGCAGCGAGGTGCCGTCCGGCGAACCGGGCGGCAGCCCCTGGAGGTCGACCGGCGCCGCCGGACCGAGCAGCCGCAGCGTCCCGGTGCCGACGACCAGTGCCAGCACCACCGGGATGACCACCGAGGCGAGCCCCAGGGACAGTCCCCGGCGCGGGAGTTCGGAGACGGTGCGGCTGTGCCGCAGCGGCTGCTCGACCCACCGCATGACGGCCGCGGCGGGCAGGGCCGAGGCGGCGGTGAGCGCCACCTTCACCGGCCAGTCCAACGGGCCGAACTTCGCGCCGACCAGGACCAGCACCGGCCAGTGCCACAGGTAGAGGTTGTAGGAGAGCCGGCCGATCGCACGCGGGAGGCGCAGGCCGAGGACGCGGTCCACGCCGTAGCCGGAGGCCGCGATCCCCTCCCGCCCCGGCGTACCGGCCAGGATCACGGCCGCCGTGCCCAGGGTCGGCACCAGCGCGGCCCAACCCGGGTACGGGGTGCCGCTGTCGTACGCCAGCACGCACCACACCACGGCCGCCGCACCGCCCCAGCCCACCGCCGCCCGCAGCGGGCGCGGCCCGCGCAGCAGGTGCCAGGGCAGCAGGGCCAGCAGCGCGCCGACCCCGAACTGCCAGACCCTGGAAGGGGTTCCGAGGTAGGCGAGCGAGACGGAGTCGTGCGTCCAGTGCAGCGAGAGCACGAAGGAGCCGACGGTCAGCACGGCGGCGAGGACCGTCGCGACCGGCCGCAGCGACCGCCCGCGCCCGTCCGCCCGGCCGCGCCGCGCCACCCGCAGCACCAGGTAGGCGGTGAGGGCCAGCAGCGGGCCCCACACCAGGTAGAACTGCTCCTCCACGGCGAGCGACCAGAAGTGCAGCAGCGGGCTCTCGTCCCGCCCGGCGGCCAGGTAGTCGGTCTGCTGGGCGACGAAGCGCCAGTTGCCGACCGAGAACGCCGCCGCGAGCACGTCGTACTCCAGGTCGGCCCGGCGCAGCGGCACCGTCAGCCAGGCGCCGAACAGTGCCACCGCGCCGAGCACGATCGCGGCCGAGGGCAGCAGCCGGCGGGCCCGGCGGGAGAAGAACTCACCGAGCCGGACCCGGCCGGTGGTGGTGGCCTCGCGCAGCAGCAGGCCGGTGATCAGGTAGCCGGAGACGACGAGGAAGACGTCGACCCCGACGAAGCCGCCGGCCAGCCCGGGGACGGCGGCGTGGAAGGCGAGCACGGAGAGCACGGCCAGCGCGCGCAGGCCCTCGATGTCGGGACGGAACCCGGCCGAGTGGCGCGCCCGGCCCGGGGCATCGGAACCCCGGGAGAGGGCGCGGCCGAAACGGCCGCCGCGACCGGCGTGACCGGCCTGACCGGTGCGGCCGGCGGCGGTCCGCTGGCCGGGGATGGTGAACGCGTCCGGCGCGAGCTCGGGTACGAGGGCCGACGGTTCCGGCGGTGACGACCCGGGAGGTGACGACTCGGGTGGTGACGACTTGGGTGGTGACGACTTGGGTGGTGACGACTCGGGTGGTGACGACTTGGGTGGTGACGACTTGGGTGGTGACGACTTGGGTGGTGACGACATGGAAGAAGGCGACCTTTCAACCCAGCCAGGGCAGCATCGGGCGGACCCAGCCGGACGCGAGCAGAGCGGTGAGCACGAGCGTGGCGGTGGCGGCCAGCCCCTCCGGCCAGCGGCGGGGCAGCATGCCTGACCGGGGCGCCTTCGGCCCGGCTGTGACGTCGTCGCGGCGGGCGGTGCCGCGCACCTCGCCGACGAGGTCGCGGATCAGCGGCAGACCGATCTGCGCCTGCACCGCGAGGTAGAGCCCGAGACCCCAGTTGGGGGCCCATCCGTACTGCGCGACGGCCAGGCCGAGGCCGAGCGCGGCGGCCCCGAGCGAGCCGCAGAGCCAGACCAGCGAGACCAGCACGACCTTACGCGCCATCCCGCCGGAGCGGGACTTGCTCCGCGCCGCGGGCGCGGTGGCTCCCTCGGCGGCACCCGCCGCGTCCGCCCCGGCCGAACCGGCGGCGCCGGTCGGCACCCAGGCCGCGCTGCGCCCGCGCAGGGTGTGCCAGAAGGCGACCCCGGCGGCGACGCCCATCAGCACGTTGGAGCGGATCACCTCGATCCGCCAGCGGGTGCGGCTGACCCGGGGCATCAGCACGTGCCAGAGCCAGAGCGGCGCCAGCATCGGCAGCACGTGCCAGGGCCGGATCTGGTCCGGGTACCAGAACATCATCACCAGCGGCGGCAGTGGCGCGACGAAGATGTTCACGGCGGCGGCGAGATAGCCGACGATGCCCTCGTAGAAGCAGAGCCGCATCCGCCAGGGAGCGCCGATCCGCTTGAGCTCGGGCGAGCCGAGCAGGTGCAGATTGCCCATCGCCCAGCGGTACTGCTGGTTGACGTACGAGGCCAGGTTGTCGGGCGAGGTGCCCTTGGCGACCAGCACCGGGACGTACAGCGTCCGGTAGCCCTTGGCGTACAGGCCGAGCCCGGTGAAGAGGTCCTCGCTGTGGTCGAGCCGGGCGAAACCGCCGGCCCGGTCGATCGCGACCCGCCGGTAGACGGCGTTGCTGCCGCAGCAGATGGCGGCGTCACTGGCGTCACGGGAGGGCTGGATCCAGCGGAAGAACCACTCCTGCGCGGCACCGGCGGCGCGCTCGATCCAGCTCATCGACTCGTCGGTGTCGAAGCACTGCGGGCTCTGGACGATGCCGATCCGCGGGTCCGAGAAGTACGGGACGAGGTGGCGCAGGAAGTCGGGCCTGGGCGCGAAGTCCGCGTCGAGGATGGCGATGAGCTCGCCGGTGCTGAGCGTGAGCGCGTGGTTGAGGTTGCCGGCCTTCTTGAGGTGCCCCCGGTCGGGCCGCACCACGTACCGGTACCCGTGCGCCGCCGCCAGGTCGGCGACCTCCGCCCGGTCGGCGTCGTCGAGCACCCAGACGGTCAGCGCGCCGGGCCAGTCGACCTCGGCCACCGCCCGGTAGGCGTTCTCCAGGATGTCCAGCGGCTCGCCGCAGGTCGGCAGGTAGAGATCGACGGTCGGCAGCTCCTCCGGCGCCCACGCGTGCACCAGCACCTCGTGGGACTGCCGGGTGAGCCTCCGCTGCCGCAGGCTGTTGACCGAGGACAGCGCCAGCGCGACGACATTGAGCCCCAGCACGGCGAGGAACACCCACAGCGCGGGCGTCCGCAGCGCGAACGTGAACATCGTCCCGGCGGTGAAGACGAACGCCGCCGAACTGGCCACCAGCACCCACCGCCGCTGCGGTCCGAAGTACCAGTAGAGCTCCTGGTCGTCCGGCGGTTGCGGCAGATGCGTCGGAGGAGAGGAGGAAGAGGATGAAGTAGACGAAATGGACGTAACTTGTCGGACAGTCATATGGCCCCCACAGCCGTGTTTCTGACAGCTCCAACGGCCACAGTACCGCATTGGTATAGACCATTGACCCATCGTCCGGCGGCCGGACGTCACCTCCGCGCCACCTCGCCCCCTCCCGTGAAGCAGCAGGTCACGCGGGCGTTAACACTCCTCCAACAAGCGCCCCGTCCGACCCTTCCGACACCCGAAAACGGGCTCTTGTGTTGGACCTGTGGGTCTGGTCATGCGAGTTGGCGTCGGGGCAGGGTGGGGCGGTTGCCGCCGAGGCAGAGCATGACGAGGGCGATGACGGCCTCGGCGGATCGGAAGCCGAAGCCTCTGCGGATGATCAGGCGGGTCTTGGTGTTGGTGGACTCGATCAGGCCGTTGGACAGCTTCTCGACGATCGCGTGGAGGATGGCCTCGTAGTGGCGCTTGATCTTGCGGGCGAGGTCGGTGAAGGCCGGAAGGCGGGACCGGACAGCCCAGGACAGCCATCGGTCCAGGGCCTTCACAGCGGCCTCGACGCCCTCGTCGGCGGCGATCCGGTAGATCGTGCGCAGGCCCTCCTTCAGCAGATAGGCACGGTGCAAGCGGGGGTCGTTGGTCGCGATCCAGGCGAGTTTGACCTGCTGGCGGGGCGTGAGGTCCTCGGGGTTCTTCCACAACGCGTGGCGTGAGTGCTTGAGGCGTCGGGCGAGTTCGGGGTCCGCGGCCTCGCGTCGGGCCCGGTTCCACGCGGAGCGGCGTTCCTCGTCCAGGGCCTCGGTGGCCCAGGCCACGACGTGGAACGGGTCCATGGCCCGGACCGCGTTCGGAGCGCGCTCGGCGACCACGTCGGCAATCCACTCGGCGCCGTCGGCACTGATGTGGGTGAGCCGGTGCGCGCGGTCGGCGCCGAGTGCGTCGAAGAAGGAGCGGAGCACGTCCTTGCCGTGGCCGTCGGCCATCCACACCACGCGGCGCGAGTCGTGGTCGACCACCACGGTCATGTACTTCTGCCCGCGCCGGTAGGAGATCTCGTCGATGCCCACACGCCGCAGGCCGGCGAGCCGGTCGATCCCGGCATCGGCGTCGGCCTGGTGGCGGGTGATGATCGCGCCGACCGTGCGCCAGGAGGTCCGCATCAGCTGGGCGGTGGCCGCCTTGGAGCATTCGGTGGCCATCCAGGCGACCTGCTGGTCGAAGTCTCGGGTGTGTCCCGCATCGTGGCGGGCCCAGGGGACGGCGGCGACCACCACCCCGTGCCGCCCGCAGGTCACACGAGGTGCGTCGGCCTCCAGGTAGAGCTTGAGGCCGGCGGCGTCCAGGTGGCGCCAGCGCCGCCGCCCCGCACCGGCGTCGAACCCCGGACAGCGGCTTCCACAGATCCCGCACCGGCGACGCGCCCGAGACCTGGGCCGGACAGTGACCACGATGACCTGCGACTTCTCCTCAAACCGCACCTCCTCCGGCACTGCCTGCTCGCATCCGACCAACGCCTTCAATACCGTGGTCAACCGCACGCCGTTCTCCCTGCACCCCAGATTCTGAGTCTCGACACCTCAAGATCTGCACAGGGGACGGCGTGCCCCGCGTTAGACGCGCCTCAGCGACCCACAGATGGAGCAGAAGAGCCCGAAAACGCCAGTGGGGCGGCAACCGGATCACCGGTTGCCGCCCCACTGTTCATGTCCGCGCCCCTGGCAGGGGCCCCGCAGACGTCGATCCGTCCGGATCAGGCCGTCGGGACCGCCGGAACGGGGTAGGTCGGGTACTCGACGCCCGAGACGTGCTGGACGACTCGGATGACCTGGCAGGAGTAGCCGAACTCGTTGTCGTACCACAGGTAGAGGATCGCGTTGTCGCCCTCGACCTTGGTGGCGCCCGCGTCGACGATCGACGCGTGGCGCGAGCCGATGAAGTCGTTCGACACCGCGTCGGGGGCGGTGGTGAAGTCGATCTGGCGCTTCAGCGACGAGGTCAGCGAGACGTTGCGGAGGTAGTCCAGGACCTCTTCGCGGTTGGTCTCGCGGGACAGCTGGAGGTTCAGGATGGCGATCGAGACGTCCGGCACCGGCACGCGGATCGAGCTGCCGGTGATCTTCGCCTTGAGGTCCGGCAGCGCCTTGGCGACGGCCGAGGCGGCACCGGTCTCGGTGATCACCATGTTCAGCGGTGCCGAGCGGCCACGACGGTCGGCCTTGTGGTAGTTGTCCAGGAGGTTCTGGTCATTGGTGAACGAGTGGACGGTCTCCACGTGGCCGCGCAGCACGCCGAACTCGTCGTCCATCGCCTTCAGCGGCGGAACGATCGCGTTGGTGGTGCAGGAGGCGCAGGAGATGACCTGCTCGTCCGGCTTGATGGTGTCGTGGTTGACGCCGTGCACGATGTTGGGCACGTCGCCCTTGCCGGGGGCCGTCAGGACGACCTTCTCGATGCCCGGGCGCAGGTGGTTCGACAGGCCCTCGCGGTCCCGCCACTTGCCCGTGTTGTCGATCAGGATGGCGTCCCGGATGCCGTGGACCGTGTAGTCGATCTCGGACGGGTCGTTGGCGTAGATCACCTTGATCGCGGTGCCGTTGGCGACGATCGTGCTGTTCGCCTCGTCGACCGTGATGGTGCCCTGGAACTGCCCGTGGATGGAGTCACGGCGAAGCAGCGAGGCGCGCTTCACGAGGTCCTGGTCCCCACCGCCACGGACGACGATGGCCCGCAGACGGAGGCCGTTGCCGGAGCCGGCCTTCTCGATCAGCAGACGGGCGACCAGGCGGCCGATACGGCCGAAGCCGTAGAGCACGACGTCACGGCCCGACTCGCGGCGCTCGAACTTGTTGGCACCGGTGGCGCCGGCGACGGCCTCCGCGGTGAACTCCTCCACCGAGAGACCGCGGCTGTCGGCGCGGTAGGTGGCGGCCAGCATGCCGAGGTCGATCTGGGAAGGGCCGAGATCCAGGGTGGTCAGCGCCTGCAGGAAGGGCAGCGTCTCGGTGACCGAGAGCTCCTCGCCGGCTATCTGGCGGGCGAACCGGTGGGTCTTCAGGATGCTGACCACCGACTTGTTCACCAGGGAGCGGCTGTACAGCAGGACAGTGACGTCCCGCTCCCGGTGCAGTCGGCCGATGATCGGAATCATCGACTCCGCGATCTCCTCGCGGTTCTTCCAGTCCGTGAACACGTCGTCGTTGACAGTCACAAGTCCATCTTTCGAGCTAGGAGGGTGTTCACATGCTAACTGCGACCCACCCACCAGCTGAAACGGGTCCCCCCCTGGCCCGCATGACAAGAATCACACAGGGTGACAAAAAGGGCAGAACGCAAAGAACCCCCGTCGGTTACCCGACGGGGGTTCTTCACAATGATTGTTCGGCGGCGTCCTACTCTCCCACAGGGTCCCCCCTGCAGTACCATCGGCGCTGTGAGGCTTAGCTTCCGGGTTCGGAATGTAACCGGGCGTTTCCCTCACGCTATGACCACCGAAACACTATGAAACTGTCAACCGCACCCACACCGTGACCTTGGTGTGGGGGTCGTTGTTTCAGAACAACACAGTGGACGCGAGCAACTGAGGACAAGCCCTCGGCCTATTAGTACCGGTCAACTCCACCCCTCACAGGGCTTCCATATCCGGCCTATCAACCCAGTCGTCTACTGGGGGCCTTACCCTCTCAAGGAGGTGGGAGTGCTCATCTCGAAGCAGGCTTCCCGCTTAGATGCTTTCAGCGGTTATCCCTCCCGAACGTAGCCAACCAGCCATGCCCTTGGCAGGACAACTGGCACACCAGAGGTTCGTCCGTCCCGGTCCTCTCGTACTAGGGACAGCCCTTCTCAACACTCCTACGCGCACAGCGGATAGGGACCGAACTGTCTCACGACGTTCTAAACCCAGCTCGCGTACCGCTTTAATGGGCGAACAGCCCAACCCTTGGGACCTACTCCAGCCCCAGGATGCGACGAGCCGACATCGAGGTGCCAAACCATCCCGTCGATATGGACTCTTGGGGAAGATCAGCCTGTTATCCCCGGGGTACCTTTTATCCGTTGAGCGACGGCGCTTCCACAAGCCACCGCCGGATCACTAGTCCCGACTTTCGTCCCTGCTCGACCCGTCAGTCTCACAGTCAAGCTCCCTTGTGCACTTACACTCAACACCTGATTGCCAACCAGGCTGAGGGAACCTTTGGGCGCCTCCGTTACTCTTTAGGAGGCAACCGCCCCAGTTAAACTACCCACCAGACACTGTCCCTGATCCGGATCACGGACCCAGGTTAGACATCCAGCACGACCAGAGTGGTATTTCAACGACGACTCCACCATGACTGGCGTCACGGCTTCAAAGTCTCCCACCTATCCTACACAAGCCGAACCGAACACCAATATCAAGCTATAGTAAAGGTCCCGGGGTCTTTCCGTCCTGCTGCGCGAAACGAGCATCTTTACTCGTAATGCAATTTCACCGGGCCTATGGTTGAGACAGTCGAGAAGTCGTTACGCCATTCGTGCAGGTCGGAACTTACCCGACAAGGAATTTCGCTACCTTAGGATGGTTATAGTTACCACCGCCGTTTACTGGCGCTTAAGTTCTCAGCTTCGCCCCGACGAATCAGAGCTAACCGGTCCCCTTAACGTTCCAGCACCGGGCAGGCGTCAGTCCGTATACATCGCCTTACGGCTTCGCACGGACCTGTGTTTTTAGTAAACAGTCGCTTCTCGCTGGTCTCTGCGGCCACCCCCAGCTCTGGCAGCAAGTGCCGTCACCAGGAATGGCCCCCCTTCTCCCGAAGTTACGGGGGCATTTTGCCGAGTTCCTTAACCATAGTTCACCCGAACGCCTCGGTATTCTCTACCTGACCACCTGAGTCGGTTTGGGGTACGGGCCGCCATGAAACTCGCTAGAGGCTTTTCTCGACAGCATAGGATCATCCACTTCACCACAATCGGCTCGGCATCAGGTCTCAGCCTTGATGAGTGACGGATTTGCCTATCACTCGGCCTACACCCTTACCCCGGGACAACCACCGCCCGGGCTGGACTACCTTCCTGCGTCACCCCATCGCTCACCTAGTACAGACTTGGTCCAGCGGCTCCACCACGTCCCTTCGTCCGAAGACTCCGGGCCGGCTTCACGGCTTTAGCATCACCTGGTTCAGCGTTGGCGCTTCAAAGCGGGTACGGGAATATCAACCCGTTGTCCATCGACTACGCCTGTCGGCCTCGCCTTAGGTCCCGACTTACCCTGGGCAGATCAGCTTGACCCAGGAACCCTTGGTCAATCGGCGCAAGAGTTTCCCACTCTTGTATCGCTACTCATGCCTGCATTCTCACTCGTGTACCGTCCACGACTGGTTTCCACCGCCGCTTCACCCGGCACACGACGCTCCCCTACCCATCACAGCAGGCGTTGGCCCTATATGCTGCAATGACACGACTTCGGTGATGTGCTTGAGCCCCGCTACATTGTCGGCGCGGAATCACTTGACCAGTGAGCTATTACGCACTCTTTCAAGGGTGGCTGCTTCTAAGCCAACCTCCTGGTTGTCTCTGCGACTCCACATCCTTTCCCACTTAGCACACGCTTAGGGACCTTAGTCGGTGTTCTGGGCTGTTTCCCTCTCGACCATGGAGCTTATCCCCCACAGTCTCACTGCCACGCTCTCACTTACCGGCATTCGGAGTTTGGCTAAGGTCAGTAACCCGGTGAGGCCCATCGCCTATCCAGTGCTCTACCTCCGGCAAGAAACACGTGACGCTGCACCTAAATGCATTTCGGGGAGAACCAGCTATCACGGAGTTTGATTGGCCTTTCACCCCTAACCACAGGTCATCCCCCAGGTTTTCAACCCTGGTGGGTTCGGTCCTCCACGAAGTCTTACCTCCGCTTCAACCTGCCCATGGCTAGATCACTCCGCTTCGGGTCTTGGGCATGCAACTGTATCGCCCTGTTCGGACTCGCTTTCGCTACGGCTACCCCACACGGGTTAACCTCGCTACACACCGCAAACTCGCAGGCTCATTCTTCAAAAGGCACGCAGTCACGAGACACACAGCAAGCTGCATGTCCGACGCTCCCACGGCTTGTAGGCACACGGTTTCAGGTACTATTTCACTCCGCTCCCGCGGTACTTTTCACCATTCCCTCACGGTACTATCCGCTATCGGTCACCAGGGAATATTTAGGCTTAGCGGGTGGTCCCGCCAGATTCACACGGGATTTCTCGGGCCCCGTGCTACTTGGGAGTTCTTCAAACGAGCCGTACAGATTTCGTCTACGGGGGTCTTACCCTCTACGCCGGACCTTTCGCATGTCCTTCGACTACCTGTACGGTTTCTGACTCGCCGACCGGCCGGCAGACCGGTCAAGAAAAATCCCACGACCCCATCAGCGCAACCCCTGCCGGGTCTCACACGCTCATGGTTTAGCCTCATCCGGTTTCGCTCGCCACTACTCCCGGAATCACGGTTGTTTTCTCTTCCTGCGGGTACTGAGATGTTTCACTTCCCCGCGTTCCCTCCACATACCCTATGTGTTCAGGTATGGGTGACAGCCCATGACGACTGCCGGGTTTCCCCATTCGGAAACCCCCGGATCAAAGCCTGGTTGACGGCTCCCCGGGGACTATCGTGGCCTCCCACGTCCTTCATCGGTTCCTGGTGCCAAGGCATCCACCGTGCGCCCTTAAAAACTTGGCCACAGATGCTCGCGTCCACTGTGCAGTTCTCAAACAACGACCAGACACCCACACTCGACAAGTCCGAAAACTCGCCTCGCATGAGACCGGCATCACTGAAGCAACAGACCATACGGCCGTTCCCTCAGGACCCAACAACGTGCCCGACACACCCCATCAACAATCCGTTTTCCACGCCGAAGCAGTACTGACGGATGCCAACCAAGTGTGCCGAATAGTCAACGTTCCACCCATGAGCAACCGTGCAGGACATTCGCCTGCAAGCGGCACATTGCTCCTTAGAAAGGAGGTGATCCAGCCGCACCTTCCGGTACGGCTACCTTGTTACGACTTCGTCCCAATCGCTGGTCCCACCTTCGACGGCTCCTCCCCTTACGGGTTAGGCCACCGGCTTCGGGTGTTACCGACTTTCGTGACGTGACGGGCGGTGTGTACAAGGCCCGGGAACGTATTCACCGCAGCATGCTGATCTGCGATTACTAGCAACTCCAACTTCATGGGGTCGAGTTGCAGACCCCAATCCGAACTGAGGCCGGCTTTTTGGGATTCGCTCCGCCTCGCGGCATCGCAGCCCTTTGTACCGACCATTGTAGCACGTGTGCAGCCCAAGACATAAGGGGCATGATGATTTGACGTCGTCCCCACCTTCCTCCGAGTTGACCCCGGCAGTCTCCTGTGAGTCCCCATCACCCCGAAAGGCATGCTGGCAACACAGAACAAGGGTTGCGCTCGTTGCGGGACTTAACCCAACATCTCACGACACGAGCTGACGACAACCATGCACCACCTGTATACCGACCACAAGGGGGCGACCATCTCTGGCCGTTTCCGGTATATGTCAAGCCTTGGTAAGGTTCTTCGCGTTGCGTCGAATTAAGCCACATGCTCCGCTGCTTGTGCGGGCCCCCGTCAATTCCTTTGAGTTTTAGCCTTGCGGCCGTACTCCCCAGGCGGGGAACTTAATGCGTTAGCTGCGGCACCGACGACGTGGAATGTCGCCAACACCTAGTTCCCAACGTTTACGGCGTGGACTACCAGGGTATCTAATCCTGTTCGCTCCCCACGCTTTCGCTCCTCAGCGTCAGTAATGGCCCAGAGATCCGCCTTCGCCACCGGTGTTCCTCCTGATATCTGCGCATTTCACCGCTACACCAGGAATTCCGATCTCCCCTACCACACTCTAGCCTGCCCGTATCGAATGCAGACCCGGGGTTGAGCCCCGGGCTTTCACATCCGACGCGACAGGCCGCCTACGAGCTCTTTACGCCCAATAATTCCGGACAACGCTCGCACCCTACGTATTACCGCGGCTGCTGGCACGTAGTTAGCCGGTGCTTCTTCTGCAGGTACCGTCACTTGCGCTTCTTCCCTGCTGAAAGAGGTTTACAACCCGAAGGCCGTCATCCCTCACGCGGCGTCGCTGCATCAGGCTTTCGCCCATTGTGCAATATTCCCCACTGCTGCCTCCCGTAGGAGTCTGGGCCGTGTCTCAGTCCCAGTGTGGCCGGTCGCCCTCTCAGGCCGGCTACCCGTCGTCGCCTTGGTAGGCCATTACCCCACCAACAAGCTGATAGGCCGCGGGCTCATCCTGCACCGCCGGAGCTTTACACCCGGGACCATGCGGTCCCAGGTCATATCCGGTATTAGACCCCGTTTCCAGGGCTTGTCCCAGAGTGCAGGGCAGATTGCCCACGTGTTACTCACCCGTTCGCCACTGATCCACCCCGAAGGGCTTCACCGTTCGACTTGCATGTGTTAAGCACGCCGCCAGCGTTCGTCCTGAGCCAGGATCAAACTCTCCGTGAATGTTTACTCGGCCCAATGATTAGAAGGGGCCGGTCTACACTCGCGTCGAGCGGCACGGCAACCACCGGAATTGGGCGGTCCCGCGCACTGCGTCCTCGCTAGTGTTTTACTTCAAAAGGAATCTCCAACCCCGGAACAAGTCCGAGGCCGGGGATGTCAACATATCTGGCGTTGACTTTTGGCACGCTGTTGAGTTCTCAAGGAACGGACACTTCCTTCAGGCGGCTTTCACACCGGCCCTCCGGGCGCTTCGTTCTTTCGTGTTCCCAGCCTATCAGATGTCTTCCGCTCCGTTTTCCGGAGTTTCATTCGTCCGACTCGCCGGTGTCTTCTGCGGCTTGCGCCCCGTCCGACGTTCCAAACTGTAGCCGACCCCCGCTCCGAAAAGCGAATCCGGCCGCAATCCCCATTAATGGACACGCCAAATAAACCCGGAGCCGGGTGTCGTTGGTATTTCCAGAGGATTATTCGCCCCGGGACCGTCCGCGCGTTTGCGTGTCCGGTGCTCCCTGTCAAGCGACTAGAAAACACTACCCCTCCCCCGCGGACGGGGCAAGTCGCCGCTGGTGAGCCCTCTCCCCGGGCCGGTCCCCGGCCCGGGGAGAGGGCGGTCAGCGCGCCAGAAGGGAAGCGGCAGCGTCGGCGAAGGCCTCGGGGGTCTCCTGCGGGACGTTGTGGCCCACTCCCGGCAGGAGGCGGTGTTCGTACGGGCCGGTGAAGCAGTCCCGGTCGTCCGCCGCGCTCGGGCCGGCCACACCGTCGGCTCCGCTTTCGAGGACGACGGTGGGAACGGTGATCGGCGGCAGGGCGGCAATGAGGTCTTCGAGTCCCTGGTAGCGGGGGTCGCCCTCGGCCAGGCCGAAGCGGTGGCGGTAGGAGTGGATCACCACATCGACGAAGTCGGGGTTGTGCAGGCTCGCGCTGCTGGCCGCGAAGGCCGCGGTCGCGTCGGCCCAGGTCGGCGACCAGGAGCGCCAGAGCAGCTCGCACAGCTCGTCGCGGTTGCGTTCCAGGCCGAGACGGCCGCGCTCGGAGTGGAAGTAGTACTGGTACCAGTAGGTGCTCTCCCAGGCCGGGGCGGCGGGCTCTCCGGCGTGGGCGAGGTCCTGGACGTTGTAGCCGTCGACCGTGACCAGGCCGCGGACGCGCTCGGGGTGCAGCGCGGCGGTGATGCACGCGGCGCGGCCGCCCCAGTCGTAGCCCGCGAGGACGGCGCTCCCGATGTCCAGCGCGTCCATGAAGTCGACGAGGTCCTGGGCGAGCGCCGCCTGCTGTCCGGAGGGGGGCGTCGCGGCGTCCCGGAACCGGGTCGGTCCGAAGCCGCGCAGGTACGGTGCGAGCACGTGGGCGCCCCGGTCCGCGAGGCGTGCGGCCACATCGTCGAATGCCCTGACGTCGTAGGGGAAGCCGTGGAGGAGGACCACCGTCCCGGCGGCGCCGGGTTCGCCGGCGAACTCGTAGCCGATGTCCAGTACTTGGGTCGCAACCCGTCCTGATGATGAGAAGGCCATCGTGCGATCCTGGCACGGCCGAGCGTCGGTCTCCCTCGATTTTCCCGTCGTGCGCGGCGCTCTGTCAGAGGTCGAGTTCGGTGTCCGTGATCGGGTAGGCGACGCAGGAGTGGGTGTAGCCGAAGCGTTCGTCGGACAGGCGGAGGCGGGCCTCGGTGGCGGTGTGGACGTGGCCCTTGACCACCCGGATCCGGCAGAGGCCGCATTCGCCGGAGCGGCAGGCAGCCTCGGGGCGGATGCCGGCGTCCTCCAGGGCGTCGAGCAGGGGCCGGTCCCGGCGGGTGCGGAAGGTGCGGCCCCGGGCGGTGACGGCGACCTCGGTCGCCGGGTCGGTGCCGGTCGGCCAGTGGGGCTGGGCGGTGGGGTCGGCGGGGGCGCCGTTGGCCTCGAAGCGGATCCGGCGGCGGGGGTGGCCCAGCGCCGCGAGCTGTCGCAGGGCGTAGGGGTAGAGGGCCTGCGGTCCGCAGACGTAGACGGTGCGGCCGGCGAGCGGTCCGGCGAGGGCTTCGACCAGGGCGCCGGTGAGCAGGCCGGTGGGTCCGGTCCGGCCGGCGGGGGCGTGCTGGACGACGTGGTGGACGTGGATGCCGGGGTGGGTGGCGGCGAGGGCGTCGAGTTCGGTGCGGAAGACGATGTCCTCGGCGCTGCGGGAGCCGTACAGCAGGTGGAAGCGGCGGGACAGGCCCCGGTCGGCGATCTCGCGGACCATGCTCATCGCCGGGACGACGCCGGAGCCGCCGGCGAGGAAGACGACGTCCTCGCCGTGGAAGAGCGGGTTGTGGTGGAAGGTCCCGGTGGGGGCGGTGGTGGTGAGGGTGTCACCGGGCGCGAGGGTGTCGATCAGGTGGTTGCTGATCCGCCCGCCGGGCACCCGGCGCACGGTCAGGTCCCAGTGGTCGGTCCGGGCGGGGCTGGACGCGATGGCGTAGGGGCGGCTGGTGCCGTCGGCGAACACCCCGACGTACTGGCCGGCGAGGAAGGGCGGCAGGTCGCCGCCGTCGGGGCGGCGGAGCCGGAAGGTGCTGGTGCTGACGGTCTCGGTGACGACCTCGGCCACGGTGAGGCGCAGCCGCCGGGGGTGGTGGGCGTCGACGGCGGCGGTGCTCGCGGCGGGGTCGGTGGCGTGGCGCGGGCGGGCTTCGAGTTCGGCCCGCACCGCGTCGTGGTCGTCGAAGAGGGGGGCGATGGGGTGGCTCACGGGCGTTCTCCAACCTGGTGCGGGCGGGCAGAGGGGCCGGGCTCAGGCCGCGTCCCTGGCGCGGAGCAGGCGGCGGGCGACGCGGGCGCCGGCTTCGAGGGTGGGCTGGAAGCCGCCCGGTCCGGCCCAGGAGCCGGCCAGGTGCAGTCCGGGGACGTGGCTGCGGCGTTCGCTGTTGCGGAAGAGCCAGCCCTCGGTGCGGTCCTGGTCGTAGCCGTAGATCGCGCCGCCGGGGTGGCCGAGGTAGCGGGCCATGGTGAGCGGGGTGGCGACGTCGACCTCCTCGATCGCGTCGCGGATGCCGGGGGCGACCGCCTCGACCCGGTCGAGCAGGGTCTGCGCGTAGGCGAACTTGGTCCGGGCGTAGTCGGCGGGCGGGATCTTCGCCCAGTGGTCCCCGTACTGGAGGGTCATCAGGCTGACGTGGGTGGCGCCGGACGGGGCGAAGCCGATCGGGGCCACGTCGTAGGAGGTGACGCAGATGCCGCGGGCGGGTTCCAGGGTGCGGGTGGCGGCGTAGGTGCGCTCCTCGTCCTCGTCGGTGTGGACGAAGGTGGTGCTGGTGGTGAAGCCGAGTTCGGCGGGCGTGGCGGCGAGGCCCATGTGCAGGACGACGCCGGAGACGCCGGTCCGGCGGGTGGCGAGGTCCTCGCGGACGGCGGCGGGGACGGCGTGCTCGCCGAGCATGGCGTAGGTGACCGGGAGCGAGGCGTTGGAGACGACGTCGCGGGCGGTGACCTCCTCGCCGTCGTCGAGCCGGACGCCGGTCACCCGGCCGTGCTCGGTGAGCAGGGCGGTGGCGGCCGTGTTGAAGCGCACCTGTCCGCCGGCGCCGAGGAAGGAGTCGAGGATCGCGGTGGACAGCGCCTGGGATCCGCCCACGAGGTGCCAGGGCTTGTACTCCAGGTAGGCGTAGAGGGTGAGCGCGAGGTCCTGGAAGGCGAGCCGGGAGGGCGGCTGGCCGAGGTAGGTCCAGTAGGTGCCGAGCACCGACTTGGGGCCGGGGTCGTCGAAGAACTCGTCGAGGACGTCCTTGACCGGGCGCAGCCCGTACCGGAACAGGACCGGGTCGACCTGCTCGGGCGGCATGCCGCGGATGGCCGCGATCTGCCAGAAGGTGACGTCCCTGACGAGCTGGAGGAAGCGCTCGATCCGGTCGCGGTTGCCGGGGAAGGCGGCGGCCAGCGCGTCGGTGGTGCCCTGCCAGTCGGCGGGCAGGGTGACGTCGTAGCGGCCGGGGACGACGGCCCGGTAGAGGTCGTGCTCCTCGACGAACTCCAGCTTGTCGCTGACGCCGAGCCGGTCGAAGAGGCCGCGGAGGGTGAAGGGCTGGCCTTCGGCTCCGACGCCGGAGAGCTGGTGCAGGGCGACCTCGAACTCGAAGCGGCCCCGGCGGTAGGAGGTGGCGCAGCCGCCGGGCAGGTTGTGCCGCTCGACCAGCAGGGTGCGCAGGCCGGCGAGCTGGAGGCTGGTGGCGGCGGTGAGCCCGGCGTTGCCGGCGCCGATGACGACGGCGTCGAAGTCGCTCACCGCTCGGCCGCCCCGGCCGTGTCGGCCGCTCCGGCGGGGTCCGCCTCCGCCGCCTCGGCGGCGATCCGGTCGAACTCGGCGGCCATCGCGGCGGCGAGCGCCTGCGCGGCGGAGAGCGGGCGGACCATCACGGTGAGCTCGTCGATCCTCCCGTCCTCGTCGAGGTGGAGGAAGTCGCACCCCTGGAGCCGCTTGCCGCCCACGGTGGCGGTGAACACGAGGGCGTGGTCCCGTCCGTCGGGGTCGCCGATCTCGCGGACGTAGGCGAAGTCCTCGAAGACGCGCAGCACGCCGCGCAGGATCGCGCCGGTGATCGCCTTGCCGGGGTAGGGCTTGAACGCGACGGGGCTGGTGAACACGACGTTCTCGGCGAGCAGATCGATCATGGCCTGGGCGTCGCGGTCCTCGACCGCCTTGCGGAACGGGTGCATGGGAGGTCTCCGGTCCCTAGTCATCGAATTGAGTAGGTGTACCGGCGAGTATGGAGCTGGCGGGAGCGCACTGTCCATAGCCATTAGTCGCCTTGTTGACTAGTGGCTGCTAGCGTGACCGCATGGCTCTGCGGCACGCGGTGATGGCCGCCCTCCTGGAGGGCGAGGCCTCCGGCTACGACCTCTCCAAGGGCTTCGACGCCTCGGTGGCGAACTTCTGGATGGCCACCCCGCAGCAGCTCTACCGCGAGCTGGACCGGATGGAGGCCGCCGGCCTCATCTCGGCCCGGGTGGTCGAGCAGGAGCGGCGCCCGAACAAGCGCCTGTTCTCCCTCACCGAGGCCGGGCTCGCCGCCGTCCACGCCTACACTGCCGAGCACTCGAACAAGCCGACCACCATCCGCGACGAGCTGATGGTCAAGGTCCAGAGCGTCGACGCCGGTGACGCCGGCGCCGTGCGCGCCGCCGTGGCCGAACGCCTGGAGTGGGCCCGCGCCAAGCTCGCCCGCTACGAGCGTCTGCAGGCCAAGCTCCTCGACGGCCGCACCGAGGAGCAGCACCTCGCCGAGGCCGAGCGCGTCGGCCCCTACCTCACCCTGCTGCGCGGGATGGCGTTCGAACGCGAGAACATCCGCTGGTCCGAGACCGCCCTCCGGGTCCTCTCCGCCCGCACCGCCTTCCACGGCTGACCGCACCGCCCGCCCCCCGGCGGACCGGGAGACGGGAGCCGGGGGACGGGCGGTGGGGACGGGCGGTGGGGACGGGTGCGGACAGCGGTCAGGACGCTTCGCCCAGGCGCAGGCCGGGGGCACGGCGGCGCGGGACGCGGACGCCGGCGGAGGGTGCGGGGTGCCGGGCGGGGCCGGGGATCAGGGCGGTCAGGCGGTTGGGCATCACGACCGCCCCCCACTCCTCCAGCAGCGCCAGCGCCTGGCGCTCGCCGAGCCGGTGCCCGTTCTGCTGGTGGATGGTCAGCGCGCGGCGGGCGAAGTCGTGGGCCGAGGCGCCGCGGGCGCTCTGGGTCCGGGCCAGGATCAGCAGGCTGTCGGCCTCGCACAGCCGGAAGCCGTAGGTCTCCGCCAGTCGCAGCGCCTGGAGGGCGCAGTCGCGGGCGGGGCCGATCGGCAGCAGCGCGATGGCCGCGGCCCGCCCGATGTCGGCCGCCACCATCACCCGCCTGCGGTCCCACCGGTCGAGCAACGCACCCGCCGGGAGCCCGAACAGGAGGAACGGCAGGGTCTCCAGCGCCGATATGAGACCGAGTTGTCCCGTCGACGCCGAAAGGGTCGTCAGAGCGAGCACGGGGACGACGAAGAACGTGATCTGGGTGCCGAACTGGCTGACGGTGTGCGCCGACCACATGGCCCGGAAGTTGCGCTGCCGCCATACGCCCACCGGCCGAGCGGTGACAACGGTCGGGGCGGGTTCGGAGTCGACGTTCACGGTTCCTCGTTCCTGATCGGTGGTCGCGGCCGTCTGCCGACGCAGTAGCCACCTTTTTGTGCGTACTGGGCAACGGCGTGCGGCGCGACGAGACTTGGTACCCGGAGCACGGAAGGGAGAGGGCAGCGGATCAGGAGGCCGACGACTCGACCTGTCCGGTCCGTCCGGCCCGTTCGGCCTGTTCGGCCGCCAGGCGGTCGAGGCGCTCGTGGCCCAGGTCGGAGACCGGGCCGAGGGCGACGGAGAGCCGCCGGCCGAAGTCGGTCAGGGAGTAGACCGTCTTCAGCGGAAGGACGTCGTGCACCTCGCGGTGCACCAGGCCGTCGGACTCCATCTCGCGCAGGGCCTGGGTGAGGACCTTCTCGCTGAGGCCGGGAAGGCGCCGGCGGATCTCGGCCGGGCGCTGCGGGCCTGCCTCCAGCAGCCAGAGCAGGGACGTCTTCCACTTGCCGTCGATCACGGCGACGACGGCGGTCACCCCGCACACGTCCAGCTTCACGGCCTGACCGCGCGTCATGTCTTCCCCCCGGGCTCATTGTTGTCCACCACCATGTCTACAGGAGATGAAGTATGCCCACCAACCACCCCCGCCCCACCGTCACCGTGCTCGGCCTCGGACCGATGGGACGCGCCCTGGCCGGAGCCTTCGTGGACGCCGGCGTCCGCACCACGGTCTGGAACCGCACCCCGGGCCGGGACGCGGAACTGGTCGCCCGGGGCGCGGTGAGCGCGGCCACGGCCGGAGAGGCCGCGGCCGCGAGCGCGCTGACGGTCGTCTGCGTGGTGAACTACGACGCCTCGGACGCCGTTCTGCGCCGTGCGGAGGTCGAGGCCGCGCTCAAGGGCCGGGCGGTGGTCAACCTGACCGCCGACTCGCCGGACCGGGCCCGGTCCACGGCCGCGTGGGCGGCGGAGCACGGCGTCGAGTACCTGGACGGCGCCGTCATGACGCCGGCCCCGAGCATCGGCACACCGGCGGCCGTCTTCCTCCACAGCGGGCCGGCCGAGCTCTACGAGCGGTACGCGCCGGTGCTGGCGCTGCTCGGCGGCACCCACACGCACCTCGGCGAGGAGATCGGCCGGGCGGCCGGCTTCGACCTCGCGCTGCTGGACATCTTCTGGACCGCGATGGCCGGGTACGTGCACGCCCTGGCGCTGGCCGGGGCGGAGGGGATCAGCGGGCGGGAGCTGGCACCGTTCGCCCAGGGGATCGGCGCGATCCTGCCCCCGCTGTTCACGGAGTTCGCCGAGGACTTCGACAGCGGCAGCTACTCGGGCGCGGTCAACCCGCTCACCTCGGCGGTCTCCAGCATGGCCCACGTCGTGCACACCGCGGAGTCGCACGGCATCGAGTCCGGGGTGATGCGCGCGGCCGAGGGCCTGGTCCGCCGGACCGTCGCCCTCGGCCACGGCGCGGACGGGGTGAGCCGCCTCGCCGAGGTGCTGGGCCGCCGCTGAGCCCGGCGCGCCCCGGCGCACCCCCGCCCCCTCCGGCGCGGTCACCGACCGGCGCTCCGGTGGCACCGGCCCCGGCCGACAGGCCGCTTGAGGGCCCTCTCGGGACCGCTTCCACCCGTGCGAACTACACCCCCGGCCGAACTCCTCCCGGCCCCGGCCGGCCGGCTCCTTCGGCGTCGCCCCCGGGGAGGCCGAACTCGGCGCGATCGGCGTCGACGAGGTCGTCGAGGAGTGCGGCGGTGGCGGCGGCGATGGCGGGGAGTGTGCCGTCGGCGGGGGCGGCGCCGGTGGGGGCGAGTCCGGTTTCGAAGGCGCGCCGGACAGTGCGGGCGAGGAGGTCGGCCCGCTGCCCGGTGTCGAGCGCGGTGGGCCCGGCGCGCAGGAAGCCCTCGAACGTGGCCTGGTAGGCGTACGCGATCTCGCCGAGGTCCAGGTCGTCGCGCAGGAGGCCGTGTGCGGCGAGGAGTTCGAGGTGGCGGTACGCCGTCGCGCCGTGCCGTTCGTCGCGTCCGGTGTCAGGGGCGTCGGTGAGCCTGCCGAGCAGATCCGGGTCGTTCAGCAGGAAGCCCCGCAGCAGCGGTCGGTCGTCGACGGCCAGGAAGTACGTCCGCGCGAACCGGTGCAGCAGGCAGTTCTCCGGGTCGCGGCGCAGGGCGCGGCGCAGTTCGTCGACGGCGGCGAGGATCTCGCGGGCGAAGACCGCGCCGAACAGTTGCTCGCGGGTCTTCCAGTGCAGGTAGACGGTGCCCTTGCCGATGGCGGCCCCGGCGGCCACGTCGTCGATGGACACGTGGCGGTAGCCGCGGCGGGTCAGCAGGTCGGCGGCGGTGTCGAGGATCCGGGTGGCGCGGGCGGCGCGCTGCTGCGGGTCGCGAAGGCGTCCGGGTTGCCCGGTTCGCCCGTCAGGCAGGGTCATGAGCCCCAGCATATGACCGGATTCGAGATTCGGTCACCATCCGGTTGACCAACTTTCAGAAATGGTCATATCGTCATGGACGGCTCGGGCGGCCCGGGTCGGCAGTTGCGAGGGGAGCTCCCATGAACACCCGCACCACCGGCCCGACGGTCCTGATCTCCGGCGCCGGCGTCGCCGGGACGACGCTCGCGTACTGGCTGGCGCGGCACGGATTCCGGCCCACGATCGTCGAGCTCGCGACCGGTCTGCGGTCCAGCGGCAACCCGGTGGACGTCCGCGGCCCCGCGGTGGAGGTCGCCGAGCGCATGGGGGTGCTGCCGCGACTGCGCGACGCGGCCACCGAGGTCACCGCGCTCAGCTTCGTCAACACCGCCGGCCGCCCGGTCGGCCGCATCAACATGCTTGCCCTGCAACGGGCTTCGCGCAGCGGCGAGGTCGAGCTGACGCGCACGGACCTGGCCCGGATCCTCTTCGAGGCGAGCCGGGACTCCACCGAGATCCTGTTCGGCGACACGGCCACCGCGTTCCACCAGGACGCGGGCGGTGTCGACGTCACGTTCGCGCACTCGGCGCCGCGCCGGTTCGACCTCGTGATCGGCGCGGACGGCCTGCACTCGACGACACGCCGCCTGGCGTTCGGGCCGGAAGCCGGGTTCGTGCGCCACATGGGCCTGTACATCGCGACCGTGCCGCTCGACGGACCTGCCGACAGCCGCACCGACGTGGTCATCCACAACGCGCCCGGCCGGATGGCCGCCCTGCACCCCGTCCACGACCGCGCGGTCGCGGCGTTCGTCTTCCGCCACCCCGGCGTCACCGACTTCGACCCCCGCGACACCGAGCAGCACAGGCGCGTACTCGCCGGCTCCTACACCGGCGGCGGCTGGCGCGTCCCCGAACTCCTCGACCGCGCCCTGACCGCCGAGGACCTGTGGCTCGACTCGGTGAGCCGGGTGCGCATCGCTTCCTGGGCCGACGGCCGCATCGCCCTGCTGGGCGACGCCGCGTCCTCGGTCTCACTGTTCGGCGACGGCTCGACCCTCGCCATGGCCGGCGCGCACACCCTCGCCGAGGAACTCGCCGCCACCCCCGCCGACCACCGCGCCGCGTTCGCCCGCTACGAGGCGAAGCACCGCGAGCTCGTCGACCCCCGCCAGAACAACGTCGGCGCGGCCGCGGCCCTCATGGTCCCCGCCACCCGCGCGGCCATCGCCGCCCGCAACGCCGCGACCCGCCTGTGGCCCGCGGTCGCCGCCGGGGCCTGGCTCCGCGACCGCGCCAGGCCGCGCCCCGCCCACCGGGCACCGGCCCCGCCGCGGGTGGACACGGACCGGGCCTGAGGGGGTTCAGAGGTCCCCGGTGGCCGCCGCCTCCTGCTCACGGTCGTAGGAGTCGCGCGAGCGGGCGATGGCGTCGCGGTGGCGCTCCGCCCAGGCGGTGAGGCCCTTGAGGGAGGCGTAGAGCTCGTCGGCCATCTCGGTGCCGCGGTACTCCACCTTGGGCGGCACGGTCGCGTAGACGGTGCGCCGGATCAGTCCGTCGCGTTCGAGGTTCCGCAGCGTGAGGGTGAGCATACGGCGGCTGATTCCGGGTACGGACCGTTCGAGTTCGGTGAAGCGGACCGGGCCGTGGCTGAGGTTGAGCAGGATCCCGATCGCCCACTTGCCGCTGATCCGGTTGAGCGCCTCCAGGACGGTGCACGCCTCGCGGACGGGGGCCGGGTCGTCGAGGCCACCGGCCTCATCGAGGTCGTCGATCACATCGCTGTTCCCCAGGAACATGAAAGTGCCTCCTTACGGTGGGACTTGATGGTCACACAGGATGGTCGCTGTAACAAGAAGTGCCCTCAGGGAGCGCGGGCGCCACCGGGCGCCCCTCCCCGGCCATTCCCCGAAGGACTCCTCCGATGACCACGCATGCCCCGCCGTCCCTCCAGCCTTCCAGGTCACGCTGGTTGGCACTGGGGGTCCTCTGCACCGGCAACCTGATGATCATCCTCGACGGTTCGATCGTGACCGTCGCCCTCCCGACCATCCAGACCGACCTCGACTTCACCCAGTCCGGTCTGGCCTGGGTGGTCAACGCCTACCTGATCGCGTTCGCCGGGCTGCTGCTGCTCTCCGGCCGGCTGGGCGACCTGCTGGGCGGCCGACGCGTCTTCAGCGCGGGCCTGGGCCTGTTCACGGCGGCCTCGCCGGCCTGCGGCCTGTCCTCCTCCTCGACGGCGCTGGTGGTGTTCCGGTTCGTCCAGGGGGTCGGCGGGGCGCTCGCCTCGGCCGTCGTCCTGGGCATGATCATCACCCTGTTCCCCGACGCCGGCGAGCGCGCCAAGGCACTGGCGGCGTACGCGTTCGTCTCCGCGGCCGGCGCCTCGCTGGGCCTGATCCTGGGCGGCGTGCTGACGCAGAGCTTCAGCTGGCCCTGGGTGTTCTACGTCAACGTGCCGATCGGCCTGGTGGCGCTCGTGCTGACGCAGAGCGTGGTGCCCGGCGGGAAGGGAGCGGGGCTGCGCGAGGGCGCCGACCTGGTCGGTTCGGTGCTCGCCACCGGCGGTCTGATGCTGCTGGTCTACACGATCATCAAGGCCGAGGAGTACACCTGGGGCGACGGCCGCACGCTGGGCCTGCTGGCCGGCTCGCTGGCGCTGCTGGCCGGCTTCGTGGTCCGCCAGGCGTACGCGGCCAAGCCGCTGCTGCCGCTGCACATCTTCCGCTCCCGGGCGGTCTCCGGCGCCAACGGCATCATGGTCCTGATGGTCGCCGGCCTGTTCGGCTACCAGTTCTGCACCGCGCTGTACTTCCAGAACGTCCTGGGCTACGACGCGCTGAAGACCGGGCTCGCCTTCCTGCCCGCACCGGTCACCATCGCGATCGTCGCGCTGGGCTTCGCGGTCAAGCTGAACCAGAAGTTCGGGCCCCGCCGGGTGCTGGTCGTCGGCCTGCTGCTGGTGGCCGCGGCGCTCGCGCTGCTGGCCCGGGTGCCGAGCGACGGAAGCTTCCTCCTCGACATCGTGCCGCCGTTCGTGCTGCTCGGCCTCGGCTTCGGCGCGGCCATGCCCGCACTGATCGGCCAGGCCATGTCGGTCACCTCGCCCAACGACGCCGGCATCGCCTCCGGCCTGGTGAACACCACCCAGCAGGTCGGCGCCTCGATCGGCACCGCCGTGCTCGCCACGGTGGCCGCCTCCCGCACCGCGACGCTGCTCGGCGAGGGCGACAGCAAGGTGGCGGCGCTCACCGGCGGCTTCCACCTCTCCTACGGGCTCAGCGCCGTGTTCGTGGCGATCGGCGTCCTGGTGGCCGCCTTCGTCCTGCGCAGCCCCTCGGCCGTCGCCGAGAACGCCCCCGGACCGGACCTCAAGTCTGCGGACACCCCCGTGCCGCAGATCTGACGGTCCCGGTGCGGCCGTTCCGGAGGGCTCCCCGGAACGGCCGCACCACCCTGACCGGGCGCACCCGCGAGCGTCCGGCAGCCAAACCCGCGGGCCCCGGAAGAGGGCCCGCATAGGGGGACGGTCAGGGGGTTCGGATCCGGACGGAGCCAGCAGACTCGTCGCATCGTCCGTGGCCGGGGCCGTCAGCGCCTCCCCCTCGGGGTGGGCGGGCCTCGCGCCGCCCACCGTTCCGCCGTCTCGCGCAGGATCGAGAAAGAACCCATGTACACCAGACGCCGTTTCCTCCGTTTCCCGGTCACCCTGACCGCCGCCGCCGTCATCGGCCCCGCCGTCCTCACGGCCTGCTCGGACTCCTCCGCCCCGCCCTCCGCGAAGAAGGGCGGCGGCACCCTGCGCTACGGCGCCGCCGTCGAACCCGACAGCTGGGACCCGCACGCCGCGTCCACCGCCGTCACCGGACGGCTGCTGCGCCCGGTGCTGGAGTCGCTGGTCTCGGTCGCCCCGGACGGGACCGTCAAGCCGTGGCTGGCCGATTCGTGGACGGTCTCGCCCGACGGCCTCACCTACACCTTCACCCTGCGGGCGGGCGTGACCTTCAGCGACGGCACCCCGTTCGACGCGGCGGCGGTGAAGGCGAACTTCGACCACGTCACGGCGGCGAAGACGGCGTCCAAGCGGGCGGCCGGCCTGCTCGGCCCCTACAAGGAGACCGAGGTGGTCGACCCGCGCACGGTGGCCGTCCACCTGACCGCCCCCCACTCCTCGTTCCTCAGCTCGACGGGGAGCACCTTCCTCGGCTTCCACTCGCCCGTCGCCCTGCGCGACCACAGCGGCGACCTCTCCTCCGGCGGCGCGTTCGTCGTCGGCACCGGCCCGTTCACCTTCGAGTCGGTGACGCCCGGCCAGCAGGCGGTGTTCAAGCGCCGGCCCGACTACAACTGGGCCCCGTCGACCGCCGCCCACCAGGGGCAGGCGAAGCTGGAGAGCATCGTCGTCCTGCTGCTGAAGGAGGACGCCTCCCGGGTAGGCGCCCTGACGTCGGGCCAGGTCGACGCCGCCGAGCTGATACCCGCCAACCGGCTGGCCGGCCTGCGCGGCCAGAACGGCGTCCAGGTGGTCCGCAAGGCGGTCCCCGGCGTCCCCTACACCTACTACCTCAACACCGCCCGCGCGCCGTTCGACGACCCGCGCACCCGGCAGGCCGTCCGGCACGCCATCGACTTCGCCGGGATCGTCAAGGGCATCTTCCAGGGCGAGTACGAGCAGGCCTGGGGGCCGCTGGCGCCCTCCACCCCCGGCGCCGAGCCGTCGTTCGCCAAGCCGGCCTGGGAGTACAGCAAGGAGAAGGCGGAGAAGCTGCTCGACGAGGCCGGCTGGACCGGGAAGGACGGCGAGGGCTACCGCACCAAGGACGGCAAGCGCCTCACCGCCGAGCAGCCGTACGTGCAGACCTTCGTCTCGGCCCAGAACCACACCTTCGACGTGGGCGTGCAGGACGCGCTGAAGCAGGTCGGCATCGAGCTGAAGCTGGTGCCGCTGGACTCCGCGGGCTCCATCGGGCGCACCGGCAAGGGCGACTACGACGTGTTCGCCTTCGCCTGGCAGGGCTCCGACCCGAGCCTGCTGGGCAACCTCTACCACTCCAAGTCCCAGTTCGGGGGCGGCGGGGCGAACGGCAGCCGGGTCAAGGACGCCGAGATCGACGGCTGGCTGGACCAGGCCGAGGCGACCGTGGACGCTGCACAGCGCGCCGAGCTGTACCGCAAGGTCCAGCGGAAGATCGTCGAGCAGGCGTACTCCTTCCCCGCCTACATCGCCACCATGGACGTCGCCCGGCACGGCAAGGTCGACGGGCTGGTCCTGGACGTCGACGCCAACACGGACTTCTACGGCATCGAGGTGGCCTGAGGTGTCCGACCGCGCCCGGCTCGCGCCGCGACGGCACGTGCCGCCCTGGGCCAGGTTCGTCGCCCGGCGGCTCGCGGCGGGGCTGGTGGTGGTGTGGGGGACGCTCACGGTGACGTTCTTCGCCCTCCACCTCGCCCCCGGCGACATCGTGGACGGACTGATCGGGCCGGGCGCCGCCGCGACCCCGGCCCTGCGCGGCCAGGTGATCGCCGAGAACGGCCTGGACGACCCGCTGCTCCTCCAGTACGGCCGCCAGCTCGGCCAGTTGGCGAGCGGCGGCCTCGGCTGGTCGTACCAGCTCAACGAGCCGATCGAGCGGCTGCTCGGCAGCCAGCTCGGCCCGACCGTCGAGCTGGCGGTGTCCGCGCTGGTCACCGCGCTGGTGCTGGCGGTGCTGGCCGCCGTCCTGACGGCCGGCCGGGGCCGGGCGGTGCGCGGCGCCGCCGGTCTGACCGAGCTGCTGATGGTGTCGATGCCGTCGTTCTGGCTGGGCATCATCCTGCTGACGGTGTTCTCCTACCGGCTGCACGCGCTGCCCTCGATCGGGGCGGACGGGCCGGCGGCGCTGGTGCTGCCGACGCTGGCGCTGGCACTGCCGCTGGCCGGAGTGCTCGCCCAGGTGATCCGCCAGGAGCTGGAGAGCACCGACGGCCGCCCGTTCGTACTGACCGCGCGCTCGCGCGGCCTGGGCGAGACGGCGGTGCTGCTGCGGCACACCCTGCGGCACGCCCTGCTGCCGCTGACCACGCTGGGCGGCTTCGTGCTGGGCAGCCTGTTCGGCGGCGCGGTGCTGGTGGAGAACATCTTCACCCGGCCGGGCCTGGGCCGGGTGCTGGCCAACGCGGTCGGCTCGCGCGACCTGCCGGTGGTCAGCGCCCTGGTGGTCATCTCCAGCGCGGCGTTCGTGGTCATCAACACCCTGGTGGACGTGCTCCACCCGCTGATCGACCCCCGGCTGCGCGAGGGAGGCCCGGCATGAGCACCGTGACCGCCCTCCTCGACCGGCCGGCCCCGGCCGCCGCCCGCCGGGGCGGGCTGCTGCGCTCGCCGGCCGGCCTGGCCCCGCTGGTCCTGTCGAAGGGGATCGCCTGGCCGAGCACCACGTCGAGACCCGGGACCGGGAAGTCGTCCGGCAACGCCTTCGCACTGCCCGCCATCAACGCCGTATGTCCGTGCAGCTGAGGTACTCGACACGGAGCGCATCGACTTCGTGGCGATGCGCGGCGAGAAAACCTCGGAGAGTCATAAGGTTCCCGTTGAAACAGAGGCTCTGCCAAGCCGTACTGAACTCCTCCGGATCGTCGGACGAAATGCGCATCGACTGCCCGTCCTCGACCAGCCAGAGTCCGCGTTCGTCTTCGGGAGCCGGGAACTCCGGGCCGTCACCAACAATCTCAAGCAGCACGTAGCGCAAGCCCAGGAGACCGAGCAAGCCCTGGTCGTACTCCCAGGTGACACCGCCGTACCGAGTCGTCATCCACTTGATCGGGTCCCGGTACACCACATGGACCATGTCGAGAAAACCCGGAGCCCCGTAGCCGTCCGCGCACAGCATGCCCTGGACGACGGAGCGGGTGCCGTCGGCGAACTCGGCAGTGGCAATGACACCCGGCTGCCACCGGTCCAGCTCGTCCGGCCAGCCGTGCACGATGGCCTGCACCAGATCACACGGGTTGTAGACGCGCAGCGTGACATCGACATCGCCCGGCTCCTGCGCAATTGCTCGAGCTGCTCGCACGAGCGTCCGCCCGATCTGCCGGATCTGTCGCCATCCTCGGTCTCGTTCCCGGGGACTCGCGTAGAGGTAGATGCCGTGCACGGGCGTGATGTACCGCTCGGGCGACTCGGGCAGGAGTGCGACACGGTCGGCATCGAGCCGACCGTCGACATCCACGTGGAGCTCGTAGCCGCGAAGGTCATGGCTCCAGTCACGGGCCATGTTGCTCACCGGCACGAGCAGTTCCGTCCAGTCGGTCGAAACGATGAGGGCGCGAATCCGGTCGGGGGCAAGCTGCTTGTCCCGCTGGAGCAGTTCCGCGTACTTCGCGATCTCGTGCAGCGCCTGACGTGAACTGGACCTCTCGCGCTTCAACTCGATGATCACCCAGAGCCCGTGCCGATCACGAGCGAGGATGTCGATCCGACCCCTGGTCCCGAGTGGGGCGTCGCGCAGCGAAAAATCGCATCGGACCAGACTCAATCCCGGCTCCAGAACTTCCAGTCGGGTTGCCAGGAGGTCCCTGAGCTCGCTTTCGAGTAACGACGTCACCAGCGGAACAGTACCGATGCGTACCGACACAGTGGCACGGGGACCCCGACCCACCCCGCACCGGCACCATTCCGGCGAGCCGGTCGTCGCACCGCCGCAGGACGAGTCCACCGTACGGACCGAACGCCTGGCCAAAATGTGATCAAGGTGAAGACGCACTGAGCTGCATCCCTATAAACGGATATGGCTGGCACGACGCTTATCGGCCAGAGCCGCGAGCTGGGCTTTCGTCAAATGTGTGGCGCCGTAGCGCACACCGCCGCACTTCGAGAAGCGGCCAAGTTGCCGAACGACCCCCGGCACCGCGATCTGTGCGTGCAAGGATCCCTCTCGGCCTGAACACATGTTCGGACACAAAGGGGGACTTATGCTTATCAAACGGACTCTCGTCACAGCAGCCGCAGCAGTACTGGCAGCCACCGCTGTCGTCCTGTCACCCGCTCAGAGCGCCTTCGCAGGGGAGGGGCCCGCGCCGGGGCCGCGCCCCGTAACACCCTCCGCACCGACGCCCGCTCCCGCCCCGCAGACGCCCGCTCCCGGGTCCCCGACTCCGGGCGTCCCGACGGAGGTACACGTCGAGTACCGGACCGCGGACGGCGTCACCCACGGCGCGAACTACCTGGCCGCAACGGGCGTGAGCGCCGACCAGCTGTACAAGCAGCTGAAGGCCACAGGCGTCAAAGGCCTGATCGACCCCAGCACGGTCGGCACGGCCGCCACGAGTCCCTCCCTGGTCGCAAGCGGGTCCTGCGGCTACGGGACCGCCAGCAACATCGCCGGCACGTGCCCGCCCCTGACCTGGGCGCGCAACGGATACACCAACCCGCAGATCTACTACAACGACCGCACCGGTGCCGGTTGGCCCGTGGGCACGGTCATCACCGAGTGGAACCAGTCCCCGAACATCCATGTCGCCCGAGCGGTCGGAGGCTGCCCGGGCTACAGCGGCACCCACTGCGTGGACGTGTCCGAGGACTACTACGGTACGAACGGATGGCTGGCCCTGACCTCCTACAGCTGGGACGGGAACAGCCACTTCGTCGACGGCTCGGTCTCGATCCAGTACAACGACTCCTACACCTCCAACCACCAGGCCGTGGCCTGCCACGAGACCGGCCACGCCTTCGGCATGGGCCACAACGACTCGACGGGCAGCTGCCTGTACTGGCAGGACCCCCAGGCCACCTGGCCCAGCAACGACGACTACTACGAGGTCCTGTACCAGCTCTACCCCCGTTGACGCCCTCCGGGGCGGTGCCCGCCGGGCACCGCCCCGGGTTCACGCGCAGAGCGGTGCGTCGGCCACG
Organism: Kitasatospora purpeofusca; assembly: GCF_036010405.1. Taxonomy (NCBI): domain Bacteria; kingdom Bacillati; phylum Actinomycetota; class Actinomycetes; order Kitasatosporales; family Streptomycetaceae; genus Kitasatospora; species Kitasatospora purpeofusca. The sequence continues at coordinate 7,242,472 of NZ_CP108561.1, read as the reverse complement.
GCCCGCAACGCGGCCGGTTCCCGAAGGTAGCCGGGCGCCTCGAACCGGGCCGTGTCCGCCCCGGTGACCGTCACATAGCCAGGCACCACCAGCGGAGCGGAGTTCGGCCCGTGGACTCCCGGCAGCCCCGGCGGCAGTGGCACCTCACCCTGCGCCTGCCAGATCCTGCCCGAGAACCACAGGTACCGCGCCCCGCAATGGACTCCCCAGTCGAACGGATACGCCTGGCCCAGCACCGGACTGCCGGGCTGGGCCGGCGGACCGGCGGGATCCACCTCACGGCGGACCAGCGCCGCCGCCGGTGCGGACGCAGACGCAGACGCGGATGCAGAGGTCGTCGCCGAGACCGTCGGTTCCGCGGCCGCCGACGCCGGCCGGCGTTCGTCCGGCGCGGACCGCGACCCGGACAATACGCCCACCACCACCGCACACGCCACGACGGCCGTGACCGCACCGGCCACTCGCACCCGACGACGGCGCCGCCCACGCTCCACCACCTCGCGCACCGGTGCCGGCACCGGAACCTGCCGATCCGCCAACCCCCGTAGGCCCGAACGGAGTTCTTCCTGCTCCCGGCCCTCGAAGTCGTTCATTCCTGGTCCCTCCTTGCGCGTCCGGACAGTTCCACCCGTCCGCGGATCCGGTCCAGCGCCCTGCTCGTCCTGGATTTGACCGTCCCCACCGAGCACCCCAGCAACTGCGCGACCTGCTCCACGCTCAGGTCCTCGTAGAACCTGAGGACCAGAACCGTGCGCTGCGCGGCCGGCAGCGCGGCAAGAGCGCGCTCCAGATCCACCAGGTCCCCCCAACGCTGTGCGGGGTCCTGGGCCTGCCCCTGCTCCCGGGGACTGCGGTGGGGAATCTCCCGGTACCAGTGCCTCCGACGCCACGTGGCGTGGACGTTGACCAGGGTCCTGCGGGCGTAGGCCGCCGGGTTGTCCCACGTACCGGAACGCCCCCAGGACATGTAGATCCGCAGCAGGGCACTCTGAGCCAGGTCCTGTGCAGCATGCGGGTCCCCGGTCAGCAGCCTGGCGGTGCGCAGCATCGCCGGATGGACATCGTGGGCGAAACGGCTGAAGTCCGCTTCCCGTTCGGAAGGCGAGTCCCGCACTGGCATCCCTCCCGCAGGTCGTGTCGTCATGTCGTTCTACTGGACAACCTGGGAGTCCGAGCGGGTTCCCTCCACCCGACAGCTGCCGTTCGAACGGCAGAGTGAACGCGCTACGGCTCCGCGAGGAGGGCCGACCAGCCGAACCAGGACCGGAAGACGGCCCGGAGCGACAAGGGGACTCCCAGCACTGAGGGGCCTGCACGAGCCCGGCGCCGCGTACGGGCCGTGGGCAGGGGATGTTCCGTCGCCGCGCTTGCACTTTCCCGCTGCCCGGTCCGTCTACAGCTGCAAATACGGGTCCCTGGCCCGCCCCGGGCCACGGACTACCGCCCCACCAGCAGCCGACCGCGCCGCGCCTTGTCACCTCCCGGCGGCGAGTCCGGCCGGAACACCACCGACCACAACGCCGCCCCCGAACCCGCTGTTCAGCCACGCGACCTGCGCCTGCTCGACGGCGAACTCGACGGCGTCACGACTGCGTGCAGGCACCGCGGGACGTGCCTCGTGCTGCGGACCGCCCCGGGGCTCTGCGTCGACCAGACGCTCAAGGTCGCGCTGCCCGGCCTGCCCCGCATCACCTCGGGCCGCGCCAAGCTGCTCGTCCTGCACACCTTCGCTGTGGTGGAAACGGCCCGGCGAGCGTCGGGCCACAGCGCTCGGCACCGCTCCGCCCGAAGCGACTTCGCGGTCCGAGGCCGCTGGCGCTCTGCCGATGCACCTCGGCCGTCTCTCGCACCTTGCCCGAATCCGCCGTATGGAATTGATAAAGTACGGCCCGGTGTGCCGGGAAGCCTGGTCGGCCGGGGGACGGACCGCGGCACTCCGCTGCGGCGCCCTCGTGAACGAAGTCCGGGGTTTCCTCAGATGCGCGCGGTGGGCACGGTTCTCCTCCTGGTGGTCCTGGCGACAGCGGTGGCGACCGGTGCCCGACGATGGCGGGTGCCCGCGCCCTCCCTGCTCGTCCTGGCCGGACTCGGGGTCGCGCTGATACCCGGGGCCCCGGCCCTGCACGTCGCGCCGGAGACGATCGGGCTGGTCGTCCTGCCACCCCTGCTCTACGCCGCCGCCGAGGAGCTGTCGCTGCGTGACCTGCGCGCGGTGTGGCGGCCGGTGACGGTGCTCGCCCTCGGGCTGGTCCTGGCCTCCGCCGCGACGGTCGGCCTGCTCGCCGCAGCGCTGACACCGCTGCCCACGTCGATGGCGTTCGTCCTGGGCGCGGTACTGGCCAGCACCGACCCCGTCGCGGTCAGCGCGCTCGGCCGGCGCCTCGCCCTGCCGGGGCGGGTGCAGGTCCTCGTCCAGGCGGAGAGCCTGTTCAACGACGCGACCTCGCTCGTGCTGTTCCGGGTCGCGGTGACGGTGGCGGTCGCCTCTGGGACGGTCGGCTGGCAAGCGGCCGGCGGCCAGTTCCTGCTCCTCGCCGGCGGCGGCTGCGCGATCGGTGCCGCCGTGGCGGTCGGCGTGGCACTGATCCGCCGCCGTACCACCGACCCGGTGCTGGAGACGGTGATCGCCCTGGTCACCCCGTACGGCGCGTACGTGCTCGCCGAGTCCGCGCACACCTCGGGGGTCACGGCGGTCGTGGTGACGGGGGTACTCCTGGGACGGTCCGGCCACCGGTTGAGTGACGCGCGGATCCGCCTCCAGCTGCACGCCGTGTACGCGGTGGTGGTGTTCCTGCTGGAGAGCGTCGTCTTCAGCATCATCGGGCTCGAACTGCCCGCTCTGGTCAGGGAGCTGCCCGACGGCAGCGGGCTCTGGCCGCTCCAGGCACTCGCACTCGCCGCAGTACTGATCGGCTTGCGGGTGCTGTGGATGCTTCCGCTGTCGGCCGCCGTGAAGCCGACCGGGAGCCGACCGTCCTGGCGGGTCGCGAGCGTGGTCGCCTGGGCCGGCACCCGCGGGGTGATGCCGCTGGCGGCCGCCCTGTCCGTCCCGCTGGTCGCCGACGACGGACAGCAGCTGGACGGGCGCCCGCTGGTGCTGGTGCTGACCACGGCCGTGGTCGTCTTCACCCTCGTCGTCCAGGGTCTGAGCCTCGCCCCGCTGGTCACCCGCTCGGGCCTCGCGCTGGCTCCCGAGCACACGGCCCGCGAGGAGGCGGAGGCCCGCACGGCCATCGCCCGTACCGGGCTTTCCCACCTTGAGCAGCTCACCGACCTGGAGTCCGTCCCCGATCACGTCCTGAAGCGCGTCCGCCGGGGTCTGGAGGCCCGTCTGCGCAACGCCGACGAGCAGGACGACACGACGGGCGCCGACGACCTGGCCGCCTACCGGGACGTTCGCCGCGAGATCATCGGTGTCCAGAGCGAGGAACTGCACCGTCTCTACGACGACCACCGGATCAGCGACACCACCCTCCGGCAGCTCCAGCGCGACCTCGACCTGGAGGAGACCGGCCTCGGTGAGCGGTGAACGCGCCGTGCCCGGTCACGCCCGCGCGGTGACGACGGAACCTTGACGCGGGGACAGCGCCGGGCCGGGCCGGCGAGGGCAATACTGGGACGGTCGCGAGCGGCGGATCCGGTGGGCAGCACGGGTTCCGGGGACAGGAGGAACCGTGGGAACCACGACCGGGGTCGTGGCCGCTCTGGCGGTGTTCACGGGGCTGGGCGGCCTGGTGGCCTGCCTTTCCGGCGTGGCCGGGCTGCGGGAGCTCCGCCGACTGCACCGGAGCGGTGTCTCGGTGTGGGCTCTGGTGCGCGAGCGCCTGCCAGGGCCGGAGGACCGCTCGGCCGTTTCGCGCCCGCTGCTGCAGTTCACCACCGAGGACGGGCGGGTCGTCGAGGTGTTCTCGCCGGTGCCGTCGAGCCGGCGCAGGCCCCTCGTCGACGGCTCGCACGTCCCGATCCGCTACGACCCGGCAGACCCCCGGCAGGTGCTCGTGGCGGGCCTTGAGCGCCGACGACTGGAGTACGCCTTTCTCGGACTCGGCTGCGTCATGGCGATCACCGCGGTCGTCCTGGCGGTCCTGGTGCTCCTGGGGAGGTGACCGCGCTCCAACGGTCCTGCCGGAGAACGACCCGGGGCGGCGTTCCCTACGACACCCTGACGCCTGCGGGCCTTGTCCCCGATTCCGTCGGCTTGCCAGGGTGGAGGGTCCGAACAGACTCGGTTCCGAAAGGAACGAAGTGAATCAGCGCACCAGGTCCGGCCGGTCGGCCGTGGCGGCCCGTACCCTGGCAGCCGTCTCCTCGACAGCCGCGGGTCAAGGATCCGTTCGGACCGGTGCGCCCGCCCGACTGTTGCACGGACCCGATCGGCGGTCGGAGCGATGAGCACGCACGGCACCACCGGCGGCGGATTCCATGTCCGGATCCTGGACGGCCTGCACGAGTTGACCGTCCACTCACTGACGACCACGGCGGAGGGGTTCACTGTCACCTACTCCGTCACCCCGCCCCTGCCGGGTGACCTCCTCCCCCACTCTCCCGGCGTGCCGCCACTGTTCCTCTGGCTGGAGGCCGTCGACGACCGCGGCCACCACTACCTCGACTACGGCGGCGCCCACGGGCTCAGCGCCGACGGCCTGCGGACCGACGGCAGCATCTGCGGGCGCCCCACCGTGGGTCCGGACGTAGGGGTTCTCACGGTCCGGCTGGTCTTCCTGCGGGACGGCACGGAGCAGACCTACGACATCGCCTTCCCGCTGTCAGCGGCCACCCGTTGAGGGTCGGGAGCCGGAGCTGCGACCCCGGCCGGCGTCACACCAGTACGGTCCCGAACGGGTCGGTGCCCGGTGTGCCGGGCCCGTTCCCGCCCGACGCGACCGGCCCGATGCCGCCGGCCGGGGCGGCCGGCCCGGCGGGGGTGTCCGCCGAGCCCGGCATCCCGAACCGGACACTGCGCAGAACGGCGACCAGCAACGGCGCGTAGCCGTCCGTCCAGTGGTCCACGTCCGGGGTGGTCAGTTCCACGATCAGGACACCGGGCAGTGGCGGGGGAAGCGGCAGGTGGGCCTTGGCGGAGAGCAGCGGGACACTCCGTCCACCGCCGAGCTGCCAGCCCGGGGTCTGCTCCAGGGCGACGACGACCGGGCCGGCCGGTGCTTCGAAGCGGCGCACCGGTCGCCGATGGCCGCTTCCAACGGCGGTCCCCGGTGCCGGGGCGAGGATCTCGGCGAGGGCGGCTGCCACCGCTTCCTGGGGCGCGGGGTCGGCGGTGTCCAGCCGGGCGACGGTGAGCGTCGCCGTGGACAGCTGTCCGTCGAGAGTGCCGACGCAGGTGCCCGACCAGAGCGCGTCGAGTTCACCGAGGGCCGCCGAGCCGGTCAGGTGGAGGTCGGTCAGGGCCCGGCGCCGGTCGGCGCCGAGTTCGGCGGCCCGCTCGCCGAGCCGGTCCAGCACCAGCTCGTACGCCTCTTCGGGGTCGTCGGTGGCGCGGAACTCCTCGAAGACCGCCGGGACGTCGAACTCCACGGTGCCGGTCTCCGGATTCACCGGGTCTCCCCTCGGTCGTGCGGTCCTGCCCCGCGGGGCGGGCGCGGAGGTCCGGGCGGCGGGACTGCCCCGCCGCTCTCCGGGTACAGCGGCCGGTGCGCGCGGGCCCGTTCCAGCAGCCGGTCCCGGTGGCGGGCGTACGGGCGCGCACCGAGCAGGCAGGCCGCCGCGAGCACCAGGAGGACGGCGCCGGCCGCGGGCAGCGACCACACGAGTACCAGCCCCGCCAGGGCGAGCGTGACGCCGAGGCCGAGCAGGGCCCGCGGGCCGGGCCGCGCCTCGATCTCCGCGACCGAGGCCGTCGGCATCCGGTCCGGTGCGGGCCGCACCGGTCCCAGGCCCGGTGGCCAGCCCGGCGGTGTCCACACCACCGGCCCGCCGGGCTGCGGCGGGCCCCACGGCACGGGCGAGGGGACACCTGGCCGAAGGTCCGGGCGGCGCATCCAGGCCGCCCGGGCAACCGCCCGCGGGTCCGGGTCGAGGGCGGCCCGCACCCGGGCGCTCCCCAGGCGGTCGGAGAACTGCTTGAAGTGCTCCAGCCGGTAGCCGTAGAGCCAGCACAGCCACCGCATCTCGGCCTCCCCGAAGGAGAAGAGGTTGACGGGCCGGTCGACGTGCGGCCGGCCGTCGAGCAGCAGGGCCGCCCCGTTCATGTCCATCCCGTCAACTCCCCTTGCCCGCGGCTTCCTTGTCCTTCTGCGAGCCGTCCTGCCAGGCGTTCTCCAGCCCGACGATCAGTGGGCCGCCGGGCAGCAGCATCTCGCCCCACTGGCGGCCGCCGCGCGGCAGGAACTGCTTGAGGCCGCCCGCGTCCTTGGACCACCCGTCCAGGGTGATGCCCGTGCCGCCGAGGCTGACGCCGTTGCCGACGGCCTCACGGGCGAACAGGGAGGTCGCGAGCTTGCCCGCTTTGCCCACGGTGCCGATCACCGGGACGACGCCCATCACGTCGACGGCGAGGCTCAGCGGCGGCACGTCCGCACCGGCCGCCTTGGCGGCGGCGTGGGCTCCCAGGGCCGCCCCGGACAGACCCATCGACACCGCGCCCAGCCCGCCCGCGACCACCTCCAGCGGCGGGAAGAACACCCCGGCCGCCGCGACACCGATCGCGGCGAGGCCGACCAGCGTGCTGGCGTTGGACAGCAGGTCGCCGACGGCGGCGATGGCGTTGGCGTGGTCCTTCACCCACTGTGCCGCGTCCTTGGCGAGCTGGATGTGTGCGGCGGCGAGCTGCTTCACGCCGTCCATCAGCCGGGCGAACCAGCCGGGACCGTCGGGGGCCGCGTCACCGGCCTTGCCGACCGCGCGCGCCGCCTCCTGCGCCAGGCGGTCGTGTTCGGCCCGCAGTTCCTCCGCCTGCGCGAGGATCGCTTCCAGTTCGGCGTCGGCGGTCTTCAGCCGGGCCTGGGCGGAGCGCAGCTTCGCCGTCGCCTCCTCGGCCTGCTGGCCGTCCTGGAACCAGAGGCCGTCGAGGTCGAGGTCCGGGTCGTCCGCCGCCTTCTGCCGCTTGGCCTTGGCAGCCTTCGCCCGGCTCTCCTGGTCGTCGGCCCTGGTCTGCATTCCGGCTAGCTGGTCCCGCCAGCCGGCCATCGTGGCGGCCGCGGAGGAGAACGAGGTGTGCGCCGTGTCCAACTGCCCGGGCAGCTTGGCGATCCGGGCCGAGAAGGCGTCCGCCGCCTCCCCCTGCCAGGCTTCTCCGTTCCGCGAGGCCCGCTGGACGCTGCCGCGGGCGTCGTTCAGCTCCTTCGCGGCCAGCCGGAGATCCTTCACCAGGGTGTCGACGCCGCCCAGGCTGCCCGGCGCCGGGTCGAAACCGAGGGCGTCGAAACCGTCCCGTTCCACCTTCGGGCCCCAGCCGGGGAACCCGGGGCCCGCCATCAGGCGGCCGCCTTGCCGGTGGACGCACTGCCGGTCATCGTGCCCTGGATCACCGCGTCGGTGTCACGGTACGCCTTGGCCGTGGCGTCCAGCCCCTCGCCGATGGCGTGCAGCGTCTCGTTCAGCTGCTTGAGGCCGAACTTCCATTCGCCGCCGAAGTGCGCGCACGCGCCGTCCAGAGCGAGATGGCCGGCCACCTGCGGCGAGGCCTTGTCGAGCGCGTGCATCGCCCCGGCCATGCTGCCGGTCGCCTCGCGCAGTTCCTGCGACACCTGGCCGAGTGCTCCCGCGTCGACCCTGAACCTGTCCGCCACTGCTCCCCCATGAGCCCCGTACGAATGATCACCGGCACGCTAACGGCCGGTTCCGCGAAGCGATCACGGTGTTGACGAAGCCCTGACGCAACCCCAACGGATTCCGTACGGCGAGGGCACTCCCGGGCGGCCGACCAGTGCAAGGACCGGAGGAGCGCGCGACCCGAACGGCGGGCCACGCGCTCCTCTCCCCTGTTTCGACCGACCTCGGCCCCGGCAAGGAGGCCAGGACCGGGATTCGGCGCGGTTCACCACTCAAGCCCCCACGACCGAGAGGCGAACCGTTTCCGCACGACCGACGTTATGGCTCTCCGGAGCCGGTTCCCGCTCTCGTTGGCACACCCTTGACGTCGCGGACCAGGACCTTGACGCGATTCTGGCGACGGCCCCGGCGCGCTGCCGACCCCCTCGGATCCGGCGGTTCCGGCGGAAGGATCCAGGTCAACGGGCCTTCCGGTGCCCGGTCGGACCGGTGCGGGCGCCCCTTGGGGCAAATGTGCGTATCGGGACCGTTCAGGAAGCGTTGTCGGCACGACAAGAAGCCCTGCGGGAGCGACCGCATGGTGTGGTGTGTCCGTCCATGAACGCACCTTCACGTCGAACCACCGCCCTGCTGTCGGCAGTGGCCCTGGGACTGACCCTCTTCAGCACGGCCTCCGTGGCCGGCTCCGCGCCGGCCGAAGCCGCCACGACCGCCGAGAAGGACCCGGGCCAGAAGAGCGCGCAGGAGGTCGGATACGACTGCGACCACGCGCGGATCTGGAGCTTCCCCCGCGTGAAGCCGGGCCTGTCACCGGTCTGCAAGGTCCTGCGCGTCTACGACGAGCAGAAGTACGGCGGCCCGGTGAAGCTCATGGGCGAGGTCCTGAAGAACTGCAGCGACATCCCCGGCGCCCAGGGCTACAGCCGCTCGGAGACCATCACGCAGTCGTTCAGCATCGGGCTCAACCCGGGCCTGGGCCTCGGCAAGGCGATCAACCTCGACTTCGGCTGGGAGACCAGCACCTCGCAGTCGACGGAGATCTCCTCGACCGCCTACATGCCCGCGATGGGCGTCGGCTGGATCACCTACCAGGCCCCGATGCTGCGCGGCGGCTACGAGATCGAGGCTACTTACTACAACCCGACGAGCTACGGCTACAAGACGGTCAAGGTCAACGGCACGGTCACCCGGCCGCAGAAGCAGGAGAACCTCTCGTCCGGCTGGGTCGCGCGCTCCCGCGCGATGACCGACACGGAACTCAGCGGCAGCTGCGGGCCGCGCGGGTTCAACAACCAGTCGTCCGCCGCCGAGGACCTCGCGCCGGCAGGGCCCCTCACTCCCATGACGGAGGTGCCCTCCACCGACCTCGCGTCACCCGCGCAGCAGGCGACCCCCTCGCCGGAGCAGGCGGTGGAGCAGAACGCCCTCACGGTCGGACAGAACACGGTGCAGACGGCGGAGCAGGGCGCCGCGCCTGCGGTGAACCCGTTCACCCAGGTGTCCGCCAAGGCCGCAGCCTGGCCCAAGTACGGGCCGGACTTCCGGTTCTGGGCCGGAAGCCAGGGGCGCTGGATGAACAGCTACAGCAGCTTCTGCCTGAGCAACGACGGGGCCGCCTCCAAGCAGCGCGCCTGCACGTACCCGATCGACAAGTCCCAGGCCTTCAAGACCGTCCCCGCGACCGACGGCTACTACTCGCTCCGCAACACCGGCACCGGCAAGTGCCTCAGTGACCCGACGAAGTCCGGCAGCTCGGCCACCAAGGGGGTCGCCGAGGCTCCGTGCAACGTGAAGGACCTCTCGCAGCACTGGTCGGTCAATCCGATCGACCTGCAGCTCCCGCCCTTCGCCGACTACCAGCGCGGCTACTCGTTCAGCAACCGCAAGAACGGCCTCTGCCTGGCCCTGGACTTCAACGACCTGCTGAAGGACCGCGGCCGGGTGGTCTTCCAGAACTGCCCGTAACAACACCTGTCGGTGGAGAACGCGAGGCTCCGCGCACGGCGTGCTGAACGCTGTGCACGGAGCCCTCGCCGAACCCCGGTCAGGGTTCCGTCGCGCCCGTCAGGCGAACTCCCGCAGCCTCGGCCGGACTCCGAGGGCGACCAGGGCGAGCGCGGCTGCCAGGACCGCCCCACCCAGAACCGCCGTCGCGGTGTCGAGGTCGTCGTCGGTGGCGGCCACCGCACGGTCCAGCGCGTGCTGGTTGATCGCCTGGACGTCGTCGAGCGCCGTGGCCAGCAGACCGAAGTCGGCGTTGGACTGGCCGGCGGCGAGGCCCGTGTTGAAGGTGACGGCCTCTTTGAGGCGACCCTGCGCGTTGAGTTCGCGGATCTTCCGGTCGTCCCGCTGGTAGGCCTGGAACGCCGTCAGTACACGCTCGGCCGCGTCCTGCTCGCCGGCGAAGGTGATGTTCCGCAGCTCGTCGCCGAGGAAGCCGCCGAAACCGACCGTACCGAGGTCGGCCCGGTGGGTGTCGGCCAGGGCCGCGAGCTTCGCGTTGTACGTACCGAGGATCGCGCCGTCGACCCGGGCGAAGGACTGGGTCTTGTCGAAGAAGCTCTGTTCGTACGCGGCGGCGCGGGCCGGATCGGTCAGGTAGCGGCTCTCGTCGGCGTTCAGGTCGTAGGCCACCGCGCGCGCCCGGCCCAGAGCGATCACCGAGTCGTAGGAGTTGCTCTTGGCCACGACCAGCTGGTGGTCCGCGCGGGAGGCGAGCGTGAGCCCGGTGACCAGCCAGGCGAGAGTGAGGAGAGTCGTGACGGCGAGCGGCACGTTCACCAACCGGTGGAAGCGCATCGCCAGGACGCGCTGGAGAACGCCGAGGGCGGCGAGCGCGAGCAGGCCGGTGACCAGGATCCACCACCAGCCCGCACCGAGATCGCCCCGCTGGGCCGCGTAGATCCGTTCCACCGTGGCCGCGTTGGCCGCGGTGACCTCGTCCACGGCAGGCAGCAGCCGCTGCCGCAGCAGGTCGGTCCCCTCGCGGTAGGCCGCGAGCGCCTCCGCCGACGGCTTGCCGGCGGCCGCGTGGGCCTGCTCCTCCAGCAGCTGGGCACGGGCCACCCGGCCCTCGTAGCGGCCGAGTTCGCCGATCACGCTCTGCACCGCCCGCTGCCCGGCCGGATCGCCGACGACCGCCTCGGCGACGCGCTGGAGGTCGGTGTCGGCGCGGGCGCGGCTCTGCTCGTACGTGTCCAGGGTCTGCCCCCGCAGAGCCGCGAAGTCCGGATCGGCGCCGAAGAGCAGCAGGTTGGCGGCCTGGGCGTCCATGTCGTTGAGCGCGAAGTACAGGTCCGCGGAGCGCACCACCTGGGGCGCGGCGTGGTGGCCGATGGTGTCGGTGCCGTCCCGCGCTCCGCCCAGCACGGTGGCGGTGGCGGCTCCGGCGGTCAGCAGCGCCGCCAGGCAGACACCGGTGAGGCCGTGCACCAGGCGCGGGGTGTGCCACCACGACCGGTGCAGCCAGCCGTAGGAGGAGATTCCCCCGCGAGGTCGCCAACGAGGTCTCCAGTGACGGGGGGCGCGCACTGCGGGTGCCGGACCGGACGGTTCCGGGCCCGCCACCCCCGGCGAGCCCGTTTCCACAACCACCGATCTGCCCGACGTAGCCGTTGGCATCGCCGCGCGCCCCCCTCCCCTGTTTTCACTGGCCGCCGAAACGGCCCCGGAGGAAGATCCGCCGGGGCTGGCATTCGGCACGGCTCACCACCAGTCGTTGACCCTGGTGGCGAATCGTTTCCTCACTGCTGACGCTATGCCCCGACCAGGCCGGTCCCGGCCGTTCCTGACGCACCCTTGACGGCCCGCGCCACCGTCTTGACGCACTCTTGGCACTGCGGCTCAGGGCTGGTACCGGTAGCCGATTCCCGGCTCGGTGATCAGGTGCCGCGGCCTGGCGGGGACCGTTTCGAGCTTGCGCCGCATGGCTGCCAGGTAGACCCGCAGGTAGTTGCCGTGGCCCTCCGCCTCCGGTCCCCAGACCTCGGCCAGGATCTGCCCTCCGGGCACCAGCCGACCCGGGTTGGCCATCAGCAGGGCGAGGATCTTCCACTCCGTGGGTGTCAACCGCACCGGCCCGTCCGGCCCGGTCACCGTGCCGGCGGCGAGGTCGACCTCGTACGGGCCGATCCGGGGCAGCCCTGCCGGAACGGCCGCCGCCACCGGCCGGCGCAGGACCGCGCGCAGCCGGGCCACCAGCTCGTCCATCACGAACGGCTTCGTCACGTAGTCGTCCGCCCCCGCGTCCAAGGCCCGGATCTTCTCGGCGGTGTCGGCCCGGCCGGAGAGCACGACGATCGGCACGTCCAGTGTGGAGCGGACACCCCGGATGACGTCCATGCCGTCGAGGTCGGGGAGGCCGAGATCCAGCACCACGACGTCGGGCGGCACGAGACCGACGGAGTCCAGTGCTTCCTGACCGGTGCTCGCCGTCAGGACCGAGTAGTGGCGCGCCTGGAGGCTGATTCGCAGGGTGCGCAGCAGGGCCGGCTCGTCGTCGACCACCAGGATGTGACTCATCGGGTCGCCCTCTCCTCCATGCGCTCCGTCCCGCCCTCGGGCACCGGAAGCTCCGAGGTGTGGCGGTCACCGTCCGCCTCCGCCGGGGCGGCGGGCAGGGTGAGCAGCATGGTGGTGCCGCCGCCGGGGGTGTCCTCGACCTCCAGGCTGCCGTCCATGGCTTCGGCGAGGCCGCGGGAGAGGGCCAGGCCGAGGCCGACGCCCGTGGTGTTGTCGGTGTCGCCGAGGCGCTGGAAGGGCAGGAAGACCCGGTCGCGGTCCTCGGGGGCGATGCCGGGGCCGCGGTCGATCACCCGCAGTTCGACGCGCCCGGCGTGCTGGCTGGCGGCGACCAGCACGGGCGCGCCGGGGGCGTTGTGCCGCAGCGCGTTGGCGATGACGTTGGCCAGCACACGTTCCAGCAGCGGCGGGTCGACCAGTACCGCAGGCACGGTGTCGAGGTCGAGCGGCTGGACGGGGGCGTACGGGTCCGGGAGTGAGTCCACCGCGCGCCGCAGGATGTCGTCCAGCCGCGTGGGCGCCAGGTGGAGGGTGAGGGCGCCGGCCTGGAGGCGGCTCATGTCGAGCAGGTTGTCCACCAGACGGGTGAGCTTGAGCAGGGACTCGTCCGCCATCGCGAGGAGTTCGGCCTGGTCCTGGTCCGAGAACTCGACGTCGGGGCTGCGCAGCGAACCGATCGAGGCGAGGGCGGCGGCGAGCGGGGTGCGCAGGTCGTGGCTGACGGCGGCGAGCAGGGCGGTGCGCATCCGGTCGGCGGCCTTGATGGGTTCGACCTCGGCGGCGACGACGGCGAGGCGGTCGCGTTCCAGGGCGGCGGCGACGTGGGCGGCGAAGGCGGTGAGGACGCGCTGGTCGGCGGCGGGCAGCCGGCGACCGGTCAAGACGAGCAAGGCCTTCTCCCCCACCGGCACTTCGGTCGTCTCCCGCTCCGGCCCGCTCTCGCCCACACTCTCGCTCTCGCCCGTTCCGTCACTCCGGGCAATCAACGTGGCGTCGCCCCGGTCGAGCAGGGCGACACAGTGCATTCCGAAGGCCGTCCGGGTCTTCTCCAGCAGGGCGGGCAGGGCGTCGGCGCCGCGCAGCACGCTTCCCGCCAGCGTGCTCAGGGTCTCGGCCTCGGCCGTGGCCCGGGCGGCCCGGGTGGTAAGTCGGGCGGCGTGGTCGACCACGGTGGAGACGGTCAGCGCGACGGCCGCGAAGACCACCAGGGCGACGATGTTGTTGGTCTCGCCGATGGTCAGGGTGTGGACGGGCGGGATGAAGAAGTAGTTCAGCAGCGCTGAGGCGACCAGTGCGGCCAGCAGAGCGGAGGTGGCGCCGCCGAGCAGCGCCACTGCCACCACGCCGAGTTGGAAGATCAGCGCGTCCGTGGTCAGGTTCACCGTCTCGTGGAACTGGGAGAGGATCAGGGTGAGCAGCCAGGGCACCACCAGTCCTGCGGCGAACCCGGCGACGGTGCGGCGCCGGGAGTGTCGCCGGCCGAGCGAGGGCAACCGGCCGCGGCCGGTGAACTCGTGGGTGACCATGTGGACGTCGATGTCCTCGGAGGCGTCCACCGTGGTCTCGCCGATGCCCGGGCCGGTCAGGAGCCGGGTGATCCGGCCGCGCCGGCTGGTGCCCAGCACGAGCTGGGTGGCGTCGTGGGCGCGGGCGAAGGCCAGCAGCGAGGTGGGGATGTCGTCACCGACCACCACGTGGTAGCTGCCGCCCAGCGCCTCCACCAGTTGGCGCTGCTGGGCGAGCGCGCCGGACGAGGCGCCGGCCAGGCCGTCGCTGCGGGTGACGTGCACGGCGAGCAGGTCGCCACCGGCGGTGCGGTCCGAGATCCGGGCGGCGCGTCTGACCAGGGTCTCACCCTCGGGGCCGCCGGTGAGGGCGACCACCACCCGCTCGCGGGTCTCCCAGACCCGGTCGATGCTGTGGTCGGCCCGGTAGTCGCGCAGGCCCTCGTCGACCCGCCCGGCCACCCAGAGCAGGGCGAGTTCGCGCAGGGCCGTGAGGTTGCCGACCCGGAAGTAGTTCGAAAGCGCGGCGTCCACCTTCTCCACCCTGTAGACGTTGCCGTGGGCCATCCGGCGGCGCAGCGCCTGGGGGGCCATGTCGACGAGTTCGATCTGGTCCGCGCGGCGGACCACCTCGTCGGGGACGGTCTCGCGCTGCGGGATGCCGGTGATCTTCTGGACGACGTCGTTCAGCGATTCCAGGTGCTGGATGTTGACCGTGGTGATGACGTCGATCCCGGCGTCCAGCAGCTCCTCGACGTCCTGCCAGCGCTTGGCGTGCCGGCCGCCGGGGACGTTGGTGTGCGCCAGCTCGTCCACCAGCGCCACCGATGGACGCCGGACAAGCAGGGCGTCGAGGTCCATCTCCTGGAACTCGGCATCACGGTAGCTCCGTCTGACTCTGGGCAGCACTTCGAGCCCGTCCACCAGCCCCTCGGTGAACCTCCGGCCGTGGCACTCGATGTAGCCGACGACGACGTCCGCTCCCCGCTCCTGTCTGCGGTGGGCCTCGTCCAGCATCCGGTAGGTCTTGCCGACACCGGGGGCGGAACCGAGGTACACCCTCAGCCGGCCGCGTCGGTGGCCGGTGCCGGGGGTGAGGTCGCGGGCCATGGGCGCTGCTCTTTCCGTTCAGTAGGTGAGGCAGGTCGATTGCGGGGCGAACATGGGCGACCGACCCGGGCGGCGGGGTGTGTTTCCGCTGCCCGGGTCGGTCCGGTTACCGAGATGACTGATTGAGCGTCACTTCTGCTCGCTCAGAGCCTTGTTCAGCAGGACGATGTTGACGCCCTCCTGGCCGAGGAAGCCGAGCGAGCGGCTCTCGGTGTACTTCTCGACGAGCTTGTTCAGCTGCTCGGGCGAGACGTTGCCGCGGGTCTTGGCGACCCGGTCGACCTGCTCCTTGGCGTAGGCGACCGAGATGTGCGGGTCGAGGCCGGAGCCGGAGGCGGTGACGGCGTCCACCGGCACGCTCGCCGGGTCGACGCCGTCGAACTCGGCGACGGCCTTGCGGCGGTCCTCGATCGTCGTGGTGAGGTCCTCGCTGTTCGGGCCCAGGTTGGAGGCGCCGGAACTCTGCGGGTCGTAGCTCCCGGAGGAAGGGCGGGGCTGGAACCACTGCGGGTCCGGCTTGGCCTCCTCGTTCTCGTCGTCCGGGTTCTGCTTGGGCAGGTTGTAGTTCTGGCCCAGCAGGCTGGAGCCGATCTCCTTGCCGTCGGCGGTCTTCACGATCGATCCGTTGGCCTTGTCGTTGAAGACCGCCTGGCCGATGCCGGTGACCAGCAGCGGGTAGGCGAGGCCGAGGATCACCGTCATCACCAGCAGCATCCGCAGTGCGGTGAAGTGCGTGCGCACGGTGGTGGGCAGGGGCTTGGACATCTGGGTTCTCCTCTCTCTCAGCTCAGGCCGGGGATGAACTGGACGACGAGGTCGATCAGCTTGATCCCGACGAAGGGGACGACCAGCCCACCGAACCCGTAGACCCCGATGTTGCGGCGCAGCAGGGAACTGGCGTCGGAGGGGCGGTACTTGACGCCGCGCAGGGCCAGCGGGATCAGGCCGACGATGACCAGGGCATTGAAAATGATGGCCGAGGTGATCGCGGACTGGGGGCTGTGCAGCTGCATGATGTTGAGCTTGTCCAGGCCCGGGTAGACCGCGGCGAACATCGCCGGGATGATCGCGAAGTACTTGGCGACGTCGTTGGCGATGGAGAAGGTGGTGAGCGCGCCGCGGGTGATCAGGAGCTGCTTGCCGATCTCGACGATCTCGATCAGCTTGGTGGGGTTGGAGTCCAGGTCGACCATGTTGCCGGCCTCCTTGGCCGCCATGGTCCCGGTGTTCATCGCGACACCGACGTCGGCCTGGGCGAGGGCGGGGGCGTCGTTGGTGCCGTCGCCCGTCATCGCGACCAGCTTGCCGCCCTCCTGCTCCTTCTTGATCAGGGCCATCTTGTCCTCGGGGGTGGCCTCGGCGAGGAAGTCGTCCACGCCCGCCTCCTCCGCGATCGCCCGGGCGGTCAGCGGGTTGTCGCCGGTGATCATGACGGTCCTGATGCCCATCCGGCGCAGCTCGTCGAACCGCTCCCGCATGCCCTCCTTGACCACGTCCTTGAGGTAGATCACACCGAGGGCTTTGGGGGGCGCGCTGCCCACCCGGGAGGCGACGAGCAGGGGGGTGCCACCCGCGGCGGAGATGCCGTCGACCAGCTCGGCGATGTCCTTGCCGACCGTGCCGCCGTTCTCGGTGACCCAGTTGGTGACCGAGCCGGCCGCGCCCTTGCGCACCGAGTGGACACCGTCGGCCTCGTCCAGGTCGACGCCGGACATCCGGGTCTGCGCGGTGAACTGCACCCAGGTGGCGTGCTCCAACTCGCCCTGGGCACGGGCCCGCAGACCGTACTCCGTCTTCGCGAGCACGACGATCGAGCGACCCTCCGGCGTCTCGTCCGCGAGGGAGGAGAGCTGCGCGGCGTCCGCGAGGTCACCGATGCCCACGCCCTTGGCCGGCTGGAACTCGGCGGCCTGGCGGTTGCCGAGGGTGATGGTGCCGGTCTTGTCGAGCAGCAGGGTGTTGACGTCGCCCGCCGCCTCGACGGCGCGGCCCGACATCGCCAGCACATTGCGCTGGACCAGCCGGTCCATGCCGGCGATGCCGATCGCCGAGAGCAGCGCGCCGATGGTGGTCGGGATCAGCGCCACGATCAGCGCGACCAGCACGATCATCGACTGCGGGGCACCGGCGTAGGTGGCCATCGGCTGCAGGGTGACGACCGCCACCAGGAAGACGATGGTCAGCGAGGCCAGCAGGATGTTGAGCGCGATCTCGTTCGGCGTCTTCTGCCGGGCGGCGCCCTCGACCAGGGCGATCATCCGGTCGATGAAGGACTTGCCGGGCTCCGAGGCGATCTTCACCACGATCCGGTCCGACAGCACCTTGGTGCCACCGGTCACGGCCGAGCGGTCGCCGCCGGACTCCCGGATCACCGGCGCGGACTCACCCGTGATCGCCGACTCGTCCACCGAGGCGACGCCCTCGACGACGTCGCCGTCGCCCGGGATGATCTGCCCGGCCTCGACCACCACGTGGTCACCCAGCTGCAGGGCGGTGCCGGAGACCTCCTCCTCCGCCTGCGACCTCGGCCAGTCGAGCAGCCGGCGGGCCATGGTGTCGGTCTTGGTCTTGCGCAGGGTGTCCGCCTGCGCCTTGCCGCGGCCCTCGGCGACGGCCTCGGCCAGGTTGGCGAAGATCGTGGTCAGCCAGAGCCAGACCGTGATCGACCAGGCGAACACCGACGGATCGGCGACCGCGGCGACGGTGGTGACGACCGAGCCGACCTCGACCACGAACATCACCGGGTTCTTGACCATCACCCGGGGATCGAGCTTCTTCACCGCGTCCGGGAAGGAGGCGACGAGCAGCTTGGGATCGAGGAGCCCACCGGAGACTCTGTGGGGCACCGTGCTCTCGGCCTTGTCAGCCGGGGTGGGAGTGAGAGTGGTGGACGACATCAGGAGAGACCTTCCGCGATCGGCCCGAGAGCCAGGGCCGGGAAGTAGGTGAGGCCGACGACGATCAGGACGACGCCCGACAGCAGGCCCACGAACAGCGGCTTGTGGGTGGGCAGGGTGCCCGGGGTGGCGGGGACCGGCTGCTGCTGGGCGAGCGCGCCGGCCAGGGCCAGGACGAAGACCATCGGCAGGAACCGGCCGAACACCATCGCCAGCCCGATCGCGGTGTCGTACCAGTCCGTGTTCACCGTGATGCCGGCGAACGCCGAACCGTTGTTGTTGGCGCCCGAGGTGAACGCGTACAGCACCTCGGAGAAGCCGTGGGCGCCCGAGTTCAGCATCCCGGCCCGCTGACCCGGCAGCGCCATCGCGACACCGGTGCCGACCAGCACCAGCGTCGGCGTGGTCAGGATGTAGAGGGAGGCGAACTTCATCTCCCGCCCGCCGAGCTTCTTACCCAGGTACTCCGGGGTGCGTCCGACCATCAGACCGGCCACGAAGACCGCGACGATCGCCAGCACCAGCATCCCGTACAGGCCCGAGCCCACACCGCCGGGCGCGATCTCGCCCAGCATCATGTTGAACATCGTCAGCCCGCCGCCGAACGCGGTGTACGAGTCGTGGAAGGAGTCCACCGCACCGGTCGAGGTCAGCGTGGTCGAGGCCGCGAACAGGCTGGACGCCGCGATGCCGAACCGCTGCTCCTTGCCCTCCATCGCCCCGCCCGCCGACTGCAGCGCGGAGCCCGCGTGCTGCGACTCGGCCAGGGTCATCAGCGCCACCGAGGCGACCCAGAACAGGCCCATCACCGAGACGATCGCGTAGCCCTGGCGATTGTCGCCGACCATCCGGCCGAACGCCCGCGGCAGCGCGAACGGGATCAGCAGGATCAGGAAGATCTCCAGGAAGTTCGTGAATCCGGTCGGGTTCTCGAACGGGTGCGCCGAGTTGGCGTTGTAGAAGCCGCCGCCGTTGGTGCCCAGCTCCTTGATGACCTCCTGCGAGGCCACCGGCCCGCCCGGGACCGCCTGCGCGTCCCCGCCGAGCGTGGCCACCTCGTGGAAGCCGTGGAAGTTCTGCACCAGGCCGTTCGCCACCAGGACCAGGGCGAACACGATCGACAACGGCAGCAGCAGGCGCAGGGCGATCCGGGTGAGGTCCACCCAGAAGTTGCCCAGCCGGTCGGTGCGGTTGCGGGTGAAGCCCCGGATCAGGGTGGCCACGACGGCGATGCCGACGGCCGCGGAGACGAAGTTCTGCACCGCCAGACCGGCCATCTGGGCCAGGTGCCCCATCGCGGCCTCACCGCTGTAGGACTGCCAGTTGGTGTTCGTCACGAAGGAGATCGCGGTGTTCCACGCCTGGTGGCCCGGCATCTGCTCGACGCCCAGCCCCAGCGGAAGCCACTGCTGCACCCGGATCAGGGTGTAGAGGAAGAGGACGGACACCGCCGAGAACGCCAGCACCGAACGCAGGTAGACCGGCCAGCGCTGGTCGGCGTCGGCGTCCACGCCGATCACCTTGTACAGCGCCTTCTCGGCTCTCAGGTGCTTCTTCGAAGTGAGGGTGTGGGCGATGTAGTCGCCCAGGGGGCGGTAGCACAGGGCCAGCGCGCCCACCAGGGCGAGGACCTGCAGCCAGCCCGCGAGAGTCGAACTCATGTCAGAACTTCTCCGGGTAGATCAGCGCGAGAACGAGATAGCCGACGAGGGCGACGGCGACGATGAGACCTGCGACGTTCTCGGCGCTCACAGCTTCTCCACCCCCCGCGCGATCAGGGCGATGACGCCGAACACGGCGACCGTGACGACGACGTAGATGAGATCGGACATGGACTCCACCAGAGCGGCTACGAGGATGCCGCGGGCCGCCCGGATCGGGCTGCCCTCAGCACCGGGGGAAGACCGGCTGGAGCAGCCAACCAGCCGGTGGGGGTGCGCAACGGTTCCCTGATGACCTCCATACGGGTGATTCGGAAACATTGACGCGGCCTTGATATCCGCGTCATGCCCCGGAACCACGGGTTGTCCTGAACATTTCGCCGGGCCCGGACAGCGGCGCTGTCCGGGCCCGGCGAATGTCCCACGATCGTGCGGCCGACCGAATCACCGGCCGCTGCTCACGACGCTCCCTACGCGGACACCAGGAGCCTTGACGGCATTTGACGGCCGTGGGCATGCAGCGGCCCCCGAGGCCGCCCGTCCGCACAATCGGGCAGGCCCCGGGGGCCGCTGTGGTTCCACCCGGTGCCGGTGGCACGCGGCACCGGGTGAGTCATGGGCTACCGGCCGCCGGGCTTGCGGCCGTGGTTGGCCTTCTTCTTCCGCCGGGCCTTCTTCTTGCGGGCGCGCTTGGACATGTCGTTCTCTCTTCGCGGTGGGGGTGGTTCAGGCGGCCTTGGCGACCAGCTGGTCCGCGAGCTTGGCGAGGCGCTTCTGCGAGCGCTCCTCCTGCACGACGGCGGCCGTCGGGGCGAGCTCGCCGCCGTCGTAGTACTCGCCGTTGATCAGCGTCGTGGTGGGCAGGCAGAGCCGGACCACGGCCGCCGCACCCTCGGCAGCCGGTGCGCCGACCCGCCCGTACAGCGGGAGCAGCGCGGTGTCGCACAGGCCGGGGTTGAGGCTGACGGCGGTGATGCCGGAGCCGGCCGGGGCCATGTCGGCGGTGGCCATGGTCAGGGCGAGCTGGGACTGGGCGTAGGCGGCGACGCGGGAGTACTTCTTCACGCGGTGCGGGTCGGTCCAGTTCATGGAGGCGGTGCGGTGGAGGGAGGAGGAGACGTTGACGATCCGGGCGTCGCCGGCGGCGGAGAGCGGGGCGCGCAGGAGTTTGGCGAGCAGGTGGGCGGCGAGGAAGTTGACCTGGAGCGAGACCTCGTTGCCGTCGTCGGTGAGGGTGCAGCGCTCGGGGGCCATCGCGGCGGCGTTGTTGACCAGCAGGTCCAGTGCCGGGTAGTGCTTCACGACCGAACCGGCGAGCACGGCGACCTCCGAGAGACGGGTGAAGTCGGCTGCCAGCTCGACCAGTCGGTCCCGTCGGGCGCCGGCGGCGACCAGCCGTTCGACGGCGTCCTCGGCCTCGGCGGTGGTGCGGGCGTGCACCAGCACGGTGGCCCCGAGCCCGGCGAGCAGGCGGGCGCTCTCCCAGCCGATGCCGGAGGAGGCGCCGGTGACGAGAACGGTACGAGCGGACAGAACAGCGTCGGACATGACCCATCCAAGGGTGGCGGGCACCGCCGGGGTGCCGGCGGGCGTGACGGGTCACGCCCCCGGGGGCCGGCGGTGCGGAGAAGGTGGAACGGCAGGAGAACGCGTCCGCCTCCCCGCGCAGGAGGGCGGGGAGGCGGACGTCCTTGAGCGGCACACGCCGGAGGCCGAGCGGGGAGGCAGGGACCTACCGGACGGTGGCGACCGCGACAGCGACAACCAGTGGCCGCGGATGCGGCGGGCGGTCGTGATGGCGTGTCGAGCGGTTCATGTCCACCATCCAACGCGACCCCGCCGCTCCCCGGCAAGCCCCGCCCGCCGCCCTGACGCAGCCCTGACGACTCCCTGACGGGCCCTTGGCGCCCGGTCCGATCAGCAGCCTGGCCGACAGGCCGCAGGAAGGTCGGGTCAGGCCGACTGCCTCCGCGCAGGGGGCTGACCCTTCGCCCGGAGCAGCTCGGGCGTCGTGTCGAGCGGCAGGTGCCAGTGGTTGCGCCGGTGCAGCGTCTCCAGGTCCTGCTGGAGCTCCGGCACCGGCACGGCGAGGACCGCGCAGCCGGCCTTCCGGGTGCAGTATGCGGTCACCGACGGCCGCAGCCGGCGGCGCAGCGGGCCGCCGCTGCGCCCGACCACGAGCAGGTCGTCGGGGCGGTCGGCGATGTGCACCAGTGCGGGCCCGGTCTCGCCGCGGACCACCAGCGGCCGTATCGGCACACCGGGGTCGACGGCGGCGAAGGCCGTGTCCAGGGCGTCGCGCAGGCGCTGGTCGGCGTCGTCCCGGACGACCGCGAGCAGCGGCGGACACGGGGAGCGGCGGTAGCCGAACTCACCGCCGGGCGGCTCCCAGGCGAGGACGGGGAGGAGTTCTGCTCCCGTGCGGCGGGCCTCGGCGACCGCGCGGTGCAGGGCGGCCAGGCTGCCCAGGGAGCCGCTGACGCCGACCACCACACGGCCCCGGGGCCGCTCGTCGTTCAGGTGGCTGCCGTTCATGTCCCGTTCCTCACTCCGCCGTGGTTCACTCGTTCGTCCTCGGCTGTCTCCAGCCGCTTCCAGCCAAGCCGCGCGAGCGGCCGGGCCGACCGGTCTTGACGGGTTTCTGACGGGGCCGTCCATGATCCGAACGCGGTCTTGACGTGTGCCGAGGCCGGCCGAGCCGGGTCTCCCGCCAAGGCTGTGTCAGCGCGGTGGCGATCACCGTCAGACTTCCGTCAACGACCGGCCGCCGGGGCCCTGCGGTACGCGGTACTGGGCGGGTGCCCGCTTCCGTGACCGCCCCCGTCGCCGCCCTGCCGTCCACCGACTGGTTCACCCCCGAGCGTCCGGGGGCCACCGTTCTCGCCAGCCATGTCGACCGGAGCGGTCACGGCGGCTGGTGGGCGGACGATCCGGGCGCGGTCGGAGCGCTGCTGGTGCACTGCGGGCCGGAGCGGCTGCTGCGCGGCGACCCGGCCCGGCTCGACCCCGCCGTCCTCGCCGGGTTCGGGCGCGGCCAGTTCCATACCCCGGACCGTTTCCTCCCGCTGCTGGGCCGTACCTTCACCCACATCACCCCGTGGGTGCGCGTGGTGTACGTCGAGCGGGAGCGCCCGCGTCCGGTGTCGCCGCACATCGCCGGCTGGGTCCGCCCGCTCGGCCCCGACGACCGGGGCCGGCTCGACCGCTTCGCGCTGCGCGGCGGCGGTGCGGCCCGGAGCGGCGAACCCCACTGGACCGCCGGCACCTGGGGCGGCCACCGTGGGATCGCGGCGAGCGGGTTCTCCTGGGGCGCCTTCGTCGGCCCGTACCTGGCGTCGCTCGCCTGCGGGTACCTCGTCGGCCGGGACCATCTGGAGATCGCCGTCGCGACCGATCCCGCCTTCCGCCGACTCGACCTGGCGCTGGCGTGCGTCCGGTCGGCCGTCGTCGCCGCTCACGCTCGCGGCCTCACGCCGACCTGGTGCGCCCCGGAGAGCAACCTCGCCAGCCGGGCCCTCGCGGAAGCGGCCGGCTTCCGCGCGGTAGGACGCGAGGTCGTCTACTGGGTGGGCCCGACCAGGTCCTGGTGATCGGCCCGGCACCTCCCTGCCGACAGGGCATCAGGTCGCCGCGTCAGGGTCGTGTCAAGGACACCGCGCCGCACGCCAAGCGGACGTCAAGACGCGCATGGCGTGCGGAGGTCCGGTGCTTCGCTGTGCGGCGTCCCCCGTCCCCGTCGATGGCTGCTCCGCTCCCCCGGGGCTGCTCCGGAAGGTCCCAGAACACCGATGCGCCGCTCGGCTCTCACCCCACCGGACACCACCACCGACCAGGCAGGGCCCCGGCCCGACCGGCCCGACTGGTTCCGCCGCCCGAAGGAACCCGTCCCGGAGCCGGCACACCCGCACCAGCACCCGAGCCACCGCCCCGGCCCGGCCCGGCCCGGGCGGCGCCGGCTGATCACCGCCCGCCAGCTCCGGGAGGCCCTGCCCGCCGCCGTGCGCAAGCTGCACCCGCGCACCATGGCGAAGAACCCGGTCATGCTGGTGGTCGAGACCGGATCCGCCCTCACCACCCTCACCGCCGTCCTCCACCCGAACGTCTTCGCCTGGATGATCAGCTTCTGGCTCTGGCTCACCGTGCTGTTCGCCAACCTCGCCGAAGCCGTCGCCGAGAGCCGCGGCAAGGCCCAGGCCGATTCCCTGCGGCGGGCGCAGGCGGGCACCACCGCCCGGCGCCTGCTGCACTGGCGGGTCGGCACCCGCGACCACCGCCACGAGAGCATCCCCGCCGAGGAGTTGCTGCTGCACGACATCGTGCTCGTGGCCGCCGGCGAGGTGGTCCCGCGCGACGGCGAGGTGGTCGAGGGCGTCGCGGCCGTCGACGAGTCGGCGATCACCGGCGAGTCCGCGCCGGTGATCCGGGAGTCCGGCGGCGACCGCACCGCCGTCACCGGCGGCACCCGGGTGCTGTCCGACCACCTGGTGGTCCGGATCACCTCCCGACCCGGGCAGAGCTTCATCGACCGGATGATCGCCCTGGTCGAGGGCGCGAACCGGCAGAAGACACCGAACGAGATCGCGCTCAACATCCTGCTCGCCTCGCTCACCGTCGTCTTCGTCCTGTCCGTGGTCTCGCTCCAGCCGATGGCCATCTACGCCGGGTCCCCGCAGACGACCGTCGTCCTGGTGGCGCTGATGGTCGCGCTCATCCCGACCACCATCGGCGCGCTGCTCTCCGCGATCGGCATCGCCGGCATGGACCGGCTGGTCCAGCGCAACGTGGTCGCGCTCTCCGGCCGGGCCGTCGAGGCGGCCGGCGACGTGGACGTGCTGCTGCTCGACAAGACCGGCACCATCACCCACGGCAACCGGCGCGCCACCGCCCTGCACCCGCTGCCCGGCGCCACCGCCGCACAGCTCGCCGAGGCCGCCCAGCTCGCCTCGCTCGCCGACGAAACACCCGAGGGACGTTCGGTCGTCGAACTGACGACCCGTCAGTACTGGGTGCCGCCGCGTGCCGAGGGCGAACTGGGCGAGCGCACCGACGTCCCGTTCACCGCGCGCAGCCGGATGAGCGGCGTCGACCTCGCCTGGCCCGACGGCACCGCCTGCCTGATCCGCAAGGGCGCGGCGACCGCCGTGGCACGCTGGGTGGTGAGCTCCGGCGGGCGGCTGCCGATGGAGGCGAAGCCGCTGGTCGACCGGATCGCGGGCGAGGGCGGCACCCCGCTGCTGGTGGCCGTCCACGACCGGCACGGCGCCCGCGCGCTCGGGGTCGTCGAGCTGAAGGACGTGGTCAAGGAGGGCATCGCCGAACGGTTCGCCGAACTGCGGCGGATGGGCATCAGGACCGTCATGGTCACCGGCGACAACCCGCTCACCGCCCGGGCGATCGCGGCGGAGGCGGGCGTGGACGACTTCCTCGCCGAGGCCACCCCCGAGGACAAGCTCGCCTGTCTGCGCAAGGAGCAGGCGGCCGGGAACATGGTCGCGATGACGGGCGACGGCACCAACGACGCCCCCGCCCTCGCCCAGGCCGACGTCGGGGTCGCGATGAACACCGGCACCCCGGCCGCCAAGGAGGCCGGCAACATGGTCGACCTCGACTCCGACCCCACCAAGCTGATCGAGATCATCCGGATCGGCAAGCAGCTGCTCATCACCCGCGGCGCGCTCACCACCTTCTCGATCACCAACGACGTCGCCAAGTTCTTCGCGATCATCCCCGCGATGTTCGCCGGCACCTACCCCGGCCTGCGGCACCTCAACATCATGGGCCTGCACAGCCCCCAGTCCGCGATCACCTCGGCGATCGTCTTCAACGCCCTGATCATCGTCGCCCTGATCCCGCTGGCCCTGCGCGGCGTCCGCTACCAGCCCGCCGACGCCACCGACCTGCTCCGCCGCAACCTGCGCGTCTACGGCCTCGGCGGCCTGATCCTGCCCTTCCTCGGCATCAAGGCCATCGACCTGGTCGTCCAGTTCCTGCCCGGCCTGAACTGAGGTCCTCGACCGGCGCCCCCGGCCCGGGCCCGACAGGGTACTGGGCCGCGGGGCGGGCAACCCCGTCATGGATACGTCAGGAATACGCTTCCCGCCGTCATGGTGCCGTCAGCGGCCGGCCCGGGAAGGCTCCCGGAGGCGTTCCATGAACGAAGGTTCCCTGGACTCGGCGAACCACCGGGCTTCACGCGATTCGAGGCGGAGGCGACCAGCCATGACCGGCACCAGCAGAGTGATCGTCGGACTCAACGGCTCCCTGGGCAGCCTCGCGGCGCTCTACCGCGCCGTGGCCGAGGCGGCCCGGCGGGAGGCCGTCCTCGTGCCTGTCGCCGCCTGGTCGCCCGCGGACGGCGACCGGCGGGGACCGCGCCCGCTGTCCGAGCTGGAACGCGCCGCCCGCAGGCGCATCGACACCGCCTTCGAGCAGGCCTTCGGCGGCTACACGGCCGACCTCGTGATCCACCCGCTGACGATCCGGGGCCAGGCCGGGGCCGCCCTGGTCTCCGCCGTCACCGGACCCGACGACCGGCTCGTGATCGGCACCGGCCGGCACGGCCGTCTCGACCGGCTGCTGCACGGCTCCGTCCTGGGCCACTGCCGCGCGCACGCGCCCTGCCCGGTCATCGCCGTCTCCGCCTCCGAGCTGCTGGAACGGCTGGAGTTCAGCGCCCGCGTCGGAGCCCCGCTCCCCCTCGCGGTGGGACAGCACCGCGCCGCACACCCCGTTCCCCCGGCCGTCGGCCTGCACTGACCGTCGCCCGCGCGCCCGGCCGTGGCCGACTACGCGGCACGGCCGAGAGCGATCACGAAGGACGTCCCGCCTCCGGATGCCTCGTCCACGGTCAGCTCACCGTTCATCGCCTCGACGAACCCCACGGCGACCGCCGGCGCCACTCCGGCGCCGCCGCCGGTCCGCCCGACGACCCTGATGCCGACCCGCCCGGCCACCACACCGGCATCGACCGTCACCGCGTCCGGCCCCTCCGCCGCCCGCGCAGCGGCCAGGACATCGGCGAGCGCGCGCTCCAGCAAGCCGGGATCGGCCAGCACCCGCGGCAGCCCGTCCACCGCGCCGATCCGGACCGGTGGCACGGTCGGCCCCTCGGGCAGCCCGGCGACGGCCGCCCGGACGACCTCCCCGACCACGGTCGGCCGCAGCACCACCGGCGTCACCCCGGCCCGCAGCCGACTCAGGTCCAGCAGGTTCGCCAGCAACCGCTCCATCCGCGCCGCCTCTGCCCCGATCCGGTCGGCCGCCGCACCGGCCGGACCGTCCCCGGCCGCGAGGTCGGCGGCCGAACGGCGAACGGCCGCCAACGGATCACGCAGATCCCGGCCCACGGCCTCCAGCAGCGCCGTGTGCAGGGCATCGGCGTCCGCCAGGTCGTCGGTCGCGGAGGCACGGGCCACCAACCGCTCCCGCTCCAAGGCCAGCCGCAGCTGGGCGACGTACGGGCCCAGCAGCCGAGTGTCCTCCCCGCTCAGCGACCGGCCGCACAGAAGGAGCACCGCACCACCGCCCAGGTCCACGGCGTACGACGCCTCCTCAGGGTTCGGCACGGCCGCCCCGGACGCGGCCAGCGGCTGCCGGAACTCCTCCTCGCGCCACACCACCGCCGCGCCGTCCTGCCCGAACACCTGCCGCAGCTCCGCCACCAGCTCGGACAACGTCCAGGCCCCGGCGTCCACCGTCCCGCCCGCAAGCCGGGCCAGCACCGCCGCCTCCGCCCGGGCCCGGTCGGCCTGCTGGGAGCGCCGCGCCAGGCCGTCGATCAGATGGGCGACGATACCCGCGACGGCCAGGAACACCATCAGCGCAGCAACGTCCGCCCCCCGCTCCACCACCGGACTGTGCCAGGGCCGGGTGAAGAAGAAGTCGGCGGCGAGCGCCCCCGCCGCGGTGCTGCCGGCCGCCGGCAGCAGACCGCCCAGCCGGGCCGTCCCGGCCACGGGCAACAACAGGCAGAGCAGCACCCCCGACAGCCCCAGCGAGTCGCGCAACGGTGAGAGTGCCCAGGCCAGCGCGACCGTACCGGCCGGCCCGAGCAGCCAGGCCGCCCGGCGCCGTCGCGCGGACACCGGCGCGGGCCGGCGCCTGCGCGGTCCGGGCGGAACGACCAGTAGCCCCGCTTCGGGCGGCGGCAGGACGTGCACGTCGATCGGCCCGGCCGACCGGATCACCCGGTTGATCACGGACCCCGACAGCAGCTCGCGCAGCCGTGAGCGACCGGTCGGTCCGAGCAGGATCTGGGTCGCGCTCTCGGTCCGCGCGAAATCCACCAGGGTCCGGGCCACGTCCGCGCCGCCGACCTCGACGTAGGTGCCCCGCAGCTCCCGCAGCAGCTCACGCTGGGCCGCCAGCTCCGGTGGCGCGGCCCGGGCGGTGCCGTCGTCCGGCCGGACGTGCACGCCGATCAGGTCACCGTGCACCCGGGTCGCGATCCGGGCGCCCCGCCGGACCAGGTGCTCGCCCTGCGGCGCGCCGTCCAGCGCGACCACGATCCGCTCCTTGGTCTCCCACGGCGCCCGGATGCCGTGCCGGGCCCGGTAGTCGGCCAGCTCCTCCTCCACGCGGTCGGCCAGCCAGAGGAGCGCCAGCTCCCGCAGCGCGCCCAGGTTGCCGGCCCGGAAGTAGTGGTCCAGTGCGACGTCGATCCGGTCCGGCGCGTAGATCTCACCCTGCGCCATCCGGGTGCGCAGCGCCTGCGGGCTCAGGTCCACCAGTTCGATCCGGTCGGCGGCGCGCACCACCTCGTCCGGGATCCGCTCCCGCTGGGCGACACCGGTGATCTGCTCGACGACGTCGCTGAGGCTCTCCAGGTGCTGGATGTTGAGCGTCGTCGCCACATCGATCCCCGCCGCCAGCAGCTCCTGGACATCCTGCCAGCGCTTGGCGTTCCGACTGCCGGGCACATTGCTGTGCGCCAGCTCGTCCACCAGCGCGAGCGCCGGCCGACGCGCCAGCAGACCGTCCAGGTCCAGCTCGCTCAGCTCGATGCCGCGGTACCGCACCGGGCGGCGGGGCAGTACCGGCAGGTCCCCCAGCTGCTCCTCGGTGCCGCGCCGGCCGTAGGTCTCGGCGAGGCCCACCACGACGTCCAGCCCCTCGCCCCGCAGCCGCCGGCCCTCGGCGAGCATGGCGTACGTCTTCCCGACCCCCGGCGCCGCCCCCAGGAAGACCCGCAGCCTGCCTGTCACGTCCCGCTCGCCACCTCCGTCAGATCCATGCTGCTCCTGCTCGGGCGTGCTGTCGCGCAACGTTGGCCCAACTGCCGCGCCGTCGCACTGCACCCGTTCCCCGGCAGCACCGTCGAGCAGCTCGCCGAGGGCGCCCGGCTCGCCTCCCTCGCCGACGGGACCCCCGAGGGGTGCTCCGTCGTCGAGCTGACCAACCGCCGGTACTGGACTCAACGGGTGGTTGAGCAGTCTCGCGTCCAGCCGGCCCTCGATTCCGCCGGACCAGGGCGATGCACGAAAGGGCAGACCTCTCGACCCTGCCGTATGGATGCCGCCAGGAACCGCGGGCCGCTGAATTCCGGGACCTACGATCCGTCCCTGTCGAGAAGAAATACTCTTCCGAGTCGAGCAGAAGGACGATCCTGACGTGGAAATCCTGTCCCGCCTGAAACGCGCCGTCGTCTGTGGGACCGCCGCGGTCGCGGTGGTATCCGGCCTCACGGTCCAGGCCCAGGCCGCGCCGGCTGCCCCCGTGGACAAGACCTGCGGAACCCCGGCCGTGCCGGGCGGCGGCAACTGCATGAGCTCGCTGATCAGCTCCACCTTCGACATGATCAAACTCATGCACAGCGCCGCCAACGCCAACAAGCTGGACAACGCGGAGTTCACGCAGAGAACCGCGGCGCAGCTGAGCCAGAAGTTTCCCGGGTTCAATGTCCTGGTGTTCAAGACCGTGGGCACCGACCTGTACGACACCGAATGGTTCACGAACGAGCACAAGGCCGACATGAAGGGGGTGCTGATCGACACCACCTACAAGCTGAACCATTTCATGGACAAGGAGAAGAAGGAGCCCTCCGGCTACGACAAGTTCCGGATCTGGGTGTTCCAGGGCGAGTCGACCTTCCGCAACCGGGGCGACGGCGGCTACATGAACTGGGCGTTCGTCGGCAACGACGGCGACAGCGTCAAGAAGGAGCCGTGGACCTGCCGGTCGGGCACCGCGCGGCCCTACAAGTGCGACGGCGACGTGCGCACCCTGCACTTCCCCGCCCGCTCCGGCTACGGCAGCAGGACCGGCAGCCTGACCCCCGACAGCGCCCCCGGCAACCACGCCTGCCTGGACGTGAGCGGCAACGGCAGCGCGAACGGCACCCCCGTGCAGATGTGGGAGTGCAACGGCGGCGACGCCCAGAAGTGGACCTACAACGGCTACAAGCTCCGGGCCGCCAACGGCAAGTGCCTCGACCTGGCGGACAACAGGGCCGCCAACGGGAACAAGCTCCAGGTCTGGGACTGTCTGGAGATCCCCGGCCAGCGCTGGAACATGTCAGCCAGCGGAGGCTTTCGGCACATGACGGACCAGGACGACCGGTCCAAGGACGTCTGCATCGACGACTACAGCGGCCGCACCGCCAACGGCAGCTCCGTGGTGGCCTGGGCCTGCGGTTCCGACAGCAACCGCGACGCGCCCAACCAGAACTGGGCCTGGGGCGGCACCCCGCCGACCACCAACCCCACCACGCCCGGTAACGGCGCCGATGTGACCCTGAAGCTGGACAACGGGCTCGGCGCCGTCCCGCTCAACGGCTCCGCCGGCGCCGCCGTGGTCCCCGGGATCCGGGGCGGCAACGAGTCCAAGTGGAAGCTCACCCCGGTGGGTGGCGGCCGTTACCGGATCACCAGCTCCTACGGCCTCGACCTCACCGAGAGCGGCGGCTACATGGCGGAGCTCCAGCCGTGGAGCAACTCCTCGAAGCAGAAGTGGGAGCTGTTCGGCGTCGGCAACGGCCGGTACCAGATCCGGATCTCCGACGACGACTGCCTCGCCCACGACGCCGACTTCAAGCAGCTCGGCGTGTGGACGTGCAAGCGCGGCTGGCAGCAGGAGTGGGTCCTGGAGTCCAAGTCCGGCGGGATCACGCCCGGCGAACCGGGCACGCCGACCGACCCGAAGGACCCGAAGCCCCCGACGGGCGGCGGGGCGAGTGTCCCGACCGAGCGGCCGCTGTTCCTGAAGCTCTCCAACGGCCTGGGCGCCACCGCCCCCAACGAGACCGCGAGCTGGGGCGCGCCGGTCCTGGGCGGGCTCCTCGGCTACAAGGGGTCCACCTGGACGATCAAGCCGCTCGGCGGGGACCGCTACCGGATCGTCAACGACCTCGGGTACAACCTCACCGAGAACCCCGAGACCTACGTGGCCGAGCAGCAGGCCTGGGGCAACACCTCCAACCAGAAGTGGCAGTTCGTCAGCCTCGGTAACGGCAAGTACCGGATCCAGATCGACGACGACAACTGCCTCACCCACGACTCCGACCACAAGCAGCTCGGGGTGTGGACCTGCGAGGGCGGCTGGAAGCAGGAGTGGTCCTTCCAGCTCCACTGACCGTAGCCGCCAGACCGGCATGAGGCCGAGGACACCCGATCCTCATGCGGGCCAGAGCCACGCCGAAGGGCGCCAGCCGCTCGGCTGGCGCCCCAGGTGCCGGCCCCGTAGACGTCGCTCTGCGCAATCCGGGCTCGCAGTGCCTGCGGACTGAGGTCCACCAACTCGATCCGGTCGGCCGCGCGCATCCCCTCGTCCGGGATCTGCTCGCGCTGGGCGACACCGGCGACCTGCTCGACGACGTCGTTCAGGCTCTCCACGTGCTGGATGTTCAGCGTCGTCGCCACGTCGATCCCCGCGTCCAGCAGCTCCTGCACGTCCTGCCAGCGCTTCGCGTGACGGCGGCCGGGGGGCGTTGGTGTGCGCCGGGGCGAGCGCGGGGCGGCGGCCGCGCACCGCGTCCGTGTCCGGCTCGGTCAGCTCGATCCCCCGGTAGTGCATCGTGCGGCGCGGCAGCACCGGCAGGTCTGCCAGCTGCCCCTCGGTGCCCCGACGGTCGTACGTCTCGACGAACCCGACCACCACGTCCACCCGCCGGCCCGCGGGCGGCGCCCCTCGGCAAGCATGGCGTACGTCTTCCCGGCCCCGGCGTCGCCCCAGAATAGACCCGCAGCTTCCCCAGCACGTCCCGCTCGCCGCCTCTGTCACCGTCCATGCTGCCCGGCTCGGATCCGGTGTCCCGGGGCGGCCCGGGAGACCGTGGTGGTCTCCGGCTCCCGCGCGCTCAGCCGACGTGGACGCGGGGGCGGCGGTTGCGGTCCGGTTCCGCCTCGCGCAGCACCTCGCGGGTGACCGGCGCGACCTCGCCCTGTCCGAACAGGAAGAACCGCAGGAACTGGGCGAACGGGTTGCCCTCGGTCCACTCGAAGTAGATGTGCGGCTGCTGCCCCGTCCGGTCCCGGACCTGGATCAGCAGCGCCGCCAACGCGTTCGGCACACTGGAGCTCTCAAGCGAGAGCACCCGGTAGCGGTCGTGCATCACCTCACCGCGGACGGTGAGCACCGCCTCGAACTCCGAGGGGTCGAGCACGGTGACCTCGACGAAGACCAGGTCGTCCTCGGCCGGGATGTCGTTGTCCGCCCGGATCTGCCGCTTCTTCTCCTGATACTCGGCGAGGTCACGGTTGTCCGGCTCGTTGGCGATCAGCCGCAGCGGGCGGTGGGCGCAGTCGCGGATGAACCGCTCGGCGGCCTCGTCGAACACGACGTCCGTCACGCGGAGTTCGAAGGCCCGCTTGAGCCGGGAGAGCAGCGAGACCAGGACGATGGCGGCGATGAAGCAGGCGCCGATCTTCACCCCGTCCGGCCGCTCGGCGATGTTGACCGCCGTGGTGTAGAGGAAGACTGCTGCGATCACCGCGAAGCCGATGGTCCAGTTGCGCTGCCGGGCCTTGCGGGCGGCGATGGTGACGGCGATCGCGGCCGAGGAGATCAGCACCAGCACGCCGGTGGCGTACGCGCCGCCCTGGGCATCGACGCTCGCGTCGAAGATCCACGTCACCAGGAAGGCGATCAGGGTCAGCACGATGACCATCGGCCGCACCGCCCGCGCCCAGTGCGGCGCCATGCCGTAACGCGGCAGGTAACGGGGCATCAGGTTGAGCATGCCCGCCATCGCCGATGCGCCGGCGAACCAGAGGATGAGGATCGTCGAGAGGTCGTAGACGCTGCCGAAGGTATTGCCCAGGTACTCGTGCGCCAGGTACGCGAGGGCGCGTCCGTTGGCCGCGCCGCCCTTCTCGAAGGCCGCCTTCGGGATCAGGAGGGTGGTGATGAAGCTGGTGGTGATG
The DNA here is from genome assembly GCF_036010405.1 of Kitasatospora purpeofusca. Lineage (NCBI taxonomy): Bacteria > Bacillati > Actinomycetota > Actinomycetes > Kitasatosporales > Streptomycetaceae > Kitasatospora > Kitasatospora purpeofusca. The sequence goes on along the minus strand of NZ_CP108561.1, from coordinate 7,209,692 downwards.
AGGAAGACGCTCATGATCAGCGCCGCCGTGGTCAGCAGCTTCCTGGCGCCGCGGATCCGGCCCGTCGGCCGCTCCTCGGTGTCCTCCGGGCCACCCTCGATGTGCGGCATCACCGCGACGCCGGTCTCGAAGCCGGACAGACCCAGCGCCAACTTGGGAAACGTGATCAGCGCGACGCCGATCATCGCGACCACGTTGCCGTGCTCGGCGGTCAGCGCGTCCTGCCAGTCGCTGACCAGGTGCGGCGCCTGCAGGACCTCCCAGAGCCCGGTGGCGACGACGACCACGTTCAGTGCGAGGTAGATCGCGACCAGCACCACGGCCAGGCCGATCGCCTCGCCGAACCCCTTGAGGAAGACGGCGCCGAGCAGAGCCACCAGAACGAGCGTGATCAGCACCTGTTTGCCGCTCAGTGCGCTCTGCAGGTGCGGGTTCTCCACCAGGTGCGCGGTGGCGTCGGCCGCCGACAGTGTGATGGTGATCATGAAGTCGGTGGCGGCGAAGCCAAGCAGCGCGAGGACGAACAGCTTGCCCTTCCAGAACGACAGCAGCCGCTCCAGCATCGCGATCGAACCCTCGCCGTGCGGCGACTCCCCCGCCACCCGCCGGTACACCGGCAGCGCGCCGAACAGCGTGACCGCCACCAGCACGATTGTCGCCACCGGGGACAGCAGACCGGCCGCCAGCGCCGCGATACCCGGCTGGTAGCCGAGCGTCGAGAAGTAGTCCAGACCGGTCAGGCACATCACCCGCCACCAGCGGGCGCCCTTGTGCTCGACGGGCGCCTGCGCGTGCGGCCCCGGATGCTGCTTGGCCATGTCGGCCAAGCCCTCCAGCAACCACGCACGGAAGCGCTGCCGTCCCGACAGTGCGGCCCCCGGACCGGCTGAACCCGACAAAGCCACGCCGCACCCCTGTCACAGACCCGAACCGCCTCGCCGTCGGGCCGACGGCAGGGCGACAGGGTATGCGACTCGGATGATCAGACCGCGGAACGCCGGAGCGATGTCACCGCAACGGCGGAGCACCCCCTCCAACAACACGGCTGCTGCGGGTGCATGGCGGACCGATCACGCGCACCGCAGCGGCCCAACCCGGCACCGACGCCGCAGCAACCACGCACGGGTCGGCGACCACCGACCACCCCTGACGCTTCCTTGATTGCGCCAGTGCGGCTGCTGACGTCACCCTGACGCCGTAGCGGGACGCAGACGGACGAACGCACAGCGCGGCGGATCAGCCGCCCCGTTTCTCGATGGCCGCCTCGCCGCCAGAGCAGACTGTACGGACCAAATGCCGTTCCAGCTCGACGGATCCGCGACAACCGGACCATCGGGCATCTGACGGTCGGCCAGAATAGCCGGGTGCCACGAGGCACGCAGTCAGTGGTGGAACCGGAGGAAAGCCCATGACGCGGTACTGCGTCGACCCCGACCGACGTGAACTGATCGCCACCTGGGGTACCGGCCAGGGCGACCTCGCCACCCGCATCGCCATCCCGCCCGCGGATACCGAAACCTCCGCGCTCCTGAGTCTGGCCCGATCCCTCGGCCAGCTGTCGGACGCTGCGTGGCGCACCTACACCCACCCCGCGAGCGCCGCCGGCTCCCTGCAGCCCAACAGCGAGGGCCGGCGCCGCGAGCGGGAGCGCGGTCACTTCGGCGAGGTCGTCGACGCCATCGCCAAGCCGAACCTGCCCAGTGGCGGCTCGATGGTCGTCTCCTACAGCCCCCTGATCGAATCCGCGAACCGCGTCGGCCGCGCCCTCCACGAGCTCGCCGACCCTGCTCTCACGGAGGCCGTGCTCGCCGAGGCCGCCACCGAGCTCGCGGCCCGTCGAAAGCGCCGAACTCGGTGACCTCGCCGGACGCGCGCAGCAGGCCGTCCTGCTGAGCCGGGAGGACGCCTCCCCCGTCCAGGCCGCCGCCGACCGCCTCCTGGAGCAGAACCCGATCGGGTCGGCGGAGCTCTTCTCCGCCGTCGACCCGACCGCGGCCGCCGTCGCCGCAGCCCACTGGCTGGCCGCCGCGGCCGAGGTCACCGCAGAGGCCTCCGGAGACGACCCTGCCCGGGTCGTCCTGGAGGCCGACAATATCGAGGCACTCCCCCATGAGACCTCCACCCTCGTCCTCGGCCTCATCGAGGACGGTGCCACCCCGTACGACGTCGTCACCGGCCTCGTCCGCCACGCCATGCACGTCGCCGACGGTCTCCTCCCCGACCCCGCCGGCCTGCGCGAACAACTCGAGAACCTCGAGGACGCCCTCACCGAGTACACCGACGACGAGGAGGCCGACCCGGAGGACACCGGCCTGCGCCTCACCCCCCTCGATCCCCGGCGCCCGGCCCGCGACCTCCTCGAAGACCTCCTCACCGGCATCCACGGCTGCTGGCTCCTCCACAGCGAGTACGACGAACTCGACACGGACGAAGACCTCGGCGACGCCCAGGACTGGGACGACGAACAGGCCGAGGAACACCAGCGACGCAGCCGGGACCGCTTCGCCCAACTCGTCCGCGACACCGCAGCCGCGAACCGCGACCGCCTCGTCTGACCGAGCCCTGGGCGGCAGCACACTCGGCGCAGCCCAGCGAGCGACCGTTCTCCCTTTGCCGCTGGTCAAGGGAGAACCGCAGGTCAGCCAGTACTTTCGTGGCCAGGTGGTCGCACGGCGGTCGCCTGGCGGGCGCACACTGGAAGGCAGAGACCCGCGCGCTCGACCCTTCGAGGCGATCACCATGCGCTGCTCACCCCACCCCCACGTTCGACCGAGGGCGCGTCTACCGGCGCTGCGGCTGCCGCGACGACCACCGCCACCAACTCGGCACCACCTGCCCCCGCCTTACCGCCGACCCGCACCACGGCACCTGGGCATTCGCCGTCGACACCCCGCCCGTCGACGGCCACCGCCACACCGTCCGCCGCGCCGGCTTCCCCGACGAACTTCAGGCCCACATCGCACTGCGGCGCTTCAACGAGGGCCTGGCCCTGTGCGTCATCGCCGACCCCAGGCAGCGCACCGCCGACTACCTGCGGGACTGGCTGAGCGAGGCGGAGCTGCGCCTCAAGCCCACCACCATGGCCCGCTACCGTGCCTACGTCGAACAGGACCTGGTCCCCGCCCTCGGCACCGTCCCCCTGATCGACCTCACCCGCGAGCACCTGCGCGCCTTCGTCACCGCCCAACTGCGCAAGGGCCGCGGCAGGGTCACCGTCCACCGGATCATGGCCACTATCTCCAGCGCCCTCAGCAGCGCCGTCACCGACGGCCGACTCGCCCGCAACCCCGCCAAACCCCCGCTCCTCCCCCGCCCCGCCTCCGCCCCCAGACGCCTGTGGACCGAGGAGCAGACCGCCCGCTTCCTGCGCTTCACCCACGTCACCGACCCCCTCTACGCCGACCTCGCCGAACTCATGATCGGCTCCGGCATCCGCAAGGGCGAAGCACTCGCCCTGCACTGGGACGACGTGCACCTGCCCGAACGGGTCTTCTTCGTTCGCGCCACCCTCTCCGTGATCGACAACAACCGGCTCCTGCTCACCGCCCCCAAGACCAGAACCAGCAAGGCCTGGGTTGCCCTGTCCGACCGCGTCGTCGACACCCTCGAAGACCGGGCCGCTCCACGGGCCTTCGGCGAAACCACCCCCGCCGGCGGCTACGTCTTCCACCGCCACGGCCGCCCCCTGCACCCCAAGAACGTCCTCGACCACTTCCACCTGCTCTGCGACAAAGCAGGCGTCCCCCGCATCGCCCTCCACGACCTGCGCCACCTCATGACCAGCTTCGCCCTGGCCGCCGGAGTCCCCCCGCCCGTCATCTCCAAGACCCTGCGCCACCGCACCCTGTCAACCAGCGCGAACATCTACGCCGACCTCACCCGACTCGCCGCCCGCGCGGCCGTCGACGCCGTAGCCTGGACCCTCGACAACGCAGACCGCTCCCTGCTCGGACGCACCGTCTGCCGCGCCCGGCGCCCCTGGCACCAGCACCCACGCCCCCACCGGCAACTGCCCGCCTATCAGCAGGCCCGAACAGAAGAACCACCGGCACCATTGACAGCGGTCGTGACAAGCTCCCCATAGGCGGCCATATAGGGCCCCACTGATGGCCAGGGGTTTCCCCGTGGACGGCCAGATATCTCCCCGCTCGCCCCACCCCTCCCCGGTCGGCGACGCTCGACCGGGTGAAGAACAGCAGGGAGATCATGGAAATCCTGGAGGCCTACGACCTCACGGGCAGTTACCGCTCGGCCGCTGAGCTGGCCGGATGCGACCACCACACGGTCGCCCGGTATGTGAAGATGCGCGCGGCCGGCCTGCAGCCCGACCAGCGCCGACACCGCGACCGGGCGATCGACGCCTTCCTGCCCAAGATCGAGGAGCTCGTGGTCCGCTCCGGCGGCAGGATCCGCGCCGACGTGGTCCACAAGCGGATCTCCGCGATGGGCTTCACTGGCGGCGAACGTACCACCCGCCGCACCGTCGCCGAGGCAAAGGCCCAGTTCAGGGCCGGGCAGCGGCGAATCTACCGACCCTGGATAACCGAGCCGGCGCTCTGGCTGCAGTGGGACTGGGGCGAGGGTCCGACCATCGGCGGGCGGCGGACCTCGCTGTGGTGCGCGTGGCTGGCCTGGTCCCGCTTCCGGGTCGTGATCCCGGTCTGGGACAAGACCCTGCCCACGATCACCGCCTGCCTCGATGCCACCTTGCGCAGGATCGGCGGAGTGCCCGCCTACGCGCTGACCGACAACGAGAAGACGGTCAGTACCGACCACATCGCCGGGATCGCGGTCCGCAACCCGGAGATCGTCGAGGTCGCCCGGCACTACGGCATGACCATCCGCACCTGCCTGCCAGCCGACCCGGAGACGAAGGGCGGCAGCGAGGCGACCGTGCGGATCGCCAAGGCGGACCTGGTTCCCAAGGACGTCAACCTCCTTGAGGAATACCGAAGTTTCGCCGTGTTGGAGGCGGCTTGCCGCAGCTTCTGCGAAGAGGTCAACAACCGCGTCCACCGAGAGACCCGCCGCCGCCCGGTCGAGATGCTCGCCGAGGAACAGCAACGGCTGCACCCGCTGCCCAAGCAGCCCTTCACCGTCGCGTTCGGCACCACCCGCCGGGTCAACTGGGACGCGACGATCTCGGTGGAGGCGGTGCGCTACTCGGTCCCGCACCCGCTGATCGACACCCGGGTCTGGGCCCGGTTCCACGGCGACGAGCTCATCGTCACCGCCGTCCAGGCCGACGGAACCGCGTCCGAAGTGGCCCGCCACCAGCGCGGCACCCCGGGCAGCCCGGTCATCGACGAGGCCCACTACCCCGAGCGCGAGAACAAGGAGGGCGACCGCACTCCGCGCGCCACCAGCGCCGAGGAGGCCGCGTTCTTGATGCTCGGACCAGGAGCCGCCGCCTGGCTGGTCGAGGCGGCAACCGCCGGAACCCGCAGGGTCAAGGCCAAGATGGCCGAAGCCGTCTCGCTGTCCAAGCTCTTCCCCGCCGCCCAAGTCGACCGGGCCCTGGGCACCGCCGCGGTCACCGGCCGCTTCGCTGAGAAAGACCTGCTGTCGATCCTCGACTACCAGGCCAGACACGGCATCCCCGAACCCACCCGCGCGAGCGAGGCCCACAGCCTGCAGCCGGGCACCTCCGCCTGGGCCCGCTTCGGCACCACCACCAGCAGCGACGCGACCGACGACGACGAACAGGACGACTTTCGATGACGACCCCGCTCCGCAGCGTCCCTGGCTCGGCCGGCGATCCCCTGAACGAGGCGATCGCGCTGACCCGGCGCTTGAAGCTGCCTCACATCCGTCGCGCGCTGGGCGACTTGATCCCCACCGCGAAGGCCCAGCGTTGGGACCCGGCCGAGGTCGTGCGTGTCCTGCTGGCCGAGGAGGCCGCCGGCCGCGACCGCGCCAACCTGCACACACGCCGCAAGCGGGCCGGGTTCCCCGCCGGGAAGACGTTCGGCGACTGGGACGAGACGGCATCCTCCATACCCCGCGCCACCCAGGACGCCCTCAAGACCCTGGAATGGGTCAGGCGCCGGGAGAGCCTTTGCGTCTGCGGACCGTCCGGCACGGGAAAGTCGCACTTCACCGAGGCGCTCGGGCAGGCCGCGGTCGAGGCCGGAATGACCGTTGCCTGGTTCACCATCGAGGACCTCGGCGCCCTGGTCCGCCGCCACCGCGCGGACGACTCCATCGCCCGAGCCCTGGCCCGGGTCATCCGATCCGACTTGATCATCGTCGATGACATTGGCCTGCTGCCGGTCAGCCCCGACGCGGCCGAGGGCTTCTACCGGCTGGTCGATGCCGCCTACGAACGCCGCGCGCTCGCGGTCAGCAGCAACCTGCACCCCTCGGGATTCGACGAGATCATGCCGAAGACCCTGGCCACGGCCACCGTCGACCGGCTCATGCACCACGCTCACATCGTGGTCACCCAGGGTGACAGCTTCCGCCTCACCCAGGCCACCTCCGGTCAGGGCGTCAAGCCCTTCAGCTGAGCATCACACCACCCAGGGCGGGGAGGTATCTGGCCGCCGTTGGGGAGAACCCGCAGGCCACCAGTGGGGAGAACTCCTGGCCGCCTACGGGGAGAACTTCAAGACCGTTGACACACCATGGCCGATGTGGCCCGGCGACCACCGTGCGACCACCAGCTGACGTAGAAACAGAAAGAGACGGCACCTGGTCTCCCAAGCACCGTCCCTCACAACCGACTTCACAGTCGGGACGACATGATTTGAACCTGCGACCCCTTGACCCCCAGTCAGGCGGTTCAACTATTGTCGGCAGCCGGGGCTCTGATGCCTCGGCCTTTTTGTTACTCAACCATCTTGGGGAACAAGTGAGTTGGAACTCCTCGACGGAATCGTTGGCACAGAGATCTGACAGTTGCTCAGCGTCTACTTCGTGCACAAGTGTCCGTTTCGGACCATCGGCGCCCATAGGCGCTCATCAGGTGTGGTCCCAAAGCGGTCCCCAGGCCTACCGCCCCGCCACAGCTACTGCCTGTGATCGAGACCTGTCGACCCTTCAGCAAGCGGCGTCACGCCTGCCCGACCGCACCTGCATTGATGCCGTCAGCCGGCTCACGGAGCTGGCTCCTGCGGGCAGATCATGGTCGCTTACCCACCGGTTGCGGATGGTGATCTTCCGGACGGTGTGTCGTCTTGAGCGTGTCGTCGCCGTGTGGTTCTGACGTGCCTCGCGCACCCTCCCGCACGCGCTGCCACCACGCCCGACGAGGCGGCGAATCTTGGTCCCAGGACCACCCGGACCGAGAGAAGGAGAAGCTCATGGGACAGCGTGCGCAGCGTGGTCGGGTCTATCGGCGGTGTGGTTGCAAGGGCGGGCACGGGAAGCAGTTGGGTCCGTGGTGTGTGCGGTTGTTGGAGGAGGCGGGTAACGGGTCGTGGACGTACTGCGTCGACCTGGCCCCGGAGGAGGGCAAGCGCCATACGCATCGTGGGGGCGGCTTCGCGACGCGGGCGGAGGCGGTGCGGGAGATGAAGGCGGTGCTGGATGGTGAGCTTCGCGGGGTCTACGAGGACCGGCGGACCACCGTTGCGAGCTTCCTGCGGGAGTGGCTGGCGGCGAAGAAGGAGGTGCTCGCGCCGAACACCTACGCCGGCTACGAGGACTGCGTCGAGCGTGACCTGATCCCCGCCTTCGGCCACTACCGGCTCCCCGACCTGCGCCCCAAGCAGATCGACGCCTGGGTGAGTGCCCAGCAGCAGGCCGGCCGCGGCCGGGTCACGATCTACCGGGTCGTCTCCACGCTGCGCAGCGCGCTGAACCACGCGGTGCGCTCGTGGCGGCTTCGCTACAACCCGGCCAAGCACTCCGTCCCGCCCAAGCCGCGAGCCGCCGAGCGTGTCTGCTGGACCCCGGACGAGGCGGCGGCGTTCCTGCGCCACAATGCGGAGCACTATGCCGACCGGCTGACCGACCTGTTCGAGGTCATGCTCGGCACCGGCATGCGCCGCGGCGAGATCCTCGCCCTGCACTGGTCCGACGTCCACCCCATGGACCGAAAGCTCTACGTCCGCTGGACCCTCGCCGCCGTCAACAACGGGAAGATCCACCTCCGCGAGCCCAAGACCGAGGCCAGCCGCGCCTGGATCAGCCTCTCCCCCAGAGTCATGGCAGCCCTCCACCGCCAGGCCGCCCACCAAAAGGCCGCCCACCCCGACGGCCGGCTTGAAGGCCTCGTCTTCGCCCGCCCCGACGGCCTGCCCCTACGCCCGCAATGGGTCCTCGACCAGCTCCGCAAGCGCACCGCCGAGCTCGACCTACCCAGGATCGGGTTGCACGACCTGCGCCTCCCCGCGGCCAGCATCATGATCGCCGAAAACATCCCCGTTGCCGTCGTCTCCAAGACCCTGCGCCACTCCACCATCGCCACCACGATCAACCTCTACGGTCACCTCCTCAAGGACTCCGCAGACCAGGCCGTGCTCGCCTTGGCCCAGGCTCTCGACCGGGCCGCCGCCAGGCGGAGTCCGGTCCTGGGGCCTGGCGAGGTCCTCCGGCGGGCGGCGTAACACGCGTCGAACGGCTTCGGTACTGCGGACGACGACACCTTCGCCGGATCACCGAGGCCTACAGGTAGTCGGCGAGTTCGGCGAGCAGGGCGGCCTTTGGCCTGGCGCCGGTGATGGTCTTCACAATCTGACCGTCCTGGAAGAGGTGCAGGGTGGGCAGGGACAGCACGTTGTACTGCACGGCGGTCTCGGGGTTGGCGTCGGCGTCGAGCTTGGCGATGGTGATCTTGTCGCTGTGCTCGGCGGCGATCTGCTCCAGGACGGGCGCGATCTGTCGGCACGGTCCGCACCAGTCGGCCCAGAAGTCGACCAGGACCGGATTGCTGCTCCGCAGGACGTCGGCGGCGAAGGTCTCGTCGGTGACGGTGATGGTGGCGCCTGCCACAGTGGCTCCGGCTTCGAGAGGGCCCGGGTGGTGGTCCACCCGGGCCGTGCTGAGGGATGTTGGTGCCGGGTCGGTCAGCCGACCGGCACAGGTTCCGAAGTGTCCTCGTCGAGGTCGTCGCTGCGGACATCCGCGAGGGCGGCGAGGTAGCGCTCGGCGTCGAGCGCGGCCGAGCAGCCGGAGCCGGCGGCGGTGATGGCCTGGCGGTAGGTGTGGTCGACGACATCGCCCGCACCGAAGACGCCGGGCAGGTTGGTGCGGGTCGACGGCGAGTCGACCTTGAGGTACCCGGCGTCGTCCAGGTCCAGCTGACCGGCGAACAGTTCGGTGCGCGGGTCGTGGCCGATCGCGATGAACAGGCCGGAGGCGGCCAGGTCGCGTTCCTCGCCGGTGACGGTGTCGCGCAGGGTGACACCGGAGACCAGCTTCTCGCCGTGGATGGCGGTGATCTCGCTGTTCCACGCGAAGGTGATCTTCGGGTCGGTGAACGCCCGGTTCTGCATCGCCTTCGACGCGCGCAGACCGTCGCGGCGATGGACGACGGTCACCGAGTTGGCGAACCGGGTGAGGAAGGTGGCCTCTTCAAGGGCGGTGTCGCCGCCGCCGACCACGATGACGTCCTTGCCGCGGAAGAAGAAGCCGTCGCAGGTCGCGCACCAGGAGACGCCGCGGCCGGAGAGCTCGTCCTCGCGCGGAATGCCGAGCTTGCGGTAGCCGGAGCCGGTGGCCACGATCACCGCCTTCGCGCGGTGGACGGTGCCGGCGGAGTCGGTGAGGAGCTTGATGTCGCCGGTGAGGTCGACCTCGATGATGTCGTCGTCGACCATCTCGGCGCCGAACTTCTCGGCCTGGGCCCGCATGCTGGTCATCAGGTCGGGGCCGTCGACGCCGTTCGGGAAACCGGGAAAGTTCTCCACCCCGGTGGTCGTGGTGAGCGAGCCCCCGACGAAGATCGAGCTGCCGAACAGCAGCGGCTTGAGCTGGGCCCGGGCGGTGTAGAGGGCGGCGGTGTATCCGGCGGGGCCGGAGCCGATGATGACGACCTCGCGGACGTCGCTGTCGCCGGTGATCGATGCGTTCGCGCTCATGAAGGGCTCAGCTCTCCTTGCCCTGGACGGCCTTGGCGTCGATCTCGGCGATCAGGTTCTCGATGAGGCCCTTGATCTCGTCGCGGATCGGACGGACGGCCTCGACGCCCTGGCCGGCCGGGTCGTCCAGCTTCCAGTCGAGGTACTTCTTGCCGGGGAAGTACGGGCAGGCGTCGCCGCAGCCCATGGTGATCACGTAGTCGGACGCCTGGACGGCCTCGGAGGTCAGCACCTTCGGCTTCTGGTCCGAGATGTCGATTCCCAGCTCGGCCATCGCGGCCACGGCCGAGGGGTTGATCCGGTCGCCCGGGACGGAGCCGGCGGAACGGACCTCGACGCGGTCGCCGGCGAGGTGGCGCAGGAAGCCCGCGGCCATCTGCGAACGGCCGGCATTGTGGATGCAGACGAACAGCACGGAGGCGATCGGCGCGGTGGTCATGGTGAGGTGTCCTTCGGTTGTGCGGTGCCCGCTGTGGGACGGGTGGGGGTTACTTCGGCTGGTCGGTGAGTTCGGCGAGGAGACGGTAGGAATCGTCCAGCAGCCGCTGGACGGCCTCCGGCGCGAAAGCGCCGTCGTAGCGCAGGGCCAGGCGGGCGGCACCCGCCGAGAGTCTCGGGTCCGGCACCGACGGCGGGGATTCGGTCATCAGGGGTTCCAGCCCTTCAGGGGATGGGGGCACCGCCCGGCCGAAGGCTGGGGGAGGGTCATGAGGCGAAGTCGCGCAGGTGTCCCCGGTGGCGGCCGGGAGGAGGGGGCTCGCTTCGGGGCCCCGACACGGGTAACGTATCAGCCCATGGTGACATCAGTCGACAGTGACGTCTTGAAGGCTCTGGCCGATCCCCTCCGGATGCAGATCATCGCGCTCCTCGCCGAGGAGGCGCTGTGCACGACGCATCTGGTCAAGGAGACCGGTGCCCGGCAGACCAACCTGTCGAACCACCTGAAGATCCTGCGCGAGGCCGGGCTGGTCGACACCGAGCCCTGCGGGCGCTTCACGTACTACAAGCTCCGCGCCGAGGCCCTGGAAGCCGTCGCCGGGGAGTTCGCCGGGCTGGCCGCCACCGCCCGCGAAGCCGCCGCGGTCAACCGCAAGCGGTCCTGCTGAACCGTCCAGCCCCATCCCGGCGGCCCCACTCCGCCCTGCACGAGGAGTACCTGTTGAGCGCCATAGACGAGGCGAGACCCGAAGTCACCGAGGCCGAGCCTCTCGCTGCCGAGCCGTCGGCCGTTCCGCTGCTGAACCGCGTCGCGGCCGAGTTGGTCGGCACCGCCGCCCTGGTCGCCGTCGTGGTCGGTTCCGGTATCCAGGCCACCGAGCTCACCAAGGATGTCGGCCTGCAGCTGCTGGCCAACTCCCTGGCCACCGTCTTCGGCCTCGGCGTTCTCATCCTGCTGCTCGGTCCCGTCTCCGGTGCGCATTTCAACCCGGTCGTGACGCTGGCCGAGTGGTGGTCCGGCCGCAAGGATCCCCAGGGTCTCGGGGGCCGGGAGGTCGCCGCGTACGTCCCGGCGCAGATCGCGGGGGCGATCGGCGGCGCGATCCTCGCGGACGCCATGTTCGGCGAACAGCTGGTGAAGTGGTCCACCCACGACCGCTCGGCCGGACACCTGCTGCTGGGCGAGGTCGTGGCCACCGCCGGACTGGTGCTGCTGATCTTCGGCCTGGCGAAGACCGACCACCTGCGTTTCGCACCGGTCGCGGTCGCTTCCTACATCGGCTCCGCGTACTGGTTCACGTCCTCGACCTCGTTCGCCAATCCCGCGGTCTCCATCGGCCGGGCGTTCACCGACACCTTCGCCGGCATCGCCCCGAGTTCGCTGCCCGGGTTCATCGGGATGCAGCTCGTCGGCGGCATCGTCGGCCTGGCCCTCGTCGTGCTGATCTTCACCCACCGCACCAAGGCCACCGCCAAGTGAGCCCGGTCCGGCGCGTCCAGGTCCTCGTCGTCGGGGCCGGCCAGGCCGGCCTCGCCGCCGGATACTACCTGCGGCGCGCCGGACTCGACTTCGCGATCCTCGATGCATCCGACGCGCCGGGTGGCGCATGGCAGCACTACTGGGAGAGCCTGCGGCTGTTCTCTCCTGCCGCGTACTCGTCGCTGCCCGGGCGTCCGATGCCGGGTCAGGCCGGGCAGACCTATCCGGACACGGAGCACGTCGCAGCGTACTTGGCTGAGTACGAGAAACGGTACGAGCTGCCCGTCCACCGACCGGTTCAGCTGCGGGCGGTCGAGAACGCCGGTGACGGCGGCCTACTGGCCCGCACCGAGGAGGGCGACTGGCGCGCCCGGGCGCTGATCAGCGCCACCGGCTCCTGGTCGCGGCCATTCATTCCCGCTGTTTCCGGCCGAGAGCTGTTCGCCGGTCGACAGCTGCACACCCGTGACTACCACCGCGCCGAGGACTTCACCGGCCAGCGGGTCGTCGTCGTGGGCGGCGGCAACTCCGGCGCACAGATCGCCGCTGACCTCACCGGCCGTGCCGACGCCGTCCGGTGGGTGACCCGCCGCTCCGCCCGGCTCCTGCCCGACGAGATCGACGGCCGCGCCCTGTTCGAGATCGCGACCCGCCGCGTCCAGGACGGCGGCCCGCGCATCAGCGACCTCGGCGACATCGTCGCCGTCCCGCCCGTCCGCCAGGCCCGTGCGGCCGGACTCCTCGATGATCACCGCATGTTCGACGCCCTCACCGCCGAAGGGCCGCGCTTCACCGACGGAACCGTGTGGCCGGCCGACGCGGTCATCTGGTGCACCGGCTTCCGCCCCGCCCTCACCCACCTCGCCCCGCTCGGCCTGCGGACCGGCGAACGCGGCCGGATCGACACCATCGGCACCCGGGCGACGGCCGACCCGCGCATCCACCTGATCGGCTACGGCGACTGGGCCGGACCCGCCTCCGCGACCCTCATCGGCGTGGGCCGCACCGCCCGGCAGGCCGTCACCGAGATCGCCGATCTCCTGCACTGACCGCTGCCCGGTACTGCGACGGAGAGACGCAACCTGTCACCCGGTGCAGACCTGCCTTCGAACACGTCCCCGCCCGGCGAACTCGGACGCCCCACAACGGGTAGCGGGGCCGGTCATGGTGCAGGTCGGACCACCACGGCGGCGGCATCCGACTGGCCTCAACGAACGTCCAAACTGCGCCAGGGTGCCAGCCAGGTCCGGGCTGCCAACTCGTCGCGGACGCGGTGCAGATGGGGGTGTTCGAGGGCGGCTCGGGCCCGCAGGAGCGGATCGCGGGTACCGCTGGCGGTCAGGGCGGCGTTGACCACCCAGCCGTACGGTTCGATGCCGGCCCGGCGCAGGTCGTCCTGGAGCGCGGCGGCCTCCGAGACCGGGGTCGGTTCGGGAAGCGTCACGATGAGCACCCTGGTGGAGGCCGGGTTCTGGAGGCGCATCAGGGGTGTGGTGATCCGCCCGGCGATGCGGTCTGCGTCGGCCATGGCCTGGCGGTGGTAGGAGCCTGTGAGGTCGAGCAGTCGCAGGGTGTGGCCGCTGGGGGCGGTGTCGACGACCACGTACCGCCGGCGGGCCTCGGTGAGCAGCCCGGCGAATGCGCGGAAGACTGCCAGCTCCTGGGTGCACGGTGATCGCAGGTCCTCTGCCAGCAGTGCGCGGCGCTGCGCGTCGAGGTGTGCGGCCGCGTGCAGGCGTCCGGCGGTGTAGCGGGCGAGTTCGGCGCGGGGGTCGATGCGGTCGACCGTGAGGTGGTCGGGGGCGTCGCCTTCCAGGACGTCGGTGAAGCGGCCGGCGGGGTCGGTCGTGGACAGGTGCACCTCGTGGCCCCGGTCGGCGAGGCCCTCGGCGATTGCGGCGGCGATGGTCGTCTTGCCCACTCCGCCCTTGCCCATCACGAGGACTGCTCCGGGCGGGCCGGCCGCGAGCTCGTCGACGAGTGCGTCCAGGCCGGGCAGCGCGGGCTCCTCCTCGCCCTGGCCTCGTTGCGGCTCGGCGTCCCCCGGCGGGGTGTCGGCCCCGGGCACGGCGCGGGGCCTGTTCGCGGCCAGTTCCCGCAGTGCGCCGATGCCGGTCAGCTCCAGTGCGACGAGCGGCACCGCCGCGGCGGGCATCCCACGCAGCGACGGCGGCATGGCGTCCAGGGCCGCCGCCTGCCGCGCCGCGAACGCCTCGGCGACCACGTCACCGGCGAGCGGCCCGGTGAACAGGCCGTTGACGACCAGGCGCTGGTTGCGGATCCCCTGGTCGGCCAGCTCGGTCCCGGCCCGGCCAGCCTCGCGCAGCGCGGACGCGTCCGGTCGGCTCACCAGCACCACTGTCGTCCGCGCGGGATCGCCCAACTGCTGCACGGCCTCGGCGTACTGAGCGTGCTGGCTCTCCAACCCCGACTGCGGGCCCAGGCAGCTGGCGCCCTCAGCACCGCTGTCGAGGTAGCGGGACCACGCCGCGGGCAGGCTCAGCAGCCGCAGCGTGTGACCGGTCGGCGCGGTGTCGAAGACGACGTGGTCGTAGGCGCCCACCTGCTCGGGATGGACGATCAGCTGGGTGAAGCGGTCGAAAGCGGCGACTTCGACAGTGCACTCGCCCGCCAACTGCTCCTCGATGCCCCGCACTCCTCCTCCGGGACCGTCCCCCGGTAGGGGGCGATCACACGCTCGCGGTACGCGTCGGCCGCCGCGTCCGGATCGAGGTCGAGCACCTCCAGGCCAGGAACTCCCTCAACAGTCCGGCGCTGAGCTCCCACGGTCGTGCCGAAGAGCTCCGCGAGGTTCGATGCCGGGTCGGTTCCGACCACGAGCACCCGCCGTCCGGCGTCCGCCAGTGCGACGGCCACCGCACCGGCCACCGTCGTCTTACCCACTCCGCCCTTGCCGGTGAACAACACGAACGGCGTCCGCCACGAACCCCAGTCCAGGGCCGGCAGCCGATGCGCCCGAGCGGCAGGGACGGCGCCCGGCATCTGCCGGTCACGGAGTCCGTCCATGCGTCCAGCCTGCACCCGCGCGGCCCGGCCCGCCGCCCGGACCTGCGCCGAGGTCCGGCCCGGCTTGGATAGGTCGCGCGGACTCCTGTCACCAGTGTCTCGGCGGTCGGCGGGTCGTCACACGACGGCAGAGCTCCGCCGCTCGATCAGGACGGTGTCCCGCCAGATTCCGCGGTGGCGGCCGATGCGCTCACGGGTGCCGATGATCCGAAAGCCCGCCTTGGCGTGGACGGCGAGGCTGGCGGTGTTCTCCTGGAAGACACCGGACTGGATCGTCCAGATCCCCGCCGTCTCGGTCGAGACGATCAGCGCTCCGAGCAACCGGCTGGCGACGCCCCGGCCCCGGGCGTCGGGATGGACGTAGACGGAGTGCTCCACGACGCCCGCGTACGCGCACCGGTCGGACACCCGGCTCGCCGCCACCCAGCCCAGGACCCGGCCGGCCTCGTCGAGGGCGACGTACCGATGTCCTGGCAGCCTGGCGGCGTCGAACGACTCCCACGTCGGCGCGGTGGTCTCGAAGGTGGCGTTGCCCTCGTCGATCCCCGCCCGGTAGATCGCCAGGACCTGCGCGGCGTGCTCGGGCGTCATCGGGGCGATCAGGGGTTCAGCAGCCACTGGCCCGCTCCTCGTCCTCGCCGAGGATCACCCGCACGGCGGCCGGGAAGACCGTCAGGCAGGCCCGGTTGACCTCGTACCGGGTGGAGGTGCCCTGCCGTTCGGGCAGGACGAATCGCACCGCGGCGAGGATCTTCAGGTGGTGCGAGACGGTCGACTGGCCGACGCTCGCCAGCTCGACGATCTCGCCGACGCTCATCGGTCGGCCTTCAGCGGCCAGCAGGTTCAGCAGCCGGATGCGGGTCGGGTCGGCCAATGCCTTGAACCACGCCGCATACCGCTCGGCGGCCTCCGCATCGACCCCGGGGCTGGTGGAAGAGGTCTCATTCATCGATAATCGACGATAGTTGATGAAAGGCTGGCCCGGAAGCCCTGCGCACCCCAAGGAGCTTCAGCGGGCCGCCGACAGCAAGCCGGCCATGGCGGCAAGGACCTCGGGGGCGACCCGGTAGTAGACCCAGGTGCCGCGCCGCTCGCTGGTGAGCAGACCGGCCTCGCGCAGCTTCTTGAGGTGGTGGGAGACGGTGGGCTGGGAGACGCCGACGTCCTGGATGTCGCAGACGCACGCCTCGCCGCCCTCGTGCGAGGCGACCCGGGAGAACAGCCGCAGCCGGACCGGGTCGGCGAGCGCCTTGAACATCGCCGCCATCTTCACCGAGTCCGCCTCCGACAGTGCCGCCGACGTCACCGGCGGGCAGCACGGCACGGCCTCCGGCTCGATGACCGGCAGCTCCACCAATTCCAGATTCGACATATGTCTATGTTGACATCCGTCGATGCGAGCGGCAAGCTCGAAGCACATCGACAAACGTCGAATCAGCGAAGCGGGATGGTCTTCCCGGTCCGCCGACCAGCACGTGTCCTCGCCGAGGAGATCACCATGAGTGACAACGCCACCCCCGCCCCGGACTCCGCCACTCAGTCCGCCGGTTGCTGCGGCCCGACCGCCACCGAGCGCGCCGTTGAGGCGCCCGCCGCAACGGCTCCCTGTTGCGGGACCGTCGAGGACGCCACCGCCGCCGACACCTGCTGCGACCCGGCCGCCAAGCACGAGGCCGTCGCCGCTGGTGCCGGCTGCTGCTGACCACCCTCGACCCACCTCCCACCTGCCCCATCACCGTTCCGGAGACCCTGAGATGAGCGAGAACACCCCTGCCGGCCGGCTGCCCGTCGTCGTGGTCGGCGCCGGCCCGATCGGACTGGCCGCCGCCGCCCACCTGATCGAGCAGGACATCGATCCCCTGGTTCTGGAGGCCGGCCCCACTGCCGGCACCGCGGTGCGCGAATGGGCCCACGTCCGGCTGTTCTCGCCCTGGGCCGAGGTCGTCGACCCGGCCGCCGAGAAGCTGCTCGCCCCCACCGGCTGGGTCCGGCCCGACGGCGCGGCCTACCCGTCCGGCGGCGACTGGGCCGAGCTCTACCTGCAGCCCCTCGCCGACGTCCTCGACATGGGGGCACCCCCGGCCGAAGGCTGGGGGAGGGTCCGCTACGGAGCGAAGGTGACCGGGGTGGCCCGTGCGGGCCGGGACCGCATCGTCGACTCCGGCCGCGACGAGCAGCCCTTTACCGTCCACGTCGAGTACACCGACGGCCGCGAGGAACGCGTCCTCGCCCGCGCCGTCATCGACGCCTCCGGCACCTGGTCCACCCCCAACCCGCTCGGCGCCAACGGCGTGCCCGCCCTCGGCGAGCGGGCCGCGAACGGCCGAGTTTCCTACCGCATCCCCGACCTCAAGGACCCAGCCGTCCGCGCCCGGTACGCCGGCAAGCGCACCGCCGTCGTCGGCACCGGCGCCTCGGCGTTCACCGCTCTCGCCTACCTCGCCGACCTGGCGACGGACGAGCCCGGCACACACGCGGTGTGGGTGCTGCGGCGCGGCATCACCGGCTCGACCTACGGCGGCGGCGAGGCCGACCAGCTCCCCGCCCGCGGCGCGCTCGGCCTGCGCGCCAAGAAGGCCGTCCAGGACGGCCACGCCTCCGCGCTCACCGGCTTCCGCACCGCCGCCGTCGAGACCGACGGCGAGCAGCTGGTCCTGGTGGATGAGGGCGGGCACCGCAGCGAACCGGTCGACCAGGTCGTCGTCCTCACCGGCCTGCGCCCCGACCTCTCCTTCCTGTCCGAGGTCCGCCTCGGCCTCGACGAGCGCCTCCAGGCGCCGGTCGCGCTCGCCCCGCTGATCGACCCCAACCAGCACTCCTGTGGGACCGTCTACCCGCACGGCGCGAACGAGCTCGCCCACCCCGAGAAGGACGTCTACCTCGTCGGCATGAAGTCCTACGGCCGCGCGCCGACGTTCCTCGCCATGACCGGCTACGAGCAGGTCCGCTCGGTGGCCGCCGCCCTCGCCGGCGACCACGAGGCCGCCGCCCGCGTCGAACTCACCCTCCCTGAGACCGGAGTCTGCGGCGGAGCCGGACTCTTCGACCAGCCCGATGCCGACCAGGCGGACGGCGGCGGCTGCTGCTCGGTCCCCGCCGCGCCGCAGGTCCTCAGCATCGGTCTCGGCACCCCGACCGCGGCCCCGTCCGGCTGCTGCTGACCAGGCCGTGACGACCCTTCAAACCAGTGGGGCCGTGACCGGATCGGGGGATCGGTCACGGCCCCGCGCCGCCCTGCCCGCCCTCTGCGCCACCCAGATCACCGGCTGGGGCATCCTCTACTACGCCTTCCCCGTCCTTCTCCCGCACATCACCGCCGACACCGGCCGGTCCACCCCGGCGACCACGGCCGCGTTCTCCGCGGCCCTGCTCGTCTCCGCCCTCGCGGGCATCCCCATCGGCCGTATCCTCGACCGGATCGGCCCGCACATCGTCATGACCACCGGCTCGTTGATCGGGGTCGCCGCCCTGATCGCGGCCGCGCTGGCCCCGAACCTTCCCGTCTTCCTCGCGGCCTGGCTGCTGGCCGGCACAGCGATGGCCGCCACCTTCTACCAGCCGGCCTTCGCCGCCCTCACCCGCTGGCACCAACCCGACCACGTCCGGGCGTTGACCACCCTCACCCTCGCCGGCGGCCTCGCCAGTACCGTCTTCGCACCCATCACCGCAGCCCTCGCCGAGCACCTCAGCTGGCGCGGCACCTATCTGGCACTCGCCGCGATCCTCGCGGTCACGGCGCTCCCGCTCCACGCCGTCGCCCTGTGCCACCCCTGGCCGCCGCCGCCCCGAGCCGCCGGCAGTGCGGCACCCGGGGAAGCCTCCACCGCCCGGAGTCGGCCGTTCATCCTGCTCGCCACGGCGTTCACGCTCTCCGGGTTCGCGATGTACGCCGTCGTCTTCAACATCGTCCCCCTCCTCACCGAACGCGGCAGCAGCCCGACAACCGCGGCCTGGGCGCTCGGGCTCGGCGGCCTCGGCCAGACCCTCGGCCGCACTCTCTACGCAGCCCTCGCCCGCCGCACCACTGTCACCATCAGAACCACGGCAATCATCGCCGCAGGCGGCGCCACCACCGCCCTCCTCGCCGCCGTACCCGGACCCGCCGCCCTGCTCATCGCCATCGCCGTCCTGGCCGGCACCGTCCGGGGCAACCTCACCCTTCTCCAGGCCACTGCCGTCACCGACCGTCGGGGCACCACCGCCTACGGCCGCCTCACCGCCCTCTTGACCGCGCCGGCCACCGTGGCCGGCGCGCTCGCGCCGTGGGCCACCGCCGCCCTCGGTCCGCGTCCAGGTGGCACCCCGGTGATGTTCGCGTTCCTGGCGGTAGCTTCCGGTGCGGCAGCGGTCCTCGCACTGGCCTCTGCGGGCACGAACGTCGCCAACTCCGATCGGCGACCGATGACAGCCCGGCTGCTTCAGTTCAGGCGTGGCGGCTGGAGATCGGACCCGACCCGGACCGCCACCACGGGCACCGGCGTGTCGGCTGCCGGGTGGCAGCCGACGGCGAGGACCAGGCGCCGCGCACCGGGGACGACCCGTCAAGTGGCTGGGCAGACCTCCCGGGGAGCCCCGGCGCAGCCGAGCAGCAGCGGGGAGGGGCCACGCAGGACTTCTGCTGCCTCGCCCGCCGTGAGCAGGAGCCGTCGATGACCCGGTGTGGCAACGCCGTCTGCCCCGGCCGGCCGACTGCCATTGGCACGCCGTCAGGTGAGGAGGATGTAGCGCAGCCAGAGGTAGAGGGCGGAGACGGCGACGGGGGCGCTGGGGGCGCCGAACGACGGCGCCGGCCCTCCGGGAGTTCGGAGAGCCGGCGCGGTGTGGCGCGTCAGTGGCTGGCGAGTTCGCCGCTGAGTGTCTGGTGGATCTGGGCGCTGGGCTGGTTGAGGCCGATGATCTCCACCGTCTTGCCGCGCTGGGCGTACTTGGTCTCGATGGCGTCGAGGGCGGCGACGGAGGAGGCGTCCCAGATGTGGGCGGCGGTGAGGTCGATGACGACCTTGTCGGGGTCGGTGGCGTAGGCGAACCGGCCGACCAGGTCGTTGGAGGAGGCGAAGAACAGCTCGCCGGTCACCGAGTACACCACGCTGGTGCCGTCGGGGTCGGTGACGGCGGTGACGTCGGCGAGGTGGGCGACGCGCTTGGCGAAGATGACCATCGCGGTGATCGACCCGACGACGACGCCGATGGCGAGGTTGGAGGTGGCGACGACGACGGCGACGGTGATCACCATGACGGTGACCTCACCGGCGGGCATCCGCTTGAGCGTCTTGGGGGCGATGGAGTGCCAGTCGAAGGTCGCGAACGACACCATCACCATGACGGCGACCAGCACGGCCATCGGGATGTCGGAGACGACGGGGCCGAAGACGATGCACAGCACCATCAGGAACGCGCCGGCCAGGAAGGTCGACAGGCGGGTACGGGCGCCGGACACCTTCACGTTGATCATGGTCTGGCCGATCATCGCGCAGCCTCCCATGCCGCCGAAGAAGCCGGTGACGATGTTGGCGATGCCCTGGCCGATCGACTCGCGGGTCTTGGAGGAGTGGGTGTCGGTGATGTCGTCGACGAGCTTGGCGGTCATCAGCGACTCCATCAGCCCGACCAGCGCCATCGCGAGCGCGTACGGGGCGATGACCGTCAGGGTGTGCAGGGTGAACGGCACGTCCGGCAGGCCCGGCACCGGGAGGGAGGAGGGCAGGTCGCCCTTGTCACCGACGGTCGGCACCGCGATCCCGGCTGCGACCGTGATCACGGTGAGGACGACGATCGAGACCAGCGGCGCCGGGACGACCTTGGTGACCTTCGGGAAGAACACCATCAGCGCCAGGCCGCCGATGATCAGCGGGTACACGGCCCAGGGCACGTGCGTCATCTCGGGGACCTGGGCCATGAAGATCAGGATCGCAAGGGCGTTGACGAACCCGACCATCACGCTGCGCGGCACGAACCGCATCAGCTTCGCCACCCCCAGCACGCCCAGCACGATCTGGAAGACACCGCCGAGGATGACCGCTGCGACCAGATAGCCCAGGCCGTGCTCGCGGTTGAGCGGTCCGACGACCAGGGCGACGGCACCGGTGGCAGCGGAGATCATCGCCGCCCGGCCGCCGACGACCGAGATGACCACGGCCATGGTGAAGGACGCGAACAGCCCGATCTTCGGGTCGACGCCGGCGATGATCGAGAACGAGATCGCCTCGGGGATCAGCGCGAGCGCGACCACCAGGCCCGCCAGCACCTCGGTGCGGAAGACCTTCGGCGACAGCCAGGACGGACGGGAGCCGCGCAGGCGCGAGGCAGCGGCGAGCGGGGAAGTCTGCAAGAGGGGGTGGACCTGTCGTGCTCGGGCGCGACCGGCGGTACGCGCGGGGACTGGAACGCGGGAGGCCAGGGCGGCAACCCCGCGGATCGCCCGAGGTGGCGGGCGGAAGACGGAAGGGGCCGAGCGAGGCGGGCCCGAAGGCAGCCGATCAGCTCACGGCACGTGCTGCGTCACGGCGGGCAGACGGCGGCGCCGGGCACGTGGGGCATGCGCACGCTTCGTCTCCTGCCGGCGGATGTTCGCGGGAGCGGCTTCGGCCCCGACACGGCGGTGGGCCCGCACCACGCGCACAGGCCGTAGGGTCGGGGAAGGCACGAGGCCACCCCGCGCCGCCAACTCTACCCTGACGTTAGAGTAGGGAGGGTTTGGAGTCGTCGGCCGCCGACGGACCGAGAGACGAGAGTGACACGGGGATGGCGGGCGTGGAATCCGAGCACATGCAGATCGGCGAGGTCGCCGCCCGCACCGACCTGTCCCTGCGCACCATCCGGCACTACGAGGAGACCGGCCTCGTCATCCCC
This sequence comes from Kitasatospora purpeofusca, assembly GCF_036010405.1. Classification (NCBI taxonomy): domain Bacteria; kingdom Bacillati; phylum Actinomycetota; class Actinomycetes; order Kitasatosporales; family Streptomycetaceae; genus Kitasatospora; species Kitasatospora purpeofusca. The sequence continues at coordinate 7,187,873 of NZ_CP108561.1, read as the reverse complement.
TCCGCCCGCTCCCAGGGCGGCTTCCGCCTGTACACGGAGGCCGACGTCGCCCGCCTCATGGTCATCCGCCGCATGAAGCCCCTCGGCTTCAGCCTCGACCGGATGCGCGACCTCCTCGACGCCACCGACCGCCTCGACGCCGGCAGCCGGCTCGACCCCGGCGCGCGGGAGAAGCTGCTCGACCGCGTCCGCGACTACGAGCAGGCCGCCCAGGACCGCATCGCCGATCTGCGCGTCCAGCTGTCCCGCGCCGAGGACTTCGCCACCACCCTCCGCCGGCGGATCCAGGGAGCCGACCCGGCCGGCCGCTGAGCAGGTCCGGCGCCGTGCCGTCCGTGTCCACTGCGCCGGCTCCGGGGGCGTCGTACTCGACGGCCGCTGCCTGCCCGATGCCAGCTACCAGCTGATCGGCAGTTGGACCGGCACTCCGTGCGACGTCTCGACTCGGGCGGCGAGGCCGGCCGGGATCGGCACGTCGAGCTTTACGGCCGTGGGCGTGTAGAGGTCGGCCTCGACCTCTGTTGTCGCCAGCGACACCAGCAGGGCGCAGGAGACGGGACGGCCGACCCGGTCGGAGCGGTCGTGGTCCTTCCACCAGCCGCCGGCAGGGTAGACGGCGGGCATGCCGCTGCCGGCCAGCGCTGTCGCGTCGCCCCTCCAGACGTCGGAGTGGAGTGAGCCGCGTTTGCGGTTGGTCGGGCCGACGACCCACGCGTCGTCGCTGTCGAACTTCTTGACCCTGGTGATTCCGTCGTCCCCCGCCTCCGCGGTCTCCGCGATGCGGCGCTCGAAAGCGGCCCGGGACTCGAGGGAGCCCTTCATGGCGAACCTGAGCCGATGGGAGGGGTAGGTGCGCTGGCCTCTGACACCGCGCCGGCCGGGGTTGGGTTCGACGAAGTACGACAGGGTGACCCGCAGCTCGACGTCCGTGCCGCCCAGGTCGTCCAGCTGCTCACGGGGCCAGGGAAGCTCGTGGAGCTTGAGCTCACCCAGGCGGACACCCCCCGGGTAGCGGCGGTACGGGATGAGCGAGCCCTGGAACATGAGGGTGACGGCGTTCGCCGCGCTCGACAGGACCCTCTCCTCGGTCGGTACGCCCCAGCCGTAGCGGCGCAGTACCTTTCTCGCGAAGTCACCCGGCCCATTTTGGGCCGGCCGGTCCTGGTGTAGACGCCCTGGAGCATGGGCGTGGTCCAGCGGGCCTCGTGGACCAGCAGGCCGCGGATCGCTTCGGGGCCAAGGGCTGGGTAGGCGGCGTGGGCCATCGCTGCCAGGCGGGCGGCCTGGGCGGTGGCTGCGCTGGTGGCATTCGCCGTGGTGAGGGGCCGGTCGATGTGGATGCCGGTGGTGGTGAGGCCGACGATGTCGTGCTCGTGCCACTGGGTGTTGGCGTCGTCGACGAGGAGGTTGCCGCCTTCGAGGACGATGTCCGGCTTGATGGGGGTGGACTCGCCCATCGCCACGGAGGTACGGCTGAAGGGCGAGAGTTCCCCGGCCGACGCGAGGGCGCGGTAGCCCTTGAAGTCGGGGTGGTCGGGAACGTCGGTGAGGTTGGTGTGGGCCCCGACGGCGAGGATGTTCCAGGCCTGTGCGGGGTCTTCGATGCGGGAGGTGTCGCACAGGTCGAGGTGCGTGGGGCTGCCGTCGGCGGCTCGCATCTCGTGGGGCAGGCGGTCGCGGATGTTGCCGACCGAGACGACGATCAGCCGGGAGGCGGCCGGGTCGGGGGCGCCGTGCAGTTCGATTCGGTCGTCGCGGACGGTGACGGACGTGCCGGCCGCGAGCGCGTCGACGTGGCCGACCAGAGGGTCGCCGTTCCGTCGGTGCCGTTCTCCGGGCGGACGGAGTGCTTGGTGACGGCCATCGAGAACACCCGGGCACGGGGCTGCTCGACGGATCCGGTCTCAGCGACGGCTACCGCGTCGGCCGTGACCTCGCCGAAGGTGCGGGGAGTGCCGGGGGTCTTCGCCGGCAGGAGCATGACCGCTTCGATGCCGTGGGTGAGGCGCACGGGATCATTGGTCGTCAGTGCGGCGTCGAGGTCACCGTAGAGCGCCAGGCCGGCCATCCAGGTGCCGTGCCCGTTGCGGTCCTCCGGGCCTTCCGTGGGGAAGGCGCTCTGCGCGCGGCCGGCGAGCGCGTCCTTCAGCAGAACGTGTTCCTGGCGGATTCCGGTGTCCAGGATGCACACGGTGGGTGGATCCGGGCGGTGCCTGCTCGAGACGGGTGGCGAGGTCGGCCACGAGCGGCATCTGCAGGGCGCGCTGGGTCGTGTGGATCTCTTCGGTGAAGTTGGGGATGGCGCGTTTGGCTGCCGACTCCGCGGCTTTGACCAGCTCGGCGTGGCTGAGCTGGTCGACCTTGCCGGTCAGGTCGGACCACCGTACTGCTGCGGTGTTCATACCGGTGAGCCTTCGCTGCAAAACCTCGATCGCCTGGTCCGGGGAGGGGGCGCGTAGCGGACGACGAGGTCGAAGCGGCGGAAGAGGGCTCGGTCGAGGAGTTGGCGGTGGTTGGTGGCGGCGACGACGAGGCTTTCGGAGGGGGCCTCGTCGAGGAAGAGGAGGAAGGAGTTGAGGATGCGGCGGGCTTCACCGACGTCGTTACCGGCGGTGCGCTCCGCGCCGAGGGCGTCGAACTCGTCGAAGAGATACACCGCCCGGGTCTCGGCTGCTGCTTCGAAGATCAGGCGGAGCTTGGAGGCGGTCTCGCCCATGAAGCGGCTGATCAGCCCGTCGAGGCGGATGGTGAACAGCGGCAGGGAAAGTTCCTTGGCCAGGGCGGCGGCGGTCATGCTCTTGCCGGTGCCCGGCGGCCCGGACAGCAGGATCCGGTGGACGGGCGTGAAGCCGAACCGTTCGAGGCGGGCGCGCTGGCGCTGCTCGTGGAGGACCTTGTCGAGGCAGGCGCGGAGGTCCTCGGCGAGAGTCATGTCGTCGAGGCGGACGTCGGAGTAGCCGGCGGTGAGCAGGCTGGCCAGCTCGCCCCTGGGTTGCACGACGGGGGTGGGGCCGGTGCGGGGGATCTTCTGGGCGCGGGCGGCGTCGATGAGTTCGCGGATCTCGACGGCGAGCTTTCCGTGCCCCTGCCGGGCGGACTTCGCAGCGACCTGGAGAGCGACGCTGTAGAAGAGGTCCTCGTCGCCTTCGGCATGCGCGGTGAGGAGCGCCTTGAGGTGGTCAGCTGTCGCAGCCACGCACCCCACACCCCTTCTCCGAAAACCTGGCCCGCCATAGGAACGGGCGTTGATGACAGTCGACACTCGCACAGTGGAAGAGGCGGTGCTTTCCGCCATCGTACGGGGGCGGCAGGAGCCGGCGAGGCCCGGCACACAAACCGATGCTGTCAAGTCCGCGCGTCCCGGCGAGCCGGACATGGCCGACCGAAGGGCTGCGCCTGGCCCTGCCCTGCGTGAGGTGCGAGGGCCCACGTCCACGCGCTTTCGGCGCTGGCCCGGCTTGAGTACCGCCTGCCCGAGGACAGGACCGCACAGCCGGGAGGTCCATGAGCGGTCAGCAACCGGGGATCGGCGCGGTGGTGTCGCAGTGATCCCCAGGGCCGAGGTCAGCGCCCCGGGGCCTTCCCGGCGGCCATGAGCGTCTCGGCGATCTCGGCGGCCCAGGCGTCGATGGCGTCCCAGTCACGGTAGTCCCCGGTGTGGCCGCCCAGGAGGCGGAGTGCGAGTGTGCCCACCCGGCCGAGTTGTTCGCGGGTGACGACACCGGAGAAGAGGCGGTGCCCGCACAGGCCGGGCAGCGGCACGAGCGCGTCGAGGACGATCGCCTCCTCGCGCCAGGCGAACCTGCGCCACGGCCCCCGCAGCGCGGCGGGCATACCGACGCTGAAGGCCCAGACCCGACCGTGCACGAGCGTGTCACAGTGGCGTCGCAGGAAGGCTGCCGCCTCCGGCAGCCACCGTCGGTTGTGGACCGCGCTGCCCAGCACGAAGGCGGTGTAGCCGTCCACGGCCGTCCCGTCGTCGAGCGGCCGGACATCGGCACGGCAGCCGGACTCGGCCAGCCGAGCGCCGATGCGCTCGGCGATCTCCCGGGTGGAGCCGTGCGCGCTCGCATAGCCGACCAGGACCGTCATCGCGCCTCCTCGAAACGCCCCCGTCCGCGGGTCATGACCAGTCTCCGTACCGTGACCGTGCGGCGCCCTGGGTCCGACGGTCCCGATGCCGGGCCGGCCGGCCCCAAGCCAGCCCACAGCACCGGGCTTCTACGGCGTGCCTCCATCGTCCAGCCTGTACCCGCACCACCCGGTTACGCCGCGCGAAGCCGCGCGCGGGCGATCGCGTGACGCGCCGGGCGCCGACCGCCGGTGGGGCGCAGACCACCGGCAGCGAGCCGATCACGCCCACCCCTGCGGCCCGGGGCAGGACGATCACGGTCACCTGTGCCGGCTCGCTGCCGCCCCTCCGGCGTCGCGTAACAGTGAAGGGGATGCGCCCGAAGAGCGCGACCGATGCCGGCCGATCCGGAGCGAGCCCACGCACCGATGGTCGGCGCGACTTCGGCACCGGCGACCGGTGAGCGGCAGCGGTGCCGCGGATGGGTGTCCGCGTCTCGGTGGGCGGCAGTTCAGGGGACGAGGGAGAAGTAGCTCTCCTCCTCCTGCTGGAAGTGCAGGCGCAGGACGGCGTGGAGTCCGTAGAGGCAGGCGGTGAGGTCGTCGATCTGCTCCGGGCGCAGGTGGCCTTCCTCGTCGGCGAGGTGGAGGTGGGTGGTGATGCGGCGGGCGAGGCGGTCGATCTCGGTGTGGGCGCGGCTCATGGTCTCGGTGGCTTCGGTGCCGCCGAGGCGTCGGGTCAGGGCGGGGTAGAGCTGGTGTTCCTCGGCGTGTTCGTGCGGGAGGAGGCGGTCGGTGAGGAGGCGGTCGATCTCCCGGACGGCAGCGAGGGCGCGTGGGCCGTGCTCGGTGGTGAGCAGGCCGGCTGCTTCGCGGATGGCGTCGAGGGTGTCGCGGAGGTCGTCGTGTTCGGTGGCGAAGCGGTGGATGAGGTCTTCGGTGTCGGGTTCGAGTGGGGGCCTGGCTCCGCGGGCGGGCAGCAGGGCGCGCAGGGCGTTGAGGATGACCAGGACGTCGATGGCCTCCTGAAGGAGCGCGCCTGCGGCCGGGGGCAGCAGGCCGAGCAGGGCGGCGACCATCGCGAGCAGCGACAGGGCCATGCCGCCGGCGGCGCTCTGGACGGCGATGCGGCGGGCGCGGACGGCGATCTCCATGGCGTCGGAGAGGCGGTCCACTCGGTCGGTGGTGAGGACGATGTCGGCGGCTTCGGAGGAGGCGCTGGAGCCGCGTGCGCCCATCGCTGCGCCGATGTCGGCGGCGGCGAGCGCGGGGGCGTCGTTGACGCCGTCGCCGACCATGAGGGTGACGGCACGGGCGGATTCGGCGCGGACGGCAGCGACCTTGTCGGCGGGTGACTGCCCGGAGCGGACCTCGTCGAGTCCCAGAACGGCGCCTACCTCGCGGGCGGGTTCGGGGCGGTCGCCGGTGAGCATGACCAGCCGGATCAGTCCGGCTTCGCGCAGCCGTTGCACGGTGTGCGGGGCGTCGCGGCGCAGCGGGTCGCGCAGCAGGACGGCTCCGGCGAGCGTGCCGTCGACGGTGAGCCAGGCGGTGGCGGCGCCGTCGAGGACCGCGCGGTTGTCGACGGCCCGCGCCCAGGCGGGGAGGGCGGCCGGCGCGAGGTCGGTCCTGCCGACGGTGAGGTGGTGGCCGTCGACGGTGCCGGCGGGGCCGCGTCCGGGCTTCTCGGTGCTGTCCCGCGGGAGGGAGAGGGTGAGGTCGCGGGTGTGGGCCTCGTGGACGATGGCCTGGGCCAGGACGTGGGTGGACACCTGGTCGAGTGAGGCCGCCAGGCGCAGTACCTCGGTCGGGGTGCGGCCGGGGGCGGCGGCGACTTCGAGGACGCGGGGGCGGCCGGCGGTGAGGGTGCCGGTCTTGTCGATCACCAGGGTGCGGGCCCGGCCGAGGTTCTCCAGCGCCACACCGTCGCGGACGATGACGCCGCGCCGTGCGGCGCGCGAGAGTCCCGAGACGATGGCGACCGGTGCGGCCAGCAGCAGGGGGCAGGGGGTCGCGACCACCAGGACCGCCACCGCCCGCACGGCGTCGCCGCTGAGCAGCCAGGCCAGCCCGGCGAGCGCGAGGGACAGGGGCAGGAACCAGGCGGCGTAGCGCTCGGCGAGGCGCACGGTGGGTGCCCGTTGCGCGCCGGCCTGCTCGGCGAGGCGGACGATCTCCGCATAGGTGCTGTCCTCGGCGGTGGCGGTCGCCGTGATCTCGAAGACGCCGCCAGCGTTGACGACACCGCTGCGCACGGCGTCCTCGGTGCCGCGTTCCACCTGTTCGGACTCGCCGGTGAGCACGGACTCGTCGAGCACGGCCGTGCCGTCGCTGACCCGGCCGTCCACCGGGACCACGTCGCCGGGCCCGACGACGAGCACGTCGCCGACGGCGACTTCGGCCAGCGGGACGACGGCCACCTCGCGGCCCGTGCGGCGGCGCGCGGTGCGCGGCGCGTGCTCGAGCAGGGCGCGCAGGTCGTGCGAGGCCCGGCGTTCGGCGGCAGCGTCCAGAGCGCGTCCGGTGGCCAGCATCACGGCGATCAGGGCACCCGCCAGGTACTCGCCCACCGCCAGGGTGCCGACCAGGGCCAGCACCGCGATCAGGTCGACGCCGGCGCGTCCCTTGCGCAGCGCGACCACGACCCAGGCCACAGCCGGAGCGATGGCCAGTACGGTGCCGGCCGCCCAGCAGAGGTCGGCGACGGTCTGGCTGCCGGCCAGCCAGGCGATGCCACCGGCGGCAAGCGCCGCGGTGGTCACCACCAGCAGAACGGGCTCCAGCCATCGGCGCGCACGTGCATCCACTGGCCGACCTTCGTCACGGCCGGTCGTCAGGCCCTTCTTGTCCGGCACGACATCCTCCGGTCTCCCCGGGTAGCGCCCACAGCAGCCGCGACGGCGGCCCGGACCTTCAGTTCATCGTGGTACCGCGTCCCGGGACAGGGTCCACCGGTCCACATCGCCTCCCCTGAATGGTCCACTCCGGCGCAGGGCGCCGGGAGACACCTGTCGGCCCCCTGCGAGGCCTTCACCGACCGTGCGCGGCGGTCACGGTCAGGCCGGTGTCTCGGCAGGTCGGGGCCGCACGACGGCGATGGGGCAGATGCCGTAGTGCAGGAGGGTGTGGCTGACGGAGCCGAGGGCGAGGCCGTGGAATCCGCCGCGACCGCGTGAGCCGACGACCGCGAGGTCGGCGCGGTCGGAGGCGCGGATGAGGGCGGGTGCGGCCCCTCCCCTGACCAGGCGCCGCTCGACCTCGACGTCGGGGTACTGCTTCCTGAGGCCTGCGAGTTGCTCCTCGAGTTCGACCCGGTGCTCGGCTTCGACTTCCTCCGGGTCGGTTTCACCCTCGGGGGATTCGGACGAATTCGGCATGCTCCATGCGCGCAGGGCCTCGAGCCGGGCCCCGCGCAGGGACGCTTCCTCGAAGCCGCACTCCAGGGCGGTGTCGGAGTGTGCCGATCCGTCGGTGCCCACGACGACCTTGTGGTGGCCGGTGGTGATCTGGCCGACCACCACGACGGGGCCGGCCGCGTGTCCGGCGACCTACAGGCTGACGGAGCCGAGCAGCAGGTTGCCGAAGCCGCCCTCGCCGCGGGCGCCGAGCACGATGCTGTGGGCCTGCTCGGAGGCGGATCGAAGGACCTCGGACGGAGAGCCGGGAAGCTGGGTGGTTGCCACCTCCAGGCCGGGGTGGCTCTCCCTGACGATGGCCTCGGCCTCGGCGAGGATCGCCGCGCCGCGCCGGCTCGCGCCCTGCGACCGCCCAGGAGGGTAGAACGGGAAGTCCATCTCCCAGGACGGCAGCACGTGGACGATGTACAGCGGGCGCTGGTGGAGCGCCGCCTCGTTCGCGGCCCATATCAGCGCGCGCAGGCTCCGTCCGGAGCTGTCAACCCCCACAATGACCGCGTCCCTCATCGTTCCTCCTGTCCATACTGTCCATATCGGTTTGCTGCCCGCTGCCCAATCCGGACGCGCCCGAGCGACGGATCCCGGCCAGGTCCCCTCGGGGCCCGGTAATCTCCTCTTCGAATCACGACACGTGGTTCACCGGCTTCCGCGCCTTGCCCGCACTGAGGGCTGGGTGCTACGCGCCGTCGTTGTCACCGGGCTGCGGACAGCCGCCACCGGGAGGGTCCGGTGGCGGACAGGCCAGCACATACTGATTCCCTGGTCCGCGCCCGCATCGGGGGTCGTCGGAGAGTCCTTCCGGCAGCCCCCACCTTCCAGACTCACCCGTCCAGGCGCGGCCCGCCATCGGGCAATGTCCCTCGCGGCGCACCGAGAACCGTGCGCCGGCGGACCGAGCCAACGAACGCCCGGGACCGGACAGGTCGGGCGCAGCGCCAACGGATGTCCTCGACGACACGCCCGCACCCCCCGTCCCACATACCCCCTCCGGTATATTTGAGGCATCGGCCTCGCCGGGGCCGTCGAGAGAGGATTCATGCGATGTGCCGACGCGTCGTCTGCCGGACTTGCAGCAAGCTCACCTACGCCGGATGCGGCATGCACGTCGACCAGGTGCTGGCGGGCGTACCCAAGTCCAACCGCTGTGACTGCAGCAAGGATGCCCGAAAGGCCAACGGCTGGCTGGGGAGACTGTTCGGCCGGCGCTGACGCCCCCGCCCACCGGAGCTGCACGGTTGCCACCGGGGGCGGTCGGAGGCTGCGGCGCCCCCGGTCGTTGGGCCAAGCCGTGCGGGCCGACCGCGCGGGGCCCGCACGGCCGCAATTCGCACCTGGCCGCAGGCCGTCCGGCCACGAATCTGGTGCCGCTGCTTCCGATCCGGTCGCCATCGCGGGGCTGGGGGCGCCACGCGCTGCTCGCCGTCAACCGGGCCCGACCGGGCCAACGACCATCGTCATGGAGATCGAGACAACCGCTTACGGCACTCCGGCCATGGCCATCGGCGGGATCCCAGCCCACCCCGGCCTGCGTGCCGCGCTGCTCCTCCTGGGCACCGCGTACACCGCACTGGAAATGGGCCGACCACCGTCGCCATACGCCGGACCCGCGAGCCGCCCGCACCGAAGCCGCCCTTCGCCCGGCGCCGGCCGGTGGGGCCCGCCCAGCCGATCCGGCCAGCACCCGGGTCGCCCGGGTCACGAGCCCCGGTGACAGAACCCCGCGCTCCGCAGCCGTAGAGGGCGTGGCCCGCGGCTCAACGAGGCGCCTGCCTGTGACGTCGTCCCGCCGCTGCACGCCGCCCACGGCCTGCCCGTCGCTCGGATCGGCCTTCCTCCCCGCCCTCCAGTCGGCCAGGCGGGCCCGCGCAGTCCGCGTCCACCAGCTCTGCCACGGCGGCGGCCTCGCCATCGACGCCGCTCTCCCCTGCACCCTTGCCGACGCGAACCGGGCCGCCGCCCCGCCCGCCGCCCCCGGCCCGCCGCAGTGCGAACGCACAAGCACCCGCCCCGATCCCGGCCCGCGGCGGGTCGCCAGGCGGCATGGACAGGATGCCGCCCGCCGACTCCCGGCCACCACACACCCGCGAGGAGATCCGAGCGGATCCGTGTTCAAGCCGCGCACGGCCGGCGGCCGGCCGGCCGGCGCAGCGGCGGGTGGGCTGTCGGGCGGCTCTGCCTCGGCGTGCCGTACGGACGGACCGTCGCAGCCGGTCCGGCATGACGTCCCTGTGGACGGCAAGGACGGCTTCACGTCGCCCGGACCTGGGTGGGGCGTCAGACGAGGGCGAGGAAGAGCTTTTCGAGTTCCGTTTCGGTCCTGGGCGTTGTGTCACCGTCGACGGCGGTCATGCACCGGCGCGTGCCACCGGCGGCGACTTTGAATCCGGCGCGATCGAGGGTCGGGAGACGGCGGCGGGCTCGGTGACGATGTCCTGGCAGTCCCGCCCCGCCTCGATCATTGCGCCGGCTCCGGCGAGTTGGCCCTGCGCGGCGCAGGTGGTTGACGACGGCACTGACGGGCTCGTCAACCTGCATGGCATGCACTCTCCTTGGACGACTTTACCCAGGGGTTGTATGAGCGGGGCGGCCGGACCCGCGACCGGCCTTCCGGTCACGGGCGGCGGGCCACGGCGCCGAGAGGGCGGCAGTTCGACATCCCTCCGGTGCGGCACGCCGAAGGTGGCAGGGCCGCCGCTGTGCGACCCCGCCACCGATGGTGCGGGTCAGCTGTGGGAGAAGCTGATCTTCGGCAGGACCCGGTCGAGCCAGGCGGGGGTGTGCCAGGCGGCGCGGCCAGTGAGGCGGAGGATGACCGGGAGCAGGACGAGCCGGACGAGTGCGGCGTCGAGGAGGACGGCGACGCCCAGGACGATGCCCATCTCCTTGGGCGGCAGCGGGCCGGAGATCGCGAAGGTGAAGAAGACCGCGACCATGACGCCGGCCGCCGCGAAGATCACCCGGCCGGAGTGGGCGAGCGCGCCCACCATCGCCTCCTTGGGGTCACCGCTGCGCTCGTAGTGCTCCTTGGCGGAGGCGAGCAGGAAGACGGTGTAGTCCATCGCGATGGCGAAGATCATCGCGAAGAAGAACACCGGCGCCCAGCCGTCCAGGAAGCCCTGCGGCTTGAAGCCGAGCAGCCCGGCACCGTGGCCGTCCTGGAAGACCAGCCGGGCGACTCCGAAGGCCGCCCCGGTGGAGAGCAGGCTGGCGGCGGTGCCGAGCGCGGAGATCAGCGGAGCGCGCAGCGCGATCAGCAGCAGCAGGAAGCCCAGTCCCATGACCACGCCGATGACCAGCGGGGTCTTCTGGGTGAGCAGGTGCTGCAGGTCGAGGTTCTCCACCGCGGCGCCGCCGACCATGGTGTCGTGCGGGAGTTCTGCGCGCAGGGTGTTCAAGGTGGAGCCGAGCTGCGGGCTGGACGGGTCGACGGTCGGGACGGCCTGGATCATCGACCATCCGGAGCCGTCGGCGGCGCTCTGGGCAGGCATCACTCCGGCGATGCCGGGCGTGTGGGCGATCTGCGCGCCGACCGAGGCGGCCTGCCCGCTGGGGGTGATGATCTGCAGGGTGCCGGGGGCGCCGGGGCCGAAGGCCTGCTGGACGGCGGTGTAGCCGGCGCGGGCGCTGTCGTGGGCGGGGACGACGGTGATGGACGGCATCGCGGTGCGCAGGCCGATGACCGGTGCGGCGAGGGCGATGAGCGCGGCCAGGGCGATGGCGCCGTAGCGGACGGGGTGCTTCCACAGGCGCTCGCCCCAGGCGGCGAAGCGCGGTGAGCGGTGTTCGCCGGTCTTCACCCAGGGCAGGGCGAGGGCGTCGACGCGGTGTCCGAGCTTTCCGAGGACGGCGGGCAGCAGGGTGAGGGTGGCGGCCAGGACGAACAGGACGGCGAGCATGATGCCGCCGGCCATCGAGCGGAACGCCGGGGACGGCACGAGCATCACTGCGGACAGGCTGACCAGCACGGTCGCCCCGGAGAGCAGCACGGCCTTGCCCGCGGTGTCCATCGTCTCCGCGACCGCCTCGGCACTGTTCAGTGAGCGTCCCATGCGGGCGCTGCGGAAGCGGACGACCAGGAAGAGCGCGTAGTCGATGCCGAGCGCGAGGGCGAACATCATGGCGAAGTTCATCGCCCAGATGGAGACCGGGAAGAGGTGGCTGATCAGCACGAGCGACCCGGCGGAGGCGGCAAGTCCGGCCATGGTGAGCAGCAGGGGCAGTCCGGCGGCGACCAGCGAGCCGAAGGCGAGGACGAGGATGGCCAGGGTGACCGGCCAGGACATGATCTCGGACTTCATCATGGCGTCGTGGTTGGCCGTGTTGAAGTCGCTCCACAGCACGGAGGCGCCGGTGGCGTGCACGCTGACACCGTCGGTGGACAGGGCGTTCAGCGGCCCCTTGAGGTCGTCGGCGGCGCGGACCATGTCATCGGGGTTGGCCTTGGCGCCGGCGAGCAGGATGGCGGTGCGGCCGTCCTGGCTGATGGTGGTGCCGGGCTGGGGCGGGACGACGGTGGAGATCCGGGGGTCGGCGGCCGCGACGGCCTCGGCCTTGCCGATGACCTGCTGGACGGCGGGGTCGGTGACCGGCCGGTCGGCGGCGACGACGATCTGCAGGGCGGTGGAGGCGTTGCCCGCGAAGTGCTGTTCCGCCAGTTGGCGCACCTTGACCGACTCGGAGCCGTTGGCCTGCCAGCCGGCGCCGGAGAGGGCGCTGGTGACCTGCGGGGCGAACGCGCCGAGCGCGACCACGACGAGCAGCCATCCCACGAGTACGGCCTTGAAGTGCTCGGCCGACCAGGCGCCGAGGCGGCCCAGGAGGCCGGCTCGGCCGGGAGTTCCGGGCGGCGGCGCGGTGGGGGGCTGGGCGAGCGATGTGTCCGGGTGGTTCACGGGGGTGCTCCGTTCCAAGGGCGGCCCAGTGGGCTCGCTATACGGGTGGGGGTATATGAAAGACCGGGAAAAAGGGCCCGCGGGGGCGGGCCCGGGAGGGACGGTCAGCCGGCGAGGACGTCCAGTGCGGCGCGCAGCCGGCCGGCGGCCTCGTCGGCCACGGCTTCGAGCGCCGGCTGCTCGGTGACCCGCACCATGAGTTGCGGGTCCATCACCTCGACCACGGTGCGCCCGTCGGCCGCGCGGACCACCACATTGCACGGCAGCAGCAGCCCGATCCGCCGGTCTACCTGGAGGGCATGGTGGGCCAGCGCCGGGTTGCAGGCACCGAGGATGACGTACTCCTCGATCTCCTCGCCGAGCTTGGCCCGCAGGGTGGCCCGGACATCGATCTCGGTGAGGATGCCGAAGCCCTGCTCGGCGAGTGCGGCGCGCACCCGCTCGACGGCCTCGGCGAAAGGCAGGTCGAGGGTGAGGGGAATGCCGTAGTCCATGGCGTGCTCCGTTCGTGGCATGAGGTCAGGGAGGTCAGACGGCGAGATCGCGGCCGGAGAGCGACCACTCTGCGGTCCCGCCCCGGACGGAGGCGGCGTCGAAGCCGGCCCGGCCGAGCAGTTCGGCTCCGATCCGGCTCCGGTTGCCGGAGGCGCAGATCACCATGACGGTGCGGTCGCGAGGCAGTTCGGCGATTCTTCCCGCGAGCATGCCCAGCGGGACCCAGCGGGCGCCAGGCACATGCCCCGCGGCAAACTCGAAGGCCTCACGCACGTCGAGCACCAGCGCGCCGCGTGTCCGTGCGGCGGCGAACGCCTCGACGTCGACTTCCCGAACCATGATCCACCTCCATAAATACCCCTAGGGGTATGCAACAGAGTACGTCAACACCCAGAGGGAGATATGCATTCCACTGAGGGTCTTTGGGGCGTGTCGCACGCCCTCACGTCCCGGCTGCCGGATGTCCCGGCCTGCCCGCAAGCAGGCCGGGAGGGCATGGGACCGCACCACACGACGCCGCCGATGGGCGGGCGGGACGTCAGGCGAGGGCGAGGAAGAGCTTTTCGAGTTCGGCCTCGCTCATCGGTGGCGCGTCGCCGTCGGCAGCGGCCATGCACTGGCGCATGCCACTGGCCACGATCTTGAATCCGGCCCGGTCGAGGGCGCGGGAGACGGCGGCGAGCTGGGTCACGATGTCCTTGCACTCGCGCCCGGCCTCGATCATCGCAATGACGCCGGCGAGCTGACCTTGCGCGCGGCGAAGGCGGTTCAGGACCGCGCCGACCGCGTCGTCGTCGACCTGCATGTGCGCACCTCCAGAGTGTCGTTCCCCCTCCAGTTTACCCCGTGGGGTATATATCGGGCGCAGGTGGGGATCAAGGGCCCTCCCGGCAGGGCCGGTCGGCTCTGGCCTGTCGCTCGGCACCGGTCTCCACTGGAACTGAACCCGACCGCCACCGGCCGTTTCGCGGCCCGTCGACAGGAGCAGACCGTGACCTCGCCCGCGCAGAGCGCCTCACCCACCGACTCCGGCGCAACACTCCCTCCTGGCCGGATCCGGATCGAGCACCTGACCGGAGACCGCTACGAAATCGCGGTTCGCGGCCACCGCCTCGTCGTGGACCAGCCGGTCGAGGACGGCGGCCAGGACGCCGGCCCCACCCCGACCGAACTGTTCGCCGCGTCGCTCGCCTCGTGCGTGGCGTTCTACGCCGGCCGATACCTGGTCCGGCACGATGTCGATCCGAAAGGGCTGCGGGTGGACGCCGGTTTCACGATGGCCACCGACCGCCCCGCCCGGGTCTCCGAGGTGACCCTCACCGTGGAGCCGCCGAAGGGCCTGGACCCGGCCCGGTACAACGCACTGCTCGCCGTCGCCTCGCACTGCACCGTCCACAACACCCTCCACCGGCCGCCGACCGTCCGCATCGAGACGACCCCGTCCGACGGACCGGAATAGCCGACCGCGCTTCACCGTTAACATACCCGTGGGGGTATTTGCGAGAGGAGATCGGCCATGGCCACTGTCGAGCTGACCGAGAAGAACTTCGACGAGATCGCCGGCGGCGAGGGCATCGTGCTCGTGGACTTCTGGGCCGCGTGGTGCGGTCCGTGCCGGATGTTCGCGCCCGTCTTCGAGCGTGTGTCGCACAAGCACCCGGACATCGTGTTCGGCAAGGTCGACACCCAGGCGCAGCAGCAGCTCGCCACCGCCTTCCAGATCGCCTCGATCCCGACCCTGATGGCGGTGCGCGACGGCATCGTCCTCTACGCCCAGCCCGGCGCGCTGCCGGAGGCCGCACTGGAGGACGTGATCCGCCAGGTCCGCGCCGTGGACATGGACGACGTGCGTCAGCGGATCGCGGCATCCGCCGCGTAGTCCACAAGCCCGCCGGACGAACCGAGGGCCGCCGGAAGAGCACGCTGCGCCGACCGGCTTCGTGACGGACCGATGGGCGCAGGCCGCCGGGCCGCATCACCTGCACCACGGGTGATGCGGCCCGGCGGCCTGCGCCCGCCCGGCTGAGGCCTGTTGCGGCGTGCTGGTCATGGCGGCTCGTTGATGGCCGTGACCAGCACTGTTGCTCCGTCGCGGATCGCCGGCTTCGTGCAGACACGTCCGCCGAGTGCCCGTCGGCTCTGTCATGCACCTCTTCGACCGCCCCCTGCTCGACACCTTTGCGGAGGTCCCCGAGGGCCCGAGGACGGCTGACCTGCCGCAGCGGCTGTGGCGGCTCACGCAGGTGCTGCTCCGCTAGATTGGAGCTGAGACCGGACGACCTTCTTCCACGTCTGCGAGGGCCTCCGTGGCGAGCAGCCCTGGCGTCCGCCGGTGAGTACGTACTTCAGTCGCACGACGCGGCCCGAACGTCTGGAGTAGGACATGAAGCCGAATCGCTCCATTCCGGCGTCGACGGTGATCCCCGTCCTGATCTATCCCGATGTGCGCGAGGCGGTTGCCTGGCTCGGTGCAGCCTTCGGGTTTGCCGTGCGGGTGCGGATCGGCGAGGACCACCGCGCACAGCTCGCTTTCGGCGATGGTGCCGTGATCGTCGGCGATGTACGACATGATCGCCGCCCGCCACGCCCCGGCGAGGTCACACACTCGGTGATGGTGCGCGTGGAAGACGTTGGCGCTCACTACGAGCGGTCCCGGGAGCATGGCGCACGCATCATCATGGAACCGACCGATTTCGACTACGGCGAACGGCAGTACACCGCCGAGGACCTTGCGGGCCACCAGTGGACGTTCTCGGAGACGCTCGCAGACGTTGCCCCGGAGGAATGGGGCGGAACGTCCGTCACGACCGATTGACCCATCCTCAGCGTCGCTGCGCGGCGGCGTGGGTAGCAGCCCCCGTCAGAGTAGGTCGACCATGACCTTCGGTGGGTGCCGGAGGGTGTTGGTGACCGCGCACCGGGTGAGGGCCTCGCGCAGCGCTGCGTGCCGCTGCGGGTCGAGGCCGGGCGGTAGGGCGAGGACCAGGCGCAGGGAGGTGATCCTGGCGGGCTGGTCGTCGAGTTCGTCGTAGTGGGCGGTGACGCGCAGGGTGTCGTGCGGGAGGCCCCGGCTTTCCAGGAATCGGGCGGCGCGTTCGGCCGCACACGTTGCCGCGGATGCCACCAATTGCTCCACGGGAGTGGGCGCCGGGGCGCGACCTCCGGCGGTGAGCAGGTGCCGGCCGTTTGCGGTCGCGGCCCAGCCGTGGGGGCCGGCACGGGCAACCTCGACCACCCTCCGGGCGGCCGTCGGTGACGACTCCCCCTCGGCACGGGCTGCCTGGTCGAGCAGGCGCTGTGCGAGTTCACGCGCCTCGGCCGGGCTGAGTCCGGCCCAGATGCGGGAGGTTCCGCCGGTCTCGGGTCCGACATCGAGGGTGACCCGGCCGATCCGGACGGAAGGGCCGTCAACCTTGAGCTGTCCTACGTCGATCCGCCGCCCGCAGGCGGTGACGAGCGGCTCCGCCGCCTGGACCACCATGTTCGCCATCACTCCCACAACCCTTCCATAAATACCCCCATGGGTATCTATGGAAGCGGTCGCGGGGCGGTGGGTATTCCTTCCGGACCAGGGACCGGGTTCAGGCGGCGGGCTGGTGGGCGGCTGCCCAGGCGGCGTAGCCGCCGAGCAGGTCGGAGACGTCACCGTAGCCGTGGTGGCGCAGGAGGCTGGCGGCGATGGAGGAGCGGTGGCCGCCGGCGCAGTGGAGGACGAGCGGGCGGTCGGTGGGGATCTCGTCCAGACGGCCGGGCAGTTCGTTGAGGGCGATGTGCACGGAGTCCTCGACGGCTCCTTCGGCGCGCTCGCCGCAGGTGCGGACGTCGATGACGAGCGGCGGCAGGTCGGCGGTGAGGGCGGTGCGCAGCTGGTCGACGGTGAGGCGGCTGGCGGGTGTGAGGTCGTCGGCGAACGCGGCGAGGGCGCTCTCCGCGTCGGCGAGGTGGCCGGCGGTGCGGTCGAAGCCGATGCGGGCGAGGCGGGTCACCACTTCCTGCTCCTGTCCGTCGGGGGCGACGACGAGGAGTTCGGCGTCCGGGGTGAGGACGGCGCCGGCCTGTTCGGCGAAGCGGCCGTCGGCGGGGACGTTGATGGCCCCGCGCAGGTGTCCGGCGGCGAACTCCTGGGGGCTGCGGGCGTCGACGACGACCGCTCCGGCTGCGCGGCGGGCGCGGAACTCGTCGGCGGTGAGCGGGCGGTGGGCCTGGGCGGTGTCGTAGAGGGCGCGGTCCTGGCGGTTGAGGGTGGCGTCGTAGCCGAAGTAGCCGGGCGCGGCGGACTGGCCGGCGGTGACGATGGCGACGAAGTCGTCCTCGCCCATGGGGGCGCAGGCGTAGTTGGTGGCGCGCTGCGCACCGATGGTGGACTGGCGCTCGGTGGAGAGGTTCTTGCCGCAGGACGAGCCGGCGCCGTGGGCGGGGAAGACCCGGACCTCGTCCGGCAGCGACATCAGCTTGCGCTGGACGCTGTCGTAGAGCATCCGGCCGAGCTCCTCGGCCGTCACGCCGACGGAGGCGAGCAGATCGGGCCGGCCGACGTCGCCGATGAACAGCGCATCGCCGGTCAGCACGCCGTACGGCACGGCATCCTCGGCGCGCTCGTACGCGAGGACGCTGATCGACTCGGGGGTGTGGCCGGGGGTCTCCACGATCTGCAGGGTGACCTCACCCAGGCTGATCCGCTCGCCGTCGGCGAGGTGGCGGATCGGGTACTCCGTCTCGGCGCGCCGCCCGTAGCCGATCCACGCGCCGGTGCGGGCCGCCAGCTCCAGGTGGCCGGCCAGGAAGTCGGCGTGGAAGTGGGTGTTGATCACGGCCTCGATCGTGAAGCCGTGCACCTCGGCGTCCGCGACGTACTCGTCGATGTCGCGCCGCGGGTCCACCACGACCGCGCGGCCGGTGGCCTCGTCGGCGATGAGGTACGAGGCCTGGGAGAGGCAGTCGAGGTAGTACTGGGCGAAGAACACGTGGATCGCTCCTGTTCCTGAGGCATGGCAGCCCGGGCCGATGCGGCCGAGTCGGGCCGCCGCGTGAGCCCGAAAGATACGGGGTGGGGTATCCCTTGCCTTCAAAGATACCCCCATGGGTATTATCGGAAGCAAGGGGCGTCGTTCACAGGCCGCCGCGCACTCCGCCCCTCACCGCCCGGCCAGGTCGCCACCGTCACCTGGGCGCCGCTTCCATCGACTCGCAACACACCCACCGGAGGCCAGCCATGCTCTCGACCCACCAGCCACCCGCCCCGCCGCAGGCCACCCCGGCCGAGGCCGAGCGGATGGTCGCGACCGGCCGGGCGGTCCTCGTCGACGTCCGCGAGCAGGAGGAGTACGCCGCGGGCCGATCGCCCTCCGCGCTCTGGGTGCCGCTCGGCGTCCTCGACGCCGGTGACGATCTGCCGCCCGACGCGGTGGGACGGACGGTGCTGGCGATCTGCCGCTCGGGCAACCGCTCGCAGCACGCCGTCGCCCTGCTCACGGCGCGCGGCGTCACCGCCGTCAACGTGGCGGGCGGGATGCGGGCCTGGGCCGACGCCGGGCTCCCCGTCGTCACCGCACACGGCGCAGGCGGCCAGGTCATATGACCACGCTCGTTCTCGCCCTGATCGCCGGCGCCGTCGTCGGCCTGGCACTCGGCGGCCTCGGCGGAGGGGGCAGCATGCTCGCCGTCCCCGCCCTGATCTACCTGCTCGGCTTCACCCCCGCCCACGCCGGCACCGCCAGCCTCCTCATCGTCGCCGCCACCTCGCTCACCGGGCTCCTCGCCCACGCCAGGGCCGGGCGCGTACGCTGGCGCACCGGTCTCTTGTTCGCCGCCGCCGGACTCCCCCTGGCCGCCGCCGCAGGCGCGCTCTCCGCCCACCTGCCCGCCACCCTGCTCACCGTCGCGTTCGCGGTGCTGGCAGCGTTCGCCGCCTGGCGCATGCTCGCCTCGGCCCGCAAGCCCAAGGACTCCGCCCGGTACCGCACCGGCGACCTGGACGCCGACCGGCCCAATGCGAGCGGCCCCGGGCGTTCGGCCGCCGCCGGCGCCGGCCTCGGCGCCGTCACCGGCCTGCTGGGAGTGGGCGGCGGCTTCCTCGCCGTCCCCGCCCTCGTCTCCGTCCTCGCCTTCACCATGGCCGAGGCCGTCGGCACCAGCCTGCTGGTCATCACCGCCAACTCCCTGGCCGCACTGGTCCCTCGCATCGGCACGACAGGCTCGCTCGACTGGGCCGTCATCGCCCCGTTCACCGCCGCCGCCATCCTCGGCGCCTGGGACGGCAAACGCCTGGCCGACCGCTTCAGCAGCCGCACCCTCCAGAAGGCGTTCGCCGTCGCACTGCTCGCCGTCGCCGCACTGATGATCACCGACGCGCTCCGCTGACTCCGCACACAACTCCCGGACGCCGGCACCCGTCTGCGGCACGCTCCCCCATGGACGCCGACGTCCCGACGGCGCCCCGCCCCATCGGAAGGACCTCACCCCATGGCAACGCCCCTGACCGTCGAGCAGCTCCACCCCCGCCTCGAGCAGCTCACCGTCATCGACGTTCGCTCCCCCGGCGAGTACGCCGGCGGCCACATCCCCGGCGCCCACAACATCCCCCTCGACCAGCTCGACCGCGCCCTGCCCACCCTGCGCGCAGCCGCCGCGCACGGCGCGATCGCCGTCGTCTGCGCCTCCGGCGCCCGCTCCCAGAACGCCTGCGAGAAGCTCGCCGCCACCGGCATCACCGCCCACACCCTCATCGGCGGCACCTCCGCCTGGGCCCAGAACGGCCACCCCCTCAACCGCCCCGAAGGCGCACGCGCCGTCTGGGCCATGGACCGCCAGGTCCGCCTCGCAGCCGGCTCCCTCATCGCCCTCGGCATCCTCGCCGACCTGGCACTCCCCGGCGCCCGCTGGTTCTCCGCCGCCGTCGGCGCAGGCCTCGCCTTCGCCGCGATCACCAACACCTGCGCCATGGGCGCCATGCTCGGCAAACTCCCCTACAACCGCCCCCGCACCGGCGGCCCCGACCTCGACACCACCCTCGCCGCACTCCACCGGTAGCCGCCCGCCGCCGGGCACGCCGCACAGGCCGTGCCCGGCACACCGCCGAGACCATGAACAGCGCACCGACGGGGCATCCACGCAACAAAGCCCCGGGGCTTCGCCCTCAACCCGATGCGCGCCCTACTCGGCGCGACCGACCGCCCAGACACCAGTGACCGGCTCCACCCCGACAGCTGAACTTGATTGAGCGATGTCGGGTAATCGCCTGACAGCCGAGGGTCAGGTCCGGTAGGTCTATGCAGGTGAACGCCTCCGACGAGACCCCTGAGGTCAACGACCGGGCCAACCCCGCGGACGGCGAGCCCACCTCCTTCGCCGAGACCGCGAAGAACTGGTACAGGAAGCACAAGCCCAAGATCGTCGCCGTCGGCGCCGTGGGCCTGGCCGTCGTCGGCGTGGTCGCCAGTCTCGCCGAGAGGCAGGACACCGAGGACATCGAGGATTCCGAGCCGGTCTTCGCCCCTGAAACCATGCACGAGCCTCGTCGGTCCCCCAGCGCCTATGCCGTTGACGACTTCCTGCGGAAACTCCCCGCCGGCCAGCGCGCTAGCGAGGCAAAGCAGGCGAAGTACAAGGAGGGCGACAGGGGAAGACCTTCCTCCTGATCACACCTTTGTCGATGGGTGGTCTTTCCCGGGCGGCTCCCCGGAGGACGGGAATCCCGATCCACCCGCAGCCTGACTCGGCGGGTACCGTCGCGCGCTGATCATTCCTGTGCAGTACCGACGGATACCGTTAAGGACGGTCGGATTGCCACTGACCTGCGGTTTTCTGAAGCGGGAGACGCCGATCCCGCCCACCCGGGCCCGGCGCCGGCTGTACCAGCGGAAGGCCTGCGAGGAGCTGTGCGGGAGGGCCGTCCGGCTCTGGCCCGCCGGGAGCCGATGCGGGATGCTGGCAATCAACGGGGTTCTCCGGGACCACGCCGACCGGTCCCGGCCGCCCTGACAGGAGGGCGACGTGAGCACCACCACCGCATCGGGCGAACGGTCCACCTCCCCCGCCCCGCCCTCACCGCTGCTGGAGCGCATCCGGGCGGGCATCATCGGCGAAGGCGAAGTCCTGGACGGCCCCTACGGACCACGCAGGGTCACCTACGCCGACTACACCGCCTCCGGCCGCTCAATCGACTTCATCGAGGACTTCATCCGCGAGGCCGTGCTCCCTCGGTACGCGAACACCCACACCGAGAGCTCCGGCACCGGTCTGCAGACGACGCGGCTGCGCGAGGATGCCCGCCGCATGATCCGGGAGAGCGTCGGCGGCACCGACGACCACCTGGTGATCTTCTGCGGGTCCGGCTCCACCGCCGCCGTCAACAAGCTCATCGGCATCCTCGAACTGCGGACGCCCACCGGTCTCGCCGCCCGGCTCGGGCCCGACGGACGACTGCCGCCCGGTGAGCGGCCGGTGGTCTTCGTCGGACCGTACGAGCACCACTCCAACGAACTGCCCTGGCGCGAGACCGTCGCCGACGTGGTGACCATCGGCGAGGACGCCGACGGGCACCTCGACCTCGCCGACCTCGCGGCCCAGCTCGCGCGCTTCGCCGACCGGCCGCTGAAGATCGGCAGCTTCTCCGCCGCCTCCAACGTGACCGGCATCCTCACCGACGCCGACCGCACGGCCCGCCTCCTGCACGACCACGGCGCACTCTCGTTCTGGGACTACGCCGCAGCCGCGCCGTACGTGCCCATCCGCGCGGCCGACAGCGCCCCGGGCCGGGGCGACGGCAAGGACGCACTGTTCCTTTCCCCGCACAAGTTCCCCGGCGGCCCGCAGACACCCGGCGTGCTGGTCGTACGCCGGGAACTGGTCCGCAACCCCGTGCCCACCGCGCCCGGCGGCGGCACGGTGCTGTTCGTGGACCCCACCAGCCACCGGTACCTCGACGACCCGGTCGCCCGCGAGGAGGGCGGCACACCCGCCATCGTCGAATCCATCCGCGCCGGCCTGGTATTCGGCCTCAAACAAGCCGTCGGCACCGACCTGATCCAGGCCCGCGAGGAGAGCATGTGGCACGCCGCCCTCGACCGGTGGGAACGCAACCCTCGCATCGACGTCCTCGGCAGCCACGCCGCCCGCAGGCTGTCCATCGTCTCCTTCCGGATCCGGCACGGCCACCGGTTCCTGCACCACAACTTCGTGGTCGCCGTCCTCAACGACCTCTTCGGCATCCAGTCACGCGGCGGCTGCTCCTGCGCCGGCCCCTACGGCCACCGCCTGCTCGCGATCGACGCACCGCACTCGCACGCCTTCCGCGACGAGATCGTCGGGCACCGGTGCGAGGGGATCAAGCCGGGCTGGACCCGGATCAACTTCCACTACTTCCTGTCCGACACCGTCCGGGACTACCTCATCGACGCCGTCGACCTGCTCGCCGACAACGGACACCGGCTGCTGCCCGACTACCGCTTCGACCCGCGCACCGGACTGTGGCGCCACCGCGACGCCGCGGCCGGACCGCCGCTACGACTCACAGACACCGGTTATGACGAGCACGGCCACCTGCACTGGCCGCACGGACGCGCGCGGATGGGCGAGGAGGCACTCGCCGGACAACTCGCCGAAGCCCGCACGCTGCTCGCCGGCCTGCCCGACCCCGTCGCCTCCGGCCCCTGCGCCCTCCCTGCAGACTTCGAAGCCCTGCGCTGGTTCCCGCTGCCACCGCAGTGCCTGGCACCGTGACGGCGAACGGGCCGGCCACCACCCGCACCACCGTCCGTACCGGCGCCCACAACGCCCCGGCCTCGGCCCCCCCTGCCGGCTCCGCTCGCGGCCGACGACCCTCGGCGAGTCCGCCATGCTCTGCCCTTCGGGCACCCGCTCCGCCCCCGCCCCCGGGGCACCACCCGCGATCTACGGCTGACTGCTATCCGGCTCGGGCACTCTCCCGGTATCCCGGGCAGGTCAAGGGTGGTGGGAGGCGTATCCGAGTGCCCAAGCGAGGGCGGCGAAGGCGAGCAGGACGAGGGTGGCGGTGCGGGCTCCGGTTCCGGTGCCGCCGAGGTGGAGGGCGAGAGTGACGGCGGCGACGCCGATGGCGGTGCCGAGGCCGCGGGTCATGTTGACCATGCCGCCGCCGGTTCCGGCGGCGGTGGCGGGGATGGCTTTCATGACGAGGGTGTTGTTGGCCGGGATGAAGACGCCGAGGGCCAGGCCGAGTAGGGCCAGGGGGCCGGGAAGGAGTGCGGGCTGTTGCGGGACAGCGGCGAGCACGGCGAGGGCAGCGATGCAGCCGGCAGCGCCGTAGCGGCTGCGCCGCTGGTCGGTCCAGGCGGCGGGGAGGAGGCGGTCCGCGGTGGTCGCGGCGAGGGCGAAGCCGAGCGGGAGTGCGGTCAGGACCAGGCCGGCGATCAGAGGTGGGGTGCCGTGGCGGTCGAGGTCGACGGGGACGAGCACGAGGGGGCCGAACAGTACGAGGTAGCCGCACAAGCCGGCGGCAAGTCCTGGGCCGATCCCGCCGGTGCGCAGCAAGGCCAGGTCGACCAGGGGGCGGGGGTGGGTGTGCTGGCGGCGGGTGAAGGCCCACCCGGCGAGGATCGCTGCGCCGGCGAGGGCGAGGGCGGTCCAGAGGGGCAGGCGCAGTCCCGAGGCGATGGACAGGGCGAGCAGGGCACAGGTGGTGGTGGCGGCCAGGAGCAGGACGGCGGCCGTGTCGATGCGGGTGCTGGTGGCGCGCTGGCGTGTTCGCGGTAGCAGGTAGTGGCCGGCGATGAGGGCGATGACGCCGATGGGGACGTTGACACCGAAGACCCAACGCCATCCGACCGTGGCGACCAGGGCGCCGCCGATGGTGGGGCCGAGTGCGAGTCCGAGGGCCTGGCCCGCGGCCTGGATGCCGAGGGCGGGCCGCATCTTGCCGGGCGGGGCGCTGGTGGTGACGAGGGCGACGCTGTTGGCCTGCATGAGGGCGGCGCCGGCGGCCTGCACGGTGCGGAAGGCGACGAGGGCGGTCAGGGTGGGGGCGAGTCCGCAGGCGGCGGAGGCGGCGGTGAACACGGCGAAGCCGTAGAGGTACATGAGTTTGCGGCCGCGGGCGTCGGAGAGGCGGCCGGCGGGGACGAGCAGCGCGACCAGGGTGAGCAGGTAGGCGAGGGAGACCCATTCGACGCCGGCGAGGGTGGTGTGGAACTCGTTGCGGAGCGGCCGGTAGGTGAGGGTGACGATGCTGGCGTCGAGTTGGCCCATGAACGCGCCGAAGCAGACGGTGGCGACTGCCAGGCGCCAGGCCCGGGGGCTGGTGCGTATCGCGTCGGGCCGGGGCCGTTCGGTGGTGAGCAGGTGCCGAAGGCGCGGTGTGGCGGGGTGCGGGTCGGTTCGGTGGTCGCGGACCGGCATGGCGGCATCCCCCGGAGGGTTCGGCTGGGAGTGAGGGTGGGGACCGCCTCCGGCGGGATTTTCGGTGGCGGCACCCACGAACAGATTACATCTGCCACAGACATTATCTATAGGGGACGTGTTCGGTATGGGAATGAATTTCCGATGACGTTGTGGTGTGCGGCCCGGTCACGCGCGGGTGCCGGTCCACGCGAGAGCGGAGACGGTGAGCACCGCGAGCGCCAGGGCTGCCAGCAGGCGGGCGGGGCCAGGGTGGGCGACGGTGCGGCCGGGCGGGGGAACGCCAGACGGCCGATGAGCAGGAGTGCGGGGACGGCTACGAGGAACTCGGTCGCGGGAATGCCGGCAGTCTCAGGTGCGGCGGCCTGGAGCACGCGGTGCACGGGGGATGCCTGGGCGCTCAGCCGGCCGCCGGCGCCGGTGTAGCGGATCCGGGGCGGCCGACGAGCAGCCGGGCGGCGGCGAAGCCCGCGCCGATGGTGAGCAGCCCGGCCGCCGCGTCGGCCTCGAAGTGGTTGGCGGTGGCGAGGATCACCACCAGCGTGGCGACCGGGTAGCAGGCGGCGGCGATGCGCACGGTGCGCGTGCGGGCGTGGTGGTAGAGGACGACGGCGCACCAGGTGGCCCAGACGATGTGGACCGAGGGCATGGCGGCGTACTGGTTGGAGACCTGGTCGACCGATCCGGAGGCCCAGGATCCCCAGGTGTGGTGGACGACGACGGTGTCGATGAAGCCGTCGCCGGCCAGGAAGCGGGGTGGGGCGAGGGCGAAGAGGTAGAAGCCGGCGAGCGCGGCGGCGGTCGCGGCGTACAGGGCGGTGCGGGCGTGGCGGAAGTGGTCGGGCCGGCGGGCGTAGAGCCAGAGCAGGACGCCGATGGTGACGATGAAGTGCAGGGTGGCGTAGTAGTAGTCCATGCCGGTGATCAGCCAGGTGACGTGGTCGGCGGCGTGGTTGACGGCGAGTTCGAAGCTGAGGTGCAGGCTGCGTTCGGTGTCCAGGATCTCCTGCGCACGATGCAGGGCCGCGACACGGTGGTCGGGCACGGCGTTGCGGCTCACCGTGTACAGGGCGTAGCCGATGCCGGCGAGCAGGAGTTCGGCCCACCACGCGGGGCGGCCCGTGCGCGGCCGGCGCGCCGGGCGTGTCGCGTGGCGGTCGGCCGGGTCGGTGGCGGTCGGTCGGCGGGTGTCGGCGCTGTGTGTCGTCGCGGACCTGGGCATCAGACGCCCGCCCGGTCGCAGTCGGCGGGTGCCGCGATCCGCACGGGGCCGCCCTCGGGCGTTGTGCGGTGGCGGGTGGCGATCAGGTAGGCCACGGCGGCGGTGAAGACGATCAGGGCCGTCCAATCGTTCAGGCGCAGGCCCAGGATGTGGTTGGCGTGGTCGCTGCGCAGCGCCTCGACCCAGCCGCGACCGACGGTGTAGGCGGCGACGTACAGGGCGAACAGCCGGCCGGAGTGCAGCCGGTAGCGGCGGTCGGCCCACAGCAGGAGGGCGACGACGCCGAGGTTCCAGAGCGACTCGTAGAGGAAGGTGGGCTGGTACGTGGCGAGGCCCGGGGTGGCGGCGGGCCGGTTGGCGGGGTCGATGAGCAGGCCCCAGGGAAGGCTGGTCGGGTTTCCGAACAGTTCCTGGTTGAAGTAGTTGCCCCACCGGCCGAGGGCCTGCGCGAGGACGAGCCCCGGGGCGAGCGCATCCGCGTAGGCGGCCAGGCGGATGCCGCGCCGGCGGCAGCCGATCCACGCGCCGACGGCTCCGAGCGCGACCGCACCCCAGATGCCGAGCCCGCCGTCCCAGATGTACAGGGCGCGGATGGGCTGGTGGCCTGCGGTGAAGTACAGCTCCGGGTCGGTGATCACGTGGTACAGGCGGCCGCCGACGATGCCGAACGGCACCGCCCACACCGCGATGTCGGAGATGTCGTCGGGGTTTCCACCCAGCGCCGTCCACCGCCTGCGGGTGAGCCATACGGCTGCGGCGATGCCGGCGATGATGCACAGCGCGTACGCGCGGATGGGCACCGGGCCCAGGTGCCACACGCCCTGCGAGGGGCTGGGCAGGTAGGCGAGATCCATGAGCGCCGGGTTCCCTTTGCGGCCGGGCGCGGCGGTGGTTCCCGCCCCGCGAGGGGCACCACAGTACATCGGTCGACGAATAGATCGGCAACAGCAGTATTTGCCGTTTGATCCCGGCCGCTGCGGCCGGGCGCACCGCTCACCTCGGGCCCCGTGGTTAGGTTGGCGGCATGGCCAGCCTGCCGACCAACAGCCGTCCCGCCCACGACGAGCAGCCCGCGCTCGATGCCCACCTCCTCACCGAGGCGATCACCGGGCTTCGCCGCGCGCTTCGCGCCTCGATCCGGTCCGACTACCCATGGGAGACGCTCCCCATCGCCCAGGTGGAGATCCTCCAGTCGCTGGCCGAGTCCCAGCCCGCTCCGGCAGGCCAGCTCGCCGAACGGCTGCGCCTGGCGCCGAACACGGTCTCCGGACTCATCAGCCGTTTGATGGCCGCGGGCCTGGTCGTCCGTGGCACGGACGTCCGGGACCGCCGCCGGGCCGCCGTCCAACTCACCGAGGAGGGCGAGGAGCGCCTCGCCGCCTGGCAGCGCGCGCACGAACGCCGTATCGGAACAGCCCTCGACGCCCTCAGTGGAGACGAGCGCGCGGCCCTGGGCGCCGCGATTCCGGCCATGGCGGCCCTCGTGCGCGAGCTCCATCACGAACTCGCCGCCTCCCAGGCCGAACCGGAGGCATAGCCGCCGACACCGTGCCGCGGCACCTCACGGACGATCCGGCAGCGACCCGCTTTCAGACCCCGGCGCCCGCCCGCGTGACCCCCGCCGTCCGGCACGTGAACTCCGCGACGTCCCCCGCGGTGCGCACGCACTCGCGTCAGGCGGTCGGCGGCTCCGGGAGCATTCCGGCACCGACCAGCGCCAGCAGCCGCACCGGCAGCTCGGGGTCGGCCTGGCCCACGGTCAGGCCCAGCCACCGGTCAACGGACGGCTGCCACACCCGCAGCTCGGAGGCGACGCTGGCCAGGAACCCCAGTGGGCCCGGTGCGGCGGGGTCCGGCAGGTCGGTCTCGGAACAGAGCCACAGCTCGACCGTGGTCGGGGCGCCCCAGGTATTGGTGAGAGCGGCCGCAAGCATGTCAAGGGCCGCCTCCACCCTGCGCTCCTCCGCGTCGACCACATCCGGGTCGCGGACCTCCCAGAAGTCCCGGGACTCCAACAGCGCGGCCAGCCGGAAACCCGGACCGCTCCACTCCGCACCGTCCCGGTCCTCGATCTCGGCGAACGGAGCGGCCAACAGGCGATCGACGGCAGCCCGATGGGACGCAACATCGGTGTCCAACATGCTGCGAGCCTAGTCCCGCCCACGGACAGCCGGCCGACCGCCAGGGCGTGGGCGGGGGGACGAGCGAGGCGTGGTGGCCGCCGAGCACGAAGGAGTCGGTGAGGGCGCCCGGCAGGGCTCGCGGCGAGCCCGACAGGCCTCCCCTCCTGAGCTTCCGGTGTCCCGCGGCCGAGGCCATGCCGTTGCCCGACGGTTGCGCCGGGTGCACGGCTCCGGCCACCCTCCGAGACGCAGCACCTGCACGCAAGGCCCGGGTCCGTGCGCGCGGCTCCAGCGGTCACACCTCCCGGCGCGAGACCCTGACACCGCGGCGAAAGGAAGCTATGGACTGGCTGGTGACCGTTCTGGGGGCGCTCCTAGTGCTCCTCGTCCTGCGGGACGTGTTCCACACACTGTGGCACCCCACCCGCCACGGCGGACTCAGCAGACTCGTCATGACAGCCGCATGGCGGCTGACCTCGCACCTCAGCACACACCGGCGAGCAGCCGGGCTGGCGGGCCCGCTCGCCATGGTCTCGGTCGTGGCCCTGTGGGCATCCGCCGCAACGATCGGCTGGGCACTCGTCTACTGGCCGCACATGCCGGTCTCCTTCACCTACGCCACCGGCCTCGATCCCGCCGACCACGCCGGCTTCGTGGACGCGCTGTACGTCTCCCTCGTCAACCTCACCACCCTCGGCCTCGGGGACATCGCGCCGACCGCGGGATGGCTACGCATCGTCGCCCCCATCGAGGCCCTCGTCGGCTTCGCCCTCCTGAGCGCCACCGTCTCCTGGATCATCGGCATCTACCCCGCCCTCGCCCGCCGGCGCGCCCTGGCCCTGCGACTGTCCCATCTGCGCCGCAGCCGCCCCACGACAGGACTGAGCGGGGCAATCGCCGGGGCCACTCTGCTCGACAGCCTCTCCAGGGAAGTCGCCGTAGTATCCGTCGACTTCATGCAGTACGCCGAGTCCTACTACTTCTACGACGGCAACGACCGCACCTCACTGCCCGCCCAGATCGGCGACGCCGTCGAACAAGCCGACCAAGCCGCAGCCGCCGCTCATCCGGAGGTCCGGCACTCCGGTTCGGCGCTCAAAGCAGCCCTCGAAGATCTCGCCGCCATCCTCGACGAACGCTTCCTCCACACACACGGCACACCGAAGCAGACATTCGAAGCCTACGCACGCGACCACGGCCGCCAATCCGGGTCGGCAGGCTGAGGTACAACCCCGTCGGGCGCCATGTGCCCGGCGACCCGCTTCCGTCAGGTCCCGCGCCACCCTGGAGCGACGAAGGCGGCGTCGACCCCGACCAGCGCGAGATGATCGCCGCACGGGGCTGCGGCGAGCGTGACCACCCGGCCCGCATCACCACTGGTCTCGACAAACGCCGGCGCCCCACCCTGCTGAACCTGGCCTGTGCCCTCCCCGAAGAACTCCTCGCCGGCATCCACAGCTGCTGGCTCCCCCAGCGAGTACGACGAATCGACGGAGACCTCAGCGACGACGCCGAAGACCATGGCGCCGAAGGCGCCGAGCAGCACAAGAACCAGCAGCGGCGAACGCGGCCGAGCCCGGACTGTGGTTGCATCTCCCCTTGTAGCTGGCCAAGGGAGACCCGCAGGTCAATAACCATTCTCCGGGCTTAGTGGTCGCACGGTGGTCGCCCCAGAGGAGCAGCCGATTCGTTCAGGTCTGGGTCCATCTCGTCCACCTCCCATGACGCCTGATCCCATCTCATGACACCCAGTCCGTGAGAGGCGCGTGAGAGGCCGGTGAGCCGCAGGAGCTTCCTCACTGCGGCTCACCTCGTTCTGAGTCGGTTCCCCGTCATCGCCAGACACGCTGGTTCAGGCTGTTGCTTCGGCGAGTGACCTTGGCATCCGGTGGTCATCGGACCTGCGCCAGCGGGTATCCCTGGGCGAGGACAGTCTTGCGGAAGGCGGCGAGCCGGTCGGCGGGGACGGCGATGTGGCGCTCCCCCAGCCGGGTCGCGAAGGTACGCAGGTGCCGGTCCCCGGCCAGGAGGGCCGCCACCGCAGGGTCCGCGCATTCGATCAGGTGGACCGGGCCGGTGTCACGAACCTGGCCGAGGCGGCGGGCCGTGTCCTCCAGGAGCGTCGTGACGGTCTGCGACAGCGGATGCCGACTTGCCGACTCAAGGTAGCGGCGCAGCTCGGTGAGGTCGCGTCCGGCGTCGGCGGCTCGAAGCAGGGAGCGGCGGGTGAGGCTCCAGACGCGGTCGCCGGTCTTGTCTGCGAAGGCGTCCAGGAGCATGGCGTCGGCGGGGGCCAGTCCGTCGAGGGCGGCGATGTCGTGGTTCGGCAGTACGGTGAGCCGGCCGAGCGGGGTTGCCGGTTGGGGCTTGGGGCTTGGGGTATAGGTGGCCGCTTGGTCGGTGGCGTAGGCGCCGAGTGGGTTGAGGCGCAGGGCGAGCAGGCCGTCGTAGCGGCTGAGTTGTTCAAGGTAGTCGCCGCCCCAGTTGTTCTGGTAGTCGGTGCGGGCTCCGGCGGGCGGGATGTAGTCGATGTCGATCAGGCCGAGGACGGCGGCGTATTCGAACAGCACGGCGAGGGTATAGCGTCCTTGGAGCAGCGACCAGTCGTGGTGGCCGTCGTAACCGAGGCTTCCGTACTGGGGGTCCTCCAGGTACAGCTTCCACAGGGCACGTTCGCTGCGGGTGATGACGGGGTCCTGGCCGGCTCGGCGCATCTGGGCGAACAGATCGTCCGCGGTGATCCATTGGCCGGTGGTGCGGGCGGTGAGTGCCTGGCCGACGAGTTCGCGACGCGATCGGACGGCGGTGAGCACGTTCGCGGCGCGCTGGCCCTTGATCTCCTCGATCCGGTTGAACTCGTCCAGCAGGGTGTTCTTCAGCCAGCGCTGCCAGAGGGCCACGATGGTCTCGTGTGCGGGCTTGGCGAGTGCGGTGCGGCCGCGCGGGGTCAGCGTGAGCCTGCCTGATGCGAGGGTTGCCAGGGCGCCTGCCTGGAGGAGCAGGGGCCAGGCGAAGGCGGCGATGGCCTCGTGCTCGTAGAAGTCGTCGCCGTCGAGGACCTCGCCGATCGCGGCGACGGCGGCCGCGCTCGGCCTGCGGGTCTTCTCGCTGCAGCGCAGCTTGCCCGTCGCGCACAGCTGGAGCATGGCGGCCAGGTTGGCCTGCGCCTCGTGTTCGGTCACACGGACCCGGCGTCCTTTCTCCTGGCGGTCATCGAGCTGGTGATCGATGCTCATACCTGCCCCATCGCCACGGTGTAGTGAAAGCCGTCCGTTCCGCAGGACTGCTCCAGGGTGTGGACGATGTGCCGGGCGTCGTCGTACGGGCCGGAGACGTAGAACGGCTTCCCCTCGCGGCCGAAGACGATCGCGGGCTCATCGCCTCGCACAGACCCGAGGTAAGGGGCGGTATCCGCGAAGCCGGGTGCGGGTGTGAAGCCGAGGGAACGCGCGTACGCGACCGCGCCTTGCACGATCGTGCGAGCCTGGTCGAGCTCGATGCTCAGCGGCGGCTGGTCGAAGGCCGAGTAGTACCGGCGCAGATAGGCAAGGAGTGAGCCAGCTCCGACAACCTCCGGCTCGACGGTGTTCTTCACACCCAAGCAGTAGACGTCCACCAGGAACCCGCACACTGTCACTCTGCTGGCTCGCTCCTGACGGGCCACCAGCACCTGCGCGAAACCGCCGGTCGCGGGATCAGCGGTGGCATGCGGGTCGGCCTGCGCCCACGCGGACGCGGCGGCCAGTCCCAGGCCGGCGCTCCAGCCCGCGTTCACCCAGCATCCGACCACCGGCCGATCGGCCGGGTCCCTCCCTTCCGCCCGGCACTCGGCGGCCTGTCGCAGCAGCGCACTCGCCTGCGCGGGGCGCAGACCGAGCGCCCTGGCGATCTGCTTCGGCCCGCTCCCCGCGGCCCGCAGCTCCAAGACCCTCGCCAGCACATCGTTACTCTCCATCACCCGGGCATTCTCCACCAGCCCCGCACTACCTTGGACCTGGCCCTGGGATGTCGACCCGAACGGCTGGCAGACGCTTCAAGCAACCGCCGGCGCCCCTGATGGCGGTATACCCTGCGCTCCGAGCCCAGCTTCAGCGGTGGAACTGCCATCCGTTCTCCACGAAGACCCGCCATGTCGCCCGTGTCCCGCAGCGGCAAGCCCGAGAAGAAGAACCAGGGCGCCAGGGGACGATAGGGCAACCCTGGCCGCCGTGTCCCAGGGAGGCCGCCGGGCCGCCGAGCACTGCCCCCAGGTGCACTGACCCATCGCCTGCCCCTCGGACGAATCCGAGGGCCGCAGTCCCAGCGCACCTGCGCCCGGACCGGTCTGCTGGCAGCCCCCGCCAATGACCGCAGGACCTCACTCGGCGAACGGGTCAACCAGGGCCATCGGAGTACGTGCCACCTCCAGTGCGAGCTGTGGGAATCGGGGTCCGGCCGTGTAGTACCTCGCCCGAGTACGCCCGACCGGCTCAAGCACCTGGGTAGCGACCATGTCTCGTAGATCTCGCTGCGCCTGCTGCAGGCTCAGACTCTCGGCGTGCTCGTAGCGCGAGCGCCGCACACGGCCAGCCATCGCCACATCGTGCAGGGCGGAGACCAGGCGCTCGTCGACGCCTGCGCCTGCCGCGAAGTCGGCAAGCAGGCCCCAGACCCGCCCAGACCTCTCAAGGCGGGCTCGTACGGTCTGCGCCTGCTGATGGTAAGCGGTCAGGTTGAAGCGAACCCAGCTGGAGACATCCTGGTCGGGCACGTACTCGGAGCCGCGGCGACCCAGCTCCCGGTAGTACTCCCAGGTATTGCCCGGACGCCCCAGCCAGGCCTCGATCGAGGAGAACTCCGGCGCCAGTACCCCCTCTCTGGCGATCATGAGCGTCTGCAGCGAGCGTGACATCCGGCCGTTCCCGTCCGCCCATGGATGAATGGCCACCAGATGCAGGTGCGCCATGGCGGCCCGTACCAGCGGGTGGGTACCATCGTCGGAGTTCAGCCAGTCCACCAACTCCCCCATCAACGCCGAGACATCCCCCGCGTCGGGGGCGGTGTAGGCGGCAATGCTCGGATCGCGGGCATCGGTGACATACACAGGCCCCCTCCGCCACTGCCCGGCCGGCTTTCGCACAGTGTGACGATGCCCCTGCAGCATCCAGTGCAGGGCATTGAGAAGGCCCTTGCTATAGGAGAAGTCCTCGACATCGAAAAGCGTCTGGATGTACGTCATCATCCGCTGGTAGGCGAGCGTCTCCTCGCGGTTCTCCTCCGACACCTCGACGTCGCGCTCACCTTCCAGAAGGTCCTCGACGTCGACCGTGGCGACCTTGAATCCCTCGATGGAGTTGGACGCCGCCACGGCATCGGCCGTCAGGAACTTACGCAGGCCCTCAGTCCACTTCGAGGGAGCCGAACGCACCTGGTGGCGCAGAGCCAGGCGCATGCTCTCGACGTCGTGGAGAACTCCTTCGTCGCGAGCAGTGAGGACAGGGATAGGGAAGAGCATGCAGCAATGATAGAGTGACGCAGTCATTGCGTCAAATCGCGAGGCGCCGGACGGTAGCCGTACCCGGCGAGCCAGGCCCGCGCCCGGCCGCGCTGCCGCTCCTCGGCGAACACGTGGAACCGGCGCAACTCGTCCTCACGGCGCGCCAGGACGTCCTTGAAACGGCGGAACGCCCCACGGCCCGTGATCGCGATCTCCAGGCGATCCGTGAAATCGGCGTCACCGACTGTCGCGATGAACAGCTCCATATCCCGGTAGCCATCCCGGGGGCCCTCGCACCACACCGGTAGCCACCGCTCGGGGTCTTCGTCATCCTCCGTCTGCTCGTCGGAGTCGGCCTGCTGGGGCCAGCAGTCACCGGTGGTCAGGTCGATCCGGCCACCGCCGAAGACCGGGTCGCCTTCCAGCAGCCCGGACAACTCCTCCAGATCCACCGGCAGTGGCCTGAGCACCCGCACGCGGCCGGCGCCCAGCGCGGCCTCGAGCTGCCGTGCCAACTCCGCGTCCCCCTCCCAGTCGCGCTCGGTGAGCCCGACGACGCACTGTGCGGCCAGTTCCTCCGCGCCCGGCACCCGCGCGGTCACCGCGTCGCCGACGGCATCCCCCACCTGCTGCAGAACCTCGGCCAGCAGTTGCTCCGACAGCAGCGCGACCAGCGCTGCCCAGTCGCCGGCATGCCGCGCCGCGCGCAGCTGCCGCAGACTCTCCTCGCTCCACGTACCCCTCATGGACAGCACGGTAGCCGCATACCCGATCCGGCGAACGCCAGGTCCTCGGTCAGGGAACAGGCCCTCGGGCGTCTACTCGCGGGCATGCCCGATGTGGTGGGATGGGCGCATGGGCGCGAACACGGTCTCCCCGGAAGGGCTCGCCACACTGGTGGACAGGTTGCGGTGGGACAAGCGCCGCCATCCTTACCACGGGCGCGGCGAGTACCAGGCAACCGCCCACCAAGCACTGGAGACCGCGACCGCCCTGGTCGAGGCCGGCCACGCCCAAACGGTCGTGCGGACGCTGCGCACCGCCGTGGACCGGGTCACCCGCACGCTGATGTATCTGGACGACTCCTCCGGCATCGTCGGCGACGCGCTGCAGGAACTGACCGACCTGTACGCCCGCGCCCTCGAACTCGCTCCGCCCGCCAGCCCGAAGACCCTCGCCTCGTGGCTGGTGGCGGCACAGTTCGACGGGCCCGGCTGGCCCGCATCCACCTGCGCGCCTTCGCCCCAGCCCTCGGCGAGAAAGGAATCGCCGACATCGCCGCCCAGGTCGAGGCCCGCGCCGCCAGTGCCGCACCGGACTCCTGGAGCGCTCAGTTCTCCGTCCGCGACTTCCGCGAACAGCTCGCTGAACTCACCGGCGACGTTGACCACTACGTCGCAGTCCTCGCCGAGGACTTGAAGAGCCCCGAGCAGTACCAAAAGATCACCCTGGCACTGGTGGCCGCCGACCGCACCGCGGAGGCCGCGGCCTGGGCCCGGCGCGGACTGGCCCACCACCCCGGCAACCCCTACAGCGAACGCCTTCGCGACCTGCTGGTCGACCTCCTCCTCGACGACGACCAACCGGCCGATGCGCTCGAGGTGCGCATCGCCGAGTTCAACCGACACCCGGTCGCCGCCACCTACCGGGCCCTCGCCGCCACCTGCGAGCGCATCGGCGACACCGCGCCGCTCGCCTCGGCCCTGGATGAACTACGCGCCCGCGCCACCGCCGACCCCAACCGCCTCAGCGAACTCGTCCGGCCCTCACGCTGGCGGGCCTGGACGACGAGGCCTGGTCCACCGCCGCCGCCCATCCCCACCAGGTCGGCCCGCTTCTGCTGCACAGCCTCGTCGAACAGCGCGAGACCACCCACCCCGCCGACGTGCTGCCCGCCTACCGATACCTCGTCCAGGCCCAGCTCTCCGACACCAGCAAGTACCGCTACGACCGCGCGGTCAAGCTGCTGCGCCGCCTGCGCGCCGCCCACGCCGCAGCTGGCAACCCAGACGGATTCAGCGACTACCTCACCGAACTACGGGACGAGCACAAGCGCAAGACCACCTTCATCGCCAAACTCGACAAGGCCGGCCTGACCCCCTGACCCGCCCAGTGCGGAGACGGTCAAGGCCGGAACGGTTACCAGCGGCGCAACGCCTTCCATCGCTGTTCGAAGGCGGCTACTCCCTGCGGGCCGAGCAACTGCCGGTACGCGGCGGGCGGGTTCAGGCACGAGTCCATGTCGCAGGCCGCGGCCAGCTCCACCGGATCCGGCCGGAGCCGCTCGCACAACTCCACGCGAACGGCGCCGAGTTCACCGCCGATCGCGCCCGACTCGGCGGCTTCACCCGCTCCGCCGGACATGCCGATGTCCATCTTCATCGCGACGTCGAACTTGCCTTGGGCGATGAGGGCGCGTTGCTTGGCGCGCCATGCCTTGCCCTCCGCGCTGGATCCGGTGCTGATGAAGTCGCGGTGGTCGTCGTAGTCCATCCGGATCGCCGGCCCGGGCCCGTAGCCGAGCTGGGCGGTGCCGACGCCCAGGTAGGCGTCCCGGGCCGGTATGTGGTTGCGCTCGTAGCTGTTGTTGTCGCTGCCGTCGGTCCAGTTGCTCGGCCGCAGGCTGTAGTGCGATCCGCCCCAGCCGACGGGCTGTCGACGCGGGGCCAGGCCCAGCGGGTCGGTGAAGAACAGCGGGTTGGGGACGTAGGCGTGCGGGTTGGGACCGCCGTCCAGGCCGAGCGGGTCGCTGCTCAGGTAGCGGCCGGTCGACGGGTCATAGTAGCGGAAGCAGTTGTACTCGAGGCCCGACTCCGCATCGTGGTACTGGCCCGGCCTGGGCAGGTCAGACCTGATCGAAGGCCTGGTCCACCTCACGGAACTCAGCGCGCACGAGGTCACCGCACCGGAGGACGTCGTACGCGAGCGCGACAACGTCAGCGTCATGCTCAGAAGCGATTCCCAAACCGAAGGTAGGGTCACGTTTTCCCAGGTGAGGTATGTGGCCGCCGCTCGGTAGGCATGCTCGGTCCGTCTGTGTCGGTGCGGGGCGTGCTTGGAGGTGGCGGATGCCGTCGGTGCTGGGGGTGCTGGAGCTGCGCGAGCGGGTGGCGCTGGCCCGTGCGGAGGAGTTGCGGGCCGAGTTGGAGCGGCTTCAGGCTGCTGTGGTCGAGGCGGATGAGGCCGCGCGGCGCGCGGTCATCGCCCGGGAGGAGACCGTCGCTGCCTTGGCCGAGTTGGCCGATGAGGCCGCGGTGACCGGGGCGCCTGCTGGCGGTCCGGTGGTGGAGCCGGTTGCGGGTGCTGCCGGGCCGCGGCTCGAAGTCCCCGTCTGGTCCGAGGGGTTGGGGGTTGATGTGCTTCCGTCGGACTGCGCGCGGATCGTTGCCCTGGTCGAGCGCGATGCGGCCAGTGGTGGGGAGGGGGTGCGGGCTCGGCGGATGCGCGAGGATCTGGGCTGGCTCGCGGGTGACGCGAAGGAGCAGGCGGCTCGGTTCCGGGCGAAGCGGCTGGTGGAGCGGGGCTGGTTGAGCGAGGGGCGGCCGGGGTTGTTCAGGCCGCGGACCGCTTGACGCGGCGGGGTGCGGGCCGGCCGGAGCGGGCCAGGCGGCGGGTGGCCGGGACGCTCGCGGCCCACCAGGCCATCGCCTCGGCGCTGTCGATGCGGGTCTCGTAGTCCCGGGCGAGGCGCCGGGCCCGGATCAGGTGGGAGAAAGATCGTTCCACGACCCAGCGGCGCGGCAGCACGACGAACCCGGTGGCGTCGTCGCTGCGCTTGACGACGGTCAGCGCGAGGGCCAGGACGGTCGCGGCGAAGGCGACCAGCCAGCCGGTGTAGCCGCCGTCGGCCCAGACCAGGGCGATGCGGTGGTGTTCGGCGCGCAGTTGTTCCAGCAGG
The DNA here is from genome assembly GCF_036010405.1 of Kitasatospora purpeofusca. Lineage (NCBI taxonomy): Bacteria > Bacillati > Actinomycetota > Actinomycetes > Kitasatosporales > Streptomycetaceae > Kitasatospora > Kitasatospora purpeofusca. Next base: position 7,150,907 of record NZ_CP108561.1, on the reverse strand, counting down.
TCGCGGCCGGCGTCGTTGTCCTTGACCGAAGCGGCGGTGACCATCACCACCAGCAGCGGGCCCAGGGTGTCCACGGCGATGTGCCGTTTGCGGCCGTTGATCTTCTTTCCGGCGTCGTAGCCGCGGGTGGCCGCGCCGACGGTGGCGTCGGCCTTCACCGATTGTGAGTCGATGATCGCGGCCGTGGGCTCCTCCTTCTTCCCGGCCAGTTCGCGCAGGTGCTTGCGCAGTCGACTGTAGAGCTCCTTGATGAAGTCGTTGTCGCGCCAGCGGCGAAAGAACCGGTAGACGGCCCGCCACTTGGGGAAGTCGGCGGGCAGGCCGGCCCAGCGAACGCCCTCGGCGACCAGGTAGCGCACCGCGTCGATCATCTGCCGGTGGCAGAAGCCCTCCGGGCGCCCGCCGCGTCCGTTCATCCAGGCCGGAACCGGCAGCAGCGGCCGCACGATCGCCCACTCCGCGTCGGTGAGGTCGGAGCCGTAGCGGCGGGTCCGGCCGGGCTGGTCGGCGGCATTCCCGAGTCGGTGTGCGAGGCAATCGCACGACATGCCGGAACTGGACGCGGACGGCGCGAGCACGCCACAGTGGGACACCAGGGCCTCCTGTTGGTTCGTTGACTCGACATCACCGAACTGTGCAGGAGGCCCTTCTTCTATGCGCCGGCCGCGGAGTGATCACCTGAACGAGGCTGATCCGCGCGGAAGTTCGACCGGCAGCCGGGTTCCCCGGTTTGGGAATCGCTTCTGAGCTTAGCCGGGGACGCCGACAGCCAGGTCCGGAAGTAGCAGCCAGGTGGCCACAGATGTCGCCTGGCGGGCGCTCCGGCTCGGTAGAGCGGGGCTCGGCGGCGCGATCCGGTGCCGCCGCCAACGGCGGGTGCCGACGCAAGGCTCGGCCCTTCCGATGTCGGCTCCGACCGATGACGTGGTCAGTCCCACAGGGTCACCGGGCCCACCTGCGTGTCCTACCGGATGAGCAGTGCCGCTCGCAGCCCGGGTTCGCGGAGGTGGGTAAGGAGCTCGGGGTCGTCGTCGAAGAGGATCTCGGCGGCGGGGTCGAGGGCCTGGTGCAGCATCGCCTGGACGACGTCGGCCATCGGCTGTTCGTTGACGACTGCGGCCCAGCGAGCGGCGTCGTCGTGGTCGCCCTCGGCGGTGGCGCCGGCCCACTGAGCGACACAGGCCTTGGTGACGTGGAATGCGTTCACCCGGCCCTTGGCCAGCAGGCCGCGGTTGAGATCGAACAGGTCGATGGTGGCCTCGCCCCTGGGGGTGAGCGGGTGGTACTGACCGACTGCCAGGACCAGGCGCAGGTGCGGTGTCGGGTCCTCGGCCGTGGGGTCGATGAGCAGCGGGTTCCCGCCGTCGTCGAGCGGGAAACCGGCGCCCTTCAGATGGCTGTTGCACAGCGAGCAGGCGAGGACGTGGTTGGTCCAGTCGAAGGCGCGCATCGGGTGCAGGTCGATCGGCTCGAAGTGGTCGATGTCGGTGCCCTGGTTGTCCCCGCAGTACATGCACCGCTCTCGCCCGGCCGCCATGTCCGCGAGGAGGTCCCGAAGCGGCGCGTGCACGTTCCGTCGCACCGTGGTGTGCTTCCAGAGCTCTCGCGCCCGCGTCGCGGGCTTCTCGGCGAGCACGATGTCGCAGGTGCATTCGGCCATGCGGGAGCCCGGTGGCTCCGGGAGGGGGAGCCGGTGGATCCGGATCACGCGACGTGCCCGGTCAGGGCGTGCAGGTGGGCGGCGACCTCGTCGACGCGGGCGGCCGGCGAGCTGGTCAGGGTTCGCTTCAGCTGGCGGTAGCGCTCCCGCTCCTCCTCGCTGGCCCCGTCGGCCACGATCTTCATCTCCAGTGCGACCAGGAGTGCCCGGGCCTCGTCCGCGCGCTGCGAGTACGGGGTGTCGAGGCCGAAAAGGTCGGACAGCACCGCGTCGTCGCCGCTGCCGAACACCACCCGGTCGTACAGGTCCGCCCCGACGACCTCGGGGGCCTCGTCGACGTCCGGTCCCGGCAGCCGGATCAGCCCGGCGGGGTCGGCGGCCTGGCAGATGTAGGGGCTGTGGGTGGTGACGAGGAACTGCACCAGCGGGAAGTGCTGCTTGAGCCAGCCCCCGATGCGCTTCTGCCAGGACACGTGCAGGTGGGCGTCGATCTCGTCGATGATCACGACACCGGGGACGGTCACGACAGGATGGCCGCTGTCGCGATCGACGCGAAGGGCGCCGTAGGTGTCGTGGAGCTGCTTGAGGATGTCGACCACGAGCGCGGCGACTGTTCGGTAGCCGTCGCTCATCTCCCGCAGGGGGAAGGAGCGGCCGCCGTGCGCGACCCACAGGCCGTCGGAGTCCACGTTCCCGATGGTGTAGTCGTCGGGCAGGAGCTCGTCACCGAGGATCTCCAGCGCGACGAGCTTCAGCTCCGCGGCGCCTGGGCGGTTCTCCAGGGACCGCAGGTGCTGCTCGATGAGCCAGCTGACGCCCTCGGCCAGCGAGGCGTCCTCGTGGAAGAGGCTGGTCAGCCGGGCCACGGCACCCGACCCGGCCATGCGCCGCTGGACCTCCCCCGAACCACCGACGAGCCGGCGGAACGGACCGTAGCCCGCGCAGAACCAGCCCACCGGGTTGTCCGCCCACGGCCCTCGCTGGGCAGCGGTCGGCGCTCTCTTGTAGCCCACAGGGGTCAGGGCCGGCTGTACATGCCGGGTGGACACGGTCTCGGCATCCGGCGCGGTCCACTTCAAGCCCGCCCAGAACACGCCGGCCGGGGGCCGTCCCGTGGTGGTGAACTTGTCCTCGGCCGGGTCCGGCTGAAGGCAGACCTCCGCGACCGCCTCCGACCGCTCGTCGCTGATCCACGAGTCGAAGCCGGTCACCAGCCCGCGCGCCGCGCTCGGGCCGCTGACCGCCAGCGCGACGGCGCGCAGCAGAGTCGACTTCCCGGAGCCGTTGCGGCCGGCCAGCACCGTCCATCCGGCGTACGAGCCGTCGGGCCTGGTCAGGTCGAGGTCCACCTCACGGGCGCCGCGGAAGCCGCGTACGTTCCGCACCCGCACGTTCTTGAGGTACATGCCCCGTCCTCCAGCCCGTTTCCTCCGTTGCACGTCCCGGTCCTGGGCCGCTGCGTCGACTCTATCCGTGCGGGCGTCTTCCTTGTCGGGTGTCGGGTGTCAGGTGTGCCGCCCCGGCCCGGGATCGATGTCGAGGACCTGGTAGAGGTGCTGGCCGGCGCCCCAGCGGGCGAGGCGTTCACGGTCGACGAGGTGGAGGCGCTGCCGGGTCGCGAAGGCGGCAGCGGGTTCGGTGAAGCCGTTGAGCGCCACGACGACCGGGACCGCGGCGCCGTGGACGGGTCTGGCGGTGCCGTTGAACGTCTGGACGGCCTCGGACCCGAGTGGGCTCGCGTATCGCTTGCACTGCAGCACCACCCGTCGCCCCAGCCCGTCCACGGCGACGACATCGGCACCGAGGTCCCCGGCGCCGCCGACCCGTACGGCGTCGATGAACCCGTCGCGTTCCAGCAGTTCGCGGCACATCTCCTCGAACCGGGTCGGTGTGGCGGCCTCGAACGCCTCCAGGGTGTGGTCGAGGGAGCGCCGCGTGTAGGAGGCGTCGGGTTCTTCCGGCGTCTCATGGCGCACCGGCCGCTGGGCCCACTGCTCGATGCGGCCGGTGACGGACGCCGCGGCTCTGGTACGGGCGAGCGTGAATCGCGTAGCGACACCGGCCTGGACCAGGGCCCACAGCGGCCGCAGGAATCGGCGCACGGGTGGGCCGAGGGCGGTGCGTCGAAGTGCCGCACGCAGGGCGAGCAGCACGGCGGCGAAAGCGCCAAATGCGGCGGTGGCGGCCAGCGGATGGCCCCACAGCCAGGCCGCGGTCTGCACGACGATGCCGAGCGTGAAGAAGCCCATCAGGAACGCGAGACCGCTGTCGCCGTCCGGCCCCGTGCTGTCCGGACTAGTGCTGTCCTGCCGCCGCAGGCGTTCGTCGCCGGAGGTCATACCTGTCACCGTTTCCTTCCCGTCCGACGAGAGGTTAGGGCCCAGCTGCGGTCCCGGTTCACGCTTCTGATGAATCTCCGCAATCGGGCGGCCTGTTCGCAGCTTCGACGGGCTGGTGGACGACGTGCGACCGCTGACGGGCCCACGGCGCGAACGCCCCACTCGTGCACCCCCGGCGTACGCTGCCGGTTTTCGCCAGATGCGTCGACGACGCCACCGCGCCGCCCCGGCCGGGCATTCGTGCAGCTGACAGACGGTTCGCAGGGTCCAGGCCGTAGCCGCGGATGCTTCGTTCCTCACAGGCACCACTGGGACGGGCGCTTCGGCAGCCTGGGCCGAGGCCGCCGGCCGGCCCCGCCGGGATGCCGGCATCGGCGCGAGGCCCGTGTCCGAATCCCTTCGCGCCCTGTGATCGATTGCCGACGTTCCGTCAGTTCGTGTCGGAGGGCGCTGCTACATCAGAGGGCGGAACGGGCCGCGAAGGGCGGCCCGCCGATGGGAGAGGAGTTGTCCGGTGCCGGTGCCCGATGGATACCACACGGTCCGCAGCCACATCCGCCGCAACCCGCGGCCGAGCGCGAAGAAGACGAGCGGCTGGTCGATCATCGGCGTCTGCGCGCTGGTGTGGTTGTGGAGCCATTTCATCGGCTTCGGCGACACCGGCACGGTCACGCCGAACAATCCGGCCCCGACGGCCGCCTCCGCCCCGGCGGCGCCGTGATGGTGCGTAGGCGACGCCGGTGGCTGCGTCGGCCCCGGGGATCCACCGAGCACCTCGCGGCCGGTGTCACCGCCCTCGCGGTGGCCACCCTGCTCGCCCGGGCCACGACCGCCGGCGCCCGGGCCTCCGCCGAGCACTGGCCCGTCCTCGCCGCTCTCGCCGCCTCGGCCCTCGTCGGCATGACAGTGCGCCGGGTGCGGCGCGGCACCGCCGATCGGGCCCGCGCGGCGCGACTGGCCGGTCTGCGGCTCAGCCTGAGCGGCATCGACGCGCTGGACGACCAGGAGTTCGAGTTCGCTTTGCGGGACCTGCTGGTCCGCGACGGCTGGACGGCGCGGAAGGTCGGCCGGCAGGGCGACCAGGCCGCCGACGTGATCGGCCGGCATCCGGCGCTGGGCCGGATCGTGCTGCAGGCGAAGCACACCACGGTCGGCGGAAAGGTCGGCTCCCCAGTGATGTACCAGGTCAAGGGCACCGCCAGCCCCGTCCACGGTGCCGACATCGCCGTCGTGGTGACCAACGGCTCCGTCACCCGCGACGCCAAGTCCTGGGGCGACAAGCACCAGGTGCGCCGGGTCGACCGCGAGAGGCTGCGCCTGTGGGCCGAGCACGGCTCCGCCCACCATGAACTGCCGCACATGTCGGCCCGAAGGCCCCGGCGGCGAGTCCGCCGCCCCACAGCCCGGCCGTTCCGGCCCCAGCATCCCGAGACGGCACAGGAGAGGCCGCACAGTGCGCCATGACGGCACCTTCGATCCGCTGCTGAAGGCCATCGCCTGGGCGGTACTCGCCATCGCCGTCGCCAAGGTGGTCTGGCAGTGGCTGAGCACCTCCTTCTGGCGCTGGCTCAGCGTCGACGTCTGGGGCTGGATCACCGATCACCCCTGGTGGTCGGCTCTCATCGCCGCCCCGCTCGTGGTGGTTCCCGCCCTGCTCGCCGCCCGCTTCCTCGTCCCGCGCAGGTACGTCCGTTACCTGGACGACGCCTTCGACGACGAGGCCCCGGCCGTCCTGAGGTACGGGATGGATTATCTGGACGCGCTGGAGGCCACGGAGTTCGAGCGGGCGTGCGCCGCCCTGCTCGTCCGCGACGGCTTCACCGGGGTCCAGCACTCGGGCCGCGCCGGCGACCTCGGCGCGGACGTCGTCGCCTGGGACCACCTCGGCCGCAAGGTGGTCGTGCAGTGCAAGCACTACGCCAAACCGGTCGGCTCCCGGGACGTCCAGACCTTCAACGGCACCGCCCGCCCCGAACACCACGCCGACGTACCCGTCATGATCGGACTCAACGGCTTCACCCGCGACGCCCGCGCCTTCGCCGCCCGCCACGACCTCATCCTCGTCGACCGGCAGATACTCCACGACTGGGCCCAGGGCGCCGACCTCTACAACGCCATCGACGATGAAGCGGACCGCACCGCCGCCTGAGCACCTGCCAGCGCCCTGACGGCGAAGAAACCCGTCCTCGCCCCCGTGTCCCTGAAGCCGCCCAAGCCGAGGCTGAGCACATCATCACGGGCACGGGACGACCCAGTACGGCGGATCAGCCGGCACCCGGACGACCGGTCGTTGGATCACCGTGTAGTCGACTTTGCCGTATGGCGCCGGGTCGGTTAGGGCAAGGTGGTAGCGGCACACGAGCTATGAGCATAAGGAGGGCCAGTGGCGGGAGGGGCGGCGCGTCCGAGGCGGCAGCCGGACTATGCGGCGCAGGCACGGCGGGCCGAAGCCGAGCAGCGCAGGCTCCAGCAGCAGGCGGAGCGTGAGCGCAAGGCCGCGGAGACCCGTGCCAAGCAGGCTGAGCGGGAGCAGCGTGCCGCCTACGCAGTGGCGCGGGCGCAGGAGGTGGTGGACCTGACGAGCGTGGCGGAGGACGATGCCGAGAAGCTGCGGACGCTTCTCGCCCGGTCGGTCCAGCAGGCGGCTCCGTTGTCGTTCAGCGCGCTTCGCCAACAGTTCACGCCTGCTGTGTTCGTGGCCGGCAGGTTGGACCGTGCGGCGCCGGCACCGCGGTGGGAGGACTTCGAACCGCCCGCTCGGCGTGGCCTGCTGGCCTCGCTGGGTTTCGCCAGCCCGCGTCACGAGGCAGCGGTCGAGGAGGCCCGGCGGCGTTTCGACGAAGCGCTGAGCGAGCACGCCCGAGGAGACGAGAAGCGGGTGGCCAAGCTCGCGGAGCGCCGGGCCGCGCACGACTCGAAGGTCCGAGAAGCCGCCGATCGGGTCCACGCGTTCAACGCCGCCCTGGCCGAGCGGGAAGCGGCGTACAGGGCCGGAGACGTCGAGGCCGTGGAATGGTTCGTCGACCAGGTACTGGCCGCGTCTGTCTACCCCCACGATTTCCCGAAGCGGCACCAGGTGTCCTACCAGGCCGACACCGGTGATCTCCTGGTCCAGTTGGACCTGCCGCTGGAGGACGTGGTGCCGCCGGCCCGCGCCTTCAAGTACGTGAAGACGCGGGACGAGATCGTTCCTGTGCCGCGGCCCGAGAAGGAGCGTAAGGAGCTGTATGCGTCGGTGCTCGCCCAGAGCGCGCTTCGCACTCTTCACGAGGTCTTCGCCTCCGACCCGAACCGGGTCATCCGGTCCATCGCCCTCAACTGCCACGTCGACACCATCGACCGCGCCACGGGACGCGGTGTCCATCCGTGCCTGATCACCCTGCAGGCGAGCAGGGAGGAGTTCGAGGCCCTCGTTCTGACCAAGGTGGAACCCCGGCTCTGTCTCCAGCGGCTTCGGGCTCTCGTCTCCCCGAACCCCTACGAGCTGGAACCGGTGCGCCCGCTAGTGACGTTCGACCTGTCGAAGTTCAGGCTGATGGACAGCATGGACGTGGTTTCCGGCCTTGACAGCCGACCGGTGCTGATCGACCTTTCGCCTCTCGAGTTCGAGCACCTGGTCCGTCAGCTCTTCGAAGCCATCGGCATGGAAGGGTGGAACACGCAGCCGTCCAAGGACGAGGGGGTCGACGCCGTCGTGATGAACACCGACCCGGTGATGAAGGGGCTGTGCGTCATCCAGGCGAAGCGCAGCCGCAACGTGGTGCCCTTCGAGACCGTCTCGGCCCTGGCGGGCGTCGTCGAGCACAAGCGGGCAGCGAAGGGCATCCTGGTCACCACCTCGTGGTTCGGCAGAGCCAGCCAGGCATTCGCCCAGGACCACGGCCGACTCGAGCTCCTCGACGGAGCCAACCTGATCCACCTCTTCAAGGAGCACCTGAATCTCGACGTCATCCCCGGCCCGGTTCCCCCCAAGCGTCGATCCTAGAAGCGCTGTTGGCTCCACTCCGGGCGGGCGCTCGGCGGGGCGGGAGTTCGCGGGTTGACTCGCACGCGGCCGGGACGAGGATTGGTCAGTTCGCCGGTTCATATGTCGGTGGCGAACGCGAGGAGGACCCGTGCCCCACCACGCCGACGCAGCTCCGGCAGCACTTGCAACCGCTCCACTGGTGACAATCCGCCAAACTGCCCAGCGGGTGCGACGTGGTCAGATAGATGGATGGCGTGCCGAAGCTCCGGCGGGTCAGGGCGATTGGCAAGGTTACCGCGACCAGCCGGAGCTTCGATGATCTGTTCTTGACGGACGGCCAGCTTCCGCGCACCGCTGTGGCCTGCGGACTCACATGATCGCCGGAAGTTGAGATGCCCCTGGGCCTAACTCGGCTCGATGGATTTCATGCCGCAGGCTATCTGCAACCTTCACCGGGATAGCGCGATACAGCGCCGGTGGACTCCCCGGGGCGCCGGTGCCGAGCAGCGCGGCCCGGCCGGCCGGGCCGCTCAGGGCCATGGGTTTGGCGGTCTACCGACCCGACGCGAACCGTGGTTGTGCCCGAACTTCGCGGGTGGGTCGGTCGGCGCGGGCGCAGTCCCCTCACCAGGTCAGTGGTAGATATCCACTACGATGCGGTTGGGGCTGGTGAGGGTGAAGAAATTGTAGCTTGTGTAGTTGTCGAGCGAGATCCCGAAGTCGGTGTAGCCCTCGAAATCGCTCAGGAGTTGGACTCCCTTGAGCGACGGGAGCGCGACGGGGAGGACAGTCGGGGTCGTATAGGACCGAGAGCCGTCGTCGTAGGTAGTGCGTGAGAAGAATGTGTGGAGCATCAGGTACGACTTGCCGGGTATCTGGACGACCTTTGTGTCACCGCTCCCGCCGACGGCATACTCGCCGGTGGGCGAGATACCAGCCTGCACTGTGGGCAGTGCTGAGCCGCCGACGTCGAAGACAAGACGGTCGAAATCGGTGTGGGCACCCGCTCGGGCATCCAAATAGCAACTTTGAGTGCACGTCATTGCTGCGTCGGCGGGCGAGGCGCCAATGAGCGTCGCAGCAGTCAAGGCAACGGCGGCGATTACTCCGGCAAAGCCATGGCGCGTCTTGAGAACAGGCATCAGCGATCCTTTCGAGGTGACTATCTGCGGAGTGTTTCGATTGGGTCGATCCGGGCGACTCGTTGCGCGAGGCAGCGGGATACGGGTATCTCGACGACCCGCGTGGGCATGACTGCTGCCAATTCGAAAGAATTTGTTGAAAGTCCAACGAGACAGGAGCTCTCGACACGGGACGGCAAGCACGTTGATCAGACGGCAAACTGTGGTCGCGGCTTGGCCGAGCACTCCAGCAGTGTAAGCGTCGGAGCTGCCGAGCGACGATTGTCAGCCTAGCGGATGATGAGAGCTGTGCGTCTACTAATTGCGAATCGCGCACATCCCATGTCGCCGACCTGCAGGAACGATCAGGGATTGACCGGCGTGAGATCATCTTCCGCTTGCTGGGGCGGCGAAATATCCGTTCCGGGTGCTTTGAGTGATTAAGGGGGACAGGGGCGGTTCATGCCTCTCGGGGTCCGCGTGAGCCCAGCCCACCATGAATTTGCGAGGGCCCACCGAACCGGATCAGGGACCGGCGGGAATCAAGAAGCTTGCGGCCGGCCGTTAGGATTTCAACGGTGTCTCCGCGCCCCAGTTTCTTGCGGATATCACCGATCGGCAAAATTCTCACCGCGAGGGCCAGCAACTCGAACGCAACTCGCCGGAAGAACGGCAAGCCCCTCCTCACCTCGGCCTGAATAGGCCTGGACCGGGATCCCGCCAAGCACGTCAACTGGAAAACAGGTATGCGGCCTCGGCCTCAAACGGGATATACCCCGCCTCGTCGATCATGATCAGCGGGTAACGGCCGAGCTTGACCAGTTCGCCCTGGAGCCGGCCAGCGTGATGGGCGGCGGACAGGGCCCGTTTCACCGTACTCGCCGGCAATGCGCCGTCAGCGCCGCGCTCCGCTCGTGCACCAGTGGACTTCGCCGACCGGTCGCCTGCCTCCCCGTGCAACTGCGAACAGTGGAACCGGAAGTGGAATCGCCTATTTCGGCTGCCCCAGACAAAAGAAGATGCACGAACCGATACTGGACAAATAGTGCGGCACCAAGCCTTGACCAGCGGTGAACAATATCGACATCACCGTCAAATTATTAAATTCTCGGCAGGCGGCCGTTCGAATCTGTCGAAAAATAAACCCATCACCCCCAGGGGCACTCCGGCCCAATTCGGGCATGTCGGTGAATTTCACTCCCACCCAGAGCCGAATGATCGACGGAATCAGCCATCGAGAATCAAATCGCTACCAGCCCATACAGTATATATCCGATTTCTGCCCGCCTTGGCGATGATTCAATGGGTCCGCACACGACCTGGTCAACGAGCATCGCGAGGAAGGAAACCCATCTCCTTGTCACAGCAGCGGGAGGAACAGCAGAGCCCACTCGGCATCTCTCAAAAGCGTGGCCACCGCGGCCGTAAGGTCGAGTTCAATCGATTCTCGAGAAGAAGAATTGGAATGCCATGAAGATCAAATCGAAGAGCATCTTGCGGGGAGCGGTACTCGCCTCCGTTCTTGCCAGTTCGCTGGCCTTCGCGAGCCAGGCGAGCGCTGCCGACTACTTCGTGTCGGACAACTGCCTCGTCAATACGAATCCCGACTGCACCACGGGAACGAACGTGCTGTACGTTTTCTACAACTCGGTCGATTCGAACGGCTATACCGACAGCGCTCGCGCGAAGTTCCTCGGCAACGTTCCTGACTACGCCGGGGCGGGGGTCAACATCCACTACATCTTCTCCGGCAACTCCGGGAACGGCGTGGCTGTGAAGAACCATGCGGCGTCCGTGCTCGGCTGCTCGTCCCAGGCGAACTACCGGGTTTACCTCTATTCCAACTACGGAGGCCACTCCCAGTACATCTCGGGCAACTACGGCTGCAGTAGGGGCGTCAACCTCGACTCGCAGCTCCACGACGACAACGCCTCACAAGCCTGGGCCTGAAAAGGCGGACCCCGAGCCTCCGATCGGACCACCGGAGTGCTTCGCCTGCGGTCCTCGGACTTTCCAGGTCGGAGACGGTTCGCCCGGCCCGGGGTCGGGCCGGGCGGCCGAACCGGCGATGTTGTCGGAACCGTCGCATCCTCCGCACCACGACCGACGTCAACCTTCGCGAGAAAGTGACCCTATGGCCGGTACACCGCTTCACCAGCGCTTCCGGGCTCTCCCCGGAACGGTCATCGCGGCGCTGATCGCCGGCAGTGTGGCCGTGAGCATCAGTGCCTGCTCCGGATCGCCCATGACAGGGCGGGCCACCGTGTCCAAGGACCGCACCAGCGCGACGGCACCGCCACCCTTTCCGTCGACCGGTCTTACCAAAGGGATGGTGCTCCCGATGTCGGCGTACATGGAGAACTACTCGCAGCGCCAGACCATCGACAGCGCAGTCAACCGCTTCACCCGTGACTGCATGGCGCGCTTCGGCTTCTCCTACAATCCGCCGCCGTCCGACGGAAACCCCGCGAGCATCTACGACGACACCAACATGGTGCGCCGGTACGGCATCACCGACCGCGAGTCGGCAAGCAAACTCGGCTACCACCTGGGGAGCGAGTCCTACACTCCGCCACCCGTACCAAGAATGAGCGCCGCGGAGGTCGCGGTCCTCAGCGGCCACGTGGAGATGAAACCGGGCGCGCCTGAGGCCCCGCCGACCCTCAACGGAATCCCCATCCCCCGGGAGGGCTGCCAACGGGAGGGCCTGGACAAGGTCGGAGCAATGTTGGACACCACCCTGTCGGGCCGACTCGACAGTGAAAGCTTCGACACCTCCAAAGCCGCCCCCCAGGTACAGGCGGCACTGGGCCAGTGGTCCTCCTGCATGGCGGGCAAGGGTTACACCGTCGACCTTCCCGAGAACGCCTTCAGGCTCGCGCCTGCCGGCGGCTCCGGGGCGGTGAGTTCGGCCGAGATCGCCGTCGCCGTCGCGGACGTCGACTGCAAGGAGACGGTGAACCTGGTCGGCATCTGGTTCGAGACCGAGAGCCGGGTCCAGCAGGGGCTCATCGAGAAGAACCAACTCGCCCTCACCGAGCTCCGCGACCGGATCAACGCGGCCGTGAAGGCCGCCGCCGCCCGGTGAACGGCCGGGCAGCTCCCCGGAGGACATCTCGTCCTCACCTCTCATTCCGTGCATTCGTGGTTGGCCGGCGACAGGAACAAGCGAAGTGAACGTCATGGAACAAGCCGGAGAGCCGTCCGAACCGCCGCCGGCGTCCGGGGCGGCGCGGCTGGTACGACGCAGGCGGGCCATCATGGCAACCGCGCTGGGCGCCGCGCTGGTGTCGGTCGGCGCGGTGGCCGGCTCGTCCTTCGTCCGGTCCCCCGCGCAGGCGGCGGCCGACTCCCGGCCGCCGCAGGCCAGCACCGTGACCGCTCCGGTCACGTCACAGGTCCTGCGCAGCACCGTGGTGCTGCGCGGCACGTTCTCGGAGGGGAAGAAGATCTCCGTGACGCCCACGTCGGTCGCTGCGACGGCCGGCAACCCCGGCGGAGCGAACGCGGTCGTCACCCGACTCCTGGCCAAGCCCGACGACGAGGTCAAGCCCGGGATCCCGCTGGTGGAGTACTCGGGACGTCCGGTGTTCGCCCTGGAGGGCCCCCTGCCGTTCTACCGCGATCTGACGCCCGGTGAGTCAGGAGCCGACGTGGAACAGTTGCAGACCGCCCTGGGCAAGCTGGGCCACGACGTCGGCTCCGACACCCCTGGGACGTTCGGGCCGGGGACCAAGCGGGCCCTCACAGCGCTGTACACGGCCATGGGCTACCAGGTCCCGATCACGGGCGCGACCACCGCAGCCGCGGTGAAGGCGGCCCGTCAGGAGGCGGACCAGGCCAGGGCCGCATTGAAAGAGGGGCAGAAGCCGGCGCCCTCGACCACGACGGCTTCCGCTCCGTCCCTGGGTGCCACCCCGGACGCGAGCGGCGGAGCCGGTCCCGCGAAGGCACCCGATCCCACGAGGAGCGCCGGGCCAGGAGGCGGTGCGGCTCGCGCCCCGGACCTCGCGGCGCTCCGCCAGCGGGTCACCCAGGCGGAGGAAGCGGTACGGCAGGCGGAGAGCATCGACGGACCGATGCTGCCCGCTTCGGAGTGTGTCTACCTGCCCTCCCGACCCACCCGGGTGGCCACCCTGCCCTTGGAGGTCGGCGACCCGGTCAAGGGGCCGGTGATCACCCTGGCGCGGGGCGACATGCAGCTGGTCGGAATGCTGGATCCGGCACGCGCAGCCCTCGTCCAGCCGGGGATGCCGGCGCAGGTGCTCTCCGAGACCCAGGGCCGGGAGGCGAAGGCCACCGTGGCATCGCTAGGGGAGCTGATGGCGCCCGGTGACGTGCCGCCGGCGGCCAAGGGTGGCGAGCCCACCGGCCCCCCACCGCAGGCGGTCAACGGGGGAGCCGCTTACTTGCCGCTGGCGATCAGTCCGGCCGAGCCCTGGGACAAGGCCTGGGCGGGCCGGGAGGTGCGAATCACCATCACCTCCGCGACGACCTCCGGGCCCGTCCTGACGGTGCCTGAGGCGGCGGTCTTCGCCGGAGCGGACACCCGCACCCACGTCACCACGGTGCGGCAGGACGGCACCCGGCAATTGGTGAACGTCACCACCGGGCCGTCCGCCGACGGCATGGTCCAGGTGACGGCCGTCGACGGCGGACACCTGGCGCCCGGTGACCAGGTGGTGATCGGCGAGTGAGGATCACCACTGTCCACTCCACAGACCCCACCCGCACCGCGCCACCGCCCACGGCGGATCCGGTGATCGAGCTCGTCCAGCTCGCCAGGTCGTTCCCGGGCCCTCCGCCGGTCGATGCCCTGCACCCGACCGACCTGACCGTGCGGCAGGGCGAGTACCTGGCCGTCACCGGTCCCTCCGGCTCCGGCAAGTCGACGCTGCTGAACCTCCTGGGCCTGCTGGACCGCCCCACCTCGGGCATCTACCGCTTCTGCGGAACGGATCTCCGGGACGTGGACGAGGCCGGGCGCACCGCGCTGCGCGGACGGCGGATCGGATTCGTCTTCCAGTCCTTCCACCTGGTCCCGCACCGCACCACCGTGGAGAACGTCGCCCTAGCCCAGCTCTACGTCACCAGCACCCGCCGCGAGCGTCGCGAGCGCCGGGGCGTCGCCGAGTCCGTCCTGCGACGGGTCGGGCTCGCCCACCGCCTCGACGCCCTGCCCACCACCCTCTCCGGCGGCGAGCGCCAACGCGTCGCCGTCGCCCGGGCCCTGGTCAACGCCCCGGACCTGCTGCTGTGCGACGAACCCACCGGCAACCTCGACTCCGGCACCGCCGGGACGGTGCTCGACCTCATCGACGAACTGCACGGCGACGGCGTCACGGTCATCGTCATCACCCACGACCCGGGGGTGGCCGCCCGGGCCTCCCGCCGGGTCGCCATCCTGGACGGTCGGATCAGCCACCGGCAGGACACCGCCCACGGGCGGGACACATGATGCCCCAGGTACCTCCGGGCCGGGCCCGACGGCTCCGCTCCACCGTCCGCGACCGCAGGACCCGCCGGGCCGGGTACACCCGCCTGGGCATCCACGACCTCGTCAGCGAGGCCGTCACCGGTCTGATCCAGCGACCGGCCAGATCCGTGCTCACCATGCTCGGAACCGTCCTCGGTGTCGGGGTGTTCGTTGCGGTGCTGGCCCTGACCACGACCGTTACCCACCAGATCGGCAAGTCCTTCGACCTCCTCCAGGCCACCACCGTCACCGTCACGGACACACCGACGAAGGCCCCGAAGACCGCCCTCGTACCGGGGGAGGAACCGCGCACGGGCTTCCCCTCGGACACCGACGCGCGGTTGGCGCGGCTCAACGGGGTCGTCGACGGCGGCCTCTGGTGGACCGTTCCCCTGCGCAGTCCCGCCATCGGGACCAAACCCGCCGGGTCCACCACGGCCCCGGACCGGCGGGGAGGCGGAATCGGGCTGTACGCCGCCACTCCGGGTGCGCTCGCCGCGATGCAGCCCACCGTCAGGAGCGGGGTGCTGTTCAACTCCTTCCACCAGGAGCGCGGGGAACAGGTCTGCCTCCTCGGTTCCGCCGCGGCCCGCCTGTTGGGCATCACCCGGGTCGACAGCCGGCCGGCGGTGTTCGTCGAGAACACCGCCTACACCGTGGTGGGCATCATCGCCGAGACCCAGCGCCTGCCCGAGTCCCTCCTCGGCGTGATCATCCCTGCCGGTACCGCACTGACCGCCTACGGCCCCCCGAACGACCGGCCCGCGCAGGCTGTCGTCCACGTCCGTCTCGGAGCCGCCCCACTGATCGCAGACCAGGCGCCGCGGGCCCTGCGTCCGGACCAGCCCCAGCTGCTGAAGGCCGCCGCCCCGCCCGACCCGCGCTACCTGCGGGACCAGGTCAGCACCGACCTGTCGGGTCTGTTCCTCCTGCTCGCCGCGATATGCCTCGCCGTAGGCGCCCTCGGAATCGCCAACACCACCCTCGTCGCCGTCCTCGAACGCACCGGAGAGATCGGACTGCGCCGGGCACTCGGCGCCCGCCCCAGTCACATCGGTGTCCAGTTCCTCACCGAGTCCACCGCCCTGGGCACCCTCGGCGGGCTGATCGGGACGAGCCTCGGTGTCCTGAGCGTCATCGCCATCGCCGTCGCCAAGCGGTGGACCGCCGTCATCGAACCGGCCACCGTCCTGCCCGCTCCGCTGATCGGCGGCCTCGTCGGCCTGGTGGCCGGCTGCTACCCCGCGCTTCGGGCGGCGCGCATCGAACCCCTCGAAACACTGCGCCGGTGACCGCGGACACACCGCTCGTGGTGGCGTCCGCACGGTCGCCCGGTGCAGCCCGGGCCGGCCCGCCGGAAGAGAGGGTCCGGTGGATCCTCCTCCGAGGGCCGGCCGTTTCCGTCCATCGAACGCAATGAGAGGTACCACGTGTCCCTGCGCAAACGGCCGCTCCTGGGATTACCCGGGACGGCTTTCCTCAGCATGGCCCTGATAGCGGGAGTGATGTCCGCGACCAGCCCCGCCTCGGCGGCCGCCCCGCCGCAACAGCCGTCGACCGCGGCGGGCGAGGGTACCCTCGGCCCCGCCGAGGACGTCCTGGTCAACGGCTGGGGCGACGGCTCGGGCTACCACATCGACGTCGCCACCGGCGCCGGCGGCTACCGATGGCGCGAGACGGCGCTGCTGCGCCCCGCAGGTATCGACGACGCGTCCTGGACGGGCTACCAGTGCGTGTCGGGCGACGGCAGGTTCGCCGCCGTCGCGGTGCTGCCCGCCGGCGCCGTCAATCGGGCCGAGGCCCGTGACCACGGAGCCCTCGCGTACTCGGTCGACCTGTCCAGCGGCGTGGTGAAGCCGGTGGCCTCCGGGGTCGCGCTCAAGTACCACTCGCCCGGCTGCGGTACCGGGCAGACCGCCACTTTCACGGTCAACCCCGGAAGCGATCAGCGGCTCACGCAGGTCCTGACGGTCGATCTGCCGACTGGCGAGATCAAGGAGTCCACCACCGTGGTGGGCCAGGTGACGTCTGTGGTCCCGACCCCCGGCGGCCCGATGGGCGCCCAGGGCGCCTCCCTGGTCCGCCTTCCCGCGTCCTCGGCCGAGACCCCCGTCGAGCCGGTGCGGATCGCGCAGGTCGACGGCCTCGCCCACGACCTGCGCCCTGCCACCAGCGGCGGGGTCGACTTCGTCGTACACAAGGACGGCCGGCCGACCTCCGCCCTGATGCACGAGCGGGACGGCAAACTCTCCACCCTCGGCGAGGGCCCCAGCGACGCGCTACGGCTGATGCAGGGCCGGGGCGGGAAGTCCGTCGCGCTGGGAGCCACCAAGCTGGCCGAGAAGTCCGGCATCCGCTCCGTCTCCACTGGCAAGCTGCCCCTGGGCGCCGCCGACGTGTCCCTGGACGGCGGCGCCCTGCTGGGCCTGGGGCCGGACACCGCCGCGTCGGCCCCGCTGCTCGTTGCGACAGCGGGTGACACGCTGTTGAAGCGGGACGCCGCCGACGCCGCTGCGGTGTCCGTGTCGAGCGCGGTTCCGGCCCTCGCGCCGGCTCCGGCCGGAGCCGTGTCGCCCTCCACCGCGTCTGCGGACAAGGACGCTCGCGGCACCGAGGAGTCCCCCGCCGTCGCCGATCCGGCAGCCGCACCGCCGGCCACGCTGGCTGCTGCGGCGCCCAAGTGCGCGGTGGACCGGCTGGCCGAGAATCGGCAGGTGATGCAACCGGGTACCGCGCAGGCGTCCTGGGCCATCCAGATGGCGGAGCAGGGCCTGCTGACCGGCGCCGCCTACACCCGCCCGGCCGGGTACGCCAACCTGGGTCTGGCCGCCTACGCACCGAACGGCGACTTCGCCCGGGTGCCGCTCAAGCACCCCGCGAGCGACACCTTCGACTCCGTACCGCGTTCGGTCTACCAGGCGATCGTCGCGCAGGAGAGCAACTTCAGCCAGGCCTCCTGGCATGCCCTGCCGGGTATCGCGGGCGGCGCGCTGGTCGGCGACTACTACGGCGCCGGCGGCTCCATCTCCAAGATGGACTACGCCAAGGCCGACTGCGGCTACGGCCTCGGCCAAGTCACCAACGGCATGTCCAAGGGCGACACCGTCTACTCGGTCAACGGCCAGACCAAGATCGCCGTCGACTACCAGGAGAACGTCTCCGCCGGCCTCCAGATCCTGGAACGGACCTGGAACCAGCTCTACGACGCCGGCATCACCGTCAACGGCGGCAACCCGCGCTACCTGGAGAACTGGTACCTGGCCGCCTGGGCCTACAACTCCGGTATCCAGCCCACCGCCGCGTTCGGCAACACCACCGGCTGCGTGCCGAGCCCCACCTGCACCAGCGCCGAGGGCAACTGGGGCCTCGGCTGGGCCAACAACCCCCGCAACCCGGACTACCCGCCGACCCGCGCGCCCTACCTCAAGAACTCCTACGCGGACGCCGCGCACCCCGGGAACTGGCCCTACCAGGAACGCATCATGGGCTGGATCGGCCAGCCGATCCTGCGCTTCAACCAGCCCGCCTACACCAAGCCCGACTACCACGGCGGCAAGACCTGGCTCCAGATCCCCCCGGTCACCGCCTTCTGCTCCACCGACAACAACTGCGACCCCACCGGGGCCGCGAACCCCAAGTTCTGCACCCTGGCCAGCTCCCAGTGCTGGTGGCACCAGGCCGTCACGTTCATTCCCGACTGCGCCACCACCTGCGCGACCAGCGCCTACACCGTCGGCGCCGGCTCGACGGAACCGGCCATGGTGATGCCGCACCCGCACCCGCCGACCTGCACGCTGGACTCCTCGAAGGTCGGCAACGCCGGCTACGGCGCTCCGATCGTCGTCGACGAGGGGCAGACCCAGCCACCGCTCAACCTGGTCGGCTGCGGCGCACCGTCCAACTGGTCGCAGGGCGGCACCTTCACCTACGGGTACGGCACCAACGCCGCCGGTGACAAGATCGGCGCGATCGACACCCACCAACTGGGCGTCGGCTTCGGCGGCCACGTCCTGTTCACCCACACCGAGGACGGCTCCAACCCGGACCTGATCAACACCGGGACCTGGACCCCGAACCTGCCCAAGCTCCAGTACTACAAGATCAAGATCCATCTCCCTTCGACGGCCGCCACCGCCACCAACGTCGTCTACACCGTCAACCCCGGCGGCGGCGCTGCTCCCTGGAAGATCCGGGTGAACCAGAACTGGGGATCCGAGGAATGGGTCACCATCGGCACCTTCGCGATGCAGAACGGCGGCAACCTCCAGCTCACCAACAAGAGCGAGGTCACCGGCGCCGGGAACATCAACTACGCCGACTACGACGTCGCCTACGACGCGGTCGCGTTCGTCCCCATGGGCGGTACTCCCGGCCAGCCGATCGGCGGCCCGCCCAGTGTCCAGGACGCGCCCAAGGGCAGCAACCCCTCGTGGGTGCAGTGCGGCTGCGCGCGCCGCACCGCAGGCGACCCGGTCGACACCAGCACCGGCTACTTCGGTGAGACCTTCACCGACCTCACCACCCCGGGCCGCGGCAAACCGCTCGACTTCACCCGCACCTACGCCTCCGCCGTCGCCGACCTGGCCGGACCGGCCGGCGCCCTCGCCTCGGACGGGCCGTTCGGCTGGGGCTGGACCCACTCCTACAACCTGAGCACCGTCACCGATCCGGCCACCGGCAACGTCACGGTCCGCCAGGAGGACGGCTCCCAGGTCGCCTTCCTCAACAACGCCGGCACCTACGCGCCGTCGGCCCCGCGGTTCAACGCGACACTGACGAAGAGCGGCACGAGCTACACCTTCACCCGCAAGTCGAAGGAGGTCTTCACCTTCGACACCGCCACCGGACGGCTGCTCCGCGAAACCGACCTCGCCGGCAGCAAGGCCTCACCGCCCTACGCCACCACCCTCGGCTACGACGGCGCCGGCCACCTCACCACGATCACCGACCCCGGCGGGCGCAGCTACACCCTCACCTGGACCGGCAACCACATCACCGGCCTCTCCGACGGCTCCGGACGCCAGGTGACCTACCGCTACGACGGCGCCGGCAACCTCACCGACGTCCTCGGAGTCGGCACCACCCGCACCCCGGTGGTCAAGGACGACGACCACTTCCAGTACGGCTACACCGCCAACCACCTGCTCAACTCGATGCGTTGGCCGAGCCAGTACGGCTCCACGGCCACACCGGCCCCGGTCGTTTCGATGACCTACGACGCCGCCCAACGGGTCCTGGTCCAGACCGACCAGCTCGGCGGAGCCACCACCTTCACCTACGGCCCCGACACCGGAGCCAACCTGACTTCCGGCCAGACCCTGGTCACCGACCCGGGCGGCCACAAGACGCTGTACACCTACCAGAACGGCCTTCTCCAGTCCGAGACCAAGGGCTACGGCACCGCGGCCGCCGGGACCTGGAGCTACACGTACGACCCGGTCAGCCTCGGCGTCACCGCGGCCACCGACCCGGCGGGCAACCTCCGCACCTACACCTACGACGACCACGGCAACCAGACCTCGGCCAGTGACGCCCGCGGCTTCACCCGCGTCAGCTCCTACGACTCCGCGGACAACCTGACCTCAGTCATCGACCCGAACGGGCTACGGACCGGCTACGGGTACGACGAGGCCGGCCGTATCGCCGTACCGGGCGGCGGGACCAGCCCCGCCGGGGCTGGCTACCACCTACTCACCAGCATGCTCCGAGAACCCGTCAACGGCTCTGCCCCGGCCCAGACGGTGAACTTCTACTACGACGACGCGGCCCACCCCGGCGACGCGACCCGGGCCGTCGACGCCCGCGGCAACACCACCACCAACGGCTACGACGCCGCCGGCAACGTGGTCAGCTCCACCGACGCCACGGGGAACGTCACTCGCTACGGCTACAACCTCCAGCGCGGCCTGCTGACCACCACCGTGCTGCCGAGCGGAGCCGCAGCCGGGACCGCTCCCGGCTGCGCCCCGCCTGCCAAGGGCTGCTACCGCTACACCTACAACGCCTGGGGCAACCGCATCGGCGCCACCGACCCGCTCGGCCACACGACGGCCGAGGTCTTCGACGCCAACGGCCGGCGGACCACCGCCACCGACGCCAACGGCCGGACCACGACCTTCGGCTACGACGCGCTCAACCGGCAGACCGCCGTCCACCGGCCCGACGGCACCGTACTCACCACCACCTTCAACCCCGACTCCACGGTGGCCACCACCGTCGACGGCGCCGGTGCCACCACGAGCTACGGCTACGACGCCGCCGGACGCCAGAGCAGCCGGACCGATCCTGCCGGCCGCACCACCACTACCGCCTACGACACGGCGGGCCGACAGAAGACCTTGACCGACCCGGCGGGCCGTACCACCACCTACGCCTATGACGCCGCCGGTCACCGCACCTCGATCGGCTACTCGGCTCCGGGCGGCCCGACGATCACCGCGATCGGGTACGACGCGGCCGGCCGGCAGACCTCGATCACCGACTCCACCGGGACCGGCCTCCGAAGCTACGACGCGTTCGGCCGACTCGCCTCCCAGACCGACGGCACCGGTTCCACCGTCTCCTACGGCTACGACGGCAACAACAACCTGACCACCATCACCTACCCGGGAGCCACCGCCCCCGTCGTCACCCGCACGTTCGACAAGGACAACCGGCTGACCGGGCTCAAGGACTGGAACAACCGCAGCACCACCTTCGGCTTCGACCCGGACGGCCGCTGGGCCACCACCACCTTCCCCAACGGCACCACGGCCACCACCACACGCGACGACGCCGGGATGCCGGCCTCCGACACCCTCCGGCAGGGCGCCTCCACGCTGGCCTCGCTCACCTACGGCCGGGACAACGAGAGCCAGCTCACCTCCGAGAGCCCCAGCGGCCTCCCGGGCACCAGCCAGACCTATCAGTACACCCCGCTCCAGCAGTTGCAGTCGGCCACCGCCGGTGGCGTGACCAGCTCCTTCGAGTACGACGCCGCAGACAACCCGACGCGAGTCGGCGGCCGCACGCAGGGCTTCGACCAGGCCAACCAGCTCTGCTGGAGCACGAGCGGGGCCGCACCGCCCACCGGCACCTGCGCGGCACCGCCGAGCGGCGCGACCACCTACCAATACGACGCCCAGGGCAACCGCACCAAGGCCACCACCGGCCCCGGCACCACCGTGGACTACGGCTACGACCAGGAGGGCCGGCTCACCTCGTTCGGCACCGGTTCCACCACCGCGTCCTACCGGTACGACGGCAACGGCCTGCGTGCCTCCAAGACCGTCGGTGCCACCACCACGGCGTTCATCTGGGACTCCGCCGACAACCCGAACCTGCTGTCGGACGGCGCCACCAGCTACCTCTACGGTCCGGGCGACACGCCGGTGGAGCAGATCTCCGCGACGGGCAGCCAGTGGTACTTCCATGACCAGCTGGGCTCCACCCGCGCGCTGACCGACACCGCCGGAGCCGTCGTCGGCAGCTTCGCCTACACCCCGTACGGGGCACCGGCCGGCCAGACCGGCACCGTCTCCACGCCGCTGCGGTACGCGGGCCAGTACACGGACACCGAATCCGGTCTGATCTACCTGCGGGCCCGGTACTACGACCCAGCGACCGCGCAGTTCCTCACCGTCGACCCGGCAGTGCGCAGCACCCGCAGCACCTACGGCTACACCGAGGACAACCCGCTCAACGGAACGGACCCGTCCGGAAGGTTCGTCTTCGCCCTCCCGGCCATCCCGTTCATCGCCGTCGTCGCCGTCGTCGTCGTCGCGGTGGTGGTCGCGGCCGCGGTAACCGCCTCGGTGACCACCACCCTGCGGAACGTCAACGAATGGGAGGACGACCGTTCCCGCTCCAGTTCCGACTCGGCTGCCGTCGGCTCGAACTCCACGAACGTGCCACTGGACGACTCGATCCTGGACACCTGGGACAGGGGGGAGGGCGACGCCGACAGCCAGGACGGCTACAAGACCACCAAGAGCCGCGAGAAGCAGCAGCAGGAGATCCAGAGCGCACGCGCGGAACTGGAGCACGCTCTCGGGCGTAAGCTCACCGGGAAGGAGCGACGGAAGGTGCACGACGAGGTGTCGGGTGAGGGTTTCGACTACTCGGAGATGATGGTTCGACTGAAGAAGGCTTTCGGATGCCCGTGAACGAGGACTCCGGCGAGGGCGGGAGCAGGGATGACGCCCTGTTCCAGCGGCTGGTCGGCGAAGTGTGCGTCAATGTCTACCGGTTCGGCGGTATGGGCGTGGTCGACTTCGGGGAGACGGTCTCCTGGCCGCTCGGCGAATCCGGGGAGGTGTCGACGGGCAGCCGGTTCGCCGTGCACGCCCAGTGCCCGTTCCGGATCGTCCAGCACGGGAAGATCTTCCTCGGCTCCGACGACCTGGTGCCCGCCCGTCGCGGGGACCCGTCGGAGGGCGAGGACCAGCGGCTGCAGTACGACACCGGCGCCGACGTCCTACGGGAGTTCCTCAACCGCAAGGCACCCCGGGTGCTGACGGTCGAGCGGGCACCCGAGGGCGACATCCGGATCGCGCTGGAGCACGGGATCAGGATCGACGTCCTGCCCACCAGTTCGAAGCCGGAGGAATCCTGGCGCTTCATGGTCCGCCTCGGCGAGCACGTGACCTTCCCACCGACCGACTGACCACCGCCTCCCGACCAGCCGCGCCGTCCCCCGGATCCGTCCGGGGGACGGCGCGTTCCGTTGGGCGACATGGCGGGTCATGGCCGCACATGCCTCGACTTCCGGTGATCATCCCGTCTCTTTTCCGACCGACCGGACAATTCTTCCGAACAGGTCCATTCGTCAGCAAACGAAGTGGAAAAGGCAATGTGATCATGGCTAAAAGAATTCCTTGCGGAGTCGATCGCCATTTAGTGAAGATGTGTAGTCGATCCTCCTGGGGCGTCGGTGTTCGACAACGATGGATCGGTGCTGTCGCAGGTATCCGTGCCGCTTGTCCGAACGTGGTTTCGCGCGGCGCCGGTCCCAGGCCGCCGCCGGGCGGCAAACCGTGGACCAGATCCGAAGGACGAAGGATGAGGACCTTACGTGCCATGGCGCGAGTCGCCGTGGGTGCGACGCTGCTCGCGGCGGCGCTGCTGCCCGCGGCGCCCGCCCATGCGGCGGCGTCGTGCAAGTACAGCACCTGCGAGGGCGGTGACCCGGACGCCTCCGGCTGCCGCGAGGACGAGGAAGTACTCCAGACAGTGAACGGTCAGAATGCCGCCGTCAAGCTGATGCGCTCGCGCGCCTGCGGAGCGACCTGGGCGGAGGTACAGGTGCTCCAGGGCAGCAACTACGCGTCCGCCTATCTCTGGTCCATTTCCGGGGACGGCGGCATCGAGAACGCCAAGGGGACCATCGTCGGGTACGAGTTCCGCGCGAGCTACCCGTACACGGCGGTCGGGTAGCCGGAGGGATTCTCACCCTCCGGCTCCCACAGATCCGTACGTGACGTTGGGTAGGCCGCCAGCGAGGTGCCTGTGACCAGGCCCTTTTCCGACGGCCCCCCACCGAACCGGACGTGCGACGTTAATCGCATCCGGCTCTCCAGTGCCTTTTCTTCTCATGAGTTCTGTCGGGAGGGACGTCCGCTGTAGTGGATGCCCTCGTGGCAGGTGCGGCAGACGACCAGGGTCTTGCGATGGCGCGCGGCCATCATCTGGGCCCAGGCGGGCTTGACGGCCCGTCCCTTCACGTTCAGGTCCTTCAGATGCCGAACGTGGTGCACTTCGACATTGTCGTGGGACCCGCACATCTCACAGGTGTCGGCGAGCAGGCGCTTGACGATCTCGTTGCGTCCGCTGTTCCAGACCTGCGTCGGGTGGTCGTCGAGACTGTTGATCTTGATCTTGCGGGCCAATGAGATCCCGCCCCACTGCGCCACCAGCGGCTTCTTACCCTCACGCTCGACGGTGACTTGGAGCCCCCGGCGGGGGCCCTGGTCGGTCTGGAGCACGGCCCGGTAGCGCTTGTAGACCCTGGAGACGCGGACGCGGTACTTGCGCGCCAGCGTCTTGGTCAGGGAACGCTCCATCACGTACTTCAGCCGTCCGAGACGGTGAAGGTTGTAGGCCAGCTGGTAGTAGCCGGCGATCCCGCGAAACTCTGCCTGGTACTGGGCGACGATGGAGAAGTCGCTGTTGACCGTGCGTTCGGTCCGCCGTATCGGCTGGCCGTGGTGCATGTAGGGACGGCACTTGGCCCGGATGACGTCAGCAGGCACCTTCAACCCGATCTGCGCGTTGATGCTGCGATGACCGCGATGATCGCGCTTGCTGTCGTTGCCCAAGACCACGATCTCGTAGCCGAGGAACCGGACGGCCTTCGTCCGCCCGTGGGTGATCAAGGTCTTCTCTTCGGACAGTTCCAGCTTGAGCTCGTCGCGCAGGAACCGGCCGACGTCGGCCTTGATCTCCTCGACCTCCCCCTTCGGGCCGGTGAAGCCCAACAGCCAATCGTCCGCGTAGCGGGCGTAGTTCAGCCGCCTGTAGTCCGGATCGTTGGGGTCACGGGACGGCATGGCCTTCATCTGCTTGCGCAGCGCCAGGCCCGCCTCCACGTCACCCTGCTGTTCCAGCCTGCACGCGCGCTGCCATAACCGCGCATAGGGTCGATGAGCTTTGCGTCGGGCTCCCCGGTTGTAGGTGGGCAGCAGGTTCGTCTCGATGTACTTGTCCAGCCGGTCCAGGTAGATGTTGGAGAGGATCGGCGAGATCACGCCGCCTTGCGGAGCACCGCTCAGCGTCGCGTGATAGCGCCAATCTTCCAGATATCCGGCCTGGAGCAGTCCGTCAACCAACCGCAGGAAGCGGTTGTCATGGATCTTCTCTGCCAGAATCGACCGCAGGACACCGTGGTCCAGACTGTCGAAACAGGCTTTGATGTCGCCCTCGACGAACCAGGTCGTACCCCGCCAGCCGGGATAGATCGCTTGCAGCGCGGTGTGACACCCCCGGCCGGGCCGGAAACCGTGGGAGTGGGCGGAGAACTGCGGCTCGTAATACGCTTCAAGCAGCAGGCGCATCACTTCTTGCAGCAGTTTGTCCGACCACGTCGGCAGTCCCAACCCGCGTCGCTTCTTCGTGTTTCCCTTCTTCTCGATGTAGACGCGGCGTGTGGGTGACCATCGGTAGCGCTCACTGCGTAGCGCGTCGATGATCGCCTGGATCTTGCCCAGGCGCATGCCGTCCACGGTCTCGGCCGTGGCGCCGGGCGTCATCGCACCGTCGTTGCGGTAGATCCGCCCGTAGGCCAGCAGGTACAGATCCGGGTTGAACAAGCACCGATAGAGACGTTCCAGCGGCAGTCCCTTCCTGCCGCGCTCACGGATGATCCCCAGTACGGATTCGGCGCTCTGCATTTCGCATACCTCACCATCATGGACGATCAGTTGACACCTGGGGTGTCGGCGGCCGTGGCAAAGTCCAGGTGTGCGGCCAGCCGGGTCCAGGCTGATGGCCACCGGAATTCCAGGTGTATGGCCGTCTGACCTGTGGTGTTCCTGATCGCTTCCTTATCTGAAGGAGACCCCTCCGTCCGGTTTGCTGGTGTTTGCGAAGCATCAGCGAACTGGTCGAAGAGGTCCTGTGACGAAGTCTGACAGAGAGATCATGGAAATCTTTGAGGCGTACGACCTGACCGGGACGGTCTGGTCGGCGGCGGCCTTGGCGGGGCACGACCCGAAGACGGTCAAGCGGTATGTCGAGGCCCGCGACGGCGGGCGCAACCCCTATGAGCGAGAGCCGCGGCCGAAGATGATCGACGCGTTCCTGGAGAAGGTCGAGGAGTGGGTCGAGCAGTCGAAGGCGACGATCCGCGCCGATGTGGTCCACGAGAAGCTCGTGAAGATGGGCTACCGGGGCAGCGCGCGCTCGACGAGGCGGGCGGTGAACGCGGCGAAGGCCGCGTGGAAGACGGGCAAGCGCCGGACGTACCGGCCGTGGATTCCCGAGCCGGGCCGGTGGTTGCAGTTCGACTGGGGCGAGGGGCCGCGGATCGGCGGCCGGAGGACCTGGCTGTTCTGCGCGTGGCTGTCCTGGTCGCGGTTTCGGGTCGTGATCCCGGTCTGGGACTGCACGTTGGGCACGTTGGTGGCCTGCCTGGACACCACGTTGCGGCGGATCGGCGGGGCGCCGACGTATGTACTGACCGACAACGCGAAGACGGTCACCGTCGAGCACATCGCCGGGATCCCGGTGCGTCATCCGCAGATGGTCGCCGCGGGCCGGCATTACGGCTGCCAGGTGGTCAGTTGCGTGCCCTACGACCCCGAGTCGAAGGGCGGCGCGGAGGCCACGGTCCGTATCGCGAAGGCCGACCTGGTGCCCACAGGTGCGAACTTGTTGCCCGCCTACGACTCCTTCGCCGAACTCGCCGATGCCTGCCGCACCTGGTGCGAGCAGGTGAACTCCCGTCGTCATCGGGCGACCGGGCAGATACCCGCGGACCGCCTGGACGTGGAGCGCACCACCCTGCACGTCCTGCCCATCGAGCCGCTCGCGCTCGCGCTGGGCGAGGAGAGGCTGGTCGGCTCGGATCGCACGATCAGCTTCAACTCGGTGCGCTGCTCGACCCCGCCGGGCTATACCGGCGCGAGGGTGTGGTGCCGGGTCGTCGGCGAGGAGCTGTCCATCACCGCCCGCACCAACTCCGGTGATCTGTCGGAGATTTGGCGCCACCGGCTCTCCACCCCGGGTGTTCCGCAGATCATCGACGCCCACTACCCCGACCACCCGGACGGCCGCAGCGTCCACCAGCCGAGGCTGCGGCCCCGCTCGGAGGCGGAGATCGCGTTCGTGGGCATCGGCCCCGGAGCCGGGCGCTGGCTCAAGGAAGCCGGACCCGCCGGCGCGGTCCGTATCCGCGCCAAGATGGCCCGCGCGGTCGAGCTGGCCACCGTCCTGGGCAACGACCAGGTCGACCACGCCCTCGGCCTGGCGGCCACGGCCGGGCGCTTCGCCGACGACGACCTGCTCTCGATCCTGGGACACATCGCGGACAGCAAGCCCGCCGGCGAGGTCGTCCGCGCGGACGAGGCCCACTCCGTCCAGAACGGAACCATCGGCTGGCAGGCTCTGCGCCAGTAGGCAACAACCCCAAGGCAGTTGAAGGCCAGCCGATCGGGGTCAGTCGCCGACGAACCACAGATACAGGTGTATTCCGCGCTCGACGACCTGGCACAACTCGCGGGCCTGCGCGACCCAGTCGCCACCACAGGCGGCGGGAAGCCGGTCGAGTTCCGACAGCAGCATCGGCATCTGCCGCCAGTTGAACACCGCATCCCCAGACGGGTCGAGGGCCCAGAGCAGCGGGAACCTCACCCGGTCCAGGTCCGCGAAGGCAGCGGTCCACTCCACGCCGACCTTGGCGCTGGCCACGATGTCCCCGCTGTCACCACGCACCACCATATCGATCACCCGCCGAGCCTATCGGCGCCCACCCCGACCATCGAAGGAATATACGACCGTGACGTTTCCCCAGGCCCCGGCCCTGCCCGAGGAGCTGGACAGGCTGATGCGCCGGATGCGCCTGCCCTATATGCGCAAGGCCGCACCCGACGTGCTGGCCACCGCCCGCGCGCAACGCTGGGACCCCGCCGAGGTGTTGAGGCTGCTGATAGCCGAGGAGGTCACCGGCCGCGACGCGGCCACCCGACGGCTGCGGCGGCATTCGGCGAACTTCCCCACCGGCAAGACCCTGGGCTCCTGGCGGGCCGAGGACTCCACCATCCCCGAACCCACCCAGAACTCCCTGATCACCCTGGAGTGGATCGGCCGCGCCGAGAACCTGGTGGTCGCCGGCCCGTCGGGGACGGGCAAAAGCCACTTCACCGAGGGCCTGGCCCAGGCCGCGATCGAGAAGGACCTGCGGGTGTCCTGGTTCACCCTGGAGACGCTGAGCGCCGCGATCGGGAAGTCAAAGGTCGACGGGTCCACCGCACGGACCGTCGCCCGGATCTGCCGCGCGGACCTCATCGTCATCGACGACATCGGCCTGCTGCCCGTCGGGGAAGACGCCGCCGAGGCGTTCTACCGAATCATCGACGCCGCCTACGAACGCCGGTCCATCGCGGTGACCAGCAACATCCACCCCTCAGGCTTCGACACGATCATGCCGAAGACCCTCGCCGGCGCGAGCACCGACCGCCTCATGCACCACGCCCACCTCGTGACCACCACCGGCGACTCACACCGCCTCGCCGAAGCCCTCGCCGGCAAGGGAGTGGTCCCCTTGAACTGACCCCCACCCCCAGGAACACCACTGGCCACACACCTGGGTTTCTGATGGCCACCAGCCTGGACACCCAACGGCCACCCACCTGGGCATCTCAATGGCCGTTGACATGGGGCCCTTCGCCCGTGTAGACGGCTTTCCCGTCCTCCCCGGTCGGGCGTTACTCCGACGACTACTACGGCCCCTCCGTAGCCATAGGGCTCTCGCCCCTTAGGCCATCCCGCATTCCCCTTGCGCTGGACGTATCGAGCGTGACTTAGGCGGCCTTTCCGTCCCCTTGAGCGAACTCGCTGTCCGCCGCCCGCCGGCCGGAAGGGTTGAGACGAGGAAACTCGGACTCGTCCGATGCCGACGGCTGCGACCTAAGACGTCGTGTCGCAGAGTGTGCCAATTCCACCGCTGGTGACTGGGCTTCAGGCAGTATGGCTTTCGCCGTATCACGCGGGCCTCGCGCGGCAGCGTCTTTGACGCCTTCTCAACGCTCCGCGCTTTCCCGCCATGCTGCTGTCCCCTCGCGCTTTCGCGTCCAGGTGAGGCGGGCGACCCCAAGGTCATCTCCTTCCGAACCTAGGCCCCCTGCGGGGGCGATCCAGCGCCGAGTGAAACGGCGCACGATCTCTCGGCAACGGGCTCTCCACGGTTCCTGCCGTCAGGCGGGGTTCGCAGGTGGCCATGGGGTCGGGATCTTGTTGCCCCGGTAGGTGTAGCGGGAGACCGTCACACCCTCGATCCGGAAGTACTCGACCCCGTCCGCCGCGATCTTCCACCGCCCGGAGGCGGCCAGATGGCGTCGGACCTGACTCCAGTTCCAGCCGTGGCGCGCCCGCAGCATGTGGACCAGTCTCCACCAGGTGAAGTCGTCCAGTTTGCTGAAGGTGTGTTTGGCCACGGCGTACTTGAAGTAGTTGGCCCATCCGCGCATGATCTGACCGAGCCTGGTCAGAACCGACGCGAAGTCCTGCTGCGATGTCTTGTGCGTCAGGGCACGGATCTTCGCCTTCAGCGTCCGGACGGGCCGGTGCGCGATGAAGGTGTAGACGTACCACTTGTTCGTCCCCCTCTTGCGCTTCCACCGGATGCGGAAGCCGAGGAAGTCGAACCCGTCGCTCATGTGCACCACTTGGGTCTTGGCCGGTGACGCCGCAACCCGAGCGGGGCCAGCGCGACGGCGACGTCTTCGCGCAGCGCCTCGACGTGCTCGCGCTCACCGTGCACCAAGACGACGAAGTCGTCCGCGTAGCGGACCAGCCGCCACGTCGGCCGCCCCTTGGAGCGCCGGTACTCGCGCTTGCCGGGGGTCGACATCGCCCCGCCCGGCTTCCACGGCCCCATCACGTGCTCGTCGAGCACCGTCAGAGCAATGTTGGCCAGCAGCGGAGACAAGATGCCGCCCTGCGGCGTCCCGGTCAACGTCTCCCGGTGATCGCCGAGTTCCGTGAGGATCCCGGCTTTCAGGAACGCCTTGACCAGCGCCAGGACGCGTTTGTCCTTCACGCGGCGACGCACCCGGTCCATCAGGGCCGCGTGGTCGATCGAGTCGAAGCACGCCTCGATATCCGCATCCAGCACCCAGCGGTAGCCGCGGGAGCCGAAGTGGTGGATCTCGGCGATCGCGTCCTGCGCACGCCGCTTGGGCCGGAACCCGTACGAGCACGGCAAGAACTCCGCCTCGAAGATGGGCTCCAGCACCAGTTTCAGCGCCGCCTGGACGACCCGGTCCGCAACCGTCGGAATCCCGAGCGCGCGAACCTTCCCCGACCCGCCCGGTTTCGGGATCTTGCGCTCCCGCACCGGCAGCGGCCGGAACGAGCCGTCCTTCATGGCGGCCCGCAGGTCGTCCAGGAACCCGGGCACGCCCACCAGTTCCGCGACGTCGGCGACCGTGAGACCGTCCACGCGAGCAGTGCGCGCACCCTGGTTCCCCGCGACCCGGTCGAACGCCACGATCAGCGTCGCCGAGTCATGCACGAAGTTGAACAAGTCATCGAACCGGCGGCCGGGATCGGCCACCGCCCAACGATGAAGCTTGGCCTGCATCTCCGATACCCGAGACCATGCTCCCGAAGGGACGTGGTCCGGGGCACCGCCGTTCGGCGGCGCGTCTTTCGGCATTGCAGCCTCCTCCCCTTCCCGAAACCGCTGCCGCCCTTCCCCATGTGCCGGGCTCTCCCCGGCTCGGAGTACTACGGCGGCTCCGCCCCGCCCCGGACCGATCGGCGGTCGACGCGCCCAGGCCCACTCCCGCCGGCAGCGAGGCAGAAGGGCAAGACCCGGGACGGTTCCCGTGTTCACTGTGGTTCGCTCAACGAAGTAGGAGCCCGACTATGCCCCTGCGGCATCGCTGCGAGTACGCCGCAGACCTTCCTCGCAGCCTCCCTGGCAGCTCGTGCCCACCACCTCGGGAGTTCCCCGCCAACCATCGACG
Source organism: Kitasatospora purpeofusca (assembly GCF_036010405.1). Lineage (NCBI taxonomy): Bacteria > Bacillati > Actinomycetota > Actinomycetes > Kitasatosporales > Streptomycetaceae > Kitasatospora > Kitasatospora purpeofusca. The sequence continues at coordinate 7,119,680 of NZ_CP108561.1, read as the reverse complement.
GGTGCGCGCCGCCCCCGGCCCAGATCCACCAGGTTCGAGCCGGTGCCGCATAAAGGGCAAGACCGGGAAGTTAGGGCCCGTTGGCGGTGGTCAACTGGGGGCGATGGCGATGGTGATTTCTACTGGTTTCTTTCCTCCGACGCTGCCTGCGACCTTGTTGTAGGCGTAGGGCGAGAGGGTGCGTTTCACGCACCGCGGGCTGATCCGTGACCGGCGGCGCCGGGGGCCGAGATTTCTTGCGAGGACCAGCACGTCGGCAAACGGCACCTGCGGCACCGGGGCGCCGAGGGCTCCTGCTGCGGTGATCACGCGGAGTCGGGCGGTTCGCAGTGCGATGGTGAAGGACAGCCGGTCGGGGTCGATCCCCGCTGCCGTCGCGGCCTGGGTCATCGCCATGCGGGTGATCTGAAAGACGATCAGCAGGGCGTATATCTCCTGGTCAACCCCATCATCCCAGTGCGAACGCAGGACACGGTCGGCGCCGCGCAGGGTGACCTTCAGGCCGAAGTAGGCTGTCTCGGCCTCCCATCGCTCGTGGTAGAGGGCCGCCAGTTCGGTGGCCGGATAGCGATCGGGATCGAGCAGAGTGGTGATCAGGCGGACGTCGGTAGTGCTGCGTTCGCCGCTCGCAGTGGTCACGGTCACAGAGAAGCTGATCACCCGGACAGCCACCCCGGTGACCTGGGGCGGGACCGTCCGGCTGGCCCTGTTCAGCCATGCGGTCAAGCGCGCCATCGATCGGGTGTCGGTGATCACCGACAGATGGGACCCGTCGGCGAGCGCATGCAGAACGGGGAGATTCCGACGCGTGTGCATCCTCCACAACAGGTCAGCACCGGTGGCAGCAGCATCACGGATCAACTCGAAGCCGTCGTAACCACGGTCGGCCAACAAGAGCATGCCCCGTTCCAGTGCCGACAGCAGAGCGTGTGCCTGGACTCGTTCCTGCTGGTCACGCGGTCCGAACACCACCGCGATCAACGCCCGGGTTCCGCATTCGACCAGCGCGGTCAAACGCACCTGCGGATAGCTGGCCGGGCGACTGCAGCCGCTGCCGTGCAGACCGAAGCGCGCCACGTTCGCCGCACTGCCGGCGACCTCCAGCGATGTACCGTCCCAGGCCACCACCCGCAGTCCCCGCCAGAACGCACCCACCGTTCCGGCGCTCGCCACCGGCCCGCGCAACCGGTCGAACAGCATCGCCAGCGGTGCCGCTCCCAAACGCCGACGCGCATGACGCAACGCCGCCGACGAGGGATCCGACAGACCAGACCGTGGAAGCCCGGCGACCAGCGACGCCCACACCCCGCCATACCCGCAGTCCATGAACAGCACCATGGCCAGGACGAAGTAGACCACCACCCGCGCGGGAAGCAACCGGACCCGCTTCTCCACTCGGCCCGTCGCCGCCAGAACCTCATCCACCAGAGCACCCGGAACCCACCCGGTCAGCTCGCCCAGATGCCCCGGACCAAACACCCCCAAGCGACTCGGACCGATTCCACGCATGACAGACTGAACCAGCAACGGAGCTCCCCAACTGCGACTTCGACACTCACAGTTGTGACAGGAGCTCCGTTGCCTCGTCAACAAACAAGCACTCGGTTTGACCACCGCCAACGGGCCCTAACTTCCCGGTCTTGGCATAAAGGGGGTGTCACACGCCGGTTCCTCGCGTACTCCTCTCCGTCCCGCTCGCCGAACCCGAACCGTCTGGCAGTACCGGCCCGTCCCGGCTTTGTCAGGGCTGCTCCCACCCTCCCCGGCGTCACCCGGATCAGGCTGCCCTCAGCTCCACCGCCCTGCTGCGACAGGATCAGCGGCGAAGGTCTCTCACCTCCACTCGAACCACAGCGCCTCACGGCGCACGCACGACCTCAGGCACACCGCCGCCAGCATCATGATCGCCGAAGACATTCCCCTCGCCATCGTGTCCAAGACGCTGCGGCACTCCACCCTCGCCACCACCATCAACCTCTACGGCCACCTTTTCAAGGACTCCGCCGATCAAGCCGTACGCGCCCTCGCGAAAGCGCTCGACCAAGCCGACGCCCACCGTGAGAATGCCTCGGCTGTCGTCGACGCATCCGGTCGTTTCGCCGCTTAGGCCCTTGCCGGCAGGGCGACTTGGGTGGAGCCGAGGGTCTGCCCAAATTCGGATGGCCTGTCCGGGGTCGCAGGTATCCTCCCGTTACGGTGGTCAGCGTCGCGCCTGACCGGTCGGCCTGCTGGCCAACTCTCCTGGCCGGCAGGCGTGGAAGGACCCCCAGTGATAGATCTCAGCAACTACGAGCTGCTCTGGCCTGCCGATCTCTTCATCGCCGAGGCCAACCACGTCGCGGCGTCAGGTCGGCGGGACTGGACCTCCAGGGCCGAATGGCTGCTCACCGAGGCGTTCCAGGGATCGAGTGCCTGCTCGGACTTCGAGAACCTGCCCGCCGCGGCCCCCAAGGACGACCCCTGGGGCCAGCCCGACCTGCCTGCGTGGGTGCAGGCTCCGGCACTGACGCAGCGGACGTGGTTTCGCGAGTTGGTCGACCGGGCGAAGGAGATCCGGCACTTCACGGAGCCCCGCCCCTACTGGCCTCACCGCCAGGGGCGGGTCACCCCCGCGGCGCCGGCGCAGCCGGATTCGGTGCGCCTCGGGTTCGCCCGGCTGGTCATGGAGATGCACGGCAACGGCTACCTCGTCGAGCACTTCGGGGAGGAGTGTGTCGACGTCGACGAGGAGTTGCCGGACGCTGCCGAGGTGCTGGAGCTTCGCCTGGGCATCGCGCAGCTGTGGCCTCTCAAGCCGCAGCGGTGGGACGAGGACGTCTTCTTCGGCCTGGTGGAGGTCTTCCATGATCTGCTGTCGCGTCCGCGCGACCGCTACTTCCATGACTGGGACCGGTGCGGTTGGCACCACCGGGAGTTCCACGCCGGCCCGGCCCGGGTGTTGTACCGGTGGCGGGTGAACCGGCTGCTCGCGGGCGCCGGTATCCACTACCGGCTTGCCGATGAGGGAGAGGATCAGGGACGCCTGGTTGCCGTGACTGACGATGCCCGGGGCGACCTTGTCCACCGGGCCCTGGCTGTCACCGACCCCGACATCAAGCAGCGCACCGCGCACGCTGTCGCCCTGTATCGCGCCCGCAGCGCAGCCATCGAGGAGAAGCGCTCAGCGATCATTGCCCTGGCGGGAATCCTTGAGGAGCGGCGCGACCTGATCCGCGCCGAGCTTGGAAAGCCGGATGACGGCGCGTTGTTCATGATCGCAAACAAGTTCGAGATCCGTCACCGCGACGCCTCCCAGCAGGAGGACTACGACCCGGCGTTCCTCGACTGGATCTTCTGGTGGTACCTGGCCACGGTCGAACTCACCACCACGCTCGCCGGGCGCCAACAGGCCGGCGGCTGAACTGGTCACCTGGCTGGGTTGCTCCGTCCTCTACTCCAGCGGACGGTTGAGCCGCTCGGTGGGGATGTTGCGGCGCCGGAGGAAGGCCAACATTGCCCTGGAGTAGGGGCCGTCGATGTGGAATTGTCCGTATCGGTTCTCCAGGTCGATCCAGATGGCGTCCATGAGCCCTCTCCCTCGCTCGTAGGGGTGGATCCGGATCCAGTCCATCCACCACACGCCGTCCTCGATCGCGAAGCCGGCAGCGCCTGCGGCGATCGGGAACGTGGCGTGGAAGCGACGGGAGACGAACAGCACGCCCTCCGCTTCGCCGCGTTCAGCACTGAACGGGGCGATGTCGCTGGTCGTCTCCCGCTGGAATTGTTGGCCGATCACGTCCACGGCTTCGCGCAGGATCTTGCTGTCCGCGACGATCACGGACCTGCTGCTCGGTCGCTCCATACCGAGCAGGGGGACCATCCGGATGTCGAACCGCGGAGGATCACCGTAGTTCGCCAACTCCCTCTCCTGCCCCTCCGCACCTACTGCTGCCTCCGATGTCGCGATGCTTGAGGTGGCCGTTGCCTGCCCGATGTCACCTACCAGCTGATGGGAAGCTGTACCGGCACTCCCGAGGACGTCTCGACTCGGGCGGCGAGGTCGGCAGGGATCGGCACGTCGAGCTTTACGGCCGTGGGCGTGTAGAGGTCGGTCTCGACTGCTGGTGTCGCCAGCGACACCAGGAGGGCGTAGGAGACGGGAAGGCCGACCCGGTCGGAGCGGTCGTGGTCCTTCCACCAGCCGCCGGCGGGGTAGACGGCGAGCATGCCGCTGCCGGCCAGTGCTGTCGCGTCGCCCCTCCAGACGTCGGAGTGGAGTGAGCCGCGTTTGCGGTTGGTCGGGCCGACGACCCAGGCGTCGTCGCTGTCGAACTTCTTGACCTTGGTGATTCCGTCGTCCCCCGCCTCCGCGGTCTCCGCGATGCGGCGCTCGAAGGCGGCCTGGGACTCGAGGGAGCCCTTCATGGCGAACCTGAGCCGGTGGGAGGGGTAGGTGCGCTGGCCCCTGACACCGCGCCGGCCGGGGTTGGGTTCGACGAAGTACGACAGGGTGACCCGCAGCTCGACGTCCGTGCCGCCCAGGTCGTCCAGCTGCTCACGGGGCCAGGGAAGCTCGTGGAGCTTGAGCTCACCCAGGCGGACACCCCCCGGGTAGCGGCGGTACGGGATGAGCGAGCCCTGAATCATGAGGGTGACGGCGTTCGCCGCGCTCGACAGGACCCGCTCCTCGGTCGGTACGCCCCAGCCGTAGCGGCGCAGTACCTTTCTCGCGAAGTCACCCGGCCCCATTTTGGGCCGGCCGGTCCTGGTGTAGACGCCCTGGAGCATGGGCGTGGTCCAGCGGGCCTCGTGGACCAGCAGGCCGCGGATCGCTTCGGGGCCAAGGGCTGGGTAGGCGGCGTGGGCCATCGCTGCCAGGCGGGCGGCCTGGGCGGTGGCTGCGCTGGTGGCATTCGCCGTGGTGAGGGGGCGGTCGATGTGGATGCCGGTGGTGGTGAGGCCGACGATGTCGTGCTCGTGCCACTGGGTGTTGGCGTCGTCGACGAGGAGGTTGCCGCCTTCGAGGACGATGTCCGGCTTGATGGGGGTGGACTCGCCCATCGCCACGGAGGTACGGCTGAAGGGCGAGAGTTCACCGGCCGACGCGAGGGCGCGGTAGCCCTTGAAGTCGGGGTGGTCGGGAACGTCGGTGAGGTTGGTGTGGGCCCCGACGGCGAGAATGTTCCAGGCCTGTGCGGGGTCCTCGATGCGGGAGGTGTCGCACAGGTCGAGGTGCGTGGGGCTGCCGTCGGCGGCTCGCATCTCGTGGGGCAGGCGGTCGCGGATGTTGCCGACCGAGACGACGATCAGCCGGGAGGCTGCCGGGTCGGGGGCGCCGTGCAGTTCGATGCGATCGTCGCGGACGGTGACGGACGTGCCGGCCGCGAGCGCGTCGACGGTGGCCGACCAGAGGGTCGCCGTTCCGTCGGTGCCGTTCTCCGGGCGGACGGAGTGCTTGGTGACGGCCATCGAGAACACCCGGGCACGGGGCTGCTCGACGGATCCGGTCTCAGCGACGGCTACCGCGTCGGCCGTGACCTCGCCGAAGGTGCGGGGAGTGCCGGGGGTCTTCGCCGGCAGGAGCTTGACCGCTTCGATGCCGTGGGTGAGGCGCACGGGATCGTTGGTCGCCAGTGCGGCGTCGAGGTCACCGTAGAGCGCCAGGCCGGCCATCCAGGTGCCGTGCCCGTTGCGGTCCTCCGGGCCTTCCGTGGGGAAGGCGCTCTGCGCTCGCCCGGCGAGCGCGTCCTTCAGCAGAACGTGTTCCTGGCGGATTCCGGTGTCCAGGATGCACACGGTGGGTGATCCGGGCGGTGCCTGCTCGAGACGGGTGGCGAGGTCGGCCACGAGCGGCATCTGCAGGGCGCGCTGGGTCGTGTGGATTTCTTCGGCGAAATTGGGCCGTCTGATCTCGGCGGGGCAGTTGGTGGTCAGCAGGAGCCTCAGCTGGTCGCCCGGGGCCTCAACTTGGGCGACGTGGTAGTCCCCGAGGGTGATCGACCGGGGGGCGACCCGCCAGCCGAGCTCGGCGGCGGTGCGGCGCAGACCCTGGATCTGGTCCCCTTCGGTGATGGAGGGGTCGAACCACAGTTCCCACCATCGGGGCGCTTGTAGCTCCGGGAGCGGTGCCTCCTCCTGCCAGAAGTGTTCGAGCAGCGCGCGCTGGATTCGCTGCATGTTGGCGACGGTCGCGGCCTGCTTCGGGTTGTGGTCCCTGGTGTCCTGGGTGAACTGGCTGATCTTGTCGGCGAAGGTCGGCACCAGTCCGTCCGGAATCCAGACCACCGCGTCCTGCGGGTGGCCAGGCGTCGCCGGGTGGGCGCTCAGCAGGGTCAGGCCGGAGCTGTCGAGGGCGCCCAGGTTCAGGCCGTGGCCCTCCGCCGCTTCGACGCGGATGGCGAACCCGTCGGGCCGGTTCTCTGCGGGGCTCTCCCGCCGGTCCTCGACAGCTTCGTGCTGGGCCTGGCGCAGTCCTTCGAGCAGGCGTGTGACGTGGCCCTGCCGGTCTGCGGACCTGTCGACCAGGTCGTCCCCGCCGCCACGCGCGGTCTGCTTCTTCGGCACCAGGGTGGCGGCGCTCCACGGGACGAGCAGGTGCGGGGTGAACCTCGGCAGGGCCGGGTCAGGCATGGCGCAGCGCGTGCCGCTCGTCCAGGGCGTCGATGAGTAGGCGTTCGTCGATCATGTCGTCCCCTCCGAGGATGGCGCGTTTGGCTGCCGACTCCGCGGCTTTGACCAGCTCGGCGTGGCTTAGCTGGTCGACCTTGCCGGTCAGGTCGGACCACCGTACTGCTGCGGTGTTCATACCGGTGAGCCTTCGCTGCAAAACCTCGATCGCCTGGTCCGGGGAGGGGGGCGCGTAGCGGACGACGAGGTCGAAGCGGCGGAAGAGGGCGCGGTCGAGGAGTTGGCGGTGGTTGGTGGCGGCGACGACGAGGCTTTCGGAGGGGGCTTCGTCGAGGAAGAGGAGGAAGGAGTTGAGGATGCGGCGGGCTTCGCCGACGTCGTTGCCGGCGGTGCGTTCGGCGCCGAGTGCGTCGAATTCGTCGAAGAGGTAGACGGCCCTGGTTTCGGCTGCTGCTTCGAAGATCAGGCGGAGTTTGGAGGCGGTTTCGCCCATGAAGCGGCTGATCAGTCCGTCGAGGCGGATGGTGAACAGCGGGAGTGAGAGTTCCTTGGCCAGGGCGGCGGCGGTCATGCTCTTGCCGGTGCCCGGCGGCCCGGACAGCAGGATCCGGTGGACGGGTGTGAAGCCGAACCGTTCGAGGCGGGCGCGCTGGCGCTGCTCGTGGAGGACCTTGTCGAGGCAGGCGCGGAGGTCCTCGGCGAGGGTCATGTCGTCGAGGCGGACATCGGAGTAGCCGGCGGTGAGCAGGCTGGCCAGCTCGCCCCTGGGTTGCACGACGGGGGTGGGACCGGTGCGGGGGATCTTCTGGGCACGGGCGGCGTCGATGAGCTCGCGGATCTCGACGGCGAGCTTGCCGTGCCCCTGGCGGGCGGACTTCGCGGCGACCTGGAGAGCGACGCTGTAGAAGAGGTCCTCGTCACCTTCGGCATGCGCGGTGAGGAGCGCCTTGAGGTGGTCAGCTGTCGCAGCCACGCACCCCACACTCCTTCTCCGAAAACCGGGCCCGCCATAGGAACGGGCGTTGATGACAGTCGACACTCGCACAGTCGAAGAGCCAGCACTTTCCGCCATCGTACGGGGGCGGCAGGAGCCGGCGAGGCCCGGCGCACAAACCGGTGCTGTCAAGTCCGCGCGTCCCGGCGAGCCGGACATGGCCGGCCGAAGCGCTGCGACTGGCCCTGCCCTGCGTGCGGTGCGAGGGCTGAGTGACGTCCACGCGCTTTCGGCGCTGGCTCGGCTTCAGTACCGGCTGCCCGATGCCAGGAGCACATAGGCGGGAGGTCCATGGACGGTCAGCGACCGGGCATTGGTGCGGTGGTGTCGCAGCGGCTCCCCGGGCCCGAGGTCAGCGCCCCGGGGCCTTTCCGGCGGCGAGGAGCGTCTCGGCGATCTCGGTGGCCCAGGCGTCGATGGCGTCCCAGTCGCGGTAGTCCCCGGTGTGGCCGCCCAGGAGGCGGAGTGCGAGTGTGCCCACCCGGCCGAGTTGTTCGCGGGTGACGACACCGGAGAAGAGGCAGTGTCCGCTCAGGCCGGGCAGCGGCGCGAGCGCGTCGAGGACGATCGCCTCCTCGCGCCGGGCGAACCTGCGCCACGGCCCCCGCAGCGCGGCGGGCATACCGACGCTGAAGGCCCAGACCCGACCGTGCACGAGCGTGTCACAGTGGCGTCGCAGGAAGGCTGCCGCCTCCGGCAGCCACCGTCGGTTGTGGACCGCGCTGCCCAGCACGAAGGCGGTGTAGCCGTCCACGGCCGTCCCGTCGTCGAGCGGCCGGACATCGGCACGGCAGCCGGACTCGGCCAGCCGAGCGCCGATGCGCTCGGCGATCTCCCGGGTGGAGCCGTGCGCGCTCGCATAGCCGACCAGGACCGTCATCGCGCCTCCTCGAAACGCCCCCGTCCGCGGGTCATGACCAGTCTCCGTATCGTGCCCGTGCGGTGCCGTGGATCCGACCGGTCCCGATGCCGGGCCGGCCGGCCCCAAGCCAGCCCGGTCACCGGGCTGTTTCGGCGTGCCTCCATCGTCCAGCCTGTACCCGCACCACCCGGTTGCGCCGCGCGAAGCCGCGCGGGCGATCGTGTGACGTGCCGGGCGCCGACTGTCGGTGGGGAGTGCCACACGGCCACGGTTCGCTTGCCGCACCGTTCCCGGTAGGAGCCCGAGCCGGCTGCGGCTGCGGCTGCATGTGGTGCTGGCCAGCGGCGAGGGCGTCGAGGAGCGGGTACGCGACCTGGCGGACCGCGAGAGCGGCTGCTGCTCGTTCTTCACCTTCAGCGTCACCCAGGCCCTGGGCGGCGATGAGGTGCAGCTCGAAGCCGAGGTAGACCCGGTTCACGAGAACGTGCTGAACGCCCCGCAGGAGCGAGCCGGCTCCGCCGCCGAGAGCGGTGGACAGTGAACGCCAAGGGCCTGCGCTCCGGCCAGGTCGCCGAGGCGGCTGGGGTGAACATCCAGACCTTGCGCTACTACGAGCGGCGCGGCCTGCTCGCCGAGCCGGACCGCTCGCCGGGCGGTCACCGTCTCTACGGCGAGGACGCGGTGACCGCCCTGCGGGTCATCAAGGCCGCCCAGCGCTTGGGCTTCTCCCTGGAGGAGGTCGCTGAGCTGCTGGAGACCGGCCGCCACCGCCACGGCCGCCCCGTCCCCGGCCTGCAGGAACGTGCGCGGGTCAAGCTCGCCGAGGTCGACTCGAAGATCGCCGACCTGTCCACGATCCGCGAAGCCCTCACGGCCGCAGTCGACGCCGGCTGCGATGACCTGACCCTGTGTGCCACCAGCACGTGCTGCCCCATCCCGTTCACCGACCTCGCCGAGGAGTTGCGCCATGCCGGACCCTGCTGTTGACCGGCCCACGGCCCGCGCTGTGAAGGCCCTGGGCGCGCTGGCGGCCGCGGCGTGCGCGGCGTGCTGCCTTCTGCCCGCTCTGATCGCCGTCGGCGTCGTCGGCGCGGGCGCCGGGGCGGTGGTCGGCTGGCTGCCCGCCATCGCGCTCGCCCTGGCCGTGGGTGCCGGCGCCATGTGGTGGCTGGATCGGCGCCGGGCCGCCCGCGGCTGCGGCTCCGCCGCCTGCGGGCAGGGCGGATGCGGCTGCAAGGCGACCGAGGACCCGCTGCAGATCACCCTGGCCGCCGCCCGCCGGTAGGGTCGCTGCCTGTGACCGTCCTGCGCTCCGTCGCTCTGTTGGCCGCCGTCGGCCTGTTCGAGATCGGCGGCGCCTGGCTCATCTGGCAGGGCATGCGCGAGCACAAGGGCTGGGCCTGGATCGGCGCCGGCGTCGTCGCATTGGGCATCTACGGCTTCGTCGCCACCCTCCACGACGACGCCAACGGGCGCGTCCTGGCCGCCTACGGCGGAGTCTTCGTCGCTGGCTCCCTGGCCTGGGCATGGTCGTCGACTGCTACCGGACCGACCGCGCCGATGCCGTCGGCGCTCTGACCTGCCTGGCCGGCGTCGCCGTGGACGTGCACCGTCGATCTTGCGCAGGAGGGCCGGCGTCGTGTCCGCCGCCGGGGCGGGTTCGCCAGCCGCGGCGAGGCGGCCGGGGCGAGGCGGCCGGGGCGATGGCCGCAATGATGGACGGTGTCTACGAGAACAGCCGAACCATCTTCGCTGACTGCCTGCGCGGGGGCGCTGGCAACGAACAACGCCGGTGCTCGCTCCGAACTCATTCGCCCGACACAAAGCGTGGGTCGAGCGCGACCTCATCCCCGCCTTCGGCCGATGCCGACGACTCGCCGGATCTGCGATTTCCCACGAGCCGCCACGGCAGGACGGGGCTTCAATGGAGAAGGAGGTGCGATCCAATGCTCGAAATGCACTCGTCAAGGTCCCCCGGTGTGAGGGGTTCATCCGGAGTGAGTCGGGGTGAGTGGCTCCTGCTCGGCGCCGGTGCCATGGCGGTGGGCGCGGGCCTGCACGCTGCCGCAGGACTGGTGGAGATCATCAAAGAGACGTGGGGCATCAAGCCGTCCTACGAGAAGACGGGCGAGGCCGGCGCGGATTCGAAGGCGGTGCCCGGGACCGCGAGCTGGATACTCTTCGGTGCCATCACCCTCGGAGCCGCGGCCCTCCTGCACGCGGTTGCCAGCCTTGTGGAGATCATCAAGGAGATCCTGCAGGCAAGGCCGAGCTCATAGAGCCGGGGTGTGTCCCCGCCGGCCACGGCACAGACGACCTCCGGCAGGTACACGGCAGCGCCGAGCCGGCACGAGCGAAGGCGGGCTCGATGGATCCGCAGGAAGACTCTTCGCGGTCGGACGTTCCCGACCTCGGCCAGCGCCGTGACGACGATGTCGACCGGATCGTCGGGCGTCTGCGGGACCTCGCGCACGCCCAGAGCCGGTTCCAGGACCTGCTGGACGCGGTGATGGCGGTGGGCCGGGAGCTGGAACTGCCGGTCGTGCTCCGGCGGGTGATCACCACCGCGATGGGCCTGGTCGACGCCCGCTACGGCGCGCTGGGCGTGCTCAGCGCGAACGGCGAGGAACTGGACGAGTTCATCCCCGTCGGACTCACCGAACGGGAGGTGGGGGACCTGACCGGCGTCGCGCTGCCGCACGGACGCGGACTTCTCAAGCTTCTGATCGACCACCCCGAGCCACTGCGTGTCGCGGACATCGGCGACCACCCCCACTCGGTCGGCTTCCCACCCGGGCATCCCCCGATGCGGACCCTGCTCGGGGTCGCCGTGACCTCCCGCGGACGCGTCTACGGCAACCTGTACCTGTCCGAGCGGCGCGACGGGCAGCCGTTCGACGTCCACGACGAGGCCATCGTCGTGGCGCTCGCCGGTGCGGCGGGCCTCGCGATCGAGAACGCCCGGCTATACCAGCAGGTCCGCGCCGGCGCCGAGTACTTCCAGCGTCTCCTGCTGCCCCGGCTTCCGGACCTCGACCCGTTCGAGACCGCGGCCGTCTACCGGCCCGCCGCGACCCCGGATCACGTCGGCGGCGACTGGTACGACGCCCTGATGCTCCCCGACGACGCGTGCGCCCTGGTCATCGGCGATGTCGGCGGCCACGACCTCCAGGCCGCCGCAACCATGGCCCAGACCCGCAACATGCTGCGCGCCCTGCTGTACGACCGCCGCACGCCGCCCAGCGCGGTCCTCACCCAGCTCGACCGCACCCTGGACGCGATCACCGACAACCCGATCACCACCGCCTGCCTGGTGCGCATCGAGCCTGCCGGTGACGGCTGGACGCTGCACTGGAGCACCGCCGGACACCCGCCGCCGCTCCTGCTCTCACCCGACGGCACCCACCGCTACCTGCACGCCGACCCCGGCCTGCCCCTCGGCGTGGACACCGACCTGCCCCGTCCCGACCACAAGCACCCGCTCCCCGGGGACGCCCGGCTCATCCTGTTCACCGACGGGCTGGTCGAACACCCCCACCGCCCACTCGACGCCGGCCTCGCCGAGCTCGCCCGGATCGCCGCCGCCCACGCGGACCTGCCCCTGGACGACCTGTGCCGGACCCTGGCCGACGCCCGGGTCGGCGACGGCCGCGACGACCTCGCCGTCCTCGCCCTGCGCACCCCGCCGTAGGAGCCGGGTTCGGCCGGATAGCGGGGGTGATGGTCGCGGCCTAGCGTGGAGGGGAGTGCCGGTACCCGGCCCGAGCGTCTGCCACATGGACCCGGACCTCGGTGTTCGACGGAACTGCCCTCGATGCGGCACCCATCGACACCCTCGCCGTGGCGACGGCGCCGAACCCCACCCCGAACGGTATGCGGCGCCGGCCCTGAACGGTGTTCGCCGCGAATTGGAGGCACGGGCATGTCGCAGGAATCCTGGAGTGAGTACAAGCCGGGGCAGCCCTTTCCAGGGATGATCGGGCGGACGACGGACGAGTCGGCTCCGGCGTGGCCGCAGCCGGTGCGGGCAGTGCCGGGGGCGCCGAACGTGCTGTTCATCGTGCTGGACGACACCGGGTACGGACAGTTCGGCTGCTACGGCAGCCCGATCGAAACACCGAACCTCGACGCGTTGGCGGCGGCTGGGCTGCTGTACACCAACATGCACACCACCGCGCTGTGCTCGCCCTCGCGCTCCTGCATCGTGACCGGCCGCAACCACCACGCCAACGCGATGGCGGCGATCACCGAGGCGGCCACCGGATACCCCGGCTACAACGGACAGGTCCCCTTCGAGAACGGGTTCCTGTCCGAGATGCTGCTCCAGCACGGCTACAACACGTACATGGTCGGCAAATGGCACCTGGTGCCCTCCGAGCACGAGTCCGCAGCGGGGCCGTACGACCGGTGGCCGCTGGGGCGGGGCTTCGAACGGTTCTACGGCTTCCTGGGCGGGGACTCCAGCCAGTGGTATCCGGACCTGGTGTACGACAACCACCAGGTCGAGCCGCCGGCGACGCCGGAGGAGGGCTACCACCTGACCGAGGACCTGGCCGAGCGGGCGATGTCGTTCATCGCGGACGCGAAGCAGGTCGCCCCGGACAAGCCGTTCTTCCTGAACTTCTGCCCCGGCGCGACGCACGCCCCGCACCACGTGCCCAAGGAGTGGGCGGACCGCTACCGGGGCCGGTTCGACGACGGCTGGGACGCCTACCGCGAGCGCACCTTCGCCCGGCAGAAGGAACTCGGTGTGGTGCCCGCGGACGCCGAGCTGTCGCCGCACGACCCGGACGTACCCGCGTGGGAGTCGCTGACGCCCGACGCGCGGAGGCTGGCGGCGCGGATGATGGAGGTGTTCGCCGGGTTCCTGTCCCACACCGACCACCAGATCGGGCGGCTGCTGGACTTCCTGAAGGAGACCGGCGAACTCGACAACACCCTGGTCATGGTCGTCTCCGACAACGGCGCGAGCGCCGAGGGCGGGGTCACCGGCACCACCAACGAGCTGCAGTTCTTCAACAACGCGCCCGAGTCGCTGGAGGAGAGCCTGGCGCGGATCGACGAGATCGGCGGCCCGGAGACGTTCAACCACTACCCGTGGGGCTGGACCTGGGCGGGCAACACCCCCTTCCGGCGGTGGAAGCGCGAGACCTACCGCGGCGGCGTCAGCGACCCCTTCCTGGTCCACTGGCCCGCCGGCATCCGGGCCCGCGGCGAGATCCGCGACCAGTTCGCGCACATCATCGACATGGTCCCCACCGTCCTCGACGTGCTCGGCATCGAGCCGCCCGCCACCATCCGCGGCGTCACCCAGTCGCCCCTGCACGGCGTCAGCTTCGCCCACACCTTCGACGATCCCGCCGCGCCGACCCGCCACCGCACCCAGTACTACGAGATGCTCGGCCACCGGGCGATCGACCACGACGGCTGGCGCGCCGTCTGCCCCTGGCCCGGTCCCAACTTCACCGAGGCCCAGCGCCCGTTCGGCACCCCGATCACCATGGCCGACCTCGACGACCTCGACGCGAACCACTGGGAGCTGTACCACGTCGAGAAGGACATCGCCGAGACCCGCAACCTCGCCCAGGAGCACCGCGGCAAACTGATCGAGATGATCGCCCTGTGGTACGTCGAGGCCGGCAAGTACAACGTCCTCCCCATCGACGGCAGCGTCCTGGAACGGATGATGACCGAACGCCCGCAGATCACCCAGGCCCGCACCAGCCACACCTTCCGCCCCGGCACCCAGGTCCTGCCCGCCGCAGTCGCCCCGCGGGTCCTCAACCGCCCGCACAGCGTCACCGCCGACGTCGAGATCCCGCCCGGCGGCGCCGAGGGCGTCCTGCTCTGCCAGGGCACCAACGCCGGAGGCTGGACCCTGTACGTCAAGGACAACTACCTGCACTACGCCCACAACTACGTCCGCCGCGCCCTGCACCACGTGGCCTCCGCCGAGCCGCTGCCCGAGGGACGGCACACGCTGCGCTTCGAGTTCGAACCCACCGGCACCCCGGACATCGCGGCCGGCAAGGGCTCACCCGGCCTGGCCCAGCTCTACGTCGACGGACACCTGGTCGGCGAGACCGCGATGCCCTACACCACGCCGGTCGCGTTCAACCCGGGCGGCATGTGCTGCGGAGCGAACCCCGGCTCGGCCGTCACACCCGACTACCGGGCACCGTTCCGCTTCACCGGCACCCTGCACAGCGTCACCGTCGACCTCTCCGGCGACCTCATCGTCGACGCCCCCAGCGAGATGCGCATGCACATGGCCCGCCAGTAGAACCCCACCCACGGGGGCCGCCCGCTGCATCGGCCACACCATCCAGCAGCGAGGCCCGTTCCCAACAAGGGTGAACACGAAGGCAGTTGAAAAACCATCCACCGACGTCACCGCGCTCCGGGAGTCACAGACCTTCACCCGCCCCGGGCGGCATTCCGAAGGCCCCCGGCGGCGCGGGATCGAGTGACGGCAGACGGGGAAGGCGAACGCGCATGAGGATCATCAGTGAACGATCACGGCCCTCGGCACCCGCCCGGTGGCCGGTGTACGCGGCGACCGCGGCGGCGGTGACCGCGACCGCGGTGGTGGGCGGGAAGGCGGTGGACGCGGACAGCGACTGGTACCGGTCACTGGCCAAGCCGCCCTGGCAACCGCCCTCCTGGGCATTCGGCGCGGTATGGACGCCGTTGTACGCCTCCATCGCCTGGGCCGGCGGTCGCGCCCTGCTGAAGGCCCACGGCCACGAACGGCGAGCCCTGACCGCCGGCCTCGGCGTCAACCTCGGCCTGAACGCGGCATGGAACTGGATGTTCTTCCGCTGCCACAGCCCCGCCGCCGGCGTGGCCGGCACCCTCCTGCTCGACCTCAGCAATGCCGACCTCATCCGGCGCACCGCCCGCACGGACCGCACCGCCGCCACCGCCCTGCTCCCCTACGCCGCATGGTGCGCCTTCGCCACCGCCCTCAACGCCGAGATCGCACGCCGCAACCCCGGCAGGTGACGCCACCCGACCCGACGACAGAAGTCGGCCCCGAACCGGAACGCGAACGGAAGCATGCCGTGGCGCCCACCTGGCACTGCAGCAGCCCGTCCACAGCCGGCGTTCCCCATGCGCACAGCTACGAAGGCTGGCCCTGCCGCGACAGCACAGCTGCCGGACCCGCGCGAGACCAGTGCCCACACCCACCCCGGGCTGACTCGACAAGCCGGCCGCACTCGGACGCAGCAACATGGCAGGGATCGGCTCGCGGAGCCTGCTCCGGCGTGATGGGTTGGGCATAGCCCTATCTCCCGACGTCGGCAGCCGTCCCGGCTTTGCCCTTCCAGCGCGGGGAGAGGTCCCCGAGCGGCAGGAGAGAGCGATGGCGGCGAAAGAGGCTCCCGGAAAGCAGTCCAGCACGGTGCCCCTCGACTGGAGTGAGGTGTACTACACGAACTGTCCTCTGGTGTCCGCCAGCAACGTCGACCAGGAGCTGGGGTGGACCCGGGAGGAGTTCAAGAAGATCGGCGTGTCGTACGCCTTTCTCCGCTCCCGCCGGGAGAACAACTGGTACCCGCACTACATCCACAACCTGGACAACCTGATCCGCTTCGGCGGACTGTTCCCGCCCGTCCACGTGCACGCGGACCTGCGCCGGACCAGGCTCCTGGGCGCGACCCACGCTCCGCGCGAGGGCGGCTGCATGCTGGTGCGCGCACGGGACGACATCTACCGGATGACGGAGCTTCGGGGGAAGAAGATCGGGCTGACGAAGAGCCTGAACACCATCAAGAACGACTGGTGGCGCATCCAGGAGGAGCAGGGCATCGAGCTGATGCTGCGGGTCAACGGCATGACCCGCGACGACGTGGAGATCGTCGAGTTCCCGTACCCGGACGACTGGTACGACAACCCGAAGATGCTGGACCCGATGGACAACCCGTCCGAGCTCTGGCTCAAGCGCGACCACAAGCACGACCTGGCGTTCCGCCCGCTGGAGACGGCGCTGGAGAACGGCACGGTCGACGCGATCTACACCCAGAGCAAGCCCTTCCAGCACCTGCAGGAGGCGACGGGCAAGTTCAAGGCCATCGAGGACCTGTCCCGTTACCCGGACTGGACGCTGCAGGTCGCCAACATCCCCGCCGTGATCACCTGCACCACGGAGATGGCCGAGCAGCACCCCGAGCTCGTGGTCGCGTTCATGAAGGGCATGATCAAGGTCGGGCGCTGGGCCAACGCCCACAAGCACGCCGCCGCCGCGATCCTGAACCGGCAGACGTTCTACCTCGACGTCGAGGACACCTACCGCGGCATCAAGAACATCGACATGGTGCCCAACCTCTCGCCGCAGAACATGGCCTCCATCGACATCGGCAAGGACTTCATGCTCAGCCACGGCTACATCCAGAACGACTTCGACGTGCACGAGTGGGCCGCACCAGAGTTCCTCGAGGAAGCCGCCAAGCAGCTGCTCGAAGAGGAATGGGAGCGGGTCACCCTGGCGAAGGTCGGAACCCAGGAATCGCTCGGTATCGGCCACGCCCGACTCGGCTAGCACAGGGCTGTTGTCGCCACCCGACCTGGTTGTGGCCGCGCGCACGGTGCGTGACCGGGCGCGCGGCTTCGTGCGCGGCCCGGTTCGGGGACGTGAGAGTGAAGAAGGTAGAGCGAGATGACCAGGACTGCGATGCAGATGATCGATGAGGCCCGGGCACAGGTGGGGCTCGTGGCGCCGCTGAAGGCCGCGGACGAGCGCGGCAGTAGCGCGGTGTTCGTCGACGTGCGTGAGCCCGAGGAGTGGCAACACGGCCATATCGACGGCTCCGTGCCCGCGCCCCGGGGACTACTGGAGTTCTTCGCGGACCCGACCAGCCCCCGCCACAAAGAAGCCCTTGACCCGGGCCGGCGGGTCATCGTCGTGTGCGCCTCAGGGGCCCGTGCCGCCCTCGCCGCCCTGACCCTCAAGACGATGGGCTATGGCGACGTGGCCGTCCTCGACGGCGGACTCAAGGCCTGGATCGCGGCGGGCCTGCCGACCAACGAACACGAATACGCGGGCATCTGAACAATCGTCCGCCAGCGCCACGGCGGTCCGGGAAAGCTCGGGCATACGCCTGCGCCATGAGGCAGGGCCCAACCCTCTCCACTTGGCAGTGAAGTACGCCGGATCAGCCGGGCAACCGGCCGCCGAACCAACGTCAGCGGTGCGGAGGGCGGGAACGACCCCGCCCGGACTGCTCGGGAAGGCAAGGAACCATGGCTCAGGGGATCGGCGAGGTACTGACGTTCGCGATCGGTGTGGCGATCAGCCCCGTACCGATCATCGCGGTGATCCTGATGCTGTTCTCGCACCGGGCCAAGGTGAACGGGCCGATGTTCCTGGCTGGCTGGGTGGTCGCACTCGGCGCGGTCAGCAGCATCGTCTACCTCGTCTCGGACGCCGGTGACGCCTCGACCGACAGCACGGCTGCCGACGGGGTCTCCTGGGCGCAGATCGTGTTCGGCGTGCTCCTTCTGCTCCTCGCCGGCCGTAGTTGGCGCAACCGTCCGGCGCCGGGAAGCGAACCGCGGATGCCGCCGTGGATGGCGGGGATCGACGCGTTCACGCCGGGAAAGGCATTCGGGCTCGGCGTGCTGCTGGCGGGGGTGAACCCCAAGAACCTCCTCCTGGCGGCCGGCGCCGGGTCCGCCCTGGCGGTGGTGGGGCCCTCGACGACGGAGGCGGTCGTCTCGCTGATCGTCTTCGTGGTCGTGGGCAGCCTCACGATCGCCGGCCCCGTCCTGTTCCACCTGACCGGCGGCGATCGCGCGAAGGCGTCCCTGGACTTGGCGAAGGGCTGGCTGTCGGTGCACAACGATGCCGTGATGACGGTCCTGTTCCTCGTCTTCGGCGTGAACCTCATTGCCAAGGGCATCCCGCCACTGACCTGATGACCGGGTGTTGGCCGGAGGAAGAGGCATCGTCACCATGACGACACCACCCGACCCCGCCAGGCAGGGCACCACGCGCGTGCCAGGCCCGGCACCCCACCGGCCATCGCCGACCGCGCCGGTTACGCGAGGCGTCCGGTGAGCCCCGGCGCCTTCCACGAGGTCTCCCAGCCAGCCGGTGGGCCGGACACCGTCACGGGCGGTGCCGGCCCGTGGCCGTCCGGACTCGTCGCCCGCTCCTGCCCGCCGGCGGGCCGTCGCGGCAGCAGCCAGCCCGGAGCGGGCCGATGACGGTCACGGATCTGGCGATCATCGCCGGGCTGGTCTTCGTGTGGGGGATGCTGTCGGCGCGGCTGGAGCACTTCGACATGACCGCGCCCATCGTGTTCACCGCCGCAGGTGTGCTGCTGACCCACGGCCCGCTGGCACCGCTGGGGATCACCCCGAGCGCGGAGCTGGTGAAGGTCCTGGCCGAGGCGACACTGGCGCTGGTGCTGTTCTCCGACGCTTCCCGGGTCGGGCTGCGTCAACTGCGGGCGGACATGGGACTGTGCCTGCGACTGCTGGGCATCGGGCTGCCGCTGTCCATCGGCCTGGGCACGCTGGCCGCCTTCATGCTCCCCGGGGTGGGGAGCATCTGGCTCGCCCTGCTCGTCGGTGCGGCACTGGCACCGACCGACGCCGCACTGGGCGCGGCCGTCATGGTGAACCGGGCGGTTCCGGCCAGGATCCGGCGGCTGATCAACGTCGAGAGCGGACTCAACGACGGGATCGCCACGCCGATCGTGCTGGTCGCCATCGCAGGGGCGTCCACCGCCGAACACGCCGGCGACACCGGGCTCGGGAAGGCGGTGGCCGAACTCGCGCTGGGCCTGCTGATCGGCGCCGTGGTCGGCGGCGGCGGCCGGCTGACCAAGGTGGGCCGCGACCGCGGCTGGGTGGCCGAAGGCTTCGCCGGCGCAGCGGTGCTGGGCCTGGCCCTATGCTGCTACGCCACCTCGGTGGCACTGGACGGCAACGGGTTCATCGCGGCGTTCACCGGCGGCCTGGCGTTCACCGCCGCCGGCGGCCCGGCGGCGAAACTGGTCCCCTTCGTCGAGGACACCGGCGCCCTGCTGTCGCTGCTGGTCTGGCTGGTCTTCGGGGTGGTCGCGGTGGTGCCTGCCCTGGAGGCGCTGACCTGGCAGACCGCGCTCTACGCCGTGCTCAGCCTGACGGTGATCCGGATGCTGCCGGTGGCGCTCGCGCTGACCGGGGCAGGACTCGGCCGGCCCGCCGTACTGTTCGTGGGCTGGTTCGGGCCACGCGGACTGGCATCCGTCGTCTTCGGGCTACTCGCCCTGGAAGACCTCGGTGAGCCCGCAGCGCAGCCGGCCGTCACCGTGATCGGCTTCACCGTGCTGCTCAGCGTCCTGGCACACGGACTCACGGCGGACCCGCTGGCCAAACGCTACGGTCCCCGGCTCGCCGCACTACCGGGAACGACCACTGCGGCTCCGGCCGGCCTGGCCGAGATCCCCGAACGACGCCTCATCCGCCGAGCTCCGGCCGCGGACCGGCGCAAGGAGTAGCAGGAGCGGGAGCGGTGATGCAGCCGCTCCCCGGGCCCGCTCGGGCGCCCTGCCAGGCCCCGCTGCCTGCTGCGGGCCGGCCAAGTGCAGTGCTGTGCTCGCCGGCCGGCCAGCCTCAGCCGGTGGGTCCTGGCGGTGCCTCGCCGGCCGGGTACTCCTGCATCGGGACTCCTGCGGCGGTCCACGCCGTCACCACGGGGTCGATGATGCGCCACGCTTCTTCGGTCTCGTCGCCGCGGATGAAGAGGGTGGCGTCGGCGCGGAGCATTTCGAGGAACAGATTGGCGTAGGGGGTTCGCCGGGATCCGGCCGAGGAAAGTTCGAGTTCGCGGTTCTCGGCCGTGCGGTCCGGGCCGTTGAGGGTGGTGGTCAGCCGGACGTAGGGCTGTTTGAGGCCGAGGCGCAGTACGTTCGGTTGGATGCCGGGCCACCGGTCGAGGAGGTAGGCCGGTGCGGGCCGGAAGTGGATGGCGATCTCGGCGGCGTCCTGGGCCATGCCCTTGCCGGATCGCAGGGTGAACGGTGTGCCGTGCCAGCGGGCGTTGTCCACCTGGAGTGTGAGGGAGGCGTACGTCTCGGTGGCGCGGGCGGGGTCGACGCCGGGTTCGTCGGTGTAGGACGGGATGTGGCGCTCTCCGATGGTGCCGGCGGTGTACCGGGCGCGGACGGTGTCGGTGCGCATCCGGTCCTTCGCGGGTGTGGCGACGGCGCGCAGGGCTTCGACCCTGTTGCCCCGGAAGGAGTCGGCGTCGATGCGGGCGGGCTCTTCCATGAGGACCAGGGCCATGACCTCCATGAGGTGGTTCTGCACCATGTCCTTCAGTGCGCCGGCCTTGTCGTAGTAGGAGGCCCGGCCTTCGAGGGCGAGGCTCTCCAGCCAGCTGATGTCGACGTGGTCGACGTGGACGGCGTTCCAGGTGGGTTCGAAGACGCGGTTGAGGAACCGCAGGACCATGACCCGGCGGACGAGTTCGTCGGACAGGAAGTGGTCGACGCGGAAGATGGTGGGCAGCGGCAGGCGGGTGCGCAGGATCTCGTTGAGGTGGCGGGCGGAGGCGAGGTCGGTGCCGAAGGGCTTCTCGATCGCGACGGCGTCCCCGGCGCCGAGTCCTGCGGTGGCGAGTGCGGGGAGGACGGACTGGAGCAGGCCCGAGGGCAGGGCGAGGTAGACGAGGGCGGGTTCGCGGTCTGCGTCCCCGGTGGAGAGGACCCGCCGTACGTCGTCGGGGTCGGTAACGTCGGCGGCCCGGTAGTCGAGCATTCCGAGGACGGCGTCGCGCGCGGACGGCGTCACGGCGCTGGCGTGTTTGTCGAGCTCGTCGGCGATGTGCCGGTGGAAGTCCTCGGCCGACCAGTCGGTGTTGGCCGAGCCGGTGATGGTGAGCCCGGGTGGGAGGAGTTCGGCCTCGGCGAGCTGGGCGATCGCGGGCATGATCAGGCGGCTGGTGAGGTCTCCGGAGGCTCCGAAGAGGGCTATGCGTCGGATCGTCATGGGTCGCCTCGCTCGGAGGGAGAAGTGGCATGTCGGGTCCGCACGTATCGGGCGGCTGGTCGGCCGGTCGTACCGGGGCGGCAGCGGAGGACAGCGCCGGCGAGTGGCTGGAGGGACCGGTTGGGCGCTTCGAGGTCGGACCAGGAGGTGGTGATGAAGAGGTCGCCTGCGTCGGGGCCGCCGAAGGCCACCGAGGTGGGGTTGGGGGTGGGGAGGGTGATCGCCCCGTCGAGCGTGCCGTCGGGGCGGTAGCGGTGGACGGCGCCGGCCCGCCCGAGCGCGATCCACAGCATGCCGTCGTCGTCGACGGTCATGCCGTCCGGCCACACCCCGGCCCCGGTGAAGTCGAGGAAACGCCGTCGGCCGCTCAGGGCGCCGGTGTCGACGTCGAGGTCGAAGAGGTCCACCGTCATCACCGTGGTGTCGGCGAGGTAGAGACGGCCTGCTGCCTCGTCGAAGGCGGGCCCGTTGGAGCAGGTCAGTCCGTCGACCATCCGAACGACCCGGTCGCCGTCGACCCGGTACAGCGCGGCGTTGCGCGGCTGTTTGTCGTATGCCATCGTCCCGACCCAGACCCGGCCGCGGCTGTCGGTCTTGGCGTCGTTGGCGCGGTTCTGGGGCTTGTCGCGCTCGATCGGGACGCACAGTTCGGTCGAGCCCGTGGCGGGGTCGAGGACGCGCAGGCCGTCCGGGTCGGCCACCACCGGGTGCCCGGCGGTGTCAAGGACGACGCCGCCGGGCTGGCCGGTGGTGCTCCAGGAGCAGTCGCCGCCCGACACGGGGTCGAAGCAGTGCACCCGCCCGCCGGTGATGTCGACCCACCACAGGCGGGCGGTGGCGGCGTCCCACACCGGGCCCTCGGCGTGCTGGGCCCATACGTGCAGGGCGGTCTCGACCGCGATGTCTCCCATCGGGCGCACCTTCGCCTGGGTCAGATGCCCGTGAGCGCGCCGGGCCGCTGGGCCAGTTCGTCCTCGGCGTGGGTCACTACTGGCTGGCCGGCCTTGCCGGTGGCCAGCGGCGTCTTGTGGAAGCCGTGGTAGGTCATCGTCCCGCCGGACAGGAACGCAGTGTCCCAACCTCCCTGCCGCAGCACGCAGTAGGCGATGTAGCTGCGGAATCCCGATCGGCAGTAGGTGTACACGGGCTTGTCGCGGGGCACTTCGTCGAGGCGCTCGCGCAGTTCGGTGTAGGGGATGAGGACCGCGCCGGGGATGTGCCAGGCGTCGTACTCGGCCCGGGTGCGGGTGTCGAGGATCAGAGCCCGCTCGGCGCACTGCGGGAAGTCCTCCGGGTACCAGAGGTGGATGTCGCCGCGCAGCAGGTTCGAGGCCAGGAAGCCGACCATGTTGACTGGGTCCTTCGCCGAGCCGTAGGGCGGGGCGTAGGCGAGTTCAAGGTGTTCGAGGTCGTAGACGGTCATGCCGGCGCGCTGGGCGACCGCGAGGACGTCGATGCGCTTGTCGACTCCGTCCCAGCCCAGTACCTGCGCGCCGAGCAGTTTTCCCTCGGCGGGGTCGAACAGCACTTTCATGAACAGCGGCGCGGTGCCGGGGTAGTAGGCGGCGTGGCCGCTGGGGTGGGCGTACACCTTGCGGAAGTCGATTCCGGCGGCTCGTAGTTGGGCTTCGGTCAGGCCGGTGCCGCCGGCGGTCATGTCGAAGACCTTGACGACGGCGGTGCCCTGGGTGCTGCGGTAGGCGCTGTCGCGGCCGGCGATGGTGTCGGCGGCGATGCGGCCCTGCCGGTTGGCGGGCCCGGCGAGCATGGAGAGCATGGGTTCGCCGGTGACGAGGCTCGGCGTCTCCACGGCGTCGCCGGCGGCGAGGATGTCGGGCGCGGAGGTGCGCATGTGGGCGTCGACGACGATGCCGCCGCGCGGGCCGATCTCCAGGCCGGCGTCGCGGGCCAGCTCCACGTTGGGGCGTGCTCCGGCGGCCAGGACGAGGACGTCGGGCTCCAGGGTGGTGCCGTCGGAGAGGTCGACGGTGAAGGTGCTCTTGTCGCCGCGGTGGATCGCCTCGGCGGAGGTGGACAGGCGCACGTCCACGTCGTGGCTGCGGACGTGGTAGTGCAGGATCCGGGTCATCTCGTGGTCGAGCCAGGGCATGAGCTGGTCGGTGCGCTCGACGATCGTGGTCTCCAGCCCGCGCGAGCGCAGGGCCTCGGCCAGTTCCAGGCCGATGTAGCTGCCGCCGACCACAGTGGCCCGTGAGGCGCTCTCGTCGAGGTGGGTGATGACGCGGTCCATGTCGGCCACGTCGCGCAGCACGTCCACCTGCGGGTCGTCCGCGCCCGGGATGGGCGGGCGGATCGGGTCGGCGCCGGGGCACAGCACAAGCGTGTCGTAGGACTCGCGGTAGGTGCGCTCGGCGTCGAGGTCGCGTACCTCGACCTCCTTGGCGTCGCGGTCGATGCGCAGCACCTCGTGGCCGGTGCGGACGTCGAGCGCGAGGCTGCGGGCAAGGCTCTCGGGGGTCTGCAGTAGCAGGCTGTCGCGTTCGGGGATCGCTCCGCCGATGTGGTACGGCAGGCCGCAGTTGGCGAACGACACGAAGCGGCCGCGTTCGAGGATGACGATCTCGGCCGACTCGTCCAGTCGCCGCAGGCGCGCACCGGTCGACGCTCCGGCGGCGACTCCGCCGACGATGACGGTCTTCATGGAAGACCCCTTCCAGACTCACTACTTCGGGGGGTGGCTCCGGGCGGCCCGGGGCCCGGGGCGTCAGCTCGCGAGCCACCTCTCTCCGGGCAGGGCGCCGAGGGTGCCTACGCCGTGGTCGATCTGGTAGTCGAGGTTCATGGCCGCGGTGATCAGCGCGAGATGGCTGAACGCCTGCGGGAAGTTGCCGAGTTGCTCGCCGGTAGGGCCGATCTCCTCGGCGTAGAGGCCGAGGTGGTTGCCGTAGGTGAGCATCTTCTCGAAGGTGAGCCGCGCTTCGTCGAGCCGCCCCGAGCGGGCGAGGGCGTCGACGTACCAGAAGGTGCACATCGAGAACGTGCCCTCCGAGCCGCGCAGCCCGTCGGGTGAGGCGCTCGGGTCGTAGCGGTAGACCAGGCTGTCGGAGACGAGTTCCTTGTCCATCGCGCGCAGGGTGGACTGCCACATCGGGTCCTTGGGGGCGATGAAGCCGACCAGTGGCGTGTAGAGCAGGGCCGCGTCCAGGACCTGGGTGTCGTAGTGCTGGACGAACGCCTCACGGCCCGGATCCCAGCCGCGGTCCATGATCTGGCGGAAGATCGCGTCCCGTGCGCCGGTCCAGCGTGCCAGGTCCGCGGGTTTGGCGTGGTCGGTCGCCAGGCGGATCGCGCGGTCCAGTGCCACCCAGGACATCAGGCGGCCGTAGGTGAAGTCCTTGCGTCCGCCGCGGGTCTCCCAGATGCCGTCGTCCGGTCGGTCCCAGTGGTCGCAGAGCCAGTCGATGATGCGGGTGATCCGCTGCCAGCCCCAGTAGGTCAGCGGCAGGCCGTGCGCGTCACCGAGCCGGATCGAGTCCAGGGCCTCGCCGTAGACGTCGAGCTGCAGCTGGTCGAAGGCACCGTTGCCGATCCGCACCGGCCGCGAGTCGCGCCATCCGCGGAGGTGGTCGAGGACCTCCTCGGTGAGGTCCGAGGAGCCGTCCACCCTGTACATGATCTTCAGCGGGTCGACCTCGTGCCCTTCGCCGCCGGCGGCCTCCTCCACCCGGTGCGCCAGCCAGTGCAGGAAGCCCTCCGCCTCCTCGGTGTAACCGAGCCCCAGCAGCGCGTACACCGAGAACGACCCGTCTCGTACCCAGGTGTAGCGGTAGTCCCAGTTCCGCTCCCCACCGGGCTGCTCGGGCAGGCCGGCGGTCGGCGCCGCGACCAGCGCCCCCGTGGGCCGGTACGTCAGCAGCTTGAGCGTGATCGCCGAACGCTCCACGTGCTCCCGCCACCGCCCGCGGTACTGCGACCGGGCCACCCAGCCGCGCCAGAAGTCCCGGGTCTCCTCGAACAGCCCCGTGACATCATCGAGCGTGACCGGGCCGCCCTGCCCGTCGGGGGCGGTGTCCAGCACGATCCCTCCCGCATCGCCCACCGCCGCCGTCACGGCCACGTGCACGGCGCCGTCCTGAACGGTCGGCTTCACGTACTCCGACGGCGCCGCGCCGGGGCGCCGGACGAGACTGAGCGCCACGGCGTCGCCGTCGTCGGTGCGGAACACCGCTCCGTTGTCGGTGATCTCGGTGCGGTGGGCCCGGCGGCCGTAGTCGAAACCAGGCCGGCACTCGACGACGAACCGCATCCGCCCGCGCACCACGCGCATCAGCCGCACCAGCCGGTGCCGGTCGTTCGCGCCGCCCTCGATCACCGGCATGAAGTCGACGACCTCGCCCACCCCGTCCGGGGTCAGGAACCGCGTGATCAGGATCGCGGTGCCGGGCAGGTACAGCTGTTGGCTCTCCCACGCGTCCGTGTCCGGGGAGATCCGGAAGTGCCCGCCCCGCTCGGGGTCCAGCAGCGAGGCGAACACGCTGGGCGAGTCGAACCGCGGATGGCAGAACCAGTCGATCGTGCCGTCCGTCGCCACCAGCGCGCTGGTCTGCAGATCACCGATGAGACCGTGCTCGCCGATCGGCGTGAAGGCTTTCATCCGTGGAACTCCTCAGCGGTGACACTGCTGCCCGCCGGTAACCCGTGGGAGCAGAGGCGGGTCGGACGGCTGCCCTCGCGGACCAGGCCCAGCAGCGGGCGCGCCGGCGCCGGAGGCCGTCGCGGCGTCGGCGACTTACCGGCAATGGCATCGGATGTGCCAGATCTCAGCCGGACGAACTCCCGAGCGCGGATACACCGCTCGAATGAGCGTGCTCACACCGCGTTCTCGTGCCGCAGTTGTCTCTCATCCCACCGTAAGCAGCTCACTCCGAATTGCGCCATCGGACGTCGCCTCCGGCAGACGGCTTACCACGATGATCCGGCATCGACCGGCGCCTTGCCGAAGCCGGGGGCCGACTGCCACACCGCAACTCCCGTCTGCGCCAGGCACCACGCCCACGTGTCCCCCGGTGAGATCCGGGGGACACTACTGGTGATCGCTGCAGCCGCCGTCGACATCCGCGGACCAGCTCTCCGACAGCTCTTAGGCTGCCCTGGCAGCAGGTCCCCGAAGGCTCGACTCAGTGCTTCACAGCGGCCGTGAGGGCTTGGCGCAAGCGCTCCCACTTCCAACGAACCGGCAGCTTGTCGACCATCCCCCTCCGTGGACGCCCTGGCCCGACGTTTCCGCCGCCCGGCCGTGGACACCGTGAATCGAGGTAAAGGAATGTCCTCACCCGCGAAAACCCGCAGTGATTCGTCCGCGAGCCTGCGCAGTGGCCTGGTGGTCTTCGCCGCCGTGATGCTCCTGATCGCCGGATGTCTGAACATCCTCCGGGGAATCATGGCGATCGCCGAAGACGACGTCTTCGTCAGTACGCCCAAGTACGTGTTCCGGTTCGACCTGACCAGTTGGGGCTGGATCCACCTGGCCCTCGGTGTGCTCGCGATCGGCATAGGCATCGGGCTGTTCAGGCTCGCCCTCTGGGCCCGGATCCTCGGAATAGTCGTGGCGGCACTGCTCATCATCGCCAACTTCCTGTCCATCCCGTACTACCCGCTCTGGTCCGTCACCGTCATGGCCGCCTGCGCCCTCGTCATCTGGGGCCTGTGCGTGATACGCCGCGACGAGCCATCCCGGTCCACCTGACCCAGCAGCCGAGCCGGACCAGGCACCCTGCGTACATCGCAGCGCCGCCCCGACTCATAAGCCGACGACCAACGGCCCTGGCTGTTCGCAAGGACGGACAGGCCGCCGCGGTCAAGGGCTGAAGCCCGTCGAACTGTGACACCCGTCCGCTGACCGGTCGCATCCCGAGCCACCTGGGCAGACACCCGCCATAGAACTGACGGGACATCAGAGTGGATCGGAAGGAGGTCCCGATGGCAACGACCGATCCTCGCGCACCGTGGCGCGTCCGTCTCGTCGCCCTACTCGCGTTGGCCTGCCCGCTCGGCGCGATGGCGGTGCTGATCTCCGTAAGCGGACCAAGTGGCCTGATGATCCTCGGCATCGGGCTGGCCGGACTCGCTGCGGCAGCTGCCGGGACATGGTGGGCCCTGTCACATCACGGGCCCGTGCGGGCTGTCGGGGCACTGCTCGCGATCGCTGCACCCGCAGTCGTGCTTGTGCTCTACACCCGCGCCGGCCTGTGGCCCGCAGCGCTCGCCGCGATCGCCCTGCTGGCCGGCGGGCTGGCATTCGCACGATCGGCACTGCGCTCGGCGCACACCACCCACGGCATGCACGCGGTTGCTTGCGCCGCTCCCACGCAAGCAGTACTGATCATGAACCCGAAGTCCGGAGGCGGGAAGGTCGGCCGCTTCGGTCTCGCCGAGAAGGCCGAGGCCCTGGGCGCGCGGGTCATGCTGTTGGACACGTCCATGCAGACCGATGTCGCCGCCCTCGCCCGTCGTGCCGTGGCCGAGGGCGCGGACCTGCTCGGGGTCGCCGGCGGCGACGGCACCCAGGCCCAGGTGGCCGAGGTGGCCGCAGAGCACGACCTCCCGTTCCTGGTGGTCTCCGCCGGCACCCGCAACCACTTCGCCATGGACCTCGGCCTGGACCGCGACGACCCCTCACTCTGCCTCGACGCGCTGACCGACGGTGAGGAACTGCGGGTCGACCTGGGCATGGTGAGCGGCCGGGCCTTCGTCAACACGGTGTCATTCGGCGTGTACGCCCAGATCGTCCAGCAACCCGAATACCGGGACGCGAAGACGGGCGTCGCCTTGGCCGCACTTCCCGACCTCCTGCTCGGATTCGCCGGCCAGCCGCTGGACGCACTCTCGGACGGCACCCGCCTGGAAGCCCAGCAGGCCCTCCTCGTCAGCAACAACCCCTACGCCGCCCCCGGACCGCTGGCGGCAGGCGGGCGCAGACCCCGGCTGGACCTCGGGACTCTGGGAGTCGTCGGGGTTCGTGTCCGCAACGCGGCCCAAGCAACCGAGGTCGCGCTCCGCGGCACCAAGGCTGCAGGTCTCCACGTCCTGACCTCACCTCAGGTCACCGTCAGCGCCGACGGGGAAAGCATTCCGGTCGCGGTCGACGGCGAAGCACTGCAACTTCCCACCCCCGTCACCTGCAGCATCCGCCAGGGCGCGCTGCGGGTCCGGGTACCCAAGCACCGACCCGGTTCACCGGCGAGCAGGCCACCCCTCGAGTGGCGGCAGATCCTCGCCCTGGCGTTCGGCCGGCCGCTAAGGGGCCCGACCGTTGAGGATCAGGCCGGTAGGTAACGGCGACACGATACTGAACGGCCCCGGGGGATGTGGGCCCGGCCGTACACGAGCTGTCCACCCGATCGCGTGACCGTCGATAGAACGACTCGCCGCGCAGCATGGGCATAGGCGGCAGAAAGAGCAACCCACGCCCGCACCGGAGTCGTCCTGCACCCGCGCGCCGATCCCCGCCACCGCGAAGCCGCCCGCCGACGTGCCCGCCTGCGCGGACAGCCGATGGCATCGGCCGCCCTCCAGATCCACCGCCGCGCCTGGACCCGACGCTCCGGCCAACCGCGCGCCGAGAGCCTCGACGAGAACACCCCAGCCAAGGGCCCCGAGCCGTTCACGCTGATCCACTCCCTCCGGAAGCCCCTGCCCCCGGAGCGCTCCGGCGTGTAGTCCGTCGTGGCAACCGCCTCCAGCACGGCCACCAGCAGCCGTCCACCACCTGCGGCACCTGCCGCCCTTCCCACGCAGCACCTTCCACGTGCGGGTGCTCACCGAAAGTCGCAGGTCAGCGCCGTGATTCCGTGCTGGTGATCGCATGGTGGTCGCAGCAGGCCATCCAGGCGCGGGATGTGTAGCCTCGCGGGCTGATCAAGGAATCAGGACCGCAGGAGGCAGAAGAACGTGCGCAGTTCGGGACGGCGACGGGGCCGGGTCTACCGTCGGTGCGGGTGTCGTGACGCGGATCGGCGCCAGCTCGGGGCCGGGTGTCCTCGCCTGGCCGAGGAGGGGCACGGTACGTGGACCTTCGCAGTCGACATCCCCTCCCTCGACGGCCGCAGGCGCACCGTGCGCCGTAGCGGGTTCGAGGATGAGTGGCACGCGGAGGGCGCGCTGCGCCGCTTCCTCGAAGGCCGCAAACTCGGCTTCGATGCCGACCCGCACGAGACGGTGGCCGTCTACCTCACCAAGTGGCTCAAGGGTATGGAGTTCCTGCTCAAGCCCACCACCTACGCCCGCTACCGCACCTACGTGCTCTGCGAGTTGATACCCGTGTTCGGCAAGTTGCGCCTGGAGGAGCTCGCCCACGACCACATCGCCGCCTATGCCCACGACCACATCGCCGCCTATGCCCACGAGCAGCTCGACGCCGGTCGCGGACGCCAGGCCGTCTACCACTGCCTCGCGACGCTCTCCAGTGCCCTGGGCACGGCCGTGCGCACGCACCGCCTGCCCTTCAACGCCGCGCAGCCGCTGCCCATGCGCAAGCCCCGCCCCGACGAACGCGTCCCCTGGACCGCGGAACAGGCTGTCGCCTTCCTGGGTCACTGCCGGAATGTCGACCCCGCCTTCGCCGACCTCTTCGAGGTCATCATCGGCACCGGCCTGCGCAAGGGCGAGGCACTCGGTCTCCAGCGCCCGTGCGTGCGGATGGACGACCGCGTCATGTACATCCGCCACACCCTCTCCGCGATCGACAACCACGAACTCGTCCTGACCGCGCCGAAGACCAGGAAGAGCCGCAACTGGGTGCCCCTTTCCGAGCGCGTCGCCGCCGCCCTTCAGCGCGCCATGGCCCGCAGCACGGCCACTATCAACGGTCACGTCTTCCAGGGCCCCGACGGCCAGCCCCTCCACCCGGCCGCCGTCCGCCGGCGCTTCCACGAACTGCGCGAACAGGCCGCACTCCCCCACGTCACCATCCACGACCTGCGCCACCTCGCCGCCACCCTCGCCCTGGAGGGCAACGTCTCCATGGCCGTCATCTCCAAGACCCTGCGGCACTCCACACTCTCGACCACCGCCAACATCTACAGCCACCTGACCTGGGACGTCGCCAGAGCCGCCGTGAACACCATCGAAGCAAGGCTCCACCTCGTCGAGGCCCGTACCCAGTGCGGCCGGGACATCACCGACCTCGACGTCGGCTCGCCGAACCCGCTGTTCAGCAACGCGGCCTGACCAACGCACCCCTGAGGTCGGCTCAGCGTTCCGAGCCGCTCCGGCTCCGGGGCCGAAAAGTACCCGGGATTCCCGGCTCATAGCTGACACCCGATAAACGTGCGGCCCGTCGCGACAGACGACGCCGCAGGTTCCACCGGCATGCCCATTCCCCGCGAATCCGGGCCCATTTCTGCGCCGCCGAGGCGACCGGTCCGCGATCGGCCACACGCGGATTCCGGATAGGTGAACAAATACCCCGTCACGGCCGGGTCGTAGGGGCCAGGCCTGCGGAAACGCGCCCAGCAAGGCCGCGTGAACGAGCGTTCACGACCACCTTGCGACCACCAAAGGAAAAAGCCACTCCTATCGTTTCGATAGAAGTGGCTTCCGACCTGCGAAAAAGCTGGTCGGGACGACAGGATTTGAACCTGCGACCCCTTGACCCCCAGTCAAGTGCGCTACCAAGCTGCGCCACGTCCCGTGGTCTCGTGGCCCGGGCTGAGCCTGGGGGGCTCGGCTTCGGGTTTCTCGACCTTGTCGGCCGGTTCTCCCGGCGACGTGGAAAACAATACAGCACGTCGGGGGGTGCTCGCTGCAGGGTTGTCGCGGGATGGGTGGGGTGGGGGGTCAGGGGGTGGGGTGGCGGGCGTCGTAGCGGAGGAAGGCGGGGCGGCGGGC
This sequence comes from Kitasatospora purpeofusca, assembly GCF_036010405.1. Lineage (NCBI taxonomy): Bacteria > Bacillati > Actinomycetota > Actinomycetes > Kitasatosporales > Streptomycetaceae > Kitasatospora > Kitasatospora purpeofusca. Next base: position 7,088,388 of record NZ_CP108561.1, on the reverse strand, counting down.
GGCGAGGAGGAGGATGGCGGCGACGCAGGCGAGGCCGCCGCTGACGACGGAGACGGTCGGGCTGGTGAGGGAGGCGACGGCGCCCGACTCGAAGTCGCCGAGGCGGGGGCCGCCGGCGACGATCACGATGAAGACGCCCTGGAGGCGGCCGCGCATCTCGTCGGGGGCGGCGACCTGCATCATCGTGTTGCGGAAGATCATGCTGATGGTGTCGGCGCAGCCGGCGACGGCGAGCAGGAGGAGGCCGAGCCAGAGGTTGCGGGCCAGGCCGAAGGCGGCGATGGCGAGGCCCCAGGCGGCGACGGCGGTCATGACGGCGGCGCCCTGGCGGTGGATGCGGCCGACCCAGCCGGAGAAGAGGGCGCCGGCCAGGGCACCGACGGCGGGGGCGGCGGCGAGCAGGCCGACGGTGCGGGCGTCGCCGCCGTAGAAGGTGACGGCGAGGGCCGGGAAGAGGGCGCGCGGCATGCCGAAGATCATCGCGGCGAGGTCGGCGAGGAAGCTGGTGCGCAGGTTGGGCTGCTCGCGCAGGAAGCGGAGGCCGTCGAGGACGGAGGCGCGGCCCTTGCGTTCGCCGAGCGGGCGCATGGCGGGCAGGCGCCACATCGCGTAGAGGGTGGCCCCGAAGGCGACGGTGTCGACCACGTAGGCGGCCTGGACCCCGTAGGCGCCGATGAGGACGCCGCCGATCATGGGGCCGACGGTGAGGCCGAGGTTCATGCTGACGGTGTTCAGGGCATTGGCGGCGGGGAGCCGCTCGGCGGGGACGAGGCGCGGGATCATCGCCGAGCGGGCGGGCGAGGCGAGCGCGAAGAAGGCGGCCTGGAGGGCCACCGCGGCGTAGAGGACCGCGACGAGGCCGAGGCCCGCGATCGCCTGGGCGGCGAGGACGGCGGAGACGACGGCGAGGCCGGCCGAACCGATCAGACCGAGGCGGCGGCGGTCGGCGGTGTCGGCGATGGCGCCGCCGTAGAGGCCGAAGGCGATCAGCGGGACCAGCGAGAAGAGGCCGACCAGGCCGGTGGCGAAGGTGGAGCCGGTCAGGTCGTAGACCTGGACGGAGACGGCGACGGCCGTCATCTGCTGGCCCATGGAGGAGATGGACTGGCCGAACCACACCCGCCGGTAGTCGGCGTGGTAGCGCAACGGGCTGAGGTCGGCGAAGGCTCCCCGGGCCAGCCGCCGGTAGCGGGACCGCGGCGGCGCTGAGGGCTGCGCGGAGGACGGAACGGAAGGCTGCACGGGGGCCGGGACGGGGGCCGGCGGCGCGTCTCCGTCGGCCGGTGAATTGGCAGGATGATTGGTCGACACAGTGCCCCATCGTCGTCCCGCCCGCCCCGGCCACCGACACCGGGGGCGCTTGCGGCGGCTCGACCCCGGTCCTAGCGCGGCCCGACGTTCTCCAGGATCCGGTCCAGCAGCGTCGCGAGCTGCGCGACCTCCCGGTCGCTGAGGCCCTTCAGCATGTCCTGCTGGCTGCCGATCGCGACGGAGGAGATCCGGTTGTACATCTCCTCGCCGTCGGGCGCGATCTCCACGGTCGCCGCCCGGCGGTCGACGTCCGTCCGCTTGCGGACGACCAGGCCGCGCCGCTCCATCGACTCCAGGTGACGGGAGAGCGTCGGACCCTCGATGCCCAGGTACTGGGCGAGTGCTCGCTGGATCATCGGACCCTCCAGCTTGAGGGCGGCGAGCACCGTCCAGGCCGCGAAGGTCGCACCGGCCTCGGCGAGGCGCTCCTCGAAGAACGCCCGGCAGGACTTCGCGGTCAGGTGCAGCTTGGGCGCGACGCTGCTCCGCAGCCACGTCGGACCGGCATCCGCCTCGGCGGCCAACCGTTCTGCGCTCTGCCGACCGGGCATCCGCGCCTCCCCATCGTCACGAAATCCTCCGTGCAGCGTAGCGCCGACCGGCACATCGACCAGTCCCGGGCGAGTGACCGTCGCTCGCAGGAAGCGGCACGCCGCGCGAGAGGAGGCCCGCACCGCGCCACCACGGTGCGAACCCCTTCCCGCGCACCCGGAAGGACCCACGCGCGGGAGTTCAGAGCACGGGAGTTCAGAGCAGGAGTTCAGCGCAGGACCTCAGAGCGGGACGACCCGGAACAGCGGAATCCCCCGGGCCGCCCGCTCGAAGCTCTCCGGCCGCTTGTCCGGCACCACGCCGTTCCTCACGAAGATGCTCGCGCCCATCGGGACCTGGGTCGGGAACTGCCGGGCGATCGGCCCGCGCTCGTGCGGCGGCACCTCCACCAGCCCGACCCGCCGCGCCCTGCGACCCCGCACCAGCACGCCCCCGCGAGGCTGTCAACGCGGCCCCTGTCGCTCCAACTCACCTACCGGACCCGGCAGATGGACTTCGGAGCAGGTGGCGCAGAACCCGCCGGCCCCGGAACGCACCGGGGCCGGCGGGCGCAACGAACCCGGCGCCTACCGGGTGAGGACCTGCTTCTCGCCCGCCTCCACCGGGAAGTCCAGCCGGTTGCCGGGCGGCGGGAAGGGGCAGATGAAGTGGTCCGCGAAGGCGCAGGGCGGCAGGTAGGCGCGGTTGAGGTCCAGCACCGTGCGGCCGTCCTCGTCAGGGGCGGGGAGGGTGACGAACCGGAAGCGGTAGGTGTCCCGGCCGCTGGTCGCGTCGGCGATCACGCCGCTCAGCCGGCCGTCGCCCGAGCGGCTGACCGTCAGGGTGCGGTGCTCACCGGCGACGGTGAACGCGATCTGCCCGGTCACCGCGAGCGGGCGCTCCTTGCCGTCGGCGTTCGGGACGAGCACCGTCTGCCCGGTGCCGTCCTCGAAGGGGGTGAAGACGGCCGGGACGGCCCACTCCGGCGCGTAGGGGTAGGCCGCGATCCCGGCGAACGACGCCCGCCCGGGCGAATTCGGGTCGAAGACCCGCAGGGCCGGCTCGCCCTCGCGCTCGATCGGCACCAGCAGGACCTCGCCGAGCGCGGCGGTGTCCGCCGCCGGGTCGGTGTCCGGGCGCAGCAGCACCTCGCCGTCGACGGGGGTGCCCGCCCCCGCGACGGTGACACCGTCGGCCGCCGCAGCCCGCAGCCGCACGCCCTCCGCGTCCGCCCACCAGACCCCGGGCAGGCCGGCGATCGCCGCCGGCTCCGGCTCCAGCCAGTGCGTACCGGTGAGCGCAAGCTGGCCGTGCGGCGCGCTGACGGTCGCCGCCCGTCCGTCGCTCCAGTGCTGCCATTCCTCCGCGGCCGTCGCCGTCATCGGCTGGCCCTCCCACTCCGGTCAAGGGCCCGCGGCGCGGGCCGTCCGTTCTCCGTCACCCCATCGAACATCCGGCACCCGGGCGCGGCATTCCCGGGCCCGGACACCGCCACACGGTCGTCGCACGGCCGTCACGCGAGCCACACGGCCGTCATGCGAGCCACACGGCCGTCATGCGGGCCACAGCGCGGTCACACCGGTCAACACGCCGGTCACGGGCCAACAGCACCGGTCACGCCTTGATCCGCCGGAACAGACCCTCCTGCACCACCGACACCACCAGCTGCCCGCTCCGGTCGAAGATCTGCCCGCGCGCCAGGCCCCTGGCACCGTGGGCGATCGGGGACTCCTGCTGGTAGAGCAGCCAGTCGTCGGTACGGAACGGCCGGTGGAACCACATCGCGTGGTCCAGCGAGGCCATGTCGAAGTGCCGGGTGCCCCAGAGCGGCTCGACCGGGGCCCGGACGGCGTCCAGCAGCGTCATGTCGCTCGCGTAGGTGAGCGCGCACACATGGATCAGCGGGTTGTCCGGCAGCGCCCCGTTGGTGCGCAGCCAGACGCCGCTGCGTGCCTCGACCCCGGCGAGCTCCTCGGTGCTCCAGCGCAGCCGGTCGACGTAGCGGATGTCGAAGGGCTGGCGCCGGCTGATGAACGGGGGCAGCTCGCCGAGCCGGGAGCCGACCTCGTCGAGTGCGCTCGGCAGCTTCTCCGGGCCGGGCACGTCGGGCATCGGGAACTGGTGCTCGATGCTGTCGGGCTCCGGGGCGTGGAAGTCCGCGGTCAGCGCGAAGATCGACCGCCCGCCCTGGATCGCCAGCACCCGGCGGGTGGTGAACGAGCGGCCGTCCCGGAGCCGGTCCACCTGGTAGACGATCGGCACCCCCGGCACGCCGGGCCGCAGGAAGTACGCGTGCAGCGAGTGGACCGGGCGGTCGTCGTCCACGGTGCGCCCCGCCGCCACCAGCGCCTGGCCGGCCACCTGCCCGCCGAACGTGCGCTGGAGCGCCTCCTCGGGGCTGCGCCCGCGGAAGATGTTCAGCTCGATCTGCTCGAGGTCCAGCAGTGCGACGAGATCGTCGACGGGGGTAGCCATGGGACACGTCCTCTCCGGACCGCCACCCGGGCCGGAGGTCTTCCGCCCCGCCGTCGGCAGCCCGTTCTCTCGAATTCTCCAGCTCAATCGAATTCCTCAGCGAGCCGGGACATTCCCCTCCCCCGGGCCGACCGCGCCAATTCACTCGAACGAGTTCGAACAGTAGCCCCTGCGCGGAACGTCACCGCAGGTGGGAGCCGCCTGGCACCGGTCACAGGCCCGACTGCCGGACGGTGATGTTCAGCCGACCGGTCAGCCCCAGCGCCGGGTCCGCCGTCCCGGGCAGGGTGCGCACCACACCGTGGTACGCGAACCGGGCCGGGCCGCCGAACACCAGCAGGTCGCCGCCGCACAGCTCCAGATCGGTCCACGGCCTGGTCCTGGTCTCCGTGTTGCCGAGCCTGAAGACGCAGGTGTCGCCGAGCGACAGCGAGACCACCGGGGCGTCGGCGCGCTCGTCGCGGTCCTGGTGCAGGCCCATCCGGGCACCGTGCGGGTAGTGGTTCACGATCGCGACGTCCGGCTCGTAACCGACGGCCCCGGCGATGCCCTCGGTCCCAGCACCAGCACCAGCACCAGCACCGGTACCGGTCCCAGCGCCAGCACCGGTACCGCCGTCACCACCGCCCGCGCTCCCGTACGCCTCGGCCACCGCCCGCCGGGCGAGCGCGCCGAGCTCGGGCGGGAAGGGCTTGACCGGGGTGCCGTCCTCGGCCACGGGCCGATAGCCGTACGGATACCAATGCAGCCCGAGGCTGACCATCCGGACGGACATCGTCCCGCCGGTGGGCATCCGGACGGTGTGCATCCCCGCAGGCGGGCGCGCCCACTCCCGGCAGGCGGCGAGCAGGCGCAGTTGGGCAGCGGCGTCGAGCCAGCCGGGGAGCAGCACCGCCCCCGGGGCCGGCTCGGACCGTCCGCGCTCGGGGGAGGCTTCGAAGAGTCCGCCGAACAACTCGCCCTGGGTCACGCTCCCATCCTCGCGCACCCCTCCGACAACCGCCGGAAACCCCCGACGGCCGCCCTCCCGTGGTGCGGGAGGACGGCCGTGGAGGCGTGGACCGGACAGCGTCGGACCGAACAGCACCGGACCGGACGCTGCCGGTGCGGACGCCGCCGGATCAACCGGCGTCGGATCAAACACCGCCGGATCAACCGGCGCCGAATCAGACGGTGAGGGTCTGACCCGGGAGGATCAGGTCCGGGTTGGCACCGATGACCGTGGCGTTGTTGTCGTACAGGGCGTGCCAGTCGAGGCCCTTGGCGGCGGCGATGCTGCTCAGGGTGTCGCCGGCCTTGACGGTGTAGGTGCCGTTGACCTGCTTGGCGTCGTTCGAGGTCCAGGACTTGCCGGACTTCGCGGCCTTGTCGGCCTTCGGCGCGGCGTCGGCCTTGGGCGCGGCCTTCGGAGCCTCGGCGGCCTTGGGGGCGGCCGGCTTCGGGGCCTCAACGGCCTTCGGCGCGGCCTTGGGGGCCTCGGCAGCCTTCGGCGCAGCGGCCTTCGGAGCCTCGGTCGCCTTGGGGGCGGCCGGCTTCGGGGCCTCGGTGGCCTTCGGGGTGGAGGTGTCGACCGCGGCGGCGGCGCCGCCCTTGGTCAGACCGGCCTTGACGGAGCAGACGGGCCAGGCGCCCGGGCCCTGCGAGGCGAGGACCTTCTCGGCGACGGCGATCTGCTGCGCCTTGGTGGCCAGGTTGGCCTGCGAGGCGTAGGCGGTGCCGCCGAAGGCGGCCCAGGTGCTGGAGGTGAACTGCAGACCGCCGTAGAAACCGTTGCCGGTGTTGATGGCCCAGTTGCCGCCGCTCTCGCACTGGGCGACGGCGTCCCAGGTGGAGACGGAGGCGGCCGAGGCCGAGGTGGCCGTGACGAGGCCGGCCACCGGCAGGGCCGCGACAGCGGCGCCCGCCACAACAGCCATCCGGACGCGGTTGCGCTTGGTGGCCGTGGTGGTGGCAGCGGCGATCTCGTTACGGAAGGTCATGAGGTTCCTCTCGACAGCCCCGGGAGGGCATGCGGAACCAAGCCCTGAAGGGTCTGGAAATCGCTCGCCGCGTCCGTCGGGCGACCGGAGACGTGTCGGACGTTCCGTGCCGCCCCGGCCACCCTCCACACGCCGGCGACCTGTTCGAGCGGTCGCTTCGGCGGGCACTGCCGGCGCCGGTACGAACCGGCGGGCTGTGCGTCGGGGGTGAACCCGGGTGGTGCTCGTTGCACCGCCAATGAAGCTACGAGGCGGGCGGCCGGGGTTCAAACAGCGGGAGGTCTCCCCAGCTCAGCACGGGGTTACCGACGGTAACGACCATGCAAATGTGTCCAATTTGTCCGTTTTAACCGTCATTTCCTAGATCAAACATCGGCGAGCCGTGACTCACCTCACCGTTTCATTCCGGCAGTCCCGCCATCGAGATCGACAGATTGCGACGCCGAGAACACCCTCCGCGATCGGATCAGAGGCAATTCCCGTCACCCCTACCCCCCACCCGTGACCCCTGCCACAAGGGCCCGTTGGTAAGGGCGGCCGGGCCGCCGTCGCCTCCCGGCTCGAACAGACCCGACCCTCCGGCTCCACCCCGTTCGACCCCGGGGGCCGGCCCCGAGACCCCGGGCGCCGGTCCCGACAGCCCCCACCCGGTATTTCCGACCCCGCACCGAGGAGACCCAGTGCCGCGCATGCTCGACGTCAGCGACGAGGTCCGATCCGAGATCGGCGACGACGAGGCCGACCGCCTGCTCGGCGGCGCCCACGCACCCGACAACTACGAATGCACCTCCTGCCGCACCCCCGGCGACGCCCTTCTGGAGCCGACCAGCACCGTGCTCTTCGTCGGCGACGAGACAGCCGTGCTCGCCTTCGCCCATGCCCGCTGCATCCCGTCCCAGGTCGTCCCGGTCGCCGAGGAGCAGCTGGCCGGCGCCGTCCGCAGCATCAGCCAGGCCCAGAGCGACGTGTCCGCCGACGCCGCCCGGCTGCAGCCGTCCCTCCCCGCGCAGGCCCTTCCCGCCCCCGCTCCGGCGTCGGACCCGGCCGGCCGGACGGGCGCACCCGGCCAGGCCGCGATCCTCGGCATCACCTGCGGACTGGTGCTGCACGGTGGCACCGGCCACGCCTCGCTGGTCGTCGAGCCGACCGGGCCGGTCGGCCGCCCCGGCAACACCACCGGCGAGGACGAGTTCCTCGACCTGCTCCAGGACGCGGGCTTCCAGCCGGTCGCCGACCTCGACAAGACGCCGGACCAGCTGCCCGGCTGGTCGGTGCTGGTCGCGATGGGCAAGCTGCACGCGATCCTCCAGCCGGCCGCGGCCGGGGGCAGCACCGGCTGGTGGCAGGCCCATCAGCCGCTCCAGGTGACCGACGCCTGGCGGTTCGCCGCCAACCAGCTCGGCGAGGTGACCATGTACGCCGTCCCGGCCGGGACGGTCGGCCGGCAGCCGCGCGAGGACCTGCTGCGCCAGGCGCTGGAGCGCGCGGTGGCGCTGGGCCAGGTGGTGTCCGCCTCCCTCCCGCTCGCGGGCACCTGAGCGACGCCCGGGACCGCAGGCCGGGGCGCCGAGCGCCTCGCGTAAACGGATGTCGGCCGGACCACCAGCCGGAACGCCGACCGAACCGCCCGCCCGTGGAGGCCGCTGCCCGAACGCGGCCTCCACCGGCGCCGGCCCGGGGCAACGGCACCCCCGCCGCACGCCCCGCCGCACCCCCGCCACACGCCCCGCCACCCCACCACCGCACCCCGCATCCCCCGGCGTCCTCACTCGTTGGGCCCTGCGTGTACAGCTACGACGTCCCCGCAGCCCCTCGGCGGTCCGCCGCCTCCCGCGCGATCCCGGGCATGCGCCCGTCGTACGACGCCGAGCACCCGCACTCGGCGACGCCGATCTACGACGAGCTGTACTCCGAGTACCGGCGCCTCTTCCGTGCCCTGCCCGGCGACCGCTCCGGTGAGGAGGACCTCGCCTTCGCGGGCTTCGCCGTCCGCGACACCGGACCGGGGCGCGCCGACCACCGCGCCGACCACCGCGCCGACCACCGGACCGACCACCGCGGCTACCCACCCCAGCACCAGGCGTTCCAGACGTACGCGGGCCAGGCGCTCGGCCTCCCCCAGTTCATGCCGAGCCAGCCGAGCAACCCCGACCCCACCGGCCCGGCCGAGCACCACGGCCACGCCGCCCAGCACACCGGCCACCACAGCAGCACCGGCCACCAGGGCCCGCACAACCAGCAGGCCCAGCACAGCCAGCACAGCCACAGCAACCTCCCCGCCCTCCCGGCCCAGATCCACGCACACGACCAGGGCCAGGGCCACACCCACGGCGGCCAACCCGGCCACGCGCCGAGCCCGTACGCGACCGGCTTCCACCCCGTCGCGGCCCCGGCCCACCCTCACCCGCATGCCCCGGCCCAGGCACACGCCCAGGCCCAGTTCGGCACCGGCCAGGGCTGGGTGGCGGCCGGATACCTCGGCGCCGTCCCGCACCCGATGGCGACGCACCTGCCCGCGCCCGTCCCGGTGACGGTCCCGGTCCCGGCCCCCGTGCCGACCGTGGGCACCGCCTACGGCCCCGGCGGCGGCCCGGGCACGACCACCGGCGGCCGCCACCGCAGCCTGCTCTCCCTGCCCCCGGGCCGCAGCGGCGACCACCACTGACCCACCGCGCACCGCACCCGCGCACCGCACCCCGCACCCCACGCACCGCACCCCACCGCTCCCGGCCGGACACGACGAAGGGCCCCGCCGCCCGGTCCGAAGACCGGCCGACAGGGCCCTGCCCCGGGGCTTCCGCCCGGCTCACCGCCTCAGCGGCCCCACCGGAGCGTCCACCCGCCCACTCGTCACTTCTTGCGGCTGCGCTTCTCCCGCACCCGCACCGAGATCGAGATCGGCGTCCCGACGAAGCCGAACTCCTCACGCAGCCGGCGCTCGATGAAGCGCCGGTAGCCCGCCTCCAGGAAGCCCGAGGCGAACAGCACGAACCGCGGCGGCCGGATGCCCGCCTGGGTGCCGAACAGGACGCGCGGCTGCTTGCCACCGCGGATCGGGTGCGGGTGGGCGGCCACCAGCTCACCGAGGAACGCGTTCAGCCGGGCGGTCGGGATCCGGGTCTCCCAGCCCTGCAGCGCGGTCTCGATCGCCGGGACGAGCTTCTCCATGTGCCGGCCGGTCTTCGCCGAGACGTTGACCCGCGGCGCCCACTGCACCTGGACGAGGTCGCGCTCGATCTCGCGCTCCAGGTAGTAGCGGCGCTCCTCGTCGAGCTGGTCCCACTTGTTGTAGGCGATGACGACGGCACGACCGGCCTCGACGGCCATCGTGATGATCCGGGTGTCCTGCTCGGCGAGGGTCTCGCTGCAGTCGACCAGGACGACCGCGACCTCCGCCTTCTCCAGCGCGGCGGAGGTGCGCAGCGAGGCGTAGAAGTCGGCGCCGGCGGTCATGTGGACCCGGCGGCGGATGCCGGCGGTGTCGACGAACTTCCAGGTCTTGCCGCCGAGCTCGATCATCTCGTCGACCGGGTCACGGGTGGTGCCGGCCAGCTCGTTGACGACGACGCGGTCCTCGCCGGCGACCTTGTTCAGCAGGCTGGACTTGCCGACGTTCGGGCGGCCGATCAGCGCGACCCGGCGCGGGCCGCCGGGGGCGGCGTCGCCGAAGGTCTGCGGCGGGGCGTCGGGCAGGGCGGCCATCACGGCGTCCAGCAGGTCGCCGGAGCCGCGGCCGTGCAGGGCGGAGACCGGGTAGGGCTCGCCCAGGCCGAGCGACCAGAGGTAGGCGGCCTCGGCCTCGGTGGACTGGCCGTCGACCTTGTTGGCGCAGAGCACGGTCGGCTTGCCGGCCCGGCGGATGATCTTGATCAGGGCTTCGTCGGTGTCGGTGGCACCGACGGTGGCGTCGACCACGAACAGCACCGCGTCGGCCTGCTCGATACCCAGCTCGGCCTGGGCGGCGACCATGGCGTCGAGGCCGAGGACGTCGATCTCCCAACCGCCGGTGTCGACGACCTTGAAGCGGCGGCCGTTCCAGTTGGCCTCGTAGCTGACGCGGTCGCGGGTGACGCCGGGCTTGTCCTCGACGACGGCCTCGCGGCGGCCGATGATGCGGTTGACCAGGGTCGACTTGCCGACGTTCGGGCGGCCGACGATGGCCAGCACCGGCAGCGGGGCGTGGCTGCCGTCGCCGAAGCCGTCGATGTCGTCGAGGTCGAAGCCCTCCTCGGCGGCGAGCGCCATGAACTCGGCGTAGTCGGCGGCGTCCAGCTCGCCGGGGCCGGTGGAGGTGTGCTCTGCGGTCATGTTCGTACTGTCCGTTTCCCGGTGCGGCCCTTCCCAGGGGCGCGCCGTGCGTACCTGCCCCTCCGGGGCAGCGCGAATGGGTTCGGGTGCCACCGCGGCACCCCGTTGTTGTCAGAAAGTTCTTGCCGGGAGTCCCGGTCGATCATTCAAGGAGTCGAGGAGCCGGACCGAACGGTCCGGCCGGTCTCAGACCGTCGACAGCGCGGCTCCGGCCCGCTGCTCGACCAGCGTCGTGATCCGGTCGATCACCTGCTCCAGGGTGAGCTCGCTGGTGTCCACCAGCACGGCGTCCGCGGCCTGGGTGAGCGGCGCGGTCGCCCGCGAGGAGTCCGCCGCGTCCCGGCGGGCCAGGTCGGCGGCCATCGCGGTGATGGTCGCCTCGTCCAGGCCCTTGGCCCGCAGCTCGGCCGCCCGGCGCTCGGCCCGGGCCGCCTCCGACGCGGTCAGGAAGACCTTGACGGTGGCGGTCGGGAAGACCACGCTCCCCATGTCCCGGCCCTCGGCGACGATGCCGCGCTCGGCGACACCGGCGCAGCCGCGCTGCAGCTCGACCAGACGGGCACGCACCGCCGGCACCGCGGAGACGGCGCTGACCTGCGCGGTCACCTCGGGGCCGCGGATCGGGCCGGAGACGTCGCGGCCGTCGACCGTGATGGTCGGGCCGTCCGCGTCCGTGCCGGACACGATCACCGGCTTGCCGCAGGCGACCGCCACCGCCTCCGGGTCGTCCACGTCGATGTCGTTGGCCAGCATCCACCAGGTCATCGCCCGGTACATGGCACCGGTGTCCAGGAAGCTCAGGCCCAGCCGGGCGGCGACCGCCCGGGAGACGGTCGACTTGCCGGAGCCGGAGGGTCCGTCGATGGCGACGACGACCGGGGCGTGCGCTCGGTCGGCAGTGTCCACGGCGGGAACCTCTCTCTGAAGCTCGGATCTGTGATGTCTGATCCCTGAGCATGGCGACCCGGATCTACGGGGCAGCCGGGGATTGTCTCCCTCAAGGTTAATGGACCGGCGCCCGACCCGGCCCCGCCGGTGCCGAGCGCTCCGCAGCCACCCCCGCCGACCCCTCCGCGCCCGCCCAGCCCCGGGCCCGGCAACCGTCCCGGACCGGGACGGTCGGCGGGACGGTCGACGGGCCCGCAGGACCCTCAGTCCCGGACGCTCCACCCACTCGACCGCAGCGCCGCCGTCAGCGCCCGGACCGCACCCGGCGCCACCGCGAGCTGGACGAAGCCCACCTGCTGGCCGCTCGAATGCTCGATCACGACATCCTCGATGTTGACCCCGGCCGCGCCGACCTCGCCGAACAGCCGGCCCAGCTCGCCGGGCTGGTCGCCGAGCACGACGGCCACGTTCTCGTAGCGGGTGGGCGGTGCGCCGTGCTTGCCCGGGATCCGGGCCTGGCCGGTGTTCCCGCGCCGCATGACCGCCTCGATGCCCGCCGTGCCGCCCTGCCGCTCGGCCTCCTCGGCGGCCTGCAGGGCGCGCAGCGCGGTGACGGTCTCGCCGAGGTCGGTGGCGAACTCCGCCAGCACGTCCGCCACCGCGCCCGCGTTGGCGGACAGGATGTCCACCCACATCGCCGGGTTGGAGGCGGCGATCCGGGTGACGTCCCGGACGCCCTGGCCGGAGAGCCTTATGGCGGTCTCGTCGGCGTGCTCCAGCCGGGCGGCGACCAGCGAGGAGAGCAGCTGGGGGGCGTGCGAGACCAGGGCGACCGCGCGGTCGTGGGCTGCGGCGTCCATGACGATCGGCATGGCCCCGCAGAGCGCGACCAGTTCCAGGACGGCGTTCAGCGTCCCGGTGTCGGTGTCGGGGGTCGGCGTGAGCACCCACGGCCGGCCCTCGAACAGGTCGGCCCGGGCGGCCAGCGGACCGGACCGCTCCCGCCCGGCCATCGGGTGGCTGCCGAGGTAGTGGACGGTGTCGCAACCGAGCGCGGCGATCTCGGCCCGAGGACCGTCCTTCACGCTGGCGACGTCGGTGTAGTACTGCGCCAGGCCGCGCCGCTGGCAGTCTGCGAGCACCTTGCCGACCAGCGCGGGCGGGACGGCGATGATCGCCAGGTCCACCGGGCCGTCGGCCGGCTCGATCGTGCCGGCGCCCAGCGAGGCGGCGGTGCGGGCGGCATCCGGGTCGGCGTCCTCCAGATGGACGGTCAGACCCCGTCCGGTGAGGGCGAGCGCGGCGGAGGTGCCGATGAGTCCGGTACCGACGACGACAGCTGTGCGCATGGCGGGGTGGCTCTCCTCACAGAACGGAACAGCACGGAACAGCACGGGACGACTAGGACCGGCACGGACCAGCACCGCGGACCGGGTCCGCCTTATCCTCCCCCATCGCCACCCCCCACGCGGCCGCCGTCCGCAACCGCGCCGGGCCCCGCGACCGTCCCCACTCACACGGACCCGCACCGCCCGCCACGGCACCGCCCCGCGACGGCACCGCCCCTCCACCCACCGCACCGTCCGGACGCCGCCGACCGAGCGCGACCGACCGCACGCCACGCACGACGGAAAACCGGGGACGCGGGAACGGGCACACGGCAGGATGGGCCGCCCGGGAGAAGGCTCGGCGCGCGCTCGGCGCCGAAGGTACGCGACGAAGGGGTTGGCCGGGTGAACGATCAGCACAGCAGCGACCAGCATCAACCGCAGGACCACAGCACCACCACCGGATCCGCCACGGGGAACACCGGGGACACCGCGGACATCGGGAACACCGGGGACACCGGGGACACCGGAGGAGGGAGCACCGCCCCGACCGTCCCCTCGGTCCTGGAGTCCGTCGTCGTCCACGCCGCCGGCGCGGTCTGCCGCCGCCGGGCCCGGGTGGCACTGCCCCCGGACGGGCGGGTCCGGCTGACCGGCCTGCCCGGAAGACTCGACGAACGCTCGCTGCGCGCCCGGGTGCTCTCCGGCCCGGCCGGCACCGCCGTCACCGGGGCCCGGCTGGAGGCCGTCGCCGAACTCCGCGACCCCTCCGAACTGCCCGAACTGCGCCTGCGGCTGGACGCGGCCAGGGAGCACGAGAGCACCCTGCGCGAACGCCTCCGGCTGGTGCTCGCCGCCGTCGCCGAGACCATCGCGCTGCGCGCCGTCCCGCCGGCCCGGCGCCGCGACGAACCGCTGCGCCGTACGCCGGCCGACGCCTGGCTCGAACTGGCCGACTTCGTCGACGAACGCCTCGAACGGCTCCAGGGACGCGCCGAGGCGCTCACCAGGGACATCGAACTCGCCGAGCACGAGACCGAGTTGCTCGCCGACCGGATCGCCCGCGCGACCACCGCCGACCCGCAGGAGGCGATCACGACCGCGACCACCGCCCTCCTCACCCTCAGCACCACTGCCCCCACCGCGCCCACCGGCACCGAAGCCACCGCCCCCGAGCTGGACATCGAGCTGGAGTACACCGTCCAGGCCGCCCGCTGGGTGCCCTCCTACCGGCTGTCCTACCGCCAGGGCGACGACACCGGCCGCCTGGTCCTGCGCGCCTCCGTCGCCCAGCAGACCGACGAGGACTGGAGCGGCGTCCGCCTCGCCCTCTCCACCGCCGACCTGGAACGCCGCACCGAGCTGCCCAAGCTGCGCTCCCTGCGGATCGGCCGCAGCCAGCCGGCCCCGCCGCCCTCCGGCTGGCGCGAGCCCCCGGCCGGGCTGTCCGACCTGTTCTCGGCCTACGACGCGGTGGGCCCGCGCCCGGTGCCGGACCGTCCGCTCCGCTCCCCCGGGGCGCCGCTCGCGGTGTCAACCCCGACCGCCCCGATCACCCCGACCGCCCCGGCCGTCGCCGCGCCGCCCCCGCCCCCGGCCCCCGTGGCCTCGTTCCCCGCCCCGGGGTCCTTCCCGCCCCCGGCCCCCCAGGCCCCGGGCGGCTTCGGCCGTCGCCCCGCAGGCGGCGGAGCCCGCGGCGGCACCCAGGGCGGCATGCGCGCGGCCGACGAGCCGCCCACGTTCGGCGGCTACGGCGGGGTGCCGCTGCCGCCCGAGGCCCGCCGCGTCCGCGCCGCCTTCACCACCGAAGGCGCCGGAGCTGCCGGAGCTGCCGGCCCCGCCGGATTCGCCGAGGAGGCCGACTTCCTCCTCGCCGGCGCGCCCGGCCCGTTCGCTCCCCCGACCGGACCGCCGGTCCCGGACGAACGGCTGCTCGACTACCCCGTGCTCGAACTGCTCGGCCCGGACGGCGACACCGACCGGCGCGGCACCCTGCACCGCGGGTTCCGTCCGGGCGCCGGCATCAGAACCGCGGTCGGCCCCTACGGCGCCCGGCTGCAGCGCCTCCCGATGCCGCTGCACGCGGTGCCGCCCCGGGTCTCGGCCGGCTCCTTCGACCACCGCTTCGACGCCGCCGCCCCCGCCGACATCCCGTCCGACGGCACCTGGCACACCGTCACGATCGACGACATCGCGGTCAGCGTGCGGCCCGAGTACGTCGCCGTGCCCTCGGTCGAGGAGCGGGTCTACGCGACCCTGGTGCTCACCAACGGCACCGCCCGCGCCGTGCTCGCCGGCCCGGTCGAGGTGACCGTCGACGACGAGTTCCTGCTCACCGGGGCCCTGCCCACCCTCGCCCCCGGCGGTGTGCGCCGACTGGGCATCGGTGTCGCCGAGTCGGTCGAGGTGACGCGCCGTACCGAGCTGCACGAGTCCACCGCGGGCATGCTGAACAGCAGCACCGTGCTCGACCACCGGGTGCGCGTCGAACTGGCCAACCGGCTCGGCCGCCCGGTCACCGTCGAGGTCCGCGAACGGGTACCGGTCAGCTCCGACGCCGATGTCCGGATCGAGGAACGGCCCGGCTGGCACGCACCGGACGAACCGTCCCCCGAGTGCCCGCCCGGCACCCGGCTCCGACGGGTCGACCTGCCGCCGGGCGGCCGGGCCGAGCTGGACGGCGGCTACCAGATCAGAATCCCGGCCGGAAAGGCCATCGTCGGCGGAAACCGGAGGAACTGAACGATGACCGTCACCCCCCTCCCCGGCGCCGCGAGCGCGGGCGCCCCGGGGCCGGACACCCCAGGCCCCGCAGGCACCACCGCCCCGCACCCCGTGACGCCGCTGCCCGTCACCACCGTCACCTGCCTGGAGGACCGCGCCCGGATCGGCCGCACCGCCACCCCGGACCTCGCCCCCGGCGTCCAGCGGCTGCGGCTCGGCCCGCTCACCGCCCTCGCCGTCGACCGCACCCTGCGCGCCGAGTCGGACACCCCGGGCGTCCGTGTCCTGGACGCCCGGATCACCCGCGCCTGGACCCCCCGCGCACCCCTGCCGCCCGGCCCGGGCGACTCCGGGCTGCGCCACCGGCTGCACGCCCTGGAGGTCCGGATCCGCGAGGAGCAGCGGCTGACCGACCGGCTGGAGGCCCGACTGGCCCTGCTCGCCCAGCTCAGCGCCGATCTGCTGCGGGAGGTCGGCGAGGACGCCGGCGCCGGCGAGGTCGAACGCACCCGCTGGCACCGCGAGCTGGACCGGGTCGACTCCGGCCGCGAGCAGCACGGCGAGGAACTGCGCGCCGCCCGGGTCCGGCTGCGCCGGCTGGAGGTGGACCGCGCCGCGGCGCTCGGTGCCCTGGAGGAGTCCGAGGAGCGGCCCGCCGAACTGGTCGCCCACCTCGAACTCACCGTCGAGGCGGCCACCGCCGGTCCGGCCCGGCTCACCGTGCACCATCTGGTGCCGTGCGCCCTGTGGCGGCCGTCCTACCGCGCCACCCTGGCCGACGGCGTGCTGCGGCTGGAGTCCGAGGCGGTGGTCTGGCAGCGCACCGGTGAGAGCTGGGACGGGGCCCGGCTGACCTTCTCCACCGCCCGGTCGGCGCTGGCCACCGAGCCCCCGGCGCTGGTCGACGACGTCCTGGTGCTGCGCGAGCGCACCAGCGAGGAGAAGCGCGCCGTCGAGGTCGAGCTGCGCGAGGAGGCGATCTCCGAACTCGGCCCGGACGGCGTGGTGCCGGGTGTGGACGACGGCGGCGAGGTGCGGGTGCTGACCGCCCCGGCCCCGGCCACCGTGCCGTCCGACGGCAAGGCGCACCGGGTGCCGCTGGCTTCCTTCGACGGTCCGGCGCACAGCGAGTTCACCTGCGCACCTGAGCTGTCGCCGCTGGTGACCCAGGTGGTCCGGTTCCGCAACACGGCCGGCCACCCGCTGCTCGCCGGGCCGGTGGAGCTGGTCCGCGGCAGCGGGTTCACCGGGCGCGGGCAGCTGCCGTTCACCGCGGCGGGCGCCGACACCGAGCTGTCCTTCGGCAGCTCGGACGGCTACCGGGTGGTGCGGGAGACCGAGGAGCGCCGGTCCACCGCGGGCCTGAGCCAGCGTTCGGTGACCACCCGCACGGTGCGGCTGCACCTGTCCCGGTTCTCCGGCCCGGAGGAGCGGGACGAGCAGCTGGTCGCGGTGCGCGAACGGGTGCCGGTTTCCGAGGTCGCGGCGGTGGAGGTGCGGCTGCGCAAGGAGGAGTGCTCACCCGTGCCGGACGCCTTCGACGCCGAGGGCATCGTGCGCTGGGACGTCCCGCTCGGCCCGGGCGCCCGCCGCACGCTGACGCTGGTGTACGAGATCTCCGCCTCGTCGAAGGTGGCCGGCCTGTGAGCGGCGGCGGCCCGGGCGCCCGTCCGGGCCCGGCCGGAGCAGGTACAACAGGAGCATGATCCTGCACCTCGCTCCCCTGGACGACTGGCTGGCCGACCCCGGGCGGCCGTACGCGACCGCCTCGCTGCTCACCGACGGGTTCATCCACTGCTCGGCGGACGAGCCGACCGCGCTGGCCGTGGCCAACGCCTTCTTCGCCGACACCCGCGGACCCCTGATGGTGCTGCTGATCGAGGAGTCACTGGTGGAACCGATGGTCAAGTGGGAGGCCCCGAACGGCGCACCGCCGTCCGGGGCCACTCCCGGGGTGCTGTTCCCGCACATCTACGGGCGGCTGAACCGCACGGCCGTGGTCGGCCTGGAGAAGGTCGAACGGGGCCCGGACGGCCGCTGGGCGTCCCTCTCCCCCTGGAGCTGACGTCCCGCCCGGCCCCGCCCGGCCGCGCCCGCGGATCCCGGGGCACGTCCTCGGGCCCGCTCCTGCCCGGCGGGGTCCGGCGGGTCCGGCGGACGCGCCCTACAGCCAGCCCCGCTCCCGGGCCGCCATCCCGGCCTGGAAGCGGGTGGTGGCACCGAGCTCGCGCATCAGCGACTGGAGCCGGCGCTGGGTCGTCCGGGCGCTCCAGCCCAGCGAGCGGGCGATCGACTCGTCGGTGAGGCCGGCCGCCAGCAGGCCCAGCAGCTTGCGGTGGTCGGCCTCCGGTTCCAGCGCCCCGTCCCCGGTGCCGATCGCGGCCTGCAGTTGGACGGCCCGCTCCCACTCCGCCTCGAAGAGCGTGTCCAGGGCCTGGAGCAGGGCCGAGGGGTGGATCACATAGGCGGCGTCGAGGACGCTGTCGCCGACGCTGATCGGGATGATCGCCATCCGGTCGTCCGACATGACCATCTTCATCGGGAGCACCGGCCTGACCCTGGCCTCCTCCCCGTCGGCGACACCGGCCAGGATGTTCTTCTCCAGCCGGCCCGGCCAGGCCACCGCCTCCCGGTCGTAGATGGTCCGGAACCGCACGCCCTCCCCCAGCCGCTGCCGCTGCAGCGGGATGTTGGCGACCGGGTCCTGGATGTAGGGCGGGCAGTCGAAGCCGCGGATCTGGTACTGGCTGGTGCCGGTGATGTGCTCCAGTCGCTGGGCTATCGCCTCACCCCCGGTCAGCACCTCGACCGAGTGCGCCGGGTCGGTGTACCGGGACGCCTCCCGGAAGGCGTCCATCAGCCGGTGCATCTCGGCCCGGGCGTGCCGCAGTTCGGACTCCCGGTGGCCGATCAGGGTGCCGATCGCGACGTCCGGGGCGACCGGCAGGAAGCGCTGGCGGTCCACCGGGGCCCGGGTGGCCATGCCCTGCTGGGCGAGCCGGTCCAGGGCCCGCAGGCTCTGCTGGGGGGTCAGTTCGCAGAGCCCGGCGAGGTCCTCGGCCGTGGACTGCGGGTTGGCCACCAGCGCCGCGTAGACCCGCCCGTCCGGTCCGGCCAGTCCCAGAGCACTGAGTGGTGCATCGGACACGGCGTCGCTCCCCCGTTCGCCCATCGCCCCCCGCACGGGGGTGGCGCACTCCCGCCACCCGGCGGGTCGCGGTCAGGTGGCAATCCTCGGCCACGGATCACCGGGCTGACAAGGTGATCACCCCACGATGCGGTCCGCTTCACCACGGATCCGCCGAACGACGGAGGGCCTCCCCGCCGATCGGCGGGGAGGCCCTCCGGGGACCCTGGGGTCGGGGTGTTACAGCCCGACCTCGTTCATCAGCTGACCGACCTCGGGGTTGGTCAGCCGGCGCAGCCAGCCGGACTTCTGGTCGCCGAGCGCGATCGGCCCGAAGTGGGTGCGCACCAGCTTCTCGACCGGGAAGCCCGCCTCGGACAGCATCCGGCGGACGATGTGCTTGCGACCCTCGTGCAGGGTCACCTCGACCAGGTAGTTCTTGCCGACGTTCGAGACCACCTTGAAGCTGTCGGCGCGGGCGTAGCCGTCCTCCAGCTCGATGCCCTTGGCGAGCTGCTTGCCCAGGTCGCGCGGGATCGGGCCCTGGATGGCGGCCAGGTAGGTCTTGGTCACGCCGTACCGGGGGTGGGTGAGGCGGTGGGCCAGCTCGCCGTGGTTGGTGAGCAGGATGATGCCCTCGGTCTCGGTGTCCAGACGGCCGACGTGGAACAGCCGGGTCTCCCGGTTGGTCACGTAGTCGCCGAGGCACTGGCGGCCGTCCGGGTCCTCCATGGTGGAGACCACGCCGGCCGGCTTGTTCAGCGCGAAGAACAGGAAGGACTGGGTGGCGACGGTCAGGCCGTCCACCTTGATCTCGTCCTTCTCCGCGTCGACGCGCTTGCCCTGCTCGGTGACGCGCTTGCCGTTGACGTCGACCCGGCCCTGCTCGATCAGCTCCTCGCAGGCGCGACGGCTGCCGATGCCGGCCCGGGCCAGCACCTTCTGCAGTCGCTCGCCCTCGGGCTCGCCGAAGGTCTTCGGCAGCTTCACGGCCGGCTTGTCGTGCCGGGCCAGCACCGCGTCCTCGATCCGGGCCTGCAGCTCGCGCGAACGCTGCGGCTGGCGGCGCGGGTCGCCCGGGGCGGGCGCGCCCTCACGGCGCGGCCGGGGGGCCGGGCCGGGCCGGCGACCGGTGTAGCTGCCGCGGGCCGGGGTGGCGTTGGGGCCGCCGCCGAACTCGGGGCGGTCGTACCTGCGCTCCTCGGGCCGCAGCGGGCGGTCCGGGAAACGACGGTCGTCACGGCGGTCGTCGCGCCGGTCGTCACGGCGGTCGTCCCGTCGGTCGTCCCGTCGGTCGTACGAAGCGGAGCCGGAGCCCGGACGGCCCGCACCCGAGCCCGGACGGCCCGCACCGGAGCCCGGACGGCCCGCGCCGGATCCACCGCGGGGCGCGCCGGATCCACCGCGGGGCGCACCGGAACCGCCACGGCCGGAGCCGGAGCCGCCGCCGTACGAACCGCCGCGCTCACCCGAGCCGCCACGGCCGGAGCCGCCGCCGTAGGACCCGCCGCGCTCGCCGGAACCGCCGCGGCTCGCGCCGCCGCCGTACGAACCCCCGCGCTCACCCGAGCCGCCGCGGCTCGCGCCGCCCCCGTAGGAGCCGCCCCGGCCCCCGCCCTGTCCGCCGCGAGCGCTGCCGCTGCCGCCGCCGCTGCTGTTCCTGCCGTTGCCACTGCTACGCATCAAAGTGTCCGTACGTCGTTACCGTCTGGGCTGTGCGGTCGTTTCGGCCGACCTCACCGCCCCCTACCGATCAGGCGCAGCCCGACCGGCCTCGCCACTGCCGTCCGCAGCCTTCGCGGCAGCGGCGGCGACCGCCTCCGCGATCATCGTGCCCTCCAGGGACTCCGCTTCCACGTCGTCGACCTCGGGCAGGAACGGGGCGAGCTCCGGCAGCTCGTCCAGGCCGCGGAGCCCCATCCGTTCCAGGAAGTAGTTCGTCGTCCGATACAGGATCGCACCTGTTTCGGGCTCGGATCCGGCCTCTTCCACCAGTCCTCGCTGTACCAGGGTACGCATCACGCCGTCACAGTTCACACCGCGGACGGCGGAGACCCGCGATCTGGACACCGGTTGCCGGTATGCGACCACCGCCAGGGTCTCCAGTGCCGCCTGGGTCAGACGGGCCTGCTGGCCGTCCAGGACGAAGCGGTCGACGGCCGGAGCGCAGGTGGCACGGCTGTGGAAACGCCAGCCGCCGGCCACCTGCCGAAGGTCGAAGCCGCGCCCCTGGGCGGTGTACTCGGCGGACAGTCCGCGCAGGGCAGAGGCCACCTCCGCCCGCGGGCGCTCCAGCACGGCGGCCAGGTGGGCCTCGGCGGCCGGCTCGTCGACGATCATCAGGATCGCCTCCAGCTCCGCCCGCAGGCCCGGCCCGTCCTCCGCCGGGAGGCCGGGAAGATCCGCGGAGAAGTCTTCGGGAAGCTCCGCCGGAGAATCAGCCGGAGAAGTCGACGGAGCCGACTTCTGGTGCACCACCTCCACCGGCACCGCCCCGGCCGCCTCGACCGCTGCGACCACCTCGACCGCGACGGCCGCGACGGCGGCTGTGACCGCAGGGACGGCCCCGGGAGCCGTCACCGGACCGTCCTCCAGGACGCTCGGCGCCGGTTCCTGCCACTCCTCGGCCCTCGGCTGCCCCGGGACCCCCAGCGCCCGCCTGGCCGGCCGTCCACCGCCCGCCTCGCCGTTCCCGACCGTCATCGCCCGTCCTCACTCCTCGCCGCCGCCTCGTCCACCGGCCGGTCGAACTCGTCCGTCACCTCGACCGCGCCCCGGTCCGCCTCGGCCACCCAGCGCACCACCAGCTCGCCGAGCGCGTCCGGCTGCTCGAAGGCGAGCACCCGCTCCCGGTACAGCTCCAGCAGCGCCAGGAAGCGGGCGACCACCACCATGGTGTCCGGGGCGTCCGCGACCAGCTGCTGGAAGGTGGCCTCGCCCAGCTCGGCCAGCAGGTCGACCACCAGACCGGCCTGCTCGCGCACGCTCACCGGCGGGCTGTGGATGTGGTCGACGTAGACGACCGGCGGGGGCTTGGGCGTCATCGCCCGGGCGGCGAGCTGCGCGAAGCGCTCGGTGCCGATGCTGATCACGACCTCGGGCAGCAGCGCGGCGTGCCGGGGCTCCAGACCGACGCTGCGCGGGCGCCGGAGCAGCTCGGCGGCCCACCGCTCCCCGAACAGCGCCGCCGCCCGCTTGTAGGCCCGGTACTGGAGCAGCCGGGCGAAGAGCAGGTCGCGTGCCTCCAGCAGGGCGAGGTCCTCCTCGTCCTCGACCTCGGCGGCGGGCAGCAGCCGGGCCGCCTTGAGGTCGAGGAGGGTGGCGGCGACCACCAGGAACTCGGTCGCCGCGTCCAGGTCCCAGTCCGGCCCCATGGCCCTGATGTGGGCGAGGAACTCGTCGGTGACCGTCGCCAGCGCCACCTCGGTGACGTCCATCCGGTGCTTGGCGATCAGACTCAGCAGCAGGTCGAACGGGCCCTCGAAGTTGTCCAGCCGGACCCGGAAGCCGCCCTGCGGCCCGTCGGTACCCGCCCCGCCCCCACCACCGGCACCCGCCGCACCCACGGCGGCCGACGCGCCGGGCTCCGCCGCAGCGACAGCGGCGGCCTGGGCGACGACGGGGCTCTCGGACGTGCTCGGCATGACGGTCCATCTTCGCCCGGCAGCACCGGTCACCCCGCACCGGGGCCGCCGACACGCCGGTCCCTCCGGCCCCGCAGCCGCCCGCACGGCCGCCGCACGGCCCCGGGCCCGCCCCGGCCCCCCGCGGCCGCGAGGCGGGCGCTCACCGCCCGCACAGCCGCCGTCCCGGGGCCCGACGGCCTCGCCACGCCGCCCCGCGACCCGCCGGGACGGCCGCGAGCCCTCCCGAACGCCTGCCGCCGCGCGAACCGCGACCCGCCCCGGACCCCCCGCGGCCCCGAGGCACGGGCTCAGCGCCCGCGCAGCCGCCGCACCAGGATGCTGGCCTCGCCGCGCTGCTCCAGGTCCGCCAGGACGACCGCGATGGCCTCCCGCACGATCCGGCCCCGGTCCACCGCCAGGCCGTGCTCACCGCGGAGCACCAGCCGGGTGTGTTCGAGGTCCATCAGCTCCTCGGCGGACACGTAGACGGTGATCTTCTCGTCGTGCCGCTCGCGCCCGCTGGGGCGGCGGGGGGCACGGCCACGCGGACGGGGCCGCCCCGCGGCACCCGTCTGGTCCTCGACCGCGCCGGCGTGCTGGCGCGGCGCCGGGGCCGAGGTCCGGCCGCCCGGCTGTGCGGGGGCGGGCACGGAGGCGCCCGCCGCACCGGTCTCGCGGCGCATGCTCCGTCGGCCGCCCGCCTGGTCCCCGTCCCGGTCCGCGCCGTTCCCGGCGCGCTCCGGCCCCTCGCCGCCGTCGGCCGGGCCGACGCCACCGGCTGCGGCGACCTCGTCGGCGCCCCCGGCGCCGTCCGGGTCACCGGCGCCGTTGACCGCCCGGGCGGTCTCCGGTCTGGGCGCCTCGACGGCCGAACGCGACGCGAGGGACGGCGAGAGCGCCATCCCGCCGGTGGTTCGGAACAGCTCGTCGGCCCCCGGGAGACTCACTCGGCGGGGCGGCACCGGTCGAGCACCTCCCTGGCGAGCTGGCGGTAGGCGGCGGCACCGACCGAATTGGTCGCGTACGTCGTGATCGGTTCGCCGGCGACGGTGGTCTCCGGGAAGCGCACGGTCCGCCCGATGACGGTGTGGAAGACGTGCTCGCCGAACGCCTCGACGACGCGCGCCAGCACCTCGCGGCTGTGCACGGTGCGGGAGTCGTACATGGTGGCGAGGATGCCGTCCAGCCGCAGCTCCGGGTTGAGCCGCTCGCAGACCTTCTCGATGGTCTCGGTGAGCAGCGCGACACCGCGCAGTGCGAAGAACTCGCACTCCAGCGGCACGATCACGCTGTGAGCGGCCGTCAGCGCATTGACCGTCAGCAGACCCAGCGAGGGCTGGCAGTCGATGATGACGAAGTCGTAGTCGGGCAGCAGCGGCTTCAGGGCGCGCGCCAGCGCGGACTCCCGGGCCACCTCGCTGACCAGCTGCACCTCGGCGGCGGAGAGGTCGATGTTGGACGGCAGCAGGTCCATGCCCGGCACGGCCGTCTTCAGCAGCACCTCATCGGCCGTCAGCCCGCGCTCCATGAGCAGGTTGTAGACGGTGACGTCGAGTTCCATCGGGTTGACGCCGAGTCCGACGGAGAGGGCGCCCTGCGGGTCGAAGTCGACGAGCAGCACGCGGCGGCCGTACTCGGCGAGCGCGGCACCCAGGTTGATGGTCGACGTGGTCTTGCCGACGCCGCCCTTCTGGTTGCACATCGCGATGATCTGGGCGGGGCCGTGCTCGGCCACCGGCGCCGGGATCGGGAAGTACGGCAGCGGACGTCCGGTCGGGCCGATCCGCTCGCGGCGCTGACGCGCGGCGTCGGGGGCGAGCGTGGCCGCGTACTCCGGGTCCGGCTCGTACTCGGCGTCGGGGTCGTCGTAGGCGCCGTAGGCGAACTCGCCGTAGGCCAGGCCGTGGGCCGGCAGTTCGGCGTCGTAGTCGGTCACCGTGGTCACCTGTGCTGTGTTCTGGCGTGCTTCGAAAGTACGGAGAGCGACCGAGCCGACCTCGGCCGAGCCCACGGAGGCCTGCCTGGCCCCGGACTCCCCACTCGGCTGGCCGGCGGTGTGCTCCGCCAGTCCTGGCTGACCACCCCCGGGAGCAAATGTCGACTCATTCACAAGTCGTCTTACCTCCTTGGGCATCCAGGACTCTATGTCGATTCGTCAGCGTGGCAGCATGCCGACGGTTTGCGACTCTAGGCCGTTCAAGGCGTTCGCAGCAACACAATCCACGGTAGTGGGCAGGATGTGTCGACTATCGGGCAACCCTCTGTCAAGGGATGCGAGGGCCCTTGACCCTAACGTTTCTGCGGTGGGGTGACACGACCCACAGAAATTGACGACAGAGCGACCCACCCGTTCCGCCCCCGAAGTCGTCACCGGGTTCACCCGTCGTTCACACCCTCCGCGGGGACACAGCGTGACCCCGCGGACGGGCACGGCGAAGCCCCCGACCCGAGGACATCGGGTCGGGGGCGACACTGGGTGGTGCTCAGGCGAGCACGGACTCCAGGGAGACCGACTCCAGGCCGAACGCCTCGGCGACGGCGGCGAAGGTGATCTGGCCCTCGTGGACGTTCAGACCCTTGGCGAGCGCGGCGTCGCGGCGCAGCGCGTCCTTCCAGCCCCGGTTGGCCAGCTCGACGACGTACGGCAGCGTCGCGTTGGTCAGCGCGTAGGTGGAGGTGTTCGGGACGGCGCCCGGCATGTTGGCCACGCAGTAGAAGACCGAGTTGTGGACCTGGAAGGTCGGCTCGGCGTGCGTGGTGGCGTGCGAGTCCTCGAAGCAGCCGCCCTGGTCGATGGCGATGTCGACGAGCACGGAGCCCGGCTTCATGCGGGAGACCAGCTCGTTGGTGACGAGCTTCGGGGCCTTGGCGCCCGGGATCAGCACCGCGCCGATGACCAGGTCGGCCTCGATGACGGCCTTCTCCAGCTCGAAGGAGTTGGACATGATGGCCTTGATCTTCGTGCCGAAGATCTTGTCGGCCTCGCGCAGCTTGTTGATGTCGCGGTCCAGCAGGGTCACGTCGTAGCCCATGCCGATGGCGATGGTGGCCGCGTGCCAGCCGGAGACGCCGCCACCGATGACGACGGCCTTGGCCGGGTGGGTGCCGGGGACGCCGCCCGGGAGGGTACCGCGGCCGCCGGCCGGGCGCATCAGGTGGTAGGAGCCGACCTGCGGGGCCAGCCGGCCCGCGACCTCGGACATCGGGGCGAGCAGCGGCAGGGCGCCGTTGGCGAGCTGCACGGTCTCGTACGCGATGGCGGTGGTGCCGGAGGCGACCAGCGCGTCGGTGCCGGCCCGGTCGGCCGCCAGGTGGAGGTACGTGAAGACCGTCTGGCCCTTGCGCAGGCGGTGGTACTCCTGCGCGATGGGCTCCTTGACCTTCAGCAGCAGGTCGGCGGTGGCCCACACCTCGTCGGCGGTGGGGAGGATGGTGGCGCCGGCGGCCACGTACTCCTCGTTCGGGATCGAGGAGCCGACACCGGCGTTGTCCTCGATGTAGACCTCGTGCCCGTTGCGGACGAGCTCATGCACGCCGGCGGGCGTGATGGCCACGCGGTACTCGTGGTTCTTGACCTCGCGGGGGATGCCGACCTTCACGGCTAAACACGTCCTCTTGCCATGGGGGTCCCTACCGGAGAAGACCGGCGGGCGACGCGCACGGGGGGAAGCCTCCGGATGGCACCGGGGCACGGCTCGCTGCGCGACTGAGTACGAGTGTAATGAAGCCCAGGCGGCCTGTCAGCCTTCCAAAGTGAATAAATCCGTCGAGCTCATTGGCAGGTTCGTAGGCTTCCATCGCGATCTTCCTGCCAAAGCCGTGCCGACCAGGCATATTCGACAATACTCCTGAACCGGGACCTACCACCCGGCGGAGACCCGTTCCCGCAGCTCGGCGAGGGCGGCGGCGACGGCCTCCCGGCCCCGTTCGTCACCGATCCGGCGCAGCACCGAGAGGGACGCCCGGTACTCCCGCTCCGCCTCGTCGAACCGGCGCTGGGCCGCGTGCGCCTCGGCCACCCGGGCCAGCAGCCGGGCCTCGGCGGCCTGGTCCCCCATCGACTGCCGGACACCCAGCGCCCGGCCGTACCAATCGGCGGCGCGCACGGCATCGCCGAGCGCCCGGTGACAGCCCGCCGCGCCCTCCAGCGCGCGGGCACAGAGCGCCTCGTCGTCGGCGGTCCTGGCGTGCTCCAGGGCCGCCCGGTAGTGCCCGGAGGCCTGTTCCCAGCGGCCCGCGGCGGCCTGGAGGTCGCCCAGGTTGAGCAGCGCGGCCGAGGCCCGGCGCGGCCGGCCGTGGCGCTCGGCCACCGTCAGCACCAGCTCGTGCAACTGGTGGAGGTCGGCCGGGGCGGCGGCGCCGGTCAGCGGCAGCGACCGGAGCAGCGCGGTGACCAGCCGGCCCGCCGAGCCGTCGAGATCGCCCTGGCCGATCGCATCGGCGACCGCGCCGAGCAGCGGGTCCCGCTCGCCGAGCAGCCACTCCCGGGCATGGGCGGCGGACTTCAGGCGCAGCGGACCGGGCAGCGGGTCGGGCCCGGCGCCCTCGGACGAGTCGAGCAGCGAGCGGGCCGACTCGGTGAGCCGGACCAGCCGCTCCAGCAGCCGGGCCCGGGCCAGTTCGATCTCGGCGGGCCGGTCGTCCCGCTCGCGCAGCCGGACCAGCCGGGGGTGGAGCCGGCCGGGGACGCGGTAGCGGGCGGTGCCGTCCGCGGCCGGCGGCTCCTCGGCCAGCAGCTCCCGCTCGGCGAGCGCGGCCAGGGTGGTCGCGGCCTCCGGGGCCGGGCAGCCGACCAGCGCGGAGGCGGTGCGCGGGTCCGCGGACTGGGCGGGGGCCAGGGTGAGCGCGCGCAGCATCCGGGCCTGTGCGGCGGTCAGACCGGCGTAGGCCAGGGTGAAGGCGCCGACCAGCGGGTCGTTGTCGGGTACCGGGACGGGTTCGGCGGGCTCCGGCCCGGGCCGGACCCAGGCGGCCGGGTCACGGGCCGGCTCCGCCGGCGGGTCCACCGCGGCGGCGGGCTCAGGCCCGGTCACGGCCGCCCCGCGCCGCCCCTTGCCCCGCTCCCCTTTGCCCTGCTCCCCCTTGCCCTTCCCGTTCGGCGCCGGCGGCTCCACGGCCTCCACCGGCTCCTTCACGCCCTCCGGCTCCGCCTTCCCGGCCTCGGCGACGGCCCGCAGCAGTTCCTTCGCCGCCTCCGTCACCGCCAGCTCCGGCTTGCCGCGCAGCCGCCCGGCCATCAGCCGCAGCGCCGCCGGCTGGGAGCCGCAGGCCTCCGCCAGGTCCGCCGCGCCGACCGGGTCGCAGCCGATCCTGGTGCCGCCGACCAGGTCGCCGAGCAGCTCGGCGGCGGCCGTCCGGTCGAGCCCGCCGAGGATCACCGGATCGATGTCCTCGATCCCGGTGAGCGGCCCGGCCGTGGTGGCGAGCACCAGGCAGCCGGGCTCGTCCGCGAGCAGCGGCCACAGCTGCCCGGCGTCCCGGACGTCGTCCAGCACCAGCAGCACCCGCCGCCCGGTCAGCGCGGCGCGCAGCGCGACGCACGCCGGGTCGTCCCGGCCGTCCCCGGCGGCGCCGGGCAGCGGGACGTCGGCGGTGTCCGCGCCGAGCTGCTCCAGCAACCGGCGGGCGGCCCTGGCGGGCGGCACCCGGCCGCCGTCGGGGGCGGACAGCCGGGCGAACAGCACACCGTCGGGGTACTGGCCGGCGACGGTGACGGCGAACCGGACGGCCAGCGCGGTACGGCCCGAACCGGGCCGCCCGGCCAGGACCAGCACCGGGCTGCGGCCCTCGGCCGGACGCACGGCGGCGGCCCGGAGCGCGGCCAGCTCGGTGCGCCGGCCGACGAACAGGGCGGGGCCGGCGGGCAGCCGGTCCAGCCCGGGAACACGCTCGGCGGGCGCGCCGGTCCCGGCCTCCATGGTCGCCGTCTTCCTCGCCACCCGTGCCACTCCCGACGTCACCCAGCACCGACCGGCGGCCGCCCGCGACGGACGCCCCGTCTGCGAAGCGTAGTTCGGCCGCCCGCCCCGACCGAGGTGACATCCGGTCGTACGAACCGGTAAATCACCCCCCCGGCCCCAAACCCGCCAGAACTCACCCGTGGAGACCCCGGTCGGACACCACCACGAGGAGCCCTCACTCACGCCACGCACGGACCGCGACCAGGCCGAGGGGGTGCGCCAGCCGGTCACCGAACCCCGCACCCCGACCCCCACCCACCCGCCGTGACCCCCACCACGCACGGACCGCGAGCGAGCCGAAGGGGCGCGCCGGTGCCGAAAGGGAGAAGCGAGGACGACGCGACGAAGGAGCGGCGTTGGAGCGCCGACCGTCGGCACCGGACAAAAGCGCCCCGGAGGCGAGCCGAGCCTCAGATAAACGGCCTCGCGGGCCACGGCGAGTCCGCCGCCCGCAGCGCGTCCAGCCCCCCGGGCCCGTGCAGGGCCGCGTACACCGCCAGGGTCCCGGTGATCAGGGTCGGGTTGTGCAGCTCGCCGGCGTGGATCAGCCGGACCAGCTCCTCGACCGGCACCCGGGCGGACTCCAGCTCCAGTTCCTCCCCGTGCGCCTCGTACCGGTCCCCCTCGGCCTCGGAGAGGTCGGTGGCGAGGAAGAGCCGCAGTGCCTCGTCGGTGCCGCCGGGCGAGGTGTAGAAGTCGACCAGCACCCGCCATTCCCCGGCCTTGCAGTGCGCCTCCTCGTACAGCTCGCGCTGGGCGGCGTGCAGCGGGTTCTCGCCGGGCACGTCGAGCAGCCCGGCCGGAAGCTCCCAGAGCCGCTGGCGGACGGGGTGGCGGTACTGGCGCAGGATCAGCACCCGCTGCCGCTCGTCCAGGGCGAGGACGGAGACCGATCCGGGGTGGGTCTGGTAGTCCCGGCGGGCCCAGCTGCCGTCGGGCATCAGGACCTCCTCGGTGCGCACCCCGGTGACCCGGCCCTGGAACGGGGTGGTGCTCCCCCGGATCTCCCACTCCTCGGCCACGTCGGCGACATCGGCGGTGCTGCGGTCGTCCATCACGCTCTCCCCTTTTCGTCAGTACGACACAATCTAACGCCGAACGGCGGCCCCGCAGGAATCGCGGGACCGCCGTCCGGGGAACGGACCGGGACTACTGGGCGTCGGCCGGCGCCGTCTTGATCTCGATCGCGGCCTTGACCAGACCCGCGAACAGCGGGTGCGGGCGGGTCGGCCGGGACTTCAGCTCCGGGTGGGCCTGGGTGGCCACCAGGTAGGGGTGCACCTCGCGCGGGTACTCGACGTACTCGACCAGGTCGCCCTTCGGGGAGAGGCCGGAGAACTGCAGGCCGGTCTTCTCCAGGTCCGCGCGGTAGGCGTTGTTGACCTCGTAGCGGTGGCGGTGGCGCTCCTCGACGTACTGCTCGCCCGCGTAGACCTCGCGGACGATCGAGCCCTCGGCGAGCTTGGCCGGGTAGAGGCCCAGGCGCATGGTGCCGCCCAGGTCGCCCTTGCCGTCGACGATGGCCAGCTGCTCGGCCATGGTGGAGACGACCGGGTGCTTGGCGGCGGCGTCGAACTCGGTGGAGTTCGCCTCGGGCAGGCCGGCCAGGTTGCGGGCGGCCTCGATGACGACGCACTGCAGGCCCAGGCAGAGGCCGAGCAGCGGCACCTTGTTCTCGCGGGCGAAGGTGATCGCGCCGACCTTGCCGTTGACGCCGCGGTCGCCGAAGCCGCCGGGGATGCAGATCGCGTCCACGTCGCCGAGCTGCTCGCGGGCGCCCTCGGGGGTCTCGCAGTCGTCCGAGGTGACCCACTTGATCTCGACCCGGGCGTTGTTGGCGAAGCCGCCGGCGCGCAGCGCCTCGGTCACCGACAGGTAGGCGTCCGGGAGGTCGATGTACTTGCCGACCAGGGCGACCTTGACGATGTGCTGCGGCTCGTGGACGCGGCGCAGCAGGTCGTCCCAGGTGGTCCAGTCCACGTCGCGGAACGGCAGGTCCAGGCGGCGGACGACGTAGGCGTCCAGGCCCTCGCCGTGCAGCACCTTGGGGATGTCGTAGATCGACTTGGCGTCGATGGCCGCGACCACGGCCTCCTCGTCGACGTCGCACATCAGCGAGATCTTGCGCTTGATGGCCTGCGGCACCTCGCGGTCGGCGCGCAGCACGATGGCGTCGGGCTGGATGCCGATGTTGCGCAGCGCGGCGACGGAGTGCTGGGTCGGCTTGGTCTTGAGCTCGCCCGAGGGGCCGATGTAGGGGAGCAGCGAGACGTGCACGAAGAAGACGTTGTCCCGGCCGACCTCGTGGCGGACCTGGCGGACGGCCTCCAGGAACGGCAGCGACTCGATGTCGCCGACGGTCCCGCCGACCTCGGTGATCACCACGTCCACGTCCTCGGTCGCCATCCGGCGGATCCGGGACTTGATCTCGTTGGTGATGTGCGGGATGACCTGGACGGTGTCGCCCAGGTACTCGCCGCGGCGCTCCTTGGCGATGACGGTCGAGTACACCTGGCCGGTGGTGACGTTGGCCGACCCGTGCAGGTTGGTGTCGAGGAACCGCTCGTAGTGACCGATGTCGAGGTCGGTCTCGGCGCCGTCGTCGGTGACGAAGACCTCACCGTGCTGGAACGGGTTCATGGTGCCCGGGTCCACGTTGAGGTACGGGTCGAGCTTCTGCATCGTCACGCGCAGGCCGCGGGCCTTGAGCAGGGCACCGAGGCTGGAGGCGGTGAGGCCCTTGCCGAGCGACGAGGCGACACCCCCGGTGACGAAGAGGTGCTTGGTCGTCACGGCGCGGCCGTTCGATGCCTTGCCGGAATGGGGCTGTGCCAAGAGGGGGCTCCCGTGGGTCGCGTGTCGAAGGTGACGTGGTGGGAGGCTCGCGGCTCGCCGTCGCGACGGGGGAGGGCGGTGCTGCGCACGGAGCCCTGAGGGTCGTCGGTTCGGCCGGTCCGGGGCGTTTGATCCCACCGGTCCACGGGATACCAGGGTATCAGCGACCCGGCCCGGACGCGTTCCGGCCCGCCGTCGGCGGGCCCCGGGGCCCCGGTTTCCGGTCGGGGAGCCGCAGGGGCGCTCCCGGGGCGCACGCCAGGCGCACCACCGGCGCACCATCCGGCGCAACGGTCACACCCGTTGCACCACCCGCCCGTCCGGGCCACCCGGCGGCGGTCCGGAGCCCTCGGGCGGGCCATCGGCGGATCCCCACTTCGTGCCATCCGGAGCTGATCCTTCCGAGCCATCCTGACGGCCGCTCCCGCGATGCGCGGTATTTCCGCCGAAATGCGGCGCCACATCGCGCTGCGCCCGCGTGCTTCGCCCCTTTCGTCCGTCGTAAGCTGCTCGGACGCATCGCCGACAACACGAGCTCGCGGAGGGCGTGGGAGGGTCAGGAACCTCTCGGTCCCCGATGCGCGACCGGACCTCCCCGCAGTGCCGCTCCTCCCACCCACCCAGAGGCTCGACCGAGCCCTCGCGGATGCTCCGGCAAGGCCCGCCACCACCCCACGGAGGGCCGGACGTCCCGGGGTGGCCCAGGTCCCGCGGTCCCGCTGGCTCCCCCTCGGATCGCCGATGCGTCGTGACCACATTGCGAACTGGAGATCACGTGGCCGGCCGTATCGAGGACTACGCACTCATCGGGGACATGCAGACCGCCGCCCTCGTCAGCAGGGACGGAGCGGTCGACTGGCTCTGTCTGCCCCGGTTCGACTCGCCGGCGGTGTTCGCCGGCCTTCTCGGCACCGACGAACACGGCTTCTGGCGGATCGGCCCCGCCGAGGCGGTGGCCACCGCACTGCCGCACCCGGCCACCGCGCCCGCCGCCGAACCGGCCGACCCCTCGGCCGCGCGGCCGAGGCTCGCCGACACCGGCGACCTGAGGGTCCCGCCGCCCACCGCGGCCGCCCCCGCCGTGCCCGCCGACCGCCGCCGCTACCGGGGCGACTCGCTGATCCTGGAACAGGAGTGGGACTCCCAGGGCGGCACCGTCCGGGTCATCGACTTCATGCCGCCCCGCCCGCTGGCCGGGAAGGACGCCGTGCCGCAGGTGATCCGGATCGTCGAGGGCGTGGCCGGCACCGTGCGGATGCGCTCCGCCCTGCGGATGCGTTTCAGCTACGGCCGGGTCGTCCCCTGGGTGCACCGGGTGGAGCAGCCCGACGGCGGCCACCGCACCGTCGCCGTGGCCGGGCCGGACTCGGTCTGGCTGGACGGCGAGGCCGACACCTACGGGCGCAACCTCACCACCTATGCCGACTTCACCGTCCGGGCCGGCGAACGGATCGCCTTCGCCCTCACCTGGCAGGCCTCCCACCTGGAGCAGCCGACCCCGCCGGACGCCGAGGGACTGCTGGAGGCCACCGCCGACTTCTGGCTCGACTGGGTCGGCCAGTGCACCTACCAGGGCCCCTACCGGGAGGCCGTGGTCCGCTCGCTGATCACCCTCAAGGGCCTCACCTACGCCCCCACCGGCGGGATCGTGGCCGCCCCCACCACCTCGCTGCCCGAGGACATCGGCGGCGAGCGCAACTGGGACTACCGCTACACCTGGCTCAGGGACGCCGCGATCACCCTCTCCTCGCTGCTGCGCACCGGCTACCGCGACGAGGCCAAGGCCTGGCGCGAGTGGCTGCTGCGCGCGGTCGCGGGCGACCCGGAGAACCTCCAGATCATGTACGGCATCGCCGGCGAGCGCGAGCTCACCGAGTCCGCGCTGGACTGGCTGCCCGGCTACGAGGGCTCGCAGCCGGTCCGGGTCGGCAACGGCGCGGCCGGCCAGCTCCAGCTGGACGTCTACGGCGAGGTCGTCGAGGCGCTGCACCTGGCCCACATGACCGGTCTGGTCCGCAACGACCACGCCCACCACCTCCAGCTGCGGCTGATCGAGTACCTGGAGGACCACTGGACCGAGCCGGACGAGGGCATCTGGGAGGTCCGCGGGCCGCGCCGGCACTTCGTCCACTCCAAGGTGATGGCCTGGGTCGCGGTGGACCGCACCATCAAGCTGCTGGAGCAGACCCCCGAGGACGCCCCGGCCGGCGGCCAGCTGGAGCGCTGGCGGGAGCTGCGCGACACCATCCACCGGGACGTCTGCGAGCGGGGCTACGACCCCGGCCGCAACACCTTCACCCAGTACTACGGCGGCAAGGAGCTGGACGCCTCGCTGCTGCTCATCCCGCAGGTCGGCTTCCTGCCGCCCGACGACAAGCGGGTGATCGGCACCATCGAGGCGATCCAGCGCGAGCTGTCCACCGAGGACGGCTTCGTGCTCCGCTACCCGACCCACGACGAGTCGGGGAACAACGTCGACGGCCTCTCCGGCCACGAGGGCGCCTTCCTGGCCTGCTCGTTCTGGCTGGCCGACGACCTCGCCATGATCGGCCGGGTGCAGGAGGCACGGGAGCTGTTCGACCGGCTGCTGTCGCTGCGCAACGACCTCGGGCTGCTCGCCGAGGAGTGGGACCCGCGGCTCAAGCGCCAGGTCGGCAACTTCCCGCAGGCCTTCAGCCACGTCCCGCTGATCGACACCGCGCTGCGGCTCACCGCCTGCGGCGGCGCCTACCTGTCGGCCCAGCCGGACGGCCCGGCCGCCGAACGGGCCGGCGAGCGGGCCGGCGAGCGGGCCGGCGAGCAGGCCACCGTCTGACCCGCCGCCACCGTCGCGCTCACCCGTTGCGCTGCACCAGCTCGTCGTAGGTGCTGAGCACCTGGGCGACGGTGGCGGCCTCGTCCGGCCAGGTCTCCGCCTGCTGCCGGCCGGCCGCCACCAGGCGCTCGCGGCGCTCCGGGTCGGCCAGCAGCTCCCGCACCGCCCGCCCGAGGGCCGCCGCGTCGCCGGGCGGGACCAGTACGGCGGCATCGCCGACCAGTTCGGGGATGCCGCCGACGGCGGTGGCGACCACCGGCACGCCGGCCCGCATCGCCTCCTGCACCACCAGCGAGCGGGCCTCCCAGCGGCTGGGGAGCACCAGCACGTCGGCGGCGGCCAGCAGGTCGGACACGTCGGTGCGGTAGCCGAGCAGCCGCACCGGCAGCTTCTCGGCGGTCACCCGCTCGCGCAGCCCGGCGGCCTCCGGGCCGTCCCCGGCCAGCAGCACCAGCGGCTCGGGCGTGAGCGCGGCCAGGTCGCGGGCCGCGTCCAGCAGCAGCCCGAAGGCCTTCTGCGGGACGAGCCGGCCGACCGCGAGGACCAGCGGGCGGTCCGGGCCGCCGTCGAGCAGCGCCGCCCTGGCCCCGGCCCTGGGCAGCCGCGCCTCGGGCATCGGCGGGGCCGCGACCGGGCCCAGCCGGGCGTCGGTGGCACCGAGTTCGCGGGCCCGGGCCACCAGGTCGGAGGAGGCGCCCAGGACGAGGTCGGCGGCGCGCGCCACCCGCCGCTCCATCAGCCGCTGGAGGCGGCGCTCCATGCCGGTGGCGTCCAGCGCGTGGTGCGAGGTGACCACCAGCGGCGTCTCCGGGCGCAGGCCCGGGAAGCGGCCGGCGGTGCGCAGCGCGAGGTCGGACAGCAGCCCCGCGCGCAGGCCGTGGGCGTGCACCACGTCGGCGCCGGTGAAGGCGCGGCGCAGCTCGCCGATCGCGGTGGCGTCGCTGCGGGCGCCCGCGGTCGGGGTGATGTCGACCAGGTGGAACCGCGCGCCGGTGCGGGAGAAGCCGTACAGCGCGTCCGCCCCGGCGGGGGCGCACACCGTGACGGTCACTCCGTGCGCGACCAGGCCCTGTGCCAAGGAGCGCACATGCGCACCGATGCCGCCGCTACTGGCGGCCAGGACGAGCACCGCGTGCAGCTGCCCCGGTTCGGGGGTGGCCGCGGCTGCCCGGGCGGCGGAATGGTCCACGTCGTCTCGCATCCGACTCGATCAGCTACGCGCGCCCCGGGCGGGGGTTGCCCGTCGGTGGCGCTCGGGACAGGAAGGGCCAGTGTCCAGCCGCCACCATGCCAGGTCGGCGGCCCTCTTGGACAGTCGGCGCCCCCGGCGGGGCGCGTCGTGGCCGGTCCGCGAGGGCCGCCCGGGTTCAGCGGTGGCGGGGGGCGCGGGCCGCGGCGAGCAACTCCTCCGCGTGCGCCCGGCCGAGCTCGGAGTCCTCCAGGCCGGCCAGCATCCGGGAGAGCTCGCGGACCCGCTCCTCGTCGGTCAGCACCTTGACGCCGCTGCGGGTCACGGTGCCGTCGTTGGTCTTCTCGACCACCAGGTGGCGGTCGGCGAAGGCCGCCACCTGCGGCAGGTGGGTGACGACGACGACCTGGGCACTCTCGGCGAGCTTGGCGAGCCGGCGGCCGATCTCGACCGCCGCCTTGCCGCCGACGCCCGCGTCCACCTCGTCGAACAGATAGGTGGGGACGGGGTCGGCGCCGGCGAAGACCACCTCGACGGCGAGCATCACCCGGGACAGCTCGCCGCCCGAGGCACCCTTGGCGATCGGCCGGGGCTGGGCGCCGGGGTGCGGGGCCAGCAGCACCTCGACCTCGTCCACGCCGTGCGGCCCGTAGGCGACGGTCCGGCCCTCGATCTCGATCCCGGACAGGTCGTCGACCTGGCTGATCGCGAAGGTGACCCGGGCGTGCGGCATGGCCAGTTCGGCGAGCTCGGCGGAGACGGCCGCCGCGAAGCGCCCGGCGGCGGCCTGCCGGGCGGCAGACACCTCGGCCGCGAGTTCGGCCAGCTCGCCGCGCAGCTCGGTCTCCCGGGCGCCGAGCTCGTCGATCCGCTCGTCGTCGCCGTCGAGCTCGGAGAGCCGGGCGGAGCCGGACTCGGCCCAGGCGATCACCTCGGCCAGCGAGTTCTCCGGGCCGCCGTACTTGCGCAGCAGCTGGGACAGCACGGCCCGGCGGTCCTCGACGGCGGCCAGCCGGACCGGGTCGGCGTCCAGGTCGTCGGCGTAGCCGGCCAGGTCGCCGGCCACGTCGGCGAGCAGGTAGCCGACCTCGTTGAGCCGGTCGGCGAGGGCGGCGAGCCGCTCGTCGTGGTGCCGGACGGCGTCCAGCGCGCGGCGGGACTGGGCGAGCAGGGTGCCCGCGTCCAGCGCCTCCGGGTCGGCCGGGTCGCCGGCCAGGGCGGCGTGGGCGAGGGTCGCGGCGGAGGAGAGCGCGTCGGCGTGGCCGAGCCGCTCGGCCTCGGCGGACAGCCCCTCGTCCTCGCCCGCCACCGGTTCGGCGGCGGCGACCTCGTCGAGGCCGAACCGCAGCAGGTCAGCCTCCTGGGCGCGCTCGCGGGCCCGGGTGGTCAGCTCCTCCAGCGTCGAGGAGACCTCGCGCAGCCGGCGGTACACCTCGCGGTAGCGGGCCAGCGGCTCGGCGAGCGACTCGCCCGCGTACCGGTCCAGGGCGCCGCGCTGGCGGGCCGGGCGCAGCAGCCGCTGCTGGTCGGTCTGGCCGTGCACGGCGACGAGGTCCTCGCCGAGCTCGGCGAGTAGCCCGACCGGGACGGACCGGCCGCCGACGTGGGCGCGGGAGCGGCCCTCGGCGGAGACGGTCCGGCTGATCAGCAGCGCGCCGTCGTCCAGCTCGGCACCGGCCTCGACGGCGCGGGCGGCCACCGGCGAGCCGGGCGGCAGGTGCAGGCGCCCCTCGACGACCGCGCGCTCGCTGCCGTTGCGCACCAGGCCCGGGTCGGCCCGGCCGCCGAGCAGCAGGCCGAGGCTGGTCACCACCATGGTCTTGCCGGCTCCGGTCTCCCCGGTCACCGCTGTGAAGCCGGGGGCCAGCTCGACGACAGCGTCGTCGATGACCCCGAGATCCCGTATCCGCATCTCGTCCAACACGGAGACGACCTTACGAGGTTCCGCACCCGCCGCGCGACGAGCGGCAACGACGCGCGGCAACTCCGTGCCCCCAAGTTCATCCGTTCCGGGCGTTTCCGGACGGGCCGCGCCGTGAGCCGGGGCGGTCCTCCGTGCCCGCCCCACCGGCGGCCCCGGCCCGGGACGGGCCGGGCGACCCGTTACTCGCCCGGACCGGGCTTTCCGGCCTGCTCGGCGGTGGGCACGGTGAACCAGGGCAGGAAGAACTGCGCGAGCGGGCCGATCGTCAGCGCGTACGCGACGGTGCCCACCCCGGCCGTGCCGCCGAGCAGGACGCCCACCGCCAGCACCACCAGCTCGATGCCCGTGCGGATCAGCCGCAGCGAGCCCCCGGTGCGCCGGTGCAGCCCGGTCATCAGCCCGTCCCTCGGCCCCGGGCCCAGCCGGGCGCCGATGTACAGCCCGGTGGCCAGGCCGTTGAGCACGATCGCGGTGACCATCAGCACGATCCGGACCGGGAGCGCCTCCGGGGTGCCGACGAAGCGCAGGGTGAGGTCCATCGCGGCGCCGATCAGCAGCACATTGGCGACCGTGCCGACCCCGGGCAGCTGGCGCAGCGGGATCCACAGCAGCAGCACCAGGGCCCCGCAGATGGTGACCCAGGCGCCCACCGAGAG
The DNA here is from genome assembly GCF_036010405.1 of Kitasatospora purpeofusca. Classification (NCBI taxonomy): domain Bacteria; kingdom Bacillati; phylum Actinomycetota; class Actinomycetes; order Kitasatosporales; family Streptomycetaceae; genus Kitasatospora; species Kitasatospora purpeofusca. Next base: position 7,050,712 of record NZ_CP108561.1, on the reverse strand, counting down.
GCCGAAGCTGCCCTGGAGCCCCTGGTGGAACACGTCCCACGGGTCGAGCCCGAGGCCGGAGCGGAGCATCAGGCCCATGCTGCCGCCGTAGAGGGCGAGGCCGACCACCAGCTGCGGCAGGCGGCGGCCCAGGGCGTGGGTGTCGCCCAGCAGCCGCAGCAGCGGACCGGGCCGGGCGGCGGCACCGGCGGGGGCGGCACCGGCCGCCCCGGCGGCGGGGGACGGCGACGCGGGCCCGGACGGGCACTCGGACGGGGACGACGGGGACGGGGAAGGGAGGGCGCTCGTGGTGGCCATGGAATCTCCGGACAGATGGTGCTGCACCGCCGGCGGACCGGCCCGACAGTGGCGGTCTCTACAGCCGCCCTGTCATGATGGCCAAGCCAATAGGGCCCAAGACAGGGCCAATCACGAGTAAGTGGACTGATCACCTTGGCCGACTGGCAGACCACCGTCGCTCCCCCGGCGCTCGCCCGGCTGCTCGCCACCGCCCGGCTGCCCGAACCGCCCGGCGCCGCCCGCCGCCCCGCCTACCGCGCGCTCGCCGCCCGGATCCGGCTGCTGGTCTCGGAGGGCCGGCTGCCGGTCGGCGCCCGGCTGCCCGCCGAACGCGAGCTCGCCCTGGCCCTCGGGCTCAGCCGCACCACTGTCGCCACCGCCTACGAGGCCCTGCGGGCCGAGGGGTACCTGCACAGCCGGCGCGGCGCCGGCAGCTGGACCGCCCTGCCCGAGGGCTCCGCCCCGCCCAGCGACGCCCTGCACCCCGTCCCGCCGGACGAGCAGGGCAACATCCTGGACCTCGGCGTCGCCGCGCTGCCCGCCCCGCAGCCCTTCCTCTCCGCGGCCGCCGCCCGCGCCGTCGACCAGCTGCCCGCCTACGCCGCCGGGCACGGCCACTACCCGACCGGCGTCCCGGTGCTGCGCGAGGCCGTGGCCCGCCGGTACACCGAGCGCGGCCTGCCGACCACCCCGGACCAGATCCTGATCACCATCGGCGCGATGGGCGCCCTGCACCTGGTCCGGCAGGCCCTGCTCGGCCGGGGCGACCGGGTCGCCGTCGAGGCCCCCAGCTACGCCCACACCCTCCAGGCGCTGCGGCTCAGCGAGGCCCGACCGGTCCCCGTCCCCCTGCTCCACACGCCCCCCGGGCCGGGCGGCGGGGGCGGGCCGCGCTGGGACCTCGCCGAGTGGCGGCGGGTGCTGGGCGGGGCCGCGCCGAAGGCCGTCTATGTGATCCCCGACTTCCACAACCCCACCGGAGCGCTGATCGACGAGGAGCAGCGGCGCGAACTGCTCGCCGCCGCCCGGTCCGCCGGCGCCGTGGTGCTGGTCGACGAGACCACCGCCGAACTCGGCTGGGGCCTGCCCGAACGAGTGCCGCTCCCCCGCCCGACCGCCGCGCTGGACCGCGCCGCCCAGGTGGTCACCGTCGGCTCGGCCGGGAAGCTGCTCTGGGGCGGCCTGCGGATCGGCTGGGTGCGCGCCGCCCCCGCGCTGGTCCGCCGACTGGCCACCACCCGGGTCTACAGCGACGTCGGCGCCCCCGTGCTGGACCAGCTGATCGCCGCCGAGCTGCTGGCCGAGGACCTGCCGGCCGTCCGCGCCCACCAGCTGACCCGGCTGCGGGACACCGCCGAGGCGCTCACCACCGCCCTGCGCGAGCAGCTGCCGCACTGGCGCTTCACCGTGCCGCCGGGCGGGCTGTCGTTCTGGGTCGCCACCGGCGGGGTGTCGGGCACGGCGCTGGCCCGGGCCGGCGAGCGCTCCGGGGTCCGGCTCGCGGCCGGCAACCGGTTCGGCTCCGACGGCGCCTTCGAGCACCACATCCGGATCCCGCTCACCGTGCCCGCCCCGGCCGTGCCGGCCGCCGTCCGCCGGCTGGCGGAGACCGCCGCCCGCGCCGAGGACGACGGCGGCTGGCGGGGCACCGACGACAACCAGCCGCTCGCGGTCTGACGGAACGGCGGACCGGGCGACGCCGAGTCACCCGGTCCGCCCGCTCCGCGGAACTCAGGCGGTGTCCGCCCGGCCGCGCCAACCGGTCACCGGCAGCGCGAACTTGGCCACCAGCCGGTCCGTGAACGGCGCCCGGTGCAGCCTGGCCAGCCGCACCGGCGTCTGCCCCCGGCGCACCTCCACCCGCGCCCCGGCGGGCAGTTCGACCGAACGGCGGCCGTCGCACCACAGCACCCCGTGCGGGGTCTTCGGCTGCACCTCCACCGCCAGCACCGAGTTCGGCGAGGCCACCAGCGGCCGGGCGAACAGCGCGTGCGCGCTGATCGGCACCATCAGCAGGGCCTCCACCTCGGGCCAGACCACCGGCCCGCCGCCGGAGAACGCGTACGCCGTCGAGCCGGTCGGCGTCGCGCACACCACGCCGTCGCAGCCGAAGTTGGAGACCGGACGGCCGTCCACCTCGGTCACCACCTCGAGCATCCGCTCCCTGGCCGCCTTCTCGATCGAGGCCTCGTTCAGCGCCCAGTCGTGGTGCACCACGTCACCGTTGGTCCGGACGATCACGTCGAGGGTCATCCGCTCCTCGACCTCGTAGTCGGCGTCGACCACCCGCTCGACCACCACCGCCAGGTCGTCCCGCTCCGCCTCGGCCAGGAACCCGACCCGGCCCAGGTTGATGCCGAGCATCGGCAGCCCGTGCTCGCGCGCCAACTCCGCCCCGCGCAGCAGGGTCCCGTCCCCGCCGGCGACCAGGATCAGCTCGCAGCCGTCGGCCGCGCCAGGCCCCCCGGCCACCGTCTCCACGCCGTCCGGCAGGTCCAGGTCGACCGCCTCGGCAGCCAGCAGTCTGATCCGGATCCCCGCCTTCAGCAGGCCGTGCACCAGTCCCTCGACACTGCGCAGCGCCGCCTCGCGGCCCGTGTGCGCGATCAGGAAGACCGTACGTTCATCACTCATGCCCGCTGCCCTCTCCCTACGCCGGCCGGGTCGTCGTCGGCCCGGTACGGCCGCGCCACCCAGCATGACGGACCGGACGTTCGCAGAGCACCCTATCGGGGGCCTTCGGCGACAGCCCGGTCCGCCTCCGCGGGGTCCAGCTGCGGTGCGTCCCGGCGCATCCAGAGGAAGTACTCGACATTGCCCGACGGCCCCGGCAGGGGGCTCGCGGTGACCGCCCGCACACCCAGCCCGAGCAACCAGGCCTGCCCGGCCACCTGGCGCACCATCTCGGCCCGCAGCTGCGGGCTGCGCACCACGCCGCCGCTGCCGAGGCGCTCCTTGCCGATCTCGAACTGCGGCTTGACCATCAGCACCAGGTCCGCGTCCGGGGCGGCGCAGCCGGCCAGCGCGGGCAGCACCAGGCCCAGCGAGATGAAGGACAGGTCCCCCACCACCAGGTCGACCCGGGTGCCGCCGATCATCTCCGGGGTCAGCTCCCGGACGTTGGTGCGGTCCATCACGGTCACCCGGTCGTCACTCTGCAGCGACCAGGCCAGCTGCCCGTAGCCGACGTCCACCGCCAGCACGTGGGCGGCGCCCGCCCGCAGCAGCACATCGGTGAACCCGCCGGTGGACGCGCCCGCGTCCAGCGCCCGGCGGCCCTCGACGACCAGGCCCTGCGGCACGAACGCCGCGAACGCCCCGGCGAGCTTGTGGCCGCCGCGCGACACGTAGTCGGGATCGTTGTCGTCCGCGGCCACCACGACCGCCGCCGCGGTCTCCACCTGGGTGGCCGGCTTGGTCGCGGTGGTCCCGCCGACGGTCACCCGGCCGGCCGCGATCAGCTCGGAGGCGTGCTCCCGGGACCGGGCCAGCTTGCGGCGGACCAGCTCCGCGTCGAGTCGGCGTCGTGCCACTGCCACTGGTGTTTCAGCTCCTACGGTGGTTCCCGCTCGCCCCGGTCAGTCCCGGTCGAGCGCGGCCAGCGTGTCGGCGAGCCGCTGATGGACATCTTCGTACACCGCGACGTGTGCGTCGGTCGGCACCCCGTCCAGCGCCGCCAGCCGGGCCAGCCCGGCGTCCACCGCCGGGTGCCCGGTGGGCGTGAGCTCGACGCCGAGCGGCAGCGGCTCACCGGGGGCGGGGACGGGAGCGGCGGCGGTCCGGCCCTCCGGTTCAGGCATCGGGCTTCTTCGTGGTGCTGGTCCGGCGGACCGTGGTCTTCCGGGTGGCGGTGCGCTTGGCGGGCGGCTGCTCCGACCCGGCCTCGGCCGGCTTCTTGGCGGCCGTCGCCCTCTTCGCGGTCGAGGTCTTCTTGACGGCCGTCTTCTTCACCGCCGTCTTCTTGGCCGCCGCCTTCTTCGCGGCCGGCGCGGCCTTCTTCGCGGCGTCGGGCTTCGGCGCCGCAGCCTTCTTCGCGACGGTCCTCTCGGCGGCCTTCTCGGCGGTCTTCTCCGTGGCCTTCTCCGAGAGGGCCTGCGCCGCCACCGCCGTCCCGTTCGGCGGCACCGGCGGGTCGACCTCCACCGGCTCGTCCACCACTATCCGCTCGGCCCCCGCCGAACCCCTCGTCTCCTGCTCCCAGCCGTCCTCGAACAGCCCGCCGGCCCGGGGCGCGGGCGGCGACCCGGCCTGCTCCGACGGCGCCCCCTCGTCCTCCTCCTCGACCTCGCGCAGCTTGCTCTCCAGGTAGGCCAGCACCACGCCCACCTTGGTCACCTGGTCGCCGACCTTCTCGAAGACCTTCTCGACCTCACCGCGCGCCACCCCGACGGCCAGGTCCACCCCGGCCCGCCCGGCGGTCACCGCCTCCTCGGCGAGCGTCTGCAAGGACTGCGCCGACGGAGGGAACTGTCCGCCGAAGCGGCGCTCCACCTCCGTGACGTCGATCCCGCCCTTCTCCAGCAGACCGGCCGCCGTTCCGACGACCCGCTTGCCCACCTCCTCCACCAGTACGGCCGCGGCCGCCACCGCTCCTCGTACCGTCTTCGGCAGCATCCGGGTGCCTCCCATTCGCCTGCGCGCATCGCTCCGTCGCCACGGCGCCCGGACGGATCCGGGCATCCCACCGACGACGCTACCGCCAAAACCCTCCTGCGGTAGCGTGGCCCGGCAGTCGGCCGCCACCGGACCCCGCCACCCGCCGGGGGCGCGGCGGCCCTTCCGGGGAGGGGATCCACCGCCATGGCCAACGCCGAGGAGTGCCGCGAGGCACTGGAGCAGCTCAGCCTCAACCTCGCCAAGGCCACCGGCGACGTCCGCACGGCGGCCGGCCTCGACCGCTCGCTGAGCTGCCGGATCACCGACCTCGACCTGACCTTCACCGGGCAGCTGCGCGCCGGGAGCATCCAGGACGTCGAGCAGCACCCCGGCGGCCCCACCGAGAAGGCCGACATCCGGCTCACCATGGGCAGCGACGACCTGCTCGCCCTGGTCGGCGGCCGGCTCAACTTCGCCTCGGCCTGGGTCGGCGGCCGGATCAAGCTGGAGGCGGGCTTCCGCGACCTGCTGCGGTTGCGCACCCTGCTCTGACCCGGCCACCGACCGGCCGGCGACCGGGGCCGCTCCAGGAGCGGCCCCGGTCCCGGGCTCAGAACCCCAGCTCGGCCAGCGCCTTCCGCCCGTCCACCGGCGCGCCGTCCGCGTCCAGCGCCGTCCAGGCCGCCGCGCACAGCGCCCGCAGACCGTCCCAGCGGTCCGCCCCGACACCCTCCAGCCGCAGCACGCCGTCCTGCGCCACCGCGACGAAGCCGCCGCAGCCGAACCCGCCGCCCTCCCCGGCCGTGACCGGCGCGTGCGCGGTCAGCAAGCCCCGCAGGTCCTCCGCCAGGTACGTCGGCCGGTGCTCGGCCGGGGCCGCCAGCAGCTGCGCCGCCGTCGTCACCCCGGTGAAGACCAGCAGGCTGTCCACCCCGCCGTTGAACGCGCCCTCGATGTCCGTGTCCAGCCGGTCACCGACCACCAGCGGCCGCTTCGCCCCGGTCCGCAGCACCGTCTCGCGGTGCATCGGCGGCAGCGGCTTGCCCGCCACCTCCGGCTCCACCCCGGTCGCCGCCCGCACCGCCGCCACCAGCATCCCGTTGCCCGGCGCGATCCCGCGCGCGGTCGGCACCGTCACATCGGTGTTGGACGCCACCCACGGCAGCCCGGACTGCACCGCGTAGGAGGCCTCCGCCAGATGCGTCCACCCCACCGAGGCGTCGAAGCCCTGCACCACCGCCAGCGGCTCCTCGGCCAGGGTCCGGACGGCGACCAGGCCGCGCTCGGCCAGCGCCTCCTCCAGGCCGAGCCCGCCGACCACCAGCACCTTCGCGCCGGCCGGCAGCTTCTCGGCGAGCACCCGGGCGGCGGCCTGGGCGGAGTTGATCACGTCCGCCGCCTCGGCCGGCACCCCCAGCTCGGTCAGGTGCTCGGCGACCACCCGGGGCGGCCGGGAGGCGTTGTTGGTCACGTACGCCAGCCGCATCCCGGCGGCGCGGGCCGCGTCGAGCGACTCCACGGCGTACTCGATCGCGTTCGGACCGGCGTACACCACGCCGTCGAGGTCCAGCAGTGCCGTGTCGTACGCCTCGGTCAGCGGCAGCTCGCTGCCGCCCGGGGCGGTCCGTCGCACGGTGGTGGCCGTTTCGGTCATGCCTGCTCTACCTCACTCATCACGTCAGTCGTACTCGTCCGTCGGGAGTCCGCGCGGCGGCCGGAACCGCACCCGTCGGGCACCGCACCGGCTCAACCGTCCTGCCGGTCCCGATCACCGGTCGGCTCCGGACCCTCCGTGGTTCCCGGCCCCGACCCGATTCCCGGACCCGGCCCGTCCGCCCCGGTCGGCGGCTCCAGGTAACCCGGCGCCCCCGGCAGCAGCGGACCGAACCCCCCGGCCCGGGCCGTCAGCGTCGCCCGGGTCTGCCGCAGCGCCGCCCGGTAGTGGTCGTTCTCCGGCCGCATCGCCACGGCCAGCGCCAGATGCTCGGCGGAGGCCTCGAAATCACCCAGCCGGGCCGCCGCCACACCCCACCCGAACTGAGCGTAGTCGTCCGACGGATCGGCCAGCGCCACGGTCCGGAAGTTCTCCAGCGCCGCCGCGTACGACCCCGCGTCGAACTGCGCCCGGGCCAGCGCCTCCCGAATACTGCGCGAGTCCGGCTCCGCCGAGGCCGCCCGGGCCAACAGCTGCTCGGCCGCCGCCGGGTTCCCCTGGGCCAGCAGCCGCGCACCCCGGCGGAACCACTCGTAGACATCCCCCTCCGGCTCACCGGACCGCTGCTGCTGCCCGGACGAAACCGCCCCGCCACCACCGGTGTCCGCACCGCCACCAGCGCCGTCGTCCACCCGCTCGTCGCGCTCGTCCACCCCGAACCTCGCCCTCGGTCACGACACCCGGCCACCGGTCCGGCACGGGTGTTCCGATCTCTGAACAACGCGTACCCGGTTACGATGCCCAGAATGAGCACACCCAGTGCAGAAAGCGGAGTGGAGTCTCCGCAGGGCGGCCCCGGCAATCCCGGCCACGTCGCCACCGCAGGCCTGTCCCTGTCCCCGTTCCGCGGCCTCCGCTACGACCCCGACCGGGTCGGCGCCCTGGCCGCCGTCACCTCACCCCCGTACGACGTCGTCGACCCCGGCCGAAGGCTCGACCTGGAGACCGCCGACCCGCACAACGTGGTCCGGCTGATCCTCCCGCGCCCCGAGCCCGAGGACACCGGAGACCGCCCCGACCGCGACACCCGCTACCGGCACGCCGCCAGGCTGCTGCGCGAGTGGCAGCGCGAAGGCGTCCTGGCCGCCGACCCCGAGCCGGCCCTCTACGTCTACGAGCAGCGCGTCCCCGCCGCCGACGGCAGCGCGGAGGTCCTCCAGCGCGGACTCATCGGCGCCCTCGCCGTCAGCGGCAGCGAGGCCGGCGTGGTCCTCCCCCACGAGGACGTGATGCCCCGGCCGGTCGCCGACCGGGTCGGCCTGATGCGCACCACCCGGGCCAACCTCGAACCGCTGCTGCTCACCTACCGGGGCAGCGGCGGGGCGTCCGACGTGATCGAACGCGCCGTCCGCGCCGAGCCGCTGCTCACCACGACCACCACCGACGGCACCCACCACCGGCTGTGGGCGGTCACCGACCCGGCCGAGATCGCCGAGATCGGCCGCGACCTGGCCACCTGCCGCGCCCTCATCGCCGACGGCCACCACCGCTGGGAGATGTACCTGCGCCTCCAGCGCGAGCACCGGCACCTGCCCCGCAGCCCCTGGGACCGGGGCCTGGTCCTGCTGGTCGACACCGCCCGCTATCCGCTGCGGGTGCGGGCCATCCACCGGGTGCTCTACCGGCTGCCGGTCGAGGAGGCCCTGGCCCGGCTCGGCGGCCAGTGGCAGGTCAAGGAGGTCCCCGGCCCGCTGGACGGCGCGCTGCAGGCACTCTCCGAGCAGAAGCGGCACGGCGGCAGCGGCTTCCTGCTCACCGGCGGGAACGGCGTCTACCACCTCGTCACCGACCCCGACGAGGCCCTGCTCGACGCCACCGTGCCGCAGGACAAGCCCGAGGAGTGGCGCCACCTGGACGCCACCGTCCTGCACGCCACGCTGCTCGACCACACCTGGCGGGTCCCGGACGGCCCCGACGACATCGGCTACCTGCACACCGCGGTCGCCGCCGAGCGCGAGGCCGCCCGCAGCGGCGGCACGGCCGTCCTGCTGCACCCGGTGCGGGAGAGCGTGGTCCGCCGGCTCGCCGAACAGGGCGTCACCATGCCGCGCAAGTCCACCTCCTTCGGCCCGAAGCCGGCCACCGGTCTGGTGCTGCGCAACCTGGAGCTGGGCTGACGCCGTAGTGGCTCCGAACGCAGTGAGGCCCTGCCGCACTCCGGATCTCCCGGGGTGCGGCAGGGCCTCACTCGTGACGCGCCCGACCGCCAGCACCCGCCGGCGGTCGGGGCCGTCGACTACTTGTCGTCGCGCTCGGCGGAACGCTCCGGCACCACGCCGTCGAACTCCTCGTCGATCTCGAGGTCGTCCTCGTCGTAGAACTCCTCGACGTCCTCCTCGTCCTCGAAGATGACCCGCTCGTCCGAGGACTCGCCACCCTTGCGGGCGGCCGGCTCGGCGGCCTGCTCGGCCTCCTCCTCGGCGAGCTCCGGGTCGAGGGCGTCGATGAACTCCACACCGTCGATCTCGGCGAGACGCTCGGCGGCGTTGGTGGTGCCGTCGGTGTCCGCCTCGACGGCCTTGGCGAACCAGTCACGGGCCTCGTCGCCGCGGCCGGCCGCGATCAGCGCCTCGGCGTAGGCGTAACGCAGGCGCGCGGTCCACGGGTGCACCGCGGACGAGGCCAGCTCGGAGCTCTGCAGGGTGACGACGGCGGCGTCGAACTGCTCCATGTCACCGCGCGCACCGGCCGCGACGAGACGCATCTCGACCTGGCCGGCCTTGTCCAGCTGCTTCACCTCGGGCTCGCCGGCCATCGCCAGCGCCTTCTCCGGGCGGCCCAGGCCGCGCTCGCAGTCGGCCATCACCGGCCACAGGTCCGCGCGACCGGTCATCCGACGGGCGGCACGGAACTCGGTCAGCGCCTCCGAGTAGCGCTGGGTCACGTACGAGGCGAAACCGGCCGCCTCACGGACGGCGGCGACGCGGGAGGCCAGCCGCAGCGCGACGCGCGAGTACTGGTAGGCCTCCTCCGGCTCGTCGTCGAGCAGCCGGGCGACCATCACCAGGTTGCGGGCGACATCGTCCGCGAGCGTCTTGGGCAGGCTCTTGAGCTCCTGGCGCACATCCGCGTCGATCTCGAAGCCGGTGACGTCCTCGGGGATCGGCAGGCGCTTGACCGGCTCGTAGTTGCCCCGGCGGTCGTCCTGGTAGTCCCGGCCGCCGCCGCGCTCGTCGCGGCCACCCCGGTAGCCGCCGCGGTCGTCGCGGTCACGGCCGTAGCCGCCGCCCGAGGGACGGTCGCCGCGGTCGCCGCGGTCGTCACGGCGGAAGCCGCCGCCACCGCCGCCGCCGTAGGGGCGGTCGCCACCACGGTCGTCACGACCACCACCGAAACCACCGCCCGAGGGACGGTCGCCGCGGTCGTCACGACGGAACCCGCTGGGGCGGTCGTCGCGGCGGAAGCCACCACCGGTGGGACGGTCACCACGGTCGTCACGACGGAAGCCACCACCGGCCGGGCGGTCGCCGCCACGGTCATCGCGACGGAAACCGCCGCCACCGGTCGGACGGTCACCACGGTCATCGCGACGGAAACCGCCGCGGTCGCCACCGCGGTCGTCACGACCACCACCGAAACCACCGCCCGAGGGACGGTCGCCGCGGTCGTCACGACGGAAGCCACCACCACCGGTCGGACGGTCACCACGGTCATCGCGACGGAAGCCACCGCCGGTCGGACGGTCACCACGGTCGTCACGACGGAAGCCACCGCGGTCGCCACCACGGTCGTCACGACCGCCACCGAAACCACCCGGGCGGTCGTCACGACGGAAGCCACCACCGGTGGGACGGTCACCACGGTCGTCACGACGGAAACCGCCGCCACCGGTCGGACGGTCACCACGGTCGTCACGACGGAAGCCACCGCCACCGGTCGGACGGTCACCACGGTCATCGCGACGGAAGCCACCGCCACCGGTCGGACGGTCACCACGGTCATCGCGACGGAAGCCACCGCCACCGGTCGGACGGTCACCACGGTCGTCACGACGGAAGCCACCGCCACCGGTCGGACGGTCACCACGGTCGTCACGACGGAAGCCACCGCCACCGGTCGGACGGTCACCACGGTCGTCACGACGGAAGCCACCGCCACCGGTCGGACGGTCACCACGGTCGTCACGACGGAAACCGCCGCGGTCGCCACCACGGTCGTCACGGCCACCACCGAAACCACCGCCGGAGGGGCGGTCACCGCGGTCATCGCGACGGAACCCACCCGGGCGGTCGTCGCGGCGGAAGCCGCCACCCGACGGGCGGTCGCCGCCACGGTCGTCACGGCGGAAGCCGCCGCCACCACCGGTCGGACGGTCACCACGGTCGTCACGACGGAAACCGCCGCCGCCACCGCCGCTGTAGGGGCGGTCACCACCACGGTCGTCGCGACGGAAGCCGCCACGGTCGCCGCCGCGGTCGTCACGGCCACCGCCGTAGCCACCGCCGGCGGGACGGCCGCCGCGGTCGTCGCGGCGGAAGCCGCCACGGTCGTCGCTGCGGTCGTCGCGTCGCGGAGCACGGTCGTTGGACCAGCTCCCGCGAGACCGGGGCTCGTAGCCGCGGCCGTCGTCCGATCGACGCTCGGGACGGTCCTGGGGCTCGTTCGCCATCGTGGTGACTCCTTCTGCTTCTTCATCTCCACCGCGCACCGGGCAGCACCACTGCCCGCTCGCGGTTCGGCGCCGACCTCCTGGCCGTGCACCTTCTCCATTGTCCGACATCCAGGGACACCCCGCGTCCGGGCGGAAGTCCCTGTCCTGCCGGTCGTACACACATGCGCACAACGCAAAAAAGCCGCGGCCCCCAGCGATTCGCTGGGGGCCGCGGCTTTGAATAATTGTTCGGCGGCGTCCTACTCTCCCACAGGGTCCCCCCTGCAGTACCATCGGCGCTGTGAGGCTTAGCTTCCGGGTTCGGAATGTAACCGGGCGTTTCCCTCACGCTATGACCACCGAAACCCTATCGGGTATTCAGCGAAACACACTTTTTAGTTGATAAGTGTTTCTTGTGTTCGCCGGCGATAGCTGTTCGCTACCCGGGAACCACACAGTGAACGCGAGCGTCTGAGGACAAGCCCTCGGCCTATTAGTACCGGTCAACTCCACCCCTCACAGGGCTTCCATATCCGGCCTATCAACCCAGTCGTCTACTGGGAGCCTTACCCTCTCAAGGAGGTGGGAGTGCTCATCTCGAAGCAGGCTTCCCGCTTAGATGCTTTCAGCGGTTATCCCTCCCGAACGTAGCCAACCAGCCATGCCCTTGGCAGGACAACTGGCACACCAGAGGTTCGTCCGTCCCGGTCCTCTCGTACTAGGGACAGCCCTTCTCAACACTCCTACGCGCACAGCGGATAGGGACCGAACTGTCTCACGACGTTCTAAACCCAGCTCGCGTACCGCTTTAATGGGCGAACAGCCCAACCCTTGGGACCTACTCCAGCCCCAGGATGCGACGAGCCGACATCGAGGTGCCAAACCATCCCGTCGATATGGACTCTTGGGGAAGATCAGCCTGTTATCCCCGGGGTACCTTTTATCCGTTGAGCGACGGCGCTTCCACAAGCCACCGCCGGATCACTAGTCCCGACTTTCGTCCCTGCTCGACCCGTCAGTCTCACAGTCAAGCTCCCTTGTGCACTTACACTCAACACCTGATTGCCAACCAGGCTGAGGGAACCTTTGGGCGCCTCCGTTACTCTTTAGGAGGCAACCGCCCCAGTTAAACTACCCACCAGACACTGTCCCTGATCCGGATCACGGACCCAGGTTAGACATCCAGCACGACCAGAGTGGTATTTCAACGACGACTCCACCATGACTGGCGTCACGGCTTCAAAGTCTCCCACCTATCCTACACAAGCCGAACCGAACACCAATATCAAGCTATAGTAAAGGTCCCGGGGTCTTTCCGTCCTGCTGCGCGAAACGAGCATCTTTACTCGTAATGCAATTTCACCGGGCCTATGGTTGAGACAGTCGAGAAGTCGTTACGCCATTCGTGCAGGTCGGAACTTACCCGACAAGGAATTTCGCTACCTTAGGATGGTTATAGTTACCACCGCCGTTTACTGGCGCTTAAGTTCTCAGCCTCGCCCCGACGAATCAGAGCTAACCGGTCCCCTTAACGTTCCAGCACCGGGCAGGCGTCAGTCCGTATACATCGCCTTACGGCTTCGCACGGACCTGTGTTTTTAGTAAACAGTCGCTTCTCGCTGGTCTCTGCGGCCACCCCCAGCTCTGGCAGCAAGTGCCGTCACCAGGAATGGCCCCCTTCTCCCGAAGTTACGGGGGCATTTTGCCGAGTTCCTTAACCATAGTTCACCCGAACGCCTCGGTATTCTCTACCTGACCACCTGAGTCGGTTTGGGGTACGGGCCGCCATGAAACTCGCTAGAGGCTTTTCTCGACAGCATAGGATCATCCACTTCACCACAATCGGCTCGGCATCAGGTCTCAGCCTTGATGAGTGACGGATTTGCCTATCACTCGGCCTACACCCTTACCCCGGGACAACCACCGCCCGGGCTGGACTACCTTCCTGCGTCACCCCATCGCTCACCTAGTACAGACTTGGTCCAGCGGCTCCACCACGTCCCTTCGTCCGAAGACTCCGGGCCGGCTTCACGGCTTTAGCATCACCTGGTTCAGCGTTGGCGCTTCAAAGCGGGTACGGGAATATCAACCCGTTGTCCATCGACTACGCCTGTCGGCCTCGCCTTAGGTCCCGACTTACCCTGGGCAGATCAGCTTGACCCAGGAACCCTTGGTCAATCGGCGCAAGAGTTTCCCACTCTTGTATCGCTACTCATGCCTGCATTCTCACTCGTGTACCGTCCACGACTGGTTTCCACCGCCGCTTCACCCGGCACACGACGCTCCCCTACCCATCACAGCAGGCGTTGGCCCTATATGCTGCAATGACACGACTTCGGTGATGTGCTTGAGCCCCGCTACATTGTCGGCGCGGAATCACTTGACCAGTGAGCTATTACGCACTCTTTCAAGGGTGGCTGCTTCTAAGCCAACCTCCTGGTTGTCTCTGCGACTCCACATCCTTTCCCACTTAGCACACGCTTAGGGACCTTAGTCGGTGTTCTGGGCTGTTTCCCTCTCGACCATGGAGCTTATCCCCCACAGTCTCACTGCCACGCTCTCACTTACCGGCATTCGGAGTTTGGCTAAGGTCAGTAACCCGGTGAGGCCCATCGCCTATCCAGTGCTCTACCTCCGGCAAGAAACACGTGACGCTGCACCTAAATGCATTTCGGGGAGAACCAGCTATCACGGAGTTTGATTGGCCTTTCACCCCTAACCACAGGTCATCCCCCAGGTTTTCAACCCTGGTGGGTTCGGTCCTCCACGAAGTCTTACCTCCGCTTCAACCTGCCCATGGCTAGATCACTCCGCTTCGGGTCTTGGGCATGCAACTGTATCGCCCTGTTCGGACTCGCTTTCGCTACGGCTACCCCACACGGGTTAACCTCGCTACACACCGCAAACTCGCAGGCTCATTCTTCAAAAGGCACGCAGTCACGAGACACACAGCAAGCTGCATGTCCGACGCTCCCACGGCTTGTAGGCACACGGTTTCAGGTACTATTTCACTCCGCTCCCGCGGTACTTTTCACCATTCCCTCACGGTACTATCCGCTATCGGTCACCAGGGAATATTTAGGCTTAGCGGGTGGTCCCGCCAGATTCACACGGGATTTCTCGGGCCCCGTGCTACTTGGGAGTTCTTCAAACGAGCCGTACAGATTTCGTCTACGGGGGTCTTACCCTCTACGCCGGACCTTTCGCATGTCCTTCGACTACCCATACGGTTTCTGACTCGCCGACCGGCCGGCAGACCGGTCAAGAAAAATCCCACGACCCCATCAGCGCAACCCCTGCCGGGTCTCACACGCTCATGGTTTAGCCTCATCCGGTTTCGCTCGCCACTACTCCCGGAATCACGGTTGTTTTCTCTTCCTGCGGGTACTGAGATGTTTCACTTCCCCGCGTTCCCTCCACATACCCTATGTGTTCAGGTATGGGTGACAGCCCATGACGACTGCCGGGTTTCCCCATTCGGAAACCCCCGGATCAAAGCCTGGTTGACGGCTCCCCGGGGACTATCGTGGCCTCCCACGTCCTTCATCGGTTCCTGGTGCCAAGGCATCCACCGTGCGCCCTTAAAAACTTGGCCACAGATGCTCGCGTCCACTGTGCAGTTCTCAAACAACGACCAGACACCCACACTCGACAAGTCCGAAAACTTGCCTCGCATGAGACCGGCACTGAAGAAACAGACCATACGGCCGTTCCCTCAGGACCCAACAACGTGCCCGACACACCCCATCAACAATCCGTTTTCCACGCCGAAGCAGTACTGACGGATGCCAACCAAGTGTGCCGAATAGTCAACGTTCCACCCATGAGCAACCGTGCAGGACATTCGCCTGCAAGCGGCACATCGCTCCTTAGAAAGGAGGTGATCCAGCCGCACCTTCCGGTACGGCTACCTTGTTACGACTTCGTCCCAATCGCTGGTCCCACCTTCGACGGCTCCTCCCCTTACGGGTTAGGCCACCGGCTTCGGGTGTTACCGACTTTCGTGACGTGACGGGCGGTGTGTACAAGGCCCGGGAACGTATTCACCGCAGCATGCTGATCTGCGATTACTAGCAACTCCAACTTCATGGGGTCGAGTTGCAGACCCCAATCCGAACTGAGGCCGGCTTTTTGGGATTCGCTCCGCCTCGCGGCATCGCAGCCCTTTGTACCGACCATTGTAGCACGTGTGCAGCCCAAGACATAAGGGGCATGATGATTTGACGTCGTCCCCACCTTCCTCCGAGTTGACCCCGGCAGTCTCCTGTGAGTCCCCATCACCCCGAAAGGCATGCTGGCAACACAGAACAAGGGTTGCGCTCGTTGCGGGACTTAACCCAACATCTCACGACACGAGCTGACGACAACCATGCACCACCTGTATACCGACCACAAGGGGGCGACCATCTCTGGCCGTTTCCGGTATATGTCAAGCCTTGGTAAGGTTCTTCGCGTTGCGTCGAATTAAGCCACATGCTCCGCTGCTTGTGCGGGCCCCCGTCAATTCCTTTGAGTTTTAGCCTTGCGGCCGTACTCCCCAGGCGGGGAACTTAATGCGTTAGCTGCGGCACCGACGACGTGGAATGTCGCCAACACCTAGTTCCCAACGTTTACGGCGTGGACTACCAGGGTATCTAATCCTGTTCGCTCCCCACGCTTTCGCTCCTCAGCGTCAGTAATGGCCCAGAGATCCGCCTTCGCCACCGGTGTTCCTCCTGATATCTGCGCATTTCACCGCTACACCAGGAATTCCGATCTCCCCTACCACACTCTAGCCTGCCCGTATCGAATGCAGACCCGGGGTTGAGCCCCGGGCTTTCACATCCGACGCGACAGGCCGCCTACGAGCTCTTTACGCCCAATAATTCCGGACAACGCTCGCACCCTACGTATTACCGCGGCTGCTGGCACGTAGTTAGCCGGTGCTTCTTCTGCAGGTACCGTCACTTGCGCTTCTTCCCTGCTGAAAGAGGTTTACAACCCGAAGGCCGTCATCCCTCACGCGGCGTCGCTGCATCAGGCTTTCGCCCATTGTGCAATATTCCCCACTGCTGCCTCCCGTAGGAGTCTGGGCCGTGTCTCAGTCCCAGTGTGGCCGGTCGCCCTCTCAGGCCGGCTACCCGTCGTCGCCTTGGTAGGCCATTACCCCACCAACAAGCTGATAGGCCGCGGGCTCATCCTGCACCGCCGGAGCTTTACACCCGGGACCATGCGGTCCCAGGTCATATCCGGTATTAGACCCCGTTTCCAGGGCTTGTCCCAGAGTGCAGGGCAGATTGCCCACGTGTTACTCACCCGTTCGCCACTGATCCACCCCGAAGGGCTTCACCGTTCGACTTGCATGTGTTAAGCACGCCGCCAGCGTTCGTCCTGAGCCAGGATCAAACTCTCCGTGAATGTCTGCTCGCAATCGAGCACCACTCGCGTCGAGCGGCACGGCAACCACCGGAATTGGGCGGCCCCGCGCACTGCGTCCTCGCTAGTGTTTTACTTCAAAAGGAATCTCCAACCCCAGGAAACCCTGAGGCCGGGGATGTCAACATATCTGGCGTTGACTTTTGGCACGCTGTTGAGTTCTCAAGGAACGGACACTTCCTTCAGGCGGCTTTCACACCGGCCCTCCGGGCGCTTCGTTCTTTCGTGTTCCCAGCTTATCAGATGTTTTCCGCTCCGTTTTCCGGAGTTTCATTCATCGGATTTCCCGAACTGGCCGGGGTCGCTTTCTTGCGACGTCCTCCACATTAGCGTATTCCGAGAGTTACTCGAAATTCATGCTCCGAGCGACAAGCACTCGATGGGATGGCCGTTTCAGCGACTCGTTCAACACTAGTCCACCTGGCGGACACCGTCAAACATCAGGGGCAGGATCCGGCTGGATCCCGCCCCTGAGAGTCGAAGCCGCAGGTCAGCGGCGTCGGGTTTCGGTCACTTGGCCAGCTCGGCGGCGGCCAGGTTCCGCTTCCCGCGGCGCAGGACCAGCCAGCGGCCGTGCAGCAGATCGGTCTCGGCCGGCACTGCCTCCTCGTCCGTCACCTTGACGTTGTTGAGGTAGGCACCGCCCTCCTTGATCGTCCGGCGCGCGGCCGAACGGCTCGGGGAGAGACCGACGGCGACCAGCAGGTCGACGATCGACTGGAGCTCGGTGACCTCGGCCTTGGGGACCTCGGCCAGCGCCGCCGCCAGGGTCGGGGCCTCCAGGTCGGCGAGGTCGCCCTGGCCGAACAGCGCCTTGGACGCGGCGACCGCGCGCTCGTACTGCTCGGCGCCGTGCACCAGCGTGGTCAGTTCCTCGGCCAGCGCGCGCTGGGCGAGGCGGGCGGCCGGGCGCTCGGTGCTCTCGCGCTCCAGCTCCTCCACCTCCGCCTGCGAGCGGAAGCTGAAGATCCGCAGGAAGTTGGAAACGTCCCGGTCGTCCGCGTTCAGCCAGAACTGGTAGAAGGCGTACGGGGTGGTCAGCTCGGGGTCGAGCCAGACCGTGCCGGACTCCGTCTTGCCGAACTTGGTGCCGTCCGCCTTGACGATCAGCGGCGTGGCCAGCGCGTGCACGGACTTTCCGTCGGCCTTGCGGATCAGGTCCGTACCGGCCGTGAGGTTGCCCCACTGGTCGCTGCCGCCGGTCTGCAGGCTGCAGCCGTAGCGGCGGTTCAGCTCCAGGTAGTCCATGCCCTGCAGGATCTGGTAGCTGAACTCGGTGTAGCTGATGCCCGCGTCGGAGTTCAGCCGTCGGGAAACGGCCTCCTTGGCGATCATGTTGTTGACGCGGAAGTACTTGCCCACGTCGCGCAGCAGGCTGATCGCGGACATCCCGGAGGTCCAGTCCAGGTTGTTGACCATGCGCGCCGCGTACGGGCCCTCGAAGTCGAGGAACCGCGAGATCTGGCCGCGAAGGCGGTCGACCCAGGCGGCCACCGTCTGGGGGTCGTTGAGCACGCGCTCGGCGGTGGGCTTCGGGTCACCGATCAGACCGGTGGCGCCGCCGACCAGGCCGAGCGGGAGGTTCCCCGCCTGCTGGATGCGGCGCATGGTGAGGATCTGGACCAGGTTGCCGAGGTGCAGGCTGGGGGCCGTCGGGTCGAAGCCGCAATAGAACGTGACCGGGCCGTCCGCGAACGCCTTGCGCAGTGCGTCCTCGTCGGTGGACAGGGCGATCAGCCCACGCCACCGCAGCTCGTCGACGATGTCCGTCACGGTCACGCTTCTCCTTCGATCGGGCGCCCGCCCGGTGCGGGCCCGGTTCGTCCGGGCCAAGGTGCGGGGCGACTCCAGCTTTGTAGAGCCTACGCGGTCCCGGCCAACGAGTTTTCTCCGCACTGGCATGGACGCGCCGGACGGGTCGGATTCCCGGTCCTCCGATTCCGGTCGGATCCCGTTCCCGTCGGTCCGGTCGTGACCGTGCCCCTCGGCGACACCGGAAATTCCGTTGTTCGACGGCCCGGTGCCCCTTCAGAGTGGTCCCACCGCCGCGCGGCGGCAGTGACGTGTGTGGAGACGGTCGTGCCGCCGTGGCACGCCCGCGGAAGGGTGGCCGAGGTGCGCAGCACGCTGGTTCTGAACGCAAGCTACGAGCCGCTGACAACGGTGTCGCTCCAGCGTGCCGTGGTCCTGGTACTCCAGGACAAGGCCGTGGTCGAGCAGGCCCACCCACTGCGCACCATGCGCGGGACGGGGGTGACCGTACCGGTGCCGCGGGTGATCAGACTCCAGCGGTACGTCCGGGTGCCGTTCCGACAACAGGCTCCGTGGTCCCGCCGCGGGGTGCTCGTCCGGGACCAGCACCTGTGCGCCTACTGCGGCCGGCGGGCCACCACGGTGGACCACCTGCAGCCCAGGTCGCGCGGGGGTACGGACACCTGGATGAACACGGTGGCCGCCTGTTCCGAGGACAACCAGCGCAAGGCCGACCGGACGCCGGAGCAGGCGGGGATGAAGCTGCTCCGCCGGCCGTTCGTGCCGACGCCGCAGGCCACGCTGATGATGGCGCTGGGCCTGCGCGGCGCGGACGTCCGTGAGCTGGCCGCCTGGCTGCCGGCCCAGGTGGTCGCGTCCGCCGCGTCCGCCGCCGCCTGACGCGGTACCCGGACCAGGGGGGAACCGGGGGGAAGCTCGGCCGCGCATCGACGGGGGGAAGTCGGTGCGCGGCCGGGCACGACTACTCCTGCGCCCGGTAGCCGGTCGCGGTGCCGAAGTTGGTCGAGTGCTCGGGGACGGCGACGACCCGGCCGCCGCCGATCAGCACCCGTCCGGAGACCAGCAGCGAGCCGGTACCGGGCGGGAAGTTGCCGCCGACCGTCTGCCGACCGTCGGCCAGGGCGAAACGGCTGAGGTGGGCCGGCTGGTCGAGGCGCTCGTCGACCGCGAGCACCAGGGCGCCGCCGTCCACCGCGACCGCCCGGGCCGCGCCCTTCTCCCGCGCGGTGGTCCGCCAGCGCTGCTTGCCGCTGTCGAGGTCGTAGCCGACCACCGCGACGGAGCCGCCGGCGCCGTTCGCCGGGGCGACCGTGGTGATCATCGTGCGGTCCTGGAAGAAGGCCCCGGGGGTGGCCGAGAACATCCCGTGGGCGACGTCGAGCCGGCCTCCGGAGCCGGCGACCGGGATCTCGGTGGCGGGGTCGCCGTTGGCGCCCCAGGCGAGGACCCGGTCGTCCTCGGGCTTCTCGCCGGTGGTGAGGACGACCGGCGGCTCGACGGAGAGCACCGTCGAGGTCCGCGGCCGGTTGTTCAGGGGGCGCGACCAGGTGACCTTGCCGTCGACGGCGTTCAGCGCGACGGCCTGGTCCACGGGGGTGGAGTCGGCGCAGGAGCTGGCGACCAGGACGGTACCGCCGGACGCCCCGCCGGAGAGGGTGCAGAACTTCCCCTGCCCGGTGTACTGCCAGAGGTCGTTGCCGCCGGTGGCCTCCCAGGCGACGGCGTGGCTGTCGCCGACGGCTATCACCTTGTCGTCGGTGACCCCGACGCTCGCGCCGTAGGCGCCCTTGGCGTCGGAGAGCGACTTGGTCCAGGCCGTCCGGCCGGTGCCGCTGTCGACGGCCGCGACCAGGGAGCACGGGCTCTTGGGGTCGGCCCGGGGCCGGAACAGCACGGCCCCGAGGCCGGTCAGGTTGACGGTCGGGGACAGCGCGCAGGGCACGGCGCCGGCGGCCGGCGGCTCCATCGACCAGGTCGGACGGCCGTCCGTCAGGTCGTAGGCGCGGACGCCGGTGGCGTCGGCGCGGACCACGGCGCCGCCCAGCAGCCAGCTGCCGACCAGGGTGTCGTCACCGCCGGGTTGGGTGGCGGCACCGGCGGCCCAGGTCCGGGTGTGCGCGACGGTGAAGCCCGGCTCGCCGCCGGTGGCGTTGTCGGCGGAGCCGCCGCCCTCCAGGCCGACCATGAGGCCGGCCGCGACCAGGACACCGAGGGCGGCGACACCCGCCCCGGTGCGCACCAGCAGGGCCCGGCGGCCGGGGGTGTGCTCGGCGGCGACGACGGCGTCCGCGGCGGCCCTGGCCTTGGCGGCGAGGCCGGACCGGCCGGCGGCGCGGTCCGCCCGCCGCGAGGAGGGCGCCACGGGCTGGGCCTCGGACTCGGGTTCCGGCTCCGGCGCGGGCTCGGGCTCGATGACGGGATCCGGCTCCAGCCGCAGATAGCCGTCGGCGGAGTACTCGGCCCCGGCGGGGGCGTACAGCTCGCCGCTGCTCGGCTGCTGCGGGACGACGACATAGGGCGCGTACTGCTGCTGGTCCGGTGCGTCGACGGTTCCGTGGGGCCAGGGCTGCTGAGGGATGTGGCCGTACCCGGCCTGCGGGGTGTGGGGGTCGTGGACGGCGTAACCCTGCTGTCCGTAACCCTGGTGTCCGTACCCCTGCTCCACGTATCCCTGCTGCCCGTACGCCTGTGCTCCGTAGGCCTGTGCTCCGTGGGCCTGCTGCCCGTACTCCCCCGGCCACGCCTGCTGCGCCGGGTACTCGGCGGGCTCCAGGTGCTCCGGGTGCTCGGGGTATCCGGCGGGCCACTCCTGGGGCGCCTGCTGCGGGTACCACTGCTGGTGGCCGTCGCCGAGGGGATCCTGAGCCATCCGTTCCGTCCCTCCCGACCGCCGGCAATGCGGCAGTCAGCATCTCACGGCCCCGGAGTGGGGCGGAGCGGACGGTTCCGGTGCGGTCGGACGGGGCCGACCGCACCGTGGTTCCGGCCTACCGGGCGGACTCGGCGGCGAGCGCGGCGTCGATCCGGGCGGCGAGGTCGAGGTCGAGGGCGGTGAGGCCCCCGGCGCTGTGGGTGGAGAGGACGAAGCGCAGGGTGCGCCAGCGGATGTCGATGTCCGGGTGGTGGTCCATCGCCTCGGCCGTCCCGGCGACGGCCGCCACGACCCTGATCCCGGCCGGGAAGTCGGGGGCGTCGGCGGTCCGGACGATGCTGTCGCCCTCGCGCGTCCAGTGCGGCAGGCCCGCCAGCCCGGCGGTGATCCCGTCCTCGGTCAGCCGTTCGCGGCTCATCGGCTCTCCTGTCCTGTCGCCGGCGGCCGGTCGGTCGTCAGCCCGTCCGTCGGGGACGGGCGACCAGTTCGCCGCCGCGGTTCGGGCGGGCGCCGGCCATTTCCTCGGTGCGCGGCCCGCAGAACGCGCACTCGTAGGAACATATAGAGGCCGGGCCGTCCTGGGTCGGCGACACCTCGCAGCGCTCGCAGATCGGGCGCATTTCCGGGGCCGTACCGGGGTCCCTCCGGATCAGGTGGCGAGCAGCTTGACGATCGCCGCCAGGCCGACGACGACGATGACGGCGCGCAGCGCCTGCGGCGGGAGGCGGCGGCCCACCTTGGCGCCGACCATGCCGCCGACCAGCGAGCCGGCCGCGATCAGTCCGGCGGCGGTCCAGTTCACGGTCGAGGTGAAGAGGAAGAACAGCGCCGCGACACTGTTGACGATCATCGCGAGGGCGTTCTTCACCCCGTTGATCCGCTGCAGGTCCTCCTGGAGCAGCATGCCCATCATGGCCAGCAGCAGGACACCCTGCGCCGCGCCGAAGTAGCCGCCGTAGACGCCGGTGAGGAAGATGCCGACGAGCAGCAGCGGTCCACCGTGCGGGTCGCCGTCGGGGCGGCGGCGGGCCGCGACCGCCTTGGCGACCCGGGGTTGCAGCACCACGAGGACCAGGGCGAGCAGGATCAGCACCGGGACGATCGCGTCGAAGGCGGCGCTGGGCAGTTCGATCAGCAGGTAGGCGCCGAGGACGCCGCCGAGCAGGGAGGCGGTGCCGAAGCGGGCGAGCCGGGCGCCCTGGCCCACCAGCTCGCGCCGGTAGCCGAGCACACCGCTGGCCGAACCGGGCACCAGGCCGAAGGAGTTGGAGACGTTGGCGGTGACCGGCGGGAGTCCGACGGCGAGCAGCACGGGGAAGGTGATGAGGGTGCCGGAGCCGACGATCACATTGATCATCCCCGCGCCGACGCCCGCCACCAGGACGGCGATCGCCTCCCAGACCGTCATGAGCCACCTCCCGTTGGGGTCCTGTCGCCGTGATCATGCCGGACGGACGGGCGCCGGTACCAGCCTCGACCAGGATTCGGGACGTAGGACACACCGGGCGCGAACACGCCCGAGGGCCCGCCCCCGTGCGGTACGGAAGCGGGCCCTCGGTGGAGCACTCGGTGGAGCCGGGACGCGCCGCTTACTGCTCGGGGTCGTTCTTGCGGTACTCCCGGAGCGGGTCGATCCGGGGGCGGGCGGCGCCCTTGGTGTCGGTGTCCAGCGGGCGCGGGCCGGCGGCCGGGTCGATCGGCACCTGGGTGGCGGCGGGCGGGGCGGCCGGGGCCCCGGTGGGGACGGCCATCGCGCTGCCGTTGGCGCCGCCGGTCACCCCGGTGAAGGCGCCGCCGATGCCCTTGAGCGCGTCGCCGATCTCGCTCGGGATGATCCAGAGCTTGTTGGCGTCGCCCTTGGCCAGCTCGGGCAGGGTCTGCAGGTACTGGTAGGCCAGCAGCTTCTGGTCCGCGTCGCCCTCGTGGATCGCCTCGAAGACGGTCCGGATGGCGGCGGCCTCACCGTCGGCGCGGAGCACGGCGGCCTGGGCCTCTCCCTCGGCCTTGAGGACCTCGGCCTGCTTCTCGCCCTCGGCGCGCAGGATCTGGGACTGCCGGTTGCCCTCGGCGGTGAGGATCGCGGCGCGCTTGTCCCGCTCGGCGCGCATCTGCTTCTCCATCGAGTCCTGGATCGAGGTCGGCGGCTCGATGGCCTTCAGCTCGACCCGGTTGACCCGGATGCCCCACTTGCCGGTGGCCTCGTCGAGGACGCCGCGCAGGCCGGCGTTGATGACCTCGCGCGAGGTCAGGGTGGATTCGAGGTCCATCGAGCCGATGATGTTGCGCAGCGTGGTGACGGTGAGCTGCTCGATCGCCTGGATGTAGCTGGCGACCTCGTAGGTGGCCGCCCGCGCGTCGGTGACCTGGTAGTAGATCACCGTGTCGATGTTGACCACCAGGTTGTCCTGGGTGATCACCGGCTGCGGCGGGAACGGCACGACCTGCTCGCGCAGGTCGATCCGGTTGCGGACCCGGTCGATGAACGGGACCACGATGTTCAGGCCGGCGTTGAGCGTCCGGGTGTAGCGGCCGAAGCGCTCCACGATCGCGGCGCTGGCCTGCGGGATGACCTGAATCGTCTTGATCAGCGCGATGAAGGCCACCACGACCAGGACGACCAGGACGATAAGGACGGGTTCCACTGACTCTCCCCTAGACGACCAGGGCGGTCGCGCCCTGGATTTCGACGACGTCGACCTGCTCACCCGGCTGGTACACCTGCTCCGGGTGGAGCGCGCGGGCCGACCAGATCTCACCGTTGAGCTTGATCCGACCGCCCTCCCCGTCGACCTTCTCCGCGACGACCGCGGTGGCGCCCTTGAGCGCCTCGATGCCCATTCTGATCTGCGGGCCCTTCCGCAGTGCCCGGTAGGCGATCGGGCGGACGACGACCAGTTGCGCGACCGAGACCGCGACGAAGGTCAGCACCTGCCACACCACGTCGGCGCCCAGGCCGGCGACGCCGGCCGCGAAGAGCGCGCCGACGGCGAACATCGCGAGCTCCGGCATCGTGGTGATCACCAACGGTATGCCGAGGCCGACGGCGACCAGGAGCCACCAGATCCAGCTGTCCACGTGTCCATCCTAGGGAGGAAAGGGCCTATGAGGCGGTCAGTTCCCGCAGGTGGAGGGGCGGAAACCGGTCGCACGTGCGACCGGTTCCGGTTCGGCCGAGTTCAGCGGAGTTCAGTGGCGTCCCGGTCGGGGCCCGGTCGGGCCGCGGAAGGACCCGCCCGGTCCCGCCCGGACCGGCGCGGGCCGGTGCGGGCCGGTGCGGGCCGGTGCGGGCCGGTGCGGCCCGGGCCGGTTCAGCCGAGCGGCAGGCCCTGGGCGGACCAGCGGTCGCCGTGGCGCTCCAGGGTCAGCGGCAGGCCGAAGCACTTGGAGAGGTTGCGGGCCGTGAGCTCGGTGTCGATCGGTCCGGCGGTGAGCACCTTGCCCTGGCGGATCATCAGGACGTGGGTGAAGCCGGGGGCGATCTCCTCGACGTGGTGGGTGACCATCGCCATGGCCGGCGCGAACTCGTCCTGGGCCAGGGCGCCGAGGCGGCGGACGAGGTCCTCGCGGCCGCCGAGGTCCAGGCCGGCGGCGGGCTCGTCGAGCAGCAGCAGCTCGGGGTCGGTCATCAGGGCGCGGGCGATCAGGGTGCGCTTGCGCTCGCCCTCGGAGAGGGTGCCGAAGCGGCGGTCGGTCATACCGGCCATGCCGAGGCGGTCGAGCAGGGCGAGCGCGCGGGACTCGTCGAACTGCTCGTAGGACTCCTGCCAGGTGACGGTCATGCCGTACGCGGCGGTGAGCACCGTCTGCAGCACGGTCTGCTCGGCGGGCAGCTTGTCGAACATCGCCGCGCCGGCCAGGCCGATCCGCGAGCGGAGCTCGAAGACGTCGATCTCGCCGAGCTTCTCGCCGAGGACGCTGACCTTGCCGGAGGTCGGGAACAGGTACGAGGAGGCGATCTGCAGCAGGGTGGTCTTGCCCGCGCCGTTCGGGCCGAGGATGACCCAGCGCTCGCCCTCGGAGATGGACCACGAGACCTGGTCGACCAGCGTGCGCCCCTCCCGGACCACGGAAACGTCCACCAGCTCCAGCACGTCGCTCATGCCTATGCCTTCCCCAAAAACAGATATACGGCCGTCGGTGCGGGCGGCGTCCCGTCCCTGCGGCCGGTGGGCACGGAACGGTTGCGCCGCACGCGCATGGGCAAACCTACGCCACCCGGGTGTCCGCCGATTCCGTAGGCTGGCCGGATGCTCGCCACACCTGCCGACAATCCGTACGAAGAGCCCCGTTCGGGGCGGCTGGCCGCCTGGGGCAACGCTCTGCTGGCCGGACTGGTGCCGCCCGACAACGCCGCCGCGGCGGTCCTGGGGGCCGACGAGAGCCACCGGGTGACCGGTCTGCCCGGGGACGGCCCGGACGAGCGGCACGGGCTCACCTGGGCGCTGGGACGGCTGCGGGTGCTCGGGGTGAAGGGCCTGCGGCTCGCTCTGCCGTCGGCCGGGCACCCGCTGGGCCTGACCGGCCCGGCGCCGTTCAACGCTCGCGCGCTGGTGGCCGGGGAGGCCGTACTGGCGGTCGGGGTGCCGCTGGGGCTGGTGCCCGAGGTGGAGGTGTTCGGCCCGCCCGGGGACCGGTCGGCGACCGTGCTGTGGCGCTGCGCCGAGGTGAACGACGCGCCGCCGGCCGACGTGCCCTCGCTGCACGAGGCCGAGTTCGAACTGGCCGACGGGCTGCGCCGGGCCACCGTGCTGCTGACCCGGCTGGACGTGGCCGGGGCCGGACCGGAGGCGCTGCGGGCGCTGGAGGCGTACCGGCGGCGCGGGCACGCCGAACTGCTCGCGCCCGGGTACCCCCCGCGCGCGGTGCGGGTGCTGGAGTCGGCCCGGCAGGTGGCGGCGCTGCTGTCGATCGCCTCGGGCGGCCACGGCGCGGCGGTGAGCGCCTCCGAGATGGCGGCCCGGCAGGAGGCGCTGGCGCCGCTGTGGCGCACGGCCCGCCGGGCCCGGGTGGCGGCGTACAACGCGCTGGTGGACGAGCGGGAGCCGTAGCGGTCGCGGTGGCCCGAGCGGCGGTGTCGGCAGAGTCACGACGCGACTTCGCCGACGCCCCTCCAGGGCCTATCGGGTCTCGCCGTGCCGGACGGCCCAGAGCGCGGCCTGGGTGCGGTCGGCGAGGTCCAGCTTCATCAGGATGTTGGAGACATGGGTCTTCACCGTCTTCTCGGACAGGTGCAGGCTGCGCGCGATCTCCCGGTTGGAGCGGCCGTCGGAGATGTGGCCGAGCACCTCGCGCTCGCGCTCGGTGAGGGTGCCGCCGCGGCCCTGCGGGGGGCGCGGGCCGTCGTCGGCGAGCAGTGCCTCGGCCAGCTCCGGCTGGAGCAGCACATGGCCGGCGTGGACCGAGCGGATCGCGCCGGCCAGTGCCTCCGGGTCGACGTCCTTGTAGACGTACCCGGCGGCTCCGGCCCGCAGCGCGGGGACCATGGTGCGGTGCTCGGTGAAGCTGGTGACGATGAGGATCCGGGCCCGGCTGCCCTCCTCCTTGAGCGTGCGCAGCGCCTCGATGCCGTCGACGCCGGGCATCTTGAGGTCCATCAGGACCACGTCGGGGTCGAGCGCCCGGGCCCGCTCGACACCTTCGGCGCCGTCGGCGGCCTCGCCGACCACCTCGATGTCGTCCTGCACCTCCAGGAAGGTGCGCAGGCCGCGGCGGACGACCTGGTGGTCGTCGACCAGCAGGACGCGGATCGCGGACAGGGTGTCAGGCACCGGGGACCTCCATCTCGACGATCGTGCCCGTTCCGGGGGCCGAGTCCAGGGTGAGCCGGCCGCCGACGGCGGCGGCGCGGTCGCGCATCGAGGCCAGGCCGAGGTGGCGGCCGGCCCGTCGGACGGCGCCGGGGTCGAAGCCCCGGCCGTTGTCGCTGATCCGCAGCAGGGCGCCGCGTTCGGGCGTTCCGACCAGGGTGACGGTGACGCGGCCGGCGCCGGAGTGGCGCAGCGCGTTGTGCAGGGCCTCCTGGGCGACCCGCAGCAGAGCGGCCTCCTGGGCCTGCGGGAGGGCGCGGACGCGGTCGGCG
The DNA here is from genome assembly GCF_036010405.1 of Kitasatospora purpeofusca. Lineage (NCBI taxonomy): Bacteria > Bacillati > Actinomycetota > Actinomycetes > Kitasatosporales > Streptomycetaceae > Kitasatospora > Kitasatospora purpeofusca. Next base: position 7,023,393 of record NZ_CP108561.1, on the reverse strand, counting down.
GCGAAGGCGATGTCGGCGGTGTGGGCGCGGTCGAGGACCTGCACCTGGGAGGCCAGGGTGGCGCTCAGGCCGTCCTCCTCCAGTGCGGCGGGGCGCAGTTCGACGACGACGGCGCGCAGTTCGTCGGCGGCCTCGGCGGCGAGCCGGGCGACCTCGGCGAGTTCGGCGCGGGCGCGGGCCGGGTCGCGGTCGACGAGCTTGGCGGCGGCCTTGGCGGTGAGGCGCAGCGAGAAGAGCTTCTGCGAGACGGCGTCGTGCAGGTCGTGGGCGATCCGGGCGCGCTCGCCGGCCAGGGTGAGTTCGCGGCTGCGCTCGTAGAGGCGGGCGTTGGTGAGGGCCAGCGCGGCGTGCGCGGCCAGTATCCGCAGCAGTTCCTCGTCGTGGTCGGTGAAGCCGCCGCCACCGCGCTTGTTGGCGAGGTAGATGACGCCGAGCACCTCGGGTCCGTCCTCGTCCTCGTCGCGGTCCTCGTCGGCATCGGCGTCGACGATGGGCATGCCGAGGAAGGCGCCGAGTTGGGGGTGGGCCTCCGGCCAGCCGCCGAAGGCGGGGGCGCGGCGGACGTCGTCGAGCCGGATCGGGCCGGTCTCGTGGAGCATCGCGGCGAGCACGCCGTGCTGGCGGGGCAGCGGTCCGATCGCCCGCCACTGCTCGTCGGTGACGCCGTCGACGACGAACTGGGCGAAGCCGCCGTGGTCGTCGGGGACCCCGAGGGCGGCGTACTCGGCGCCGAGCAGCCGGCGGGCGGAGGCGGTGATCCGGCGCAGGACCTCGCGGACCTCCAGGTGGCGGCTCATCCCGAGCAGGGCCTGGCTGACGGCCTCGATGCCGGCCAGGCAGGGTTCGCAGGCGGGCAGGGTGCCGTCCGGCGGCGGGCCGACCGGGATCCGGTCGGCGGGCAGCAGTCCGGCGTGCCGGTGGTCGCTTGGCACGGTGGGCATGACGCCAACCTACCGCCGTCCGCGGAGCCCGCGCGTCGGTCCCCGGCCGGGCGGGACGCAGGTCCAGCGACCTAGGTCGTGCCCTGCGGACCGCGCCGGGCGGGGCGTGGTGAGCGGGCCCGGGAACGCCGCGGGGGCGGCCCGCCCCGGTCGGGGTGGGCCGCCCCCGTGCTGGTGGCGGTGCCGGGCGTCAGCCCTTCTGCATGACCTCGGGCTCGTGACGGCGCTGGAGGCGGGTGACGATGATGCCGAGGACGACGGACATCAGGATCAGCACCCCCGCGTCGAACCAGAACTGGCCCGAGTTGTGGCCCCAGAGCGCGTCGTACTCGGGGTTCTGGAAGTCCTTGTTCCAGGGTCCGAGCAGCTTGGACAGGTCGAGCGTGGTGGCGACCATGCCGGTGCCCCAGCGGGCGGGCATCAGCCAGGCGAACTGCTCCAGGCCGGGCTTGGAGAAGATCTGGAACAGGCAGCCGGTGAAGACGACCTGGATGATCGCGAACATCACCAGCAGCGGCATGGTCTTCTCGGCGGTCTTGACCAGCGCGGAGATCACCAGGCCGAACATCATCGAGGCGAAGCTCAGCAGGATCAGGCCGAAGCTCATCTCCAGGATGGGCAGGTCCTTGATCACCAGTCCGTGCGCGGGCAGCTTGCGCGGCAGGAAGCCGACGGCGGAGATGATCGCGCCCTGGACCACGCTGAAGAAGCCCAGCACGATGATCTTGGACATCATGTACGCCGAGCGGGACAGGCCGGTGGCCCGTTCCCGTTCGTAGATCGCCCGTTCCTTGATCAGCTCGCGGACCGAGTTCGCCGCGCCGGAGAAACAGGCGCCGATCGCCAGGATCAGCATGATCGTCGCGGCGCCGCTGTTGAGGCCGAGCTGCGACTTGGGGTTCGGCGCCAGCCCCGGTTCGTTGGGGATCAGCACACTGACCGCGCCGAGCACCGCCGGCAGCAGCACCGACAGCGCCAGGAAGCCCCGGTCGGAGGCGAGCACCGAGGCGTAGCGGCGGATCAGCGTCCACAGCTGCGAGCCCCAGCTCTGCGGCTTCGGCGGGCGGACCGCCTCCTGGACGATCTGCGCGGACTGCACGGCGCCGGACTCCACGTCCGCCGAGTACTGCTGGTGGTGCACCGAGCTGCGGTAGCGGCCGGCCCAGTCGTGGTCCGGGTAGTTCTCGAAGGCCTGGAAGACATCGGCCCAGGTCTCGTACCCGAAGAAGTGCAGCGCCTCGTCCGGCGGGCCGAAGTAGGCCACCGAACCGCCCGGCGCCATCACCAGCAGCCGGTCGCAGAGCGCGAGTTCGGCCACCGAGTGGGTGACGACCAGGATCGTGCGGCCGTCGTCGGCGAGGCCGCGCAGCATCTGCATGACCTCGCGGTCCATGCCCGGGTCGAGGCCCGAGGTGGGCTCGTCCAGGAAGATCAGCGAGGGCTTGGTGAGCAGCTCCAGCGCGACCGAGACGCGCTTCTGCTGGCCGCCGGAGAGGGCGGTGATCCGGTTGTCCGCGCGCTTGTCGAGACGCAGCTCGTAGAGCACCTCGTCGATCCGGGCCTCGCGCTCGCGCGGCTCGGTGTCGCCGGGGAAGCGCAGCCGGGCCGCGTACTTGAGGCCGGTGCGGACGGTCAGTTCCTTGTGCAGGATCTCCGACTGCGGCACCAGGCCGATGCGCGAGCGCAGCTCGGCGAACTGCTTGTAGAGGTTGCGGCCGTCGTAGAGGACGTCGCCCCGGTCGGCCGGGCGGTAGCCGGTGAGGGCGCGCAGCAGGGTCGACTTGCCGGAGCCGGACGGGCCGATGACGGCGACCAGGGACTTCTCCGGGACGCCGAAGCTGACGTCGTTCAGCAGGACCTTCTTGCCGCCCTTGAAGTCGACCTCGACGGTCAGGTGGCGGGCGGAGAAGGAGACGGCGCCGGTGTCGACGAACTCCTGCAGCTGGTCGCCGACCAGCACGAAGCTGGAGTGGCCGACCGTCAGCCGGTCCTGCGGCCCGATCAGCTGGCGCTCGACCCGCAGGCCGTTGAGGAAGATGCCGTTGTGGCTGCCGAGGTCGACGATCTCGTACCGGCCGTCGGGCAGCTGGCGCAGCTCGGCGTGGTGGCGGGAGACCTGGAGGTCGGAGACGACGATGTCGTTGTCCAGCGCACGACCGATCCGCATGGTGTTCATGCCGGCGGTCAGGTTGCGGATGACCGTCGGCTGCGGGCCGCCGTCGTGGGGGACGGGCGCCTGCTGCGGGAACCCCTGCGGGGCGTGCTGCCCCGGGAAGCCCTGCTGCTGCGGGAAGTGCTGCGGCTGGGCCTGCGGCTGCGGCCGGTCCTGAGGCTCCGGCTGCCACTGCTGCTGCGGCGGGTAGGGCTGCTGCGCCGCCGGGGGCTGCCACTGCTGCTGCGGGGCGGCGCTCCGGCTGGTCGCGGCCTCGTGCCAGGCCGGCTGGGCGGCCTGCTGGGCGGCCGGCGCGGAGAACGCGAGCCTGGGGCCGTTCTCGGCGTTGCCGAGGTTGACCACGGCCCCCGGGAACAGCTGGGCCTGCATGGTGCGGGCCCCGCCCGTGTACGTGCCGTTGGTGCTGCCGTGGTCGTCCAGCTGCCAACCCGCCCCGTTGAAGGAGATGGTGGCGTGCTGCCAGGACACCCGCGCGTCGTCGAACTGGAAGTCCGACTGCGGATTGCGACCGATGGTGTAGGACCGCCCGGGTTCCATGACCCGCTGCTGTCCGTTGATCTCGATGACGAGTTGCGGCACTCTCGCCTGCCCCGCTCTCTCGGTTCCCCCGATGGTGCGCCCCGGCCAGGTGGGGCGAAATGATCGTGAATCTGACGGGGGAATCATTCCAGCCCGTCGGCCGCGGGTGAAAGCCGCCCCCGCGGACTGTGACCAGGCGGCAACGATTCAGGGACCGCCCTTGTACGACCTGGTCCGGCCCGGTCCGGCCGGACGGCGGGCCCGTCGTCCGGCCCGGGCGGCGGGCTCGTCCACGAACCGGACGGGTGCCGTCGCGGCCTCCGGCTGCGGGTAGCGTGGGACGCACCATGAACGCATCGCCCTTGGCCGCCGAGCCGTTCCCCGCCCCGCAGCCCCGGACCGAGGACGGGCGCACCCTGCTCGTCAAGGTGTTCGGCAAGGACCGCCCCGGCATCACCGCCGGGCTCTTCGCCACCCTGGCCGGGTTCGGCGTCGAGGTCGTCGACATCGAGCAGGTGGTCACCCGTGGCCGGATAACGCTGTGCGCCCTGGTCTCCGCCCCCGCCGTGCTGGGCGCCGAGGGCGACCTGCGGGCCGTGGTGCACCGCTGGGCCGAGGAGCAGAAGCTCCAGGCCGAGATCATCTCCGGTATCGGCGACAACCGGCCGCGCCGCGAGGGCCGCTCCCACGTCACCGTGCTGGGCCACCCGCTGACCGCCTCCGCCGTCGCCGCGCTCACCGCGCGGATCACGGCCGCGGACGGCAACATCGACCGGGTCTTCCGGCTCGCCAAGTACCCGGTGACCGCCGTCGAACTGGCCGTCTCGGGCGTGGCCACCGACCGGCTGCGGGCCGAGCTGGCCCAGGAGGCGGCCACCCAGCGGGTGGACGTCGCGGTGGTGGCGGCCGGGCTGGAGCGGCGGGCCAAGCGGCTGATCGTCATGGACGTCGACTCGACACTGATCCAGGACGAGGTGATCGAGCTGTTCGCCGCCCATGCGGGCTGCGAGCAGGAGGTCGCCGAGGTGACGGCCGCGGCGATGCGCGGCGAGCTGGACTTCGCGGAGTCGCTGCACGCCCGGGTGGCGCTGCTGGCCGGGCTGGACGCCGCGGTGACCGAGAAGGTGCGCGCGGAGGTCCGGTTCACGCCGGGCGCCCGCACCCTGATCCGCACCCTGCAGCGGCTGGGCTTCCAGGTCGCGGTGGTCTCCGGCGGCTTCACCCAGGTCACCGACCACCTGGTGGAGCAGCTGGGCCTGGACTTCGCGGCCGCGAACACCCTGGAGGTGGTGGACGGGAAGTTCACCGGCCGGGTGGTCGGCGAGATCGTCGACCGGGCGGGCAAGGCGCGCTGGCTGAAGCGGTTCGCCGAGCAGGCCAAGGTGCCGCTGGAGCAGACGGTGGCGATCGGCGACGGCGCCAACGACCTCGACATGCTGAACGCGGCCGGGCTGGGCGTGGCGTTCAACGCCAAGCCGGTGGTGCGGGAGGCGGCGGACACCGCGGTGAACGTGCCGTTCCTGGACACCGTGCTCTACCTGCTCGGAATCACCCGCGAGGAGGTCGAGGCGGCCGACGTGGTGGACGTCCTGGACCACCCGGAGGCCGGCGCGCGGGCCTGACCGCGCGGGACCGGCACCGGCGCGCACTGCGGCGCGCGGGGCCGACCGGACGCACCGAGCCGGACGCACCGAGGGGCGCGTGGACCATGTCCGCGCGCCCCTCGTCGTCGGTCCGGTCCTCTGCCGCCGCTCAGTCCTGCGGCGTGAAGTACGAGACCAACTGCGCCACACCCGGTTCGACGTCCTTCCACGAACCGGAGAAGCTGAGCACCGCGACCGCCGCGGTCGGGAAGCCGCCCAGCCGCAGCCGCTCCAGCGCCTCCCGGTCGCCCTCGTCGCCGGCCAGCACCTGGGTCAGACCCAGCACCCCCGGGTTGTGGCCCACCAGGACCACGTCGGCGTACTCCTCCGGGGTCTCGTGGAGGACGGTGATGATCTGGCCGGGACTGGCGTCGTAGACCCGGTCCTCGTAGACGGTCTTCCGCACCCGCTTCGGCAGCTCGTGCGCGGCGAGCTTCCAGGTCTCCCGGGCGCGCAGGGCGGTGGAGCAGAGCACGTAGTCGGGGTTGATACCGGAATCGACGAGCCAGCGGCCGGATTCCGGGGCCTGGTGGCGGCCCCGGTCGGCCAGCGGCCGCTCGTGGTCGTCGACGCCGTCCGGCCAGTCGGCCTTGGCATGGCGGAGAACGATGATCCTGCGGGGCGTGTCTGCGCTCATACCCAGCAAGCTTGGCAGAAAAGCCGGCTGCGGGCGCGATGCTGCCCGATGGCGCCACCCACGGCGTCGGGGAGTGCCATCATGCGCGGTTCACCGGGGCGTCCCCCGGGGGTCAGCCGATGTTCCGGGCGACGATCGCGACGATCACCAGCAGGACGACGATGCCGCCGATGATCGCGGCGAGCTGGCCGAGCTTCTTGTGGCCGTCGGTGGGGTTCGGTTCGAGAACGGGCATGCCCGGATTCTCCCACCCCGGACACGCCCGTCCCCCACCGGGACCCGTTCTCCCCCGCCGGCCCCGCTCCCTCCTGGCGTCAGGCCGCGACGGCCCCGGAGGCCGTCGCCACCGCCTCGTCCTCGATGTGCCGGGCCCGGGCCGCCCGCAGGCCGAACAGCATCTGCGGCACCAGCAGCACCGCCAGGAAGCCGAGCGGCAGGTACCACTCGCCGGTGGCCTGGTAGAGCCGGCCGATCAGGATCGGGCCGGGGATCGAGATCAGGTAGCCGACTCCCTGGGCGAAGGCCGACAGCTGGGCCACCCCGCCGGCCGTCCTGGCCCGCAGGCCGATCATGGTCAGCACCAGCGGGAAGGCGCAGTTCGACAGGCCCACCAGGACCGCCCACAGCCACGGCGCACCGGCCGGGGCGAGCGCCAGCCCGGTGTAGCCGGCGATGCCGAAGGCCGCCAGGACCACCACGAAGAGCCGCTGGTCACCGCGCCGGGCGGCGAGGTTGGGCAGCACGAAGGAGACCGGCACGCCGATCACCATGGTCAGCGCCAGCAGCACGCCCGAGGTGCCCGAGGAGACCCCGGCGTCCTGGAAGATCGTCGGCAGCCAGCCCATCACCACGTACGCGCCGGTGGCCTGGAAGCCGAAGAAGATCGCCAGCGCCCAGGCGGTGCGGCTGCGGGTGATCGGCAGCCGCACGGTGTCCGGCGCGCCGGCCGCCGCGCCGGCGGACTCCCGCCGCCGTCCCAGCAGCACCGGGATCCAGAGCAGCAGCGCGACGGCGCCGAGCCCGGCCCAGACCCCGAGGCCGAGCCGCCAGTCGCCGCCGAGCCCCTTGGTCAGCGGGACGGTGACGGCGGCGGCCAGCGCGGTACCGGCCGAGAGCGCCATCGAGTAGAGGCCGATCATCGGCCCGACCTTCTCCGGGAAGTACCGCTTGATCACCACCGGGATCAGCACGTTGGAGACGGCCACACCGGCCAGCGCGAGCGCGGTGAGCAGCAGGAAGACCGCCGTGCCCCCGGCGAAGGAACGGGCCAGCACGCCCGCGGTGATCGCGCCCATGCCCGCGGTGACCACCGCGACCGGGCCGAGCCGCCGGGCCAGCCCGGGCGCGGCGAAGCCGAACAGGGCGAAGCAGAGCGAGGGGACGGCCGTGAGCAGGCCCGCGACGGTCGGGCTCATCCCGAGGTCGGTGCGGACCTGGTCCAGCAGCGGCCCGAGGCTGGTGACCACCGGGCGGAGGTTGAACGCGGCGGCGGCGATCGCGAGGGCGAACAGCCAGCCGAGGTGGCGACTTCTGGGCGGAACCGGCCGCTCGGTCTGCGGCCGGTCGGCGCCCCGGGGGTCGACCCGGGTGGAAGCGGTGACGGGATCTGCGGTGTCTGCTGCGGACGACATGCGGGCCATCATAGAATGATGGGATGAATTAGCGCATCCTCGAATTGGCATGATGGCCCGACCCACCCGACCCAAGGAGTCCCCCGTGGCGCTGTCCTCGCCGAGGCGCACCCCGCTGTCCGACCAGGTGATCGACCAGCTCCGCGCGCAGATCACCTCCGGGGAGTGGCCCGTCGGCTCGCGCATCCCCACCGAGGCCGCCCTGGTCGAACAGCTGGGCGTGGCCCGCAACACCGTGCGCGAAGCCGTCCGCGCCCTCGCCCACAACGGACTGCTCGACATCCGCCAGGGCTCCGGCACCTACGTCCTCGCCGCCAGCGAACTCGCCGGAGTGATGCACCGCCGCTTCGCCGACGCCGACCGGGCCCAGGTCGCCGAACTGCGCACCGCCCTGGAGACCGCCGCCGCCGGCCTCGCCGCCGGCCGCCGCACCGACCGCGACCTCGACCTCCTCGACGCCGCCCTGGCCCGCCGCGACGACGCCTGGCACTCCGGCAACGCCGAGGACTTCGTCCAGGCCGACGCCGCCTTCCACCAGACCGTGGTCGCCGTCGCCCACAACGACGTGCTCGACGCCCTCTACGCCGACCTCGGCGAGGTCACCCGCGCCCTGCTGCGCCACGACGTCGGCCCCGAGATCGTCCCCGAGCGCTACGTCGGCCACGACGGCATCGTCCACGCCATCCGCGCCCGCGACGCCCAGCGCGCCTCGCACGAGGCCGGCCGCGCCATCGGCGCCTGCGACCAGGAGGGCTGACCGGGGGCCGGTCCGCGGCCGCTCGCGCCTTGCGGGCGGCGGGATTTGGCGTGCTAACGTCCATGCAAAATTCGGGGGCGGCCGGGCTGTCGTCCGGGCACGAACACAGGGGGAACTGATGGCGGATCCGGACCTGAAGCTGGGCCAGGGACCAGGCGGCGCAGGACCGACCAAGGTTTCGACGGCGGCCATCGACAAGGCCGCCACCGCGCTCGACGGCATCGCCAACGACAGCACCGCCGCAGGGAAGGCCGCCGACGAGTCCACCGAGGCGGCGGCCGGCAAGCTCAGCGGCTGGGACACCGCGACCGCGCTGCGCGGGGCGCTCAAGGAGTGGCACGAGCAGGTGTCGCAGCTCAACGGCCGGATCAACCAGGAGGCCGGGATGATGCGGCAGACCCACAGCAACTACCTGAACGTCGAGCACGGCATCGCGACGTCGTTCACCGGGAAGGCGTGACCGCATGAGCCTGCTCGGTTTCGAGGACGTCATGAAGGCCGACCCGGCCGCGATGGCCAAGGCCGCCGCCGACTGGACGGCGATGGCCGGCAAGTACCAGCAGATCCAGCACCGGCTGGAGAACGAGGTGCTCTCGGTCACCGGCAACCAGGGCCTGTGGCTCGGCTACACGGCGTTCACCGCCAACCAGCACGTGAGTTTCACCCGCCAGCAGAGCATCGACGCCCAGACCGAGGCCAAGGCCGTCGCCTCGATCATCACCGACGCCAAGAACGACTTCGAGTCGGCGCAGAAGAAGCTGAAGCAGGCCGTCACCGATGCCCAGGCCGACGGCATGAAGGTGACCGGCACCGGCTCCGTGATGTTCGACGTCGGCGCGCTCGACCCGGCCACCCGGAGCGCCTACCACCACGAGCCGGACTACCAGCGGGAGCGCAACGAGGCCGCCGGCCAGTGGGCGCAGAAGATCAAGATCTATGTGGAGGAGGCGACCGCAGCCGACCAGCGGGCCGCCCTCCAACTGCGCCGCGCCGCCAAGGTCGGCGACATGGTGAACGAGTTCAACGGCCAGGCGGTCGGCGGCGGCGACGAGGCGGACGGCAAGCGGGCCGCCGAACTCGCCTCCCGGCTCAAGGACGGCAAGACCCTCAGCCCGGAGGAGCTCGCCGAGCTCAACAACCTGATGAAGGCCAACTCCGGCAGCCCCGCCTACGGCCAGACCCTGCTCAACGCGCTCGGCCCCGAGGGCACCCTGCTGCTCGCCGACGAGCTGGAGGTCCGGCTCAACGAGCGCGGCGGCAAGCTCAAGGGCGAGTACGGCGAGCTGCAGACCAACCTCGCCAACACCATCGCCGGCGCCACCAGGGACACCAGCACCAAGTTCTACCAGGACTTCCGCAAGGGCCTCCAGGAAGCCGGCGTCAAGAACATCGACGCCCGCCACTTCGGCGGCAACACAGCGCCGATCTACGGCTACCAGACGCTCGCCACCCTGCTGCAGCACGGCAACGCCGGGTACGGCGCGCAGTTCCTGAACGACCTCGGGGCCGATGTCATAGCCGCCGAGCGCAAGGACAACCACTGGTCCTCGCACCAGTTCAACGGTCCCCGCCCGGACCTCGTGCACGACCCGGTGGACGGCGTGCTCAAGCTGATGGGCCAGAACCCCGAGGCCGCCACCCAGTTCCTCGACCCCAAGGGACCGGGCTCCGAGGACCGCCTCAAGTACCTGCTGCGCGACCGCGAGTGGCCCACCACCTACACCAACACCCTCTTCGGCCCGCCGATGAACGACAAGGGCACCCACCAGGCCGGCCTCGCCGCCGCCATCGAGGCTGCCGCCACGGGCGACGTCCCGGGCGACGGCACCCACACCGGCGGCCCGCACACCCCGGCGCAGGCCCGGGTGATGCAGGGCGTCGTCGACGCGCTGGACGCCGACGGCAAGGGCAGTGAGGTCCACGACGACCTCAAGATGCCGATCGCGAACGCGCTGTCGGACTACGTGGACGACACGCACCTCATCCTCAGCGAAGACGTCAGCAACGTTCAGCACAACGGCGCCTGGGAGAAGAACGGCGAGGGCCACCTCGGCGGCAGCTCCGACCACATCGTCCGGGTGATGCGCGGCGTTGCCGACGACCCGGAAGCCTACGCCACGCTGTACGCCGCCGAGCGGGCCAAGGCCGCCGACGCCCTGGCCGTCCTCCCGCCCGATCCTCAGCACGCCCCGGAGGACCGGGACATCCCGGCCCGGCAGGTCGGCACGGCACTCGGTGCCTACGACGCGATCCGGACCTCCGTCATCCTGGACGAGAAGGACGACCGGATGGAGTGGGCCGAGAAGACGGGCGAGTTCGCCTCCACGGTGAACGGCAGCGTGACCGGATTCATCCCGGAGGTCGGCGACATCGCGGGCGGCCTCGTCGATCTCGGCATCTCCGAGTGGACCGACCACATCAAGGAGGACGCCCAGAACGCGGGCAACTCCAAGTCGGCCGATGCCCACTACGCCGCCCTCACCCAGGGCAAGGCCATGGCGGCGGGCTGGGGCGACGCGCACCACGCGGACCCGAGGACGACCAGCGTGGTCTCGCAGGAACTGGGCACCGGCCACACCACCGGTCATGCGAACGCCATGAGCGCCCTCGGACGGAACGGCCAGAAGTGACCATCTCCCGACGTGCCTGGGCGATCATCGCCGGCGTGCTCGTCCTCGTCATCGGCGCAGGCGGCTATGCGTCCTGGCGGTACAACCTCTTCCTCCCGGACCGGCTCTGCGACAGCGCCGTCGCCGCGAAGGACGTTCGGCAGGTCCTGGGCGACGGCAGGATCGAGGTCGTACAGAGCCGCCTGTCGAAGGACCGCGCCGAGCCGGAAGGCCGTTGCGTGATCCGGATCAGGAACGGCGCCGACCTCACCCTCCAGAGCCACGGCGTCAAACGCGCCGACGACCGCAGTCCCGTCGATCCCGCGATGTCGCAGCCGGACCGGGGTCCGCTTGGCGCCTTCGCCAACGACACCGGTTGGCTGGTACTCCCGGCAGGCTGCCGAAAGGCCACTGGCACCGGATCGGACGTCTTCCCGGACCGGTACGCCGACATCCTCGCCGCGGATGTGCGCCATCGCGGCGAGCACGAGCTCATGTGGCAGGACGACCCGTCCAAGGAGACTCCCGACCAGGAGGCCCGCGCCGCCCTCGCCCGGCTCGCCGCCGACTTCGGCGCGGCCCTGGCCAAGTCGTCCGGCTGCGGCTCCGCCGACGTGCCGGACATGCACCTCACCGCCCCCGGCCCGGCCGTCACACCCGCGACCGACGGGCAGCTCTGCGGCCTGCCGGGCGTCGGGACCGGCCGGAACCTGCCGGAGCTGGCCCAGCGGGTCAGCGATCCGGCGGCGCCGCTCCAATCCTGCTGGGTCTACAGCCAGATCATGTCCGAGCCTGCGCTCCGTTTCACCGTCACCACCGACACCCGTTATCCGACCTTCGTCGCCAGCAGGAAGAGCCTGGACACCCTGTTGCCGAGCGGTTGGCGCGGTGCCGGCTCGGACGGTGCCGTGCACGCGCAGTGCGGGAAGGACGACCTCTTCCTCCACCTGTCCGGACGGCGCGACCTCATCGCCCCCGAGCCGAATGCCTTCAGCACGCCGCTGTTCGCCTCCTGGGCGAACGCCGTGGCCGCGCAGCGCGGCTGCGAGCCGGTCGCCCCCAAGTAGCACCGAAACGCCGCTGCCCGGCACCCCCTCCTACGAAGGGGGTGCCGGGCAGCGGCGTTCGAACGTACCCGAGGCGTCAGGCGCCGATGGCGTGCAGGCCGCCGTCGACGTGGACGATCTCGCCGGTGGTCTTCGGGAACCAGTCCGACAGCAGGGCGACGACGCCGCGGCCGGCCGGCTCCGGGTCGCTCAGGTCCCACTTCAGCGGGGAGCGGTCCTCCCAGGTGGCGGCGAGGTCGCCGAAGCCCGGGATGGACTTGGCGGCCATCGAGCCGATCGGGCCGGCCGAGACCAGGTTGCAGCGGATGTTCCGCTCGCCCAGGTAGCGCGCCAGGTAGCGGTTGGTCGACTCCAGGGCGGCCTTCGCCGGGCCCATCCAGTCGTACTGCGGCCAGGCGTACTGGGCGTCGAAGGTGAGGCCGACGACCGCGCCGCCGTCCTGCATCAGCGGCAGCAGCGCCGTGGTGAGCGACTTCAGCGAGTACGCCGAGACGTGCATGGCGGTGGCCACGGACTCCCACGGCGTGTTCAGGAAGTTGCCGCCCAGGGCGTCCTGCGGGGCGAAGCCGATCGAGTGGACGATGCCGTCCAGGGTCGGCAGGTGCTCGCGCACCTGGTCGGCGATGCCGGCCAGCTGCTCGGGGCTGGAGACGTCCAGCTCCAGCACCTTGACCGGGTTCGGCAGCTTCTTGGCGATGCGCTCGGTCAGGCTCGGCCGCGGGAAGGCGGTGAGAATGATCTCGGCACCCTGCTCCTGGGCCAGCTTGGCGGTGTGGAAGGCGATGGAGGACTCCATCAGCACACCCGTGATCAGAATGCGCTTGCCCTCAAGGATTCCGCTCATGACTCAGTGACCCATGCCCAATCCGCCGTCCACGGGAATGACGGCTCCGGTGATGTACGCGGCCTCGTCCGAACCGAGGAACCGCACGGTGGAAGCGACCTCGGCGGGCGCCGCGTAACGGCCCAGGGGCACGCCGGCGACGATCTCCGCGCGGCGCTCGTCGGTGAGCACCGCGGTCATGTCGGTGTCCACGAAGCCGGGGGCGACCACGTTGACGGTGATGTTGCGCGGGCCCAGCTCGCGCGCCAGCGAACGGGCGAAGCCGACCAGGCCGGCCTTGGACGCGGCGTAGTTGGCCTGGCCCGGGGAGCCGGAGAGGCCCACGACCGAGGAGATCAGCACGATCCGGCCCTTGCGGGCGCGCATCATCAGCTTGGACGCGCGCTTCACCACGCGGAAGGTGCCGGTGAGGTTGGTGTCCAGGACGGAGGTGAAGGCCTCCTCGGACATCCGCAGCAGCAGGGTGTCGTTGGTGATGCCGGCGTTGGCGACCAGCACCTCGACCGCGCCGCCGTGCGCGGCCTCGATCTCGGTCAGGGCGGCGTCGACCTGGGCACTGTCGGTGATGTCGCAGCGCACCGCGAGCACGTCGTACTTGGCCAGCGCCTCGGGGACCTCACCCGAGCGGCTGGTGATGGCGACCTTGTCGCCCGCCTCGGCGAAGGCCAGAGCGATCGCGAGGCCGATGCCCCGGTTGCCTCCGGTGACGAGAACCGAGCGGCTCAACGATCCACCTCTCTCCGTTGTGTGCGCACGCCGTGTGTCCGCGTACCACTCCGTGATGATGTCCGCGCACGTCGAAACGATGTACGCGGTGCGACGCTATCGGTCGGCCCGGCGCGGCGACGAATCGGGCTCCCACAGCGCAGCACCGGTGGAACTGTCGGTATCCGACAATCCGGCCCGGGGTGGATTTCCCGCCGTTCCCCCATGTGGCGGGGCCGTATTGTCGTGTCCACTGAGCCGCACGTCCGGGAACCCGGCGGCGGGGCACGCCCGTTGTGCCCCCTGGTGCGGCACGAGCCGGGGCCGCCGCACCGGGGGCCGACCCGGGCCCACGGCCGGACACGGGCCCCGGCGACGACGATGCGGAGCGCGGAATGAGCGAGGCACAGGCCGGGACGACCCACCGGCGCGGACGACTGGCGGCCCTGGTCGCACTGGCGGCCGGCGCGGGAGCGGTCGCCTGGGCGCTGCGCGACCTGCCGGCGGCGTTCGGCCGGCGGCCGGACGGCGAGCGGGAGGAGCGGCTGCGCAACTCCCCGCAGTACCGCGACGGCGTCTTCCACAACGCGCCCTCCGAGCTGGCCCGGCCGACCGCCCAGGCCGGTATCGACGTGGAGACGGTGCGCCGGGCGCTGTTCCAGCGCGACGGCCGCACGCCGAGCCACCCGGTGCCGACCGTCCGCCCCGCCGAGGGCCCCGGGCCGGCCGCCGAGGGCGTGGCGGTCACCTGGTACGGGCACGCCTCGGCACTGGTCGAGGTCGAGGGCGCGCGGGTGCTGCTCGACCCGATCTGGAGCGACCGGTGCTCCCCCGCCGCGCAGGTCGGCCCGCGCCGGCTGCACCCGGTGCCGGTGGAGCTGGAGGAGCTGCCGCAGGTGGACGCGGTACTGATCTCGCACGACCACTACGACCACCTGGACATGGCGACCGTCCGGCGGCTGGTGCGCAGCCAGTCCGCGCCGTTCGCGGTGCCGCTCGGCATCGGCGCCCACCTGCGCCGCTGGGGCGTGCCCGAGCACCGGATCATCGAGCTGGACTGGAACGAGACCTGCACGCTGGGCGAGCTCACGGTCACCCTGACCGCCGCCCACCACTTCTCCGGCCGGGGCCTGACCCGCAACACCACGCTGTGGGGCTCCTGGGTGATCGCCGGCCCGAACCGCCGGGTCTACTACACCGGCGACTCCGGCTACTTCGAGGGCTACGCGCGGATCGGCGCCCAGCACGGCCCGTTCGACGCCGCGCTGGTGCAGGTCGGCGCGTACGACCCGGCGTGGGCCGACATCCACATGACGCCGGAGGACGCCGTCCTCGCGCACCGCGAGCTGGACGCCGGGCTGCTGGTCCCGGTGCACTGGTGCACCTTCAACCTGGGTCTGCACCCGTGGGCCGAGCCGATCGAGCGGCTGCTGGTGGCGGCCAAGGAGCAGGGCGTGCCGCTGGCGGTGCCGCGCCCGGGCGAGCGGGTGGACGTCGACAACCCGCCGGAGCCGGACGGCTGGTGGGAGGGCGTCGCCTGAGCCGGACGGGACCGGGCGGGACAAATCCGGACCGGACGGGGCCACGCCGGAAGGAATGCGCTGGCCGAAACCCCTGTGACGGGCCATGATGCCGTGCGGGTACCCCCGTTCACCCGGGGGTCCTGCACCACCGTCCCCCCGACCAGGGAGCCCGATTGTCTCCGCTGCCCCCGACCAGCACGCCCCCGGCCCCCGGCGGCGGCGCCCCGCGCACCGTCGACCCGCTCTTCCTCGGCCTGCCGCTGCGCGCCCTGGCCGACGCCGCCCTCACCCGGGCCCGCGGACTCGGCGTCGAGCACGCCGACTTCCGCCTGGAGCGGGTCCGCAGCGCCTCCTGGCGGCTGCGCGACGCCCGCCCGGCCGGCACCTCCGACAGCGTCCAGCTCGGTTTCGCCGTCCGGGTGCTGCTGGACGGCGCCTGGGGCTTCGCCGCCGGGGTGGACCTCACCCCGGACGCGGCGGCGCGGGTGGCCGAGCAGGCCGTCGCGGTGGCCCGGCTGTCCGGCGGGATCAGCCGCGCCGCGGGGTCGAAGGAGCGGGTGGAGCTGGCCGCGGAGCCGGTGCACCCGGACGTCACCTGGGTGTCCGCGTACGACGTGAACCCCTTCGAGGTGCCGGACGCCGAGAAGACGGCGCTGCTCGCCGGGTGGAGCTCCCGGCTGCTGGCCGCCGAGGGCGTCTCGCACGTCCAGGCGACCCTGCTGACCGTGCAGGAGAACAAGTTCTACGCGGACACCGCCGGCACCGTCACCACCCAGCAGCGGATCCGGCTGCACCCGGAGCTGGAGGCCACCTCGGTGGACGGGCGCACCGGCGCCTTCGAGTCGATGCGCACCCTCGCCCCGCCGGTCGGCTGCGGCTTCGAGTACCTGACCGGCACCGGCTGGGACTGGGACGCCGAACTCGGCGAGCTGCCCGTCCTGCTGGCCGAGAAGATGCGGGCGCCGAGCGTCGAGGCGGGCCGCTACGACCTGGTGATCGACCCGTCCAACCTGTGGCTGACCATCCACGAGTCGATCGGCCACGCCACCGAGCTGGACCGCGCGCTCGGCTACGAGGCCGCCTACGCCGGCACCTCCTTCGCCACCTACGACAAGCTCGGCTCGCTGAAGTACGGCTCCGAGCTGATGCACGTCACCGGCGACCGCACCGCCGAGCACGGCCTGTCCACCGTCGGCTACGACGACGAGGGCGTGGCCGCGCAGTCCTGGGACCTGGTCAAGGACGGGGTGCTGGTCGGCTACCAGCTCGACCGGGCGATGGCCGCGCTCAAGGGCCTCGGGCGGTCCAACGGCTGCGCCTTCGCCGACTCCCCCGCGCACGTGCCGGTGCAGCGGATGGCGAACGTCTCGCTGCAGCCCGCCGCCGACGGTCCGTCCACCGAGGGCCTGTTCGCGGACGTCGAGAACGGCCTGTACATCGTCGGCGACCGGTCCTGGTCGATCGACATGCAGCGCTACAACTTCCAGTTCACCGGCCAGCGCGCGTACGCCATCCGCAACGGCGAACTCGCTGGCCAGGTCAAGGACTTCGCCTACCAGGCGACCACCACCGACTTCTGGGGCTCGATGACGGCCGTCGGCGGCCCGCAGACCTACGTCCTGGGCGGCGCCTTCAACTGCGGCAAGGCGCAGCCCGGCCAGGTCGCCGCCGTCAGCCACGGCTGCCCGTCGGCGCTGTTCCGGAACGTCAATGTGCTCAACACCCAGCAGGAGGCGGGTCACTGATGGCCGCGACGCAGCCCCACGAACTCGTCGAGCTCGCGCTCGGCCTCTCCCGCGCCGACGGCTGTGTGGTGATCGCCGACGAGGAGTCGACCGCCAACCTGCGCTGGGCCGGCAACGCCCTCACCACCAACGGCGTCACCCGGGGCCGGCGGCTCACCGTGATCGCCACGGTGGACGGCGCCGAGGGCACCGCCTCCGGCGCGGTCTCCCGCGAGGCCGTCGTCCCGGAGGAGGTGGCCGCACTGGTGCTGGCCGCCGAGGAGGCCGCCCGCGCGGCCGGTCCGGCCGAGGACGCCCGGCCGCTGGTCACCACCGCCGAGCAGACGCCCTCGCCGGACTTCACCGCACCGCCGGCGGAGACATCGATCGAGGTGTTCGCGCGCTTCGGACCCGCCCTCGGCCGGGCCTTCGCCGACGCGGCCGGGCGGGGCGAGCTGCTGTACGGCTTCGCCCGGCACGAGCTGGTCAGCAGCTACCTGGGCACCTCCACCGGTCTGCGGCTGCGGCACGACCAGCCGACCGGCATGGTCGAGCTGAACGCCAAGGCCGCCGACCTGTCCGACTCGGCCTGGGTCGGCGCCGCCACCCGGGACTTCACCGACGTCGACATCACGGCACTGCACGCCGAGGCGACCCGGCGGCTCGGCTGGGGCGCCCGGCGGATCGACCTGCCGGCCGGCCGGTACGAGACGCTGCTGCCGCCGTCGGCCGTCGCCGACCTGATGATCCAGCTGAACTGGTCGTCCGGCGGCCGTGACGCCGTCGAGGGCCGGACGGTGTTCTCCCGGCCCGGCGGAGGCACTCGGATCGGCGACAAGCTGGCCGCGCTGCCGCTGACCCTGCGCTCCGACCCGGCCGAACCGGGCCTGGAGTGCGCGCCGTTCGTGCTGGCGCACGCCAGCGAGGACGAGTCCTCGGTGTTCGACAACGGCCTGCCGCTGACCGCCACCGACTGGATCCGCGACGGCGAGCTGGCCTCGCTGGTCACCAGCCGCCACTCGGCCGCGCTGGGCGGCCTGCCGGCGCGCCCGGCGGTCGACAACCTCGTCCTGGAGGCGGCCGGCCAGGAGTCCGCGCCGACCCTGGAGGAGATGATCGCCCGCACCGAGCGCGGCCTGCTGCTCACCTGCCTCTGGTACATCCGCGAGGTGGACCCGGCGACGCTGCTGCTGACCGGTCTGACCCGGGACGGCGTCTACCTGGTGGAGAACGGCGAGGTGGTCGGGGCGGTCAACAACTTCCGCTTCAACGAGTCGCCGGTGGACCTGCTCGGCCGGATCACCGAGGTGGGCCGGACCGAGCGCTGCCTGCCGCGCGAGTGGAGCGACTGGTTCACCCGGACGGCGATGCCGCCGGTCCGGATCACGGGCTTCAACATGAGTTCGGTCAGCCAGGCCTCGTAGCCGGGCGGCCGTCGAGGGGGGAACGACGGGGATGGACGAGAAGCGCACGGTCAGGACGAGCAAGATGCTGTCGCGGATCCTGCGGCACGAGCCGGAACGGGTCGGGGTCGCCCTGGACCCGGCCGGCTGGGTGGGGGTGGACGTCCTGCTCACCGCGCTGGCGGCCCGGGGCACCCGGCTGACCAGGGCGGAGCTGGACCACGTGGTGGCGACCAACAACAAGCGCCGCTTCGCCTACTCGCCGGACGGCCTCTCGATCCGGGCCAGCCAGGGGCACACGGTGGCGGTCGACCTCGGTCTGGCCGCCACCGAGCCCCCACCGGTGCTGTTCCACGGCACCGCGACCCGGAGCCTGGAGGCGATCCACCGGGAGGGGCTGCGCCCGATGGCCCGGCAGGACGTCCACCTCTCCGCGGACTCCGAGACCGCGACCCGGGTGGGCTCCCGGCACGGCCGCCCGGTGGTGCTGCTGGTGGACGCGGCCGCGATGGCCGCCGCGGGCCACGAGTTCCGGGTGAGCGCCAACGGGGTCTGGCTGACGGACGGGGTGCCGCCGGAGTACCTCTCCCGGCGTCTTTGAGGCGTGTCCGCCGACCCGGTCTCGTCGCCGGACCCCTCCGGGCGTACCGTGAGGTGGCCGTGCGGCGAGGCGCGCGGGAGCGTGGACGAGGGCGGTAGGGACATGGGCAAGAGCACCGGGGCCGGACAGGTCCACCGGATCACGGGGGCCCGCAGCAGCCTCAGCGAGGACGTCCGGGGCCGCCAGCGCCGCTATGTGGCGTCGATGCTGCTGCGGACGGCCTGCGTCCTGCTCGCGGTGGTCCTGTGGGACGTGGAGCGGTGGCTGGCGCTCGTGGCGCTGGCGGGCGCGGTGCTGCTGCCGTACTTCGCGGTGCTGCTCGCCAACGCGGGCCGGGAGCGCGCGCCGGGGCTGCCGTCCACCTTCGACGTGCCGCCGGAGACGCCGCTGATGCTGGGCCCCGGGGGCACCGGCGGCGGAGGGGCGAATGTGACTCACGGTGCCGATGGGGCGGGCCGTGTGCCCACCGATCCTTCACAGAATCAGAACTGAGCGCCCGTTTTGACCGAATTTCCATCCTTTGCCTGAGCGGAAAGCTCAGAAGAAGCTCAGATTAATCATGCAAGACCTCCCCATACCCGGCTCCTACCGTGACATACTGCGTACGCGCTCCGCATCCCCCGTCGGAGCGACGGACCGACGCCGGGCGGCTCCCCCCGTGGCTGCCCGGCGTCGCCATGTGTTCTCCGGGTCCGGCTCCCCCGCCTCCTCCCGGAGGAACGGCTCCGGAGCGTGACAGACTGGCGGTGACCACCCCCGCCGATCGCCCGCGGACCGCCCGGCGATCACGCGACGACCCGCCGCCGACCGCCCCGAGGACGACTCCGATGCTGCTCCCCGACGCCCCTCAGCCGCAGACCCCGATCTGCTCCGCCAAGGGCTGCCGCGCGGACGCCGTCTGGGTCCTGGTCTGGAACAACCCCAAGCTGCACACCCAGGACCGGCGCAAGACCTGGCTCGCCTGCGACGAGCACCGCGAGCACCTCTCCCAGTTCCTGGGCGTCCGCGGCTTCCTCAAGGAGGTCCTCCCCTTCGCCGGGTGGACCCCCGACGCGGGCTGAGCCGCAGCAGAGCGGTCCTAGCCGCCGATCGCCGACATCGGGCGGTCCGGCTGGTGGAACTCCGGGCTGTCGATCCCGGCTCCGGCCTTCTTGCCCCACATCGCCGTACGCCAGCGGGCGGCGAGTTCGGCGTCGTCGGCGCCGGAGCGCAGGGCCGAGCGCAGATCGGTCTCGCCGGTGGCGAAGAGGCAGTCGCGGACCTGGCCGTCGGCGGTGAGCCGGGTGCGGTCGCAGGCGCGGCAGAACGGGCGGGTCACCGAGGCGATCACCCCGACCCGGCCGGGGCCGCCGTCCACCAGCCAGCGTTCGGCGGGCGCCGCGCCCCGGGTCGTGGAGGGCTCGGGAGTGAGGTCGAAGCGGGCGGACAGCCGGTCCAGGATCTCCTCGGCGGTGATCATCGAGGAGCGGTCCCAGCCGTGCTGGGCGTCCAGCGGCATCTGCTCGATGAACCGCAGTTCGTAGCCGCGCTCCAGGCACCAGGCGAGCAGCGCGGGCGCCTCGTCCTCGTTGACGCCGCGCATCAGCACCGCGTTGAGCTTGACCGGGGTGAGCCCGGCGGCCTCGGCGGCGGCCAGGCCGTCCAGGACGTCCTGGTGGCGGTGGCGCCGGGTGAGGGTGTGGAAGGTGTCCGGGTCGAGGGTGTCGAGCGAGACGTTCACCCGGTCCAGTCCGGCCGCGCGCAGCGCCGCCGCGGTGCGGGCGAGGCCGATGCCGTTGGTGGTGAGGGAGAGCTCGGGGCGCGGGTCGAGGGCGGCGCAGGCCTGGACGATGCCGACCAGTCCGGGGCGCAGCAGCGGCTCTCCGCCGGTGAAGCGGACCTCCTGGACGCCGAGGTCGCGGACCGCGACCGTCACCAGCCGGACGATCTCCTCGTCGGTGAGCAGGTCGGGCTTGGCCAGCCACTGGAGGCCCTGCTCCGGCATGCAGTAGGTGCAGCGCAGGTTGCACCGGTCGGTCAGGGAGACCCGGAGGTCGACGGCGCGGCGGCCGAAGGTGTCGAGCAGCACAGCGGTCCCTTCCCGAGTGAGGTGCCGCCTGGGTGCGGCCGGCCCGGCCACCGTCGCGGCGGGGCCGGGCCAGCTTAGTCACCGGCTGTTCGTCAGTGGGCGCCCAGCCCGGTCAGCGAGCGGACCTCCAGTTCAGCGTACTTCGCCGGGTCGGCCTGCTCACGGGAGAGCACGGTGCCGAGCCAGCCGGCGAGGAAGCCGACCGGGATCGAGACCAGGCCGGGGTTCTCCAGCGGGAACCAGTGGAAGTCGGAGTGCGGGAAGAGCGAGTTCTTACCGCCCGAGACCACCGGTGAGAAGACCACCAGCAGCACCGAGCTGACCAGTCCGGCGTAGACGGAGCTGACCGCGCCGACCGTGTTGAACCTTCTCCAGAAGAGCGAGAACAGCAGGGTGGGCAGGTTCGCCGAGGCGGCGACCGCGAAGGCCAGGGCGACCAGGGCGGCGGTGTTGAGCTTGTCGGCGAACAGGCTGAGCGTGATCGCCACCGCGCCGATCCCGGCGGCGGCCCACTTGGCCACGTGCACCTCCTGGCGCTCGGAGACCTTGCCGCGCCGGATGACGTTGGCGTAGAGGTCGTGGGCGAAGGAGGCCGAGGAGGCCAGGGTGAGCCCGGCGACCACGGCGAGGATGGTGGCGAAGGCGACCGCGGAGATCACCGCGAGCAGCACGGCGCCGCCGGTGGTGCCCGCGCCGCCGCCGAGGTTCTCGGCGAGCAGCGGGGCCGCGGTGTTGCCGGCCGCGTTGGAGGCCTTGATGGTCTTCGGGCCGACCAGCGCGGCGGCGCCGAAGCCGAGCGCGAGGGTCATCAGGTAGAAGCCGCCGATGATGCCGATCGCCCAGAGCACGGACTTCCGGGCGGCCTTGGCGGTGGGCACGGTGTAGAAGCGGACCAGGATGTGCGGCAGTCCGGCGGTGCCCAGCACCAGCGCGAGGCCGAGGCTGAGGAAGTCGAGCTTGCTGGTGCCGGTGGCCCCGTACTTCAGCCCCGGCTCCAGGAAGGCGTTGGCCTTGCCGCTGGCGTCGGCGGCGGCGCCGAGCAGGCTGGAGATGTTGAAGTGGTACTTGGCGAGCACCAGGACGGTCATCAGCGCGGTGCCGGCGATCAGCAGCACGGCCTTGACGATCTGCACCCAGGTGGTGCCCTTCATACCCCCTATGGCGACGTAGAGGACCATCAGCGCGCCGACCGCGACGATGGTCCAGCGCTTGGCGCCGTCGCCGCTGACCCCGAGGAGCAGGGCGACCAGGCTGCCGGCGCCGACCATCTGGGCGAGCAGGTAGAAGATCGACACCACGATGGTGGAGATGCCGGCGGCGGTGCGCACCGGGCGCTGGCGCATCCGGAAGGCCAGCACGTCGGCCATGGTGTAGCGGCCGGAGTTGCGCAGCGGCTCGGCGACCAGCAGCAGGGCCACCAGCCAGGCGACCAGGAAGCCGATCGAGTACAGGAAGCCGTCGTAGCCGAACAGCGCGATGGCTCCGGCGATGCCGAGGAACGAGGCCGCGGACATGTAGTCGCCGGAGATGGCGAGGCCGTTCTGGAAGCCGGAGAAGCTCCGGCCGCCGGCGTAGAAGTCGGCGGCGTCCTTGGTCTGGCGGCCGGCCCAGACGGTGATGCCGAGGGTGGCGAGCACGAAGATCCCGAACAGGGTCATCGTGAGGCCGCGGTGGTCGGTGGCGGACGTGGCGAGCAGGTTCATTCGGCGGCCTCCCGGGGGGCGTGGACGACGGCGCCGCGCGCCTCGCGGATGGCGGCCGCGGGCGGGTCCAGCCTCCGGGCGGCGTAGCGCGCGTACCAGGCCGCGATGGCGAAGGTGGTGACGAACTGGAGCAGTCCGAGGACGAGGGCGACGTTGATGTGTCCGACGACCCGGGTGCCCATCAGGCCGGGGGCGTAGCTGGAGAGCAGGACGTAGAGCAGGTACCAGAGCACGAAACCGATGGTGACCGGAAACGCGTAGCTCCGGAACGAGGACCGGAGGTCGCGGAACTCGGCGCTCTCCTCGATGAGTTGGGTTTCGGTGACGGTGGTGTCGATCGGCGGCGATTCCACTCTGACTCCTCACTCGTTCGGCGTAGTGGTCGCACCAGTGGAACGATCGGACGTGAGCGGCGTCACAGTCCGGATGCGCGCCGCGCAATGCTAGGAGGGTGGCGCGTAAGCCGAAAGTGTTTGACCGTGACCAGCCAGACGTTCACCCCTCTGCACTAACCGATTGGCCGAAAACCACCGTATCCGGGCAAACGGAAGGGGCGGCACCGGCCATTCGGTGCCGCCCCGACCACCCGTCAGGACCTCTTCGCGACAAGCCCCGCCAAGAGGCGTCCGATCAGAACTCGATCCGCACCTTCAGCGCGGAGCGGTCGGTCATCGCCCGGTAGCCGTCCGGAACGCCGTCCAGGTCGACCGTGCGGTCGAAGACCAGGCCCGGCTCGATCGCGCCGGACAGGACGTCCGCGAGCAGCTCGGGGATGTAGGCGCGGGCCGGCGCGACGCCGCCGTTGAGCGAAACGTTTCGGCCGAACATCTGACCGATGTCCACGCCCGCGCTGCCGCCGTGCGGCACACCCACGTAACCGACCGCGCCGCCGTCCCGGGCGATCGACACGGCGGTGCGCATCGACTCCTCGGTGCCGACCGCCTCCAGCACGGCGTGCGCGCCCTGCCCGCCGGTCAGCTCGCGCACCGCCTCGATCGCCGCCTCGCCGCGCTCGGCGACCACGTCGGTCGCGCCGAACCGGCGGGCCAGGTCCGTCCGGGCGGTGTGCCGGCCCAGCGCGATGATCCGCCCGGCGCCCAGCCGGTGCGCGGCCAGCACCCCGCACAGGCCGACCGCGCCGTCCCCGACCACCGCCACCGTGTCGCCCGCCCGGACCCGCGCCGAGACCGCCGCGTGGTGACCGGTCGCCATCACGTCCGACAGCGCCAGCAGGCCCGGCAGCAGCTTCTCGTCGCCCAGCGCCTCCTTGGGCAGCTTCACCAGGGTGCCGTCCGCGAACGGGACGCGCACCGCCTCGCCCTGCCCGCCGTCCGAGCCGACCTCGCCCCAGAAGCCGCCGTGCGGGCAGGAGGTCTGCAGTCCCTCGCGACAAAAGTCACACGTGCCGTCCGACCAGACGAACGGCGCCACCACCAGGTCGCCCCGGCGGAAGTCGCGGACCTCGGCGCCGACCTCCTCGACCACACCCAGGAACTCGTGCCCGATCCGCTGCCCGGCCACCCGCGAGGCGACACCCCGGTACGCCCACAGGTCGCTGCCGCAGATGCAGGCGTTCACCACCCGCACCACGACGTCGGTCGGCTGCTGGACGACCGGGTCCGGCACCTGCTCGATCCGGATGTCATTGGGACCGTGGATGACCGTGGCGCGCATGAGGGTTCGTCCTTCGCAGAGGTGTCCGCAGGGGTGGCGCGGACGACCGGAAAACAATCGACCAGATGTACGACGACTGCACCGTCCACTCTATTCCGGGGCGCCCCCGGCAACATTCCGGACAGCGGCGGACCGGGGCCCACCTCGCCGGACCGCCCTCCGCGACCGCCGACGGGCCGTATTCTGTTGCACCATGTACGCGATCCAGCCCGAGACCCCCGGCGCAGCTCCGCGGACCGCCCCCCTCCCGGCCCAGCGGTCCGCCGCGCCCGCCGCCGGCTTCGCGGTGGTGGACGTCGAGACCACCGGCCTCGGCCGGACGGACCGCGTCATCTCGGCGGGCGTCTACCAGCTGGACGACGAGGGCGAGGTCACCGACCACTGGTACACCCTGGTCAACCCCGAGCGCGACCCCGGCCCGGTCTGGATCCACGGCCTCACCGACGACCAGCTGGCCGGCGCCCCCACCTTCCCGGAGATCGCCGGCGAGTTCGCCGAGCGGCTGCGCGACCGGGTTCTGGTCGCCCACAACGCGCTCTTCGACTGGAACATGATCTCCCGCGAGTTCTCCCGGGCCGGCCTGCACGCCCCGGTCGACCAGCGGCTGTGCACCATGGTGCTCGCCCGCGACCTGCGGCTGCCGCTGCCCAACGGCAAGCTCTCCTCGCTCGCCCAGTACTTCGGCGTCCAGCAGCGCCAGGCGCACAACGCGCTCGACGACGCCCGGGTCCTCGCCGAGGCCTTCCGCCCCAGCCTGCACCTGGCCCGCTCCGGCGGCGTCCCGCTGCCGCTCCAGGCCTGCGTCGCCGTCACCGACCTCGGCGAGGACACCCCCGCCTCCCCCTCCCGGGCCTCCTGGACCGGCGCGGCCTACCGCCAGGCCAAGAAGCGCCCGCCGTGCCCCTACCCCAACCCGGGACGCTGGGCGGACGGCGGTCCGCTGGTCCAGGGCATGCGGATCGCCTTCACCGGCGACACCGCCACCGACCGGGAACTGCTGGAGGACCGCGCCGTCGAGGCCGGCCTGCACATCGCCACCTCGGTGAGCCGCCTCACCAGCCTGCTGGTCACCAACGAACCGGGCAGCTGGAGCGGCAAGGCCCGCCGGGCCCGCGAGCTCGGCACCCCGGTCGTCGGCGAGGACGCCTTCCTCCAACTGCTCCGCGAGGTCGCCCCGCACCCCGGTGCGTGAGCCCGTTGTGAACAGGGCGTACCGTGCCCATGTGTACCGTTTTCTGCTCTCCCGGCGCTGGCTGATCACCCTGCTGATCGCCCTGCTGCTGATCCCCGCGACCGTCCGGCTGGGGTTCTGGCAGCTGCACCGCCACGAGGCGCGGGTCGACCGCAACGAGCTGATCGCCCGGTCCCTCACCGACCAGCCCGTGCCGTTCGACACCCTGTCGGCGGCGCCCGGCTTCGCCGTCCCCAAGGACCTCACCTGGCGGACCGTGACGGCCACCGGGCAGTACGACCCGGCGCACGAGTTCGTGGTCCGCAAGCGGACCGACTCCAGCGGCGACAAGATCGGCTACTTCGTGATCACCCCGCTGGTGCTCGCCGACGGCGCGGGCACCGTCCTGGTCAACCGGGGCTGGGTGGCCTCCGGCAACTCCGCCGTCGAGTACCCCGCCGTCCCGGCCGCCCCGGCCGGCCAGGTCGCCCTGACCGGCCGGCTGCGCGCCGACGAGGCCGCCGGCGGCAGCATCAAGGACCGGGCCGGACTGCCGGACCGGCAGTTCAACCTGATCAGCTCCACCCAGCAGGCCAGGGAAACCGGCGCCGCCCTGCTCGGCGGCTACCTGGAGCTCACCGCCACCCTGCCGGCCCCCGCCGACCAGCCCGAGCTGCTGCCCGAGCCCAACCACTCCGACATCGGGCCGCACATGGCGTACGCGATCCAGTGGTGGCTCTTCACCGCCCTGATCCCGGTCGGGTTCGTGGTGATGGCCCGGCGCGAGGCCAAGGACCGCCGCAAGGAGGCCGCCGGGACCGAGGGCCTGCCGGTCGCCGTCCCCGCCTGAGCCCCCGGGCCGCCACCCGTCAGATCACGTCCTCCAGGTCGCGCAGCAGCCGGGCCTTGGCCCGCGCGCCGACCACCGACTTCACCGGCTCACCGCCGCGGAACACCATCAGCGTCGGCATCGACAGCACGCCGTAGGCCGCCTGGGTCTCCGGATTGTGGTCCACGTCCAGACTGACCACCGTCAGCCGGTGCGCCTCCTCCCGGGCGATGTCCGCCAGGACGGGCGCCATCTGGCGGCACGGCGGGCACCAGTCCGCCGTGAAGTCCACCAGCACCGGCCCCTCGGCGGCCAGCACCTCGGCGGCGAAGGTCTCGTCCGTCACCGTCGTCACTCCCGCGATCCGCATCATGCGCTACCACTCCCCTGTGTTCCGGTCGGGGGCCGCGGACGCGGCCCACTCGCACTGCGGCGGCTCCCCGGCGGCCCCGGCCGCCAGCGCGTCGCGCTCCCGCTCCGCCCGGGCGAACTGCTCGGACACCCGGGAACGGACCTCCTCCAGCCGGGCGATGCACTCGTCCAGCTCGGACAGCTTCTTCCGGTAGACCTCCAGCGAGGCCGGGCAGGAGTCGCCGTGCGGGTGCCCCGCCTGCAGGCACTCGACGAACGGCCTGGTCTCCTCCAGCCCGAAGCCGAAGTCCTGGAGGGTGCGGATCTGCCGGAGCAGCCGCACGTCCTCCTCCCCGTACGCGCGGTACCCGTTGCCGGCCCGACGGGCCGGGAGCAGCCCGAGCTGCTCGTAGTACCGCAGTGCCCGGGTGGTCGTCCCCGCCCGCTTCGCCAGTTCACCGATCCGCATGTCCGGACCCTGCCCTTCCGGCAGCCGTCCGAACGCCGCCGGGACCGACGGTAGACCTTGACGCCGACGTCAACGCCAGCGGCACCGGCCGGCCCGCCGCGCCCGCTACCGACGGCCCGGGCCCACCCGGCAGGATGTGCCCATGGATCTTGGACTGCAGCACAAGGTGTACGTGGTCACCGGGGCGACCCGGGGCCTGGGCCTGGCCACCGCCCGCGAACTCGCCGCCGACGGCGCCCGGGTGCTGGTCACCGGCCGCGGCGCGGAGGCCGTCGACGCCGCCGCGGCCGAACTCGCCGCCCTCGGCGACGGGCCCGACGCGGTGCACGGACTGGTCGCCGACAACGCCGACCCCGGCACCGCCGAACGGCTGGTCGCCTCGGCCGTCGAACACTTCGGCCGCCTCGACGGCATCCTGATCAGCGTCGGCGGACCGCAGGCCGGACCGGTCGCCACCGCCCCCGAGGAAGCCTGGCGGGACGCCTTCGAATCGGTCTTCCTCGGCGCCCTGCGGATCGCCCGCGTCGCCGCCGCGGCCCTCGGCGAGGGCGGGGTGATCGGCTTCGTGCTCTCCGGCTCGGTCCGCCAACCCATCCCCGGCCTCGGCATCTCCAACGGCCTGCGCCCGGGCCTGGCGATGGCCGCCAAGTCGCTGGCCGACGAGCTCGGACCGCGCGGCATCCGGGTGGTGGGCCTGCTCCCGGCCCGGATCGACACCGACCGGGTCCGTGAGCTCGACGCGCTCGGCGGCGACCCGGAGGCCTCCCGGGCCCACCACAGCGCCGCGATCCCGCTCGGCCGCTACGGCACCCCGGAGGAGTTCGGCAAGGTCGCCGCGTTCCTGCTCTCCCCCGCCGCCTCCTACCTCACCGGGGTGATGGTCCCGGTCGACGGCGGCGCCCTGCGCGGCCTCTGAGCCGCCGCCGGGCGGACGTCGCCGTCGGGGACCGGGCGGTCAGACCACGCGTGGCCGCTTGCCCCGGCGGTGCTGACGCCCGGTGACCTCCGGCCGCGCCGCGACCACCCGGATCCGCAGCTCCGCCGGCAGCTCCGGCAGCCCCAGACTGGCCCGCGCCCCGGTGCGCGGGCCGGTCTCGAAGTGCTCGGCGAGCGCGGCCGGATCACCGCCCGGGGTCATCCGCACGGCCGCCCGCAGCCGGGGGTGCCGACGCCCGCGCACCAGCCGGACGCCCACCCGCTCGACCTCCGGCAGGGTGACCGCACCGCTCTCCACCGCCTCCTCCAGGGCCCTGGTCCGCAACCGCAGCCGCAGCCCGGACACCCCCGGCGTCGGCAGCAGGACGGTCGTCGGGCCGCTGCGGCGCAGCTGCGCCAGCAGCCACCAGCCGGTGCCCAGGACCACCAGCGAGAGGCCCCCGATCACCACCGGCCACCACCAGGACCGGTCCGCCCAGCGGGTGCGCGCCCGGACACCGAGCACCGGCCGGTCGGGCGAGGCGAGCGGCCAGCGGGACGGCGGGTCCACACCGAGGCGCCGGTACAGGTCGAGCCCGCCGAGCAGCACCAGCAGCCCGGCCGCCAGCAGCACCGCCCCGACCACCCCCAGCAGCAGCCGGTTGACCGCGGTCCGGCTCACCCGCCACCACCGCCCCGCACCGGACCCTCCGGCACGCTGCGCTCCGGCCCGCTGCCTTCGACCACGCTGTCCTCCCCCACCGGCTCCTCCTCCACCGGACCGGCCCCGGCCCGTCGACCCCGGCCCGCCGTCCGCACGTCCAGCCGCAGCGGCCCGGCCAGGGTGACCGCCGCCAGCTCCGCGCGCAGCTGCCGCTGCACCGAGGCCGGATCGGCCGGTCCGACCAGCGCGATCCGCACCCGGCGCCGGTTGATCCGCACCTTGAGGTGCTCGACACCCGGCAGCCCCGCCGCCCGGTCGGCCAGCAGCGCGGCCACACCGGACCGGTCGATGGCCGCCGCGGTGTCCCCGTGCGGGCGCAGCGGCAGCCAGCGGCCGAGGCCGGGGGCGAGCGCGAGCCACAGCAGCCAGCCGCCGAGCAGGGTGACCGCCCCGGCGCCGAGCAGTACCGCGAGATCGTCCACGTGCCGGGCGGCCAGCTCGTCGGCGAGGTCCGTACGCCACTGCCGGGCCGGCTGTCCGGCCCGGACGGCCACCACGTCGTACAGCAGCGCCAAGGCCAGGATCAGCAGCACGGTGGCCACCACGACGGCGGCCGTGGTGCGCGGCGCGCGCAGCCGGGGCACCTTCGGCGCCGGTTCGGCGGCCGGGTCCTCCGGGGTGTCCCCGGCCGGCGGCTCGCCGCCCCCGCCGCTCATGCCCGCCCCTCCTGGCCCGGCCGGCCGGGCCGGCGCACGACGAGGTCCGCCCGCCGCACGGCGGGCCCGGTCATCCAGCAGCCGCCGTGGCAGGCCGGTCCGCCGCCCGGGCCGGGACGGCCCCGGCCCCAGCCCGGCCCGGTGCTGCCGCCGCAACGGCCGCCGCCGGTGGCCCAGACCTCCCGCCGGCCCACCCCGGCGCTCCGCCAGGTGCTCATCCCGCCACCTCCGGCACCAGGTGCTCGACCACCACGACCACCTCGGCCACCCGGGTGGCCGTCAGGGCGCGGACGTCGGCGCCGATCCGGTCCTTGACGGCAAGGGCCAGGGCGGTGAGATCGGAGGGGAAGGGCAGGTCTACGGCCACCCGCACGGTGACCGGGGCGCCCGGCGCGGACGGGGTGTTCACCGAGACCGTGGGCGGTGCGCCGCGCGCGGTCCGGCCCTGCCAGGCGTCGGCGAGCGCCTCCCGGGCGGCCCTGGCGGCGATCCGGGCGTAGACCCGGTCGGCGATCCGCAGCCGGCCGCGTGTGCCGGGTCCCCCGTGCGCGGGCGCGGGGACGAGGGCCGCCATCAGCGGCGCCGGTCGCGACTGCGCAGCAGGTCGCCGAGCTCGCCGAGCTCGATGTCGCCCTCCAGCAGACGGCCGACCACGAATCCGACCACCCCCAGCGCGGCCACCAGCAGGAAGGCCGCGAACCCGCCGAAGTATCCGGCGAAGCCCAGGGCCATTCCCACCACCAGGCCGACGATGGCCAGGTTCATGCGTTCCACCTCGTCTTCGCGGGGGCGACTTCAGCCGGGGAGTGCTTCGGCTCGGGACGGCTTCAGCTTGGGACTACTTCAGCTTGGGGCGCTGGGCGGAGGAGGGAGGCTCCTCTTCCTCCTCCACGACGTCGGGCTCGTCGGGCAGGTGGACGTCGTTGACGGCGATGTTCACCTCGACGACCTCCAGACCGGTCATCCGCTCGACCGCGTCGACGATGTTCTCCCGTACCTGGCGGGCGAGTTCGGGGATGACGACGCCGTACTCGACGACCAGCGCGATGTCGATGGCGGTCTGCTTCTCCCCCACCTCGGCCTTGATGCCGCGCCCGATGCTGCTGCGGCCGCCGGGGACCCGGTCCCGCATCGCGCCGAAGGTGCGGGCGAGGCCGGAGCCGAGGGCGTGGATACCGCTGACCTCGCGCGCGGCCATCCCGGCGATCTTCTCGACCACGCCGACGGCCAGCGCGGTGCGGCCGCGATCGGCGACCGCTGTCGCGCCGTCGGCGCCCGTCGAGGACGCGGCGGCACCGGCCGAGGGGTTCTTGTGCAGGGTGGCGGGCGTCGGAGTGTCAGGCATGGCTCATCTCCCGTTGTGCGGCTCCAGCTATATCGCAAATCGCTCCAACTCTGGCATTTCGCCACGGTTCCCGCCCCCGGAGCAGCCGGACGGACGGACCGGCGGGTGAACGGCCGGCCGAATGGCCGAACAGATGGCCGGAGGGACACGCGGAAGGGCCCGGCCCCGTGGGTCGTCCCACGGGGCCGGGCCCCGAAGCAGCCGTTCGGGCGAGCGGCCGGTCAGTCGCCGAGGCCGGCCAGGTCGCGCAGGCGGCGGGCCTGGGCCGCCCGTTCGGCGGAGCGCTGCTCGTCGTAGGAGCGGGCGGCGGCGCCCTGGAGCAGGGCCTTGGTCTCGATGACCGCGTTGCGCGGTGCGGCGAGCAGGGCGGCGGCGAGGTCGCGGGCGGCGGCGTCCAGCTCGGCGGCCGGGACGGCGAGGTTGGCCAGGCCGATCGCGGTGGCCTCGTCGGCGCCGACCCAGCGGCCGGTGGCGCAGATCTCCAGCGCCCGGCCGTAGCCGACCAGGTCGGCCAGCGGCTTGGTACCGCCGAGGTCGGGGACGAGGCCGAGCGAGGTCTCCTTCATGGAGAACTGCACGTCCTCGGCGACCACCCGCAGGTCACAGCCGAGGGCGAGCTGGAAGCCCGCGCCGACGGCGTGGCCCTGGACGGCGGCGAGGGTGACCAGGTCGGGGCGGCGCCACCAGGTGAAGGCCTCCTGGTAGCCGGCGATGGTCGCGTCGAGTTCCTTGTCCTCGGCTCCGGCCAGCTGGAGGAAGCTGGGCTCGCCGGGGATGCCCTCGGGGCTGAACATCGCGCGGTCCAGGCCGGCGGAGAAGGAGACGCCCTCGGCGCGGAGCAGCACCACCCGGACGTTCCCGGGCAGCTCGCGGCCGACGGCGGCAAGGGCTCGCCACATCGCGGGGGACTGCGCGTTCCGCCGCGCGGGCTGACAGAGGGTGACGACGGCGAGGTCGCCGTCGAGCTCCAGGCGAACGCCGTCCTGCTCCCCGCTCGGGGTCTGCGGATCGGTGGCGGGAGCGGTCATGCGGGAACCTCCGGTGGCGAGGGTGCTTGGCTACCGGAGAGTAACAAAACTGACGGCGCAGCGGCAGGGCCCCACCGGCGATCGTCGTGCGGCGGCTCGCGACCGGGTCACGGCCGGGCCGCGACATGACGATCGGCGGCCGGTTCGCTCTGGCCGGGGACTGGCGATCGACGGTCGCCCTCCCGGTCGGCGCCCTGCCGCCGAGTCATCCGTCCGATGAATTGACGGGGCGTCAGGAGCCGGCCCCGGCTGCGGCTTTGTTCTTGCCCCGCGTAGCACCGCCGCGTCCCCGGAGGATCACTCCGGATTCGCTCAGCATTCGGTGCACGAAGCCGTACGAGCGACCGGTCTCCTCCGCGAGGGCACGAATGCTCGCCCCGGAGTCGTACTTCTTCTTGAGATCGGCCGCGAGCTTCTCACGCGCGGCACCGGTTACCCGGCTGCCCTTTTTCAGAGTCTCGGCCACCCGTGCCTCCTCGTAGCGTTGCTCGGTCAGATTCCCATGATCACCCATCCACCGCGTCCTGGCCACCCATTCGACAAGGTCCATGTCTGGAATGGGCGGTCCTGCGGTGGTGATCCGAGCGCACAAGGGCGCTCACGCTGAGTGCACGCCCCCGGAGGTCTACCGCCGTTCGGTGCGAATGGGCTGATCAGCAGCGTGGGCCCGACCACGATCGAGTGGTGGGCTGACGGAAGCTCCTCAAACGGAATGCGCGACCCCTTCATTCCCGGACACGCCGGAAGGAGTAGTTTTTCTGGCGCAGAAAGTGGAGGAAGCGTCTACGGCCGGCCGGACGGGAACACGAAGGCCCGGTCGTCCGTACGGACGACCGGGCCCTGACGTGGCGGAATCAGGCCAGCGAGACCAGGTCGGCGTAGGCCGGGCTCCAGAGGTCCTCGACGCCGTCGGGGAGCAGGATGATCCGCTCCGGCTGGAGCGCGTCGACCGCGCCCTCGTCGTGGGTGACCAGCACGACCGCGCCGCTGAACTCGCGCAGCGCGCCGAGGATCTCCTCGCGGCTGGCCGGGTCCAGGTTGTTGGTCGGCTCGTCGAGGAGCAGCACATTGGCGCTGGAGACCACCAGCGAGGCCAGCGCGAGCCGGGTCTTCTCGCCGCCGGAGAGCACCCCGGCCGGCTTGTCGACGTCGTCGCCGGAGAACAGGAACGAACCGAGGATCTTGCGGATCTGCACCAGGTCGGTGTCCGGGGCCGAGGAACGCATGTTCTCCAGCACCGTGCGCTCCGGGTCCAGGGTCTCGTGCTCCTGGGCGTAGTAGCCGATCTTCAGGCCGTGGCCCGGGATCACCTCGCCGGTGTCCGGCTTCTCCACCCCGGCGAGCATCCGCAGCAGGGTGGTCTTGCCGGCGCCGTTGAAGCCCAGCACGACGACCCGCGAGCCCCGGTCGATGGCCAGGTCGACGTCGGTGAAGATCTCCAGCGAGCCGTAGGACTTGGACAGCCCGCTGGCGGTCAGCGGGGTCTTGCCGCACGGGGCCGGGTCCGGGAAGCGCAGCTTGGCGACCTTGTCGTTCATCCGGACCTGCTCCAGGCCGGAGAGCAGCTTGTCGGCGCGGCGGGCCATGTTCTGCGCGGCGACGGTCTTGGTGGCCTTGGCGCGCATCTTGTCGGCCTGGGCGTTGAGCGTCGCGGCCTTCTTCTCGGCGTTGGCCCGCTCGCGCTTGCGGCGCTTCTCGTCGTCCTCGCGCTGCTGCTGGTACTGCTTCCAGCCCATGTTGTAGACGTCGATCGCGGAGCGGTTGGCGTCCAGGTAGAAGACCTTGTTGACGACCGTCTCGACCAGCTCGACATCGTGCGAGATGACGATGAAGCCGCCCTTGTAGGTCTTCAGGAAGTCCCGCAGCCAGACGATCGAGTCGGCGTCGAGGTGGTTGGTGGGCTCGTCGAGGAGCAGCACGTCCGAGTCGGAGAACAGGATCCGGGCGAGCTCGACGCGGCGGCGCTGGCCACCGGAGAGGGTGTGCAGCGGCTGGTTGAGGATGCGGTCCGGCAGGCCCAGCGCGGCGGCGATGGTCGCGGCCTCGGCCTCGGCGGCGTAGCCGCCCTTGGTGAGGAACTCGGTCTCCAGGCGCGCGTACTTCTTCATCGCGTTCTCCTGGGTGGCGCCCTTGCCGTTCGCCATCCGGTCCTCGTTCTCGCGCATCTTCTTCAGCACGGTGTCGAGGCCGCGGGCGGAGAGGATGCGGTCCTTGGCCAGGACGTCGAGGTCGCCGGTGCGCGGGTCCTGCGGCAGGTAGCCGACCTCGCCGGAGCGGATCACGGTGCCGGCCGCGGGGATGCCGTCGCCGGCCAGCACCTTGGTCAGCGTGGTCTTGCCGGCGCCGTTGCGCCCGACCAGGCCGATCCGGTCGCCGGCGGCGACCTTGAAGTTCGCGGACTCGATCAGGATCCGGGCGCCGGCGCGCAGTTCGAGGCCGTTGACGGAAATCATGGCTGGGCACTACTCCTGGGACGTGGGCGGGCGACCGGACGGGCTCGGGCCGGGGCGGCGGGAAGGGGCGTCGTCGACGGGGTTCGGCGGACCGCTCGGGGCGGTGCCGCGCACCCGCTAGTGCCCGGAGAGAACAGCCATGGCGGCAAGTCTACCGGGCCGCGCGCGCGGCCCGGGAGGAGCCGCCCGACCGGGGGCCGGAGACCCGTCCTAGCGGGCCTGCGGGCTGTCCGGGTCCGGTACCGCGCAGCCGCCCGCCGGGGGGACGGCGGCGAACGGCTCGGCCGCGCTGCCGCAGGCGGCCTCGGGGGCGGCGGCCCAGGTGTCGAAGACCCGCGGGGTGACGATCGGCCCGTCCGAGATCAGCACCCGGCGCCCGTCCAGCGCCTTCATCGAGACGCCGGGGCCGGCGTTCAGCTGCCAGCCGGTGCTGTCCAGCCGGTAGCCGGAGATGCCGCCGGAGACCTGCTGCCCGGTGCTGTTGGCGCAGCTGCGCGGGACCAGCACCGCGTAGTCGGTGGCCACCGTGCGCTCGGGGTCGTAGACGCAGTTGCCGGCCGGCTTGGAGTTGTAGCGCAGGTCGCCGTCGGCGTCCCGGAAGCCCATGGTGAGCTGGGGAGTGACGACCGCCACCCAGGGCGTGGACTGCTGGACGGTGCGCAGTGCGGCCGAGGCCCGCTCGGTGGCCTGCTGCTTGCGCTGCTCCTCGGTCCGCTTGTCGGCGCCCGGTTCGCCGGCGGCGCGCAGCCAGTCCGCGAGTCCGGGTACCGCGCGGTGCCAGCGGACCTGCTGGTCGCCGGGGCGCACCGAGGTGACGAGGCCGTCGTCCCAGATCACGACGGCGTTCTCGGCGGCCATCGCGAGGTAGAGCGCGGTGGCGCCCTCCCGCTGGTAGGACCAGGCGTGCTCGCCGGTGGCCCGGTGGTACGCCTCCAGGCCGGGGCCGACCCGCAGGTCGAGGTCGGCGGCGTCGAGGGTCGCGGTGGGATCCGTGCTCGGGTCCGCGGCGCTCCGTGCGGCCACCCGGTCGCCGAACGGGACCGGCTTGTTGGCGTGCGCGGCGGCGCCCGCCACAAGGACCAGCAGCACCGCCAGGGCAGGCAGGATCGATCGGGGGCTGAGGGCGCGCGACTTCCAGGACACGGGCGGAGCGTACCTTTCGGCACCCGCGCGAGTCAGCCGCGATTCGTCGTACCGCCGAACGGCGCAGGCCCGCGCGGCGGGCGGGCGCGGGCCTCCCGGACCCGCCCGGCGACCTGCGCCGTCGGGCCCGGCGGGGCCCCGGGCGGGGCGCGCGGTAGGGCCTCCGGGGCGGTCAGGACTGTTACGGAGGTGATACACGGCACACCGCCGGACGGCGTTCGAATATCGCCCACTTTAGGGTGACATTCGACTTTTCCCCGGCCGGGCGGCCCTACTGTCGGCAATCGGGACACCACTGTGCGTGCCCCTGCCCGCCTCCGCCCAGACTGTTCCGCCCCGACCCGCCCGCGGCCCCGCCCGCGGCACCGTCCGGGGAACCGCCCGAGGAGAGACCATGCGATTCGGCCGCCTGGCGCTGGCCGCCGCCACCCTGCTGCTGCTCACCACGGCCGGCGTTCCCGCCGGGACGCCGCTGAGCCAGACGGAGCGGCACGCGCTCTCCTCGGACGGGATCTCGCCGCGCGGGGCCGCGCCCCGTCCGGTGGTGCAGCGGCCGCCGCACGAGCCGCCGTTCGGGGCCTTCGTCGGCTCCTGGGACAAGTACATCCCGCAGATCGGCCGGTACTCGCAGTGGCTGGGCAACGCGAACCTGCAGGTCGGGCACACCTATCTGGCGGGCAACGGCTGGGCGGACGTCGAGGGCGAGCCGGTGGTGCTCGGCCTGTGGTCGCAGTGGCGCCAGGCGGACCCGTCCCGGATGCTGATCCTCGGTGTGCCGATGCTGGTGCCGAACGAGGCGAACGTGCCGGA
Source organism: Kitasatospora purpeofusca (assembly GCF_036010405.1). Lineage (NCBI taxonomy): Bacteria > Bacillati > Actinomycetota > Actinomycetes > Kitasatosporales > Streptomycetaceae > Kitasatospora > Kitasatospora purpeofusca. The sequence goes on along the minus strand of NZ_CP108561.1, from coordinate 6,987,277 downwards.
CGGCGAGGTGGCCCGGCTGCTGGCCCAGGGCGCGCGCGGCGACTTCGACGGGCACTTCCTGAAGCTGGCCCGGCGTCTGGTGGCGCTCGGTGGCGCGGACACCGTGCTCACCCTCGGCTGGGAGATGAACGGCGTCACCTACACCCACCGCTGCAAGCCAGACCCGGCCGCCTGGAAGACGTACTGGCGGCGGATCGTCACGGTGATGCGCTCGGTGCCGGGTCAGCGCTTCCGGTTCGACTTCACGCCGAACCGGGGGCTGGACGCGATCCCGTGGACGAAGTGCTACCCGGGGGACGACGTGGTCGACATCCTGGGCATGGACAGCTACGACCAGCCGGCCGGCGGCACCTTCGACGACTACGTGCGCGAACCGTACGGACTGCAGGACCAGGTGGAGTTCGCGGCCAAGCGCGGCAAGCCGGTCTCGTACCCGGAGTGGGGACTGTTCCGGAACGGGGACAACCCGGAGTTCGTGCAGCGGATGGTGGAGTGGATCCGCACCCACGACACCGCGTACCAGACCGTCACCGACTACTGCCCGCACGGGTTCTGGCAGTGCGACCGGAACCCGCGGGCCGGTGCCCGGTTCAAGCAGCTGATGGCCGGCTCCAAGGGGGCCCCGGCGGCGCCGACGCCGCCGTCGGCCCCGGTCGTGCCGGTGGCGCCGAGCGCCCCGGCGCAGCCCGGTGTGCCGACCGCGCCGGCCTCGCCGTCCGCCACCCCGACGGCTCCGCCGAGCCCCGGGGGGCCGGGCGAGCCGTCGCCGTCGGCGGCCCCGACGGCCCCGGCGAGTCCGACCACCCCGACGTCCCCGGCGGCGCCGTCCGCGGTGCCCTCCCCCGCGCCGACCGCCCGGCCGGGGTGGCACTGGTGGCCCTGGTGGTAGCGGGGCGGGCGGTCAGCCGCGGCGGCGGGCGGCCAGCGCCTCCTTGAGCCGCGGCATCCGGGTGGTGAGCAGGTGCACCGTCGCCCGCCGGGCGCGGACCGCGCCGCCCCGGGCCGCGGCCGCCGGGGCAGCACCGCGCGGGCCGAACAGCAGCCGCTGGTTCGGCAGCTGGTCCGGGCGCCAGCGCTGCTTGTACGCCTCCTGGCCGCGCAGCAGGCTTATCACCGGGATCCCCGCTGCCAGCGTCTCGTCCAGGGCGGCACCGAACAGCAGGCCCGCGATGTCCAGCCGCTCCCGCAGCCGGGGGTGCGCGCCGTACAGGTAGAGGCCGCTGTAGGCGGGGCAGAGCAGCACCAGGTTGACCGCCAGCAGCTCGCCGTCCAGCCAGAACCGGTGGACGGCGGCGCCGCCGGTGGCGACCAGCGCCGCGGTGGACTCGGTGAGGTGCCGGGAGAACCGCTCGGTGCGGTGCTCCGGCGTCACCCCGCGCTCCTCCCACTGGGCGAAGTGCAGCCGCAGCAGTGCCTCCAGCGCCTCCGGGACCTCCTCCGGGCTCGTCGGCCGCACCTCGACGCCGGATTCGGCGATCTTGCGCTGCTTGACCCGGCTGCGCTGGGCGGTCTTCCCCGGCAGCCGCTTGAGCAGCTGGTCCATCGGGACGGCGGGCAGGTACTGGCAGAGCGAGTCGGCGAAGCGGTGGCGCCGGCCGCGCCACTGCTCGAAGACCCGCTGGACGGCCGCCTCCGGGTGGACCTCGCGCAGTTCCAGGCTGTGCCAGGGGCGGGTGAGCGGGAGGGCGGCGGCGAACTCGGCGGCGGCCCGGTCGGCGCAGGCGTCGTCGAGCAGGATGTCGGTGAAGTCGACCAGTCCGGCGCCGAGGCCGGTCAGTCCGCCGAGCGGGCCGCCGCGCCGCCGGAAGGCGCCCGCGCCGACCAGCCTGCCCTCGCGGCGCACCAGCACCACCACCAGGGCGCCGGGGCGGCCGTAGTGGCGCCACCAGGAGCGCTGCCAGGCGGAGGTCTGGAAGGTGGTGGCCGTGCGGCAGCGGGCGGCCAGGTCGTCCCACTCCTCGGCGAGGGTGTCGAGGGCGTCGTCCTCGCGGCGCAGCTCGGTGGTCCAGCGGGGCGAGCGGGCCTGGGCGGGGAGGCCCGCGGTGGGGGTGACGGCCTCGGTGCTCATCGTCCGCCCCCTGCCGTCGTCTCGGCCCGGGCGGCGCCCCGGGCGCCGTTCCCGGGTCCGGTCCTCGCCCCGGCGGGCTCGGCCTTCGCCGTTCCGGCCTTCCCGGCCTCGGACTTCCCGGCCTCGGGCTTCTTGGCGTCGGGCTTGGCGGCCTCGGGCTTCGTGGACCCGGGCTTCACGGCCTCGGGCTTCACGGACCCGCTCGTCGCTTCCCCGGCCGGGCCGACGGGGTCGGGGTCCGGTTCGGCGGCGCGCGGGCGCGGGGTGGTCGCGGGACCGGCCGCGGCGGGCGCCTCCTCGGCGGCGGTCCCGGTGCCCCGGCGGCGGGTCATCATCACCAGCGCGCCGATCAGCACCCCGGCCGCGCCGCCGACGGCGACGTCCAGCTTGCCGGAGGGTGTGGTCGGCCGGTCGGGCTCGGCGGCGCCCGCCAGCGGGACCAGGCGGACGCCGGTCTCCTTGCTGCTGCCGTTGGCGAACGCGACCAGCGAGCGGGCCACCGCGTCGGCCGCCCGGACGGCCTCCCCGGGCTCGGCGCCGGTGCCGGTGATCTCGATCATCGGGGCGTCCGGCGACGTGGTGCCGTGCACCAGGCTCTCCAGTTCACCGCGGCTGTGCCCGGTCTCGGCGGCGGCCGCCGCGAGCACCTGCGGCTGGCCGGCCAGCCGTCCGTACGCCTGGGCGAAGTTGACCGCGGTGGCGGCCTGGCCCTGGGCGTCGGGCACGACGATCACATAGGAGTTGGCGGCGTACGAGGGGTGGGCGACGACGGCGTACCCGGCGCCGGCGGCGGCGCCCAGCGGCACCGCGAGGGCCACCGGCCACCATCGGCCGACGAGCCGACGGGCGCTACGGCGCGATTCGCTCATGGGGACTCCTTGGCTATGAGGGCCGCCCGGCCGGCGGCCCGGTGTCTGCGGGGGTGCGGCCGGCTCAAGCCCGGGCCAGCCGGTCGTAGAGCGCGCCGAGGTCGGCGGCCACCCGGACGATGTCGTAGTGGCCGACCGCCGGCGGCCTGGGCAGCGGGTCGGCGCCCAGGTCGTCGAGGTGGCGCAGGTCGCGCAGCGCGGCCGTGTAGGCGGCCGCCCCGGAGGGGATCCGGCGGGCCTGCGGGGCGGCGCCGGGCGGCAGTTCGTCCAGGGCCGGGCAGGCGCTGTGGCGCACCGGCAGGCCCGCCGCGAGCCCTTCCAGTACGCCGAGGCCGAAGGTCTCCTCGGTGGAGGGGGCGGCGAGCACGTCGAGCGCGGCGAGCAGGTCGGGGACGTCGTCGCGTTCGCCGGTGAGCACCAGGCGGTCGCGGACGCCGAGTTCGTCGGCCCGCCGCTCCAGGGCGGCGCGTTCGGGGCCTTCGCCGATCAGCACCAGGCGGGCGGCGGCGTCCAGGGCGGCGAGTGCCTCCAGCAGGACGGCGAAGCGTTTGCCGGGGACGAGCCGGCCGATCCCGCCGATCACCCAGGCGTCCTGCGGGAGGCCGAGTTCGGCGCGCAGCCGGGCGCGGGTGCCGGCCCGGTCGGCGGGCGGGTGGTGGTAGCGGGCGGCGTCGATGCCGTTCGGGATCAGTTCGACCCTGGCCGGGGGCACGCCCCAGGCGTGCAGGGTCTGGGCGACCTGCCGGGACACCGCGACGGTGGTGGTGCCGAGGCGTTCGGCGGCCAGGTAGAGGCCCTTGACGCCGCGGGTGACCGGGCGGCCCTCGATCACTCCGGCGTGCAGCGAGTGCTCGGTGGCGACGACCGCCCGGACGCCGGCCAGCCGGGCGGCGAGCCGTCCGTAGAGTCCGGCCCGGTAGAGGTGGGTGTGCACGATGTCGTAGCGGCCGGCCCGGACCAGCCGGGCCAGCCGGGGCAGTGCGCCGAGGTCGCGGTTGCCGCGCATGCCGAGGTGGTGGACGGTGACGCCGTCGGCGCGCAGCGCGGCGGCCACGGTGCCGGGGTTGGTCAGGGCGAGGACTTCGCACTGCTGGTGGGCCGGCAGGTGGCGGAGCAGCAGCTGCAGCTGGCGTTCGGCGCCGCCGGAGGCGAGGCCGGTGACGATGTGCAGGATCCTCACGGCACCCTCCGGAGGCGTCCGGCGCGGGCGGCGAGGCGGTGGCGGCGGAGTTCGGTGACGGTGTCGCGCAGGCGGTGGCGGCCGCGTTTGGCGCGCAGCCGCCAGGCGCCGTCGCGGTCTCCGACGTAGCAGCGGGGCAGCGCGTAGCGGCCGGTGAGCGGGGAGTGCGCGATGGCGCAGGCGTAGTCGTAGCCGGCGTCGCGGACGGCCAGGGTGGCGGCCAGGTCGACGGCTCCGTAGGGGTAGCAGAAGCCGGTGACGGGGCCGCCGACGACCTCTTCGAGGAGCCGTCGGCTGTCGCGGGTCTGGGCGGTCAGCACGTCGGCGGGCAGTCCGGGCAGGGCCTGGTGGCCGAGGCCGTGCGAGCCGATCTCCCAGCCGGCGGCGGCGAGGTCGGTGACCTCCTGCACGGTGAGCAGGGTCTTGCGGGGGCCCTCGGTGTCCCAGTCGTTGGCCCGGCCGAGCAGGTCGGCGACGACGTAGGCGGTGGCGGTGAAGCCGTAGGCCTGGAGAATCGGTACGGCGTGGCGGGCGAAGTCGGCGTAGCCGTCGTCGAAGCTCAGGCCGACCAGCCGGTCGGCCCGGCCGGCGGCGCGGGCCCGCATCAGTTCGCGGACGGAGACGCCGCGCCTGCCGCGCCGGTGCAGCCAGGCGATCTGCTCGGCGAAGCGTTCGGGGCTGACCGTGAGCCGGTACGGGTCCTCCTTCTCGACGGCCACCGAGTGGTACATCAGGATCCACGGCGAGGTGGTCTCGGTGCTGGGGAGGTCGGCGAGCGGGCGCCGGCTCCTGGGCAGCCGGGCCGGTGGTCGACGGGCGCCGGGGTGCGGCGGGTCGGTGTGCGGCGGGTCGGCGCGCGGGGTCGCGGTGTGCGGCGCGTCGGTGCGCCGGCCGCCGGCCGTCGGCGCGGCCGGGCGGCGTACGCCCGACGGAGCCGACCTGACGGTTCCCCGTTCAGCGTCCATGAGGAGGGTTCCCTTCATCGGCGACAGGTGACGGGTCGGGGACCGGTCCCAGGACCCGGACGGCGGCGCGGACCGGGCTGCGCACCTCGTGGGCGCCGAGACCGGTGCCCAGGGCGGCGAAGGCCAGCGCGACGGTGAGGCCGCCGAGGACGGTGGAGAGCAGCGGGTCGGCGGTGAGGCCGGCCACCGGCGTGCCGAGGGCGGCGGCGCCCGCGGCGGCGGCGAGCAGCCGGGCCTGGCCGCCGAGGACGCGTCGCAGGCGCAGCGGGATGCCGCGCAGGACGAGGCCGCGGAGCAGCAGCGCGGCGGCGGCGGTGATCCCGGCGGCGTTGCCGGCGGCCAGGCCGAGGGCGCCGAAGCGGGGGGTGGCGAGCAGTCCGACGGTGACGGTGACGACGAGGCCGAGGGCCATCGCGGCGGCCGGGTACCAGTCGAGCAGTCGGCGGCCGCCGTCGTCGGGGCTGGGGTCGCCGGCCCGGCGGACGACCGGGCGCAGCGAGAAGTAGGGGCGGATCATCACGCCGATCAGGGCCTGGGCGAGCAGGCCGAAGCTGTAGACCCGGATGACGGCGGCGGTGGCGGCGGTGTCGGCGGGGCCGAAGGCGCCGCGCTCGAAGAGCAGGGCGACCACCGAGGGGGCGCAGGCCATCAGGAAGGCGGTGCCGAGGAGGACGACGGCGGCGGCCTGGCCGAGGTCCTTCTCGACCCGGTCGCGGGCGGCGGTGAGGTCTCCGGCGGCGAGGGCCCGGGCGACCAGGGGGAAGGTGACGGTGCAGATCAGGATCCCGGCGGTCATGGCGAGCTGGGAGACCTTGGCGGCGTAGTTGAGGTGGGAGATGGTGCCGGGCGGCAGTCCGGAGCCGAGGTAGCGCTCGATGAAGACCTGGGCCTGGCGGGTGAGGGTGAACGCGCCGACGGGGAGCAGGGCGAGCGGGATCAGGACGAGGGCGTTGCGGGAGCGGCGGGCGCGGGCGGCGCGGCCGGGTGCGGTGCGCAGGGCGCGCAGGAACGGCCCGATCAGCAGGCCCGCCATGAGGAGGCTGCCGAGGGCGACGCCGATCGCGGCGGAGCGTACGCCCCACAGGGCGTGGCAGCTGAGCAGGACGACCAGGATGCCGAGGTTGTAGGCGACGTAGATGCCGGCGGGGGCGGTGAAGCGGTGGTGGGCGCGCAGGGCGGCGGCGAGGTAGCCGGCGACGCCGAACGGCAGCACGGTGATCGCGGTGATCCGGGTGCAGGTGACGGCGAGTCGGGGGTCGGCGAGGCCGGGGGCGAGCAGGTCGACGAGCTGGGGGGCGCCGAGGGCGGCGCCGAGGGAGAGGGTGGTGAGGGCGAGCAGCAGCCAGGGCAGGGTGGCGCGGACGACCTGGCGGACCGGGTCGGGGCCGTCGGGGCGTTCCTCGCGCAGGACGAGGGCGAGGGCGAAGGCGGGCACCATGAGGAAGGACATGGCGTCCTCGATCAGCAGGGGTGCGGCCGTCTCCGGGACGGTCCAGGCGACGAGGAAGGCGTCGGTGCCCTGGTTGGCGCCGAAGTAGCGGGCGAGCAGGAGGTCGCGCAGCAGTCCGAGGGCGGAGCCGGCGGCGCTGAGGACGGCGGTGACGCCGAAGGCCCTGGCGAGGACGCGGCTGCGCGGGGCGGCGGCCGGTCCCGGTCCGGGCGGGGCCGGGCGGGGGGCCGGCAGGGTGGCGGGGGCGACCGTCGGTCGGTCGGTCGTCATGGCGTGCCCGCCGGGGGTCGGGCCGCGCGGGCGGCGAGGCCGAGGACGATCGAGGTCAGCACGGTGGTGGTGCCGCCGATGTCGGCGTAGAGGAAGTCGATCAGGACCCAGGTGAGCAGGGCGAGGGCGGCGAGGGCGGGGCCCCGGCCGCGGGCGTGGCGCAGGCAGCCGACGAGGAGGCCGAGGAAGAGCAGTCCGTAGGCGACGATGCCGATCAGGCCCTGTTCGCTGAGGACCAGGAAGTACATGTTGTGCGGGGAGAGCAGCGGTTCGCGCTGGAAGCCGATGGTGGCGTCGGCGGCGTCGCTGCCGGAGGAGAGCCGGAGCGGGGCGTGGCTGTCGCGCAGTTGCTGGAAGGCTTTGGGGCCGGCGCCGGTGACGGGGTGGTCCTGCCAGATCCGGCCGGCGGTGGCCCACAGGTCGTAGCGGTCGGAGACGGACTGGTCGGGGGCGGCGGAGACGGAGCCGATGGAGCTGATCCGGTCGGTGACGCCGGAGCCGCCGAGGCCGAGTCCGCCGACGAGGACGACGGCGGCGGCCGCGGTGAGCAGGGCGCCGCGGACGGCGAGCCGGGCGTCGGCGCGCAGCAGCAGGACGGTCGCGGCGGCGGCGGTGGCGATCCAGCTGCCGCGGCTGAAGGAGACGGCGAGCGGGAGGGCGAGGAAGGCGGCGGCGGCGAACATGGCCCGGCGCAGCCGGGGGTTGCCGTCGGGTCCGCGTTCGCCGAGGGCGAGGGCGAGGGCGGCGAGCAGGCCGTAGGCGACGACGGTGGACATCGCCATGATGTCGAGGGCGCCGAAGGTGCCGACGGCGCGGATGGGACGGCCGGTGTAGGAGGCGCCGGTGCCGGTGAGGAACTGGTGGACGCCGACGACGCCCTGGATCAGGGCGGCGGCGACGAAGGAGCCGAGCACGAGGCGCTGGTCGGTGCGGTCGCGCAGGGAGCAGAGCACGGCGGCGGGGACGAGGACGAACACCTGGGTGAGCCGGACGAAGCCGGTGAGGCTGGTGGCCGGGTCGATGGAGCCGACGGTGGCGACGGCGGCGGCGGTCACGATCGCGCCGAAGCGGACGGCGTCGGCGCGCCCGAGGGCGGGGGTGCGGCCGCGCAGCAGGTTGACGGCGGTGAGGGCGACCAGGGCGAGCGAGGCGAGGTCGGCGGCGGTGATGTGGACGGCGGCGGCGACGTCCTTCTCCCCGGTGGGGACGCAGACCAGCAGCACGGTGGCGGCGGCCAGCAGGCCGGGGCGTTCCTGGAGGACGCCGCCCGCACGCCGTAACAGCCGGGCGGGGTGCGGTGGTGCGGCGAGGGTCAGGGCCACGGCGTTGTTCAGCTCCCGTCCGGGTGGAGCATGAGGGCTGCGGTGCGGCACAGGATCTTGACGTCCTGCCAGAGGCTCCAGCTCTCGATGTAGCGGTTGTCGAAGCGGGCCCGGTCCTCGATGGAGGTGTCTCCGCGCAGGCCGTTGACCTGGGCGAGGCCGGTGAGGCCGACGGGGACGCGGTGGCGGTCCGCGTACTCGGGGTAGGCCTGGCTGAACCGCATGACGAAGTAGGGGCGTTCGGGGCGGGGACCGACGAGGCTCATGTCGCCGCAGAGCACGTTCCAGAGCTGCGGGAGTTCGTCGAGGGAGCTGCGGCGCATCAGGCGGCCTACGGCGCCCATCCGGTGGTCCTGGGAGATGTTCCAGCGGGTGGCGGACTCGTGTTCGTTGCTGGGGCGCAGGGTGCGGAACTTCAGGACGGTGAAGACGCGGCCGTCGAGGCCGGTGCGCTGCTGGCGGAAGAGGACGCCGGGGCCGGTGTCGAAGCGGACGGCGAGTGCGCAGAGGGCGAGTACGGGCGAGAGCAGCAGCAGGCCGGTGGCGGCGGCGGTGACGTCGAGGGTGCGTTTGGCAGCCCAGCCGGGGCGGCGGGTGGCGGCGCGGCCGACGCGGAGGCAGGGGTAGCCCCAGAGGTGGTCGGCGCCGGTGAGGCGTCCGGCGGCGAGGGAGCCGTACTCGCGCAGGGCGGGGACCAGCCAGACCTGGCAGCCGAGGCGGGCGGCGTCGCGCAGGGCTGCGGCGGTCTCGGCCTCGTCGGCGGCGCCGGCGGTGGCGACGACGTGGTGGACGCGGTGGCGGCGGACTTCGCGTTCGAGGACCTCGCGGCCGCCGAGCACGGGCAGGTCGGTGTCGCCGGTGAGCAGCGGCGGGTCGGCGTCGAGGAAGCCGATGGGGCGCATCCCGTACTCGGCGCGTTCGTTGAGGGCGGCGGCGACGCGGCGGCCGAGGCGGCCGGCGCCGAGGACCAGGACGGGGCTGGGGCGGCTGCGGCGGATGCGGCGCACCAGGTGGTAGAGCAGGGCGCGGCCGCAGACGGCGAGCAGCAGTTGGGTACCGAGGAGGACGGTCAGCCGGGCGGGGGTGGCGGGGCCGGTGTCGGGCCAGCGGCCTTCGAGGCAGCCGGCCAGGCTGATGGCGAAGGCGGAGGCGACGAGCGCCCGCGCGGTGAGGGCGGGCAGCTCGTCGAGGACGGAGAGGGTGAGGCGGGTGCGGTAGAGGCCGCCGGCCAGGTTGAGCAGGAGGAGCAGGGGCAGCAGGGCGGCGACGCCGAGCAGGGGTGCCACCCGGACGGCGGGGTCGAGGGCGCGGTTGGCGACCCCGGTGGCGGTGCAGAGGGCGAGGGCGTCGACGGCGACCAGGGTGACGGGCAGGGCGAGCCGGGCGCGGACCGGGCGGCGGTGCCGGCGGGCCGGGGCGGCGCTGCGGGTCTGGGCGGAGCGTGCCGGGCGGTCGAGCAGCCCGGTGGCGGGCCGGGGTGGGCCTGACAGGGACCGCCCGGGCCTTGGCACGCTGTCGTGGTCAATGGTCATCAGCGCACGAACTCCCCTGCTGTGTGCCCGGGGTGACGGCGGCCCGGCACCGGTTGGCCCGGAGCGGCCGTCCCGGCCCGGTGGGCGCGGTCCTGACAGCACCTGCTGCCGCTGGCGGCTTTCGAATTCCTCGCGAATTGCCGGCGTGAAATCGAAACGAAGCAGGCAAAATCAGACGTTACCGAACGCTGGCTTGAATGCTGGAAGTTGACTTGCCGTTTCATTCCAGCCGCCCATTAATAGGTATTTCTGATTTCACCCCCCATCCACAACCGGTTGAGGGTGCGAATACGACGGCGTCGGACCGGCGGCGTATTCACGGCCTGTGAAACGATCAGATCCGCTGCGGGACACGGGCGCGGCGTCGCCCGGCCGCCGGACCGGCCCCCAGCAGGTCGCGGTAGAGCGCGTCCACCTGTTCGACCACCGAGCGAACATCATGGCGAGCGGCGGCGTGCTCGCGCAGGCGCAGACCGCGCCGCTCGCACTCGATCGGATCGGACAGCGCCTCGGCCATTCGGGTGACGAGCGCGTCCGTGTCGCCGGGCGGGACCACGGCGGACGCGCGTTCGACCGGCGGCAGGCACTCCCGCGCGCCCGGCACGTCGGTCAGCAGCACCGGACGCCCGGAGGCCATCGCCTCCAGCGGGGCCAGCGCCATGCCCTCCCAGCGCGAGGGCAGCACCACCAGGTCGGCCGCGGCCAGCCACGGCCGGGGGTCCGCGACGTCCCCCACCAGCCGGACCCGGGACGGCTCGGCGCCCTCCCGGACCGTCGCGGCCAGCCGGGCCTCCTCCGGTCCGCCGCCGACCAGCGCCAGCCGGGCGGCCGGCACCCGGCGCCGCACCTCCGGCCAGGCGGCGAGCAGCACGTCCTGGCCCTTCTGGCGGCAGAGCCGGCCCACGCAGACCGCGAGCGGGGCGTCGAGCTCCAGGCCGAGCGCGATCCGGGCGGCCCGGCGGTCGGCGGGCGCGTAGTGGCGCACGTCCACGCCGTTGGGCACCACCGCCCAGTCGGCGTGCAGTCCGGCCGCGATGCCGTCGGTCCGCTCCTGGACCGAGACGCAGAGCAGCCGGTGCGCCCAGCGGGTCGCGTACCGCTCCCAGCGCAGGGTGGCGGCGGCCAGCGCGCCGTCCACGGCGGCGAAGGACCAGGCGTGCGGCTGGAAGACCGTGGGCACCGCGCCGCGGACGGCCAGCCGGCCGGCCAGCCCGGCCTTGGCGCTGTGCAGATGAAGCATGTCGGGTGCGGCGGCCCGGACGATCCGGCGCAGTCGCCAGGCCTCCGCCGCGGTGGCCGGGCCGGGCGAGCGGCCGGCGGGCCAGTCCTGGACCAGCGCGCCGACGGCCGCGGCCTCCTCGGCCAGCCGGCCGCCGCGCGGACAGGCGACCAGCACCCGGTGGCCGGCCTCGCGCTGGCCCCGGACCAGGTCGACCACGACGCGGGCCACACCACCGTCGACGGGTTGGGAAATGTGAAGGATCGTCATATGCACGGCGGCGAGCCTAGGGTGGCCGCACCGTGCCGCGGGGCCCCGTCACCCGGAGGTGGCGGGGCGTCCACCCGTACGGCGTGCCGCTCGTACGGGTGGACGAACTCCTCGAATTCCTGGACGGGTTCGCGGGGCGGTCCGCCCCGGGACCGGGGCCCGGGCCGCACCGCCGGGCGCTCCGGCTCAGCGCACCTCGGCGGCCAGGTTGGCGAGCACCTCGTCGTGGATCCGGTTCAGGCCCTTGGGCGCGAAGGTCCGCTCGAAGAAGCCGCCGATACCGGTCGCACCCTGCCAGGTGGCCGTGACGGTGACCCTGGTCCGGCCCTCGCCGGCCGCCGCGACGGTCCAGGTGACCACCATGCTGGAGTTGGCGTCCTTCTCCACCAGCTGGTCCGGCCGCGGCGCCGAGACGGTGAGCAGGCAGTCGCGGACCCGCTTCTCGGTGGCCTGGAGCTTCCAGTGCACCTGGGTGCCCGCGCCGGTGCCGCCGACCCGGACCTCGTACTCGCTGTACTGCGCGGGCAGCAGCTTGGGGCGGATCACCTGGTAGTCGGCCAGGGCCTCGTACACCCGCTCGGGGGCCGCGTCGTAGACCCGCTCCGTGGTGGCCTGCACCTGTCCCATGGTCCTGCTCTCCTTGTCGGTCGTCCGGCGCCGGGTTCGGTCCGGCCGGTCTCGCTCACCGGCCAGCAAATCACAGCGGACCGGGTGCTCCGGGCGGCGGCCTCGGCCACGGCGCTGAGGTTAGGGTGGCGGTTGTGCTCGAACAGGTGACAGCAGTGCGCTACGTCGACCCGCTGCGGGCCGGCGGTTCCGTGCCCGGCGTCGTGGAGACCGACGACCTGGGCACCTATGTGGTGAAGTTCACCGGGGCCGGCCAGGGCCGGAAGGCGCTGGTCGCGGAGGTGATCGTCGGCGAGCTGGCCCGGCGGCTCGGCCTGCGGGTGCCGGAGCTGCGGCTGGTGGACTTCGACCCGGCGGTGGCCGAGGACGAGCCGGACAGCGAGATCCAGGACATCCTGCGGGGCAGCCGAGGTGTCAACCTCGGGATGGACCTGCTGCCCGGCGCCCGCGACTTCCGCCCCGGCATGATCGACGTCGGACCGGCCGAGGCCGGCCGGGTGGTGTGGCTGGACGCGCTCACCGGCAATGTCGACCGGACGGTGCACAACCCCAACCTCATGGTCTGGCACGGCCGGCTCTGGCTGATCGACAACGGCGCCGCGCTGATCTTCCACCACCGCTGGTCCGCGGCCGGGGCCTCGGTCGGCAAGCGGTACGACCTGAGCGCCCACGCCCTCGGCGGGTACCGCCCGGACGTGCGGCTGGCGGACGAGGAGCTCGGGCCGCTGGTCACCGCCGGACTGCTGGAGCAGGTGGTGGCAATGGTGCCGGACGCCTGGCTGGCCGACGAGCCGGGCTTCGACTCGGTCGGGGCGCTGCGCCGGGCCTATGTGGAGCACCTGGCGGAGCGGGCGGCCCGTTCGGCCGAATGGCTGCCGGAGGGGTTCTCGACCCCCGAGCAGCTGCTCGACGCGGAGCGGCGGCGGGCCGCGCGGACCAGGGCCGGGCGGCCGGACTGGCTGCGGGAGGTGCCGGACCTGCACGGCAAGCCGTCGGTGGAGACGGTGTGGGAGCAGCACATCGAGTGACCCGCCGGCCGGACCCGTGACCGGGGCCCGGACAGGGGCATGCGAACGGGGGCGGGACAGGTGTCCCGCCCCCGTTCGGCGACTCAGGGGTTCAGCAGCAGGTCAGCCGTGGCTCAGCGCCACCACTGGACCGCCTTCTCGGCGTTGATGATGCCCGCGCCGTAGAAGCCGTTGTCGTCCGCGCCGCCCTCGCAGGTGGCGGTCCACTCGCCGGCGCCGCCCGGGTTGTACGGGGCCGACGGGCAGGCGTGCGACTCGGCCTGGCTGGTGAGCAGCTCGGTCAGCTCCTCCGGGCTGGCCCACGGGAAGGTGCTGGCCAGCAGGGCAAGCACACCGGCGGCGTGCGGGGACGCCATCGAGGTGCCCTGCATGTAGCCGTACTGGCCGCCCGGGATGGTGGACAGCGTGCGGCCGTTCTGGTCCGGGGTGTTCGGGATCTGGTAGCGGCGGTCGCCACCGGGGGCGGCCACGGTGACCTTGCCCTTGCCGTAGCTGGAGTAGTACGACTTGTCGCCGTTGACACCCACGGAGGAGACCGCGACGACGCCGTCGAGCTCGGTCGGCAGGTTGAGGCAGTCCTGGGTGATCGGGCGCTCGACCGGGGTGGTGTCGTCCGGGCTGGCGACGTCCTTGGTCTTGTGGGCCAGGTCGATGTTCTCGTTGCCCGCGGCGGCGACGTTGAGGACGCCCTTGCGCTGCGAGAACTCGACGGCGCGGCGGACGGCGGTGGTGATCGCCGCCTGGTCCGCGTCGTTCTGGCAGTTGAACATCCACGGGTCGACGAAGTAGCTGTTGTTCGTGACCTTGAACTTGTGCTCGCCGGCCCAGACGAAGCCGCAGATGGCGTACTCGGGGTAGATGAAGCCACCGTCGTCGACGACCTTCACCGCGGCGAGCTTGACGTTCGGGGCGATGCCCTCGATGCCCTTGCCGTTCTTAGCGGCGGCGATGGTGCCGGCCACGTGGGTGCCGTGGGCGCCGTCGACGCCCGGCTGCCACGCGTCCCAGGCCGTGTTCGGCTTGCCGCCGTCGATGCAGGAGACCGACTGCGAGGCGTCGATGTTGGCGGCGAGGTCCTCGTGCTTGCCGTCGATGCCGGAGTCCAGGACGCCGACGGTGACCTTGTTGCTGCCGAGGGACAGCTTGTGGGCCTTGTCGACACCGATCTGACGCATGTCCCACTGGTTGGCCCAGTAGGGCTCCTCGCCGGCGGCGGGGGCGGCGGTCGGGGCGGCGGCGACCTCGGCGACCTTGTCCTCGGAGGCGGTGATGCCCTTGGTGCGGCTGGCGCCGACCGACTCGACGGCCTTCGCCTTGCGCAGCTTGGCGGCGAACTGGGTGTCGGTCGAGCGGGCGATCACCACGCCGATCTGCTCGTAGGAGTAGACGACGGTGCCGCCGAGGGCCTTGACCGCGGTCTCGACCTTCTGCACCTGGCCGTGGTTGGCCTTGGTGTTGACGACGTAGCTGAGCAGCGGACCGGTGGTCGTCTCCGCCCCGGCGGCGAAGGCGCTGCCGGCCGGGAGCGCGAGGGCTCCGGCGGTGGCGAGCACAACGCCGACCGCCGCGATCCGGGTCCGGCTGATCCGAGGAACACTCATAGGGGTTGGCCCTCCCGAGTCGTCATGCTGCAGCTGCGGTTGGCAGATGCGCTTGGAATGATCGGGACGCTAGTGAACAAGTGTTGCAATCCGCAAGAGGTAGTCATCTAATCGTCACAAGTCATCCACCGACGGAAGGTATGACTCCGCTCCTGCTGGGCAGGGGTGGCGATCTGACGATCGGACGAGCACAGAGCTCACTGGCGGGTGATCCTAGTAACCCGGACCGAGGGGGCGACAGGCATTCGGAACGGCCGAAAGCGGCCAGTGGCGAGTGCTCGCCACTGGCGGCGGGCCGACGCTCAGATCGCGTACAGTCGGCGCGCGTTGTCCGCCGCCACCAGACGGGCCAGCCGATCGGCGTCGGCCGGGGTACAGGCTCCGTCGGCCCGCCAGCTTCCGAGCAGGGTGCCCAGGCCGTGGCGGAACTGCGCCGCGCCCACCAGGTGGAGCTCCGGCAGGGCATAGCCGTCGGTGGAGAACAGCAGCTTGCCGAACGGCGCCAGCTCCAGCATCTCGCCGAGCACCGCCGCCGCCCTCGGGCCGACGTAGGAGGTGGTCAGCCCGAGGTCGGTGTACACCAGCGGGAAGGCCTGGGCCAGCCAGGCGGCCTGCCGGTGGTAGGGGTAGCCGTGCAGCAGTACCAGCGGGACGCCCGACGGCTCGGCGGCCCGGACGAAGTCGGCGAGCAGCGACGGGTCGGCCCGGTGCAGGGTGACGTCGGGATCGCCGAAGCCGGTGTGCAGCTGGAGCGGCAGCCGCAGCCCGGCGCAGACCTCCAGGGCGGTGTGCAGCAGCTCGTGCAGCAGGACCGGGTCGGTCAGCCGGCCGCCCCCGGCGCGCTGCCGGGCGGTGGCCGCCGCCGTCACCTCGGCCGCTGAGGGCCGCCGCGCGGGCACCGCGAGCCCGGCCCGGTAGGCCACCACCGACTTGACCGCGACGGCGCCGGCGGCCGCGGCGGCCAGCGCCTCGCGCACCGCCCGCGCCCAGCCGCCGGGCGGGGCGGTGACGGCCTCGGCGACCGGCTCCAGCCGGACCACCTCGCGCACCCGGGCGCCGGAGGCCGAGGCGAACCCGTCGAGCGGCAGCAGCGGGAA
Source organism: Kitasatospora purpeofusca (assembly GCF_036010405.1). Classification (NCBI taxonomy): domain Bacteria; kingdom Bacillati; phylum Actinomycetota; class Actinomycetes; order Kitasatosporales; family Streptomycetaceae; genus Kitasatospora; species Kitasatospora purpeofusca. The sequence goes on along the minus strand of NZ_CP108561.1, from coordinate 6,971,779 downwards.
GCCGGCGGCGCCGGTCAGCCCGGTGTCCACCAGGCAGGTGTCAAGCCCGGCGGCGGCCAGCAGTCGGCGGGTGGCCTCCGGGGCGCCCAGCTCGCGCCGCCGGGCCAGGTACTCCTCGGCCGGCGCGTGCGCGGGCAGCCCGAGCGCGGGCGGGCACCAGCGGCGCACGGCGAGGCCGAGCGCGCTGTCGAAGGGCGAGGTGCCGGGCGCGGGCGGGCGGTCGGACTCGGTGAGCAGCCCCGCCAGGGCGTCGTCGTCGAGCTCGGCCGTCACCACGCTGTGGCAGTGGTGGTCGACCAGCGCGGGGACGTCGGGGTAGGACACGCCCCTAGTACCGCCAGCGGGTGACGGCGGCCAGCCGCTCGGGCGACGCGCCGGCGTACTGCTCTGCCTCGGCCTGGCGGACGGCCAGCACCGCTTCGAACAGCGGCTCGCCGAGCGCCTCCCGCAGCACGGCGGAGCCCCGGTAGGCGGCGAGCGCCTCGGCCGGGCCGGTCGGCAGCCGGGGGACGGTGCCGGGCTCGGCCAGGGAAGGGTCCCCGGTGGACTCCGGCGGCAGCGCGAGCCGCTGCTCCCGCCCGGCGAGGCCGGCGGCGATCACCGCGCCGACCGCCAGATAGGGGTTGGCGGTGGCGTCGAAGCACTTGATCTCGGCGTTGGCCGCGGAGGAGCGCTCGCCGGTGGAGCCGGTGACCAGGCGGAGCGCGGCCTCGCGGTTCTCCAGGCCCCAGCACTGGTAGGCCCCGGCCCAGTGCGAGGGGACCAGCCGCAGATAGCCGGCCGGGCTGGAGCAGCCGAGCACCAGCAGCTCGGGCAGCGCGCCGAGCACCCCGGCCAGGAAGCCCTCCGCCTCGGCGGTCAGCCCGTGCGGACCGGGGCCGCCGTGCGCGAGGTTGCGCCCCTCGCGCCAGAGGCTGAGGTGGAGGTGGCCGCCGTTGCCGACCCCGCCGGCCTCGACCGCCGGGGCGAAGGAGGCCCGCAGGCCGTGCCGGGCGGATACGGCCCGGACGGTGTGCCGGACCAGCACCGAGGTGTCGGCGGCCTCGACCGGCCCCTCCGGGGCGACCGAGACCTCGAACTGCCCGGGCGCGTACTCGGGGTGGATCTGGAGCACGGTCAGGCCCTGCTCGCCGAGGGCGCGGAGCACGTCGCGCAGGTAGTCGGAGAGGTCGGTGAGCCGCTGCATGCCGTAGGCCGGGCCGGCCGTCGGGTAGCGGGGCTCCTCCCCCTCCGGGCCGGCCAGCGCGACCACCCACTCGATCTCGATGCCGGCCTTGAGGGCCAGGCCCTGCTCGGCCGCGGCGGCCGCCGCCCGGCGGGCGAACAGCCGCTGGCACCCGGGGTGCGGGGCACCGCCCTGGGTGTAGCGGTCCCCCGGGGCCCAGGCCCAGCCGGGCTGGGCGGCGAGCGGGACGATCCGCTCGACGTCGGGGTAGAGCCTGAGGTCGCCGGTGGGGCCGCCGATCAGCCGGCTGGTGACGATCGAGTCGTCGGCGAGGAAGACGTCGAAGCAGGGGGCCGCGCCGACGCCCCACTGCGCCGCGTGCACCAGGCCGCCGAGCGGCACCGCCTTGACCCGGGCGATACCGGCGTTGTCCACCCAGGTGACGGCGACCGCCTCGACCCCGGAGCCCCGCAGCCGGTCGACGGCGGCCTGCGCGCGCTCGCCGCGCTCGGCCCGGTCCGCCCGCGGCGGCAGCACGGCGCCGGTGACGGCGGGCCCGGCCGGGCCGGGGGCGGGCCCCGAGGCGGACCCGGCGGCGGGCTCGGGTCGGTCCGTGGCAACGGTTCCAGTGGTCATGCCCCCATGCTTCCCGGCGCCGCCGGGGCGCGTAACTCCCCTATCGGGTGGTCCGAACGGACGTCCGTCCACTCGCCTCACCCGCACGGGTGATCACCCCGCCGTGAGCAGCGAAACTCCCACCCTCCACCCCCTTCCTACTGATCGGTAACTTCGCTACAGTGTCCGCACGCACCACTGCCGGGCTTCGGGAGCCGCACCGGCGGGGCGCCGTCCGCCGCGCCGGTAACCGCGGGGCCGACGGCGGACGACGGTGCGTTCGTTCACCGGTCGGTGCCGCGGATCGCGGCCGGAGCCGGATTTCTCTCCTCTGTGTTCAGAGCCGCTTCCTTCACCCCGAGCGCCTGAGTACCACGGCACACCCGCAGCACCGCCGGAGCGGACCGGCGGCTGCGCGGTGGCCGCAACCGTCATCCCCCCGCACCGCGCGCGGACCCTCCTCCGAAGGCGCGCCCTCTTTCCGGGGGCGTGCCCTCCGGAGCGCGCGCGGGCCTTCCATGACAAGGAGTCAGGACAGATGGAGCGTCCCTTTCCCACGGTCGCCGTGGTCGGACTCGGCACGATGGGCACCGGCGTCGCCGTCGCGGTCGCCAGGAGCGGCCGCCGGGTGATCGGCATCGAGGCCGACGAGAACTCCGCCGCCAGGGCCCTGGCCCGGATCGAGGAGTCCACCGCGCACGCGGTGGACCGCGAGCGGCTCACCGCCGAGGAGCGGGCCGGGCTGCTCGCCCGGCTCACCGTCGGCCACTCGCTGGCCTCGGCCGCCGAGGCGGACCTGGTGATCGAGGAGGTCCCCGAGCAGCTGGAGCTGAAGCGGCAGCTCTTCGCCGAGCTGGACCGGATCTGCCCGGCCGGCACGGTGTTCGCCACCGGCACCACCGCGCTCTCGGTGACCCGGATCGCCGCCGCCACCGCCCGCCCGGACCGGGTGCTCGGCCTGCACTTCTTCAACCCGGTGCACACCATGAAGCTGGTCGAGGTGGTGCGCACCGTGCTCACCGCCCCGCAGGTCGCCGAGGACGCCGCGGCGCTCGCCCGGGACCTCGGCAAGGAGCCGGTGGCGGCCGGCGACCGGGCCGGCTTCGTGGTCAACGGCCTGCTCTTCGCGTACCTGAACCAGGCCGCCGCGATGTACGAGTCCAAGTACGCCACCCGGGAGGACATCGACGCCGCGATGCGGCTCGGCTGCGGCCTGCCGATGGGGCCGCTGGCGCTGCTCGACCTGATCGGCGTGGACACCGCGAGGACCGTCCTGGAGGCGATGTACGAGCAGTCCAGGGACCGGCTGCACGCGCCCGCGCCGATCCTCGGCCAGCTGGTCTCGGCCGGGCTGCTGGGCCGCAAGACCGGCCGCGGCTTCTACACCTACGAGGCGCCCGGCTCCTCCAGGGTCGTCGGCACCGCCACCGGCCCGGCCCGGCCGGGGGTGACCGGGCGGGAGGTGCGCAGCGTCGGCGTCTGCGGCTCGGGCACCATGGCCACCGGCATCGTCGAGGTGTTCGCCAAGGCCGGGTACCCGGTGCTGCTGGCCGCCCGCAGCCTGGAGAAGGCCGAGCGGGCCAAGGCGCAGCTGGCGAAGTCGCTGGAGCGCTCGGTGGCGAAGGGCCGGCTGACCGAGGAGCAGCGGGACGCCGCCCTGGGCCTGGTGACGCCGGTCGGGCAGTACGGCGAGCTGGCGGACGTGGACCTGGTGGTCGAGGCGGTGGCCGAGGACCTCGGGGTGAAGCGCGAGCTGTTCACCGCGCTGGACGCGATCGTCAAGCCGGGCGCGGTGCTGGCCACCACCACCTCCTCGCTGCCGGTGGTGGCCTGCGCCTCGGCCACCGGGCGCCCGCAGGACGTGGTCGGCATGCACTTCTTCAACCCGGCGCCGGCGATGCGGCTGGTCGAGGTGGTCTCCACGGTGCTGACCGCGCCGGACGTCACCGCGACCGTGCTGGAGCTGTGCGCGAAGGTCCGCAAGCACCCGGTGGAGTGCGGGGACCGGGCCGGCTTCATCGTGAACGCGCTGCTCTTCCCCTATCTCAACGACGCGGTGCGGATGCTCCAGGAGCACTACGCGACGGTGGACGACATCGACACGGCGATGAAGCTCGGCTGCGGCTACCCGATGGGCCCGTTCGAGCTGCTGGACGTGGTCGGCCTGGATGTCTCGCTGACCATCGAGCAGGTGCTGCACCAGGAGTTCCGGGAGCCGGGGCTGGCCGCGGCGCCGCTGCTGGAGCACCTGGTGGCGGCGGGCTGCCTGGGCCGCAAGACCGGCCGCGGTTTCCGCGACCACGCGCGCCGATGACCGCCCCGCCGTCCTACGGGGGAGCGCCCGACCGGACGCCGTTGCGCGCGGAGCGGGCCGGCTGGGGAGCGGGTTCGGTGTCCGCGCACTGGCCGAGACCGGCGGTGGGCGGGCCGGTCGCCCCGGTGCGCCGGGAAAGGCCCCCTGCTCCGGCGCCGGGGACGTGTAGCGTTCCGGGCATGGATCGGGTTCAGTCAGTCTCCCCGCAGCAATCCGCCCCGCAGCAGCCCGCCCCGGCGCGTGACGGCCGGTCGGCCGGGACGGGCGCGGAGGGGGGTCAGGGCAGCCGCCGGGCGGCGGCCCAGCGCCAGCAGATGCGCCAGGACCTGGCCACCGCCGCGATGGAGCTGTTCGCCTCGCAGGGCTACGAGGAGACCACGGTCGACCAGATCGCCGCGGCGGCGGGGGTCGCCCGGCGGACCTTCTTCCGGTACTTCCGGTCCAAGGAGGAGGCGATCTTCCCGGACCACGACGACACCCTGGTGCGGGTCGCCGACCTGCTGGCCAGCGCCGAGCCGGAGGAGCACCCGCTGGACGTGGTCTGCCGGGGCATCAAGGAGGTGCTGCGGATGTACGCCTCCACGCCCGGGGTCTCGGTGGCCAGGTACCAGCTGATCCGCCAGGTGCCGACGCTGCGGGAGCGGGAGATCGCCGTGGTGGCCCGCTACGAGCGGCTGTTCACCCGCTACCTGCTGGGCCGGTTCGACACTGCCGGGGAGATCCCCGAGGGCTGGCAGCACGGCGGCGAGGACGACTCGATGCTGGCCGAGGTGTCGGCGGCGGCGGTGGTCGCGGCCCACAACCACGTGCTGCGGCGCTGGCTGCGGGCGGGCGGGCGGGGCGATGTGGAGGCGCAGCTGGACCACTCCTTCGAGGTGATCCGGCAGACCTTCTGGGGCTCCAGCGCGCCGGGGGCGCGGCGGCGCGGTGCCGTGGTGGCACCGGGTGCCAGTGGGACGGAGGCGGAGACCTCGACCGCGCGCGCACTGAGTGCCGGCTCCGGAGGTGAGGTGCTCATCACAGTCACCCGGACGGACGCCCCGCTGGAGCTGGTGGTGGATGCCGTGCGGGCTGCCCTGGAGGGCGTCAAGCAGGCCTGACGGCAGGAGTTTTCGCAGGTAGCAAGGGGTTCATGGGCCCGTGCCGGAGTGTCGGCACGGGCCCTTCCCGTACCCTTCGCGGGCCCTCGGGAGCTGCCTCCCGGTCACCCGAATTGATGGCACCGCGTGTCTTTACGAGTGGCACAGGGTGCCATTACCTTGTTACCCACCAGTCGCGGCGCCGCGGCTCCCCACCTGGCGCGCCGTCGTACCGGCGCCCCCCGATCCCGGGGGCGACCCACCGCAGCACCCGGCCCACCAGCCACCGGCCCGACAGCCACCCCGGCCCACCAGCCACCTCGGCCCACCAGCCACCCACACCCACCACCCCGTTCAGCGAAGCCGGTGTCCGCTCCCGGCTCCCCCAGACGCCCTGTGCCCTCACACAGGTACGCCTTCGGAGGCAGCCATGAAGGAAATCCTCGACGCGATCCTCAGCTCCGACAGCACCTCGGCGGACTTCGCCAACGTGAAGCTGCCGGAGTCCTACCGGGCGGTCACGCTCCACAAGGACGAGGAGCAGATGTTCGCGGGCCTCGCCAGCCGCGACAAGGACCCGCGCAAGTCCCTCCACCTCGACGACGTCCCGCTGCCCGAACTGGGCCCGGGCGAGGCCCTGGTCGCGGTGATGGCGAGCGCGGTGAACTACAACACCGTGTGGAGCTCGATCTTCGAGCCGGTCTCCACCTTCGGCTTCCTGGAGCGCTACGGCCGGCTCTCCCCGCTCACCAAGCGCCACGACCTGCCGTACCACGTGCTCGGCTCCGACCTGGCGGGCGTGGTGCTGCGCACCGGCGCCGGGGTCAACGCCTGGAAGCCGGGCGACGAGGTGGTCGCCCACTGCCTGTCCGTCGAGCTGGAGTCCTCCGACGGCCACAACGACACGATGATGGACCCGGAGCAGCGGATCTGGGGCTTCGAGACCAACTTCGGCGGCCTGGCCCAGCTGGCCCTGGTGAAGACCAACCAGCTGATGCCCAAGCCCGCCCACCTGACCTGGGAGGAGGCCGCCTCCCCCGGCCTGGTCAACTCCACCGCCTACCGCCAGCTGGTCTCGCAGAACGGCGCGGGCATGAAGCAGGGCGACAACGTGCTGATCTGGGGCGCCAGCGGCGGCCTCGGCTCGTACGCCACCCAGTACGCGCTGGCCGGCGGCGCCACCCCGATCTGCGTGGTCTCCAGCCCGGAGAAGGCCGACATCTGTCGGGCGATGGGCGCCGAGGCGATCATCGACCGCTCCGCCGAGGGCTACAAGTTCTGGAAGGACGAGCAGAACCAGGACCCGCGCGAGTGGAAGCGCTTCGGCGGGCGGATCCGCGAGCTGACCGGCGGCGAGGACGTCGACATCGTCTTCGAGCACCCCGGCCGGGAGACCTTCGGCGCCAGCGTCTACGTCACCCGCAAGGGCGGCACCATCGTCACCTGCGCCTCCACCTCCGGCTTCATGCACCAGTACGACAACCGCTACCTGTGGATGTCGCTCAAGAAGATCGTCGGCTCGCACTTCGCCAACTACCGCGAGGCCTGGGAGGCCAACCGCCTGGTGGCCAAGGGCAGGATCCACCCCACCGTGTCCAAGGTCTACACGCTGGAGCAGACCGGGCAGGCCTCGCTCGACGTCCACCAGAACCGCCACCAGGGCAAGGTCGGCGTGCTCTGCCTCGCCCCCGAGGAGGGTCTGGGCGTGCGCGACGCCGAACTGCGCGCCCGGCACCTGCCCGCGATCAACCGCTTCCGCGACATCTAAGGCGACCCGATGACCGACCAGAAGCGCGACCGGCCCTGGCTCATGCGCACCTACGCCGGGCACTCGACGGCCGAGGACTCCAACGCGCTGTACCGGCGGAACCTCGCCAAGGGGCAGACCGGCCTCTCGGTGGCGTTCGACCTGCCGACCCAGACCGGCTACGACTCCGACCACATCCTCGCCCGCGGCGAGGTCGGCCGGGTCGGGGTGCCGGTGGGCCACGTCGGCGACATGCGCACCCTGTTCGACGGCATCCCGCTCGAACAGACCAACACCTCCATGACGATCAACGCCACCGCGATGTGGATGCTGGCGCTCTACCAGGTGGTCGCCGAGGAGCAGGGCGCGGACATCGCCCGGCTCACCGGCACCACCCAGAACGACATCGTCAAGGAGTACCTGTCGCGCGGGACGCACGTCTTCCCGCCCGGCCCCTCGGTGCGCCTGATCACCGACATGATCGCCTACACGGTCGGGAACATCCCGAAGTGGAACCCGATCAACATCTGCAGCTACCACCTCCAGGAGGCCGGGGCCACCCCGGTCCAGGAGATCGCCTACGCGATGTGCACCGCGATCGAGGTGCTGGACGCCGTCCGCGACTCCGGCCAGGTGCCGGCCGAGCGGATGGGCGAGGTGGTCGCCCGGATCTCCTTCTTCGTCAACGCCGGGGTCCGGTTCGTCGAGGAGATGTGCAAGATGCGGGCCTTCGGCCGGCTCTGGGAGAAGGTCACCCGGGAGCGGTACGGCATCGAGGACCCCAAGCAGCGCCGGTTCCGCTACGGCGTGCAGGTCAACTCGCTCGGCCTGACCGAGGCCCAGCCGGAGAACAACGTCCAGCGGATCGTGCTGGAGATGCTCGCCGTCACGCTCTCCAAGGACGCCCGCGCCCGCGCCGTCCAGCTGCCCGCCTGGAACGAGGCGCTCGGCCTGCCCCGCCCGTGGGACCAGCAGTGGTCGCTGCGGATCCAGCAGGTGCTCGCCTTCGAGTCCGACCTGCTGGAGTACGGGGACCTCTTCAACGGCTCCGAGGTCGTCGAGGCCAAGACCGCCGACCTGCTGGCCGGGGCCGAGGCCGAGATCGCCAAGGTGCTGGGGATGGGCGGGGTCATCCCGGCCGTCGAGTCCGGCTACCTGAAGTCCAACCTGGTCTCCTCGCACGCCGCCCGCCGGGCCCGGATCGAGTCCGGCGAGGACAGGATCATCGGGGTCAACTGCTTCGACACCACCGAGGAGAGCCCGCTCACGGCCGACCTCGACACCGCGATCATGGTCGTCGACCCGGCCTCCGAGCAGTCCGTGCTGGCCGCGCTGGAGTCCTGGCGCGGGCAGCGCGACGAGGCCGCCGCGCTGCGCGCCCTGGAGGAGCTCAAGGCCGTCGCCGGCACCACCGCGAACCTCGTGCCGGCCACCCTGGCCTGCGCCCGGGCCGGGGTCACCACCGGCGAGTGGGCCTTCGCCCTGCGCGAGGTGTTCGGCGAGTACCGGGCGCCCACCGGCGTCGGCGGCGCCCCGGTCGCGGTCCCGGCCGAGCCCGGCGGCGAGCTGGCCGCCGTCCGCGAGGCGGTCGCCGCGACCGCCGCCGAGCTCGGCGCCGGCAAGCTGCGGCTGCTGGTCGGCAAGCCCGGCCTGGACGGGCACTCCAACGGGGCCGAGCAGATCGCCGTCCGGGCCCGCGACGCCGGGTTCGAGGTGGTCTACCAGGGCATCCGGCTCACCCCCGAGCAGATCGTCTCGGCCGCCGTCGCCGAGGACGTCCACTGCGTGGGCCTGTCGATCCTCTCCGGCGCCCACTCCGAGCTGGTGCCGGACGTGCTGCACCGGCTGCGCCGGGCCGGGGTGGAGGATGTCCCGGTGATCGTGGGTGGCATCATCCCGGCAGCGGACGGCGAGGCCCTCAGGGCCGCCGGCGTCGCCGCCGTGTTCACCCCGAAGGACTTCGGCATCACGACCATCATCGGCCGGATCGTGGACGAGATCCGGCTGGCCAACAGGCTCCAGCCCTGGACGCCGGCCCCCGCCACGACGACCAGCTGACCCCGGAAGGAACCACCCCCTTGTCCCAGAACCGCCTCCGCCCGCGCCGTTCCTGCCTCGCCGTGCCGGGCTCCAACCCCCGCTTCCTGGAGAAGGCCCAGGGCCTGCAGGCCGACCAGGTCTTCCTCGACCTGGAGGACGCCTGCGCCCCCCTGGTCAAGGAGAGCGCCCGCCACACCGTCGTCGACGCCCTGAACACCGGCGACTGGACCGGCAAGACCCGGGTCGTGCGCGTCAACGACTGGACCACCCACTGGACCTACCGCGACGTGATCACCGTGGTCGAGGGCGCCGGCCCGAACCTCGACTGCATCATGCTGCCGAAGGTCCAGGACGCCGAGCAGGTGAAGGCGCTCGACCTGCTGCTCACCCAGATCGAGAAGACCATGGGCTTCGAGGTCGGCCGGATCGGCATCGAGGCGCAGATCGAGAACGCCAAGGGCCTCATCAACGTCGACACCATCGCCCAGGCCTCGCCCCGGCTGGAGACCATCATCTTCGGCCCGGCCGACTTCATGGCCTCGATCAACATGAAGTCGCTGGTGGTCGGCGAGCAGCCGCCCGGCTACTCGGCCGACGCCTACCACTACATCCTGATGCGCATCCTGATGGCCGCCCGCGCCAACGACCTCCAGGCGATCGACGGCCCCTACCTCCAGATCCGCAACCAGGAGGGCTACCGCGAGGTGGCCGGCCGCGCCGCCGCACTGGGCTTCGACGGCAAGTGGGTGCTGCACCCGGACCAGATCGGCGCCGCCAACGAGATCTTCTCGCCCTCCCAGGAGGACTACGACCACGCCGAGATGATCCTCGACGCCTACGACTGGTGCACCTCCGAGGCCGGCGGCTTCAAGGGCTCGGCGATGCTCGGCGACGAGATGATCGACGAGGCCAGCCGCAAGATGGCGCTGGTCGTCTCCGGCAAGGGCCGCGCCGCCGGTATGAAGCGCACCTCCACGTTCGAGCCCCCGCAGGCCTGAGACCGGTCAGGAGCCATCGACCCATGCAGTTCGGACGCACCTACGAGGAGTTCGAGGTCGGCGCCGTCTACCGGCACTGGCCCGGCAAGACGGTCACCGAGTACGACGACCACCTCTTCTGCCTGCTCACCATGAACCACCACCCGCTCCACATGGACACCAACTACGCGGAGCGGACCACCGACTTCGGCAAGAACGTGGTGGTGGGCAACTACATCTACTCGCTGCTGCTCGGCATGTCCGTCCCGGACGTCTCCGGCAAGGCGATCGCCAACCTGGAGATCGAGTCGCTGCGGCACATCGCGCCGACCTTCCACGGCGACACGATCTACGGCGAGACCACCGTGCTCGACAAGTGGCCGTCCAAGTCCAAGGACGACCGCGGCATCGTGTACGTCGAGACCAAGGGCTACAAGCAGGACGGCACGGTCGTCTGCATCTTCCGCCGCAAGGTGATGGTGCCGACCGCGACGTACATCGAGGCACGCGGCGGCGAGCAGCCCGCCCGGCCCACGCCGCTCTCCTGAGCCCTTCCGGAGCCCCACCACCCCAGGACCCCGGACGGGCCCGGCCGCCGTCATCGGCCGAGCCCCGCACCGGTTCACGGGGGCTCCGCGGAGCCACGCCCGCGGAGCCCCCGTCCACTCTCCCCCCACCCTCGTTTTTCCAGGCATGACAGGAGCCGCACGATGGGACGCCTCGCACAGACCGACGGCCTCACCGAGATCCAGCGGGACATCCTCGCCACCGTGCGCGAGTTCGTCGACAAGGAGATCATCCCGGTCGCGACCGAGCTGGAGCACAAGGACGAGTACCCCGCGGCGATCGTCGAGGGCATGAAGCAGCTCGGCCTCTTCGGGCTGACCATCCCCGAGGAGTACGGCGGCCTCGGCGAGTCGCTGCTGACCTACGCGCTGGTGGTCGAGGAGATCGCCCGCGGCTGGATGTCCGTCTCCGGCATCGTCAACACCCACTTCATCGTCGCGCACATGATCAACGCGCACGGCACCCAGGAGCAGAAGGACCACTTCCTGCCCCGGATGGCGGCCGGCGAGATCCGCGGCGCCTTCTCGATGTCCGAGCCCGGCCTCGGCTCCGACGTCGCCGCGATCAGCACCAAGGGCGTGAAGGACGGAGACTTCTACGTCCTCAACGGCCAGAAGATGTGGCTGACCAACGGCGGCACCTCCAGCCTGGTCGCGGTCCTCTGCAAGACCGACGAGGGCGGCTCCACGCCCTACAAGAACATGACCACCTTCCTGATCGAGAAGACGCCGGGCTTCGGCGCCAACCCGACCGTCCCCGGCCTCACCGTGCCCGGGAAGATCGAGAAGATGGGCTACAAGGGCGTCGACACCACCGAGCTGGTGCTCCAGGACGTCCGGATCCCCGCCGACCGGATCCTCGGCGGCGTCCCCGGCCGGGGCTTCTACCAGATGATGGACGGCGTCGAGGTCGGCCGCGTCAACGTGGCCGCGCGCGGCTGCGGCGTCGCCCGCCGCGCCTTCGAGCTGGGCATCTCCTACGCCCAGCAGCGCTCCACCTTCGGCAAGAAGATCGCCGAGCACCAGGCGATCCAGTTCAAGCTCGCCGAGATGGCCACCAAGGTCGAGGCCGCGCACCAGATGATGGTGATGGCCGCCCGCAAGAAGGACAGCGGGGAGCGCAACGACCTGGAGGCGGGGATGGCGAAGTACCTCGCCTCCGAGTACTGCAAGGAGGTCGTCGAGGACGCCTTCCGCATCCACGGCGGCTACGGCTTCTCCAAGGAGTACGAGATCGAGCGGCTCTACCGGGAGGCCCCGATGCTGCTGATCGGTGAAGGTACTGCGGAGATCCAGAAGATGATCATCGGGCGCCGACTGCTGGAGGAGTACCGCATCGCGGGCTGACCGGCCCGCCGCGGGACTCGCGGTCGACCCGCGGGACCGCCGGACGACGGGCGTGCGGGCCCGTCCCGGCACCGCGCCGTGTCCCGCCCCGGTGGCCTGGTCCGCCCCGGGGCCGACACCGGCGCTCCGGAGCGGCCGCAGGGCGTACAGCTGCTGTCACACGCCCTGCGGCCGCTCCGGCCTACCGTCCCGCGCCCCCGACGGGCAGTTCCGCAGGGCCGACCGGGCAGGGTTGAGACAAGAGTCACCAGCTTCGCCGGGTCCCTTGGGAACCGGAGCGGGGCGAGCTACGGTCGTATACAAGGAGACGCACAGGCGCCTCCCGCAGGTCACATGAACGAGCAGGCGGGTTGCCCACCCACCGTGTGCTCCCGATAGCATCCACCGGGACAGCAGACGTCCCTCTATTACCCGATCCCGCGGTGGCCCCCGTCCAGCGGCCATGATCCCCCGCGACAAAGGTCTTCGATGCCCATCAGCCCGTCCCCTCACACCTCCGTCACGGACCGCGATGCCCTCGCTGCCACGACGGCCGGCCGGCGACCCCGCGTGACCATCGCGCGCGGAGCCACCCCCTGGTTCGTCCCCACCCTCGCCACGGCCGCCGTGACCACCGCGCTCACGCGGCGCAGTGGCAAGTGGGCCCTCGCGGCGGTACCCGCCTGTGCGCTCGGCGCCGGCATGCTGTGGTTCTTCCGCGACCCCGAGCGTGAGATCGGCACGGGCAGAGTGATCTCCCCCGCCGACGGCGTGGTCCAGAGCATCGACGCGTGGCCGGACGGCCGGACCCGCGTGGCGATCTTCATGAGCCCGCTCAACGTCCACGTCAACCGGGCGCCCCTGCCCGGCACGGTGACCTCCGTCGAGCACGTGCCCGGTGGCTTCGTGCCCGCGTTCAACAAGGACAGCGACCAGAACGAGCGGGTCGTCTGGCACTTCGACACCGAGCTCGGCGACATCGAGATGGTCCAGATCGCGGGCGCCGTGGCGCGCCGCATCGTGCCGTACGTGGACGCCGGTACCAAGGTCGAGCAGGGCGAGCGGATCGGTCTGATCCGCTTCGGGTCCCGGGTCGACACCTACCTGCCGGCCGGCGTCGAGGTCGGCGTCGAGGTCGGCCAGAAGACCACCGCCGGGGTGACGCGCCTTGACCGTGACTGATCCTGAGACGATCGTCGGCCTGGACGACGAGGAAACGGCCCTGCGCCGTCGTCGCTGGGCCCGCGACCGCGAGCTGCGCGCACCGCGCTCGCCGCAGCACCTGTCCACCGCCGACTTCCTCACCCTGGGGAACGCCGTCTGCGGCTTCCTGGCGATCTACTCGATCACCACCGGGGTGCTCGTCCCGCACATCACCAACCCGGACGCCGCGCCGGACAAGCACAGCGCCGCCACCGCGGTGACGCTGCTGCTGATCGGCTCGATGTGCGACCTGTTCGACGGCCTGGTGGCGCGCAAGCTGCGCTCCTCCGCGCTCGGCGCCGAGCTCGACAACCTGGCCGACCTGATCAGCTTCGGCATCGCGCCGGCCTACTTCGTCGCGGTCTGGGGCATGGTCTCGCCCGGCTCCAACAGCCGGCTGTCGGCGCTGATCGCGCTGACCGTGCTGCTGGCGGTGGTGCTGCGGCTCGCCCGGTTCTCCACCGTGAAGATGCGGCCGGGGGTCTTCCAGGGCATGCCGTGCCCGATGGGCGCGATGACGGTGATCGCCATCGTGCTGCTCGACCCGCCGTTCCTGCCCGGTCTGCTGGCGATCTTCGCCGTCGCGTACCTCATGGTCAGCCGGATCGAGTACCCGAAGCCGCAGGGGCTGCTGGCCACCGCCACGCTGTGCTGGATCGTGCTCTCGATCGGCTGCCTGGCGGCCTGGGCGACCGGCGCTCCCGGCGGCGACACCCTGCTGCACATCGGCGCGTTCGCGCAGATCACGCTCGCCGCGATGGCGCCGCTGCTGGTGATCCGCCGCAAGGTGGGCCAGAAGGTCGGCGACGTGCGGGCCCGCCGCGCGGAGTCGCGGATCGGCTGACGACCGCCGAAGGACAAGCGGAAGGGCCCGGCTCCCCTCGGGGAGCCGGGCCCTTCCGCTTGCCGTTCGCCCGGATGTCCGGGTGATGTCTGCGGCTCAGGCGCCGCCGCGGTGGACGCTGAACGCCGAGCGGCGGGCCGCCCGGGCCACCGCCGGGTCCGGGTGGACGCCGGAGACGGCCGTCAGCACCGAGGCCGCCCGGGGGTGCCCGGACTGCCGGGCCCGGGCGAACAGCCGCACCGGGTCGCCGGCCGAGGCACCCTCGACATGGCCCACCAGAAGTTCCGTTTCACCGTGGTCCAGCACGGCTGCGGCGGTGTCCACCCAGAGCCAGGCGGCGTCCTCCGCGCCCAGCACATCGGCCGGGGAGACCCCCTCGTCCGAGCGCTCGGCCAGCCACAGCAGCGCGTACGGGCGCAGCACCGCCTCGTCGACGGCTGCCCGCACGGCCTGCTCGGCGGTGGATCCGGCCACCCGCAGCGCCTCGAAGGCCAGACCGCGCACCAGGGCGTCCTCGCCCTGCGCGGCCTCCAGCAGCTCGGCCACCGCCCGGTCGGCGGGGCGGGCGGCCAGCCAGGCCCGGTACTCGGCGCGGGCCGGGCCCGGCGAGTAGTCGGCGCAGGCGCTCAGCAGTTCCATCGCGCTCTGCTCGATGTGGCCGGCGGCGGTCTGCGCGACGGTGCAGATCTCCTCCAGCTTGGCCCGCACCGCCCAGTGCCCGAGCGGGGAGAGCTCGGCCGCGTTGTCCTCGCGGACCAGCGCGCCGACGGCGGCCAGGCCGTCCAGCATCCAGTCCAGGACGGCGGCGACGTCGGCGGGCGAGGCCGGGGTGTCGATCTGCGGCTCGCGGCAGGTGCCGCGGACGGCGGAGACTGCGGAGGCCGCGTGCGGGACGGGCGAGAGGCCGAAGGCGCCCTCGCCGCCGCCGACCCGGCGCTCGTCCAGACCGCGCCGGAGCAGCTCCAGCAGTTCGACGTCGGCGACCGGGCCGTCCACCAGGTGCAGGAAGGAGAGCAGTTGGGGTGCCTGGTCGACGGCCTGGCCGGCGAGGACGGAGAACACGCCGCGCAGGGCGGCGGGCGGCACCGGGGCGAGCAGGGTCCAGGCGTCGAACAGGGTCGACCAGCCCCGGATCACCGCCTCGTCGTCGTGCTCCCAGGCGTGCAGGCGCCAGCCGGGGACGGCGCCGCCGTCGCGGGGCTCGACCAGGCCGACCAGCAGGGCCTGGCCCCAGGCCTTGGCGGCGGCTCCCACCGTCATGGCGAGGGCGCGGCCGGCCGCACGGGCGTCGTCCGGGAGCAGTTCGCCGCGCTTGTCGACCTCGTCGAGGTCGCCGGCCCAGCGGGCGATCCGGACGGCGTCGACCAGCATCCGGCGGGCCAGCGGGGCCAGCTCGGCGGGTGCGGGGAAGCCCTCCGGTACGGGGACCCGGCCTCGGCCGGGGGCGGGGGCGGGGCCTCGTCGGCGGGGTACGCCCTGGCTCCCCGGCCTCGCGCCGGCGGGGCGGTGGGCCGTTCCGGGGAGACGGGTCACCGTCGCACCGGAACCGTTGGTCGGCGGGAGCGGGGCATCACGGTCGCGCGGATTCCGAGACGTCACGTCGAGCAGTCTTCCCCTTGTACCGGCCTTCTGTCACATCCGGTTGTCCGCGCGGGGCGGGGCGGGGGTTCGGGGGGATCGACAAGATCGGGCAACAGAGCCCAAACCGACTGGCTTGATCTTTGTGGCGGGTGCATGCCAGGTCGGAGGGGTGGGCGGGGCCGGTGGTCCGGGCGGGGTCCCGGTCGGCCCGCGCGCCGACCGCCGCCCGGCCGGCGCGCACGCGGTGCACCCGGCTCCCCTGACCCGCGCGGCGCGGCGGGGAGCGCACGGCGGGGGCGGGGGCGGAGCCGGGGGCCGAGGCAGGGCCGGGGGCCGGGGGCCGGTGGCGGCGGCTCAGCAGAAGGGCGTGAGCCAGCGGCGCAGGGTCTCGGAGTAGCGGTCCGGGTCGGTGTTCCACAGCGCGGCGTGGTCGCCGCCGGGGAAGGCCTGGAGGTTCACCAGCGACGGACGGCCCGCCGCCAGCCGCTCGGCGGCCCGGAACGGCGCCACCGGATCGTCGGGGCCGTGCAGCACCAGGGTGGGCACCCGGAGGTCCGCGCCCTCCGCGAGGCGGGCGAAGTCGGCCAGATCCACGCCGGTGCGGCCCTGGGCGGCCAGCGCGCCGAGTTCGGCCGCCGCGCCCCGGTACCCGGCCCTGGCCGCGCCCCGGCGGGCGGTGGCCGGCCAGTCCAGCACCGGGGAGTCCAGGACCAGGCTGCTGATCGAGGAGGCGAAGTCGGACCGGGCGGCGGCCTGCAGGGCCATGGTGGCGCCGAGCGACCAGCCGTAGAGGACCACCCGGCCCGCGCCGCCGTCCAGCGCCAGCCGGATCGCCGCCTCGACGTCCCGCCACTCCGTCTCGCCGAAGTGGCCCAGGCCGTCCGGGGAGGCCGGCGCGCCCGCGTCGCCCCGGTAGGTGACCGCCAGCGCGGGCAGGCCGAGCCGCTCCAGGACGGGCAGCACGGGCAGCACCTGGCTGCGGTCGGTGCCCGGGCCGTGCACCAGGATCACCCAGGTGCCGCGCTTGCCGTCGAGCCACCAGGCGGGCATCGCGCCGAGCTCGCCCTCGACGGCGGTCTCGCCGAAGGTCAGGCCGAGCGCCGAGGCCGGGTCGCCGAGGTACACCCGGGGGGTGAAGCGGACCTCGGTGCCGGCCGTGAGGGTGCCCCGGTCGGCGCGGGCCAGTCGGCGGGTGACGCCCTGTTCGTCGCGGTGCAGGACCTCCTCGACGACGGCGTGCCCGTCCTCGCCCCACTCGACGGCCCAGCGGCCGGGACGCTCGCTGGCCGCGCTCCGGGTGAAGGTGATCCGACCGGCGCCCAGGCTCTGGACCACGACCGGACCGGACCGCTCCCGGGCGGCCCCGGCCGGGCGGACCATCCGCTCCGAGGCCCGGCGGCCGATCACCAGGACGGCCGCCCCGGTGCCGACCGCGGCGGCCGCCACGGTGGCCGCGATTCCCCAACGCATACTCGCTCCCCGCTGCTCGGTTCTGGGCCGACCGGTGTCCGGACCCACGTCACAGCCCAGTCCACTGGCCGGGACCCGGCCGGGCCAGCAGGACACGGCCGTACGGGTTGCCACGTGAGGAAGGTCGCACCGGGTCCGTCGGAACGAGACTGCCAGAACGGACGGGTCCTCACACGGGGATCGCGGGCTCCCGTCGGGCGAGCAGCTCCCAGAAGCGACCGGCCGGCGGGACCACCGCGTCGGACGGCGCGGCCGCCCCCTCGGCGGGCCCCCAGCCGCCGGCCCCCCAGTGGGCGGGCACCTGCCGCTCCTCCTGGAGCACGGGCAGCACCGCGTCGAGGTCCGCCCGGTCCACCGGCACGATCCGGACGATCGCGCCGGCCTGCGCCTGCCAGCGGCCCTCGACGCAGCGCCGCAGCCGCCGGTCCAGCTCCTCCCGGCGGCCGGTCGCGGCGACCAGCTCCCGGAGGGTCAGGCCCAGCACGTGCGCGAGCGCGGCCGTCGGCCCGGCGTCGCCGTCCCACCACCCGGTGGCCTCGGCCCGCCGGTACTCCCCGGCCGGGACGCCGATCCGGCGGGCCGCGCCGTCCGGGCTCAGCTCACGGGCGAGCCGGAATTCCCGCAGGCTCGCCGGGCGGACGCCCATCAGCCGCTCGGGCGGGCACCACAGCGCCCGGGCCAGCGCGAGGAACTCCTCCTCGCCGGGGGGCGGCCCGCCGTTCTCCCAGCCGAGGACGTGGGCCGGGAGCAGCCTGACACCGTGCGCGGCCATCCCTTCGGCGACCTGTTCCGGGGTCAGGCCGAGGGCGGCGCGGTGGGCGCGGACGGCGGCGGGCGAGAACGGCACCGGCGGCGGCGGGGCGGGCGGGGCCGACCGGGCCGGACGTGCGAAGAGGTGGGGGCGCTGGGGTCGCATGGGTCCCGACGCTAGGCGCGGCGCCGGGTGGTGCCCCAGCCGACGAACGCACGAAGCGGGCCGGGCGCGCCGCCCGGCGGGGGTGGAGGATCGCACAGCGGGGCGCGGTCCGGCGGCGGGCGGGCTCGGAGGTAGCGACGGGGGAACAGCGGGCGGCGGCGGGTGGCGGGGCGGGCGGCGGGGCGGGCGCCCGGACTGCTGTCAGCAGGGCTCCGGAAGGGCTCCGGCGTGTGACCAACCCCTCCGCGACCTCGGTTGACTCCCCCTTCGGGCCCGTGATGGGATCCTTCAGCCATTACGGAGGCAAGCAGAGGAAGCCGGTGCGAGTCCGGCGCGGTCCCGCCACTGTCACCGGGGAGCACGACCGGAGTTCAGCCACGGAGGGCCGTTTACGGCCGCCGGAAGGCCCGGGAGCGCGTCCGACCCGGGAGCCAGGAGACTCTCACCCCCGGTACGTCGATCCAGGGCGCGGACCCTGAGTGAGGACACGCACGCGATGCAGGCTGCCCCGCCGGGCCGGGACGTCCCCCCGAGCGCACCAGCGACCACGCCTCCCACCCTGCCCTGCGCCACGCCGTGCGCCCGCTGACCCGGGCCGCCGCGTTCGGCGCGGGCGCCGTCGCCGGGTACCTGGCCGACTCCCGGTTCGGCGACCCGCGCCGCGGCCACCCGGTGGCCGGCTTCGGCGGCGCCGCCGGCCGGCTGGAGCGGTTGCTGTGGCGCGACGACCGCGCCGTCGGCACTGCCTTCACCGCGCTGTGCGTGGGCACCGTCGCGGCCGGCGCGGTGGCCGCCGACCGGCTGCTGGGCCGCCGTCCGCTCGGCCGGGCCGCGCTCGCCGCCGCCGCGACCTGGACGGTGCTCGGCGGCACCTCGCTGACCCGGGAGGCCCGCACCGTCGGCCGCGCGCTGACGGCCGGTGACCTGACGGCGGCCCGGGAGCGGCTGCCGCACCTGTGCGGACGCGACCCGAGCGCCCTGGACGAGCAGCAGATCGCCCGCGCGGTGGTCGAGTCGGTGGCCGAGAACACCGCCGACGCCGTGGTCAACGCCCTGGTCTGGGGCGGCGTGGCCGGCACCCCGGGGCTGCTGGCCTTCCGCGCGGTGAACACCCTGGACGCGATGGTCGGTCACCGCTCGCCGCGCTACGCCCGGTTCGGCTGGGCCTCGGCCCGGCTGGACGACGTGGCGGGCTGGCCGGGCGCCCGGCTGACCGCGCTGCTGACGGTGGCCGCC
The DNA here is from genome assembly GCF_036010405.1 of Kitasatospora purpeofusca. NCBI lineage: Bacteria > Bacillati > Actinomycetota > Actinomycetes > Kitasatosporales > Streptomycetaceae > Kitasatospora > Kitasatospora purpeofusca. Next base: position 6,952,700 of record NZ_CP108561.1, on the reverse strand, counting down.
GCCCCCGAACCGCGCACCGCCTGGCGGGTCTGGCGGCGGGACGGCTCCGCGCACCCCAGCCCCAATGCCGGCCAGGCCGAGTCCGCCTTCGCCGGCGCCGTCGGCGTCCGGCTGGGCGGGACGCTCCAGTACGGCGAGCGCACCGAGCACCGGCCGGTGCTCGGCGAGGAGCTGCGTCCGGTCGGGGTGGACGACATCGAGCGGGCCTGCGTGCTCTCGCGGCGGGTGGGCGCGCTGGCCCTGGGTACGACGGTCGCCGGGCACCTGCTGCTGCGGGCGGCTCTGATCAGGAAGCGGAGGGACCGGGCATGAGCAAGGCACTGCTGGTCGCCGGGACGACCTCGGACGCCGGCAAGAGCGTGGTCACGGCGGGCATCTGCCGCTGGCTGGCGCGGCAGGGGGTCGCGGTCGCGCCGTTCAAGGCGCAGAACATGTCGCTGAACTCCTTCGTCACCGCCGACGGCGCCGAGATCGGCCGCGCCCAGGCGATGCAGGCGCAGGCCGCCCGGGTCGAGCCGGAGGCGGCGATGAACCCGGTGCTGCTCAAGCCCGGCGCGGACGGCCGCAGCCAGGTGGTGCTGCTGGGCCGCCCGGTCGCCGAGGTCGGCGCGCTGGACTACCGCGAGCGCAAGCCGCTGCTGCTGGAACGGGCCCTGGAGTGCCTGGCGGACCTGCGCGCCCGCTTCGACGTGGTGGTCTGCGAGGGCGCGGGCTCGCCCGCCGAGATCAACCTGCGGGACCGGGACATCGCCAACATGGGCCTGGCCACCGCGGCCGGCCTGCCGGTCGTCGTGGTCGGGGACATCGACCGGGGCGGCGTGTTCGCGGCGATGTACGGGACGCTGGCGCTGCTGTCGGCGGAGGACCAGCGGCACGTGGCCGGCTGGTTCGTCAACAAGTTCCGCGGCGACGCGCGGCTGCTGGCCCCCGGGCTGGAGATGCTGCGCGAGCTGACCGGTCGTCCGGTGCTCGGCACCCTGCCGATGCTGCCGGACCTGTGGCTGGACGCCGAGGACTCGCTCGACCTGTCCACCGTCGTCGACCGGACGGCCGCGCGCGGCCCGCTGGGCGCCGACGTGCTGCGGGTGGCGGTGCTCCGCTTCCCCCGGCTGTCGAACTTCACCGACCTGGACGCACTCGCCCAGGAGCCCGGCGTGCTGGTCCGCTGGGCCACCCGGCCGGAGGAGCTGGCCGACGCCGACCTGGTGGTGCTGCCCGGCACCCGGGCCACCGTCTCCGACCTCGGCTGGCTGCGGGAGCGCGGCTTCGAGCCGGTGCTGAAGGCCCGGGCGGCGGCCGGACTGCCGGTGCTCGGCGTCTGCGGCGGCTACCAGATGCTGGCCGGCTCCATCGTGGACGAGGTCGAGTCGAAGGCGGGCCCGGTGGAGGGCCTCGGACTGCTGCCGACGCGGGTGCGCTTCGGGGTGGAGAAGGTGCTCGGACGGCCCGTCGGCGAGGCCTTCGGCGAGCGGGTCGAGGGCTACGAGATCCACCACGGGATCGTCACCGCGGAGGGCGGCGAGGCGTTCCTCGACGGCTGCCGGGTCGGCTCCGTCCTGGGCACCACCTGGCACGGCGCGCTGGAGAACGACGGCTTCCGGCGCGCGCTGCTGCGCGAGGTCGCGGCGGCGGCCGGCCGGGCGTTCGTCCCCGCGCCGGACATCTCCTTCGCCGACGCGCGGGAGGCCCGGCTGGACCGGCTGGGCGAACTGATCGAGGAACACGCCGACACCGACGCGCTGTGGAAGCTGATCGAGGGCGGGGTGCCGGCGGCCGGATCGCTGCCGCTCCTTCCGCCCGGAGCCCCTGGGGAGCATGCATGAGTGACGTCCGATACCCGTTCACCGCGATCGTCGGCATGGCCGACCTGCGGCTCGGCCTGCTGCTGAACGCGGTCTCCCCGGCGGTCGGCGGGGTGCTGGTGCGCGGGGAGAAGGGCACCGCCAAGTCGACCATGGTGCGCGCGCTGGCCGGGCTGCTGCCGTCCATCGCGACCGTCGACGGCTGCCGCTTCGCCTGCGACCCGGCCGGTCCCGACCCGCAGTGCCCGGACGGCGCGCACGACGGCGGGGCGTCCTCGCGGCGCCCGGCCGAGCTGGTCGAGCTGCCGGTCGGCGTCTCCGAGGACCGGATCGTCGGCTCGCTGGACCTGGAGCGCGCGCTCTCCGAGGGCGTCAAGGCCTACGAGCCGGGGCTGCTGGCCCGGGCGCACCGCGGCGTGCTCTACATCGACGAGGTCAACCTGCTCCAGGACCACGTGGTGGACCTGCTGCTGGACGCCGCCGCGATGGGCCGCTCCTACGTGGAGCGCGAGGGCGTGTCGGTGCGGCACGCGGCGCGCTTCCTGCTGGTCGGCACGATGAACCCGGAGGAGGGCGAGCTGCGGCCGCAGCTGCTCGACCGGTTCGGCCTGACGGTGGAGATCGCCGCCACCCGGGAGCCGGTGGAGCGCGCCGAGGTGGTCCGCCGCCGGCTCTCCTACGACGCCGACCCGGCGGTCTTCGCCGACCGCTTCGCCGCTGAGGAGCGGGCGCTGGCGGACCGGATCACCGCCGCCCGCGAGCTGCTGCCGAGCGTGGAGCTGACCGACGCGGCGCTGCGCCAGATCACCGCCGTCTGCGCGGCGTTCGAGGTGGACGGGCTGCGCGCGGACATCGTGATGGCCCGGACCGCCGTCGCCCTGGCCGCCTGGGCGGGCCGCACCGAGGTGCTGGCGGAGGACGTCCGCAAGGCCGCCCAGCTGGCGCTGCCGCACCGGCGGCGGCGCAACCCCTTCGACGCCCCCGGGCTGGACGAGGAGCAGTTGGACCGGATCCTGGAGGAGCACGCCGAGCCGGAGCCCGAGGAGCCGCAGCAGCCGCAGGAGCCGGAGGAGGACCCGGACCCGGAGGGCGGCCCCGAGGGCGACGGTCCCGAGGGTGACGGTCCGCAGGACGGCGGCCCCGACGGCGGCGGTGGCGGCGCACCCGAGCCGTCCGGCCAGGACGGCCCCGACGGCCCGCCTGCCGAGGCGACGGACGCCCCGGCCCAGGACGACGCCCCCGCCCCGCAGCCCGTCCCGCTCCAGCCCCCGTCCCCCGCCCGGGAGACGGCCCCGGTCGCGGCCGGCGACCCGTACCGGACCCGGCTGTTCTCCGTGGACGGCACCGGGCGCGGCGCCCAGGGCCGCCGCTCCCCCGCCGAGACCGACAGCGGCCACACCATCAGGGCCCGCCGCCCGCGCGGCCGCCTCGCCCGGCTGCACCTGAGCGCCACCCTGCGCGCCGCCGCCCCGCACCAGCTGGCGCGCGGCCGGTCCGCGCGGGCCCTGGTGCTGCACAAGGACGACTTCCGCGAGCAGGTCCGCCAGGGGCGGGAGTCCAACCTGGTGCTGTTCGTGGTGGACGCCTCCGGCTCGATGGCGGCCCGGCAGCGGATGACCGCCGTCAAGGGCGCGGTGCTGTCGCTGCTGATGGACGCCTACCAGCGCCGGGACAAGATCGGCATGATCACCTTCCGGGGCGCCGGCGCCGAGCTGGCGCTGCCGCCCACCTCCTCGGTGGAGGTCGGCGCGGCCCGGCTGGAGTCGCTGCCCACCGGCGGCCGCACCCCGCTGGCGGCCGGTCTGCTGCGGGCGCACGAGGTGCTGCGGGTCGAGCGGCTGCGGGACCCGGACCGCCGCCCGCTGCTGGTCGTGGTGACCGACGGCCGGGCCACCGGCGCGCGGGACGCCGTCGCGCAGTCGCACCGGGCGGCCGGGCTGCTGGCCGGTCAGGGCGTGGCGAGCGTGGTGCTGGACTGCGAGTCCGGCCCGGTCCGGCTCGGCCTGGCCCGCACGCTGGCCGACCGGCTGCGCGCCACCGCCGTGACCCTGGACGAGCTGCGCGCCGACGGTGTCGCCTCGCTGGTCCGCGACAGCCGCGGCGAGCGCCGTCCGGGCGTCCCTGCTTCTGCTTCTTCCAGTGCTTCTGCTTCGCGAAAGGCGGCCTGAGCCGACATGCCCAAGGGTGTCCCCGAGAGCGTCCCCGAAGACGGCCTGACGACCCGTCAGCGCCGTACCCAGCCGATCACCGCCGTGCACACCGGGCCCGGCAAGGGCAAGTCCACCGCCGCCTTCGGCATGGCCCTGCGGGCCTGGAACCAGGGCTGGTCGGTCGGGGTGTTCCAGTTCGTGAAGTCCGCCAAGTGGAAGGTCGGCGAGGAGAACGCGCTGCGCGTGCTCGGCGCCTCCGGCGAGGGCGGCACCGTCGACTGGCACAAGATGGGCTCCGGCTGGTCCTGGATCCAGCGCACCGACGCGATGGAGCTGGACAGCGAGGCGGCGGCCAAGGAGGGCTGGGAGCAGGTCAAGCGCGACCTCGCCGCCGAGACCTACCGCTTCTACGTGCTGGACGAGTTCACCTATCCGATGCACTGGGGCTGGATCGACCCGGCGGAGGTGGTGGCCGTGCTCAAGGACCGCCCGGGCAGCCAGCACGTCGTCATCACCGGCCGGTACGCGCCGGAGCTGCTGACCGACGCGGCCGACCTGGTCACCGAGATGACCAAGGTGAAGCACCCGATGGACGCCGGACGCAAGGGCCAGCGCGGCATCGAGTGGTAGCCCGCCGGGTCGGTCGAACCCGCCGGACGTCCTGGTAGTACAGCGAGAGAAGAAGCAGCAGCACCGTGAACATCCCCCGTCTCGTCGTCGCGGCGCCCTCCTCGGGCGCCGGCAAGACCACGATCGCCACCGGCCTGATCGCCGCGCTCGCCGCCCGCGGGCTGGCCGTCTCGCCGCACAAGGTCGGCCCGGACTACATCGACCCGGGCTACCACGGCCTGGCCGCCGGCCGTCCGGGCCGCAACCTGGACGCGTTCATGTGCGGGCCGGAGCGGATCGCGCCGCTCTTCCTGCACGGCGCGGCCGGGGCGGACGTGGCGGTGGTCGAGGGTGTGATGGGTCTGTTCGACGGCGCGTCCGGGCGCGGCGAGCTGGCGTCCACCGCGCATGTGTCGAAGCTGCTGCGGGCGCCGGTGGTGCTGGTGGTGGACGCCTCCTCGCAGTCCCGGTCGGTGGCGGCGCTGGTGCACGGCTTCGCCTCCTGGGACCCGGAGGTCCGACTGGCCGGGGTGATCCTCAACCGGGTCGCCTCCGACCGGCACGAACTGCTGCTGCGCGAGGCCCTGGAGGAGGGCTCCGGGGTGCCGGTGCTGGGCTCGGTGCGGCGCTCGGCGGCGGTCGCCACGCCCTCCCGGCACCTGGGGCTGATCCCGGCCGTCGAGCGCTCGGCGGAGGCCCTGCGGGCGGTGGCCGACATGGGCGAACTGGTCGCCGCCTCGGTGGACCTGGACGCGGTGCTGGCGCTGGCCCGCACCGCCCCGCCGCTGACGGCGGAGCCGTGGGACCCGGCCCGCGAGGTGGCCTCGTTGGGCTCCGATGCCGGTGCTGCCCCCGGTGCCGCCGCCGGTGCGGTCCGGCCGAGGATCGCGGTGGCCGGGGGCGCGGCGTTCTCCTTCTCGTACGCCGAGAACACCGAACTGCTGACCGCCGCCGGCGCCGAGGTGGTGCCCTTCGACCCGCTGCACGCCGACGCCCTGCCGGAGGGCACGGCCGGCCTGGTGATCGGCGGCGGCTTCCCCGAGCTGTACGTCCGGGAACTCAGTGCGAACGGGCAACTGCGGGCAGCGATCGCCGCGTTCGCCGCCTCGGGCGGACCGGTCTCGGCCGAGTGCGCCGGGCTGCTCTACCTCGGGCGGGAGCTGGACGGCCTGCCGATGTGCGGGGTGCTGGACACCTCGGCCCGGATGACCGAGCGGCTGACGCTCGGGTACCGGGAGGCGGTCGCACTGGAGGACTCGATGCTGTTGCCGGGCGGGGCCCGGCTGCGCGGGCACGAGTTCCACCGGACGGTCTGCGAGCCGGAGCACGGCGAACGGCCCGCCTGGGGCTGGCGACTGCCGACCGGTCTGCACTTCGAAGGATTCGCGGGCGCGACGGGCGCCGAGAATGTTCACGCTTCGTATCTGCATCTGCACTGGGCGGGATACCCGCAGCTCGCCGCCGCCTTCACCGCGGCGGCCGCCGCGCACCGGGCCGGCTGAGCGGGCCGGCGGCGGATCCGACGACCCCTCGGGTCTGGTCTTTTGGCCGTCCGGAGCGTCAGAATAGGGACAGACAACCGCATATCGCCCTTTTCGCAACCGGTACCGGCCAGACCCGACCGCCTTTCGGCGAGCCGACCGATTGCCGGCGACCGCCTACTCGACGGGGCGCCGAACACGTCCCCGCGGCGCCGTACACGCCCCGGCGGGGTGAACAGGCTCGAAGGAGCCGTCACCATGCGTCATAACTTAACCCCGCTGCATCACCACCCCACCCCCGTCGACCTCCCCCACGACCGTCCGCACGCCTGCCCCGTCCCGCTGTCACCGGACGCGCTGGACGAACTCCATGACGAGTACCAGGACCTGGTCGCGTCCCGGCGCCTCCCGAACGGCATCTCCTTCGGCCAGTACTACCGTGTCCTGCGCACCCAGTGGCGCGGCGAGAACGTCGTCGGCCTCGACGACGGCGCCCTCCGCCCCGGTCCGCGCAGCGACGCCCAGCTCATCGACCACCCGTCGGAGAAGCTCAAGGGCGTCGTCCCCACCCTGGTACTGCTGGTGGACTTCCCCGACCAGCCGCACGACCCCGCCCACACCGTAGAGCACTTCGAACAGTTGCTGTTCAGCTCCGGAGCGTTCCCGACCGGCTCGATGCGCGACTACTACCACGGCGTCAGCGGCTTCGATGCCGCCGCTCCCACCAACGGCGGCATCGACGTCCAGGGCGAGGTGCACGGCTGGTTCCGCCTGCCGCACCCGCTCTCGTTCTACGCCAACGGCCTGTCCGGCCAGGACTCCGCCCACTTCCCCAAGAACGAAGTGGGCATGGCCGCCGACACCCTGAAGATCGCCCGCCAGCAGGGCGTGAAGTTCCCCGAGGAACTGGACGTGCTGGGCGAGGGCATCGTCACCGCGCTGTTCATCGTCCACGCCGGCCCCGGCGCCGAGGCGGTCCCGAAGGCCCAGCGGCCGGGGGCCCTGTGGAGCGCCAAGTGGAGCTTCACCCCCGGCTTCCCGACCGATTCGAGCCTGACCGTCCAGACCTTCCTGACCGTCCCCGAGGATTGTCGGGTCGGCGTCTGCTCCCACGAGTGGGGCCATCTCGCGGCCCGCTGGGCCGACTTCTACGACACCGGCAACCCGAACGTGGATGCGGTCTCCAGTGGCCTCGGCGACTACTGCCTGATGGCCTCCGGCTCCTGGGGCGGCCCGGACCGGCAGCACGCCGGCGACCGGCCGGTGTACCCGAACGGCATGCTCCGGATGTTCCACGACTGGACCCAGCCGCAGAAGATCACCAGCACCGTCAAGGACATCGTGCTGCGCCCCGTCTCCGAGGGCGGCGACATCCTGGTCGTCCGCAGCCAGCGGATGCAGCCCAAGCAGTACATCGTGGTCGAGTACCGCCGGCAGAGCGGCCAGGACGCCTTCCTGCCGGACCAGGGCATCGCCGTCTACGCGGTGGACGAGTCCATCGACAACGTCAACGACGAGAACCACCTCGCCATCGAGCTGATGCAGGCCGACGGCCGCCGCGACCTGGCGGACGCCGTCATGCCCAACCGCGGCGACAAGAACGACCTCTACCCGTCGCTCGGCAACAACCTCCTCGGCGAGCACAGCACCCCGGCGCTGAACGAACCCGACGGCCACTGGAGCGGCGTCACCATCGAGGTCGCTGGAACGCCGGGGGACGACCGGATGGAGGTCAGCGTGACCGTCGAGTGAGGCGCCGAACACACCACCCGCTCCGCTCCGGGAGCATCCGAACGACCGTGGGCCGCCCGGAGCGGACCGGGACGACCGCCGCCCCGCCCGCCGTTCCGGGCGGCGGCCCCGCCGGTGGCTCCGGCGGAGCCGCTCCGGTACGGACCGAGAGGCCGGCCCGGGCAGCGGCGGCGGTCCCGTCCCCCTGATCCGTCCCGCGTCCGGGACGGATCAGGGGGACGGGTCCTCGTCGGCTGCGAGGTCGGCCGGGAGGTCGGGGGCTTCCGGGAGGAGCAGGGTGGCGACGGCGCCGCCGGTGGGGTGGTTGGTGAAGGTCAGGGCGGCGCCGATGACGCGGGTGTGGCCCTGGGCGATGGTGAGGCCGAGGCCGTGGCCGCGGCCGCGTTCGCGGACGCTGGTGCGGAAGCGCTGGGGGCCGTCGCGGAGGAGTTCGGCGGGGAAGCCGGGGCCGTGGTCGCGGACGGTGAGCCGGTGGCCGTCGACGTGCAGGAGGATCGGGCCGCCGCCGTGGCGGTCGGCGTTCAGGAGCAGGTTGCCGAGGATGCGGTCCAGGCGGCGCAGGTCGGTGCGGACCGAGGCGTCCGCCGCCATCTCCACCTCGACCTCCAGGCCGGTCAGCGCCACGGTGCGGCGCACCGCGCGCTCCAGCGGCACCGCCGAGAGGTCGGGCAGTTCGACGTCGGCGTCCAGCCGGGACACCTCCAGGAGGTCCTCGACCAGGGCGCGCAGGGCCTGGACCCGGTTCTGCACCAGTTGGGTGGGCCGACCCGGCGGCAGCAGTTCGGCCGCCGTGACCAGCCCGGTCAGCGGGGTGCGCAGCTCGTGCGCGACGTCCGCGGTGAACCGCTGCTCGTCCTCCAGCCGCCGGTGCAGCTCCCGCGACATGAGGTCGACCGCCGCCGCGAGGTCGGCCACCTCGTCCCGTCCGTCGACGAGTTCGCCGATCCGGGTGTCGGTGCCCCCGGCGGCGATCGCCCGGGCGGCGGTCGCCGCCGTCCGCAGCCGGCGGCTGATCCGGTCGGCGACCAGCACCCCCGCCAGCACCGTGATGAAGACGGAGGCGACGACGGCGAGCAGGATGATCCGGTCCAGGTCCGCGATGGCCTGCCGGTCCTGGGCGAAGCCGACCCGGACGGACAGCACCTCGCCGCGGCCCCGGACCGGGGCCGCCGCCCAGACCGACTCGCCCGCGGGGCCCTGGGCCAGCAGCGACCCGCGCCGCCCCCCGGCGGCCAGGGCGCGCAGCCGGGCCGGTAGTTCAGGGTCGTCCAGCACGGCGTGCCGACGGCCGCCGCCGGTGAGTTCCTCGTTGCGCTCGTAGGAGCCGAGCGCCGCGTCCAGGGCGGTGACGGCGGAGTCCCGGGCCTGGTCGACGTGCTGGCGGACCATCGCCTGGTGGACGAGCAGCCCGACCGCGACCGCGACCAGGACGGAGATGGCGGCGACGGCGGTGGCGATCTGGCGGCGCAGGGTCATTCGGCCCGCCTGAGCTTGTAGCCGAAGCCCCGGACGGTCTCGATCCGGCCGGCGCCGATCTTGGCGCGCAGCCGCTGGACGTGGACGTCGACCACGCGGGTGTCGGCGCCCCACTCGTAGTCCCAGACGCGTTCCAGCAGGACGGCGCGCTCCAGCACGATGCCGGGGGCGGCGGTGAACTCCAGCAGGAGGCGCAGTTCGGTCGGGGTGAGCGGGACGAGGGCGCCGTGCACCCGGACCTCCATGGAGTCGGTGTCGACCTCCAGGCCGTCGAAGCTGCGGACGGGGGTGCGGGGGGCGGGGGCGACCGGAGGAACCGGCGGGAGCGGCGGAACCGGGGGGACCGGCGGGTCGGCGGGTGCAGCAACGGACGCGGGCTCGGGCACGGACGCGGGCGCGGCCTCGGCCGGGACGACGCGGACGCGGCGGAGCACCGTGCGGATCCGGGCGACCAGCACGGCGCTCTCGAACGGCTTGACCACGTAGTCGTCCGCGCCCGCCTCCAGCCCGGACACCACGTCCACCGGGTCGGTGCGGGCCGACATCATCAGGATCGGCAGCTGGCTCTCCTCCCGGATCCGGCGGCACAGCCCGACCCCGTCGAGCAGCGGCAGCATCACGTCCAGCAGGACCAGGTCGGGCCGTACGGCGTGGAACATCTCCAGCCCCTCCAGCCCGTCGGCGGCCGTGGCGACCGGGAACCCGTAGCGTTCCAGCGCCATCCTGGTCGCCTCCCGGATCACCTCGTCGTCCTCGACGATCAGGATGCTCGGGTGGCCGGCGGCCGTGGGGCTCATGGCTTCGTCTCCGGGAGGGGCACGGCGGTGGGCGTGGCGCTGGGCGCCGCGGGGCGGGCGGTGTTGGGCTGCGGCTGCGGCTGCTTGCCGACGGCCGCGTCCGAGCCGACGCCGGCGGACGGGGAAGCGGTGGGCCGCGACGGGGCCGAGGGCTTGACGGGCCCGCCCCCGGCCCCTCCTCCGGACGTGGCGGTCGGGCCGGTGCCGGGCGGCTTCTCCACCGTCGGCTTCTCGGCGGTCGGCGGCGTCGGCTCGGGCTCCGGGGTCGGCCCGATGCCCTCCACCTTCTGGTCGGCCAGGGCCAGCCGCACCCCGTCCCAGCGGTAGAGGCGGCCGGTCCGGAAGGAGCCGGTCGGCTCGTACAGCCAGAGGTCGGTGCCGACCGTCTCGGCGCCGAACTCCTTCAGCAGGGAGACCCGGTGGATCGGCAGCAGCCGGTCGCCGGAGGCGGTGTAGACGTGCAGCACGACGGTGTCGGCGAGGCCGACGGCGACCAGCAGCTCGGGCCGGCCGTCCCCGGTGAGGTCGCGGTACTCGGGGGTGCGCAGCTCGCAGCCCGGGCACGGTTCGAGGACCCGCCGTTCGTCCTGGGTGACGCCGGGGTCCTTGGTGACCAGGGCGCGGACATCCACGGTGGTGACGTCCTGCCCGGGGACGGTGAGGTCGGGGACCGGCTGCGGCGCGGGCTCCGGGCTGCGGCTCCCGGTGGGCTCCAGCGGCGTCGGTGAGGAGGCGGTGGGCGCGCTCGGCCAGAGTGGCACGCGGGCCGGGGAGGGTGTGACGGGGGCGACCGCGCCGTTGTCGCGCAGTTCGCCGGGGGCGGCGCAGCCGACCGGGAGCGCGAGCGCGGCGGCGGCGAGGAGGACGGGGAGGAGAAGGGCGGGGCGGGGCCGTGCGGCGGTGCGGCGGGGGGCGGTACTCATCCTCCGGGTCCTTTCCTGTCCTGTGCGTGTCCTGGTACGTGCCCGGTGCCTGTCCGATCGCGCCCCGGCCGACGTGCCGGGCGCCCGGCGGGGACACCGCCGGGCGCCGTTCGGCCCCCGTCAGCCTACGGGCGCCGCCGGATCGGCCAGGACGACGATGTTGTCCGTCCAGTGGCCGTCGGCCCCGATCCGGCCGCCGCAGGTGATCAGACGCAGCTCGGGCCCCTTCGTGTTCCCGTACACCGTGTCGGTGGGGAACTCGCCCTTGGCGTACTGGAGCAGGGTGCGGACCCGGAAGTCCACCGTGCCGCCGTCCTCCCGCCGGACCTGGATCAGGTCGCCCGGCTTCAGCTTCGGCACGTTGTGGAACACCGCCGGGCCGTGCGCGGTGTCGTAGTGCCCGATCAGGACGGCGGGCCCGGTCTCCCCCGGTGTCGGGCCGTTGCGGTACCAGCCGACCTCGTCGGCGCGGTCGGCGGCCGGCACCTCGACCGTGCCGTCGGCGTTCAGGCCGAGACCGGTGACCGGGGCGTCCACCCCGGCCGAGGGGATCAGCAGCCGGGTCGGGACCGAGGCCGCCAGCGGGCGGGGGGCGGCGGCCGTCTCCGGCCCGGTGCCGGTCCGCGCCGTCGACGGTGCGGGCGGCACCGGGGCGGGCGCCGCCGGTGCGGTGGCGTCGGGGGCCTGCCGGGCCGAGGTCTCCACCCGGACCACCGGCGGCTCCGCGCGGCCGGAGACGGCCACGGTCGCGCCGATCGCCAGGCAGAGCAGCCCGGCCGCGCCGAAGACGCTCCGGTTCAGCCCCGCCCCGAGTCCGGCCCGGCGCCCGTGGCGGCCGTGCCGCGAAGCGTCCCGGGCCCGGCCGCCCCGCGCCGCCCGCACCCCGTCGCCGCCGTCCGGAGCGGCGGCGACGGGGTGCGGGGAGGACCCGGGGGCGTTGTCAGCCCCGCGCACCGGAACGCCGGCGCAGCAGCGCGAAGCCCAGGGCACCGGCGCCGACGGCGGCGACGGCGCCGCCGCCGACCAGCTTGAGGCCGGAGGAGTCGCCGGCCCCGGAGCCGTCGCCGGCCTGGGCGGCGCCCTTGGGCACCTCGCGCACCTGCGGCTTGGCGTCGCTGGGCGCCTGGGGCTTGGGCTGGACGCCCTCGGGCAGCGCGGTCGGCGTGGCGGTCTTCGCCTGCTCCTTGCCCTGCTCGACGGTGGGCGGGACGGCCTGGGCCGTCGGGGGCCGCTCCGGGTGCTGGGGCGCCTTGACGGCGGGGCCGCTGCCCGCCCCGGCGGAGGGGGCGGCCGGCGCGGGGGCGGAGGGCGTGGCGGTGGGCGTGACGGGTGCGGCGGCCGCGGAGGGGGCGGCCGGCGCGCCGCCGTCGGCCCAGGCCTGCCCGCCGGTGACGGTCGCCAGCAGGGCGGCGCCGGTCAGGGCGCAGACGGCCGTCAGCCGGGAGACGGCGGCCGACCGCCGGGCGCGGTTCGTGGTCGTACGCAGAGCCATGCGAGCTCTCCTTCATGGTGGTGACGCGGGCTCCGGCACCCTGTGGCCGGTGCGTCGGGACTGACGTTAGGAAGCCCGTGTCGCGGTCCCCGGCCGGTCGTGTCACAGCGCTTCATCGGCTGTGTAACGGTCGCCCGGCGGTCGGGCGAGGGGGCCGTGACACCCGTGCCGGCGGCGGGAAATTCGCTGGTGGCGGCCGGCGCGGGGCTCGTAGCATCCACGCGTGACCGACAGTGAGAACACACCCGGGACCGAGGACGGCATCGAGACGGCGGACCGGGAGGTGTGCTGGCGGGGCCGCGACATCGGGTTCGCGGTCGTCGACGTCGACGACGCCGAACTGCTGCAGCGCTGGCGCTCCGATCCCGTGGCCGTGCACCAGATCGGCTATTGGCCGCGCGCCCTGTCCGCCCTGCGCGATCGGCTGGAGCGCCAGCGGAACGACAACGAGCGGGACGACTTCCTGGTCCTGCTCCCGGACGGCACGCCGATCGGCCACATCTCGCTCTTCGACCAGGACCTCGCCGACGGCACGGCGGAGATCTCGCTGCTCCTGGACGAGCGGCACCGGGGCGGGGGCCACGGCCCGGCCGCGCTGGACGCGCTGGTCGACCTCGCCTTCGGGGAGCTGCCCCTGCACCGCCTCCAGGCCGTCACCCACACCGGCAACGCCCCGGCACTCGCGGTGCTGGCCGGCGCGGGCTTCGTCCAGGAGGGCGTGCGGCGCTCGGCCTGCCTCCACCGGGGCACCCGGTACGACGCCGCGGTGCTGTCCCTGCTCCGGCCCGAGTGGGAGGCGCTGACGCGGCCCCGGTCCTGGGATCTGTGATTCCCCGGGGCTGCGACCGGGGACGACCGCTTCCGACCGGTCCCGACCCGTCCTGATCGGAGTCGCGGAATGGACCTAGGTCGGAGGGTCCAGGCCGACCCGAACCGCAGCCGGAGGCCCGGGCGGCGTCCGGTCCGTACGGTGGCGGTATGAGCGTCGATCTCGACAAGTACTTCGCACGCATCGGATGGGACGGCGGACGCGCTCCCACCCTCGACACGCTCCGATCACTGCAACACGCGCACGTGCTGGGCATCCCGTTCGAGAACATCGACGTGGTGGTCGGCACCGTGCCCTCGCTGGACCTCACCGATCTGGAGGCCAAGCTCGTCGCCGGTTCGCGCGGCGGGTACTGCTTCGAGCAGAACACGCTCTTCGCCGACGTGCTCGAACAGCTCGGCTACGGCGTCACCCGGTACACCGGACGGGTGCGGGTCGGCGCCCGCCCCGGGGAGATCCGGCCCCGCACCCACCTGGTGCTGGGCATCGAGGTACCCGGGGGCGGCGAGGGGCCCGGCGACGGGCCCGGGGGCGGCGGGCGGTACCTGGTCGACGTCGGTTTCGGGTCGACCGACGCCCTGCTGGAGCCGCTGCCGATGATCCCCGGGCTGGTCCGGGAGGGGCGGGGCCGCCGGCACCGGCTGGTGCTGGAGGAGGCCGACGGCCCGGCGCCGGTGTGGGTGCTCCAGGCGGCCCGGTCGGGGGACACCTGGATCGAGCTGGTGGCCTTCACCCTGGACGCCGCGCCGCTGCCCGACATCGGCGTCGCCAACTGGCACGTGTCCACCCACCCGCGCTCGCCGTTCCGCCGTCTGTTCGTGCAACGGACGCACGCCGACGGGCACTTGGCCCTGGACGGCACCACACTCACCCGGACCGCGCGGGACGGCACGGTGACGGTGGAGCGGGTCGACGGCCCGGAGGCGCTGCGGGAGCTGCTGGAGTCCGAGTTCGGCATCACCCCGCCGCCCGGCGTCCGCCCGGAGCGCTGACCTGGGCAACAGCCTCCTCGGAGCGGCTCACCCGGTGCGGTAGGCGTCCACGAGGGTCTGGTCGAGGGTGTTGCCGCCGGTGCTGGTCGTCCAGTAGGAGTCGTACCACTGCCGGACCGAGCCGGCCTCGGCCCCGGGCCCGAGATGGGCGGTGCGCAGGGTCGGCGTCGCCTTGACGATGCTGGCCATCCTGGTCGCTCCCTCGTGCGTGACCTCGATGAACATCCCGCCGGTGAGGAAGGCCGCGGCGGCGTCCGGCGGCGTGACGTCGACGGGGGCGGTGGTCCGGGCGTCGACGGTGACGGTGGTGTCGCGGTCGAGGTCGAGCCGGGGCTGGACGATCCAGTCGGTGCCGTCCGGCACCCGGTCCGTCCAGAGGCTGCTCTCCAGCAGGTAGCGGCCGCCGGGCAGCCGCACGGAGGCGGTGCCGGAGGCGTCGTGGGGCTGCTCGGACCGGCCGGCGCCGGGGCCGGAGATCCCGGTGACGGAGGTCCGGTAGCGCGTCGGCACCCGGCCGTCCCGGCCCAGGTGGCGGATCGTCAGGGTGTACGTCGCGGGCTCGGTCGCCGACCCGGTCCCCCGCTCGGTCCCCCGCTCGGTCTCCGGCTCGGCGGCGAAGGCGGCGGAACCGGGGACGCGGACGGAGGCGACTGCCGCACCGCCCAGGGCGGCGGCGCCGGTCAGGACCCGGAGGACGCTCCGGCGCGGCAGGAGGGACGAAGTGGTCATGCCCTCTCCTGTCCGCCGGAGCACCGGAGTTCCCGCGATCCGGCGGACCGCTCCCGGCCCACCGCTCCCGGGCCGCCGCTCGGGCCCACCGCTCCGTTCAGCGGGTGCCGCGCGCCCCGGCGGTCAGGCTGCGGCCCAGGTCGAGCAGGCTCAGGCCGAACATCAGCACGCCCAGCGGCACGTGCAGCGCCGGGTGGTGGGTGACGCCCAGGACCACCTGGGCGGAGGCGAGGACGAGGAAGCCGGTCGCGTACAGGATCGGCCGGGCCGGGCCGCCGCCGGGCCGCCAGGCCAGGACCGCGGCGAGCAGGTAGACCATCGAGGCGCCGTACATCACCCGGGCGCCCACGCTGTGCAGCGTCTCGCCGTAGGAGGTGGAGAGCAACAGGCCTGCGGTGGCGGCCTGGTAGAAGATCGCCACGGTCTGCGCGGCGATGCTGGAGCGGAGGAGCGTGAGGCTGCGGCGTGCGGGCGGGGTCGTCGTCGTGGTGGCCATGGTGCGGTCCCTCTTCCTGCCTCGCGGCGGTGGGTCGGTAGTGTCCCGCTGGTTCGACGAAACAGGTCCGCGAAGTGTGAGGCGGGCGGCGAGGAACGGGGGCGGCACATGGGCGCGGACACGGGGTTCGACCGGGGCGCGGGGTTCGGGCCCGGGGCGGACGCGGCCGTCGGCGAGCGGCGGCACCTGGTCGGCCTCGCCTACCGGATGCTCGGCTCGGTGGCCGAGGCGGAGGACGCCGTGCAGGAGGCCTACGCCCGCTGGTACGCGCAGGCGCCGGAGCGGCGGGCGGCGATCGCCTCGCCCGGCGCCTGGCTGACGACGGTGCTCAGCCGGGTCTGCCTGGACGTGCTGGGCTCGGCGCGGGTCCGGCGCGAGAGCTACGTCGGCGAGTGGCTGCCGGAGCCGCTGCCGGACACGGCGGAGTGGGCGGTCGGGGCGGGCCGGACGGCCGATCCCGCCGACCGGATCACCCTGGACGAGTCGGTGGGCATGGCGTTCCTGGTGGTGCTGGAGTCGATGACCCCGGCCGAGCGGGTGGTGTTCGTGCTGCACGACGTCTTCCGCTACCCGTTCCCCGAGATCGCCGCGATCGTCGACCGGACTCCCGCCGCCTGCCGCCAGCTGGCCACCTCCGCCCGCCGCCGGGTCGGCGCCGCACCCGCCCCGGCGGCGGGCAGCGCCGTCGTGGTGCGGGAGTTCAGACAGGCCTGGGAGGCCAAGGACATCGGCGCCCTGGTCGGCCTCCTCGATCCGTCCGCGGTCATGGTCGCGGACGGCGGCGGACTGGTGAGCGCGGTGGTCCGGCCGGTCGAGGGCGGCGAGCGGATCGCCCAGTACCTGGCGCAGATGGCGGAGTGGGCCCCGGGTCTGGTCCTGCTGGACCGTCAACGGCCGCCCCGGCCTGGTCGCCCAACGCGACGGCACCACGGCCACGGTGGCGGCCCTGGACGTGACGAACGGCCGGATCACCCGCATCTGGGCGGTCCGCAACCCGGAGAAGCTCGGCCTCTGGACGGCGGCCTGACGATCGGGGCGGTGCGGCGGCTCAGTGGCGCGGTACGCCCAGCGCCGGCTGGGAGTACGTGGTGCCGTTCTCCTGCACGAACACGTAGCGGTCGTCGGTGCGGCCCAGCCAGGGGGTGCCGTACAGGGACGCCTTGCGGAGGTCGGTCCGTTCGACGGTGCGGCCGTCCGCCCCGGCGAGACGGTGCACGACGTCGAGGTTGCGGCCCCGTTCGACGGCCACCAGCGGGCCGTCCGGCGCGGCGGTGACGGCCAGCACCTGGCCGTCCACCTTACGTTCCCAGGCCCGGGAGCCGTCCGTCAGCGAGTGGGCGACGACGAACTCGCTGTTCAGCTCGCCGGGCCGGGCGGCAGCGGCGACCAGCAGGTCGCCGACCACCGCCGCCGGGCGGACCGGGCGGAGGCGGAACGAGGCGTAGAGCTTCTGGAGGGACGTCAGCTCGTAGTCGGCCGAGGAGACCGGGATCGTCGCCCGGGGCGCTCCGTCAACGGCCGCGAAGGAGAGGACGGCGTCGATGCCCCGGTTGCCGCGCTCGGTCAGGCGGACGGTGGGCGGGTCGACGGCGAGCACGGCCGCGGTGGCGGGTTCGTTCTCCGCGCCGAGGTTCGTCCGCCACTGGGCCGCGCCGGTCGGGGCGAAGGCGCGCAGCCAGGTGGCCCCCGTCCCCGTCGCCGTCGCCGGGTCCGCGGTCGCGCAGTACTCGACGGCCACGACGCGGGCGGCCGAGGCGGACAGCGCGCGGAAGCCGCACCCGGCGGTCGGCGCCGCCGTCCAGGCCGGGGCGCCGTCCCGCAGGCCGAAGGCGGCGAGCTGGTCCCCGTCCAGGGCCACCAGGGTGGCGGGGCCGGCGAGTTCGATCGCCGAGGGCCGGACGCCGTCCTTGCGCCACAGCTCGCGCCCGGTGCGCAGATCGACGGCGGCGAGCTGGTCGCACGGCGCGGGGGCGCTGCCGTAGCCGACGGCGGCCAGCCCGTCGACGGCGGGCGAGACCGCGCAGACCGACTTCCGGGGAGGTGCGTCCAGCGTCCAGGCGGACTCGCCCGTCCGCGCGCGGTAGGCGTCGAAGCGGTCGGCGCGCGCCCGGACGACGGTCTCGCCGTCCTGCCAGACGGCCACCGCCACGGTCTGGGCGGGCTGGTCCGCCGGAGCCGACCAGGCGGGGCTCACGGACGGCGGCCCCTGTAGGCGGCCGAACGCCAGCGCGCTGCCGGGCACCGCCAGCGCGCAGCAGAGGACCGCCGCGATCAGACGGCCCTTCTTCGGCCCCTCGGACAGGAAGGCAGCGATGAACAGGGCGATCGCCACGAAGACGCCGACGATGCCGGTCGCCAGCATGGCCGATGTCCCCGGCGGGCAGGGTCCCGCGATCCCGCCGCAGGCGCCGCCGGCCTCGGACAGCGCCGACCCTCCCATGGCGAACCCCACGGCCGCCGCCCCGACCACCGCTCCCCCGAGGCCCCCGCAGACCAGTCGCCGTCTCGCCCCGCGCCGCTCCATGAACCCGCCCCCGTGATGGTCGTCCGCCGAAGTCCGGGCACTCTACCGAGGCCGGGTGGCTGCGGCGTCGCGCGGGGTGGACCCGTCCCGGACCGCCCCCGTAGGACAGCGTCCCGCCGCCGATGCCGAGCCCGCCGGGGCCCTCCGTGGTGAGCATCTCGTCCAACTCGGCCTGCGGGAGCAGCCGTCCGCGCATCAGCGCGGAGAGGAACCGGGTGAGGTCGTCGGTCGTGGAGATGATCTCCCCGGCCGCGCCGGCCGTCGACGGGTTGAGCTCGGTGGTGTCCAGGGGCGTCGGCGACCCGCCGAACAGCTTCGAGCAGCCGCGCGCGTGCGGCCGGGGCACGGCGGTGGCGGTGCCGGGCACGCTGGTGCCGCCCAGGCCGAGCGGCCGGACGATCCGCCGCTCGATCTCCGCGCCGTACGGGTGCCCGGTCACCTCGGCCACGATCATCCCGGCCAGGATGTAGTTGGTGTTGGAGTACTCGCGCTTCGCACCGGGGGCGAAGACCGGCGGGTGCGACACGGCGATCCGCACCAACTGCTCGGGTGTCCAGGTGTCGTAGCGACGACTCAGGAACTGCGGCGTGAACAGGACCGCCGCCATTCCGGGGTCGTCGTCGTAGGCGAACAGCCCGCTGGTGTGGTTGAGCAGTTGCCGGACGGTGATCGCCGAGCCGTCGTTCCCGTTCCCGCTCACCACGCCCGGCAGCCACCTGTCCACCGTGTCGTCGAGGTCGAGTCGCCCCTCGGCCTGGAGCTGGAGGAGCACGGTCGCGACGAACATCTTGGTCACGCTGCCGATCCGGAACCGCTCCCGGGTCGACCGGGGCTGCCCGGTCGCGGTGTCGGCGGTTCCGATCGCCGTTGTCCAACTGTCCTGCCCCGACCGGGCCGTGGCGATCATCCCGGGCAGCCCCTCCGCCCGGACGGCCGTGTCCATCGCCGCCCTCGTCCCGCCGTGACCGCTCCCGCCGGTCGCACCGCTCCCGCCGATCCCGCCGCTCCCGCCGGCCGTCGCCGGGAGTGCCGTCCCCACCACCAGTGCCGACGCCGCCGCCGCCACCCCGACTCCGCGCCGAAGCGCCCGCCGCTGTGCCCTCTGCCGTGCCCACTGCTGTGCCCGCTGCCGTGTCATGCAGATCTCCTGAGGTCCGTCGCCCTCGCCCCCCGTCCCCGCGCAGGTCGACGAGCCGGGCGGCCCCGGAGTTCCGGCCGCCCGACCCTTGGCCCGCAAACCGTCCGCGTGGACGAACGGCCCCGGAGTTCCGGGGTTCGGGGTACCCCTAATGGGCCGATTCACCCCCCATGAGCATGGGATGTCGCCCCACCGAACGGCATTGCGAGGATTCGGCGTGCGGCGCCCGGATCCGGCCACGGGAGCGGGCGTTGCACGCCGCACTCGGTGCCCGGCCCGCTCCCGCAGCAACACTCCGGGAGCGTCGGACGTTCACCGATGGAGCATCAAATCCCTTGCACAGTACGCACGTTGGCGGACGATCCGGCTCCGGCGTACTGGCGCCCGACGTTCCGGAACGCCGTCTCCGCGCGGAACGGGATCCCGGCACGTCGCCACCAGAAGGAGGACCCCGTGCCACCACCCCGATCGGTCCGCCGTCCGATGACCGCACTGCTGGCGGCGGTCGCGGCGCTCACGTGCGCGATCGCCCCGGCCGCCGCAGCCGCTCCCGGACCGACCTCCTCCTCCGCCGCCGCCGAACCGCCGCGGCTGCGCTCGCTGTACGTCGCGATGCCGGACGGCGTCCGGATCGCCGTCGACGTCTGGCTGCCCGCCGGAACCACCCCCGGCAAGCGGCTGCCGACCGTCCTGGAGACCGAACGGTACTGGCGCTCCCGCGAGCACCCCGGCGGGCCCGAGAACGACCCCCGGGCCGGGAAGGCCGGCGGCTGGAACGACCGCGGCTACGCCTACGTCGTGACCGACCTGCGCGGCACCGGAGCCTCGTTCGGCACGCTCACCGCCGAACTCGGCACCGCCCTGATCAACGACAGCGGCTCGCTCGCCGACTGGATCGCCGCCCAGCCGTGGTCCAACGGCCGGGTCGGGACGACGGGCGTCTCCTACGGCGGCGACACCGCCATGCTCGCCCTCGGCCTGCGCAACCACCACATCACCGCCGCCGCGCCGAACTCCTACGACTTCGACCCCTACGAGGACCTGGTCCGCCCCGGTGGGCTGCTGATCGAGCCGCGGGTCGCCGTCTACGGCATGCTGCTGCGGATCCTCGACGGGACCGGCGGCACCACCTGCGCGACCAGCGACGAGACCCGGCGGCTCTGCGACGAGTACGGGCTGACCGGCACCGCGCCGAAGCCCGTCGACGGTCCGGACGGCCCCGCGCTGCGCGCCGCCGCCCGCGCCGAGCACGCCGGGAACGCCAACCTCGTCGACTTCGCCCGCAACGGCGCGCACCGGGACTACGCCAGCGGCCCGCAGAGCTGGAAGGTCACCGCCGTGGCACCCCGGAGCGGCGCCATCGAGGCGGGCGGCGTCCCGGTCCTGACCGACGCCGGCTGGCTCGACGCCGGTACGCCCAACGGCGTGCTGTCCCAGTTCACCGGCCTGTCGAACACCCAGGAGAGCTGGATCGGCCCCTGGAACCACGGCCAGGGGTACCTCGCCGACCCGTTCCTGCCCAGCCGCCCGCTCACCGGGGCCGAACGCCGGGAGATCGGCGAGCGCACCGTCGCGTTCTTCGACCGCTACGTCAAGCACCACGAACGCCCCGACGGCGAGCGGCTCGTGCACTACTACACCCTCAACGAGGGCACCTGGCGGACCACCGACCGCTGGCCGGTCCCCGGGACGGCGAACCGGCGGCTCTACCTCGCCGACGGCAACACCCTCGGCCGGAAGCCGCAGCAACCGGCCCCCGGCCGGCCCGACAGCGACCCGCTGACCCTCGCTCCCACCGCCGGCACCGGCCCGCTCGACCGCTGGAACACCAACCTCAGCGGCGACCCGGTCAGTTACCCCGACCGGGCCGCCGTCGACCGCGACCTGCTCAGCTACACCAGCCAACCCGTCCAGCAGGACACCCGGGTGACCGGCCTCGGCCGGGTGACCCTCGACGTGACGGGCGTCAGCGGCGCGAGCGACGGCGCCTTGCACGTCTACCTGGAGGACGTCACCCCGGACGGCCGCGTCACCTACATCACCGAGGGCCAACTCGCCCTCGCCGACCGGGCGGTGGCCTCCCGGTGGAGCAACCCCGACTGGCGCCGGCTGCGCACCCCGCGCACCTTCGCGGCCGCCGACTCCACCCCGTTCCCGCAGGGCACGCCCCAGCGCGTCACCCTCGACCTCCAGCCGACCTCGGTCCTCTTCAAGGCCGGCGACCGGATCCGGCTCACCGTCGCCGCCGCCAACCCCGACTCCTTCGAACTCCGGCCCGCCGACGGCAGGGCCGCCTACACCATCGGCCGCGGCACCGTCCGGCCCTCCTACGTCGACCTGCCGGTGGTCGACTGAGCGCCCGCACCCCGGCGGGCGCTGTACCCCACCCGGCCCCGGGCCGTCGGCGCACACCGCGCCGGCGGCCCGTCCGGCCTGCGTCGACCCGCGTCGGCCTGCTTCGGCCACGACCGGTCGCCCCCGGTCGCGGGCATGGAAGCCCGTCGCGAAAGTAACGCTTGTGTCACGACCGAAGATCGCGTGCAGCAGCCGCGAGCCGGGCTCCGTCAGGTTCAGCGGGGGAGCCAGGGGGGCTTCGGGGGGGACGAAGATGTTCGACAGAGATCAGCCGGGTGACCATGCGAAGCGCTGACGTCCCCGCCTTCACGGCCTTCGTGCATGCACGCTCCTCGGCCCTCTTCAGGACCGCGCTGCTGCTCACCGGCGAGCGTCATCTGGCCGACGACCTGGTGCAGTCCACGCTGGAGCAGGTCTGTCGGAACTGGCGCCGAGTCCGCTCCGCCGACGCACCGGAGGCCTACGCGCGCCGGATCCTGGTGAACATCGCCAACGACCGCTGGCGCAAGTTGCGCGGACACAAGGAAGTACCCCTGGACGACGGGATCGGGGACGAGTACGTCGATCCGTACAAAGGGCTCGTGGTCCGCGACGCGTTGATGCGCGAGCTGCAGTCCCTGCCGATCGGCATGCGCACCGTCCTGGTACTGCGGTACTTCGAGGATCTCGACGACGCGGAGATCGGCCACCTGATGAACATCTCGGCCGGCTCGGTCCGGTCCCAGATCGCCCGGGGCCTGTCGAAACTCCGGTCGACCGTCGACGCCCAGCCAGTGCACTCACGTTCCGGAGGGGTGGCATGAAGGACTACGACCTGGAGCAGGAGCTGGCCGCGGCCATGCTCGACCGTTCACGACAGGAACCGCCGGGCGGCTACGACGTCGACGGCCTCGTCGGGTCGGTACGGCGCCGCCGCCGGCGCCTGCAGGCCGGTGCGGCGGCCGCCGTGGCGATCGTGGCCCTGGGCGCCGGCTTCCTGTCCCGCGCCGATCACGACCGCGTCTCGCTGCCCGTCCAGGCACCGACCGCGCCGAGTGCCGTGCTGCCGCCTGCTCCCCCGCCCGTCGAGCCACCCTCGGCTTCGCCCTCGCCCTCGGCCTCGGCTTCGGATTCGGCCTCGAAACCGGCCGACCCGGCCCGGACGACGAGCACCCTGTTCCTCGCCGCCCTGCGCTACCAGAACCCGGCCGCCCGCTCCCAGGTGGACCTGGTGGCGGTAGCGGCCCTGTTCGCCGACGAGTCGACGTACCAACGGATCTGGGGCGCCGACTCCACCGGTGCGACCTGCGGTTCCTCGGTCGACGGCGTGCTGGTGGCGGGAGAGGTCCTGCTGTACCAGGGGGTCGAACGGCTCGACCGGGCCCCCTCCCCGACCTTCGACGCCACGGGGAAGGTGACCGACCTGACCTGCCGAACGGTCGCCGGAGGCAGCAAGGGCGGCGGCGACCCCACGGTTTCCGGCTTCTACGGCGGGCTGGTGGCGGCCGCCAAGTCCGGTGACTCCACGGCGATGTCGAGGCTCGGGAGACAGTTCGTGACCGCGAACCTCCGCTCCGTCCAGGGCCCGACCGCCGGGACCTGTTCCTCCGCCACCACCCCGTTCTGGCTCGCCGACAACCCCTCGTCCGGAACCCTCACCCACGGATGGACCGTGAACCTCGGCGGCCCGTACGCGTTCCCGATCGAGATCGACGAGAACGCGAAGATCGCCACGTCCTGCGGCAAGTGAGCCGCACCGGCCGCCCCTGAGGCCGACGACACCGGACCGCGCCCGCACGGCGGCGCGTCCGGCAACCCCTGCACGCCCTTGACCGCCCTTGGCCGCCCTCGGTGGCCAACAGGCGATGTCCGCATGCCCGGACATCGGAGAGCGAGTACCCGCATGAAGCACCGGACAGCCCTCACCATTCCCGTACTCGTGGGCGCCGCCCTGGTGGCCCGCGTCCTGGTCCAGACCCCGGGCCCCGCCGAGGGCGCCCCTTCCGGCCCGCCGCCGACGGCAGCGCCGGCAAGCCCGTCGGCGCCGTCACCGCCGGGCGTGCCTTCCGATCCGGCACCTGCCGCCACGGGTACGACAACGCCGGAGCAGGCCGTACGCCTCGCGCTCGACGGACTCGGGGCACACCGCGGCCGCTACGCCCTCGCCGTCGAGGACCTCACCTCGGGCCGCTCGGCCGCCTACGGTTCACCCGCTTCGTCCACCGAGACCTTCACCTCCGCGAGCATCGTCAAGGTCGACATCCTGGCCGCCCTGCTGCTGCGGACGCAGGACCGCGGCGGCCGACTCAGCGCCGCTCAGCAGCAACTGGCCTCCGACATGATCCGCGTCAGCGACAACGACGCGGCACAGCGACTCTGGGCCGAGATAGGCGGGCGCCAAGGTCTGGACGCCGCCAACGCCCGACTCGGACTCTCCTCGGCACACGCCGGGCAAAAGGTGCCCTGGGGCCTGACCCGGACCACGGCCCGCGACCAAATCGCCCTCCTGAAAGCCGTGTTCACCCAGGACTCTCCGCTGAATACCGCCTCCCGTTCGTACCTGCGGACCCTCATGGGCACCGTCAGCGAGGGCCAGAACTGGGGCGTCGGCGCAGCCGGCACACCCGGCACCCCGCCCGTACTCAAGAACGGCTGGCTCCCGGACGGGACGACTCGGCTGTGGATCGTCAACAGCGTGGGCATCGTCGAACGCGCGGGCCACAGCCTGCTGGTCGTCCTCACCGACGGCCAGCCCACCCAGGAGACCGGCATCGGACTCGTCGAGCGGGTCGCGGCAGCTGCGGTCGAGGCCCTGGTGCCAACGCCGTGAGCACCGTCTCGGGCGGCTTCTGCAAGGATGGACGGCGCGTCCCGGGGCTCGCTTCCGGCCCGAAAGGTGCCCATGATCAGGGAGGCTTGCGATGCCGTCGAGCGCGCCCGACTTCGCTGAACCTCTCGGACGGTGCGAGCGCTCCGCCGTCCATCGGGAACTGCGGGACTCCTACGCCCCGACCGAACGGTTCGAGGCGTGGCGGCGCGGTGACCGAATCTCCTGGGACGCCAGGGAGTCCTGGTGGCATCCCTATGACCAGCTGATCACCGACACCGTGGCTCGCGGTGTGGTCGTCCGTCGGGCCCGGATCGTCTCCGAGCCCGTTTCCGAGTACATCCGGTGGGAGCACTACGTCACTCACGCGAACGTCGCGGCCGGCGAGGATGTCCGTTGGCTGCCTCGACGGCGGGCCACGAGCATTCCGCTGCCGGGGAACGACTTCTGACTGTTCGACGGAGCACTGCTCCGAGTGCACCACTTCTCCGGCGACGGCGCGGTGGTCGAGGACGAGATCACCGCGGACCCGGAAACCGTGAAACTGTGCGCCACCGCGTTCGAGGCGGTCTGGGAGCGGGCGGTCCCGCATCACCTGTACGAGATCTGACGAAGGCCCGGCTCCCTTCATACCCGCGTATCCCCCGGAAGGAGCTGTCCGGCCCGACCGTTCGGGAAGGATCGTTTGCAGTCCGACGGTTGTCGGGCGAAAGCCCCGGTGTCGGTCCGGGGCTTTCTCGCGTTCCGGGGCTATTCGGCGGGGGTGCCGTGGAGGAGGAGGGGGAGGTGGGCGCCGCGGGTGAGGGCGTCGAGGGCGTGGGTGGTGCGGCGGTGGTGGTCGGGGTGCATGGTGTCGGCGAGTTGGGCGCGGTGGAGCCAGTGGACGGCGGTGACGGTGTGGGGCGGTCGGTGGCGGGCGACGGTGGATTCCTGGGCGGGGCTGAGGCGTCCGCCCCAGTGGACGAGATGGAGGGCTTCGGGGAGGAGTCGGGTGGGGGTGTGGTCGGTGGCGAGGATCTTGCGCAGGGGCAGGACGAGGCCGGTCTGGGTGTCGGTGTGGCGGCGGGCGGCGTGGTGGGGGAGTTCGTTGGCTTCTGCGGGTCCGCCGGGCAGGACGAGGCCGGACTGGTGGGTGGTGCCGATGACGAGGAGGGCGCCGTCGCGGTTGAGGATCAGGGCGTGGTGGTTGTGGCGTCGGCGGGGTGGGGTGGTGAGGAGGGTGGGGAGGTGGTGCAGCACGGTGGGGCTCCTGGGGGTGGTCAGTTCTCGGTGTCGGGGCTGTCGGGGGTGAGCCAGGTGAGGCAGGCGGGGAGTCCGGCGCTGATGCCGGTGGCGAGGATCAGTCCGAAGATGAGGAGTTGGGGTCCGAGGGGTCCGTCGTGGATGGGCCAGCAGACGAGGGCGGCGGCGAGCGCGCTGAGGGTGGGGACGGTGACGGCGGCGACGACGAGCCGCAGCGAGCGGTTCACGCCACGTCGGCGACGCGGGGCCGGCTGGGGTGCTGGACGGTGAGGAAGCGGGGGGTGGGGAGGGCCTGGATGCGGTTGGGCTTGGTGGTCCACTCGCAGCCGCCGGCCTCGTGACGGAGGTAGACGAGCCCGGCGAGGGTGTCCATGTAGACCGCTTCGAGGGGCTTGCCGGAGGTGTCGAGGTGCGCGAGGTCGCGCACGATCTCCCCAACGGCAGGCTTGTACACGGGAATGCGGGGGTGCGAGGGCATGTTGGCTCCACTGGTTGCACTGTGCATTGGAATCACTACGACCGGTATCCATGGTGGAGCTGGGGGGGCTACGATCGGAAGGTCTTTAACTCTCTAGTTCACGCTGCTTTAAGTGGGGCGATCTTGAAGCGCATCACACTTGACCCGACGTCATCTCCGCTTGCTGCCTTCGCGGTTCAACTTCGCAGGTTGCGCGAGGCGCGAGGACTGACTCAGGTCGAACTCGGCACCCTAGTTCGATACTCCAGCGTCTACATCTCGAACGTGGAGACGGCAAAGCAGGCTCCGAGCTTAAAGTTCGTCCAGCGGGCCGACGAGGCGCTGACAGCCGGTGGGGCACTGGAGCTGCTGTGGTGGAGCTGGAAGAACGGAGCGCTCATCCCGGGATTCCCCGAGTACACCACCAAGGAGCGCGAGGCGATCTGCATACGGCTCTTTGAGACGAGCATGGTGCCAGGCGTTCTGCAACACCCGGACTACTCCGCTGCATACGAGGCTGCCATCGTGCGCCGGGGCGAGGCCACTCGCTCACAGGCCGATGAGCGACTTCAACTCCTCTCAGCTCGAAAGAAGTTACTGGAGCGGACTCTGACCATCCATGTTGTTCTGGACGAGACTGTCCTCCACCGGCCGAT
This sequence comes from Kitasatospora purpeofusca, assembly GCF_036010405.1. NCBI lineage: Bacteria > Bacillati > Actinomycetota > Actinomycetes > Kitasatosporales > Streptomycetaceae > Kitasatospora > Kitasatospora purpeofusca. Next base: position 6,925,994 of record NZ_CP108561.1, on the reverse strand, counting down.
CGGCGGCCCAGGTGTCATGGTGCAGCAGATGACCCACCTGGAGAGCCTGTCCGCTCAGCCGAACGTCGTCCTCCAAGTAACGCCGTTCAGCCTGGGCGAGGAGCGCCCCTTCTCACACTCGGTAACGCTGCTCACCATGCCCAATCGGGCGATGGTCGGATACACCGAGACGCTTCAGCGCGGCTACCTGGAGCAGGATGCCGAGATCGTCGCGGGCTGGGCAAGAAAGTACGATCGCCTCCAGGTGGACGCACTTCCCCGGGCGGACAGCCTGACCATGATTCATGAGGCACGGAAGGAACTTGAACGCCATGCACGTTGATCTATCGGGCGCCGAGTGGCGCAAGAGTTCACACAGCAACGGCGGAGGCGGATGCATCGAGGTCTCCGATGGCTACGCCGACGTCATGCCGGTTCGAGACTCCAAGGACCCGCAAGGCCCCTCCCTGCTCTTCCCCGCCGACGCCTGGCGCGCCTTCGTCACCGCCGTCCAGGGCGGCGAGTTCGGCACCGTCTGAACCCCAGCACCATCGATGAGCCCCGACCGCTGAACCGGTCGGGGCTCACCTCGCTCTCCACCCGTGTGCGTACTCGATGTTCAGGACACCTGGCCCCTTCACCGGACCCTTCGCCGTCAGATCCCCCGCGTGATGCAACATCACGCTGTCGTACGGTGACCACGGAGTCCCCGCCAGCGCGCGAGCCGGACCCTCCCGCACCAGCAAATGCACCTGTGCGCCGGTCCACCGGAACGCCGCCGCGCTCCCGGTCAGGAACAACGTCTCGGCCGCGAACCCGAACCTCAACTCGTCCCGCCGCCACTCCTTCGGCTCCTTCTCCCCAGAGAAGTCCGTCTCCGGGATCTCCATCACCTGCGGCCGGCCCGCCCCCAACCCCGCCCGCACCGCCTTCCACCGCGACACCGGAAACCCCAACCCGCCCTGCACCAGCACCAGGTCCACCACCGGCGACTGGAACCACCCCGGCAGCCTGCCCGGCCCCTCCCGCTCGGCCCGCAACGGCACGTACACCAGCGACCGCCGCGACCGCGCCGCCAACCCCCACGCCGCCGCCACGTTCCGGGCCCCCTCCAGGTCCACGAACATGTCCAGCGACCATTCCTTCCGGAACAGCACCGTCCGCCCCGACCTCGGGACGGCCTTCACCACCCGGTACTCCTCGCCACCGTGCCGCACCCGGTGGACCGTCGTCCTCAACTCCACCAGGCAGTCCTACCCCGCCCGTACGCCCTCTGTCCCCCGGGTTTCCCTTCCCCTACCGTGGATCGCAGGCCTACCGAAGGGAACTCCTGGACCATGTCGTGGCGGAAGAGCACCTACAGCGGCCAAGGCGGCGAATGCGTCGAGATCGCCGACGACCACCCCGGCCTCGTCCCCGTCCGGCACTCCCAGGACCCCGCCGGCCCCGCCCTGCTCTTCCCCGCCGACGCCTGGCGCGCCTTCGTCACCGCCGTCAAGCACGACGAGTTCGACATCCTCTGACACCCGGGGCCCTCCCCCGCCGCGTCCGGCTGACCCGCACCCCCTCCGGCTGCTTCGATGGGCGGATGCGCGAAGCAGCCGCCCCAACTCCCCCACCACCGCCGCTCGCCGAAGTACTCGGTGTGCGCCGGATCCGGCTCGCCGAGGTCGCCGCACCTCGCCTCACCGCCGAGGAGCGGCACGCCCGGGACCAGGTCTGGGCGACCATGGTCCTGGCCAATCCCACCCTCTTCGACGGGCCCGCGGTGGCCTGCGCGGACACCTCCTGGCCAAGACCCGGCGAACTCCACATCTCCTGGTCCCGGGTGACCTACCGCCACTACGCCCTGCGGCGCGTCCCCTCCGCCACCGCCCCCACCGCCTCGCTCTCCGTCAGCGTCCTCCAGACCACCGACGACGGCCGTCTGCTCGTCGGCCGGATGTCCCCCACCACCGCCGCCCCCGGGCGCTGGCAGTTCCCCGGCGGCTCCGTCGAACCCCCGCCGGACGGCGAGCGCCTCGACCTCGCCGCGCTGCGTCGCAACGCCGTCCGCGAGCTGGCCGAGGAGACCGGAGTCACCGCCGCCCCCACCGAGTTGGAGCTCCGGGCCGTCACCCGTGGCCAGTACGGCAGCGTCGGCGTGCTGTTCCTCGCACCGCCCCTCCCCGAAGCCTCCCTGCGCGAGCACTTCACCGCCCTCGCGCCGCCGGAACGCGAACTGGTCGAGCTGGCCTTCGTCCGCTCCCCCGCCGACCTCCCGGGCCTGCCCGGCCCGCACGCCGACTACCTCACCCCGGTCCTCCGCCACCTCACCCGGCAACAGGCAGGGCTGCGGCGTCGGACGCCCTGACCGGCCGGGACATCCGGCCGGCACTTGACCTGAACCTCGGTTGATGTACGAGGGTCGTGCCATCGAACGGCGAGACGAGGAGATTCCGATGACACAGCCCACGATCCTGGTGACCGGCGCGACCGGACGGGTCGGCGGTTCGGTGGTGGCCCAACTGCACGCGGCGGGCGTACCCGTGCGGGCCCTGGTGCGGGGGGAGGTGGGCTTCCCTGAGGGCGTGCGGGCGGTACGGGGCGACCTCGGCGACCCCGCGTCACTGGGCGAGGCCCTGGAGGGCGTCGACGCCGTGTTCCTGGTCTGGCCCTTCCTGAGTGCCGAGGGCGCCGCGGAGGTGATCGACGCGATCGGGAAGCACGCCCGACGGGTGGTCTACCTGTCGTCCGCCGGGGTCGGGGACGGGACGGACGTACCGGGCGACCCGATCACCGCCTTCCACACGGAACTGGAGCGGCTGATCGAGGCGTCGGGCCTCGAACGGACGGCGCTGCGGCCCACCGGCTTCGCGAGCAACACGCTGGGCTGGGCGGAGGAACTCCGCGCGACCGGCGCGGTCCGGGCGCCGTTGCCGCAACTGGCCCGCCCGTTGATCCACGAGGCCGACATCGCCGCCGTCGCCGTCCGGGCACTGACGACGGACACCCTGCTCGGCGCCCGCCCCCTGCTCACCGGCCCCGAACCGGTCACCCAGGAACGGCAGGTGGCGCTGATCGGCGAGGCGGTCGGACGGCCGCTGCGGTTCGAGGAGATCACACCCGCCGAGGCCGCCGAGCGGATGAGGGCCGCGGGCTGGCCGGCGGAGCTGGTGGCGGCCGTGCTCCCGGCCCAGGCGGCCATGCTCGACCACCCGGAGCCCGTCAACGACGCCGTGGAGCGCATCACGGGAATCCCTGCCCGGTCCTTCCGGGAGTGGGCGGTGGACCACGCGGCGGACTTCCGCTGAGCGGGGCACCGTTCAGGACGCCGTTCAGGACGCCGGTCAGGACGCCGGTCAGACGGCACCGAAGCGCCGGCGGGCCTCCTCGATCGCGTCCAGGTGGCGGTGCGTCCAGTCGCACATGGCGTCCACCGTGGCGCGCAGGGCCCGGCCGGGCCCGGTGAGGGTGTACTCGACGCGCGGCGGCACCGTCGGGTGCACCGTGCGCTCCACCAGGCCGTTGCGCTCCAGCAGGCGCAGGTTCTGGGTGAGCATCTTGTGGCTGATGCCGTCGACCTCCTTGCGCAGCTCGGTGAAGCGCAGGGTGCCGTCGCCGATCGCCTCGACGATCAGCAGCGCCCACTTGTTGGCGATGTCCGAGAAGATCTCCCGTGCCAGCGAGTCCGCCCGCATCGCGTCCGCCCGGTCCGTCGTCGTCGCCGAGCCGTTGACCTGCTTGCTCACCTTGAGGTTCCCCAGTCACCGAAAAGTGCGTTCTTCCACGTCGGCGACCACTCTCCTACGGTGACCGAGTCACCACAAGAGAGCACGAGGAGGCGGAAGCCGCCATGGCCATCACCCTGCTGAACCCCGACGGACTGCCCACGATCGACGTCTACCACCAAGCGGCGGTGGCCACCGGCTCGCGGACGGTGTACATCGCCGGACAGGTCTCCTGGGACGCCGACGGTGCCACCGTCGGCGCGGGCGACCTGGCCGCCCAGGTCGAGCAGTGCTACCTCAATGTCGCCACCGCCCTGGCCGGGGCGGGCGCGACCTTCGACGACGTCGCGAAGCTGACCGTCCACGTCGCCAATTGGACGCCCGACCAAATGCCGCTGCTCCTGGAGGGCATCCGGCGCGCCACCGCGAAGATCGGCACCACCGCCACCCCGCCGGCCACTCTGCTCGGCGTGGCGGCCCTTGACGTGCCCGAGCACCTGGTCGAGGTGGAGGCCGTCGCCGTCCTCGACTGAGCCCGGGCCGCCGCTCCCCGCGCAGGAAGTCGGACCCGCCGACTTCCTGCGCGGCGGGCGGGCCCCGGTGCACGGGGCCCGCGGGGGTGGGAGATCATGATCGCCACCGACGCCCACCGAGAGTGTGACCATGCGATTCCCCTGGCGCCGCCGCCCCACCGCTCCCACCGCCGCACCGGCCGACACCGAGGACGACCTGCACCTCGCCCGCCAGATCGCCTACCGGGCCGCCCGACGGGACCACCCCTCGACCATCGAGATCCTGGCGCTCGGCGAGGAGGCGCTGGTGGACGAGGCCGGGTACGCGCTCGCCGTGCGCGTCCTGGAGAACGTCCAGAACCTCACCTCCCACGGCCTCGACGAATTCCGCTCCCCCGAGGACATCCGCACGCTGCTCGGCCCCCGGAGCGCGATCTGCTGGGACACTCTGACCGGCTTCTGGAACGACGTCGCCGACTGGAGACGGCACAACGGAGCGCCGTTGGAGTCCTCCGCCCCGCTGCTCGCCGTCGAGAACGAGGAACTGCGGCTGCTCCTGTGGACGTCGAACCGGACCCTCCCCACCGGCGAGAAGCTCGGCATCGCCGACGCCGTGCGCTACGAGAGGGCCGTTGGGGCGAGCCTGCCCGAGTACAGCCACCTCGCGGCGGCCCTGAGCGCCGCAGGGGAGGGCGGCTCCTGACCCCGCCCTCCCCCTGGCGTGGGAAGTCGGACCCGCCGACTTCCCACGCGCACCACCCTGCGGGAATGGATCATCAGCAGGACCCGTGGGCGGCGCTCCTCCACCCTCCCGTGCCGTCGGCGCGGCTCGGGCGGGAATGGCTGCACGGGATCGGGCTCGGCCCGGCCGTGCCCGAGGACGTACTGCTCGCCCTGCTCGACGCCGGGCACGCCGACTTCCTGCTGCGCTCGGACCTGCCCCCGGCCGTCCTGGACGCCGCCGTGGCCAGCCCGCACCGGCAGGTCTGGGGCCGGGCCGCCGAGAACGGGCAGCTCTCGGCCGCCCAGTGGGACCGCCTGCTGACCGCCAGGGCCGGAAAGCCTGAGCACGCCCTGCTGACGGAACTGGCGGCGGACGCGGCCGCCTACCGCGAGCGGGCACCCCGGCGGCGGGGTGTCGAACCCGCGCCCGAGGCCGACGCCCGGCCGCCCGCGACCTCGGAGGAGATCGCCGCACTGGCCGACGCCGTCCCGGACATCGACCCCCGGGACCGTACCTACGCCCTGTGGTGGGTCGCCGCCCTGTTCGACGACCCGGACGCCATGCGGCAGTTGGCCGGCTCCCCCCGGCTCCGGATCCGCCGCAGCGTCGCCCGCGCGCCCCGACTGCCCACCGATGTGGTCGAAGTCCTCGCCCGTGACGAGGACTTCGCCGTCCGGCTGTTCCTCGCCGAGTCCTGCGACGACGCCCCCTCCTGGCTGCTGCTCGACCTCTGGACGGACGGCCGGGACGGCACCTTCTCCTTCCCCGACCGCCCGCTCAAGCACCCCAACTTCCCACGCGCCGACCTGCTGCGCTTCGCCGACGACCCCCACCCGCGCCTGCGGATGCTCGCCCTCGACGACCCGGCAGCCCCCGCCGCCCTCGCCGAACGATTCGCCCACGACCCCGATCCCGTGGTCCGGGCCCGCGCCCACCGCCACCCGGCCCTCCCCCCTGCACTGCTGGCAACCCTGCTCCAGGACCCGGCCACCGCCGGGAATGCCGCCACCAACCCGGCGCTGCCGGCGGCCGTCATGCACCGCATGATCACGGCGGCGGCGGAGCCTGCGGAGTAGGAAGTCGGCCGGGCCGACTTCCTACTCCGGGGCACACCGGCGTCAGCGGCGCAGCGTTCGCCGGGCCAGAGCAAGGGTGACCTCGACCGTGTCGCTCCAGGAGCAGACCTCCAGCCAGGAGAGGTAGCCGGCCTCGGCGAAGGCCAGGACTTCGCCGGGGCAGTCGCCGTTCTCGGTCAGGATCTGGGCTTCGGCGGCCACCACCGTGCCCGGCCCTGAGGCGGCCGGCCGGACTTCGGACCGGTCGAGGTCGAAGTAGGCCGTGCCGCAGCCGCAGGTGCACCGCCCCGAGACGCTCAGGTGGGGCACCTGGGCGCGGAGCGCAGCATGAACCGGATCGTCGGCGTCGAGGAGGGCGTCGAGCACGTCGGCGACATCAGCGGGAAGAGCCTCGGTCATGGCCGCACCGTACGTGGCCTCCGGCATCACCGTCGGATGATTGATCCCGAGGCTTCCCGACCGGCCCCTCTGTCGCCGCCGAACGCCATACTGCCTGTCGTGGATCGCGAAGAGCTGATTGCCGCCCTCGAACGACACGGGACCGAGGGGGCCGGCCGTGCCGCGCTCGCCCTGCGTACCGGGATTTCGTTCCAGGTGTGGGCCGGATCGACGACGCCGGCCGGCCGGCTCTTCGCCATCTGGGCATGGCGGGCCGAATGCTTGGCGGAGGACGGCATCGCCGGCCAGTGGGACTTCGGCCAAGGACTCCCCGACCTCCGGCGCGCCGGTGACACCCCCGTCGCCCTGGGGCGGGTGGGGATGGGCGAGGACTCGCACCTGGTCTTCCTGACCGCCGACCTGAGTTCGTGCGTGGCCGTGCTGTAGCTCCGCCCGGAGGGGCCGACGCGGCGAAAATGGCGGGCTCCGCACGCCCCGGCGGAGCAGAATGCGCAGCATGGCGGACATGGCAGCGTTCCGGGACGCGATCACGGCTTGGGCGGCGGGCGGACCCGGTGGGCCGGCGGGGGAACTGGCCGGGCGGGTGGGGGCACGCACGGCCGTCCTGGTGGAGGGGCCGAGCGACCTGGCCGCCGTCGGGACGCTGGCCGCACGCCACGGCCGGGACCTGGCCGGGGACGGGGTGTGCGTGGTCTCCATGGGTGGGGCGATGAACATCGCCCGCTACGCCGAACTGCTCGGGCCGCCGGGGCTGGGGCTGCGCCTCACCGGGCTGTGCGACGCGAACGAGCAGGGCTTCTACGAGCGTGGGCTCGACCGGGCGGGAGCGCCGCGCGAGGGGTTCTTCGTCTGTGTGGCGGACCTGGAGGAGGAGTTGATCCGCGCGCTGGGCGTGGCCCGGGTGGTGGAGATCGTGCGGGCCGAGGGCGACCTCCCGGCCTGGCAGACCTTCGTTCGCCAGCCCGCCCATCAGGGCCGCCCGGCCGAGGGGCAGTTGCGCCGTTTCCTCGGCACCAAGAAGGGCCGCAAGATCCGCTACGGGCATCTGCTGGTGCAGGCCCTGGCCCCCGGGCAGGAGCCTGCCCCGCTGCGCGACCTGCTCGCCGCCGTCTGAGCCGACGGGACAGCCGGAACGCGCCCGTCAGTACTCGACGGCGTCCAGGTGGTAGGTGGTGTCGACCGAGAACTCCCCGGCCCGCGCCTTGATGGAGAGCACGTACTGACCGGGCGCCAGCGGGTCCAGGGCGCACCACTGGCCCCAGGCGACGCGCGGGATGCCCATCACCAGGAAGCGCCTGGACGCGAACTCCTGCACCCGCAGCGGGACCCCGTTCAACGTCGCCTCCGCCCTGGAGGTCTCGACCCGCCACGGCGCGGCGGACAGGCCGAAGGCGAAGCGCTGGGTGTTGAAGACCGGGAAGAAGACCGGCTTCCCGGCGGGGATGGGGCAGCGGCGCACGACGCGGCCGCCGTAGGTGCCGGCCAGGAACCAGACGTCCGAGGGCTGACGCCAGTTGGCGAACTCGCCGGTGGTGTCACCGACGGGGCTGCGCTCCGCCGGGGCCGACAGTGCCCACTTCCACCAGCGCGCCGCGAGCTCCGCGCCCCGGCGGGGGTCCACGGTGTCGGCACCGGTCTCGGGGGAGGCGGCCTCGCCCACGGTCTGCTCCTTCGGTTCCACGCGCGCACCGCAGATCGGTTCGCCCCGCGACTTTATCCCCTGGGTTTGTCCCCCGGGTGCCGGGCCCTCCGCGCGGGAGGGCCCGGGGCGGGCCGTCGGGCGGTCAGGCGATCACGCGGCGGACGGTGACCTCGTACTGGTCGACCGCGCCGTCCCAGCGGACGACGACGGTGCCGCCCTGCGAGTCGTCGTAGTCGTCGAAGTCGTCATCGTCGTAGTCGTCGTCGTGGAAGTCGTCGTCCTGATCCTCGTCCTCGTCCTCATCCTCGTCGGCCGGGGCGAAGCGCACGAGGGCGAGGTCGTGGGACTCCTCGTCGCAGAAGGCCGCCAGGTAGTCCCGCAGGGCCGGGTCGGCCACACCGGCCACCAGCTCGTGGGCCTCCTCCGCCACCTCGTCGGCGGTGTCGCCGAGGCCGGCCGGGACCAGCTCGGGCGAGGTGGCGGCGGTCAGGCCGGTGGCGGCGCGGAGGGCGTCGAGCAGGGTGTCACCGGAGGCGATCCGGCCCTGCCAGAGCGTCCACACCTCCCGGGGCAGGTCGGCCGAGGCGAGGTCGACGCCGTGGCGGCCCGATATCCGGCCCAACTCCTCGCCCAGCAGGGCGCCGCGCCACTGCCCGCCCTCGGACGCCGCGACGGCGGCGGCCAGATCGGCGCCGAACGCGGCCAGCGTGTCGGGCAGTTCGCGCGGGTCGACCCAGAACAGCGACCGGCTCGCGTCGAACACCAACTCGGTCTCGGCGGTGTCACCCGGCGGGGTGAGCAGCAGATCACCGGGGCCGATCGTCTCCTCCCCCGCGAGCGCGGCCCGGCCGACCCACACCGGGTCGTGGTCGAGCTCGGCCTCGTCGAGGAAGTTGCCGCCGTAGTAGGCCCCGTAGCGGGCGTCCGCGTACTCGGTCAGCGGCCGGCCGAGCACCTCCCCGAAAGCCCCGGCCAAAGTGGCCTCCCACTCCGCGGAGCGGCCGGGCGGCGGCGTGCTGTTCTCAAGCGTCATGGCGGGAGTACAGCACGGCCAACCGACAGCGCCGGCAACGGGGTTGGGTCAGCGGCTGTAGTCCTTGAGCTCCTCGGTGTCCAGGACCATGTCGAGACCGGGGAGTTCGACCCGCTCGCCGTAGTCGTAGGTCCGGGTCCCGCGGTAGCTGCCCTTGACCGGCTCGCTGTGGACGGTGACGGTGTCGTTGTCCCGGTCGACCAGTAGACAGAGCGGGATGCCGCTCTCCGCGTACGCCCGGGGCTTCTTGACCCGGTCCCGCTCGTCGGCCCGCCGGTCGAAGGAGGTGACCTCCGCGACCAGCAGCACACCCCGGGAGTCGGCCCACTCGCCTTGGCCGGCGAAGTACTCGGCGGGCGCCAGGGTGCCGTCCGGGCGGGCGGCAGTCGCGGCGATGGCCTCGAAGGCGTCGAACCGCAGCCCGGCCCGGTCAGCCGGTGGCGCGGACATAGATGTCGGCGGCGCCGGGGAGTCCGGCGGGGTCGGGGGCGACGTAGATGCGGCGGGCCCGGTTGCGGGTGGGGTCGGTGACGGGTTCCTCGGTGTCCTCGGGTGTCGGGGTGGGGCTCGGGCCGGGGTCGGCGGCCGGTTCGGCGGCGGGGGCGAGGTGCTCGGCGGGTTCCGGGTCGGCGGCCTCACCGGCGGGCTCGGTGGCCTCCGCCGGGTCGGTGGGGTCCGCGTCGGCGTCGAGGGCCGGACCGTCGGTGGGCGCCTCATCAGGCGGCGCGGAAGGCAGCGCGGTGGGCGGCACGGAGGGCGAGGCGTCAGGAAGTGCCGAGGGGGAAGCCGACGGCGAGGCCGACGGCGAGGCCGAGGCCGGCAGCGGCCCGCCCAGCTCCGGGGCCGAGGCCGGTTCGTCGCCGCCCAGTGCCTCGGTGAGGTCGGCGGGCAGCGGGGCGACGGCGCCGGGGGCGGGCAGGTCGTAGGTGCGCAGGAAATCGCCGATGCCGACCTCGCGCCCGCCCGCCAGCCGGTAGTGCAGGTAGGCGACGGGCAGGCCGTCCGCCCCCCGCGTGTAGACGGCGCCGACCGGGACGTAGTAGCGGCCCGCGCCCGGGTGCTGGGAGGGATGGAGCCCGGCCAGCAGTTCGGCGCGGTCGCGGTCGGTCTCGATGGCCCCCCGGCCGACGGTGAGCGCGTTGACACCCCGGACGGCGAGGGCGGCCAGCACCGACACGAAGACCACCAGACCGATCGCGACGGTGCGGCGCAGCACCGGCCGGCCGTGCAGGGCCGGCCAGGATTCGCTGGTCGCACGCTCGGGCGGCGATCCGCCGTCGGGCCCTCGTTGCCTCACTGTTCCCGTTCCCCCGGTCCGTCGTCCTGGCGGCCCGGTCAGGGCCCGGCCGTTCGTGGTGCTCGTCCTGGACCCTACGCTCCGAGTTCCGAATGGGACCAACCACCCCGATCAGCCCTGGTAGCACCTCCGCCCGGCCCTCCGCCCGAGCTCCGCCCGACCTCCGCCCGGCCCTCCGTTCAGCCCAGGTACGCGGGCGCGACGGCCGCCTCCAGCAGCCGCCCGACCGCGCCGCCGCCGTCGGCGGGAACGGTCCACAGGTCGGCGCCGAAGTCGCCGGGCATGGCGTAGAGCAGGGTGCGGTCGTCGGACCAGACGGCCTGGTCGTCGATGCTGCGCTGCTCGGCGGTGGCGGTCTCGGTCATGGTGGCGAGGTCGAGGACGTACAGCCGCCAGGGGGCGTCCGCGGAGGCGCCGGGGACGCGCTTCTTGTAGGCGATCCGGGTGCCGTCCGGGGAGAGGGACGGGCACTCGACGTTCTGGTGCAGGGTGGTGAGGGTGCGGGCGGCTAGGTCGCCGCGGACCAGGTAGGTCTGGCCGCCGGTGGCGACGGTGGCGTAGAAGGTGTTGTCGTCGGCGAAGGTCACGCCCCAGACGTTGACGTCCGGCGCCCGGTACGGCCTGCCGTCCTTGACCACGTCGAACTCCTCCAGGTTCTCCCGGAGGTTCCAGTCGCGGACGTCGACGATCGAGGTGCGGGTGGAGAAGTCGGTGCCCGCGTAGGAGTCGCCGCTGACGAAGACGGTCCAGGCGGCGAGGTGGCCGGAGGGCGAGACCCGGGAGCGGGTGGGGATGCCGGCGGCCGGGAAGGAGCGCAGTTCGCGCAGGTGGTCGTCGAGGACGACGGCCCGGTAGGTGTCCTGGAGGGCGCCCCGGTCGGCCCGCAGGCAGATGCCGGTGCCCGCGGCGGCGTAGAAGCGCAGGCACTGGACGCCGGAGGAGGTGCGCGGGCCGTCGGGGTGCCCGGCGGGGACGGTGACGACCTCGTCGCGGTGCGGGCCCCAGGCCATGTTGCGGAAGACGAGCTGCCGGGCGGCCGGGTCCTTGAGGGTGACCTCGCCCCGGGTGACGACCGGGCCGCCGGCCTGGGTGCGGTCGCGTTCGGCGGAGCGGTCCGAGGCCCACAGGACGGCGCCGGTGCCGACCGCGCCGAGCAGGACGACGGCGACCAGCAGGATCAGCACCCGGGTGCGGTTCGGGAGGGTGGTGGCGGTGGTCACGAGGGCACCTCGGAGTCGTCGGTCGTGGAGGTGGCGGGCCCACCAGGGATGCCGGTAGCGGCGGCGGGCTCGCGCAGGACGAACGCCGCCCCGGTGACGCAGCCGGCCAGCGCCAGCGCCGACCAGGTCAGCGCGGTGGTGCCGCCGACCGCGCTCCACAGCGCGCCGAACGCCAGCGAGCAGGCGAACCGGGCCAGCGCCTGCCCGGTGCCGACCAGGGCGAGGCCGGCGCCGCGCCGCTCGGCGGGGACGGTGTCGGCCGCGGCGGCGGCGAGCACGCCGTCCGTGGCCGCGTAGAAGGAGCCGTGCAGCAGCAGGACGCAGACCACGGCCGCCGGGCCGTCCAGCGGCGACAGCAGCAGGCCGTAGGCGAGCAGCAGGACGCCGTGCCCGGCCAGGAACAGCCGGCGGCGGCCGATCCGGTCGGCGAGCGCGCCGAGCGGCACGGCGAGCAGCAGGAAGGCGCCCGCGGTACCGAGCGGCAGCAGCGGGAAGTACTCGACGGAGAGGCCGAGCCGGCGCTGCACCAGCAGGTAGAGGAAGGAGTCGCTGACGGTGGTGAGGCCGAGCAGCACCGCGCACACGGTGAGCCGGCGCAGGCCGGGGACGCGCAGCAGCGCGAGCCCGTCCCGCAGCCGGGGGCGGGCGTCGGAGACTCCGGCGGCGTCGGAGGACGGTCCGGCGCCGTCGGGCGTCCCGGCGGCGTCGAGCCGGTTCGGCACGAAGAGCAGCAGGACGAGCACGCCGAGCACCGCGACGCACCCGCTGACCGCGAACACCGCGTGGTAGCCCTGCTGCTGGCCGCCGTCGGCGAGCATCGGGCCGCCGGCCAGCCGCAGGACGAGGAAGGCGGTGAGCGGACCGAGCAGCGCGCCCGCCGTGTCCATCGCCCGGTGGACGCCGAACGCCCGGCCGCGGTGGGCCGGTTCGGTGGCGAGCGAGATCATCGCGTCCCGCGGGGCGGTGCGCAGGCCCTTGCCGGTGCGGTCGACGGCGACCACGGCGCCGATCAGCGGCACCGTGTGGACGAGCAGCAGCAGCGGCTTGCAGAGCGCGGACAGTCCGTAGCCGACGGCGGCGACGGCCTTGTGCCGGGGCGCCCCGTCGCGGCCCCGGCGGTCGGCGAGGTGGCCGCCGAGCAGGCGGACGAGGGCGCTGAAGCCGTTCTGGATGCCGTCGAGCAGGCCGAAGCCGAGCGGGGACAGGCCGAGGCCGGTGAGCAGGTAGAGCGGCAGGACGGCGCTGACCATCTCGGACGAGACGTCGGTGACCAGGCTGACCACGCCCAGGGCCACCACGGTGCCGGGGACGGCCGCCCGGACGGCGGTGCGGCGTCCGGCGGCGGCGCGCGGTCCGTCACCGGCGCCGGATCCGTCGGCCGGGCCGGATCCGTCGGCGGCCTCCCGCCGCCCCGGCCGGGTCTCGGCCGGGGCGACGGGGGCCTTGGAGCTGCGGGAGTCCGCGACGTACACGGGCGTCAGTTCCAGATGCCGGTGACGGTGGCGGCGGTGGCGGCGTTGCCCGCGTGGCTGGTCAGGCCCGCGAGGTCCTCCAGGGTGCGCAGCACGTTGTAGTGGTTGTAGGTGGTGGCGGTGGTGGAGCCCGGGGTGACGTGGGCGCCGTAGAAGACGGTGGGGATGCGGTTGCCGGCGAGGCGGTTGTCCTCGTCGAAGGTGACGACGAGGAGGCTGTTGTTGGCCTTGGCCCAGGTGGCGTAGGCGCCGAGCTTGTTCTTGATCCAGGTGTCGCCGGTGCCGACCGAGCAGTCGTGCATGTCGTTGCACAGGTCCGGGACGACGAAGGAGACCTTCGGCAGGGTGGCGTAGTTCGTCGGGAACTGCGTCATGGTGTACGCGGTGTTGGTCGGCACGTTGGAGAAGCCGAACCACGGGTTGTGCTTCTGCGCGTACTTGCCGCTGGAGCACACGGTCGAGCCCTGGCTCGGCAGGCCCTCGTTGTAGCTGCCCCAGGTCTTGCCGGCGGCGATCAGCTCGGAGGCGAGGTTCGGCTTGTTGATCGAGCCGACGGAGACGCAGCTGTCGTCGGTGCGGCCCTGGTTGGAGCCGGAGAACAGCTGGTAGTAGTTGGGCTCGCTGGGGTGGGTGAGCCCGAAGGACTGGGTGAGGGTGGCGCCGCCGGCCGCGAGGGTGTTGTTGATGTACGGGGCGCTGGAGCTGCCGATGACCTGGGTGTAGGCGTGGTTCTCCAGGACGACGACGACCACGTGGTCGGGGGCCGGCAGGGCGGCGGCCTGCGCGGTGGTGCCGGTGGCGGCCCAGAGGCCGAGCGACCCGGCGACGAGGCCGAGCCCGGCGGCCGAGGCGGTGAGCCGGCGGCGGGGGCGGCTCGGGGCGGCACCCCCGGCGCTCGGGGCGGTGGCGCTCATGTCAACAGTGTCCGGAGTTTCGGGCATGGTGTCCTCCGTGTGGCGTCGGGACCGGCGGTGGGCAGGGCAGGCTCACCCGGCCGCCGGGTACTGCCGGGTGGGAGAGGACCGCCGGTCGGGGCACCGGCGGTTTCGGAGCGCCGCAAACAGTAGGAGCGGCCCGGTGGCGGGGGCCTCGGCGCAGAGGTGAAGAACTGGCGAACAGGGATCGGTGGCCGAGCTTCGCCGTAGGACGGACGCCGGGGAACGTCACAATCGACCCGATTGACCCGTCCGTCGCGGGCGTGGTGGGATTTCCGGCGGCCCCCGACGCCCGGTATCGCCCTGACCTGCGGCATTCCGCCCGGGCGGCGACCGGCGGATTTCGGCCGCCCCCGGTGGCCCTCGGCGACCGCCGGGCCGGGCCGACCGGCGTCCGGCCCTCGGGCAGGTGTCGGGCGGGTGACGTGGAGGAGCTGGACGTGAGCGGACGGTGAGTACAGCGTGAGGAATCCCGACGGCGACGGGCCCGTCGGCGGCGACGGCCTCGTCGTCGGCGTCGGCGTGCGCGCGACCGCCGCGGAGACGGAACTGCTGGAGCTGGTCCGGCGGACGCTCGCCGGAGCCGGACTGCCCGCCGACGCCGTCCGCGCACTCGCGACCCTCACCGGCAAGGGCGGCCACCCCGCCGTCCGGGCCGCCGCGGCGGCGTTCGGCGTCCCCGTGGCCGAGTACCCGGCCGAGGCGCTGGCCGCCGTCCCGGTGCCGAACCCGTCCGGCACCGTCGGCGAGGCGGTCGGGACGGTCAGCGTGGCCGAGGCGGCGGCCCTGGCGGCGACGGGCGGCGGCGAACTCCTCGTCCCCAAACGGAAGACCGCGTCCGCGACGGCCGCCGTCGCCCGCACCCCTCACCACCGGAACGCAGGAGAGCGCCCGTGACCCCCCACTCCCCCGCCGAACCCGGCGCGCACGAGCCGCACGAGCCGCACGAGCCGCACGAGCCGGACCTGCGCCACCACGGGGACGCCGAGGTCCGCGCCGACGGGGCCGACCTGGTCGACCTCGCCGTCAACGTCCGCACCGGCACACCCCCGGACTGGCTGCGCACCCGCCTCGCCGCCACCCTCGCCGACCTCGCCGCCTACCCCGACGGCACCGCCGCCCGCGCCGCCGTCGCCGCCCGGCACGGCCGCCCGGTGGACGAGGTCCTGCTCACCTCCGGCGCCGCCGAGGCGTTCGTCCTGCTCGCCCGCATCCTGACGCCACGTCACATCACGGTGGTCCACCCGCAGTTCACCGAGCCGGAGGCCGCCCTGCGGGACGCCGGACACCCCGTGCACCGCACCCTGCTCTCCCCCGCCGAGGGCTTCCGGCTGACCGTCGGCGCCGTGCCGGAGGAGTCGGACCTGGTCGTGCTGGGCAACCCCACCAACCCCACCTCCGTCCTCCACCCGGCCGCCGCCGTCGCCGCCCTGGCCCGGCCCGGCCGCACCCTGGTGATCGACGAGGCGTTCATGGACACCGTGCCCGGGGAGAGCGAGTCCCTGGCCGCCGCCCGGGAGCTGCCGGGCCGGGTGGTGGTCCTGCGCAGCCTCACCAAGACCTGGGGCCTGGCCGGGCTGCGGATCGGCTACGTGCTCGGCCCGGCCCCGCTGATCGCCGGACTCGCCGCCGCCCAGCCGCTCTGGCCGGTCTCCACCCCGGCCCTGGTCGCCGCCGAGGCCTGCTCGGCCCCGGCCGCGCTCGACGAGGCCGAGCGGGCCGCCCACGAACTCGGGCTCCGGCGCGACCACCTGCTGAAGGGACTGGCCGCCCTCCCCGCCGTCCGGGTGCACGGCGAACCGGCGGCGTCCTTCGTGCTGGTCGAGCTGCCCGGCGCGGACACCGTGCGCGACCGGCTGCGCGCACGCGGCTTCGCCGTCCGCCGGGGCGACACCTTCCCCGGCCTCGGCCCGGACTGGCTGCGCATCGCCGTCCGGGACGAGGGCACCACGGACGCCTTCCTCGCCGTGCTCGCCGAGGCCCTCGGCTAGCGGGTCGGAGTCAGGGAACGGCGGGGCGGCCGAGGGCGGCGGAGGTCTCCAACGGCAGCGGCCCCGGCCCCGGGACGGTGAGCGTCGGCGTGCCCGAGGGCGTCGTCACCGTCACCGTGATCGGCGCCGACCGCCCGCCCGAGCCGCCGTCCCCCGAGGTCAGGAGCACCACCGCCAGGGTCGCCCCGGCCATCGCGACCACCGCCCAGCGCGCCCACCGCGCCGTCCGTCCGCCCGCGCTCCCGTCCGTGCTCACGCCCGCCGTGCCCTCGCCGTCCGTGCCCTCGCCCGCCACGCCCTCGAACTGCCGGTGCCCGCCGCCCATCCCGGTCGCCTCCCCGGACTCGGTGCTGGTACCCATGGGACCTCCTGGAGCGGCAACCGGTTCCGCTTCCCCGGGAAAACCCCTCAGGAAGACCCCTTCGGGAAGACCCTTCGGGCCACCGGCCCGACCCGGTCCCCCACCCGCACCCGCCCGGGCCGCAGCACCCGGGCGTACACACCCAGGCAGGGCAGCGCCGCCATCCCCGGCAGCGGCACCACCCGGTTGCGCTCCGCGAGCACCCGCAGCGCCGCCGCCGAGCGCGGCAGCCCCGGCCCGTGCGCGAGGGTCGGGACGGCGCAGCGCGGCGTCGCCGCCACGACGTGCAGGCGCAGCTCCGGACCGACCGCCAACTCCCCCTCCACCCAGTCGTTCTCGACAAAACCGGAGACACCGTCGGGAGTCCGCAGCACCAGGTTGGGGCGGTACCGCCCGGCCGCCGCCGCGGGCGCGTCCGCGGCGTCGAGGGCGGCCGTGGTGAGCAGGTGGAGCGGCGCGAAGTCGAAGAAGGTGCCGGTCGGCGCACCCCGGCCCAACTCGCTGACGGTGAAGCCGACCTCGGCCCGCACGCCGCGCGCCAGGACCTCCTCCGGGACGGACCGTTCGACGCTCGCGCCCGGCGGCGGCACGTCCACCAGCCGGACCTTGCGGCCCAGCCGCTCCGAGAGCCCGCCCTCGTCGACGGCCCCGCCGTCCGGACCGAGGACGGCCACCCGGCCGCCCGGGCCGGTGACCGCCGTGAACCCGAGCACGCCGGCCCACAGCCGGGGGTTCTTGGCGCTCACCACCCGTCCGGTGTCGGCGTCCAGCAGCGCCCACGCGCGGTCGCCGGCGATGCCGCGCTCCGACACCTCCGCCTCGCGGAGCTCCTCACCGAGCATCGACTTCACCGGGTACCGGCACAGCCGCTCCACCGTGGCCACCAGCACCGCGCTCAGGCCCCCAGCTCGGTCCGGGCCCACTCCCGCAGCGTGTCGAAGTCCTCGGCCCGCAGGCCGACCCCGGGGTGGATCCGGTACGTCGCCGCCGGGCCCGGGTGGTTGGCGGCTATCCACTCGGTGTCCTGCGGGCCCAGCTCGTCGTCCACCCAGACGAAGGGGCGCCCGTCCGCCCACTCGACCAGGACCCTGGTCTTCCAGTGCAGGCCGTCCGGGTCCTCGTGGAACATCTTCGGCCAGGCGATGAAGGGGAGTTCGGGCAGGCCGACGAGCGGGCCGATCCAGGTGTTGGCCTCGCCCTTCCAGGCTGTCGCCCAGACCAGTTCGAAGGGCAGGCCGAGCAGCCGGGGGCCGTGGTCGGGGTTGATCCACAGCCGGATCGGCTCGACCTCCTCGGCCGGCTTCCCGGGGAAGCGCGCCAGCAGGAAGTCCGGGCGGACGTGGTGGGTGCCGTATCCGGCGGGCTGTTCCGACGGCTGGGCGGCGAACGGGTTCAGCGGGCCGTCGACGTCGAGGAGGAGCAGCGGGAGGGTGGTCATGATGCGAATGGTCCCGCGCGGTGCGCTTCTTGACCATCTTTTTTGCGGCGGTCGGGAGGGCCCGGGGCGGTCCGGAACAGAATCGGGATAGTTCCCGCACCGGACCGTGAACGACCCCGGCGTACGGTCGTGCTGCGCCGGTGAGCGACACCGGCAGTCACAACCCTGGGGGATCCGCCATGCGCCCGCGCCGTCTCGTTCTCACCGCCGTCGCCGTCGCGGCCCTCGCCGTCACCGCGAGCGCGTGCGGGCCGGAGAACAGCGACCCCGCCACCTCCGCGTCCGGCCCGGCCACCACGGCCGCCGCCCCCGCCACCACGGCCCCGGCCGCTCCGGCCGCACCGACCTCCGCACCGGCCGGCGCTCCCACGTCCGCGCCCGCCGCCGCGCCCACCACCGCGAAGCCCTCCGCCTCCACGCCCGCCCAGGCCGCCGGCACCTGCGCCACCAAGGACGTCGTCCTCACCGCCAAGGCCGAGTCCCAGGCGGGCGGCTACATCCTGATCACCGTCAAGGCCAAGCCCGGCGTCACCTGTACCCTGGCCGCCCGCCGCCCCGTGATCGCCTTCGGCTCGGGCGGCATCGAGGCGGCCAAGGCCGAGCAGACCCCCGCCCAGCCGATCAAGCTCAGCGGGTCGGAGGCCGCCTACGCGGGCGTCATGACCAAGACCACCAAGGACAACCAGGCGATCCAGTTCGGCGACGTCATCGTCGGCGTCAACGACCCGGACCCCGACCCGGTCAGCCTGCCGATCGGCCCGACCAACGTGGACAAGCCGATCGTCACCAACTGGCACACCCGGCCCGCGGAGGCCGTGCCGATCCACTGACCGGACCGGCCCGCACCCGTCGGGCCGCCGACCCGGTAGCGGCGGTCGGACCGGTAATCGCTGGTCCGGCGGCGGCCGCTCTGCTTGGATCCGGCCATGACCACGGAACTGCCGGACGGCTACGAGATCTCCACCGACCCCGCGCGCCTCGATGCCGCGCTGATCCACCGGTGGCTGTCCGAGGACGCCTACTGGGCGCTCGGCCGCAGCCGCGAGAAGCAGGACCTCGCCATCGCCGGCTCGCTCAACTTCGGTGTCTACGAGCGCGCTTCCGGCGCCCAGCTCGGCTACGCCCGGGTGGTCACCGACTTCGCCACCTTCGCCTGGCTCTGCGACGTCTACATCGCCCCGGCCGCCCGCGGCCGGGGCCTCGGCACCGCCCTCGCCACCGCCGTCCGCGACCACCTCGCCCCCCACGGCCTGCGCCGCCTGCTGCTCGCCACCGCCGACGCCCACCCCGTCTACGCGAAGGTCGGCTTCGAGCCCATGGCGAAGCCGGAGAAGTGGATGGTCCTCGGACAGCAGTGAGGCCCGTGTGCAGTGGAACCGCACACCGGAAACGCCCGCAGGGCCTCCCCGTGCGACGGGGAGGCCCTGCGGGCGTACGTGCTACTACCGGCGGATCGCCGTGGATCAGACCTGGCCGGCCTTCTCCAGGGCGGCGCAGCAGGTGTTGATCAGCAGGCGGGTGACGACGTAGGGGTCGACGTTGGCGTTCGGCCGACGGTCCTCGATGTAACCCTTCTGCTCGACCTCGACCTGCCACGGGATGCGGACCGAGGCGCCGCGGTCCGAGACGCCGTAGGAGTAGACGTTCCACGGGGCGGTCTCGTGCTTGCCGGTCAGGCGGGACTCGATGTCGGCGCCGTACTGGGTGACGTGCTCCAGGACCAGCTCCTGGGAGGCGCCGAGCGACTCGCAGGCGGTGATGATCGCGTCGTAGCCCTCGCGCATCGCCTTGGTGGAGAAGTTGGTGTGCGCGCCCGCACCGTTCCAGTCGCCGCGGGCCGGCTTGGCGTCGAGGGTGGCGTCGATGCCGAACTCCTCGGCGGTGCGGTAGAGCAGGTAGCGGGCGATCCACATGTCGTCGGAGACGGTCAGGGCGTCGACCGGGCCGATCTGGAACTCCCACTGGCCGGGCATGACCTCGGCGTTGATGCCGCAGATGGCGAGGCCGGCGTCGATGCAGCGGTCGAGGTGCAGCTCGACGATCTCGCGGCCGAAGACCTCCTCGGCGCCGACACCGCAGTAGTAGCCGCCCTGCGGGGCCGGGAAGCCGCCCTCGGGGAAGCCGAGCGGGCGGGAGCCCTTGAAGAAGGTGTACTCCTGCTCGATGCCGAAGATCGACTCCTGCGCCTCGTACTGCTCGGCGACACCGCGCAGCAGGGCACGGGTGTTGGACTCGTGCGGGGTGCCGTCGGTCTCGTTGACCTCGCAGAGGACGAGGATGTTGTCGCCGCCGCGGATCGGGTCCTTGGTGACCCGGACCGGCTCCAGCACGCGGTCCGAGGCGTGACCCTCGGCCTGGTTGGTCGAGGAACCGTCGAAGCCCCAGGTGGGGATCTTCTCGGCGTTCGGCAGGACACGAGTCTTGGAGCGGAGCTTGGCGGTCGGCTTGGTGCCGTCGATCCAGATGTACTCGGCCTTGATTGCCACGGCGGTGTACCTCGCATAACTGGGTGGTGGGTGCCCGCGTAGCGTTGCAAGGCGCCGTTTCCCGGTTGTTCCTCTCATGTAACGCGCATGTGAACCAACCGTCCGCATTGGCACGGTCACGGTGCGGGAGTGCCGCAGGTGGCACTCCCGCACCCGAGGGGGACCGGGGCTCAGTGGCGGCGGGCGTGGGCCGCGACCGCGCGGCGGCGGCGGGTGCCCCAGAGGGCGAAGGCGCCACCGGCCACCAGGGCCGCGGCTCCGGCGGCGAGCGGGGCGGTGGCGTCGTTGCCACCGGTGGACGCCAGGTGGTCGGGCGCGGCGGAGGACGTACCGGTGCCGGTCCGGCGGGCGGAGGGGGTCGTGCCGGCGACCTGCGGGGCGGCGGCGCGGGTGGTGCCGGGGGCCGCGGACGGGGCTGCGGAGGGGGCTCCGGACGGGGTGACGTCCGCAACGGGTTGGGCGGCCGGGGTCACGCTCGGGGCCGCGTCCGACGGCGCCGGGGTGGCGGTGGGCGCGGCCGGCACCGGCTTCTCGCAGCTCACCGAGGCGATCCTGATGGTGCCGGTCACCTTGGCGACATTGAGGTTGAGCGGGTCCACCGCCACCTGGACCTCCAGTGCCGAGGCGGCGGCGGTGGTCGAGGTGGTGGTCTTCTTGGAGAACTCCACCGATACGCTGCCGACCAGCGGCACGTCCACCTTGGTCGGCCCGTAGAGGCTGACGGTGACGGACTTGCCGAGCACGGTGAGCTTGGCCGGGGCCACCACGTCGGCGGTCGGCTGCCCGTCGACCGGACAGGTGGCGGTGGCGGTGAGCGCCTCCAGGCCCAGCAGGGTGGTCCCGGGCAGGCCGGGGGCGTGCACATCGGCGTCGGCCAGGGTGACGGAGGCGGTGGCGCCCTTGGCGTCCGTCCTGGTCACCGACTTGCCGACGTCGGCCTTGACCAGGGTGACCGGTCCGGACTGGTCGACGCCGTCGACCTTGGCGGTGAGCACGGTGCCGTCGCGCTGTGCCGGGGACTCCACCTTGTTGAGCGAGACATTCACCGGGACGTCCACGGCGTTGTTCAACAGGCGGACGTCCAGGTCGAGTTCGGCGGTGACGGCGCGCGCCTTGCCCGGCGAGCCGGGAGCGGCGGTCCCGGTGCCCGGACCACCCGGCGCGCCCGGGGCCGCCGTGGCGGTCGGCACGGTGAGCAGTGTGCAGACCACGACGGCGGCGCTTGCGGAAACGATTCGGCGAGCGGAACGGGAAGAGCGGTGGGAACGGGAAGAGCTATAGGTGCGAGAAGACATGGCGGTACCCCACGACCAACGACAGGAATTGGATGAGCCGCCAGTCTTCTCAAACGATCCGTCATACGAGTCATACAGAGAGTCATTTCACCCATTGGGGTGATGTTGACGCTCTGGGATGACGCGGATCTGCTAGGGCAGCCGCCAGTCGACGGGCTGGGCGCCCTGCTGGGCGAGCAGCTCGTTGGCGCGGCTGAACGGCCTGGAGCCGAAGAAGCCGCCGCTCGCCGAGTACGGGCTCGGGTGCGCGGACTCGATCGCCGGGATCTGGCCCAGCAGCGGCCGCAGATTGCGCGCGTCCCGGCCCCAGAGGATCGCCACCAGCGGGCCTCCGCGCTCGGTCAGGGCGCGGATCGCCTGCTCGGTGACCTCCTCCCAGCCCTTGCCCCGGTGCGCCGCGGGCTTGCGCGGGGCGGTGGTCAGGGCGCGGTTCAGCAGCAGCACGCCCTGGCGCGTCCACGGGGTGAGGTCGCCGTTGGACGGCTGCGGCAGGCCGAGGTCGCTGCCGTACTCCTGGAAGATGTTGATCAGACTCGCCGGGATCGGACGGACGTCCTCCCCCACCGAGAAGCTGAGGCCGACGGCGTGACCGGGCGTCGGATAGGGGTCCTGGCCGACGATCAGCACCCGGACGTCGGCGAAGGGCTGCTGGAAGGCGCGCAGCACATTCGGTCCGGAGGGCAGATAGGTGCGGCCTGCGGCCAGCTCGGCGCGGAGGAAGTCGCCCATCGCGGCGACCCGCCCGGCCACCGGCTCCAGCGCGGTGGCCCACCCGGGCTCGACGATCTCATTCAGTGGACGCGGTGCCATGGGCGTAACCCTATCGGCCTACTCGGACAGCCCTGTCACCACGACCACCGGCCCCGGCGTCGGCACTGGCGTCGGCGTCCGGGGCGCCGCCCCCGCTCAGGCCACCGGGCGGCCGCGCAGCACCACCAGCCGCGGATCGGCCAGCACCCGGACATCGGCGCGCGGGTCCTCCGCGTACACCACGAAGTCCGCCGGGGCGCCCTCCTCCAGACCGGGCCGCCCCAGCCAGGCCCGCGCGCCCCAGCTCGCCGCCGAGAGCGCCTCGGCCGGGGCGAGTCCGGCCTTCACCAGCTCGGCGACCTCCTCCGCGACCAGGCCGTGGGCCAGCGAGCCGCCCGCGTCCGTGCCGACGTAGATCGGGATGCCCGCGTCGTGCGCGGCGCCCACCGTGTCGTAGCGGCGCTCGTGCAGCCGACGCATGTGGGCGGCCCAGGACGGGAACTTGGCCTCGCCGCCGGACGCCAGCTGCGGGAAGGTGGCGATGTTGACGAGCGTCGGGACGATCGCGACCCCGCGCTCGGCGAACACCGGGATCAGCTCCTCGGTCAGCCCGGTGGCGTGCTCGACGCAGTCGATGCCGGCCGCCAGCAGGTCCGGCAGCGACTCGGCGGCGAAGCAGTGCGCGGTGACCCGCGCACCCTCCTCGTGCGCCGCCGCGATCGCCTCGGTGAGCGCGTCGCCGGGCCAGCAGGCGGTGAGGTCGCCGTGCTCCCGGTCGATCCAGTCACCGACCAGCTTCACCCAGCCGTCGCCGCGCCTGGCCTCGGCCCGGACGTAGGCGGCGAGGTCGCCGGGCTCGATCTCGTGCGCGTAGTTGCGGATGTAGCGGCGGGTGCGGGCGATGTGCCGGCCGGCCCGGATGATCCGCGGCAGGTCCTCCCGCTCGTCGATCCAGCGGGTGTCCGCAGCCGAACCGGCGTCGCGGAGCAGCAGGGTCCCGGTGTCGCGGTCGGTGATCGCCTGCTTCTCGCTGGTGGCGGCGTCGACCGCGCCGTGCGCGTCCAGGCCGACGTGGCAGTGCGCGTCCACCAGGCCCGGCAGCACCCAGCCCTCGACCGTCCGGACGTCCCCGGACCCGGACCCGGACCCGGCCCCCGCCCCGACGGCGGTCGGCCGGGAGAAGGCCACCCGGCCGTCGACCACCCAGAGTTCGTCCCGGACGTCCTCCGGCCCCACCAGCACCCGACCACGGACGTGCAGCACCGCGCCATCGCTCATGGCGGCACTCTACCGACGGCGCCGTTGCCTGCGGGCGGCGATTGTGAGGCAGACTCGTTCGGACCGGCACCGCCCCTCCCCGCGAAAGGCCCCGAGACCGTGAGCCCCTTCCTCGACCTTCCCCCGCTCACCGCCGCCGAGTTCGCGGCGATCGAGGACAAGGTCGCCGCGCTGCTCCACACCACCGCCGATGTCGTCGTCACCCAGGGCGAGGCGCTGCTGCCGCTGGAGGCGGCGATCCGCGGCGCCGCGCACCCGGGCTCGACCGCGCTCAACATCGTCACCGGCCCCTACGGCCAGACCTTCGGCAACTGGCTGCGCGACTGCGGCACCAAGGTGGTCGACCTGGCCGTGCCGTTCGAGACCGCGGTGAGCGCCGAGCAGGTCGCCGAGGCCCTGGCCGCCGAACCGGCGATCGACTTCGTCTCGCTGGTGCACGCCGAGGCCGCCACCGGCAACACCAACCCGGTCGCGGAGATCGCCGCCGCGGTGCGCGAGCACGGCGCGCTGCTGATGGTGGACGCCGTCGCCTCGGTGGCCGCCGAGCCGCTGCTGACCGACGCCTGGGGCGTGGACCTGTGCGTGATCGGCGGGCAGAAGGCGATGGGCGGCCCGGCCGGCGTCTCGGCGGTCTCGGTCTCCGCACGGGCCTGGGAGCGGATCGCCGCCAACCCGGCCGCCCCGCGCCGCTCCTACCTCTCGCTGCTGGACTGGAAGGAGCGCTGGACGGACGCCGGCCGCACCGTCCTGCCGCACGCGCCCGCGCAGTTGGAGATGCTGGCGCTCGGCGCCTGCCTGGACCGGATCGCGGCGGACGGCCTGGACACCGTGATCGCCCGCCACCGCGCGGCGGCGGCCGCCACCCGCGCGGGCGTCCGGGCGCTCGGCACGCTCTCCCCCTTCGTCCCGGACGACGCGCACGCCGCGCCGGTCGCCACCACCCTGCGCACCCCGGACGGCCTGGGCGCCACCGGCCTCGCCCGCGAACTGCTGCGACTGGACGCCTCGCTCCCGGTCCAGGCCGGCGGCGGCGCGCTGGCCGCCTCGATGCTGCGGGTGAACCACTACGGCACCGCCGCGGACCTCGGCACCGTCCGCGCCACCCTCACCGCTCTCGCCACCGCGACGGCTGCGGACGCCGCCCCCGCCCTCACCGCGGCGGACGCCGCCTGGGAGCAGGCGCTCACCGCCGGGCGGTAACACCCGGCGGGCCGAGGCTCGGGAACACTGACCGGCCGGGCAGTGTTCCCGAGCGTTCCCGAGCCGTTCACTCCCCCGGCACCGGGACCTCACCGACCCCGGGCAGGCTCCTGCGCGACGGAGAAGTTGTCTGTACAACTTTGACCCCCGCCCTCCGGGCCGCCGAGGAGAAGACCATGACCACCACCGAGCTGTCGCCGTACTGGCTGCGCGACAACTGCCCCTGCACCGAGTGCCGCGACCCGCGCAACGGGCAGAAGCTGTTCCAGATCACCGACCTGCCGGACGATCTGGCGATCGCCGCGCGGGCCGAGCTGGACGGCCACCTGGAGGTGCTCTGGTCGGACGGGCACCGCTCGCGCTACCCGTCCGAGTGGCTCTCCCGGGGCGAGGACGGCGACGGGCGGACGGAGGCCGACAAGCAGCTCTGGGACGCCGCCGACTTCGCCGGCGGCATCCCCGGGGCGCACTGGGACACCTACCTCGCCGACCCGGCCGAACAGGCCGCCGTGCTGGCCGCCGTCCGCCGCTCCGGCTTCGCGGTGCTGCGCGGCGTCCCGGCGGTGGAGCGGCAGGTGCTGGCGGTCGCGGAGACCTTCGGGTACGTGCGGGTCACCAACTACGGCGCGCTGTTCGACGTCCGGGTCGAGCCGGACCCGAACAACCTCGCCTTCACCAGCGCCGCGATCGCCCCGCACAGCGACAACCCGTACCGGGACCCGGTGCCCACCCTCCAGCTGCTGCACTGCCTGGAGAACTCGGCCACCGGCGGCGACTCCGGCCTGGTGGACGGCTTCCGGGCGGCGGCGCTGCTGCGCGCGGAGGCACCGGAGCACTTCGCGGTGCTGACCCGCACCCCGGTGCCGTTCGTGTTCCGCGACCGGGGCACCGAACTGCGCGCCGACCGGCCGCTGATCGACGTGGACCCGCTGGGGCGGATCCGCGAGGTCCGGTTCAACAACCGCTCGATCGCGACCCTGCGCGGCCCGGCGGCGGAGCTGGACGCCTTCTACGCCGCCTACCGGGCGTTCGCCGCGATCACCCTGCGCCCGGCACTGCAGCTGGAGTTCCGGCTCGACCCCGGGGACTGCCTGATCTTCGACAACGTCCGGCTGCTGCACGCCCGGACGGCCTTCGCCCAGGACGGCCGCCGCCACCTCCAGGGCTGCTACGCCGACCTGGACTCGCTGTCCTCCACGCTGAGCGTGCTGGAACGCCGCTCGGCCGCGCTGGACGAACTGGCCGCGCTGTTCGAGGGCGAGGGCGCCGGGGAGTACCTGGGCGAGGCGGTCACCATGGCCGAGCACATGCTGCAGGCCGCAGCGCTGGCCGAGGCGGCCGGCGCGGGCCCGCACCTGGTCGCGGCGGCGCTGCTGCACGACGTCGGACATCTCTCCCTCGACAAGCACAGCCACGGGACCCTGCACGGGCGGGACCTGATGGCGGGCCGGGACAACCGGCACAGCCACACCGGCGCGGACTGGCTGGCCCGCTGGTTCGGCCCGGAGGTCACCGAGCCGGTCCGGCTGCACGTGGCCGCCAAGCGCTACCTGTGCACGGTCGAGCCGGAGTACCGGGCCCGGCTGTCCGAGGCCTCGGAGTACACCCTCCAGGTGCAGGGCGGGCCGATGTCCGAGGAGGAGGCCGCCGCCTTCGCCGCCCACCCGGGCGCCGAGGACGCGGTGGCGGTCCGCCGCTGGGACGACGAGGCCAAGGAGGCGGACGCGGTGACGCCGGACTTCCCGCACTTCCGGCCGCTGCTGGCCGCGCTGATGCGCTGACCCGTGCCGCCAACAGCACACCGCCGCACCGCCGTTGAAGCGGTGCGGCGGTACGGCGGTTGCAGTGGTACGACAGCGAACCGGTGCGGCGGACGGGCGACGCCCCCGAGCGTCAGTCACTCTCCCGCGCGTGCCGCGAAAGCGCCGACGCCGCCAGCGAGTTGTGGATACTGAAGGCCACCGTGCCGGGCAGGTAGCGGTCCTGGGACCACTCCACCGGAGTGCCGGTCGGGTCCGTGGTCCGGCGCCGCTCGCGCAGCAGCGGACCGCCGCGCCGGCAGCCCAGCAGCCGGGCGTCGTCCGCGTTCGCCGCGACTATGTCGATCGTGTGATCGGCGTCGGTGAACAGGATGCCGTGCTCGCGCAGCACCTCGGTGTGCGAGACGACGTCCGGCGGCAGCTCGGCGACGATCTCGCCCACCCGGGGCGGGTAGATGGTCCGCTCGACCATCACCGGCTTCCCGGAGAGGGTGCGCAGCCGGACCGTCACATAGACCTCGTCGCCCGGTTCGAGGCGCAACTGGTCGCGCTCGGCGGCGTCGGCCGGGCGGCGGACCAGCGAGTCCAGGATGCCGCCGGGCTCCTCGCCCATCGAGTAGGCCCAGTGCGTGAAGCTGAGCAGTTCGGAGAAGCTCTGCACCCGGGCCGTGCCGAGCACGACGCGACGGGTGCCCCGGCGCGAGGTGACCAGTCCGTCCGAGCGCAGCACGGCGAGCGCCTGGCGGACGGTGCCGCGCGAGACGCCGTACTGCTCGGCGAGCGCGCCCTCCGCGGGAAGCCGGCCGGCCTCGCCGAACGCGCCGGTGGTGATCGCCTCGCGCAGGTCGGCGGCGACCTTGCGGTAGAGCGAACCGGACGTGCGCTCGGCCCCGGCGGCGCCGGTCGGGCGGCTCTCGGGGCGCCCCGGCTCCAGTGCCACGTCAGTCAATGTCCCTCCTGGGCGTTGTCCTGCGCAGCCCGTACCGGCGCGGACAGCCCGACCATATCCCGCTGCGCTTCCGAAGCATCGCACTCCGGCGATCATCCGCCGGCGATCTGATTCGACCGTTCCCGCAGCCGACCCCGGTTCTGGGCCATCCGTTCACCTTCCCGTCATCGGACTCCGGCGTACTTACCCCCGTCAGCGAAGTTGGCTAGTCAACTCGGACGACGCGATCGGCCTCTCACCCGGCCGGCCCGCCGCCCTTCGCGAGACGCAGGCCCGCGGACCCCCCGCGAACGCCCCCTCGCAGTACGCCCCCTTTACAGGAGACTTCCCCGTGACCGTGCACCGCGCCCGCGCCGCCGCCTTCGCGGCCGTACTGACCGCCGCCGCGCTCTCCCTGACCGCCTGCGGCTCCGCCGGTTCGACCGCCAAGGCCGGCGACGCCGCCAAGGCCGGTACCAAGGACGCCAAGGACGCCACCTCCGCCGCCGACCTCGGCGGTCTGGACGGCCTGGTCGCCGCCGCCAAGAAGGAGGGGAAGCTGCACGTCATCACGCTCCCCCGCGACTGGGCGAACTACGGCAAGATCATCGACGGCTTCAAGGCCAAGTACGGCCTGGAGGTCGAGGAGGAGAACCCGGACGGCTCCAGCCAGGACGAGATCAACGCGATCAACTCCCGCAAGGGCCAGGACCGTGCCCCCGACGTGGTCGACCTGGGCAGCGCCTTCGCCCTGCAGGCGGTCAAGGACGGCATCCTCGCCCCCTACAAGGTGGCCACCTTCGACAAGGTGCCGGACAGCATGAAGGACGCGACCGGCGCCCGCGTCAACGACTACGGCGGCTACATCTCCATCGGCTGCGACGCCAAGAAGATCGCCAACTGCCCGAAGACCTTCGCCGACCTGCTCAAGCCGGAGTACAAGGGCCAGGTCGCCCTCAACGGCAACCCGACCAAGTCCGGCTCGGCCTTCGGCGGCGTCTACGCGGCCGCGCTCGCCAACGGCGGTTCGCTGGACAACATCCAGCCCGGCATCGACTTCTTCGGCAAGCTGAAGCAGTCGGGCAACTTCAACCCGGTCGAGTCGACCCCGGCGACCATCGAGAAGGGCGAGACCCCGATCTCGATCGACTGGTCCTACCTGAACGCCGGTTACAGCGACCAGTTCAAGGACAAGGGTGTCGACTGGAAGGTCTCCATCCCGGTCGACGGCTCCTACGCCCAGTTCTACAACCAGGCGATCAACAAGTGGGCCCCGCACCCGGCCGCCGCGCGCCTGTGGCAGGAGTACCTCTTCAGCGCCGAGGGCCAGAACCTCTTCCTCGGCGGCTACGCCACCCCGTCCACCTTCGAGGCCCTGAAGAAGGACGGCACCCTGGACGCCACCGCGGCCGCCAAGCTGCCGGCCGTCGAGAAGCCGTTCACCAACTTCCCGACCGTGGACCAGATCAACGCGGCCAAGAAGGTCGTCACCGAGAACTGGACCAAGGCCATCGCGGGCTGACCCACCCCGGCCACGCACCACCCATCGGGCTGAGACACCACTCATCCGGCTGAGACAAGGCACTCATGACCACGGCTCCCACCCCGGTGCCGACCACCCCCGCCGCCACCGAACCCGGTGGCGGCGCGGGGGCGTCGACCACCGCCGCACGCACCACCCCCGCCCCCACCCGGCGGCGCGGACCGCTCGCCCGCCTCGGCGGCGCGTGGCTCGCCACCCTGCCGCTGCTGCTGTTCTTCGTGATCGGCTTCGGACTCCCCGCCGTCGCCATCGTGATCGGCGCGTTCACCACCTCCAGCGACGCGGAGACCGGTGCCGGGCAGTTCACCTTCGACAATGTGACGGCCTCCGTCCAGGGCGCCTACCTCACCGCGATGCTGAGCAGCCTCAAGCTCTCCGCGCTGACCGCCCTGCTCGCCACCCTGATCGGCCTGCCGCTCGCCCAGGCGGTCGTCACCTCGAACCGCGGCTGGCTGCGCCAGGCGGTGCTCACCGCCTCCGGTGTGCTCGCCAACTTCGGCGGCCTGCCGCTCGCCTTCGCGTTCGTCGCCACCCTCGGCAACGCCGGCGAGATCACCAGGCTGCTGCACCTGACCGACCACGGCTGGTCGCTGTACACCTTCACCGGCCTGACGATCGTCTACCTGTACTTCCTGATCCCGCTGATGGTGCTCACCATCACCCCGGCCCTGGACGGCCTGCGCGTCCAGTGGCGCGAGGCGGCGCAGAACAACCGCGCCACCACCTACCAGTACTGGCGCCACGTCGCCCTGCCGATCCTGCTGCCCTCGCTGCTCGGCGGCTTCGTCCTGCTCTTCGGCAGCGCCTTCGCCGCCTACGCCACGGCCGCCGCCATGGTCGGCGCGACCGTCCCGCTGGTCAGCCGCTCGATCGCGGACGCGCTCTCCGGCAACGTGCTGGTCGGCCAGGGCAACCTCGCCCTCGCGCTCAGCCTCAACATGATCGTGGTGGCCGTCCTGGTGATGGCCGTGTACCTCCCCCTCCAGCGCCGGAGCGCCCGATGGCTCAGCTGACCTCCCCCGCCCGCACCCACCGCCAGGCCACCCGCCGGCCCAAGGTGCGCTGGTGGCGCGGCGCCGTGCTGCTGATCGCCGGCGTGTACTTCGTGATCCCGCTCGCGGCCTCCGCCTGGTTCTCGATCGACGAGCCCAAGGGCATCTCCTTCGAGGCCTACACCGGGCTGCTCTCCGCGCCCGGCTTCCTGGACAGCCTCTGGCTGACCCTCGGCCTCGCCCTCGCCACCGTGCTGGTGCTGCTGCTCCTGCTGGTCCCGGCCCTGATCGCGGTCCGGCTCGGCGCGCCCCGGCTGCGCCCGGTGATCGACGTGCTCTGCACCCTGCCGCTGGTCGTCCCCCCGGTCGCCCTGACCGCCGGCACGATCGGTGTGCTCCGCTGGGGCCCGGACTACCTGATGGACACCCCGTTCTTCCAGACCTTCGTGTTCATCCAGGACCCGGACTTCCCGCTGGTGCTGGTCATCGCCTACGTGCTGATGGCCCTGCCGCTCGCCTACCGCTCCCTGGACGCCGGCCTGCGCGCGGTGGACGTCCGCACCCTGGTCGAGGCCGCCCGCAACTGCGGCGCGAGCTGGCCGCGCGCGGTGTTCACCGTGGTCCTGCCGAACCTGCGCGGCGCGCTGCTCAACGCCTCCTTCCTGACCCTGGCCCTCGTGCTCGGCGAGTTCACCGCCGCCTCGATCCTCGGGTACCAGCCCTTCCCGGTCTGGATCTACTCGGTCGGAAACAGCCAGGCCCACATGTCGGTCGCGGTCTCCATCCTCAGCCTGCTGCTCACCTGGCTGCTGCTGCTCCTGCTGGCCGGCCTCAGCCGTCAGCGCGGCTCCAAGACCGCCACCTCCTGAAACCACCCCCGGAGTCACCCATCATGACCACGGCCATCTCCCCCGTCACCGGCACCACCACCGCCTCCGGCAGCGCGACCGTCGAGTTCCGCTCGCTGCGCCGCACCTTCGGCGCCACCACCGCGCTGGACGGCCTCGACCTGACCGTCCAGCCCGGTGAGCTGCTCGCCCTGCTCGGCCCGTCCGGCTGCGGCAAGACCACCGCGCTGCGCATCCTGGCCGGCTTCGAGCAGCACGACTCGGGCCAGGTCCTGGTCGACGGCAAGGACATCACCGCGATCCCCGCGCACAAGCGCGACGCCGGCATGGTGTTCCAGTCCTACAGCCTGTTCCCGCACCTGACCGCCGCCGACAACGTCGCCTTCGGCCTGCGGATGCGCGGCGCCGGCAAGGCCGAGCGGACCAAGCGCGCCCAGGAGCTGCTGGAGCTGGTCGGCCTGCCGCAGCACGCCGGCCGCTACCCGCACCAGATGTCCGGCGGCCAGCAGCAGCGCATCGCGCTCGCCCGCGCGCTCGCCCTCCAGCCGCGCGTCCTGCTGCTGGACGAGCCGCTGTCCGCGCTGGACGCCAAGGTGCGGCTGTCGCTGCGCGAGGAGATCCGCCGCCTCCAGCAGGAGCTGGGGATCACCACCCTGTTCGTCACCCACGACCAGGAGGAGGCGCTGTCGATGGCCGACCGCGTCGCCGTCCTGCGGTCCGGCCGGCTGGAGCAGTGCGCCGCCCCCGCCGAGCTGTACGCCCGCCCGGCCACCGCCTTCGTCGCCGAGTTCGTCGGCACCATGAGCCGCATCCCCTGCGAGCGCTCCGGCGAGGGCGTCGAGGTCCTCGGCCGCCGCCACGCCGTGGACGGCGCGCTGCCCGCCGACGGCTCGCTCCAGGTGCTGGTCCGCCCGGAGAACGTCCGGCTGACCCCCGACGAGCACGGGGTGGCCCTGGTCGTCTCGGCGTCCTTCCTGGGCGCGGTCACCCGCCTCACCGTCCGCCTGAACGACGGCACCGACGTCAAGGCCGACCTGCCCACCGAGGCCGCCGCCGGCCTGCCGGTCGGCTCGCGCGCCGCGCTGACCCTGCCGGAGCGCCCGGTCCTGGTCGACCGGCGTACCGTCTGAACCGCACCCGACCCGAACCCGGCCGACCCACACGGCCCGCCCCAACGGCCCGGGCCGCACGGCCCGCCCCGTCCACCCTCCGCGTGCACCACCGAAGGTACCGCCATGCCTGAAACTCCCCCACCCGCCGCCGTCCTCTTCGACATGGACGGCACCCTCGTCGACACCGAGCACCTCTGGTGGGAAGCCGCCGCCGAACTCGCCGACGAACTGCGCCACCCGCTCACCGAGGCCGACGCCCCCGAGGTGCTCGGCCGGGCGATCGAGCACACCGCCGCCCACCTCCACCGGGTCAGCGGCACCACCCTCAGCGCGGCCGAGCTGGCCGACCGGCTCGGCGACTCCTTCGCCGGCAAGGTCGCCGCCGAGACCGTCCCCCGCCCCGGCGCGCTCGCCCTGCTGGCCGAGCTGCGCGACGCCCGGGTGCCCACCGCGCTGGTCTCCGCCTCCCCCCGCCGGGTGGTCGACATGGTGCTGGGCACCATCGGCCGGGACTGGTTCGCGGTCACCCTGGCCGCCGAGGACACCCCGCGCACCAAGCCCGCCCCGGACCCGTACCTCGCGGCCGCGGCCCGGCTCGGCCTGGACCCGGCCACCTGCGTCGCCGTCGAGGACACCCCGACCGGGGTCGCCTCCGCCTCCGCCGCCGGCTGCGCCGTGCTCGCCGTCCCGTCCACCGGCACCGCGATCCCGAACGGCTCCCGGATCACCCTGCTGGACAGCCTGGAGCACGCGGACCTGGACCTCCTCGGACGGCTCACCGCCGTGCCCGGGGTTTAATGCTCCGTGCCCTACGTACTCCTCGCCCTGGCGATCATCAGTGAAGTCTGTGCCACCAGCTGCCTCAAGCTGACCGAGGGCTTCAGCCGGCTCTGGCCGAGCGTGGGCGTGGCGATCGGCTACGTCCTGTCCTTCGCCCTGCTCGGCCGCGCCCTCAAGCACATACCGGTCTCGGTCGCCTACGCCGTCTGGTCGGGCGCCGGCACCGCCGCCGTGGCCGGCATCGGCGTCGTCGCCTTCGGCGAGTCGCTGGGCCGGATGCAGTGGCTCGGCCTCGGCCTGGTCATCGTCGGCGTGGTCGTGCTCAACCTCAAGGGCGGGCACTGACCCGAGGCGCCTCGTCGGCGGCCACCCGGAAGCCGATGTTGCCCGCCGAGCTGTCCGGCGTGTTCGAGCTGCGGGCCGCCACCCGGTAGCGGTTGCAGTAGGACTCGTGGCACATGTGGGAGCCGCCGCGCATCACCCGCGCCGTGCCGTCCGGCGGGCCGAGCGGGTCGCGGCGGTGCTCCCGCCCCGGGCCGGTGCGGTGGAAGTCCGGGCTGAACCAGTCGGCGCACCACTCCCAGACGTTGCCGACGGTGTTGTGGAGCCCGAAGCGGTTCGGCCGGAAGGCCGTCACCGGGGCCGTCCCCCGGTGGCCGTCGGCCGCCGTGTTCAGGGTGGGGAACACGCCCTGCCAGATGTTGCACAGGTGCCGTCCGCCCGGGGTGAGTTCGTCGCCCCACGGGTAGCGGGCCTGCTCCAGCCCGCCGCGGGCCGCGTACTCCCACTCGGCCTCGGTCGGCAGCCGGGTGCCCGACCAGGCGCAGTACGCCTGCGCGTCGTGCCAGGAGACGTGCACCACCGGATGGTTCTGGCGGGTGGTGACCGAGGAGCCCGGCCCCTCGGGCGCCCGCCAGCTCGCCCCGGCGACCGCCCGCCACCACGGCACGGCTGCCACCGCCGGTGAGGCGGCGGCGAGTCCGGGCTCCAGGAAGCCTTCGAAGACGTAGGAGAAACCGAAGCTCTCGGCCTCGGTGCGGTGGCCGGTGGCCTTGACGAAGGTGGCGAAGGCGGCGTTGGTGACCGCGGTCGTCGCGATCCGGAACGGGCTCAACTCGACGGCCCGGACCGGGCCTTCGCCGTCGGCGGGGTAGCCGGTCCGGTCGTCCGTGCCCATCAGGAAGCGCCCGCCGGGCAGGCCGGTCAGCTGCCGGGCGACCCGCGAGGTCCGGGGCGGGTCGGCGAGCGCCAGCGCGACGGGGGCCAGCGCGACGGGGGCCGGGGCGACGGGGGCCGGGGCGGCGCCGTCGCGGCCGGGGGTGCAGCAGGGCTTGGTGGTCGCCACGGGGGTTCCTCGTCCGGTCGGGGCCCGGGGCGGCGGACGGCCGCCGCCCCGGGCGCGGTGGAGTGCGGGGTGCGGGGTGCGGGGTGCGGGGTCAGGCGGCCCGGTCGGTCGCCAGCTGTGCCGCCAGCGCCGGTACGCCGAGCGCCTGTTCCTGCTGCGGCGTGGCCTGGTACAGCAGGTTGGTCAGCTGGTACGGGTCGGCGGCCAGGTCGTAGTACTCGCGGAACTTCACCTCGCCCGTCCCGGACACCGTGCCGTTGGCGTCGGTGTGCAGCGCGTAGTACTCGGTGTACTGCTTGTCCGCCGCCACGTACGAGGACCAGGTGGGCGGTCCGCCCGCCGCCGTGCCCTGCTTCCACCACTCCAC
The DNA here is from genome assembly GCF_036010405.1 of Kitasatospora purpeofusca. Lineage (NCBI taxonomy): Bacteria > Bacillati > Actinomycetota > Actinomycetes > Kitasatosporales > Streptomycetaceae > Kitasatospora > Kitasatospora purpeofusca. The sequence goes on along the minus strand of NZ_CP108561.1, from coordinate 6,891,521 downwards.
CAGCAGGTGGTTCCTGCTGTACGCGGTGAGCAGCGAGTGGCCGTCCTGCGGGGTGTCGGGGGTGATCCCGGCGGCGTCCAGGATCGTCGGGGCGACGTCGATGTTGGCGACGATCCGGTGGTCGGTGGTGCCCGCGCCGAGCCCGCCGGCCGGCCAGGACAGGTAGAAGGGCACCTCGTGCGCCGGGGAGTAGGGCACGGACTTCTTGAGCCAGCCGTGGTCGGCCCAGGTGTAGCCGTTGTCGCCGAGGTAGATGACGAGGGTGTTGTCCAACTGCCCGAGGGCCACCAGCTTGTCGTGGATCGCCTGCACGGCGTCGTCGACGGAGAGCAGGGTGCGCAGCTGCTTGGTCCGTACGGCCTGGCCGTCGGCGAGGGTGGCGGTGGCGTTCTGGATGTAACCGGGCTTGTCGCTGCGGTCGGCCTCGGGCACCGAGGGGCGTCCGTTCCACGGCGGGACGACCGTGTCCGCGTACTTGGGGGCGGGCACGTTGGGCGCGTGCGAGGCGTACGGGGTGACGTAGGCGAACCACGGGCGGGAGTCGGTGGCGGCCTTGTCGAGGAAGGCCAGGGTGCGGTTCTTGACGATGTTGGTGGTGTAGCCGGGCAGGGTCTGGACGGTGCCGTTGATGTTCCAGCTGGCGTCGTTGTAGGCGGGCTGGAGCAGCGCCCACTCCTCGAAGTGCGGCGGATTGTCCGCCAGGGTCCAGGAGTTGAGGTACTTGCCGAACAGTCCGGTGCGGTAGCCGGCCTCCCGGAGGTAGCGCTGGACGGTGGTGTGCTGGTCCAGGCTGTGCGAGGCGCCGTTGTTGCGCACGCCGTGGTTGTGGGCGTAGCGGCCGGAGAACACCGAGGACCGCGAGGGCGCGCAGAGCGGCGTGGTGACGTGGCCGCGGGTGAAGCGGACGCCGTGGCCGGCGATCCAGTCCACGGTCTGCGGGGTGGCCCACTCGGTCTGCTTGGGCTGGTCGTCGGTGACGATCAGCAGGATGTTCGGCCGGCCGACCCCGGCCGCGGCGGCCGGGGCGGCCGCCGCCGTTTGGAGCGCCACCGGGGCGGCGGCGGTGGCCGCCACGGCCGCGGCGCCGGCGAGGAAGCCCCGCCGGCCGATCGCGGAATTACCGTTCGGCTCCGAATCACCGATTTCGCTCATAACCTTGCCTCCATACTGGTCGATGATTCCGGAACACCGGTCGGGGGAATTCCCCGCAGGTGCCACCGGAATTCGTTCACGGGAGGCGGACCACCGGTCGAGACGACGACGCACCCGCGCCCCGGACTGAACTCACGGGTACGGAGACTCGCCGGAGATCCGCGGCGAACACTTCGGGGAACCTCACCGACCTGCACGAACGGTGCGGGTGCGAGCCACCCCGGGTAGGTCCGACGCGCTGCGGCCGGTCCCCGTCCACCCGCCCGGGGACCGCCGCCGGCTCACGCCGGAGCGGCCGTACAGAGGGCGCTCGCGAGCCGTCCGAAATCGACGTGCCGACGAGCAGCCAGGAACTCTCCAGCTGCCATGCGTGCGACTTTAGGAGTTCCCGGCGAGGGCTGGCAATACCCCCGCGCTTTTGTGTCGGCGCCGTTTCGGAGATCCGGCCGCAGGTTTCCCCCGCCGACTCCGGGGCCCTCGCGGCTATCCTCCGACGATGATCATTCCTGCGGAGCCGGTGCGGCTCGTCATCTTCGACTGCGACGGCGTCCTGGTGGACAGCGAGCGGATCGCGGCCGGGATGCGCGCCTTCGGCTACGCGGGCGGCCTCACCCCCGCCGCCCGGCTGACCGGCCCGGACACGGTGGTCTTCGAGGACATGCGCGAACTCCCCGCCCTCCTGGCCCCGGTCGGCCGGTAGAACGGGGAGTGCAGGTCGTACTTCCTCGGGCCGCGGCCCGGGCGGGGCGCGCCTCGCGTCGCACCCCGCCCGGAGTCCGGCTCAGCCGACCGGTCCCAGCAGGGCCGGCAGCTCGGCGACGGACTTCAGCACGTGGGTCGCGCCGTCGGCCCGCAGCCGCTGCTCGTCGTGGGCGCCGGTGAGGACGCCCGCGACCACCGGGGCCCCGGCCCGGACGCCGGTCAGCATGTCGTAGCCGGTGTCACCGGCCACCGCGATCTGCCGGACGGAGTCGGTGCCGGTGCGCAGCAGCGCGGCGAGCGCGAGGTCCGGGTAGGGGCGGCCCCGGCCGGCCTCGGCCGGGCACAGGGTGAGGTCGGCGATGTCCTGCCAGCCGAGGGCGGCCAGGATACGGTCCTGGGTGGACCGCGAGAAGCCGGTGGTGAGGACCACCTTGCGGCCCTGGCCGCGGAGTTCGGCGATGGCCTCGGCCGCGCCGGGCAGCGCCGCGCAGTGTCCGGCGTCGACGAGGTCGTGGTACGCGGCCTCGAAGGCGGCGTTGGCCCGCTGGGCCTTCTCCTCCTCGCCGAACAGGTGGCGGAAGACCGAGATCTTGGACTCGCCCATGGTGGCGCGGACGTGCTCCAGCATGGTGGCGTGCTCGGCGCTGCCGGTCTCGACCCCGAGCGAGCCGGCGGCGGCCCCGAAGGCCCGCTCGACCAGGCCGTCGTCGGCCACGGTGGTGCCGGCCATGTCCAGGACGACCAGGCGGATGTCGTTCGACATGTTCAGTTCCTTCGACAGGATTGCAGGTGGGCGGACTTACAGGTTGGCGAGTTCGGCGGTGGTCTCGGCGATCGCGGGCGAGCAGGTCATGCCCCGGCCGCCGGGGCCGGTGACCAGCCAGACGCCTTCGCGGACGCGCTCGCGGTGGACCACCCGGGTGGTGTCGACGCACTGCGCGTAGACGCCGGCCCAGCGGCGGCGGACCCGGGGCAGCGGACGGCCCAGCAGTTCCTCGGCCACGCCGACCAGGTGGTCGTACGGGTCCTCGACCACGTCGAAGCCGAAGGGGTGGTCGTACTCGTGGGTGTCGCCGATGGTCAGACCGCCGTCCCGGCGCTGGACCATCAGCAGCTGCATCTTGTGCTCAGCGGCGACCGGCGGCTGCGGCTGGACCTCGCGGAGGTGGTCCAGGGCGTTGCCGGCGAAGGCCGGGTAGTAGCGGAAGGAGTCGCCGTCGGCGACCGAGGTGGTCAGCGGCTCGTCCAGCGGGTCGGTCTGCATCATCTGCAGCCGCACCTTGCGGACCGGCAGCTCGGGCGCCAGCTCGCGGACCAGGCCGCCCAGCCAGGCGCCGGTGCAGAGGATCACCAGGTCACCGGCGTGGACGTCGCCGTGGTCGTCGCGGACGGCGTGCTCGCCGACGACGTCGCGGACCTCGCGCCCGGGCAGGAAGGTGTACCGGCCGGTGGCGGTCAGGGCGGCGCGCAGCGCGGGCTGGGCGGTGCGCGGCTCGACGGCGGCGTCCCGCTCGCACCACAGGGCGCCGAGCAGCTTGCCGCGCAGGGCGGGGTTTGCGGCCCGGGTCTGCTCGGCGTCGAGCAGCCGGTAGCCGCGCGCGGCGGCGTCGGGCAGGGTCAGCGCCTGCTCGGCGACCGCGAGTTCGGCCTCGGTGCGGATCGCGGTGAGCGAGCCGTTGGCGCGGAAGCCGAGGTCGGGGACCTGCCCGCCGATCCGCTCCCACAGTTCGCGGGCCCGCAGCGCGGTGTCCAGTTCCTCGCCCTGTGCGCGGCCGCTGACCCAGACCAGGCCGAAGTTGCGCACCGAGGCGCCGCGCGCCTCGGCCTCGCGCTCCAGGTGGACGACCTCGTGGCCGCGCTCGACGGCCTGCCAGGCGTGCATGGTGCCGAGCACGCCTGCTCCTACGACGATGACTCTCATGCGGCCAGGCTGATGCCGCCAGGTGTCCGAGGGGAGTCCGAGTGGCGGACCGCAGATGAACCAACCGAAAAGTTGTACAGCCAACATGGTGCCCGCCCGGTCCCCGGAACGACCGCCGGACGGGCACCCCGGTCCGGGTCAGCGCCGCACGGCCGCCCGCAGGTAGTTCCGGCGGCCGAACTTCGGCTCGTCCACCGCCGTCAGCTCCTCCACCTGGAACCGGTACAGCGCCGCCGCCCCGCCACCGGTCAGGAACTGCCGCCGCACCTCCTCGTCCTGCGCGAAGGCCGGGTACCGCCCCTGGTACGCGGCGAGCGCCGACTCGGCCTGCCGCCCCCACGCCTCGCCCGCGCTGCCGGTCAGCTGGAGGCCGCGCAGCTGCTCGCCGAAGACCGGCGGCGGCAGGAACACGGTGGCCGAGGCCCTGGCCTCCTCGGCCAGGTGGTGGCTGTGCCGGGTGGAGCGCTCGCTGACGAAGTAGAGGACGAGGTCGTCGTCGTAGGCGAAGAAGGCGAGGTTGGCGTGCGGGCCGTGCTCGTGCCCCGCCGTCGCCAGGGTGAGCACCATCGCCTCGGCCAGCAGTCCCTCGACGCCCTTGCCGAGCTCCTCCGCCGGCCGGTCCCCCTGGGTGATGTCGAGTCGGTACGGCATGGGCAGCACTTCCCTCCACTGACACGCCCGGCGCGCGGCGCCCTGGCACGACTGAGCCGGGCGGGTGCCCCCGTCGGGGGCCGCCACGCCCGGCTCACATGCTCTTCCCCGGTACCCCTGCCGCACAAGGGTCGGGACAGCGTCCAACCTGCCGGTTCCGCACCGGCCGTCGCCGCCCGGCCGCTCGCGGTACCGCTCGGCCCCTCTCGGTCCCTCTTGATCCCTCTCGGTCCCGCCCGGTACCGCTCAGTCCCGCCGCGCACCGACCGGCCGACCCGCGCCGACGACCGCCGCCGCGGCCCCCGCACCCAGCAGCGGCCGCAGCGGACCGGTGCGGGCGTGCGCCACCAGCGGCCCGGCCCGGCCGGCCGCGAGCACCAGCGGCACCGCCACCAGCACGCCGACCACCGCCCCCACCAGTACGTCGTGCGGATAGTGCACCCCGACCCAGACCCGGGAGGCGCCCATCAGCACGGCGGCCACGGCGGCGACCGCGCCGATCCGCCGGTCGACGAGGAACAGCGCGGCGGCCGCCGCGAAGGCGATCACGGTGTGGTTGCTCGGGAAGGACCAGTCACCGGGCCCCGGGCAGCTCTCCAGGGTGTCCCGCACCCGCAGCTGCGCGCACGGCCGGACCTCCTCCACCACGCCCTTGAAGCCGGAGTTCACCATGTAGGCGATCAGTACGACCGGCGCCGAGGCCAGTACCCGGGCCATCACCGCCGGCCCGCCGTCGCGCGCCCGCCACCAGGCCGCGAGCATCAGCAGCGCGAAGAGCCCGAGGCCGAGCAGCGACCAGAGCGCGACCAGCCGGTCGAGCCAGTGCGGCGCGGCGTCCGCCCAGCCGACCACCCGGCTGTACAGACCGCCGGAGACGCCACTGCCGTCGTACACGGCCAGCTCGTGCACCGGCAGGCCGTGCGCCACTGTCGCGTGCACCGCCGCCTCGTGCACTGCGGCCTCGTGCACCGCCGCCTCGTGCACCGGGACCACTGCCGTCACCGGTCGGCACCGGTGTGACGGCGGACCGGCCGGTCACCGAACACTTTGCAAACAATCGGGAGCATAAGGACAACTACTACCAGAACGACGATGAGCACCGGACAACGGTCGATACCGGGCGCGCCCGAGCCGGACCACCGCCCGCCCGGCCGCCCGCCCCCGCACCGGCCACCGTGACCAGCATCCGGACACGCGCCCCTGCCACGCACCCGTGCGCCGGGCGCGCACCCCGCAGGCCCCGCGCGCCCGCTTGCGGCCGCCTGCCTCGACCGCCCCGGAACCGGGCGCCTGCCCACCGCTCCCGGCCCCTCGTCACGCCCCTCCCCACCCCCGGCCGGACACTCCCGGCCATTGGCATGTCCTCTCTCATACCGTCGGGTATTCCGAGTTGGCAGACCCCATCCCCAGGAACGGGTGGCGCCCGTACTCTTTCGTCAGCGCGTCGGCCCCGGCGCGCCCTCGGACGGCGGCGAGGAGCGAACCGAGTGCGGCAGCCAGGACGGCAGACCCGACGACCCGAACGTCGTACGCCGCAGACCGCGGCGGAACTGGCCAAGGTCCACGAGCGCGCCCTCGCCGAGGCCGCCGCCCGCGCCGCCACCCGCGACACCACCGCCGACGACCCGTCCCTCTTCCAGCCCCGCCCCGAGATCGGCGACTCCTGGGAACGCCTGCGCCGCCTCGGCCTCGACCCGGACGCGGGCGCCGCCGCCGTCCACCTCGGCCCCGCCGAGATCGAACACCGCCGCCGCACCAGCGGCCTCGACCCGCTGCTCCCCGTCCTGCGCGGCACCCTGCTCGAACAGTCCGGCCAGCCGCCGCTGATCCTCGCCATCGCCGACGCGGACGGCCACATCCTCTGGCAGGAGGGCGAACGCGGCCTGCGCCGCAGCGCCGACCGGATCGGCTTCCTCACCGGTGCCCGGTGGATCGAGGAGAGCGTCGGCACCAACGGGATCGCCGCCGCCCTGCGCGCCCAGCGCCCGATGCAGGTCCACTCCGCCGAGCACTACCTGCGCAGCCACCACTCCTGGACCTGCGTCGCCGCCCCCGTGCACGACCCCGGCACCGGCCGGCTGATCGGCGCCATCAACCTCAGCGGCCCGGCCCACTCCGTCCGCCCCTACCTGCTCCAGCTGACCGCCACCGCCGCCAAGCTCGCCGAGACCGAGCTGCGCGCCCGCCGCCTCGAATCGCTGCACCACCTGCGCACCCTCGCCGCCCCGATGCTGGCCCGGGTGAACGGGCCCGCCCTGGTCGTCGACGCGGCCGGCTGGACGGCCGCCGCAGCGGGCCTGCCGCCACCGGCCCGGCTGCGACTGCCCGCAGAGGGCTGGAGCACCACCGCCGTGCACTGGCTGCCCAGCCTGGGCGAGTGCGTGATCGAGCCGCTCGCCGACGGCTGGCTGGTCCGCCCCGTCCCGCTCCGCAGCACCGCCCCGGCCCCGGCCGGGGACCTGGACGGCCCCGACGGCCGTGGCGGCCTCGACGGTCCCGCGGCTCGCGACGGGCTCGGCGGCCTCGGCGGACTGCTCGCCGAACAGGCCGAGGGCGCCCGGGTCCGGCTCGACCTGCGCCGGCCGGGCAGCCCGGCGCTGTCGGTGCACGGCGCGGCCGGCAGCTGGTCGCACGCGCTCAGCCCCCGCCACGCCGAACTGCTGCTCCTGCTCGCCACCGAACGGAACGGCCTCAGCGCGGCCCAGCTGGCCGACGCGCTGTTCGGGGACCCGGCCAGGACGGTGACGGTGCGGGCCGAACTGTCCCGGCTCCGCCGCCACCTGGGCGGCCTGCTGGCCCACCGGCCGTACCGCTTCGCCGAATCGGTCCTGGTCAGTGTGGCCGGACCGGAGGACCCCTACGACCTGCTGCCGTCCTCCTCGGGCCCGGCCGTGCGCAGGCTCCGCGCGGGACTGGCGGGCGGCACCGTCCGGCTCCCCGGCCCCCCGCCCTTACCGGGCCAGCTGCCGGCTCCGCGAACCGGCCGGGTCGCGCTGCCACCGGCCTGAGCGCGCCACCGGCCCGAGCGCCGTTCGTCCGACTCGAACGTTGTCCGTCCGAGCGCCGTCCGTCGGCCCGGGGCACCCGCTCCGGGCTCAGCGGCCGCCGGACAGCAGCTCGGTCAGCTCGGCGTCGCTCGGCCCGTGGGCCCGCTCCGCCTCCTCCGAGACCAGCGCGTACGTCCGGTCCAGCCAGGCCCTGACCTTCGGCTTGGAGACCTCCAGCAGGGCGCTGCCGTGCGGGGATTCCAGCGCCAGGTGCAACGTCGAGCCGTGGCACGGGCAGTAGGCCGGCCACAGCTTGACGTCGCCCTGACCGCTCAACGAGCGCAGGCCGTCGCGCAGCAGTTCGCGCGAGAACACCCAGTCGGCCTCGTCCGGCCGCCCCAAATGGAACGTCAGCAGCACCTCGTACGGGCGCGCGGCGTCGAACCGGAACCGCGTACGGACCTCTCCGACCACCTCCTCGCCCAGCGAGATCCGCAGGGACAGCACCTCCTCCACCGCCGCCGGAGCGGCGGTGGAGCCTGCCTCTTCGCCGCCCGTGGGGGTAGCGGCGAGAGGGGCACTGGAGGGTGCTGGCAGCGGGTCGGGCGGCATGACGGTCTCTCCAGAACGGCGTGGAATGCCCTCCAGACTGCGCCACCGCGCGACGGACCGGCAAGGGTTGCAAGGGGGTTGCAATAATCCCCGAACGCTCCCGGGGTCCCTTACCGCCCTTGTCAGACGGACCGTCAACTTCCGCTGGTCAAAGGGTTGTCCACGGATTTGATCCATTCGGTCCGGGCTCTGGCCAGCACCCGGGTACCCGCTGCTACGCTCGTCCCCCTGCCGGCGCGCGCCCGCGCGCGCACCCGGCGGACTCCGCACGCGCGGCCCCGGGGGGCACTCGGGCCGGGCCCGGACGCGTCCCGGACGACGCTCCCCCGACCGGATCCCGGTCGGACCGGTCGTCCCCGGCCCGGTCGGCGGCCGTCCGCCCGGTCGGCGGCACCGGCGCCGCCGTCGGTACGTGGGAGAATGCCGCGACCGCAACGGTGACTTCAGGGGAGGGAGGGGTCCGGTGGGTCCGTCCGAGGACACCGGGCAGGACACGGCGTACCCGCACGACCGCAACCGCACCAGGCACGGCCGGCACGGCCGGCCGGGCCCGTTCGGCGGCCGCCTGCGACTGCCCACCCTGCGGTTCTCCGGCGCCGCGATGGCGATGTCCACCGTCGTGGGCATCAGCATCGCCACCACCCTGCTGCTCAACGAGCAGCAGGGCGTGGGCCGCCGGGCCGGGGTAGCCCGGGTCGGCTCCAGCGCCCCGCCGCCCAGCCCGGCCGTCGGCCCCGACAGCGGCTCAGGTACCGCCTCCGGCCGCACTTCCGGTCCTGCCTCCGGCACCACGGCCGACCAGGAGGCCGACGCCTCGGCCGCCACCGCGGGCCGTCCCCCGGCCGTCCCCGTACCCGGCCCGACCGGTCCCGACCGGCCGAACGACGCCGACAACCCGAACGGTCCGAACGACCCGACGGCCGGCCCCCGGGCCCCGGGGGCCACCACCGGCCCGAGGTCCAGCACCCCGGCCGCGCCCCGCGGCGGCTCCCCCACCGGCGTACCGCTCGCCGAGGTCACGCCGCCCCGGCACGGCGTGACCGGCGAGCCCGCCGGGGGACACGGCGCGGGAACCGGAACAGGCACCGGTACGGGCACCACCGGCGGCCAGGACACCCTCGCCGCCGGGCAGACCGCCGAGGAGCAGCCCGCCTCCCGCAACGCCGACCGGCCGACCGCCGACCGGCCCGCCGAGGAGCCCGCGCCCACCACGACGGCCCCGGCCACCCCCGCGCCCTCCCCCTCCCCGACCGCGTCCCGCCCGCTCGCCCCCGTACCGGGCACCCCGACGCCGTCCCCGCCCGGCTGGACCGGCGAGACCCTCACCGACCCCGGCACCGGCGGCACCGACCCGGCCCCCGAGAAGGGCGGCACCACCGGCACCGGCGACAAGGGCGACACCGACAAGGCCGACGAGCTCGCGCTCACCGGCGCGGCCCTGGTCCAGCAGCTCGGCCGCGACGGGACCCGCCACCTGCTCGCGCTGACCGTCACCGAGCCGCTCACCGCGCTCCAGGCCGAGTTCCGGCTCGCCCCGGGCGCGCTGGCCCCCGGGGCCGGCACCGTCTGGACGGACCTGGCCGGCGCCGTGATCACCGCCCACCAGGAGCGCGGCGCGGCGGTGTACCGCTTCACCACCCCGCCCGGTACCGACGTCCGCCCCGGCCGGTACACCTTCGCCGTGCTCGGCGTCCGTCCGCCCGCACCGCGCCGCGCCGCGCCCCGGACCACCGAGTCCTGGAAGGCCGGCGCCTTCGGGATCGACCGGCCGCGCGCCGTCGCCGCCCTCGGCACCTTCGCGGCTCCGTCCGGCACCGACGCCCGTCCCGGTCGCGGTCCCGGCCCCACGGCACCGGCATCCGCACCGGCGCCCGCACCCACGCCCGCACTCGCACCCGCACCCGCACCGGCCCGCTGAGCGGCCCCGGTCCGGTCCGGGCGCGCCGGTCCGCCCCGGTCGGACAACCCGACAGGTCAGCGGCCCGTTCGGGCTCATCCGGCCGACCTCGTTCGTTACTGTGGTCGCCAGTCGGCACAGCCGCCCCACCGCCGGGGCCGGCCCCGCACCACGTCATTCCCAGGAGGAGTTCGTGTCCACGGTCCTGACCCAAGGCGGCAACGCCCCGTTGACCGCCGCGCGGGTGACCGTCGAGGTCACCGCACCCAAGGCGCTGGACGTCTCGGGCCTGCTGCTGACCGATGCCGGAAAGGTCCGTTCGGACGACGACTTCGTCTTCTACAACGCCCCCAACGGACCCGGGGTGACGCACCGCCCGGCCGCCGCCGGCAGCCCGGACGCCATCATCGTCGACACCGCCGCCGTCCCGGCCGGGATCAGCAAGATCGTGGTGACCGCCAGCCCCGACGAGGCAGGCGCCACCTTCGCGGGCATCGAGCCGACCGCGACCGTCCGCGACGCCGCCAGCGGCGAGGTGCTGGTCACCTTCACCTCGCCGGCGCTCGACCGGGAGACCGCGCTGATCGTGGTCGAGGTCTACCAGCGCAACGGCGCCTGGAAGGTCCGCGCGGTCGGCCAGGGCTACGCGAACGGCCTGGCCGGCATCGCCACCGACTTCGGCGTCTCGGTCGAGGAGCCGCCTGCCCCGGCGCCCGCCGCCGCGGCCGCGGCCGCTCCGGTCGCGCCCGCCCCGGCCCCCGCCGCGCCGACCCCGCCGCCGGCCGCCGGCCCGGTCGACCCCCGGCTCGCGATGGCCTCCGCCCCGCCGATGCCGCAGAGCGCGCCCCCGATGCCCCCGGCCCCGCCCGCCGCGGCGACCGCGCCCTCCCTCACCAAAGTCACCCTGGACAAGGGCCGGGTCAGCCTCACCAAGGGCGGCTCGGTCTCGCTGGAGAAGAACGGCAAGCCCTTCCTCTCCTCGATCCGGATGGGCCTCGGCTGGGAGCCCGCCGGCCGGGGTCGCAACATCGACCTCGATGCCTCCTGCCTCGCCTTCGACGCCAAGCGCGAGAAGCTGGACACCGCCTGGTTCATGAAGCTGGGCATCTTCAACGGCGCGATCACCCACTCGGGCGACAATCTGACCGGCGAGGGCGGCGGTGACGACGAGTCGATCACCGTCCACCTCAACGGCCTGCCGCCGGAGGTGTGCGGCCTGGTGTTCGTGGTGAACTCCTTCTCCGGCCAGAAGTTCACCGAGGTCAAGAACGCCTACTGCCGACTGCTCGACGCGGGCACCAACCAGGAGCTGGTCCGCTTCGACCTGACCCACTCCGAGGCCCGCACCGGCGTGGTGATGTGCAAGCTGGTCCGCCAGTACTCGGGCGAATGGGTGATGACCGCGATCGGCGAGTACGTCGACGCCAAGACCGCCCGCGCGATGGTCAAGCCGGCCTCCTCGATGCTCTGACGGCCGGTCGGGCGGCGGGAGAAAACGACTGGACCTCCCGCCGTCCGCCGCGCATCATGTCCGGATGCTGATCAGGGAAGCCACCACCGAGGACTGGCCCGCCATCTGGCCGTTCTTCCACTCGATCGTCGCCGCCGGCGAGACCTTCACCTACCCGCTCGACCTCGGGTTCGAGCAGGGCCGGGAGTGGTGGCTGCTGCCCGAACCGCACCGCACCGTGGTCGCCGTCGACGAGGCCACCGGCGCGGTGCTCGGCACCGCCAAGACGAACCGCAACCAGATGGGCAACGGCGGCCACGTCGCCAGCGCCAGCTACATGGTGGACCCGGCGCACGGCGGCCGGGGCATCGGCCGGGCGCTCGTCCTGGACAGCATCGACTGGGCCCGCCGGTCCGGCTACCGCGCGATCCAGTTCAACGCCGTGGTCGCGTCCAACGAGCACGCGGTGAAGCTCTACGAGTCGCTCGGCTTCACCGTCGTCGGCACCGTCCCGGAGGCCTTCCACCACCCGGTGCACGGCTACGTCGCCCTGCACATCATGCACCTGGCGCTCTGACGCCCCGGGGGCGTATCCCTACTCCTCGATCGCCCCGCCGACCCGCCGCAGGTGCTGCCGGAAGCTGTACCCCGGGTCGGCGGCCCGGCGCTCCAGGAACTCGTCGAACGAGGTCTGCCGCCGCAGCGTGTCCCCGGAGCGGATCCGCTCCGCCTGCGCCCGCTCGGTCCGGGCGATCCCGGCCGCCGTCTCCAGCACCTCGTCCAGCCGAGCGCCCGGCACGAACAGCACGCCGTCCGCGTCCGCGAACACCGCGTCCGCCGCGCTCACCAGGTGCGGCCCGAACCTCGCCGTGGCGAGCGCCTCCGGCTCCCGCCCGTCCAGCCGCAGCGGCCCGAGCGGCAGGCTGCCGTAGGTGAACACCGGCAGCCCGATCTCCACCAGCTCCGGTGTGTCCCGGTGCAGCCCCCACACCACCACCCCGGCGATCCCGGCGGCCCGCGCCTCCAGCACCGCGAGGTCCCCGACGCACGCCTCGTCCGTCCGCCCGCCGTTGTCGATCACCAGCACGTCCCCCGGCTCGGCCGCGCCGTACGCCTCCAGGAACACGTCCACACTCCCGTAGTGCCGCACCGGCAGCACCCGCCCGGCGACCCTGCCCCCCGGCACCACCCCCACCACCCCGGCCGGCGCCACCCGCAGCCCGACCCCCACCCGCATGCACGCATCCGCCACCAACGGCGTGGACAGCTCCGCGAACCGCTTCAGCACCATGCCAACTCCTCGCTCACACGCCAGAGTTCACCAGCACGAAGATCCTACGCCGCTCCCCCTCCCCCCATCGAGTGAAATCCCGCCACACCCGGCCCAGCCCCCGCACGGGGCACCCCCGGACGCACGACGGCCCGGGTCCCCCATCGCGGAAGGGGGACCCGGGCCGGGCGGGTGCCGCGGGGGTCAGCCGCGGGTGGCCATGGCGCGCAGGAAGAAGGTGAGGTTGGCCGGGCGCTCGGCGAGGCGGCGCATGAAGTAGCCGTACCACTCCTCCCCGTACGGGAGGTACACCCGCATGGTGTTGCCCTCGCCGGCGAGGCGGAGCTGCTCCTCGGGGCGGATGCCGAAGAGCATCTGGTACTCGAAGGAGTCGCGCTTGCGGCCGTTCCACTGGGCCAGCTGGCCGGCGATCTTGATCATGTTGGGGTCGTGCGAGGCGATCATCGGGTAGCCCTCGCCGGCCATCAGGACCTTGAGCGCGCGGACGTACGCCAGGTCGACCTGCTGCTTGCCCTGGAAGGCGACCGACTCGGGCTCCTTGTAGGCGCCCTTGCACAGGCGCACCCGGGAGCCGGGGCCGGAGAACTCGCGGCAGTCGGCCTCGGTGCGGCGCAGGTAGGCCTGGAGCACGACGCCCAGCCAGGGGAAGTCCTGGCGCAGCTCGCGGGCGATGGCGAGGGTGGAGTCGGTGGTGGTGTGGTCCTCCATGTCGAGGGTCACCGTGGTGCCGGCGTCGGCGGCGGCCTCGCAGATGCGGCGGGCGTTCTCCAGGGCGATCTTCTCGCCGTCCACCGGGAGGAACTGGCCGACGGCCGAGAGCTTGACCGAGACCTCGGCGCCGGCGGCCAGGCCGGTCTCCTTGAGCGCCTCGAGCAGGTGCTCGTAGGCCTCGGCGGTGCCGGCGGCCTGGGCGGCGTCGCGGGTGTCCTCGCCGAGGTGGTCCAGGGTGACCTTGCGGCCGGTCGCGACGAGGTCGTCGCAGGCGGTGACGGCGTCGTCGAGGGCCTCGCCGGCGACGAAGCGCTCGACTATCGCGTGGGTCGGCGGGAACTTCTCGACGACGGTGCGGACCTGGGCCGAACGGGAGGCGGCGAGGAGGGCGGAACGGAGCATCGTGACTCCTGGAGCGAGTGCTTCTTGGGGTGGCAGAAAGGGACGGGCGGCGAGCCCAGGGGGGTGGTGGGCTCGCCGCCCGTGGGACGCCGCCCGGCTGCGGGGCCGGGGGCGTCAGGGGACCGCGAACGGGTCCCGGAGGGACGGTCAGCCCATGTGCGGGTAGCGGTAGTCCGTCGGCGGGACGAAGGTCTCCTTGACCGAGCGGGTCGAGGTCCACCGCGCGAGGTTCTGCTTGGCGCCGGCCTTGTCGTTGGTGCCCGAGGCGCGGGCGCCGCCGAACGGCTGCTGGCCGACGACCGCGCCGGTCGGCTTGTCGTTGATGTAGAAGTTGCCGGCCGCGTTCCGCAGCTTGAGCATCGCGTGCTGAACGGCCTCGCGGTCCTGGGAGATGATCGCGCCGGTCAGGGCGTAGTCCGAGACGGACTCCATCTGGGTCAGCATCTCGTCGTACTTGTCGTCCTCGTAGACGTGCACGGCGAGGACCGGGCCGAAGTACTCGTCGCGGAAGTACTCCGAGGCCGGGTCCTGGCAGACCAGCACGGTCGGCCGGACGAAGTAGCCCACGCTGTCGTCGTAGGTGCCGCCGGCCAGGACCTCGACCTGCGGGTCGGCCTGGGCGCGGTCGATCGCGGCCTTGTTCTTGGCGAAGGCGCGGTCGTCGATGACGGCGGACATGAAGTTCGACAGGTCGGTGACGTCGCCCATGGTCAGACCGTCGACCTCGGCGCGGAACTCGTCCTTCAGCGCGGCCCAGATCGAGGCCGGGACGTAGGCGCGGGAGAGCGCCGAACACTTCTGGCCCTGGAACTCGAAGGCGCCGCGGGTCATGGCGGTCTTCAGCACGGCCGGGTCGGCGGACGGGTGGGCGACCAGGAAGTCCTTGCCGCCGGTCTCGCCGACGATCCGCGGGTAGGTGCGGTAGCCGGAGATGTTGGTGCCGACCTCGCGCCACAGGTGCTGGAAGGTGGCGGTGGAGCCGGTGAAGTGGATGCCGGCCAGCGCCGGGTGCTTCAGCGCGACGGCGGAGACGTCCAGGCCGTCGCCGGTCACCATGTTGATGACGCCCTTGGGCAGGCCGGCCGCCTCCAGCAGCTGCATCAGCAGGTGCGCGGAGAACTGCTGGGTCGGCGAGGGCTTCCACAGCACCACGTTGCCCATCAGCGCCGGCGCGGTCGGCAGGTTGCCGGCGATGGCGGTGAAGTTGAACGGGGTGATCGCGTAGACGAAGCCCTCCAGCGGGCGGTGGTCGCTGCGGTTCCACACGCCGTCCGAGGAGATCGGCTGCTCGGCCATGATCTGGCGGGCGAAGTGCACGTTGAAGCGCAGGAAGTCGACCAGCTCGCAGGGAGTGTCGATCTCGGCCTGCTGCGCGGTCTTGGACTGGCCGAGCATGGTGGCGGCGGCCAGGGTCTCGCGCCAGGGGCCGGCCAGCAGGTCGGCGGCGCGCAGGAAGATCGCGGCGCGGGAGTCGAAGGAGAGCGCCTGCCAGGCCGGGGCCGCGGCCAGGGCAGTGTCGATGGCCTCCTGCGCGTCCGCCTGGGTGGCGTTGCGCAGGGTTCCGAGCCTCGCCGCGTGGTTGTGCGGCTGGACGACGTGGAACTCGGTGCCGCCGCCCATGCGGCGCTCACCGTTGATCGTCATGGTCAGCTGGACCGGCTCCTGGCCGCCCAGCTCCTTCAGCTTCGCCTCCAGGCGGGCCCGTTCCGGGCTGCCGGGGGCGTAGCTGTGGACCGGCTCGTTCACCGGCGCGGGGACCTGGGTCACAGCATCCATGAGCGCACGCTCTCCTTCGTTCCTTGCGGGGGATGCCGACGCGGATCGCACGACGGCCACATGACGAACGCTATTCCTGCATCAGGGCCCGCTTGATTGGCCGGACGGCTAAAATCATCCGGACGGCGTTGTCCGACCGGATGAAGGATTCGGACGAAAGCCACCCTTCGGCCACCCACCGGCCACCCCGGACCCACCCCAGAGCCACCCCGGACCCACTCCCGGCCCACGCCCGACCCGCCACCGCTCGCCTCCGCGACTGCCCCGGCGGCCGCCCCCGCCCCACCCGTCGGACACCCCCGAGGAGGCCCGATGACCGCCCCCGGCCTCCCGCTCCGGCAGCTGCTGATGTCCCTGGGCGAGCCGCTGGTCGAGCTCCAGACCGCCCCGCACGGCCTCGACGTCCCGGTCCGCGACGTGGCCATCCTCGACCCCGAGGACCCGCCCACCGCCGCCCCGGGCGAACTCGTGCTCGCCATCGGCGCCCGGGGCCGGGCCGCTCTCCCGGCGCTGCGCGCGGCCGGCCGGGCCGGAGCCGCCGCCGTCGCCGTCAAGCTGGACGCCCCCGGCCAGGCCGACGCGCTGCGCGAGGCGGCCACCGAGGCCGGCGTGGCGCTGCTCTCGGTGCGCCGGGAGACCCGCTGGGAGCACCTCGACTCACTGGCCCGGGCGATCATCGCCGGCCCGGACACCCCGGACGCTCCCGGCTCCCCCGAGCACAACGCCGGCGACCTGTTCTCGCTCGCCCAGACCGTCGCCGTGCTCACCAACGGCATCGTCTCGATCGAGGACACCTCCAGCCGGGTGCTCGCCTACTCGCGCTCCTCCGACTCCGACGAGGTCGACGACCTGCGCCGGCTCTCCATCCTCGGCTGGCAGGGCCCCGAGCCGTACCTCTCCAAGCTCCGCGAGTGGGGCGTCTTCCAGCACCTGCGCACCTCGGACACCGTGATCGCGGTCGACCCGCACCCGGAGCTCGGCCTGCGCCGCCGGCTCGCGATCGGCATCAGGACCGGCGCGCAGCCGCTCGGCACCATCTGGGTGCAGGAGGGCTCCCGGCCGCTCGCGCCGCTGGCCGAGCAGGCGCTCGTCGGCGCGGCCCGGGTCGCCGCGGCCCAGCTGGTGCGCCGCCGCCGGGAGCTGTCCGCGGACGTCCGGCTCACCCGGACCCTGGTCACCGGCCTGCTGGAGGGCTCCACCGGCCCGCAGTCGCTGGCCACCCACCTCGGCCTCGACGTGCGGCGCCCGGCCACCGTGCTGGCGTACAGCGCGGGCACCACCGAGCAGCTCACCCGGGCCGAGGTGACCGGCCTCATCTCGGTGCACACGGCGGCCCGGCACCGCGCCGCGCTGCTCGCGCCGATCGAGTCCCGGGTGTACGTGCTGCTGCCCGACCTGCCCGCCAATCTGCCGATGGCCACGGTGCGCGGCTGGGCGCAGGAGGTGGTCGAGGCGGCCAGGGACCACCTGGGCGTCCCGCTGCGGGCGGCGCTCGGTTCGACCGTGGAGGGCCTCGCCCAGGTGCCCGACTCGCGCGCGCAGGCGGACCGGATCCTGGACGCGATGGGCCGCGGCGGGGTCGACCTGGAGGTCGCGGCGCTGATCGACGTCCAGGCGGAGGTGCTGGTCAGCGAGGTGCTGGCGCTGCTCCAGGAGCGCGGCGGCCTGCGCGACCCCAGGCTCACCGCGCTGACCTCCTACGACCGCAGGCACGGGACCAGGCTCGCCGAATCGGTGCTGGCCTGGCTGGACGCCCTGGGCGAGGTCAGGGTCGCCGCGGACGCCCTGCACATCCACCCGAACACCCTGCGGTACCGGGTCCGCCGGGCCGAGCAGCTGACCGGGATCGACCTGGCGCAGCCGCAGCAGCGGCTGCTGGCGATGCTCCAGCTGCGGCTGCCGGCCGACTCCTGACGGTGCACGCCCGCCGCAGTCGGCCCCGGGGCCCGTACGTCCCCGGGCATGCGAAAGGGGCCCGCCGAAGCGGGCCCCGATCACTCATTCGCGGTCAGCTCACTGGCCGTAGCCCTGGCCGCGCTTGTGCTCGTTCAGGCGGTGCCACGGGCCGGTGATGGCCAGCTGGATGCCCGGGGTCTGGATGTTGGCGAAGAGGGTCTTGCCGTCGTCCGAGAAGGTGACGCCGGTGAACTCGCTGAACTCGGGCTTCTCGGCGGTGCCGATGTTCAGCTCGTTGCGGGCGATCGGGAAGGTCAGGCCGTCCTCGGTGGCGCCGAACAGGTGCGAGACACCCTCGCCGTCCTCGGCGATCACGATGCCGCCGTAGGGCGAGACGGTGATGTTGTCCGGGCCGTCGAAGTTGTCGTGGTCGCCCCAGACGTCGGTGTTGACGCCCAGCAGGACCTTCAGGGTGATGGTGCGGCGGACCGGGCTGTAGAACCAGACCTGGCCG
Source organism: Kitasatospora purpeofusca (assembly GCF_036010405.1). Classification (NCBI taxonomy): domain Bacteria; kingdom Bacillati; phylum Actinomycetota; class Actinomycetes; order Kitasatosporales; family Streptomycetaceae; genus Kitasatospora; species Kitasatospora purpeofusca. The sequence goes on along the minus strand of NZ_CP108561.1, from coordinate 6,873,559 downwards.
TCGTGCTGCAGCGGGCTCTCCGAGCGGGCGAAGCTGGAGACGAAGTAGAAGCCGCCGTCACCCCACCACATGCCCTCCAGCTTGCGGGCGCGGGTGACCTCGCCGTCCTTGAACTGCTTGCGGACGGAGACGGTCTTGGCGTCGCGGTCCTGGACCTTGACCCAGTCCACGCCGTAGGTGGTGCCGACCGTGGTGGCGCGGGACAGGTCGTCGATGAACTTGCCCTGGGCGTCGAAGACCTTGAAGGCTTCCAGCACGCCGGCGTCGGCGGCCAGCTTGCGCAGCTGGTAGCGGCCGTGCTTGAAGCCGGCCGGCGGGGTCCAGCGGAAGAGCAGGCCGTTGGGGTTCGAGGCGTCCTCGGTCAGGAAGACGTGGCCGCGCTTCGGGTCGACGACGACGGCCTCGTGGGCGTAGCGGCCGAAGGCCTTCACCGGCTGCGGGTCACGGTTGTAGTCGTCGTCGAACGGGTCGACCTCGAAGATGTAGCCGTGGTCCTTGGTGAAGCCGTTCTTGCCGGCCTTGTCCTCGGTCTCCTCGCCGGACAGCCAGGTGCCCCACGGGGTGACGCCACCGGCGCAGTTGGTGGCGGTACCGGCGATGCCGACCCACTGCTCGACCGTGCCGTTGGCCTTGGCGTGCACGATGGTGCAGCCGCCGGCCGCGCCCGGGTCGTAGACGTGGCCCTCGGTCAGCGGGACCGGGTTGGGCCAGTTGGCGCGGGCGCCGCCCAGCTCGTGGTTGACGACCAGCAGGTTGCCGCCGCGCTCGTCCTCGAACGCCGAGGTGCCGTCGTGGTTGCTCGGGGTGAACTCACCGGTGCGCAGCTTGGTGACGCCGGCCCGGTTCACGACCTTGTACTTGAAGCCCTTGGGCAGGGCGAGCAGGCCGCCCTGCGCGTCGGCGACCAGCGGGCCGTAACCCACGGCGAGGCGCTCGGCCGCGGCGGCCTCGGCGGCCGGAGCCTCGCCACCGGCCGGAGCTGCGATCGCACCCGGGGCGGTGGCCAGGGCCTCCGCGCTGCCGGCGATCAGTACGCCGGCCCCGACGAGGGTGGAACGGTTGACGAAGTCCCGACGGGACAGCGACATGGCAGTCACTCCTGAAGGCTGGGGAGCCGACCGGGCGGACCCGGTGCGCGGCGTGCGAGGTGTCGAGAACGGTCGTCGACGCCCAGCAGACTCCGCCCGCCGGGTGAACGCCCGGTGAAGGGGACACCGCGTCAGAGCGGCCATTTGCCGACCGTATTCGAACTCATGACTCAACTTTTGCCATGTCCCCACAGGTCACACCACCGGCCGGGCCCCGGCCACCCCCCGTTCGGCCCCAGGGGGGGCCACTGTTCAACCGGGCCGGCCGCCCGGCCGCCTCAGTGGCCGGCCCGTGCCACCCGCCACTGCTCCCAGGCCGCCAGCCACAGCTGCTCGGCCATCCGGTGGTGCTCCTCGCGCTCCCCGCTCCGCGCCCGTTCCCCGCTCCGCACCCGCTGCCAGGCCTGCTGCGCCGGCAGGCTCGCCACCTCGCTGGCGAACACCGAGTACCGGATCGACTCCTCGACCGCGGCGTCGCCCTCCGGCGTCCCCACCACCCAGTGCGTCAGCTGGGAGAGCCGCCGGAGCTGCTCGACCAGCGCGGCCACCGCCTCCGCCGCCTCCGCCCTGGTCTCCGAACCTAGCCGCATCTGCTGGCGCACCGCCGACTCCCACCGCAGCGCGCCCGCCTCCGCGCGCGCCCCCCGCAGCGGCCGGGGCGGCCGCCCGGACCGCAGCCGCGCCTCGACCGCGGCGGCCTCGCTGATGCCGTGCGCGATCACCTCCCGGTGCCCCTCCAGGCCGGTGACCGGGGGCAGCTCGCGCCGCTCCACCGGCAGGCACCGGCCGCGCCGGCCGGCCAGCTCGCGCAGCAGCGCGGTGCGGCCGCGCAGACAGCTCTCGGGGTCCTGGATCCGGGCCAGCTCCACGCCGCCCGGCGGCACCCCGCGCCCGCAGACCGTCACGGTCAGCCCGTCCACCCGGAACCGGCCCGCCCAGACCGGCTCGGCGCCGCCCATCGGGCAGCAGCCGGGCAGCGGCGCGCCGGACCACAGGCCGCGCCGGTCCTCGTGCACCTCGACGGCGTGCGCCCGGCCGTCGACGGTGATCCACTCGCGCAGCGCCCTGACCCGGCCCGGGGTGTCGCCCTCGTCGACGCCGAGCTGCTCGTACACGCGGTCGCGCTCGTCCTCGACCACGTCCTCCAGCTCGGGCAGCGGCTCGTACCGGTCGGCGCCCGGCCGGTGCGTGCGCACGGTGACGTAGGGGCCGGCCGCCGAGGTCCAGTCGCCGGTGCCGACCTCGACCCAGCCGGGAACGGGATCCGCGCCGCCGCCGAACGCGACCAGCGCGGCCGGACCGCCCGGGCCCGCCGCGGGCACCACGCCGTACAACGGGAAGTCGGCCGCGGCGAGCGTCCGGCGGGCGAGGTCCTCCTGACCGCCGAGGAACTCCTCCAGGTCACCGACCCGGCACTCGCGCGGACAGTCCCCCGGGCGGCCGCACGGGTCCACCGTGCCCGCACCGTCCCCGTACCGACCGCTCCGACCGCCTCCGCTCGCCCGCGTCATCCCGCGCCGCACCCCCTGTCCTCGCCGTTCCCGCCGTGCCGTAGACCCCGGCAACGATACGTGGCCCGACCTGCCGGGTCATCAGGCCCTTTGCGCACCGGGCCGATCCGCCGCCGGGCGGGCGGCCACCGCACCCCGTCCACCCCTCCCGGTCCCGCCTCGTCCCGGCCGGTCCCGGCCCCCGCCGGACGGCCCTGCCCGGGGCGCCGCTGTCGGTCCCCCTCCCTACGCTGGCGGCATGACAGCAACCACGGACTTCCCGGCCCGGCTCAGCATCGTCACCCTCGGCGTGACCGACCTCGACCGCAGCGCCCGCTTCTACGAGGCGCTCGGCTGGCACCGGTCCGCCGCCTCCAGCCCGGAGATCGTCTGGTTCCGCACCGCCGACTCGGTGCTCGGCCTCTACCCGCACGACGAGCTGGCCGCCGACGCGGGCGTGCCGTCCGCGGGCGAGCCGGCCTTCCGGGGCGTCACCCTCGCGGTGAACCTGGAGTCCCCGGCCCTGGTCGACGCCGCGCTGGCGACGGCCGTGGAGGCGGGCGCCGCAGTGGTCAAGCCGCCGGCGACGACCGGCTGGGGCGGCTACTCCTGCTACTTCGAGGACCCTGACGGCCACCTCTGGGAGCTGGCCCACAACCCGTTCTTCCCGTTCACCGAGGACGGATCGCTCGACCTGCCCCGCTGAGCCCCCGCCCGCCGCACCGGGCACCGGGCGCCGGGCGCCGGGCGCCGGGGGGCTCTGTTCACCGGCTCTGTTCACCAGCGGGGGCTCTGCTGCCGCCTCAGCCCTTGGAGCGCGCCTTGAACGCCGCCTTGCGGGCCTCCTTCGCCACCGCCCGGTCCGGGTGCATCTCGCCGACCGCCTCCAGCACGTCCGCCGTGTACGGGTGCTCGACCCGCCACAGCTCACCGAGGTAGTCCGCCGGCTCCTCCGTCACCGGCAGCTCCGCCACCAGCTCGCGCAGCAGCTCCGGATCGCCGCCGGTGTCCAGCAGCTGGGCCGCGAAGGCGTCGACGACCGTCCACAGCGCCGTCGCGCGGTCCGGCGCGGGCACGTCCGCCGCGCCGAGCGCGACCAGCCAGGCCGCAGCGCCGCCGCCCAGCTCCGGATCGCCCAGCACCTCCCGCACGGCCGGTTCGGCGGGCGCGCCGATCAGGGTCAGCGCCGAGTGGCAGAGCATCCGCCGCATCGGGGCGTACGCGTCGTTGCCGCGCGCCGCCTCCAGCAACTCGCGCGCCGCCGCCGCTGGCTCCCGCCCCTCGATCCAGACCTTCAGCTCCTCCTCGGGCAGCACATTGGCGGCCTCGCTGACCCCGCGGAGCAGCTCGGCGGCGTCCCCCTGGGCCAGGTCGCCGACCAGCGGCGCGTCGTAGCCGTCCTCCAGCAGCCACTGGCGGATCCCGTACTGGCCGAGCGGGGTGAGCCGGACCAGCCCGAACCGGGCCGACTCCGCCTCGTCCAGCTCCGCCGGCCCGCCGTCCGGGCCGACCCCGGCGGTCTCCTCGCCCTCCTCGCCCTCCTCCTCGTCGAAGAGCTCGGGGTCGATCGGCCGGTAGTCCAGCAGACCCAGCTCGGAGAGGTCGGCGAGCATCGGGTCCAGGGCCACCATCACATCGGTGATGTCGCCCAGCAGCTCGTCGCTCGGCTCCTCGCCCTCGGGGACGACCAGCAGCGCCGCCAGCACGCCCAGCGGCACCGTCTCGGTGCCCGGCTCGGCGAAGGCCGTGGTCTCGTACAGCACCTGCAACGCCTCGTCGAGCAGCTCGGCGGCCTCGTCCCTGGCGTCCTCGACCTCGCCGAGGCCCTCCTCGTCCTCCTCCGCCTCGGCGTCCCCGTCGTCCTCCCGCTCCAGGTCCTGGGAGTCCGCCTCCACCGCCAGCTCGCGGACGATCCCGGCGGCCGTCAGCCACAGCTCCAGGACGGTCTCGGGGTCGCCCTCCTCGGCCGGCTCCAGGTCCGGCCCCGGGACGGCGACGTGCTCACCGGCCGCCGTGGTGCCGATCTCGACGAGGTCCAGGTCGCAGGCGAGCGACCAGGCGCGCATCGCCTCGACCACCGCCTCCTCCGGGACCTCCCCCTCCTCGGGGGCGAGGCCGAGCAGCCGGGCGGCCGGGACCCGGTCCGGGGCGGTGAGGTCGCCGAACTCGTCCACCGCCCGGTGCGGGGCCGCCCAGCGGGACAGCCGCAGCGCCCAGTCGAACATCGGAACGGCCTTCGCCAGCGCGGCCAGCTCCGGTTCGGACGGCAGCCGGACCGGCGGCACCAGCACCGCCGCGTCGTCGAGGTCCTCGTCGTCCAGTCCGTGCGCGGCGAACGCGCCGTACAGATCCTGCAGCTCCAGGTCGGCGGGCAGCACCGCGCCCTCGCCCGGGGTCCCCGCCGCCGAGGGGCCGGCGTTCCTGCGACGTCGTGCGGCCATCGTTGCGCGTTCTCCCTACACCGAGCTTCACCGAGCACCATCGGGCTGTTCCGAACGGTCAGCCGGGCCGGGGCCGCGGAGATCACCTCCGCGTACCGGCCCACTACCTCAGCGTATAGGCCGGGCACCCCCGACGCCCGGCCTCCAGGGGCGCGCGCCGCCAGCGCGCGCCCACCCCTTATCCTTCGAAGTCGGTACCGCGCACAACCCCGCGCGCACCGATGGGCAACGTAGCCCCGCTCTCGCTCACCTGCACCACCAGGGAGCCCGCACCGAGGCCACCACCACAGCGCCCAGGACGGGCGCGCCGGCACACCCCGCCGACCCGCGTGGTGCCCGGCCACAGGAGACCCCTGCCATGGCGGACCTCTCCCCCGCCGGCTCCGGCCTGCGCACCGCGCAGCTCGACGGACGCCGACTGTCGGAGGCCCTGCTTCCCCTGGAGCTCGCGCCCCGCGCCCAGCTCCGGCTCGCCGCGATCAGCCGCTGGAACGCGCTGCGCGGTGTCCGCGTCGGCCTCGTCGCCGGCGCGCTGCTCCTCATGCTGATCGGCGCCAATCTGGCGACGCCGATCTACTCACTGCTCCAGCAACAGCTGCACCTGACCGCACTGGACACCACTGTCCTGTTCGCGATCTACGTGTTCGCACTCGTCCCGGTGCTGGCCGTGGTCGGCCACTGGTCCGACCACCTGGGCCGGCGCGCCCTGATCCTGCCCGCCGTGGCGCTGTCCGCCGTCGGCGACGTCGTGTTCGCCACCTCGGGCAGCTTCTGGCAGCTCGCCGCCGGCCGCGCCGTCCAGGGCATAGCCGTCGGCCTGACCACCGGCGCCGCCGGCGCCGCCCTGGGCGACCTGCTGCCCGACCGGCCGACCCTGGCCGCCAAGATCACCCTGGCGTGTTCGGCGGGCGGCGTCGCGCTCGGCCCGGTGGTGGGCGCCATGCTGGCCACCGGCTCCGACCCGCTGCTCAGCCCGTTCCTGCTGCACGCCATCGCCCTTCTGGCGCTCTGTGTGCCGCTGGCCCTGGTCCACCCCCGGATGCCCGGCCGCAACCGCCCGCCGGCCGACCCGCCCCGGATCACCACCCCGGCCCACCTGCGCCCGCAGCGCCTGCGACTGCCGCGCACCGGCCGCCGCGAGTTCCTGCTCGCCGCCACGGCCGGTTTCATCTCCTACGCGGTCTTCGGCGTCTACCTCAGCCTGGCCCCGGCCTTCGCCACCAAGCTGCTGCACACCGACTCCAAGCTGATCGGCGCCGTGGTCGCGGCCCTGCTGCTCGGTTCCTCGGCGCTGGCCCAGCTGCTCGTCCCGCCGACCGCCGACCGCGTGGTCATCGCGCTCGGCATGACCGGCCTGGCCACCGGCCTGGCCCTGGTCGTCACCGCCGGGTACACCGGCACCCCGGCGCTGCTCTTCATCGGCAGCGTCCTCGGCGGCGCCTGCCAGGGCATCGCCTTCCGCTCCCTGTTCACCACCGCCGTCGGCGCGATGAACCCCGAACGGAGGGGCTCCGAGCTCTCCTCCCTCTGGGTCATCGTCTACCTCGGCTCCTCCCTCCCCATCGTCGCCGTCGGCGCCCTCGTCCAGTCCTACGGCCTGCTCCCCGCCGTCAGCGGCTTCGCCGTCCTCGCGGCCACCCTCTGCGCGGCCCTGGCCGTCGCCGTCGCCCGCAAGCCCCGACAGCCCGCCTGACCACCACGCACACCGAACGCCGCTGCCCGGGACTCCTTCGGAAGTCCCGGGCAGCGGCGTTTCCCCACCTCAGCCGCACGCCAGGTGAACACCCGCGCATCACCCGCTTCGTTGGGCAGTTCTCCCGCCGTTCCCCACCGTCCACCCCCACCCGCCCAGCGGCGGGTGCCCACCCCAGCCCCGCCCGCGCGGCGCGCCAATCGGGCGGGCGCCGGCCGTAGCAACCCCGCCGTCCCGGAACGGAGGTCCGTTCCGGGACGGCGACGTTCCACCACGCCTACGCGCTCCAGGGCTTCCAGGCACCGGTGTCGATCTCGACGTCGAACGGCCCCGGCAGTCGGACGGCCTCGCCGAACTTCCACTCACCCAGGGTTCGTTACGCAGCCTCAGCCCTGTTCGGCTCGCCGAACAAGGTGACGCCCGGCTGTCCCGGGTCCCGGTCCACCAGCAGGTAGTAGGGCACCCCGCTCCGCGCGTATCCGCTCCACTTGGTGGGCTTGCCGGACACCGGGCACCGGTCGTTGTGTGCGCCGGGGTACGCAGTGACCTCGGCGACGAGGCTGATCTCGTCCGGGCGGAGATATCGATCCTCCGCGCCTTCCAGCAGATCCACCTCAGCGCTCACCAGGACAAGGTCGGGACAGTAGCCGTCCCCGACTTCGGCAAGATCGACACCAACGTGCTGCAACACCTGCCACGGAAAGCCTTCGTCCCTGGACTCGGCGCGAAACAGCCCTTCATGCAGGTCCGAGAGGATCGCAGCGTGAACCACCGGTGGATACGGTGCCACGACGAACTCGCCACCGATCACTTCTACCCGCAACCGCTCAGGCAGCCCGAGATGCTCGTCGAGTTCGCCCCGAACCCAGAGCGCATACGGCGACTCGGGCAGGACCCACTGCCCGGCGGCAACAACGGACGACATGCCCCCAGCCTTGCCGCCCCGTCGCAGCCGTACCGCTGCCGCGCAAACCCTTCCCCCGAAGGAGCGAGTTGCGTGCCACTAGGTTGACGTTCGACCTATCCGTCAGACATTGGGCCGCTCAGACCGACAGGAAGAGACCACCGTGCAGCACCGAGTCCGCGCCGTCCTCGTCACCCCGAACAACACCACGCTGCTGATCAAGCGCCTCCGCCCCGGCGTCGACCCGTACTGGGTGATCGTCGGCGGCAAGATCGAGCCGACCGACACCAGCCCCGAGGAGGCCCTGCTGCGCGAGGTCCGCGAGGAGATCGCGGGCGAGGCTGAGATCGTCAGCCTCCTCCACACCATCGAGACGGACGACGAGCGCCAGGACTTCTACCTCGCCGCCATCGAGAAGTGGAGCTTCGAGGACCGCACCGGGCCCGAGTTCAGCGAGGAAGGCCGAGGTGAGTACCTCCTGGAGGAGATCCCCCTCACCGCCGAAGCCATCGGCGCGATCAACCTCCTGCCCCAGGAGATCGCCGCGGTTCTCCGCGCGGCCGTCGAACGCGGTGGAACTCCTCGCCGCCGGGTAGCCGCCGACCGGTCGCCGCGTCCGTACGCCAGACTCTCACTGGGTGTCAAAAGCGCCTCACGGTGCGTCAAATACCGTGGTACGTTCCGTACTCAAAGAGAAAAAGGCGACCCCGGCAGCGCGCCAACGCTCCGGGGTCCGGCAACAGGAGCTATCACTCCCGATGCGCGTCCATCGTAGCGCCCACGTGCGCAACTTCACCGTGCTGCCCAACGCCGTCCTCCAGTACCGACGGCTCTCCTACACCGCCCGCGGCCTGCTCGCGGACCTCCTCTCCCGCCCCGACGGCTGGCGGGAGGACGGCCGCCACATGGCCGACTCCAGCCCGCAGGGGCGCGGCGCGATCCGCAAGGCCCTGAAGGAGCTGACCGACGCGGGCTACTACCGCGTCGAGAAGATCCGGATGCCGGACGGCACCATCCGCACCGAGACCCACGTGTACGACACGCCTTGGTCCTCGCCGGATGCCACCCGTCCGGCACCCGGTGGAGCGGGCACCGGGCACACTGACAGCCCTCCTGTTAAGAACCGGCGCAAAGAACCCTCCCTCCCCGCGAGCTCGGCCGACGACGGCAAGGCCGAAGTGGTCCGCGAAGCCGTGGCCACCCTGTTCCGCGTGATCCGGTCCGAACCGCGTCTGCACTTGGGCGAGGCCGAGGCCGCCGAACTCGCGCCCCTGGTCGCACAGTGGCTGGAGCGCGGCGCGACCCCTGCCGACCTCGCTCACGCGTTGCTTCCGGGCCTACCCGTCCCGATGCACTCGGCAGCGGCCGTCATCCGCTACCGGCTGGAGCGCAAGATGCCGCCCACCCGGCCCACCGCACGGCCAACGGCCCGGTACAGCGAGTGCGCCAAGTGCCACGACCCCGTGCCACAACCAGGCATCTGCCGCCCGTGCACCGGTCTGACAACCGGCGCCCTCACGATCGGCAAGGGGGCAGAGGTGGCAGCAGCGGGCGCCGCCAGGGTCCGAACCGCCCTGCGCACTGCAATTACCGGCGGACGGCCCGCGCACATCGCCGCCTGAGACGCACCCTGTTACCTCGGGCCCGGGGCGGGCACCCGCCGGGAGGCGGGTGGGGGGTGGACGGTGGGGAACGGCGGTAGAGCTGCTCAATCACGGAGATCACACGCGGGTGCACCACGAAAACGCCGCTGCCGCGCGAACCTTGCGGTTCGCGCGGCAGCGGCAGGCAGGTCGAGATCGACTCAGGGCCTCAGACGTTGAAGCCCAGGGCGCGGAGCTGGTCGCGGCCCTCGTCGGTGATCTTGTCGGGGCCCCACGGCGGCATCCAGACCCAGTTGATCCGCAGGTCCTTGACCAGGCCGTCGGTGGCGGTCCTGGCCTGGTCCTCGATCACGTCGGTCAGCGGGCAGGCCGCCGAGGTGAGGGTCATGTCGATGGTGGCCACATCGGCGTCGTCGATGTGGACGCCGTAGATGAGGCCCAGGTTGACGACGTCGATGCCCAGTTCGGGGTCGACGACGTCCATCAGGGCCTCGACGAGGTCCTCGACGGCGACGGTGCCGGCGCTGGTGCCGACCGGGCCGGCCGGGGTGGTCTCCTCCGCGGGGGAGGTGGTCTCTTCGGTCATGGCGGGTGTCCTCCTCTGCGGTGTCAGTCGGTGGCGGGGTGCTCGGCGAGGGCCTTGGCGGTGGCGTCCTTCCAGGCCATCCAGCTGAGCAGGGCGCACTTGACCCGGGCCGGGTACTTGGAGACGCCGGCGAACGCGACCGCGTCCTCCAGCACCTCCTCGTCGCCCTCGCCCTGGCCCTTGCTCTGCATCAGCTCCAGGAACGCCTCCTGGACCGCCTGGGCCTCGCCCACGGACTTGCCGACCACCAGGTCGTTCAGCACCGAGGCGCTGGCCTGGCTGATCGAGCAGCCCTGGGACTCGTAGGAGACGTCCACGACGGTGGAGCCGTCGAGCTTCACCCGCAGGGTGATCTCGTCGCCGCACGTCGGGTTGACGTGGTGCACCTCGGCGTCACCGTCCCGCAGCCCCTTGCCGTGCGGGTTGCGGTAGTGGTCCAGGATGATGTCCTGGTACATCGAGTCGAGCTTCATGGTCGTGCCCCGTCCTCAGCCGAAGAAGTTCCGGACGTGGTGGAGGCCCTCCACGAGCGCGTCGACCTCGCCCGGCGTCGAGTACAGGTAGAACGACGCCCGCGTGGTCGCAGGAATTCCGTACCGCAGGCAGACCGGCCGCGCGCAGTGGTGGCCGACGCGCACGGCGATGCCCTGCTCGTCCAGCACCTGGCCCACGTCGTGCGGGTGGATGTCGCCCAGCGTGAACGAGATCGCCGCACCGCGGTCGACGGCCGTGCGCGGGCCGATGATCCGCAGGTCCGGAACCTCCAGCAGCCGTTCGAGCGCGTACTCGGTGATGGCGTGCTCGTGGGCGGCGATCCGCTCCATGCCGATGCCGGTCAGGTAGTCGACGGCCGCGCCCAGCCCGACCGCCTGCGCGATCGGCGGGGTGCCGGCCTCGAACTTGTGCGGCGCCGGGGCGTAGGTGGACGAGCCCATGGTGACGGTCTCGATCATCTCGCCGCCGCCGAGGAACGGCGGGAGGTCCTCCAGCAGCTCCTGGCGGCCCCAGAGCACACCGATGCCGGTCGGCGCCAGCATCTTGTGCCCGGTGAAGGCGACGAAGTCGGCCTCCAGCGCCTGGACGTCCAGCACCATGTGCGGCGCGGCCTGCGAGGCGTCGATCACGACCAGCGCGCCGACCGACTGGGCCTTGCGCACGATCGCTTCGACCGGGTTGACGGTGCCCAGCAGGTTGGAGACCAGGGTGAAGGAGACCACCTTGGTCTTCTCGGTGATCAGCTCGTCGATGTTGGACAGGTCGAGCCGGCCCTCGTCGGTCAGCCCGAACCACTTCAGCTTCGCGCCGGTGCGCTGCGAGAGCAGCTGCCACGGGACGATGTTGGAGTGGTGCTCCATCTCCGTGATGACGATCTCGGACTCGGCGTCCACCCGGTAGGGCTCGTCCGCCCAGGTCAGCATGTTGGCGACCAGGTTGAGCGACTCGGAGGCGTTCTTGGTGAACACCACCTCGTTGCGGCTCGGCGCGTTGACGAACGCCGCGACCTTGTCCCGGGCGCCCTCGTACAGCGCCGTGGCCTCCTCGGCGAGCACGTGTACGCCGCGGTGGACGTTGGCGTTGTGCCGCTCGTAGTAGGCGTTCAGGGCGTCGAGCACCTGGCGGGGCTTCTGCGAGGTGGCCGCGTTGTCCAGGTAGACCAGCGGCTTGCCGTCGTGCAGCACGCGCTGCAGGACCGGGAAGTCCTTGCGGATCGCGTCGGTGTCGAGCAGGCCCGACAGGACCGCCGACTCGTGCGTGGAAGAGGTCACTCGGACGCGCCACCCTTCACATAGGCCTCGTAGCCCTCCGCCTCCAGCTTGTCGGCCAGCTCGGCGCCGCCGGACTCGACGATGCGGCCGGCCGCGAAGACGTGGACGTAGTCGGGCTTGATGTACCGCAGGATGCGGGTGTAGTGGGTGACCAGGAGGGTGCCCACCTCCCCGGTGGAACGGACCCGGTTGATGCCCTCGGAGACGACCCGCAGCGCGTCGACGTCCAGGCCGGAGTCGGTCTCGTCGAGGATCGCGACCTTGGGCTTGAGCAGCTCCAGCTGGAGGATCTCGTGGCGCTTCTTCTCACCGCCGGAGAAGCCCTCGTTGACGTTGCGCTCGGCGAAGGCCGGGTCCATCTGGAGGGCGGCCATCGCCTCCTTGACCTCCTTCACCCACAGCCGCAGCTTGGGGGCCTCGCCGCGGACGGCGGTGGCGGCGGTGCGCAGGAAGTTGGAGACCGAGACGCCGGGGACCTCGACCGGGTACTGCATGGCCAGGAAGACGCCGGCCCGGGCGCGCTCGTCGACGGACATCTCCAGGACGTCCTCGCCGTCCAGCAGCACCGAGCCACCGGTGACGGTGTACTTGGGGTGGCCGGCCAGGGAGTAGGCGAGGGTGGACTTGCCGGAGCCGTTCGGACCCATGATGGCGTGGGTCTCGCCCTGCTTCACGGTCAGGTCGACGCCCTTCAGGATCTCCCGGGGACCGTTCTCGGCCTCGACGGAGACGTGCAGGTCGCGGATTTCAAGGGTAGCCATGTGTACTCAGGACTCCTGGTTGACGGAGACGAGCACATCGTCCCCTTCGATCTTTACGGGGTAGACAGCGACCGGCCGGGTGGCGGGCAGGCCGGAGGGCTTGCCGGTGCGCAGGTCGAAGCTGGAGCCGTGCAGCCAGCACTCGATCATGCAGTCCTCGACCTCGCCCTCGGACAGCGAGACGTTCGCGTGCGAGCAGATGTCGTTGACCGCGAACACCCCCTCGTCGGTGCGGACGACGGCGACCGGTACGCCGTTGAGGTCGACGCGCTTGGGCACGTCCTCAGCCAGTTCGCTCAGCGCACAGGCGCGAAGGAAGCTCATGGGTGTCAGACCGCCGCTTCCAGCTCGGCCTCGATCTTCTCCATGAGGTGGTCCTGGATCTCGGCGACGCCGATCTGCTGGACCAGTTCGGCGAAGAAGCCGCGCACCACCAGGCGGCGGGCCTCGTCGGCCGGGATGCCGCGCGAGCGCAGGTAGAAGAGCTGCTCGTCGTCGAAGCGGCCGGTGGCGGAGGCGTGGCCGGCGCCGACGATCTCGCCGGTCTCGATCTCCAGGTTCGGCACCGAGTCGACCCGGGCGCCGTCGGTGAGCACCAGGTTGCGGTTGAGCTCGTAGGTGTCGGTGCCCTCGGCGGCGGCGCGGATCAGCACGTCCCCGATCCACACCGCGTGCGCGTCCTTGCCCTGCAGCGCGCCCTTGTAGACGACGTTGGAGCGGCAGTGCGGGGTGTCGTGGTCGATGACCAGACGGTGCTCCAGGTGCTGGCCGGCGTCGGCGAAGTAGAGGCCGAGCAGCTCGGCCTCGCCACCGGGAGCGGCGTAGTTGACCCGCGGGTGGATCCGGACCACGTCGCCGCCGAAGGTGACGACGACGGACTTCAGCGAGGCGTCGCGGCCGATCAGCGCGGTCTGCTGGGCCACGTGCACCGCGTCGCGGTCCCAGTCCTGGACCGAGACGAAGGTCAGCTTGGCGCCGTCGCCGACCAGCAACTCGACGTTGGCGGCCCGGGTGCCGGTGCCGGTGTGGTTGATCACCACGACGGCCTCGGCGAACGGCTTGACGTCGACGACCACGTGCGCGAAGCGGGTGCCGCCCTCGCCGTGCACGTCGATCCGCACCGGTTCGGTGAGCACCGTCTCCTTGGGGACGGTGACCACGAGCGCCTGCTCGAAGGCGCTGTACGCCTGCGCGACGACCCGGTCGACCGGCTTGCCGGCCTTGCCGAGGCGGGCGTCGTCACGGCCGACGGTCTCGGCGGTGACCCCCTCGGGCAGGCTCAGCTCGACCTTGTCCTCGCCCTTGTCGGCGGTGGCGGCGGTGCCGTCGTGCAGGCCGCCGAGGCGGTGCATCGGGGTGAACCGCCAGTCCTCCTCGCGGCCGGTGGGCACCGGGAAGTCCGCGACGTCGAAGGACGGCGCCACCGCGACGCGCGCGTCGATCGGCTGGCGGACACTGTCCCGGCCGGTGCCGGGACCGGCGAGCTGGGCGCCGGCACCGGCGGTGCCGACCTCGATCGAACCGGCGGTGGTGGAGCCGGAGTTGTTCTGGACGTCAGCCATGGCTGTTCGTTGTGCTCTCTTCCTCAAAAAAATGGTCGATGGACGGCGGGCGGTCGGCGGGTCAGCCGACGGAGCCCTCCATCTGCAGCTCGATCAGCCGGTTCAGCTCCAGCGCGTACTCCATCGGCAGCTCGCGCGCGATCGGCTCGACGAAGCCGCGGACGATCATCGCCATGGCCTCGAACTCGGTCATGCCGCGGCTCATCAGGTAGAAGAGCTGGTCCTCGCTGACCTTGGAGACGGTCGCCTCGTGGCCCATGGACACGTCGTCCTCGCGGACGTCCACGTAGGGGTAGGTGTCCGAGCGGGAGATGGTGTCGACCAGCAGCGCGTCGCAGAGCACGTTGGACTTGGCGCCCTTGGAGCCCTCGCCGATCTCGATCAGACCCCGGTAGGAGGTCCGGCCGCCGCCGCGCGCCACCGACTTGGAGACGATGTTGGAGGAGGTGTTCGGCGCCATGTGGACCATCTTGGCGCCGGCGTCCTGGTGCTGGCCCTCGCCCGCGAAGGCGATCGACAGGGTCTCGCCCTTGGCGTGCTCGCCCATCAGGTAGACGGCCGGGTACTTCATGGTGACCTTGGAGCCGATGTTGCCGTCCACCCACTCCATGGTCGCGCCCTCGTACGCCACGGCGCGCTTGGTGACCAGGTTGTAGACGTTGTTCGACCAGTTCTGGATGGTCGTGTAGCGGCAGCGGCCGCCCTTCTTGACGATGATCTCCACGACCGCGGAGTGCAGCGAGTCCGAGGAGTAGATCGGCGCGGTGCAGCCCTCGACGTAGTGGACGTAGGCGTCCTCGTCGACGATGATCAGCGTCCGCTCGAACTGGCCCATGTTCTCGGTGTTGATCCGGAAGTAGGCCTGGAGCGGGATGTCGACGCGGACACCCTTCGGCACGTAGATGAAGGAGCCGCCGGACCACACGGCCGTGTTCAGCGCGGCGAACTTGTTGTCACCGGTCGGGATGACGGTGCCGAAGTACTCGTGGAACAGCTCCGGGTGCTCCTTGAGCGCGGTGTCGGTGTCCAGGAAGATGACACCCTGCTCCTCCAGGTCCTCGCGGATCTGGTGGTAGACGACCTCGGACTCGTACTGGGCGGCGACACCGGCGACCAGGCGCTGCTTCTCCGCCTCCGGGATGCCCAGCTTGTCGTAGGTGGCCTTGATGTCCGCGGGCAGGTCCTCCCAGGACTCCGCCTGCTTCTCGGTGGAGCGGACGAAGTACTTGATGTTGTCGAAGTCGATGCCGGAGAGGTCGGAGCCCCAGGTCGGCATGGGCTTCTTGCCGAAGAGCTTCAGGCCCTTGAGACGCAGGTTCAGCATCCACTCGGACTCGTTCTTCTTCGCCGAGATGTCGCGGACCACGTCCTCGCTGAGCCCGCGCTTGGCCCCGGCGCCGGCGACGTCCGGGTCGGCCCAGCCGTACTCGTAGTTGCCCAGGCCGTCGAGCTCGGGGTGCGAAACGGTGTCAGTCATGCGAGCTTCCTAACGCGCGGACGCTGAATCATCGGTGGACGTACCGGCAGTCGGCGCGGCATCGGTGTTCCGGCCCGCGGCGGTGCGCAGGGCGGGCGACGATGCGGCACCGGGTGCCGGCACATAGGTCGTGCAGACCCCGTCGCCGTGGGCGATGGTGGCCAGCCGTTGCACATGGGTGCCCAGCAACTGGGAGAAGACCTCGGTCTCCGCCTCGCAGAGCTGCGGGAACTGCTCGGCGATGTGCGCGACCGGGCAGTGGTGCTGGCAGAGCTGCGCGCCCGCCGGGGCCTGGGCCGCGGCAGACGGGACCCGCCGCACCGTGGCAGCGTACCCGTCGGCACTGAGCGCCTGGGCCAGTGCCTCGGTACGCTCGCCGGCTCCGGCGGAGCTGAGGGCCTCCCCGTACTTCTCCGCCTGCCGGCCGAACCGGGCCCGGGCGAAGGCGGCGACCGCCTCCTCCCCGGCCTTGCCGCCGCCGACCGCGTCGGAGATCCAGCGCAGGGCGTCGGCGGCGAGCTGGTCGTACGCCTGGTAGAAGGCGTCGCGACCGCCGTCGGTCAGGGCGAAGACCTTGGCCGGACGGCCCCGGCCGCGGCTGCCGTAGACCCGCTGCTCGCGGGACTCGACCAGGCCGGCGGCCGTCAGGCCGTCCAGGTGACGGCGGACGGCGGCGGTGGTGAGACCGAGCCGGTTGGCCAGGTCGGTGGCGGAGGAGGGGCCGTGGTCCAGGATCGACCGGGCGACCCGGTCCCGGGTGGCCCGGTGCCCGTCCAGCAGCACCTCGGTGGCCGTCGCGGGCACGGCGCAGCCGGGGGCCGACTCGGCCTCCTGCTGCGTGGAGTGCTCGCGCATGTTTTTCACAACACCAGTGTTGCGTAATTACTTCCGGCAGGACAAGCCGTGACCCACACCTCACCCGTGGCATCTGTCACGCAGGTTAGCCTTACCTGACCTGCGGAAATGATCACCAAACCCGGTGTCGGGGCCATCCGTTGGCTCCTTTTAGACTCACAGGCATGCAATCCGAACCCGCGGTCCAGATCACCGGGCTGGTCAAGCGCTACGGCGAGAAGACCGCGGTGGACGGTCTCGACCTGCGCATCGACCGGGGCACCGTCACCGCCGTGCTCGGCCCGAACGGCGCCGGCAAGACCACCACCGTCGAGACCTGCGAGGGCTACCGCCGCCCCGACGCCGGCACCGTCCGGGTGCTCGGCCTCGACCCGGTCGCGCAGAACGCCGAGCTGCGCCCCCGGATCGGCGTGATGCTCCAGTCCGGCGGCGTGTACGCGGGCGCCCGCGCCGTCGAGATGCTCCGGCACACCGCGAAGCTGCACGCCGACCCTCTGGACGTCGACGCGCTGGTCGAACGGCTCGGCCTGGGCTCCTGCGGCCGCACCACCTACCGCCGGCTCTCCGGCGGGCAGCAGCAGCGGCTCGCGCTGGCGATGGCCGTGGTCGGCCGCCCCGAACTGGTCTTCCTGGACGAGCCCACGGCCGGCCTCGACCCGCAGGCCCGCCGCGCCACCTGGGAGCTGGTCCGCGACCTGCGCCGGGACGGCGTCACCGTGGTCGTCACCACCCACCACATGGACGAGGCCGAGCAGCTCGCCGACCGGGTCGCGATCGTCGACCGGGGCCGGGTGATCGCCGGCGGCACCCCGGAGGAGCTGTGCCGCGGCGGCGCCGAGTCGAGCGTGCGCTTCGACGCCCCGCCCGGGCTCGACCTCACCACCCTGCTCAAGGAGCTGCCCGAGGGCGCCACCGCCGCCGAGCCCTCCCCCGGGAGCTACCGCATCGAAGCCTCGGTCGACCCGCAGCTGCTCGCCTCCGTCACCGCCTGGTGCGCGGCCTCCGGCATCCTCCCGGAGCGGCTCGCGGTGCAGCGCCGCAGCCTCGAAGACGTCTTCCTCGACCTGACCGGACGGGACCTGCGCTCGTGACCGACTACTCCCCCCGTCCCGGAGCGGCACCGGTCGGCCGGATGCTGCTCGCCCAGACGGCGTTCGAGACCCGGATGCTGCTGCGCAACGGCGAGCAGCTGCTGCTCACCGTGGTCATCCCGACGGTGCTGCTGGTGCTCTTCTCCGCGGTGGACATCGTCGCCGTCGAGGGACCCGGCAAGCGGGTCGACTTCCTCGCGCCGGGACTGCTCGCGCTCGCCGTGATGTCGACGGCCTTCACCGGACAGGCCATCGCCACCGGCTTCGAACGCCGCTACGGCGTGCTGAAGCGGCTGGGCGCCAGCCCGCTGCCGCGCTGGGCGCTGCTGACCGCCAAGACCGGCTGCGTCCTGGTCACCGAGGCGCTCCAGGTGGCGCTGCTGTCGGTGATCGCGCTGGCCGTCGGCTGGTCCCCGCACGGCAATCCGCTCACCGTGGCCGCCCTGCTGGTGCTCGGCACCGCCGCCTTCTCCGGGCTCGGCCTGCTGATGGCCGGCACGCTGAAGGCGGAGGCGACGCTGGCGGCCGCCAACCTGGTCTTCGTCCTGCTGCTGCTCGCGGGCGGGGTGGTCGTGCCGCTGTCGAAGTTCCCGGCGGCGGCGCAGTCCGTCCTGGAGCTGCTGCCGATCGCCGCACTGTCGGACGGCCTGCGCTCGGTGCTCCAGGGCGGCGCCGGGGTGCCGTGGGCCGACCTCGGCCTGCTGGGCGGCTGGGCCGTCCTCGGCCTCGCCGCCGCCGCGCGCTTCTTCCGCTGGGAGTAGGGGCCGTCTCCTCGGGCCCGCCCGGCCGGTAGGCCCGCCGGCCGCGCGACACAACGCCGACGGCCCCCCGGTTCGGGTGAACCGGGGGGCCGTCGGCGTCACTACCGCCTCGGTGCGGGCGGCGCCGTACCTCAGCCCTGGTCGTTGCCGCGACGGCGGCGGGCGAGCAGGACGAGCGCGCCGCCGAGGAGCACGACACCGCCGCCGACGGCCGCGATGACCGGGGTGGCGTCGCTGCTACCGGTCGCGGCGAGCGCCGGGCCGGCCGGGGTCGGCGAGGACGTCCGGGGCGGGACGGGCGCCGCGGTCGACGGGCTGGACGTGGGCGTGGCCGGCCGGCTCGGCGTCACGGTCGGGGTGACCGGGGGCGGGGTCGGCGTCACCGTGGCGGTGGGGCTCGGCGTCGGCGTCACCGTCGCGGTGGGCGTCGGGGTGGGCGTCACCGTCGCGGTGGGCGTCGGCGTCGGCGTGACGGTCGGAGTGGGCGTCGGGGTCGCGCAGACCTCGATCGTCTTCGTCTCCGTCTTGTTCCAGTCCTGGTTCTTCGGGTCCTCGGTGGTGGTCACCACGAGCGTGGCCTTGATCGGCGCGCTGTGGTCCTTCACCGGGAAGGTCTGCTTGAAGGTCTTGCCGAACTCTTTCTGGTCCAGCACCTTCTCGCCGTCGACGGTCAGGCTGACGGCGTTCTTGACGCCGGTCTTGTCGCTGTAGTTGGCGAGGTCGATCACGATCTTGTCGCAGGTGACCTGCCAGGTCGGGACGTGGGCCGAGGCACTGGTCGCCAGCGCCACCGGCAGCAGGACGGCCGCCACGGCCGTTCCCGCGATCGCCGCACTGCCGATGCCTATCTGCCGCCGCTGTCGCGCCATTTCGTAGTTCCCTCCGAACGGTCTTGTGCAGCAGGCGCATTGAAGTGGAACAGCGGTGGCCCGCCACGACTGTCCGGGGGACTCTACCGGCAGCCCCCTGTCGCTCCACACCCCGCTGCACGTCCGGATTTCGACTTTCCGGTGACATTCGGATGTGCTTCGGCGGCCCCGCAGGCCCGCCAGCTCGGGCGACGCCGCTGCCGCCGACCCGAATGGACACCGTCAGGGTGGCCGAAAGACTGCACCCCTGATGATCATTTTCGATCATCAGGGGTGCCTGAAGGAGCAGAACGGGTCACGCGCCTTCAGCAGGTGCGGAGCGGACCGCGACGGGTCAGACCCGGCCGGCCGCCTTGCGCCGACGCGCGACCAGGACCAGCGCGCCACCGGCGGCGAGGGCCAGCGCACCGGCGATCGTCAGCGGCACGACCGGACCGGAGCCGGTGTGGGCGAGGCCGCCCTCGGTGACGGCACCGGCCGACGGGCTCGCCGAGGCGCCCGGCACGACCGCCGGGGCGGACGCGCTCGCGGACGGGCTCGCCGACCCGCTCGGCCCGGCGGTGGCCGGAACGGACGGGCTGCCCGAGGCGCTCGGGGTCCCCGAGGGTGCCGGGGTGCCGGTCGTGCCGGGAGTGGTCGGCGGCGTGCTCGGGGTCCCGGTGGAGCCCGGCGTGCTCGGGGTGACGCTCGCGGACGGCGTACCGGTCGGCGGCACCACCGGCGGCGTGGTGGCCGGGGTGCTCGGCGTCACCGGCGGCGTGGTCGGGGGCGTGGTGGGCGGCGTGGTCGGCAGGCAGCCGGTGAAGGGGTAGTGGTGCGTCTCCGCACCGCCCTTGCCGGTCAGCGACTTGACGATGACCGAGCCGTTCACCGGGGCCGCCGAACCGAGGTCGAGCGCCGCGTTCGGCGCCAGCACGGTGCCGGACCAGGCCGCCAGGCTGCTCTTGACCACCTTGGTGGCGGTCGGGAAGTTCCAGAGCAGCTTGGAGCGGATCGCCCCGCCGTGCGCGCTCTGCAGCTTGTCGTCCAGGACGTAGGCCTTCTTGCCCTCGTCCCAGAGGAGGAAGCCGGTGGTCTTCGCGGCGGCCATGTCGTACGAGTCGCCGGTGACGGTGACCACGGTGACCGAGCCGGTCGGCACCTTGACGTAGATCTCGGTGGCACCCTGGAGAGCGGCGGCGGAGACGGTGAAGCTGTTGAAGGCGACGTCGCCGCTGGTGAGGTAGAGCGCCTTGCCCTTGGCCTCGACCGTGGCACCGGCGGTCTGCGGCTGACCCGCGAGCGTGGTGGAGACGGCGCGGGCCCGGGCGAACTCGGCGGCGAAGTCGATCGGCGACTTGCCCTGCGCGATCGTGCCCTGGTGGGCCTGGACCACGGCACCCTCGGCCTTCGAGCCGTAGACGCCGTTGCCCTTCATCACCTGGGTGTTGTGACCGGTGATCTTGCCGGCGACGACCAGGGCGTTGCCGCCCGGCAGCGCCTTCACCTGCTCGGGGGTCAGCTCCTGGCCGACCGAGAATCCGCCGGTGAAGTCGGCGTTGCCGCCGACCGCCACCGCACCCTCGGCGTCCGGCGTGTGGGTGTCGTCGCCCTCGACGAACTCCCCGTAGAGGTTGGCGACCCCGAGGCTCAGGCACTGGTTCGGGGCGGCTTGGGCGGCGGCCGGGGCGACGAGCCCGGCCAGAACGAGCGATCCGCCGAGCGCGAGCGCTGCGGCGGGAACGGATATGCGCATGTGCAGGATCTCCGCTTGTGTGCGGGGGTGTGGGAGGGGTCCTGAAAAAGGTATGGACCAAACCGCACTCTTTCGGCCATGTAGGCAATTGGTCAAGACCAATGACCGCATTGCCCGAATGATCCGCTTTGCCCCGCCATGCCCTCGGTGGTTTTGCCGCCAAGTCGACACCGGGCATCCCCGGACGCCCACGGACAGCCGCCGACGCCCACCGACGACCGACGCCCGAGCCCCCGCCCCAAGATCGGCTGTAAGGCCGCATACCATGGACGCCGTGCCTAACACCACCCCCTTCTCCCTGCTCGCCGAGCGCTGGCAGCCCTCCGCCGCCGTGGTCAAGCGCGCCGCGTTCGCCGCGCTGGTGATGAGCGTGGTGATCGTCGTCACCGGCGGTGCCGTCCGCCTCACCGCCTCCGGCCTCGGCTGCACCACCTGGCCGAGGTGCACCGACGAGAGCCTCACCCCGACCGCCGAGATGGGCTTCCACGGCGTCGTGGAGTTCACCAACCGGATGCTCACCTACGTGCTGAGCGCCGCCGTCGGCTGGGCGATCGTCGCCGCGCGCTGCGCCCGGCCCCGCCGGCGCGGGCTGACCAAGCTCGGCTGGGCCCAGTTCTGGCTGGTGATGAGCAACGCCGTGCTCGGCGGCATCACCGTGCTGACCGGCCTCAACCCGTACACGGTGGCGCTGCACCTGATCGCCGCGATGGCCCTGGTCTGGGTCGCGACCCAGATGTGGGAGCGCTCCAAGGAGGGCGACGGCCCGGCCCGCCCGCTGGTCGCCGAGCCGATCAAGCGGCTCTCCTACGCCCTGGTCGGCGTGATCGGCCTGCTGGTGGCCGCCGGCACCCTGGTCACCGGCGCCGGCCACCACCCCGGGACGCCCAAGGACAACAAGATGGTCCCGCGGATCCCGCTGGACTACGACCGCCTCGCCCAGGCCCACGCCGACCTGGCGTTCCTCTCGATCGGCCTCTCGATCGCGGTGGTCTTCGTGTTCGCCGCCGTCAAGGCCCCGCCGGCCGCCCGGGCCCGGGCCCGCGAGCTGCTGGTCGGCCTGCTGCTCCAGGGCGTGATCGGCTTCGTCCAGTACTTCACCGACGTCCCGGAGCTCCTGGTCGGCCTGCACATGCTGGGCGCCACTCTGATCTGGATCGCCGCCCTGCGCATCCCGCTCGCCCTCCGCACCCGCGAGGACACCCCGGCCCCGGCCGCACCCCCCGCCCGCACCCCCCAGCCCGCGACCGCCTGACCCCCGGCCCCCGCGAGCCACACGCCACGCAGCAGGGCCCCCGGTCTCCGTGGAGACCGGGGGCCCTGACCGTCCGCGACGGGGCGGGGTCAGCCGCCGATCTGGATGCCGGCCATCCGCTTCCACTCGTACACGCCGGTTCGCACCTTCAGGCCGAGTTCGCCCTCGAAGTTGTCGTGCAGGGTGACCCCGGCCAGTTCGGCGGCCCGGCGGCCGACCGCGTAGCTGGGCGCGACCTGGTCGCCCCAGGCACCGTCGGCGCCGACCACGACGATCCGGGTGGCGACCGCGCCGACGTACTCGACGACGCCGTCGGCGCTGCCGCCGTGCGCCGCCGCGAAGGCGGTCAGGTGCTTGGCGATGCGCTTGGCGCGGCGCTCGGCACGGGCGTCCGGCGCGGCGGGGGTGGCGGTCTCTGCGCTGCTCATGCCCGCATGCTACCGAGCGGTAGTAGAGCTGGCGACGGGAGCGCCGTGTGCACCGGGCCACATACTGGTGGGGTGACCTTCGACGGCTGGCCGGCCGAGGCGCTCGACTTCTACGAGCATCTCGAGGCCGACAACTCCAAGACCTTCTGGCAGTCCCACAAGGACCGGTACGAGCAGGCCGTACGGGAGCCCATGGAACGGCTGCTGGACGAGCTCGAACCCGAGTTCGGGCCCGCCAAGATCTTCCGGCCCAACCGCGACGTGCGGTTCAGCGCCGACAAGTCCCCGTACAAGACGCACATCGGCGCCCATCTGGCGGCCGGCGGCTACGTCCAGCTCTCCGCCGACGGCCTGGCCTGCGGCAACGGGCTGTACCGGCTCGCCCCCGACCAGTTGGACCGCTACCGCACCGCGGTCGCCGAGGACGTCTCCGGCGCCGAACTGGAGCGGGTGGCCGCTCGGGTCCGCCGGGCCGGCCCCGAGGTGGTCGGCCGGGACTCCCTGAAGTCCGCCCCGCGCGGCTACCCCAAGGACCACCTGCGGATCGAACTGCTCCGCCACAAGGGGCTGATCGCCTGGCAGGAGTGGGCCCCCGGGCCGTGGCTGGGCACCCGCGCCGCGTACGAGCGGATCACCGGCTTCCTGCGCGCCTCGCAGCCGCTCAAGGACTGGCTGGACGGCCACGTCGGCCCCTCCGAGCTGCCCGACCGCTAGCCGCCCGCACACCGCGGAGGCGAACACGGACGGAACGCGAAGGGCCCCGGTCGAGTCGACCGGGGCCCTTCCTCACATCCACGTCACCGCGTCACTTCACGAACGGGTCCACCGCGATCACCACGAACAGCAGCGTCAGATAGGTGATCGACCAGTGGAACAGCCGCATCTCCTTCAGCTTGGCGCCGACCAGACCGGCCTTCGCCCGCCCGTACAGCGCGTGCGCCTCCTTCAGCCAGAACGCGCCCAGCACCACCGCGGCGGTCGGGTACAGCCAGCTGGTGTCGGCCAGCGGCCACAGCGTCAGCGAGACCGCCACCATCACCCAGGAGTAGGCGACGATCTGCTTGGCCACCGCCAGGTTGCCCTTGATCACCGGCAGCATCGGCACCCCGGCCCGGGCGTAGTCCTCGCGGACCTTCATCGACAGCGGCCAGTAGTGCGGCGGCGTCCAGAAGAAGATCACCAGGAACAGCACCAGCGCCGACCAGGAGAGCGAATTGGTGATCGCCGCCCAGCCGACGAAGACCGGCATGCATCCCGCGATGCCGCCCCAGACGATGTTCTGCGCGGTGCGGCGCTTCAGCCCCAGCGTGTAGACGAACACATAGAAGAGGAGCGCGCCGAGCGCCAGCGCCGAGGAGAGCCAGTTGACCAGGACACCCAGCCAGACCGTCGACAGGACGCCGAGCGCGATGCCGAACACCAGCGCCTCGCGCGGCGACACCATGCCGGTGACGATCGGCCGGCGCTCGGTGCGGGTCATCACCGCGTCGATGTCGCGGTCGATGTACATGTTGAGGGCGTTGGCGCCACCCGCCGAGAGGTAACCGCCGACGACCACCTCCAGCACCAGCAGGAGGTTCGGCACCCCGCGCTCCGCCAGGAACATCACCGGCACCGTGGTGATCAGCAGCAGCTCGATGATCCGCGGTTTGGTCAGTGCGACGAAGGCGCCGACACGGGCCCCGAACGGCCGGTGCGCAGGCGTCGCCCCGGTGACCCCGGCGGGACGGGATTCGACGGCGGTCACTAACACCCCAACTGAAGATGAATCCTCACAGGCGGCCACCGGAACGTTGTTCCCGAATCGTCCGCTCTGCGCGTACCACGCCACCTTAGACGCTCCATATCTCCCCACCGGCCCCGGGGTGCCCCGGCGGGGCGGAACGCACACCCCCGGGTGAACCCCCGCCGCCCCGACCAGGAACGTTGCCCGCGACGCCGCTCCCGGACCCGCCCGGACCCCCGGACCCCCGTCCCGCGCGCCGGAGAGGCGAACCGGACGGATCCGGGCGAGGGTGGACAAAGGGACCGGGCCTCCGGTCGCACGGTCGTCCACGAAATGTCCGGGGAATGACTGCCAACATGCCAGGGTTCTCCCACCACGGAGGGTGAGCCCCAGGCCGGACGGTAGGCTCGCCCGAAGAAGCGGGATCTACCCTCCGTGACCGGCACCACCCAGCGTCCGGCCCCAGCGACGTGGCCGACCCGGTCCCTCACGGGGTCACTCTTCAACATGGAAGGAGCCCTGAGACAGGGTGAGCACGACGCCGAATGCATTCGAGTGGTCGGACCTCGACGACCGGACCGTCGACACGGCCCGGGTCCTGGCGATGGACGCGGTTCAGAAGGTCGGCAACGGACACCCGGGGACGGCCATGTCGCTGGCCCCCGCCGCCTACCTGATCTTCCAGCGCTTCCTGCGCCACGACCCGACCGACCCGGCCTGGGCCGGCCGTGACCGGTTCGTCCTCTCCCCCGGGCACACCAGCCTGACCCTCTACACCCAGCTCTACTTCTCCGGCTACGGCCTGGAGCTCGACGACCTCAAGGCCTTCCGGGTCGCCGGCAGCCGCACCCCCGGTCACCCCGAGCACGGCCACACCGCCGGCGTCGAGACCACCACCGGCCCGCTCGGCCAGGGCATCGGCAACGCCGTGGGCATGGCGATGGCCGCCCGCTACGAGCGCGGCCTGTTCGACCCGGACGCCGCGGCCGGCGAGTCACCGTTCGACCACACCGTCTGGGCCATCGTCTCCGACGGCGACCTGGAGGAGGGCATCTCCGCCGAGGCCTCCTCGCTCGCCGGCCACCAGAAGCTCGGCAACCTGGTCGCGCTCTACGACGACAACCACATCTCGATCGAGGGCGACACCGAGACCGCCTTCTCCGAGGACGTCCTCAAGCGCTACGAGGCGTACGGCTGGCACGTCCAGCGCGTGACGCCGAAGTCCAACGGCGACATCGACGTCGCGGCGCTGGCCGAGGCCCTGGCCGCGGCCAAGGCCGAGACCTCCCGCCCCTCGATGATCGCTATGCGCACGATCATCGCCTGGCCGGCCCCGGACGCCCAGAACACCGCCAAGGCCCACGGCTCCGCGCTCGGCGCCGCCGAGATCGCCGCCACCAAGAAGGTCCTGGGCTTCGACCCGGAGAAGTCCTTCGAGGTCAGCGACCAGGTCATCGAGCACGCCCGACTGGTCGTCAAGCGCGGCAAGGCCGTCCGCGGCGAGTGGGAGAAGTCCCTCGACGCCTGGCGCGCCGCCAACCCGCACCGTGCCGCCGAGTTCGACCGCATCACGGCCGGCGAGCTGCCCGAGGGCTGGAAGAAGGCCGTCCCGGTCTTCGAGGCCGGCAAGGCCGTCGCCACCCGCAAGGCCAGCGGCGAGACCCTGAAGGCCCTCGGCGCGGTGATCCCGGAGCTGTGGGGCGGCTCGGCCGACCTCGCCGAGTCCAACCTCACCACCATCGAGGAGGACAGCTCCTTCCTCCCCGAGGGCAACCCGCTGAAGTCGGCCGGCCCCTACGGCCGGACCATCCACTTCGGCATCCGCGAGCACGCCATGGGCTCCACCATGAACGGCATCGCGCTGCACGGGAAGACCCGCGTCTTCGGCGGCACCTTCCTGGTCTTCGCCGACTACATGCGCCCCGCCGTCCGCCTGGCCGCCCTGATGAAGCTGCCGGTCACCTACGTGTGGACGCACGACTCCATCGGCCTCGGCGAGGACGGCCCGACCCACCAGCCGGTCGAGCACCTCGCCTCGCTGCGCGCCATCCCGGGCCTGGCCATGGTCCGCCCGGCCGACGCCAACGAGACCGCCGTCGCCTGGCGCACCGTCCTGGAGCGCCAGACCACCCACCCCGGCCCGGTCGGCCTGGCCCTCACCCGCCAGAACGTCCCGACCTTCGACCGCACGGTGTTCAGCTCCGCCGAGGGCACCGCGAAGGGCGGCTACATCCTGGCCGAGGCCTCCAGCGGCACCCCGCAGGTGATCCTGCTCGGCACCGGCTCCGAGGTCCAGCTGGCCGTCAAGGCCCGCGAGGTCCTGGAGGCCGAGGGCATCGCCACCCGCGTCGTCTCGGTCCCGTCCTTCGAGTGGTTCCAGGAGCAGGACCAGGCCTACCGCGACAGCGTGCTGCCGCCGTCGGTCAAGGCCCGCGTCTCGGTCGAGGCCGGCATCGCCCAGGGCTGGCGCGAGCTGGTCGGCGATCACGGCCGGATCGTCTCGCTGGAGCACTTCGGCGCCTCCGCCGACTACCAGGTGCTGTTCGAGGAGTTCGGCATCACCGCCGAGCGCGTCGTCGCCGAGGCCCACAACGCCCTGCGTTCGCTCGAGGCCGTCAACCGCTAGCGGCACCGGGCCGGGGCGCCGACCGCACATCGGCTCCCCGGCCCGCACCCCACACCCCACAGCAGCAAAAGACGTAAGGACTGAAGCACCATGACCGACGCACTGAAGCGCCTCAGCGACGAAGGCGTGGCGATCTGGCTGGACGACCTCAGCCGCAAGCGGCTGAACAGCGGCAACCTCGCCGAGCTGGTGCAGCACAAGCACGTGGTGGGCGTGACCACCAACCCGACCATCTTCCAGAAGGCCATCGGCGGCGGCGACAGCTCCTACGACGGCCAGCTGAAGGACCTCGCCGTCCGCAAGGTCACCACGGACGAGGCCGTCCGCATGATCACCACCTCGGACGTCCGGGACGCCGCCGACGTGCTGCGCCCGGTCTACGACGCCTCCAACGGCCGCGACGGCCGGGTCTCGATCGAGGTCGACCCGCGGCTGGCCCACGAGACCGCCGCCACGGTGGCCGAGGCCAAGCAGCTGTGGTGGCTGGTCGACCGCCCGAACGTCTTCATCAAGATCCCCGCCACCAAGGCCGGTCTGCCCGCGATCGCCGAGGTCATCGGCAAGGGCATCAGCGTCAACGTCACGCTGATCTTCTCGCTGGAGCGCTACAAGGCCGTCATCGACGCCTACCTGACCGGCCTGGAGGCCGCCAAGGCCAAGGGCCTCGACCTCTCCCAGATCGAGTCGGTCGCCTCCTTCTTCGTGTCCCGCGTGGACACCGAGATCGACAAGCGCCTGGAGAAGATCGGCGGCGACGCCAAGGACCTCCGCTCCAAGGCCGCGCTGGCCAACGCCCGCCTCGCCTACCAGGCGTACGAGGAGGTCTTCGGCAGCGTCGACGGCAAGAGCGCCGGCAACGCCCGCTGGGTCGCCCTGGAGGCCGCCGGCGCCAAGCCGCAGCGTCCGCTCTGGGCCTCCACCGGCGTCAAGGACCCGGCGCTGCCGGACACCCTCTACGTCACCGAGCTGGTCGCCCCCGGCACCGTCAACACGATGCCCGAGGCCACCCTGGACGCCACCGACGACCACGGCGTGGTCACCGGCGGCACCATCGTCCCCAACTACGCCGATGCCAAGGCCGTGATGGACGCCATCGCCGCCGCGGGCGTCGACTACGACGACGTCGTCCAGGTGCTGGAGGACGAGGGCGTCGAGAAGTTCGAGCAGTCCTGGAACGAGCTGCTCGACACCGTCACCGCCTCGCTCGCCTCCTTCGCCGACGAGAAGTGACCCCCTGCGAACGGCGCACGAAAGCGGAGCCCATCAAGTGAGCACTGACTTCCCCGAGTTGACCCCGGTGCAGGACGCGGACGACCTCCCGCCGGCACCCGTCAACCCGCTTCGCGACCCCTCGGACCGGCGGCTCCCGCGCATCGCGGGGCCGTCCGGCCTGGTCATCTTCGGGGTCACCGGCGACCTCTCCCGCAAGAAGCTCATGCCGGCCATCTACGACCTGGCCAACCGCGGCCTGCTGCCGCCGGGCTTCTCGCTCGTCGGCTTCGCCCGCCGCGAGTGGGAGGACGAGGACTTCGCCAAGGAGGTCCACGACGCGGTCAAGGAGCACGCCCGCACCCCCTTCCGCGAGGAGGTCTGGCAGCAGCTCGCCAAGGGCATGCGCTTCGTCCAGGGCGACTTCGGCGACGACGACGCCTTCGACAAGCTCCGCGAGACCATCGAGGAGCTCGACCAGGCCCAGGGCACCGGCGGCAACTTCGCCTTCTACCTGTCCGTGCCGCCGAAGTTCTTCCCGACCGTCGTCCAGCAGCTCAAGAAGCACGGGCTGGCCGATCCGCCGAGCGGGTCCTGGCGCCGCGCCGTCATCGAGAAGCCCTTCGGCCACAACCTGGAGTCCGCCCAGGAGCTGAACCGGATCGTCCACGAGGTCTTCCCCCGGGACGAGGTCTTCCGGATCGACCACTACCTGGGCAAGGAGACCGTCCAGAACATCCTGGCGCTCCGGTTCGCCAACCAGATGTTCGAGCCGATCTGGAACCGGTCGTACGTCGACCACGTGCAGATCACGATGGCCGAGGACATCGGCATCGGCGGCCGGGCCGGCTACTACGACGGCATCGGCTCCGCCCGTGACGTCATCCAGAACCACCTGCTCCAGCTGATGGCGCTCACCGCCATCGAGGAGCCGGCGTCCTTCCACCCGAAGGCGCTGGTCGCCGAGAAGCTCAAGGTGCTCAGCGCCGTCAAGCTCCCGACCGACCTGGGCGAGCACACCGTGCGCGCCCAGTACACGGCCGGCTGGCAGGGCGGCGAGGAGGTCGGCGGCTACCTCGACGAGGACGGCATCAACCCGGACTCCAAGACCGACACCTACGCGGCCATCAAGCTGGAGATCAACAACCGCCGCTGGGCCGGGGTGCCGTTCTACCTGCGCACCGGCAAGCGGCTGGGCCGCCGGGTCACCGAGATCGCGGTGGTCTTCCAGCGCGCCCCGTACCTGCCGTTCGACTCCTACGCGACCGAGGAGCTGGGGCAGAACGCCCTGGTCATCCGGGTGCAGCCGGACGAGGGCGTCACCGTGCGGTTCGGCTCCAAGGTGCCGGGCACCTCCTTCGAGGTCCGGGACGTCACGATGGACTTCGCCTACGGCGAGTCCTTCACCGAGTCCTCCCCGGAGGCGTACGAGCGGCTCATCCTCGATGTGCTGCTCGGCGACGCCAACCTCTTCCCCCGTCACCAGGAGGTCGAGCTCTCCTGGCAGATCCTCGACCCGATCGAGAAGTACTGGGACGCCCACGGCAAGCCCGCCGAGTACGCGGCCGGTACCTGGGGCCCGGCCGAGGCGGACGAGATGCTCGCACGAGACGGCAGGAGCTGGCGCCGGCCATGAAGACCGACCTCACGGACACCACGTCCAGCAAGATCAACGCAGCGCTCATGGAGGCGCGCCGGGCCAGCGGCTCGACGGCCGCCGGCATGGTGCTCACCCTGGTGATCGTGACCGACGAGGGCAGCGCGTACGACGCCCTCAAGGCCGCCAACGACGCCTCCCGCGAGCACCCCTCGCGCACCCTGGCGGTCATCAAGCGCGCCGGGCGTTCGCCCCGGGCCCGCGCCGAGACCCGTCTGGACGCCGAGATCCTGGTCGGCTCCGACGCCGGCTCCGGCGAAACGGTCGTCCTGCGCATGCACGGCGAACTCGCCGCGCACGCCCAGTCGGTCGTCCTGCCGCTGCTGCTGCCGGACGCCCCGGTCGTGGTCTGGTGGCCGGAGAACGCGCCGCTGCACCCGGCGCAGGACCCGCTCGGCGCGCTCGCCCAGCGCCGGATCACGGACGCGGTCACCGCCGAGTCCCCGGTCGGCCAGCTCGCCCAGCGGGCCCAGAGCTACACCCCGGGCGACACCGACCTGGCCTGGACCCGGATCACCGGCTGGCGCTCGATGCTGGCCGCCGCGCTGGACCAGCGGCCGTCCGCGATCACCTCCGCGGTGGTCGAGGGCGAGTCGTACAACCCCAGCGTGGAACTGCTCGGCCTGTGGCTGCACAACCGGCTGCACGTGCCGGTCGAGCGGGTCGTCACCAACGGCCCGGGCATCACCGCGGTGCACCTGCGCACCACGGACGGGGACATCACCCTGGACCGCCCGGACGGCCTGCTGGGCACGCTCTCGATGCCCCGCTCGCCGGACCGCCAGGTGGCGCTCAAGCGGCGCGAGACCTCGGAGCTGATCGCCGAGGAGCTCCGCCGGCTCGACCCGGACGACATCTACGCGACGGCCGTCCGCACCCCGGTGGAGCGGCTCAAGGAGCCGGCCACCACCGAGCCGGCCGCTGCGGCCTCGACCGCCGGCGTGGCCGTCGAGGAGGCCGTGGCCGAGGAGACGGCCGCCGCCACCGCCCCGGCCGGGGCGACCGACGGCGGGGCCCGCAAGGGCTCCGCCAAGCGCGCCGCCAAGAAGGCGGGCGCATGACCTCGGCCACCCCGCAGCTGGTCGTCCACCGGGACAAGGAGCTGATGGCCCAGGCGGCCGCGGCCCGGCTGATCACCCGGATCGTGGACGCCCAGGCCGCCCGCGGCGCCGCCTCGGTGGTGCTCACCGGCGGACGCAACGGCAACGCCCTGCTGGCCGCGATCGCCGCCTCCCCGGCGCGCGACGCGATCGACTGGGCGCGGCTGGACCTCTGGTGGGGCGACGAGCGGTTCCTGCCCTCCGGCGACCCGGAGCGCAACGCCGTCCAGGCCCGCGCCGAGCTGCTGGACGCCGTACCGCTCGACCCGGCGCGGGTGCACGAGATGCCCGCCTCGGACGGCGTCGACGGCTCGGACGTGGACGCCGCGGCCGCCCGCTACGCCGAGGAGCTCGCGAAGGCGGCCGGCCCGGCCGACCGCCTCCGGGTGCCCGCCTTCGACGTGCTGCTGCTCGGCGTCGGCCCGGACACCCATGTCGCCTCGCTGTTCCCGGAGCACCCCGGGGTGCGGGAGACCGAGCTGACGGTGATCGGCGTGCGCGGCGCGCCGAAGCCCCCGCCGACCCGGATCTCGCTCACCCTGCCGGCGATCCGGGCCGCCCGCGAGGTCTGGCTGCTGGCGGCCGGCGAGGACAAGGCGGACGCGGTCGCGCTGGCCCTGTCCGGCCCGGGCGAGCTCCAAGCGCCCGCCTCCGGCGCGCACGGCACCGGCCGCACCCTGTGGCTGCTGGACCGGGCCGCGGCGGACCGGCTGCCGCCCCAGCTGTACCCCCCGGCCTCCGCCTGAGGCCAGGGAGCACTCGGAACGCTCGGGAACACTCGGGAACACCGAAGGGCGCCACCCGTCACGGGTGGCGCCCTTCGGTGTTCGCCTGCTCAGATCTCGCCGCGGAGCTTGGCCAGCGCCTCGGCGAGGATCGCCTCGCCGTCGGCGTCGGTGCGCCGCTCGCGGACGTACGCCAGGTGCGTCTTGTACGGCTCGTTGCGGGACGGCGCGGGCGGGTTGTGCTCGTCCTGCCCGGCCGGGAAGCCGCACCGCGGGCAGTCCCAGGTGTCCGGGATGACCGCCTCGGCCGCGAAGCTCGGCCGGGTCTCGTGCTTGTTGGCACACCAGAAGGAGATCCGGTTGCGGGGGGCGGATTCGCCGCGCTCCGCCTCACCCATCGGGCCGGCTCCGACCCTGCTGCCACGGATGGCGTTGCCACTTGCCACGGTCTGACTCCCTGCGTGCTGGTGCGCCGACGCGCCGCGATGCGCGTCGGTGGCGAAAGTCGTCCTAGTGTAAGCAGGAGTTAAGGATGCGCCACCACCGGCTCCGCCCCGGACCCTCCCAGGATAGGCCGCGGGGCGACGGGGCGTCAGAGGTATGTCAGCTCTTGTACTTCAGGACCATGCTGAGTACGAACAGCGAGGCGAACCAGCCCAGACCGACCACGATCGTGATGCGGTCGAGGTTGCGCTCGGCGACCGCGGAGCCACCGCCGGTGGACATCGCGCCGCCACCGAACATGTCCGACAGGCCGCCGCCCTTTCCCTTGTGCAGCAGCACCAGGAGGATCATCAGCAGGCTGAAGACGATCAGGGCAATCGAGAACCCGAGAACCACGGCGGGACCAACTCTCTCGTATCTTCGGCGAAGGGGCCGGACCACGTCGGGTGGTCCGGCCCCAAAGCCTACGTTGCTGCGGCGGCGTTAGCCTACTGCCTGCTCACGGTACCGCACGATCTTGACGAACTCCTCGGCGTCCAGCGAGGCACCGCCGACCAGGCCGCCGTCGATGTCCGGCTTGGCCATCAGGCCGGCCGCGCTCGACGACTTGACCGAACCGCCGTACAGCACCCGGACCTTGTCCGCGAGCTCGGCGGAGTACAGCTCGGCGATCCGGGCACGGATGGCGGCGCAGACCTCCTGGGCGTCCTCGGGGGTCGCCACCTCGCCGGTGCCGATCGCCCAGACCGGCTCGTAGGCGACGACGACGGACTCGGCCTGGTCGGCCGGGACGTCCTTCAGGCCGCCGTCGAGCTGGGCCAGGGTGTACTCGACGTGGGTGCCGGCCTTGCGGATCTCCAGCGGCTCGCCGATGCACAGGATCGGGGTGATCCCGTTCCGGTAGGCGGCCTTGACCTTGGCGTTGACCAGCTCGTCGGTCTCGTCGTGGTACTCGCGGCGCTCGGAGTGGCCGATCACCGCGTAGGTGCACTTCAGCTTGGACAGCATCGGGCCGGAGATCTCGCCGGTGTAGGCACCGCCGTCGTACTGCGAGATGTCCTGCGAGCCGAACTTGATCTTCAGCTTGTCGCCGTCGACCAGGGTCTGCACCGAACGCAGGTCGGTGAACGGCACGAGGACGGCGACCTCGACCGCCTCGTAGTCCTTGTCGGCCAGCGCGAAGGCCAGCTTCTGGGTGTGCTGGATGGCCTCGAGGTGGTTGAGGTTCATCTTCCAGTTGCCCGCCATCAGCGGGAGACGCTCAGTCATGCGTGATTCAGCCTTCCAGTGCGGCGAGACCGGGGAGGGTCTTGCCCTCCAGGTATTCGAGGCTCGCGCCACCGCCGGTCGAGATGTGTCCGAACTTCGTCTCGTCGAAGCCCAGGATGCGGACGGCCGCGGCGGAGTCGCCGCCACCGACCACGGTGAACCCGTCGCTGTCGATCAGGGCCTGGGTGACGGCCCGGGTGCCGTCGGCGAAGGCCGGGTGCTCGAAGACGCCCATCGGGCCGTTCCAGAACACCGTCTTCGCGTCGGCCAGCTTCTCCGCGAACAGCGCGCCGGAGCGGGGGCCGATGTCCAGGCCCAGCGTGCCCGCCGGAATGGCGTCGTCGGCGACGACGGCGAAGTCCTCGACCGGCGCCTGCGTCTTGACGTCCGGGAACGACCCGGAGACCGCGACGTCCACCGGCAGCACGAACTCGACGCCGTTCTCCTCACCGCGCTTGAGGTAGTCCAGCACCGTCGGGATCTGGTCCTCCTGCAGCAGCGAGCTGCCGACCTCGTAGCCCTTGGCCTTGAGGAAGGTGAACGCCATGCCGCCGCCGATCAGGATGCGGTCGGCCTTGCCGAGCAGGTTGTCGATCACGCCGACCTTGTCGGAGACCTTGGAGCCGCCGAGCACCACCACGTACGGGCGCTCGACCTCCTCGGTGAGGCGCTTGAGGACGCCCACCTCGGTGGCGATCAGGTCGCCGACCGCGTGCGGCAGGCGGGCCGGCAGGTCGAACACCGAGGCGTGCTTGCGGTGCACCGCACCGAAGCCGTCACCGACGTAGAGGTCGGCGAGGCCGGCCAGCTCGTCGGCGAAGGCGCCGCGCTCGGCGTCGTCCTTGCTGGTCTCACCGGCGTTGAAGCGCAGGTTCTCGAGCAGCGTGACCTCGCCGTCGGCCAGGGCGGCGACGGTGGCCTTCGCGCTCTCGCCCACGGTGTCGGTCGCGAACGCGACCGGCCTGCCGAGGATCTCGCCGAGGCGGGCGGCCACCGGCGCGAGGGAGAACTGCGGGTCCGGCTCGCCCTTGGGGCGGCCGAGGTGGGAGGCGACGACGACCCTCGCGCCGCGCTCGACGAGCTTGGCGATGGTCGGGGCGACGGCGCGGATCCGGCCGTCGTCGGTGATCGTGCCGTCGGACAGCGGGACGTTCAGGTCCGCGCGCACGAACACGCGCCGGCCGGCGACGTCCAGATCTTCGATGGTCTTCACGGTCTTCGGTCTCCTGGCGAGATGGTGGAGCAGGCGACGGCACAACAGCGGGCCGTCAAAGGGGAGTTGAGGGTGCGCAGACGGAGGGCCCGGTCGGCTTCGCACATGCCTTCCGGGCCCTCCCCCCTACTTCACGTCAGCTCCCGCTGCGTCAGATCCCGGCACCGACGAGGGTGGTCAGGTTGACGAGGCGGTTCGAGTAGCCCCACTCGTTGTCGTACCAGCCGAAGACCTTGACCTGGTTGCCCTGGACCATGGTCATCAGCGAGTCGAAGATCGTGGAGAACGGCGAGTTCACGATGTCGGAGGAGACGATCGGGTCCTCGGTGTACTGCAGGATGCCCTTGAGGGTGGTCTCGGAGGCCTTCTGGAAAGCCTCGTTGACCTCCGCGACGGTGACGTCGCGCTCCAGGGTGACCACCAGGTCGGTGATCGAGCCGGTCGGGACCGGGACGCGCAGCGAGGTGCCGTCCAGCTTGCCCTTGAGCTCCGGGAGGACCAGGGCGGTGGCCTTGGCGGCACCCGTCGAGGTCGGGATGATGTTGAGGGCCGCGGCGCGGGCGCGACGCAGGTCCTTGTGCGGGAAGTCCAGGGTGACCTGGTCGTTGGTGTACGCGTGCACCGTGGTCATCAGACCCTTGACGATGCCGAAGTTCTCGTTCAGCACCTTGGCCAGCGGCGCCACACAGTTGGTGGTGCAGGAGGCGTTGGAGATGACGGTGTGCTTGGCGGCGTCGTACTTCTCGTCGTTGACGCCCATGACGATGGTGATGTCCTCGTCGGTGGCGGGCGCCGAGATGATGACCTTCTTCGCGCCGGCCGTGACGTGCTTCTTCGCAGCCTCGGCCTTGGTGAAGATACCGGTCGACTCGATGACGATGTCGACACCCAGCTCGCCCCAGGGGAGGTTGGCCGGGTCGCGCTCGGCGATGACCTTGAAGGTCGTGCCGTCGACGGTGATGCTGTCCGCGGTGTGGGACACCTCGCCCGGGAAGGTGCCCAGGATCGAGTCGTACTTGAGCAGGTGCGCCAGGGTCTTGGTGTCGGTCAGGTCATTGACGCCGACGATCTCGATGTCCGCGCCCTGGGACTTAACCGCACGGAAGAAGTTGCGGCCGATGCGGCCGAATCCGTTGATGCCTACCCGGATCGTCACGAACCGATCTCCTCGTTAGGTACGCCGGACGCTATGCCGACGGGGTGGAATTTTGGGATGTCCCCGACCGCCTATGACCCTACCCCTCCGAGGCCGGGTGGAGCACATCAGGCGATTGCGCAACCCCTGGCGTGGCGCGTGTTCCCACTGGTTTCGGGCCGTCCGGCCTTGCCCGTCCGGGCAGTTGGTCCCGACCCTCGCGAAGGCCCCCGGCGACGGCCCGTCCCTGTCCCCGGACACGACAGCGCCGGTGCCCGCATGGCGGACACCGGCGCGTGGATCATCTCCGGGTGCGATCGTCAAGACCCCGGCCGGACCCGGTCGGCGGGAGGCGTCAGCTGAGCGCCATCTCGTCGGTGAGATTGGCCTCGGTGCTCGGCAGCCCGAGCTCGGAGGCGCGCTTGTCGGCCATCGCCAGCAGTCGGCGGATCCGGCCGGCCACCGCGTCCTTGGTCAGCGGCGGGTCGGCGAGCGCGCCCAGCTCCTCCAGCGAGGCCTGCTTGTGCTGCATCCGCAGCTGGCCCGCGGCGGCCAGGTGCTCGGGCACCTCCTCGCCGAGGATCTCCAGCGCGCGGGCCACCCGGGCGCCGGCCGCGACCGCGGCCCGGGCCGAGCGGCGCAGGTTGGCGTCGTCGAAGTTGGCGAGCCGGTTGGCGGTGGCCCGCACCTCGCGCCGCATCCGGCGCTCCTCCCAGGCCAGCACCGACTCGTGCGCGCCGAGGCGGGTGAGCAGCGCGCCGATCGCGTCGCCGTCGCGGATCACCACCCGGTCCACGCCGCGCACCTCGCGGGCCTTGGCGGGGATGCCGAGCCGGCGGGCGGCGCCGACCAGGGCGAGGGCGGCCTCCGAACCGGGGCAGGTGATCTCCAGCGAGGACGAGCGGCCGGGCTCGGTGAGCGAGCCGTGGGCCAGGAAGGCGCCGCGCCAGGCCGCCTCGGCGTCGCAGGTGGCGCCGGAGACGACGGCCGGGGGCAGACCCCGGATCGGGCGACCGCGGCCGTCGACCAGCCCGGTCTGGCGGGCGAGCAGCTCGCCGTCCTTGACCACCCGGACCACGTAGCGGCTGCCGCGCCGCAGGCCGCCGGGGGCCATCACGACCAGGTCCGAGGAGTGTCCGAAGATCTCCAGCAGGTCCTTGCGCAGGCGCCGGGCGGCGGCTCCGGTGTCGAGCTCCGCCTCGATCACGATGCGGCCGCTCACGATGTGCAGCCCGCCCGCGAAACGCAGGATCGCCGACACCTCCGCTTTGCGGCAGCAGGCCCGGGTGACCGGGAGCCGGCTGATTTCGTCCTTCACCGCTGGAGTCATCGCCATGGCCCGATCCTTCCATGTGTCCGGAAAATCCGGTCGTACGCGGCGGCCAAGAGCTCCGGGTCGTGTCGCGGCGTGCCGTCGGTACGGGCGACCCGTCCGAGCACCAGTGCGGCGCCCATGCGCTCGGCGGCCTTTTCCAGGCCGGCCAGGTCGGCCTGGCCGAAGGCGCCGCCGGTGACGGCGCGCTCGTCCACCAGGATCGCATCCACCGCGAGTGCGGGGGCGTGGTCGGCGATGACGTCCAGATGACGCTGCGGGGTGAAGCCCTCGGTCTCGCCGGGCTGCGGGGCGAGGTTCAGCGTGAGCAGGCGGCGGGCGCGGGTCTCCACCAGGGCCTTGACCAGCTCGGGCACCAGCAGGTGCGGCAGCACGCTGGTGAACCAGGATCCGGGGCCGAGCACCACCCAGTCCGCCTCCCGCACCGCGGTGACCGCCTCCGGCACGGCGGGCGGCTCGTCCGGGACGAGCCGGACGGACTGCACGGTGCCGGGAGTGACCGCCACGCTGGCCTGGCCGCGGACGGCGCCCAGCTCGGTGGGGAAGGCCGGGTCGTGCCCCCGGACTATCGCCTCGATGTCCAGCGGGACCGCCGACATCGGCAGCACCCGGCCCTGGACGTTGAGCAGCCGGCCGACCCAGTCCAGGGCCGCCACCGGGTCCCCGAGCTTCTCCCAGAGCGCGACGATCAGCAGATTGCCGACCGCGTGGCCGCCGAGCTCGCCGGTGCCGGTGAAGCGCTGCTGGATCACCTCGGACCAGGTGCGGCCCCAGTCGTCGTCGCCGCAGAGCGCGGCGAGCGCCTTGCGGAGGTCGCCGGGGGGCAGCACCCCGAGCTCCTCGCGGAGCCGGCCGCTGGAGCCGCCGTCGTCGGCGACGGTCACCACTGCGGTGAGGTCGGTGGTGAGCCGGCGCAGCGCGGAGAGCGAGGCCGACAGGCCCTGGCCGCCGCCGAGCGCGGTGATCCGCGGGGCCTGACTGCTCCTGGGCGCCTGGTGGGGACGGGCCGGGCCGGTGCGGGCCGCCCCGGTGCGGGACCGGCCGGTCAGGATGGACCTGACCGTGCTCCCGCTCCGGTCGGCGGTCTTGTTCTGCAGCTGCCGCCCGGGCACGTATCCCGTCACACCTACCTCGCGTTCCTCTTGCCGGGCCGCCGACCTCCGCCGGCGGCCCGGCAGGGGGTGCGGCGGCTACTCCCGTCCCATGTCACGGTGGACGAGCACCGTTTCCACGCCGTCCGAGATCAGACGCTTCGTCAGCCGCTCGGACATCGCGACACTGCGGTGCTTGCCACCGGTGCAGCCTACGGCAAGGGTCATGTAACGCTTCCCCTCGCGGCGATAGCCCTCGGTGACAATGCGCAGCAGCTCGGCGTAGCCGTTGAGGAACTCGTTGGCCCCGGGCTGCTGGAACACGTAGTCGGCGACGTCCGCGTCGGTGCCGGTCCTGGCGCGCAGCTCGGGCACCCAGTGCGGGTTCGGCAGGAAGCGGCAGTCCACCACGAGGTCGGCGTCGACCGGCAGGCCGTACTTGAAGCCGAAGGACATCACGGTGGCGCGCAGCTCGGGCTCGTCGTGGTCGGCGAACTGGGCGTCGAGCTTGGCGCGCAGCTGGTGGACGTTGAGGTTGGAGGTGTCGATCACCAGGTCGGCCTCGCCGCGGAGCTCGCGCAGCAGCTCGCGCTCCTGGGCGATGCCGTCGACGATCCGGCCGTCGCCCTGGAGCGGGTGCGGACGGCGCACGCTCTCGAAGCGGCGGACCAGGGCGTCGTCGGAGGAGTCGAGGAAGACGACGCGCAGCCGCACGCCGCGCTTCTCCAGCTCGTCCAGCGAGGTCAGCAGGTCGTCGAAGAACTGCCGGCCCCGGACGTCCACGACGGCGCCGATCCGGGCGACGTTGCCCTGGGAGCGGGCTCCGAGGTCGACCATGGTCGGGATGAGGGCCGGCGGCAGGTTGTCGACGACGAACCAGCCCAGGTCCTCCAGGCACTTGGCGGCGGTGGAGCGGCCCGCCCCGGACATGCCGGAGATGATCACCAGCTCCGGGGTGTTCTCGCCGCCGGCCTCCGGCCGGGCGGTGCCCCCGTAATCGGACACGGTCACTTCGGTTCCCCGCTCTCGGTGGTTCTGCTGTGGAGAACGCGCGTCGCGCGGGCATGCTTCCCGGTCTCACTCGGACGAGTGGGCGCGGGGCACGCCGGCTGACGGGCGGCGTCGGCCGTCATGGCGTCTCCTGGATGGGTGCGGTCTCGGGCGCCGCGGGCGCCGGCTCGTCGGCGCCGTCCTCGATGATCTCGCCCGTGGCGGTGTTCACCGCTGGTGCGGCAGGTGTACGGGACGACAACGCCGCCGCAACGGTCTCCGCCGTCCGCCGGCCGATGCCGGGGACCGCGCAGAGTTCGTCGACGGTGGCCGCTCGGAGCTTCTTGAGCGAGCCGAAGTGCTTGAGCAGCGCCTGACGGCGAGTCTCGCCGAGGCCGGGGACGGAGTCCAGCTCTCCGGCGGTGAGTCGCTTGGAACGCTTGCCGCGCTGGTAGCCGATGGCGAAGCGGTGGGCCTCGTCGCGGACCCGCTGGAGCAGGTAGAGGCCCTCGCTGCTGCGCGGGAGCACCACCGGGTCGTCCTCGCCGGGCAGCCAGACCTCCTCCAGGCGCTTGGCCAGGCCGCACAGCGCGACGTCGTCGATGCCGAGTTCGTCCAGGGCCCGCCGGGCGGCGGCGACCTGCGGCTGCCCGCCGTCGACGACCAGCAGCTGCGGGGGGTAGGCGAAGCGCCGGGGGCGGCCGTCCTCGGCCCGGGTGCCGGTGCCGTCCACGGCGGTGCCGGTGCCGTCCGCGGCGGCCTCGGCGGCGTCCTCCGGGCCCTCCTCGGGGACGGCCCACTCGCCGGTGCGCTCGCGCTCCTGGAGGTAGCGGCGGAACCTGCGGCTGATCACCTCGTGCATCGAGCGGACGTCGTCCTGGCCCTCGAAGCCCTTGATCTCGAAGCGGCGGTACTCGCTCTTGCGGGCCAGGCCGTCCTCGAAGACCACCATCGAGGCGACCACGTCCTCGCCCTGGAGGTGGGAGATGTCGAAGCACTCGATCCGCAGCGGGACGCTGTCCAGCTCCAGGGCGTCGGTGATCTCCTGCAGGGCGCGGCTGCGGGTGGTGAGGTCGGAGGCGCGCTTGGTCTTGTGCAGCGCGAGCGCCTGTTGGGCGTTGCGCTGCACGGTGGCCATGAGGTCCTTCTTGTCGCCGCGCTGCGGGATGCGCAGGTCGACCTGGGCGCCGCGCAGGCCGCCGAGCCACTCCCGCACCGGCTCGGCCGGGTCGGGCAGCGCGGGGACGAGCACCTCGCGCGGGACGGCCTCGCCGCGGTCCTCGGCGCCGCCGCCGACGCCGCCGTAGAGCTGCTGGAGGGCGTGCTCGACCAGGCCGGCGGTGTCGACGTCCTCGACCTTGTCGGTGATCCAGCCGCGCTGGCCCCGGACCCGGCCGCCGCGGACGTGGAAGATCTGGACGGCGGCCTCCAGTTCGTCCTCGGCGACGGCCAGCAGGTCGGCGTCGGTGGCGTCGGCGAGGACGATGGCGTTCTTCTCCATGGCCCGCTTGAGGGCGCCGATGTCGTCGCGCAGCCGGGCGGCCTTCTCGTACTCCAGGTCGGCGGCGGCCTCCTGCATCTCGGTCTCCAGCCGGCGCAGGTAGTTGCCGGTGCGCCCGGCCATGAAGTCGCAGAAGTCCTCGGCCAGCGCCCGGTGGTCCTCGGGCGTGATCCGGCCCACGCAGGGTGCGGCGCACTTGCCGATGTAGCCGAGCAGGCAGGGGCGGCCGACCTGCGCGGCGCGCTTGAAGACGCCGTTGGAGCAGGTGCGGACGGGGAAGACACGCAGCAGCAGGTCGACGGTCTCGCGGATCGCCCAGGCGTGGCCGTAGGGGCCGAAGTAGCGCACGCCCTTGCGGTGCGAGCCGCGCATCACCTGGACCCGCGGGAACTCCTCGTTGAGGGTGACCGCGAGCTCCGGATAGCTCTTGTCGTCCCGGTACTTGACGTTGAACCGGGGGTCGAACTCCTTGATCCAGGAGTACTCCAGCTGGAGCGCCTCGACCTCGGTGGCGACGACGGTCCACTCCACCGAGGCGGCGGTGGTGACCATGGTGGCGGTGCGCGGGTGCAGCCCGGCGAGGTCCTGGAAGTAGGAGGACAGCCGGGGCCGGAGGCTCTTGGCCTTGCCCACGTAGATGACCCGCCCGTGGGCGTCGCGGAACTTGTAGACACCGGGCGAGGTCGGGATCGCACCCGGCGCCGGACGGTAGGTGGACGGGTCAGCCATGGGTCCACCGTACCGACTCGGGCCGGGGGCGCGTGCGGGAGATCAACTGCTTCAGCGCGGGGTCACCTTGAGGTTGCCGCCCTCGACCGCCACGTCGTACGCGGGCAGCGGGGTCGGGGCCGGGCCGTCCAGCACGGCGCCGTCGGCGATGCCGAACAGGCTGCCGTGACAGGGGCATTGGATCTTCTGGTTCTTGACCTGGTCGACGATGCAGCCGGCGTGGGTGCACTTGGCGCTGAACGCCTTGTACTGGCCCTCGGCGGGCTGGGTGACGACGATCTTCTTCTCGCGGAACACGGTGCCGCCGCCGACCGGGACGCCGGAGGCCGGGCCGAGGTCGACCGGGGTCTTGGCGGCGGAGTCGGAGCCGGAGGACGTCGAGGAGCAGCCGGTGACGGCGACGGTGCCGCCGGCGGCGAGAACGGCCGCTGCCCCGCAGAGCAGGGTGCGGCGGGAGGGGGTGGGGCTCTCGGGGGCCTCGGACATGAGGGTGCTCCTGGTTCGGCGGCGGCGTTCGGCGGCGGCTTCGCGGCTGCGGGCCGCCCGGAATTCTATGCGGCGCGCCTCCGCCCGCCCCCGGGGTGCCGGGGGCGGGCGGGGGCGGGCGTCCGCTACTTGCGCGCCGCCGCGGCGCGCTTGCGGGGGGCCTTGGCCTTGACGGGCGCGGCCGGGGCCTCCTCGAAGCCGGCCGGCAGGATGTCCCGGAGGAACTTGCCGGTGTGGCTCTCGGAGACGGCCGCGATCTCCTCGGGGGTGCCCTCGGCGACCACGCTGCCGCCGCCGGAGCCGCCCTCGGGGCCCATGTCGACGATCCAGTCCGCGGTCTTGATGACGTCGAGGTTGTGCTCGATGACGATGACCGTGTTGCCCTTGTCCACCAGGCCGGAGAGGACCTTGATCAGCTTGCTGATGTCCTCGAAGTGGAGGCCGGTGGTGGGCTCGTCCAGCACGTAGACCGTCCGGCCGGTGGAGCGCTTCTGCAGCTCGGAGGCGAGCTTCACCCGCTGGGCCTCGCCGCCGGAGAGGGTCGGCGCGGACTGGCCGAGCCGGACGTAGCCGAGGCCGACGTCGTTGAGCGTGCGCAGGTGCCGGGCGATCGCCGGGACGGCCTCGAAGAAGTCGAGTGCCTCCTCGATCGGCATGTCCAGCACCTCGGCGATGGAGCGGCCCTTGTAGTGGACCTCCAGCGTCTCCCGGTTGTAGCGGGCGCCGTGGCAGACCTCGCACGGGACGTAGACGTCCGGCAGGAAGTTCATCTCGATCTTGATGGTGCCGTCGCCGGAGCAGTTCTCGCAGCGGCCGCCCTTGACGTTGAACGAGAAGCGGCCGGGCAGGTAGCCGCGGACCTTGGCCTCCTG
Source organism: Kitasatospora purpeofusca (assembly GCF_036010405.1). NCBI lineage: Bacteria > Bacillati > Actinomycetota > Actinomycetes > Kitasatosporales > Streptomycetaceae > Kitasatospora > Kitasatospora purpeofusca. The sequence goes on along the minus strand of NZ_CP108561.1, from coordinate 6,831,090 downwards.
GGTCTCCGCGAACAGCCGCCGGACGTGGTCGAAGACGCCGGTGTAGGTGGCCGGGTTGGAGCGCGGGGTGCGGCCGATCGGCGACTGGTCGACGTGCACCACCTTGTCCACCAGGTCGGTGCCGGTGATCCGGGTGTGCCGGCCGGGCACCGTGCGGGCGCCGTTCAGCTCCCGGGCGAGGTGGGTGTAGAGGATGTCGTTGACCAGGGTGGACTTGCCCGAGCCGGAGACACCGGTGATCGCGGTGAAGGTGCCGAGCGGGAAGCCGACCGTGACGTCCTTGAGGTTGTGCTCGCGGGCGCCGTGCACGGTGAGCTGGCGCTTCTTGTCCCGGGCGCGGCGGGCGGCCGGGATCGGGATGCTCCGCTTGCCGGACAGGTACTGGCCGGTCAGGGACTCCTTGTTGGCGAGCAGCTGCTTCAGCGAGCCGGAGTGCACCACCTTGCCGCCGTGCTCGCCGGCGCCGGGGCCGATGTCGACCACCCAGTCGGCCATCTTGATGGTGTCTTCGTCGTGCTCGACGACGATCAGGGTGTTGCCGATGTCGCGCAGCCGGACCAGGGTCTCGATCAGCCGGTGGTTGTCGCGCTGGTGCAGGCCGATGGACGGCTCGTCCAGCACGTAGAGCACGCCGACCAGGCCGGAGCCGATCTGGGTGGCGAGCCGGATCCGCTGGGCCTCGCCGCCGGAGAGAGTGCCGGCCGCGCGGTCCAGCGAGAGGTAGTCCAGGCCGACGTCGACCAGGAACCGCAGCCGCTCGTTGACCTCCTTGAGGACCCGCTCGGCGATCTGCTTGTCCCGGGCGTTCAGCTTCATCGCGCCGAGGAAGTCGGAGCAGTCGCTGATCGACATCGAGGAGACGTCCGCGATCGAGCGGCCCTCGACGGTGACCGCCAGCACCACCGGCTTGAGCCGGCTGCCCTGGCAGGTCGGGCAGGGCACCTCGCGCATGTAGCCCTCGAAGCGCTCGCGGCTGGAGTCGCTCTCGGCCTCCGTGTGGCGGCGCTGGATGAAGGGCACCGCGCCCTCGAAGCCGGTGGTGTAGGAGCGGTCGCGCCCGTAGCGGTTGCGGTAGCGGACCTCGACCTGGTGCTTGTGGCCGTACAGCAGCGCCTTCTTGGCGCGGGCCGGGAGCCCGGCCCAGGGGATGTCGGTGCGGAAGCCCAGCTCGCCGGAGAGGGCGTCGATCAGCCGCTGGAAGTACTCCTTGGTGTGGCCGCCGGACCAGGGGTGGATGGCGCCCTCGTCCAGCGAGCGCTCGTCGTCGGGCACCACCAGCTCCGGGTCCACCTCCATCCGGTTGCCGAGGCCGGAGCAGTCCGGGCAGGCGCCGAACGGCGAGTTGAAGGAGAACGAGCGCGGCTCCAGCTCCTCGAACGACACGTCGTCGTACGGGCAGTAGAGGTGCTCGGAGTACATCCGCTCGCGCTCGGGGTCGTCCTCCGGGAGGTCGACGAAGTCGAGCACGACCATGCCGCCGCTCAGCCGCAGGGCCGTCTCCACCGAGTCGGTCAGCCGGCGCTTGGCGCTGTCCTTGACGGTGAGGCGGTCGACGACCACCTCGACGGTGTGCTTCTCCTGCTTCTTCAGCTTCGGCGGCTCGGCGAGCTGGACCGTCTCGCCGTCCACCCGGGCCCGGGCGTAGCCCTTGGACTGGAGGTCGGCGAAGAGGTCGGCGAACTCGCCCTTGCGCTCGCGCACCACCGGGCTGAGGACCTGGAAGCGGGTGCCCTCGGCGAGCTCCAGCACCTTGTCGACGATGGCCTGCGGGGACTGCTTGGCGATCGGGCGGCCGCAGTGCGGGCAGTGCGGCTTGCCGATCCGGGCGAACAGCAGCCGCAGGTAGTCGTAGACCTCGGTGATGGTGCCGACGGTCGAGCGGGGGTTGCGGTTGGTGGACTTCTGGTCGATCGAGACGGCCGGGGAGAGGCCCTCGATGAAGTCGACGTCGGGCTTGTCCATCTGGCCCAGGAACTGCCGGGCGTAGGAGGACAGCGACTCGACGTAGCGGCGCTGGCCCTCCGCGAAGATGGTGTCGAAGGCCAGCGAGGACTTGCCGGACCCGGAGAGGCCCGTGAAGACGATGAGGGAGTCGCGGGGCAGGTCGAGCGAGACGTTCTTGAGGTTGTGCTCGCGAGCACCGCGCACGATGAGGCGGTCGGCCACTGCTTCTGGCGCCTTTCTCCGGGGCGAGAGGGCTGGATTTCGAGGGGTGTACTTCTACCAGGATGCGGCAGCCAGCCTACTAGCTCACGCGTTCGATTATCGAGCTCGTCCAGCCGGGTCCACCCGAACGAGTGAGGACGGCGCGCGGAGTCTTGACGCGCGGACCGAAAAGCCCCTGCTCGGAGGCGGACAACGGCGGTAGCGTCACCTGGTCAACGAGCGAAGCCCCCTCGGGGCAACGCGCCGTCTCCCACCGAAGGCCGAATCGATGACCGACGCGCAGACCGACCCTCAGACCGAGCCGCAGACCGAGCCCGCCACCGCCTCCCTGCCCGCCGTCGCCGCCCGGCGCCTGGCCGAGGTCGAGGAGAGCACCCGCCTGCTGCTGCGGACCGTCGCCGGGATCGGGGCGGAGGCCGTCGCCGGGCCCTCCGCGCTGCCCGGCTGGACCCGCGGCCACGTGCTCACCCACCTCGCCCGCAACGCCGACTCCCTGGTCAACCTGCTGGACGGCGCCCGCACCGGCACCGACATCCCGCAGTACCCGAGCCAGGAGGCCCGTGACCGCGACATCGAGGAGGGCGCGCCCCGCCCGGTGGACGAGCAGCTCGCCGACCTGCGCACCTCCCACGCCCGCTTCGGAGCGGCCGCCGCCCTGCTGCCGGACGGGGCCTGGGCCGCGGAGGTCAAGCACCGCAGCGGCATCCTCTTCCCGGCCGCGGAGCTCCCGTGGCGGCGGCTGGCCGAGGTCGAGTACCACCACGTCGACCTGGACGCCGGCTACACCCCCGCGCACTGGCCGGAGGAGTTCGCCACCGTCGAGTTCCGGCAGCTCGCCGCGAAGCTGGCCGGGCCGGCCGGCGCCGGGCTGCCCGCCGTCGAGCTGCTGGCCGAGGACACCGACGCACGCGCCGTGATCGGCACCGGCGCCCCCGCGCTGACCGTCGGGGGCCCCGTCCGCGCCCTGCTCGCCTGGCTCTCCGGCCGGTCCGACGGCGCCGGGCTGCGCCGCACCCCCGGCACCGACCTGCCGGTCCTCCCCCCGTTGGGCTGAGCCCCCTCGCAGGCGCGAGGATGACCCTGACCCTGTAGCCCGACAAGGAGCGGACGTATGACGTACCACGGAGCGGTCAAGGTCGGCGGGCCGCCGGACGTGCGCGAGCTGGCGCACCTGATCATCACCAAGGTGGCGGTCGGCCCCCACGACAACAACGCCTATCTGCTGCGCTGCCGCGACACCGACGAGCAGCTGCTGATCGACGCGGCGGCCGAGGCGCCGGTGCTGCTGGAGACGGTCGGCGAGCGGCTGGCCACCGTGGTCACCACCCACCGCCACCAGGACCACTGGGGGGCGCTGGCCGAGGTGGTCGCCGCCACCGGCGCGCGCACCGCGGCGGGCGAGCACGACGCCGAGGGCATCGGCGTCCCCACCGCGCTGCCGCTCGCGGACGGCGACACCCTCGCGGTGGGCCGCTGCGAGCTGGCCGTCCGGCACCTGGTCGGCCACACCCCCGGCGCGATCGTGCTGGTCTACGACGACCCGGTGGGCCACCAGCACGTGTTCACCGGCGACTGCCTCTTCCCGGGCGGCATCGGCAATACCTGGGGCGACAAGGACGCCTTCGCGAGCCTGTTCCGGGACGTCACCGGGAAGATCTTCGACGCGCTGCCGGACGAGGCCTGGGTCTACCCCGGCCACGGCGACGACACCACCCTCGGGGCGGAGCGCCCGCACCTCGCGGAGTGGCGCGAGCGCGGCTGGTAGTCGCCGACAGCCGAAAGGGCGGGCCCGCGACCACTGCTCGGTCGCGGGCCCGCCCGGTTCTCGGGGAGGGGGTGCGTCAGGCGTCCAGCTTCTCCGGCTCGCCCTGTCCACCCTGTCCGCCCTGCTCGGCCTGCTCGGCCAGGGCGGCCTTCTTGGAGGCCATCAGGCTGGTCACGGTGGTGACGGCGAGCACCACCACGATGAAGCCCAGCGAGAACGGGATGCCGATCTCCGGCACGTGCACACCCTGCTCGTGCAGCGCGTGCAGCACCAGCTTCACCCCGATGAAGCCCAGGATGATCGACAGGCCGTACGACAGGTGGACCAGCTTCTTCAGCAGGCCGCCGATCAGGAAGTACAGCTGGCGCAGGCCCATCAGCGCGAAGGCGTTGGCGGTGAAGACGATGTACGGGTCCTGGGTCAGGCCGAAGATCGCCGGGATCGAGTCCAGCGCGAACAGGACGTCGGTGGTGCCGATCGCGATCATGACGATCAGCATCGGGGTCATCAGCCGGCGGCCGTTCTCCCGGATGAAGAGCTTGGTGCCGTGGTACTTGTCGGTCGACGGGAAGCGCTGCTCGATCGACTTGAGCAGGCGGTTCTCCTCGAACTCCTCGTCCTCCTCGTCGGCCCGCGCCTCCTTGATCAGCTTCCAGGCCGTCCAGATCAGGAAGCCGCCGAAGATGAAGAACACCCAGGAGAACTGGGCGACCAGCGCGGCACCGCCGGCGATGAAGACCGCGCGCAGCACCAGGGCGATGATCACACCGAACATCAGCACGCGCTGCTGGTAGATCCTCGGCACCGCGAACTTGCCCATGATCAGGATGAAGACGAACAGGTTGTCGACACTGAGCGACTTCTCGGTGATGTAGCCGGCGAAGAACTCACCGGCCGGCGTCGCGCCGGAGTGCCACCAGAGGAAACCGCCGAAGATCGCCGCCAGCACGACCCAGACCGTGGTCCAGATGCCGGCTTCCTTGATCGAGACCTCGTGCGGCTTGCGACCACCGATGAAGAAATCGGCCACGACCAGTGCCACGAGCACCACGATCGTGCCGACCCACAAACTTACGGAAACGTCCACTACTGCTCCTCCGGCAGGTAGGCGAGACAGTCATCGTCACTGCCGGAGGTCTCTTCCGCCCGTCGGACGCGCGGCTGCGCGACCGTGGACCAGCGCCCCGGGATGCCGCGACGGGCACCCGTGATGACGGGGACGACTGCGAGGGAATACTCCCCTCCGCTGCAAGAAGGGTAACAGCACTCCCAAGGAAAGGTAAAGAAGGTAAAGAACCGTCAGGGGAACGGTCAGAGGTACGGCTCGATGGCCGGCAGCAGGTCCTGGAAGGAGCGGCCCTTCGCCGGGGCCCCGATCGCCTGCATCTCCCAGCCCCCGGCACCGTCCCGGAACACCTTCGCCATGATCTGCCCGGTGTGCGGACCGCCGCCGGTCAGGTCGTAGCGGGCCAGCTCCAGCCCGGTCGACTCGTCCACCAGCCGGCAGTGCGCGTTCTGCACCTCGGCGAAGGTCTGCCCGGTGTAGGAGCTGACCGTGAACACCACCTGGGTGATGTGCGGCGGCACGTGCGCCAGGTCCACCAGGATCGCCTCGTCGTCCTCCCCCGCCCCGGAGCCGCCGACCAGGTTGTCCCCGGTGTGCCGGACCGAACCGTCGGAGCTCTCCAGGTGCTGGAAGAAGACCACGTCGGACGGGGTCCGCTCGGCGTACAGCAGCGCCGAGGCGTCCAGGTCGATCTGTCGCGTCCGGCTGCCGAACAGGCCCCGCCGGGGCGCCGCCCGCCAGCCCAGGCCCATCCGGACCACGGTCAGCGTCTCCCCCGGGCCCTTCTGCAGGCTGACCCGCTGCCCCTTGGCCAGGTTCACCGACACGGCGGTTGTCCTCTCTGCCCGGCCGCACGGGATCCCCGCGCCGGCTCCACGGTGGAACACCCCGTTGCCGTCCCCCGGCTGAGGCCCCCTCTTTACCGGCCGCCCGACAAGGACGGCACCGCAGGCCAGCCTAGGCCCTGTCTCTTGGATCCTTGCCGGGGCCTCGACGCCGGGGCACGCACTCCCCCAGCCTTCGGCCGGGGGTACCCCCACGCCGCGTTGTCGTCGGTCGCCAATGGCCCCCAGCCTCCGGCCGGGAGGTGCCCCCACCGCAGTGGCTCCCTCCTCCGCCTTGCGATGCACGCACCCCAACGCCGCGGCCTGATCCGACAAAATCCAAGAGACAGGGCCTGAGCCCTGCCCTCGAACGCCTTTCCCGCCGTGTACCCCCTCGCCGGGGCGACGACGCACCGGCGGGCGCGGCCGGGCAGAGAACCGGCCACGCCCGGCGGGCAGTCGGGGCCGGTGCTACGCGATACCGGCCTCGCGCATCTGCCGGAGCTCCCGCTTCAGCTCCTTGACCTCGTCGCGCAGCCGGGCCGCCACCTCGAACTGGAGGTCGGTCGCGGCGGCGTGCATCCGGTCGGTCATCGACTGGATCAGCTCCGCCAGCTCGGCGGCCGGCATCGACTTCGCCGGCTTGCGGTCGGCGCCCAGGGCCGGCACCGGCGCCTTGCCCTTGGCCCCCTTGCCGCCGGGCGCGCGGTACCCGGTGGACAGCAGCTCGTCGGTGTCCACGTCCTCCCGGGCGAGGGTGTCCAGGATGTCGCCGATCTTCTTGCGCAGCGGCTGCGGGTCGATCCCGTGCTTCTTGTTGTACGCCTGCTGGACCTCCCGGCGGCGGTTGGTCTCGTCGATGGCCTTCTCCATCGCCGGGGTGATCCGGTCCGCGTACATGTGGACCTGGCCGGAGACGTTGCGGGCCGCGCGGCCGATGGTCTGGATCAGCGAGGTGCCGGAGCGCAGGAAGCCCTCCTTGTCCGCGTCCAGGATCGCCACCAGCGACACCTCGGGCAGGTCCAGGCCCTCACGGAGCAGGTTGATGCCCACCAGCACGTCGTACTCGCCGGCCCGCAGCTCGCGCAGCAGCTCGACCCGGCGCAGCGTGTCGATGTCGCTGTGCAGGTACCGGACCCGGATGTCCAGGCCGAGCATGTAGTCGGTGAGGTCCTCGGACATCTTCTTGGTGAGCGTGGTGACGAGGACCCGCTCGTTCCTCTCCACCCGCTTGCGGACCTCGTGCACCAGGTCGTCGATCTGGCCCTCGGTCGGCTTGACGATCACCTCGGGGTCGATCAGGCCGGTCGGACGGATGATCTGCTCGACCGGGCTGTCGCCCCGGGAGAGCTCGAACTTCCCCGGGGTCGCCGACAGGTAGACGGTCTGGCCGATCCGCTCCAGGAACTCCTCCCACTTCAGCGGGCGGTTGTCCATCGCCGAGGGCAGCCGGAACCCGTGCTCGACCAGGGTCCGCTTGCGCGAGGCGTCGCCCTCGTACATGGCGCCGATCTGCGGCACGGTGACGTGCGACTCGTCGATGACCAGGAGGAAGTCCTCCGGGAAGTAGTCGAGCAGGGTGTTCGGCGGGGAGCCGGGCTCGCGGCCGTCGAAGTGCATCGAGTAGTTCTCGACCCCGGAGCAGGTGCCGATCTGGCGCAGCATCTCCAGGTCGTAGGTGGTGCGCATGCGCAGCCGCTGGGCCTCCAGCAGCTTGCCCTGCTTCTCCATCCTGGCGAGGGTCTGCTCCAGCTCCTTCTCGATGTCGGTGACCGCGCGCTCCATCCGCTCCGGACCGGCCACGTAGTGCGAGGCCGGGAAGACGTGCACGGAGTCGTCCTGGCTGATGATCTCGCCGGTGAGCGGGTGCAGCGTGTACAGCGCCTCGATCTCGTCGCCGAACATCTCGATCCGGACGGCCAGCTCCTCGTAGACCGGGAAGATCTCGATGGTGTCGCCCCGGACCCGGAAGGTGCCGCGGCTGAAGGCCAGGTCGTTGCGGGTGTACTGGATGTCGACGAAGCGGCGCAGCAGCACGTCCCGGTCGATCTCCTCGCCGACCTTCAGCCGCACCATCCGGTCCACGTACTCCTGCGGGGTGCCGAGGCCGTAGATGCAGGACACCGACGCGACCACGACCACGTCCCGGCGGGTGAGCAGCGAGTTGGTCGCCGAGTGGCGCAGCCGCTCGACCTCCTCGTTGATCGAGGAGTCCTTCTCGATGTAGGTGTCCGTCTGCGGGACGTACGCCTCGGGCTGGTAGTAGTCGTAGTACGAGACGAAGTACTCGACCGCGTTGTTGGGCAGCAGCTCGCGGAACTCGTTCGCCAGCTGCGCCGCCAGCGTCTTGTTCGGCGCCATCACCAGGGTGGGCCGCTGCAGCTTCTCGATCATCCAGGCCGTGGTGGCCGACTTGCCGGTACCGGTGGCACCGAGCAGGACGACGTCCTTCTCCCCGCCGCGGATCCGCCGCTCCAGCTCGGCGATCGCCGCCGGCTGGTCACCGTTGGGCTGGTAGGGACTGACGACCTCGAAGGGCGCCACTGACCGCTCAATACTCGTGATGGGTCGCACGCCACCACCGTACGACCCACCACCGACAACCGCGGACTACTCGGCGCTGTCCCGGGCGAGGGCGACGAGGCGGGAGACGGCGCGGAGGTACTTCTTGCGGTAGCCGCCGCGGAGCATCTCCTCGGGGAAGACCTGGTCGAAGGGGAGGCCGGAGGCGGTGATGGGGAGTTCGCGGTCGTACATGCGGTCGGCGAGGACGACCAGGCGCAGGGCGGTGGACTGGTCGTCGACCTGGCGGACGCCGCGCAGGCAGACGGCGGTGACGTCGTCCAGGAGCGCGCCGTAGCGGCTGGGGTGGACGGCGGGGAGGTGGGCGAGCAGGGTGTCGAAGTCGTCCAGGGAGGCGCCGGGGGTGCGGGCGGCGACGGCGTCGACCTCGTCGTCCCGGTACGGCGGCGGGGCGTCGGGCAGGCCGCGGTGGCGGTAGTCCTGGCCGTCGATCCGCATCGGGCGGAAGTGCGCCGACAGGCCCTGGATCTCGCGCAGGAAGTCGGCGGCGGCGAACCGGCCCTCGCCCAGCTTCTCCGGCAGGGTGTTCGAGGTGGCGCACAGCTTGACGCCGTTCTCGACCAGGCGGCCGAGCAGGGTGGAGACCAGGACGGTGTCGCCCGGGTCGTCCAGCTCGAACTCGTCGATGCACAGCAGGCGGTGGTCGGACAGGGTCCGCACGGCCTGCTGGAAGCCGAGCGCGCCGACCAGGTTGGTCAGCTCGACGAAGGTGCCGAAGGCCTTGGGGCCGGGGACGGCGTGCCAGAGCGAGGCGAGCAGGTGGGTCTTGCCGACGCCGTAGCCGCCGTCGAGGTAGATGCCCGCCGGGCCGGCCGGGGCCGGGGCGGCGCGGCGGAACCAGCCGCGCTTGGGCGCGGTGCCGTTCGCGCCGTTGAGCGCGCCCGCGAACTGCTCCAGGACCTGCACGGCCTCGTACTGGCTGGGCTGGCCCGGGTCCGGGAGGTACGTCCCGAAGCTCACGTCGGAGAAGCGCGGCGGCGGCACCATCTCGGCGACCAGGCGCTCGGCGGGCACGACCGGACGGCGGTCGGTGAGGGCGATCGGCGAACCGATGGCGCCGGCTATGGGCTCGGTCGCGGTGGCGGGGCGGGAGGGTGCGGACACGGTGGTCAAGGGTACGCCCGCTCGGCGCGGACTCCGACCCCGGCCGCTGCGAGACTGGAGGCATGCAGCAGCTGATCGGTCCGCCGGGTGCGGCGTTCGAGGATCCGGAGTCGTCGGAGGCGCTCGCCGCCGTGTACGCGTACCCCGGGCAGGTGAATCACGGCCGCCCGTGGCTGCGCGCCAACATGGTGGCCGGTCTGGACGGCGGGGCCCGGCTGGACGGGCTCTCGGAGGGCCTGTCGAGCCCGGCCGACAAGCAGATCTTCGGGGTGCTGCGGGCGCTGTCGGACGTGGTGCTGGTGGGCGCCGAGACGGTGCGGGCGGAGGGGTACGGGCCGGCCGCGGCGCCGGCCGGGTTCGCCGGGGCGCGCCGGGCGGCCGGGCAGGCGCCGGCCCCGGTGATCGCGGTCGTCAGCCGCTCACTGGGCCTGGACCTCGCGTCGCCGCTGTTCACCGAGCCGCTGGTGCGCACCGTGGTGGTCACCACCGAGGACGCTCCGGCGCACAGCCTGGACGCGGTGGCCGAGGTGGCCGACGTGATCGCGGTCGGACGGGGTTCGGTGGACCTGCGGGCGGCGGTCGCGGCGCTGGCGGACCGGGGCTGGACCCGGCTGCTGACCGAGGGCGGCCCCCGGCTGCTGGGGCAGCTGGCCGCCGCGGACCTGCTGGACGAGCTCTGCCTGTCGCTGGCCCCGCTGATCACCGGCGGCGACGCGCCGCGCATCATCCACGATGCGGAAATGCCTGACGTGCGACGGATGCGGCTGGTCTCATTGATCGAGCAGAAAGGATTCCTCTTCACCCGTTACCTGCGTCCGCCGACCCCGTGACCTCCGCACCGTGATCCCGCTCCCTTCCGGGACTTCCTCCGCGTGGCCCGTGTGCCGGGTGAGCAGCGTGCGGAAAGCTTCCGCCGGGCAGTATGGGATGCGAAGCCGGGGCCCGGGGGCCGGTGTCTGGAAGGGACTCACGTGTTCAAGACGGTACTGATGATCGAAAAGGCGCTCTCCGACGCCGACGTGGAGCTCGTCACCACGCTGCACAGCGAGGAGAAGGTGTCCTTCGTCGTCCTGATGCAGCCGCGCGGCAAGCAGGACGAGCTGCTGCGGGCGCTGGACGACGTCGCCCTCGGCCACCTCGACAAGGTGGTGCACGAGCACGACGAGTCCGAGAGCGGGCCCACGGTCGCCACCGAGTCGCTGGAGCACAGCCTGCGCCACCTGCGCGAGGCCGGCGCCGAGGCGGTCGGCGAACTGGTCGAGGAGAAGCCGCTGGACCGGCTGCGCGCCGTGGTGGAGGAGCACCGGGCCGACGAGGTGGTGGTGCTCACGTCCCCGCACTTCGTGGAGGAGTTCTTCCACCGCGACTGGGCCTCCCAGGCCCGCCACAAGGTGGGCGTCCCGGTGCTGCGGCTGTTCGCCAGCGACTCCTGACCCCGGCCTCCCCGCGTCGGGCGGGGCGGGGTCCGGACGCCGTCGTGGTGCAGAATCGTCCTTGCGGTCCGGCGCGCCCCGGCCGCGAGGACGAAACGACCGTCGTCCGCACCTCCCCCGTCCCCGCCCCGTACGGAGCCCCGCCTTGAACGACGCCGCGCACGACCTGCACGCCCCGCACTTCATCGGCATCGGCGGCGCCGGCATGTCCGGCCTGGCGAAGATCCTCGCGGTGCGCGGGGCCAGCGTCTCCGGCAGCGACTCCAAGGAGTCCGAGACCGTTCTCGCGCTGCGCGCCCTCGGCGCCGGCGTCCACATCGGCCACGCCGCCGAGCACGTGCCGGACGGCGCGAGCAGCATCGTGGTCTCCAGCGCCATCCGCGCCGACAACCCGGAGCTGGTCGCGGCCCGCGAGCGCGGCATCCCGGTGGTGCACCGCTCCGACGCGCTCGCCGCGCTGATGGGCGGCCGCCGGGCGCTGGCGGTGGCCGGCACCCACGGCAAGACCACCACCACCAGCATGCTCGCCGTCGCCCTCGGTGAACTGGGCCTGGACCCGTCCTACGCGATCGGCGGCGACCTCGACGCCCCCGGTTCCAACGCCCACCACGGCACCGGCGAGATCTTCGTAGCCGAGGCCGACGAGAGCGACCGCAGCTTCCACAAGTACGCGCCCGAGGTGGCGATCGTGCTCAACGTGGAGCTGGACCACCACGCCAACTACGCCTCGATCGACGAGATCCACGAGTCCTTCGAGACCTTCGTCACCCGGATCACCCCCGGCGGCACCCTGGTGGTCTCCGCCGACCACGACGGCGCCCGCGAGCTGACCGCCCGGGTGGCCGGCCGCGAGGGCCTGAACGTGGTCACCGTCGGCGCCTCCGAGGACGCCGACCTGCGGGTGCTGTCGGTCGTCGCGCACGGCATGACCAGCGAGGTCACCGTGCTGCTGGACGGCGAGGAGCTGGGCTTCACCGTCTCGGTGCCCGGCCGGCACTACGCCCACAACGCGGTCGCCGCGCTGGCCGCCGGCATCGCGCTGGGCGTCCCGGCCGCGGACCTGGCCAAGGCCCTCGGCGCCTACACCGGCGTGCGCCGCCGGCTCCAGCTCAAGGGCGAGGCGGGCGGCGTCCAGGTGATCGACTCCTACGCCCACCACCCGACCGAGATGACCGCCGACCTGGAGGCGATCCGGGAGGCCACCGAGGGCCGGGTGCTGGTGGTGTTCCAGCCGCACCTGTTCAGCCGCACCCAGCAGCTCGCCGAGGAGATGGGCGCCGCGCTGGCGCTCGCCGACGCCTCCGTGGTGCTGGACATCTACCCGGCCCGCGAGGACCCGATCCCCGGTGTCACCAGCGAGCTGATCCTCGACGCCGCCCGCCGGGCCGGTGCCGAGGTCACCGCCGAGCACGACTTCGCCGCCGCCCCCGCCCTGCTGGCCGGCCTGGCCCGCCCGGGCGACCTGCTGCTCACCATGGGTGCCGGGGACGTCACCAACCTCGGTCCGGAAATCTTGCAGCACCTCGCGAACGTTTCCACCAACGTCTGAGTCCCCCGACCTGGAGCCGTCATGAGCTACGAGATCGAGAAGACCGACGCCGAGTGGCGTGACCAGCTCTCGCCGGAGGAGTACCACGTCCTCCGGGAGGCGGGCACGGAGCGCCCGTTCACCGGCGAGTACACCGACACCAAGACCGTCGGCGTGTACGGCTGCCGGGCCTGCGGGGCCGAGCTGTTCAGCTCGGAGACCAAGTTCGACAGCCACTGCGGCTGGCCGTCCTACTACGCGCCGCTCGCCGGCGACCGCGTCCAGTACATCGAGGACACCACGCTCGGCATGCGCCGGGTCGAGGTCCGCTGCGCCCGCTGCGGCGGCCACCTGGGCCATGTCTTCGAGGGCGAGGGCTACGGCACGCCGACGGACCAGCGGTACTGCATCAACAGCGTTTCGCTGACGCTCAAGCCGGCGGAGTGACGGAGAGCGGTCGAGTGGGCCCGGTACCCCGACGGGGTGCCGGGCCCACTGCTGTCCGACCCACTGCTGCCGGGCCCGCCGCTACCCCGCCAGCGGGGTGAAGCGGACCGGGAGCCGGACCAGGGCGCGGTGGAAGGGGCCGGGACGCCAGCGCAGGGTGTCGGCGGGCTCGGCGAGTTCGAGGTCGCCGATCCGGCTGGTCAGCTGCTCGACGGCGGTGATCGCGATCAGCAGCGCCGGGTCACGGGCCGGGCAGGCGTGCGGGCCGGCCGCCCAGGCCAGGTGCGCCGATTCGCCGCTGCGCAGCCCGGCGGTGTCGGGGCTGTCGGCCGGCGGGGCGGCCTCGGAGTTGGCGGCGGCGTAGGAGACCAGGACGAGCGAGCCGGCCGGGATCGCCCGGCCGTGCAGGACGGTGTCGCAGCGCGGGTAGTGGGCGGAGAGGTTGGCCAGCGGCGGCTCGTGCCAGAGCACCTCGTCGATCGCCTGGTGCGCGGTCATCGCGCCGCCGAACAGCGAGCCGGCGTAGCGGGCGTCGGTGAGCAGCCGGCGCAGGGCGTTGCCGATGAGATTGGTGGTCGGCTCGTTCCCGGCGATCATGGTCAGGGTGATCTGCCGGACCACCTCGTCGTTGTCGAGCCCCGCCGGGTGGGTGAGGAACCACGAGGTCAGGTCGTGCCGGGGGCGTTCGCGGCGCTCGGCGACCATCGCGGTGACCACGGCGACGAGGTCCGCGTAGGCGGTCACCGCCTGCCGGGTGGACTCGATCATGCCGACGATGCCGGCCACCAGTCGCTCCCGGTGCTCGTCGGGCACGCCGAACCAGGTGGTGACCACGTGGACGGGCAGCCGGCGGGCGTAGTCGGCGATGAGGTCGGCGGAGCCGGTGGCCCCGAAGGTGCCGATCAGCCGGTGGGCGACCTCGGCGACGCGGCGCTGCAGCAGGTGCGGTTCCAGCAGCGCGAGGCCGTCGGTGATCACCTGCCGGTAGCGGGCGTGCGTCTCCCCGTCGCTGAACAGCGCGGTCGGCCGGTAGCCGAGCACCGGCAGCAGCGGGGAGTCCGGGGGGACGGTCTGCTGCCAGGCCCGGGAGTCCTTGGAGTAGGTGTCGGTGTCGCGCAGCAGGTCCAGCGCGGCCTGGTAGTCGGTGACCAGCAGGGCTTCGACGCCGGGCGCGATCTCCACCGGCGCGACCGGGCCCTGCCGGCGCAGCCGCTCGTAGACGGTCTGCGGGTCGGCGGCGAAGGCCGGGCCGTGCAGGGCGGTCGGGGGCCGGTCGGTCGGGGGCTGCGCGACGGGGGGCTGGGCGGTGGGGGTGGTCATGACTGCTCCGGGACGGAGGGCGGCAGGCCGCGCAGGACGTGTTCGGTGAGGGCGATCAGGGCGTCCAGGCTGGAGCGGCGCTCGCGGGCGTCGCAGAGCACCAGCGGGGTGGCGGGGTGCAGGTCGAGGTGGGCGCGGAGCACCTCGGGCGGGTGCGGCGGCGATTCGGGGAAGCGGTTGACGGCGACCGCGTACGGCAGGCCCTGCTCCTCGACCATGTCCATGATCTCGAAGGAGTCGGCGAGCCGGCGGGTGTCCGCCAGGACCAGGGCGCCGAGGGCGCCGCGCGCGATGTCCTGCCAGAGCGGGAAGAACCGCCGCTGGCCGGGGGTGCCGAACATGTACAGCACCACCTCGCCGGGCAGGGTGAGCCGGCCGAAGTCGACCGCGACCGTGGTGGTCGTCTTGCCGGGGAGGCCGGCCAGGTCGTCGACGGGGGCGCCGGTCTCGGTCATCGCCTCCTCGGTGTGCAGGGTGGGGATCTCCGAGAGGGTGCGGATGAAGGTCGTCTTGCCGACGCCGAAGGGGCCGGCGACCACGAGCTTCATCAGCGTCTGTTCGGGGTCGGGCAGGTAACCCACCCGGTCCGGGCGCCCCGGACCGGGCGGCCTACCGGAGAGTGCGGAGTCCAACGAGGAGCCTCTCGACGAGGGAGCGGTCGGTCTGCTGGGCGCGGGGGATCGGCGCGCGGGCGTGCAGGCAGCCCGCCTCGACCAGGTCGGCCGCGAGGAAGACGGTCGCGCTGACCGGGAGCCGCAGGTGCGCTGCGGCCTCGACGACGGTGAGCGCGCCGGGCCGCAGCAGTTCCCAGAGCCGCCGGTGCTCGGCCTCCAGCTCGGTGAGCGCCTCCGGCTGCTCGGCAGCGGTCGCGAACAGCACGGTGAGCCGTTCGAATCCGTCGGCGCCGGCGCGGGCCCGGCCGCCGGTGGCCAGGTAGGCGGGCACCATCCGCCTGCGGGGGACGGCGGTCATGACCGCGGGGCGTCCTGCCGCCTGGCCGGGCTGGCCAGGGCGCGGCCGAGGGCGGCCACCTGGACCTGCATCTGGTAGGCGACGTTGCCGAGTTGGGCCTCGGGCGTGGCGAACACCGCGAGCGAGGTGTTCTCCCCGGCCGGGACGACGACGGCGAAGCCGAGCTCGGACTCGACCACGGTCTGCGCCAGCCGGGGCTGCTCGGTGTCGGTGAAGGCGGTGGTGAACGCGCGGGCGGCCGCGTGGACGGTGGCGGTCATCGCGGCGACCCGCTCGGCGGAGGCGCGGCCGAGGCCGGCCGAGGCGGCCTCGACCAGGCCGTCACCGGTGGCGATCACCGCGTGGACGACGCCCGGCAGCTCCAGGAGCGGGCTCAGCACCCACCCGATCCCTTCGGCGGCGACGGCCGGGGCGCCGCCGGTGGGCGCGCCGGCGGGGGTGGCGGTGGCGGTGCTGGGGCTGGACGTGCTGCTCACGGCGCGGCTCCTCAGGAGGTCTGGGTGCTCCGGCGGCCGGACGCCGCCGCAGGACCGGCGCCGGTGTGGGCGGCGTCGGGGCGGGGCGTGGCCGCCCGGTCGGCGACGGCGGGGCCGGTCGCCTCGGGGGACGGGGAGTGGGGGTTCTGGGGGGTGTCGGCCTCGGCGGCTTCCGCGGTGACGAACTCGGTGCCCGCGGCCTCGGTGTCGGCGGCCTCGGCCGTGACGGCCTCCGCCTCCGCGACGGCGGCGCGGCCGGAGCCGGTGCCGTGCTGGAGCGCCTGCCAGCGGGCTGCCGCCTGCTCGGGCGTCCGCACCGGGCGGACGGCGCCGGGCGCGGGTGCCGCGGCACCGTCGGCGGGCGAGGGCTGCGCGGGCACCGGCCGACGCCGGCGGCGGCTGGGCAGTCCGGTGCCGTCGTCCGGCGCGGCGGGCTCGTCCGGCACCGCCCGCACCGGCGGGACGGCGTGCACCGGCGCTCCGTCGGACGGGTCCGGCAGGTCCGGCACCGGCGGGACGACATGAATCGCCGGGACACCCTCGCGGGCGCGTCCGCCCGGAGCGGGAGCCGGACCGGCCGGACCGGAACCGGCCCGCAGCGGCAGCGGGGTGAGCACCGACAGCGGCTGCTGCTCGTCCACCACCGTCAGCAGCCCGGCCGGAATCCGGACCAGGGCGCGCATCCCCCCGTACGGGGAGGGCTCGACATGGCAGGAGAAACCGTACTGCCGGGCCAGCTTGCCGACCACCGCGAACCCGGTCCGGGGCGGGTTGCCCAGTTCGGTGAGCAGCACGTCGGACGGGCCGGCCAGCAGTCGGCGGGCCCGGCGGAGCTGGTCCTCCTCCATCCCGATGCCGCTGTCGTCGACGATCACCAGCGCGCCCCGGCCGCCCTGCTGGAGGGTGACCGGCACGTCCGTCTCGGGGTGCGAGTAGGCGGTGGCGTTGGCGAGCAGTTCGGCGACGGCGATGGCCACCGGCTCGGCGGCCCGGGCCACCACGGCCAGCCGGCCCTCGCGCAGGTGGTTGGCCACCTTGATGCGGGCGTAGCCGGGCACCCGGGAGAGTGCGCCGACCACCACCTCGGCGAGCGGCGAGTCGGTGCGGGCCAGACCCGGCCAGGCCTCGCAGAGCACGGCGACGGTCTGGATCCGGCGCAGCGCGACCTCGTTGCGGAAGTCGACCTCCAGCAGCCGGGGGTCGTCGTTGTCGTCCTGGAGCTGCTGGACCAGGCTCTGGATCTGGTAGAGCAGCGTCTGGATCTTGGAGGTGGCGCCGCGCATCGCGGAGCGGGCGGCGGCGTCGACGCGCTCCCGCTCGTCGGTGACGGCGGCGGAGGCCGCGTCCAGGACGGCCTGCAGGGCCTGCACGGCGGCCGGGCCGACGGCGGCGGCGTCGAGCGGTCCGGCGATCGGCGCGTTGGGGTGGCTCAGCCGCAGGGCGGCGGCGGCCACCCGCTCGGTGGCGAGGTGGCCGATCTCGGCCAGCAGGGCGGCGACGCCGGCCTCGGCCGCCGCGGCGCGCTGCTCGGCGGTGTCGGCCCGCAGGTCGGCGGCGGCCGCCCGGTGGTCGGCCTCGGCCGTGCGCTGTCCGGCCTCGGCGGCCCGGTTCTCCGCCCGGTGGGCGCGGTCCTCGGCGGCCAGAGCGCGGTCGGCGGCGGCGCTGGCCTCCACGGCCGCCTGCCGTGCCTCGGCCCCGGCCTCGCGGGCCTGCTGCTCGGCCCGGGCGGTCTGCCCCTCGGCGGCGCGGGCGCGTTCGGCGGCCAGGCCCGAGGCGGCCTCGGCGGCCTCGGCCCGGGCCGCCGCGCGCGAGCGGCCGCGCGCCAGGAGCGCGGCGGCCACGAGCGCGGCGAGCGCGATCAGCGCCAGGGCCGGTACCAGGAACTGCGTCATCGACGTCCTCGGAGTTTCCTTGTACGAAGAGCGGGCTCGGTCGGGGGGCAGCGGGCGGGTGCCGTGGAACGGGTGCGGTGCGGTGGAACGGGTGTCGTGGAGCGGGTGCGGTGCAGCGGGTGCCAGGGCCGAGGGCTCAGGCCGTGGCGCGGCCGTCCGCGCGCGGGCGGGGCGTCCGGCCGCGAGTGTCCTCGTCGATCTCACGGGCCACCAGCGCCACCTGGTTCATCGCCGCCAGGATGTTCGGCACCTCGCTGCCGTCCAGGTGCCGGTACTCGGCCGCGACGGTGAGCACCAGCCGCTCGGGCAGGCCGAGTTCGGGGTACCGCTGCTCGGCGATGATCCGGCGGGCCGCGTCCAGCGCGGTGAGCCCGGCGGCGTGCAGGGTGTGGGTGCGCTCGCGGACGTGGCCGAGGTAGGCGATGTGCTCGTGGACGCCCGGGCGGTCGAGCACCGGCCCGTGGCCCGGGACGATGATCCGGGCGCCGGTGGCGAGGATCCGCTCGCAGGCGGCGATGATGTTCTCCAGCGGACCGGCCCAGTGCGAGGGGTGGTCGCCGGGCTGGGCGGCGGTCGAGCCGAAGATGACGTCACCGGTGAACACCGCGCGCTGGTGCGGGAGGTGGACGATGAGGTCGCCGCCGGTGTGGGCGGCGGGAAGGCCGGTGATCTGCACCGGGTACTCCCCCACCCGCAGTTCCAGTTCGCCCTGGAAGACGGTGTCCGGGTGGACGGGCTCGGTCCCGGACCAGTCGAACTGCCCGAAGTGGCGCCGGAGGTAGTCGCCGAGCGGCGAGTCCGGGTCGCTCCCGGTGACCAGCTCGTGGGTCTGCTGGGGCGTCGGCTCCCAGTGGATGTGCTCCAGCGCCTCGCGGGTGGCGATCACCTCGGCGTCCGGCAGCACGCCCGCGCCCCAGAGGTGGTCGCCGTTGGCGTGGGTGACGACGATCCGGTCGACGTCGACGCCGTCGGCCAGCCGCTTGCGGCTCTCGGTGAGGAACTCGGCGGCCAGCGAGGGATCGTAGGGGGTGTCGATCCACAACGCGGTGCGTTGCCCGGCGAGCAGTCCGCAGTTGGCCAGGCCCCAGCCCCGCTTCGGCGGGAGCCAGACGTACAGGTCCTCGGCAATCGCGCTCACGTTCGCACGGTTGATCGTCATGGCCGCGATTATGCCGATGATGTGACAGCGGTGGAGCGAAACCCTGGCGTTTTCGGCCATTCCCCGCCCCGGACTCTCCCGTCCCGCCCCATTCCTCCCGGTTCGCCGCCCGCCGCCGTTCCAGGATCCGGTCAGCGGGCATCCGGTCAGCGGGCGCCCGGTCGACAGACGCTCGGTCAGCCGGACGGCAGGACGCGGCAGACCTCCACCGTCACGTCCACCGTGTCCAGGCCGATCACCCGGCCCTCGACGGCGACGAACCCCTTCTCCCCCGAGCGGAACAGCCCGGCCAGCGGGGACTGCCGCCCGGCCGCCGCGAGCGCCTCCACCGCCATCGCCGAACCGAAGGCGAAGACCCCGCACAGCACCACGCAGGGCGCCTGCCGGGACGTCCGGGTGACGAACACGAAGCCGTGGTCGCGGACGAGTTCGTCGGCCGCGTTGTACTGCGCCTCGAAGGCCATCCCGCCCCAGCGGGCCCGGGCCGCCTGCGGGTGCTCCAGCCGGAAGTCCGGGAAGGCGGTGGCCAGGACGCCCGCCGAGTAGGCGTTCACGCTCGGCCCGCCGACCGAGAAGGTCGGCATCCGCGGGTCCTGCGCGCCCGCGGTGACCAGTTCGATGGTGGCCTTGCGGTTGATCTTCCGCAGCAGGTCGGTGAGTTCGGCGATGGCCCGCGCCTCGGCCATCGGCATGAACAGCACGTTCCGGGGGCCCCGACTGGTGAGCCGGCAGCCGTCCTTGGCGTAGGCGAACTCGCCCACCTCGATACTCGGGGTGACTATCTGCACGCGGCCGTACGGGCCGAGCAGCGCGCGCAGGAAGCCGTAGCGCAGGAAGAGGCGGGTCCGGGCGAGCGACCGCGCCGCGAGAAAGCCGATCACCGCCGGAACGAACCCGATCAGGATCTGGAGCACGATCTCCACGACACCCCCGCGATGACTCGGGCACGAACTGTCTGCGCCGATGTGATGCCCCGTAGAACCCCGGGAACTCCCGAGCCGGGCCGACACCCCGCTTCCACGCCCCTCCGCGCACCCGATTCACCCGTCCGGCCCAGTCCTCCGGCCGTCCGCCGGACCGGTGGGCGTCACGCTCCGTCATCCCCGGCCGGGCCGGGGCCCGTCAGCCGTCCAGGCGCTTGATGAACTTCCGCTCGCTGGCGCAGCGTTCGTAACCCAGCCAGGCGTTGATCGCCAGCATCGGCGCGTTGGTCGCGTCGTTCGAGGTGTACGCGTGCCGCAGCCCTGCCTCCCGGGCCAGGCGCAACGACTCCAGTTTGACGAGCTTGGCCAGCCCCCGGCCCCGGAAGTCCCGTCGGCAGGCGGTGAACGCCGACCAGTACCGGTCCGCGCCGTCCGTGTGCACGGCGGTGAACGCGGCCGGCCGGCCGTCGACCGCGGCCACGACGCTCAGACCGGCGTCGAAGGCCGGGCGGTGCCACTCGCCCGCCAGCCACTCGTCGTAGTCGGCGGCGTCCATCACGACCTCGCCCGGCTCGTCCCGGATCGCGTCCGCCTCGACCAGGAACACCGGGTGCGGGTCGGCCGCCCAGTAGCGCGCCGGGCGCAGCTCGACTCCGGTCGGCAGCGGCGGGGCCTCCGGCAGCGGGCGGGCGAGGTCCCGGGCGCCGAAGTGGGCGATCCTCCCCTCGGCGAATCCCCGGGCCGCGGCGAAGGCGCGCGGACCGGGCTCCTCGTCCACCCAGCTGTGCAGTTCGACCACGCCGTGCCCGGCCAGGTGCCGCTCGGCGGCGGCCAGCAGGGCGCTGAAGGCGCCGCGCCGCCGGTACTCGGGCAGGACGCTGCCGTTGGCGTGGCCGACGCCGGTCGTACTGGTCCCGGTCACGACCCCGCAGCGGACCGAGCCGACCACCCGGCCGTCCAGCTCCGCGACGAAGGTGCGGTCATGGCCCTTGGTCCGCTGGGCGTTCAGCCAGACGAACATCTCGGGCGCCTCGACCAGGTGTTCACGCCCGGCCCGGTGGGCGGCCGCCACGGCCTCGGCGTCCTCGGGGCGGAAGGCACGAATCGTCAGCGGTGTCATAGCTGCGTCACAGTAGCCACCGTCGGTCCGCCTGCGAACCCGTTTTCCACCGGAACCGTCCCCACCAGCGGTGATGCGGGAAATTCGGGCCGAGGTCGCGGATTGACTCAACGCCAAGCTCAAGTAATGCTCTGAGATGACCGGCCGAGGCTTGGCAGCCGCTCGGTCCGGGGACATGCTCAGCACTACAGCCCGGCGGCCCTGGCGACGAGGCCCGCGCCGACCGACGGCTTTCCACCCAGCCCTCCGAAGGGGGCGCACCGATGACCTCCCCCGCCCTGCGGACCGCTCCGCAGCCGCCCGCAACGACGACGGGCACCACCGGCACCACGACCACCGCCGGCACCACAGGCTTCGGCACCGGCACCGCGCGCCGGCTCGGCGTCGGCCTCGGCTGGCGCAGCGAGATCGACACCGTGGTCGAGCGGCAGCCCGGCCTGGACTGGGTCGAGGTCGTCGCCGAGAACATCTGCGACGGCCACCTCCCCACCTCTCTGCAGATCCTGCTCGACCGGGGCCTCACCGTGGTCCCGCACGGTGTCGGGCTCGGCCTCGGCGGCGCCGACCGGCCCGACCCGGCCCGGCTGGCCAGGCTCGCCGGGACAGCCGCACTGCTCGGCTCCCCGGTGGTCACCGAGCACCTGGCGTTCGTCCGGGCCGGCGGCCTGGAGGCCGGTCACCTGCTGCCGGTGCCGCGCTCGCGCGACGCCCTGCGGGTGGTCGCCGAGAACGTGCGGATCGCCCAGGACCAGCTGCCGGTGCCGCTGGCCCTGGAGAACATCGCCGCCCAGCTGGCCTGGCCGGACGACGAACTGACCGAGGGGCAGTTCCTGGCCGAGCTGGTCGAGCGGACCGGGGTCCGGCTGCTGATCGACGTCGCCAATCTGCACACCAACCGGGTCAACCTCGGCATCGACCCGGCCGCCGAACTGGACCGGCTGCCGCTGGAGGCGCTCGCCTACGTGCACGTCGCGGGCGGCACCATGATCGACGGGGTCTGGCACGACACCCACGCCCATCCGGTCACCGAACCGGTGCTGGAGGTGCTGGCCGAGCTGTGCGCCCGGGTCGCTCCGCCCGGGGTGCTGCTGGAGCGCGACGCCGCGTTCCCGCCGCCGGCCGAGCTGGCGGCCGAACTCGACGCCGTCCGGCGGGTGCTGGAGCGCGGCCGGTGACCGCCGCCCCCGGCCCGGACGCGGCCGCCGTCTCCGGCACCATGTCCGCCAACGCCTCCGACACCGACACCGTGTCCGCCACCGCCACCGACACCGCTTCCGCCACCGACGCCGCGCGGGCCCGGCTGGCGGCCCGGCAGACCGAACTGCTCACCGCCCTGGTGGCCGGCGGCCCGGTGCCGCCCGGCTTCGACCCGGCCCAGGTGCGCGCCCAGGCGACCGGCCTGGCCGCCAAGCGGCGCGACACCGCCGCCAAGGTGGCCCCGGAGCTGCCCCACCTGCTCGGCGCGCAGTACGGGCCGCTGTTCCTCGCCTACGCCCGCGGCAATCCGCAGACCGGCGGCTACCGCGCCGACGCCCGGGCCTTCGCCGAATGGGCGCTCACCGGGCGCCCCGAACCGTCCGAGGACCAGCGGCGGGACCTGGAACGCTGGCTCCGCCCGGCGTCCGAGGACCGCTCCGAACGGCGGCCCGGCCCGCTCGCCCGCCTGCACCGCGCCCTGCGGCCCGGCCGGGAGGCCTGAGCCCCGCACCGGCGCCGCTCCCGGGGCACCCGTGCCGAGTCCGCCCCGACGCCACCGCCCACCCGGGCCGCGCGTCCGTCCGGACCGCACTCGGCACCACCCGGACACCGCCCCACCACCGCCCCACGACGGCGCCACGCGCGCCCGAACCATGTCTCACCACCCGGGGGAACCACTCATGTGGCACAACGCCTTCTACCTCGTGCCCGGCGTCCTGCTGGCCGCCACCGTCCTCTACGCCTGGCAGGCCAAGCAGGCCGCGCAGCGCGTCAGCGACCCCAAGGGCCTGCCCGGCCGCGGCATCGCCCTGCTGGAGGCCGCCTTCCTGTCCGGGGGCCCGGGCCGGGTCTTCGACACCGCCCTGGTCCGGATGCACCGGCGCGGCCACGTCGTGGTCAGCCGCTCCCGGCTGGTCACGCTGACCGCGAGCGAGCCCGTCGACGAGGTCGACGGTGCGATCGTCGACGCGATCGGCCCGTCCCGCAGCCGGGACCTCGACTCGCTGCGCGTCGCGGTGATGCGCGCGCCCGCCGTCCAGGCCGTCGGCGACGCCCTGGCCGCCCGCGGCCTGCTGCGCAACCCGGAGCGGCTGCGCCGGGCCCGGACCGCGAACCGGAGCATCTGGCTCGCCCTGGCGGTCACCCTGGCCTTCGCCGCCGCCGCCCCGCTGCTGGTCTCCGACGAGCCCGGCAGCGACGGCCCCTCGCTCTGGATCCCGCTGCTGCTGCTCGTCCTCGGCCTGGTCTCGCTGCTGGCCACCCGTCCGCCCAAGGGCCGGGTCACCCCGGCCGGGCGCCGCCAGCTCGGGCTGATGGACACCGGCAAGCCCTGGCAGCCGCACCACGGCGCGTTCGTGAGCGGCGCCGACGCCGTCCTGTTCGGCGCCGTCGCGATGGGCGGCCTGGCCCTGATCGGCGCCGACGGCCTCGGCGACGCGGAACTGCACGAGGCGATGCTCGCCGCGGCGGCCACCGACCAGTCGGCCCGGGCCTTCGCCGCCTCCGCCGGCACCGGCCCCTCGTCCTCCGGCTCCTCCGGCTCCTCCGGCTCCTCCTGCGCCACCGGCCCGGCCGCCTGGTGCGGCTCCTCCTCGGACTCCTCCGGCTCCTCCGGCTCCTGCGGTTCCTCGGGTTCGGGCTGCGGCAGCTCCTCCGGCTCCAGCTGCTCCTCGGGCTCCTCCTGCGGTTCCTCCTCGGGCTCCAGCTGCGGCGGCGGCTCCAGCTGCGGCGGCGGCGGGGGCTGCGGATCCTGAGTCCCGCCCGGGAGCCGACGGCCCACCGGACGTCACAGTTCGGTATCGCGGTCCGGGAAGACGTTCCGCGCGCGGCGCGGCCGGGACTACAACAACCCCATGTGGTTGCTCTTCCTCCTCCCGGCCTGTGTCGCCGCGGTGCTCTCCTGCATCCGGCTCGTCCGGACGACCGCCACCGCCGACGCGCTGTCCGGTCAGGAGGGCCCCCGGCCGTCCGAGGCCGTCGGGATCGGGCTCTACGAGACGGCCTACCTCGCCGGCGGACCGGACCGGGTGGTCGAGCTCGCGCTCGTCCTGATGGCCTCCCGGGGGCGGCTGCACCTCGCCCACACCGGCTGGACCACGGTCGTCGACCCGCGCGGCCGCAGCCGGCTGGAGCGCGCGGTGATCGCCACCGTCGGCCCCGAGGGCCAGTGCCGCACCGACGACCTGCGGGCGGCGATGGGCGCGCACCCCACCGTGCTGGAGATCGGCAGCCGGCTCTCGCTCGCCGGGCTGGCCACCCCGGCGACCGTGCGGCGGCACACCGTGCTGGTGGTCCGGCAGGTCCGGCAGGCGCTGCTGCTCTCCGTGGTCCTGCTGGCCGCGGCGCTGGTCGTCGGCGGCCTGGTCGACGGTGACGCGCTGACCCCGCTGGCCTGGTTCTCGCTGCCGCTGGTGCTCACCTCGGGCACCCTGCTGATGGCCCGGGTCGACGTCTACCCGTACACCCGCTGGGCCTCGCCGATCGGCCAGGAGGTGCTCCGCGAGGTCCGCCCGGCGCGTCAGCACGGCCTCACCGACGACGAGGAGCGCGAACTGCTCACCGCCGTCGCGATGAACGGCCCCGCCGCCCTCCAGGACGCCCGGCTGCGCGCCGCCCTGCGCCGCCACTGACACGCCGAAGGGCCCGTCCGCACGGAAGTCTCCGGCGGACGGGCCCTTCGGCGTGTCGGAACGCGGGTGTGCTCAGACCAGGCCGTTGAGCAGCTCGGCGACCGGCTTGCGGCGGCCGGTGAAGAACGGCACCTCCTCGCGGACGTGCAGCCGGGCCCGGGACGGGCGCAGGTCGCGCATCAGGTCCACGATCCGGTGCAGCTCGTCCGCCTCGAAGGCGAGCAGCCACTCGTAGTCCCCCAGCGCGAACGAGGCGACCGTGTTGGCCCGCACGTCGGGGTAGCCGCGCGCCATCTGGCCGTGCTCGGCGAGCATCGCGCGCCGCTCGGCGTCCGGCAGCAGGTACCACTCGTAGGAGCGCACGAACGGGTACACGCAGACGTAGTCGCGCGGGCGCTCGTCGGCGAGGAACGCCGGGATGTGCGACTTGTTGAACTCCGCCGGGCGGTGCAGCGCCATGTTCGACCAGACCGGCTCCAGCTGCCGGCCCAGGCCGGTGCGGCGGAAGCGGTTGTACGCCTCCTGGAGGTCGTCCGAGTCGGCGGCGTGCCACCACACCAGGATGTCGGCGTCCGCGCGCAGACCGGACACGTCGTAGGTGCCGCGCACCGTGACGTCCTTGGCGTCCAGCTGGGCGAACAGCTCCTCGACCTCGGCGACCAGGCCGGTGCGGTCCTCGGGCAGCGCGCCCTTGAGCTTGAACACCGACCACATGGTGTAGCGGATGACCTGGTTCAGGTCCCGCGCCTTCAACTTGGCGGGCTGCTCGGCGGTCTGCTGCTCAGCGGTCTCAGTCATGCGCCCATTGTCCTCTCGGTGACGTTCGCCCCGGCCAGCGGGGTCAGTACTCGGTCGAGCGCGGCGACGGCCGCCCGGGCGCTCGCGACGCACGCCGGGATGCCCACGCCGTCGTACGCGGCCCCGCACAGGGCCAGTGCTCCCGCCCGGCCCGCCGCCGCCCGGATCCGGGCCACCCGGTCCAGGTGGCCGACCGGGTACTGCGGCAGTCCGGCCCGCCACCGGGTGACGGCGGTGTCGTACGGACGGGCGGTCAGACCGATCGCCTCGCCCAGGTCGGCCAGCGAGCGGGCGACCAGTTCCTCGTCCGCCAGCTCCAACGGCTCCTCCTCGCGCAGCCGCCCCAGCGAGGTACGCAGCACGAAGGCGTCCGGCGCGGACCGCTCCAGCCAGCCCCACTTGTTGGAGGAGAAGGTGGACGCCTTGATCCGGCGGCCGTCCACGGGCGGGACGAGGAAGCCGCTGCCGACCGGTGTGCGGGCCAGGTCGGCGCGGCGGAAGGCCAGGGTGACCAGCGCCATCCCGGCGTACTCCACGGTGTCCAGTTCGGCGGCCGCGGCGGGCACGTCGGCGCGCAGCAGCCGGGCGGCGGCCGGCGCGGGCACGGCCAGCACGACGGCGTCCGCGGCGAGCACCTCACCGTCGCCGGTGGTCACCCGCCAGCCGTCGGGGGTGCGGCGCAGCTCCGTCACCCCGGTCCGGGTGCGCAGCTCGACGCCGGCCGCGGCGCAGGCCGCGGCGACCGCCTCCGGCAGGGTGCCGAGACCGCCGCGCAGACCCTGGAACACGGGGGTGCCGACGGTCGTCGGGCGGGTGGCCAACTCGTGCACGCCCTCGACCAGCGATCCGCCGCCGCGGGCGACCGGCAGCAGCGCGGGCACCGCGGCGCGCAGCGAGATCTCGTCGCTGTGCCCGGCGTAGACGCCGCCGAGCAGCGGTTCCACCAGCCGGTCCACGACCTCGCGGCCGAGCCGGTCGGCGACGTAGCGGCCGATCGCGACATCGTCCGCGACCGCTTCCCCCACCACCTCGTTGCGGGCCCGCTCCAGCCCCTCGGGGCTCAGCACACCGGAGTCCGCCAGCGCGGCGAGGTCCCCGGGGACGCCCATCACCTGTCCGCCGGGCAGCGGCCGCAGCGCGCCCCTGGTCCAGATCGCGGCCTTGGCGGTGGTCGGCGGCTCCAGCAGCTCCGCGAGCCCGACGGCCCGCGCCAGCTCGACCGCCTCCGGCCGCCGGGCGAGCATCGACTCCGCCCCGAGGTCCACCCGGACCCCGCCGACCTCACCGCCCCGCAGCTTCCCGCCCAGCCGCTCCGACGCCTCCAGCAGCGTCACCCGCGCCCGCGCCGGCTCCCCCGCACCTCCACCGACCACGGCGGCCGCGGTCAGCCCCGCGATCCCGCCGCCGATCACCACGACATGTGCTTGCGCCATGTCCCGCAGTCTCGCAGGTCTTTACACCTATGCCTCAATCCGCCCGCTACCGGACAGCGCGCGGACGGATCCGGGACAGCACAAGCCGTACGGCTCCGCTTCTCCGCCTTCCCGCACGGGCCGCTTCCGCTGTTCCTGCGGTCGCAGAGCACTCCGCACCGGGCCGTCGGGGGCGTACCGCTTCCTCCGTACAGTCGTCGAGGCCCCGGTGGACAAGCCCGATCAGTTCCTCGTCCGCACTTTCCTCGGCAAATGGCACCGCATCCATAAGAATCCGTGCCGCCCGCCCCTTATCCCCCAGTTTCTCGCAACAGCGCCCCAGAAGTAGAAGCCTTACGGCCATGTCGCGAGGATTCCGCTTCGGCCCTCTTCTCGTGACCGACAGTTCGGCGCTCTCCGCCGCCTCGCGAAACCGCGACGACTCGTAGTAGAGATCCGCGAGACTGTAGTGCGACCTTGCCTCGCCATCTCTTTCGCCACATCGACCGAATATTTCAATGGCCTTCCTGAAGAACCGTTCGGCCCTCCTCGGATCATCGTGAATCCGGCACAGCGATCCGACGATATCGTAGACTCTCCCCTCCTCCCCCCACGCGCCTCGCATCCGAGCGATCGCCAGCGATTCCTGAAGCTCGGCCATGCCTTCCGGAATATTGCCGCACATCACGAGGGAGCGCCCCAGACCACAGCGGATCTGCCCCTCCGTCATACGGGAGGACGAGATCCCGCCCGCCGCGAGAGCACTGCGGTAGTGGTCGACCGCCTTTTGATGCATGCCTCGGCAGGACCAGATGTCTCCCAGACCGGCCAGGCTCCTCGCCTCACCGTCGTGTTCACCGAGTTCGCGGTAGATGGTCAGCGCTTGCTCGTGATGTTCCGCCGCCGGCCCCCATCGGCCCGCGCCGCGTTCCATGACCCCGCGCCGATGAAGGACGTCCGCTGCCGCCGACCGGTCACCGAGTTGCTCTCTCAATGCGACCTGGGCAGCCTGACAGTCGCGCGCCTCGGTGAGCCTGCCGGCGGCGAAGTACGCCTCCGTGAGCATCACCAACGTGCCCACTTCGAAGTTCCTCTCTCCGAGATGGCGAGCCGCACGCACAGCGTGTTCGAAGGACGTGATGCAGCTTTCGACATGACCGCGAGCCTGGAAGTACGAACCGAGCGCAATCGGCAACGCACGCGCGATCCTGGGCCGACCCATG
This sequence comes from Kitasatospora purpeofusca, assembly GCF_036010405.1. Lineage (NCBI taxonomy): Bacteria > Bacillati > Actinomycetota > Actinomycetes > Kitasatosporales > Streptomycetaceae > Kitasatospora > Kitasatospora purpeofusca. The sequence goes on along the minus strand of NZ_CP108561.1, from coordinate 6,803,052 downwards.
GCTGTCGCCAGCTCCACCGCCGCCACGAGGGACGGAAGTTCAGCGTCGAACCAGGCCAGCGCATCGGCCGAACCGCCCTCTCCTTCCAGTTGTTCCTCGAAATCCCAGGCCGACGACAAACACCGCGCCAACCAGCGATCGGCTGCGGCTTCCCTTACGTTCGGAGGGACTTCCGACTCCAGACGCTCCTCTGCATACAGCTTCAGCAGATCGTGGAAGCGATATCGGAGCAGGCCTTCCACACGTTCGCTCTCAACCATGTGGGCACGACGAAGAGCTGACAACAATCGACGCACGTCACGCTCGGGCACACCAGCAAGGGCAGCAGCACCTTCCTGGCTGAGCCGCGGTCCGGGGGCGACCGCCAGCAGGGGGAAGAGCCTCGCCTCGTCCGCCTCCAGCCGACGACAGGAGAGTTCGAAAGCAGCCCGGACCGCCAGGTCGTCCCCGTACTCCAGCTCTGTCAAGCGACTTCGCGCACAGGCCAGGGAGTCCGCCACGTCCCGCATCACCCGCTCCGGCTCACCAACCAACAGAGCGGCAACGATCCGCAACGCCAGTGGCAGGCCCGCGCAATGGGACACCACCTCGGCCGTGGCTGCCGGGTCGGCCATGGCTCGATCCTCCCCGGGACGTGCGACGCGGAGAACACGGCCAAGGACTTCGGTCGATCCACTCGGCGAAAGGGCTCCAACCTCGACCACCCGAGCTGCGTCAAGGTCTGCAAGCAGGTGACGGCTGGTGATCAGCACCCCATGAGCACCCTCGGACGGCAACAGCCCCCGCACCTGCGCGGCATCCGAGGCGTCGTCGGCCACGACCAGCAGACGCCTTCCCCGTCTCGCCAGATCACTCATCACCGCCCGGTAGCAGGCCTCCCGGTCCGCCTCACCGGAAGGAATCTCCGCGCCCGCGACTCCGAGCTGCCGCAGCAGGCGATCCAACGCCGCCGCCCCCGTCACCCTGGAGGCGCCGTCGAGGGCGTAACCGTGCAGGGTCACGAACAAGGTTCCGTCGAACCATCCGAGATCTCTTATAGCGCTGCCCGCGGCCAGCGCAAGGGAAGTCTTTCCCGCGCCGGCGAGCCCCGCCAGAATACCGGCAGGACTCGCGGACGGGGCTCGAAGCGCAGGGTTGAACAGATCCAGGACATCGGCAAGTTCCGCATCCCGTGCCGCCACAATGCCAACCGGCGGAAGCAGGTTCGCAAGCGCGCACCCTCGACGGTCCTCGAAGATTTGATTGACGGTCACATTTTCTGCTTGAAATACAGTCTCGGCGCTTCCGCCATTGAATTCATTCACCACACTCGACACATATTCGTTGTACATCGTCGCGCAACTTCTCCCAAATAGGCTGATCGGAGAAGTGAACTCCGGAATGGATGCCGTCACGTACGACGGATGGGCGCAGGCCACCGGCGCGGTAAGTCGTCGGTGCGTGGGCAGGTGCACGACATAGCACTCTGCGGGGAGCTGCGGCCGGGTGACGGGGTGACGGCGGCGCTGCTGCGGCGGGCGAGGATCGCGGTGGACGCGGTGTGACGCCTTGTCCGCTCCGCAGCCGAGACGTGATCGAGCTGCGACCTCCCGGGTGGGTCCGGAGTGGGGCGGGGTCCGTCGAAATGGTGTGGGTGCCCCGGGAGGGGGTGCCGGGCATCGGATGACGGGGAGGGCTCGATCGTGGGACGAGGACGAGGGCGGCGGAGAGCGGGGGCGCTGGCGGCGGTGGCCGTGGCGGCGGTGCTGGCGGCGGGGTGCTCGGCGAGCGGGGACGGCGCGAGCCGGGACATGTCGGCGGTCGCCCCCGCGCAGGCCCCGGCGCAGGCCGCCGCCGGGGAGGCGGCCAAGGCGGACGCCGCCGTCGGGGCGCCGGGGGTGGCCTCGGTGGCACCCAAGGCGCCGCCCGGGCAGCCGGGTGTGATGCCGGTGGTGGACTCCCGGCAGATCGCGTACTCGGCGCAGCTGACGGTGCGGACGGCGCAGGTGGACACGGCGCTGGCGAAGGCCCGGGACCTGGCCGTCGCTGCGGGCGGCTATGTGGCGAGCGAGACCGGGAGCTCCGGCGGGGACGGCGGCCCGCAGAGCGGGCAGATCACGGTGAAGGTGCCCTCGGCGGCGTTCCAGCCGACGCTGGACCAGTTGGCCGGGCTCGGCGAGGTGCTGTCCCGGCGCAGCCAGGCGGAGGACCTGACCCAGCAGGTCGCGGACGTCAACAGCCGGATGCAGAGTCAGCAGGCGAGCGTGGACCGGGTGCGCGCGCTGATGGCGCAGGCGAAGACGCTGGCCGAGATCGTCAGCCTGGAGAGCGAGCTGAGCCGCCGGGAGTCGGACCTGGAGTCGCTGCAGAAGCAGGTGAAGGAGCTGTCGGCGCGGACCTCGCTGTCCACCGTCACGCTGGACGTGAGGCAGAAGGCCGGCCCGGTCCAGGACGTGCCGGACGCGCCGGAGGACAAGGGGTTCTGGGCCTCGGTCGGCTCGGCGCTCGGCGGCGGCTGGCACCTGCTGGGCGCGATCGTGCGCGGGGTGGCCGTGGCGGTGGCCGCCGTGCTGCCGTTCCTGCTGGTGGCCGCGCCGGTCGCGGCGGTGCTGTGGGTGCTGCGCCGGCGGCGGAAGCCGGTCCCCGTGGCACCGGAGCAGGAGGAGGACCGGGCGGTGGAGGAAGCGGAGGAGGAAGAGGAGAAGGAGCCCGCGCACTGATCCCGGGCCCGGCCCGACGGTGGCGGCCCCCTCTCCCTCCGGAAGTGCGGGCCGCCACCGGACGGCGGGTCAGCGGGCGCTGGCCTCGTGCACGAAGGCGACCAGGCGGCTGAGCGCGTCCGGGTCCATGCTGGGCATGACGCCGTGGCCGAGGTTGAAGATGTGGCCGCTGCCGCCGAGCGCCCGGGCCGCGTCCAGCACCTCGCGGGCCTTGGCCTCGACGGCGCCGGTCGGCGCGAACAGCACCGCCGGGTCGAGGTTGCCCTGGAGGCCCTTGCCGGGGCCGACCCGCTCGGCGGCGACGTCCAGCGGCACCCGCCAGTCGACACCGACCACGTCCGCGCCGGCCTGGCCCATGAGGCCCAGCAGCTCGCCGGTGCCGACGCCGAAGTGGATCCGCGGCACGCCGTACCCGGCCACCGCGTCGAACACCTTGGTGCTGGCCGGCATCACCGAGCGGCGGTAGTCGTCCGGCGCGAGCGCGCCGACCCAGGAGTCGAACAGCTGGATCGCCGAGGCGCCGGCCTCGATCTGCACCTTGAGGAAGGCGGCGGTGATCCCGGCCAGCCGGTCGAGCAGGGCGGCCCACAGGTCGGGCGCGCCGTACATCATGGCCTTGGTGTTCTCGTGGTTCTTGGACGGCCCGCCCTCGATCAGGTAGCTGGCGAGGGTGTAGGGGGCGCCGGCGAAGCCGATCAGCGGGGTCGCGCCGAGCTCGTCGACGAGCAGGCCGACGGCCTCGGTGATGTAGGGGACGTCGTCCGGCTCCAGCGGGCGCAGCCGCTCCAGGTCGGCGAAGGTCCGGATCGGGTCGGCGATGACCGGGCCGATGCCGGGCTTGATGTCGACGTCGATGCCGACCGCCCGGAGCGGGACCACGATGTCGCTGAAGAAGATCGCCGCGTCCACCTTGTGCCGGCGCACCGGCTGGAGGGTGATCTCCTTGACCAGCTCGGGCCGCATGCAGGACTCCAGCATGGGGATGCCCTCGCGGACCTTCAGGTACTCGGGCAGCGAGCGGCCCGCCTGGCGCATGAACCACACCGGGGTGTGCGGTACCGGCTCGTGCCGGCAGGCGCGCAGGAACGCCGAGTCGTACGCGGCGCCGCGGCGCGCGTCGGGCTGCTGACCGGGGGTGGCGCCGGTCGGGGGGACTGCCGTCGTCTCGCTCACGCTCCAAATCTTCGCACGCGGCCCGGACCCGCCCGTCCCGGCGGTCCCGTCGCCTCCGCCGGCGCCCGAACGGGAATCGAACGAGGGTCCGACCGGGAAGCCGGGCGGGGCTCCGGACGGGGATCCGGCCGGAGATCTGGCCGGATTGCCGCCCCGGCGCGCCGCGCGGGCAGAAGTTACGGCGATTACCCGGGTTTTCGACCTAGTCTTCGGGTCATGGCAGCGGTCGGAGGGCACCCCGCGCAGGGTGGAGGAGCAGGTGGCGGAACGGGTCGGGAGGCGGCGCCGAGCGAGTTCCGGGCCGCCGTGGAGGCGTTCTCCGGCGCCCGGCTGCGCCCCGAGCTCGTCCTCTCCCCCGCCCCGGCCCCCCGCCGGCTGGCGCCGCACTCCTTCGCGCTGACCGCCACCGTCGAGGTCGACGGCGAGGAGCTGGCCGACGGCCGGCTGGTGCTGCTGCACGACCCGGCCGGGCAGGAAGCCTGGAACGGGGACTTCCGCGTGGTCACCATGACCCGGGCGGAGCTGGAGCCGGAGATGGCCGGCGACCCGATGCTCTCCGAGGTCGGCTGGGCCTGGCTGCTGGACGCGCTGCAGGCGCACGGCGCCGGGTACGCGGAGCCGTCGGGCACGGTGTCGCTCTGCGCCTCGCAGTACTTCGGCGGGCTGGCGGAGCGAGCGTCGACCACCGAGATCGAGATCAGGGCGTCCTGGACGCCCGCCGACGGCCGCTTCGAGCGGCACCTGTCGGCCTGGGGGGACCTGCTCTGCATCAGCGCGGGCCTGCCGCCCGCGGCCGCGGCGCCGCACGCGCCCGCCGACGTCACGTCACTCGGTGGAGTGGTCCCGATGCCCGCCAGGCGACGTCCGCGCTCGCACTGAGGAGTGGCGCCGCCGCGTCGTCATCACCGGACGCGCCGCCACCCCCAGGGCTGACGGAGTGTGACTTCGGTGCGGCTCTCCGTCAACAATCCGGTCGAATCCGACTACTTCGTGTCGAGAGTGATCGATTTTGTGCGAATTCCAGGCATGTCGTAATCAGTCACCTGAGCGATTTGTCCGTATTGTTACTCACTAGATCGTGATCTTTCGCTAAAGCCGGGCACTGATGCTGCCGAAGCAGACTGTGACCCTTTCCGAACGCGGAACACTCCGACCGCCCCCTCGGGGTTCCGTCCGCCACTCCCGCAGGAGGCCTGGTGTCGGTCCTTCTTGAGCACCCCGCAAACGTGGTCGCCTACCGCCCGACCAAGCCCACCGCCATGGTGGTCATCGCCGATCCCCGCGTCCGAAACACCGTCACCCGTCACCTCTGGGCGCTCGGCGTCCGGGACGTGATCGAGGTGTCCTCCATCGCCGAGGCCCGCCCCCGGGTCTCCACGCCGCGCGACATCTGCGTCGCCGACGTCCACCTCCCCGACGGCTCGGGGCTGACCATCCTCGCCGAGACCCGCGCGGCCGGCTGGCCCAACGGGCTGGCACTCTCCGCCGCCGACGACATCGGCGCCGTCCGCAGCGCGCTGGCGGGCGGGGTCAAGGGTTACGTCGTGACCGGCACCCGCACCAATGTGGCCATGCCGGGCCGCCCCGGCATGCCGCTCGGCGCCGCCGGACTGGCCGGCCGGATGCGGCGCCCCGGGATGCCCGGCATGCCGGGCGCGGCCGGGGCTCCCGGCGGCGCACCCGGTGCCCACGGCGCGCCGGGCGCCCAGCAGACCGCCTACCGCGAGCTGTCCGGCCGCGAGGTCGAGGTGCTGCGGCTGGTCGCCGAGGGCCAGTCCAACAAGGCGATCGGCGTGGCGATGGGCCTCTCGGCGCTCACCGTGAAGAGCCACCTCGCCCGGATCGCCCGCAAGCTCGGCACCGGCGACCGCGCCGGCATGGTCGCGGTCGCGCTGCGCACCGGCATCATCCACTGAGCCCCGGCGCCGCTGCGGCGGCCCAGGAGGAACGTTTCCTCCCGGGTCGCCGCGCGCCGCGGCCGGGAACGCCCTGCGGGGCCTGTCCGGAGAGCCCCGGGCGGGCCCCTTCATCGGTCTGACCAGTCCGACAACACTCCCGGTCGCGGGGTCCGTCGTACCCTTGGTAGGTGACCGACGCCGTAGCAGCCATCCCAGAAGAAGCAGCCCCGGTCCCGCTCCTCGAACCGAAGGAGGGGATCCCTCCGGTCGTGGCGGACGAGCAGGCGCTGGCCGACACCGTCGCCGCCTTCGCCGCGGGATCCGGACCGGTCGCCGTCGACGCCGAGCGGGCCTCCGGCTACCGCTACGGCCAGCGGGCGTACCTCATCCAGCTCCGCCGCGCGGGCGCCGGGTCCGCGCTGATCGACCCGATCGCCTGCCCCGACCTCAGTGGGCTGGGCGCGGCCCTCGCGGACACGGAATGGGTGGTGCACGCCGCCACCCAGGACCTGCCCTGCCTGGCCGAGGTCGGCATGAGACCCCAGCGACTGTTCGACACCGAGCTGGCCGGCCGGATCGCCGGCTTCGCCCGGGTCGGCCTCGGACCGATGACCGAGAGCGTGCTCGGGCTGAGCCTCGCCAAGGAGCACTCGGCGGTGGACTGGTCCACCCGTCCGCTGCCCGAGCCGTGGCTGCGCTACGCCGCCCTGGACGTCGAGGTGCTGGTCGAGCTGCGCGACGCACTCGAACAGGAGCTGGACGCCCAGGGCAAGCTCGACTGGGCCCTGGAGGAGTTCGCGGCGATCGCCGCCGCCCCCCGGCCGGCCCCGCGCACCGACCCGTGGCGCCGCACCTCGCAGCTGCACAAGGTCCGCCGGCGCCGCCAGCTGGCCGTGGTGCGCGAACTGTGGCTGGCCCGCGACCGGACGGCGCAGGAGCGGGACGTCTCGCCGGGCCGGGTGCTCTCGGACGCCGCGATCGTCAACGCCGCGCTGGCCATGCCGCTGAACATCGCCGCGCTGCAGGGCGTCCAGGGCTTCGGGCCCCGGGTGCACCGGCGCCAGCTGGAGCAGTGGCTGGCCGCCGTCCAGCGCGGGCGGGAAGTGCCGGAGAACCAGTTGCCGCCGGCCGCCGCACCGCACGACGGCCCGCCGCCGCCGCGCGCCTGGGCCGAGAAGGACCCGGTGGCGGCCGCCCGGCTGAGCGGGGCACGCGCCGCGGTCGGCGAGCTGGCCGAGCGGCACAACCTGCCGGCCGAGAACCTGATCACCCCGGACCTGGTCCGCCGGGTCTCCTGGGAGCCGCCGGCCGACGCCTCGGCCGCCAACGTGGCCGCCGTGCTGCGGCGGCTCGGGGCCCGGCAGTGGCAGGTGGACCTGGTCGCGCCGACCCTGGCCGCCGCCTTCGTCGAGGCGGCGAAGGCCGGCGCCGAGGCCAAGGCCGGTACGGGCGCGCAGCAGGGCTGAGCGGGGAGGAACGGAGAAGGGGATGTCGCCCGGAGCGGGCGGCGTCCCCTTCGTCGTACCCGGCCGCCCCGGACCTCAAGCCGACCCCGAACCCGCCTTGACCCCGGCCGGCACCAGCCCGCCCCGAGCCGAAGGGGCGCGCCGGTGCCGAAACGAGGAGGCTGCGAGGTACAAGCGGCATCGGAGCGCCGACCGTCGGCGCCGGACCGGAGCGCCCCGGAGGCGAGCGGGTGAATCACAGAGTGGGCGACAACACATCCGGTGTTGCGGCTTCCGGGCCTGGGCAGGGTGGTTACCGGCGGGTAGCATGGCCGTGGGCGGCGCCGCCCGCGTCGATTCGTGCGACGGCTCGCGGCAGCCTGCCCACTGAACCGTTGGTCCCTGGGAGGAGAGCCCCCGTGCCTCGTACCGCGAGGGACGTCGTCTTCGTCGATGGCGTCCGCACCCCGTTCGGCAAGGCAGGCCCGAAGGGCATCTACCACGAGACCCGTGCCGACGACCTCGTCGTCAAGTGCATCCGGGAGCTCGTGCGTCGTAACCCGAACCTGCCCGTCGAGCGCATCGACGAGGTCGCGATCGCGGCCACCACGCAGATCGGCGACCAGGGTCTGACGATCGGCCGCACCGCAGCACTGCTGTCGGGCCTGCCGAAGTCCGTCCCCGGCTACGCGATCGACCGCATGTGCGCCGGCGCGCTGACCGCCGTGACCACCACCGCCGGCGGCATCGCCTTCGGCGCCTACGACGTGGTCGTGGCCGGTGGCGTCGAGCACATGGGCCGCCACCCGATGGGCGAGGGCGTCGACCCGAACCCGCGCTTCGTCTCCGAGAAGCTCGTCGACGAGTCCGCCCTGTTCATGGGGATGACCGCGGAGAACCTGCACGACCGGTTCCCGCACATCACCAAGGAGCGCTGCGACGCCTACGCCGTGCGCTCGCAGGAGAAGGCCGCCAAGGCGTACGCCAACGGCGACATCCAGCCCGACCTGGTGCCGATCTCGATCCGCAACACCAACCCCGAGGTCGGCGAGACCGGCTGGGGCCTGGCCACCGCGGACGAGCCGATGCGCCCGGGCACCACGATGGAGAGCCTGGCCGGTCTCAAGACCCCGTTCCGCCCGCACGGCAACATCACCGCGGGCAACTCGGCCGGTCTGAACGACGGTGCCACCGCCTCCCTGCTGGCCGCCGAGGACGTCGCCGAGGAGCTCGGCCTCCCGGTCCGGATGCGCCTGGTCTCCTACGCCTTCGTCGGCGTCGAGCCCGAGGTCATGGGCATCGGCCCGGTGCCGGCCACCGAGAAGGCGCTGGCCAAGGCCGGTCTGACCATCGACGACATCGGCGCGTTCGAGGTCAACGAGGCCTTCGCCGTGCAGGTCCTGGCGTTCCTGGACCACTACGGCATCGCCGACGACGACGAGCGCGTCAACCCGTTCGGCGGCGCGATCGCTTTCGGCCACCCGCTGGCCTCCTCGGGCGTGCGCCTGATGAACCAGCTGGCCCGCCGCTTCGAGCAGCGCCCGGACGTCCGCTACGGCCTCACCACGATGTGCATCGGCTTCGGCATGGGCGCCACCATCGTCTGGGAGAACCCGCACTTCGAGGGTGGTAAGTGAGCATGAGCACCACGACTGAGCTGCTGACCCGCGGCGCCGAGCTCTTCCCCGGCGAGGTCGTCACGACCGCGCACGTCCGCCACCTGGACCTGCCGCTGCAGGCCGGCCGGCTGGCCCTGATCACCCTGGACAACGGCTTCGACCACACCAAGCCGACCACCTTCGGCCCGGGCTCGCTGCTCAAGCTGAGCGAGGCGCTGGACCAGGTCGAGGCCGAGGCCGCCGAGGGCACGATCGTCGGCGCCGCGATCACCGGCAAGCCGTTCATCTTCGCGGTCGGCGCCGACCTCAAGGGCGTCGAGCTGCTCCAGCAGCACGCGGACGCGCTCGCCATCGGCAAGGGCGGCCACGAGGTCTTCAAGCGGATCGCCGCGCTGCCCGTCCCGACCTTCGCCTTCTACAACGGCGCGGCGATGGGCGGCGGCGTCGAGGTCGGCCTGCACTGCGACTACCGCACGGTGTCGGCGGGCGTCCCGGCGTTCTCGCTGCCCGAGGTCTTCCTCGGCCTCGTCCCCGGCTGGGGCGGCTGCAGCATCCTGCCGAACCTGATCGGCCCGGCCAAGGCCGTCAAGGTGATCATCGAGAACTCGATGGCGCAGAACAAGCAGCTCAAGGGCAAGGACGTGTTCGAGCTGGGGATCGCCGACGCGATCTTCGAGCCGGCCGACTTCCTGGAGCAGTCGCTGCTCTGGGCGGCCAAGGTCCTCAAGGGCGACGTGGCCGTCGAGCGCGAGGCGATCGACCGCGGCAAGGCCTGGGACGACGCCGTCGCCTGGGGCCGACTGGTCGCCGACGCCAAGGTGCACGGGGCGGCCCCGGCCGCGTACCGGGCGCTGGACATCATCGCCCAGGTCAAGACTGCGACGCTCAACAGCGCGGACCTGCAGGCCGGCTTCGACGCCGAGGACGCGGCCCTGGCCGACCTCATCATGGGCGGCGAGCTGCGCAGCGGCATCTACGCCTTCAACCTGGTGCAGCGCCGGGCCAAGCGCCCGGTCGGCGCGCCGGACAAGTCGCTGGCCCGCCCGGTCTCCAAGGTCGGCGTCGTCGGCGCCGGTCTGATGGCCTCGCAGCTGGCGCTGCTGTTCGCGCGCCGGCTGGAGGTGCCGGTGGTCCTCACCGACATCGACCAGGAGCGCGTCGACAAGGGCGTCGGCTACGTCCACGCCGAGATCGACAAGCTGCTCGACAAGGGCCGCATCGGCAAGGACAAGGCCAACCGCCTCAAGGGCCTGGTCTCCGGCTCGCTCGACAAGGCCGCCGCCTTCGGTGACGCGGACTTCGTGATCGAGGCCGTGTTCGAGGAGATGGGCGTCAAGCAGACCGTCTTCGCGGACCTGGAGAACGTGGTCTCGCCGACCTGTGTGCTGGCGACCAACACCTCCTCGCTCTCGGTCACCGAGATGGCCTCGAAGCTGAAGCACCCCGAGCGGGTCGTCGGCTTCCACTTCTTCAACCCGGTCGCGATCCTGCCGCTGCTGGAGATCGTCCGCGGCGAGAAGACCGACGACGTCTCGCTGGCCACCGCCTTCGGCGTCTCGAAGAAGCTGAAGAAGACCGCGGTGCTCTGCAAGGACGCCCCGGCGTTCGTGGTGAACCGGATCCTCACCCGCTTCATGGGCGAGATCCAGGGCATCATCGACGAGGGCACCCCGATCGCCACCGTCGAGAAGGGCGTCGAGCCGCTCGGCCTGCCGATGTCCCCGATCGTGCTGCTGGAGCTGGTCGGCCCAGCCATCGCCCTGCACGTCTCGGAGACCCTGCACGGCGCGTTCCCGGAGCGGTTCACCGTCTCCGAGAACCTCGGCAAGGTGGTCAAGGCCGGCAAGCGCGGCTTCTACACCTGGGTGGACGGCCAGCAGGTCCTCGACCCCGAGGTGCTGGAGCTGCTCACCTTCGGCGACACCGTGCTGACCGAGGAGCAGGTGCTCGGCCGCGCCCTGGAGGCCGTCGCCCAGGAGATCGGCCTGATGCTGGAGGAGGGTGTCGTCGCCGAGGCGCAGGACATCGACCTCTGCATGATCACCGGCGCCGGCTGGCCCTTCCACCTGGGCGGGATCACCCCGTACCTGGACCGTGAGGGCATCTCGGAGCGCGTGAACGGCAAGCGCTTCCTCGCCCCGGGCCTGGCCTCCGTGCCCGCCTGAGGATGAACGCGGAGGGCCCCGGCGACCTTGACGGTCACCGGGGCCCTCTGTCGTCCGCCGCGGCCCGTACGGAGGCCGCTGCGGGCCTTCCGGCGGGTACCGGGCGCGTCGTCAGCGCTTGAGGCGGTAGACGACGGTGTCGGCGAAGACGCCGACCATCTCGTAGTGGGTGTCCAGCAGGTTCTCGATCTTCGGGATCATGCCCGGCTGGTACGGCGCGAGGCCGGAGTCGTCGACGACCACCTCGGGCAGCCCCTTGGCGATCTCCTGGTCGAAGGTCTGCCAGGCGTTGGCCATCGAGAACTGCTCGCCGACGTTGGGGCTGCCGTCCTTGCCGCCGCTGTAGTTGGTCAGGAAGCCGGCCGTGAGGTACCGGGTGGCGGGCTTGCGGTCGGCGAGCCAGTACAGCTCCGGGTGCATGCCCCAGACCAGCACGGTGTCCTTGGGCGTGGTCTGCGCGGCGACGGCGGTGGCGACCTCGGTGGTGCGGTCCAGCCGCTCCCCCGGCCAGGCCAGCGCCAGGCCCCAGAAGACGGTGGCGGCGGCCGTGGTGTACACCAGCACCGGCTTCCAGCGGACCGCCGAGGTGGCGACCGCCCCGGTGCCCAGCAGCACCAGCGGGGGCATCAGCTGGAGGTAGTAGTGGCCGAAGAAGTGGAAGCCGACGCTGACCGCGACGACCGAGGAGAGCAGCCACATCCACAGGTCGGTGGTCGAGCCGTGCTCCTCGCCGGCGACCGGCAGCGGGCGGTGCCGGTACTTCAGCCACAGCCTCCGGCCGACCGGCAGCAGGAAGCCGAGCCCGGCGCCGATCAGGATCGCCGAGTTGCCGAGCGCCCGCCCGACCATCTGCAGCCAGGCACCGCCGGAGGTGGCGTAGTCGCCGCTGCCGGTGACCACCCAGAACAGGAAGCCCTTGGGTTTGGTCAGGATCACCGCGACCAGCGCTATCGGCAGGGTGAAGCCGAAGCCGATCTTGAACAGGGCGGGGATCCAGCGGACGCCGCGCTGCCGGGCGTCCTGGAAGAGCATCCAGAGCACCGGCAGCAGCACCGCGCCGCCGGTCTGCTTGGTCAGCGAGCAGAGCGCCACCGCGATGCCGGCGGCCAGCCAGCGGCGGCGTTCGGCGTAGCGGAAGGCCGCCACCATCGCGGGCAGCATGAAGACCTCGAAGGTCGCCGCCTGGGTGTCCTCCGGGGAGAGCCCGATCGAGACCAGCAGGTAGAGCAGCCCGGCGCCGGCGCCGGCCCGGTTGCCCCAGCGGCCGCGGGCGATCGAGGCCAGCAGGATCGCGGTGACCAGGTGCGCGGCCACCGCGAGGGTGCGCAGCGGCCAGAGCGAGGCGGAGCCGAAGACCGTGAAGCACGCCTGGTAGAGCCAGGGCAGCAGCGGGGGCTTGCGGTCCACCACGGTGTCGTAGAGCACGCCGCCGTCGGCGAGCATCCGGGCCTGGGTGGCCAGGAAGCCCTCGTCGGGGCTCCAGACCGGGCGGACGAAGGACGGCAGGTGGGTGAGCAGGGCGACCAGGGCCAGCAGCGGCACCAGACGCGACCAGTAACCGGTCTTCACCCGCTCCCAGCCGTCGGCCGAGGGTACCCCCAGGGGCAGGCGCTCGGTGAGCGCGGTCAAGCGGGATCGGGTGGGGGTCGGCACGGATGACAACCTACCGGGCGGAATCGGCACGGGCAGCGCCGGTCCCGCCTTTGGTGCGATTATCGGCCTCACTGTTGCAGAGCTGTCGCAGAGCCGGGGCGGACGGCCGCCGTCCGGGGCTCTCCCCCGGACGGCGGTACTCCCTCGGACGGCGGTACTCCCTCGGACGGCGGTACTCCCTCGGAGGAGCGGTCAGGCCTCGACGGTGGCGACGTCCAGCCGGGAGACCAGGGCGGTCACCTGCCGGGCGATGTCCGGGGCGGTGAGGCCGATCTCGGCGAGGATCTCCGGGCGCGAGGCGTGGTCCAGGAACGCCTGCGGGATGCCGAAGTCACGCAGCGGCAGGTCCATGTCCGCGTCCCGCAGCGCCTGGGCGATCGTCGCACCGACACCGCCGACCCGGCCGTTGTCCTCGACCGTGACGACCACCCGGTGCTCCGCGGCCAGGCCGGGCAGCGCCGGGTCGACCGGCTTGACCCAGCGCGGGTCCACCACGGTGGAGCTGATGCCCTGGGCGGCCAGCAGGTCGGCCACCTCCAGGCACATCGGGGCGAGCGCGCCGACCGAGACGATCAGCACATCGGCCCGGCGGCCGTCCTCGGCCCCGCCGAGGGAGTCCGGCACGGCGGCGCGCAGGACGTCCATGCCGCCGACCGTGGCGACCGCCGGGACGGCCTCGCCGACCGAGCCCTTGGAGTAGCGGACCACCGTCGGGGCGTCCTTGACCTCGACGGCCTCGCGCAGCTGGGCGCGGACCTGGTCGGCGTCGCGCGGGGCGGCGAGCCGCAGGCCGGGGACGACCTGGAGGATCGACATGTCCCACATGCCGTTGTGCGAGGCGCCGTCGGTGCCGGTGACGCCGGAGCGGTCCAGCACGAAGGTGACGCCCAGCTTGTGCAGGGCGACGTCCATCAGCACCTGGTCGAAGGCGCGGTTGAGGAAGGTCGCGTAGACCGCGAAGACCGGGTGGAGTCCGCCGGTGGCCAGGCCGGCCGCGCTGGTGACGGCGTGCTGCTCGGCGATGCCCACGTCGAAGATCCGGTCCGGGAAGGCCTCGGCGAACGGGGCCAGGCCCACCGGGTGGAGCATCGCGGCGGTGATGCCGACGATGTCCTCGCGCTCGTGGCCGAGCGCCACCATCTCCTCGGCGAAGACCGAGGTCCAGTCCTTGCCGGAGCTCTTGATCGGCAGGCCGGTCTCCGGGTGGATGACGCCGACCGCGTGGAAGCGGTCCTCGTCGTTGTTCTCGGCGGCGTGGTAGCCGCGGCCCTTCTCGGTGAGGCAGTGCACGATCACCGGGCCGCCGAAGCCGCGCGCCTTGGTGAGCGCGGACTCCAGGGCGGTGAAGTCGTGGCCGTCGATCGGGCCGATGTACTTGAGGCCGAGGTCCTCGAACATGCCCTGCGGGGCGATGAAGTCCTTCAGGCCCTTCTTGGCGCCGTGCAGGGTCTCGAACAGCTGCTGGCCGACCACCGGGGTGCGCTGCAGGGTGCCCTTGCCCCAGGACAGGAAGCGCTCGTAGCCCTGGGTGGTGCGCAGGGTGGCGAGGTGGTTGGCGAGGCCGCCGATGGTCGGCGAGTAGGAGCGCTCGTTGTCGTTGACGACGATGACGACCGGGCGGTCCTTGGCGTCGGCGATGTTGTTGAGCGCCTCCCAGGCCATGCCGCCGGTGAGCGCGCCGTCGCCGATCACGGCGACCACCGGGTCCTGCTTGCCCAGCAGCTGGTTGGCCTTGGCCAGGCCGTCGGCGTAGGAGAGCACGGTGGAGGCGTGCGAGTTCTCGATCACGTCGTGCTCGGACTCGGCGCGCGAGGGGTAGCCGGACAGGCCGCCCTTCGTCCGCAGCCCCGAGAAGTCCTGCCGGCCGGTGAGCAGCTTGTGCACGTAGCTCTGGTGGCCGGTGTCGAACAGGATGCGGTCGCGCGGGGAGTCGAACACCTTGTGCAGCGCGATGGTGAGCTCCACCACGCCGAGGTTCGGGCCCAGGTGGCCGCCCGTCTTGGAGACCTCGGTCACCAGGAAGGTCCGGATCTCCTGGGCCAGTGCGGCCAGCTGTCCGGGCGTGAGCCGGTCGAGATCGCGCGGTCCCCGAATGCGGGTCAGCAGGGCCACCCGTTCCTCCTCGTTCGTATTCGCGGACCGGAGGTCCGACGGGCGTCGCTGCCCGGTGTCGACCGGTCGAGTCTAATGTCCGCCCACCGGACGCCGGGCGGGGCGTCCGGTGCCGACGGCCGGTACGCGCCAGCCACCTCGGCGGTCACTCTTTCGGGTGAACGTGGAGAACCGGCGTGTCGTTGCACCCGGCCGGGGCGGCCCGGTGGCGGGCGACGGGGGTCAGTGGCGGGCGACGGCGAGCGCGCTGGAGTCCCCCGCCTCGCTCATGACCAGGGCGAGCGCGCCCAGGACCTCGGCCCGACCGCCCAGGGTACCGGGGACCACCGACAGCTGGCGGGCGGCACTGGGGATCGCGTAGCGGGCCACCGAATCGCGGATCGGCGCGAGCACCAGCTCGCCGGCGTCCGCGAGGTCGCCGCCGAGGATCACCCGGCGCGGGTTGAGCAGGTTGCAGAGGGTCGCCACGCCGGTGCCGATCTGCCGGCCCGCGTCGGCGATCACCCGGCGGCAGCCCAGGTCGCCCTGGTGGGCCAGCTCGACCACCCGGGTCAGGCTGAGCTCGGCGCCGAGGGTCGGGGTGAGCAGGTTCAGCAGGTAGCGGGAGCCGACGAAGGTCTCCAGGCAGCCCCGGTTGCCGCAGCGGCAGACCGGGCCGGCCTCGTCCAGGGTGATGTGGCCGATCTCGCCCGCGGTGCCGCCCGGGCCCCGGTAGATCTGCCCGTTGACCACCAAACCCGCGCCGACGCCGCTGGCCACCTTGATGTAGGCGAGGTCGCTCAGGCCCCGGCCGGCGCCCCAGACCAGCTCGCCGAGGGCGCCGAGGTTGGCGTCGTTGTCGACGTGCACCGGCATGCCGAGGCGCTCGGCCAGCTCGCGGCCGGGGGCGATGCCGGTCCAGCCGGGCAGGATCGCGGTGGAGCCCAGTGCGCCGGTCTCCACGTCGATCGGGCCGGGCACGCCCAGGCCGACGCCGATCACCTTGTCCGGGCGGAAGCCGGCCTCCGCGAGCAGCCGCTCGACCAGGGCCTCGGCCCGGTCGAAGCCCTGCGCGGCCGAGACGTCGACGTCCATCGGGGCGCTCTCCTCGGCGAGGACCCGGTGGGCGAGGTTGCCGACCGCGACCCGCAGATGGGTGTGGCCGAAATCGATCCCCACCACGATGCCGGCGTCACCGCTGAGCGAGACGCTGCGGGCGCGGCGTCCGCCGGAGGAGGTGTCGGCCACCACGACGGTGCCGCTCTCCTTCAGTTCTCGCACGATGTTGGACACCGTGGCCGCCGAGAGTCCGGTCCCGCGGGCGATCTCGGCCTGGGTCAGCGAGCCGGCCATCCGCACCGCGCGGAGCACCCGCTCCAGGTTGGCCCGGTGCAGCGAGGACTGCGAGCCCGGAGTGTCCGTCGACATGATCCACCCTCCCAAGGGGGCCGGGGACCCCTCCGCCGGGTGTCCCCTTTCAACTCCTGAAGCCTAGAGCCTGTGTCCCGGTGAAGGCACGGGGGAGAGTGGGCGAAGAGGTGGTGAGGGCGGAAGGCCCGCGAGCGGGCGCGGGCGGACCGGCGGAGCGGCCCCGGCCCAGGTCGGCGGGGCGGGCCGAGGGCTGACAGCGCCGCAGGTCGGCGCGGGGGCGGCCGGGAGGGCAGGTTCCGACGCGGGTCCGAAAACCGGCCCCCCGTACGATGGTGCCCAATCTCACCCGTCCCGGCGGCCGCGGATGCGCGCCGCTCCCGGGACGATTCCAGACATGACGGGGCATCAGATGGCAGGGGACAACCCTACACCGGGAGCTGGCGAAGCTTCCGGCGGCGGACCGGACAACCGGGGCGTATCGCTCGGACGCCCGGCGGGCGGCGTAGACCCGGCGGCCGTGGCCGACCAGCAGACACAGCTCGACGGGGCCGCGGTCCCCGGTCAGGCCGCACCGCCGGCCCCGGCCGCACCGCCCGCGCCGCCCGCCGGGGCTCCGGGGGCCGCCGGGGCGTACGCCTACGCGCCCACCGCCCCCGCCTTCCCCTCGCAGGGCCCGGCGGGCGCCCCGCCGCAGGCCCCGCCGGTGGGCCCGTACGACCCCTCCGCCGGCCAGCCGCAGTTCGGCGCCCCGGCCGCGGGCCAGCAGTACGGGTACACCGCCCCGCCCGCCGACGGCGGCGCGGCCGGATACGGCTACCCGCAGCAGGGCGGCGGCTACGGCTACCCGGGCGCCCCGGCGCCCGTCGCCCCGCCGAAGCGCAACCCGGTGATGGTCTGGGGCGGCATCATCGGCGGTGTGCTGGCGATCGCCATCGTCGCCGCGCTGATCGTGCTCTTCACCGACGACAACAAGAAGAAGGACGACCAGCCGACCGCCTCCGGCGGCACCACCGGCCAGGTCACCGGCGGGCCCAGCGGGGACACCACCGCCGCCGCCACCGGCGGGACGGTCACCGCGCCGGCCACCGGCGGCGGCACCGGCGGCACGGGCGGCGGTGGCGGCGGCAAGGCCGGCGCCTACAACCCGGCCTGGGCGGCCGACAAGCCGGCCAGCTCGGTCAGCGGCTCGACCCGGATGCTCGCCATCTGGGGCGCCGAGAAGGTCGCGGTGCGCGCCGACACCACCGGCATCCGCGCCGTCAACACCTCCGACGGCAAGGAGGCCTGGAACATCCCGGTGCCCTCCGGCGCCAAGGAGTTCTGCTCCGCCTCGTACAGCGCCAACTCCAAGCACATCGCCGCGATCGCGCTGAACACCGGTGACAGCGACTGCTCCACCATCGCCGCGGTCGACCTCACCACCGGCAAGCTGAGCTGGACCGTCAAGGTCGGGCAGAGCCGGATGACCTCCCCCACCCTGACCGTCACCGACAAGGTGGTCGGCATCGGCGCCAACACGGCCGCCGCGGTCAACATCGCCGACGGCTCCGCGGCCTGGTCGTTCCAGCCGCGCGAGAAGGACTGCAGCGTCTACGGCACCGTCGCCGGCGCCCAGATCGTGGTCACCGACCGCTGCTACGGCCTCAACACCACCGTCAAGTCGCAGCTGGTGATCGTCGAGACGGACACCGGCAAGGTCGCCTCCCCCGCGCCGATCACCCTGACCGGCAGCATCGAGCGGGTCGACAAGGTGCTCTCCGAGCAGCCGCTCGTGGTCTCGATGTCCAGCGGCGCGAACGGCGACTACGTGCTGCCGTTCGACAAGACCAACAAGCCCGGCACCCAGATGCCCGTCAAGGAGCCCGGCTACGACAGCCTGCGGCTCAGCGGCCTGGGCGACGCCATCACCCAGAGCGTGGTCAGCGGCACCACCCTGTACGTGCAGACCAACCCGACCAAGCCCGCGGTGAACGCCTACGACCTGAACACCGGCAAGCGGCTCTGGTCGACCGACGGCAAGGCCAAGGACGGCCTGCGGCTGGTCTCCGGCACCGACAAGGACGGCAAGGTCCGGGTCATCATGGACATGGGCTACGGCACCGACGCCAAGCTGGCCTCGCTCGCCCCCGCCGACGGCGCCGTCAGCGAGCTCGGCACCATCGCGCTCGGCAAGGACTCCTCGTCCTCCTTCAGCATCAGCCTGAGCAGCAACGAGTTCGTGCTGAACTCGGACGGCGCGCTCTACGGGTTCTCCCGCAGCAGCATCGACGCTCCGGTGTTCAAGTTCGTCAAGAAGTAGCGGCACCCCCGGGCGGGGTGGTGCGGGCCCGACCGGGCCCGTACCACCCCGCCCGCGGCGTCCCCGGGGATATCCCCTCGGAGCCCGCGGACGGACATGGCAGGATGCCAGGCATCAGCCCGACGAAGGAGTCCTGCGAGTGCCCGGCACCAACCTGACCCGTGACGAGGCCCGCACCCGGGCCGACCTCCTGCACGTGGACGCGTACGAGATCGAGCTCGACCTGAGCTCGGCCCGAGAGGGGGGCACGTTCCGGTCCACGACCGTGGTCCGGTTCACCGCCACCACCCCGGGCGCGGCCACCTTCATCGACCTCGTCGCCCCGAGCGTCGAGGAGATCGTCCTCAACGGCGTACGGCTCGACAACAGCGCCTTCGCCGACAGCCGGATCGCGCTGCCGGACCTCGCCGCCGAGAACGAGCTGCGGGTGGTCGCCGACTGCGCCTACACCAACACCGGTGAGGGCCTGCACCTGTTCGTCGACCCGGTCGACGGCGAGACCTACCTGTACACCCAGTTCGAGGTGCCGGACGCCCGCCGGGTCTTCGCCTCCTTCGAGCAGCCCGACCTCAAGGCCGCGTTCACCTTCACCGTGACCGCGCCCGCCAACTGGGTCGTGGTCTCCAACTCGCCCACCCCCGAGCCGCAGGGCGAGGGCGACACCCGGGTCTGGTCCTTCGCGCCGACCGGCCGGATCTCCTCGTACATCACCGCGCTCGTCGCCGGCCCCTACGTCGGGGTCTTCGACAGCTACGAGAACGGCGAGCAGAAGGTGCCGCTGGGCATCTACTGCCGGCCCTCGCTGCGCGAGTTCCTGGACCCCGAGGCGATCTTCGAGGTCACCAAGCAGGGCTTCGACTACTTCCAGGAGAAGTTCGACTTCCCCTACCCGTTCGCCAAGTACGACCAGCTCTTCGTCCCGGAGTTCAACGCCGGCGCGATGGAGAACGCGGGCGCCGTCACCCTGCGCGACCAGTACGTGTTCCGGTCCAAGGTGACCGACGCCGCGTACGAGGCCCGCGCCGCGACGATCCTGCACGAGCTCGCCCACATGTGGTTCGGCGACCTCGTCACCATGGAGTGGTGGAACGACCTCTGGCTGAACGAGTCGTTCGCCACCTACGCCGAGGCGGTCTGCCAGGCCGAGGCGCCCGGCTCCCGGTGGCCCAACTCCTGGACCACCTTCGCCAACCAGATGAAGACCTGGGCGTACCGGCAGGACCAGCTGCCGTCCACCCACCCGATCATGGCCGAGATCAACGACCTGGAGGACGTCCAGGTCAACTTCGACGGCATCACCTACGCCAAGGGCGCCTCGGTGCTCAAGCAGCTGGTGGCCTACGTCGGCCAGGACGCCTTCTTCGAGGGCGTGCGCGCCTACTTCAAGCAGCACGCCTGGGGCAACACCCGCCTCGGCGACCTGCTCGGCGCACTGGAGAAGGCCAGCGGCCGCGACCTCAAGTCCTGGTCCGCCGCCTGGCTGGAGACCGCCGGCATCAATGTGCTGCGCCCCGCGCTGACCCTCAACACGGACGGCGAGATCGAGTCCTTCGCCGTGCTCCAGACCGCCCCGGCGCTCCCGGCCGGCGCCAAGGGCGAGGCCGTGCTGCGCCCGCACCGGATCGCCGTCGGCCTGTACGAGCTCAACGACGGCGCGCTGGTGCGCACCGACCGGATCGAGCTGGACGTCAACGGCCCGCGCACCGAGGTGCCGGAGCTGGTGGGCCGCCACCGCCCCGCGGTGATCCTGCTCAACGACGACGACCTCACCTACGCCAAGGTCCGCCTCGACGAGGACTCGCTGGCCGTCGTCACCGAGAACCTCGGCGGCTTCACCGAGGCGCTGCCGCGCGCGCTGTGCTGGGCCTCCGCCTGGGACATGACCCGCGACGGCGAGCTCGCCGCCCGCGACTACCTGACGCTCGCCCTCTCCGGCCTGCCCCGGGAGAGCGACATCGGCGTCGTCCAGTCGGTGCAGCGCCAGGTCAAGCTGGCGCTCGACGTCTACGCCGACCCGAACTGGCGCGAGCAGGGCCTGGCCCGCTGGGCCGAGGCCGCCGAGCAGGCGCTGCGCGACGCCGAGCCGGGCAGCGACCACCAGCTGGCCTGGGCCCGGGTGCTCGGCTCCGTCGCCCGGACCGACGGTCAGCTCGACCTGCTGGCCGGGCTGCTGGACGGCGGCACCGTGATCCCCGGCCTGGCCGTGGACACCGAGCTGCGCTGGGCCCTGCTGGGCCGCCTCGCCGCGACCGGCCGGGCCGACGAGGCCGCGATCGGGGCCGAACTCGCCCGCGACAACACCGCGGCCGGCCAGGAGCACGCGGCCAGCTGCCGGGCGGCCCGCCCGACGGCCGAGGCCAAGGCGGCGGCCTGGGCCTCCGTGGTCGACTCGGACGAGCTGACCAACTACGTGCAGGCGGCGGTGATCGGCGGCTTCCAGCAGGCCGACCAGCGCGAGCTGCTGGCGCCGTACGCGGAGAAGTACTTCGCCGCGGTGAAGGGCGTCTGGGAGAGCCGCAGCCACGAGATCTCGCAGCAGATCATCACCGGCCTGTACCCGGCGCTGCTGGTCGAGCAGGGCACCCTGGACGCCACCGACGCCTGGCTGACCGCCGCGGAGCCGTCGCCGGCGCTGCGCCGTCAGATCGTCGAGGCGCGGGCCGGGGTGGAGCGGGCGCTCAGGGCGCAGGCCGTCGACCGGGCCGCCGGGGAGCGCTGACACCGGCGGGGTGCGTCCCCCTCCCGCGCGGAGGAGGGACGCACCCCGCACGGGGTCGCGCCCTCACGCGGAACGGAAACGCCCGAGGGGGCGCCGGACGATGTCCGGCGCCCCCTCGGGGTCTGTGCTGGGCTCCGTGGTGGAGGGCCCTCGGCTACTTCTTCTTGTCCTTGTTGCCGTACGGCATCGCGGCCAGGCCGCCGATGATCACGAAGGCCGCGATCGGGAGCAGCACGTACAGGCCGAGGGTCTGGGCGACGCTCAGGCCGCTACCCGGGTCGTCGCCGTCGTCCCGGGTGAGGGCCATGGCGGGCGACGACAGCAGCATCATCAGCGTGACCGTTGCGGTGACCGCGCCGGCTCGCAAAGCGTTCCTCTTGTCCACGGTGCCAACTTACCCGTGACTTACGCCGGGCCGCTCGGCGGGGTCGGCCTTTCGGGAGCCGGTCCGGGCCCGGCGGGCGGTCGGGCGCCCACGGAGCGCAGCAGGTCGGCGAGGGCCCGCGCGTCCGGGGCGGCGGCCAGGCCGTCCAGGGTGACCGGGCGCCCGGAGCCGTCCGCGACCGGCAGCCGCCAGTTCGGGTACTGGTCCCAGGTGCCGGGCAGGTTCTGCGGGCGCGGGTCGCCGACCACGTCCGGCAGCCAGACGCCGACCAGCTCGGCCGGGGTGCCGGCCAGGAACCGGTACAGCGCCGTCACCGACAGCGGCTCGTCCTCGGACAGCAGGCCCAGCCGGAGCAGCTCGGCCCGCCAGTCGGCCAGCTCGGCGGCCGCCTCCGCCTGCTCCTCGCCGAGCGCGCGGGAGAGCAGGCCGAGCCGGTGGCGCAGCTCGACGTGCTCGCCGGAGAGGCGGGCCGCGGTGGACGGCAGGTCGTGCGTGGTCAGGGTGGCCAGGCTGCCCGGGCGCCAGCGCCCCGGGGGCAGGATCGCGCCGCCGCCCTGCCAGTCCCGCTCGAACCAGAGCACCGAGGTGCCCAGCACTCCGCGCTCCGCCAGCTCCTCGCGCACCCCCGGCTCGACGGTGCCGAGGTCCTCTCCGACCACGGCGGCGCCGGCCCGGTGGGCCTCCAGGGCGAGCACCGCGAGCATCGCCTCCGCGTCGTAGCGGACGTAGACGCCCTCGGTCGGGGCGTGCCCGGCCGGCACCCACCAGAGCCGGAACAGGCCCATCACATGGTCGATCCGCAGGGCGCCGGCGTGCCGGGCGGCGGAGCGGATCAGCTCGGCGAAGGGCGCGTAGCCGGCGGCGGCCAGCGCGTCCGGGCGCCAGGGCGGCAGGCCCCAGTCCTGGCCGTGCGCGTTGAAGGCGTCCGGCGGCGCGCCGACCGAGATCCCGGCGGCCAGGACGTCCTGGAGCGCCCAGGCGTCGGCGCCGTCCGGGTGGACGCCGACCGCGAGGTCGTGCACCAGGCCGACCGGCATGCCGGCGGTGCGGGCCGCCTGCTGGGCGCGGCCGAGCTGGCGGTCGACCTGCCAGGCGAGCCAGCGGTGGAAGGCGACCCGGTCGGCCAGTTCGGCGGCCTCGTGCCGGACGTGCGGGGAGTCGGGGTGGCGCAGGCCCTTCGGCCAGTGGTGGTGGTCGGCGCCGTGGCGCTCGGCCAGCGCGTTCCAGACCGCGTACCGCTCCAGCCACTCGCCCTCGCGGGCCAGGTAGGCGTCGAACGCGGCCGTGCGGACGGTGCCGTGCCCCTCCGCGTACCGGCGGTACGCGGCGTGCAGGAGTTCCAGGGCGCGGCGCTTGAGGGCCCACACCTCGTCGCGGTCGATCAGTCCGTCGTGGACCAGCACCTCGGCGCGCAGCCGGGCGGCGCGGGCGAGCAGCTCGTCGGCCTCGGCCCGCTCCTCGCCGGCCAGGTAGGCGTACTCGGGCACCTCCTCGATCCGCAGGTGGACCGGGTCGGCGAAGCGCCGGGAGGAGGGGCGGTAGGGGGACGGGTCGGAGGGCTTCGAGGGCAGGGCCGCGTGCAGCGGGTTGATCTGGACGAAGCCCGCGCCGAGGGAGCCCGCCCAGGTGGCCAGGTCGGCGAGGTCGGCAAGGTCGCCCATGCCCCAGGAGCGGTCGGAGAGGACGGAGTACAGCTGGGCGAGGAAGCCCCAGCCCCGACCGGGGAGAGCGGGGAGGCGGTCGGGGGCGACGATCAGGTGCGCGGTGGCGGTGCGGTCCGCGGCCTCGGCGTGCAGGGTATGTCGGCCGGGCGGGAGGTCGTCGGGCAGCCAGTGGGCGTGGCCGTTCGGGAGCCGCCACCGCTCGCCCTGCTCCAGGACGACGGTGAGCCGGGTGTCGGCGGGGAGGTCGAGCGCGGTGCGGCGGCCGGCCCGGGCGACCACGGTCGGCGGCAGCAGGCGGGCGCGCTGCTCCTCCCGGTGGCGGGCGAGCGCCTCACGGGCGGCGTCGGGGGTGGCCGCGGCCACGCCGAGTGCGGCGAGGACGGCGACCAGGGTGCGGGTGCCGGTCGGCACCCCGCCGGGGCCCTGGCGGGTGTCCACCCCGTGGGCCTGCGCCAGCGCCACCAGCTCGGACGGCGGCGGGGGCGCGTCCTGGGCCGGCACCTCCAGTGCGTCGGCTCCGTCACGGTCGAGATAAGCGGCCACTCGCGGCTCCTGCGATGTCTCGGCAACGCCCAGTCAGGACAGGCACAGTCCTACCCGGGTGACGACCCGGTGACCCGGCGCGACACGAGGGGGAACAGAACCGGGAGCAGACGGGGTACCACTCGTACACGGACGCAGGGGCACCACGAGCGGGCAAGTCCACCGGCACCACGCACGGGTGGAGTCCAGCGGCGCCACGCGTGGGTGGGTTCTTTGACCCCGGCCCAGCACGGACCGCGAGCGAGCCGAAGGGGCGCGCCGGTGCCGAAAGGGAGGCGCGAGGAGGCCGCGAGGAACGAGCGGCATCGGAGCAACGACCGTCGGCACCGGACGTAAGCGCCCCGGAGGCGAGCCGAGCCCGAAGAAGGTGTGAGCGAGCCGAAGGGGCGCGCCGGTGCCGAAAGGGAGGCGCGAGGAGGCCGCGAGGAACGAGCGGCATCGGAGCAACGACCGTCGGCGCCGGACGTAAGCGCCCCGGAGGCGAGCCGAGCCCCCAAAAAAGGGGGCGCACGAAGGGTTGCAGTCGCGGGTAAATCGGACAAAGTCGGCATACCCGTCGACGACGTTGACACCGTCAAACAGAGCTGGTGGGCTGTGCCGCGATGTGGTTCCGGCCTGGCTAGGAGGCTCCTGTGCAAGCCCGAGTGTCCGAGGTGGCCGGCCGGCGGTTCCGTCAGCAGCTGGAGCAGAGTGCGGCCCTGCGCGAGGTGCTCCAGCACCCGACGGCGCTCGCGGCCCGTCGGGCCACCGCACGGACGTGCCGTCAACTGGCTCCCAGGACGGCCGATCGGCTGATCGCCGACCTCAAGGGCACCTCGCCGCTGCTGCCTTCGGTCCGGGCCGAGCGCGCCCTGTCCGCCCGCCCGGGGGCGCCGAGCCGGCGGACCCTCCAGGTGGCGGCCACCCTGTCGGCGGCCGCCGTGGTCGGCGGCCTGCTGGTCGGCGGACCGGCCGCGTACGCCTTCGCCCCCGGGTACACGCCGGGTCCGGACGTGGTGAGCACCGCGAGCGGCACTCCACAGACGCCGCTCGGCAGTCTGGGCGACCCCCAGGTGTTCCCGCGTCCGCAGGAGCAGCGCGTGACCGGGAAGCCGGTCACCGTGCCGGGTGCCGTCACCCTGGTCCCCTCGCCGAACGCGGATCCGGGCGCGGTGGCCGCGGTGCGGGAGGTCCTCGGGATCGCCGGCGCGACCGCCGTGACCGCGCTCCCGGAGCCGGGGGCGCCGGTGGCCGGCTCGCTGGTGGTGTACGTCGGCGGACCCGCCGAGGGCGCGGGCGGCGACACCGACCGGATCCTGCGCGAGCTCACCGTCGCGGCCGGCGGCAAGGACACCGCCGCGCCCACCACCGCCGGGATGCCGTCCGGCGGCCATGTGCTGGCGGCCGGTCAGCTTCCGGTGGCCGGCGGCGGCAGCTACGGTGCGGTCGTGCTGGCCGGCGCCGACGCGGCCGGCACCTTCTATGCCGCGCAGTCGCTGCGCCAGCTGCTGGCCGCCGTCCCGGCGGACCAGGGCCAGCTGCCCGGCGCGGCCGGTCTCGGACTGCCCGGGATCGTGCTGCGCGACTGGCCGTCCGGCGCGCCGGTGCGCGGCACCGCCGAGGCGTTCTACGGCACCCCGTGGACGCAGCAGCAGCGGCTCGACCAGCTGGACTTCCTCGGCCGGTCGAAGCAGAACTTCTACCTCTACGCGCCGGGCGACGACCCGTACCGGCTGGCCCGCTGGCGGGACGCCTACCCGCGGGAGCGGGAGAACGACCTGCGCGCGCTGGGCGTCCGCGCCGCGCGCGACCACGTCACCCTCGGTTACGCGATCGACCCCGGGCAGTCCTTCTGCTTCAGTTCCGGGAAGGACGCGGACGCGCTGGTCGCCAAGCTGGACGGGCTGCGCCGGCTCGGCTTCTCGGCGTTCCAGCTGCAGTTCCTGGACGTGTCCTACGAGGAGTGGCACTGCTCCGACGACCGGTCCAAGTACGGCACCGGCCCGGCCGCGGCCGCGCGGGCGCAGGCGGAGCTGGCCGCGAAGGTGCAGGACCGGCTGATCGCGCGGAACCCGGGCCTGGCGCCGCTGTCGGTCGTCCCCACCGAGTACCACCAGCAGGGCTCCAGCCCGTACCGGACGGCGCTGGCCGCCGCGCTGCCCTCGGGCGTGCAGGTGGCCTGGAGCGGCGTCGGGGTGATCCCGGAGCGGATCACCGGCACCCAGGTCACGGACACCGGCGACCTGTACGGGCACCCGCTGGTCACCATGGACAACTACCCGGTCAACGACGCCACCCCGGACCGGCTCTTCCTGGGGGCCTACACCGGCCGGGACAGCGAGGTGGCGAGCCGGTCGGCCGTCATGCTGACCGGTGCGATGCGGCAGCCGGTGGCCTCCCGGATCGCGCTCTCCACGGCCGGTGACTTCGCCTGGAACCCGTCCGCCTACAAGCCGGAGGACTCCTGGCGGGCGGCGCTGCGCTCGCTGGCCGGGCCGACCGGCGCGACGGCCACGCCGACCGGGGAGACCCTGGCCGCGGTCACCGCGCTGGCCGGGAACAGCGTTTCCTCGCCGCTGGCCAAGCAGGAGTCCGGCTATCTGCTGCCGCTGATGGACCGGTTCTGGGCGTCCGCCGAGCCGACCTCGGGGGCGGCGCCGGACGTGGCGAGGCTGATCGAGTCGGCCGCCCCGCTGCAGGAGGCGTTCACGGCGATGGCCGGCGCCCAGCAGACCCTGGCCGCCGCCCAGGCCACCGCCCCGCTGGCCGCCGAGGCCGCGCCCTGGCTGGCGCCGCTGCGGGACTTCGGGCTCGCCGGGCAGTCCGCCCTGGACATGCTGCTGGCCCAGCGCGGCGGCGACGGCGGGGCCGCCTGGAAGGCCCGGGTGGAGCTGACCAAACTGCGCGAGCAGCTCGGCCAGAGCCCGGCGACGGTCGGCGCGGGCGTGCTCGGCCCGTTCCTGGAGCGGGCGCTGCAGGCGGCCGACACCTGGGCCGGGGTGCAGGGCGGCGGCATCACCGCGACCACCACCCTGGGCACCGCGCACGACCACCTGCCGGCGCTGATGGCCGACGGCGTCGCCGACACCTTCTACTGGAGCTCGGCGCCGCCGCAGCAGGGCGACTCGGTCGGCCTGGACCTCGGCGGCGGGCGCCCGGTCGGCACAGTCACCGTGCTGATGGGCTCCTGGGGCAGCGGCCCGGACGGGCAGAGCGCGCTGGACGACTACATCCGGGACGGCGTGCTGGAGTACTCCACCGGGGAGGGCGGCTGGAAGAAGCTGGCCTCGGTGAAGAACCAGAAGTCCGTCTCCGCCCAGGTACCGGCCGGGACGGTGGTCCGGGCGGTGCGGCTGCGGGCCACCGCCGCGCAGAAGACCGCGGTCGCGGTGCGCGAGTTCTCGGTGACCGCGCCGGACGAGCTGCCGGCCAGTGTCTCCGGCGGCCCGGCCGCGCTGCCCGGCTCCTCGGCCTCCGCCGTGCTGGACGGCAACCCGGACACCGCCTACCGGGCGGCCACCGCGCCGACCGCGCAGGACGAGCCGCTGACGGTCGAGCTGGGCGCCGCCCGGCCGCTGGACCGGCTGACCGTGCTCACCGACCCGGGGGTGCGGGCCTCGGCCGCCGTCGCGGTGCGGCACCCGGACGGCACCTGGAGCGAGATCGGCACCGTGCAGCCGGGGTGGAACGAGCTCGCGGCCGGCGGTCAGCCCGCCGACGCGTTCCGGCTGGCCTGGAAGCCGGGCGGGGAGCCGCCCGTGGTCAACCAGGTGATCCCCTGGTACGCGGACGCCCCGGCGGCCCGGCTGAGCCTGGCCGACGCCTCGGTGGACGCGGTGATCGGGGAGGCCGTGCCGGCGCAGGCCCGGGTCACCGTCGAGGCCGGCCGGCCCGAGGGGGTCACCGGGGAGCTGCGCACCGAGGTGCCGGCCGTCGCCAAGGGGCTGACCGTGGCGCCGGTGACCGGGGTGAGCGTGCCGCGCGGCGGCAAGGTCGGCGTGCCGCTGCTGGTCACCGCCGGGCCGGAGACGCCGCCCGGGACGTACCAGGTGCCGGTGGTGTTCGTGGCCGGCCAGACCACGGTCCGCCAGGTGCTCCAGGTGCATGTCGTGCCGCCGACCGGCGGCCCCGACCTGGCGATCACCGCGGTGGCCACCGCCTCGGGCGCCGAGACGGCGAACTTCCCGGCCTCGGCGGTGGCCGACCAGGACCCGAAGAGCCGCTGGTCCTCGCCGGCGGCGGACGACGCCTGGGTGCAGCTGGAGCTGCCGAAGGCGACCCACCTGGGCTCGGCGGTGCTGCACTGGCAGGCCGCGTACGCCGCCGCGTACAAGATCCAGTCCTCGGCGGACGGGCGTTCCTGGACCACGGTGGCGACCGTGGGGGACGGCAGGGGCGGCAACGAGACGGCGCGCTTCGACGCGCCGGGCGCGAAGTTCCTGCGGATCCAGGGCGTGGCCAGGGCGACCAAGTACGGCTACTCGCTCTGGGGCGTCGAGCTGTACGCCGTCGCCCCGGTGGACGGCCAGGTCGTGCCGCCGGTGACGCCTCCGGTCACCCCGCCCGTGACGCCTCCGGTGACGCAGCCGACCGGGCAGCCGGGCGGCCAGACCGGGGGCCCGGGGGGCGGGACGGCGACCACGCCGCCGGCCGTGCCGACGCCCTCGGCCTCCCCGACCGGGCCGACGCCCTCCCCGACCGCCACCGGCCCGGGTGCCGGTGCCGGTGGTGGCGGCACGCCGAGCGGCAGTCCGACCACCTCGCGGCCGAAGCCCTAGGGTCCTCCCGAGGGGGCGCAAACGGCGGGCCGCCGTGCTCCCCGGTGCGGGGTGCGCGGCGGCCCATGAGGCGTACCGGGAATGACGACGGGCAAGCCCTTGTGGTGCTGACTCAGGCGGAGAGCGGTTCCGAGTGCTCACCGCGGCGGACGGGGGCGGGGTGGCCGGCGTGGGCCCGGCCGAGTGGGACCGGGTGGGCCGGGTCGATATGGTCGTGGTGTTCGTACTCGCCCCACTGCGGGGCGCGCAGCTGGTCGTTCCCGCCGTACGGCTCCAGGTAGGGCCGCCAGCGCGGGTCCTTGATCCCGGTGCCGATGATCCGCCAGGCCAGGCCGCTGGGCGGCGCGGGTGGTCGTTTCATCCGCCAGCCGAGTTCGGTGAGGTGGCGGTCGGCCTTGGTGTGGTTGCAGCGGCGGCAGGCCGCCACCACGTTGTCCCAGCGGTGCTGGCCTCCCCGGCTGCGCGGGATGACGTGGTCGACGCTGGTGGCGGCGGCCCCGCAGTAGACACAACGACCGTGGTCGCGGGCGAACAGCGCCCGGCGGGTGAGCGGGACCGGCCCGCAGAACGGGACCCGGACGAAACGGGTCAGACGGACGACGGACGGCGCCGGAAGGGCGCTGGTGGCGCTGTGCAGAGTGACCCCCGAGTCCTCCAGGCTGACCGCCTTGTGATTGAGGACGAGGATGAGTGCGCGGCGCATCGATACGACGCCGAGTGGCTCGTAGGACGCGTTGAGGACCAGGACATGCGGCACGGATGCCTCCTTGGACGCCTGCGGCGCGTGGCTCGCGCCGGGACGAGCGGTTCGATCACGCAACGGGTGCGTGATCCACCCCAGTGTCGCCTTACGCCTTTGTACGGCGCCACCACTCCTGTGTAACGGACCCGATGTGAACTCCGGGTGTGGGTTCTGTCATACCCGGTATGCCCGGAGGAAGCGCGGGTTGCACTCCGGTGCCCCGCCGGGGTGTCGCCGGGGTCCCGTGGGGGTGTCGCTGGGCCGGGCGGAGCAGCGCGGAACGCGGCGCGCGGGGGCGTTGACGGGGCGTCCGGGCAGGTGTGCGCGCCCTGGGGCGGAGCGGTCCGGTCCGTTCGGCGTGCCCTCGGCGTGTCAGGCCGCCGACCGGACGGCGGCTAGGGTAGGCGGACGGTCCGCAGGCCAGGGGCGTGCCAACCCCGGGTGGGCACCGCGGCGGCGGACCGGGTCACGACCCCTGCAGGAAGGTCCCGCACGTGTTCCGCTCCGGTGCCGCCGGCCTCCTCGCCGACGCGTCCACGACGACGCCGGCCTCGACGCCCGCGCCGTCCCCGACTCCCACGGCCCCGGAGTTGCCGGACCTCAGAATCCCGACCAGCGCGCAGGAGGTCTCCGACACCACCCGGCAGGCCGCCAGCTGGTTCGACTCGCACTGGCAGGACTGGCTGGCGAGCGGTGTCCGGATCGTCTTCATCATCGTGCTGGCCCTGGTGCTGCGGGCGATGGTACGCAAGGTGATCACCCAGCTGATAACGCGGATGGTGCGGCCCGGCGAGAGCGAGGACGAGCCCAGCCGGCTCGGCGGGCTGCTGGCCAACACCGGGGTGGTCAACCCCGAGCGGCGCCAGCAGCGGGCCGAGGCGATCGGCTCGGTGCTGCGCAGCGTCGCGTCGTTCTCGATCCTGGGCACGGCGGCGCTGATGGTGCTGTCCGCGCTCGGGGTGAACCTGGCGCCGCTGCTGGCGAGCGCCGGTGTGGCCGGTGTGGCGATCGGTTTCGGCGCCCGCAACCTGGTCACCGACTTCCTCTCCGGGGTCTTCATGATCATGGAGGACCAGTACGGCGTCGGCGACGAGATCGACACCGGGGTGGCCACCGGCACGGTGCTGGAGGTCGGCCTGCGGGTGACCAAGCTGCGCGGCGCGGGTGGCGAGATCTGGTACATCCGCAACGGCGAGGTGAAGCGCATCGCCAATATGAGCCAGGGCTGGTCGACCGCCTCGGTGGATGTCCAGGTCGGCTACAAGGAGGACCTCGAGCGGGTCGAGGCGCTGATCAAGGAGACCGCGGAGGCGCTGGCCAAGGAGTCCCCGTACGACGAGCTGGTCTGGGCGCCGTTCTCGGTGCTGGGCGTGGAGTCGGTCGCGGCGGACTCGGTGGTGCTGCGGATCGAGGCGCGGACCGCCCCCGGCAAGTCGCTGAGCGTGGCGCGGGCGCTGCGCCAGCGGCTCAAGGAGGTCTTCGACCAGGCCGGGATCAAGGTCAAGGAGGAGGTCGCGCCGGCCGTCGCCGTGGGCGCGGCCGCCGGGACGGCCGCCGCGATGGTGCTGAGCACGGCCGCGGCCCCGGCCCCGGGCACCGATCCGGCCCCGCCGTCCGCACTGGCCGACCCGTCCTCGGCGGGCTACAAGGCGGCGACGCCGATACCGGCACCGCTGCCCGCGCCGGTCGACCCGACCAGGACTCCCTGACCTCGGAGCAGCGCACCCGGGCCCCGTCTCCGAGCCGCTCGGAGACGGGGCTCCGCACTGTCCGGGGGCGGGGTGCCGGACCGGCTGAATGCGCCCTCCCTACCCAGGGACCGACGGGAGGTTCGTCAGCGCACGAATAGCCTGATCACGAGCACGGAAGCCGAAGCTGACGAGGGTGACGCGCTCGCCGACACCGAGCGGCGTCCGGCCGTGCGGCGTGAGCGCGCCGTCGAATACGACACAGTCACCTTCGCGGAGATCGCATTCGAGGCAGCCGTCGGCGTTGATGAACACGGTGGTGCTGACCGTGGGCGCACCGGTGGGGCGAGCATGCTCGAGGCAGAGGATCAGATTGGCCTCACCGAAGCCGGAATCGTCGAGGTGGAAGTCGAGGAACTGCCCTTCCTCCCGGTACGCGATGTAGACGGCGGTGTGCGGCCGTTCGACGTCCAGGCCGGTGGACCGCGCGACGACTGCAGCGAGATCGACCTGTTCGGCGAAGCGGTGTACGGCGTCGCCGACGGCCACGTTCCACTTGCCGTTGTGGAGGTACCCGGAAGCGGCTACGGCCTTCTCTGCCTCCTCCGCCATGGCGGCGATCAGCTCGGCGGGGAACGACTGATCACGCAGGTGGCACGGCCGTACACGCTGGTGTGCGGTGAGCCCGCGCACAGCATCCCGGAGCCCGGGGAAGTCCTCTGCCCACCGGGCCGGTGTCCGGGCCGTGCTGTGGGACTGGAGCCATGAGGTCCACCGGCGACTCCAGTAGCTCGGTGCCGCTGCTGCGGCGTCGCCGAGCAGCAGTTCGACCCGGTCCAGTGCGGCCTGCGTCGACTCAACCAGCTCGGTGTTCCCCTTGGCGATCCGCAGCCTCAGAGCTTCTTGCAGATGGATCTTGGCCTCCGCAAGATCTCCGCGCTCCATCAGGTGCTTGCCGGTGTGCTGGAGCGCGAAGTCGAGGAGTTCCGGTTGCTGGCTTCGCGCGGTGTTCAGCGCGTTGCGGTAGAGCGCGTCCGCCGTCCGCACGTCACCGGCGTAGCGGTGCGCGTCCGCCAGGTTGAGCCCGGTGGCGACGACCGCTCCGGTGTTGCCGATCGCTGCGGCGAGGTCGAGCGACTGCTGGAGGAACGTGCGGGCGTCCTCATGGTGCCCCAGGCACATCTGGCCGAGGCCGACCCATCGCGTCAAGACCCGAGTACGCACGGGGTCGGTCTTCTCGGGCAAGGCCCGTAGTTCGTCACGTAGTCGGCCGACCGCGGCGGTCAGCTCGTTCCGGTCGGTGGGGACCATACGCAGGCCGTCGTCCTGTGTGATGAGGTGCTGGAGCACTTGGCCTTCCCTCGTTCGGTTCTGCTCAACGTGGCACTACAGCTCGTCGGTCTGCTGACGCACGTCGGCCAGCAGCTCAACGCCGTGGGGGGAGAAGTGCTCACGCAGGAGTTCGAGTTCGCGCATGAGGTACCGGACGGCCGGCAGCCCCTCGTCGTAGGCGGCTTGGAAGCTCGTGCGCTCGTTGGGCGTCAGGTCGTCGCGGTTCAGTTCAGTCCGGCGGAATCGCAGCAGCTGGTTGTAGACGGAGGTCGCGTGGAAGGCCCGGTCGATTTCCCAGAACTGGTTGCGGGCCACTCCCTGCCCGGCCCGCCACTTGATCTCGATCTTGGGAGAGGTCTCGGCCGAGTAGCCGTCGGCGAAAACCCGATGCTGGAGGACGTGAAAGCTGATCGACTGGTGAGTGCCCTCGTGCAGGATGTTCTCCGCCAGGAAGAGGTGGGACGGCTGCTCGCTGACGGTGTTCGGTGGGATGTGACGAGATGCCTTGTCGGAGAACACGATGACGTACGGGAGCGCCGGGTCGCTGGAGCTGGTCAGCGAGGAGGTGCGGACGCCGGGCTTGAGGCCCACCCACAGCATTCCACGGACGAATTCGCGCACGCGGGCGAACCCCTCGGGGTGGACCAGCGACAGGTGGTCCAGGGCCCGGGTCAGCACCGCGCGGCGCTCGTCGGTATGCACGGCGATCTCGTAGTCCGTCAGGCTGATCTCGTCGGCGATCTCGCGGGGAAGCTCGGCGTCGAACCAGTCGAAGGTCACCCCGGCTACGGTCACGGGGTCACTGCGCAGGGACCGGGCGTGGTCCGCGTAGGTGGTTCCCGACTTCACAAGGCGCTCCATCAGGGCGAACGGCAGAGCCGGCTCGGCGCCCTCCTCGCGGAGCCGGGTCAGCACCGGGTCCTTCCGGTCCAGGTCGAAGAAGGAGCCGACGGGGACGCGGGTTGCGATGGCGGTCTTCAATGCGGACTCTCCTTGATTCGGGGGTGTGCCACGCCGGGCGGCGGGTCAGCTCGGATGATCACCCGCGCCGACCCGCCCATGCCGTCAACCGACCGGCACCAGTTCGGGACTGCGGTCAGACCTCGGTACCCACCGGGGCGAAGTCACCATCCGGGACCATGTGGTCCAGGCGGCGGGTCAGGTTGGTGACCTCCGGGTCACCGGACTCGATGGTGGTGTCGCTCACGTGCCTCTCCAATCGGGTTGGCTCTGCTCACCCGGGAGCGGGCGAGCAGACGATTGGAGACGGTAGGGAGCAGCGGGGTGCGCGGTCGACGAACTTGCTTGAGCTTGCTCGCATTCACCCGAGCGCGTTGATGGCTCCAGTGATGAGCGATCTTGCCTCGGCACCGTAGACAGCGATGCCGGCCAGCTCGGAGAAGGCCTGGCCGTACTCGGAGATTTCGGCCGGCTGGGTGACGGTGAGGTGGGCAGAAACAAGCTCGACGTTCACCTGTGCGTCGTCGTAGACGGTGAAGGACTCAACCGGCCAGCCCGCGCCTCTGGTCGAACCGAGGGGAATCACCCCAAGACTCACCGACGGAAGGGAGCCGACGGAGATGAGGTGGCCGAGCTGACCGACCAGGATGTCCGGAGTGCCGATGACGGTTCGCAGCACCCACTCCTCGATCAGGACGGCGAACCGGTGATCCCCCGTATGCAGCACCTTCTGCCGCTCCATTCGCACGGCGACAGCGTCGTCGACATCGTCGGGAGTGCCGCGCAAGGAAACGATCGTGTTCAGCACTTCGCGCGTGTAGGCCGTTGTCTGGAGCAGGCCGGGAACGACCCATGACTGGTACATCCGAAATCGCCGCGTGCGCTCGAACAGGGGGCGCACGGACTCCTGAGCCCGTTTGAGGCCGGCCCGCTCGAGGCGCCGCCACTCGACGTACATTCCCTCGATGTTCCGGGCCGTCGCGATGAGGTCTGCTGCCTGGTCCGGAACGCCGCAGATGGCCGTCCAGGCACGTAGATCGGCCTCCGAGGGCATCACCCGGCCGTTCTGGATCTTGGAACACTTCGACTCGTGCCATCCCGCAGCTTCGGCCAGCGCCCGCGCGCTCAGTCCGGAATCTCGCCGGATATCGCGCAGACGCTGGCCGAGGGCCTGCCTGGCTTGCTGAACGCTGGACGACACGGACATGGTCAGCGCAGCCGGAAGTCCTCGTGCGGGACCGCCAGCTCCCAGACCGCCTCGAAGGCGGAGGCGCAGAGCTTCACGGTCTGCGGATCGATGGTGACCTCGTCGTCCACGAAGTCGCCGTCCCCGCTGAAGTGGTGGACCAGGAGAAACTGTCCGTCGATCAGCCAGAAGTCGTTGCCCGGGAGCGCCAGGCCAGTCGTCTGCCGACGGGGAAGCCACCTGACCTGCTCACCGGAGGCGAGGTTCCGGAACGTGATCTCGTGCTCGAACCGGATGTACTCGCTCACCGGTTCCGAGACGACCCGCGCGCGCCGCACCTCGACGCCGCGGCTCGTGGTCTCCTCGACGAGCTGCAACCAGGGGCTCCACCACGACGGCCGGTCGGCAGGGTCGTCGCGCTGTCCGCCGAGCCAGCGGAGGAACAGCGGGTCGTCCCGCATGTATCCGTCGCGCAGCTCCAGATGGAGAGCCGAGCGGGTGCAGGTCCGCAGCAGATCCTCAAGCGACGGGACTGCCGCCACCGTTCACCTCCGGGAAGAACTGCATCATGCGCCTGGGGAATTCGATCACGGTCTCGTGCCCGGGGACGTCCATCTGCGCGAGGCGCTCGGGGTCGAGCACCTTCCAGCCCTGGAGGACGTAGTTGCCCGTCGTGTCGTCGAAGTAGACCGTCGGGGACTTGCCTTCGGGACTGTTGGGGTCTTGTCCGAGCTTGTGCAGTGCCATGGTGCGCCTCCTAGCGGGTCGGACCTGATCGCCTTGACGACCTTGCCGTACAAGTCGCCACTCACACCATGAACTTGCTCGAACTTGCTTGAACTACCTTGTCAGATGGTCGAACTCGCCTTCCTTGATGCCACGAAGGAGGGCGCGGAGCGTGTCTGGCGTTGTGGTGATGATGACGTCAGGGTCATCGCTCTCGCGGAGCTTGACGCTGCGGCCAGGGGCTACGGCGAGATTGATGCAGTTGACCGACTCGGAGCTGAAGCTCGACTTCTGCCAGTTGAGAGCTGACATGACACTTCCTCTCAGGTGTCCATTTCGATACGGGCAATGAGATCACGTGACTTCGCAGGGCTGAGGGCGGAGGCTTCCATAATGTCCAGGACCTTCTGGTATTTCACCAGTTGCGCATGGGCGTCAAGGAACTCGGAGCCGTGATACGTGTCGAGCTGTACGGTGTCGAGCTGGGGCACGACTGCGGAGCAGTAGACGATGGACTGCCCGGAGCCGGGGAGCATGCCCGCACCGAAGGGAATCACGAGGACCGAGACGTTCTCGCGCATGCTCGCCTCGATGAGGTGCTTGAGCTGTGCACGAGCCACAGCGGGCCCACCGAACCCCATCCGCAGAGCTGCCTCATGAACGATCGCCGTGAGCGGGATCGCCCGCTCGCCATAGAGGACAACCTGCCGTTTGATCCGGTAGGACACCCGATGTTCCACCTCATGTGGCGCCAGCGGCGGTACAGCGCCGCTGCCGAGCGTACGCACCTGGTCGACGGTCTGGAGCAGGCCGGGAACGTGAATCACCGAAGCGATGCGCATCGCCGTCGCGTGGTGTTCCGTTTCGGCGAGATCGAGCGCGTCCGGCGGAAGGATGTCGCGATACTCCTCCCACCAGCCCCGAACCCGCCGTCCAGTCATGCCGGCCAGAGCATCGATCAGGCTCTCGTCCCCGCACATGTACGCCTGAGCAAATGCGCGGACCCGCTCTGCGCTCACCGCGTAGCGGCCCGCTTCGATTCGACTCATGTGCGCCTGGGCCACTCCCACCCGAGCAGCCGCGGCCGTTGAGCTGAGCCCGGCGTTCTCACGGAGTTTGCGCAGTTCAAACCCAAGACGCTGCTGTCGCAACGTCGGGGCGCCGCTCGATGACATCGCGATCCTCACGTTCACCATCTGGAGTGAAATAGCAGGTTTTCAACGGACCTCATGGAAAGTATGCCACATCGACGCTACCGTATGACATGGATCAGTTACCGAAGGTGCTGGCCCGTTGGCTCACCCATGCCTTGAGGCAGGAGACTTCCATGACTGCTGAGCCCTCACAAACCCCCCGCCCGGGCACACTCGCGCCGACCGTTCCAGACCCCTTCGACCAGGAGCTGTGTGAGCTGGTGCTCGACACCGCACCCCGACTGTTCGCCGTCGTCCAGGTGTGCGGCGAGGATCCTGCGAACGCCGACGGATGGGTCGTGGCCTGGGGGCTCGTCGACCGTGACGGGCCGACACACGTGATCGGCATCGACGGGCGGGCGCGGATGACCCTCGCGTCTCCCGAACGGGCCTTGCGCCATTTCACCGGCCGCTCGGGGACCACCGCGCGACTGGTGTGGCTCGCACAGCCGGGAACTGCCGGATTGGACCGACCTGAAGCCGCTTGACCTGCGACCTGATGGTGGGTCTGCCTGCGGAGGAACGGACGCGAGTTTCCATGGCCGCCTTGCAGCACGTTCCGCGCCCCGCCGCGATCACGATCGCGGCGGGGCGGGGCGGGGCGGGGCGGGGCGGGGCGACAATAGAAAATTTCATTATTAAGATCCCATGGCTGGACGTGAATTTATGGTGCGGCCCCTCGATTCATCGAGGGGCCGCACCATAAATTCACCCATTCTCTTATTTCTCATAAATTTCTTTTTCAAGGTCGGGCCGGTGCGAGCCCGCCCCGCCGCCAGGAGGCCGTCCGGTAACGAGTCGGCATCCTCCGTGCGAAGGGCCATTGACACTCCGCCGACGGGGCCCGTACGGTCCTGTCCCAAGCGACTGGAAAGTTTCCTAACAGTTCGCCCCTGGCCCGACCGGAATCCCGGCCGTCCCGAGGAGGAGGATCGTCACGTGACCAGAAGCCACACCAAGACCCCCCTCGCCGGCACCCCCAGCCTGCTGCGGGCCATCAACGACCGCGCCGCGCTCGAACTGCTGCTGGCGAACGGACCGCTCTCCCGCACCCAGATCGGCACCCTCACCGGGCTCTCCAAGCCGACCGCCTCCCAGCTGCTGGCGCGACTGGAAGCGGCCGGGCTGGTGCTGCCGGTGGGTACCACGGCCGGTGGGCCGGGGCCCAACGCGCAGCTGTACCAGGTGAATCCCGCCGCCGGATACGTCGCCGGGCTGGACGTCACCAACAGCCACGTCCGGGTCGCGGTCGCCGACATCAGCGGCACCACGCTCTCCGAGCACGTCGTCCCCACCAAGGGCTGGCAGGCTGCCGCGACCGTGCCCCGGGTGGCCGCCGCGGTGGCCGAGGCGGTCCGCGCCGCCGGGCTCGCCGAGGACGCCCTGCACACCGTGGTGATCGGCGTCGGCGGCGCGCCCGACCCGGTCACCGGCAAGCTGCGGTACGCCTCGCACCTGCCCGGCTGGCACGCGCCCCGGCTGGTCGAGGGGCTGGCCGAGGCGATCGGCGCGCCGGTGACGATCGAGAACGACGTGAACCTCGCCGCCGTCGCGGAGCAGTCCTCCGGCGCGGCGGGCGGCTTCGAGGACTTCGTACTGCTCTGGGCGGGCGAGGGCACCGGCGCCGCGATCGTGATCGCCGGCCGGCTGCACCGCGGCTTCACCGGTGGCGCCGGTGAGGTCGGCTACATGCCGGTGCCCGGCTCGCCGGTCCGCGACGTCCGCCGGCGCAACTCCGGCGGGTTCCAGGAACTCGTCGGCGCCCCCGCCGTCCGGGCCCTGGCCAAGGAGCACGGGATCGCCGCGCCGACCGCCGAGGACGCGGTCGCCCGGGCCCTCGCCACCCCGGGAGCGGGGGACGCCTTCCTCACCGAACTGGCCGCCCGGCTGGCCGTCGGCCTGGCCGTGATCGTCGCCGTCGTCGACCCCCGTCTCGTGGTGCTCTCCGGCGGGGTCCCGACCGCCGGCGGCGAACGGCTGCGGGCCCTGGTCGAGGAGGAGCTGGCCAGGATCTCGCCCGCCCGGCCCGAGGTCCGCGGCAGTGCGCTGGCCGGCTCGCCCGTCCTGATCGGCGCGCTGGCCCGCGCGCTGGCCGCCGCCCGCGAGGCGGTCTTCTCGACCCACTGACGCCCGACCCACTGACGCCCGACGCACCTCCCCAGGCCCGACGCACAGCCCGACGCACAGCCTGCACCGCTCGACCCTGCACCCACCTCTCCCCATCCCGAACGCGGGACCCGAGGCAATGACGCCTGCCCGCGGCACCCCCAGGAGGACCTCGAAGTGCAATCCACCACCTCCCCCGCCCGCAGAAGCCGCCGGACGATCGCCGCCGTCACCGGCAGCGCCGTCCTCGCCCTGCTCGCCACCGCCTGCACCGGCAGCAGCGACGGCGGCGGCAGCGACGACTCGGCCAGTGGCAAGGACGTCACGATCACCTTCTGGCACGGCTGGAGCCAGGACTCCGAGGTGAAGGCGATCAACGACAACATCGCCGCCTTCGAGAAGGCCCACCCCAACATCCGCGTCAAGGCCGTCGGCAACATCGCCGACGACAAGGTCAACCAGTCCCTGCGGGCCGGCGGCGACGACGCCCCCGACGTGGTCTCCTCCTTCACCACCAACAACGTCGGCATGTTCTGTTCGACCAAGGCCTTCGTCGACCTCAAGCCGCTGCTGGCCAAGGACGGCATCGACGCCGCCAAGACCTTCCCGGCCGCGATGCTCAACTACACGCAGTTCCAGGGCAACCAGTGCTCCCTGCCGCTGCTCGGCGACGCCTTCGGCCTGTACTACAACAAGAAGGCCTTCGCCGACGCGGGCATCACCAACCCGCCGAAGACCTTCACCGAGTTCGCCGAGGTCGCCAACAAGCTCACCGTCCCCGAGGGCGACGGCTACAAGCAGCTCGGCTTCATGCCGCTCTACCACGGCTACGAGTCGACCACCGAGCACTTCCTCGGCCAGTACGGCCCCACCTACTTCGACCCCGCCGGCAAGTCCACCGTCGCCACCGACCCGAAGGTCGCCGCGATGATGAAGTGGCAGAAGAGCATGGTCGACAAGCTCGGCGGCTACGACAAGCTGGACAAGTTCCGCTCCACCTTCGGCGAGGAGTTCAGCGCCAAGAACCCGTTCCACACCGGCCAGGTCGCGATGGCCATCGACGGCGAGTGGCGCACCGCCTCGCTCGCCACCGACAAGCCGGACTTCGAGTGGGCCACCGCCCCGTTCCCGGTGCCGGACGACCAGCAGGACACCTACGGCCGCGGCTACCAGACCGGCACCATCGTCGGCATCGCCAGCACCAGCAAGAAGCAGGCCGCCGCCTGGGAGTTCGTGAAGTTCCTGACCACCGACACCGACGCGGTCGTCTCCTTCGCCAACGCGATCCACAACGTGCCGAGCACCTTCGCCGCGCTGGAGTCGCCGAAGCTGGTCGCCGACGAGAACTTCAAGACCTTCGTGAACATCGCCAAGCACGCCAGCTCCGGCACCACGCCGGCCGTGGTCAACGGCGGCGGCTACCTGGTCTCCGTGCAGAACCTCGGCTACGACTACGAGTCCGGCAAGCAGACCGACCTCACGGCCGGCCTCACCGCCACCGCCAAGGAGATCGACGCCGCCATCGCCCAGGCCAAGTAGCGCGCACCCCGCACGCCCGGCCCGTCCTCGGAGCTCCCATGTCACTCGCGTCCGCCACCCGCAAGGGGGCCGGAGCGACCGCCCCGGCGGCGCCTCCCGTGCAGCAGCTGCTGCGCCGGAAGCGCCGCCGGGCGGCGG
Source organism: Kitasatospora purpeofusca (assembly GCF_036010405.1). Taxonomy (NCBI): domain Bacteria; kingdom Bacillati; phylum Actinomycetota; class Actinomycetes; order Kitasatosporales; family Streptomycetaceae; genus Kitasatospora; species Kitasatospora purpeofusca. The sequence continues at coordinate 6,762,961 of NZ_CP108561.1, read as the reverse complement.
CCCGCACCCTCGCCTTCCTCTCCCCCTGGCTGATCGGCTTCAGCGTCTTCTTCCTGTACCCGCTGATCTCGACGATCTACTTCTCGTTCACCAAGTACAACGGCTTCGGCTCGCCCACCTTCACCGGCCTGAAGAACTGGGACTACGTCTTCAACGACCTCCCGGCGTTCTGGCAGGGCCTGCGCAACACCCTGTGGCTGGTCGTCGTCATGGTGAGCCTGCGGGTGGCGTTCGGTCTCGGCATCGGGATGCTGATCACCAAGATCAAGACCGGCGTCGGCTTCTTCCGGACCGCCTTCTACCTGCCGTACCTGGCCCCGCCGGTGGCCGCCACCGTCGCCTTCGCCTTCCTGCTCAACCCCGGCACCGGCCCGGTGAACCACTTCCTCGGCGAGATCGGGCTGCCGCAGCCCGGCTGGTTCGCCGACCCGAACTGGTCGAAGCCCGCGCTCACCCTGCTCGCCATGTGGGGCGTCGGCGACCTGATGGTCATCTTCATGGCGTCCCTGCTGGACGTCCCGAGGGAGCAGTACGAGGCCGCCGAGCTCGACGGGGCCGGCCCGTTCCAGCGGTTCCGCTACGTCACCCTGCCGAACATCTCGCCGATCATCATGTTCGCGGTGGTCACCGGCGTCATCCAGACCATGCAGTACTACACGCAGGCCTTCGTCGCCGGGAAGGTCGCCGCCGGCAACGCGGGCAACTCCGGCCAGCAGTTCGAGCCCGGCTACCCGAACGGCTCCACCTGGACCCTGCCGCAGATGGTCTACAACCTCGGCTTCCAGCGCTTCAACTACGGCGCGGCGTGCGTCGTGGCCCTGGTGCTGTTCGTCATCTCGATGGCCGTGACCTCGGTGCTGATGCGCCGCAAGTCCGGCTTCATGGCCAGCGACGACTAGCGGCCCAGTGAGGACACGATCATGACTCTCAGCTCGACCCTCCCCTCCGAGGCCCCCGGGAAGCGGACCGGCCCGGGCGTCGCCCGCGGCCCCGTCACCGCCGCCGAGCGGGTCGCCCGCCGGCGCGCGCTGCTCAACTGGGTGGCCGTCCACTCGCTGGCGATCGCCGCCGGCCTCTTCTTCCTGCTGCCGTTCGTCTTCGTCTTCCTCACCTCGGTGATGACCGACAGCCAGGCACTCACCACCGACTACTGGCCCACCTCCTGGAACTGGGGCAACTACGGCAAGGTCTGGAACACCCCCGGCTTCCTCACCTGGTGGCGCAACACCCTGCTCTACGCGCTCGCCGGCACCGTGCTGACCGTCGTCTCCAGCCTGCCGGTCGCCTACGCCCTCGCGAAGTTCCGCTTCCGCGGCCGCAACCTGGCGATGATGGCGGTCATCTCGATGATGATGCTGCCGCCGCAGGTCACCATCATCCCGATGTACCTGTTCTGGGCGAAGCAGCTGGGCCTCGGCGGCTCGCTCTGGCCGCTGATCATCCCGATGGCCTTCGGCGACGCCTTCTCGATCTTCCTGCTGCGGCAGTTCCTGCTGACCATCCCCAAGGAGTACATCGAGGCGGCCCGGATCGACGGCTGCGGCGAACTGCGCACCCTGCTGCGGGTGGTGCTGCCGATGGCCAAGCCGGCCATCGCCGCCGTCGCGCTGTTCCAGTTCTTCTACTGCTGGAACGACTACTTCGGCCCGCAGATCTACGCCAGCAGCAACCACGACGCCTGGACCCTCTCCTACGGCCTGGAGTCCTTCAAGGGCGCCCACCACACCAACTGGAACCTCACCATGGCCGCCACCCTGCTGGTGATGGCCCCGGTGATCGTCCTCTTCTTCTTCGCACAGAAAGCCTTCATCGAAGGCGTGACACTGACAGGGGTCAAGGGCTGATGTCCGCACTCAAGCTGGCCATCATCGGCGGCGGTTCGACGTACACCCCGGAGCTGATCGACGGCTTCGCCCGGCTCCGCGACACCCTCCCGATCGGCGAACTCGTCCTCGTCGACCCCGCCGCCGACCGGCTGGAGCTGATCGGCGGACTGGCCCGGCGGATCTTCGCCAAGCAGGGCCACGGCGCGGTCGTCACCACGACCACCGACATCGAGGCCGGCGTCGCGGACGCCGACGCGGTGCTGCTGCAGCTGCGGGTCGGCGGACAGGCCGCCCGCAACGAGGACGAGACCTGGCCGCTGGAGTGCGGCTGCGTCGGCCAGGAGACCACCGGCGCGGGCGGCCTCGCCAAGGCGCTGCGCACCGTCCCGGTGGTGCTCGACATCGCCGAGAAGGTCCGGCGGGCCAACCCGGACGCCTGGATCGTCGACTTCACCAACCCGGTCGGCATCGTCACCCGCGCGCTGCGGGAGGCCGGCCACAAGGCCGTCGGCCTGTGCAACGTGGCGATCGGCTTCCAGCGCCGCTTCGCCAAGCACCTCGGTGTCGACCCGGAGCTGGTCCGGCTCGACCACGTCGGCCTCAACCACCTCAGCTGGGAGCGCGGCGTCACCCTGCTCGACGCGCCCGGCGCGGCCGGCGGCCGGGAGGTGCTGCCGGAGCTGCTCGCCGGATTCGGCAAGGAGATCGCCGACGACATCCGGCTGCCGCAGCGGGTGGTCGAGCGGCTCGGCGTCGTGCCCTCCTACTACCTGCGGTACTTCTACCAGCACGACCTGGTGGTGGAGGAGCTGAAGGTCAAGGGCTCCCGGGCCGCCGAGGTCGCCGAGATCGAGCGGCAGCTGCTGGAGCTCTACGCCGACCCGGCCCTCGACACCAAGCCGGAGCTGCTCGACCGGCGCGGCGGCGCGTTCTACTCCGAGGCGGCGGTCCAGCTCATCGCCGCCCTGCTCGGCACCGGCGGCGGGACCTCGGTGCAGGTGGTCAACACCCGCAACGACGGAGTGCTGCCGTTCCTGCCCGACGACGCCGTGATCGAGGTACCGGCCGAGGTCGACGCGGCGGGCGTGCGCCCGCTGCCGCAGCGCCCGCTGGAGCCGCTGTACGCCGGCCTGGTCGCCGCCGTCACCTCGTACGAGCACCTGGCCCTGGACGCCGCCCTGCGCGGCGGTCGCGACCGGGTCTTCGACGCACTGCTCGCCCACCCGCTGGTCGGCCAGATCGAACTCGCCGACCGGCTCACGGACCGGCTGCTCGCCCACAACCGCGAGCACCTCGCCTGGGCCTGACCCGCCCGGCCTCCGCGCCGGACCCGTCCCGGCGCCGGACCGGGCCCTCGGCCCCCGGCCCGCACTCCGTGGGGGGAGTGCGGGCCGGGCCACCGGCGGCCCGGCGGACGGCGCCCGGCGGACGCCGGCAGGAGAAGCCATCCCCGGCCGGGAAAGACCCCCGGCCGGGCCACGTACGACGAGCCGCGGGGACCCGATGACCCACCAGCCCGAACCACACCTGCCAGGCGTCCTCGCCATCGACGCCGGCAACTCCAAGACCGACGTCGCCCTCGTCGGCGCCGACGGCCGTGTCCTCGGCTCCGCCCGGGGCGGCGGCTTCACACCTCAGAAGACCGGTGGCGCCGCCGCCGTGGCCGGCCTCGCCCCGCTGGTCGAGGAGGCCGCCGCGGCAGCCGGGCTGACCGACTGGACCGGCCCGCTGACCAGCCACGTCAGCGCCTGCCTGGCCAACGCCGACCTCCCGGTCGAGGAGGAGGCCCTGCGGGTGGCCCTGGAGTCCCACCCCTGGGGCGTCAGCAACACCGTGGTCAACGACACCTTCGGCCTGCTGCGGGCCGGCACCGACGGCCCGCGCGGGGTCGCCGTCGTCTGCGGCGCCGGCATCAACTGCGTCGGACTGCTGCCGGACGGCCGCACCGCCCGCTTCCCCGCCCTCGGCGAGCTCACCGGCGACTGGGGCGGCGGCGCCGGGCTGGCCATCAGCAGCATGTGGCACGCCGTCCGCGCCGAGGACGGACGTGGCGGACCGACCGCGCTCGCGCCCGCGATCGCCGAGCACTTCGGCCTGCCCAGCGCCGGCGCCGTCGCCGAGGCCGTCCACCTCGGGCACCTGCCGTTCGCCCGGCTGCACGAGATCGTGCGGGTGCTGTTCGCGGTCGCAGGGGAGGGCGACCGGGCGGCGCTGGAGCTGATCGACCGGCAGGCCGACGAGATCACCCGGCTCGCGCTGGTCGCGCTGCGCCGCCTCGACCTGCTGGACACGCCGACCCCGGTGGTGCTCGGCGGCGGCGTGCTGGCCGCCCGGCAGTCGCTGCTGCTGGACAACCTGACGGACCGCCTGGCGCGGGAGGCGCCGCTCGCCGAGCCCCGGGTCGTCGTCGCGCCGCCGGTGCTGGGGGCGGTCCTGCTCGGCCTGGACCACCTGCGGGCCGGGCCGCAGGCGCAGGAGCGGGCGCGGCTGGCCTACGACCCGGCGCACCCGGTGGCCGCGTAGCCCGGGCCGGGCTGCCGGACTGCCTGCTTGCTGGCTTGCCGGCTTGCTGGCCTGCTGCTCGTCCGCCCACCGTCCTCCGCCCCCGCCGGGCCCGCACGCCCGGCGGGGGCGGTCGTGCGTCCGGGGCGGGAGCGGTGGGTGGCGGGGCCACTGGAACGGGACCGTCACGGCAGAACACTTTGCAGAGTTCTGCCAGGACTTTGCAAAGTGTTCGGCCGTGACGGTGGCAGCGAAGCGGAACCGGCCGAACGGATTCCACGTGTACGCGGGTGTCTCGTCCGGTCATGTTCCTGGAAGACTCATCCCATGACCGCGCCCCGTCGCCTCCTCCTCGCCGTGCTGCTCTGCTGCGCCGTCACCACCGGCCTCTCCGCCTGCACCCCGATCGACGAGGACCCGACGCTGGCGATGTCCTCGGACGAGGTCGGCGACGCGGACGACAGTGCGGACACCGACGACCTGGAGGACGCCGGGGAGGACGGATACTCGGACACCGAGGAGTACTGGGCGGCCCCCGAGGCCGGGGCCGACCTCGGCCTCGCCTCCCCCGCCTCCTCCCCCGCCGCCTGCGCGACCGGGACCGGGCACCGGGTGGTCACGGTCCTGGAGGTCCGGGACGGCCGGCTGAGCGTCCGCCCGGCGCCGCCCGGCTGCCACCCCGACGCCGCACCGGTCGACCTCACCCTGGCGGCCCACGCCACCGCCACCCTGGTCGACCTCCCGCACGGCGAGCCGGCCAAGGAGGTCCAGTTGCCCGTCCTCCTGGACCACCTCGACACCTGTCTGTCCGGCGGCGAGCCCGAACCCCCCTACGCCTGCTACGGCGACACCTACGACCTGGTCGTGGACGCCCGCGGCCGGATCACCCGGATCCGGGAGCTGCGGACGTCCTCCTGAGACGTCCTGAGGCGTCCCGCACGGACGGCGGGACCGGCCCCTCCGGACGGCGGGGCTTGACCTCACGTGCGGTTGAAGTTGTCGGATGGTTCGTGACCGGTCCGGACCACGCGGTCGATGCCCAGTCAGCGGCGTGGTCCGGGAACGGTCCCGGGGGCCGCTTCCGATCCAACGATCGTGCCAGGAGGCGGCCCCTCTCCCGTCCCCCTCTCCCGTCCCCGGTCCGGTCGGGTCCGCCGAACCGGGTCGACAGGAGCGGCACGGGTGGCGCAGAGTCAGGACACATGACCGACCTCGCGGGACTCCCGCCGCTCCCCGCCCGCTACCGGTCCGCACCGGCGGCCGTCGCCGACGCCCCCGCCGTCGCCCGGCTGGTCGCCGCCTGCGAGCGCGACCTGCTCGGCCGTACCGAGAGCGCGCCGGGCGACGTCGCCGCCGACCTCGCGCACCCCGGTCTCGACCCCGCCCGGGACGCCCTGCTGGTGCGGGACGGCCGCGGCGAGGTGGCCGGCTGGGCCTGGGTGCGGGGCGGACGGCGGAGCCGGGTGGACGTCCATCCCGGGCACCGGGGCGCCGGGTTGGGCGGGTGGCTGCTCGACTGGACCGAGGAACGCGCCCGGCGGGCCGGCGGGGAACGGCTCGCGCAGGCCGTGGAGGACGGCGACCGGGCCGCCGTGGGGCTGCTGCGCTCGCGCGGCTACCTGCCGTTCGTCTCCCAGTGGCAGCTGGGGATCGCCCTGCCCGCCGCTCCGGTGGCGGCCGCACCGCCGCCGGGGGTCTCCGTGCGGCCGTTCCGCCCGGGCGACGAGCGGGCGGCGCACCGGGTGACCGAGGACGCGTTCGACGAGTGGCAGGTGCGGCGCAGTCCCTACGAGGAGTGGGCGCCGCGGACGGTCGGGCACGATTCGTTCGCGCCCGCGCTCTCCCGGGTGGCCCTCGCCGGCGGGGAGATGGTCGGCGCGGTGCTGGCCCTGGACGCGCCGGACTGCGGCGAGGGCCACGTCGAGCGGCTGGCCGTCCGCCGCGACCACCGGCACCGGGGGATCGCGCGGCTGCTGCTCGGCGAGGTGTTCGGCGCCTTCCACCGGCACGGCCGGGAGCGGTGCACCCTGTGGACGCACTCGGAGACCGGCGCACTGCCGCTGTACGAGCGGTTGGGGATGACCGTCCGGCGCACCTCGTCGATGTACGGGAAGGCTCTCGGAGCCTAGGGGGCTTTGCAAAGTCGCGTCGGACTTTGCAAAGCCCCCTGGGTCCGGCTCACGCCGGGGCGGCGGGCAGTGCTCAGACGGTGCCGCGGCGGCGGCGTCGGAGCCGGCCGAGGGCGGCGGCGCCGCCCGCGAGCGCGAGGGCCACGATCGAACCGCCCGCGAGCAGGGGCGTGCGGGAGGGCGCTTCGGCCGCCCGGCCGTCGGGACCGTAGCCGCTGGACATGCCCCGGGTGTCGTACTCGGAGCCGGGCAGCTTGTCGGCGTAGCGGGCCTTGACGACCTGCTGGTAGTCGGCCAGCGAGATCGCCGACCTGCCGTCGAGCCCGTCCCTGGCCTGGTCGTTGAGCGGTTCCACGGTGGTGAGCGTCAAGCGGTACCAGCCGCGGATCTGCGGTTCGGTGAAGACCAGGGAGCCGGGCGTCGCACTGCCCGCGTACCCGGCGTCGCTGTCGCCGTCCCGAACCCCCGCGAGGTGCCAGCCGCCGCCCTCGGTCGGGGCGAGCAGCACGGTGGCGGTGCGGTCGTTGACGGCGCCGCCGAGCGAGGAGACCAGGTGGCTCAGCCTGACCGCCGAGGTGGGGACCGGCAGCGCCGTGCCCGCGACGAAGTCCGGGGTGATCTCGTGCACCGCGAGCGGGTCGTTGAGCGTGAACGCGGGCAGGCCGGCGCACGGATCCGCCGTGTCGGGGGGCGTCACCACGGCGCCGGACCCGCCGTCGGGCCCGGCGACGGGCAGCGGGGTGGCGAGGAAGCGGCAGACGGCGTCGTGGACGCCGGCCGACCGCACCATGTCCAGGGCGGCCTGGTAGTCGGGGATGTCGACGGCCCGGGCCGGGCCTGCGGCGGTCAGCAGCACGGAAGCGCCCAGGACCAGGGCGAGGGGCAGTCGGGCGAGCGGGGTGAGCCGGACGGCCTTCCGGCCGACGGGGACAGCTCGGTCACGCATGTGTCGTCCTCCTTCTCTGTCTAGCGGGAGATGCCGGTACGGGAGTGGGTCCACTGGAACGAGCTGTTGTTGACGTAGTCGGCGTAGTTCCACCACGTGTAGGTGGTGGTGTCCGGCCAGGGGTCACCGACGGCGATGGTGTTGTTGGAGGTGTCGAAGCCGTAGACGACGTTCATGTGGCCGCCGCCGGACTTCCAGCCGATCCGGGCGCCGATCGGCCGGGCGGCCTTGACGTCGGTGGTGACCTCGGCGAACGACGCCGCACGAACGAGACCGGTACCGGGCTTGGCCATGCCCAGGCTGTACCAGGCGTTGGCCATGTCCTCCAGCCTGGCGGGCTGGTTGTCGCAGCTCGGCCCGCCGCTGTACTGGGAGGCGCGCGCGCAGAAGTCCGCCTGGGTGGTGCCGTATCCCTGGAACTTGGCGATGGTGAGCCCGGAGGCCGACCAGCACCACTGGCTCTTCTCCTGCTTCAGCATGGTGATCTGGTCGTAGCCGGACTCCGCCCGGGCCGTACCGCCTGCGGCCAGGAGGACCGCCGAGGCCGCGAGTGCCAACACCGGTGCGGTGGCCGTGTATGTGAATCTGCTCATGTCCCTGCCTTCCCATGGGGCGTGGGTTGCCCAGCCACATGAGAGCGCGGACCGCTGCCGTTCGACGGGGGACTCGTGGAAAGCAGGGCCGAACGGGTTGTTAGCCATATGAGAGTGGGATGGCTTGAAACATTCGTAACCGGAGGACCCTTGGAGCATCCGGCTCCATCGCACGCCCCTCGGCGGGCGGCGGCTACCCATTCGGATGAACGTGCCTTGTGGTGCTGGCAGTTCACGGACGGCCACTGCTACCAATTGCCAGGTACTCGAACCAAGGCGAGTGCACCACCCGGCCGTGCGCGAACCGTACGGCCTCCAGTGAGAACGGAACCCGCCTGATGGCAACCGCCCTCCGTAAGACGCTCGCCCTCACCACCCTGGCCCTGACGGCCTCCGTCATGCCCGCCGGTACGGCGGGAGCCGCCGACGCGGCAGGCCCGACCACGCGCACACCCGGCGTCTACTGTCTGGCCAATACCTGGAACAAGCCGGACGTCTCCACCAAGGCGTGCGACGCCAACGACCAGGGCCAGCACTGGACCGTCACCGGTCAGCAGATCGCCCTCACCAACGCCCGGGCCTACTGTCTCGCCAACACCTGGAACAAGCCGGACGTCTCCACCAAGGCGTGCGCCTCCGGTGACCAGGGCCAGTACTGGACCGTGAACGGTGACCAGATCGCGCTGACCTTGGCGCCCGCCTACTGCCTCGCCAACACCTGGGGCACCCCGACCGTCTCCGTGAAGCCGTGCGACAAGTCCGACCGGGGCCAGCACTGGGTGGCCTTCGGCGACCAGATCAGCCTTTCGCAGGTCTGACCCACCCGAGCCGCCCGCGGCGGCACGCCCGTGAAGTGACCGGGAGTGCCGCCGCGGAGCGGAACGGCGGGTCGGCGGTGTCGAAGGGGACGTCCTCCCGGGCGGCGTCGACGGCCGCGTTCGCACACGAGAAGTCGGAGTGGCCGACTTTCCGTGCGGCACCGGACGACCCGACCCGACGGCTGTTCAGGCCGACCCGGCCGCTTCAGCGGTCCATGCCCAACCGGGCCGCGATCGGGCCCGGCAGCGGGTACGGGCGCTCGGGCGGCAGGAGGCGCTGGGCCCGGTCCGCCCGGCCGCCCTGGACGAGGGCGGCGATCTTCCGGGCCTGCGGGGTGAGGTCGGTGATGCCGGTGATCCACTCCTCGGCGAAGGTCCGGACCAGGGTGCGGCCCACGCCCACCTGGATGCTGTAGTGGTTGAGCGCGGCGCCCCGCAGCGAGCGCTCCGGATCCCACTGGACGTGCACCTCGGCGTGGGCGAGCTCCGCCGGGTCGGCGGTGGTCAGGACCGCGCGGCGCAGGGCCTCCTCCCAGCCGGCGCGGGTGATCCGGACGGCGAGGACGCGTTCCTGGCCGGGCTTGCGCGCCCAGTTGCTGCGGTGCATCAACCAGGCGAACGAGGGCTTGATCCAGGTCGTCCGGCCGAAGGAGAAGGGCGGCACGAACCGCTGGGCGGCGAGCGCGGGTTCGGCGACGGCCGGGGCGTACGCCTGGTAGAGGGTGATGGTGGTGGCGTCGAAGTCGGCCCGGATCCCGCGCAGGTGCTGCATGGCGTCCGACTCTGCCAGCGGCGCGGCGGGCGGAGCGACCGGTTTTCGACCGGCCCGCCCTGTCCGCCCTGTCCGCCGGCGGCCGGCGCGGCGCACGGTCAGTGCGGCCGATCACGGTGACGCCGCCCAGTGCGGGCTGAGGGCGATGGCCTGCAACTGGTCGATGGTCAGCGGGGGTTCGGCTCGGGTGGGACTGGCGGTCGTCGCCTTCTCCGGGATCCGGTCGGTGTTGAGCTCGTCCACGTCGACCTTCCGGCCGTCCGGGTGGAGGACGTGCACCGACCAGAGCAGGTAGCCACTGGTCAGCTTGGCCTTCTCGGCCTTGATCTCGGTGCCGTCCGCGAGGATGTCGCAGAAGAGCCAGGGCCCCGGGTCGCAGCTGGGGGTACGCGGGTCGATGTCGGCGAGCCTCACAACGACGGAGGCCCCGCCGCGCCCGTCGTCGTGGAGGACGGATCCCGAGGCTGTTCCGGTCCGGCTCAAGGTGACGCGTCCGTCCTCGAAGGCTCCGCTGCTGGACACCCGGGTGGTCGTGCCCGGGGGCATGAAGGCCGCCAGTTGCGCCGCGAGCGGTCCCGAGCGCGGGCCGCCGACGGGCGGGGCGGCGGACGGGGGCCGGGTCGGAACGGGCACGAGCGTCGCCGTCGGGGCGGGCGCGAACGTCGGGGTCGACGTCGGGGTCACGGCGGGCGACAGGGCGGGCGCGGCCCCGGGCGAGAGCTGCGTGACCCCCATCACGGCGGCGCCGGCGACGGCGGCGGCCAGCGCGGCGATCCGGGCCCGGCGGACGAGGCGGAGCCGGCGGCCCCGCGCGGCCGCGCGGAGGACGAGGTCGGCACGGTGCGGGCCGAACGCGTCGGAACTGTGCCGCATCGCCTCGTGCAGACGTCGGCCGGACTGCTGATCGGGGCTCACGGTGCTCTCCTTTCGAGGGGCGGGGACAGCGGGTCCACGGCCCGCTCAGAGGTGTGCGAGGTCGGCGAGCAGCTCGTCGCCGAGGACGGAGCGGAGCTTCTGCAGCGCCCGCAGGCTGCGGGTGCGTACGGCGCCGGGGTTCAGCTGCATCATCCGCGCGGTCTCCTCGACCGACCGGTCCTCCCAGTACCGCAGCACCAGCACCGCCCGTTCCTTGGGGGCGAGCCGTGCGAGCCCGTCCAGCAGGGTCAGCCGCAGCTCGGGGTCTCCGCGGTCCTCCGCGCCCTCCGGGAGCCGTTCGACGGGGCGCTCCTGCGCACTGCGCCGGCGGCGGTACGAGGTGAAGGTGCGGACCAGGACGGTGTGGGCGTACGCGGCCGGCGCGTGCGTGCGGTCGATCCGCCGCCACGACCGGTACATCTTGGCGAGCGTCTCCTGCACGAGGTCCTCGGCCAGATGCCGGTCGCCGGTGAGCAGGCACGCCGTGCGGAAGAGCTGGTCGCTGCGGGCGTGGGCGAACTCCAGGAAGTCCGCAGGTGTGTCCCCCACCGAATGGTCCCCTCTCGAACTGATGTCACCACCAACACGCTCCAGGACCGACGGCGCGTTACAGGGTCGCGGCAACGGACGGAGCAGGGATACGGAAAAGGAGGTGCGGAGCAGGAAGTCGGCCGGACCGACTTCCTGCTCCGCACCTCCTGTCCGGCGACGGGCCGGACGCGCCTCAGGCCGGGCGGCCCTCGCCGCGCGGGGCGGTCGGGTGGCCGAAGCGGAACAGCGGGTCGGCGGTGTCGAAGGGGACGTCCTCCCGGGCGGCGTCGACGGCCGCGTCGGAGCGCGGGAGGTCGAAGGGGAGGGTGCCGGTCATCGGGGTGCGGCCGAGGACGGCGTCCAGGACGATGTCGTCGGCGGCGCCGAACTCGCCCACCAGCAGGGCCGCGTGGGGTGCCAGCGGGGTGAGGACGGCGGGGCGCTCCAGCTGGGCGACGAGCGCCGTGGGCAGTGCCCCGGCGAGCTCCGCGAGCCGGGCCGCCTCGGCCGGTTCGAACTCCAGCGAGCCGGAGTGGAAGGCCTGTTCCAGCAGCCCTTCGCGCTTCTCGTAGGGCGTGGCGAGGCGGAGCACCGCGAGGTCGGCGTCCTCGGGCCGGTCGACGACGGTGCCGTAGCGGGCGGCCACGGCCGGGTCGACGCCCTCGACGTAGAGGCGGGTGCCGGTGAGCGGGCGGCCGGCCAGGTGGACCAGCGAGCGGGCCTGGAGCTCCCGGCCGAGTGCGCGGCCCTCGGGCGTTCCGACCGTCGCGACGGCGGCCTCGACGTCCACGTACGGGTCGTCGAACAGGCCGAGGCGGAACTTGTCGCGCAGGATGCGGCGGACGGACTCGTCGAGGCGCGCCTCGGTGACGGCGCCGGAGCGGAGCGCGCCGAGGATCAGTTCCGGGTCGGTCTCGCCGCCGAGCTGGTCGGCCCCGGCGTGCAGGGTGAGCGCCACCTGCTCCGGTACGGAGAGCTCCTCGACGCCCCAGTGGCGCGGCGGCAGGCTGACGATGCCGGGGACGTCCATGCCGGTGATGGCGTTGAAGTCGGTGCAGACCACGCCGTCGAAGCCGTACTTGCCGCGCAGCAGGCCGGTGATGACGTCGTGGTTGAAGTTGGCGCCGACCTCGGTGAGTCCGCTGCCGGAGGGGATCGCGTAGGCGGGCATGATCTGCGCGGTGCCGGCCTCGAACGCGGCCTCGAAGGGGCGCAGGTGCCGGTCGAGCGCGCCGCCCGGGTAGACCAGTCGGCGGCCGGCCGCGAAGTGCGAGTCCTCGCCCTTGAACTGCGGTCCGCCGCCGGGGAAGTGCTTGGTCATGCAGGCGACGCTGTCCGGGCCGATGGGCCCGCCCTGGAGGCCGCGGATGTAGGCGGCGATGATCCGGGAGGCGCGGTCCGGGTCCTCGCCGAAGGTGCCGCTGATCCGGGCCCAGCGCGGCTCGGTGGCGAGGTCGGCCATCGGGTGGATGGCGACCCGGATGCCGACGGCCCGCAGTTCGCGGCCGATCAGCGCGGCGTAGCGCTCGACGAGTTCCGGGTCGTCGGTGGCGGCGAGCCCGATCGGTTCGGGGCCGGTGGAGAAGCCGCCGCCGGTGAAGGCGGTGGCCGGGTTGGCGGTGAAGCCGTGCCGGGGGTCGGAGGCGAGGGTGACCGGGATGCCGAGGCGGGCGGCGGCGGCGAGGTCCTGGACGTGGTTGTTCCACTCGGCCATGGCGCGGGCGTCGGGGACGGCCATCATGGCGAAGGCGGTGAGGCCGTGTTCGGTGACGAGGTGCTCGCCGGAGGGGAAGGGGCCCTGGTTGCCGGGGAGCATCCGGCCGTGGAGCATCAGGGCGGCCTTCTCGGCCGGGGTCATCCGGGTCAGGAGGTCCTCGACGCGTTCCTCGACGGGCAGTCGCGGGTCCTCGTAGGGCTCCATGGTGCCGTTGTGGTTGAGGTCGCGGAACGGCGTGCCGTCGGTGTGGCGCAGCAGCGCCGGGCGGCCGGCGGCGCTCACGCGGTCACCCCGGCGGCGGCCTTGGCGCGGAAGGCGGCGACGGTCCCGGCGTCCACGCCGCAGTGGGCGAGGAAGCCCTCGGTGCCGCCGTAGCGGCTGCCGACCAGCTCCAGGAAGGCGGCCATCGCACCGGCCGGGGCCTCCAGCAGCGGGCGGGGGACGACCAGGTTGCCGTTCTCGTAGTCGTTGAGCGCGGCCCGGTTGCGCTCGGCCAGGCCCTCGAAGATCTGGGTCAGCGCGGCGCCGGTGCGGGCGTAGTCGGCGACGATCTCCTCGGTGGGCACGCCGAGCAGGTCGAGCAGCAGGGCGGTGAGGAGGCCGGTGCGGTCCTTGCCGGCGGCGCAGTGCAGCAGCACGCCGCCGGGGCGGGCGGCGGCCTCGACGGCGAGCTTGACGGCCTCGGGGGCGGATTCGGCCATCAGCAGGTAGAAGGCGCCGAGGTCGGCGTCGGTGACCATCGCCTTCATGGCCGCCGCCAGTTCGCCGTTGGTGGGCTGGATGCGGGCGGCGACCACGTCGACGCCGTCGGCCGCGGAGACCGCCCAGTCGTTGTCCCGGGCCTCGGCGTCGCCGCGCAGGTCGACGATGGTGCGGACGCCGGCGGTGCGCAGCTGGGCGGAGATGTCGGCGTTGTCGTTGGGGAAGGGCTGGGCGGAGCGGTACAGGGCGCCGGGGCGGATCCAGCGGCTGGCGGGGTCGGCGAGGGTGGCGGGGTCGCGGAAGTTGACCAGGGTCATGGTGGGGGCCTCTCGGTGGTGGGGGTCGGTCGGGGGAAGGGGGAAAGCCATGGGGAGAGCCATGATGGGGCGAGACATCTAGACATCTAGACGTCTAGATGTCTACCTGGCGGATCGGGGCCGGGGCAAGCGGCGCCGGGGTGAACTTCCGGACAACCCCGGACGGAAGCCGCCCTGCGGCTCCGTAGGATCGGGCGCGTGGCAACGCACCGAAGCGACACCCCGCTGTACCGCCGGCTGGCCCGGCAGCTCCAGGAGCGCATCGACGCCGGGACGTACCCGGCGGGCTCCCGGCTGCCCAGCGAGCCGGAGCTGAGCGCCGACTTCGGCGTCAACCGGCTGACCGTCCGGCAGGCGGTGGCGGAGCTGGAGCGGGCCGCGGTGCTGGAGATCCGCCGGGGCGTGGGGACGTTCGTCCGCCCGCCGGCGGTACGGGTCTCGATCACCGTCGACCCGCGCAGCCAGCGGTTCGACCTCGGCAGTGTCCACCGCGCCCTGCCGCTGGACACCGCCCTGCCGTCGGGCACTCCCCTGCCGGAGGGGGCGGCGGGCGTCGTCGAGGGCGACGGCGAGACCGTGGTGGCGGCCCCGGCCGTCGGCGGCTCCGCCGAGGACGACGAGGCGGCCCGGCAACTGGGCCGCACCACCGGGGAGTTGTCCCGGGTGGACACCGTGATCAGGATCGGCGGCCGCCCCCGGGTGGCGAACAGCTACTGGGTGCCGACCCGGCCGCTGCCGGCCGAACTGCAACGGCCGGGACGGCCGGGGAACATGGTGCTCGCCCTGGCCGGGTCGGCCGGGGTGGAGCTGGAGTACGACTGGCGGGCGTTCGGCGCGATCGGCGCGGACCTCGCCGACGCGGAGCTGCTCGGGGTGCCGCCGGGCACCCCGCTGCTGGTCCGCGAGGGGGTCAGCTGCACGCCGGACGGCACGCCCGCGCTGTACGTGCGGCGGCGGATCGACGGGAGCAGCGCGCGGTTCGTGCTGCACTACCGCGAGCCCGGCGGGACGGACGGCAGGACGGACGGCGGGGCGGACGGCGCGGGCGGGTCCGGGCCCGCCGAGTAGCCGGGCGCGCTCACCCGGCGGGCCCGGAGGGCACAGCCGTCGGCTCCGGCCCCGCTTCCGGCTCGGGCTCCGGCCCCGCTTCAGGCTCGGGCTCCGGCCCCGCGAGCGGCCCGAGCAGCTGCCGGAACGCCACCGCCCAGTCCGCCAGCGGCCGCCCCTCCTCGCCGTCGACGACGTGCCGCCGGGTCATCCCCGCCAGCAGCGCCGCCAGGGCGTGCGGCCGCAGGTCGGCGGTCACGTCCACGCCCAGCCGGTCGGCCGCGATCGCCGCCGCCCGCTGCGAGAACGTGTCGATCATGATCAGCGCGAAGTCGTGCACACTGCGGATCCCGATGAACCGGCGCCGCAGCGCCCGGCGCCGCGCGGTGTGCGCGGCCGGCTCCTCCAGTTGCCCGTCGGTGGTGGCCCCGGCGTACTCGAAGGCCTCCCAGATGCCGAGTCCGGCCGGTGCGGCGGCGAAGGCGTCCAGGACCGCGAGCCCGAAGTCCATGCCGAAGAGCAGGGCCTCCTTGCACTCGTAGTACCGGAAGAAGGTGCGGTGGGCGACGTCCGCGCGCCGGCAGATCTGGTCCACCGTGGTGCTTTCGAAGCCCTGCTCCTCGAAGAGGTCGAGCCCCGCCGTCCGGATCGCCTGCCTGGTCCGCGCGCGTTTGCGGTCGCGCAGTCCGGGCTCCGCCGCGGTGTCCGTCCCCTGCCCCTGCATCCTGCTCGCTCCTCGTCAACTGCCGTGCCGCAAGCGGCCTTGGTCGTACGGAATCACGCCCGGAGCGACCGCTCAAGCCCACCGCGAAGTCGTCGCCAGCTCGACATGTGAAGTTTGCACAACTGCCAATTGGCAGTTGTGCCACTTCCAAAAGCTGGGCTCGTACGGCGACCGGTCCGGTCGGGACCGCCCCGTCCTCCCCTCCCTCTCCCCTCCCTCTCCCCCCGCTCTCCCCTCGGCTCTCCCCGCCTTCCCCACTCCCCCGCCCCCACCGAACCCCACGAGGAACCATGAAGCGGCACACGCACGTTCTGGCAACCGCGGTCTGCACGGCGGCCCTCGCCCTCACCGCCGTCGCCTGCTCCGCCTCCGACGACACCCTCTCCGGCGGCGCCGCGACCGGCTCCGCGCCCAAGGACGACGGACCGGCCGTCGACGGCGGCACCCTGCGCATCGGCCTCGACCGGCCGTTCACCAAGCTCGACCCGGCCGACAGCGGGCTCACCTCGATGCCGATGATGATCCTGGCCAACGCGCTCTACGACCCGCTGATGGCCAACGCCGACAACGGCGCCGTCCAGCCCCACCTGGCCAAGTCCTTCACCCCGAACGCCGACGCCACCGCCTGGACGCTGGAGCTGCCCGAGGGCGTCACCTTCAGCGACGGCAAGCCGCTGGACGGGCAGGCCGTCGTCGACCACGTCAACCGGCTCGCCAGGCCCGAGGCCAAGTGCAGCTGCGCCGTCGACGCCGCCAGCATCGGCGCCATGACGGTGAACTCCCCGACCTCCGTCGGCTTCGCCCTCAAGGCCCCGAACGCCGCCTTCCCCAACCTGTTCACCCGCTCCCTCGGCTACATCTCCGAGGCCCCCGCCGGCCCCGACACCCCCGCCGTCGGCTCCGGCCCGTACACGGTGGAGAGCGTGCAGCCCGGCGTCTCCGCCACCCTGGTGCGCAACCCCGGCTACCGGGGCCCCAAGGGCCACGCCGACAAGCTCGTCTACAAGGTGCTGCCGGACACCGACAGCCGCTACCAGTCGCTGCGCTCCGGCGACGCCGACCTCGTCTGGACCGAGACCCCCGCGCAGTACAAGCAGGCCGCCGGCGACGGGCTGCGCGCCGCGACCGGCCCCGGCTCGACCTCCACCGTGCTGTTCAACACCAAGGCCGCCCCCTTCGACGACCCGAAGGTCCGCAAGGCGCTCCAGTACGCCGTGGACCGCTCCGCCGTCGAGCGGGTCGTCCACCTCGACCAGGGCAAGGTCGCGGACGGCCCGATCGGCTCCACCTCGCCCTACCGGGGCACCGCCGACACCGGCTACCCCGCGCACGACGCCGCGAAGGCCAAGGCCCTGCTCGCCGAGTCCGGCCACGCCGACCTCGCCTTCGACTACCTGGTCGACAGCCGGCCCGAGGCCCAGCAGCGGGCCACCGTGCTCCAGCAGATGTTCGCCGAGGCGGGCGTCCGGATGACCATCAAGCCGCTGGACCAGGCGGGCCTCGGCACCGCGATGTTCCAGCGCCAGTTCCAGGTGATGGACTTCGTCACCAGCATGTTCGGCGACACCGACACCGCCCTGACCAGCCTGTTCCTGTCCGACTCCCCCTACAACTTCACCGGCTGGAACAACCCGAGGGCCGCGCGGGCGATCACCACCGGGCACGGCACCGTCGACCCGGCGCAGCGGGCCCGCGCCTACCAGGAGGCCGCGCAGGAGATCGTCGCCGACGTCCCGATGCTCTTCCTGACCGAGAACCCGGTCGGCTTCCTGGCCTCCGCCGAGCTCGGCGGACTGCCCGACGTGTCGAAGCGGACCGTGGTCAGCGTCTCCCCCGCCGTGCTGTGGGTGAAGAAGTGACGCCTGCCCACGCACCTGCCCCGACCGCGCCGGGGCTCGCCCTGGCGCCCGTCCTCCGGACCGCGGGGCGCGTCGCCGGGCGGGCCGGACGGGCCGCCTCGGTCCTGCTGCTGGTCACCGTCGCGGCACTCGCCCTGCCCCACCTCATGCCCGGCTCCCCCGCCCTCGCCGCGCTCGGCCCCACCGCCACGCCCGAGCAGGTCGCCGCGTACGAGGCGAAGCTCGGCCTGGACGACAACGTGCTCGTCGCCGCCTGGCGCTGGCTCGGCGACGCCCTGCACGGCGACCTCGGCCACTCGCTGTCCACCGGCGTGGCCGTCACCGCCGAACTCTCCGACCGGATCCCGGTCACCCTCGAACTCTTCGTCGCCGCCCAGGTGGTGGCGCTCGGCCTGGCCCTGCCGGTGGCCCTGTACTCGGCCTGGCGGCCGGGCGGCGCGGTCGACCGGATCGCCACGGCCGGGGCGTTCGTCTGGCTCGCCGTGCCCGGCTTCGTGCTCGGCCTGGTGCTGATCTGGCTCGCCGCCGTCCAGCTGCGGATCCTGCCCGCCACCGGCTGGACGCCGTTCACCGAGGACCCGCTCGACAACCTGCGCCACCTGGTGCTGCCCGCGCTCACCCTCGGCCTCACCGAGGCGGCCGTGTTCACCCGAACCCTGCGCGGCCAGCTGATCGACACCCTCGACCAGACCTACGTGGCTGCCGCCCGCAGCCGCGGCATGGGGACGGTGCGGCTGCTGCTGCGGCGCGCGCTGCGGCCCTCCTCGCTGCCGCTGGTCACCCTGGTCGGGATCGGCATCGGGATGTCGCTCGGCGGCTCGGTGCTGGTCGAGTCGCTGTTCGCGGTGCCGGGTGTCGGCACCCTGGCGGCCACCGCGATCGCCGGGCGCGACTTCCCGGTGGTGCAGGCCGTGGTGGTGGTCAGCGCCGTCGGCGTGGTGGCGGCCACCGTCGCCGTGGACCTGCTGTACCGCACCGTCGACCCGAGGATCGCCGATGAGCGTCGCTGAGACCGCCCCTACCGCCCCTACCGCCCCTGCCCCCGCGACCTCTCAGCCGGTTCGCCGCCCGTCCGTCCGCCGCCCGGCCCCCGGGGTGCTGGCCGCCGGGGCCTGGCTGGCGCTGATCGCGCTCGCCGCCCTGCTGCTCCCGCTGCTGCCCGGGTTCGACCCGCTGCACGGCGACTTCGCCCACCCCTCCGCCGCCCCCGGCCCCGGCCACTGGCTGGGCACCGACGCCGCCGGGCGGGACGTCCTGCAACGGACCGTGGCTGGCGCCCGCGCCTCCTTCGCCGTCGCCGGGCTGACCATCACCGTCGGCCTGCTCGGCGGCGGGGCGCTCGGCCTGGTGGCCGGCTGGTTCCGGGGCCCGGTGGACAAGGTGATCGGCTTCGCCACCGACCTCCTGATGTCGGTGCCCTCGCTGATCCTGGTGATGATCACGGTCGCGCTGCGCGGCCCGAGCCTGAGCGTGATCGGCACCCTGATCGGCCTGTTCACCGTGCCGCACTTCACCCGGGTGGTGCGCGCCGTCGTCCTGTCGCTCAACGAGCGCGGCTTCGTCCAGGCCGCCCGGATGATCGGCACCGCGCCGCTGCGCATCCTGCGCCGCGAGGTGGTCCCGCACGTCGCGCCCGTCGCGCTGACCTTCGCGTTCACCGCCACCACGGTCGCCATCGTCGCCGAGGGCTCGCTCAGCTTCCTCGGCTTCGGCCTGCGCCCGCCGGAGCCGTCCTGGGGGGGCATCATCGCCGAGGGCCGGACCACCCTCGGCAGCGCGCCGTGGATCTCGCTCGCCCCCGCGGCGGTGCTCTGCCTGACCGTCCTCGCCCTCAACTACCTGGGCGAGCAGCTCCGTTCGAAGGGAGGCCGGGGATGACCGCCCCCGTCCTGGAAGTCCGCTCGCTGGACACCACCCTGCACACCCCCGACGGCCGGACCCTGCACGTCCTGCACGGCATCGACCTCAGCATCGACGCCGGGGAGTGCCTCGGCGTCGTCGGCGAGTCCGGCTCCGGCAAGTCCGTGCTGGCCCGCACCGTGCTCGGCGTCCACCCTCGCACCACCCGGGCCACCGCCACCGGGCGGATCCTGCTCAACGGCGAGGACCTGCTCACCGCCGCCCCGCGCCGGCGCGCCGAACTCCTCGGCACCGGCGTGGCCATGGTCCACCAGGACCCGATGACCTCGCTCAACCCGGTGGTGCGGATCGCCGACCAGGTCACCGAGTCGCTCACCAACCGCCGCCGGATGCCGCGCCGGGAACGGCTGCGCACCGCCGCCGAACTGCTCGCCGCCGTCGACGTGCCCGACCCGGCCCGGCGCGCCCGCGCCTACCCGCACGAACTGTCCGGCGGGCTGCGGCAGCGGGTCGGCATCGCCGCCGCGCTGGCCGGCTCCCCCGCCCTGCTGCTCGCCGACGAGCCCACCACCGCGCTCGACGTCACCGTCCAGCGCACCGTCCTCGACCTGCTCGACCGGCACCGCGGGACCCGCGGCCTCGCCACCCTGCTCATCACCCACGACATCGGCCTGCTGTACGGGCGGGCCCGGCGGATCGCCGTCATGTACGGCGGGCGGATCGTCGAGACCGGGCCCACCGAGGCCGTCACCGAGGCACCCGCCCACCCGTACACCGCCGCGCTGCTGCGCTCGGTGCCGAGGGTCACCGGGCCGCTGCGCCGCGTCCTGCCCGCCGTGGCCGGCTCGCCGCCGGACCTCTCCCGACCGGCCGTCGGCTGCCCGTTCGCGCCGCGCTGCGAGCGCGCCGAGGCGGTCTGCTCGACGGACGCGCCCCCGCTCCACCGGGCCGGCGACGGCCACACGGCCGCCTGCCACTTCCCGCTCACCGTGCTGCCCGGTCCGGCGTCCGCTCCGTCGGCCCCGTCCGCCGTGTCCGCCTCGTCGGCCGCGTCCGTGCCGAAGGCCCAGGAGACCGTATGACCCCCGTCGCCCCCGCCCCCGAACCCTCCCCCGTCGTGCTGCGGGCCACCGGGCTCTCGGTGGTCCACCGCACCCGCTCCGGCCCGCTGCACGCCGTCAGCGAGGTCGACCTGACCCTGCGCGAACGCCGCACCCTCGCCCTGGTCGGCGAGTCCGGCTCCGGCAAGAGCAGCATCGCCAAGGCCCTGCTGCGGCTGCCCCCGCCCACCGCCGGGACCGTCACCGTGGACGGCACCGACCTGGCCACCCTCGCCCCCCGCGCGCTACGGGCCCTGCGGCCCCGGCTGCAGATGGTGTTCCAGGACCCGGTCTCCTCGCTCAACCCGCGCCGCACCGTCCGCGACCTCGTCGCCGAACCGCTCGACGCCCACCCCGACCCGGCCGCGGACCGCGCCGCCGTGGTCGAACGCCAGCTGGAGGCCGTCGGGCTGCCGCTCGCCCTGTTCGGCGACCGCCGGCCCGCCCAGCTCTCCGGCGGCCAGGCGCAGCGGGTCGCCATCGCCCGGGCGCTGGCCGCCGAACCCCGGGTCCTGATCGCCGACGAGGCCGTGTCCGCGCTCGACGTCTCGGCTCAGGCCACCGTGCTCAACCTGCTGCGCGGCCTCACCGAGGAGCGGGGCCTGGCGAGCCTGTTCATCTCGCACGACCTCGGCGTGGTCCGCGCGGTCAGCGACGACGTCGCGGTGCTCCAGCTCGGCCGGCTCTGCGAGCAGGGCCCCACCGAGGAGGTGCTCGCCGCCCCCGCCCACCCCTACACGGCCGCGCTGCTCGCCGCCGTCCCCGAACCCGGGCGGCCGCTCGGCGACACCGGGCTGCTCCCCGCCGACCCGCCCTCGCCGCTCGACCCGCCGTCCGGCTGCCGGTTCCGCACCCGCTGCCCGTTCGCCGACGAGCGGTGCGCACGGGAGGTGCCGGGGCTGCGCGAGGTGGCGCCGGGGCGGACGGTCGCCTGCCACCGGCCGCTGCTGCCGGTCGCGGTGGCGGTCTCCTCGGCGGCTGGGGGTCCCGGCCGGCCGAACCGATAACATTCCTGGGCTGGGTGGCCGGCCGACCGGCCCGCGGCCCGGCGGTCCGGCCGACCGGCGGAGAGGCCGATCGGCCGACCGGTCGGCCCGCCGGACGGCCGCACCGCACCCACGGGCCGGGGCGGACACCACACCATGACGGCGGCCAACGGAACCGGCACTCCAGGCACCCCCGACATCCCCGGCAAGCTCGCCGGCCACTGCCTGGCCCTGCTCACCGAGGTCTCCCGCACCGGCCGCCTGCTCCGCCGCACCGAGCTGGAACGGCTGCGCGACCTCGGCGAGCGCGCCGCCGAGGCCGGCCACGGACTGCGCGACCTCGTCGGCGTCTGCCTCGGTGCCACCCGCGCGTCCTGGCAGACCTTCCCCGGCCTCACCGCCGTCACCACCGCCGAGATCCGGCGCACCGGCGACGCCGTGCTCGCCGCCACCCAGGCCGCGCTGGGCGCCGTCGCCGAGGGCCACGAACGCGCCCAGCGGATGGCCGTCCGCCAGGAGGAGGCCAACCGGCGGGAACTCGTCAACGACCTGCTGCACGGCCGCACCGACCTCGGCCGGCTCGCCGAACGCGCCGAACGCTTCGGCCTGCGGCTCGCCGCCGGCTACACCGTCGCCGTCGCCGTCGGCGACGAGCCCTACCTGGAGGGCGCGCCCACCCCGCACCGGGTCCTGCGCGAACTGACCGGCCGTTACGACGACCGCACCCTGCTGCTGGCCGTCCGCGACGGGCGGCTGGTCTGCATCGCCTCCGACGGCGAACAGGCCGTCCTCGCCGCCTTCACCGACCTCGCCCTGCGCCCCGGCCCCGGCTACCCGCCGGCCCTGCGGGTGGCCACCGGCCGCCGGTACGGAGGCACCGGCGGCATCGTCCGCAGCTACGAGGAGGCGCTCGCAACCCTGGAGTACGCGGAGCGGCTCGGCCTGCCCGCGGCCCGGCTGCGGGCCGAGGAACTGCTGGTCTTCCCGGTGCTGATGCGGGACCGGGAAGCCATGGCCGACCTGGTGCGGACGGTGCTCGGTCCGCTCACCGCCGCGCGCGGCGGCGCCGGTCCGCTGCTGAGGACCATCACCGTCCAGGCCGAGGCCGGGTACGTGAACGCGGAGACCGCCCGGCGGCTCGGGCTGAGCGTGCGGGCCCTCGGCTACCGGCTGGAACGCATCCGCGACCTCACCGGCTACGACCCGGCGGAGGCCCTGCACCGGTACACCCTGGAGACCGCCGTGATGGGCGCGCGGCTGCTCGACTGGCCCGACCAGCCGCTCTGATCCGTTCTGTCGGACGTTTCGGACGGCCCCGCGTTGCTTGCGGTTTCCGGATATTTTCAGGGTGTCAAAGCAGCGTCAAGATTGCCGGATCCTGGCAGTGTGCGGAGCCTTCGCCCCTGACAGGATCACTGCGGCGCACGGGGGATCCGGCGCTGTAGGAAAGAGTCTGGGGGGCGGGTCGGTTGCGGGGGAATTTCAGAGCCGCACCTGGCTTCCCGACTCTGGTGGTGACCGCTGAGTACTGGATGCTGGCCCTGCTCAGCGGCCTTGGCGCCGACGTCGTGTCCGGGGGACACGACGTCGGCCACGCCACCGGGACCCGGAACGGGGGGTGCGGCGCCGATCCCCATGTCGACGCCGTGCCCGGGGTTCTTCCGGACGATCTTCCCGGCGACCTGCTCGCTTCCGAACCCTTCCCCCTGGTCGGCCGCTCCTGCTTCGTCCTCCCGGGCGACGCCACCGCCACCGGCGGCTGGGCCGAGGTCACCACGGACGAGGGCTCGCCCGCCCTCATCGCGGTCCGCACCCCACCCGGCGACCCCGTCGTCCCGGCCGGCCGGACCGCCCTCCTCCACGCCCACGACCCGGCCACCGACAGTTACCTGATCACCCAGCTGGACCTGGGCAGCATCTTCAGCTGACGGCCGTTCGGCCGATGACCCGACTTGTCCGGCTCGGGCCCGGCGGGGCTCGGACGAACGGTAGGTTCGGAGCGCGGCGTCCCGACGACTGCCGCTTCCCGCCCGCCCCGGCCGAAGCGAGGCACCGCCATGAGCACCCGACCCGTCCGACCCCGGCTGCCGTCCGAGAGCCCGCGGACGATCCGGGAGTTCCGCGAGACCCTGACCGGCTCGGACCTCGCCCGCTTCACCGCCGAGGTCGAGGACGTACCCCAGCCCGAGCTCGGGAACTACCTCAAGGGCTGGCAGCAGCTGCTGCACCTGCGCACCCTCCCCGAGATCGAGCACGCCCTGCGTACCGCCTTCGACCGGCCGGGAACGCCACTGGTCCTCGACGAACCTTCCGTGCGGATCCCGCTCGCCGAGCTGCGGCGGGTGCTCGACGTGCTCGTGCGGCAGGTCGAGGCGCAGGCCACTGAGGGGCGGGTCGCCGTGGCGGATCCGTACTGGTCGGTGCCGCCGGCGGAGGCGGCGGACCTCTGCGCCGGGCCGGCGGAGCCCACCCTGGGGATGGTGTCGGAGTCCTGGGAGCACTTGGAGCGGATGGTCGGGGACGAGTCGTGCGCCGTCGGGTACGGCTTCGTGTGGCTCGGTGACGTGCTGCGTGCCATCGGGGCCGAGGTGGTCTGAGCGCCCGTCACCGCCGGGCCGCCGCCAGGAGGGCGGGGACGGTGGGGAGTTTGACGCGGGGGCGGCCGGTGGCTTCGCCCCGGGCGCGTTCGGCGCGGTCGATGGCGCGGAGCTGGCGCAGGCCGAGGGCGTCGGGGCATCGGGTGCGGACCAGGCGGTCGAAGGTCCTGCGGTCGCCGGTCGGGTGGGGCAGGGTGCCTGCGACGGCGTCGTCCAGGAGGGCGTGCACGGTCTCCTCGGCGCAGGCGCGGTTGGCGCCGATGCCGCCGGAGGGGCCGCGTTTGGCCCAGCCGACGAGGTAGGTGCCGGGAAGTGGTCGGCCGGTCGCCGGGTCCAGGACGCGGCCGCCCCGGTGCGGGACGCTCGCGGTGGCCTCGTCGAAGGGCAGTCCGGGGAGCGGGACGCCGCGGTGGCCGATGGAGCGGACCACCAGGGCGGCGCGCAGGGGTCGGTCGTCGCCGGTCAGGCGGACGGCCTCGACCCGTGCGCCGCCCAGGAGTTCGAGGGGCGCGGCGTGGAAGCGGAGCACGATCCGGCGGCCCGGCCGGGGCGGGGCGGCGCCGTCCAGGCGTTCCAGCGGGAGGCCGGCCAGCAGGGCCGCGGCGGAGCCCTCGGGCGCGGCGGCGAGGGCCGCGCGGACTTCCGGCCGGTCGTCCACGACGAGCTCGACGCCCGGGAGCCGGGTGAGGGCGAGGAACTCGGGGGTGGTCCAGGCGGCGTGCTCGGGTCCGCGCCGGGCGGTCAGGACGACCTCGCGGAGCGGGCTGCGGCGCAGGGCGGCGAGGGCGTGGTCGGCGATGTCGGTGGCGGCGAGCCGGTCGGGGTCGGTGAGCAGGATCCGGGCGATGTCGAGCGCGACGTTGCCGTTGCCGATCACCACGGCCCGTTCGGCGCCGGGGCCGGTTCCGGCGCCGAGGGCGACCGCGTCGGCGGGCACCGTGGGTTCGGCGTTGTACCAGCGGACGAAGGTGGTGGCGGGCAGGCTGCCGGGGAGGTCCTCGCCGGGCACGTCGAGCCGGCGGTCGGCGGCGGCCCCGACCGCGTACACCACCGCGTGGTGGTGGGCGGCGAGTTCGGCGTGGTCGAGGTCGGTGCCGACCTCGACGTTGAGGTGGACCCGCAGCCGGGGGTCGTGGAAGACGGAGGCGAAGCTCTCGGCGATCCGCTTGGTCGACTGGTGGTCGGGGGCGACCCCGTGCCGCAGCAGTCCGCCGGCCACGGGCAGCCGGTCGAGCATGGTGACCTCGGCGCCGGTGGTGCGCAGCAGGGCCAACGCGGTGTAGCTCGCGGACGGCCCGGTGCCGACGACGGCGACCCGCAGCGGGCCGGTCCCGAGGTCGAGGCCGGCGGGCAGGCTGCGCGGGAAGGCGGGCGCGCCCCAGGCGTGGTCGGTGGGGTGGTCGCGGTACCAGTCGCGGTTGAGGTCGCCGTAGACGGCGTCGGGGCCCTGGAGCCGGTCGACCGGGAAGATCGCGTCGACGGGGCAGGCGTCGGCGCAGGCGCCGCAGTCGATGCAGGCGGCCGGGTCGATGTACAGCAGGTCGGTGCGGCCGAAGTCGGGCTCGTCGGGGGTGGGGTGGATGCAGTTGACCGGGCAGACGGACACGCAGGAGGCGTCGTTGCAGCAGGACCGGGTGATCGCGTAGGCCATGGCGGGGCGGGGTTCCTCGCTGGGTGGGGTTCGGCGTGCGGGGTACAGGCCGCGGGGCGCGCGGCGCTCAGAGCATGTGGATGCGGCGGTAGAGCTTCGTCGACGGGCCGGTGAGCAGGCCGTTCTCGGCGAGGAAGGCCATCAGGTGGCGGCTGCTGGTGCGCATCATGGCGCGGCGGTGCTCGCTGGCGCGGACCTCGGCGAGGGCCCGGGCGACGTCCAGTCCGGCCGCCTTGTACACGGACGGGTGAACCATGTTGGTGACGATGACGTACGCGCCGGCGGCGATGCCGAAGGCGGCGTTGCGGCGGCGCAGGGTGCCCGCCCCGCGCAGCCGTTCGCGGATCTCCTGGCGGGCGAACTTCATGTGCCGGGACTCCTCGACCACATGGATCCGGGACGTCCCGCGGACGATGTCGAGGACGTTCTCGCCGCGCATCCAGTCGCGCTGCATGACGTCCAGCACCTCTTCGGCCACCAGGATGCCGCCGTAGGCGAGTTCGCCGCGGGCGAGGGCCTTGTAGGCGCGTCCGGCCTGGGCGACGAACTGATTGGGTTTGTACTGGGGGACGCCCATCTTCTCGCAGGCGCGGGCGAACATGATCGAGTGGCGGCACTCGTCGGCGATCTCGGTGAGCGCGAAGCGGAACTCGGCGCTGGCGGGGTCCTTGAGGTACTGGTCGCGCAGCACCATCTGCTGGAGGATCATCTCGAACCAGATGCCGGTGGTCATGATCGAGCCGACCTCGTGGCGGGTGAGCACGACCCGCTGCTCCTCGGTCATCTCGGACCAGAGCGCGGTGCCGTAGAGGGTGCTCCACTCCGGGTTGAGCCCGTAGTGCCCGGGCTCCAGCGGGGCGTCCCAGTCGATCTCGGTGGCCGGGTCGTAGGAGAGGGTCGCGGCGGAGTCGAGCAGCCGCTTGGACACCTCGTCGTCGGCGGCGGTGTGGGTCCGTCCGTGGCCGCCTGGGGTGAGGGTGGGGGTGCGTTCCGCCGAGTGAGCCATGGCTGCCTCCGTCAGGTGCGTGGCCTGCGGGGACTCGCCACCGCGGCGTGGGCCCGCCCCGCTTATTGACGGAGATTACAATAAGAGCGCACGCCCGAGAACCCCCCGCGCACCGCCTCCTTGGCGATGCCTCCCGTGCGACGGGGGCCGTCGGCGGGAACTGGCGGGCTCGGCGGGCCGGAGGATGATGGAGAGATCGCGGCCGTGATCCCGCCGACGGAGAGGAGCCGACCGGATGAGCACGGCGGACGCCCTGCAGCGTGGCCGATCCCCCTTCGTCGACAACGCCGTCGGAGCACTGCTGGACGCGGACGGCCTCGTCGTCCGCTGGACCCCGGAGGCGGCCCGGCTGTTCGGCCTCGACACCCGGCAGGTCCACGGCCGGCCGGTGCACGAGCTGCTCGCCGACTCCTCGGGGTGGCCGGCGATGTCCGAGCTCACCGAGCGGCAGCGGACCGAGGGCTGGTCCGGCGAGGCGGTGTTCCGCTCCGGCCGGGGCGAGCTGCTCCCGCTCTCCTTCCAGGTCCTCCCCCTGGACGCCCCTGCGGCCCCGGCGCCCCCGGACGGCCCGGGCACGGCGCGCTACTTCGTGCTGGCCGCCCCCACCCCGCAGATCGCCCGCTGGCGCCAGGACCAGGCGTTCACCAGCGAACTCTTCCTCCAGGACCGGGTCGGCCTGGCCGTCTTCGACGAACGGCTGCGCCTCGTCCGCACCAACACCCATCTGCTCCCCTACAGCGGCCTCCCCCCGGACCTGCGCGGCCGCCGCCTCGGCGACTTCCTCCAGCCGCAGGACGCGGCGGCCGTCGAACGCGGACTGCACGACGTGCTGCGCACCGGCCGCCCGCTGATCGGCGCGGAGGAGATCGTCCGCACCATCGAGGACCCGTCCGGCGGCGCGGTGATGGCCATCTCGGCGTTCCGGCTGCAGGCCCCCGACGGGCAGGTGATCGGGGTCACCGCCCTGTTCACCGACGTCACCGAACTCCACCGGACGGGTGAACGGCTCGCCCTGCTGCACCGGGCCACCGCCGCCGTCGGCGGCTCGCTGTCGGTCGGCGGGACGGCGGAGGAGCTGGCCGCCGTCCTCGCACCGCCCGCCGCCCGGACCGGCCCGCCCGCCGACCGGACCGCCGACCGGACGGCCCCCGGCGCCGCCGACCCGGGCGCCGCGGCCGCCCCGGGCCTCGGCGACCTCGCGGTGGTGGACGTCGCCGAGGCCGTGTTCACCGGCGGCGAGCCCGCCCCCGGGCGGGACGGCCGGGTGCTGCTGCGCCGCGCCGCCGTCGCGGTGTCGGCCCCACCCGGCGAACCGGCGGCGGGCCCGGGCGGCCCGGTCGCCCCGCCCCCGCCGCCCCCGGTCGGGGGAGCCGTGCACGCGCACCCCGACGAGCAGAGCGTGCACACCGACTTCCCCGCCTCGATGGCCGTCCCGCTCCGGGCCGGCGGCAGGCTGCTCGGCCGGGTGGCCGTCCACCGCGCCCCCAACCGGCCGCCGTACCTGCCGGCCGATCTGGAGCTGCTGCGCGAGATCGCCGACCGGGCGGCACTCGCCCTGGACAACGCCCGCCGCTACGCGCGCGAGCACCGCGCCGCCGTCGGCCTCCAGCGCAGCCTGCTGCCGCCCTCGCAGGCCGAGACCTCGGCCGTCTCCACCGCCAGCGTCTACCTGCCCACCGACACGGCGAGCGGGATCGGCGGCGACTGGTTCGACGTGATCCCGCTGTCCTCCGCCCGGGTGGCACTGGTCGCGGGAGACGTGGTCGGGCACGGCCTCGCCGCCAGCGCCACCATGGGGCGGCTGCGGACGGCGGTGCGGACGCTGGCCGACCTCGACCTGGAGCCGGACGAACTGCTCGTCCACCTGGACGACCTGGTGGCCCAGCTGATGGTGGAGGCGGAACGGCCGGACGAGGACGAGGACGGGGAGACGTACGGGGACGGGGACGGACTCGACGCCGGGACCGGCAGCATGGACAGTCCCGGCGCGGCCTCCCGGCCCCCGGTCGGCCACGGCCTGTGGCTGGACGGGACCGGGGACGGCGCGGACGAGCAGCAGACCGTGCCGTTCGGCGCCACCTGCGTCTACGCGGTGTACGACCCGGTGTCGCGGCGCTGCGCGATGGCGTCCGCCGGGCATCCGCCGCCCGCCGTCGCGGCGCCGGACGGCCGGGTGACCTATGTGCCGCTCCGGCCCGGACCGCCGCTCGGCGTGACCGGCCTGCCGTTCGAGGTGACCGAGGTCGAGCTGGAGCCCGGCAGCCTGCTCGCGCTCTACACCGACGGACTGCTGCTGGGGTACGCGGACGACCTGGAGGGGGGCATGGACGCGCTGTCGCACCGGCTGGCCGCCGCGGCCGACCCGCCGGAGGGCGCCGTCACCCCGGCCGGGGCCTCGCTGCGGCAGCTCGGCCGGGACCTGGTCTCCGACCTGCCGGCCCACCGCCTCACCGACGACGTCACCCTGCTGCTGGCCCGCACCCGCGAAGTGCCGACGGCGGACACCGCCGGCTGGACCCTGGACGCGGACCCGTCGGGGGTCGCCCGGGTCCGTGAGGCCGCGACCGCGCAGCTGCGGCAATGGGGCCTGGAGGAGCTGGAGTTCACCACCGAGCTGGTGCTCAGCGAGCTGGTCACCAATGCCATCCGGTACGCGGGCGGCCCGGTCGGCGTCCGGCTGATCCGGGCCGAGCGGCTCACCTGCGAGGTGTCCGACCCCAGCGCCACCCAGCCCCGGATGCGCCGCGCCCGCCTCACCGACGAGGGCGGCCGGGGGCTCTACCTGGTCGCCCAGCTCACCACCCGCTGGGGCAGCCGCTACACCCGCCGGGGCAAGACCATCTGGGCCGAGCAGGAGCTCCCGCCCGGCTGACGCGGGGACCCGGCCGGCCGCGGCCGGCGCGCGCCGGGACACGCCCGCGTTCCGACCAATCCGGGGGGATCGCGGCCCTCCACCGGTGTGATTGGTGCTCTGATCTGCTGACTCATCCACCAAGGAGAGACATGCGTACTCGCACCGCCCTCGCCGCCGGCGTCCTCGCCGTGGCCGCCCTGCTGGCCGGCGCCGGCACCGCCTCCGCCGACGCCTCCGCCAACGGTCTGGCCTTCGGCTCCCCGGGCGTGCTTTCCGGCAACCAGATCCAGATCCCGGTCCACATCCCGATCAACATCTGCGGCAACTCGATCGGCGTCATCAGCGCGCTGAGCCCGGCGTTCGGCAACACCTGCGTCAACGCCTGACCCACCGGGTCGCCACGCACCACGACGCGGGCCCGTCCCTCCGGGGGACGGGCCCGCGTCCGCGTGCTGCCGGGGGGCTACTACCGGCGGCTCAGGCCCTTGTCGATCGCGGTGATCAGCTCACCGTTCGGGGTGTCCCCGTCCAGCGACCAGATCATGGCCCCGCCGAGGCCCTCGCGGCGCACGTACTCGGCCTTGGTGCGCAGCACGGTGGCATCGTCGTACGTCCACAGGGTGGTGCCGTCGAACAGCCAGGCGTGGCCGTTGCGCTGGCCCCGGTACAGCTTGTAGGTGCCGGAGTCGGCGAGCTTCTTCAGCGCCTTGTAGTCCTCGGTGCCGGCGGTCCAGGTCGCCGGGGCGGGCCCGGCGGCGGGCTGGCCGAGGCCGTTGCCGCCGCCCGTGACGCCCGTCCAGCCCTGGCCGTAGAAGGGCAGGCCGGTGACCAGCTTGCGGGCCGGGGCGCCGCGGCGCAGCCAGGCGTCGACGGTTCCGTCCAGGCTGAAGTCGTTGCGCGAGTACAGCGCCGACTGCTGGGCGGTGGTCTTCTCGCCGGAGACGTGGAAGTCGTAGCCCTGGAGGTTGACGAAGTCGAAGTCCCGGATGATCTTCGAGACCTCGAAGCCCGCGTCGATCTTGGCGGGCGCGGTGGGCACGTAGGCGCTCAGCTCGAAGTGCTTGCGGCCCTTCAGCGTCCGGCCGTAGGCGTCCACCTGGGTGCGGAACTCGTGGACCAGCTTGGTGAAGTTCTGCTTGTCCTCGGGGCGGATCCCGTTGCCGGGGTTGCCCTCGGAGCCCGGCCACTCCCAGTCGAGGTCGATGCCGTCGAAGATCCCGGCCGCCGCGCCCGCACCGCCCCGGACACCGTCCTCGGGCAGGTTGCCCTTGAGGTAGAGGTCGATGCAGGAGGAGACCAGCGCCTTGCGACCGGCCTCGGTGCGGACGGCGTCCGAGAAGTACGCCGAGCCGCTCCAACCGCCCAGCGAGATCATGACCTTGAGCTCGGGGTGCTTCGCCTTGAGCTCGCGCAGCTGGTTGAAGTTGCCGGCCAGGGCCTGCCCGTCGGTGTCGGCGACGCCGTTCACCGCCTCCTCCGCGCCGACCGGGCGGACGTAGTCGGCCCACCCGTCGGAGCCCGGGCCGCCGATCTGGCAGGTGCCGGCCGGACCGACGTTGCCGAAGGCGTAGTTGATGTGGCTCAACTTGCCGGCGGTGCCGCTGGTCTCCAGGTCCTTGACGTGGAAGTTGCGGGCGTAGATGCCCCACTGGATGAAGTACCCGACCCGCTTGTAGGCGGCCCCGCCGTGGCGCGCGGAATCGCCCGCCCCGTCGAGGTCGGCGGCCGCGGCCGCCGGGGCGAGCGGGGCCAGCAGCGCCAGGACGGCGACGGTGGCGGCGCCGAAGGTCGAACGGGTGGAGAGTCGGTGACGCATGGTCGAGATCACCCCTAGTGCGGTGGGCCGCACGATCGTGGGAACGGTGGACGGCGCAGGGAGTCCGCAGGGTGCGCCCGTAGCGGGCGGCGACGACTCTTCACGCCAAGGTCTATACCTGTCAACGGACTTCGCAAAGGTTTTGCAAAACGGAAGGGAAGTCGGCGAGTGGCGGGCGTCACACCGGGGCGTGTCACAGGAC
The DNA here is from genome assembly GCF_036010405.1 of Kitasatospora purpeofusca. NCBI lineage: Bacteria > Bacillati > Actinomycetota > Actinomycetes > Kitasatosporales > Streptomycetaceae > Kitasatospora > Kitasatospora purpeofusca. The sequence goes on along the minus strand of NZ_CP108561.1, from coordinate 6,731,491 downwards.
GCCGGGCTGCTCCGTCCTGAGAGGTGAAGCACCGACCACCACCGAGGCACCACCGAGTCACCACCGAGGAGCACCCGCCATGGACGCGCGACTGAACCTCTTCACCAACCCGACCGGCACCAGGGCCGTCAAGGTCCTGATGGGGCTGGGCAAGGAGATCAAGGCCATGCCGCTGCCCGCCGCCACCCAGGAGCTGGTGGCACTGCGGGTGAGCCAGATCAACGGCTGCGCCTTCTGCCTCGACATGCACACCAAGGACGCGGCGGCGGCCGGGGAGACGGCGGTGCGGCTGAACCTGGTCGCGGCCTGGCGGGAGGCCAAGGTCTACACCGAGGCCGAGCGGGCGGCGCTGGCCCTCGCCGAGGAGGGCACCCGGGTCGCGGACGGGGCCGGCGGCGTCCCCGACGAGGTCTGGGCGAAGGCCGCCGAGCACTACGACGAGGAGCAGTTGACGGCCCTGGTGATGCTGATCTCGTTCATGAACCTCGCCAACCGGGCGAACATCATCACCCAGCAGCCGGCCGGCGACTACGTGGCCGGGCAGTTCCACTGACCGTCGCGGGTCCGCCGCCCCGCTCCGGCGGGGGCGGCGGCGGGGGCATGATCGTTCCGAGAGCAACCGTCCGTTCGAGGGGGAGGAAACCGGCGTGAGCAAGGTCGAGGAGTTCGAGGAGCTGCGACCGCTGCTGTTCTCGATCGCCTACCGGATCCTCGGCAGCGTGGGCGAGGCCGAGGACGCCGTGCAGGAAGCCTGGCTGCGCTTCGACGCCTCGCCGACCCGGCCCGACTCGACGAAGGCCTTCCTGTCCACCACGGTCACCCGGATCTCGATCGACGTGCTCCGCCTGGCCCGGGTCCGGCGCGAGGCGTACGTGGGCCCGTGGTTCCCCGAGCCGCTGCTCACCGACCCCTACGCCGACCCGGCCCGGGCCGCCGAGCTGGCCGACTCGGTGTCGATGGCGGCGCTCCTGCTGCTGGAGCGGCTCAGCCCGCTGGAGCGCGCCGTGTTCGTGCTGCGCGAGGTGTTCGGCTTCGGCTTCGACGAGGTCGCCGAATCGGTGGGCCGCTCCGAGGCGGCCTGCCGGCAGCTGGTGGTGCGGGCCCGTCAGCACATGCGGGAGGGACGACCGCGCTTCGAGGCCGAGCGCAAGGAGCGGGACGAGCTCGCGGCCCGCTTCTTCGACGCCCTGCGCGAGGGCGACCTGGCCGGGCTGCAGGACCTGCTCGCGGCCGATGTGACGATGGTCGGCGACAGCGGCGGCAGGACCCCGCAGCTCGCCCGGGCCGTCGCCGGCGCCGCGAACGTCGCGAGGCTGCTGGCCGCGATCGTCCCGCTGATGGCCCGGATCGACGTCACCTTCGCGCCGCACGAGGTCAACGGCCGGCCCGGCGCCGTGTTCCGCGACCGCGAGGGCCGGGTGCTCACCGTCCTCGTCCTCGACCTGCTGGACGGCCGGATCGGGACCGTCCGCTCCGTCACCAACCCCGACAAGCTCGCCCACCTGGGACCGGTCGCCGACGCCTGGGCCGTCCACCAGGAGCTCAAGCGGGCCCGCCGGTCGTCCTGAGACGGCGGCGGAACGGCCGCGCGGGATGCCGAGGACCTCAAGGACGCCGGGGACCTCAAGGACCCCGAGGACCCCGAGGACCCCGACCGGCCGTTCCGCCGCGCGGGGCACCGGGTAAACTCTTGGTCAAGACTTTGTGAGCACCGAACCAGGCGCGTTCCCGGGCCGGACGTGATCGCTTCCCCGCCGGAACGTGTCGACCTGGACGGTGCCGACACGCTTCAGGTCGACCCGGGAACGCGCCGACGCCGACCGGGCGCGTTCGGGACTTCGGACGATCGAGGGCAACGGCGGCCGGGGAACCCGACCGTCCACGTCGGAGCGGCACCTGCCGTACTCGGCGCCACTTCACCGGAGGAGAGATTCCACATGCGCCTACGTCACGCCCTGGGGCTGACGGTCGTGGCAACCACCGCCCTGCTCGGCCTGTCGGTCCCGGCCGTCGCCGGACCGGCGGCCCAGCTCCGGACCTACGTCGACCCCAGGAACGCCGTGTTCCAGCCCGGTGAGCGGGTGCAGGTACTGGCCTCGGACGAGAGGTCGCTGTTCAACACCGGCGCCCACTACGGCCAAGGCGTGTGGGCCCGGTTCTCCACGCTGCCCCCCACCAGCCAGTTCTTCGCCCCGGGCACCGCAGGCTCGACCGCGATCGGCACCACGACCGACGGCATGGTCCACAACGTGGTCGCCGCCGGCAACCGGGTCTTCATCGCCGACCGGAGCATGACGGACGGCCGCTGGTCCCCGTGGGGCGAGATCAGCGAGGCCCGGGCGGCCGGTCCGCTGCCCGGCACCCCCCAGCAGATCGCCGTCGCCGCCATGGGCCGCAAGCTGCACGTCCTCGCCCTGGTCGACGGCAAGGTCCACCAGGCCACCGCCGACTGGAACGCCGGCACCTGGTCCGGCTGGGGCGACGTCAGCTCGGCCGCCGGCCTGCCCGCCGGCACCAAGATCGCGGCCGCCGTCACCGGGAACTCCCTGCACGTCGTGAGCCTCGGCCTCGACGACGGGGTCCACGTCGCGGACGGCGACTACGACCGGGGCACCTGGCGCGCCGGCGAGCCCACCGCCCTGCTCGGCCTGCCCTCCGCCGTGGCGATCGGCGAGCTCTCGGCCGCCGCGATCGGCAGCAAGCTGCACATCGTCGCCGAGGCCAACGACCGCCTGTACCAGGCCACCGGCGACTACGCCGCCGGCTCCTGGGTCGGCTGGGGCGACCTCACCGCCGCCACCGGACCGGTCGGACCGGTCGGCTCGGTCGGCTCGGTCGACCGTCTCGCCGTCGCCGCCGTCGGCAACAAGCTCCACCTGTACACCCTCAGCGGCCGCGGGATGTACAACGCCACCGGCGACTACGACCGAGGCACCTGGTCCGGCTGGGGCAACGTCAGCGCCGCCGTCGACGCCCCCGGGCTCACCGGCCTGGCGGTCACGGCCGCCTGACGGCCCGCGGGCCCCCCACCGCGGTCCCCCGGCCGAGTACTTCCGGCCGGGGGACCACGCATGACTCCGATCGGTCGCCCCGATCGGCGGGAGCAGCCCGACTGTGGGGCGATGGGTACTGCGGTGCGCGGATCGTTCGTGCATCAACTGTGCGCTGTCCGTCCCCCGGAGGAACCGTGCGACTCCCCTCGACCCGTCCGCGCACGCGAGTGCCGCTGCTGGCACTGTCCGTGCTGGCGCTGACCGCGCTGCTGCCCCCGGTCGCGGCCGAGGGCAGCGGCGACCGCTACGAGTGGGCCGCGCTGGGCGACTCCTGCACGGCCGGCCTCTACATCGGCGACCCTCGGCCCCCGCTGGGCAGCGCCGCACGGGACGGGTGCGACCGGACCGCCCACGCCTACCCCGACCTCGTCGGGCGGGCGCTCGCCGCCCGCCCGCCCGCCGGGCAGGCCCGTGCACCTGACCGACGTCAGCTGCGACAACGCCGCCATCGGCAACATCACCCGCGAGCGGCAGCGGCCGACCAGCCAGGTGCAGCCACCCGGCGGGGACCCCGCCGGGTGGCCCGAGGTGGATCCGCAGATCCGGCGGGCCCGGCTCGGCGACCGCACCGACGTCGTCACCGTCGGCATCGGCGCGATCGCCCTGCCCTTCGGCGATTGCCTGCAACTCGCCCTCGCCCACCTGTCCTGCGCGGCGTACTTCACGAATCCGCCGGAGGGCGTGGAGGGCCTCGACGCGAAACTCGCCAGGATCCGCGAGGAGTACGGCCGGATGCTCGACGCGATCCACCGCGCCGCACCGCGCGCCAAGGTGATCGCGGTCGGCTACCCGGCCGTCCTGCCGGAGCGGGGCAGCGCCTGCGGCGGCGGCCCCACACAGCTCGGCCCGATCACCCCCGCCGACATCGACTGGCTGCGCGAGGACGCGCTGAAGGCGATGAATGCGATCATCCGCACGGAGGCGGCGAAGCGCGGCGACCGGTACGTCGACCGCTACACCTCCAGCATGGGCCACGACGCGTGCGCCCCCGAGGACGCCCAGTGGATCGAGGGCATCTGCGGCGACGCCGAGCCCTTCTGGCCGGCCTCGGTCCCCGGCGGCCTGCCGTTCGACTGCCCCGCCATCGGCAAGCGCGCCACCCTCCTGCACCCCAACGCCCGGGAACACGCCAACGCCGCTCCCCTGGTGGAGCGCGCCGTACGCGCCGCCCTCCTCGAACGCTGACGGCAGCGCCCGGGAGGACGGGCCGGAGTCGTTTCTCTCCCCGGAATGTGGGGGCCGCCGAGGTGTCCTCGGCGGCCCGAGCACCTGGAATCGCGCCATCGGGGGGGCGATTCCGGTACTCCTGCCGGGAGTTCGGCCCGATCGGGGGCGGCGGCACGGGCCCGTGCCAGCATGTGCCATGTGCAGCGTGACATGACACAGGAGGGGCTGCGGCTCCTCCCGCCTTCGAAGGAGAGAACTCTGATGAAGCGTTTCGTCGCCGTCCTCGCGGCCGGTGCCGCACTGTCCGGGCTCGGCATCGCGGGGGCCGGCCAGGCCGCCGCCACGCCCACGGGTACGACCACCTGCGGCTACGGCATCGGGGCCCAGGTCTGTCTGACGGTCAACGGCCGCCTCGCGTCCGCCGCCGGCTTCGCGACCTCGGCCGGAGGGCCCGCGCAGTACGCCTCGTTCCGGCTGGAACTCGGCACCACCGGCGGCCCGGGCCTGGAGCGCGAGGACCTAGGCGCCGTGGTTCCGGCCGGCGGGATCACGGTCGGCCCGGTGGCGAGCACCGTCCCGTGCGGCACCGGCATCACCGCCGCCTTCACCGTCACCAGGGCGGGCCGGCCGCCGGTCACCGCCACGGTCGCGGTGCCCGCCGTCTGCTGAGGCCCTCCCGGCCGGATCCCCGGCTCCGGTCAGCCGTCAGGGCGCCGGGACCGGGTCCCGCCAGATGTCCATCGGGACGGCGCGGACGGCGCGTCCGTCCGCGCCGAGGATCCGGCCCATCCGTTTCACCGTGCGCAGCGCCACGCGGCGTTCGGCCACCCGCAGGTCGGGGAACCTGCGGGTGAGCGCGGCCTCCAACCGTTGCACATCGGCGAGAGAACGCTGCCAGACGGAGAGGACGAGGTTGTGCGCGCCGGTGACGGACACGCACAGCCGGACTTCGGGGAGCCTGGCGAGCTGGGGGCCGACCTCGTCCAGCCGGTCCGGGGGGAGCTCGGCCCGGAAGGTAGCCAGGACCGGCCGGCCGGCGTCGCGGGCGGCGATCTCGCAGCGGAAGCGGATCGCGTCCGAGCCCGCCAGCCGGTCGAGGCGGCGGCGCAGCGTGGACGGGCTCAGCCCGGTGGCGGCGGCCAGCCCGGCCTGGTCGAGGCGGCCGTCGACGCCCAGCCTGATGAGCAACTCCCGGTCTTCTGCGCGGACTTCGGCCCGCGCGGCGCCCGGCTTCGCGCTGCCAGCCGACTGGTCGTCGTGCAGCTCCACGCGCTGGGCCTGGTCCAGCGAGTCCAGGCGCCAGCGGATCCCCTCGGCGTAGAAGCCGGTGGCGAGGTGGACCCGGACGGCCTCGACCCCGGGGAGCCGGCCGAGCCGTTCGGCGGTGTACCGGGAGACCGCCGCCAGGTCGGTGAAGGCCGCGGTGACGGCGAGGTCGCAGCCCTGGGAGAAGTGCTCGATGCTCATCACGTGCGCGTCCTCGGCCAGTTCGTCGGCGATCCGGCCGGTCCGGTCGGGGGCGCAGTCGAGGTCGAGGTAGGCGACGCAGCCGCGGTCCTCGGGGTGCGGCAGTCCGTAGGCGGTCACCCAGGCGATCCCGGCCTCCGAGAGCCGCTGCCAGCGGCGGGCCGCGGTGACCGGGCTGATCCCGAGGGTCTGGCCGAGCAGCGACCAGGGCGCCCGGGGGCGCAGTTGCAGCGCGTTCACCAGGGCGAGGTCCAGCTCGTCGACCGTCACCGTCGTGCCGGTAGCCACCGTGCCGCTCACCGTCGTGCCGGTCACCGTCGGCTTCCGGTCGATTCGTTCATGAAAGGGGTTCTCCGTGGCGTGATCCTGCGAAATCGCGGGAGACTCCCGCCGCGAGACCCAGAATCACGGAACGAGACCGCTCCGCACAAATCCCGCCGCACGCGGGTCCGATGGAGGTACCTGTGTCCCTGCACGACGACGCCCTCGCACTGGCCCCGGATCTGGTCCGGCTCCGCCAGGACCTGCACCGCTTCCCCGAGGTGGGCCTCGACCTCCCGCGCACCCAGGAGCGGGTGCTGCGGGCCCTGGACGGGCTGCCGCTGGAGGTGAGCCTGGGCACCGGCCTGAGTTCGGTCACCGCGGTGCTGCGCGGCGGCCGGCCGGGACCGGCCGTGCTGCTGCGCGGCGACATGGACGGCCTGCCGGTCGTGGAGAAGACCCCGGTGCCGTTCGCGGCCGAGAACGGCGCGATGCACGCCTGCGGCCACGATCTGCACACCACCATGCTCGCGGGCGCCGCGCAGCTGCTGGCCGCTCGGCGGGAGCAGCTGCACGGCGATGTGGTCTTCATGTTCCAGCCCGGCGAGGAGGGTTGGGACGGCGCCGGCGCCATGCTCGCCGAGGGCGTGCTGGACGCGGCGGGGCAGCGCCCGGTCGCCGCGTACGCCCTGCACGTGTCGTCGACCATGCCGCACAAGGAGTTCAGCTCCCGGCGCGGCCCGATCCTCGCCGCGTCGGCCGCCCTGCACGTCACCCTCCACGGCGCGGGCGGCCACGGCGCGGTGCCGCACCGGGCCAAGGACCCCGTACCGGCGGCCTGCGAGATCGTCACCGCCCTGCAGACCATAGTGACCCGCCGCTTCGACATCTTCGACCCGGTGGTGATCACCGTCGGAATCCTCCAGGCCGGCACCCGGCGCAACATCATCCCCGACACCGCCCGCTTCGAGGCGACCGTGCGCACCTTCTCCGCCGAGGCGCAGGCCAAGGTCGCCGACGCCTCGGTGGAGCTGGTCAGGTCCATCGCGGCCGCCCACGGCCTGCGGGCGGAGATCGAGTACCTTCCCGAGTACCCGGTGACCGTGACCGACGACTCCGAGACCGACTTCCTGGCGGACACCGTCCGGGAGGTCTTCGGCGAGGAGCGCTTCCGGACGCTGCCGAACCCGATCCCCGGCTCGGAGGACTTCTCCCGGGTGCTCGAAGCCGTCCCGGGCTCGTTCGCCTGGCTCGGAGCCGCCCCGAAGGGCAGCGACCCCGACGTCCTGCCGTCCAACCACTCGCCGCACGCGGAGTTCGACGACGCGGTACTCCCCGACGGGGCAGCGCTCTACGCCGAACTCGCCGCCCGCCGCCTCGCGGGCTGAACCACCCATCGATAAAGGAACGTTCAAGCACATGACCGAACCGCGTGACGTGGTCGAGCGACAGCTCGCCGCCTACAACAGCCACGACCTCGACGCCTTCGTCGCCACCTACGCCGAGGACGTCACGATCCGCCGGACCGACGGCAGCCTCCTCCAGAGCAGGTCGGCCCTACGGGACACGTACGCCGGGCAGTTCGCCGAGGCCCGGTGCCGGGCGGAGATCGTGGGCCGCCTCACCGAGGGCGACTGGGTGGTCGACCAGGAGATCGCCCACGGCCTGTCCCCCGAGCCGCTCCGTGTCCTGGTGGCCTACCGCGTGCGCGACGGCCTGATCGACCGGGTCGACTTCCTCGGCTGAACGACGCCGCAACCACCGCAGGCAGGGAAACCGGAACGGCCGGTCGGATCCGACGATCCGACCGGCCGTTCTCCGTGGTCGGCCAGGAGATTGCGCGAGAACGCGAGTAGGTGGCCCACTGCTCTTGCGACGAGCCGTGCACCGTCCGTAGCGTGCTGATCACAGCCGCGGAGGGAAGGGAAGGCCAGTGGGCGACGAACCGGAACTGACCATGACCGCCGGCGGACCGTGCGGGCCGTCCGGCGAGGCCATCGTGACCATCCCCGAAAGCCTGCTCCCGGAGGCCTTCCGTGCTCTTGGACGGTGAGGAGTGGCAGAACTACTTCCGGGACTTCGAGCGGTCCGCCTTCCGGCTGGAGGTGCATCAGATCTACACCATGCCCTTCGAAGCCGGGACGGTCGCCGGCTTCCTCGCCGGCGACCCGGTCCCCGACGGCTTCAACTCCGAGTGGCACGACTGCATCCGGGACCACCGCGCCGCCGGCCGGACGATGACCCGCGCCAAGTTGGTCCGCCTGCCGCTGACCGACTACAGCCGCTACCTGTTCGAGTGGTGCATCCCCGGCAACGTTGCCGCCGGTGAGGACTACCGGATCGTCGACCTGACGACGCGAAAGCTCGACCTGCCGGACCAGGACTTCTGGCTGTTCGACGAGTCGGTGGTCGTCCACATGAACTACCGGCCGGACGGGACACAGATCAATCGGACGCTGATCGAGAACCCGGACATCTCGAAGTACCTGCGCTGGCGCGACCTCGCGATTGCCGAATCCGTCCCGTTCGCAAAGTGGAACAGTGCCCGAACCTGAACATCAAGGACGTCAACGGAAGAACCTGACGCAGGCTCTTCGAACTCATAACACGATCCTGTTCGTACGGCGCTGAGCCGGGGCGGCTGATCATTGCCAGTCGTCTGGAAGCACTGCGACACTGACGGTATGGCCCTTCACGCTTCGCCACAGGCTCAAGCGCAGCGCGCAGTCCCCATCGTGGGCCCGCCGGAGCGGGCCGACCGGGACGGTGAACGGCTGCTGAAGGAGTTCAACCAGGCAGTTCGCCGGCCTGATGAGTTCGGTGGCCTGTCGACGGTGGCACGTCTCCTCGACCGAATCGCAGCAAGTGAGCAGTCGGCCACGGGTCCGCTGTGGATTCCCGATACGAACGCCCGCCTGGCCCCATCGGCGATGCTGCGGGGCATTTTCCCTGACCCCGACATTTCTGTGATCGCGTCCCAGTACGGCGAAGACGCGCACCGCCGGGGCTGGCTCCAGCTCGACCGCAGGCTGACGCCCGCTGAGCACGCCACTGTCGTCGACAGGGCCGTGGCCTGGTCGGAGACCGATCGCTCCTTGGTCGACATCCTGGCCGAATTCGGTCCGCCATCGGTCACATTCGGTCCACCGGAGCGGTATCGGCCCAAGACCCTCAGCTATGCCACGGACGATCCCTCGGCCCCCGTCGTCGCTTTCCACCTCGGTTCGGCGCAGGCAGAATCGGACCCGGGTTCGGGGGACCGAATGGCGGCAGGCGCGGACCTGCTCGCAGTGCGGATCCGCGACGATCTCCGCGACGGGTGGAAGATCACACCGTCCGGCGTGGACAGGTTCGTACTACGAGCCGGCGTCCAAAGTCCATAGGATCGTCGTCCTGGCAGCGTCATGAGTCGTCGCCGGTAGATGAGCGCGCAGACGGCAGCCGGGCCCCGGCAGTATCCGCGCTGAGTCCCGTACTGCTGCTCCTGCTGGAGTCCGTCCGCGTCTCGGAAGCGTGGCGCGGCAAGGGAGTCGGGATGTGTCTGCTGGAGGCTCGGCACAAACCACTGGCATGCCGGGTTCTCGCCGGGCAAGGATGCGGCCATGCGCTATCCCCACACCGACCCCGAGCTCATGGACCTGGTCCGACGATTCGTCACGCCCGGCCGGCGGTACCTGCGGCTGGGTGGAAGCTCTCTGCGGTTGAGTGGGCCCGAGCGCGAGCTTTTCATGAGGGAGTTGGCCCAGGCCGCCGGGGAGATCACTCCCGCTGAGCTCGGCATCCTTTTCGAAGGCGGTTGGCGCGAGCGCAAGACTGCCTCCTGGCTGGTTGCTGTTGCCGGCAGGACCGAGTTCCGCAGCCCCATCGGCGAACTCCTGTTGGCCAGCGGCGGCCATTACAGCGGGTCCTACTGCATCACTCTTGCCACGTTCGGCACCGGCGCGGACGCCGATCTGATCTGCCGATACCTCGATCGCTACTTGCCTCAACCCGAGCTCATCTGGGACCAGACCTTTGCTCTCAGCACGCTGCTTCACCTCGATGCCGTCCTGGGGGCCGAGCGAGCATCCCGATACCTTGCCCCCGGTGGACTGTGGCAGCAGTGGACCGATGCCACGTCGAACCCGGTGCGGGATCCGCAGGAGTACCGGCAGATCGTGGAGCAGGTCTGTTCCTTCGCCAGTGAATGCGCTGAACTCTTCGCCGGAATGGACACCAGGCGCTGATCCCGCCGGCCCGGCCGACCGGGGCCGGGCCGTCCCGGGCCGAGGAGCCCACCCCGGGACGGTTCACGCTCGCCGCCGGGCCGGCCGGCGGCTCATGAGTACGGTCGTCGACCACGGCACCATCTGCTCATGCACGGCGGGGCAGCGACCCGGTCCCGTCCTCGCGTGATCGCCAACGAAAGAGCAACCGATGCAACCGACTGTCCTGTTCGACCTGGACGGCCTTCTGATCGACTCCGAGCCGGTCTGGGACGCGGCAAAGCGTGAAGTGTTCGGTCCGCTCGGCCTGCACCTCACCTCGGAGATGCAGGCGGCGACGCGTGGGCTGCGGCAGAGGGACATGGTGGCCTACTGGTTCGATCGGACCACCCTTCGAGCCGACCCCGACGACGTCGAGCAGCAGATCGTGGCCGCCGTGTGCCGCGGGCTGGAGGGAGTGGCGCTGAAACCGGCGCCGAACACGCCGTTGCGGCGTGCGCGCGTGCATCGAGGGCGATGGCCGTCGTGTCGTCCTCGCCGGAGTCGGTGATTCGGCATGCGCTCGCGAGCACCGGCCTTGAGCGATCGTTCGATGCCGTGTTCTCGGCCGAGGACGACGAACACGGCAAGCCCCACCCCGGCGCCTATCTCCGCGCAGCCGCCGCCCTCGGCGCGTCACCCGACGAATGCGTTGTGATCGAGGACTCGCTCAACGGCGTCCTCGCCGGCGTGTCGGCCCGGATGACGGTCGTCGCCGTTCCCGAGGCCGCTGATCGCTGCGATCCTCGCTATGCGATTGCCACGCTGGTACTGGAGTCCCTCAAAGACCTCGACACCTCTGTCTTCGGCGCGTATGTGTCCGGGGGGAGCCGGGACGCACGGCGGGGCAGCGTCAGGTAGTCGCGCACCGGGCGCCGCGGCGCATCAGCCGGCTCAGCGTGCGTTCCACCACCCGGCGTCCGGGCAGCACCACGAACCCCGAGGGATCGTCGCTGCGCTTGACGATCTCCACAGCGAGCCCCTGTTGCTGCTTCGCCCAGCGGCCGCTCGTAGAGGACGTGGGCGCGGTGGGAGGGATTCGCCACCCAACCTGCCCGACGGCGCCCTACCGACCGCCGAACCCCCAACACTGAACCCCTAACGCGGGTCGCCCCTCACGGTGCCGGATGCTGTTGGTGAATACGGGGCTTGATCACTTCGCCCCGTCGAGCTGTTGCTCGGCGGGGCAAAATGCTGCGAAGCGGCTGGTGCGGGTGCGGGGCTCCCCGCTCTCACGCCCTCGCCGGTAGCGAACCTGCACGCGGGCGGACTGGGCAGGCTGCCACCAGGAGCATGATCCTTAGTCAATGACGTGCATAGTCGCGTTCATGCATGGACGACCTACCCCCGACGCCTCTACCTTGTCTGTTAGTTCGTCAACCTGTCTGTGAAAAGGAGGTTTGACATGTCTGATCGCGCCGAGCTGACCCGCCTGACCAACACCGGCAACGGCAACGGCACCGGCACGTGCGGGGAGAAGGACTGCCCCAACGTCTACCGCACGGCGAAGGGATCGTTCCTGGTCCAGGGCGACCTGGCCAACGCCTTCACCCCGCCGACGGGTGAGGGCCTGGTTGAGATCCCTGAGGAAACGCTGCGGGAGGCATTCCGTGCTCTTGGCTGGTGACGCCTGGAATCAGTGCTTCGATTCCATGCAGTCGGAGGCGTGGCGACTCGAAACGCTGCCCGCCTACACCATGCCGCAGGAAGCGGAGAAGCTGGCACGCTTTCTGGCTGGAGAAAGTTCGCCCGAGGACTACAAGTCCGGGTGGATGGACGAGGTGGAGCAGTGGACGACCGAGGGAAAGCGTGTCGGTCGCGTTCACATTGTCACCCGTCCACTCTCCGACTATCTTCGTTTCGAATTCGAGTACTACTATCGGCACCATGTGAGGGCCGGCGAGGATATTCGAATCCTTGACGTGACCGACAGGGAAAACCCGCTTCCGGAAGCTCAGGACTTTTGGATGTTCGACCAGTCCAAGATTGTTCTCATGAACTACAGGACAGACGGAACGCAGATCGGCCGCGAGCTCTTCAGCGGTGACCCCTTGCCCTTTGTCGAGTACCAGCGGGTGGCCGTTGCGGAATCGGTCCCGTTCTTGGAGTACATCAGGTCGTGACGCTCAGCCCTGAGCAGCTGGGTCAGTCGAAACAGGAGCTGGCTGCAACACTGAAAGAATTGCGGAAGCGAGCCGGGCTCTCAGGAGCCCGGCTCGCTGCGCGCTGCAACATGTCTCAGTCCAAGATTTCCAGGATTGAGAACGGGAAAAGCCCCGCGAGCCTTGTGGACGTGGAACAGATCCTCCGCATCCTGGAGGCTCCGCCAGACGTATTGGTCAGAGTCACAAAGCTCGCCCGCTTGGCAAACACCGACTGGCAGAGCCTCCGATCGCTTCAGAGGAAGGGGCTTCATCACAAGCAGCAAGAGCTTGCCGGCCTGGAGTCGACATCCACGGAGTTCAGGTTCTTTCTGCTGTCGATGATAACGGGACTCCTCTCGACTCCCGAATATATCAGGGCCAGCCTTGCTCATCTTGACGGAGACCAGAGCAAGCTCATCGCGCGGAAGCTGAGTCGTCAAGAAGTCCTCTATGACACTGGCAAGAGGTTCACGTTCCTCCTGTCGGAAATGGCCGTGAGGTGGCCGCTGATCCCAGCGTCGGCCATGGCAATGCAACTGGATCGACTCGTCTCCGTGTCGCGGCTTCCCAATGTCCGATTCGGCGTGATTCCCCTGAGGGGAATCATGCCGGCGGCACCGATGGACACTTTCACCGTATATGACGCATCGCTTGTCACCATTGAAACAACCAGTGGCATTCTGGCCCTCAGGGACCAAAAAGACGTAGCAATGCATATGGAAGCCTTCACAGCCATGGAAAGATTTGCCCTCTTCGGCGAAGATATGCGAAACCTGCTCGCACGGTGGTCCGATGACTTTCGGAGCTCGGATCAGCAATTTATGCAACCACGTGAATAAAACTTTGAATAGCGTACTTGAATCCCGTAACTTGACTCCTCACTCACTACTCCAAGTCAAGGGGAGCCAGCTTTGTCCGCAGCAGTGGAAAGCCAACCCGGCCGAGCCCACTCGCGCGCGGTGATGCAATACGAGGTGGCGGGAGCGTAGGAGGTCGACCGAGCCGCTCACTGGCCCGGAGTCACCCGATCCGGTGGCCGCTGAGGTGGCCCGGAAGGCAGCGCTTCGCTCGGAACACCTGCGGCACCGGCACCAGCGCTGGTACCCCAATTGATCTGATGATCGCGGGATTTGGTGTCCCGGGGGTGGGGTGCGGCATCGTGGGCCGACCGCGCGAGCGGCGCGCGGGGAGTGACCACCAAAGAAGGGGCGAACCCATGAAGAAGATCGCTGCGAAGCTCTGGCGGATCATCCGGGGCCCGATGCAGTGGCGCGTTCTGTGGCTGTGGCACTCGAAGTTCATGGTCGGGGTCACGGGCATCGTCCGCGACGACGAAGACCGGGTCTTGCTCCTGAAACACCGGATGTGGCCGGAGGGTCGGCAGTGGGGTCTGCCCACCGGCTACGCGAACAAGGGCGAGAGCTTCGAAGAGACGATCATCCGTGAGGTTCGGGAAGAGACCGGTCTCACGGTGAAGGTGTGCGAACTGGCACACCTGAAGAGCGGATACAAGCTGCGCGTCGAAGTCTCCTACGAGGCGCTGTACGTCAGCGGACAGATCAAGGTGGACTCGTTCGAGATCCTGGAGGCTCGATGGTTCTCACCGGACAACCTTCCTGAGGGAGTGCAGGAGTCGCACCGGCAGCTGATCGGTCGGCGGCGACCCTGACTCTCGGACGCTCGCTCACGCCCTCGTACTTGGGGCCGAACGAGCACCTGGCCGGAGACCCGGCCGAGCGCGCGGAGCTGGCACATCTGCTGGCCGCACGGCGGGCGACCACCGCCCTGGACCAGGCGCACCCGCACATCACGTTCAGTCTGCTGCACTGGGTGCTGGACACCTGGGAGGACCAGGCTGCGAGGGAGGTCTTCCGGCAAGGGGCGGATCTACTGGCCGACCGCTACCGGGAGTTGGGCCTGAACCAACTGTTGCCGATCGATCGGGTGTGGGTCGGGGTGCGCTCGACCCAGCCCGATGCCTTCGGCGGTTTCCACTACCCGAACCAGGGCTACCGGCACGTGCAGTTGGCGTCGGTGATCACCCGGTACGGGCCGCTGAGTGATCCGCGGTTGGCGTCGCCGGAACTGGTGGCACTCGACCTGTTGCGCTCCTACTCCCACGACTGCCTGCATTGGGGGTCGTTCCGTGAGTACCGGCTCCACGGCGGTCAGGTGGTCCGGAGCCAGTACGGGATCAACTGGCGCGACTCCCATGGGCGGACGTACTCGGCACCCGACGCGGACGGCACTTCTTCGACCCGGAACCTGGGAACCGTGATGGAGGGGGCGACCGATCGGGAGGCCCGGACCATTGCCGCCACGGTGGCCGACCGTCTCGGCCTGACCCAGCTGATCGCTCCGCCTGATCGGCCGGCCTTCCGCGACACCACGGGGCGACTGGAGCCGGCCGACCTGGAACACGTCGCCCCCGGCATCGCCACCCCGTTCCACCAGGCCATGACCGGATACGAACACGGCGTTGGGACGCGGTACCAGCATTTCCTCGCCGAGATGAGCGGCGCCGACACCGAGACCCTGCACAGACTCATAGTCGCCGCCATGATCAGCGGCGACCCTTCCGCCCTCACTGCCCGGCTCGACCGGCATCACGGACGCGACGCGTTCCGCCGTCTCTTTCGCTCCCCGGCCTACACCGGTCCCGACCCGGGCGAGTAGGCCGCGCTGACAGCTCGAGGGTAGAAACAGAACGGCCATCCGACAGAATCCATTGACCTGCAGCGTTGCCTGCTCGGTGGCACGGTCGTTCCGGCGACCCCAAAGATCATTTCCCAGGTCGGACGAAACCTGCCGATGCACGACAGCCCGGGCGGGCGCCCGCACGCCCCCGTGGGTGCTTCCACGCCTCCTACCCCGGCAAGCGCGGGTCGGTGAGGATGACGAGGTCGGTATGCCGTACACGAAAGGGCAACCTGCTGATGGGATCGCACGAGAAGCCGCCGCCGGACCTGGGCAAGGGCGAGGCGCCTCCGGGGAACGCCGACGGGCAGGTGCCGAGGCCTTATCCGGGCAGCGACGGGAAGCACCGCGGCAGACCGAAGAAGGACTGACGGTGGATCTGGCGAAGCGGCGCGCGGTCATGGACGAGGCCATGGCCTCGCGCGGGGACTGGCCGGAGCGCTCGCCGTGGCTGCGTGAGGCCGTGGCCGCGCTGCCGAGGGACGAGTTCGCGCCGGACCGGCTGTGGCGGTGGGACGGACACGCCTACGCGGCCGTCGACCGGCACGCCGACCCGGACGGCTGGGCTGCCGAGCTGTACGCGAGCCAGGACGCAGCTGCCGTCACCCAGGTCTCGGGCGGACTGCCGTCCTCCAGCCTGTCCGCCCAGGGGGTGGTGGTGGACAGGCTGGACTCGCTGCAACTGGAGTCCGGGCACCGGGTGTGGGACATCGGCGGCGGGCAGGGCTGGAACGCCGCGCTCGCGGCCTGGCGGGCCGGGCCCGGGCGGGTGGTCTCCACCGAGATCGACCCGGACCTCGCCGCCTTCGCCCGGGAACGGCTGGCGGCCGCCGGCCTGGACGTGGAGACGCTCACCGCGGACGCCACCACCGCCGCCCCCGGTGGCGGCCGGTTCGACCGGGTCATCGCCACCTATGCGGTCGAGCACGTGCCGTGGGCGTGGATCGAGGCCACCGGACCGGGTGGGCGGATCGTCTACCCGTGGGGCCGGCTCGGGCACGTCGCCCTCACCGTCGCCGCCGGTGGACGCCACGCCTCCGGCCATGTACAGGGCCTTGCCCAGTTCATGGCGGACCGCACCGCTCCGGCACCGCCGGCGGCGGCCGGGCCGACCGGGTACCGGGTGGTGCGCGGCGAGAGGCCGGCCGAGACGGAGAGGTCGGTCGGCCGCGACCTCGACCCGCTCGAATCGGACTGGGATCTGCGGTTCGCACTGCGGGTGGCGGTCCCGGACACGGTGGTCTTCACCGGCCGCGAGAAGGACGGTGTCAGCGCGTGGGTCCACGACGGCGTGGCCGCGTGGGCCATGTTCTCCGCCGACGCCGCCGGTGGGAGCGTGCTGTTCCAGGGTGGCGGGCGGCGGATCGGCGACGAGGTGCTGCAGGCCTGGAAGCAGTGGGAGGAACACGGTCGGCCGGACCCGTACGAGTACGGCATCACGGTCACCCCCGAGAAGCAGTTCGCCTGGCTGGTCGACCCGGACGACGGACCCCGGTGGCCCCTCCACGAAGCGGCGGCCGCAACGTCGCGCTGAAGGCATGGAGTCGATCACCAACTACACCGCGCCGCAGAGGCGGTAAGGCGGATTGGATCGCCCCTCACGGTGTGCCGTGAGGGGCGATCCAAAGGTCCGGAAACTGGAACGGCCGGTCGGATCCGAGGATCCGACCGGCCGTTCTCTGTGTGCGCGAGGGGGGAGTTGAACCCCCACGCCCTTTCGGGCACTGGAACCTGAATCCAGCGCGTCTGCCTATTCCGCCACCCGCGCAACTGGGTGATGGGTAAATAGTAGCCCATGCCCAGGGGTGGTCCTAACCAACCGGGAGTGACCCGTCCCGGAGGGCGGAGAGGAAGGAAGACCAGGCGGCAGAGGGGAAGAGGAGGACCGGCCCGGAGGGGTCCTTCGAGTCACGCACCGGGACGATGGCGGGGGAAGGGGACCCGAGGGCCACCTCGATGCACTCGCCGCCGTTGTTCCCGCTGTAGCTGCTCTTTCGCCAGGCCGTCCCGAGATCGACGCTCTTCATACCGGTACCCCTCCATCGCATCGGCGATCAGCGCCCGAGAGTCGCTGACCGAGAGCACGTCCCCGCGCAGCAGATCATAGTCACCCCGATGCTGGGCAACGACGGATGCGGCATCACTGAAGTGCCCTCGATAGAGACTCTCCGAGTAGAGCCATTCACTCCCATCCGGCATCTCCAGCAGGAACATTGAGGTCCCGGGGCGCCTCGACGGCGCACAGCCGAAGGGCACGATCTGGATGCTGACATTGGAGCGCTCACCGACCTCCAGCAGGTGCTCCATCTGCCGCCTCATCACCCCAGGGCCACCGACGACACTACGGATCACGCTCTCGTCCAACACAGCGATGTGCAACGGACCGTCGGGCCCGAGCAATCGCTTCTGCCGACTCATGCGCGCGGCCACACGCTCCCGCAGCAGGGTCGGACTGTCCCTGTCGACGCCGGTCCGGAACATTGCGTGCGCGTAGTCCGCGCACTGCAACAGGCCGTTGACCTGGACACATTGATACACCCGGATCGCCAACGCCTCGGCCTCCAGGTCCACATACTTCTGGAACCAGTCCGGATGCTCCACATCGGCCTGCCAGTCCACCCGCTTCCAGAGCAGGTAGAGCATCCCGCCGGTCTGGAGGATCCGGTCACAGGCCTTGACGGAGTCCAGCGGCATCGGCCGGTGACCGCCCTCGTACCGCGTCACCACCGTGCGGTCGCAGTGCAGGAGCTTCCCCAACGCCTCCTGCGTGAGGCCCGCCTGCTCCCGGGCGAAGCGCAGCGCCTCCCCGAACAGCTTCGCCGGGCTCGCCGTCGGCCCCGCATCTGCCTTCCGATGTGACACGTCCGTCACCCCTCTTGTGCCGTGCCCCGCTGCACCACGAATCGGCAGTCACCGTACCCAGAGAGCGGCGATGATTGACACCGGAACGCAGTTATTCGCTTGCACAGCGTGAATATCGCGCCCCATTCGCGAGCCTGTTCCACTCCCCCCTCTCACCCGAAGGCTTCGCCATGCCCTGTCTCCGTATCCCCCGCCGGCCCCGCGAGTTCGCCGCCCGCCTTCCCTCCCGGAACGACTCGGCCCCCCTCGCCCGTTCGTTCCTCCGCGCCTACCTGGCGGGCCTTCCTCGCGGCGAACGCTATTCCGACATCGGCGAGTTGCTGCTCGGCGAACTCGTCACCAACGCCGTCCGGCACTCCGACGCGCCGCCGGACCGCCTGGTGGAGGTCCGGTTCGCCGTCGTCGCCGACCGGCTCCGGATCGAAGTGCACGACGCCGGCGCCGGTCGCCCCGTCCTCCGCCCCTCCCCCGACCCCGACGACGAGCACGGCCGCGGCCTGCTCCTCGTCGACGAACTCGCCGAGCGCTGGGGCTGCTGCCCCCGCGCCGGCGGGATCGGCAAGTTCGTCTGGGTGGTGATCTCCCCCGCCCCCGGGTTCACCGAGCCGGTCTTCGGCCGGTCGCCGAGACTCGTCACGGTCTGAGCGTCACTTCCCGGCCGCGGCCTCCAGGGTGGCGCGCCACAGCGGGCTGTCGACGTAGTGGTTGTCGTAGAGCTCCGAGGAGTCCTTGATCTCCTGCGGGCTCGCCTCGCCCCGCATCACCCGGCCGAGCAGACGCAGGTAGTCGAAGCGCGGCATCCCCGGGGTGAAGACGAACAGCACGTCGGCCTCCGAACCGGGCGCGGCCGCGAAGGCGTGCGGGGTGTGCGGCGGGACGAGCAGGAAGTCGCCGCTCTCCAGGGTCTCGACCTTCTCGTCCAGCAGGACCTGGAGCTTGCCGCCGATGACGAAGAACAGCTCCGACGCCCGGGTGTGGAAGTGGGCCGGGGCGCCGACCGCACCCTTGGCGAAGGTGGACCGGTAGCTGGTGACCGGGCTGCCGTCGGTGCCGTGGTCGGCCAGCAGGGTCATCACGCTGCTCGGGTCGCTGGTGGTCTCGGCGGTGGCGGCGCGGGTCAGGATGGGCTTGATCGGGCCGGCGTTCATGGTGGTTCTCCCCGTCTCGGGCGGCTCCGGCTCCCCTGCCGTCGCCTTGTGATGATCACTCTATTGACCGGATCGACCGGCTGAGGGGTGCATTCCAGCGACAGAATCATGGGTCAATTTCACAGTGGAGCGGCCCCGGGAACGACGACGGGCCGCACCCCCGCCGTGGGGGTGCGGCCCGTACGGAACGGCTCCGGCGTCAGCCGGCCAGACGCTCCGCCGCCGCGTCCAGGCGGGCCAGGGTCCGCTCGCGGCCCAGCACCTCCAGCGACTCGAACAGCGGCAGACCCACGGTGCGGCCGGTGACCGCGACCCGGATCGGCGCCTGCGCCTTGCCCAGCTTCAGCCCGTGCTCGGCCGCGACGGCCTCCAGCTCGGCCTTGAGCGGCTCGGCCTCGAAGGCCTCGACGGCGGCGAGCTTCTCGCGGGCGGTGCGCAGCAGGGCCAGCGCGCCGTCCTTGTCCTTCATCGCCTTCGCCCAGGACTGCTCGTGCTGGACCGGCTCCGCCAGGAACAGGAAGTCGACCTGCTCGACGATCTCGCTCAGCAGCGCGATCCGGGACTGCGCCAGCGGGGCGAGCTCGGCGAACGCCTTCGCGTCGAACGCCTCGGCCGGCCACGGGGCGCGGTCGGCGGCCAGGTACGGCGCGCAGGCGGCGATGAACTCGTCCACCGACAGGGCGCGGATGTACTCGCCGTTGAACGAGCGCAGCTTCGCCACGTCGAAGAAGGCCGAGGCGGCGTTCACCTCGGAGATGCTGAACAGCTGCTCCAGCTCGGCGTACGGGCGGATCTCGACGTCGTCCTTCGGGCCCCAGCCCAGCAGCATCAGGTAGTTCACCATCGCCTCGGGCAGGTAGCCCTCGGCCAGGTAGTCCTCCAGCGCCACCTTGTCGCGGCGCTTGGACAGCTTCTGCCGCTTCTCGTTGACGATCACCGGCAGGTGCGCCCAGACCGGCGGGGTGGCGCCGAGGGCCTCCCACAGCAGCTGCTGCTTCGGCGTGTTGGAGAGGTGCTCCTCGCCGCGGATGACCTCGGTGACGCCCTGCTCCAGGTCGTCGACCACGTTGGCGAGCAGGAACACCGGGCTGCCGTCGCCGCGGGCGATGACGAAGTCCTCGATCGCGGAGTTCGGGAAGGCCGGCTCGCCGCGGATGAGGTCGACCACGACGGTGGCGCCCTCGTCCGGGGTGCGGAAGCGCAGCGCCCGGCCCTCGGCGTACTCCAGGCCGCGCTCGCGGCAGAAGCCGTCGTAGCCGGTCTGGGCGGAGCCGGTGCGCTCGGCGGTCTGCTCGCGGGTGCAGTCGCAGTAGTAGGCGCGGCCGGCCGCGTACAGCTTCTCGGAGGCGGCGCGGTGGGTGCCGGCGTTGGCGGACTGGAAGTACGGGCCCTCGAAGGCCGGGTCGCCCTCGTGGATCCCGATCGCGGCGAGGGCACTGATGATGCCGTCGGTCCACTCGGGCTTGTTGCGGGCGGCGTCGGTGTCCTCGATCCGCAGAACGAAGACACCGCCCTGCTGTCGTGCCGTCGCCCAGTTGTACAGCGCCGAGCGGGCGCCGCCGACGTGGAACATGCCGGTGGGGCTCGGAGCGAAACGGACGCGGACGGGACGGGAAACCTCGGTCATGGAACCAAAGGGTATCGGGCCGGGGACCGGTCCCGGTCACACGCACCCCGCGCCGGGGCCTGCCGACGTCCGGTTCGACGTCCGGTTATGCGGCGTCCAGGTCGATCGCGTTCTTCGCCCGCTCGACGGACTCCTCGGCCGCCGGGCCGCCGGGGTTCTCGGTGGCGAGGGCCTGGTTGAGGGTGACGAAGGGGCGCATCCGGCGCTCGTAGCGCTCGTAGGCCGCGCGGTGTCCGGCGCCGGTGTCGCGGGCCCGGCCGAGCTCCTGGGCGAGCACGTACGCGCCGACCAGGGCCAGGCTGGTGCCCTGGCCGGAGAGCGGCGAGGCGCAGTAGCCCGCGTCGCCGAGCAGGACGGTGCGGCCGGCCGACCAGGAGTCCAGGTGGATCTGCGCCATCACGTCCGCGTAGAAGTCGGTCGAGCGGTTCAGGGCGTCCAGCAGCCGGGTCCGCTCCCAGGGCAGCTCGGCCATCCGCTCGGCGACCGTCTTCCGGGCCGCCTCGGGGTCGCGCTCGACGGGCGTGTCGCTCGCCCAGCCGAAGACGATCCGCAGCTCGGTGTTGTCGCGCACCGGGTAGATGCCGTAGCCGGCGTCGCCGTCGCGCTGCCAGACCTGCCAGTCCTCCAGGCCGAGGAAGTTGTCGGCGGAGAAGATCGCCACATGGGTGCCGAGCGGGCTGAGGCAGTCCGCCTCCGGGCCGAAGGCCAGCCGCCGCACCCGGGAGTGGAGGCCGTCGGCGCCCACCACCAGGTCGAAGGTGCGCGGCTGCCCGTGCGCGAAGGTGGCGTGCACCCCGTGCTCGTCCTCGTGGAGCGCGGTGATGCTGTCGCCGTGGACGAACTCGATGCCCGCCGGGGCGTTGCCGTGGAGGATCTCCATCAGGTCGCCGCGCAGCAGTTCGACGTCCTCGCTGTCGAGTCGGCCGCTGCTGTAGGTGGCCTCCTCCGAGCGGTGCAGCTCGGTGCCGTCGGGGCCGAGCACGGACATCCCGCGCATCCGGGTGCGGACGGCGCGGACCTGCTCGGTGAGGCCGGTCCGCTCGATCACGTCGAGGGCGACGCCCCGGATGTCGACGGCCTGGCCCCCGGAGCGCGGGCCGGGGGCCAGCTCGACGACGGTCGGGGCGAAGCCCAGGCGGACCAGCCAGTGGGCGAGGGCGGTGCCGGCGATGCCGCCGCCGGAGACGAGGACGTTCTGCATGGTTGCTCCCCTGGTTCGTTGTGCCCGGTACGGCGCCTTCCGCCGTGAACACTCTGAACGTACGCTGTACATACAGAGCCCCGCAAGCCTCGAAATCGCAGGTCAGAGCCTTTTCTGAGCTAGTACAGCGGGCGCTTCCGGGCCGACTCCCCTGGTAGCGTCTGCGCTAGTACAGGCCGGGCGCGGCCGCCGAGAATCTCCCGAACAGGAGGGCGCCGCCGTGGCACCCGAGACGGACCCGCCGTTCCGCCGCATCGCCGCCGATCTCCGCCGCCGGATCACCACCGGCGAACTCGCCCCCGGCGCGCGCGTCCCCTCGAACCGGCGGCTCGCGCAGGACTGGGGCGTCGCCCTCGCCACCGCGACCAAGGCGCTCACCGTGCTCCGCTCGGAGGGCCTGGTCGAGGCCCGGCCCCGGGTCGGCACGGTGGTCGCCGCCGCCCCCTCCCCCGCCACCCGTTCACCTCAACCGTCCTCCCCCGAGGGCGAGTTGAGCCGCGAACGGCTGATCGCGGCCGCCCTGGGGATCGCCGACGCGGAAGGGCTCGCCGCCCTGTCCATGCGCGCCGTCGCGGCCCGGCTCGGCGTCGCCCCGATGACCGCCTACCGGTACGTCACCAGCAAGGACGAACTCGTCCTGCTCGCCGCCGACGCCGCCTTCGGCGAGGCCGGCTACCCCGCCGACCCGCCCGCCGGCTGGCGCCCCCGGCTCGAACTCGGCGCCCGCACCCTGTGGTCGCTGTTCCGCCGCCACCCCTGGCTCGCCGAACTCGGCCCCGTCACCAGGCCGTTGCTGCTGCCCAACCTGCTCACCCACGCCGAGTGGGCCCTCGCCGCCCTCGACGGCCACGGCCTCCCGGCCGCCACCGTCCTCGACATCCATGTGCTCTTCTACAGCTACATCGAGGGCCTCGCCGCCAACCTCGAACGCGAGGCCCGCGCCCAGGCCGCCACCGGCCTCACCGGCGACCAGTGGACCGACACCCGCTTCGCCGCCTTCGACACCCGCGCCGCCGCAGCCCGCTTCCCGGTCTTCACCCGCCTGACGGCCGAGTTGGACGAGGGCTACGACCTCGACCTCGACACCCTCTTCGAATCCGGCCTCGGCACCCTCCTCGACGGCCTCGCCCCGAGGATCGAGGGCACGGCAGGACGCAGCTGAGGGCCGCGTCACCAGCCGAGCTGGGCCTCACCGAGGACCTCGCCGCCGATGGCGGCGGCGAGCCTCCGCGCCCGGGGCTCGTCGCCGAACTTGCTCACATGGACGAAGACGGTGTGGTGCTCGGTCCGGCCGCCCCACTGGGCCTGGTCACCGTGGAACACGACCTGGACGCCGTCGTACTTCGGCGAACCACCACTGCCGGTCTCAGGGTCGGCCGGCCACCGGCCGTGCCAGTGGACGGCGGCCGTTCCCCGCCCTACAGCCGCCGCGAACCGCTCCTCCGCACTCCCCGTCGGGACGTCCACCATGACGTCCAGGGGAAGGTGCGGCTCCAGCGCGGCGTCCTCCGCCGTTCGCGGGTCGAGATCGAACCGGAGGAACTCCCCCGCCGGGCCGGTCCGCGCGTCCAGGTGGTCGAAACGCACTCCTGGCAGGACCTCGGCCATCCGCCGGACGTCGGCGGCCGTCAGCAGCTCGGCATAGAGAGAGACCTCGTCCTCGCACGTCTCCAGCAGCGCGCGCAGCCGCTCGGCCCGCGCGTACGCCTCCGCCGGGTCGGTGGTGCGGAAGACGGGGTACGCCCTGGAGTTGCCCATGGGCCGAACCGTCACACACCGGCACCGCCCTCCGCCATCGGATTCCGCCATCGGATTGCGCCCGGCGACGGCACCGAGTCCCGGACGTCAGCCCGCGTCCCGCCCCCGGAAGGTGCGGCGGTACTCGCGGGGCGGGATGCCGAGACGGGTGGTGAACGGCGGGCGCAGGGAGACCGCAGAGGCGAAGCCGCAGTGGACGGCGACCGCGTCGACCGGGAGGTCGGTGTCCTCAAGGAGGCGCTGGGCGGTGAGGATGCGCTGGTCGAGCAGCCAGCGCAGCGGGGTGGTGCCGGTCGCGGCGGTGAAGCGGCGGGCGAAGGTGCGTTCGGACATCAGGGCGAGGGCGGCCATCCGGCGGACGGTCCAGGGGGTGTCGAGGGCGGCCAGGACCTCGGTGCGGACGCGGGCGAGCGGGTCGTCCCCGGTGGGCGCGGGCTCCGGGACCGGGGAGGGGATGAACTGCGCCTGGCCGCCGGAGCGGAAGGGCGCGGTGACCATCGCGCGGGCGATCGACGCGGCCGCCCGTTCGCCGTGGGCCGCGCGGACCAGGTGCAGGCAGAGGTCGATGCCGGCCGCCACCCCGGCGGAGGTCCACAGCCGGCCCTCGCCGGTGAACAGCACCTCGGGCCGTACGTCCACCGCCGGGAAGCGCTCCGCCAGGTCGTCGGCGAGGGCCCAGTGGGTGGTGGCGGTGCGGCCGTCCAGCAGGCCCGCCTCGGCGAGGACGAAGGCGCCCGCGCAGAGCGAGGCGACGGTGACGCCGCGTTCGTGGGCGGTGCGCAGCGCGGCGAGCACGGCCGGGTCGCGCGACTCCTCCGGCCGCTCCACGCCGGGCACGACCACCAGGTCGCAGTCGGCCAGCGCGTCCAGACCGAAGTCCGGGACGCGTTCCAGCCCGCCGCCGAGCCGGACCCGGGCGCCGTCCGGACCGCAGACCCGCAGGTCGAAGGCGGGGACACCGGGGCGGCCCTCCTTCTCGGCCCAGACCTCGCCGATCACCGCGTAGTCGAACGGCCGCACCCCGTCGAAGACCAGACACCCCACCGTACGCATGGGGGAAGCGTAGTGGCAGGATCGTATCGATGGGTGGCTCCACCGCCGCTCACGGGTGCGCCCGGGCCCGCCGCAGCATGGACGCATGACGAACACCAGCGCCTTCGACGCCCCGCTCACCATCGACACCGACGCCGTCCTGGTCGTCATCGACGTCCAGAAGGGCTTCGAGGACACCGCGTTCTGGGGCGAGCGCGACAACCCCGAGGCCGAGCAGCGGATCGGCGAACTGATCGACGTGTGGCAGGCCACCGGGCGGCCGATCGTGGTCGCCCAGCACGCCTCCACCACCGGCCCGCTCGAACCGGGAACCCCCGGCTACGAGTTGAAGGACTTCGTGGCGGCGGTCGAGCCCGCGCTGCACATCACCAAGACGGTGAACAGCGCCTTCTACGGCACCCCGGACCTGCACGCCTGGCTCCAGGAGCGGGGCGCCCGGCAGGTGGTGGTCGCCGGGATCATCACCAATGTGTGCAACGAGACCACCGCCCGGATGGCGGGCAACCTCGGCTACGACACGGTCTTCCCGATCGACGCCATGCACGCCTTCGACATGGCCGGCCCGGACGGCGTGACCCTCCCGGCGGCCGAACTCGCCCGGGCCACCGCGACGGTGCTGCACGCGATGCGGTTCGCCAAGGTGGTGCCGACCTCGGCGGTGGCCGCGGCGGCGAAGACCGGCGCGCCCGCCGACATCAGCTGATCCCGAGCCGGCCGGCGGCGTCCGCCGGGAAGGTCTCGGCGAGGAATGCCTCCCAGCTGCGGGTGCCCCGGTCGGCGCCGGGCCGGGCGAGGTTGGCGCCCTCCCGGTAGCAGCGGCCCACCTTGCCCGGGGCGCGCAGCGGCAGCATCGGGCGGCGCTTCCCGGCGGCCAGCAGGTGGTCGCGGGTCAGGTCGCCGAGCGTGCGGACGGCCGGGCCCGCGAGGTCCGGGACGAGCCCGGCGGGCGCGGCCAGGGCGAGCCCGACCAGGCGCTCGGCGACGTCCCGCGAGTCCACCGGCTCCCAGCGGATGCCGCCCAGCTTCGGGACGACCGGCAGCTTGGCCAAACGGGAGCGTGGGTCGGGGTCGGGAGAGTCATGATCGTCACTCCTCGGCAGAACGGAGGCCGCGCTTCCGGCGGACCCGCTAGCTTCGTGTTTCCGGAGCTTTGACCCACGGCGGCAGAGGAATGTGACACGGGTGGACGAGAACTTTCTGGCGGCGGACGCGGCGGGCGCGGCGGCGGAGGCCGCGACCGCTGGGGGCGCCGGGTCGGGGGACGTGGACTCGTTCGAGGCGCACCGGCCGCACCTGCGGGCCGTCGCCTACCGGATGCTCGGATCGATCGCCGAGGCGGAGGACGCCGTCCAGGACACCTGGCTGCGCTACGACCGCACCGACACCTCCGAGGTGGAGAACCTCGGTGGCTGGCTGACCACGGTGGTCGGACGGATCTGCCTCAACCTGCTGCGTTCGCGGGCCCAGCGGCGCGAGGAGTCCTTCGAGTCCCGGGTCGGGGCGGGCGGCGGGGGCGGCGACATCGAGCCCTCGCGGATACCGGACCCGCTGCTCAGGCGGACGGACGCGCCGGACCCGGAGCAGGAGGTGCTGCTGGCCGACTCGGTCGGGCTGGCGCTGATGGTGGTCCTGGAGTCGCTCTCGCCCGCCGAGCGGGTGTCCTTCGTGCTGCACGACATGTTCGCGGTGCCGTTCGAGGAGATCGCCCCGCTGGTCGAGAAGTCCGCTGCGGCCACCCGGCAGTTGGCCAGCCGGGCCCGGCGCAAGGTGCAGGGCCGGGCGCCCGCGCCGGACCGGGACCTGGCCCGCCAGCGGGTGGCCGTCGACGCGTTCTTCGCCGCCACCCGCACCGGGGACCTCGACGCGCTGCTCGCGGTGCTGGACCCGGACGTGGTGCTGCGCGCCGACGGGGCCGCCGCCGGGCGGGAGCAGCGGCGTCCGGTGGTGCTCAACGGGGCCCGGACGGTCGCGGGCCAGGCGGTCATGTTCCGCAGCCTGTCGCCGTACGCGCGGCCGGCGCTGGTCAACGGCGCGGCGGGGGTCGTGGTGATCGGGGCGAACGGGCGGCCGGTGTCGATCATGGCGTTCACCGTGGTGGGCGGCGTGATCGTGGCGATCGACGTGCTCACCGACCCGGACCGGCTGGCCGCGCTGGACCTCACGGCGTTCGCCGACTGAGCGACCTCGACGCGGGCGAACGCGGCCGCCCCCGCACACCGAGGTGTGCGGGGGCGGCCGTCGTAGGTCCTTCATACGTCCTGGGGGCGTCAGCCCTTCTTGGAGATGAAGTCGTACGCACCGGCGGCGACGTCGTCCAGGTACGGGCCGGCCTGGAACTTCGGGTCACCGGTGTGCTGGCCGACCGAGACATTGCTGACCAGCGCCGGACTGCCGTCCTTGACCGCCAGCCAGCCGCCGCCGCTGGACCCGCCGGTCATGGTGCAGCCGATGGCGTGCATCGGCGGGCGGGCCGGGTCGTAGGACAGCCGGGTCGGCCGGCCGCTCTCGCAGCGGTTGAGCTCCATGCCGTCGAACGGCGGGGCCGCCGGGTAGCCGTACTCGGTGATGCTGAGCTGCTCGCGCGGGGCGTTGAACCAGACCGGCACGGCGCCGCCGACCGTCTCCTCCAGCGACTTGCCGCCCTCACCGGGCTGCACCCGGATGATCGCGAAGTCGTACTGGGTGGCCGGTGAACCGCCGTCCCCGCCCTCGGCCTTCCACTGCGGCGAGGTGACCGCCTGGGTGGCGTTCCAGATGCCGAGCGGCGCGTACTGCGCCTCCTCGGCCTGCTTGCCGCCGCTCAGCGCGCCGGTGCTGTTGAACGCCGGGATGAAGGAGATGTTGCTGAAGTACTTGCCGCCCTTGCCCTGGTGGATGCAGTGGCCGGCCGTCCAGACCAGGTTGCTCTTGCCGGGGTGGGCCGGGTCGGCGACCACGGTGGCGGAGCACTGGTAGTGGCTCAGCCCGGCGGCGGCCTCGGCGCCGCTGCCCGGCGCGTCCGCGAACAGCTTCCCGTGCACGGCGACCTTGGTGTACGGGTGCGGGAGCGGCTGGGCGTTGACGGTCTTCGGCAGCGGGTCGTTGCCGTTGTCGGCGGGCTTCGCGGGCTGGGCGGGCGGCTGCGCGGGCTGCGCCGGGGCCTGCGAGGGCTGGGCCGGTGCGGGCGGAGCCTGGGTGGGCTGCGCGGGCTGGGCCGGGGCCTGGGTGGGCTGGGCCGGCGGGGCCGGGGCCTGCGAGGCCGGCTGCTGGGTGTTCGACGGCTTCGGCGCTGCGGGCGGTGAGGTCGGGTGCCCCGGCTGGGTGGGCTGGCCGGCCGGCGGCTTGCCGGGCGTGGTGGCCGGGGCCGTCGGCGCACCGGGCGCCGTCGGCTGCCCGGGCTGGGGCGGCTGCGAAGGCTTGGCGGGCTGCGAGGGCTGGGCCGGCTGCGAGGGCTGGGCCGGCTGCGAGGGCTGCGCCGGGGCCTGGGTCGGCTGGGCCGGTGCGGCCGGCGGGGCCGGCGGGGCCGGGGGCGGCGGGAGCGGCTCGTTGGGCTTGGCCTTGAGCAGCTTGTCCAGCGTCCAGAAGCCCTTGGCGGCGGCCGGGAGGGCGTAGTCCTTCGCCCACTTCTCCCAGTCGTCGAACTTCCACTTCTTCAGGTCTTCGAGGTTGGCCGGCAGCCCGATGTTCGGCGCCGCGCCCGCGCCCGCACCCGCCGTGACGGCGGTGTCGGCCGAGCTGTTGTCCGGGCCGCAGGCCGCGGTGGTGAGCAGCGTCAGTGCGAGCGCCGAGGCGCCGAGCGCCGTCCTGGCGGCGTGCGCGGTGCGACGGCGCCCGCTGCTTCTGTCAGAAAAAGACATGAACTTGTATTCCCCCTGTGTGAAAAACACCCGGCGCCGCCGGAGCGGCACCGGGTACTGCGCGGGGGAGTATTCCACTCTCCGTCAGGACGGCGGCCACTCGCCCCCGTCAGCGGCCCACCGAACCGTCCAGCAGCTCCCGCAGGATGTCGGCGTGGCCGGCGTGCCGCCCGGTCTCCTCGATCATGTGGACGAGCAGCCAACGCATCGACGGCGCCTCGGCGTTGGGCCGCAGCGAGCGCACACCGGGGCGGTCCGGCCAGGGCGCCGCCGAGACGATCACCTCGTTGGCCCGGGCGATCGCCTCCCGGTACGCGGCCACCGACCCGGCCACCGTCTCGTCGCCGGGCGAGGGCGCGTCGTCGTCCCACAGTTCGACGTCGTCCCCCCGGTAGGCCCAGAGGAACCAGTTGAGTTCGACGGCGGTGAGGTGGCGCACCAGCCAGAGCAGGCTCGTCCCGGAGGCGACGCCGGGGCGGCGGGCGTCCTCGTCGGACAGTCCGTCGGTCTTGGCGATCACACAGGTGCGCAGGTAGTCGAGGAAGGTGAGCAGCGTGGTGTGCTCGTCGGCGTTCAGCCCCGGCGGCCGGAGGTCGGCCCGCACGGGCGCGTGGCTGTTTTCGGTCACCCGGCCACCCTAGGTCGCGCCACCCACAGCGATGTCCCTCGGACCGTCACCAGCCCTGGGCGTGCAGCCAGTCGGCCAGGTGTCGGGCGCAGTCGTCGACCGACTCCCGCCAGGCGCGGGCGGCGCCGTCGCCCGCCTCGTCGCTGACGTGCTTGACCAGGCGGACCGGCAGGCCGGCCCGGTGGGCGACCGCGGCGACGGCGTAGCCCTCCATGTCCACCAGGTCCGCGTGCTGGGCGAGGCGGTCCCGGGCGGCCGGGTCGGAGACGAAGAGGTCGCCGGTGGCCAGGACCGGCCCGTCGCCGCCCTTGCCGACGACCAGCGGCGCGCCGTAGGTGCGGCCGGTGAGGGCGTACAGGGTGGGGGTGTCCAGGTCGTGCTGGATCACCTGGGTGACGGTGTGGGTGCCCTCCCAGCCGGGGCGCAGGGCGCCGGCGGTGCCGAGGTTCACCACCTCGGAGGGATGCCGCCCCCCGGCGAGGACGGTGGCCAGCGCGGCCGCGGCGTTGACCTTGCCGATGCCGGTGAGCAGCACCGGAAGGCGGTCGCCGAGGTGGGCGGCCTCCTCCCGGACGGCGACGACGAGCAGCGGACGGTCGGCGGAGATGGTTCCCAGAAGGCGCATGGCGTCATCGTACGAAGGACCCGGCGGCCGGGGCGGACCCGCACCGCTCGCGCCCCGGGGAGCGTGCCGGACCGGTTCGCGCCGCCGGGCGCGCCACTGACACCCCGGCGCAGACACCCGGCCCGGGCGCGACTCCCGCACAAACGGACCCTAATCCTCCGGTCAACTCGGGAACCGCGTAGGGTGCGTGCCGCGTCGACCCGTTCGCCGCACGGCCCGAGGGGGGACCCGGGCCGACGCGCGAAGCAGGACGGACAGCTCAAGATCCGCGCAACTCGGGTGTGGCCGCGGGGAGTGACGGCCATACTGCTGGCAACGGCCGGGCCCCCGAAGCGGGGGGCGGGCCTCAGGGGAGGGGGTGGCTGGTGGCGACACCGGTACGCACGGAGGGGCCGGGCGCGCACACGCCGGAGCGGCCCGCGGGTACGGTGCCGGCCCAGCGACGGGCCGGCGGCACGGGGGCGGTGGCCCTGCCGACCGGGCCGCTCGCCCGGCTGGGGCGGGCCACCCGGACGGCGCCCGGACGGCTGCGGCTGGCCGGAGCGCTGCTCGTGGTGCTGACCCTGGCGTTCGGCGCGCTGACCGCCGCCCAGGTGAACTCCCGGGCCGCGGCGGCGCAGCGGGTGGTCGACAACAGCCATCCGCTGAGCCAGGCGGCCGCCGACATCAACCGCTCGCTGGCGGACGCGGACGCCACCGCCGCCACCGGCTTCCTGCTGGCGGGCGCCGAACCGCGCGCCGTACGGGAACGCTACGAGCAGGACCTCAGGACGGCCTCCCAGCTGATCACCGAATCCGCCTCCCGCACCCCCGCCTCGTCGCAGCTGAGGGAGCTGCTCTCCACGCTGAACCAGCAGGTGCCGGTGTACGCGGGGCTGGTGGAGACCGCCCGGGCCAACAACCGGCAGGGCTACCCGCTCGGCGGCGCCTACCAGCGGTACGCCTCCGAGCAGATGCGCTCCGTGCTGCTGCCGGCCGCCGCGCAGTTCTCGGCCGCCGAGAACGCGCTGCTGGCCGAGGACATGAAGGCGGCCCGGGCCACCCCGTGGGCCGGGTACGCGCTGGGCCTGCTGGCGCTGGCCGGACTGTTCTGGGTGCAGCTGACGCTGTTCCGGCGGACCAACCGGGTCTTCAACATCGGGCTGATGGCGGCCACCGCCTCCGTGCTGGCCGCGGTGCTGTGGCTGACGGCGGCCGCGACCGGCGCCTCGACGGCGCTGGCGCGCGGCGACCGCGAGGGCGGAGTGCCGCTGCGGGCGCTGAACGCGGCCCGGGTGGACGTGCTGACGGCCCGCCTGGCGGAGAACCTCCACTACGTGGCGCGCGGCTCCAGCGGCGTCTACGCCGACCTGTGGTCGAAGACCACGGAGCACCTGTTCACGTCCGACCCCGGGCGCGGCACCGGGCCCGGCACCCTGGTGCAGGCCCAGTCGCTGGCACCGCGGGAGGCCGGGGCCAAGCTCGCCCAGGCCATGGCCGACTACCAGCAGTGGCGCGAGCGGCACACCGCCGCGACCAAGCTGGAGAACGAGGGCGACTACCAGGCCGCGCTGGACGCCACCGTGACGGCCCGGGAGGCGGACGCGCCGAGGACGGCCGAGGCCGCGTTCGCCGCCGCCGACCGGGAGCTCGCCGAGGCGGCGGTGCTGGAGGAGGGCGAGTTCCGGGACGCCGCGCTGGGCGTCGACAAGGATCTGCGCACCGCGGCCGCGGCGATCGCGGTGCTGGGCCTGCTGGCCGCCGCCGCGGCGCTGGGCGGCCTCGGCCGCCGACTGGCCGAGTACCGGTAGAGGGGCGACGGAAACATGGTCACGAGCACAAGCACGAGCACCGGTCGGGACCGGGGCCGGGGCCGGGCGGCCGCGCTGCGCGGGGCCCGGACGGCGGTGGCGCTGGCACTGCTGGCGAGCGGCGCCCTGGTCCTGGGCGCGGGCGGGCCGCAGGAGTCCTCCCCCGCGGCGGGCACACCGCGCCAGGTACCGCTGGCGGCGCAGCAGGAGCAGGCCGGGCAGTCGGAGCAGAGCGGCCAGGCCGACTGCGACCTGTACCGGAGCGTCCCGCCGAGCACCGAGGACGGCCCGGCGGTGAAGGCGATCAAGGCCAAGCGCAGCCTGGTCGTCGGCGTCGACCTGAACAGCTACCGGTGGGGCTCGCGCAACCCCAACACCGGCCAGGTGGAGGGCTTCGACATCGACCTCGCCCGGGCGATCGGCACCGCGATCACGGGCGATCCGGACAAGGTCGTGCTGAAGGCGGTGCCGACCGCCGACCGGATCAAGTTCATCCAGGAGGGCCGGGTCGACATCATCGTCCGGACCATGTCGATCACCTGCGAGCGGATGGAGCAGGTGGCCTTCTCCCGCCCCTACTTCACCACCAGCCAGCGGGTCCTGGTGCCGCGCTCCTCCCCCGCGAAGAGCATGGACGAGGCGCTGAACGGCGCCACCGCCTGCGCCGCCTCCGGCTCGTCGGCCGAGGAGGAGCTGAAGACCCGTCCGGTCAAGCAGCTGATCACCGTGCAGAACCACCTCGACTGCCTGGTGCTGATGCAGCTGGGCAAGGTCGACGTCACCATGACCGACGACGGGCTCGCGGCCAGCCAGGCCGCGCAGGACCAGACCGTCCGGGTGCTCGACGGCGAGGTGCGGCCGGGTGTGATGGGCGTCGCGATGCTGAAGACCAGCACCGATCTGACGGCCCGGGTGAACCAGGTGCTCAACGACTACTACACCGGCGGCAGCTGGCGGCGGGCGTACGACACCTGGCTGAAGCCCTACCTGCTGGACGACGCCGACCGGCACTGGCCGACGCCCCGGTGACGGGAGCCGCGGGCCGCACTGACGGTTCCTTGACGACCGGGCCCGGCCCGGTGGCG
Source organism: Kitasatospora purpeofusca (assembly GCF_036010405.1). Taxonomy (NCBI): domain Bacteria; kingdom Bacillati; phylum Actinomycetota; class Actinomycetes; order Kitasatosporales; family Streptomycetaceae; genus Kitasatospora; species Kitasatospora purpeofusca. Next base: position 6,698,845 of record NZ_CP108561.1, on the reverse strand, counting down.
GGGGCGCACGCTAGGGTCGGGGCGGATTCCCCGGGAACCGGAACAGCCGGGCCCGGAACCACGGAGTACGGCACGGCCCAGCACGGAACCACGGCACACGGCACACGGCAGGCGGAGGAGGGAAGGGAACGATGGCGGCTTCGGCCGGCCCGGCACTGAGCCGGGAGGAGGTGGACCGCGCGCTGGCGCGCCTCGGCGCGGAACGCGACGCGGTCGAGTCCGCGCTGCTCTCGCTCCAGGACCACCCGGGCCTGCGCCTGCTCGACGGCGCCGGACTGACCGGGCGGACCCTGGAGCGCTGGTCCGTCGTCGGACAGGGCCTGCCGCTGCTGTGGGCGCTGTTCGACCGCTACTCGGAGGCGCTGGCCTCGGCACGCGCGGTCCGGGCCCGCAGGGCCAAGCCCGGCGGGCCCGAACTCGCCGAGCTCAGCGAGCTGCTGACCGGCGACGCGGTCACCGTGCCCGGTGGCGCGCCGGACGGCCCGCAGCGGCTCGGCGCGCCCGCCCGGCTGGTCGAACGGGTCAGCCTGGAAGAGCTCATGGAGCGGATGAACTCCTGGTACGCCACCGTGCTGGAGGTGGTCTCGGCGGCCGACGCGGTCTGGACGGCGCTGCCGGCCCGGATCGACCTGCTGATCGCCGAACTGCGCCGGGTGCAGACCCTGGCGGCCTCGCTCGGCGTGCGCTCCGGCACCCACCCGCTCGGCGACGACCTGGAGGCGCTGGACGCCGACCTGGAAGGGCTGCGGGCCGAGGTCCGCGCCGACCCGCTCGCCCTCTGGCGGCCCGCCAGGGTCCCGGCCCAGCGCGGCACGGTGCCGGACGGCGGCGCCTCGGCCCTCCCCTCCGGCGTGGTGGACACCGAGCGCTTCGACCGGGCCGGGCGGGCGCTGGACGGCGTCCGGCAGGAGCTGGAGAACCTGCTGCGGCTGCGCGACGACGCCGAGGAGCGGCTGCAGGGCGTCGGCGACCTGCTCCAGCGGGCCGACGCCACCCTGGCCGAGGCCCGCCGGGCGCGCGGCGAGGTGCTGGCGAAGATCGCCGCCACCGAGGTCCCGGCCGTCCCCGGCCCGGCCTCGGCGCTGCGGGAACGGATCGTGCTGGCGCTGGAGCTGCGGCAGAACGGGCAGTGGTACCGGCTGGCGCCGCTGCTCGACGCGCTGGAGGACGCCGCCGCCAAGGAACTGGCCCGGGCCCGGCAGTCGCTCACCGAGGTGACCCAGCCGCTGGCCGTCCGGGCCGAACTGCGCGGGCGCCTGGACGCGTACAAGGCGATGGCGGCCCGGCTCCGGGTGTCCGAGGACCCGGTGGTGCTGGAGCGCTACGAGAAGGCGCGCTGGCTGCTCTGGAGCGCGCCGTGCGACCTGCGGGCCGCGGCCGGCGCGGTGGCCCGGTTCCAGCAGGCGCTACGACCGGCACCGGGCGAGCCCGGGGCGGGCGCGGGCGCGGCGGAGCCGGGCGGTGCCGGGTACGGCGGCGGCACCGGGTACGGCGGTGCCGGGCCGAGCGCGGCCGGGTACGGCGGCACGGTTCAGGACAGGATCGAACGGGACGGGATCGGGCGGGGCGGGGCGGCGGCCGGCGGGGAGCCGGCCGACGGACAGGCTGTCGACGGACGGGTACAGGGGGGCTGACGGTGATGGGCGAGACGTGCGTACGACCGGAGTGCGGCACCGGGACGATCGACGCGGACGGCTACTGCGACGAGTGCGGCCTCGCCCCGGCGAGCACCACCTCGACGCGTGCGGGCACCGGGTCGACACCTGCGGGCGCCGGGTCGGGCCGGACCGGGACCGGCACGGCGACGGGCGCCGGCACGGCGACCGGGACCGGCCGCGGGACGGCCGCGGAACGGAGGACCGTCGCCGGACCTGGTGACCCCTGCCCGCGCGACTGCGCCGGGACGGTCGACCCCGACGGCTACTGCGACGAGTGCGGCCTCGGCGCCGCCTCGGCCCCCCTGACCGGCGGCCAGGACACCGGCCCGGCCCACAGCTCCTCCGTCCGCAGCTCCTCGGTCCGCAGCGGTTCGGCCCGTTCGCTGTCCGGCCGGTCCCGCTCGCACCGCTCCACCCGCACCGGCAGCAGCCGCTCGGTCTCGGTGCGCAGCAGCCGCGGCAGCAGCTCCGCCGGCCGGCACCGGCTGGGCGCCGGCCTGGTGACGGTGCCGACCGTCCCGGCCGCCGATCCGTCACTGGCGGTGCTGGAGAACCCGGAGGTGCCGGAGCGCAAGCGGTTCTGCTCCAAGTGCGACACCCCCGTGGGCCGGGACCGGAACGGCCGGCCCGGTCGCCCGGACGGCTTCTGCACCAAGTGCGGCACCCCGTACTCGTTCACCCCCAAGCTGCGCCGCGGCGACCTGGTCGGCGGGCAGTACGAGGTGGTCGGGTGCCTGGCGCACGGCGGGCTCGGCTGGATCTACCTGGCGGTCGACCGGCGGGTCAACGACAAGTGGGTGGTACTCAAGGGCCTGCTGGACACCGGGGACGAGGACGCCCTGGCGGTGGCCGTCGCCGAGCGCCGCTTCCTGGCCGAGGTGGACCACCCGAACATCGTCCGCATCATCAACTTCGTCGAGCACCCGGACCTGCGGACCGGCGCCACCGACGGCTACATCGTGATGGAGTACGTCGGCGGCAAGTCCCTGAAGGACATCGCCAACGAGCGCCGCCTGCCGGACGGACGGCGCGACCCACTGCCGGTCGAGCAGGCGATCGCGTACGGGCTGGAGGCGCTGCCCGCGCTGGGCTACCTGCACTCCCGGGGCCTGGTGTACTGCGACTTCAAGATCGACAACGTGCTGCAGAGCGGCGACGCGCTCAAGATCATCGACATGGGCGCCGTCCGCCGCCTCGACGACGACGGCCCGATCTACGGCACCATCGGCTACCAGGCGCCCGAGATCGCCACCGACGGCCCCTCCCCCGCCTCCGACCTCTACACGGTGGCCCGCACCCTGGCCGTCCTCAGCTTCGACTTCCAGGGCTACTCGACCACCTACCGCGAGACCCTGCCCGGCCCCGAGTCGGTCCCGGTCTTCGCCTCCTACGAGTCCTACTACCGCCTGCTGGTCCGTGCCACCGACCCGGACCCGGCCCGCCGGTTCGGCTCCGCCGAGGAGATGGCCGACCAGCTCACCGGCGTGCTGCGCGAGGTGCTCGCGCTCCAGGACGGCCGGGCCAGGCCCGCGCAGTCCACCCTGTTCGGCCCCGAACTCCGGGTCGTCGACACCGAGCTGGTGGCCACCACGGTGCGCCCCGGAGAACTGCGGCTGACCGCCGTCGACCCGGCCGCCGCCGCGCTCGCGCTGCCCGTCCCCCGGGTCGACCCGGCCGACCCGAACGCCGGCTTCCTCGCCACCCTGCTGGCCGCCGACCCCGCGGAGGCGCTCACCGCACTGGACGGCGCCCCCACCGACTCGGTGGAACGGCGGCTGCGAGCCCTGCGCGCCCTGCTCGAACTCGGCCGCCCGCACCAGTCCGCCGAGGCGCTGGCCGCGCTGGAGAAGGACCACCCGGACGACTGGCGGGTGGTCTGGTACCGGGGCCTGGCCTCCCTGGTCACCGCCGCCGGGGCCGAGGCCGGAGCCGGTACCGCCGCGGGCGGGGGCACTGAGGGGGAACCGGCCCGCGAACGGGCCCTGCGCGCCGCCGCCGAGGCCTTCGACGCCGTCTACGACGCCTTCCCCGGCGAGGCCGCCCCCAAGCTGGCCCTCGCCGTCTGCGCCGAACTCCTCGGCGACGGCGGCGACGCGGCCGAGTTCTACCGCCTGGTGTGGAGCACCGACCAGAGCTACCTGAGCGCCGCCTTCGGGCTGGCCCGGGTCCGGCTCGCCGACGACGACCGGGCCGGCGCAGTCGCCGCCCTGGAGACCGTCCCGGCCACCTCCAGCCAGTACACCGCCGCCCGGATCGCCGCCGTCCGGGCCCGGCTGCGCGAGCGGCCCACCACCGACCCGCTCGGCGCCGACCTCGGCGCGAGCTCCGAGCAGCTGACCGCGCTGCGCCTGGACGACCGCCGCCGCGAGGAACTCGCCGTCGAGGTGCTCGGCGCGGCGCTCGGCTGGGTCACCGCCGGCTCCCCCGGGGGAACCGGCACGGGCCCGGCGACGGGCGAGGTCAGCGTGCTGGGACGGCCCGCGGTGGAAAGGGAACTGCGGTTCGCCCTGGAGCAGTCCTACCGGGTACTCGCCCGGTTGGCCGACCGGGCCGAGACCAGGATCGAGATGGTGGAACGGGCCAACCGGGCCCGTCCCAGGACGTGGGTGTAACTGATGCCGCAGCAGACCGTGTGCCAGAGCTGTGCCGAGCCGATGGACCCGGAGGACGTCTTCTGCGGGTCCTGCGGGGCCGGCCGGGACGGCCGTCCCGCCCCCGGCGCGATGCCGGCCGGCTGGTCCGCCGCCCGGCCCGGCAGCGGGGAGGAGCACCCGCCGACCCTGCCCAACACCCCCTCCGTGCCCGCCCAGGCCGACCGGAGCGCGGTCGGCTGCGCGCACTGCGGACTCCACCAGGTGACCCCCGACGGCTACTGCGAGGCCTGCGGCCGCGCCCAGCCGCGCCCCCGCGACCACATGGAGAAGGCGCTGGCCGGCGTCGCCGGAGTCAGCGACCGCGGCCTGCGGCACCACCGCAACGAGGACTCCTTCACCATCGCCGCCTCCTCGCTGCCCGGCGGCGACCCGGTCGTGGTGGCCGTGGTCTGCGACGGCGTCTCCTCCTCCGACCGGCCCGACCAGGCCTCCGAGACCGCGGTCGACGCCGCCTCCGAGTCGCTGCTCAGCTCGCTGGAGGCGGGCACCGACCCGACCCGGGCGATGCGCCGGGCGATCGCCGACGCGGCCGACGCGGTGGCCGCCCTCGCCACCGACGGCACCCGGCCGCTCCGGCCCGACGTCAACGCCCCGGCCTGCACCTACGTCAGCGCGATCGCGTCCGGCGGCCGGATCACCATCGGCTGGGTCGGCGACACCCGGGCCTACTGGATCCCCGACGACCGGGTCGCCGCCGAGCCGTTCCGGCTCACCCAGGACGACTCCTGGGCGGCCCGGATGGTCGAGGCCGGGCTGATGGGCGAGGCCGAGGCGTACGCGGACCCGCGCGCCCACGCCATCACCGGCTGGCTCGGCGCGGACGCCGAGGAGGTCGTGCCGCACACCCTCGACTTCACCCCGCACGTGCCCGGCGTGCTGCTGGTCTGCACCGACGGCCTGTGGAACTACGCCGAGGCCGCCACCGACCTGGCGTACTACGTCCGGCCGGACGCCCGGACCGAACCGCTGGCCGCCGCGCAGTCGCTGGTGAAGTTCGCCGTCGCGGCCGGCGGGCACGACAACATCACCGTCGCCGTGCTGCCGATCGACCCGTCCCCGGCGGCCCGGGGCACCGGGGAGGACGCCCGGACCGCGACCGCGCTGGACCTGCCGGTGATCACCGCGACCGGCGCGGCGTACGGGAGCGACGCTGCGGACGAGGAGGAGGACCACGCGCCGACCCTGCCGGACATCCCGGTGATCGGCTCGCCCGCCGCCCCGCTGCCCCCGGTCCCGCCGCCGCCCGCCGTGCCGCCCCGCCCGCCCGTGCCGCCGGTGCCACCGGCCCGCTGACCCGCCCGCACCGCCGGGGCCCGCGCCCCCTCGGCGCGGGCCCCGGCGCGCGGTCCGCGACAGGCCGCGGGCACCGGACCCCCGCACCGGACCCCCGCACCGGACGACCCGCACCGGACGACCCGCACCGAACCGCGAGCCCCGAGCGCAGGACACCGGACACCGAGCACCGAGCCGGCCGCCCGGGCCGCAAGCACCGAGCGACCACCCGCGCCCCGTCCCACCGGCGCGGCCACCACCCGCGCACCATCCGACGATCCGACGGGAGCCACCCACCCATGGCAACACTGGCGAAGCCGAACCTGCCCAGGTTCGATGTGGAGATCTTCCAGAACGAGTACCTCGCGGACGGCGCCCGCGAAGTGAACGCCATCGTCACCGTCACCGCGACCGGCGGCGGCACCTCGGGCGGCCGCCCGCTCGGCATCACCGACGCCCCGGCCGGCGGCGACGGGCAGTCCGCCGCCGTGGTGATCCTGGTGGACTGCTCCGGCTCGATGGACTACCCGTCCAGCAAGATGCGCGGTGCCCGCGAGGCCACCGCCGCCGCCGTCGACACCGTCCGCGACGGCGTGGCCTTCGCCGTGGTCGCCGGCACCCACGAGGCCCGCGAGGTCTTCCCCGGCGACGGCACCCTCGCCATCGCCTCGCCGGAGACCCGGGCCCGGGCCCGGGAGTCGCTGCGCCGGCTCACCGCGGCCGGCGGCACCGCCATGGGCACCTGGCTGACCAAGGCCGACCAGCTCTTCCTCACCCGCCGGGACATCCCGATCCGGCACGCCATCCTGCTCACCGACGGCAACAACGAGCACGAGACCGCCGCCGAGCTGGAGCGCGCGATCGGACGGGTCACCGGCCACTTCACCGCCGACTGCCGGGGCGTCGGCACCGACTGGAAGGTCGAGGAGCTGCGCAAGATCGCCTCCGCGCTGCTCGGCACCGTCGACATCGTCCCCGAACCCTCCGGCCTGGCCGAGGACTTCCGCTCGATGATGACCGGCGCGATGGGCAAGCAGGTCGCCGATGTCGCCCTGCGGGTCTGGACACCCGCCAACGCGGTGGTGAAGTTCGTCAAGCAGGTCGCCCCCGCGCTGGAGGACCTCACCGGCCGCCGGGCCGAGGCCGGACCGAGGGCCGGCGACTACCCGACCGGCTCGTGGGGCGACGAGAGCCGCGACTACCACGTCTGCGTGGAGGTCCCGGCCGCGGCCGTCGGCAACGAGATGCTGGCCGCCCGGATCAGCCTGGTCCTGCCGCCCTCGGTCGCCGGGGGGACGCCCGAGGTGCTGTCCCAGGGTCTGGTCAAGGCGGTCTGGACCGACGACCTCGCCTCATCCACCCGGATCAGCCCGCAGGTCGCCCACTACACCGGGCAGGCGGAACTCGCCGCGGCGGTCCAGGAAGGCATGGAGGCGCACCGCGCCGGGAACGTCGACCTCGCCACCGCGAAGCTGGGCGCCGCCGTCCGGATCGCCCACGCGACCGGGAACGACGGCACCTACAAGCTGCTGCAGAAGGTGGTGGACGTGGTGGACCCGAAGGAGGGTACCGTTCGGTTCCGTAAGAACGTGAGCGAGGCCGACTCGATGATCGTCGAGACCCGGTCGACCAAGACCGTCCGCGTGAAGAAGTGACCGCCGAAGCGCCGACCGGGCCGCGAACCGGCCGGGCCCAGGCCCGGCCGAGCTGGAATTGAGGGGGGACCTGATGCCGATCTGCCCGAGGGGCCACGAGTCGCAGGCCGAGGACTGGTGCGACTTCTGCGGATTCCCGATGACACCGCCGCAGCCGCTGCCGCCGCCGCCCGGCGCGCACCCCGGTGCCCCGGGGGCGCACGGGGCCCACGGCGCGCCGTACGGTGCCACGCTCCCCCCGGGCGCGATGCCCCCGCCGCCGCCCGGCTCGATGCCGGCGCCGGGTTCGATGCCGCCGCCCCCTCCGCCGGCCCCGCAGGGTTTCCCCGACCTCACCGAGGGCCTGGTGATCTGCCCGATCTGCCGCAGCCCGCAGACCGGGCGGTTCTGCGAGGAGTGCGGGTACGACTACGACCTGTCCTCGCCGCAGCGTGCCCAGCAGCCGCCGTTCCCGGCCCCGGCACCGCCGCCCGCGCCCGCCCCGCTGAACATCCCGGCGGCGTACGGCGGCGCCCCGGCGGCACCGGCCGCGCCGCAGCTCGCCGAGGCCCCGCCGCTGCCGCCGCAGCACCAGCAGCAGCACCACCAGCAGCACGGCGCGCCCGCCGGCTACGGCTACCCGCCGCCGGCCCACGGTCAGCAGGCCCCGGCGCCCGGCCCGGTCGAGGCGGCGCCGTACGGCCCGCCGGCCGGTGAGGCGCCGTACGGAGCTCCCGCCGAGGCGCCGTTCGGCCCGCCGGCCGAGACCCCGTACGGGCTGCCGCCCGCGCACCCGGCGCAGCAGCGGCCGCCGGTCCCGCGCGAGGACTCCGGCCCGGTCTACGCCCAGCCCGGACCGGCCCGGCGCGGCGACGAGTTCGGCACCTCGTTCCACCTGGCCCCGCCGGTGCCCCCGCAGGCCGAGCAGCCGCCGGCCCCGGCCGCCGAGCCGGCGCGGACCACCTGGTTCGCGGTGATCGCCGCCGACCGCCAGTACTTCACCGACATGATGGCCCGCAGCGGTCCGGAGGCGGCCGGGCTGTTCTTCCCGCCGTACTGCCCCGAGCGGCGGATCCCGCTGACCGGGCGCGGCCAGCTGCGGATCGGCCGGCGCAGCCAGCACCGCGGCACCGTGCCGGAGATCGACCTCTCGGTCGCGCCGGAGGACCCGGGCGCCTCGCACCAGCACGCCCTGCTGGCCGAACAGCCGGACGGCAGCTGGGTGCTGGTCGACCAGGACTCCACCAACGGCACCACGGTGAACGGCGGCGCGGAGCCGATCTCCCCGCACACCGCGATCCCGCTGGGCGACGGCGACCGCGTCCACATCGGCGCCTGGACCACGATCACCCTGCACCGCGCCTGAGCGGGTCCGGACGGCGGCGGGCCGGTGCGGTCCCGGGTCTCCCGGACCGCACCGGCCGTCCCCGGGGTCACGACTCAGCGGCACCTTGTAAAAATGATCATCAAATGATGCTTCGGCATCTCCCCGTCGTGACCCCGCAGCCCTACCCTCAGTCGATATGACTGCTGCAATATCCGCCGACGGTATCCGTCAGCGGTACGGGGACGTACAGGCCGTCGACGGAGTGTCACTCACCGTCGAGGCCGGCGAATTCTACGGAATCCTGGGCCCGAACGGCGCCGGGAAGACCACCACGCTGGAGATCCTGGAGGGGATCCGCAAGCCCGACGAGGGCCGGATCGAGCTGCTGGGCCTGGCGCCCTGGCCGCGCAACCCCAAGCTGCTGCGCCGCATCGGCGTCCAGTTCCAGGCCTCCGCCTTCTTCAACCGGCTCACCGCCCGGGAGACCATCCGCACCTTCGGCTCCTTCTACGGCGTCGGCCCCAAGGCCGCCGACGCGATGCTGGAGCGGGTCGGCCTGACCGAGTCGGCCGGGGTGATGACCGACAAGATGTCCGGCGGCCAGGCCCAGCGGCTCTCGATCGCCTGCGCCCTGGTCCACGGACCGGAGCTGGTCTTCCTCGACGAGCCGACCACCGGCCTCGACCCGCAGGCCCGCCGCAACCTCTGGGACCTGCTGCGCGACATCAACGCCGAGGGCCGCACCGTCGTCCTGACCACCCACTACCTGGACGAGGCCGAGGTGCTCTGCGACCGCGTCTCGGTGATGGACCGCGGCCGGATCCTGCGGACCGGGGCACCCGCCGCGCTCATCCGCGAGATCGACGACACCGTCCGGATCAGCGTGGAGTCCGGGCAGCTGCCCATCGACACCGCGCGCGAACTGCTCACCGCCGCCGGGGCGGAGACCACCTCGCTGGAGGACGACGGCGTCTCGCTCTCGCTCTCCACCCGGCTGCCCGCGCCGGTGCTCTCGGTACTGGCCGACCGCGGCGCCCTCCGGGGCCTCGAGGTCCGCGGCGCCACCCTGGAGGACGTCTTCCTCCAGCTCACCGGACGGGAGTACCGCGCATGACCGCCGAGCCCACCACGGCCGCGCCCGCGCAGGCCCCCGCACCGGACAGCCCTCCCCCGGCCGAGCGCGAGCGGGTCTCCGCCTTCGCCAGCCTCTCCCGGGTGATGATCGTCTCCTTCGTCCGCGACCGCAGCGCGCTGTTCTTCGTGCTGCTGTTCCCGCTGATGTTCCTGATGCTGTTCGGCACCCTGCTCAAGGGCGCCTCCAGCCCGCACGCCAAGGTCGAACAGGTCGGCGCCGTCCGGGTCCTGGACTCGGTCCAGGGCGAGGCCCGGGCCGGCCTGGAGCAGGTGCTGACCATCTCCAAGGGCGACGACGAGGCCGCCGCACTGGAGAAGGTCCGCAAGGGCGACCTCGACGCCATGATCAAGGAGGGCCCGGACGGCAAGGTCGTGGTCCGCTACAGCGCCGCCGACCAGGTCCGCTCCGGCTCCGTCCAGGGCATCGTCAACTCGGTGGTCCAGCAGGCCAACCAGGCCGCCACCGGCAAGCCCCCGGCCTTCGTCATGGAGAGCAGCCAGGTCGAGGACGGCTCGCTCAAGCCGATCCAGTTCCTCACCCCCGGCCTGCTCGGCTGGGCGGTGGCCACCGGCGCGGTGTTCGGCGCCGCGCTGACCCTGGTCGGCTGGCGGCAGAAGAAGGTGCTGCGCCGGCTGCGGCTCGCCCCGGTGAGCGCCGGGTCGGTCATCGCCTCCCGGGTCGCGGTCTCCGTCCTCACCGCGCTGGTCCAGACCGCCGTCTTCCTGGTGGTCGCGACCACGCCGTTCTTCGGGCTCAAGCTCACCGGCGACTGGTGGCTGATCGTCCCGCTGGTGGTCTGCGCGACCGTCGCCTTCATGTCGATCGGCCTGCTGGCCGGTTCGGTCGCCAAGACCGAGGAGGCGGCGAACGGCATCTCGCAGATCATCGTGCTGCCGATGTCGTTCCTGTCCGGCTCGTTCTTCCCCACCGACGGCATGCCGGGCTGGCTGGAGGCGATCTCCCAGGCGCTGCCGCTGCGGCACCTGGTCACCGCCTCGCAGTCGGTGCTCTCCCGGGGCGGCGGCGTGATGGACGCGCTGCCGACCATGGGCGGCCTGCTGCTGTTCGCGGCCGTCATGACCGGCATCTCCTGGAAGCTGTTCCGCTGGGAGGACTGACCGTCCGCACCTCCCCCGGTCGGCCCGTGCGGGGTCGTACGCCGAAGGTCCTGGTCCCCAGGTCCCGGTGTACGGCCCCGCCGCCGTCTGCGACCATGGTCCGGTGAACGAGATCCGGCGTGGCACGCCCAGCGAGGAGACCTTCTTCGAGCAGGTCGGTGGCGAACCGACCTTCCGGCGGCTGGTCCACCGGTTCTACCAGGGCGTCGCGGAGGACGAGTTGCTCCGGCCGATGTACCCCGAGGAGGACCTCGGGCCGGCCGAGGAGAGGTTCACGCTCTTCCTCATGCAGTACTGGGGCGGCCCGCGCACGTACAGCGAGCAGCGCGGCCACCCGCGGCTGCGGATGCGGCACGTGCCGTTCAAGGTGGACCGCGCGGCGCACGACGCCTGGCTGAAGCACATGCGGGTGGCCGTGGACGAGCTGGCCCTGCCGGCGGAGGCCGAGCAGCAGCTCTGGGACTACCTCACCTACGCCGCCGCCTCGATGGTCAACACCGAGGGCTGACGAGGCCCCGGGCCCCGTGCGCGGGGCCCTACGAGGTGGCTACGAGGGGCGGACCGGGCTGAGGCCCAGACCCGCGCCGAGCGCCGCCGCGGTGCGCAGGGCCACCGAGCCCGCCGGGGCGGAGAGCCGCAGCCAGCCGCCCGCCCGGTGCACGGTGAGCGGGGCCACCGGGTCCAGGAAGCCGATCACCCGGGCCGCGTGGGCGGCGCGCAGCGGCAGTTCTGGCAGGACGGTGACCGGGCGGGACCAGATCTCGTCGGCGAGCGCGTCGAGCACCGGCCGGGTCCGGTGGTGCTCCGGGACGGCCTCGCTGCGCTCGCGGAACTCCCTCACGGCGGCCATCACTTCACCGTAGACCTGGGCGGCGGGCGGTTCGCCGACCGGCCGCCAGCCGGTGCGCGGCGGCAGCAGCCCGGCCCAGGCCGGACCGGTGACCGGCCCGGGCAGGGCGAGGGTGTTCGCCCCGGTGTCGACGCCGTCCAGCAGCTGCCCGGCCGAGACGGTCAGGTCGACCGGCCCGTCGAGCCCGGCCAGCCGGGCGGTGCGCACCGCCAGCACACCCGAACCACCCAGCGGCAGCCGCCCGAAGACGGCCAGCACACCGCTGCCGTCCGGTTGCGGCACACCTTGCGACCGGACCGCCGCAGCCCGGTCGAAGCGCAGCAGTCGGACCAGGAAGGCGGCCAGGTCGGCGGCCTCCCCGGCGTCGGCGAGGGCGAGGGTGGCGGTGCTGTTCAACGCTGCGGCTCACATCCGGGGCATCGGGCGGGCGGAACGGTCGGTCGGCGGGTTCGGGAGGGTGCGGTCGGCCAGGTGTCGGAGAACGCGGCCGGCCGGGTGCGGTCAGACCGCGACGGCCGGCTCCTCGTCCATGAACCGCGACAGGAACTCCCGCTCCACCGGGCTTATCCGGCGCGGCCGGCCCTCGGCCAGGTCGTAGGGGACGACCACGGTCGAGGCCCGGACGTAGACCGTCTCGGTGCCGTCGTCGGCGGTGTCCTTGATCTCGTAGGAGACCGTCAGCGAGGCGCCGCCGATCCGGGTCACCCAGGTCTCGATCGTGACCGGCTCGGGCCGGTGCACCAGCGGGCGCTTGTAGTCGATCTCGTGGCGCGCCACCACCGAACCGCCCGCGAACTCGCCGGCGCCCGCCTCGGCGGCCTGGGTGAACATGAAGTCGATCCGGGCCTCCTCCAGGTAGCGCAGGAAGACCACGTTGTTGACGTGCCCGAAGGCGTCCATGTCGGACCAGCGCAGCGGGCAGGCGTAGATGTGGCGTGACACGGGTGCTCTCCTCGACCTTCGGTGCCCGCCGGCGTCGGCTGCCGGTCGGGCCGCGGCCCGGCAGACCCGCCCCCCGTGGGGCGGATCTGCCGGGCCGTCGTCATGGCTGGCTGTCAGCCGCGGGTCAGCTTCTTGTAGGTGGCCCGGTGCGGACGCGCCGCGTCCGAGCCCAGGCGCTCGACCTTGTTCTTCTCGTACGAGTCGAAGTTGCCCTCGAACCAGAACCACTTGCTCTCGCCCTCGTAGGCGAGGATGTGGGTGGCGACGCGGTCCAGGAACCAGCGGTCGTGCGAGATGACCACGGCGCAGCCGGGGAACTCCAGCAGCGCGTTCTCCAGCGAGGAGAGGGTCTCGACGTCGAGGTCGTTGGTGGGCTCGTCGAGGAGCAGCAGGTTGCCGCCCTGCTTCAGGGTGAGCGCCAGGTTGAGGCGGTTGCGCTCACCGCCGGAGAGCACGCCGGCCGGCTTCTGCTGGTCCGGGCCCTTGAAGCCGAACGCCGAGACGTAGGCGCGGGACGGCATCTCGACCTGGCCGACGTTGATCCAGTCCAGACCGTCGGACACGACCTCCCAGAGGGTCTTCTTCGCGTCGATGTTGGCACGCGACTGGTCGACATAGCTGATCTTGACCGTGTCGCCGACCTTGACCGAGCCGCTGTCCGGGGTCTCCAGGTCCAGGAGCATCTTGAACAGGGTGGTCTTGCCGGCGCCGTTCGGGCCGATGATGCCGACGATGCCGTTGCGCGGCAGGGTGAAGCTGAGGTCGTCGATCAGGACCTTCTCACCGAAGGCCTTGTTGAGGTTCTCGACCTCGATGACGACGCTGCCCAGACGCGGGCCCGGCGGGATCTGGATCTCCTCGAAGTCCAGCTTCCGCATCTTGTCGGCCTCGGCCGCCATCTCCTCGTAGCGGGCCAGACGCGCCTTGGACTTGGCCTGGCGGCCCTTGGCGTTGGAGCGGACCCACTCCAGCTCTTCCTTGAGCCGCTTGGCGCGCTTGGCGTCCTTCTGGCCCTCGACCTTGAGCCGGGACTGCTTGGTCTCCAGGTACGTGGAGTAGTTGCCCTCGTACGGGTAGGCGCGGCCGCGGTCGAGCTCCAGGATCCACTCGGCGACGTTGTCCAGGAAGTACCGGTCGTGGGTGACGGCGACGACGGTGCCCTTGTACTTCTCCAGGTGCTGCTCCAGCCAGTTCACCGACTCGGCGTCCAGGTGGTTGGTGGGCTCGTCGAGCAGCAGCAGGTCGGGGGCCTCCAGCAGCAGCTTGCAGAGCGCGACGCGGCGCTTCTCGCCACCGGAGAGCTTGGTGACCGGCCAGTCGCCGGGCGGGCAGCCCAGGGCGTCCATGGCCTGCTCCAGCTGGGCGTCCAGGTCCCAGGCCTCGGCGTGGTCGAGGTCCTCCTGGAGCTTGCCCATCTCGTCCAGCAGGGCGTCCGAGTAGTCGGTCGCCATCAGCTCGGCGATCTCGTTGAAGCGGTTGAGCTTCCCCTTGATCTCCTTGACGCCGTCCTCGACGTTCTCCAGGACGGTCTTGGACTCGTCGAGCGGCGGCTCCTGGAGCAGCATGCCGACGGTGAAACCGGGCGAGAGGAAGGCGTCGCCGTTGGAGGGGTGCTCCAGGCCGGCCATCATCTTCAGCACGGTGGACTTACCGGCACCGTTGGGACCCACGACGCCGATCTTCGCCCCGGGGAGGAAGCTGAGCGTCACGTCGTCAAGGATGACCTTGTCGCCGTGCGCCTTGCGCACCTTGCGCATCGTGTAGATGTATTCCGCCACGTGAGATCGCTCCGGCGTCGTCGGGGAGTTATTCGGCTTGCAGCCTTCCATTGTGCCGCACCGGAACGGGAGCCCCGAACGGCTGCTCCCCATCCGGCACCCGCCCGCCGCGGTCCGCCCCCGCCCGGCGCAGCCCCGCACCGCCCGGCGTCCCCGTGCCGCGGTGCCCTGCCCGTGCCCCTGCCCCTGCCGTCCGGACGCGCAACGGCCCGGCTCCCCGCACACGTGGTGCGGGGAGCCGGGCCGTTACGGGCGGTTCGGCGCCCGGTGCTCCCGGGTCAGTGCCCCGGTCCTACCGGATCGGCCTCGGGCCGGTGCCTCAGGCGGCGTTGCCCTGGCGGCGACGGCGCAGCAGGAAGACCGCGGCACCGCCGGCCACGACCAGACCGCCGGCGACGGCGGCGATGACCGGGGTGGCGTCGCTACCACCGGTCTGGGCCAGACCGCCGGTGGTGCCGGGGGCGGTGCTGGTCGGCGCCGGGTGGGCGGCCGGGGTGGTGGCCGAGGCCGACGGGGTCGCGCTCGGGGTCACGACCGGAGCCGGGGTGGTCGGGGCCGCGGTGGTCGGCGCCGGGGTCGACGGCTTGGTGCTCGGGGTGGTGGCCGACGGGGTCGGGGTCGGCGTGGTCACGCTGGTGTTCTTGCAGTCCAGGATGCCCTTGAAGTTCTTGCTGAAGCCGTTCGGGCCGGTGACGGTGATGTCGTAGGCCGTGTCCTCGACGACCGGGACGATCACGGTCTCGATCTTGCCCGGCTGGACGGTGATGTCCTTGCCCGGCTTCACCGAGACGGTGGCGGCCTCGTCGCCGCCGTTGGCGACGGAGACCTTGACGCCGTTGGACACGCACTCGACCACGGCGGTGCTGTCGACCAGCGGGCCCTTGGCGGCCTTCCAGGTCGCCTTGGCGGTGTCCTTGACGGCGAGCTTGGTGGAGCCCGCCAGGATCATGGTCTGGCTGTGCTTCTCCGGGGTGTAGCCCTTGCTGAGGAAGACGCGGCCGCTGGGCACGACCGTCTCGGCGTTGGCGTTGATGCTCGCGGTGCCGTCCGGGGTGCCGGCCGGGACGTCCAGCCACAGCTGGGTGTCCTTGGCGATCGGACCGGGCAGGTCGGAGACCGGCTTGTTGTCCTTGTCGACCAGCTTGACCTTGTCGGCGGCGTCGCCGGCGAGCGCCAGCTTCACCTCGTTGGCGCTGGAGTTGAGGGTGAACGGGCCGAGCTTGGTGCCCGGCTTGCCCGACACCGAGTCCGGGGTGAGGCTCAGCGAGGGCTTGGGCTCGGCGGCGATGCCCTTGTTCTTCTCGCTGACCAGGTAGTCGCGGAGCTGCTTGGCCTCGGCGTCCACCGGGACGGCGTTCTTGCCGTCGGAGAACTTCCAGATCGCGGCCTGGGTGCCGGCGGCGGCGTCCTCCTTGGTGAGCTCGCCCTTGACGCCGGCGTCGGCGGCCAGCTTCTTGAGGTCCGTCACCTGCGGGTAGGAGTTCTCCAGGATCCAGCGGATCTTGGAGGCGTCCTGGGCCTTCTCCGGGCGGCCGAGCGAGCTCGACTTCCAGTCGGACTCGCGGTACTCGATGGCCTTGGTGATGTCGACCGGGTGGTCGATGTCGATGCAGTACGTCTTGATCTCGCCGTCGGCCGTCTTGAGGGTGAACAGCCCGCCCTGGATCGAGTGGCCCCCCTCGATGGCGATCTCCTCGCTCATCAAGGTCGGCTGGACCACCGCCGTGACACCGCCGCCCGGCTCGTCGGCCGCAGCCGCCGCACCGGCCGCGAACATGCCCCCGGCCAGCGCGGTGCTGGTCGCGAGCATGACAGTGGTTATGCGGGAGAACGCCCGCCCCTGCCTCTGGAACATCTTGGGATCCCTTCGGGCCGGGCCATGCCGGTGGGCAGCCCGCCTTGCTTGCCGCGCCCCCTGTGGCGCCGCTTCACGATGTGAACCAGACGAATCCTATGGAGCCCCGGAGGTCCGGAAACCCCCATGCGAAATTAGGACGATTCCGTATCTCGATCGTTATCAACCCTCCCACTATCCACACAAGCTGACGGGTAGCCAGAATTACCGGATCATTCCGCTAACCGGAACAGGATTGCGCATACGGGCACAACGGCCGTCTCGATTCGCATATTTGTCGACAGTCGGACGACCCGTCGGACACCCTGCGGGCCGCTAGGCGTCACCCCCGCTTTCCCCCTCGGCCGCCGGCCCGTCGCCGCCGTCCACCGCCTGCCGCCCCCTCAGGGCGTCCACGATCCACCCGGGCACGGCCTCGCCGAAGGCCGCCCCGGCGCCGGCGCCCGCCTCCTCCGGCGCCCCGCCCCGACCCCCCGGCGCCCAACTGAACCTGGCCGTACCGCGACTCAGATCGTGTCCGACCGACCGGGCGTCGATCTCGACCCGGCTGCGCTTCGCCTCCCCCTCCGCCCACTCCCGCACCCTCAGCCGCCCGCTCACCACCACCGGGTCACCCTTGGTCAGCGAGTCGATCAGATGCCCCGCCAACGACCGCCACGCCGTCACCGTCAGCCACTGCGTCTCGCCGTCGACCCAGACCTCCCGCGCCCGGTCGAAGCGCCGCTCGGTCGAGGCCAGCCGGAAGTTCGCCACCGGCACCCCGCCGGGGGTCAGGGCGTACGTCACCTCCGTGGCGACATTCCCGATCACCGTCACCTGTGTACCGTTCACAGCCACACTCCGTTCTCGCTGTTGCACCGTACGGAATCGACCGGCACACCCGCAGAGTGCGCTTCTCGGGAAATGCGCGCAGCAGAGTTCGGAAATCCTGTGGACAAATCGGGCCTGTGGAAAACCACCGTCGCCCGCAGGGGTGAATTTCGGCCTTTGTACGACCGTCGCACCGTCGTTCTGCGCGGCCATGACAACAAACCGGGGGCTCCCGCGCGGCCCCGGACACCCGCAGGGGTGGCCGAGCCGACCGTCCGCGCACGTCATCCGACCGAAGGAACCCGAATACGGCCCCCCACCCGCGTCGATGCCGCCCCCGGCCGCGGCGCTTTCTCCGTGCCGAATCCATAACGGGTGGGCAGACAGCCCCGTAACGAGTGCACAACGTCCGGCGCCGAAGACCGCCAGACCGCTGCACGCACGGCGTTCACCTGCGATTATCGGACCGCTCCACCTAGGCCGACACACCAACGGCGGTGTCGTAACACCCGGCCGAGGAACGGGGCACCCTTATCCTGTCCCCTGACAGGGCAGGGACCCGCCACCCCCCACACCCCATCCTCAGGTACGGGGACGGACAGCGGGCGCCGCGCGCCCACCGCCCGATCCCGGCAACGGTCACGCCCTCCCGGGCGCCGCCCGTCCCGCCCCCATAGCTCAGCGGATAGAGCACCCGCCTTCTAAGCGGTAGGTCGCAGGTTCGAATCCTGCTGGGGGCGCCACACACCTCGCGACGTCCTCCCACCGGGCAGTTCGCGTATTACCCGTACCGGTCAATTGCGGACGCCCCGCCGAGCGGCCGACCGCGCTTCGGCACCCAGCGCGCATAACCCGTGACCATGCGTGTCATGCACTCTCCGAAAAGTCCCCGCCGGGGAATTCCGGTGCCGTAAACACCGGCACCGAAGACCCAGTGGCACCGGCGCCGAAGACCCCGCGTCGCCGATGTCGAACACCCGCCGCCGGCGGCCCGCCGTCAGACCGGGGCCAGTCCCGCGAGATAGGCGTCCAGCAGTTCCACCTGCCGCTCCGCCGGAAACTCCGCCGGGGCGAACAATGCCTGCACCACCAGCCCCAGAACGAAGCTCTGCGCACCCGCCGCGAGCCCGTCCGCCGCAGGCCCGACCGGCAGCTCACCCAGCCTCTGCGCGTCCGCCACGCACTCCGCCAGCACCCGCCGAGAACGCGCGTACCGCGCCGCGTGCGCCTCCGCCAGCTCCGGATCGGCCAGCGCCACGTCCCAGGAACCCACCCAGATCCGGTTGCCCGCCCGACCCGCCCCGTCCAACGGCAGGATGTCCAGCAGCGCCGCCCGCAACCGGGCCAGCCCCGGCGCCGGCGGCGGCCCGCCGTCCGCCGGCACCAACCGCCGCGGCCGCTCCAGCGAACGCCGGTCCAGCAGCTCCAGCGCGTGCGCCACCAGCGCCTTCTTGCTGGGGAAGTAGTGCGTCAGCAGCCCGGTGGTGGCCCCCATCTCGGCGGCCACCGCACGCAGCGTCAACGCCTCGAAACCCCGGGTCGACAGCACCCGCCACACCGCCTCCGAGACTTCGGTCCGGCGGGCTTCGTGGTCTCCACGGGCGGGCGTCATGGGGTTATCTTACGTACCAAACGTTTGTTACGCATGACGCACCGATCCGACCGACCCCTCGTTGCGAAAGGCACGCCCATGTTCGCCGTCCCCCTCTCCGAGAACGCCGAGCTCCGCCCGCTGGAGCCGTGGCGGGCACCCGAGTACCTGGAGCACATCGAGCGCGGCCGCGCCCACATCGATGCCTGGATCAACTGGGCCGGTCTCGCCACCGACCTCGACTCGGCCCGCGCCGTCCTCCAGAACTACGCCGACCGGCAGGCCGCCGACACCGCCCGGCTGTACGGGATCTGGCTGGACGGCACACTGGTCGGCGGCGTGATGTTCGTCCAGTTCGACGCCAAGGGCGGGAACTGCGAGATCGGGGTCTGGACCGAGCCCGCCGGCCAGGGCCGGGGCCTGGTCGGCACCGCCGTCCGGCACCTGATCGACTACGCCTTCACCGTCCGCGGCATGCACCGGATCGAGTGGCACAACAGGCCGGACAACCTCCGCAGCCGGGCGGTCGCCCAGCGGATGGGCTTCACCCTGGAGGGCGTCATGCGCGAGAGCTACCTGCACGCCGGGGTGCACCAGGACGGCGAGGTCTGGTCCCTGCTCACCCACGAGTGGAAGCCCCAGGGCGCCCCCACCGGCTGAGCCCGGACCGCGGCGGCGGGGCCCGGTGGACGACTCCACCGGGCCCCGCGCCGTATCCGCCCCCGGGCGGCCCGTACCGGCTACCGCCCGCCGCGCTCCGCCGCCCCGGCCGGCCGCAGCCGCAGCGCCACCAGCAGGGCCAGCACCATCACACCGGCCGCCGAGAGGAAGACGGTGTCCACCGCGTCCACGAAGCCCGCCACCGCGTGCTCCCGGGCCGCGCCGGTCAGCCGGCCGACCGCACCCAGCGGCACGCCGGGCTCGGCGGCGGTGAACTCCCGGGCCAGCACGGTGCCGAAGAGTGCGGCCCCCAGCGCGCTGCCCAGGGTCTGGAAGAACCGGACACCGGTGGTGGCCACCCCCAGCTGGTGCGCCGGGGCGGCGGCCTGGACCACGGAGATCAGGTGCCCGATCAGCTGGCCCAGCCCCACGCCGAGCAGCAGCAGTTCGGCCCGGACCAGCCACAGCGACGTCCCCGGCCCGCTCGTCCCGAGCAGCAGCAGCGCGGTGGCGGAGCAGACGGCGCCCGTCACCAGCACGGCGCGGACCCGCACCCCCCGGGCCGTCAGCCGGTTGACCACCAGGCCGATCACGGTCATCCCGACCGCCATCGGGAGCAGGTACAGGCCGGCCGAGGTCGCGGCGACACCCCGGGCGACCTGGAGGTAGAGCATCACGTACATGATCGCGCCCATCATCCCCATCCCGACCAGGCCCTGCAGCGCGAAGCCGATCCGGATCTCCGGGATCCGGAACAGCGAGAGCGGCAGCACCGGGTCGGGGGCGGTGGCCTGGCGGCGGAGGAAGAGCACGAAGACCAGCACGGTGGCCGCGGCCAGGCCGAGCAGCTGCGGGGAGGTCCAGCCGTAGGTCCGGCCGCCCCACTCGGTGATCAGCAGCAGGCCGGTGGCGAAGGCCGCGGCCAGGGTGGCGCCGAGGAAGTCCAGCCCGCGCCGTCCGGTCCCGGCGGGCAGCCGCAGCACCAGCACCGCCCCGGCCAGGACGGCCAGGCCGATCGGCAGGTTGACGTAGAAGATCCAGCGCCAGTTCAGGTGGTCCGCGAGCAGCCCGCCGATCAGCGGGCCGACGGCCATGCCGCCGCCGGCGACGATCCCGCCCGCGCCGCCCCCGCCGCCGCCGTCCTCGTCCGGATCCTTCAGCTGGGCCATTACCACCATGGTCACGCTCATCAGCCCACCCCCGCCGATGCCCTGGACCGCCCGGAAGGCGATGAGCTGCTCCATCGAACCGGCCGCCCCGCAGAGCGCCGAGCCGAGCAGGAAGGTGCCGACCGCGCCGATCAGTACCCGCTTCGCCCCGTAGAGGTCGCAGAGCTTGCCGTAGAGCGGCAGCAGCGCGGTGGCGGCCAGGGCGAACGCGCTGACCAGCCAGGGCAGTCGGTCGACGCCGTGGACCGGGTCGAGGTCGCGGACGATCGGCACGGTGGCCGCCGACACGATGTTCATGTCGAGCACCGCCAGCACGATCGTGACCAGGCAGAGCATCATGCCCAGCTTGCGCCGGGACTCGGTCATCAGCGCCGCCGCGGGCGCGGCCGGTGCCGGAGCGGTCGGCGTCGCGGCGGTCGGCGGTTCGGTCGCCGGAACGGTCGGCGGTGCGGTCACGGCCATCGGAAGTCCCCCCTGGGATCACGGAGTCCGGGCGTCGGGACGCCCCGCGCCGAACCGGTCCGACCCGGCGGCGCGGCACCACCATGGCAGTCTTTTTTGACTCGGTCAATTCTTCAGCCCAGTACATCTTTGATCCTGGTACAGTCACTTCATGACGAAAATCGCGATCGGGACCGACGGGAGCGGGACCGACGAGGCCGGACTGGGCCTGCGGGAGCGCAAGAAGCGGCAGACCGCGATCCGGATCTGGCGGACCGCCATCGCCCTGTTCGCCGAACGCGGCTTCGACGAGGTCTCGGTGGCCGAGATCGCCGCCGCCGCCGAGGTGTCCAAGATGACCGTCTTCAACTACTTCGCGACCAAGGAGGACCTCGTCCTCGGGCCGATGGAGAAGCACATCGACGAGCCCGCCCGGGTGGTGCGCGAAGCGGCCCCGGACGTCCCGGCGGTGACCGCGCTGCGCACCCACTACGTCGCCGCGCTCGCCGCGCTCGACCCGGCGACCGGCCTGAGCGACCAGCAGCAGGTGATCGACGTGGTCCGGCTGATCCACCGCACCCCGGTGCTGGCGCTGCGGGCGTACGCGGGCTTCGACGCGGGCGCCCGGGCGGCGCTCACCACCGAACTGCTCGCCCGGGACCCGGAGCACGACCCGCTGACCGCCCGGGTCGCCGCCGCGCAGCTGCTCGGCACCCAGCTGACCCTGACGGAGGAGAACCAGCGCCGGATGCTGGCCGGCGACCGGGCGGCGGACGTCCTGCCCGAGGCCCTGGCCGCCGCCGACCGGGCCTTCGCCCTGGCCGCGCGGGGACTCGGCGACTACGGCGCCTCCCGGCCCTGAGCCACGCCGCCGGACTCCGGGGCACCGGGCTCCGGGGCACCGGACTCCGCAAGGCCGGACTCCGCAAGGCCGGACTCTGGGAGAGTGGCCGCACCCACACCCTCCCGGAGGTGCCCATGGCCACCCGGCCGCTGCTGACGCGCGACCGCGCCCCGCTGCCCACCGAGACCGAGGGCCTCAACGCCCACGTCGGCGAGGACGGCGTCGCGGTGCTGGAGTTCGACCGCCCGCACCGGCGCAACGCCGTCACCCTGGCGATCTGGCAGGCCCTGCCGGAGGTGCTGAAGCGGCTGGCCGAGGAGCCGGGCGTGCGCGCGCTGCTGGTCACCGGAGCGGGCGGCACCTTCAGCGCCGGTGCCGACATCGAGGAACTGGCCGGGGTCTACGGCGATCCGGACCGTGCCGACGCCTACCACGCGGTGAACGTCGCCGCCGAGGAGGCCCTGGCGGCGTTCCCGCACCCGACCCTCGCCGTGGTGCACGGCGCCTGCGTCGGCGGCGGCTGCCAGCTGGCGGTCGCCTGCGACCTGCGCTTCGTCGCCGAGGACGCCCGGCTCGGCATCACCCCGGCCAAGCTGGGCGTGGTCTATCCGGCGGTGCCCACCCTGCGGCTGGCCCGGCTGGTGGGCCCGGCCCGCGCCAAGTACCTGCTGTTCTCGGGCGAGTTGCTGTCCGCGCCGGAGGCGGCCGCCCTCGGGCTGGCCGAACGTGTCCTGCCGGCCGCCGAACTGGACACCGCGGCACTGGAGTTCGCCCGGCTGCTGACCACCCGCTCGCCGCAGACCATCGGCGCGGTCAAGGCCGCGCTGGCGGTGCCGCCGGAGCGGGCGGCCGAGGCCCTCGCGCCCTGGGAGCGCCGCTCCCGGGAGGCCCCGGACGTCCGCGAGGGCCTCGCCGCCTTCCTCGAACGCCGGCCGCCCCGGTTCTGACCGGGCCCCGGGCCGGGCGCACTCCAGGACCGGGCGGACCCGGAACCAGCCGGGCCGGACCGGGACGGACCAGGGGTGGAAGGGGTGCGGACCAGGGGCGGAACGCGCCGGGGCCGAACCGGTCCGTGGATACGATCATGCGACCGATCCGCAGCCGAACCCGCCTGGAGCGCCACCGCGATGACCACCGCGACGACCACCGACACTCCGCCCTCGACGGCCCGGGCCCGCCGGATCACCGACGGCCTGGAGCCGAAGAACGTGATCATCGCGATGCTGCTCCTGCTCGGCGGCCTCCGCTACGGCCGGACCGGCCTCGCCTGGGCGGCGTTCGCGGCAGTGTTCACCGCCGTGGTCCCGACCCTGCTGATCCACTTCGGCATGCGCAGGGGCACCGTCGGCGACCGCCACGTCGGCCACCGGCAGCGGCGGCTCACACTCTTCCCGCTGATCATGGCCTCGGTCGCGACCGGCCTCGTGGTGATGCTCGCCGCGGACGCCCCGCGCGACCTGACCGCGACGGTGGTGGCGATGCTCGCCTCGCTGGTCCCGATCCTGGTGATCACCGTCTGGTGGAAGATCTCCGTGCACACGGCCGTGGCGAGCGGCGCGACGGTCTGCATGGCCGTCGCGCTCTCGCCCTGGTGGCTGCTGCTCTACCCGCTGGTGGCAGCCATCGGCTGGTCCCGGGTGGTGCTGCGGGACCACACCACCGCGCAGACGGTCGTCGGCACGGTGGTGGGCGCCCTGTCGGCCGGGCTCACCTTCTGGGCCGCACGCTGATCCCCGGGCCCCGCGACCGCCGCCCGCTGACGCCCGGCCCGGCCGCCGGCGGTCAGCGGATCGGCAGCCCCGAGACGGCCCGGGCGATCACCAGCCGCTGGATCTCGCTGGTGCCCTCGAAGATCGAGTAGATCGCGCTGTCCCGGTGCATCCGCTCGACCGGGTACTCCCGGGTGAAGCCGTTGCCGCCGAGGATCTGCATCGCCTGCGCGGTGACCCACTTGGCGGTCTCGCCCGCGTAGAGCTTGGACATCGAGCCCTCGGCGGAGGTGAACGGCTGGTTGGTGGCGGCCATCCAGGAGGCCCGCCAGACCAGCAGCCTGGCCGCGTCGATCCGGGTCTTCATGTCGGCCAGCTGGAAGGCGACGCCCTGGTTGTCGATGATCGGGCGGCCGAACTGCACCCGGGTCTTCGCGTAGTCGAGCGCCACCTCGTAGGCGGCCCGGGCGATCCCGATCGCCTGCGCGCCGACCGCGGGCCGGGAGGCCTCGAAGGTGGCCATCGCGGCGTTCCGCCCGGACTTGCGGACGCCCTCGCGGGCCCGGGCGAGGCGCTCGTCCAGCTTCTCCTTGCCCCCGAGCAGGCAGTGCCCGGGCAGCCGGACGGAGTCCAGCACCACCTCGGCGGTGTGCGAGGCCCGGATGCCGTGCTTCTTGAACTTCTGGCCCTGGCTCAGCCCCGGCGTCCCCGGCGGCACCACGAAGGACGCCTGCCCGCGCGCGCCGAGCGCCGGGTCGACGGTGGCCACCACCACGTGGACGGCGGCGATCCCGCCGTTGGTGGCCCAGGTCTTGGTGCCGTTCAGCACCCACTCGTCGGTGGCCTCCTCGTACACGGCGCGGGTGCGCAGCGCGGAGACGTCGGAGCCGGCGTCGGGCTCGGAGGAGCAGAACGCCGCCACCTTGACGTCGTCCGGGGTGCCGAACATCTGCGGCGCCCAGGTGCCGATCTGCTCGTCCGTGCCGTTGGCGAGGACCGCGACGGCGGCGAGGGTGGTGCCGACGATGGACAGGCCGATGCCCGCGTCGCCCCAGAAGAGTTCCTCCATGGCGATCGGGATGCCGACGCCGGAGGGGTCGAAGTACTGCTGGGCGTAGAAGTCCAGCGAGTAGATGCCGAGCTTGGCGGCCTCCTGGATGATCGGCCAGGGGGTCTCCTCGCGCTCGTCCCACTCGGCGGCGGCGGGCCGCACCACGTCGGCGGCGAAGCCGTGCAGCCAGTCGCGGACGGCGATCTGGTCCGGACCCGGGTCCAGCGAGAAGGTGCTCATGAGTGGGTGCCTCCGACGAAAGGTGCGACCGACCGGGGTGTTACCACCGGTAACATCGTCGGAGTCTGCTACTGCTTGGTAACCGGTGTCAACGCCGGTGCCGCAACACCCGGCACGGAAGCGAAGGAACAGCGCATGGACCCAGAGCCCCGCCGGGAGCAGCTGCTCAACGCCGCCGACCGGGTCGTCCAGCGCGAGGGCCCGGGCGCGAGCATGAACGCCATCGCCGCCGAGGCCGGCATCACCAAGCCGATCCTCTACCGGCACTTCGGCGACCGGAACGGCCTGATCCGGGCCCTGACCGAACGCCACACCGGCGGGCTGCTGGCCGCCGTCCGGGCCGCGCTGGCCGAACCGCTGGAACGCCGCGACCGGGTCGAGCACGTCCTGGACACCTACCTCGCCGGGATCGAGTCCCGCCCCCAGGTCTACCGGCTGCTCACCCACCCCGAACCCGGCGACCCCAGCGGCGCGGGCAACGCGCTCGCCCCGGCCCTCCGGCAGATCGCCGAGGAGATCACCCGGGCCGTCGCCGGGCAGGTCGACCTCGGCGCCGACCGCGAACTGCTCGCCGAGGTCTGGGGGCGGGCGATCACCGGCATGGTGCTGGCGGCCGGCGACTGGTGGCTGGAGTCCCGGCCCTGCTCGCGCACCCGGATGGTGCAGGCGCTCGCCGACCTGCTCTGGGGGCGGCTCGCCGCCGCCGCGGACCTGCCGACCGCCGCCCTGCCCGCCGGACCGGCGCCGACCCCGGCCCCGGCCCCGACAGCGGATCCCCAGGACCGCCCCACCGGCTGACCGGCTGACCGGCTGACCGGCTGACCGGACGCCAACAGCGCTTTCCGGCAGGCACGTTCCGCTTCGCGTCCGCACCGCTCCCTTGTGCGGCGCGGACCCGGCGGGCATCATCGGGCCCCACCCCCGCCCACCCCGGAGGTCCCGATGCGCCCGCCCCGCACCGCCGTTGCCCTCCTGATCGCCGCCGCCCTCGCCCTGCCCGCCGCTCCGGCCCGGGCCCACTCCCCGTCCCGCGCACCTGCGTTCCCCACCGGTACCGCCACCGCCCCGGACGGCCGCACCGACCTCACCGACGCCGCCGGCCGCCGGCTCCAGCTGCGCGGCTTCAACCTCGACAAGTACGCCGAGGCCACCGAGCAGGACCTCGGATCGATCGCCGCCCAGGGCTTCACCCTGGTCCGCCTGCCGGTCTCCTGGACCAGGCTGGAGCCGACCCGGGGCCGCCTCGACCCGGCCGAACTGCGGCGGCTGCACCGGCTCCTGGACGCGGCCGACCGCTCCGGCCTGCTCGTCCTGGTCGACCTCCACCAGGACGTCTACGGCCCGTACTTCGGCGGCGGGGACCGCGGCGTCCCGCCCTGGGCCACCCGCGACGACGGCCTGCCGTTCGAACCCGACCCCGACGACTGGTTCGCCGGCTACTTCCAGCCCGGCGTCCAGGCCGCCTTCCGGCACCTCTACGACGACCCCGACCTGCGCGCCTGGCAGGCCGACTTCTACACCCGGCTGGCGCGCGAACTGCGCGGCCACCGCTCACTGCTGGGCTACGACCTGTTCAACGAGCCGTTCGGCCCGGTCGACGGCGACCCGGCCGACCCCGAGGTGCTCGCCCGCGCCGCCGCCGAGCTGGAACAGGGCCGGCTGGCCGCCATGTACCGGCGGCTGATCGCCGCCGTGCGCCGGGCCGACACCCGCGCCTGGCTGTTCGTCGAACCGACCGTCCTGGTCGGCCAGGGCGTCCCCACCAGGCTGCCCGGCTTCACCGACCCCCGCCCCGGCGCGCCCCGGCTCGGCTACGCGCCGCACTTCTACGACACCGCCGTCGAGTCCGGCGCCGACTGGGACCCGGCCGGCGGCTTCGTCGAGCGCTACACCGCCGCGATCACCGCGTACCCGAACGCCCGCCGACTGCCGGTGCTGGTCGGCGAGTGGGGCCCGCCGAACTCCCGCACACCCGGCAACACCCAGCTGGTCCGCCGCCAGGTCGAGGCGATGGACGGCTTCGCGGGCGGCTGGACGCTCTGGTACTGGTGCCGGGGCAACGGCGGCTACTGCGCGCTCGACCCGGCCGGGCGGCCCGCCCCGGGCGAGGAGCCGGCCTTCGGCCCGTACCCGGTCGCGACCGCCGGTACGGGCGCCCGGACCGCCTCGGACGGCGCCCGGCACACCGTCCGCTGGAACGCCGACGGCACCGGCCGGAGCACCGAACTCGCGCTGCCGGCCGCCGCGTTCCCCACCGGCGTACGCGTCACGACGCAACCGTCCGGCGCCCTGGTCGAGGTCGAGCAGCCGAGCGGCGGGCGGGCCGGTCACGCCCGGATCCGGCTCCCGCACGCCCGCCCGGGCACTCCGGTCGCCGTCGTCCTCGAACCGCGCTGAGCCCCGGTCGTTCCCCGACGCCGGTCCGGCGGCGCACACCGCGCCGCCGGACCGGCACCCCCGCTACAGCAGCCCGCGCCGGGCCAGCAGCGGGGCGGTCTCCGGGTCGCGCCCGACCACCGCGCGGAAGGAGTCCAGCGCGTCCCGGCTGTCGCCGCGCGCCAGCAGCTCGCGCCGGAACACCTCGCCGCTCTCGCGCACGCTCCGCCCGCCGTCCTTGAACCACTCCACCGTGTCGGCGTCCAGCACCTCCGACCAGATGTACGCGTAGTAGCCCGCGCTGTACCCGCCCGCGAAGATGTGCCCGAAGTACGTGGTCCGGTAGCGCGGCGGGACCGCCGCCACCGCCAGCCCGGCCTTCGCCAGCGCCGCCGCCTCGAACTCCTCGGCGTCCGCCACCTCCTGGCCCTCCGGCAGGGTGTGCCAGGCCCAGTCCAGCAGCGCCGCCGCCAGGTACTCGACGGTCCGGAAGCCCTGCCCGAAGGACTCCGCCGCCTCGATCCGCCCGACCAGCTCGGCCGGCAGCGGCTCGCCCGTGGCGTGGTGGCGCGCGTAGTTGGCCAGGACCTCCGGCCACACCATCCACATCTCGTTCACCTGGGACGGGAACTCCACGAAGTCCCGCGGCACGGCGGTGCCCGCGAAGTACGGGAAGCGCACGTCCGAGAACAGCCCGTGCAGCGCGTGGCCGAACTCGTGGAACAGCGTGCGCACCTCGTCCCAGGACAGCAGGACTGGCTCGCCGGGCGCCGGCTTGGCGATGTTCAGGTTGTTGTAGACCACCGGCCGCTGCCCCAGCAGCCCGGACTGGGTGACCAGTTCGTCCATCCAGGCACCGCCGCGCTTGGACACCCGGGCGTGGAAGTCGCCGAGGAACAGGCCGAGCGCGGTGCCGTCCGCGTCGAACACCTCGAAGACCCGCACATCGGGGTGGTAGCCGACCAGGTCGGGGCGCTCGGTGAAGCTCACCCCGTAGGCCAGGTTCGCGGCGAAGAAGACGCCGTCCCGCAGGACCCGCTCCAGCTCGAAGTACGGGCGCAGCGCCGCCGCGTCCACCTGGTACGAGGACTGCCGGACCTGCTCCGAGTAGTACGCCCAGTCGTGGGCGGCGATCTCCTCGACACCGTCGGCGGCGGCGACCTTGGCCAGCTCGGCGGCCTCCCGGCGGGCGTTGGCCACGGCCGGCGGCACCAGCCGGGCGAGCAGCGCGTCCACCGCCTCCACGGTGCCGGCCGTCTCGTCGGCCACCACGTAGGCGGCGTGGGTGTCGTACCCGAGCAGACGGGCCCGCTCGGCGCGCAGCGCGGACATCCGGATCGCCAGCGGGCCGTTGGTCCCGGCGGCCCGGCCGAGCGAGGCGGTGAGCAGCCGCTCGCGCACCGAGCGGTCGGTGAGCGAGGCGAGCTCGGTCTGGTTGGAGAAGTTCTTCAGGCTGAGCACATAGGTGCCCTCGCGCCCGAGCGCGCGGCCGTTCTCGGCCGCCGCCGCGATCGCGTCCGGGGAGAGGCCGGCCAGCTCCTCGGCGGAGTCCAGCACCAGCGCGCGGGCCTGCGAGTCGGCCGACACGTTCTGGCGGAACTCCGAGGCGAAGGTCGCCAGCTCGGCGTTGATCTCGCGCAGCCGGGCCTGCTGCACGGCACCCAGCCGGGCCCCCGCCCGGACGAACGCGGTGTACCGGCGCTCCAGCAGCCGCAGCGACTCCGGGTCCAGGTCGAGTTCGGCGCGGCGGGCGTGCAGCTCCTCGACCCGGGCGAACAGCGCGGCGTCCAGGTGGATCGCGTCCCGGTGCGCGGCCAGCCGGGGGCTGATCTCCGCGTCGATCCGGTCGACCTCGGGGGTGGTGTCGGCGGAGGAGTGGTTGTCGAAGACCCCGCGGACCCGGCGCAGCAGCGCCCCCGAGCGCTCCAGCGCGACCAGGGTGTTCTCGACGGTCGCCGGCGCCGGATCGGCGGTGATCGCGGCGATCTCGGCCAGCTGCTCGGCCATCCCGCGCTCGAAGGCGGGCAGGTAGTGCGCCGGCCGGATCTCGGCGAACGGCGGCAGTTCGTAGGCCAGGGTGCTGGCCTTGAAGAACGGGTTCTCGGTCATTCCGCCGACCTTACGCCGTGTCATCGGCGCTGCCTACGCCTCCTCCCGGCCACCGGCGCGCACCGGACCCGCGCGCCCCGGCCCGGCCGCCGAACGGCGCGGCCCCGGTTGTCGTACCCTCCCGCTACCGTCGGAACCGACCGGCCGTACGCCCCCGGACGGCCCCCGTCCGCACGAGAGGAGGAGCCCCGTGGCACCCAGGATCGCCCTCGCCCCCGACCCGCACGGCCCCGGCGGCCGGCTCCAGCCGCTCGACGACGCGGGCACCCCGCTCGGGCCGCCCGTCCCCGTGCCCGACCTCGCCGCCGCCGTCGCCGGGCGGGAGGCCGCCGAGCACCCGCGCTGGGTGTGGGCCGCCGCCGACTCCGGCTACGACCCGCTGCTCCCCCGGCTGCCCGGCCGGCTCGCCCGCTGCCACGACCTGCGGCTGGTCGAGGCGCTGCTGCTCGCCCACGAGGGCCGGTTCGGCGCCCCCCGGTCGCTGGGCGCCGCCTGGGCCCGGCTGCGCGGCCTGCCGGTGCCCGCCGACCTGCCCGAGCCCGGCTCCGCGGAGGCCGACGACGGCCAGGACACGCTGTTCGCCCCCGACCGGCTCCAGCTGCCGCCCGGCACCGACCCGCTGGCCGCCGCGGTCGCCGTCCACGCCGAGCAGCAGCGCCGGCTGGCGGCGATCGACGACCCGGCGGCCCGGGGCCGGTACCGGCTGCTGGTGGCCGCCGAGTCGGCGGGCGCGCTGTCCGCCGCCGAGATGGGCCACGACGGCCTGCCCTGGCGGACGGACGTTCACGACCGGCTGCTCACCGAGCTGCTCGGCCCCCGCCCGACCGTCGCCGGCGCGCAGCCGCGCGTGCTCGCCGAGCTCGCGGCCGAGCTCCGGGAGGCGCTCGGCGGCCGCGTGTTCAACCCCGACTCGCACGCCCAGGTGCTGCGCGCCTTCGCCGAGGCGGGCATCCAGCTCGGCTCCACCCGCTCCTGGGAGCTGAAGCGGATCGACCACCCGGCGGCCCGGGTGCTGGTCCGCTACAAGGAGCTGTCCCGGCTCCATGTGGCCCACGGCTGGGCCTGGCAGGACGCCTGGGTGCGCGACGGCCGGTTCCGCCCCGAGTACGTGGTCGGCGGTGTGGTCTCCGGCCGCTGGGCCAGCCGCGGCGGCGGGGCGCTGCAGATCCCGCGCATCCTGCGCCGTGCCGTGGTCGCCGACCCGGGCCGGCTGCTGGTGGTCGCCGACGCCGCCCAGCTGGAGCCCCGGGTCCTCGCCGCGCTCTCCCAGGACACCGGGCTGGCCCGCACCGCCGCCGGCGGGGACCTGTACGAGGCGCTCGCCGCCTCCGCCTTCCAGGGCGACCGGGACAAGGCCAAGCTCGGCCTGCTCGGCGCCATGTACGGCCAGACCAGCGGCGACATCGGCCCACTGCTGGCGACCCTGCGCACCCGCTACCCGGCCGCGATGGGCTACGTCGAGGCGGCCGCCCGCACCGGCGAGGACGGCGGTGTGGTGGCCTCCCGGCTGGGCCGTCCGTGCCCGCCCGCCTCGGCCGACTTCCTCGACCTGACCGAGGCGGGCGAGGCCGGTGGCGAGGAGGGCGGGCGCCGGGCCCGCTCCCGGGGCCGGTTCACCCGCAACTTCGTCATCCAGGCCAGTGCGGCGGACTGGGCGCTGGCGCTGCTGGCCGCGCTGCGGCGCCGGCTGGCCGAGCTGCCGGTGGCCTCGGCGGCGGACCGCCCGCACCTGGTGTTCTTCCAGCACGACGAGGTGATGGTGCACACCCCGGCCAATCTGGCGGACGAGGTGGCGGCGGCGGTCGACGCGGCGGCGGACGAGGCCCGGCGGCTGGTCTTCGGCGAGACCCCGGTCCGCTTCCCGCTGAGCACCGCCGTGGTGGAGTGCTACGCCGACGCCAAGTAGCCGAGGCAGCTGCTGCCGCCGACGCCGGGGCTCACAGCTTGCGGAAGCCTCGCGCCTCCTCGGCGGCGGCGACCACCTCGGCCAGCGCGGCCCCGGTCGAGGCGGTCACCGCGGCGGCGACGGCGCCCTCCACGAACGGCGCGTCGACCAGCACGACCCCGGGGCGGGGCTCGTCCTCCAGCACGGTCCGCGCCGTCAGCACCGAGCTGCCGAGGTCCGGCAGCACCACGGCCCCCGCCCCGGAGTCCGCCGCCACCACGGCCCGGGCGATCAGCTCGTAGCTTGTGCCGAGCCCGCCGTCCTCGGTCCCGGCCGCCACCACCACCCGCACCTCGGCCGAGGCGAGCTCCCCCAGCAGTTCCCTCAGCCCCCCGGCCAGCGCGGCGCTGTGCGAGACCAGGACGATGCCCACGTGTCCACTCATGCCCCGACCCTAGGCGCTGCCGGCGGAGCCGGGCCGGAACGCCCGCGTGTTGCTCCGAACGGGTGAGGGAGCGGGCGGCGGGCCGGTTCCGGGACGCCGGAGGCCCCTCCGGCGTAGCGTCAGCGTCGGGTCAGCACCGTCGGCCGAGGGGAGCGCGTAGACCGTGAAGAAGCTCATCAACAGCGCGGAGACCGTCCTGGAGGACGCGCTGGCCGGAGTGGCCGCCGCCCATCCGGAGCTGGCGGTGGACCTCGTCAACCGGGTGATCACCCGAGCGGTGCGGCCGCCGGCCCCCAAGGTGGGCCTGGTGTCCGGCGGCGGGTCGGGGCACGAACCGCTGCACGGCGGCTTCGTGGGCCCCGGCATGCTGGACGCGGCCTGCCCCGGCGAGGTCTTCACCTCGCCCGTCCCGGACCAGGTGCTGGCCGCCGCCGAGGCCGTGGACTCCGGCGCCGGGGTGGTGTTCGTGGTCAAGAACTACACCGGTGACGTGATGAACTTCGAGCTCGCCGCGGAGCTGGCCGCCGAGCGGGGCATCGAGGTCCGCACCGTGCTGGTCAACGACGACGTCGCGGTGGAGGACTCCACCTGGACGGCCGGCCGGCGCGGCACCGGCGCGACGGTGGCGGTGGAGAAGATCGCGGGCGCGCTGGCCGAGCGCGGCGCGCCGCTGGACGCGGTGGCCGCCCTGGGCGAGCGGGTGAACGCGGCCTCCCGCTCGTTCGCGATCGCGCTGACCGGGGCGACCGTCCCGGCGGCGGGAAAGCCCGGCTTCGAGCTGGCCGAGGACGAGATCGAGGTCGGCGTCGGCATCCACGGGGAGCCGGGCCGCCGCCGGGAGAAGCTCCGCCCGGCCCACGAACTGGTCGCCGAGGTGGTGTCGACGATCCTCACCGACCACCACCTGACCGCCGGGGACGAGGTGATCGCCCTGGTCAACGGGCTGGGCGGGACGCCACTGCTGGAGCTGTACATCGTGTTCGGCGAGGTCGCCGCCCGGCTGGCCGAGCACGGGATCACGGTGGCCCGCAGCCTGGTCGGCAACTATGTGACCAGCCTGGACATGGCGGGCTTCTCGCTCACCCTCACCAAGGCCGACGCGCAGCTGCTGGAGCTGTGGGACGCCCCGGTGGACACCCCGGCCCTCAAGCGCGCCTGAACCCACCGCCCACCCCGGCCGAACGACCCGAAGGAGCCATCCGCATGGACGTCGACACCCGTCTCGCCGAGGACTGGGTCCGCGCGATCGCCGCGGCGGTCGAGCGGGAGCACGAGCACCTCACCGAGCTGGACTCGGCGATCGGCGACGGTGACCACGGCAGCAATCTGCGACGCGGCTTCACCGCCGTCCTGGCCGTCCTGGACAGCGCGGACGGTCCGTCCGGCCCGGACGCGCCCGCGCCGGACGGCGGCCCCGGCGCGCTGCTGACCAGGACCGGCACCACCCTGATCTCCAAGGTCGGCGGCGCCTCCGGCCCGCTCTACGGCAAGGCCTTCCGTGCGATCGGCGCCGCGCTGCCGCCGCCCGGACAGCCGCCCGCCGACGCGGCCGGGCTGGGCGAGGCGCTGGCCGCCGGACTGCGGGCGGTCCGGGACCTCGGCCGGGCCGCGCCGGGGGACAAGACCCTCGTGGACGCCTGGACGCCCGCTCTGGACGCCTACCGCGAGGCGGTGGCCGCCGGGGCCGGACTGCCGGAGGCCGCCGCGGCGGCGGCCGGGGGCGCCGAGCGGGGCGCCCTGGACACCGTCCCGCTCCAGGCCCGCAAGGGCCGCGCCTCCTACCTCGGCCCGCGCAGCGTCGGCCACCAGGACCCGGGCGCCCGCTCCACCGCCCTGCTCTTCCAGGCCCTGGCCGAGACCACCGCCACCTGGGCGGCCGAGGAGTAGACCCGAACCCCGGCTAGGGCTGCACCGTCCAGACCGGGTCGGTGCGGGTGACGAGCAGCAGCAGCGCGTCGTCCCGCAGCTCGCCCCCGGTGTGCGCGAGCAGGTCGGCGTAGACCCGGCCGACGGCCGCCTCCAGCTCGGCGGCGGAGCGGGCCGCGCCGCGCACCAGCGGCCCCACCCGCTCCGCCAGCGGGTAGAACTCGCCGCTGTCCCGGTGCCTGGCCTCGATCACGCCGTCGGTGCACAGCACCAGCACGTCCTCGATCCCGAACGCCTGGTCCCAGGTGCTCGGCTCGCCGAAGGCCAGTCGGCCGAGGCCGAGCGGCACCCAGGGGTCGGGGGCGTCCAGCACGTGCGCCAGGCCGTCCGGGTCGACCCGGATCGGCGGGACGTGCCCGCACTGCAGCAGTTCCACCACACCGGGTCGGCGGAACTCGGCGAACAGCGCGGTGGTGAACTCGCCGTCCGGCACGTGCCGCTCCACACTGGCCTCGATCCTGGCGGCCACCCCGCGCAGCCCGGCCTCGTCGTACGCGGCCTCGCGGAAGGCGCCGAGCACCACGGCGGCGGTCTGCACCGCGCCGAGCCCCTTGCCGCGCACGTCGCCGACGGCGACCCGGGTGCCGTGCGGGGTCTCCAGGACGGAGTAGAGGTCCCCGCCGATCCTGGAGGCGTCGGCGGCGGAGACGTACCGGACGGCGAGGCGCAGCGGCCCCACGACCGGGCCGGGCAGCCGCAGCAGGGCCCGCTGCGCGGCCTCCGCGACGGAGCTGACCGCGGCGAAGGCGGCGGCCCGGCGCATCCTGATCCTGGCGACCCAGGCGGAGAAGACGGTGAGCAGCAGGTAGCTGATCATCGCGCCCCAGAGGAAGCGGGCGTCGTTGATGGTGTCGACCTCGTCGTAGTGGCTGAGGCCGAAGACGGCGAGCAGGCCGAGCCAGCAGACGCCGAGCAGTTCGAGCGGCCGCAGGGTGAGCGCGGCGATGCTGGGGACGACCGTCATCAGGGGCGCGAGGTAGCGGTCCCGGCCGGAGTAGAGGTCCGCGAGCCCGACCAGCACGATCGCGAGCAGGGCGGGCGAGGCCCGGCGCCAGAACGGGATGTCGAGCAGGTCGACGGCGAGCAGCGCGCCGCGCCGCCGGGCCGGCGGCTGCCCGGCGCCGGTCGGATCGGACGGCGACTGGGCTCGACGGATCGGGAACACATATCGAACATAACGGACGATCAACCCGCCCACCCCCGCACCCCGACCCACCCCGAGCCCCGATCCGCCCCGACCCGCCCCGGCCCCCGCGCCCCGGAACGCGGGCGCACCCCCCGGACGCGGGCACCGTCACTCCACGGACTGTGCCAAAAGGTACCAAAGCACCTGATTCGTCATACAGTGCGACGAAAGCGGATCACACAAGGGAGCCCTCACCGGTGTCCGGATACCGCAACACCCCCCACCTCTCCGCCCGGTCCGTCCGCCCCTCGGCCCGCCCCGCCCAGTGGCCCCGGATCCTCCTCGGCGGACTGCTGCCGTGGATCGCGACCGTCGCCGTCACCTTCCTCACCGGCAACAGCAACCTGGTGCCGACGATCGTCCTGCTCGGCAGCTTCCTCGTCCCGGTCACCGTGGCGACCCGGGCCTACGAACGCCACGCCACCGGCCTCGGCGCCGACCGGATCCTCGGCTGCTTCGGCATCGGCGGCCTCATCGGCGTACTCGGCGCCTCCGTCCTGGAGACCTGCCTGCTCTCCCCCTCCGCCTGGACGCACCTCGGCGTCGGCCTGATCGAGGAGGCGGCCAAGCTGACCGCCCTGGTCCTGGTCAGCCGCCGGCTGCGGGTGAGCGGCCTGCGCTACGGCCTGGTACTGGGTGCCACCGTCGGCGCCGGCTTCGCCGCCTTCGAGAGCGCCGGATACGCCTTCAACGCCGTGCTCACCACCGACGGGCTCTCGCTGCGCAACCTGGTGGAGACCGAGATCCTGCGCGGCGTCCTGGCCCCGGTCGGGCACATCCTGTGGACGGCGCTGCTCGGCGGCGTGCTGTTCCGCGAGCGGCGCGGCGGCCGGTTCCGCCTCACCCCGGCGGTCCTGCTGACCTACCTGGGTGTCTCGACGCTGCACGCGCTCTGGGACTCGATGAGCGGCATCGCGGTCTGGCTGGTGGCCCGGAGCACCTCCGCCGACTGGCAGCGCGCCCTGTTCGAGCTCGGCCGCCTGCCGAGCCCGACCACCGAGCAGGTCCACCTCTACACCCTGTACGACACGGCCGGGCTGGTCCTGGTCGCGCTCGGCGGTCTGTACTGGCTGCGCCTGCTGGTCCGCGGCGACCGGCGGTCCCCGATCCCGACCCAGCTCCCGTCCGCCCCGCTCTGAGCCCCCGCTCCCGCCCGCCCTCCTGCCTGCCCTCCTGCCTGCCCTCCCCCTGCTCCGATCCGCCCCGTTCCGGATCGAACCAGAACGGCCCGCCGCCCGACTACTGGGAGGGGCCCCACCCGGACGGCCCCCGGCGACAACCTTTCGGGCCCGCCGCACGCGAATCCGCCCGCACCACGGCGCGGATTCGAGCGCAGCGTGTCCGGACGCCTACGCTCTGCTCTCGGAAAACGTTCCGGCCGTGCGCGGCGCGACAAACGGAATGCGATCCACACCACACCATCCGCACTCGTACGGAATACCCCCCAAGGGTATGGTGTTCCCAAGAGCAGGGCCCGGGCGTACGCTCGCGGCCGTACCGATCTTTCGGAGGCCCCGATGTCCAGCACCATCACCTACACCGTGACCGGCATGAGCTGCGGACACTGCGAGAACTCGGTGAGCAAGGAGCTCTCCGGTCTCGCCGGGGTGACGGAGGTCTCCGCCGACGCCAAGGCCGGTACCGTCACCGTCTCCACCAGCGACCAGCTGGACGACGAGCTGGTCCGCGCCGCCGTCGACGAGGCCGGCTACGAGCTGGTCGGCCGCTCGGCCTGAGAGCCCCCGCCGCGCGGCGGGGGCCCGCGACCGCACCCCGCACCCCCCGCCGCGCCCTCTCCTAGGAGCTGATCAGCACATGAGCACCTCCACCCCGGGCTCCACCTCCCCGGAGGCGACGAGCGCCATAGCCGGCCCGGCGGGACCGACCGCCGTCCGCGAGCGCGTGGAACTGTCGATCGGCGGCATGACCTGCGCCGCCTGCGCCGCCCGGATCGAGAAGAAGCTCAACCGGATGGACGGCGTCGAGGCCACCGTCAACTACGCCACCGAGAAGGCCAGGGTCGACTTCGGGCCGGACGTCAGCGTGGCCGACCTGATCGCCACCGTCGAGGCCACCGGCTACACCGCCGAACCCCCGCCCCCGCCCGTGGCCTCCGTCCCGGCCGAGGCGCCCGCCGGGACCGCCGCCGGACCGGCCGCCGACCCCCTGCTCGACCGGCTGCTCGTCAGCGCCGTGCTCAGCCTGCCCGTGGTCCTCTGGTCGATGGTCCCGGCGCTCCAGTTCACCAACTGGCAGTGGCTGGCCTTCGCCCTCACCGGCCCCGTCGTGGTGTACGGCGGCCTGCAGTTCCACCGGGCCGCCTGGACCAACCTCAAGCACGGCGCCGCGACCATGGACACCCTGGTCTCGCTCGGCACCCTGGCCGCCTTCGGCTGGTCCTTCTGGGCGCTCTTCTGGGGCGACGCCGGTATGCCCGGCATGCGGCACGAGTTCTCCCTCTCGGTCGGCGACACCGACGCCTCGTCCATGCTCTACCTGGAGACGGCCTCCGCCGTCACCGTGCTGATCCTGCTGGGCCGCTACCTGGAGGCCCGCTCCAAGCGCCGCGCCGGGGCCGCGCTGCACGCCCTGCTGGACCTCGGGGCCAAGGACGTCGCCGTGCTCCAGGGCGGCCGCGAGGTGCGGCTGCCGGTCGACCGGCTCACCGTCGGCACCCGCTTCGTGGTCCGTCCCGGGGAGAAGATCGCGACGGACGGCGTGGTGGTCGAGGGCGCCTCGGCCGTGGACGCCTCGATGCTGACCGGCGAGTCCGTGCCGGTCGAGGTCGCCGTCGGCGACACCGTCACCGGCGCCACCGTCAACGCCGGCGGCCGGCTCGTGGTGGAGGCCGCCCGGGTCGGCGCCGACACCCGGCTCGCCCGGATGGCACAGCTCGTCGAGGACGCCCAGAACGGCAAGGCCGCCGCCCAGCGCCTCGCCGACCGGATCTCCGCCGTGTTCGTACCGGTGGTCATCCTGATCGCGCTCGGCACCCTGACCGCCTGGCTGCTGGCCACCGACAGCGCGACCGAGGCGTTCACCGCCGCGGTGGCGGTGCTGATCATCGCCTGCCCGTGCGCCCTCGGCCTGGCCACTCCGACGGCCCTGATGGTCGGCACCGGCCGCGGTGCCCAGCTCGGCATCCTCATCAAGGGCCCCGAGGTCCTGGAGAACACCCGCCGGGTCGACACCGTCGTCCTCGACAAGACCGGCACCGTCACCACCGGCCGGATGACCCTGCTCGCCGTCCGCACCGCCCGCGGCACCACCGAGGACGAGGCCCTGCGCCTCGCCGGCGCCCTCGAACACGCCTCCGAACACCCCGTCGCCGCCGCCATCGCCACCGCCGCCGCCGAACGCCTCGGCACCCTGCCCCCCGTCGAGAACTTCGAGAACCACCCCGGCCTCGGCGTCCGGGGTGTCGTGGACGGCCACGCGGTCGTCGTCGGACG
This sequence comes from Kitasatospora purpeofusca, assembly GCF_036010405.1. NCBI lineage: Bacteria > Bacillati > Actinomycetota > Actinomycetes > Kitasatosporales > Streptomycetaceae > Kitasatospora > Kitasatospora purpeofusca. Next base: position 6,660,728 of record NZ_CP108561.1, on the reverse strand, counting down.
CGAGGCCCTGCTCGCCGAGCGGGCGCAGCCCCTGCCGTCGGAGCTCGCCGGGGCCAAGCGGGCCGCCGAGGCCGCCGGACGGACCGCCGTCGCCGTCGGCTGGGACGGCGCCGCCCGCGCCGTCCTGGAGATCGCCGACGCCGTCCGACCCACCAGCGCCCGGGCCGTCGCCGAACTGCGCGCCCTCGGCCTGCGCCCCGTCCTGCTCACCGGCGACAACCGCACCGTCGCCGAAGCCGTCGCCGCCGAGATCGGTATCCCCGCGGAGGACGTCCACGCCGAGGTACTGCCCGAGGACAAGGTCGCCACCGTGGAGATCCTCCAGGCCGAGGGCCGGATCGTCGCGATGGTCGGCGACGGCGTCAACGACGCCGCCGCGCTCGCGCAGGCCGACCTCGGCCTCGCCATGGGCACCGGCACCGACGCCGCCATCGAGGCCAGCGACCTCACCCTGGTCCGCGGCGACCTGCGCTCCGCCGCCGACGCCATCCGCCTCTCCCGCAGAACCCTCGGCACCATCAAGGGCAACCTCTTCTGGGCCTTCGGCTACAACGTCGCCGCGATCCCCCTGGCCGCCGCCGGACTGCTCAACCCGATGATCGCCGGCGCCACGATGGCCTTCTCCTCGGTCTTCGTGCTCACCAACAGCCTCCGGCTCCGCACCTTCCAGGCCGGTTAGCGCTCCAGGAGCACTCCCGGGACGGTCGAGGGCCCGTACCGCGTCTGCGGTACGGGCCCTCGACCGTTCAGTGGCACCCGGCGGCCCTCAGCGGCCGAGCAGCTCGCCGCCGTTGCAGTGCAGGATCTCCCCGGTGATGAACCCGGCCTCCGGCGAGGCCAGGAACTGCACCGCCGCCGCCACCTCGCCGGTCTCCCCGATCCGCCCGAGCAGCGTGCGGGCCGCCCGGCGGGAGACCTCGGCCTCGTCCAGCCTCGGCCCGAAGAACTCGGTACCCGCCACCGTGCCCGGGGCGACGATGTTGGCCGTGATGCCCGAGGTGCCGAGCTGGGCGGCCAGGAAGTTGTTCCAGGCGTGCAGGGAGGCCTTCGCCGCCCCGTACGAGCCCGCACCGCGCAGCGCCGCGATCGAGCTGATGGTGACCACCCGGCCGGAGCCCGGGGTCAGCCGGTCCCGGATCGACTCGGTGAGCAGCACCACGGTCAGGACATTGCGCTCGAAGTCGCCCCGCCAACGGGCCAGCAGGGCGTGCGGCCCGGCGCCGATCACGGTCTCCCGGCTGCCGGCGTTGTTCACCAGCACGTCGATCCGCTCGGGAAGCTCGGCGAGCGCGGACTCCACGGCGTCCGGATCGGCGAGGTCGCAGACCAGCGGGGTGACGTTCGGCCCGAACGTGGCGGCGGCCTCCTCCAGCACCGCACGCCGCCGGCCGACGATCACGACCTGTTCGCCGGCCTCGGCGAACCGCCGCGCCACCTCGTACCCGATCCCCGTGCCACCGCCGGTGACAACCACGTTCCTGGTCATCTGCGCACTCCCTCCCCAGCTCCGCCGCCACGCTGCTAGGTGCGGGGCGGTCCGTACCGGAATGCCACGATTCCTATCACGCTCGGTTGCCGTGACTGCGGGGAGGGTGACGTCGCCGTCGGCGGAAGGTGTGGTATGGAGCCGGTACCGCACGCACACGGAGCGTGGCGAGAGGCAGCTCACACCCCCCGGGCGTAACTTCTCGCACGCTGATACGTCTTAGGTTGGTAGTGCGGCAGTTTTTCCGGTGGGCGAAGACGTGGCGAACGGCATAACGTCGACGCGTGGCCACCACTGTCGCCGACGGGGCTCCGGCGGGCCCCGGGTCGGTCGCCGAGGTTGGCGGCCTTCGCGCACGACGCCGGGGTGTGGCGGGGCCGGGGACGCTTTGAGCGGCCGTCCCGGGCCCGCAGCCGCCCCCGGAGTCGTGCGCCGGACATGGAGGACCGAAGACCGAGGGCCCGGCCGCAGAAGTGCGGCCGGGCCCTCGTGGCACGGTGTCAGGGCGTGCGCTTGGCGTCAGCGTCAGCGGGCGTCGATCTCGACGTAGTCGCGGATCTCCACGCCGGTGTAGATCTGGCGCGGACGGCCGATCCGGCTGGTCGGGTCGTTGATCATCTCGTGCCAGTGGGCGATCCAGCCCGGCAGCCGGCCGAGGGCGAACAGCACGGTGAACATGCTGGTCGGGAAGCCCATGGCGCGGTAGATCAGACCGGTGTAGAAGTCCACGTTCGGGTAGAGCTTGCGCGAGACGAAGAAGTCGTCCTTGAGCGCGTGCTCCTCCAGCTTGAGCGCGATCTCCAGCAGCTCGTCCGACTTGCCGAGCTGCGCGAGCACCTCGTGGGCGAGCAGCTTGACCTGCGCGGCGCGCGGGTCGAAGGCCTTGTACACGCGGTGGCCGAAGCCCATCAGCTTGACGCCGGACTCGCGGTTCTTGACCTTGGCGATGAAGGCGTCGACGTCGCCGCCGTCCTTCTGGATGCTCTCCAGCATCTCCAGCACGGCCTGGTTGGCGCCGCCGTGCAGCGGGCCCCACAGCGCCGAGATGCCCGCCGAGATCGAGGCGAACAGGTTGGCGTGGCTGGAGCCGACCAGGCGCACGGTGGAGGTCGAGCAGTTCTGCTCGTGGTCCGCGTGCAGGATCAGCAGCTTGTCCAGCGCGTTGACGATGACCGGGTTGAGCTCGTAGTCCTCGGCCGGGACCGCGAAGGTCATCCGCAGGAGGTTCTCGACGTAGCTCAGGTCGTTGCGCGGGTAGACGAAGGGCTGGCCCATCGCCTTCTTGTACGCGTACGCCGCGATGGTCGGGAGCTTCGCCAGCAGGCGGACCGTCGACAGGTGGCGCTGGGCCGCGTCGAACGGGTTGTGGCTCTCCGGGTAGAACGTCGACAGCGCGCCGACCACCGAGGACAGCATGGCCATCGGGTGGGCGTCCCGGGGGAAGCCCTGGAAGAAGCGCTTGACGTCCTCGTGCAGCAGGGTGTGCTGGGTGATCTCGCGCTTGAACTCCGCCAGCTGGACCGCGTTCGGCAGCTCGCCGTTGATCAGCAGGTAGGCGGTCTCGATGAAGTCACCCTTGGCGGCGAGCTGCTCGATCGGGTAACCGCGGTACCGCAGGATGCCGTTGTCACCGTCCACGAAAGTGATCGCGGACTTGTAGGCGGCGGTGTTGCCGAAGCCGTTGTCCAGGGTGACCAGGCCGGTCTGCGGGAGCAGCTTCGAGATGTCGAAGCCGGCGTTGCCCGCAGTGCTCTCGACGACGGGGTACTCGTACTCGCCGTCCTGGTACCGCAGTACTACCGAGTTGTCGCTCACGTCTTCCTCACCGACGAAATGAATCCTCTTCCAAGGTGCCCTGACTGTCTCTACCATCCCCCATCCGGCGGACAGCCGCGCACCCGGGGTGACCCGAAAGGGCCCGCCCCTACAAAACCTGCCACCGCAGCCGGTACGAACCGGACAAGATCGGCACCCCACCAGGCTCTGCCGTAAATCTCTTCACGTCAAGAGAACAATAGAGGCAAGCATCCCTTGGAGGATCATCCAGACGCCAACCGGTGGTCGAGCGCGGCATGCCTCCGACCTGCACTGACACTCCGAACCGCCTGGGCGATCGCTTTCCGTGACCCCACCAGCACAACCAGTTTCCGGGCCCTGGTCACCGCCGTGTAGAGCAGATTTCGCTGAAGCATCGTCCACGCGGACATGGTGACCGGAATCACCACCACCGGGTACTCGCTGCCCTGCGACCGGTGGATGGTCACCGCGTAGGCGTGCGCGAGCTCGTCCAACTCGTCGAAGTCGTACGGCACCTCCTCGTCCTCGTCCGTCAGCACCGTCAGCCGCTGGTCGTCGGCGCTGAGGGCCGTCACCACTCCCACTGTGCCGTTGAAGACCCCGTTCCGCCCCTTGTCGTAGTTGTTGCGGATCTGCGTGACCTTGTCCCCCACCCGGAACGTCCGCCCGCCGAACCGCCGCTCCGCCAGCCCCTCCCGGGCCGGCGTCACCGCCGCCTGGAGCAGCGTGTTGAGGTTCCCCGCGCCCGCCGGGCCCCGGTGCATCGGCGCCAGCACCTGGACGTCCCGCCGGGCGTCGTAGCCGAACTTCTGCGGGATCCGCCGGGCCACCACGTCCACCGTCAGACCCGCCGCCAGCTCCGCGTCGTCCTCCGCGAACAGGAAGAAGTCCGGCAGCCCCTCGGTCTGCGGCGGCAGCCCCTCGTTGATCCGGTGCGCGTTGGTCACCACCCCCGACTGCTGCGCCTGCCGGAAGATCCTGGTCAGCCGCACCGAGGGAATCGGCCCGCCCTCCGCCAGCAGGTCCCGCAGCACCTCCCCCGCACCCACCGAGGGCAACTGGTCCACATCCCCCACGAACAGCAGGTGCGCGCCCGGCGCCACCGCCTTGACCAGCTTGTTCGCCAGGATCAGATCCAGCATCGACGCCTCGTCGACCACCACCAGGTCCGCGTCCAGCGGCCGGTCCCGGTCGTACGCGGCGTCCCCGCCCGGCCGCAGCTCCAGCAGCCGGTGCACCGTCGAGGCCTCCACCCCGGTCAGCTCCGCCAGCCGCTTCGCCGCCCGCCCGGTCGGCGCCGCCAGCACCACCTTGGCCCGCTTCGCCAGCGCCAGGGTCACGATCGACTTCACCGTGAACGACTTGCCGCAACCGGGACCGCCGGTCAGCACCGCGACCCGCTCGGTCAGGGCCAGCCGTACCGACTGCTCCTGCTCCGGCGCCAGCTCCGCCCCTGTCTTCCGCGCCAACCAGCCGAGCGCCGCCGGCCAGTCCACGTCCCCGAACCACGGCATCCGGTCGGTGTCCGCCCGCAGCAGCCGCAGCAACTGATTGGCCAGGGAGATCTCCGCCCGGTGGAACGGCACCAGGTACACCGCCGTGATCGGCTCCCCCGCCGCCCCCGGCACCTGCTCCCGCACCACCCCCTCGGCGGCCACCAGCTCCGCCAGGCAGTCGATCACCAGCCCCACGTCCACCTGGAGCAGCTTCACCCCGTCGGCGATCAGCCGCTCCTCCGGCAGGTAGCAGTGCCCCTGGTCGCTGCTCTGGGACAGCGCGTACTGGAGGCCCGCCTTCACCCGCTCCGGGCTGTCGTGCGGGATGCCCACGGCCTGCGCGATCCGGTCCGCGGTGAGGAAGCCGATGCCCCAGACGTCCGAGGCCAGCCGGTACGGCTCGTTCTTCACCACCCCGATCGAGGCGTCCTCGTACTGTTTGTAGATCCGCACAGCCAGCGAGGTCGAGACCCCGACCCCCTGCAGGAAGACCATCACCTCCTTGATGGCCTTCTGCTCCTCCCACGCGGCCGCGATCTTCTTCGTCCGTTTCGGCCCGAGCCCCGGCACCTCGATCAGCCGGGCCGGCTCGTGCTCGATCACCTCCAGGGTGTCCACCCCGAACCGCTCCACGATCCGCTCGGCGAACCGCGGGCCGATCCCCTTGATCAGCCCCGACCCCAGATAGCGCTGGATGCCCTGGATCGTGGCCGGCAGCACCGTCGTGTAGTTCTCCACCACGAACTGCCGCCCGTACTGCGGGTGCGACCCCCACCGCCCGTGCAGCCGCAGCGACTCCCCCGGCTGCGCCCCCAGCAGCGCGCCGACCACCGTCAGCAGATCGTTGCCGCCCCGCCCGGTGTCGACCCGCGCGACGGTGTAGCCGGTCTCCTCGTTGGCGTAGGTGATCCGCTCCAGCACACCCTCGACCTGGGCCAGCTGGCGCGGCACCGCCTGGTCGGTGCCGGTGCCGGTTCCGGTGCGCGCCGCTGTCTGCCTGGCCACCGGGCCTCCTGTCACCGTGCGGAACGACTTCCGCTACGCACCGTACCGTCCGGGTGCGACATCCCGGGCGGCAGTGCCAGGCTGGGGCCAGCAGAGAGGGGTCAGCGGGGAGGGACCAGGTCCTACGGAGAAGGAGCGGAACACCGTGCTCACCACCGCCTTCCGGCCGGGTGCCCCCAACTGGCTCGACCTCGCGAGCCCGGACACCTCGACCTCGGCCGCCTTCTACGGCGGGCTGTTCGGCTGGACCTCCGCCAGCGGCCCCGGTGCCGCCCGACACAGCCTCTTCCGCCAGGACGGCCGCACGGTCGCCGCGCTCGGCCCCGTCACGTCCGCCGGCGACCGCGCCGCCTGGACCGTGCACTTCCGCGCCCTCGACTCCGACCGCACCGCGGCCCTGGTCCGCGCGGCCGGCGGGGCAGTCCGCTTCGGCCCCTTCGACGTCCTCACCAGCGGCCGCACCACCGGCTGCACCGACCCGACCGGGGCCGACTTCGCGGTCTGGCAACCGCACGACGTCCGCGGCCTGGACACCGTCACCGAACCCGGCAGCCTCTGCTGGACGGAGTGCTTCAGCATCGACGCCGAGGCCGCCAAGACCTTCTACCGCGCGGTGTTCGGCTGGCAGGAGCAGGACGTCCCGCTCGGCCTCGACCTCTACACGGTGCTCACCCCGCCGGGAGGCGGGACGGCGGACGCGCACGGCGGGATCTGCCCGATCCCGCCCGAGGACACCGCCGCCGGCATCTCCTCGCACTGGCTCCCCTCCTTCGAGGTGCCCGACGTCGACGCCACCCTCGTCACCGCCGAACGGCTCGGCGCCACCGTCCGGCTCCCCGCCGAGGACGTGCACGGCGTCGGCCGCCTGGCCCGACTCGTCGACCCGCACGGCGCGGCCTTCGCCGTCATCACCAGCGCCCCGCCCGGCTGATGACGCCAACCGCCCTTCTAGGGTGTGACCATGAACGATCTGACGATCCGCCGGGCGACCGGCGACGACCTGCCGGCCATTGTCGCGATGCTCGCCGACGACCCCCTGGGCGCGACCCGCGAGAGCCCCGACGATCTCACCCCCTACCGCACCGCGTTCGACCGCATCGACGCCGACCCGCACCAGCACCTCGTCGTCGCCGAGCGCGCGGGGCGGACGGTCGGCACCCTGCAACTGACCCTCGTCCCCGGCCTCTCCCGGAAGGGCGCCACCCGGACCGTCATCGAGGGAGTGCGCGTACACGGCGACGAACGCGGCAGCGGCCTGGGCACCGAGCTGATCCAGTGGGCGATCGAGCGCTCCCGCGAACTCGACGCCCAGCTCGTCCAGCTGACCTCCGACATCACCCGCACCGACGCGCACCGCTTCTACGAGCGCCTCGGTTTCGTCCCCTCCCACCTGGGATTCAAGCTCGCGCTCTGACGGAAATCGCGCCCTGCCGGAAATCGGGCAGAACGCAAAGAACCCCCGTCGGTTACCCGACGGGGGTTCTTCACAATGATTGTTCGGCGGCGTCCTACTCTCCCACAGGGTCCCCCCTGCAGTACCATCGGCGCTGTGAGGCTTAGCTTCCGGGTTCGGAATGTAACCGGGCGTTTCCCTCACGCTATGACCACCGAAACACTATGAAACTGTCAACCGCACCCACACCGTGACCAGACGTGTGGGGGTCGTTGTTTCAGAACAACACAGTGGACGCGAGCAACTGAGGACAAGCCCTCGGCCTATTAGTACCGGTCAACTCCACCCCTCACAGGGCTTCCATATCCGGCCTATCAACCCAGTCGTCTACTGGGAGCCTTACCCTCTCAAGGAGGTGGGAGTGCTCATCTCGAAGCAGGCTTCCCGCTTAGATGCTTTCAGCGGTTATCCCTCCCGAACGTAGCCAACCAGCCATGCCCTTGGCAGGACAACTGGCACACCAGAGGTTCGTCCGTCCCGGTCCTCTCGTACTAGGGACAGCCCTTCTCAACACTCCTACGCGCACAGCGGATAGGGACCGAACTGTCTCACGACGTTCTAAACCCAGCTCGCGTACCGCTTTAATGGGCGAACAGCCCAACCCTTGGGACCTACTCCAGCCCCAGGATGCGACGAGCCGACATCGAGGTGCCAAACCATCCCGTCGATATGGACTCTTGGGGAAGATCAGCCTGTTATCCCCGGGGTACCTTTTATCCGTTGAGCGACGGCGCTTCCACAAGCCACCGCCGGATCACTAGTCCCGACTTTCGTCCCTGCTCGACCCGTCAGTCTCACAGTCAAGCTCCCTTGTGCACTTACACTCAACACCTGATTGCCAACCAGGCTGAGGGAACCTTTGGGCGCCTCCGTTACTCTTTAGGAGGCAACCGCCCCAGTTAAACTACCCACCAGACACTGTCCCTGATCCGGATCACGGACCCAGGTTAGACATCCAGCACGACCAGAGTGGTATTTCAACGACGACTCCACCATGACTGGCGTCACGGCTTCAAAGTCTCCCACCTATCCTACACAAGCCGAACCGAACACCAATATCAAGCTATAGTAAAGGTCCCGGGGTCTTTCCGTCCTGCTGCGCGAAACGAGCATCTTTACTCGTAATGCAATTTCACCGGGCCTATGGTTGAGACAGTCGAGAAGTCGTTACGCCATTCGTGCAGGTCGGAACTTACCCGACAAGGAATTTCGCTACCTTAGGATGGTTATAGTTACCACCGCCGTTTACTGGCGCTTAAGTTCTCAGCTTCGCCCCGACGAATCAGAGCTAACCGGTCCCCTTAACGTTCCAGCACCGGGCAGGCGTCAGTCCGTATACATCGCCTTACGGCTTCGCACGGACCTGTGTTTTTAGTAAACAGTCGCTTCTCGCTGGTCTCTGCGGCCACCCCCAGCTCTGGCAGCAAGTGCCGTCACCAGGAATGGCCCCCCTTCTCCCGAAGTTACGGGGGCATTTTGCCGAGTTCCTTAACCATAGTTCACCCGAACGCCTCGGTATTCTCTACCTGACCACCTGAGTCGGTTTGGGGTACGGGCCGCCATGAAACTCGCTAGAGGCTTTTCTCGACAGCATAGGATCATCCACTTCACCACAATCGGCTCGGCATCAGGTCTCAGCCTTGATGAGTGACGGATTTGCCTATCACTCGGCCTACACCCTTACCCCGGGACAACCACCGCCCGGGCTGGACTACCTTCCTGCGTCACCCCATCGCTCACCTAGTACAGACTTGGTCCAGCGGCTCCACCACGTCCCTTCGTCCGAAGACTCCGGGCCGGCTTCACGGCTTTAGCATCACCTGGTTCAGCGTTGGCGCTTCAAAGCGGGTACGGGAATATCAACCCGTTGTCCATCGACTACGCCTGTCGGCCTCGCCTTAGGTCCCGACTTACCCTGGGCAGATCAGCTTGACCCAGGAACCCTTGGTCAATCGGCGCAAGAGTTTCCCACTCTTGTATCGCTACTCATGCCTGCATTCTCACTCGTGTACCGTCCACGACTGGTTTCCACCGCCGCTTCACCCGGCACACGACGCTCCCCTACCCATCACAGCAGGCGTTGGCCCTATATGCTGCAATGACACGACTTCGGTGATGTGCTTGAGCCCCGCTACATTGTCGGCGCGGAATCACTTGACCAGTGAGCTATTACGCACTCTTTCAAGGGTGGCTGCTTCTAAGCCAACCTCCTGGTTGTCTCTGCGACTCCACATCCTTTCCCACTTAGCACACGCTTAGGGACCTTAGTCGGTGTTCTGGGCTGTTTCCCTCTCGACCATGGAGCTTATCCCCCACAGTCTCACTGCCACGCTCTCACTTACCGGCATTCGGAGTTTGGCTAAGGTCAGTAACCCGGTGAGGCCCATCGCCTATCCAGTGCTCTACCTCCGGCAAGAAACACGTGACGCTGCACCTAAATGCATTTCGGGGAGAACCAGCTATCACGGAGTTTGATTGGCCTTTCACCCCTAACCACAGGTCATCCCCCAGGTTTTCAACCCTGGTGGGTTCGGTCCTCCACGAAGTCTTACCTCCGCTTCAACCTGCCCATGGCTAGATCACTCCGCTTCGGGTCTTGGGCATGCAACTGTATCGCCCTGTTCGGACTCGCTTTCGCTACGGCTACCCCACACGGGTTAACCTCGCTACACACCGCAAACTCGCAGGCTCATTCTTCAAAAGGCACGCAGTCACGAGACACACAGCAAGCTGCATGTCCGACGCTCCCACGGCTTGTAGGCACACGGTTTCAGGTACTATTTCACTCCGCTCCCGCGGTACTTTTCACCATTCCCTCACGGTACTATCCGCTATCGGTCACCAGGGAATATTTAGGCTTAGCGGGTGGTCCCGCCAGATTCACACGGGATTTCTCGGGCCCCGTGCTACTTGGGAGTTCTTCAAACGAGCCGTACAGATTTCGTCTACGGGGGTCTTACCCTCTACGCCGGACCTTTCGCATGTCCTTCGACTACCTGTACGGTTTCTGACTCGCCGACCGGCCGGCAGACCGGTCAAGAAAAATCCCACGACCCCATCAGCGCAACCCCTGCCGGGTCTCACACGCTCATGGTTTAGCCTCATCCGGTTTCGCTCGCCACTACTCCCGGAATCACGGTTGTTTTCTCTTCCTGCGGGTACTGAGATGTTTCACTTCCCCGCGTTCCCTCCACATACCCTATGTGTTCAGGTATGGGTGACAGCCCATGACGACTGCCGGGTTTCCCCATTCGGAAACCCCCGGATCAAAGCCTGGTTGACGGCTCCCCGGGGACTATCGTGGCCTCCCACGTCCTTCATCGGTTCCTGGTGCCAAGGCATCCACCGTGCGCCCTTAAAAACTTGGCCACAGATGCTCGCGTCCACTGTGCAGTTCTCAAACAACGACCAGACACCCACACTCGACAAGTCCGAAAACTCGCCTCGCATGAGACCGGCATCACTGAAGCAACAGACCATACGGCCGTTCCCTCAGGACCCAACAACGTGCCCGACACACCCCATCAACAATCCGTTTTCCACGCCGAAGCAGTACTGACGGATGCCAACCAAGTGTGCCGAATAGTCAACGTTCCACCCATGAGCAACCGTGCAGGACATTCGCCTGCAAGCGGCACATTGCTCCTTAGAAAGGAGGTGATCCAGCCGCACCTTCCGGTACGGCTACCTTGTTACGACTTCGTCCCAATCGCTGGTCCCACCTTCGACGGCTCCTCCCCTTACGGGTTAGGCCACCGGCTTCGGGTGTTACCGACTTTCGTGACGTGACGGGCGGTGTGTACAAGGCCCGGGAACGTATTCACCGCAGCATGCTGATCTGCGATTACTAGCAACTCCAACTTCATGGGGTCGAGTTGCAGACCCCAATCCGAACTGAGGCCGGCTTTTTGGGATTCGCTCCGCCTCGCGGCATCGCAGCCCTTTGTACCGACCATTGTAGCACGTGTGCAGCCCAAGACATAAGGGGCATGATGATTTGACGTCGTCCCCACCTTCCTCCGAGTTGACCCCGGCAGTCTCCTGTGAGTCCCCATCACCCCGAAAGGCATGCTGGCAACACAGAACAAGGGTTGCGCTCGTTGCGGGACTTAACCCAACATCTCACGACACGAGCTGACGACAACCATGCACCACCTGTATACCGACCACAAGGGGGCGACCATCTCTGGCCGTTTCCGGTATATGTCAAGCCTTGGTAAGGTTCTTCGCGTTGCGTCGAATTAAGCCACATGCTCCGCTGCTTGTGCGGGCCCCCGTCAATTCCTTTGAGTTTTAGCCTTGCGGCCGTACTCCCCAGGCGGGGAACTTAATGCGTTAGCTGCGGCACCGACGACGTGGAATGTCGCCAACACCTAGTTCCCAACGTTTACGGCGTGGACTACCAGGGTATCTAATCCTGTTCGCTCCCCACGCTTTCGCTCCTCAGCGTCAGTAATGGCCCAGAGATCCGCCTTCGCCACCGGTGTTCCTCCTGATATCTGCGCATTTCACCGCTACACCAGGAATTCCGATCTCCCCTACCACACTCTAGCCTGCCCGTATCGAATGCAGACCCGGGGTTGAGCCCCGGGCTTTCACATCCGACGCGACAGGCCGCCTACGAGCTCTTTACGCCCAATAATTCCGGACAACGCTCGCACCCTACGTATTACCGCGGCTGCTGGCACGTAGTTAGCCGGTGCTTCTTCTGCAGGTACCGTCACTTGCGCTTCTTCCCTGCTGAAAGAGGTTTACAACCCGAAGGCCGTCATCCCTCACGCGGCGTCGCTGCATCAGGCTTTCGCCCATTGTGCAATATTCCCCACTGCTGCCTCCCGTAGGAGTCTGGGCCGTGTCTCAGTCCCAGTGTGGCCGGTCGCCCTCTCAGGCCGGCTACCCGTCGTCGCCTTGGTAGGCCATTACCCCACCAACAAGCTGATAGGCCGCGGGCTCATCCTGCACCGCCGGAGCTTTACACCCGGGACCATGCGGTCCCAGGTCATATCCGGTATTAGACCCCGTTTCCAGGGCTTGTCCCAGAGTGCAGGGCAGATTGCCCACGTGTTACTCACCCGTTCGCCACTGATCCACCCCGAAGGGCTTCACCGTTCGACTTGCATGTGTTAAGCACGCCGCCAGCGTTCGTCCTGAGCCAGGATCAAACTCTCCGTGAATGTTTACTCGGCCCAATGATTAGAAGGGGCCGGTCAGCACTCGCGTCGAGCGGCACGGCAACCACCGGAATATGGGGTCCCGCGCACTGCGTCCTCGCTAGTGTTTTACTTCAAAAGGAATCTCCAACCCCAGGAAACCCTGAGGCCGGGGATGTCAACATATCTGGCGTTGACTTTTGGCACGCTGTTGAGTTCTCAAGGAACGGACACTTCCTTCAGGCGGCTTTCACACCGGCCCTCCGGGCGCTTCGTTCTTTCGTGTTTCAAGCTTATCAGATGTTTTCCGCTCCGTTTTCCGGAGTTTCATTCAGCCGACTTCGCTTTCCGCTTGTCCCCGCTCTCTCGCGGCGACTCCGGAACTGTACGGGGACGGGAGCGTCAGAAGCAAATCGCCCCCGCCCGGTGGTCCGGGCGGGGGCGATCGGCGTGCTGGGGCGCTGTGCTCAGCGGACCTCGGTGATCTCCGGGCCGCGGGCGAACGGGTCGATCGAGTTGCCGCCGAAGCGGTTCTCGCCCTCACCGGTGGCAGCGACGGCGCCGCCGCCGTCGGCGACCATCTGCGCGTCCTCGGGGAGCTTCAGCACGATCGGGTCGCGGGGCGCCATCGGGGTCTCGCCGCGGACGACGACCGTCTGCCGGAAGACCTGCTCCAGGATCCCGCCCATCTCGGGCTGGACCGCGGCCTGGCCGGAGATGACACCGCGCAGGAACCAGCGCGGACCGTCGCAGCCGACGAAGCGCACCAGCTGCACGCCCTGCGTGCCGTCCGGCAGCTGCACCGGGACCTGGGCGCGGAGGTGCCAGCCCAGCGGGCCCTCCTCCTCCTCGACGATGCCGCCCTGCGAGGTGATGCCGTTGGCGATCTCCTCGCGGACCTCGCCCCAGATGCCCTCCGACTTGGGGGCCGCGAAGGCCTGAAGCTGGATGGCGCTGCTGCCGAGGACCAGGGTCGCGGCCACGATCGCGTCGCCGGCCACCTCTACCCGGAGCTCCATGCCCTCGACACCGGGGACCAGCAGGCCGCCGAGGTCGACGCGGCCCTCCTCCGGGTTCTCCAGCTCGGAGTGGTCCCACGGACCGTCCGGACGCGGGGCCGGCGGCAGGCCGACCCGGTCCGTCGGGTCCAGCTCGGTCACGTTCTCGCTCTCGGCGGAACCTTCGACGTCATCGGCCGTCTCGTCGGCGCTGATGGCGTCGTCGGCGAGCTGCTCGACAGCGTCCTCGCTCTTCTGGCGACGACGGAACACGGTCACTGTCCTTCCCGGTCCAAGACCGATGCGAATACCTGCTCGGCTTCCTGCGAGGCCGCGGGCAGCCTAGACCGCTGCGTGGCCACCGGTCGACCCGAACCCGCCCTCGGCCCGTGCCGACCCCGGGAGCTCGGCCACTTCGTGGAAGCGGGCCTTCTCGACCTGCTGGACGACCAGCTGGGCGATCCGGTCCCCTCGACGGAAGCTGACGGCCTCGCGCGGGTCCAGATTGACGACGATCACCTTGATCTCTCCACGGTACCCGGCATCGACCGTCCCTGGGGCGTTCACCAGAGCAACGCCGCAACGAGCTGCCAGTCCGGACCGGGGGTGGACGAACGCGGCGTAGCCGTCGGGCAACGCGATGGCGATGCCGGTGGGCAGCACCGCCCGCTCGCCGGGGGCCAACTCCGCGTCCACGGTGGTCCGCAGGTCGGCGCCGGCGTCGCCGGGCTGCGCGTACTCGGGCAGCGGCAGCTCGGGGTCGAGCCGGCGGATCAGGACGTCGAGGGGCTCGCGGGGGGTGGTGCTCAAGGGTTCACCTCAAAGGTTCGGGCGCGCTGCATCAGGTCGGGGTCGTCGAGGACCTTCTCGATGTCCTCGGGACGACCGTGCTTGGTGAAGTGTTCCAGCTTCACCTGGATGAAGAGTGCCCGTGCGCGCACGGCGACGGGGCCGTCGGGGCCGCCGATCCGCGCCTCGGCGGCGCTGTAGATCTTCCGGCCGTGCGCACCGGTTATCCAGGCCCGCAGGTGCAGCGTGGAGCCGACCGGCACCGGGGACAGGAAGTCGGTCTCCAGCCGGCCGGTGACGGCGGGGACGTGCAGCAGCCAGTTGAGCGTGCCGAGGGTCTCGTCCATGGCCGTGGTCAGCAGGCCGCCGTGGGCCAGCCCGGGGCCGCCCTGGTGCTCCGGGCGGACGGTGAACTCGGCGGTGACGTCGAGGCCCGTCCCGGCGACCGCGTCGATCCGCAGTCCGCCGGGGTGCTGCGGGCCGCAGCCGAAGCAGTGCTCGTAGTGGGAGCCGAGGCGGGTGCCGGGGGCCGGGGCCTCGGGCGCGCGCTGCGGGAGGACGGCCTCCGGCGGGGGCGTCGCGGGCGACACCGGGTGGGCCGGGGCCGCGGACTCGCTGGGGGCGGCGGGGGTCAGGGGCGCGGTGGGGGCAGTCGAACCGGTCACGGCGCCCCACCCTACCGACCGGTAGCCGTGCCGGGGGCGGGGGTTGCGTCCGGGGCCCGGTGTATCGACGCCCACAATGGGGGGCATGTACGACGAACGCCTCACCGCGCCGCGCTCCTGGTGGCTGTTCCCGGTCCTGATCGGCCTCACGCTCGCCCTGATCCTGCTGCGGATCAGCGCGGTGGGCGCCCTGGTCGGGCTGGTGGTCGGCATCGCCGCCGGCGCCGCCGCGATCAGCAGTTACGGCTCCGCCCGGATCCGGGTGGTCCAGGGCTCCCTGGTGGCCGGCCCGGCCCGGATCCCGGTGGACGCCCTCGGCGCCGCCCACGCGCTCGGTCCGACGGAGGCCGCCGCCTGGCGCGGCCCCAAGGCCGATCCGCGGGCCTTCATGCTGCTGCGCAGCTACGTGCCGACCGCGCTCCGGGTCGAGGTCAGCGATCCGGCCGACCCGACGCCCTACCTCTACCTCTCCACCCGCTCGCCGATGAAGCTCGCCGAGGCCCTGGACGAGGCCCGCCGGAACGCCCGCGCCTGAGCGGGGCCCGCGGGGAAACGCCCGGGCCGGACCGGACGGAACCCGGGCCGGGACAGACGGAAAGGGACGGTACCGCCTCGCGGTACCGTCCCTCGGCGTCTCCGGGAGACGCGTTTCCATCCGTCCGGATGACTGGTGCGTCCGTCGGGACGGACGCCGGAGCTGCCGTCCGGCCCCGCTGCCCGGGGCCGGAAGGGGCGTCGCACCGGTCTCGCGGACACCGCGAGGCCCGAGTCATGACGCCCTGGTCCTCAGGCGCCGCAGTCCCGGCAGATCGGGTTGCCGTTCTTCTCGCTGTACAGCTGGCTGCGGTGGTGGACCAGGAAGCAGCTCATGCAGGTGAACTCGTCGGCCTGCCGCGGCAGCACCCGGACGGAGAGTTCCTCGTTCGAGAGGTCCGCGCCGGGGAGCTCCATGCCCTCGGCCGCCTCGAACTCGTCGACGTCGACCGCGTTGCCGCCCTTGTCGTTCCTGCGGGCCTTGAGCTCCTCGATGCTGTCCTCGTTGAGCTCATCGTCGGTCTTGCGTGGGGTGTCGTAGTCGGTAGCCATATTTCGCTCTCCCCCTCCGGGTTGTGCGGTGTGTGCGGTATCTCCAGCGCACGTAACGCATGGGGGGTCGGTCTTGTGCCCGACCCGAGGCGGAGATTTTGCCTTACTTCAAGCCCTGTTACTCAATCGACACTCAGCCGGGGGTCCGCCGGGATGATCCACTTGGGCGCCCGGAGCCTCACCCAGGGCCATCGGCGGAACGCGTCGGCGGGCGCCCGGCGGACACGCTCCGTGAGCGAAGGCCCCCCGCGCGCCCGCCAATTCCCTTGCCCACCAGGGCGGGGAGCCAATCCTTCGCCCCGCCTCCGATCGCCGTTCCGCTCACGGACGGCGATCGGGACGGTCGGAGCGATGATCACTCTCCGGGGTTGTCCGACCCTTCGGAGCGACGTGGTGTGAGCTTGGTCACGTTCGCTCCCGGGCCGGGCAAAACATTGAAAATCCGCCCAAGCCAGTACGTCTGCGGCGACGCCCGGAGAGGCGTCCGGAGGGTCGTCCGCAGGGGCGTCCGCCGCGCCTACTGCTTCCGGGCCGCGACGCGCGCCAGCCGGGCCGCCTGCCGCTCGTCGAACTTGGTCGCCTGGGCGTCCAGTCCGTCGAGGAAGACGCCGAGCTCCTCCTGGGCCCGCAGGCCCTCGGGGCCGAGGCCACCGATCTCCATCACCTTGAGGTGGCGCAGCACGGGCTGCAGCACGTCGTCGAGGTGGATGCGGAGGTTGTAGACGCCGCCGAGGGCGATCTGGGCGGCGGCCCGCTCGAAGCCGGGGATGCCGTGGCCGGGCATCCGGAAGTCGGTCACCACGTCGGCGATGGCGCGCATGGCCTGGTCGGGGGCGATCTCCAGGGCGGCCTTCAGCAGGTTCCGGTAGAAGACCATGTGCAGGTTCTCGTCGTTGGCGATCTTCGCGAGCAGCTGGTCCGCCAGCGGGCAGCCGGCGTAGTGGCCGGTGTTGCGGTGCGAGATGCGGGTGGCGAGCTCCTGGAAGGCCACGTAGGCGACCGACTGCAGCATGCTGTGCGCGTTGTCGGAGACGAAGCCCTCCGACATGTGGGACATCCGCGCCCGCTCCAGCTCGTCCGGGTCGACGGCCCGGGTGGTGAGCAGGTAGTCGCGAATCGCTATTCCGTGCCGCCCCTCCTCCGCCGTCCAGCGGTGGACCCAGGTGCCCCAGGCGCCCTCGCGGCCGAACATGGTCGCGATCTCGTGGTGGTAGCTCGGGAGGTTGTCCTCGGTGAGCAGGTTGACCACCAGCGAGACCCGGCCGAGCGGGGTCACCTTGGAGTCGCCGGGCTCCCAGGCCTCGCCGCCCAGCACGCCGGGGAAGTCGCGCCCGCGGCTCCAGGGCACGAACTCGTGCGGCATCCACTCCTTGGCGACCTTGAGGTGGCGGTCGAGCTCCTTCTCGACGACCTCTTCGAGGGCCAGGATCAGTCGCGCGTCGGTCCAGGCGCTCGAACCGAGCGAGGTACTGCGCTGCACGGGGGCGATGGTCACGGGTCTGGCTCCTGGGGGAGGTCACGCGCCGGAGGAGCGCGTTGGACGGGCACACCGGAGTACTGGGGCAACCACACTTACGGTTGCGTAGGTTACGACACCGTAAGTTGCCCGGACCGGAAAAGACAAGCCGCCCCCGCCAGGGCTTATGTCGTCTTGACAGGCCTGGCGGGGGCGGCTGGGAACGGTCGGCGCACGGAGGTCGCCCGCCCCGGGCGGCGGAGGGCCCCGAGAAGGGCCGTGAGGGGGTCGTGACGGCTCCGGGAGCCGCCCGGCGTGCCCGAGTGCGGGAGGGGTTCCGGGGGCGCTCGCTAGATACCGGGGATGCGCACGCGCATGGTGAGACCGCCGCCGGCGCGCGGGGTCGCCTCGATGGTGCCGTTGTGCGCCCGGACCACCGAGCGGACGATCGAGAGGCCGAGGCCGACCCCCTTGTCGCTGCGGGTGCGGTCGGCGCCCTTGACCCGGCGGAACGGCTCGAAGATGTGCTCCAGCTCGTAGCCGGGCACCACCGGACCGGTGTTGGAGACCACCAGCTCGCCGCCGCCGGGGACCGGGGCGGTGGTGATCTCGACCCAGCCGTCCGGGGAGTTGTAGCGGACGGCGTTCTGGAGCAGGTTGAGCGCGATCCGCTCCAGCAGGATGCCGTTGCCGGCGACCATCGCCGGGTGCAGCGTGGCGCGCAGGTCGACCTCGCGCTTCACGGCCTCGGCCCTGGTCTGCTCCAGTGCCCGGGTGGCGGCCTCGGACAGCTCCACCGGGCGGCGGTCGGTCAGCTCGTTGTCGCTGCGGGCGAGCAGCAGCAGGCCCTCGACCAGTTGCTCGCTGCGCTCGTTGGTGGCCAGCAGGGTCTTGCCGAGCTGCTGGAGGTCGGCCGAGGCGGCCGGGTCGGAGAGCTGGACCTCCAGCAGGGTGCGGTTGATCGCCAGCGGGGTGCGCAGCTCGTGCGAGGCGTTGGCGACGAAGCGGCGCTGGGAGTCGAAGGACCGGTCCAGCCGCTCCAGCATGTCGTCGAAGGTGTCCGCGAGCTCCTTGAGCTCGTCGTCCGGGCCGTCCAGCTCGATCCGCCGGTGCAGGTCGGAGGAGGCGACCTCGCGGGCGGTGCGGGTGATCCGGCCGAGCGGGCGCAGCACCCGGCCGGCCATCGCGTAGCCGGCCGCGAAGGCGATCGCGGCCAGGCAGACCAGCATGGTGAGGGTCTTGCGCAGCAGCATGTTGAGTGCGGCGTTGGCCTTGTCCGTGTGGCTGTTGGCCAGGTACTGGTTGAACCCCTCGGTGCTCATCCAGGTGCCGTTCACCCGGACGCCGCCCGGTCCGAAGTCCAGGGTCAGCGGCCGGACGTCCTGCATGGCCTGCCGTACGAAGACGTACATCAGCAGCAGCAGCACCACTCCGGCCATCAGGAACATCCCGCCGTAGAGCAGGGTGAGCCGGATCCGGATGGTCGGGCGGAAGGGCAGCCAGGCGAGCATGCCGTCACCGGGCACGTAGCTCTCGCCCTGGTGCAGCCGGGGGGCGCGCGGCGGGTGGGGCGGCCTGGGCGGGACGGTCCGGCCGGGCACGGCGCGCCCGCCGGAGGGCGCGCCGGAGGGCCCGCCGGCCGAGGGCGGGGTGGTCATGATGGTCCTCTCGGGGCGTCCGCCGGGGCGGGCGCGGGGTGGGGGCGGGTCCGGTCAGATCCGGTAGCCGGAACCGGGCACGGTGACGATCACCGGCGGGTCGCCGAGCTTGCGGCGCAGGGTCATCACGGTGACCCGCACGACGTTGGTGAACGGGTCGGTGTGCTCGTCCCAGGCCTTCTCCAGCAGCTGCTCGGCGGAGACGACGGCTCCGCCGGCCCGCATCAGCACCTCCAGGACGGCGAATTCCTTGGGGGCGAGCTGGACCGGGCGGCCGTCCCGGATGACCTCGCGGCGGCCCGGGTCGACCGAGATGCCGGCCCGTTCCAGGATCGGGGGCAGCGGGACGGTGGCACGGCGGCCCAGGGCGCGGACCCGGGCGACGAGTTCGCTGAAGGCGAACGGCTTCGGAAGGTAGTCGTCCGCCCCGATCTCCAGACCCTCGACCCGGTCGCTGATGTCGCCGGAGGCGGTCAGCATGATCACCCGGGTGGCGAGGCCCTGCTCGACCACGCTGCGGCAGACATCGTCGCCGTGGACCAGGGGCAGGTCGCGGTCGAGGACGACCACGTCGTAGTCGTTGACCGCGATGCGCTGGAGCGCGGCCTCCCCGTCGTACACCACGTCGACGGCCATCGCCTCGCGGCGCAGACCCGTGGCGACTGCCTCGGCGAGCAGCTGCTCGTCCTCGACGACGAGAACCCGCACGGTCGTTGTCCCTTCTCCAGGCCGGCCCCGGAGGCGGACGCACGGCTCCGACGGTGCCTCCATCCTGCCTGGTCCTGCGGTAAAGCAGCGATAAGCTGCCCCGGAGGCAGGTCCGCCCGCGGGTGGCGCCGGGCACGCGGCGGGGTCCGCCGACGGGGTCCGCGGCGGGGTCCGCACCCGGATTCGCACCGGGGTTCGTGGCGGGAACAGTCCGGTTGGACTGTGACGCGGGCAACTTTCTCGCGGCAGGAGGTTTCCCGACCCCCGGGGCGGGGAGGACAGCTGCACACCCGCGATCCGGTTTCTGAGCCGATCGCACCCACCCGCCGTGCGTTCATCCGCGCCGGCCCTGGGGCTCGGGGCGTCACGGGAGCGGCCGAGGGCCGTCTCCGCGCCCGACCGGACATCTTCACCGAGCCGGATCGGACGCTTCCGCTGGCTACCGCACACCTGGGGCAGGGGGCGCACGACCGTGCACGTCCGACACAGTAAGGGGGCCCGTATGGACGCCTTCACCGCCGGAATCCTGCAGCGCATCGCCAACGCCGAGCAGGACCTGCACCGCGCGATCGAGGCCGGGGACGAGTTCCTCGCCGAGGTGGAACAGTCCGAGCTGGACGATCTGCGCCGTCTCGCCGCCGAGCACGGCGTGGACACGGTGCTGGAGCGCCACCGCACCGCCGCCTGATCCCCCGACCGCCCGACCCGTCGCCGGACCTCCGGCACCAGCGGCCCTACGGGGGCCGTGCGAAAACCCAGGCCCTGGCATCCCCCGTATGTCAGGGCTCTTCGCTGCCCGGGCGTCCCCCGCCGGGTCCGCCCGGGGAGGGCGGCCCGGCGGGGTCCCGGTCGGCGTCACCCGGTGGGCGCCGCCCGGTCCGCCCAGGCCCGCAGGGCGGCCAGCCGCTCCTGGAGCGGCTCGTACACCCCGGGCGCGGCGGCCACGGTCAGCTCGCCGTCCGGGCCGTGCCCGGGGCGGCCGCCGACCAGGGCGCCGGCCTCGGCCGCGATCAGGCAGCCCGCCGCCCGGTCCCAGGGGGCCAGGCCGCGCTCGTAGTAGCCGTCCAGCCGGCCCGCCGCGACGTCGCAGAGGTCCACGGCCGCGGCGCCGGCCCGGCGGATGTCGCGCACCTCGGGCATCAGGGCGAGCACCACCTCCGCCTGCCGCACCCGCACCTCCCGGACGTAGGCGAAGCCGGTGCCGATCAGCGCCTGGCCCCACGGCGGCGCCGGCCGGGCGGAGAGCGGCTGCCCGTCCCGGTACGCCCCGCGGCCGATCACGGCGTGGAACAGCTCGCCGCGGGCCGGGGCATACACCACCCCGACCACCGCGCGCCCGTCCAGCTCGGCGGCCACGCTGACCGCCCAGGACGGCAGCCCGTACAAGTAGTTGACCGTGCCGTCGAGCGGGTCGACGACCCAGCGCACACCGCTGGTGCCGGGCCGCTCGGCGCCCTCCTCGCCGAGGTAGCCGTCCTCGGGCCGGCGGGCCGCGACCAGTTCCAGGACGAGCTTCTCCGAGGCCAGGTCCATCTCGGTCACCACGTCGACCGGGCTGCTCTTGGTGCCGGCCACACCGAGGTCGGCGGGCCGGCCGTCGAGCAGCAGCGCCCCGGCCCGGCGGGCGGCGTCCAGGGCGACGTCGAGCAGCTCGTCGAGCAGGGCGGGGTCGGGCACGGCGGGGCTGGACACGGGCTTCTCCTCCGGGAGGCGGGGCGGTCGGTGCTCGGCGGTCGTCGGTACTCGACGGCGGTCAGTGTTCGGCAACGGTCGGTGCCCGGCGACGGTCAGTGCTCGGCGACGGCCGGGCGGGGTGCGCGCGGGTTGGGGCAGCAGGCCACCGCGCAGACGTCGTGGCTGGGGCCGAGCGCGCCCAGGGCGCAGCGTGACACCGGCTCGCCGCGCTCGGCGGCGGCCCGCTCCAGGACGAGCTCGCGGACGGCGGCGGTGAACCGGGGGTCGGCCCCGACGGTGGCGGCCCGGGCGACCGGCAGGCCCAGCTCGGCGGCCCTGGCCGTCGCCTCGGTGTCGAGGTCGTACTTGACCTCCATGTGGTCGGAGACGAAGCCGATCGGGACCATCACCACGGCCGGGGCGCCGTCGGCGTGCTGCGTCTCCAGGTGGTCGCAGATGTCGGGCTCCAGCCACGGGATGTGCGGGGCGCCGCTGCGGCTCTGGAAGACCAGCTCCCAGGGGCGGTCCGCGACACCGGTGCGTTCGGCGACGGCGGCGGCGACCAGCCGGGCCACGTCCAGGTGCTGGGCGACGTAGGCGCCGCCGGGGCGGCCCCGGGCCGGGTCGTCCGGGGCTCCGGAGGTCTCGGCCATGGTGTCCGGGATCGAGTGGGTGGTGAACGCCAGCCGGGCGCCGGCCCTGGCCTCCTCGGGCAGCCGGTCCAGGGCGGCCAGGGTGGCCTCGGTCATCGGCTCGACGAAGCCGGGGTGGTTGTAGAAGTGCCGCAGCTTGTCGACCCGGAGCTCCGGCAGGCCCTCGGCGGCCAGGGTCGCCAGCGCGTCGGCGAGGTTCTCCCGGTACTGGCGGCAGCCGGAGTAGCCGGCGTAGGCGCTGGTAGCGAGGACGGCGATCCGGCGGTGCCCGTCGGCGGCCAGCTCGCGCAGGGTGTCGACCAGGTAGGGCGCCCAGTTCCGGTTGCCCCAGTACACCGGCAGGTCGAGCCCGTGCTCGGCGAAGTCCTTGCGCAGCGCGGCCAGCAGTTCGCGGTTCTGCTCGTTGATCGGGCTGACACCGCCGAACAGGAAGTAGTGCTTGCCCACCTCCCGGAGCCGTTCCTTG
The DNA here is from genome assembly GCF_036010405.1 of Kitasatospora purpeofusca. Lineage (NCBI taxonomy): Bacteria > Bacillati > Actinomycetota > Actinomycetes > Kitasatosporales > Streptomycetaceae > Kitasatospora > Kitasatospora purpeofusca. The sequence goes on along the minus strand of NZ_CP108561.1, from coordinate 6,638,188 downwards.
GGGATCCCCCGACCGCGGGTGACGTTCTCCAGGAACGGCACGACGTCCTCGGGGGCCTCCGGCCCGCCGAAGGAGAGCAGCAGCAGGGCGTCGTACGGGGCGGCGCCGGTGAGGGAGGTGTTGCGCGCGTCGGACATGGGACCGATCCTGCCACTGTGGGCCGGGGGGCCGATGCCGGGACGGCGCCCGGTGTCCGGAAAATACCGATTGCCAAGGTTCGTAAGCTGTGTTTGCCAGCCTCGTCCCTTACCCCCCGATTTGCGGAGCTACCGTGCTGTCCAGCTACCGCCAGATATTCGCCGCCCCCGGCACTCTGGCCTTCTCGTCCAGCGGCTTCATAGCCAGGTTGCCGATCTCGATGACCGGCATCGGCATCGTCACGATGCTCTCCCAGCTGAGAGGCTCCTACGGCATCGCGGGCCTGGTGTCGGCAACGCTGGCGGTCTCGGCGGCGGTCCTGGGGCCGATGGTCTCCTGGCTGGTCGACCGGCACGGGCAGCGCCGGGTCGCCGTGCCGGCGACCGTCATCACGATCGCCGCCGCGACCGGACTGCTGCTCTGCGCCCACTTCTCGGCGCCGACCTGGACGCTGTTCCTCTTCGCGATCGGCATGGGCGGGATGCCCAGCACCGGCGCCATGGTCCGCGCGCGCTGGGCGCACCTCTACCGGGACGAGGCGCCCAAGCTGCACACCGCCTACTCCTTCGAGGCGGTGGTCGACGAGGTCTGCTTCATCGTCGGCCCGATCCTGTCGATCGGACTGGCCACCGCCGTCTTCCCCGAGGCGGGCGTCCTGCTCGCCGGGGTCTTCCTCGCCGTCGGCATCACCCTGTTCACCGCCCAGCGGCGGACCGAGCCGCCGCTGCACCCCGCGCACGCCCATTCCGGCCGCAGCGCGATCCTGAACGGCGGCCTGATCGTCCTGGTGCTGACCTTCGTCGCCACCGGGGCGATCTTCGGCTCGGTCGAGGTGGTGACCGTCGCCTACGCCGAGGACCAGGGCCACAAGGCGATCTCCAGCGTGATCCTGGCGCTCTGGGCGCTCGGCTCCTGCGTGGCCGGCTTCGTGTTCGGCACCCTGAAGCTCAGCGGGTCGATGGCGAGCCGGTTCTTCGGCGGGGTGGTCTTCATGGCGGTCAGCATGGTTCCGCTGCTGCTGGTCGCCGAGTCGGTGAGCGGGATCGGCGGCCTGGTCGCGGTCGGCGGCGCGCTGCTGATCGCGGGCATCGCGATCTCCCCCACCCTGATCACCGCGATGGCCCTGGTCGAGCGGCTGGTCCCGGCCGCCAAGCTGACCGAGGGCATGACCTGGACGACCACCGGACTGGCGATCGGCGTCGCGGTCGGCTCCTCGGTCGGCGGCTGGACGGTCGACGGCGCGGGCGCGGCGGCCGGCTACTGGGTCCCGCTGACCGCCGGGGTGTTCGGCGTGCTGACGGCGGCGGCCGGGCTCAAGCGGCTGCGGGCCGGGCTGGACGCCGAGCCGGGCAGCCCCGCGTCCGCCGAAACCGTGGACCTCGGACGCTGACCTGCCTTACCCTCCTCCCTACCTGCGGCCTACCCGTGGGTAGGGAACGAGGTGAGCCGACACCCGTTCGGCCACGGAGCAGGAGGCGCGCAATGCCCCAGGCCAGTACCGCTGCCCGGACCCGCTGGACCAACTGGGCGGGCAACCAGAGCACCGTGCCCGCCCGGGTGGTCACCCCCGGCAGTGCGGAGGAGCTGGCCAAGGAGATCCTGCGCGCCGCCGACCGGGGCGAGAGCGTCAAGGCGGTCGGTTCGGGCCACTCCTTCACCGCGATCGCCTCCGCCGGGAACGGCGTCCTGGTCCGGCCGCACGGGCTGACCGCCGTCCGCGGGATCGACCACGCGAACGGCACCGTCACCGTCGAGGCCGGACTCCCGCTGCACCGGCTCAACCGGCTGCTCGCCGCCGCGGGCCTCTCGCTCACCAACATGGGCGACATCGAGGTGCAGACCGTGGCCGGCGCCACCAGCACCGGCACCCACGGCACCGGCCGGGACTCCGGGTCGCTGGCCGCCCAGATCCGCGGGCTGGAGATCGTGCTCGCCGACGGGAGCGTCCGGCACTGCTCCCCCACCGAGCACCCGGAGCTGTTCGAGGCCGCCCGGCTCGGCCTCGGCGCACTCGGCGTGATCACCGCGCTCACCCTCGCCGTCGAACCGGCCTTCCTGCTCACCGCGCACGAGCAGCCGATGCGCTTCGACGAGGTGCTGCACCGGCTGGACGACCTCACCGCCGTCAACGAGCACTTCGAGTTCTACTGGTTCCCGCACACCGACCGCTGCGCCACCAAGCGCAACAACCGCAGCCAGGGACCGGCCGCGCCGCTGCCCCGGTTCAAGGAGTGGCTGGAGGACGACTTCCTCTCCAACACCGTCTGGGAGGGCGCCTGCCGGGTCGGCCGCCGCTTCCCCGCCTCGGTGCCGACGATCGCCGCGCTGGCCAGCCGCGCCTGGTCGGACCGCAGCTACACCGACACCGCCCACCGGGTCTTCACCAGCCCGCGCAAGGTGCGCTTCGTCGAGATGGAGTACGCGGTGCCGCGCGCCTCGGTGGGCGAGGTGCTGCGCGAGCTGCGGGCCACGGTCGAGCGGTCCCGCTGGAGGATCAGCTTCCCGGTCGAGGTGCGGTTCGCCCCGGCCGACGAGGTCTGGCTCTCCACCGCCCACGGCCGGGACACCGCGTACATCGCCGTCCACCTCTACCGGGGCACCGCGGAGCAGGGGTACTTCACGGCGGTGGAGCGGCTGATGACCGAGCACGGCGGCCGGCCGCACTGGGGCAAGCTGCACACCCGGGACGCCGAGTACCTCGCCGGGGTCTACCCTCGCTTCGCGGAGTTCACCGCGCTGCGCGACGAGCTCGATCCGGACCGCCGCTTCGGCAACGACTACCTGCGCCGGGTGCTGGGGGCCTAGCCCCGCTCACGACGGCTCGGGCGCCTGCGGCACCTGGGGTGCCCGGGGCGTCGTCGCCGGGTCCGGTGCGGGCGGGGGGACGACGGCGGTGGTCGGCTCCGGGGGCTTCGGGGTCGCGCCGCCGGACGGCTTCGCGGAGGCGTTCCCGCCGCCGGACGGGGCCGGGGGCGTGGCCGGCGCGGACGGCTCGCCGGAGGGGCGGGCCGAGGGGGATCCGGAGGACGGCGCGGACGGCGTCGCCCCGGAACCGCCCGAGGCGCCGGAGGACGGGGAGGCCGTCGGGGCGGAGGACGGCCCCTCCCCCGCCGAACCCTGCCCGGCACCGGGGCTCGGCCGACCGGAGGCCCCGCCGTCCCGGCCGGCCGGGGGCGAGGGCACGGCGGCCGGCCCGGAGGGCGGCGCGTCGCCCGGCGGCTTCCGGTCGACCCGGCCGCCCAGCGAGGTGCCGGTGCCCGACTCGCCCTGGACCGTCGCCGACACCGGCCGGCCGGTCGCGAGCTCGAAGGCGAGGATCGGCACCATAGCGACCGTGAACACCAGGGCCGAGACGGCCGCGTACGTCTTCCAGCCCCACCGGCGCCGCGCCCGGACCACCCTCGGCGTGCTCCACTCGGCCGAACCGGGCGGCGGGGCCGGATCGGCCGCGCCCGGCTCCGGCGCCTGCCGCAGCCCGTTCACCAGCTGCCCCGGACCGGTGGCCCGGTCGACCGCGCCGCGCAGCTGCTCCCCGGTGCGCCGGAAGAGGTGCTGGAACAGCGCCCCGCCGGTGGTCGCGCCGATACTCACCACCGCCGCGCCGAGAATGGTTCCGTACACGCCGAGTTCGGACGCGAGCACCGCCCCCACCACGGTGGCCAGCGCACTGGCGGCGACCTGAGTCCCACTCAGATCAATTCGCCTGCGACCTTCCTCCGCCCCGGCCCGTTCGGGCTTCTGCTCCGGCATCGACATCCCTCGCGTCAGTACGACTGTCCTTCGAACAAGTCACTCCATCCTGCCCAAAGAAGGACACAAGGGTCGAAAATGCGGTTCTTCGCGAGAGATATATGTGAAGATGATCACCGTTCATCGGTCGATCCTCGGCCATTGGGGTCGTGCGCTCTTGAGATTCCCGTGAATCGCGGGAGACTTGAGCGGCGAGCCGCCCCTTCGGATGCCACGAATGGAGTACTGTTCGTAAAGCCTGAGCCCAGGTCGACTTGTCGACTGCCCATCAACCGGCAGCTTGACAAGGAGTGGTGGCGCAGGCGCGCACGGCGACACCGGTCCCGGATCGTCGCGTCACTCCACGTGCGAGGACGGTCGGGGCACCCAGGCGCGACGTCGACGGATGACGTGGCAAAAAGGCAACCGTGCCACAGCGGTGTGGCCGGGCGTAAGCCCGACACGCCGGGGAACTCAGCAAGGTTGTGGCCAGTCGCGAGTGGGCAGGCCACACTCAGTACGGGAGCAGCGACGCAGGTGACGTCGGCAGGCACCACCCGGGAGGTAAGCGTGCCCGAACTGCGGGTTGTGGCCGTCAGCAACGACGGCACACGGCTGGTGCTCAAGGCTGCCGACAGCACCGAGTACACCCTCCCCATCGACGAGCGGCTGCGGGCCGCCATCCGTGGTGACCGGCCGCGCCTCGGCCAGATCGAGATCGAGGTCGAGAGCCACCTCCGCCCCCGGGACATCCAGGCGCGGATACGAGCCGGTGCCTCCGCCGAGGAGGTCGCCCAGGCCGCCGGTATCTCCGTCGACCGGGTCCGCCGCTTCGAGGGTCCGGTGCTGGCCGAGCGCGCCTTCATGGCCGAGCGGGCCCGCAAGACCGCGATCCGCCGGCACGGCGAGGCCCCCGGCCCCCAGCTGGGCGAGGCGGTCTCCGAGCGGCTCGCGCTGCGCGGCGCCGAGAAGGAGACCGAGCGCTGGGACTCCTGGCGGCGCGACGACGGCACCTGGGAGGTCATCCTCTCCTACCGGGCCGACGGCGAGGGCCGCAGCGCGGCCTGGACGTACGACCCGCCCCGGCGACTGGTGCAGCCCAACGACGACGAGGCCCGCGCGCTGATCGGCGAATCGGTCGAGCGCGAGGAGGATTCGGTCTTCCCGTTCATCCCGCGGATCGCCCGACTCCCCCACGACCGGCCGCTGCGCCCGATGATCGACCGGCCCTCGGCCGACCGGATCATGTCGTCCCGCGAGGTCCGGGAGTCCCGGGAGGCGACGGCCGAGTCCAGGGACTCGCTGACCAGCCTGCTGGACGTGGTGCCCGCCTTCCGCGGCGACCTCGCGGTCGGCGCGCCGCCGCCGGTCGAGCCGGCGCCCGCCGAGGTGGCCCAGGAGGAGGCGGAGCCCGCGGCCGCCGCCCCGGCGGTCGGTGCGGGCTCGGCGTACGCGGACATCCTGATGCCCCGCGCGGTGGCACCGCACCGGGAGCGACTGGTCGGCACCACCGACCGCCAGGCCGAGGCCGACGGCGTGCGGCCCGGGCGCCGGGCCACCGTGCCGAGCTGGGACGAGATCGTCTTCGGCAGCCGGCGCAAGAAGCAGGAGTAGCAGGGCCGCAGGACAGCAGAGCGGCGCGAAGGCGCGGACGACCCCGGTCGTCCGCGCCTTCGGCGTTCGTCGGCTCAGCCGGGCTGGTCGGTGACGGCGACCGGGCGGGCCTCGTCACTGGACCACTCGCTCCACGAGCCCGGGTAGAGGGTGGCCGGAAGGCCGGCCACCGCGAGCGCCAGGATCTGGTGCGCGGCCGTCACCCCGGAGCCGCAGTAGACGGCGGTGCCCCGCTCCCCCGCGCCCAGCTCCCGGAACCGGGCGGCGAGTTCGGCGGCCGGGCGGAAGCGGCCGTCCGGGCCGACGTTCTCGGTGGTCGGCGCGGAGACCGCGCCGGGGATGTGACCGGCCCTCGGGTCGATCGGCTCGGTCTCGCCCCGGTAGCGCTCCCCCGCCCGGGCGTCCAGCAGCAGCGCCTCCCGGGCCCAGGCGGCGGCGCCGTCGGCGTCGACCACCGGCAGCTGTCCCGGGACCGGCTTGAAGTCGCCGTCCCCGGCGGGCGGCACCTCGGTGGTGACCGGCAGACCGGCCGCCTGCCAGGCCGCGAAGCCGCCGTCCAGCACCCGGACGTCCGGGTGCCCGGCCCAGCGCAGCAGCCACCAGGCGCGGGCGGCGGCCAGCGAGGTGGCGCCGTCGTAGACCACCACCGGGCGGTCGGCCGAGACGCCGAGGCGGCGCAGCGCGGCGCCGAACTCCTCCGGATCGGGCAGCGGGTGGCGTCCGCCGCGCCCGGGCGGGCCGGCCGGGGCGGCGAGGTCGGTGTCGAGGGAGACGAAGCGGGCGCCGGGCAGGTGGCCGGCGGTGTAGTCCTCGATGCCGGGCGGACCGCCCAGCTGCCAGCGCACATCGAGCAGGACCGGCGGGCGGCCGGAGTCGAGCGACTCCCGCAAACCGGTCACCGACACCAGGGGGGAGTCATCGTGATTGGTCGTCATGGCGGCCATTCTGGCGCAGCGCCGGAATGCCCGGCGGGGCGGCGCTCTTTGTGCGCTCTTTGCCGGATTTTCCGCGCGGCCCGAGGGTTCGACGAGCGCCACGGTGGAAGCATCACCCTCACTGCGCCGTTTCGTGCGCCGACCGCCCGTTGAGGAGACCTGTCATGCCCGCGCTGACACTCCGGCTGGCCCAGGGCACCCCGTGCTGGGTCAGCCTGATGACCGACGACCTGCCCGGTGCCCGGGCCTTCTACGGCGAACTGCTCGGCTGGACCTTCGCCCCGGGACCGGCGCAGCTCGGCGAGTACGTCCGGGCCCGCCTCGGCGAGGAGCCGGTGGCCGGGCTCGGAGTGTCCGAGGTGGCCGGCTTCCCGGTGCAGTGGACCAGTTACTTCGCGGTGGACGACGCGGACCGCGCGGCCCAGTTGGTGCGGGAGTGCGGCGGCACGGTCGCGGTCGGGCCGCTCCAGGCGGAGCGGGCCGGGCGGCTGGCGATCGCGGCCGACGTCTCCGGCGCGGTGTTCGGACTCTGGCAGGGCGAGGAGCACCTCGGCCGGGAGAGCGGGCCGGGGGCGGGCGGACCGGCCTGGGCGGAGCTGCTCACCCCGGACGCGGACGGCGCGGCCGCGTTCTACCGGGCGGTGCTCGGGGTGCCGGTGGCCGAGGCCGAGGGCGGGTCGGCGCTGCTGGTCGGCGGCCGGCCGGTGGCCGGGATCCGGCACGGCGCCGAGCTGCGCGGCCACCCGCCGCGCTGGCGCACCCACTTCGCGGTGGCCGACGTCGGTCTGACGGCCCGGCGGGCGGTCGAGCTGGGCGGCCGGGTGCTGGTGGCACCGCAGGACACGCCGCGCGGCCGGGCGGCCCGGCTGGCGGACCCGCGCGGCGGGCACTTCTCGGTGCTGCAGACGGGCTGACGGCGCGGGCCTGCGACTCGGGCCCGCGGCTGCTTCGGGCCCGCGACTCAGGCCTGCTGCTCCTCGAAGGGGAGGACGTCCGGGGAGAGCACGGCGGCACGGGCGGTGGCCGAGGTCAGGCGGCGGCGGTGGTGGCGTCGGCAGAGCACCTCGTAGCCGACCTCGTCCTCGCGGACCGAGATGTCGCCGATGACGACCTGCGCCCCCTCGACCACCATGACCCCGCCGACGGTACGGGCGTTGTGGGTGGCCCGGGCGCCGCACCAGCAGAGCGCCTCGACCTGGAGCACCTCGACCCGGTCGGCGAGTTCGATCAGCCGCTGGGAGCCGGGGAAGAGCCGGGTGCGGAAGTCCGTGGTGATGCCGAAGGTGTAGACGTCGATGTCGAGTTCGTCGACCACCCGGGCCAGCTGGTCGATCTGCCCCGGGTCGAAGAACTGGGCCTCGTCGCAGATCAGGTAGTCCACCCGGCCGCCGGCCGAGAGCCGCTGCACCACGTGGGCGTGGAAGTCGAACTCGTCGGCCACCTCGACCGCGTCGGCGCGCAGGCCGAGCCGGCTGGAGATGGTGGCAGCGCCGGCCCGGTCGTTGCGGGTGAGGATGATCCCCTGCCGGCCGCGGGCGGCGTGGTTGTGGTCCATCTGGAGCGCGAGGGTCGACTTCCCGCAGTCCATCGTGCCGGAGAAGAACACCAGTTCAGCCATGGGTGGTGCAAGGGCCTTTCACGTCGGGGGAGTTCAGCGGCGGAATTCGAGCAGTGGCACGAACTGCTCGACCGGGGTCATCGAACCGTGCAGGCCGATCATCGCGGACTCGCCGGGCTCGTTGCGGGAGGCGACGACGGCGATGTCGTCGCGGGCGGCGGCGACCACGTCGCCGATCCGGTGGTAGACCCGGTCGTCCACGGTGGGGCCGAACCAGCCGGCCTCGATCGCCTGGTCCCTGGTGGCCACCCACATCCGGTCGCCGAGCACCTCGCTCCAGACCGTGTGCACGTCGGCGGCGGCGCCCGGGACGGCGTAGACGTGGCGGGCGCGGCCCTCGCCGCCGAGCAGGGCGACGCCGGCGCCGAGCTCCCAGTCCTCGTCGAAGTCGATCCGGTCCTCGGGGGCGATGTCGATCATGCCGTGGTCGGCGGTGACGTACATCACCGAGCGCGGGGGCAGCTGTTCGGCGAGCCGGCGGGCCAGCCGGTCGACCGCGTCCAGCGTCATCCGCCACTCGTCCGAGTCCACCCCGAAGCGGTGGCCCGCGCCGTCGAGTTCGCTGACGTACGTGTAGACGAGCGCCCGGTCGTGCTCGGCCAGCCAGGCGGCGGCCCGGTCCATCCGCTCCTCGCCGGTGGTGCGGCCGAGGAAGGTGCCGCCGGAGAGCGCGACCCTGGTGAGCGGGGTCTGCGCGAACAGCGGGGAGGACACCTGGGCGGTGGCCACCCCGGCGGCGTGCACCTGCTGGAAGACGGTGGGGTACGGCTGCCAGACGGCCGGGTCGGTCGGCGGCTGCCAGCGCAGCTGGTTCATCAGGTGCCCGGCGCCGGGCACCGCCACCGTGTAGCCGGCCAGGCCGTGCAGACCGGGCGGGGTGCCGGTGCCGACCGAGGCCAGCGAGGTGGCGGTGGTGGACGGGAAGCCCGCGGTCAGCGGCCGGCCGGTGCCGCCGAGCGAGCCGGCCGTCAGTGAGGTGAGGAACGGCGCGTACTCGGGGTGGCGCAGCAGCAGCTCCCAGCCGAGGCCGTCGACCAGGAAGACCACCGCGCGGTCGGCGGGCGCGAGCGGCAGCGCGGCGGTGAAGCCGGGCACGCCGAGGCCGGCCGCGACCGAGGGCAGCAGGTCGCAGAGCGAGCCGCTGCCGTAGGGCGGCGCGGGCGCGGTGGCGGGGTCGAGGAGCTCGAAGGCGTCGTGACCGTCGGGGGCGAAGGGCATGGTGGCGGGGGTGGCTTCCTGGCTGGCCGGAGCGGTCCGGACCTGTGGCGGGCGGTGTCCGGACGGCGGCGGGTCGGCGGCGGTCGGCGCGCGACCGTGCGGGGCGGCGCCGGTCGGCGCGGTGGTGCGGGTCTGTGCAGGTCTCTGTGGGTCTGTGCAGGTCTCTGCGGGCCTGTGCGGGTCTGTGCGGGTCTCTGCGGGGTGGGGGTCAGACCCGGGGGCCGCTGGTGACGGTCGCCTCGGAGAGGGCGCGGGCGAAGACCAGGGCCTGGGCCACCGTCTCCGGTCCGTCGCCGGCCTCGCTGACCCGCAGGGACAGGTCGTCGGCGGTGGCGGAGCCGGTGTAGCCGTGGTCCGCCTCGCAGTTCGGGTCGGAGCAGCCGGCCGGTTCGAGGTCGAGCCGCTGGACCGCGCCCCAGCCGATGGTCAGCACCACCTCGCGGGGCAGCGTGCCCGGGGTGTAGGTCTCCGGGTTGGCGACCGTCCGGCTGACCACCACGGAGTTGATCCGGTCAAGCCGGACGCTCTCGGTGGAGGTGGTGGCGATCGGGACGGCCGGGCTGCTGCCGTCCCCGGTCTGCTCGTCGGTGTGGCTGACCACGAAGCGGGTCGGGGTCAGCACCAGGACGGTGACGTGCCGACGCACCTCGTTGGCGTCGAAGGTGGTCTCCTGGTGCACCAGGTAGGAGCTGATCGGCTCGGGACCCACCGCGGACTCGACCGCCTCGGACACCAGGGCCGGGTAGTAACCGCTGCGCTCGATCGCGGAACGCAGGTCCTGTGTGGTGGTGGTACCGGTCTTCGCCATAACTCCATCCTGGCATGGTCCCCCGACGAAGCGGGCGGCACGGCGCCGAGCTTCGGACAACGGCGCCCGGGTCCGGACGCAACCAAGGAAGGTTACAGCGTGCTCATGGCGCGCGGGCCCAGATCACTGCGGACGGGCAGGGGCGCGATGCGTACGCGCGCCCCCAGGATCGCCAGTCCGTGCGGGGCGACGACCACCGGTTCGAGGTCCACCGAGGCGACCTCGGGCAGGTCGTCCACCAGTCGGGACACCCGTAGCAGCAGTTCCTCCAGGGCGTCGGTGTCGACCGCCTCGGCGCCCCGCCAGCCGAACAGCAGTGGGGCCGCCCTGACCTCGCGGACGAGCGAGGCGACGTCCTGGTCGGTGGCCGGAACCAGTCGGTGGGCGACGTCGCCCAGCAGTTCGGCGGGGGCGCCGGCCAGACCGAAGGAGAGGATGGCGCCGACCGCCGGGTCGACGGTGGCGCCGATCACGGTGTCCACGCCGCGGGGGGCGAGCCGCTGGACCACCAGCGCGGCCTGGGCGGCGCCGCCGAGCAGTTCGTCCAGCTCGCGGTGCGCGTGGCGCAGTCCGGCCTCGCCGGTCAGGTCGAGCCGGACGCTGCCGAGGTCGGGGCGGTGGCGCAGATGCGGGGCGGTGGCCTTGAGCGCGACCGGATAGCCGAGGGTCGCGGCGGCCCGCACCGCGCTCTCCTCGTCCGGGGCGGGCAGGGTCGGCGAGACGTCGATGCCGTAGCGGCCGAGCAGGGCCGCCGCCTCGGGGTCGGGCAGGGTGATCCGCGCCCCGCCGGGCTGGGTGCGGGCGGCGACCGCGGGGCGGGTGGAGAGCGCGGCGTCGACCAGGGCGCGGGCGCCCGTCTCGTCGATCCGGTCGAGTTCGGGGACCCTGGCGGTCTCCTCGGCCTCGGCCATCCGGCGGCGCCAGTCGGCGTAGTGGACGGCGTGCGCGAGGGCCCGGACCGCCCGCTCGGGGGCGGGGTAGGCGGGGATGCCGCCGGGGCGCAGCCGGTCCGGCAGGTCGGTGAGGGCCAGGTGGGCGAGGAGCAGCGGTTTGCCGGCGGCCCGGGCGCGCTCGCCGGCGGCGAGCAGGGCGGCGGCGATCTCAGGGTCGTCGGAGCCCGGCTCCGGTTCGTCGGGGCCGGTGGGGCGGCCGACCGGGCGGGGGCCCCAGGACTGGCTGCCGATCGGCGGGATGGCGACGGCGATCACCGCGTCCACCCCGGGGTCGGTCAGCGCGGTGTCCAGGGCGATCCGGAAGTTCTCGCCGGTGGCGGCGGTGGTGAGGTCGACCGGGGTGCGCGGGCGCAGGCCGGCGGAGAGGCAGGCGTCGTGGGTGAGCAGCCCCAGGGAGTCGGAGTTGCCGACCACCGCGACCCGGTCGCCGGGCGGCAGCGGCTGGTGGGCGAGCAGGTCGCCGGTGTCGTACAGCTCGGTGATGGTCTCCACCCGGGTGACGCCGGCCTGCTGGAATAGGGCGTCGACGGTGGCGTCCCGCAGGCCGCTGGCGGTGGCCGGGACGGCGTGGCCGGGCGGCAGGCTGCCGGTGTGGCGGGCGCCCTTGACCACGACCACCGGCTTGGCCTGGGCGAGGCGGCGGGCGATCCGGGTGAACTTGCGGGGGTTGCCGAAGGACTCCAGGTAGAGCAGGACGACCTCGGTGGCCGGGTCCTCGGCCCAGTACTGGAGGAAGTCGTTGCCGGACACGTCGGCGCGGTTGCCGACCGAGGCGAAGGAGGAGACCCCGAGGCCGCGCCGGTGGCCGGCCTCCAGCAGGGCGACGCCGATCGCGCCGGACTGGCAGAAGACGCCGAAGGCGCCCCGGGCGGGCAGCACCGGGGCGAGCGAGGCGTTCAGCGGGTGCTCCGGGTCGGTGGAGATCAGGCCGAAGGCGTTGGGGCCGATCACCCGCATGCCGGCCGCCCGGGCCTGGCGGACCAGGGCGCGCTGGCGGTCGCGGCCCTCGGGGCCGGTCTCGGCGTAGCCGGCGGTGACCACCACCAGTCCCTGGACGCCGTGCGCGCCGCACTCGGCGACCGCCTGGGGCACGGCGGAGGCGGGCACCGCGATCACCGCGAGGTCGACCGGGCCGGGGATCTCCAGGACCGAGCGGTGCACCGGGAGGCCGTCGAGCTCGGTGCCGGGCGGGGCGTTGCGGTTCACCGCGTAGACCGGGCGGTCGGCGGCGGCGAAGCCGGTGAGCAGGTCGCGCAGCAGGGTCCGGCCGACGGTCTGCGGGGTGCGGGAGGCTCCGATCACGGCGACCGAGCGCGGGGTGAGCAGCCGCTGCACGGAGCGGGCCTCGGCGCGGTGCTCGCGGGCCCGCATGACGGCGAGCGAGGCGGCGGTGGGTTCGAGGTCGAACTCCAGGTGGACCACGCCGTCGGCGAAGCTGCGGCGCTGGACGTAGCCGGCGTCGGTGAAGACCTTCACCATCTTGCGGTTCTCCGGCAGCACCTCGGCCTGGAAGCGGCGGATGCCGCGTTCCTGGGCGACCGCGGCGATGTGCTCCAGCAGGGCGGAGGCGACGCCCCGGCCCTGGTGGGCGTCCTGGACCAGGAAGGCGACCTCGGCGTCGGTACCGGTCTCCGAGGGGCGGCCGTCGGCATCGATCCGGTCGTAGCGGACGGTGGCGATGAAGCGGTCGCGGACGACGACGGCGAGGCCGACCCGGTGGACGAAGTCGTGGTGGGTGAAGCGCCGGACGTCCTTGTCGGAGAGCCGGGGGTAGGGCGCGAAGAAGCGGAAGTACTTGGACTGGTCCGACACCTGTTCGTAGAACTCGACCAGACGGCCCGCGTCCGCCGGGGTGATCGGACGGATCCGGGCCGTGCCGCCGTCGCGCAGCAGGACGTCGGCCTCCCAGTGCTGGGGGTAGTCCGGGCCGGTCGGGCCGTGGTCCTGGCGGGCCGCCGTCCGGGCCGGCCTCGGGTCCTGCTCGGGGTGCGGTGAAGCGGAGTCGTCCACGATCGTCAGGTTATCCGGCGGCGGGCCGAATGGCGCCGGGCGTGCGTTGGCGGCAGGGTGGGCAGGGCCTCTGAACGGGGATTATGCGCCGTTTATGGCTCTCAAAGAAACAATCACAAGTCCCGAACGCGGCGGCTCGCAGGGGTCGGCTGCATGCAACACTGGTCTAGACAACATGGCCGTTCCCCCCATCGCGGCCATGACCAGCTTCACCGGAAAGGCACGTCTCATGGCCGAGCGCCGCGTCACCATCGGTTGGGCCGAGGGCCTGCACGCCCGTCCCGCCTCCGTCTTCGTCAAGGCCGTCGCGGCCACCGGCGTGCCGATCACCATCACCAAGCCGGGCGGCAACCCGGTCAACGCCGGCTCCATGCTCGGCCTGCTCGCGCTCGGCGCGCAGGGCGGCGACGAGGTCGTGCTGGCCTCCGACGCCGAGGGCGCCGACGAGGCCCTGGACCGCCTGGCCGCGCTGGTCCAGCAGGGCCTGGACGAGCTGCCCGCCGCGGCCTGAGTCCCGCACCGCGCACACGTCCGGAGCCCGGGCCCCGTTGGTCGGGGGGCCCGGGCTCCGGTGTGCGCGGCCTCGCCGCGGCGGCCGTCAGCCCGCCGCGATCGCCCGCAGGATGTCCAGCCGGGCCGCCCGGCGGGCCGGCCGCAACCCGGCCACCGCCCCCGCCACCAGACCGGCCACCAGCACCACGGACAGCTGGAGCGGCGGGACGGCGAAACTGCCCGTCCCCTCGGTGTCCGCCGCCCGGACCAGCGCCCAGCCCAGGAAAGCCCCCAGGCCCAGGCCGCCGATCGTGCCGAACATCGCCACCAGCACCGACTCCCAGCGCACCATCGCGCGCAACTGGCTTCGGGTCTGGCCGACCGCGCGCAGCAGGCCCAGCTCCCTGGTCCGCTCGTGCACCGCCAGGGTCAGCGTGTTGGCGATCCCCAGCAGCGCGATCAGCACCGCGAGCGCCAGCAGCGCGTAGACCACCGAGAGCATGATGTCGACCACCGAGGCCGCGCTCTTCGCGTACTCCGACCGGGTCTGCACCTTCGGGTCGCCGAACGGCGCCGCCGCCGCCGTCACCGCCGCCTTGCCGGCCGACAGCGAGACCCCGTCCTTCAGCGCGACCGCCACCAGCGAGTCGGCGTCCTGCCCCTTGTGCGGGGCCCACGCCTCCCGGGTGACCAGGTAGTCGCCCGCCAGCTCACTGCCCTGGTACAGCGCCTTCACCGTGAACGGCGCCTCGGCACCGTCGCTGAACCGCACCGGCACGGTCGTGCCGACCTGCCAGCCCTGCTTCTCCGCCTCCGTCCTGGACACCGCCAGACCGTCGGTGCCCAGCTGGAGCGAACCGTCCACCCGCCCGAGGTCCACGATGCCCGCCAGCCGGGTCGGGTCGGTGACGTCCAGGGTCCGGCCGTGGCCGTCCACCCGCGCCACACCCCGGCCCAGGCCCACGCTCTGCCGCACCTCCGGCAGACCGGCCACCGCGTCCGCCAGCTTCGGGCTGAGCGCACCGGCCCGGAAGCCGCCGGTGGAGATCGCGAGATCCCCGGCGAAGGTCCGGCTCACCGTGTCGTCCATGGTCGCCTTGATCGACGCGCCGAAGACGGTGAACAGCGAGACCACCGTGACCCCGACCATCAGCGCGCTGGCCGTCGCGGCCGTCCGCTTCGGATTGCGGGTCGCGTTGCGCTGCGCCAGCACGCCCGGCATCCCGCGCAGCCTCGGCAGCGGCGCACCCAGCAGCCGCACCACGAAGGTCGCGAACACCGGGCCGAGCACCACCACGCCGAGCAGCGTCGCCACCGCCCCGCCCGCGGTCAGCCCCACCGAGGGGCCGTTCGTCGCGCCGACCACCGTGGCGGCCGCGCCGGCCGCGATCAGCAGCGCACCGGCGGTCCAGCGGATCCGGCCGGCCCGGCCGTCGGCAGCGCCGTCCACGGCCACCGCCCGCATCGCGGCCAGCGGCGCCGTCCGGCCCGCCCGCACGGCCGGCGCGACCGCCGAGCCGACCGCCGTGACCGTGCCCACCAGCAGTGGCAGGGCCACCGAGACCACGCTGATCACCAGGCTGCCGGTCGGCAGGCTGAAGCCGATCACCTTGAACAGCGACTTCAGCCCGGCCGCGATCCCGATCCCGCCGAGCACTCCGGCCACCGAGGCCGCCAGCCCGACCACCACCGCCTCCGCCAGGGTCGCCCCCAGCACCTGGCCGCGGGCCGCGCCCAGCGCCCGGAGCAGCGCGTTCTCCCTGGTGCGCTGCGCCACCACGATGGCGAAGGTGTTGTGGATGGTGAAGGTCGCCACCAGCAGCGCGATGCCCGCGAAGACCAGCAGCAGGGTGGTGAACATGGTCAGGAAGCGGCTGGACACCTGCGCGGTGGCCTCCTCCGAGACCTTCGTCCCGGTCACCGCCTCCAGCCCGGCCGGCAGCTTCGCCGTCAGCGCCGTCACCAGCTCCTGCTGGGAGACGCCGCCCGAGGCCCGGAACTGGATCGAGGTGGCCTGGCCCTGCCCCTTCGGGGTCAGGTAGCGCTCGGCGTCCGCGAGGGTCAGCCCGGTGTAGGTGTTCTGGCCCATGCCGTCGGCCGAGGCGCCGAAGGTCGCGATGCCGACGATCGTCACCGACACCGGATCGGGGGCGCGCAGAATGGTCGTGTCGCCGATCTTCAGCTCACCGGCCTTGGCCGCGCCCCGGTTGATCACCGCCTCCCCCGGCTGCTGCGGCGCCCGGCCCTCGGCCAGCCGGTACGGGTTGAGCCCGCTGTCCGGCTGCCAGTAACCGGCCAGCGTGGGCGGACCCTGGCCGCCCACCGCCTTGCCGTTCTTGCCGATCAGCTGGCCGGAGCCCTGGATGGCCGGCTCGGCCGCCGCGACCCCGGGCACCTGGCGCAGCTGGTCCGCCAGCGCGAGGTCCACCGGGGCGCGGACGCCGCCGAAGGTGTTCTCGGTGTCCATCACGTCGGCGCTGCGCACCACCGCGTCGGTGCCCCGGTTGGCATCGGCGAACAGGGTGTCGAAGCTGCCGCGCAGGGTGTCGCCGAGCACCAGGGTGCCGGTCAGGAAGCTCACCCCGAGCAGGATCGCGGTGAACGTCCCGGCCAGCCGGCGCTTGTGCGCGGCCAGCGAGCGCAGACTGATCCGAAGGGTGGCGGTGGTGCTGCTCATGACCGGCCGCCTCCCCGGCCTGCCGCGGGGGCACGGTCGAAGTCCTTCATCCGGTCCAGCACCCCGGCCGGGGTGGGCCGCTCCATCCGGTCCACCAGCCGGCCGTCGGCGAGGAACAGCACCTCGTCCGCGTAACCGGCGGCGGTCGGGTCGTGGGTGACCATGACCACCGTCTGGCCCATCTCGTCCACCGCGCGGCGCATCAGCTCCAGCACCTCGGCGCCGGTCCGGGAGTCCAGGTTGCCGGTCGGCTCGTCCGCGAAGACCACCTCCGGACGGCCGGCCAGCGCCCGGGCCAGCGCGACCCGCTGCTGCTGGCCGCCGGACAGCTCGGTCGGCCGGTGCTCCAGCCGGTCCCGCAGGCCGACCGCGTCGATCAGGGTCTCCACCCACTCCCGGTCCACCTCGCCGCCGGCCAGGTCGACCGGCAGCGTGATGTTCTCCCGGGCGGTCAGCACCGGAACCAGGTTGAAGGACTGGAAGACGAAGCCGATCCGCTCCCGGCGCAGCAGGGTCAGCCTGCGGTCGTTGAGGTTCTCCAGCTCGGTGTCACCGATCATCGCGGTGCCGGCGGTCAGCCGGTCCAGCCCGGCCGCGCAGTGCAGCAGGGTGGACTTTCCGGAGCCGGACGGGCCCATGATCGCGGTGAGCCGGCCGGCCGGGAATCCGACGGTCACGTGGTCCAGGGCGCGCACCTCGGTGCGTCCGATGCCGTAGACCTTGACCGCGTCGGCCACCCGGGCGGCCATCCGCTCGGTTTCGACCAGTTCGAGGACCGGGACGGTGGTCACTTGGTACCGCCCTGACCCGGCTTGGTGTCGTCCGGGCCCTGGAAGTGCTCCAGCAGGGTGTCCCGGCGGGTGCGGTACTCCTCCTCGGTCAGCTCACCGTCGGCGTACCGGCGGGCCAGGCTCGCCAGCGGGGCCTCGGTGCCGCCGCCGCCCCACGGGCCGCCGCGCCAGCCAGGACCGCCGCCGCCCCAGGGGCCGCCCCACTGACCGCCGGCCCACGGCGGGCCCCACGGCCCGCGCCGGGCGAAGCCGCGGCGGCGGAAGACGGTGAACACGGTGACCAGGACGATCAGCCAGAACAGCGGGAAGAGCAGGAACCACGGACCGGGGCCGCCCCCGTTCCACGGGCCCCAGCCCTCCCGGCAATAAGCGTCGGCGAGCAGTGCGGTGCTCTGCATGTCGGTCAACTCCTCGGTGTGCCCCGCATGTTCGGACGGGGGCCGCGCCGCCCCGGACGGTCTCCGAGGCCACCAGAAGCTTCTCGCCGGAGGGGGGTCCGCCGCGTCCTCCGGGGAGCGGCACCTCGGGTACGACACCGGGAGTACGCCCCGGGGCCCGGGCTGCTCCCGGGCCGGCCGGTCCCTAGAGCCAGCCGGGGCGGACCAGGCCGGACTCGTAGGCGAGGACGACCAGCTGGGCGCGGTCGCGGACGCCGAGCTTCACCATGGCGCGGCTGACGTGGGTCTTCGCGGTGAGCGGGCTGACCACCAGGCGGCGGGCGATGTCGTCGTTGCTCAGGCCCATGCCGACCAGGGTGAGCACCTCGCGCTCCCGGTCGGTGAGCGCGTCCAGCAGCTGCCCGCCCGCGGAGGGCTCCCGGGAGCGGCTGGCGAACTCGTCGATCACCCGGCGGGTCACGCCCGGGGAGAGCAGGGAGTCGCCGACCGCGGCGACCCGGACGGCGCGCAGCAGGTCGGCCGGTT
The DNA here is from genome assembly GCF_036010405.1 of Kitasatospora purpeofusca. Lineage (NCBI taxonomy): Bacteria > Bacillati > Actinomycetota > Actinomycetes > Kitasatosporales > Streptomycetaceae > Kitasatospora > Kitasatospora purpeofusca. The sequence goes on along the minus strand of NZ_CP108561.1, from coordinate 6,620,282 downwards.
CGGTGTCCTTGGCGAGGAAGCCGGCCGCGCCCAGCCGCAGCGCCTCGAAGATGTACTCGTCCATCTCGAAGGTGGTCAGCACCACCACCCGGACGGCGGAGAGCTCGGGGCGGGAGCAGATCTGCCGGGTCGCCTCCAGGCCGTCGGTGCCGGGCATCCGGATGTCCATCAGCACGACGTCCGGCCGCAGCTCCTCCACCAGCCGGACGGCCGCCCCGCCGTCGTCCGCCTCGCCGACCACCTCGATGTCGGGCTGGGCGTCGAGCAGGGCCCGGAAGCCCGCCCGGACCAGGACCTGGTCGTCCGCCAGCAGTACTCGGATCATCCCGTCCGCTTCCCCTCGCTCGCCGTGCCCGACCCCGCGGGGTCGGGCAGCCAGGCCCGGACCCGGAAGCCGCCGCCGTGCGGACCGGTGGTCAGCTCGCCCGCGAAGGCCGCGGCCCGCTCGCGCATGCCGATCAGGCCGTTGCCGGAGCCGCCGCCGTCGCCACCCGCGGCCGGGCCCGGATCGTCCACCCGGAGCAGCAGCCCCGCCGGGGAGGACCAGTCCATCAGAACCGTGGCGCTCCGCGCGGCCGAATGGCGGATGACGTTGGTGAGCGCCTCCTGGACGATCCGGAACGCGGCCAGCTCCACCTGGGCGGGGAGCGGCCGGACGGTTCCCACCGTGTCGACCGTGACGGTGAGCCCGGCGTGGCCGGCCTGGGTCACGAGTTCGGGCAGCCGGGCGAGGCCGGGCGCGGGGGTGCGGGGGGCCTGGCCGTCCGGGCCGCGCAGGGTGCCGAGCACCTGGCGGACCTCGCCGAGCGCCTCCTTGCTGGTCGCCTTGATGACGGTCAGCGCGGCCCGCACCTGGTCCGGGTGCTCGTCGATGAGCTCCAGGGCCACCCCGGCCTGGAGGTGGATCACCGAGATGGAGTGGGCCAGGATGTCGTGGAGTTCGCGGGCCATCCGCAGCCGCTCCTCGGCGGCGCGGTTCTCCTCGGCCTGCCGCCGGGCCAGCCGGCGGGTGGCGAGCTGTTCGCCGCGCGAGCGCATGATCTCGGCGCCGGCCAGGATCAGCAGCAGCCAGGCCGCCGCCCCGGCCTCCTGCCACCAGCTCGGGCCCGGTCCGGGGGCGCGCTGCCAGTCGTGCGGCAGCAGGTGGGAGCTGGCCAGGTGGACCAGGTAGCCGCCGCCGAGGGAGATCCAGGCCCACCGGCGGCGGCCCCGGGCGAGCGCGCCGTAGACGGCGACGGCGAGGCTGAAGAACACCGGGCCGTACGGGTAGCCGGCCAGCAGGTAGCCGATGGTGACGGCGGTGACGCCGGCCACCACCGGGCCGGGGTAGCGGTCGCGCAGCAGCAGCAGGGCGGGCCCGAGCAGCAGCAGCGCGTAGCCGACCGCGTCGAGCGCGGCCCGGTCGGTCTGCTGGCGGGCGGCGGCGGTGGAGCCGACGACCTGCACCAGGACCACCAGGAGGGCGGAGAGCCTGGTCCAGGAGGGTCTGGTCCACGGCGGTCCGGGATAGGGATCGTGGCCTGCGCTCACGTGGTCGGTGCTCATGAACGGGTAACGGTCACCGCCCCGGCGCCGCGCCCGCGGCCCGGTCGATGCGCGCGGCGCGGGCCTCGGCGGCCAGGCGCTTCCCCCGCTTGGTCATGCCCCAGGGCTTGACCACGGAGAGCACGGTGGCGGTCAGGTAGATGGTCAGGGCCACCGAGGGGGCGATCACCAGCACGTGCGGGGCGCGGCCGTCCGGCGGGACGGTGCCCGCCGCGACCTGGCCCGCCGCGTCGTGGATGAAGGCGCGCAGGGCGAAGATCGAGGCCAGGGTGGCGGCCAGGGTGAGCCAGAACTTGGTGGCGACCCAGCGGTAGCGCAGCAGGCCCCAGGTGGTGCCGAGGGACAGCAGCACGCCGGAGAGCAGCGACAGCAGGCTGATCGGGATCAGCAGCCAGTCGGCGAAGATCTCCTGCGCCAGGTAGGCGGCGCGCACGGTGTCCGGGTTGTCGGAGAAGCGGCCGGCGATGCCGAGCGCGAGCACACCGGCGGTCAGGCCGAGCCAGCCGACCGAGCAGGCGACGTGCACGGTCAGCCAGACCCGGCGGGCGTGCTTGGGCAGGCGCAGGCGCCCGGCGAGGCCGGCCGGGGGCTCCGGCCGGTCGGCGGCGCGGTCGGCGCGGCCGGCCGGGGTCCCGGCGGGGGCCGTCGGGGCCTCGGGGGTGTCGGCGGCGGGCGGACCAGGAGGTGTGGGCATCGGCTTGTGCTCCGGAGGGCGAGGGGCGACGCGGGCCACGGGCCGGCGGCCACCGGGTGGATGGTGTACGGCCGCCGGCCCATGGCTTGGGTGATCCACGGGATCACCTACTACTCTGCCCGGCCGGGGTGGGCGGGGCATCGCACGGCGGGAGTAGCCGGCCGTACCGCTGGTTGAGTACGGGCGGCGCGGCGCGCGGGCGCCCGACGGCCGGGATCGTTCGGCGCACGGGCGACGAGCGGACTGGGCACAGGCTGCGGGCGGGCGGCGGGCGGGCGGCGGAGGGACGGTCAGTAGGCGATCTCCACGACCTCGCGCCGTGCGGCCGGCTCCTGGAGCGCGGCGAGCAGGTAGTGCGCGAGGTCGGCGCGGGATATCGACCACGCCCCGGGCAGCCGGCGGCCGACCGCCGTGCGGTAGCGGCCCCGGGCCCGGCCGCCGGTGAGCCGGGCGGCCCGGACCAGGGTCCAGTCCAGCTCGGTGTCCTCCAGCAGGAACCGCTCCATTCGCGCCATGTCGGCGTACGGCCGGCGGAGCATCGGGTGCAGCACCCAGGAGGTGAGGGCCCGTTGGAACGGGGCGGCGCGCCAGGGCACCGGGCTCATGCTGGTGGTGGAGACGCACACGACCCGGGAGACGCCGGTGGCGCGCATCGCCTTGAGGATGTGGTCGGTACCGGCCGAGTAGACGGTGGTGGCGGCCCGGCTGTAGCCGATGCCGAGCGCGGAGACCACCGCGTCCGCGCCCTCGACGGCGCGGGCCACCGCGTCCGGGTCGAGGACGTCACCCTGCCGGATGGTGCTGGGACGGGCGTCGGCCAGGGCCAGCGGGTCGCGGGCGAAGGCGACGGTGGAGTGCCCGGCCTCGGCGGCCAGCTCCAGGAAGTGGCGGCCGGTGCCACCGGTCGCGCCGAAGACGACGATGTTCACGGTGCGTTTCCCCCTCGATCGGCCTTGGACGGCCTCGGACGGCCTCGATCAGCCCCGGTGGGCCCCGGCGGCGGGTGGCCCGCCGGGGGCCGGCGCGCGGCCGGCCCGCGCCGCGGACGTGCCGCGGGCGGGCCGGCCCCCGCCGGGGGTCATCAGTTGGCCACCTCGACGCGTCGGCCGTAGGTGGCCGTGTCATCCAGATGGGTGACGATGTAGTCGGCGACGTTCGCCCGCGCGATGCGCGACGCCTTCGCGATGTGGCCGCCCACCACCGCCTGGTAGTTGGGGGTGGCCGGACCGTCGGTCAGCATCGGCACCCGGACGATCGTCCAGTCCAGCGGGCTGGCCTCGACCTCGTCCTCCATCCGGGCCAGGTCGAGGTGGATGTTCCGGTAGACCCGGTCCACCACGAACTCGGCGACGAAGCGCTGCATCGCCGGCAGGTGCTTGGTCTCCAGACCGGCCGAGGACATCGTGACCAGCCGGCGCACCCCGCCCGCCCGGGCGGCGGCGATGACGTTGCGCGCGCCCTCGGAGAACACCGTGGTCGTGGTGCGGGTGGTCACCCCCAGCGCGATCACGACGGCCTCCTTGCCGGCCAGCGGGCCGGTCAGCGACTCCACGTCGAACACGTCCGCGCGGACCTTGCTCAGCCGCTCGTGCTCGATCGGCAGCTTGGCCGGGTCGCGCAGCAGCGCGGTGACGCTGTGCTTGTTCTCCAGGGCCTTCTCGACGAGCAGCCGTCCGGTCCGACCGGCCGCGCCCACCACGACGATCTCCATAATTTCCTCCTTGCCGGGGCCGGCGGCAACTGGTTGCCGCCGGCCGTGAGTTGACCTTCGGTACGCCGACGGGTCCTACGGTAGGGAAAAGGCGAGCAGAACGCCGCCCGCATTGCTCGGGTACTGCGGGTAGTACGCGGCCTGGACGTAGAGCATGCCGTCCGCGACCACCGCGCCGCCGCCGCCGGAGAGCGCCGTGCCGTGGCCCGGCACGCCGTTGACCGTGGTGAAGTCGCGGACCACGTCGTACTGCCAGAGCACCGCGCCGGTGGTGGCCGAGAAGACGCGCATCTTGCCGTCGGCGCCGCCCTCGTAGACCAGGCCGCGGGTGGCGGTCACGGCGGGGGTGAAGGCCCGCTGGCACAGCTCGGGGTTGGCGGCCGCGCCGCCCCACTGGCAGCCGTCGGCCGGGCTCTCCTTCTGCCAGAGGATCGCCCCGGTCGCCGGGTCGAGCGCGTACAGGGTGCCCGGGTTCGCGAACCAGGTGGCGACATAGAGCCGGGTGCCGTCGTAGCTGGTGCCCCACTGGATGCCGGAGCTGCCGCCCTTGGTGTTGGGATCGGCGACCACCGCGCGGTCCCAGACCTTGGCACCGGTCAGCGCGTCGTAGACGTGGTAGATGCCGTTCTTCTGGCCGATGCCGATCACCCGGCGGTTGCCGATGCTGAAGACGTTGGCGCTGGCGCCGAAGTCCCAGTCGTGGTCGGTGCCGTTGGCCTTGCTGGGGCAGTAGGCGTCGGCGCCGGGGATGCCGCAGGCGACGGTGAAGGTGTCCGGGAAGACCTCCTGGGACCGCCAGCGGACGTTGCCGTTGCGGGCGTCCAGGGCGAGCACCGAGTCGGTGTCGCCGGCCGCGCCGGTGTAGTTCTGGCCGGTGCCGACGTAGATGGTGCCGGTCTCCCGGTCGACCACCGGGGAGCTCCACACGGCGACGCCGGAGGGCTCGTAGCGGGCCGCGCCGTTCGGCCAGGTGCCGACCTGCTGCGGCTGCGGGGTGGTCCAGTGCCGCCAGCTCAGCTGTCCGGTGTACGCGTTGACGGCGACCACCGAGCCGCGGAACGTGCAGCACGGGTAGGTCAGGTCGAAGGTGGCACCGGACTCCTTGCTGGACACACCCACGTAGACCTGGCCGTTGTAGACCAGCGGCGAGCTGGTGATCTGGGCCTGCGGGTGGGCGTCCAGCTTCAGCGACCAGCGCAGGGCGCCGGTGCGGCGGTCGAGCGCGTACAGGTAGCCGCGGTTGTCACCGAAGTAGACGGTGTTGCCCTCGACGGCCGGGCTGCTGCGGACCGGGTCCGGGTTGGTGGCCGAGTGGGCGCCGGCCACCGGGGCGACGTCGAAGGTCCAGCGCGCCGCGCCGGTCCTGGCGTCCAGGGCGTGGAAGGTGCCCTCGGCACCGCCGACGTAGAGGGTTCCGTCCACCACGGCGGGCTGGCTGCCGAGGTAGACGCCCTGGACCTTCTCGTGGCCGAAGGCCCACTTGAGGCCGAGGTTGCCGACGGTGGCCGGGGTGATCCGGCTCTCCTGGCCGTTGAACCGGCTGCCGGCCTGGTCGAACTGCCAGCTGCTCCAGCTCGCCGGGGGGCGGGGGCGGGACTCGGTGTCCTCGGCGCCCGCGCCATTGGTGGCGGCGAGCAGGACGAGGGCGGTCAACAGGGCGACCAGGGCGGTGCCGAAACCGGCCGCCCGGGGCCGTCTTGGCTGGGACACGTGGATCAACTCCTCGGTGAGGGCGAGTGGTTCACGTACGGTCCGGGGTGCCGGGAAGCCCGGCGGCGACCTCCGCGTGGGAGAGCACGGCGGCGCAGTCGAGCTCGCCGAGGCCCGCCTCGGCGGCGGCGACGAGGGTTTCGTGGGTGGCGTCGCAGACCGGGGTCGCGACACCCAGGCGGCCCGCCTCGGCGGTGGCCAGCCGGAGGTCCTTGCGCATCAGGTCGAGCCGGAACTGCGGCTCGCCGTAGGCCCGGCGGCGCATCACGCCGGCCTTGTACTTCATCACGGGCGAGCTGAAGCCGCTCTCGCTGATCATCGAGAGGGCCAGCTCGCGGTCGATGCCGGCCCGCTGGGCCAGCGTCACCGACTCGGCGAGCACCTGCATCTCGACGCCCATCAGCACGTTGAGCATCACCTTGGCGGTGGCGCCGAGGCCGCTCGGGCCGAGGTGGCGGATCTCCTTGGCGAGCGGCTCCAGCACGGCGCTCAGCCGCTCGAAGGTCTCGGCGGAGCCGCCGACCATGAAACGCAGTTCGCCGTCCTTGGCGTGCTGGCCGTTGCCGATGATGCAGGCGTCCACCGCGCTGCGGCCGCGACCGGCGACGCGCTCGGCCACCGACCGGGCGAAGTCCGGGGAGACGGTGCTGGTGTCCATCACGATGCCGTGGGCGGGCAGCGTCTCCAGCACCCCGCCGGCACCGAAGAGCTGCTCCTCGACGGCGGCCTCGGAGGCCAGGCTGAGCAGCACCACGTCCACCTGCGAGGCCAGTTCGGCCGCGGTGGCGGCGACCACGGCGCCGCGGGCGGCGAACGGGGCGGCGCGCTCGGGGGTGCGGTTGTGGACCACGATCCGGTGGCCCTGGTCGAGCAGGCGGGAGGCCATGCCACCGCCCATGACGCCGAGACCGATGACACCGATCCTGGTCGCCGGGGGTATGCCGGGGGCGGCGGCGGGCGGGAGGTCCCGGGAGAGTGCACGCCGCCGGCTGGGTATGTCGGCCATGGAGTCGACCCGCTTCCTGGTGGGCTGGTCGCGCCGGTACTCCCGGCGCTCGGAGTGCGGCGGGGAAGGCCGTGCCAGACACCCCGCCCCACCGCGGCCGGGGTGCCGACTGCCAGTCCAGCCTAGCGGGTGAACACTCACTCCGCGACGGCTTTCGGCGTCCGTTTCGAGCCGTATCCGAGGCTGACGTGCGATCAGTTCCGGCCCCGGACAAGCCTCCTCCCCCACCGCCGGGGGTAACGGTGGGGGAGGAGGGGCTGTCGGGGCGGACGCCGGTCGGTCGACCGGGGCGGAGCGGCGGCCGTCAGCCGGCCGCGGTCTCCGGCCGTCCGCCCGCGGGACCGGCGTGCCCGGGCTGACCGCCCTGGCCCGTCGGGGCACCCTGGCCCTGGCCGCCGCCCTGGCCGCCCTGACCCTGCCACTGGCCGCCACCGGGGCCGCCCTGGCCCTGGTGCTGGCCGCCGGGACCGCCGGGGCCACCCTGGCCGCCGGGACCCTTGCCGCCGGGCGCGCCCATCGGCGCCCGCATCGGACGCTCCTGGAGGAAGACCACGACCAGGGCACCGAGCAGCGCGATGACCATGCCGATCAGGTAGACCGTGTGCAGCGACTCGGCCAGCGCCGAGGCCACACCGTCGCGCACCTCGGGCGCCTGCGCCCGGACCTTGGCCGGCGAGGTCAGCAGACCGTCCGTGCCGAGCCGCGCCAGGGCCTCGGCCGGCACCTTCTTCGGCAGTTGGTCGCGCAGCTGGGCGTTGAGGACGGCACCGAAGACCGTCACACCCATAGCGCCACCGAGCGAGCGGAAGAAGTTCGCCGCAGCGGTCGCCACACCCAGCTGGCGCATCTCGACGGAGTTCTGCACCGCCGCGATGAGCACCTGGGTGACCAGACCGAAGCCGATACCGAAGACCGCCAGGAAACCGCCCGCGGCCACCTGGGAGGAGTCGGCCTTGAGGGTCGACATCAGGTACAGGCCGAGCGACATGATCAGCAGGCCCGCGATCGGGAACAGCTTGTACTTGCCGGTCGCCGCGACGACCTTGCCCGAGACGGTCAGGCTGACCACGGTCGCGATCATCAGCGGGACCAGCAGCAGCCCGGACTCGGTGGCGGTGTCCCCGTTGGCGACCTGGAGGAAGAGCGGGGTGTAGACGGTCGCCACGAAGAGCGAGATCGAGGCGAGGAAGAGGCCGATGGTGGCCACCAGGATGACCGGGTCCTTGAACAGCTCCAGCGGAACGACCGGCTCGCTGGCCCGCTTCTCCTGCCAGACGAAGCCGGCCAGCAGCACCGCGGCGAGCACCAGCAGGCCGATGATCTGGACCGAGCCCCACGAGTACTGGTCGCCGGCCCAGACCGAGACCAGCAGGATCGCGACGATGGCGGAGCTGAGCAGCGCCGAACCGAGGTAGTCGAGCTTCTTCTTCTGCTTGGTGACCGGCAGCTTCAGCACCGAGCTGACGACCACCAACGCGACCGCGCCGATCGGCAGGTTGATGTAGAAGATCCACGGCCAGGACAGGTGGTCGACGAAGGCGCCGCCGATCAGCGGGCCGACCACACCGGCGATCACGAAGCAGGACTGCGCGTAGCCCTGCCACTTGCCGCGCTCGCGGGGCGGGACGAGCTCGGCGATCAGGGCCATGGCCAGCGCCATCAGACCGCCGGCGCCCAGACCCTGGAGGGTGCGGAAGCCGATCAGCTGGCCGATGTTGGCGGAGAGACCGGACAGCGCCGAGCCGAGCAGGAAGATCGTGATCGCCGACTGGAACATCAGCTTGCGGCCGTAGAGGTCGCCCAGCTTGCCCCAGAGCGGCGTGGCCGCGGTGGCGGCCAGCATGTAGGCGGTGATGACCCAGGCCAGGTGGGTCACGCCGCCGAGGTCACCGGCGATGGTCGGCAGGGCCGTCGCCACGATCGTCTGGTCCAGAGCTGCCAGGAACATGGCAAGCACGAGGGCAGCAAAGATCGTCAAGAAGGTTTTACGTGGCACTTCCGGGGCGGGTGCAGCGTACGGGGCGCTCATTGGGTACTCCTTGAGAGGCGTCCGCCGGCTCGGAGACCTTGCTCCGAGCTTGAATTCGTATAGACTATACAATCAAAATTAGCCGTCAAGAGCCAACGTCAAGGGCGGCCGCGGCCGCCCGGAAGGGCAGCTAACGATGAGCCAACTCCAGGGGAAGATCGCGCTCGTGACCGGTTCTACCTCGGGCATGGGGGCCGCCGCCGCACTGGCGCTCGCCGCCGCCGGGGCGCACGTCGTGGTCTCCGGCCGCCGGGCCGAGCTGGGCAACGCCGTGGTGGAGCGGATCCGGGAGAAGGGCGGGCAGGCGGACTTCGTCGCCGCCGATGTCACCGTCGAGGATGACGTCGCCCGCCTGGTGAGTACCACGGTCGAGCGACACGGTCGCCTCGACATCGCCTTCAACAACGCCGGCGGCGGCGGGGCGTTCGGCCCGCTGGACCGGGTCCCGGCGGACGCCTTCGCCGCGGTGATCGCGGTCAACCTCGTCGGCACCTACCACTCGCTGAAGCACGAGATCGCCGCCATGCGGGCGAGCGGCGGCGGCAGCATCATCAACAACGCCTCCACCGCCGGCGTCCAGGGCACCGCCTTCGGCCTGGGCGCGTACACCGCGGCCAAGCACGGCGTGGTCGGCCTGACCCGGGCCACCGCGCTGGAGGCCGGTCCGGCGGGCATCCGGGTCAACGCGCTGATCACCGGCCCGGTCGACACCGAGGACTTCCGCCAGCGGGTCGGCGGCCAGCCGGGCGCGCTGGAGCGGGCCGGGGCGGCCACCGCCCTCGGGCGGATCGCGACCGAGGAGGAGATCGCCAACGCGGTGGTCTTCCTCGGCAGCGACGCGGCCGGCTTCGTCACCGGCTCGCTGTTCGGGCTGGACGGCGGCATGACGGCCGGCGTCACGGCCGGGACGATGGGGCGGCCCGGCGGCGGCCAGGGCGGTCCCGGTGCGCAGGGCGGCCAGGGTGCTCCGGGCCAGGGCGGGCCGGGTGCCGGGCGGCCCGGCGCGAACTGACCGGAACCGGACGCACCGGGGCCCGTTCCCACTCGTCCCATTGCCAGCAATCCACCCTCGGGCTATTTTTTCGATATGTTCGTAAAAACCACGAGGAACACCGAAGAGTTCATCTCGGAAACCGGTGGGTGGATTGCCGGCAACCCTGTCGAGAATTCCATCCTGCTGACCATGCTGGCCGGCGCCAAATTCCGCCCGCCGACCGCCCCGCCGATAGCCTGGAGCCGGGTCGAGGACCCCGCTTCGGACACGGCGCCGGTGGTCGGCGTCGCGGCGTTCACGGCGCCGCACCTGGTCGTGCTCAGCGGGATGCCGTCGGCCGCCGCGGCCGCGCTCGGGGCCGAACTCGGCGCCGGGCCCGACCTCCTGCCCGGCGTGATCGGGCCGGACGCGGCGGCCGCCGCCTTCGCCGCGGCCTGGTCCGAGGCCACCGGCCGACCGGCCAGGGCCGACCGCCGCGAGCGGATGCTGTGCCTGGACGGAGCCGTCACCACCGACGGCCGCCCGGCCCCGGAGGGGCAGTCCAGGGCCGCCCGCGAGGAGGAGGCGGAGCTGTTCACCGACTGGTGCCTGGAGGCCGCGCACGGCGCCGGGCTCAGCCGGGAGATGGCCTCGCGCTCCGTCCGGGGCCAGATCGCCGGCGGCCTGCTGCGGGCCTGGGACCTCGACGGCGAACCCGTCGCGATCCTCGGCCGGACCGCCGCCGTCGCGGGCGTGGTGCGCTACGGCCCGATCTACTCGCTGCCCGGCGCCCGGCGCGGCGGGTACGCCCGGGCACTGCTCACCGAGTCCTCGACCGAGGTGCGCGCCGAGGGACTGATCGGCATGGCGGTCACCGCCGAGGGCAACGACACCGTGCAGACACTGTTCGGCTCGCTCGGCTACCGCTCCCGCGGCGGCCTCTCGGAATTCCGGTTCGACTGAGTGGAGAAATCCCTCCGGGAAATTCCCGGAGGGAATGCCGGGGGCCCGGATCCGAAATCGGATCCAGGCCCTCTCGCAATACCGTCCGAAAATTCCGCGGGAACTGCCCGGAGGAATTCTCCCCCGGGCGGCCCCGAGCGTCCGGTCGGCCCGTGGGTCGTCCGGTCAGTCCAGCGGGTCGGGGTCCGGCACGGCCTCCAGCAACGAGAACGCCGTCCCGGTGGAGACCACCCGGTTGAGCCGGTAGCCGCCGCGCCGGAAGACCTCGGCGAACTGCTCCTCGGTGCGGACCTCGCCGCTCATGGTGACCAGCATGACCAGGTCGAAGTTCTTCACGAACCTCGGCACGCCCTCGCGGTGCACCAGCTCCGCCGCGACGAAGCGGGCGCCCGGCGAGGCCTCCCGGCACTTGCGCAGCAGCCGGACCAGCGCCTCGTCCGGCCAGGAGTGCCAGACCTGCTTGGTGACGTAGGCGCCGATCCCGGCCGGGACCCCGGCGAAGAAGTCGACCGGCTCGAAGTCCAGCCGGCCCTGCTCGGCCAGCTTGGCGACGTCGGGCTGGGTCCTGGCCTGCTCGATGACGGCCGGCAGGTCGGCCAGCACGCCGCGGGCGAGGGCGTCGTACTTGTGCAGGATCGCGGCCAGGTAGGTGCCCTGCCCGCCACCGAGGTCGCAGACCGCGCCGGCCTCGGCGAACTCGGGGTACGCGGACACCAGGGCGTCGGAGAGGGCGTCGGTGAAGTCCGTCATCGCCTGGTTGAAGGTCGCCGCGGCGGACGGGTTCTTCTGCAGCCAGGGCCAGAGCGCGGTGCCGTGCACCTTCTCGAAACCGGGCTTCCCGGTGGCCAGGCTGTGGTCCAGCGCGCCCCAGGAGGCCCAGAGCCACTCGGCGCCGACCATCCGGGCCATCGCGTCCATCGAACCGGGCACGCCCGGGCGGAGCAGCTCGGAGAGCTCGGTGTTGGCGAAGACGCCGGGCTCGACCTCCTCGAACACACCGTCCTCGGTCAGCAGCGAGAGCACCTTGGCCAGCGCGCTCGCGGTCGCTCCGGCGCGCTCGGCGAGCTCGGCCACCGGCAGCGGGCCGTCGGCCAGCAGCTCGGCGAGCTTGAACTCGGCGGCCAGCGCCAGGCAGCGCGGAGTGGACGGGAACATCAATTCGGAGAGGAACACCGCGCCGGCCGAAGCAGGGGCGGTCTGGGGAACGGCGGTCATGGGGTGAGGCCTCCCTGCGGGGACCGGGGCGGGGGCGGACGGCGCCCCCGGCCCGAGGTCAGCGGTCATGGGTGGACGGGCCGGACGGCCCCGCGCCGGGCGGCCCGGACGGGCCGGGCCGCCCGGCGGTTGCGCAAGGCCGGGACTCAGCCCAGCAGGGCGAAGGCGAAGCCACCGCCGGGGTTGGCCATGAACTTGTTGGTCGGCGGGATCTCACCGCCGGCCGCGACGCCCACGGCCGGGCCGGTCAGCGCGATCCGGGTCGGGGTGGGGACGATCTGGACCTGGCCGGCGGCCAGCTGGCCCCAGTTGTTCCAGCCCCAGCCCTGCACCGAGCCGTCGGCCAGCAGCGCCAGCGCGTGCCCGCCGTTGCCGGGGGCCGCGTCGGTGCCGCCGCCGCTGACGGACACGGCCTTGACGCCGGTCAGACCGGGCACCGGGGCCGGCACCGCGCGGTCGGCGGTGGTGCCGTCGCCGAGCTGGCCGCCGTCGTTGAGGCCCCAGGCCCAGACGGTGCCGTCGGCCAGCAGCGCCACCGTGTGGTGGTAGGCGCCGACCAGCTGGGTGACCGAGCGCAGACCCGCGACCTTCTGCGGGGCGGCGCGGTCCTCGGTGGTGCCGTCGCCGAGCTGGCCGCGGTCGTTGAAGCCCCAGACCGAGGCGCTGCCGTCGGCGTGCACGACCATGCTGTGGCCGCCACCGGCGCTCAGCCTGACGGCCGGCTCCAGGTTCTCGATCACGGCCGGGCGCGGCCGGCAGTCGAAGGAGGCGGTCATGTAGGAGCGGACGATCCGGCCCTCGCGGGTCGAACCGGGGCCGTCACCCAGCTGGCCGCGGTCGTCGCGGCCCCAGGACCAGACGGTGCCGTCGGCCTTGAGCGCGAGGTTGTGCGCGCCGCCGACCGCCAGCTCGACGACGTCCTCCAGGCCGTCGACCCGGACCGGGACCGGCTGCACGCCGAAGTTGGCCTCGCCGAGGGCGCAGAAGAAGCCGGCGCCCCAGGCCCAGACGGTGCCGTCCTCCAGCAGGGCGGCGGTGTGGCCGCCGCCGGCGCCGACCGAGCGCACCCGGCCGGGCAGGCCGACGGTGCGGACCGGGGTGGCCTGGTTCTCGGTGGAGCCGTCGCCGAGCTGGCCGAAGGCGTTGCGGCCGAAGCCCCAGAGCTCGCCGTCGCCGGTCAGGGCCAGCGCGTGGCCGCTGCCGGCCGCCACCTTGACCACGTTCTCCAGGCCCTTGATGTCCTGCGCGGTGGTCCGGTTGACCGTCCCGCCGTCGCCGAGCTGGCCGTTGGTGTTGTCACCCCAGCTGCTGATGATGCCTGCCATGATGATGCGACCTCTCAATAGTCGGGGGGCGGTCAGGCCCAGAACTGGTCGACGGCGTACTGGTCCTCGGGGTAGGTCCAGAACTCGGCGATCAGGCCGTCCTGGATCCGCGCGACGTTGACGAAGGGCATCTCCAGGCTCTTGCCCTCACGCTCGTACCGGGTGAAGACGGTGGCGAAGGCGAACGTGTCGCTCGCGCCGATCTCGTGGATCTCCATCGTGATCCGGCCCTGGCAGATCTCGAACATCCGGCCGGCGAAGGCCAGTGCGGACTCGATGCCCTCGTGCGCGCCGGACAGCTCGCTGGTGCCCGGGTAGTAGTGCACGCAGTCCTTGGTCCAGTAGCTGGCCGCCTTCTGCACGTCGCCCACGGTGAACGCGGCGTAGACCGCTTCCATGAGCTTGGCGTTGGGGTGGTCGACGACCTTCATGACTCTCCTCCTGTAGCTGTGCGACGGTGCGATGCGGGGCCGTGCGGCAGAGCAGGGCGTGCGGTGGAGCGGCGGCGCGCGAAACCGTTCAACCGGCTTCGCCCGACGCGATCGTGACGATCCGTCAGTTTGCGGCGCGGCGGACGATGTCGACCAGGGTCGCCCGGTCCGGGGCGGGGAACGGCGGGGGCCCGCCCGCGACCGCCTGCTTGACCCGCAGCCGGATCTCCTCGTCCTCGTACAGGCCGGCCGGGTTGTCGAGCGACATCATGGTGCGGACCAGTCGGCGCCAGACCACCTCGTCGGTGCCGGCCGCCTCGGCGACGGTGCCGAAGGTGAGCACGTCCGGCGGCAGCGGCGGCAGCTGCTGGCCTGCCACGGTGGCCCGCCAGAGCCGGGCGCGGCCCGCGTCGTTGCGGACGGCGTCCTCGAACCACGGACGGAAGGTCCGCCCGGCCAGGCCGGCCGCCAGCGCGGCCTGCTCGGCGTCCGGCTCCGGGTGCTCCCGCACCAGGTCGGCCAGGCCGAGCACATGGGCGATGGCCAGCGAGACGCCGCGGCCGAACGCCGGGTTGGTGGTGCAGACGGCGTCGGCGACCGGAAGGAAGCCGGGCACCGGCTGGGCGTCCTGCCCGTACAGCTTCAGCGAGTTGTCCAGACCCGCCATCGCGTGCACCGGCGAGATCGGGTCGGAGGCCTCCGGCGACACCCAGGGGGCGAGCAGCGGGGTGGCCCGGACCACGGAGGTGAAGACGTCCTCGGCCCGCATCTGCTTCAGCTCGGTGTCGTCCGGCAGGATGCCGAACGAGATGGCGAAGGTGTTGTTGTCGCCGAGGAACATCACACCGGTGTAGTGGTCCCACAGCCCGCCGGCGCCGAAGCCCCGGTTGAGCGGGCCGACCGGGCGCGGGCCGTGCGCGCGGTAGTAGCGGGTGTAGTAGGTGATGTCGGCGCTCTGCGCGACGAGTTCCGGCTCGGCCAGGCCGTGCTCGCGCAGCCACTCGTGGCCCTGCGAGCGGCGGCCGCTGGCGTCGATCACCAGATCGGCGGCGATGGTGCGGCCGTCCTTGGTGACCACACCGGTCACCCGGGCCGGGCCCCGGTCGGCGACGGTCAGGCCGCGCACCGTCTCGCCGCGGCGCAGCGAGATGCCCGGCTTGCGCAGCGCCTCCTGGCGGAGGACCAGCTCGAAGGTGGTCCTCCGGCTGCCGAGCATCCGCAGCTCGGCGTCGGCCGGGTGCGGCGTCTTGTCGGCCAGGGTCGGCGGCATGGCCTTGCCGAGCTCGATCTCCCGCACGCCGGCCGCGACCAGCGCCTGGTAGACGGAGGGCAGCCGCTCGCGCAGCAGGTTGGTGCCGAGCGAGCCGAAGGCGTGCGAGTGGTGGAGCTGCGGCACGGTCGGCCGCTGCCAGTCGCCGTGCGCCTCGTCGACGGTGTCGGGGGCCTCGTTGGCGTCCCGCTCCAGCACGGTGACGTCGTGCCCCAGGTCGGCGAACGCCAGCGCGGCCACCAGGCCGGCGACGCTGCCGCCGATGATCAGAGTCCGTGTCATGACCTCACCCCGCGGTGGTAGGAGTGGAAAGGCCCGCCTTCGGGGTGTCCCGCGAGGTCTCGGCCTTGATGTGGAAGCGGATGGACTTCGCGTCGCTGAAGCACTCGCGCATCGGGCGCACCAGGTCCCGGTGCTCCTCGGTCCGCTCCCAGTCGACGAAGTCGTCCAGCGAGCGCCACTCGCTGGTGATCAGCCACTGCTCCGGGTCGGTGGAGGACTGGCAGACCTGGTCGCGCACGTGCCCGGGGACGCCCTCGGCGACCAGGTGGCGGATCTGCTCGTACGCCTTGAGGAAGTCCTCCCGGCGCTCCTCCTTGACGGTGATGAGGAAGAGCACGCGGCCCTGTGCCGCGCCCTCGTCGACCGACATGACGGTCTCCTTCCGGGTCGTGGTGCTGGTGGGTGGTGCTCGTGGGTGTCAGGAGTGCGCGCGCAGCAGGACGGCGCTGTTGAAGCCGTCGAAACCGCGGGCGCCGATCAGCGCGGTGCGCACCTCGGTGGCCTGCTCCTCGCGGACGAAGGCCAGGTCGCAGCCGTCCGCCGGACGGACCGGGCCCGCCGAGGGCGGGATCAGGCCGTTGTCCATGGCGAGCACCGCGGTCGCCGCGTCCAGGGCGCTGCCACCCTGGTAGAGGCGGCCGGTGAGCGGCTTCTGGGTGGTGACGGCGGCCGGGCCGGCGTCGCCGAAGACCGCGCGCAGCGCCTCGGCCTCGGTGCGGTCGTAGGCGGGCAGGCCCACCGCGTCCGGGAAGGTCACGTCGACGTCCCCCGGGGTGAGGCCGGCCCGTTCGACCGCGGTGCCGAGCGCCCTGGCGTACTGGCGGACCGAGCCGGAGCCGGTCCTGCTGGAGGCCACGGCGTCCTGGGTGGCGGACCAGCCGGCGATCTCGGCCCGGATCCGGGCACCGCGGGCGAGCGCGTGGTCGAGGTCCTCGACCACGAACACCACCCCGCCCTCGCCCGGCACGAAGCCGGCCGCCCGCTCGTCGAAGGGCAGGTAGGCCTCGGCCGGGTCGGTGCCGGTGTAGAGCCGGCCGCTGCGCTGCTGGCAGGCGAGCGCGTACGGGCCGAGCGGTGCCTCGGTGCCGCCGGCGAGCACCACGTCGGCGCCCCGGCGGACCAGCCGGGCGGCGTGGGCCAGCGAGTCCAGGCCGCCGGCGCCCTCCGAGACGAGGACGCTGGACGGGCCCTTGGCCTGGTGCTTGATGGCCAGCTGCCCGACGGTCGCGGCGTAGAACCAGGCGATCGACTGGTAGGCGCCGACGGTCCGCGAGGTGTCCGGCTGCCAGAGCCGCTGGAGCTCGCGCTGGCCGAACTGGTTGCCGCCGGAGGAGCTGGCGAGCGCCACCGACAGCTTGTACGGCTCGACCGTGGACGGGTCCAGCTCGGCCTCGCCGAAGGCCAGTTCGGCCGCCGCGTAGGCGAGGTGGGTCCAGCGGTCGGTCTGCACCTGGAGCCGGCGCTCGACGTACCGGTTGACGTCGAAGTCCGGGACCTCGCCGGCCAGCGTGGTCTCGTACCGGCCGGCGTCGAAGAGGGTGATCGGAGCGATCCGGCTCTCGCCGCCGCAGACCGACTTCCAGTGCGCCTCGCTGCCGACGCCGCTGGGCGCGACCACACCGATGCCGGTGATGACGGCACGTCGTGCGCTCATCGGCCCCTCCCCAGCTTGGCGAAGAGCATCGCGGACTGGAAGCCGCCGAAGCCGCTGCCGACCGAGAGCGCCGCGCCCACCCGCACCTCGCGGGCGGTGTTGGGCGTGTAGTCGAGGTCGCACTCGGGGTCGCGGTTCTGCCAGTTGGCGGTCGGCGGGACGACCCCGCGGTCGACGGCCAGCGCGCAGGCGGCCATCTCGATCGCGCCGATCGCGCCCAGCGAGTGGCCGACCATCGACTTGATCGAGCTGATCGGGACCCCGTAGGCGGCGTGGCCGAGCGAGCGCTTGAAGGCGCCGGTCTCGTGCCGGTCGTTCTGCCGGGTGCCGGAGCCGTGGGCGCTGATGTAGCCGATGTCCTCGGGGTTGAGCCGGGACTGGCGCAGCGTCTCGGTGATCGCCTCGGACATCTCCAGGCCGTCCGGGCGCAGACCGGTCATGTGGAAGGCGTTGCCGCGGTTGGCGTAGCCGACCACCTCGCAGTAGATCCGGGCGCCGCGCCGGCGGGCGTGCTCCAGCTCCTCCAGGACGAGGACCGCGCAGCCCTCGCCCAGCACGAAGCCGTGCCGGTCCCGGTCGAACGGCCGGGAGGCGTGCGCCGGGTCGTCGTTGTCCGGGGTGGTGGCCTTGATGGCGTCGAAGGAGGCGACGGTGACCGGGGAGATCGGGGAGTCCGAGGCGCCGGTGAGCATCACCTCGGCCTCGCCGTCCATCAGCAGCTGGTAGGCGTGGCCGATGGCGTCGATGCCGGAGGTGCAGCCGGTGGAGACGACCAGCGCCGGGCCGTGCGCCCCGTGCCGGACGGCCACGTCGGCGGCCAGGCTGCTCGGGATCAGGCCCTGGTAGAGGAACGGGCTGGTGACGTCGGGGTCGACCAGCCAGTTGCGGCCGGAGTCGCTGGCGACGACGAACTCGTCCTCCAGGACGATGGTGCCGCCGACCGCCGAGCCGAGGACCACACCGGTGGCCTCCCGGGTGCGCTCGTCGAGCTCCAGCCCGGCGTCGAGCACCGCCTCCTGGGAGGCGGCCAGCGCGAACTGCACGTAGCGGTCGGCGCGGCGCAGCTCCAGCGGGGTCAGGCCGGCCGCGACCGGGTCGAAGTCGGCCTCGGCGGCGATCTGCGAGCGGAACGCCGAGGGGTCGAAGGCGGAGATCCGACGGGTCGCGGTGCGGCCCGAGGTGATCAGTTCCCAGAAGGTCTCGCGGGTGGTGCCCCCGGGGGCCACCACGCCGATCCCGGTGACCACGACACGGCGGTCACCCGTGGACGGGGAAGCGGTCATCGCTCCCCCAGCACTATGTGGCCCTCGGCCTTGGTGCCCGGGCCGTCCTCGGTGTCGACGTGGCCGAGCTCGGGGGACGGCGCCAGCGGGCCGAGGTGGAAGACCGCGAAGGCCTCCTCGGAACCGGTGTTGCGCAGCCGGTGGCGGATGTCCTTGGGGATCAGCACGCCCTGGCCGGCGAACAGCTCGAAGGGCTTGTCGTCCAGGTCGAGGGTCAGCTCGCCGCGGACGAGCAGCAGGAACTCCTCGCTGTACGGGTGGTAGTGCTCGGTGATCCGCTCCCCCGGCTGGAGCCGGGCGGTCCCCATGAAGCCGGAGGTCGCGCCGCAGGTGGCGGGCGAGAGCACCGCGCGGGTCTCGCCGCCGCGCTTGCGGTTGGCGGGGACGTCGTCGGCGGAAATGATGCGGATGTTCCTGGCGGCCACGGCGCTCACTCCTTCTCGGCGGGGACGGCGTTGGAACCGGCGGCGAGGGCCTCGACCTTCTGCCGGATGATCTCCAGCTGCACGGGCGAGTTGATGTTCAGCCGCTCGGTCATGCCCTGGTCGTCGACCGGGGCGACGGGCTTCATGGAGAAGTCCTGGATCCAGGTCATCCGGACGCCGCCCTCGGGCAGCTCCTCGTACCGCCAGTGGATCTGCATGTAGGCGAACGGGCCGGTCTCCACCCGGTGGGCGTGGACGGTGCGGTCGGCGACGTTGACGGTGCGGTCGCTGACCCAGCTCCAGATCCGGCCCTCCTCGTCCGGGTGCATGGTGAGCCGGAACCGGACGGTCTCGCCGCGGCGCTCGACGATCTCGGCGGACGCGTACTCGGTGAACAGCTCCGGCCAGCCGGCGACGTCGTTGGTGACGTCCCAGACGAGCTTGAGCGGGGCCTGGATGACGATGCTGTTCTCGGTGTGTCCGGCCATCGCTCAGCCCACCGCCCCGGCGGTCTGCAGCTCGGCGACGATCTGGTCGACACTGAGGGCGACGGCGCCGTCCGGGACCTTCAGGCCGTAGCGGTCGGCGATCACCGCCTCCAGCTCGAGCACGGCCAGCGAGTCGAGGCCGAGCTCCTCCAGGGGGACGTGCCGGGAGCCCTCGAACACGTCCGGCGCCGCGCCGGCGCTGGTGATGAGGACGTTCTCGATCTCCTCCGCGGTGACGACCGTGGTCGTCCCGCCGGCCTGGTGGTCGGTCATGGTGCTGCCTCTCGTTTCTCCGGTTAGGGACTGCTCCTGGGCCTCGCGGCGCGGCCGTACGGGGTGAACGGGTCCCCGTTCGGCCGGCGCCGCCGTCGGAGGGCGGGCTCACCGACCGCCGGTGCCGGACTCCCAGGTGTAGAAGCACTGCGCGACCGCGTCCTGCGGCGAACGCCAGGTGGTCAGGTAGGGGGAGATGAACGGGGTGAGCCGTTCACTGACCCGGGCGAACTCCGGGTGGCGGCGGGCGGCGTCGACCGCCTCCTGGCCCGGGTCGTCGGTCTCCAGCAGGTGGACGTAGGCATCGCCGAGCTTGTACAGCGAGCGGTGGGTGACACCGGCGAGACGGGGCAGTTCGGTCTCGTCGGACTCACCGAACACGCGGGCGACGTCGCCCTCCGCGCCGGGCAGCATCCGGGCGATGATCAGTGTGCGGTGCATGCGGGCTCCCCTCGGGGTACGGGCTCTTCCGGGCTCTCGGGCTCTCGGGCTCTTGTGGGCTCTTTCGGGCCGGCGTTCGCTGCCGCGGCTTCAGTGCTGCGGGCGGCCGACCGGCTGGATGGCGCCGATGTCGAGCAGGATCCGGGGCACGTTGTCGCCGATCCAGGACTCGACGACGCGGCCGTCGACGATCCGGTGGCAGGACATCTCGTGCACGGTGACCGGCTTGCCGGTCGGCGGGATGTCGAACAGCTGCCCCTGGTGGGTGCCGCGGGTGGTGAACCGGGCGTAGACGCGGTCGCCGTCGCCGGCCACGTCCTCCACGGTCACGTTGACGTCCGGGAAGGCGTTGCGCCAGAGCAGCACGGCCTGCCGGAAGGAGTCCGGGCCGGGGGGCATCGGGGGCAGGCCGGGGGCGTGCACCACGTAGTCCTCGGCGAAGCGGTCACCGATGGCGGAGAGGTCGCCGTCGTTGAACGCCCGCAGGGTCAGCTCGCGGATGAGGGCCTTGTTGGCCTCCACCGCGCTCTCGGTGGACGAGGTCATGACAGTCCTTTGCTCGGCGGACGACCCCGGCCGGTGCGCGGCCGAGGGCGGTCCGGGTGGGCGTGGGGCGGCGGCCGGCCCGGTAAACGGGGAGGCTCCGGGAGCCGGCCGGTGCGCGCTGCGGCGCGAGGTGCGGGGAGCGGACCGGTCAGATGAGCGAGGCGAGGACGAAGCAGGCCGCCGCGCCGATCGCGCCCATGGTCCGGGTCTCGTGCGCCAGGTGCCAGCGGCGGCGCTTGCCGCGCCAGGCGGCGTCGGTGTCGCGGTACGGGCTCCAGCGCTCGATCTGGCGCCAGATCGGCCGGTTGACGCCCTCGGAGGCGACCGCGACGGTCGCCATGCCGACGGTGCCGGCCGCGTACAGCACCTTGGCCACCTTGCTCTCCGACCGGACGGCCTTGGTGGCGCCGACAGCGGCGGTGGCCAGGCCGTTCCAGAAGGCGATCGGGTGGAACACGTGCATGTCGATCAGCTGGCAGGTGTTGACGTACCGGTCGTAGGGCAGGGAGTTGAGCATCGGCAGGATCGAGGTCTTCATGATCCAGAGCGTGCCGAGCTGAACGCTGGACGAGGTAACCAACCAGACGTCCGAGTTGTCCTTCATGTCCTTCATATCGATTCCTCGAATCGATCCGGGATCGCGGAATGTCCGCCGCGTCGATGCGGCGAACCGGGGCGGGGTCGCCCGACGAGTGGGACACGGGACCCCGGGGGCCGGGGCATCTCGGCCCCCGGGGCTGCCCCGCCGCCTCATCCTTGCCGCCGGGTGGTCCCAGTGTCAGGAGGCATCCGTCTCCACCGGGCTGGGACGTCGCCCCGGCTGTCACGGACCGCGTCCCGGCCGTTCCGGGCCGTCCGCCCAGCCGGTTCGTTGCACCAACCTCCCGGAATCCGGGCCATGTTGACGCGCCCACCGGACGCACCCTACGGTGCGAGCGGGCACTCACTCACCTAGGGCCCAGGGCCCGCGACCACCCCGCCGCGCCGACCGGCCGGCGGACATCCCAGGAGGTGCCGAGCCGATGACGATCGATGTGCACGGCCACATCACGTCGCCCGAACTCTTCCGCCGCTTCCCCATGCCGCCGAGCCTCGTCGACGTCGACGGCATGGTGGAGCTCAAGGCGGCGGCCGGGATCACCATGTCCCTGGTCGGCAGTCCCGTCGGCGCGGGCACCATGGTGCGCACGCCCGGGCTGGACAACTACCGCCAGCCGCTGGACACCCTCGAACGCTTCCACGACTGGCTGGGCGAGCAGGTCCGGGCCCGGCCCGCGGCGCTGCGCGGCTACGTCTACACCAATCCGCTCGGCTCCGACGCCGAACTCGCGGCCGCCGCGAAGCGGCTGGAGCAGGACGAATTCGTCGGACTGATGGTCAACTCCAGCATCGAGGGGCGGTTCCTGGACACCCCGCAGGCCGACGCCTTCTTCGCGATGGCCGCGCAGTACCGCACCCCGGTGATGCTGCACCCGCCGGCCGAACCGGCCGGGGCCGGGGAGCTCGACGACCTGCGGCTGGTCGAGCAGATCGCCCGGCCCTGCGACGTCACGCTGGGGACGGCGGCGGTGCTGTTCGCCGGGTGGCTGGAGAAGTACCCGGAGCTGCGGATCGTCGCCCCGGTCTGCGGCGGCGGACTGCCGCTGCTGCTGGAGCGGCTGGAGCTGGCCCGGCGGATGCCGGTCACCTTCGGCCGGCCCGGCGGTCCTCCCGGCGGGCCTCCCGGTGGGCCTCCGGCGGGCGCTCCCGGCGGTCCTCCGCCGGGGGTGGGCGGTCCCGGCGCCGGCGGTCCCGGCCGACCGGGGACCGGTGGGCCGGGCGGACCCGGGGGAGCCGGCGGACCGGGTGCCGCGCCGACCGGGCCCGTCGTCCCGCCGCTGGCCGAGGCCCTTCGCCGGGTCTTCGTCGACACCGCGACCCCGAGCCTGCGGGCCGTGGCCGCCGCCGTCGACGCCTTCGGGGTCGGCAACGTCATGTTCGGCACCGACTCCCCACCGATGAGCGCGCCGCTGGACGCCTCGCTGGCCCGGCTGAACGGGCTCGGCCTGGACCCGGCCGGGGTCGCGCGGATCCGGCACGGCAACGCCGCCGGGCTGTTCGGCCTGCCCGGCGCACCCGACGCCACCTGAACCCGGTCCCGCCCGCACCGGGCGGGACCGGACCCGACGCCGGCCGAGCGGACCCGGACAGCACCGGGCCCGGACTCATCACCACCCCCGGCGTCCCCCGATCCGACGCTCCGTCGGATTCCCCGCACCACCGACACGCGACAGGGAGGTGCTGTCATGACGGCAGCCGCACCGACCCCACCGTCCGGGCCGCCCGGCGGACGCCCGGGCGGCGGACCGCCGCCCGGATTCGGAGGGCCCCCGCCGGGATTCGGAGGACCGCCCGCCGGCTTCGGCGGACCGCCTCCGGGCGCCGGCGGACCGCCCCCCGGCTTCGCCGCACCGCCCCGGCCCGCACCCGAACGCGTCCCCGCCGAGCGGGAGTTCCTCGGCAGCCGGGTCCTGCTGGTCGGCGGCTACGGCAGCATCGGCGCCGCCGTCGCCGAGGACCTCGCCGCCCAGGGCGCCCGGGTCGCGGTGGCCGGCCGTTCGCTGAAGAAGGCCGAGGAGACCGCCGAGCGGCTCGCCCCGCTGGCCGCCCGCGGCGGCACCGTGGTGCCGCACGCCGTGGACGTCGCCGACCGCGCCGACGTGGACCGGCTGGTGGCGGCCGTGACCGCCGACTGGGGCGGCATCGACGTCCTGGTGAACTGCGCCAGCGCGCTGGTCACCGTCGGCGCCGAGGAGATCTCCGAGGAGGACTGGCGCACCATCGTCGACACCAACCTGCTGGGCGCCTTCTGGCTCTCCCAGTCGGTCGGTCGGGCGATGATCGCGGCCGGCGGCGGCCGGATCGTCCACCTCTCCTCGGTGCGCGGCAAGTTCGGCGCCCGGCGCGGCTTCAGCGCGTACGGCGCCAGCAAGGCCGGCCTGGACCTGCTGGTCAAGCAGCTGGCCGCGGAATGGGGCCGGCACGGGATCGCGGTCAACGCGGTCGCCCCCGGCTTCGTCCGCACCGACTTCGTCCAGGAGAACGCGAGCAACCCGGAGTTCATGCGGATGGTCCTCGGCCGGATCCCGCTGGGCCGCACCGCCGAACTGCACGAGGTGGCCGACGCGGTCACCTTCCTCGCCTCGCCGCGGGCCGGCTTCATCAGCGGCCAGGTGCTGTACGTGGACGGCGGCGTCACCACCAGCCAGTGAGGACCCGCCCGCACCGCCCCACACCCACCGACGGGCCGAGCCCGGCCCGGAGAACCCAGGAGACGACCATGAGCACGTGGCACGCGCTGTACTACCCGCTGCTGCCGGGCAGCGAGGACATCGTCAAGGACCTGTTCCGCAAGAGCGGCCGCCCGGACTTCGACGTCAAGAGCCCCGACGGCACCGTGGTCGGCAAGCTCCTCGGCACCCAGGCCTTCGTCGGCAAGGAACTGGCCGTCCGGGTGATCGAGATCGAGGGCCCGCTGCCGCTGGTCGCCGCGCACATGAGCCAGCAGCCCGCCGTCCGCGAGTTCGAGCGGGAGCTGGAGAAGCACCTCGCCGTCCCGCGCGACATGACCAGCCGCGAGGGCGCGCAGGCGTTCTTCCGGCTGGCCTCGATGGAGAACGTGCTCTCCCGCCGCCACGACCAGCCGCTCGAAGGCGAGTGAACACGATGAAGATCGGAATCGGACTCCCCACCTCGCTGGCCGGTGCGGCCGGCGCCGACGTGGTCGCCTGGGCCCGGCTCGCCGAGCAGGCCGGCTACTCCACCCTCGGCACCATCGACCGCCTGGTGCACAGCAGTTGGGAACCGCTCACCACGCTGGCCGCGGCCGCCGCGGTGACCGAGCGGATCGGCCTGGCGACCAGCATCCTGATCTCGCCGCTGCGCGCCAACACCGCGCTGCTGGCCAAGCAGGCGGCCACCGTGGACCGGCTCTCCGGCGGCCGGCTCACCCTCGGCATGGCGGTCGGCTCGCGGCCGGACGACTTCGAGGTCGGACAGGTCGAGAAGGCCGGCCGGGGCGCGCGGACCGGCACCCAGGTGGCCGAGCTGCGGCGGCACTGGGCCGACGCCCAGTCCGGCCGGGAGCCCTCGGTCGGACCGGCCCCGATCCGCCCGAACGGGCCGGAGCTGATCCTCGGCGGGCACTCCCCCGCCGCACTGTCCCGGGCGGCCCGATTGGGCGACGGGTGGATCGGTGGCGGTACCGGTCCGATCATGTTCGCCCAGGGTGCCCAGGCGCTGCGCGAGCAGTGGGCGGCCGAGGGCCGGGAGGGGGCGCCCCGACTGGTGGCGCTCGCCTACTTCGCGCTCGGCGCGGACGGCACCAAGCACACCGAGGGCTACCTGCGGTCGTACTACCGCGACGCCGGGCCGTTCGTCGAGCACATCCTGCGCGGCGCGGCCGACAACCCCGGCAAGCTGCGCGGGCTGGTCGGCAAGTACGCCGAGTCGGGCTGCGACGAGCTGCTGCTGATGCCCTGCGCCGGGGACCTCGGCCAGGTCGAGGCGGCGGCCCAGGTGCTGGGCCTCCAGGGCTGAGCACGACGGGAGCACGGGGAGGGGCGGGCGGCCGCGGGCCGTCCGCCCCTCCCCGTTGCCGCGCGCCCACCCGCGTGCCCACTGGCCCGGTCCCCGCCCGGGCATGCGAAAGCCCGCCGCCCGGCGGTTCTCGCCGGGCGGCGGGCCGATCCGCGGTTCGGCTCCTCGGCGGGCCCGGTGGTTCAGCGGGCCTTGGCCCGGCCCCGCGCCGGCGCCGCCGCCGACCGGTCCGGGGCCAGCGTCCGCCAGAGCTCCCGGACGAAGGCCTCCGCCTCCCGCAGTGGCTCCGACCCGGTGCCCGGGGCGGCGAACACGCCCCCGTAGGCGGCCAGGTAGCAGGCACCGAGCAGGAGTTGGGAGGCCGCCACGGGGTCCGCGTCCCGGCTGACCAGATCGGCCCGCTGGGCCCGGCGCAGGTAGTCGGCCAGCAGCTCGACGGCCCGGTGCGGCCCGGCGTTGTTGGCCTGCATCCACTCCCGGTGGCGGTCGAGCAGCTTGGGCTCGGCGAAGACGGACAGCAGCATCGGCATCGACGCGCGGTAGAACGCGAGCGCCTCCTCCGCCACCTGCTGGAGGGACGCCCGCACCTCGCCCTCGGTGCCGATCTCCTCCGGGAGCGCCCGCAGCACCGGCAGCAGGCCCGGTAGCCGCTCGGCGAGGACGGCCAGGAAGACGTCCTCCTTGCTGCGGAAGTGCCGGTAGATGGTGCCCTCGGAGCAGCCCGCCACCTCGGCGATCTCCTTGGTGGTGCAGCGGGCCAGGCCGAGGTCACGGATCACCCGCTCGGCGGCGTCGACGATCTGCTCGCGCATACTCATGAAGGCTCCGAAGGAACGGGGCGGCCGGCTTCCGAGCGGGCCGCGGCTGCGGAGGGGCACCCGAAGGATAGCGTGCAGGTGAGTACCCGCTCACCTGTTTCGCCGGGCGCCCCGAACGGCGCGCCGGCCCCGCCGCCCACGAGGGGCGCCGGGGCCGGCGAGACAGGCTTCAGCGAGGGCACCGCTCAGCGCGGCGGCCCGGCGGGCCCACCGACACCGGGAGGCGGCCCGACCAGCTGCACTCCGAGCGGCGCCAGCTCGCCCAGCAGCCGGGCGAAGTCCGGCGGGCCCTGGAGCGGCGGCGGCAGCTCCAGGCTGGTGGCCGGCTCGCCGGTCTTGAAGAACCACTCCTCGAAGCCGGCCGGGGTGCCGAGCACCAGGAACCGGGTGCCCTCGGTCTCCACCCGGTACTGGTGCGCGATGCCGCGCGGCGCGAAGACCGTGGCGCCCGGGCCGACCTTGTGCTCGTCGTCGCCGATCCGCAGCACCATCTCACCCTCCTGGACGATGAAGAACTCGTCCTCGCGGGTGTGCAGGTGGACCGGCGAGGCGTAGCCCGCCGGGGAGAGCTGCTCGGCGAGCCAGAACTGCCCGTTGGTCTCGGCGCCGGTCGCCTTGAACTGGAGCAGCGCGCCCACGTGCCAGATGGCGCGGCCCTCGTCGGGCTGCTTCACGAACGGTTGGGACGTCACTCGGTTCCTCCTCGGTCGGCGGGCCCTCGTTCGGGGCCCGGCAGAACAGCGGTACGGAAACTGATCGATCGTCAGCGCGACTGTACGGCCGCGTCCTTCACCAGGCCGGTGGCGCGCACGGCGGCGACCACCTGGTCCGGGCCGGGGGCGAAGGCGTCCTCCAGCTCGGGGCTGAACGGCACCGGCGCATGCGGCCCGGTGACCATCCTGACCGGCCCGCGCAAGGCCGCGAAACGGTCCTGCGCGACCTGCGCGGCGATGTCGGTGGCCAGACTGCAGCGCGGGTGGGCCTCGTCCACCACGACCAGCCGCCCGGTCCGCTCGACGCTGCCGTAGATGGTCGAGGTGTCCAGCGGCGACAGCGTCCGGGGGTCGATCACCTCGATCTGCACGCCCTCGGCGGCCAGCTGCTCGGCGGCGGCGAGCGCGACCGACACCATCCGGCCGATCGCGACCACCGTGCAGTCGGTGCCGGGCCGGACCACCTTGGCCGAACCGAACGGGATCGCGTACGGCTCCTCGGGCACGCCGCCGGGCACGAAGTAGAGCATCTTGTGCTCCAGGAACAGCACCGGGTCGTCGTCCACCAGCGCCTGCGCCATCAGGCCCTTGGCGTCGTACGGGTTGGACGGCGCGACCACCTTGAGGCCGGGCAGGTGGACGAAGAGCGGGTGCAGCGCCTGCGAGTGCTGGGCGCCGCGGCGCAGGCCGGTGCCCCACATCGCGCGCAGCACCAGCGGCACCGAGATCCGGCCGCCGGCCATGTAGCGCAGCTTGGCGGCCTGGTTGGCGATCTGGTCGAAGGCGACGGTGGCGAAGTCGACGAACAGCAGGTCGACCACGGGCCGCAGTCCGGTCGCGGCGGCGCCGACCGCGGCGCCGACGAAGGCCGCCTCGGTGATCGGCATGTCGAGCACCCGGTCCGGGAACTCCAGGTGGAGGCCCTTGGTCGGGCCCCAGGCATTGGTGCTGTCCTCGCCCATCAGGACCACCGAGCGATCGAAGCGCATCTGCTGCGCCAGCGCCTCGCCGATGGCCTGCTGGTAGGTGATCGTGCGCATGGGACTCCCTCCTCGGAGCGGGTCAGCGGGTGTAGACGTGGTCGAGCAGGGTGCGCGGGTCGACCGTGAAGGGCTCCGAGGCGGCCGTGACGGCCGCCTCGACCAGGGCGGTCGCGTCCCGGTCGATCCGGTCCAGCTCGAAGGCGGCGGGTCCGGGCACGGTGCCCTCGGCGATCCGGGAGCGGAGCAGCAGCAGCGGGTCGGACTCGGTGCGCAGCCGCTCCGGGTCGGCGTCCGGCCGGTAGGACTGGTCGTCCCAGAGCTCCATGTGGCCGTGGAAGCGCTCGGCCCGGAACTCCAGCACGGTCGGCCCCTCGCCGGCCCGGGCGCGCCGGACCGCCTCGGCGGTGGCGGCGTGCACGGCGATCACGTCGTAGCCGTCCACCACCTCGCCGGGGATCCCGAAGCCGGCCGCGCGCTGGGCCATGTCGGTGCCGGAGAAGTGGGCGGCGGCCGGGGTCGCCTGGGCGTAGCCGTTGTTCTCGATCGCGAAGATCACCGGCAGGTCGAGCATCCGGGCCAGCACCAGGCTCTCCAGCACGGCGCCCTGGTTGGCACCGCCGTCGCCGGTGAAGGCCACCGACACCTGGCCGGTACCCTGCTGGCGGGCCGTCAACGCGGCCCCGCAGGCGAGCGGGACACCGCCGCCGGCCAGGCCGTTGGCGCCGAGCATGCCGCGGTCGAAGTCCGCGATGTGCATCGAGCCGCCCTTGCCGCCGCAGATCCCGTCCGGCCGGCCGTACAACTCCTTCATCATCGCCTCGACGTCGCAGCCCTTGGCGATCGCGTGACCGTGACCGCGGTGGGTGCTGGCGAGGTAGTCGTCCGGGGCGAGGGCCGCGCAGACACCTGCTGCGACGGCCTCCTGCCCGCTGTAGAGGTGGACCGCGCCGGGGAGGCTCTTCGCCAGTCCGTGCAGACGGTCCTCGAAGGCCCGGATCACACTCATCGTGCGATAGATCTCGATGATCTGATCGACTGTCAGATCGGTGGTGCGGGATGTGCCCATGGGGTCGCCTCCTCGGCTCTCCGGGGGACGGCCGGCGGGGCGCCGCGCGCCTCGTTCGCCGGTCTCGCTCGTGGCCCGACTCCATGAGGGTAAGTGCTCACTCACATGGGTGCAACCAAGTGTCCGAATCCGTCACCGCCCCCTCCCCCACCCGGCCCTCCCACCCTTGCGCCCTGCGCAACCACGCCCCTAAGGTCTTGTCCCGGGTGGATTGGGATCACGGCATGGAAACGAACGACGGACCGATACTCAGAGGTCCGCCGTGCCTGTTTTCGGACATGCCCGAGGAATTCCTTTTCCCCGCGCCAGGAACGCCCGTGCACAGTGGGTAAGACGCGAGCGACGGGGGGATCTCAGGAACCATGCTGGACCAGATAATCAAATCCTCCGGCAGGGCCGACCGAAGACCGACCAGCCTGGCCGTGAGCGGCGTCGGAGCGCTCGCTACGCGCGGTGAACGGAACACCTCCGACCGGATCGGTCGGCTGGTGAACTCCCTGCTCGGGCTGGTCACCGGCCAAGGCGCAGCCGGCCTGCCGCCGGCACAGCCACGTCCCCGGCCGGCCGGTGCGCCGGTCGACGAAGCGGAGTCCGGCTGTCCGGCTGCCGCCGCCCGACTCGACGAACGCCGCCGTGTCCGCAGGGAGTTGCACGACTCGCTGGCACCCAGGCTGGCCGCCCTGCACATGCGCATGGAACTCGCCGGTCTCAACCTGACCGGCGACGCCGACCAGGCCCCGGCCCTGCTGGCCCAGGCCCGGGAGGACGTCAGCACCGCGATCGCGGATGTCCGACAGGTGATCCGGGACCTCGACACCTCCGAGCCCCGGACCGTCGCCACCACTGGCACACTGCGCCAGTTCCTGCACCGGCAGGCCCTCGCCTTCGAGGAGGCCGGAGCCGGCCGGCTCCGGGTCGTCACCGAGCTCCCGGCCGTCCTGGACGATTTTCCGACACGTGTCCAGAAAGAATTGAAGAACATCTCCGGCGAGGCCGTCGCCAATGTCGTCCGGCATGCCCGGGCAACGTTCTGCCGCATCTCCGCGTCGATCGGCCCCGAGGGCCTCGTCCTTTCCATCGAGGACGATGGGATCGGCATTTCCGGCGACGCGGTCGGCGGAATCGGACTTCCTTCGATGTGCCTGCGCACCAGAGAACTCGGCGGCTTTTTCTCGATCGGGACCAGGGCCCCGCACGGCACCGTGGTCCGGGTCCGACTGCCGCACTCGGCGCTCGTCGACGGTACCCACCGGCTCGACTGACCCGCCCTCGCCCCCTCTCCCCCGCCCCCGGCGGCCACGGGCTCCGTGCCCGACCGACCCGTGCCGTTTCCCTGCGACCCCGTGCGCCCACCGAGTTGACCGTGTTCCCTCACCCTCCCCTTAGGAGCCCCCATGGATCCGGCCGTACCTCGAAACCTCCGCATCCTGGTCGTCGACGACCATGAGCTGTTCCGGGCGGGTTTGCGCCAACTCCTCGACCGGATCGACTCACTGACGGTGGTCGGCGAGGCCTCCAGCGGGGCCGACGTGCTCTCCGCGGTGGAGCGGCTCGCGCCGGACGTCGTCCTGATGGACATCAGCATGCCCGGCACCGACGGCATCGAGGCGACCCGGACCCTGCTCGCCCGCCACCCCCGGGTGGCGGTGGTGATGCTGACGGCCGACGACAACGACGACTCCATCGTCTCGGCGGTCCGCGCGGGCGCGCGGGGCTACCTGGTCAAGGGCGCGGGTCTGGACGACGTCCGCCGGGCGATCACCGCGGTCAGCCAGGGCGGGGCACTGTTCGGCCCGGAGGCCGCCGCCCACCTGCTGGCCCAGGTGCGCCGGCCGGCTCCGGAGCGCGAGCCGTTCCCCGATCTGACCCCCCGGGAGATGGCGGTGCTGACCATGCTGGCCGACGGCCGCAACAACGCGCACATCGCCAATGAGTTCGGGCTCTCCATGAAGACGGTGCGCAACTACCTCTCCCGGATCTTCAGCAAGCTCCAGGTGGCCGACCGCGCCGAGGCCGCCGTCCGGGCCCGGCGGGCCGGGCTCGGCAGCTAGGCCCTCTCTTTCGGATCACGCCGGGCGGTCGCCGCCGGAGCACGCACCTCGCCGGCTTGTCGTCGGTCGCCGATGCTCCGCATGGACTCCGCCCCCAGCCTCCGGCCGGGAGGTGCCCCCACCTCCGCACCGCCGATGCACGCACTCCAACGACACCCGCTGGTCCGACGTGATCCGAAAGAGAGGCCCTAGCGCGCATCGGGGACCGGGCCGATCCGGGCCGGGCGGCCGGCCCCGCCCGATCGCTCCCGGGCCCGGGCCGGCCGGCAGGACGGGCCCGGGCCGGGCCGCGGGGGCCCGGTCAGCGCTCCAGCAACTGCGCCCAGAGCTCCTCCTCGCGCCGGCTCAGCGGCTCGACCGGCGCCGAGGTCCGTTCCGGGTGCCACTCCGGCACCCCCACCGGAGGCAGCACGTCCTCCGGCTTCCGCGCCCCCGGCAGGGCCGAGGGCGAGGTCATCGCCCCCATCGCCAGACCGAGCCAGATCAGCCCGTCCGCCAGGTAGCGGCCGCCCCGCCGCATCCAGCGGCGCAGCAGCAGACGGCGGTGGGCACGGCGCAGGGCGGTTCGCATCGGGGGCCTCCGACGGGACGGCAACGGGGGGAAGCGGTGCTACCGCCATCCTGCGGACCGGCCGTCCCACCGTCATGGGTCGGGAATCCCCAACACGCTGGGAACCTTTCCTGCCCCGTCCCCGGCCGCCGCCCCCCTGACCGGGGACAGGAGTACGGCGGCCCGGGCGCGCCCCGCGCCCTGGAGGCGCGCCCCTTCGGTCAGGCCGAGGCCGGGACGAGCACGATCTTCCCGGTGATCGCGGCGGTCTCCATCGCCCGGTGCGCGTCCGCCGCCTCCTCCAGCGGCATGGTGCGGCCCACCCGCGGCTTGACCAGGCCCTTCTGCAGCAGCTCCAGCACGGTCGCGAGGTCCTGCTGGTACGCGGCCGGGTGGGACTTCTCCAGGCTCCAGGCGTTGTAGAACAGCGTCCGCTTGCCGTCCGGGATCAGCTTCGGCAGCACGATGCCGCCCAGGAAGCCCTGGGCGCCGGTCAGCAGGTCCCGCTGGTTGCCCCGCAGCGCGGCGTTCTGGCCGAAGCCGACCATCACGCCGCCGCGCCGCACCGCCTGGTACGAGCGGAGGAAGTGCGGGCCGCCGATCGGGTCGAACACCGCGTCCACCGCACCGCCCGGCAGGCCGCGCACCACCCGGCGGAAGTCCTCGGCGTCCCGGTCGATCGGGCGGCCGCCGAGCGCCCGCACCTGGTCGGCCCTGGCGGCCGAGCAGGTCCCGTAGACGGTGACCCCGGCGAGCGCGGCCAGCTCCAGGAAGGCGGTGCCGACGCCGCCGGACGCCCCGTGCACCAGGACGGTGCTGCCCTGCCGGACCTCGGCCACCCGGTGCAGCATCTGCTGGGCGATGAAGTAGTTCAGCGACAGCGCCGAGGCCTCCACCGGGTCGACGCCCTCGGGCAGCGGAACCAGCCGGTTGGCGGCCACCAGCGCGTACTCCGCGTAGCCGCCGCTGCGCACCAACGCGACCACCCGGGTGCCCGGTTCGGGGGCCCTGGTGCCCGGTCCGACCTGGTCCACCACCCCCACCAGGTCGTATCCGGGGGTGAAGGGCCGCTTGGGCCCGCCGGGGATCACGCCGGCACGGAGCAGAATGTCACCGTAGGAGACGCCGGCGGCGAGCACCCGGACCCGGACCTGGCCGACGGCCGGTGCCGGGAGTTCGTCGCTGGACAGCCTCAGGACCTCGGCTCCGCCGAGCCTCGGCACACTCACATGGCGGTACCTCATCGTGGCCTCCGCAGTATGGGGGGATGTCGTGATGGGAGTGGCGCCGGTCCTCCGCGGGGGGCGGGTACGGGAGGCGGTCGCCGCCGCACCGTTCCCTGCCCCCGTATTTTTATATAGACTGAGTGTACAATGAATGTGATAGCACCCGCCTCAGGAGACGTCAACAGCCCATGAGCCCACGCCAGTACCGAGCCGGCCAACGCCAGGTAGCCGCCGAACAGACCCGCACCCGCATTCTGGAGGCGGCCTGCGAGCTGCTCACCGGGGAGAAGGGCCCGGCCTCGTTCAGCATGGACGCCGTCGCCAAGACCGCCGGAGTGGCGCGGATGACCGTCTACTACCAGTTCGACTCGAAGACAGGCCTGCTGGAGGCACTCTTCGACGATCTGGCCCAGCGCGGCGGGATGGCCAGGATGCCCGCGGCGTTCATGGCCCCCAGCGGTCGCGAGGCGCTCACCGCGCTGCTCGACGTGCTGAACGGCTTCTACGCCTCCGGCCGGGTCGCCCTGCGCCGGCTGCGGGGCCTGGGAATCCTCGACCCGGAGCTCGACACCGCACTGCAGAGCCGCAGCGAGCGGCGGCGCGGCGGCCTCCTGGTGGTCCTGAACCGGCTGCTCGCCGACCGGGGCGCCGAGGTAGACGAGGCCGGGCTCGACGAACTGGTGGAGATGCTGTTCATGCTGACCAGCTTCGAGACCTTCGACCTGCTGGCCGGGCCCGGCGGCGAGAGCGATCCGGTCGCCCGCCGCGTCGAGGAGCTGATTCTCGCCGTTCTCGACCGCCGTCTCGCGGCGGCCTGACAGCCGGGCGGCTCCCGCGCCCATGCCTCACGGGTCCGTCGAGCGGACCCCTTTCACCCGTGCCACTCCCGTACCACGTGCGTCCGCCCCCCCGGACCGCACCGAACCGCACCACCCCGCCGGCCGGCGACCCCCCTCCGGTCGCCGTACGACGGTAGGCGGCGCGGCGGCCTTCCTCCCCAGGACACCGCCGCGCCGCCCTCCCTTTTCCTCACGAGCCCTGCGGCCCGCTCGGTAGCGACCGGTCCGCCGCGCCTCCCGGCGCCGCGCCCCGCCGCCCGCCCCCGACCGGGACGGCCCCACCCCCGGAGCACCACCAACGGGGGTCCGGGCCGTCACCGCGCCGGAGCAGTCGGAATTCCGGGTCCGTCAGGCCAGGTCGGCCTCGGCACCCGCCGTGCGGCGCGGACGCTGCTTGGGCAGGATCACGCTGGCCGCGATGAGCCAGATCAGGCCGCCGAAGCGGGCGATCGGCAGGAAGAAGCCGAGGCCGGTGTTGAGCAGGGCCAGGGTGCCGAGCACCCCGATCCCGGCGAGCACCAGGCCGGCCCAGGCGAAGCCCTTCGGCCCGAAGCCGAGCAGCAGCATCGGCACGGCCACCCCGGCCAGCATCACGCCGAAGGGCACCACGTGCCCCGGCCCGCCGGAGGCGAAGGTGAGGTCGGCCAGCGAGCGGGCCAGCGAGGCGTCGCCGAGGTCCCCGGAGCGGGAGGCGGCCCAGACGGTGAGGCCGCACAGCGCCATCGACGCGGCGGAGAGCACCCCGGACACCAGCGCGATGCCGGGGCCGGGGGCGGTGACGCCCAGGCGGCGCAGCCGCTGGTAGACGATCGCGGCCCAGACCGCGAGCGGCAGCGAGGCACCGAACTGCAGCGTCCCGGCCACCTTGGCGGCGGTCGCGTGCTCCTTGTAGTAGGCGAGGGTGTCGGCCGCCGAATCGGTGGGCAGCGGTGTCTGCCGGGCCAGCACGATGGACACCACCATCAGCGCCGCGAACGCCACGGCGGGCAGCAGCAAGGGGGGACCTGACTGCTGTCGCCGGGCAGAGGCGGCCGGCACCGCAGATGTCGTGGTCATGAGGGGCACTCCAGTCGAAAACGGGTCGATGGGTGGTCCGGAGGCCGACGACGGACGGGTCGGCACCGACGCCGGTAGTTCCTTGTCCAGAATAGTTCACTCGGGGACATCATTGTCCACTGGTATCGTGTTTCCATGACCGAACCTCCCCACCGCGCCCCGTCGCCCCATCCGGGACCGCAGGGAGCCCAAGTCGCATTTCTGCTGTCCCAGTTGGGTGAGCACGCCTCTCAGGCCTTCGCCCGGCGGGTCGCCGAGCTCGATCTCACCCCGGCCCAGGCGGGCCTGCTCCGGGCGGTCAGCCTGGCCCCCGGCCAGCACCAGCAGGAACTCGCGCGGCGGCTCGGCATGTCGCCGAGCCGGTTCGTGGCCTTCATCGACGCCATCGAGGAACGCGGACTGGTCGAGCGCCGCCGCAACCCCAAGGACCGCCGGTTCCAGGACCTCTACCTCGCGCCCAAGGGCGAGGAGGCGATGCGCGGACTCGCCGAGGCGGCGCTCGCCCACGAGGAGGCCCTCTGCACGGGCCTCGACCCGCAGGAACGTATCGCCCTGGCCGGACTGCTGCGCCGGATCGCCGAGGCACAGCAGCTCACCGCCGGGGTGCACCCCGGCTACCGGCGGCTGAACCCCCGGCGCGACAGCGTCTGAACGGCCGGCCCGGCACAGGCGAAACCCCGCACACGCGAAACCCTCCGGGCACGCGAAAGCCCCCGGCCGGCGGCCGGGGGCTTCACGCGACGGGCGACGGAGGGCACTCAGCCCTTGACGCAGACCACCTGCTTCAGGTGCGCCACGACCTCGACGAGGTCCCGCTGCTGCTCGATCACCTTCTCGATCGACTTGTAGGCGCCCGGGATCTCGTCCACCACCCCGGCGTCCTTGCGGCACTCCACCCCCGCGGTCTGCTCGACCAGGTCGCTCGTGCTGAACCGCTTCTTCGCGGCGGTGCGGCTCATCTTCCGGCCGGCGCCGTGCGAGGCCGAGTTGAACGAGGCCTCGTTGCCCAGCCCGCGCACGATGTACGACCCGGTGCCCATCGAGCCCGGGATGATCCCGTAGTCACCGGCCCCGGCCCGGATCGCGCCCTTGCGGGTGACCAGCAGGTCGACACCGTCGTAGCGCTCCTCCGACACGTAGTTGTGGTGGCAGCTGATCACCTCGTCGAAGGCGACCTTCGCCCGGGGGAACTCGCGCCGGACCACGTCCTGGAACAGCGCCATCATCAGCGCCCGGTTGCGCTTGGCGTACTCCTGCGCCCAGAAGAGGTCCTGCCGGTAGGCGGCCATCTGCGGGGTGTCCGCGATGAACACCGCGAGGTCACGGTCGATCAGGCCCTGGTTGTGCGGCAGCGACCGGGCCACGCCCATGTGGTGCTCCGCCAGCTCCTTGCCGATGTTGCGCGAACCCGAGTGCAGCATCAGCCAGACCGCGCCGCTGTCGTCGACGCACACCTCGATGAAGTGGTTGCCGCCGCCGAGCGTCGCCATCTGCTGCGCCGCCCGGTCCTTGCGCCACTTCACCTCGGACGCGACCCCGTCGAACCGCTGCCAGAAGTCGTCCCAGCCGTCGGTCGGGGCGCCGTGCAGCTTGCCCGGGTCGACCGGGTCGCTGTGCAGACCGCGCCCGACCGGGATGGTCCGCTCGATCTGCGAACGCAGCCGCGACAGGTCGTCCGGCAGGTCCTTCGCGGTGAGCGAGGTCTTCACCGCGCTCATCCCGCAGCCGATGTCCACGCCGACCGCGGCCGGGCAGACGGCGCCGCGCATGGCGATCACCGAACCCACGGTCGCGCCCTTGCCCAGGTGGACGTCGGGCATCACGGCGAGGCCGTGCAGCCAGGGCAGCGAACTGATGTTGCGCAGCTGCTGCATGGCCTGGCCCTCGACGGTGGCCGGGTCGGTCCACATCCGGATCGGAGTCCGGACGCCGGGTACCTCGGTGTACGACATGGTTCAACGACCTCCTGGGGTCGGACGGTTCAAGCGTAGGCGGGTACCGCGCGAAGGACCCGGCGCGGTTCGGGGACGTCAAGTGGGGGCGGCGGCGCTCGGCCGACGCGGGAGCGGTGCTCAGACCGCGAGGGGGCATCGGGAGGACAGTCTCGGGGAGCACTGTCGATAGGTCTCGACCCGCATGGTGACCGCCTCCTCTCCGTGTGTGCACCGGTTGCCGGGGATATCTAGCCACGCACCGCCCCGCACCGGCAAGGGAATTAACGCCGGTCCGGCAGACCACCGGCACAGGGGTGGACGGCGGCGCCGGCACGCGAAAGGGCCCGGTGCAGCGTCACGACGCTGCACCGGGCCCCGGGGTCCGGGCCGGATCAGGCCCCGATCACCGTCACCTCGCCGATGCCCAGCTCACGCACCTGGTCCGCGAACGCCGAGGCGTCACCGACCAGGACCGTCACCAGCCGGTCCGGCGGGAAGGCGTTCACCACGGCCTCGGTGGCGGCCTCGGTCGACAGCTCGGCCAGCTGCCGGTAGACCTCCGCCTGGAAGTCGTCCGCCAGGTACTGCTCGACCTGGTCGGCCAGGGTCCCGGCCACCGAGCCCGCCGTCTCGTACTTCAGCGGCGCCACCCCGACCAGGAACTGCACCGCCTCCTCGCGCTCCGCGTCGGTGAGCCCCTCCGCGGCCAGCGTGCGCAGGATGGTCCAGGTGTCGGCCAGCGCCGGGGCGGTGGAGGCGGTGTCCACCGAACCGCTGATCGCCAGCATGGCGCGCCCGCTGCCGTCCGCAGCCGAGCGCAGCGGCTGCGCGAACGCCCGCACGCCGTAGGTGTAGCCCTTCTCCTCCCGCAGCACCCGGTCCAGCCGGGAGGTGAGGGTGCCGCCCAGGCAGTAGGTGCCGAGGATCTGCGCGGCCCAGGCCGGGTCGTGCCGGTCCGGGCCGATCCGCCCGATCAGCAGCTGGGTCTGCACCGCACCGGGCCGGTCCACGATGATCACCCGGCCGGTGTCGTCACCGGTCACCGGGGCGTGCGCGGCCGGCGCGGCCGGGGCGCCTTTCCAGCCGCCGAGGGTGGACTCCAGCAGGGCCGGCAGATCGGTGCCGGTGAGGTCGCCGACCACCACCACGGTGGTGGTCGCGGGCCGCACGTGCCCCTCGTAGAAGGCCCGGACCGAGGCCCGGTCGATGGCCTTGACCGTCTCGGCGCTGCCGCCGCGCGGGCGGGAGAGCCGGTCGGCGGCGTCGAACAGCGAGGCGTACAGCGCCTTGGCGGCCCGCCGGGCCGGGTTGGCCTGCTCGTGCACGATCTCGTCCAGCCGGTTGGCGACCAGCCGCTCGATCTCGTCCTCCGGCAGCGCCGGGCTGCCCAGCGCGGCGGCCAGCAGGTCCAGGCCGCGGGCCAGCCGGGAGGCCGGGACCTCCAGCGAGACCCGGATGCACGGGTGGTCGGCGTGCGCGTCCAGGGTGGCGCCGGCCCGCTCCAGCTCGGCCGCGAACTCCTCGGCCGTCAGCGTGTCGGTGCCCTCGCTGAGCGCCCGGGCCAGGATCGAGGCGACGCCGTCCAGGCCCTCCGGCTCGGCGGCGAGCGGGGCGTCGAGCAGCACGTCGACGGCCACCAGCTGCTGGCCGGGGCGGTGGCAGTGCAGCACCGTGATGCCGTTGCCGAGGGCGGCGCGCTCCGGCGCCGGGAACGCCCACGGGGTGGGCGTGCCGGGCTGGGGCTGCTGGTGGAAAGTCATGGCGGGGACGTACTCGGTGCTCATACGGCGGCGCCCTCCTCGTCGGTCTCGGCGGTGGCAGCGGTGTCGGCGGCGGTGTCCTCGGCCGTGGTCGGCTCGTACACCAGGACCGCCCGGTTCTGCGGGTGCAGCCGGGCCGCGGCGACGGCCCGCACCTCCTCGGCGGTGACGTCGAGGACCTTCGGCAGGGCGTCGTTCAGCAGCTTCGGGTCGCCGAACAGCACGGCGTAGCGGCAGAGTTCGTCGGCTCGGCCGGCCACCGTGGTGAGCCGGTCCAGCCACTCGCGCTCGATCTGCGCCTGGGCGCGCTCCAGTTCGGCCGGGGTCGGACCCTCGGCCGCGAACCGGGCCAGCTCCTCGTCGACGGCCGCCTCGATCTGCTCGACGGTGGCGTCGCCCGAGGTCTTGACGTCCAGCCAGCCCAGGCTGGGCGCGCCGGACAGCCGCAGCAGGCCGAAGCCCGCCGCGACGGCGGTGCGGTCCCGGCGGACCAGCCGGTTGTACAGCCGGCTCGACTCGCCGCTGCCGAGGACGGTCAGCGCCAGGTCGGCGGCGTCCGCCTCGCGGGTGCCGTCGTGCGGCAGCCGGTAGGCGGCCATCAGCGCGCGGGAGGGGACGTCCTCGCGGATCAGCTCGCGGATCTCCCGGCCGATGCTCTCCGGCAGGGCGCCGTCGCGCGGCGGCTGCTTGCCGTCGTGCGCGGGGATGCTGCCGAAGTACTTCTCCACCCAGGCGATCGCCTGCTCCGGGTCGATGTCGCCGACCACCGACAGCACCGCGTTGTTGGGCGCGTAGTACGTGCGGAAGAACGCCCGGGCGTCCTCCAGCGTGGCCGCGTCCAGGTCGGCCATCGAGCCGATCGGGGTGTGGTGGTAGGGGTGGCCGTCCGGGAACGACAGCGCGGTGAGCCGCTCGAACGCGGTGCCGTAGGGCACGTTGTCGTACCGCTGGCGGCGCTCGTTCTTCACCACGTCGCGCTGGTTCTCCATCGACGCGTCGTCGAGGGCGGCCAGCAGCGAGCCCATCCGGTCCGCCTCCAGCCAGAGCGCGAGCTCCAACTGGTGGGCCGGCATGGTCTCGAAGTAGTTGGTGCGCTCGAAGCTCGTGGTGCCGTTGAGCGAACCGCCGGCGCCCTGGACCAGCTCGAAGTGCCCGTTGTTGGACACGTTCGCGGATCCCTGGAACATGAGGTGCTCGAACAGGTGGGCCAGCCCGGTGCGGCCCTTCACCTCGTGCCGGGAGCCCACGTCGTACCAGAGGCAGACCGCGGCCACCGGGGTCAGGTGGTCCTCGGAGAGGACGACGCGCAGGCCATTGGCCAGGCGGTGCTCGGTGATGGCGATGCCTCGCTGCTGGGAGGCGGGGGCCGGGTTGGCCATGCGCTCGGGTCCTTCCCGTCGTCGACGTCGGGGGGTTTTCGTGTGACGTCCCCCATTGTGGTGCAACGCGCGAGCGCCGTGGATGTGTCCGCGCGGACAGGACGTTCGCCAGGGGCGGAAGAGGGGCGCTGGCCGGGACTGTCGGCGGGAGGGTCCACAATGGGGGCGCCGAGCCCTGTTGACAGCACAGCCGACAGCCCGGCGAGACCGCGCCGACGAGACGTGGACGAGAAGCAAGCGAGACGTAAGGGAGCCCCGCCGCGATGGCCCGCCGCAGTTCGCAGACCCCGCCCCCCGGAGACTTCGAGGAGCGCATCCTCGACGTCGACGTCGTGGACGAGATGCAGGGCTCGTTCCTCGAGTACGCCTACTCCGTCATCTACTCCCGGGCCCTCCCGGACGCGCGGGACGGCCTCAAGCCGGTGCACCGCCGCATCCTGTACCAGGCCAACGAGATGGGCCTGCGCCCGGAGCGCGGCCACGTCAAGTGCGCCCGCCTGGTGGGCGAGGTGATGGGCCGGCTGCACCCGCACGGTGACGCCTCCATCTACGACTCGGTCGTCCGCATGGCCCAGCCGTTCTCGATGCGGCTGCCGCTGATCGACGGCCACGGCAACTTCGGCTCGCTCGGCAACGACGACCCGCCGGCCGCCATGCGCTACACCGAGTCGCGGCTCACCGCCGCCTCGATGGCCATGGTCGAGTCGATCCACGAGGACACCGTCGACTTCGGCCCCAACTACGACGGCAGCGAGCAGGAACCGCTCGCCCTCCCCGCGGCCTTCCCCAACCTGCTGGTCAACGGCGCCACCGGCATCGCGGTCGGCATGGCCACCAACATGCCGCCGCACAACCTCTCCGAGGTCGTCGCCGCCGCCCGGCACCTGATCAAGCACCCGACCGCCGACCTCGACACCCTGATGCGGTTCGTCCCCGGCCCCGACCTGCCCACCGGCGGACGGATCGTCGGCCTCTCCGGCATCAGGGACGCCTACGAGTCCGGCCGGGGCACCTTCAAGATCCGTGCCACCACGACCGTCGAGGCCGTCAGCGCCCGCCGCAAGGGCATCGTGGTCACCGAGCTGCCGTACAACGTCGGCCCGGAGAAGGTCATCTCCAAGATCAAGGACCTCGTCAACGCGAAGAAGCTCCAGGGCATCGCGGACGTCAAGGACCTCACCGACCGCGAGCACGGACTGCGCCTCGTCATCGAGGTCAAGAACGGCTTCGTGCCCGAGGCCCTGCTGGAGCAGCTCTACAAGCTGACGCCGATGGAGGAGACCTTCGGCATC
This sequence comes from Kitasatospora purpeofusca, assembly GCF_036010405.1. NCBI lineage: Bacteria > Bacillati > Actinomycetota > Actinomycetes > Kitasatosporales > Streptomycetaceae > Kitasatospora > Kitasatospora purpeofusca. Next base: position 6,579,773 of record NZ_CP108561.1, on the reverse strand, counting down.
AACAACGTGGCACTGGTCGACGGCCAGCCGCTCACCCTCGGCCTCAAGGAGCTGCTGGAGGTCTACGTCGACCACCGCTTCGAGGTGGTCCGCCGGCGCAGCGACTTCCGCCGCCGCAAGCGCCAGGAGCGGCTGCACCTGGTCGAGGGCCTGCTGGTCGCCCTGGTCGACATCGACGAGGTCATCGCCCTCATCCGGTCCAGCGACAACGCGGCCCAGGCCAAGGAGCGCCTGATCGAGCGCTTCTCGCTGAGCGAGACGCAGACCGCGTACATCCTCGACACCCCGCTGCGCCGGCTCACCCGCTTCGACCGGGTCGAGCTGGAGCAGGAGCAGGCCAAGCTCAACTCGGAGATCGCCGAGCTGACCGAGATCCTGGAGTCCGACACCAGGCTGCGCAGCGTGGTCTCCACCGAACTCGGCGCCGTCGCCAAGCAGTTCGGCACCGAGCGGCGCACCGTGCTGCTGGAGGCCGGCGCCGCTCCGGCCGCCTCGCTGACCGTTCCGCTGGAGGTCGCGGACGACCCGTGCCGGGTGCTGCTCTCCTCCACCGGCCTGCTCGCCCGCACCGCCGACGGCGAGCCGTTCGAGGTGTCGGAGAAGCGCGCCAAGAACGACGTCATCGTCTCCGCGGTGCCGACCACCGCCCGCGCCGACATCGGCGTGGTCACCTCGGCCGGCCGGGTCCTGCGACTGCCGGTCATCGACCTGCCGGCACTGCCGCCCACCCCGTCGCCGACGCTGGCCGGCGGCGCGCTGGTCACCGAGTTCCTCCGGCTGGAGGACGGCGAGCGGGTGCTCGCGCTCACCACGCTGGACGAGTCCTCGCCCGGCCTGGCGCTGGGCACCGTCCAGGGCGTCGTCAAGCGGGTGGTCCCCGAATGGCCCGCCAACAAGGACGAGTTCGAGGTGATCGGGCTCAAGGAGGGCGACGAGGTGGTCGGCGCGGTCGAGCTGCGCACCGGCGAGGAGGACCTCGTCTTCATCACCTCCGACGCCCAGTTGCTGCGCTACCCCGCCGGGCAGGTCCGCCCGCAGGGCAGGCCGGCCGGCGGCATGGCTGGCGTCAAGCTGTCCGACGGCGCCCGGGTGCTCTCCTTCACCGCCGTCGACCCGGCCGTCGACGCGGTGGTCGTCTCGGTGGCCGGCGCCGCCGGCACCCTCACCGGCGAGGCCCAGTCCAGCTGGAAGGTCACCCCCTTCGAGCAGTACCCGCGCAAGGGCCGGGCCACCGGCGGGGTGCGCTGCCAGCGCTTCCTGCGCGGCGAGGACGCGCTCGCCTTCGCCTGGGCCGGGCCGGCTCCCGCCCGCGCCGCCGGTCCCAAGGGCGCGCCGGTCGACCTGCCGGAGCGCGACCCGCGCCGGGACGGCTCCGGCACCCCGGTGAGCAGCCCGATCAGCACCGTGGCCGGTCCCTTCTAGGGGCTGTCCGGGCCCCTTTCAGGGCGGGCCCGCCACCGCCGGAGGGGCGCCGACCGACCGGGTCGGCGCCCCTCCGGCGCTCCCGGCACGGCCCGCACCGACGCGGTCGGCCGGCCCGCGGTCGGCCGGCCCGCGGTCGGCCGCGCCCCGGCGGCCGGGCCGGGAGCGGGCGGCAAGGGTAGCCTTACCGCCGTGAGCACCTGTGCGACGTTGTCGCGTGAACTGTCGGAGCCGCTGGCCGCCACCGCCGCGACCGCCACCACCTGGCTGCTGGTCGAACAGACCGGCCCGTGGGGTGCCAAGGCGCTCGGCCAGAGCCACCTGGACCCGGAGGTCGGCCGCGCGCTGGACGCCGCGACCGGCGGCACCGGCGTCCGGGTCGCGCTGATCCGCCGCCCCGGCCGGCACGCGGACTGCCTGCCGACCGCCCGGCACGAGGTGGTCGTGGCGCACACCGTCCCGTCCCCCGGCCGGAGCTGGGTCCGCCGGGCCTCGGTGGCGGACCCGGCGGAGCTGCTCGCCCTGGACTTCACCGCGCTGGGCGCAGGCGAGCACGGCGGCTTCGGAGCCCCCCACATCGGCGGCCCGATCGCCCTGGTGTGCACCAACGGCCGCCGCGACCGCTGCTGCGCCCTGCTGGGCCGCCCCCTCGCGGCCGAGCTGGCCGCCGCCGGGCACAGCGAGGTGTGGGAGGTGACGCATCTGGGCGGGCACCGCTTCTCCCCCACGATGCTGGTCCTGCCGTACGGCTACACCTACGGGCGGCTGACCGCCGAGTCGGCCAAGGAGGTGCTGGCGGCCACGGCGGCCGGCCACATGGCGCCGGAGTGGTCGCGCGGCTGTTCCGGCTGGGACCGGCCGGGCCAGGCCGCCGACCAGGCCGTGCGGCTGGTCACCGGGGAGACCCGGGCGGACGCGCTGTCCCTGGCCCAGCGGGCGGACGGCGCGGGCCGCTGGGTGGTCGGCGTCCGGCACGAGGACGGCCGGTCCTGGGAGGTCGGGGTGGCCGAGGGCGTCAGCGAGCCGGCCCGGCCCGAGAGCTGCGGCAAGGCAGCGGGCACGCCGTCCCGGATGGAGGTCACCTCCCTGCGCGAGCTCTGACCGCCCCGACCCCTCGCCGCCCCGGGGGCGGGGAACGGCACGACCCCCGGCGGGGTCCGCCGGGGGTCGTGGAAGTCGGCCGGACCACGGCCGGGAGCCTCGCCGTCAGGCGGCCCCGGCCCCGGTCAGGGCCCGGACCTCCAGCTCGGCGTACCGGTCCGGATCGGCCGGCTCGGGCGAGGTGAGGGTGCCGATCCACCCGGCCAGGAAGCCGAGCGGGATGGAGACGAGGCCCGGGTTCTCCAGCGGGAACCAGTGGAAGTCCACGCCGGGGAAGAGCGCCACCTTGGTACCGGACACGACCGGCGAGAAGGCCACCAGCACCACCGCCGGGATCAGCCCGCCGTACACCGACCAGACCGCGCCGCGCGGGGTGAACCGCCGCCAGAACAGGCTGTAGAGCAGCACCGGCAGGTTGGCGGAGGCGGCCACGGCGAAGGCCAGGCCGACCAGGAAGGCGACGTTCAGCTGCTGCGCGAAGAGGCTCAGCACGATCGCCACCGCGCCGATCCCGACCGCCGCGATCCGGGCGACCAGCACCTCCTGGCGCTCGGTGGTCGCCGGTGCCCCGTCCTCCGTCCGCTCCGTCGCCGTTCCGGTCGCGGCGTCCGCGCCGCCGCGTGCCCGCCGGGAGGCCGGGACGAGGGCCCGTCGGCCACGTGCCCCCCGCTGCCGCCGACGGGGACGCCCCCGCCAGGCGCCCGCCCAGATGTCGTGGGCGAAGGCCGCCGAGGAGGCCAGGGTGAGCCCGGCGACCACGGCGAGGATGGTGGCGAAGGCGATCGCCGAGATCACCGCGAACAGCACCACCCCGCCGGTGGAGCCGTTGCCACCGCCCAGCACCAGGGCGAGCAGCGGGACGGCGGTGTTGCCCGCCGCGTTGGCGTGCCGGACCTCCGCCGAGCCGACCAGTGCGGTGGCGCCGAGGCCCAGCGCGATGGCCATCAGGTAGAAGCCGCCGACCAGCCCGATCGCCCACATCGTCGAGCGCCGGGCGGCCCGGGCGGTGGGCACGGTGTAGAAGCGGGACAGGATGTGCGGCAGCCCCGCGGTGCCGAGCACCAGGGCGAGGCCGAGGCTGAAGAAGTCCAGCCGGCTGGTGAAGCTCTTGCCGTACTTCAGCCCGGGCTCCAGGTACCGCTGACCGGCGCCGCTGTGCTGGGCCGCCTGCCGCATCAGCTCGGCGACGTCGCCGTGGAAGCGCACCAGCAGCAGCACCGTCAGCAGCACCGAGCCGGCCACCAGCAGGAACGCCTTGACGATCTGGATCCAGGTGGTGGCCCGCATCCCGCCGACCGTGACGTAGACGATCATCAGACCGCCCACCGCCACGATGGTCCAGGTCCTGGCCTCGGCGCTGTTGGTGCCGAGCAGCAGGGCGACCAGACTGCCCGCGCCGACCATCTGGGCGACCAGGTAGAACAGCGTCACCACGACGCTGGCACCGCCGGCCGCGGCCCGGACCTTGCGCCGGCGCAGCCGCAGCGCCAGCACATCGGCCAGGGTGTACCGGCCGGCGTTCCTGACCAGTTCGGCGACCAGCATCAGGACGACCAGCCAGGCCACCAGGAAGCCGATGCTGTAGAGCACGCCGTCGTAGCCGAACAGCGCGATCAGCCCGGCGACGCCGAGGAAGGAGGCGGCGGAGAGGTAGTCGCCGGAGAGCGCGAAGCCGTTCTGCAGCGGCGTGAAGTCGCGGCCGCCGGCGTAGAAGTCGTCGGCGCCGCCACCGCGACGGCGGCCGGCCCAGAAGGTGATCCCGAGGGTGACCAGGACGATGACCGCGAACAGCACCACGGCCAGGTCGTGGTGGTCGCCGGCGGGGGCGACGGGGGGCGGGGTGGCGGTCCTCATCGCAACTGGTCCTGGGTGTCCCAGCGCAGCGACAGGGCGGCCCGGTCGCGCTGGGTGCGGGCGTTGCGGGCGTAGAGCCAGGTCAGCAGGAAGGTCGTGGCGAACTGCAGCAGGCCGAGCAGCCAGGCCACGTTGACCGGGCCGGCGACCGGGGTGCGCATCAGCCCGGGGGCGGCGGCCTGGGCGGCCACGTACAGCAGGTACCAGGCGAGGAACACGCCGCTGACCGGGAAGACGAAGGACCGGTAGCTGTGGCGGATCCGCTGGAAGGCCAGGCTGTTCTGGACGGAGCGGTAGACCTCGGTGCTGGCGTCGTCCGAGAGTCCGGCCCCGGGGCCGGTCGCGGGACCGGTCGCGGGAACGACCCCGGCCTGCGGCGCCGGGGGCGTCAGGGGTTCCGGGGATGCCGGGGATGCCGGGGGCGCCGACAGCGGAGGCACCCCCGATGGCGCCACCGGTGGTGATGCCGGTGCCGAGGCCCACCAGTCCACCCGTCCGCCCGGCTCTGGACTTCTCGTCTGCGGTTGTGGCACGGCTGCTCCTGGACCGGGGGGTTGTGACCCGACCCATCATGGGGTCGCCCCAACTCCCCAAACTCCCAACGCAGATACGTTCACTCGATGAGGTGATCGATGATCCGACAGACGCTCATCCGACTACTGCGGCGACCCGGTGATTCCGTGTCGGAAGGCGTACGCGACCGCTTGCGCCCGGTCCCGCACGCCGGTCTTGGCGAACAGGTTGTTGATGTGGGTCTTCACGGTGGCCGGACCGACGTACAGCCGACGGGCGATCTCGGTGTTGGAGAGGCCCTCCGCGATCAGCCCCAGCACCTCCGCCTCCCGCGCGGTCAGCCCGTCCGGCGGCTCCGCGGCCGGCACCGCGGACGGCGCCGAGGACGGCTCCCCCGACGGCGCCGGGTCGGCCGCCCCCGACAGCCGCTCCAGCAGCCGCAGTTGCACCTGCGGCGAGAGCCCGGCCGCCCCCGAGCGGACGTCCGCGATCGCCCGGGCGATCTCCTCGCCGCCCGCGTCCTTGGTCAGATACCCCCGTGCCCCGGCCCGCAGCGCCGGGAACAGCGACTCGTCGTCGGCATAGGTGGTGAGCACCACGACCTCGGTGCCCGGGTACCCGGCCCGGATCCGCCGGGTCGCCTCGACGCCGTCGCAGCGCGGCATCCGCAGGTCCATCAGCACCACGTCCGGACGGTGCCGCGCGACCAGCGCGACCGCCTCCTCGCCGTCCGCCGCCGCACCGACCACCTCGATCCCCGGCAGCAGCCCGAGCAGCATCACGATGCCCTCGCGGACCACGGTCTGGTCGTCCGCGACCAGCACCCTGGTCACCGCCGGCCCCGTCATGCGGGCACTCGCAGCAGCACGCGCCATCCTCCCTCGTGCGGGCCCGCCAGCAGGCTGCCGCCGAGCAGTTCGGCGCGTTCGCGCATCCCCAGCAGACCGTACCCGCCACCGCTCGCCGCCAGCCCGCCGGGCACGTCCGCGCGCCCCGCGGCCTCGTCCCGCACCTCCAGCTCGACCTCCTCGGGCAGATAGCGCAGTTCGACGGTGCAGCGCGCGCCGGGGGCGTGTTTGCGCACATTGGTCAGTGCCTCCTGCGCCGTGCGCCGGACCGCGAGCCCCGCCTCGGCGGCCAGTGGACGGGGCATCCCGGCCACCCGGAACTCCGCGCGCTCCCGCCCGGTCAGCTCCACCAGGTAGTCGCCGACCGGGGTGAACTCGCCGCGCAGCGCCGACAGCGCCTGCCTGGTCTCGGCGAGCCCGTCCTGCGCCATCCGCCGGGCGGCCACCACCCGCTCCCTGACCTGCTCCCGGTCGGTGCCGGCGTCCAGCATCAGCCGGGCCGCCTCCAGGTGCACCAGCTGGGCGGAGAGGCTGTGCGCCAGCACGTCGTGGATCTCCCGGGCGATCCTGGCCCGTTCGGCGAGCGCCGCGCTCTCCGCCTCGGCCGCCCGCGCGGCCCGCTCCTGGACGAGCAGCCGCCGCGCCGTCCCCCGCGCCTCGACGTCCAGCCGGAGCAGGTAACCGAGCAGCAGCAGTCCGCCGCAGGTGGCCGCGATGCTCAGGGTGCCCGCCCAGCTGACCGCCGCGTACGAGCCGAGCGAGGCCCCGGCGGTGAGCAGCGCCGGCCCGGGCGGCAGCCGGATCAGCGCGGTCACCGCCAGCCCGTACCAGAGCACGTCGGCGAGCAGGTAGGCGTGCCCCGCGTTGGCCAGCCAGGCGGTCGCGGACAGCCCGGCCGCCAGCGCGTACGCCGGCACCGGGCGCTGCTCCCGGCAGGCGTGCAGGAAGCCGGCGACGAGCACGACCGCCGTGACCAGCCCGGCGACCTCGGCCACCACCGCCCAGCCGGAGTACCGGCCGTCGGAGAAGGTCCCCCAGCAGACGGTGGTCAGCAGGGCGAGCCGGCCGAGCCCGGCGAGGATCCGCCGGGGGCGGCTGACGGCGTCGTGCTCCAGCCCCTCGCGGGACGGCCAGCCGGTCCAGAAGCGGTCGGCCTCGACCAAGGGGGTGCCTCCTCGTACGCGCGGCGGTGGTCAGGACGTCAGGGTGACCCGCCCCAGGGGCAGGAGGGACCGCGCCCTCCAGTGCACCACGAGCGAGCGGACCAGCAGCAGGACCGCCAGGCTCAGCAGCAGCGCGCTGCTCGACTGCCGCAGGTGCAGCGCCGCCCCGAGCCCGAACAGGCCGGCCCTGACCGCGACCGTCCCGCCCCAGGCGGCCAGCGTGGCCCGGGTGCCCCGGGACCAGAGCGCCCCGTCCGCGTCCCTCCACAGCCGGACGGTCCAGCCCCACACCGAGCCGGCCGCGAGCACCGCGACCGTGCCGCAGCCGAGCAGGACGACGGACCAGACCGTGTCCCGCCGGTCGATCAGCTGCGGATCCCGCAGCGCCACGACGGCGAGGACCAGCGGCAGCAGCCAGAAGCGGCGGTCGGTGTCCAGGAGCCGGGGGCGCATCTGGCGCCGGAGCACGAGCACCATCACCACGACCACGAGCGCGGCGTCGACCAGGGTGGGCATCGGGGTTCTCCGTCCGGGGAGGCTCTGTCCGACCTCCCCGACGCTACGGATCCGCCGCCCGCGGCTGATCGGAGCCGAGGTGGAGGGCGGGTGGAAACCGATGCGAAGGGGCCCTCCACCCACGGGTGGAGGGCCCCTTCCGGCGCGGTCGCTCAGGCGTCGATGCGCGAGCGGTCGAGAGTGGCCGCCGAGTCCACGATGAACTCCTTGCGCGGTGCCACGTCGTTGCCCATCAGCAGGTCGAAGACCTTCTCGGCCTGGTCCAGGTCGCCCAGGTTGATCCGGCGCAGCGTGCGGTGGCGCGGGTCCATGGTGGTCTCGGCCAGCTGGTCGGCGTCCATCTCGCCGAGGCCCTTGTACCGCTGGACCGGTTCCTTCCAGCGCAGGTTCTTGCGCTGGAACTCCAGCAGGGTGGAGCGCAGCTCGGCGTCCGAGTAGGTGTAGTGGTACTTCTCCTGGCCGCGCTTGGGGTTGGTGAGCTCGACCCGGTGCAGCGGCGGCACGGCCGCGAAGACCCGGCCCTGCTCGACCATGGGCCGCATGTACCGCTGGAACAGGGTCAGCAGCAGGCAGCGGATGTGCGAGCCGTCGACATCGGCGTCGGCCATGAAGATGACCCGGCCGTAGCGGGCCTGGTCGATGTCGAAGGTGCGGCCCGAACCGGCCCCTATCACCTGGATGATCGCCGCGCACTCGGTGTTCTTGAGCATGTCGCTCACGGACGCCTTCTGCACGTTGAGGATCTTGCCGCGGATCGGCAGCAGGGCCTGGAACTCGGAGTTGCGGGCCAGCTTGGCGGTGCCGAGCGCGGAATCGCCCTCGACGATGAAGAGTTCGCTGCGCTCGACGTCGTCGCTGCGGCAGTCGGCCAGCTTCGCCGGCAGCGAGCTGGTCTCCAGCGCGGTCTTCCGGCGCTGGGCCTCCTTGTGCTGGCGGGCGGCGACCCGGGTCCGGGCGGCGGCCACCACCTTCTCCAGCACCGCCCGGGCCTGGACCTTCTCGTCCCGCTTGCCGGAGGTGAGGAAGGTCTTGAGCTCCTTGGCGAGGACGGCCGCGACGATCCGGTTGGCCGCCGAGGTGCCGAGCACCTCCTTGGTCTGGCCCTCGAACTGCGGCTCGGCCAGGCGGACGGTGACCACGGCGGTGAGTCCCTCGGTGGCATCGTCCTTGGTGACGTCGTCCTCGGCGACCCGCAGCAGCTTGGTGGCCCGCAGCACCTCGTTCACGGTCTTGGCCAGCGAGCGCTCGAAGCCGGTGACGTGGGTGCCGCCCTTGGGGGTGGCGATGATGTTGACGAAGGAGCGCAGCGTGGTGTCGTAACCGGTGCCCCAGCGCAGCGCGATGTCCACCCCGAGCTGCCGGGTGACCTCGGTCGGCGTCATGTGGCCGAGCTCGTCCAGGACGGGCACGGTCTCCTTGAAGGTGCCCTCGCCGTGCAGCCGCAGCACGTCGCTGATCGGCTTGTCCGGCGCCAGGAACTCGCAGAACTCGGCGATGCCGCCGTCGAAACGGAAGGTGCTCTCGTCGACCTGCTCGCTCTCGGTGAGCCGCTCGTCACGCACGAGGATGGTCAGGCCGGGGACCAGGAAGGCGGTCTGCCGGGCCCGGTTGTGCAAGTGCTCCAGCGAGAGCTTGGCGTCCTTGAGGAAGATCTGCCGGTCCGCCCAGTAGCGGATGCGGGTACCGGTGCGGGCCTTGGGCACCTTGCGGGTCCGGCTGAGGCCGTTGGCAGCCTCGAACGGGGCGTCCGGGCCGGCCTCGGTGAAGATGCCGGGGGTGCCGCGCCGGAAGCTGATCGCATGGGTGTGGCCGCTGCGGTCGACCTCGACGTCCAGCCGGGCCGAGAGCGCGTTGACCACCGAGGCGCCGACGCCGTGCAGACCGCCGGAGGCCGCGTAGGAGCCGCCGCCGAACTTGCCGCCGGCGTGCAGCTTGGTCATCACGACCTCGACCCCGGACAGCCCGGTCTTGGGCTCGACGTCGACCGGGATGCCGCGTCCGTTGTCGCGGACCTCGACCGAGGAGTCCTCGTGCAGGACGACCTCGATCCGGTCGCAGTAGCCGCCCAGCGCCTCGTCCACCGAGTTGTCGATGATCTCCCAGAGGCAGTGCATCAGACCGCGGCTGTCGGTCGAGCCGATGTACATGCCGGGACGCTTGCGGACCGCCTCCAGGCCCTCCAGGACGAGCAGGTGCCGAGCGGTGTAGTTGGAACCGTCGTCGCCGGCCAGCAGAGCGGACGGCACGGTCGTTTCGGCACTCACGCGGCACTCTCCTCGGTGAAGTTCTGTCTCATCGGTCACATCCGGGCAGATCCGGACAGGTGCGGAGCGTCCGCCAGTGCAGCACACCGCACCGACAGCCGTTCCCCTCCGTGTGCGCACCCCTCCGCTGGGTGCACAGCACGGCGGGCCGGTCCCGCGCAGCTTGTACGCGCTCCGCGAACAAGAGCCGTGCCGGATTCGGGACGCCGGGGCTCCATCTCCTCCCGGTACCACTGCTCCTGGCGGGCCGTGGGACCGGGCACAGGCTCCGGAACTGCCGTTATGCAGGCTACCGGGGCCCGGGACGGGGCTTATGCTCCAACCCAGCAGAGGATTATGCTACGCGGACTCCCGCACCCGGTTCCGATCGGGCGTTCGAGCCGCGGGCGGATCCTGGGATCCGGTACGCATGAACCACCGGCCCCCGGGGCACGTCCTCATCAACGACAGCAGAATCCTCAGAGAAGAAAAGCCACGAGCGGGAACGTTTTCGGCCTGGTTGGATGTTGACCCTGGTACGACAGCTCGTCGAGCTAGAGAAGAGGCGACGTGACTACTGTTCTGACCCCTGCGAGCCCGCTCACCGCGGCTGACCGCTGCGACCGCTGCGGCGCCCAGGCTTACCTGCGCGTCGTACTCGCCAGCGGTGGAGAGCTGCTCTTCTGCGCCCACCACGGCCGGAAGTTCGAGCCGGAGCTCAAGAAGATCGCCGTGGAGATACAGGACGAGAGCAACCGCCTCGGCACCACTGCCGCCACGGCCAACGAAGACGAGCGCTGATCCCGGGCGCCGCCAGCAGCAGACCGACGTCGAGCTGTGTCCGGTCGCACACCGCGTGCGACCGGGTGAGCCGGGCGACCGCCCTCCTGGGGCCGGCCGCCCGGCTTCGTCGTTCCCGGACCGCCCATCCCGGACCGGCCGCTCCCCGACCGCTCGGCCCCGGACCGCCGACCCCCGGCCCCATGGGCCCCGGTGGTGGCCCGATCGGGCGGCGGTCCGTGCCCGTTCGGCTACAGGAGGGCGCGGACCGCGTCGGCGACCGAGGCGATCCGGGTGTAGACACCCGGGTGGGCGGCCTCGGCGCAGCCCGTCCCCCAGGACACCAGCCCCGCGAGCCGGCCCGCGACCACCAGCGGCCCGCCGCTGTCGCCCTGGCAGGCGTCCTTCCCGCCCCGCTCCTCGCCCGCGCACACCATGCCCCGGGCGTCGAAACGCCCGTCCTGGCCGCCCGGGTAGGCCTGGGCGCAGGTCTGGTCCGCGATGACCGGCACGTCCACGCCCCGCAGCTGGGGCGAGTAGTCACCGTGGCCGGTGGTGTCCCCCCAGCCGTAGACCCGGGCCGGGGTCCCCGCGCGGTACGGCTCGGTCTCGCCCTGGCCGACCAGGTCGATCACCGGCCGGCTCCCCTGCGACTCCGCGAGGGTGACCACCGCCACATCGTTCATGTTGGTGGTGAACGAGTAGTCGGGGTGGATCCGGACCTCCCGCACCTCCACCTCCCGGCCGACCGTGCCGCGCAGGTCGTCCCGGCCGACCACGACCCGCAGCCCGGGCCGGTCCACCTGGTGCCCGCCGGACTCGTCGTAGAAGCAGTGCGCCGCCGTCACCACCTTGGTGGGGGTGACCAGCGCTCCCCCGCAGAACTGGCCCGAGCGGCCGGAGCCGAACTGCTGCCGGCTGGCCAGCGCCACCACCCAGGGGTGGTCGCCCGTGCTCTCGGCCGTTCCGCCGACGATCCGCCCCTGCGGCCGGGCGTGCGCGGCGGCGCCGGCCGGGCCGAGCACCAGCAGCGGCGCGGGCAGGGCGGCCAGCAGCGTCAGCACGGCGGCCCTGCGGTACCGGGGCGCCCGGGCGGGAGCGGGCCGGGCGGTCACCCGGGCCGCGCGCGCGGCGGGGCGGGCGGCGCGGGGCGCGTCGGTCGGCGGGTCGGCGCGGTCCGGACGGTCCGGGGTGGGCGGCACCGTGTCTCCAGGTGGCTCGGCAGCAGGCAACCGGCACAGCGTAGGTGACCGGCCACGGTCCGCGACCGCTCAGCGGCGCACCGCCACCCGGACGAGCGACAAGGGCCACCCGGACGGTGACGTCCGCCCCTCCCGAACAGCCGGAAGGCCCGGAGCGCGGAGCTCCGGGCCTTCCGGTCGGACGTCGGTACCGAACCGTCGATCAGTCCAGGTAGTCGCGCAGCACCTGGGAACGCGACGGGTGACGCAGCTTGGACATGGTCTTCGACTCGATCTGGCGGATGCGCTCACGGGTGACCCCGTACACCTTGCCGATCTCGTCGAGCGTCTTCGGCTGACCGTCCGTCAGGCCGAAGCGCATCGAGACCACGCCCGCCTCGCGCTCGGACAGGGTGTCCAGGACCGAGTGCAGCTGCTCCTGGAGCAGGGTGAAGGAGACCGCGTCGGCCGGGACGACCGCCTCGGAGTCCTCGATGAGGTCACCGAACTCGCTGTCGCCGTCCTCGCCGAGCGGGGTGTGCAGCGAGATGGGCTCGCGACCGTACTTCTGGACCTCGATGACCTTCTCGGGGGTCATGTCGAGTTCCTTGGCCAGCTCCTCCGGGGTGGGCTCGCGGCCCAGGTCCTGGAGCATCTGGCGCTGGACGCGGGCCAGCTTGTTGATGACCTCGACCATGTGCACCGGGATACGGATGGTGCGGGCCTGGTCGGCCATCGCTCGGGTGATCGCCTGGCGGATCCACCAGGTCGCGTAGGTGGAGAACTTGTAGCCCTTGGTGTAGTCGAACTTCTCGACCGCACGGATCAGACCGAGGTTGCCCTCCTGGATGAGGTCCAGGAAGAGCATGCCGCGACCGGTGTAGCGCTTGGCCAGCGAGACCACCAGGCGGAGGTTGGCCTCCAGCAGGTGGTTCTTGGCCCGGCGGCCGTCCTCGGCGATGATCTCCAGCTCGCGCTTGAGCTTGGGAGCGAGCTTGTCGGCGGCCGACAGCTTGTCCTCGGCGAACAGGCCGGCCTCGATCCGCTTGGCGAGCTCGACCTCCTGCTCGGCGTTGAGCAGCGGGACCTTGCCGATCTGCTTCAGGTAGTCCTTGACCGGGTCGGCGGTGGCACCGGCGACGGCCACCTGCTGGGCCGGGGCGTCGTCCTCGTCGTCGTCGGAGAGGACGAAGCCCTCCGACTCCTCCTCCGGGGCGTCGCCCTCGGCGGCGGGCTTGTCGCCGGGCAGGGCCACGTCCTCGAGGACCTCTTCCTCGCCGAGGCCCTCCTCCTCGCCGGCCTTGCCGGTCTTGGCGGTGGTGGTCTTCTTGGCGGCGGCCTTCTTGGCCGGCGCGGCGGTCTTCTTGGCGACGGCCTTCTTCGCCACGGCCTTCTTGGCGACGGCCGCCTTCACCTCGGTGCCGACGGTCGCCCCCTCGACGGTGATCTCGGCGGACACGGTGCTGACCGGCGCGGCGGCGGCCGCGACCGTCGGAGTGGAGACGGGCGCACCGGGCGCGATGCGCACGGGCGGCTTGGTCGGGGCCGACGGGGCGGCCGGGTTCCGGGTGGTGACCGCCTTGGTCGCGGTGCGCTTGGCGGGGCTCTTGGCAGCAACGCTCTTGCGCTTGGCGCCGGCCGGTTCGGCCGCGCTGACCATGAGGTCCACCCCCTCCTCAATCAGAACCTGGTTGAGGCTGCGCATGACGTTCTTCCACTTGGTGACCGGGATCTGGTCCGCCTCGAACGCCTGGCGTACGTCGTCACCGGCGATCTGCCCCTGGGCCTTGCCCCGCTCGATGAGCGCCAGCAGAGCCGCGGACTCGGCGATCTCGGGGGGAAGTGAACGGGATGTGCTGGCCGACACGAACAACCTCTCGGACGATGAGTGGACTCGAACCCGTACCGGCCGCCCGAGCGGGCGGGGAAGGAGATCGCGCGTCGGGCACGCGGTGTCGATTCCGACCGACTCGGGTTTGAGGTCTGGGTTTGCAGGACGGCAGCAGCGCCGCGGACCAACACAGCATTCTGACACGTTGGGTTATTCCGGAGCTGCTCCCGCTCAGGAGACATCGCTGCTGCTCGTCAAGTGTTACGCATGGCCTTCGTGTCGCGGGTCACACCGGTGGGCGGCCGCGGCCCGGGGCCGGCCTCCATCATCCCCCACCCGCGACCCAACCATTCACCATGGACACGCCATTCCACTGTCCGGCGGGTGCGGGCCGGCTCCGAACCGCCGTCGGGACACCCCTTCCTCCTCCTCCGCCTCCCTTTCGCCCGCCGTTTCCTCCACCCCCTCCGCCCCTCCGTTTCACCCCCCGTCTCGCCCGGCCGCTCCGCGCGGCCCCGGACGTACGGAGACCCCCCGGCCGCACCGTGGCGGCAGCCGGGGGGTCGGGGGTCGCGAGGGGGACTTCGGGAGGCCGCGGAGGAATCGCGGACGTCGGACCACGACGGGTCGGGTCGGGGAGCAGGTCGCGGGGCGGGGCGGCGGTGTCCGGTCGCCGAACGGTCCGCTCAGTGCTCCCGGGGCGCCGGAACGGAGGGCTCGATCTCGGGGTGGACGGTGAGCAGCGCCCGCATGGTGTTCTCGGCGGCACTGCCGTCGCCGGAGCCGAGCGCCTCCACCAGCCGGGCGTGCATCCCGACCGAGGCCTCCGAGGGCCGCTCGCAGGCGGTGGCCGGACCGCCGGACACCTGGAGCGCGCAGGCGACGATCCCGGAGAGGTGCTCCAGCATGCGGTTCCCGGCCAGCTGCAGGATGAGCACGTGCAGCTCGGTGTCGGCCCGGGCGTAGGTGGCGAGGTCCGCCTGGGCGCAGGCGTGGCCCAGGATCTCGATCAGCTCGGCCATCCGCTGCTGGACGTCCTCCCGGCCGTGGCCGGAGGCCAGCCGGGAGGCCAGCGGCTCGATCGCCCAGCGCAGCTCGAACAGCTCCCGGCGCTGCTCGTCGCGCTGCGGGCCGAAGGCCCGCCACTCGATGATGTCCGGGTCCAGGAGGTTCCAGTCGCTGACCGGACGGACCCGGGTGCCGACGTTGGGGCGGGCGCTGACCAGGCCCTTGGCCTCCAGCACGCGCAGCGACTCGCGGACGACGGTGCGGGAGACCTCGAACCGCTGGCCGATCTCCTCCGGGACGAGCGGCCGGTCGGCACCGAGGTCGCCGGAGACGATCATCTGGCCCAACTGCTGGACGAGCTGGCCGTGCAGGCCTCGGCCCCGGCTGCTGGTGGTCTTGCGGCCGACCCGGGCGAGGTCCGACTCGGCGCCCTCCCAGCGGGGCGCCGGCGGGATGGGCCGGTCGGCGTAGGAGTAGCGGTCCAGGTCGGCGGAGCCGGGGATGGCCCCATCGGCGGAACGGGCGGGGGTCATGGTGGGGTGCGCAAGGGTACTCACAGCTCCTTTGTCGGCGATCCGCGGGCACAGCTTGAGAATTCTCGTGAAAAGCACACGAAAGGGTGATCGCCCGTGACTGGATAATTGACTTCTTATCAGGGTGAACCACTCATTACGGTCACCATTGGTCGATCTTGGCGAACCGCCCCGGCCCGCCGCGGGCTCAGAGCGCCCGGCGCCGGGCCTGCACCACCAGGGTGACCAGCAGCAACACCAGCACCGGCGCCACCGCGGCGGCCTGCAGCACCGGATCGGTCAGGGCCGGAGCCGCCGACACCGCGCCGCCCCCCGCAACCCGGCCGTCCCCGCCGTACACCCATCCGCACGCCCACTCGATCCCCGACGGGAACGGCAGCAGCTCCGCCGCCCGGGCCGGCCAGGGCGTCCCGCTCTGCCGCAGCACCAGCGCCACCGCGGACTCCAGCAGCGGCGGCAGGGCGCAGAGCAGCAGCACCCCGGCGGTGGCGCTCCGGGTCAGCGCGGCGGTCAGCACCCCGGTCCAGCCCGCCACGACCACCAGCAGCACGAAGGCCAGCAGCGCCGTCGGCGCCCCCTGGCCGGCCACCAGGGCCAGCGGCGCCGCCACCGGCGGCAGCATGTCGAGCCCGCCGGGACCGGACGGGGCCAGCGCCTCCGCGACCCGGGCGGACAGCGCGGCCGGGTCCGACCAGGCCGCCACCGTCACCCCGGCGGGCAGGGCGAAGTGCACGGTCACCGCGTCGACCAGCAGCGTGACCAGGGCGAGCATCGCCGCGAGGGCGCCGGTCACCGTCAGCTTGGCCGTCAGCAGCCGGACCCGGCGCGGGTAGGACACCTGGGAGGCCGCCAGACCCCGGTGCCGCACCTCGTGGCCGTACGCCAGCGCGCCCAGCACCCCGGCGCCCAGTGCCGCGAACGGCAGCGGCACCAGCGGCACCGCCGCCGTCAGCAGCCGCACCGCGGCCGCGCCGCCGAGGGTCCGGTCCCCCACCTGGCCGGCCAGCACGCCGGCGACCACCGCGTTGCAGACCACCACGAGTCCGAGCAGCAGCCAGGTCGAACGCAGGCCGCGCACCCGGCGCAGCTCATAAGCCAGAACACGCACGGTTCACTCGCTCCGAAGGTCAGAGGTGGCGGGGACAACGGGCCCGGTCGGGTTCGCACCGACCGGGTTCGCACCGATCCGATCGGGCCCGGTCGGGTGCGCCCCGGGTGCGGCCGACCGGTCGGGCGCGGGCTGCTCGGCCCGGTCGGGCTGCGGGCGGGTGACGCGGCCCAGGCGGACGGTGTCGTCGCCCAGCAGTCCGTCGGCCGCCTCCCCCGGGCGCCGGTGGGCCTCGGCCCCCGGCACGGCCGCCGGGGCCTGTGCCGAGCGCGCCAGGCCGGTCAGCCCGTCCCGGAAGAGCCGGTCCACCGCGACCACCGGGGAGGTCTCGTCCTCCCGCCGGCCGCTGCTGCGGCGCCCGGTCCGCACGGTCCCGACGGCCTCGGCGGGCACCCGGGCCGCCTCGGCCGCCTCGGCCGTGCCCCGGGTGACGGCCCGGGCGCCGCGGCGGGGCCCCGGCGCGGCGGACGCGGTCACGGCCGACGAGCCGCCGGCCGGGGGCGGCGCGACCGGCAGGGCGAGAGTGGGTGCGGGCTCCGGGTCCCGGCCGGCGGCGGCCAGTGCCCGGGACCGCGCCACCGGCATCGCCACCGTCCGGTCGGCCTGTTCGGCCTGTTCGGTGCATCCGGTCCGTTCGGCCCGGACCGCGGTCACCGCCATCGCGTCCTCGGGCACCGGCGCGTCCGTAGCCGTCGGTGCCATCGAGGTCGGGGCCGCCGTCGCAGCTGCGGCTCCGGGCGTCCGGGGGCGGCCCGGGCCGCTCGCGACCACCCTCAGGTCCGCCCGGGGGGCCGGCCGCTCGACGACCCGGTCGGCGAGCTCGTGCAGCAGGATGCCGTGGCGGTAGGCGAGTTCGCCGATCTCGGTCCGGCCGACGCCGGACACCGCGAGTTCGGTCCCGCCGTCCCGCCGGACCTGAGCGCCCTGACCGGCCAGCAGATCGGCGAGCCGGGCCATCTGGGGGCCCCGCACCGCGACCTCCGGGCTGAGCCGGGTGCGCCGGAACTCCGTCACCGACTGGTCCGCCGCCAGCCGTCCCCGGTCCAGCGTCACCACCCGGTCGGCGAGCTGCGAGGCCTCCTGCGGGGTGCGGGTGGTGACCAGGACCGTCCCCCCGTCCGCGGCGAAGGAGCGCAGGAAGGCGTGGAACCACTCCACGTTGCGCGGCGAGAGGCCTTCGGTGGGCGCGTCCAGGAGCAGCGTGCCGGGCTCGCCGAGCAGAGCGGCCGCCAGGGCGAGCCGCCGGTGCATGCCCGGTGAGTAGGTGCGCAGGCGCTGCTCGGCGACAGCGGCGAGCCTGGTCCGCTCCAGGAGTTCGTCCGCCCGCCTGGTGGGCGCGCCGACCGCGGCCGCCAGCATCCTCAGGTGTCCCCGGGCCTTCCGGCCGGGGTGCCCGGCCAGGTCGGACGCCCCGGGGGCGTCGGCGGATCCGGACAGGAGCACGCCGACCTCGCGCTCCGGCCGACGCAGCCGGCGGTAGGTGCGGCCGTCGAAGAGGGTGACGCCGCGGCCCCGTTCGAGTTCCAGCATCAGCCGCAGCGCGGTCGACTTGCCCGCCCCCTCGGGACCGAGCAGGGCCGTCACCGCGCCCGGGCGGGCCTCGAAGGTCAGGTCCAGCAGCACCGGGGGGCCTCCCCCTCGGTGAACCCTGGTCAGTCCGGTGATCTGGATCATCGCTGGCTGCTCCCATGCCCTCGGCCGACCTGGTCCGCGGCGCGCCGGGTCGCACCCGCACGGTTCCGCGCCAGCACATTAGGGGCCCGCGGCGGAGATTCCGGGCATTACGGGAGCGCCATGGGCCGACCGCCCGCACACCTCACCCGATCAGGGGACAATCCGATCCTGCGGCCGAGACCCGTGGGCCGGGCCGGGCGCGAGGTGCCGGCCCCATCGGGGAACCCGGTCGGACCGTGACGACCGGGCGGCTCAGGACTCCGGACGCAGCATCGGCGGGTTGAGCACACTGGCGCCGCCGGAGGTGAACAACTGGGCCGGGCGCCCGCCCTGACGGGTCGTCGTGCCGCCGGAGGGCAGCAGGAAGCCCGGGGTGCCGGTGACCTTGCGGTGGAAGTTCCGCGGATCGAGCACCACGCCCCAGACCGCCTCGTAGACGCGGCGCAGCTCGCCGACGGTGAACTCGGTCGCGCAGAACGCCGTCGCCAGCGAGGAGTACTCGATCTTGGAGCGGGCGCGCTCCACCCCGTCCGCCAGGATCAGCCCGTGGTCGAAGGCGAGCGGAACACCGTCGGCCCGGTCCGGGCCGAGGAGCTCGGTGACCGGGGCCCACCGGGCACCGCTCGCGTCGCCGCCCGCGCGCGGGGTCGGCAGGTCGGGCGCGAGCACCAGGTGGGCGACGCTGACCACCCGCATCCGCGGGTCGCGCTGGGGGTGGCCGTAGGTGGCGAGCTGCTCCAGGTGGGCGCCGGCCGCACCGGGACCGGCCGCGTCGTGCCCGGGGGCGGTGGGGGCGCGCAGGCCGGTCTCCTCGGCCAGCTCCCGCGAGGCCGCCTCGGCGAGGCCCTCGTCGGGGCGGACGAAACCGCCCGGGAGCGCCCAGTAGCCCTGGTAGGGCGGCTCGCCCCGGCGGACCAGCAGGGCACAGAGCGCGTGCTCGCGCACCGTCAGCACGACCAGGTCGACCGTGACTGCGAACGGGGGGAAGGCCGACGGGTCATAACGCGACATGGCGACGATCATAGTCGTCTCTCTGACGATAAGCACAGGCCCGGGTACGGACCGTGCTGGGACGGCCCTCCCGGCGCTCCCGGCGCTCCCTGCGCTGCCTGTGCTCCTTGCCGTCCGCCGTGCCCGGCCCGGCCCGGTGCGGTGCGGGCCGGACTGCGGCGGGCGGGCGGCGGAGGCGGTGGCGACGTCAGCGGGCCACCAGCTGGAGGTCCGCGGACGCCTCCTCGACCATCGCCACGCCGATCCGGCTGACCCGCACCGAGAAGGGCTCACCGGCGACCCGCAGTCCGGTCAGCTCCAGCTCCCCGAGCGGCGCGGTGCTGGCCGGACGGACCAGCACCCGCCCGCCGGGCACGTCCGGCCGGACCCCGGCGAGCGCGAACACCGCGTGCGCTGCCCCGGCGGACGAGACCGCGGCCGGCCGACAGGCACCCGGGTGCGGGACCGGCGGGGAGCCGGGCGTCCACTGCTCCCCCGCGTACATCTCGGGCAGCCGCCCCTCGAAGTGGGCCGCCGCCGCGAGCAGCCCCTCCAGCAGGGCCCCCGCCTCGTTCTCGTGGCCGGCCTCGGCGAGCCCGGCGACCGCGAGCGCGGTCTCGTGGACGCGCACCGCCCCGCTGCGGTGGCCGAGCGGGTTGAACCGGGGGGACTTGGCACTGAGCGTGCGCAGCCCCCAGCCGCTGTCCAGCTCGGGCGCCGCCAGCCGCTGGGCTAGCAGCCTGGTCTGCTCGCGGTCCAGCAGGGACTCGTGGCGGCCGCCGTCGGCGGCGAGGCCGGGATCGAGCAGGTGGACCAGGGAGGCGGCCACGGCGGGCAGCGGCTGCCCGCCCGGCGCGAGCCCGGCGGCCGGACGCCCGCCGGACAGGTCGTCCAGCCAGAACCGCTCGCGGAACCGGCCGCGCAGAGCGGCCGCCCAGTCCCGCCACTCCTCGGCGCCGGGCCGGCCGAAGGCCGCCAGCAGGTCGGCCCCGTGCAGGGCCGCCCGGTGCGCCTGGGCCTGGACCTCGGCCCTGGCCGGCACCGGGTGGGCGGCGCGCTCCTCGACCGGGCGGCTCAGGTCGGTGACGAAACCGTCCACCAGGCCCTCGCGCAGCGCGCCGAGCGCGCGCTCGGCGGCCGGGAGGAGTTCGGCGACCTCCGCCCGGGGCAGGCCCCACCGCCAGGCCTCGGCCAGCACGGTGACGAACAGCAGGGTGGCCTCGGTGGCGGTGCAGGTCGGCGGCAGCTCGGGTCCGCCGTGCCGCAGGGCGCCGGGCAGCAGCCCCTCGAGGCGGCGGCCGCCCTGGCCGGGAGCGCCCGCCCCGGCGGCGGACTGCTGCTGACGGCGGGCCAGGGCGCGCAGGGTCCCGGCGGCCAGCCGGGTGCCGAGCGGCAGGGTCAACCGGGCCGCCCAGAGCGCGTCGGCCGGGGCGAGGCCGAACCGCCAGGGAGCGCCGGAGGCCAGGTAGAGGTCGGTCGGCCGGTCCGGGTCGGCGAACAGCAGACCGCCCAGGGAGTCCAGGGAGCGCGACACCACCAGGGCCACCCGGGGGTCGTCGCAGCGCACCTCGGGCTCGGCCCAGGGCAGCGGGACGCCGGGGCCGCGCCCGCCGGGCGGGCGCGGGGCGGGCACCGTGCTCTCCAGCTCGGCCCGGAGCTCGACCGACCAGCGCGCGCCCGGCTGGACGTCGAGGTCCCAGCGCAGCACACCGGCACCGGCCAGCACGGCGTGCGGCGAGGGCTGGGCGCTGACCGTGGCGCTGTGGGTGGGCCCCGCCCAGCGCAGCCCCGCGGACTGGACCTGGCCGGGCAGGTCCGGCGAGCGGTGGCCGGCGGCGATCTCGGCGACCGGGCCGAGGTCGGTGGAGAGCGCGATCTCCAGCGGCAGCCGGGCCGGGCGGCCGCCGGCGTTGCGGACCGTGACGGTCTCCACGCCGTCGGCGTGCCGCAGCCGCTCGACGGTGAGCGCCGGGTCCGGGTCGAGGTCGCCGGGGAGGCGGACGGCCCCCAGGAACCGGGCCTGGGCCGCCGTGGTCAGGGTGCCCTGGAGCGGGAGCGGTTCGATCCCGCCGAGCCGTACCTCCATCCGGGCCACCACCCGGACGCCGGAGCGGTAGAACCCGTGCAGGCCGTGCCCGCGCAACTGGCCGTCCGGATCCGAGGCCGCCATCGCCGGCGCCTTCACACACAGCACCGCCTGGTGGACCGCGGCCGGCTGCGGGCGCGGCGGTGCGGACCTGGCCGGACCACCGGCGCCGGCCGGGTGGGCCTGGTCCGGCCGGCCCGCCGGTCTCGGCGCGCCGACCACACTCTCGGCCGGTGCGGCCTGTGGCGGCCTCATCGCGGTCACCGGACTCTCCTCCCCTCGGCGGTCCGGTGGCCGGTCAGGCCGATGGGCCGCGAGCATGCTCGATCGCGTACTGGTTCCGGACCGGCGGAATCCCCCGCCGGTCTGTGCCGTGTCTGGCCGTACCCGGTGCCGGGCCGTGCCATGCGGTGCCGGGTACCCGGTCGGTACCCGCCCCGCGTCGTTGGCCGCCGGGCGTTCTCGCGCCCGGAGGTCCCCGCCTCCCCGTTGCCCGGTCGGGCCCGACGGCCCGACCGCACCCCGCCGCCGGCCCCGGCCCCGTCCTGGCGGCCACCGGACGGCGGCCCGTTCCGGCGCCGCGTCGGGCGCCCCGTCCGACGGCACCGTCACCGGTGCCGGGTCGGGCCCCGGTCCGCCCCGCCCGCGGCGGTGGCGCCCGGGCGCAGGGCCCCCGGGGACAACGCCGGAGACCGGCCACAGGTCACGCCCGCCGTGCGTCCGGGGCCCGCCCGGTGCACCGCGACCGCGTGCTGCCCGCCGGGGCTGCCGATCCTTGGTCCCGGCCCGGCCGCACCGTCCGCCGGGTGGGCGGTCGCGGGCGGCTGCCGCCGGAGGCGGCCCCGGGCCGCGGCCAGGATACGGTGCGGGGGTCGCGGGCCCGCCACCGGCAACCCCGGGCGGAGCCGACGCGACCGCTGTGACCAGCAGAGACCGAGGAGTTGTATGTCGACCGCCAGCCGGCTGCCCGGGATTGCCTTCACCGAGCACGTCTTCCAGGTGCCGCTCGACCACGCCGCCCCACAGGGCGAGCAGATCGAGGTGTACGCCCGTGAGGTGGTGGCCTCGGGCCGGACCGGGGACACCGACCTGCCCTGGCTGCTGTTCCTCCAGGGCGGACCGGGGGGCAAGGCCGGCCGGCCGCTCGGCCGGGACGGCTGGCTGGAGCGCGCGCTCGACGACCACCGGGTGCTCCTGCTCGACCAGCGCGGCACCGGACGCTCCACGCCCGCCACCCGGCAGACGCTGGCCCGGCGGGGCGGGGCCGAGGAGCAGGCGGAGTACCTGGCGCACTTCCGGGCCGACTCGATCGTGCGGGACGCCGAACTGGTCCGCCGCCGGCTGCTCGGCGGGGACCGCCGCTGGAGCGTGCTCGGTCAGAGCTTCGGCGGCTTCTGCACCCTCACCTACCTCTCGATCGCCCCCGAGGGACTGGACCGGGCCTTCGTCACCGGCGGCCTGGCCGGTCTGCACAGCTCCGCCGCCGACGTCTACCGGGCCGCGTACCCGCGGGTCGTCGGCAAGAACGAGGACCACTACGCGCGGTTCCCCCAGGACGTCGACGCGGTGCGGCGGATCGCCGGGCACCTCGCCGGGACCCCGGCCACCCTGCCCGACGGCGGGCTGCTCACCGTCGAGGCGTTCCAGGCCCTCGGGATGCTGCTCGGCACCGGCAGCGGCTCCGGGACCCTCCACTACCTGCTGGAGGAGGCCTGGGTGGAGGGCGTGGAGGGCCCCGAACTCTCCGACACCTTCCTCGCCGGCGCCCAGGCGCAGCTCTCCTTCGCCCAGGGCCCGCTCTACGCCGTCCTGCACGAGTCGATCTACGGCCAGCGCTCGGTGGACCGGGCCGGGACCGCCTGGGCGGCCGAGCGGGTGCGCGCGGAGTTCCCGGAGTTCGACGCCCGCGCCGCGCTGGAGTCGGGCGCCCCGGTGCTGTTCACCGGGGAGATGATCTACCCCTGGCTGTTCGACACCGATCCCGCGCTGCGCCCGCTGAAGGACACCGCGGAGCTGCTCGCCGCCCGCACCGACTGGCCGGACCTGTACGACCCGGCCGTGCTCGCCGCCAACGAGGTGCCGGTCTTCGCGGCGGTGTACCACGACGACATGTACGTCGACACCGCCGACTCGCTGGAGACCGCGCGGGCCGTGCGCGGGGTGCGGACCTGGATCACCAACGAGTGGGAGCACGACGGCCTCCGGGTCAGCGGCGGCAAGGTACTGGACCGGCTGATCGCGATGGCGCGCGGCGAGGTGTAGCGCGCCCGCGCCCCGGGCCGCCCGGCAGTTCCCCGGTCGGCCGTCGGGGCGGCGGTCGGCCGGACGTCCGGGAAGGCGGCCCGGCGGCCGGCCGGTGGTGCGGCGCCGCAGGAGGCCCTCGACGGGCCCGGCCGGGCCGCCCCGGAGGTCACCGCGCACGGCGCTGCCCCCGCTCCGCCCCGCACGCGCCCCGGCGCCGGCGGACCCCGGGCAGGACGGCCGCCGCCCTGGGCGCCGGGCCGGGGACCCGCGCCCGGCCGAGCCCGCCCCGTCGCTCCGGCGGGGCGGGGGTGCTCCCGCTCCCGGGGCTCCGCCCGACACCGTCCGGCCCGTCCGGCCCGGTCGGCCGGCCGGGGGGCTCCGCCGTACCGGTGCTGTCGGCGGTGTCGGCGGTGCGGGAGCCGGGCCCCGGCAGGGTGTCGACGGGCGGCGAGCCCGTCACCGGGCGACCGCGCCGCCGTCGGCCCCGCCGGGCCTTCCCCCGCGCCGGAGCTCCCGCCCCCGCGCCGCCGGGACCGGGCGCACCACCGAGGTCCGGGCCGGGGGGCTCCGGAGCCGCCTCCGGCTCCGCGACCGCTGCCTCGCCCTCCGCCCGCTCCCGCTCGGTGCGGCGCTGCCGCTCCTCCTCGATGCTCACCAGCAGCACCTCCGGCGCGAACCCGCCGTTCATCGACTCGTAGAGAAGCTGCGCGAGCAGGTAGCCGGGGGCACGGCGGAGCGTGTGGCCGAGCACCACCCGCGCGGTCGCGGCGTCCCCCGCGACCCAGGACACCCAGGCCAGCAGGGTGAGCGGCGGAGCGGCGAACCGCTCGTGGGGCGCGACGCAGCGGGTGGCCAGGAACGTCCAGAGCCGCCGGGTGGGCGCGAGCTCGGCCGGGCGGGCGTACTCGGCGGCGCGGTCCCGCAGGACCCGGTCCTGGAGCGCCAGCAGCAACCGGGCCGCCCGGTCGTCGTCGAGCGAGACGGCCCCGGTCATGAACTCCGCGACGGCCGTGTCGACCAGCCGGGCGCCCTCCCGCCGGTCGAGCGCCCGCCGCCCGCCCGGGGCGGCTCCCGGTCCGGCCCCGGCCCGGGCGAGGGCCGCCCGCACGGACTCCGCCCCGGGCGGGCCGATCGGGGCCAGCCCGGCCAGGATCTCCTTGCGGCTGCCGCGCGGCGCCAGGCCCGCGACGGTCGCCGCGACCGCGACCGGCCCGGGCCGACGCCGGATCGGGTAGCCCCCGGGACCGCAGCAGCCCTCCCGGGCGCAGAGGTAGGACCACCAGCGACCCGCCGAGACGCAGAGCGACTCCTTGACCCGCACGCCCCGGCTCTCGAAGGACTGCCGCAGGCTCTCGGCGAGCGGCCGCAACCGCTCCGCCACCGGCGGGCCGTGCTCCCGCCCCGGCCCCCGCACGGCCGGATCCTGGCAGAGGTAGAGGAGCACCTGGACCGGCCGCTGCTCCTGCCGCTCGGAGAGCCGGACCATGAGGGCGGCCGTCTCCTCCGCGGCGGCCGGCCACTCGGCCGCGGACTCCGGGATGTCCAGCCGGATCACCCCGCCCTGGTGCAGGCCGGGCGGCTGCAGCCCGACGGCGACGATGCTGTCGTCCGGGAAGAAGCCGAGGAGATAGGGCAGCGCCTCGGCCATGTCGGCCGGGCCCCGCATGGTGAGCGAACGGCCGCCGGGACCGTCGCCGAAGGGAAGCGCGATGTGTTCGTTGCTCATGGCCCGAAGGCTGTCCCAATTTCCCGGGACCCTCGGAAAATTCTTCGGAATCTGTGGATAAACCCGGCCTGTGAATAACTCCTCCCTCGTTCGGCGTACGGTCGCCCCACTCTCCCGAGGGAAAAATGACGGCCGTTCAGCAGAAGAACGGATGAAATACCTCCGGACTTCGCCCGCCCCGCACCCACCGCCGTTCGCCCGCTGTCGGTCCCTCGGGGTTTCATGGACGCCATGGAGCAGCCGAAGACCCACACCACCGCCACCACCGCCGACCGGGCCGAGGTCCGGGTCCGGGCCGAGGCCGTCCTGCGCGAGCTGGCCGGCCCCGGCGCGACCCTGCGCGAGGACCAGTGGACGGCCATCGAGGCCCTGGTCGTCGACCACCGCCGGGCCCTGGTGGTGCAGCGCACCGGCTGGGGCAAGTCCGCCGTCTACTTCATCGCCACCTCCCTGCTGCGCGCCCGGGGCGCCGGGCCGACGGTGATCGTCTCGCCGCTGCTCGCCCTGATGCGCAACCAGGTGGACTCGGCCGCCAGGGCCGGTATCCACGCCCGCACCATCAACTCCGCCAACACCGACGAGTGGGACGCCGTCCAGGCCGAGGTCGCCGCCGGGGCCGTCGACGTCCTGCTGGTCAGCCCCGAGCGGCTGAACAACCCCGACTTCCGCGACCACGTGCTGCCCAAGCTCGCCGCCTCCACCGGCCTGCTGGTGGTCGACGAGGCCCACTGCATCTCCGACTGGGGCCACGACTTCCGCCCCGACTACCGGCGGCTGCGCACCATGCTCGCCGAGCTCACCCCCGGGGTCCCGGTGCTGGCCACCACCGCCACGGCCAACGCCCGGGTCACCGCCGACGTCGCCGAGCAGCTCGGCACGGGCACCGGCGACGAGCACGCCCTGGTGCTGCGCGGCCCGCTCGACCGCGAGAGCCTCAGCCTCGGCGTGCTCACCCTGCCCGACCCCGCGCACCGGCTGGCCTGGCTCGCCGACCACCTCGACCGGCTGCCCGGCTCCGGCATCGTCTACACCCTCACGGTCGCCGCCGCCGACGAGGTGACGGCCTTCCTGCGCGAGCGCGGCTTCACGGTGGCCTCCTACTCCGGCCGCACCGAGGACGCCGAGCGCCGCACCGCCGAGGCCGACCTGCTGGCCAACCGGGTCAAGGCCCTGGTCGCCACCTCCGCCCTCGGCATGGGCTTCGACAAGCCCGACCTCGGCTTCGTGGTCCACCTCGGCTCGCCCAGCTCCCCGATCGCCTACTACCAGCAGGTCGGCCGGGCCGGGCGCGGGGTCGACCGGGCGGAGGTGCTGCTGCTGCCCGGTCGCGAGGACGAGGCGATCTGGCGCTACTTCGCCTCGCTCGCCTTCCCGCCCGAGGAGCAGGTCCGCCGCACCATCGACGCGCTGGCCGAGGCCGGCCGGCCGCTCTCCACCGCCGCGCTGGAGCCCCGGGTGGACCTCCGCCGCACCCGGCTGGAGACCATGCTCAAGGTGCTCGACGTGGACGGCGCCGTCCACCGGGTCAAGGGCGGCTGGACGGCCACCGGCCGGAGCTGGGAGTACGACAGCGCCCGCTACGCCAAGGTCGCCGCCTCCCGGGAGGCCGAGCAGCGGGCGATGCGCGAGTACGCGACCGGCAGCGGCTGCCGGATGGAGTTCCTGCGCCGCCAGCTGGACGACGAGGAGGCCGTGCCCTGCGGGCGGTGCGACAACTGCGCCGGGCCGCTGCACGGGCCCGAGGTCTCGGCCCAGGCACTGGAGGCGGCCCGGGCCGCGCTCGGCCGCCCCGGCGTGGGCTTCGAGCCGCGGCGGCTCTGGCCCACCGGCATGGACGCCCTGGGCGTCCCGCTCAAGGGCCGCATCCCGGCCGGGGAGCAGGCCGAGACGGGCCGCGCGCTCGGCCGCCTCTCGGACATCGGCTGGGGCAACCGGCTGCGCTCCCTGCTCGCCGACCAGGCCCCGGACGGGCCGGTCCCCGGCGAGGCGGTGGACGCGCTGGTCACCGTGCTGACCGACTGGGCGCGCGGGCCGGGCGGCTGGGCCGGCCCGGCGGCGGCCGACGGCGCCCGGCTGGACCGGCCGGTCGGCGTGGTCACCATGGCCTCCTCGTCCAGGCCCCAGCTGGTCGGCAGCCTCGGCGCCAGGATCGCCGAGATCGGGCGGATGCCGCTGCTCGGGCGGATCGAGTACGCAACCGGGCAGCCGCCGCACGGCTCGCGCAGCAACAGCGCCCAGCGGCTGAACTCGGTGGCGGGCGCGCTCACCCTGCCGCCGGAGCTGGCCGCGGCGCTGGCGGCCGCCGGCGGGCCCGTGCTGCTGGTGGACGACCTGGTCGACTCGGGGTGGACGGTCACCGTGGCCGCCCGGCTGCTGCGCCGGGCCGGGGCGAGCGCGGTCCTGCCGCTCGTCCTGGCGGTCCAGGGCTGACGGAGGGCGTCGTCCCCGCTGCGACGCGGGTCCGACGCAGGAAGGACACGGGGACGGCGGGGCACCGGAACGGCCGGGGAGGAGGAACGGCGGGAGGGCGGAAACCGCACGAGGACGGACCGGTGGCGGCGCCGGGACCGGCGGGATCCGCCGGACGGATCAACGGGGGACCAGCACGGGAAAGGAGGAACGGAAGTGTCGGAGATGCTTCGCGGTGCACTGCGACGCGGCCGGATCACGGTCCGGAGGCGTGCTGACCGGTTTCGCGCGACCGTGGAATATATCCGGCAGAACGTTGGCTTTCGGGCGGCGTTCATCATTTCATCATTGCCGCTCCACCCCTCCTACCCTGAGAATTGGACCGTACCCGGAGCCCGGTCCCATGGACCGTGCCTTCGGCGTACGCATGCGCCCGCGCACCCGTGGGTCGGGAAGGAGGATCGTGATCAGCGGCATCGACCGAGGTCAGTATCCCCTCGCCCGGAGCTCGTCGCCCAGACGGATGCTCGACCTGGAGGCCTGGGCGGAATCGGGGATCCCGCTGCTCCGCGACCCCCGCGACTTCGTCCTGGAGCTGCACCAGCGGCACCTCCCGCAGCCGGGCACCGTCGTGGTCGCCGTCCTGGACCCCGAGCACCGGGTGACCGCCTCGGCCTCCTTCGCCCCCTGGCCGCACGATGCCGACGGCTGGCAGCACCGCAACGCGATCCTCGCCCACCTGCGCCAGGTCACCCCGCACGACCTGCGCCTGTCCAGCCCGGCGCGGACGGCCGTGCTGCTGCGCTGCCGCGAGGGCGCTGCCGGCTGGACCGAGCAGGACGGTGCGTGGATGTGGGCCCTGCGGGACGCCGCCACCCTGCACGGGCTGCGCTGCGGAGCGTACGTGGCACTGACCCCGGCCGGCTGGCAGATCCTCGGGGACGGACGGGGCGGCGGCAATCCGCACGCGGGTTCGTGGGCGGAAGGTCCGGTCCACACCGTGACCGAGCTGCCGCCGCGCACGGCGCTGGAGGGTTCGCACGGCCAGCGGCCCCTGCGGCCGGCGCCCGAGCGGCCGCAGCGCGGCGAACGGCCCCAGCGGTCCCGCCAGGGCGACCGGCCGTGGACGCCCGCCCGGGTCACGGCCATCGAACCGGCCCGGCGCACCGGCACCCGCTGACCGGACGGCCTCCCGTCCGCGGTCCGTGACGGCGGACGCCGGTCCGAGATGCGTCGGGTCCGGCGCGCCCCGGGACCGGCGTGCGCCGCCGCCCCGTCGGCCGAGCGCCCCGCATCCCTGCCCCGCTCCCGCCCATCCGCAGCCCATCCGCAGCCTCTGCGCCGCCCCCGGCCCGGACATGCCGAAGCCCGGTACCCCACAGGGGCACCGGGCCGGAACGGAACCGGACGGGGAGGAGGAAACCGAACAGGACTGGAGAAGGCAGTCGAGCAGGCCGTCGACCGGCCCGAAGACCGGAGCCGCGAGGGCCGCAGGGCCCCCGCGGGTCCCGGCTCCGGGCGCGGGCGCGGGTCTCAGGCGGGCAGAACGCGCGGAGCGGGTGCACCGGCGGCGGCGAGCGGCGTACCGGCGACCGCCGGGTCGGTGCCACCGCAGACCACCAGCAGCTCCTCCGCGTGCCGCAGCGCCTTGGCGTACGCCGCCGCGGCACGGGCGGCCGAACCACCGTTGACGACCAGCACGACCACCGGTCGGCGGACCGGGCGGGCGAGCTCCGCGTCGGCGTAGAAGACGTCGCCGCCCTCGGCGAGTTGCGCCCAGTAGCGCTCCTCGCCGAAGGAGAGTTCGTGCTGCTGCCACGGGTGCGCCGCACCGACGGTCAGCACCAGGACGGCGCCGGGCTCGCGGCCGGCGTCGAGCAGTCGGTCGACGGTCTCGTCGGCGCGGTCCAACGCCGCTGCCCGACCGGCGGGGACGTGCCGCACCTCGACCGACACCGCTTGCGGCGCGGGTCGAGGACCGGGCTTGGGGATCGGGCTCGGCCGCGGCGATGGCCCCGGGCGGTCCGCACGCGCACTCGTCGAACGCGGCCGCGCCGCCTGCGGCGGTGCGGGGCGCGGCCCCGGCACCTGGACCGGCACGGGGCCGGCGGCCGACGGTACGACGGGGGTCGCGCCGCCGGTGGCTGGCGCGTGGAGGGCTTGTGCGTCCGACTCGCGGGGACTGGGAACGCCGGGGCCCGGGAGGCTCTCGTTGATCTCCGGCTCCTCGGGGAAGACAGGCATACCCGGATATCTATCAAATGCTGGTCGAACGCGCACGGGCGCCCCACCCATTGGGCACTACGAGCCCTACGGTCCGCGGTCGAAATATCCCGACGTAGTGTCAGAAACCGAGCGCGAGCTGCTCCCCGGCGGACTCCGCGGAGACCGTCCCGGCGGGGCCGGGCACCACCCGGATCCGCTTCAGGTGGCGCCACTTGGGCAGCGCGTCCAGATAGGACCAGGAGAGGCGGTGGTGCTCGGTCGGCCCGAGCTCCTCCAGCGCGGCCCGGTGGACCGGGGAGGGATAGCCGGCGTTGTCGGCGAAGGCGTAATCGGGGTGCTCCTCGCCGAGTTCGGCCATCATGCCGTCACGGTGGACCTTGGCGAGCACGGAGGCGGCGGCCACGCAGATGCACGACTGGTCGCCCTTGATCACCGTGCGCACCCGCCAGGGGCCGCCGAGGTAGTCGTGCTTGCCGTCCAGGATCACCGCGTCCGGCTCCACCGACAACGCCTCCAGCGCGCGGACGGCGGCCAGCCGCAGCGCGGCCGTCATCCCGAGCTCGTCGCACTCCGAGGCCGAGGCGTGACCGAGCGCGTAGGCGGTGACCCAGTCGGCGAGGACGGGCGCGAGTGCCTCACGGCGGAGCTGGGTGAGCAGCTTGGAGTCGGTCAGCCCCTCGGGGGGCCGGCGCAGGCCGGTGACGGCCGCACCCACGGTGACCGGACCGGCCCAGGCACCACGCCCGACCTCGTCGAGGCCGACCACGATCTTGGCGCCGGCCCGCCGGAGCGAGCGCTCGACGGAGTGCGTCGGCGGGACGATGGGCATGAGGGGGTCCGTTCAGCTGGTCGGACTCCAGCCTAAGCCACCCGCCCGCACCCCCGGCCCGGCGCCGGTCCGGCCTCGACCCGGGCCCGACCCGGGCCACGACCGGGCAGGAGGCCGGACGGGACGCCGGACGGGACGCCGGACGGGACGCCGGACAAGCACCCCACCGGGGGGCCGAACAGGAGACCGGACCGCGAGACCCGGACCGGCCTCCCCCTCACATCCGGATCAGCGGGACGAGGACCTCGTCCACCAACTGGTCGACGAACTCGGGCCCGACCTGCCGGCCGCAGACCTTCACCCGGTACAGCAGCATCGCCGGGACGACGTCGGCAACCAACGGGGTGGCCGCGTCCGGTCGGACGTCACCGCGCTCGGCACCCCGGCGGAGGATGTCCAGGATCACGCCCTTGGTGGGCTCGATCATCCGCTGGGCGATGAAGTCCTTGAACAGCTGGGCCTGTTCGTGGTCCAACTCGGCCATCACCGCAGTCAGGGCGCCGCCCGCGCGGGAGCGCGCCACCGAGGCGAAACTCCCCACCAGGTGCCGCAGTTCCTCACGGGCGGACCCGAAGTCCGGAGTGTCGGTGGGGCGTGGGAGAGTGGAGTCCAGGGCGTCGATGACCAGTTCCACCTTGGACGCCCACCGCCGGTACAGCGCGGCCTTTCCGGTGCGCGCGGCACCGGCTACCCCTTCCATCGTCAGCCGCGCGAAGCCGCCGGAGGTGAGCTGATCGAGCGTCGCTTCGAAGATCGCCGCCTCCAGCTCCCGCCCGCGCCGCCGCACCGGCCTGGTCAGCACCTCGGCCACGGCCTGGACCGGGCAGGGGCCCCGCGCGGGCTCGGGCGCCCGATCCGCCTCGGCCCCGGGAGCCTGCCGGTCGGCCGAGCGCTCCTTCGCCTGGCGCCGCGCCAACTGATCCATCATCACCAATCCTAAGGAACGCTTGCGTTCATAATCTCGCCGACGCTATCGTCCACAGTAGTGAACGATACCGTTCCTTCATAGTCCGCGGGACGCCGTCGGGCCGGGCCGGACCCCAGGGTCCGCAGCATACGAAGCAATAGCCAGCAGGGGGCATCAACTTGGCTATCTCCAACACACTCAGCAAGAACTCTCCGACGCGGAGCGGGCACGGCCCGAACAAGGGCATCACCCTCGCCGTCATCGCGGCCACGCAGCTGATGGTGGTGCTCGACGCCACCATCGTGAACATCGCGCTGCCGCAGATCCGGGACGCGCTGGACTTCTCCACCACCAACCTCTCATGGGTGATCAACGCCTACACGCTCACCTTCGGCGGCCTGCTGCTGCTCGGCGGACGCGCGGGCGACATCCTCGGCCGGCGACGGGTCTTCATCGCCGGCACACTGCTGTTCGGGCTGGCCTCGCTGCTCGGCGGCTTCGCGCAGGACGGCGGCATGCTGCTGGCCGCCCGCGCACTCCAGGGCATCGGCGGCGCGATCTGCTCGCCGACGGCCTTCGCCCTGATCGCCACCAACTTCGACGAGGGGCCCGAACGCAACCGGGCCTTCGGCGTGTTCTCCGCGGTGGCCGGTTCGGGCGCGGCGATCGGCCTGCTGGCCGGCGGCCTGCTCACCGAGTACCTCGACTGGCGCTGGGTCTTCTTCGTCAACGTGCCGATCGCCGTCCTGATCGCCTTCGCCGCGCCGCGCTACATCGCCGAGTCGGAGCGCCACCCGGGCAAGTTCGACCTGCCGGGCGCACTCACCTCGACGCTCGGCCTGGTCGGCCTGGTGTACGGCTTCATCCGTGCCGCGTCCGACGGCTGGACGGACCCGGTGACGCTCGGCTCCTTCGCGGGCGGCGTCGTGCTGGTGGCCGCGTTCGTGATCATCGAGACCCGCACCGCGCAGCCGATCACCCCGCTGAAGCTGTTCGCGAACCGGAACCGCACCGGCGGGCTGGTGATGATGCTCTGCCTGGCCGCGGCCATGTTCGGCATCTTCTTCTACATCACGCTCTTCGTGCAGGGCCCGCTGGACTACAGCCCGCTCAAGGCCGGCTTCGCCTTCATGCCGATCAGCGCCTCGATCATCGTGGCCGCCCAGCTGGCCTCCAGCCTGCAGACCAAGTACGGCCCGAAGCCGTTCATGGCGGGCGGCGCACTGCTCGTCACGGTCGGGCTCACCTGGCTGACGTTCATGAACGCGGACAGCGGCTACGTGGACGGCATCCTCGGCCCCACCGTGGTCTTCGGCTTCGGCATGGGTCTGGTCTTCGTCCCGGTCATGCTGCTCGCCGTCGCGGGCGTCTCCGGCCAGGAGACCGGCGCCGCCTCCGGCCTGCTGAACTCGATGCAGCAGATCGGCGGCTCGCTCGGCCTGTCGATCCTGACCACGGTGTTCGCGCACTACGCCACCGCCGAGGCCAAGGTCCAGATGCCCGGCTTCATGGCCACGGCCACCCCGGAGCAGAAGGCCTGGCTGATGGAGAAGCAGGAGTTCCCGAAGGGCACCGGCGCGGCCAACGAGGTGCTCGCGCAGGGCATCTCGCACGGCTTCATCGTGGGCGCCGTGATGGCGGGCCTGGCCTTCGTGATCGCCGTCGTCGCCATCAAGGCGAAGGCTTCCGACCTGCCGTCGGACACCGCCGGCGTCGCCGTGCACTGACCCGGTCACCCGTCCCGGCCGCCCACTCCGGTGGGCCGCACCGGACACGACGCGACCGAACACAACGCGACACCACGCAACACAGCACGACACGGGGCCGGCCGGGAGCAGCACGCTCCCGACCGGCCCTTCGCGCGTTCCCCGAAGGCCCGCAGCCACCGGGGCCACCGGGGCCGGCGCCGACGCTCAGCCCTCGAAGGCGTAGTGGCGGCTCATGCCCACCCGGTCGCAGGCGTTCTTCCCGTCCGTCAGGCGGTCGGGCGACGGCCGCTCGGCGAGGATCGCGCGGGCCCGCGACTCGGCCAGGCTGGTGGCGTACCAGGGTGCGGGGCTGTCCGCCCGGAGGTCGAACGCCACCTGGTTCAGGGCACAGGTCCGGTAGTCGCCGGGCAGCCGGTCCAGGGCCGGTACGGCGTCCACCGAGAGCGAGCGGACGTTGCGCAGGTCGATCTGCCCGGTCCGCTCGAAGCGGGCCACATTCTGCTCCGCGACCATCGCGTCCGGCCCCATCAGCCCGTAGACGGCGGCGGCCGCCACCGCGCTGAGCACCGCCGCGCGCGGCAGCCAGCCGGCCGACGGGGTCAGGCCCGCCACGATCAGCAGCACGAACACCACCCCCAGCCAGATCTCGACCGTCAGCACCCAGAGCCGGAGGCTGGTCAGGCCGGAGGCGTCCACGTAGAACCACATCCGCCCGAGCGCCGCGGCGACGACCACCAGGGTCAGCAGGCAGAGCGCGCCGAGCAGCAGCCGCACCATCCGTCGGTCGGCCTCCGTCCCGCGCGGCGCCCAGCGCTTGGCGAGCGCGACGACCACCAGGGTCAGCACGGTGACCACCAGCAGCTGCCAGAAGCCCTGCCGGGCGTACTCGGAGCGGCTCATCCCGGTGCGCTCCAGGACGGCCTCGGCGCCGCCGAGCACCACCACCGCCTGGAGCACCACGAAGGCGCCGAACATGAGGTTCAGCGCGGCCAGCGGCAGGGCCCACTCCAGCCGGCCGCGGGCACGGCCCGGCCGGACCACCGTGCGGTCCCAGCGCCGCGGGCCCGCCGCGATGTGGGCGAAGCCCAGGGCCGTCGCCAGGCCGAGCACGAACAGCGCCGCGCGGGCCGGGAGTTCGCCGAGGTCCACGCTGGGGACGAGGCCCTCCAGGACGTTCGCCATGGCCGCGTCCGCCCCGGCGAACAGGGCGCCGAAGACGGTCAGCAGCACCACTGCTACCAGGACGCCCTTGAGCACCGGCACCACCTGGCCCCGGTTGCCCGCGCGACGGCCGCGCAGGGTCCGGCCGCCCCACACCAGTCCTGGCACGAGCTGCCAGAGCAGACCCGGCAGCGCGAGCAGGACGCCGCTCCAGCGCCGTCCGCCGTGCAGCGCCAGCGAGGCCAGACCCAGCGCCGAGACCGTGCTCAGCAGCACCGGCCAGCCCGCCTCGTACAGCGCCGGGACGGCGAGCAGCGCGAGCGCGAGCGCGCTCCACAGCACGGTCCAGGCCCTCGGTCGGCGACCGGCGGCCCGGGCGGCGGCCCCGGCGCCCACGGTGACGACCGCGGCGCCGAGCAGCAGGTCAACGCCGAGTCCGTCGATCAGCAGCCAGGAGCTGAGCAGACCGGCGAGCACCGCTGCCAGCACCGTCCGGCCGGTGGCCGGGGCCTTCCGCTCCGGGTCGCTGGGCCGCAGCCACTGGAACGGCTGCGGCGCGGGAGTGCCGGGCGCCCGGTACGGACCGGCACCGGGGCCGTAACCACCGGGGCCGTGACCACCGGGGCCGTGACCACCGGGGCCGTAACCACCGGCAGGACCGAAGGCACCGGTGGGGCCGGCCGCCGGAACACCGGCACCCGCGTCCGCACCGGCACCGGTACCGGCACCACCGGCACCGGGCCGGGGCGGCACTCCGTCCGCGGCGGGCACGCTGAATCCGGACATGGGATCCCCCTCAATGGTCGGGTGGGAACGCGGAATCCACCCTCCGGGCGGTCCGCCGACGAGCACGCGGAACCACACCGGTGAGGACACCGGGCACCACGGCCGAAGCCGACTGTAGACCATTCTGAACAGGTTCAAAAACATCGGGCCGGGCTCTGTCACACCCCTGTGACAGAGCCCGGCCCGATGCCGGGGAGGACGCGGACCCGCGTCAGTACGTCCCGTAGAGCGAGTACCGGAAGGAGTCCTTCACCGCCGGCCCGAAGTCCGCCGGCCACGTCCCGAACGGCACCACCGTATTGCTGTACGCCCCCTGCCCGGCCGTACCGGTCGAGTAGTTCATGTTGTTCACCGTGGTGCTGGTGCCGTTGGTGTTGTAGACGAACCAGTACGAGGTGTTGGCGCTCAGGGTGAGGTTCACCGGCAGCGAGTTCCACGCGTTGGCGGTCAGCGTGCCCGAGCCCGTGGCGGCCACCAGCGTGCCCGGCGAGCCCCCCGCGTCGGTGTAGACGGCCAACTGGTACCGGTTGTTGGGTGCCGCGGCGATCGGTCCGACGTGCACGCTCAGCGCGGTGAGCGCCGCCGGGTCGGCGCCGGTGGTCACCCGGCTGCCGTTCAGGTGGTTGGAGTCGGTGTCGTCGATCAGCGAGCCCACCGCCGTGTTCCCGATCGTCCGCGGCTCCGCTCCCCCGGTGGTGAAGGAGAAGGTGTACGGGGCGGCCAGGGCGTTCCCCGAGCGGTCCCGGACGCCCTGCACGGTCGCGGTGTACCCGGTCGTCAGCGCCAGCGGGGCGGACGGCGTGAACACCACGCCGTTCGCCGCCGCGTCGTGGGCCACCGACCCCGCGACCGCCGCGCCGCCGGCCGTGGCCCGCAGGGTGACGGCCCCGCCGGTGACGCTCGCCGGGTCCAGCGGCTCGTTGAAGGAGAACCGCACCGCCGTGCCCGGGGCGACCGCGTCGGCGCCGCCGGCCGGGGTGGTGCCGATCACCGCGGGCGCGGTGGTGTCCTGCCCGTAGCTCGCGCTGTAGGAGCCGACCGCGCCGTCGAAGAACGCGTAGGCGACGCCCTTGACCGTCTCGACCCGGTACGGCACCGGGCGGCCGCCCGAGGTGATCCCGGTCAGCGTGCCGGCGGCCGCGTCGACCGGCAGCATGGCGCGCAGTCCGTTGGCCCCGCCGGTGATGCCGAATGTCAGCGCGCTCCCGTTCCAGGCCAGCCCGGTGAAGGCCGAGGCGTTGCGCCCGTCCAGCCAGGTGAGCATCTGCCGGCCGGACACCACCGGGGCGCCGTGCGCCTTGGCGGCGGCGACCACCGCGTCCGAGGCGGCGGAGGCGGCGAAGTCGGTGTGGATGTTGGCGGTCAGCGCCGCGTAGTAGCCCTTGGCGCCGTACGCCGCGTCGAGCAGGGTGTTGACGGTGCCCGGGTAGGACTGGCCGGACTCGTCGGTGAGCTGGGTGGTGGCCTGGTACTCGTCGATCACGCTGCCGTCGGCGTCGGCGAAGCGCATGATCTGGGCCGTGCCGTTGAAGTAGCCGGGCCGGTCCTGGGTGAAGTTCGACGGGTAGAAGTAGTAGTCGGTGTCCAGCCGGATCCCGTTGGCGAGCTTGGTCCTCGCCTGGGTGGCCCAGTCGTCCCACTCCACGCAGTGGGTGCGGCTGCTCGACGGGTTCGGCAGGTTCGGGTACTTGGCCCGCCAGGCCGCCAACTGGTCCCGGTAGTAGCCCTGGAGGACGGAGGTGCTGCCCCAGGGGCGGCAGTTGGTGCTGACGTGCACGCCGACCTCGAAGCCCTGGTCGCTGTACGCCTTCGCCTGGGCCGGGGTGAGCGGGTCGTCGGTGTAGATGTAGGAGGAGCCCCGGAGGCACTCCCAGTTCGCGACCGAGCACCCGGGCGGGCTCTGCGCGATGTAGCCGTCCCAGCGGCCGGCCGTGCCGCCCACGCCGTGGTCGTCGCCGGTCATCACCACGACGGCCTTGACGTCGCGCGGGAAGTACCAGAACCGGGGCAGCGGCGCGTCGTCGGAGGCGAGCTGGGTGAGCAGGTTGGCGAGCAGCCGCTGCTGCTCGTCGGCGATCGGGATCAGCGCCTTGTCCAGGTCGTTCCAGTCGGGCTGGCCGCCGGTGCCGAAGAACATCTCGCTGGCCTCGTAGCCGTCGACCCCGTCGCGCTGCTGGCCCGCCCAGGCGACGTTGCCCTGCCGGGTCTGCACCACCGACTTCGCGAGGTCGTAGCTGAACGCGGCGGCGCGGCCGCTGCCGGCCGTGCGCAGGCTGACCGCCGGGTTGGCGGTCGCGGTCGCGGCGTCGCTGTACAGCGTGGCGACGGCGGTGGCGCCGTTCAGCGTGTAGAGGTCGGCGGGGCCGTGGTAGCCCATGGTGTCGGCGGTGATCCCGGCGCCGGGCGCGGCGGCCGTGTTCACCTTGAGGTAGGCGTCGGCGCGGGTACCGGGGGCCGGGGTGAGCCCGAACAGCGGCGCGAGCTGACGGTCCGGGCGCATCGCGACCAGTGCGCCGCCGCCGTTGGTCCAGGTGGTGAACAGCGCCGCCTGGGCGGCGGTGAGCGGCGTCTCGCCGAGCAGCACCACCTCGGCGGAGGCGAGCACCGAGGCGGTCACGGCCGAGATGTCCACCTGGCGGTAGG
The DNA here is from genome assembly GCF_036010405.1 of Kitasatospora purpeofusca. Lineage (NCBI taxonomy): Bacteria > Bacillati > Actinomycetota > Actinomycetes > Kitasatosporales > Streptomycetaceae > Kitasatospora > Kitasatospora purpeofusca. Next base: position 6,542,282 of record NZ_CP108561.1, on the reverse strand, counting down.
CGTTCAGGCCCTCCGCCTTGAGGATCTCGGCCAGGTACCGGGTGTACGGATTGGCCTGGCTGGTGACCAGCAGGACCGGGCCCTCGGTGCCCGGGCCCGTGCCGGGCGGCGGGGGCGGCGGGGCCGCCTCGGTGGTGTACGTGGCGTAGATCGAGAAGCTCAGCCCGCTGCTGGTGACCGCGCCCGCGGTGGCCGGCCAGTTGCCGAACGCCAGCCCGCCGTTGCCGTAGACGCTGGTGCCGCCCGGGCTGTAGCGCAGGTTGTTGACCGTCGGGCCGGAGCCGTTGGTGTTGTAGGCCAGCCAGTACGGCGTGTTGGCGGTCAGGGTGGCCGTCAGCGGGACGGTGTTCCAGCCCGACCCGGCGAGGGTGGCGGTGGCGCTGCTCGCCAGCAGGGCGCCCGGGCTGCCGCCGTTGTCCTGGTAGATCGCGGTCTGGAAGCGGTTGTTGGGCGCGGCGTCCACGCCGTCCACGTAGACCGAGACGCTGCTGACCGTGCCGCCCGCCGAACCGGTCACGTACCGCGAGGCGTTGAGGTAGTTGGAGTCGGCCGAATCGGTGGCGGTGCCGACCGCCGTACTGCCGAGCGTCGCGGTGACGGCCGCCGCCGGGGGCGCTCCCGGCCCGGACACCGCGGCTGCGGCCGTGGTCAGGGCCGCCAGCAGGACTCCGGCCCGCCGCCACCACCGCCCCCCGGCGCGCCCGCCACCGCCCCGCCCGCCACCGCGTCTGTCGGTACGCCCGCCCAGGCGTGTGCCCCTGTCTGCCATGACCGCCCCCCTGTGTCGTCTCGGCCGACCAGCCCCTAACGGTGTACCGGTAACCCACCTACCGTGTCCACGAAATCGCCACATTCGCCATGGAATGACCTGAACCCCGACGTCCCCCGACGTCCCCCGGGGACAACGGGCGTAGCGGGTGGAGCGAGTGGACCGGCCGGAGCGGACAGAACCGGCGTCAGCCCTTGACCGAACCGGCCAGCAGCCCGCGCACGAAGTAGCGCTGGAGCGCGAAGAACACCGCCAGCGGAATCACGATGGACAGGAACGCCCCCGCCGTCAGCAGCTCCCACCGCCCGCCGAAGGAGCCGGACAGCTGCGCCAGCCGGACCGTCATCGGCGCCACTTCCGGGGTGCCGCCGGCGAAGGTGAGCGCCACCAGCAGGTCGTTCCAGACCCAGAGGAACTGGAAGATCGCGAACGAGGCCAGCGCGGGCGTGCAGAGCGGCAGCACGATCGAACCGAAGATCCTGAAGTGCGAGGCGCCGTCCACCACCGCCGCCTCCATCAGGTCGCGGGGCAGCTGGGCGATGAAGTTGTGCAGCAGGAAGATCGCCAGCGGCAGCGCGAACATGGTGTGCGCCAGCCACACCGGCGCGTAGGTGCCCTTGAGGTCCAGCGCCGGCAACAGCGTCAGCGAGCCCAGGTGCGCACCGCCCGAGAACAGTTGGAGCAACGGGATCAGCGCCATCTGCAGCGGCACCACCTGCAGCGCGAAGACCACGAAGAACAGGGTGTCGCTGCCCCGGAACCGCACCCAGGCCAGCGCGTAGGCCGCCATCGCCGCCAGCGCCAGCGGGAAGAGCGTGGCCGGGACGCTGATCGCCAGCGAGTTCACCAGGAAGGGCATCAGGCCGGTGGAGACGCCGGAGCCGCCCTCGAACAGCACCGTGTGGTAGTTGTCCAGCCCGAGGTCCGGATGGAGCAGGGCGTTCCACCAGCCGTCCGCGGTGACGTCCCGTTTGGGGCGCAGCGAGGTGACCAGCAGCCCGAGGGTGGGGACGGTCCACAGCACCGTCACCGCGATCACGAAGACCGAGGCCAGCGGTGAGGAGAAGGTCTTCCGGACGGCGCCGCCGTCCCGCCGTACGCTCATCGGACCGCACGCTCCTTGCGCAGCTGGAGGATGTTGTAGGCCACCAGTGGCAGCACCGCGAGGAAGAGGATCACGGCCAGCGCGCTGCCCCGTCCGGTGTTGAACTGGACGAAGGACTGCGAGTACATCTCGTTGGCCAGCACCTGGGTGCCGAAGTTGCCGCCGGTCATGGTGCGGACGATGTCGAAGGCCTTCAGCGTGGTGATCATCACCGTGGTCAGCACCACCACCACCGTGGTGCGGATCATCGGTACGGTGATGTGCCGGAACAGCCGCAGCCCCTGGGCGCCGTCCAGCCGGGCCGCCTCGGTGACCTCGTCCGGGATCGCCTTGATCGCCGCCGACAGCACGACCATGGCGAAGCCGGTCTGCACCCACACCATGACGGCCATCAGCAGGAAGGTGTTGAGCGGCTGGGCGAGCATCCAGTTCGGCGGGTCGTGCCAGCCCAGCCAGATCGCCAGCTGGCTGAGCAGGCCGATCTGCCGCTGCGAGGGGTCGCGCGACTCGTAGACGAACTTGAAGATGATCGAGGCGCCGACCAGCGAGATCGCCATCGGCATGAAGATCAGCGACTTGTAGACCGCCTGGCCGCGCATCCGGTCCACCAGCAGGGCCAGCACCAGCCCCAGCCCGGTCGCCGCCAGCGGCGCGATCACCAGCCACAGCAGGGTGTTGACCAGCACCTCGCGCACCGAGCCGGTGGTAAGGGCCCAGCCGAAGTTCTCGCCGCCGACGAAGCGGCCGCTGTCGTCGCTGTAGAGGCTCAGATAGACGGTACGGACCAGTGGCGCGACCAGGCCGAGCAGCAGCAGGACCAGCGCCGGTCCGAGCAGCACCAGCACGGCCAGCGGGCGGGCGATCCGGCCCGAGGCGCGGCCGGCGACCAGGAAGACCAGCAACAGGATGCCGACGAAGCCGGCGATCGCACCGAGGCCGTTGCCGAACTTGACCATCGCGTCGCCCCAGGCACCGGCGGCGAGGGACATGGCGTCACGTCCTTTCCCAACGGGAGGCGGAACGGGGTACCGGGAAGCGGGGGTACCGGGAACCGGCGGTACAGGAACCGGGCGGAACCGAACGAGCGGACGCGGCCGATCACGACCGCGAACGCGCGGGGCCGGAAGAAACAGGGAGCCGAGGAAGCAGGAAGTGGAGGGGGCGGGCGGTGCGGGTGGGTGGCCCCGCACCGCCCTTCGGCAGGTGGTCCTGCGACGCGCGCCGCTACTGCGGCCAGGCGGCGTCGATGTCCGCGGCGGTCTTCTGGATCGACTGCCCCTCGGCGAACCAGGCGGTGAGCGACTTCCACTCCTGCCCGGCGCCGACCGCGGCCGGCATGAGGTCCGAACCGTCGAACCGGAAGGTCGCCGCCGGGTCGGTCAGGGCGTCGGCGGAGATCCGGTCGATCGGATCGGTGTAGAGGCTCTTGTCCACACCCTGATTGGCCGAAACCCAGCCGGTCGCGGTCCGCACCCGGCTGCTCGCCCAGTCGGCGCTGGACAGGTAGTTCTGCACCGCCTGCACCTCGGGCCGGCTCGCGAACGCGGTGAGGAACTCCCCGCCGCCCTCGACCGGGTTGGGCACCGAGGGGTCCACCGCGGGCAGGTGGAAGGCGAAGATGTCGCCGTCCGGCCCGATCTTCGTGTCCTTGGGCCACTGCGCCTTGTAGAACGAAGCCTGCTGGAGCATCAGGCACTTGCCGGTGAGGATCGGCGCGCCCGCGTCCTGGAAGGTCGTGGTGGCGATCGACTTCACGTCGCCGTAGCCGCCGTTGACCCAGGCCGGGTTCTGCATCCAGTCGGCGACAGTCCTCATCGCCGCGGCGATCTTCGGATCGGAGAACTTCACCTGGTGGTTCACCCACTGGTCGTAGACCTCGCCGCCGTACGTGCCGAGGACCACCTCCTCCAGCCAGTCGGTGGCCGGCCAGCCGGTGGCCGTGCCGGAGGAGATGCCGCCGCACCACGGCTTGGCGCCGCCGCCGGCCTTGGCGATCCGGTCACTGAGCGCCATCAGGTCGGCCCAGGTCTTCGGGACCTCGTAGCCGGCCTGCTTGAAGGTCCTGGGCGAGTACCAGACCAGGGACTTCATGTTGGCGCTCATCGGCGCCGCGTAGAAGGTGCCGTTGACCGAGCCGTAGGTCTTCCAGACCGGGCTCCACTTGTCCTGGTTCGCCACGGTCTGCTGCGGCGGCTTGACCACCTTGCCGCTCTTGACCATCTGGGCGAGCAGACCGGGCTGCGGGACGATCGCGAAGTCCGGGGCGTTGCCGCCGCTCACCCGCACCGGCAGCTGGGACTCGAAGTCGTTGCTGCCCTCGTAACTGATCCGGATGCCGGTGCACCGGCTGAAGTCGGCCCAGGACTTCTCCAGGTTGTCGGACTCGGGGCTGAGGATCGAGGCGAACACCGTCACCGTGGTGCCCCCGTGGCCGGCGTAGGGCTGGTAGCGGGCGCAGTCGCCGGACAGGGTCTGGTTGCCACCGCCGCCCGAGTCCCCCGAGCTTCCGGAGCTGTTGGAGCAGGCCGCGGTCAGGGCCGCGACGGCCAGCAGGGCCACCACCGCGAGCGGGCGGCGACGGCGGCGGACAGGGTTCAGTGGCGGCGCGGTCGTGGACGGCACGGTCGGGGTGGGAGTCAACGCGGTCCTCCTCGCCGGGGCGCGAACGCTCGGCTGTGCGACAGAACGGCATTGCGCTGTACCGGAGTTCGACGTTCGACATGGACGCGGCGGCCGGCCGATCCGACGACGGTAACGCAGCCGCGACGTGCCCGCCAAGGTGCGGGCACGCCCTGCGTCACCGCGTGCCCCAGTTGTGACCCCGACCGCCGGCCGCGCACCGCACCCGGCCCACCCCGACCGCCCGGCCGTCAGAACAGCCGGACCGGCAGCTCCTTCAACGCGTTCACCACCAGCGAGCCGCTCGGCCGCAGCTCCTCGTCCGGCACCGCCAAGGACAGCCCCGGGAAGCGCTCGAACAACGCCGGCAACGCGATCCCCGCCTCCAACCGGGCCAGCGGCGAGCCCGGGCAGACATGCGGACCGTGCCCGAACGACAGGTGCCGGACCGGATCCCGGGTCACGTCGAACACCTCGGCCGTCACCCCGTGCTGCACCGGGTCCCGACCGATCGCGTTGTACGAGACCAGCACCGGCTCCCCGGCCGGAATCACCGTGTCGCCCACCGCCACGTCCTCGGTGGTGAACCGGAACAGGAAGTTGCTGGTCGGCGGCGTCCAGCGGAGCGACTCCTCCACCACCGCGTCCCAGCCGACCTTGCCCGCCCGCACCAGAGCCAACTGGTCCGGGTGGGCCAGCAGCGCCCGCACCGCGTTGCCGATGAGGTTCACCGTGGTCTCGTGACCCGCCGCGATGATCACCCGCAGGGTCGCCGCCGCCTCCGCGTCGGTCAGCGCCCCGCCCTCCGCGTCGGCCTGCAGCAGCACGCTCGCCAGGTCGTCACCGGGAGCCGAACGGCGCTGCGCCACCACACCGTTGACGAAGGCGTTCAGCCCGGCCACGGTCGCCTGGATGCCCTCCGGGTTCGGGCGGGCGCCGAAGAACCGCTCGTAGAGGTCGCGCAGCAGCGCGTGCTCCGACTCCGGGACACCCAGCAGCGAGCAGATCACCGTCATCGGCAGCGGAAAGGCGAAGGCGGACTTCAGGTCCACCACCGCCTCCCCCGCCGCCAGCGCGTCCAGCAGGCCCCGGGTGATCGCCTCCACCCGCGGGCGCATCAGCTCCACCTGGCGTGGGGTGAACGCGTGCGCCACCAGCGCCCGCAGCCGCCGGTGCTCCGCGCCGTCGGTGGTCACCATGCTCGGACCGGGCACCGCCAGGCCGATCAACGGCCAGGTCTTCGGCACCTCACCGCGCTGGAAGGCCGCCCAGTGCCGGGCGTCCTTCACCAGCCGGGCATCGGTCAGCAGCTCACGGGCGGCCGCGTGCCGGGTCACGGCCCAGGCGGCGACGCCACCGGGCAGCTCCACCGGCACCACCGGACCGGCGGCGCGCAGCAGCGCGCCCTCGGCGGCGTTGTCACGGGCCAGCGGATCGAGGACGAACGGGGCGGGGACGAACGGGGCGGGGGCGGTCATGGCTACAGCACTCCTTCGGTTCTGGTGAAGCGGTACAGCGGCCCCGGCACCGCCGGGGCCCGGGGTCCCGGGCCGGGCCCGGCCCGTGTCCCGGACCGGACTCAGCCCGCGTACCCCGGGGCGAACGACACCGGCAGCGCCACCAGCCCGCGCACCCAGGCCGACGGCCGCCACACCAACGCGTGCTCGGCCACCGCCAACCGCAGGTCCGGCAACCGGTCCAGCAGCACCTCGACCGCCGTCGTCGCGATCACCTCGGCCGCCTCCTGCGCCGGGAACGGACAGCCGTGCTCGCCGTACGAGTAACTCAGGTACGCCCGGTTGCCCTCGGCCGGCCGCCCGTCCGGCTGCCGCACCGACGGGTCCGCGTTGGCCCCCGCGAAGCCCAGCAGCAGCATGTCCCCGGCGGCGATCCGCTGCCCGCCCAACTGGGTGTCCCTGGTCGCCCAGCGGCCCGCGAAGATCTGGGTCGGGGTGTCCTCCCAGAGCGCCTCGTTCAGCGCCTGGCTGATACTGCGCCGCCCGCCCGACAGCGAGGCGGCGAACCGCTCGTCGGTGAGCATCAGCCGCAGCGCGTTGGACATCCAGTACGAGGTCGGCTGGTGACCGGCGATCAGCATCACCCGCAGGTCCCGCATGATCTCGTCGTGGTTGAGACCCGCCGGGTGCGCCAGCATCCGCGAGGCGACGTCGTCGCCCGGGTTCGCCGCCTTCTCCTCGACCAGCTCCAGCATCACCGCGAGCAGCCGCTGCGCCCCGGCCGGCGCGTCGGGGCCGCCGTCCAGCATGGTCAGCAGGCCCTCGATGAGCACCGGCGCCTGCTCCTCGCTCAGCCCGAGCACCCGGCAGAGCACCAGCAGCGGCAGCCGGTGGGCGTACTCGGCGACCAGGTCCGCCTCGCCGCGCCCGGCGAAGTCGTCGATCAGCCGGTCCGCCAGCTCCTCACAGTGCTTGCGCAGCTCGTACGGGTCGACGGCGGCCAGCGCGTCGGTCACCGCCCGCGAGCGCCGGACGTGCTCCTCGCCCTCGGCGTAGAGGATCGACGGCACCGGCGCCATCATCGGCTTGAGCGGCCAGTCCTCGGCGACGGTCGCCCAGCCGGTCCAGCGGGTGGAGTCCCGGCCGAACAACTGCGGCTGACCGGTCACCAGCTGGAGCTCGCGGTAGCCGATCACCAGCCAGGCCGGTACCCCGCCGGCCAGTTCGACCGGTGCGACCGGGCCGTTCCCGGCCCGCATCTCCCGGTAGACCTGGGAGGGGTCGGTCTGGAAGCGCGGCCCGTACAACGGGGTGGCGCCGGCGTGGGCCGGGCAGCCCGGCGGCGGGGTGGCGGCGGGCTCGGTCACGGGGTGCTCTCCTCAAGGACGGGGGCGGCGGCGGCGACGAGAGTGCCCGCCGTCTCGGCCTCGACCCGGGCGGTCAGGTGGCGGACCAGCTCGATCAGCACCTGCTTGCCGGACTCCCGGTCCCGGGCGTCGCAGTCCACCAGCGGCACCCCGGGCGGCAGGTCGAGCGCCTCCCTGACCTGGTCCAGGGTGTGGGTCGGGTCGCCGAAGTTGTTGCGGGCGACGACGAAGGGCGTGCCGTGGTGCTCCAGGCGGTCGATGGCGTACCAGGAGTCCGCCAGCCGCCGGGTGTCCACCAGCACGACGGCCCCCAGGGCCCCGGAGAACAGCCGGTCCCAGAGGAACCAGAACCGCTCCTGCCCCGGCGCGCCGAACAGGTACAGCACCTGGCTCGCGGACAGGGTGATCCGGCCGAAGTCGAAGGCGACCGTGGTCGAGCGCTTGCCCCAGGCCCCGGCGGGATCGTCGATCCCCTCCCCGGCCCTGGTCAGGGTCTCCTCGGTGTTCAGCGGACGGATCTCGCTGACCGCGCCGACCAGGGTGGTCTTGCCCACCCCGAAGCCGCCGACCACGACGACCTTCAGCGCGTTGTCGGCGGTGCGGCGCAGCGGTGTCCGCCCGCTCGGCCGAGGGTCCCGGCCCTCAGAGCTGTTGGAGTCCATGCAGTACCTGCTTCAGCGTGTCGAGATCGGGCAGCCGGGCCTTGTTGGGGGCGAACCGGGGGTGGCGGGCGGTGATCGAACCGGCCTCCAGCAGGTCGCCGAGGAGGATCTTCGCCACCGACACCGGCAGCGCCAGCTCGGCGGCGACCTCCACCACGGCGGTCGGCGCCTCGCACATCCGCAGGATGCGCGCGTGCTCCGACTGCATGCCCGGCGCCGGCTCCCGCTCGGCGACGATCAGCGTGACCAGGTCGAACGCGTTCTCCGGGGACCGGCTGCGGCCCCGGGTGATGGTGTACAGGCGGTCCGGGTCGTCGTCCCGGCCCGGCCGGACCGGACGCCCGTCGGTGTTCCCCCCGCGCCCGCTCATGCCCGGGCGCTCCCGTCGGTCACCGGACCGTCCGCCCCGGCCACGCCCTCCCGGGCCGGTGCGCTGAGGTGGACGCCGATCTGCTCGATCAGCCCGTGCATGTTGTGGCCGACCACGCCCACGTCGGCGTCCTCGTCGGTGACCACGGCGAGGTGGGCGCCCTCGCCGGCCGCCACGATGCACAGCACTCCGCCGTGGAACTCGGTCATCGACTGCCGCACACCGCCGGTGCCGTCGCCGAACTCGATCGACGCGCCGTGCGCCAGGCTCTGCAGACCGGAGGCGATGGCGGCGAGCTGGTCGGCCCGGTCGTTGCCGAGGCCGGAGGTGTGGCAGAGCTTGAGGCCGTCGGCGGAGAGCACCAGGGCGTGCCGGGTGCCGGGGGTGTTGGTCAGCAGGTTTTCCAGCAGCCAGTCGAGGTCGCGGTCGGTGGCACTGCTCATCGGAAGTCCTTCTCGGTGACGGGGGAAGCGTCGGACGCGGGGTCGGCGGCGGACCGCGCGCCCGGGGTGTCCTGGACCGGTACGGCGCCCTCAGCCGGTGCGGGGGCACCGGTGGGCGCGGGGTTCGTGGTGCCGGCGGCGGGCGCGGCGGCGGCGACAGGCGCGGCGTTCGGGGCCTCGGCGGCGGACTCGGCAGCGGCGGGCAGGGCGGCCCGGCGGAAGGCGCCCAGCCTGGCGGCGGCACTCGCCCCGTCGGGACGGGCGGGCCGCTCGACGGGGGTCGCCGCCGGGGAGGCGGCGGCCATGGTCCGGCCGCGACGGCGCTGCGGCAGACCACTGTCGGTGACTGCGGGCGCGACGGGCGCCGATTCGGCGCCCGCCACCGGCGCAGCGGGCGCAACCGGCACGGCGGGCGCAACCGGCACGGCGGGGGCCGGGCGGGCGGGGGTGAGCGCGGGGCGCGGACCCGTACCGGCCGCCCGCTCGACTGCGCGCTCGACCGGCGCGGGCAGCGGGGCCGGCATCGTCGCCGGGTGCGTGACCAACTGCTGTGGAATCAGCACCACCACCCCGGTACCGCCGCGCGCCGACGGCCGGAAGGAGATCTGCAGCCCGTGCTTGCGGGCCAGCACGCCGACCACCGCGAGACCGATCCGGGTGCCCGCCGACAGCGTGGTGAGGTCCAGCGACTCGGCGGAGACGGCCCGTTCGGCTCGGCGCAGCCAACTGTCGCTCAGGCCCAGGCCGCTGTCCTCGACGGTGACGACCAGGCCGGCCGGCACCTCCTCGACGTAGACGTGCACCTCGGCCGGCGGCGCGGAGAACGTGGTCGCGTTGTCCAGCAGTTCGGCGAGCGCGTGCATCACGCCCTCGGCGGCGAACCCGGCCACCGCGGCCGTGCTCGCGTTGTGCAGCCTGACCCGCTGGTAGGCGCCGATCCGGCCGAGCGCGCCGCGCAGCACCGACTCCACCGGGATCGGCCGGCCCCAGCGACGGCCCGAGCGGGCACCGGTCAGCACCGCGATGCTGTCGGCCATCCGGCCCGCCTGGGCGGTCGAGTGGTCCAGCCGCAGCAGGTCGCCGAGGACCTCCTCGTCGTGCCGGTGCTGCATCTCGCGCAGTTCCGCGTGCATGCTCGTGGCCAGGGCCTGCACCCGGCCGGCCGCGGTGGCGCAGACCGCCAGCGCGGCGGCCCGCAGCCGCTCGCCGCGGCCGATCTCCTCCGCCACGGCGCGCAGCAGCGGACGATGGGGGTGGTCGCGGTGCGGGGCCAGGGCGGCGTCCACGGTCGCGCCGCTCCGCAGCCGCTTCACCAGCGCGGGCAGCACCTCGTCGGCGAGCCGGTCCACGGCGGCCCGCTCGGCGCGCTCCGCCTCGGCCCGCGCCCGGGCCCCGGCCGCCTCCGCGCGGGCGGCGGCGGCCTGCTCCTCGGCCCGGGCGAGCGCGGCCCTGGCCTCGTCCCGCTCGGCCTCGGCGGCGGCGGCCCGCGCCTTGGCGGCGACCTCGCCCTGCCTGGCCGCACCGGCGACCACGAGGGCCGTCATCGACTCGCCCTCCCACCGGCCCAGCTCCAGCTCCAGCCGGCGGGCCCGTTCGGTGGCGCTGCCGGCCTGCCGGACGGCGATCAGCCAGAGCACGGTGACCGCCGCCACGGCGGCAGCGGTGAGCGGGCGCCCGGCGTCGAAGGCCCGCATCACCCCGACCGGCCCGGCCACCGCCGCCAGCAGGGCGGCGGCCGCCACAACGGCCCTGGTACGCACGTCGGGTCGACGGCTGGGCCCACCGTCGGGGCTGGTGGTTTCTGTCATCGGTGCGGTGTCCTCGGCAGAAGTCGGGCGAATGCGCGACCGCCCGGCCGACGTCGTGGAACGTCTCCGGGCGGTGTTTCGGTTCACGCAGTCGGCCGATCATATCCATTCAGACGATGTGCTCAACCGGTAAGTTGACGGTCAGTCTCCTTGTGCCACGCTCCGTATACCACTCCACCTCCATCCCCTCACCCCATCGCCACCTCGACCTCACGTCGCACCGATGTACGGATGCGGTGACAGTTCGCGCAAACCACCTCACACTTGGCGATCTCCCGCTCGATCTCCGACCAGGGCTGCCGCTCGGCGATCAGCTGGGAAACATTCGCGCGCTTCGCCCCACGGACGTGATCCCAGTCCAGGCCCCGTGCCCACCCGCCCCATCCACAATCGGTGCAGCCTGCGCGGAGCTTGATCGCATCGTTCCTCGCCTGGGCATCCACCAGTGCCTGCCAGGACGGTGGCAGACGTTTGTCCCTGCTTCGGGGCCGTTGCCGCATCGTGCGGGCACGATGGCAGCGAGCGCATCGCACCTCGCACTTGGCCAACTCGGCCAGAAGCCGGTCCTTGCCCGCGCACAACTGCACCATCCGGGAGACAGTTCCGGTCTTCTCCCCCGGATCCCGATGGTCCGGGTCGAGTGCCCGGACGTCGGAGTAGCCACAATCGACACATCCCGTCCGTTTCCACTCGGTCACGACGGACTGAAGCCTCTGCCTCGATCGGTTCAGGTCGTGCGCGGATCCAAGCCTGGCCCGACGCGCCCGCTGCCGCTCCAGCGCAGCTGCTTTGACCTCGGGTCGCTTCCACTTCTCCCGACGGGCCGCATTTGCCGCAGCCTTTGCCTCTGTCGTTCGCGCCCTGGCCCGGGCCGCGCGCTTGCACTCACTCTGGAGTCCGCTCGGCCTGCTTGCATTTTTCGGGAACTCGGCTGCCGGGTGCGCCTCCTGACACGCCGGACACCAGATCGGTGTCATGGATGTGATCTCTGCTGCCGGAGGTCGGCGCTGCCCGCGGCGCCTTGAGGGATCGGTCACATCCGAAGCCAAGCAGCCCTCACCGACAGAAAAGGGCGGGGCGAGGACTCTCGTCCTCGCCCCGCCCGAGGGCTTCACTCCATCGAGTGAAGCCGACCGCGTTCCTGTGTCAGCTGCAGCCGCTGGTGGAGCCGCAGCCCTCGCAGAGGTAGCAGCTGCCCGCGCGGCGCATCTTGGTGCCGCAGGAGAAGCAGAGCGGCGCGTCGGCGTTCATGCCCAGCTGGATCTCCATCAGCTCGGTGGAGTTGTGGGCCTGGGCGGTGGCCTTCGGCGCCGGGGCGGCGACCGGAGCCGGGACGGCGGCCGGCTTCGCGGCGACCGGCACGACCGGGGCGGACTGGGCGAGGGTCTCGGTGTCCAGCTCCTCCTCCGCCTCCAGCGGCTCGTAGGAGCCGGTCTCCAGGTGGCGCTGACGCTCCTCGACCGAGTGGATGCCGAGCGCCGAGCGGGTCTCGAACGGCAGGAAGTCCAGCGCCAGGCGGCGGAAGATGTAGTCGACGATCGACTGCGCCATCCGCAGGTCCGGGTCGTCGGTCAGGCCGGCCGGCTCGAAGCGCATGTTGGTGAACTTCGAGACGTAGGTCTCCAGCGGGACGCCGTACTGCAGGCCCACCGAGACGGCGATGGAGAAGGCGTCCATCATGCCCGCGAGGGTCGAGCCCTGCTTGGACATCTTCAGGAAGACCTCGCCGAGGCCGTCGTCCGGGTAGGAGTTGGCGGTCATGTAGCCCTCGGCGCCACCGACCGTGAAGGAGGTGGTGATGCCCGGGCGGCCCTTGGGCAGGCGCTTGCGGACCGGACGGTACTCGACGACCTTCTCGACCTTGGCCGGGGCCTCGGCGGCGGCCTTCTCCTCGTCCTTCTTCTTGGCCGAGAGCGGCTGGCCGACCTTCGAGTTTTCGCGGTAGATGGCGAGCGCCTTGACGCCCAGCTTCCACGCCTCGAAGTAGATCTCCTCGACGTCCTCGACGGTCGCGGAGACCGGCATGTTGACCGTCTTGGAGATGGCACCGGAGATCCACGGCTGGATCGCGGCCATCATCCGGACGTGGCCCATCGGGGAGATGGAGCGCTCGCCCATCGCGCAGTCGAACACCTCGTAGTGCTCGGTCCGCAGACCCGGCGCGTCCACCACATTGCCGTGCTCGGCGATGTGGGCGACGACCGCCTCGATCTGCTCGTCCTGGTAGCCGAGGCGCTTGAGCGCACGCGGCACGGTGCCGTTGACGATCTGCATCGAGCCGCCGCCGACGAGCTTCTTGAACTTGACCAGCGCGAGGTCGGGCTCCACACCGGTGGTGTCGCAGTCCATCATCAGGCCGATGGTGCCGGTCGGGGCGAGCACCGAGGCCTGGGCGTTGCGGAAGCCGTTCTGCGCGCCGATCCGCAGGACGTCCTGCCAGGTCTCGTTGGCGGCGGCCAGGACGGGGGCGCCGAGGCCGTCGAAGGAGACGGCGGCGAGCGAGGCGTCCGCGTGCTGCTTCATGACCCGCTGGTGCGGGGCCGCGTTGCGGGCGTAGCCGTCGTACGGGCCGACGACGCCGGCGAGTTCGGCGCCGCGGCGGTAGGCGGTGCCGGTCATCAGGGAGGTGATGGCGCCGGCCAGCGCGCGGCCGCCCTCGCTGTCGTAGGCGTGGCCGGTGGCCATCAGCAGGGCGCCGAGGTTGGCGTAGCCGATGCCGAGCTGGCGGAACGCGCGGGTGGTCTCGCCGATCTTCTCGGTGGGGAAGTCGGCGAAGCAGATGGAGATGTCCATCGCGGTGATGACCAGCTCGACGACCTTGGCGAAGTTCTCGGCGTCGAACGAGTCGTCGTCGCGGAGGAACTTCATCAGGTTGAGCGAGGCGAGGTTGCAGCTGGAGTTGTCCAGGTGCATGTACTCGGAGCAGGGGTTGGACGCGTTGATCCGGCCGGACTCCGGGCAGGTGTGCCACTGGTTGATGGTGGAGTCGTACTGGATGCCGGGGTCGGCGCAGGCCCAGGCGGCCTCGGCCATCTTGCGGAAGAGCTTCTTCGCGTCGACGGTCTCGATGACCTCGCCGGTCATCCGGGCGCGCAGGCCGAATTCGGTGCCGTTCTCGACGGCGGTCATGAATTCGTCGTTGACGCGGACGGAGTTGTTGGCGTTCTGGTACTGCACGGAGGCGATGTCGTCGCCGCCGAGGTCCATGTCGAAGCCCGCGTCGCGCAGGGCGCGGATCTTCTCCTCCTCCTTCACCTTGGTCTCGATGAAGGCCTCGACGTCCGGGTGGTCGACGTCCAGGACGACCATCTTGGCCGCGCGGCGGGTGGCGCCGCCGGACTTGATGGTGCCGGCGGAGGCGTCGGCGCCGCGCATGAAGGAGACCGGGCCGGAGGCGTTGCCGCCGGAGGAGAGCAGTTCCTTGGAGGAGCGGATCCGGGAGAGGTTGAGGCCGGCGCCGGAGCCGCCCTTGAAGATCATGCCCTCTTCCTTGTACCAGTCGAGGATCGACTCCATGGAGTCGTCGACGGACAGGATGAAGCAGGCGGAGACCTGCTGGGGCTGCTTGGTGCCGACGTTGAACCACACCGGCGAGTTGAAGCTGAAGACCTGGTGGAGGAGGGCGTGGGTCAGCTCGTGCTCGAACACCTCGGCGTCGTCCGGGGTGGCGAAGTAGCCGTTCTTCTCGCCGGCGGCGCGGTAGGTGAGCACCACGCGGTCGATGATCTGCTTGAGGCTCCACTCGCGCTGCGGGGTGCCGAGGGCGCCGCGGAAGTACTTGGAGGTGACGATGTTGACCGCGTTGACCGACCAGAAGTCGGGGAACTCGACACCGTGCTGCTCGAAGTTGATCGAGCCGTCACGCCAGTTGGTCATGACGACGTCGCGCCGCTCCCAGCGGACCTTGTCGTACGGGTGCACGCCAGGGGTGGTGTAGATGCGCTCGATCCGCAGGCCGCCCTTGGGCGCCTTGCCGGCGCCCTTGCCCGCGGTCCTGTCGGACTTCGACCCGCGCGCGGAACCGCTCGTGGTGTCTGTCACTTCTGTTCCTCCTCCTGGTTGGGCAAACGCCCGAAGTGCCCCGTAAAGTCCGGGCACGGCTGGTTCGCTCTTCCGGTGTGCGGCAGGCAGGGATCCTCACCCACCGCGCACGTTTTGTCATGGTCTGTGCGCCGTTTTCGGGCACACGTCGGCCCCGGGGGACCGAAGGGGTTGCGCCGACCCCGGAAAGGGGCCGGTGGAGGGGCCGGGCCGGTTAGGGCGCGGCGGCGGCGACGGGCACGCAGGCGCCGTCGGCCTCGGTGGCGGGCTGCTCGGCGCGGAGTTCCGCGATGGCGGCCTCGAAGTCTTCCAGTCCGTCGTACGCCTGGTAGACGCTGGCGAAGCGCAGGAACGCGACGACGTCGAGTTCCTTGAGCGGGCCGAGTATGGCAAGCCCGACGTCATGGGTGGTGAGCTCGGCGTTGCCGGTGGCCCGCACGCACTCCTCGACCCGCTGGCCGAGCTGGGCGAGGGCGTCCTCGGTGACCGGGCGGCCCTGGCAGGCCTTGCGGACTCCGGAGATGACCTTCTCGCGGGAGAACGGCTCGGTGACGCCGCTGCGCTTGATGACCATCAGGGCGGCCGTCTCCACGGTGGTGAATCGGCGACCGCAGTCCGGGCACTGCCGGCGGCGGCGGATGCAGCTGCCGTCCTCGGTGGTCCGGCTGTCGACGACGCGGCTGTCGGAGTGCCGGCAGAAGGGGCAGTGCACCTGAGGATCCCTCCTTGGCAGGACGTGCGGACTTGGTCGAGTCTATGCGATCCCGGGGCCCTGCGAGCAACCCGATCTTGAGGTCTCGACCACAAGTACTGGGCCACGGAGAGGACTGTAGCCACTACATCTAGGTTTCGGAGGGAAGGAAGGGCCCTGGCGTGTCGGCGCGGGCGATACCCTCGGAGTCGATTTCCGATCGAACATTTAATCGATGTACAACAAAGCCTTGATCGAGTCAGCCAACTCCCGAATAATTCACTCGAACGTGTGTTTGGCGCAACCTTTCGATACGAGGTGCGTTGGGCTGGAAAAAGGAGAGGACAGCCGTCGAGAGGGGCAGCCGTGAACGCCGTCGAAAGCAACACCATCCCGGTGCAGGAGCACTCCCAGCTCAAGGTGGGGCAGCGCACCACGAATCAGCAGAGTGTGGACATCAGCATGGACCGCAGCGAGGATCACCGCCCTACGGGCCCGGGCATTTCCGGGATCGGGCGTGTTCCGGACCAGCCCATCGAACACTCCCCCGCCCTGGACGACGCCCACCCGGCGCCGACCCGTTCCGCACCGGGCCGCCCGCCCGGCATCCGGACCGACGAGGCCGGCCTCACCGAGCGCCAGCGCCGGGTGATCGAGGTCATCAGGGACTCCGTGCAGCGCCGGGGCTACCCGCCGTCCATGCGCGAGATCGGCCAGGCCGTCGGCCTGTCCAGCACGTCGTCGGTGGCCCACCAGCTCATGGCCCTGGAGCGCAAGGGCTTCCTGCGGCGGGACCCGCACCGTCCGCGCGCCTACGAGGTCCGGGGCGTCGAGGTCGCCCGGCCGAACACCGCCGAGACGGCGGGCCGGCCGTCCACCTCGTACGTGCCGCTGGTCGGCCGGATCGCCGCCGGTGGGCCGATCCTGGCCGAGCAGACCGTCGAGGACGTCTTCCCGCTGCCCCGGCAGCTGGTCGGCGAGGGCGAGCTGTTCGCGCTCACCGTGCGCGGTGACTCGATGATCGAGGCGGCCATCTGCGACGGCGACTGGGTCACCGTCCGCCGCCAGCCGGTCGCCGAGAACGGCGACATCGTGGCCGCGATGATCGACGGCGAGGCCACCGTCAAGCGCCTCAAGCGCGAGGACGGCCGGATCTGGCTGATGCCGCACAACCCCGCGTACGAGCCGATCAACGGCGACAACGCGACCATCCTGGGCAAGGTCGTGGCCGTCCTCCGCCGGCTCTGACCGCACCGCCCCCCGCCCGGACCCACAGGAAGGGGCTCCCCGCACAGCGCGTGGAGCCCCTCCGGCCTTTCCCGGCCCCGCCCCGGGCCCGGATCGGCTCCGGATCAACGCCGGATCAGCCCCGCTTCGGCACCGGCCGGACCGGCGCCGCCGAATCGTCGATCGCCGCCAGCGAGCGGCGCACCTGGTTGCGGTCCGTGGTGTACCAGAACTCCGGCATCGAGGACCGGAAGAAGCCGCCGTAGCGCTTGGTCTCCACCCGGGGGTCGAGCACCGCCACCACACCCCGGTCCTCCGCCGCCCGCACCAGCCGGCCCGCGCCCTGCGCCATCAGCAGCGCCGCGTGGGTCGCCGCGACGGCCATGAAGCCGTTCCCGCCGCGCTGTTCGACGTCCTTCTGCCGGGCACTCATCAGCGGGTCGTCCGGCCTCGGGAACGGGATCCGGTCCATCACCACCAACTGGCAGGCCGAGCCGGGCACGTCCACGCCCTGCCAGAGCGACAGCGTGCCGAACAGGCAGGTGGTCGCGTCCGAGGCGAACTCCCGGATCAACTCGCCCAGGGTGTCCTCGCCCTGGAGCAGGATCCGCTGGTCCAGCCGCTCCCGCATCGCCTCGGCGGCCGCCTGCGCCCCTCGCATCGAGGAGAACAGCCCCAGCGTCCGCCCGCCGGCAGCGCCGATCAGATCCGCCAACTCGTCCAGCATGTCCGGCCGTTCGGGATCGCGCCCGGGATCGGCCAGATGCCTGGCGACGTAGAGGATGCCCTGCTTGGAGTACTTGAACGGCGAGCCGACGTCGATGCCCCGCCAGTGCGGCACCGGCTCGTCGCCCATGCCCTCCCCCACCGCCTCCGGGTTGTCGCCGGGGGTACGGACGTCCGGCAGCCGGGCGTCGGACGGCAGGCCCACCGAAGCGGCCACACCGGTGAAGTCCCCGCCGAGCTTGAGGGTGGCCGAGGTGAGCACCACCGCGCGCTCCTTGTACAGGCCCTCCCGCAGCAGCCCGGAGACGCTCAGCGGGGCGACCCGCAGCGAGGCGGTGCCGAGCCCGTAGCGGTCGCTGCGCTCGATCCAGACCACGTCGTACTCGGAGTCCTGGAGCAGCCGGTCGGCGGTCTCGTGCAGGGACTCCGCCGCGGCCATCGCCTGCTTGCGCACGGCGTCCTCGTCGCTGAGCCCCTTGTCCCTGGTCTCGCCGAGGGAGGTGATCACCTGCCGGGAGGCGTCCCGGATCGCCGTCACGGCGTAGGCGAGGTACTCGGGCAGCTCCTCCACCCGGCCGGGCTGGGCGGTCTCCATCAGACCGTGGTAGTTCTCGGCGGCGGCCTGCAGCGCGTCCACGGCCTTCTCGTTGGCGAGCCGGGCGGCCCGCTTGACCGTCCGGTTCACCGCGCCGACGGTCAGCTCGGCGGTGGCCGCCCCGGTGACCCGGTTGACCAGCTCGTGCGCCTCGTCGACGATCAGCAGCCCGTGCTCGGGCAGCACCGGCGCGCCCTCGATCGCGTCGATCGCGAGCATCGCGTGGTTGGTGACGACGACGTCGGCGAGCTTGGCCCGCTCCCGTGCCTTCTCCGCGAAGCACTCCTGGCCGTACGCGCAGCGGGTCGCGCCCAGGCACTCCTTGGAGGTGACCGCGAGCTGGGCCCAGGCCCGGTCGGAGACGCCGGGGGACATGTCGTCCCGGTCGCCGGTCTCCGTCTCGTCCGCCCAGTCGCGCAGCCGGAGCACCTCCTTGCCGAGCTTGCCGGCGGGCCCGCCGAGCGCCTCGACCGGGTCGAACAGGCCCTCGCCCTCCTCGCCCGGGGTGCCCTCGTTGGCCCGGTGCAGGCACAGGTAGTTGGAGCGGCCCTTGAGCATCGCGAACAGCGGACGGCGCCGCAGCACCGGGTGGAGAGCCTCCACGGTGCGCGGCAGGTCCCGCTCGACCAGCTGGCGCTGGAGCGCCAGGGTCGCGGTGGCGACCACCACGCGGTCGCCGTGGGCGAGCGCCGGCACCAGGTAGGCGAGGGACTTGCCGGTACCGGTGCCGGCCTGCACCAACAGGTGCTCGCCGTGGTCGACGGCGTCCGCGACGGCCTCGGCCATCCGGAGCTGTCCGGGGCGCTCGACGCCGCCAACGGAGGCCACCGCGGCGTGCAGCAGCTCGGGGACACGGGCGCGGGGGACGGCCTCCGCCGGGGCGTCCGCGACGCTCCCGGCCTCGTCGGCGTCCTCGGCGGGGAGCTGGGATTCGGAGTCGTTCGTCATGACCCACCCAGCCTACGGGGCAGGGGTGACAATCCGGTCCCGGCGGCGGGGCACCCGGCCCGTTCCGTCCGCGGCGAGCGGGTTGGGCACGGTGCCGTGCCGGGCCGCGTGCGGGCGGTGCGGGCGGTCGCCGTAGCCGTCCAGCAGCAGCCGGTTGCGGTTCAGGCAGAGCCGGTCGATCCTCGGCCGGAACAGGTCGAACAGCGCGAACCGCTCGGCGAGTTCCGGGAACCGCGCCTGGTAGCGGTGGATCTCGGCCCGGAGCAGCGCCCAGAACTCCGCCTCGGCGAGGCCGGTCCCGGCCTCCAGCAGCGGTGCCAGATAGCGGTACACGCCGATGAACAGCCCGGAGTGCAGGAACTGGCACAGGCCCTGCGGGTCCTCGCGCAGCAGGACCGCGTCCACCTCGGCGGGCAGGTCGCGCAGCTCCGGCAGGTCCTGGTCGCTGAGGTTGACGTCGTCGACGAAGTCCTTGACCGCCAGCCGGACCGGTACGTCCCGCTCGTCGAAGACCAGGACGGCGTTCTCGCCGTGCGGGGAGAACACCAGCCCGTACCGGTAGAGGAAGTGCAGCAGCGGCGGCAGCATCGCGGCGAACAGCCGGCCGGTCCACTCGGCGGGGGCGAGCCCGGAGCGGGCGACCAGTTCGGCGGCCAGCGGCCGTCCGTCGCGTCCGGTCTGGAGCAGGGCGGCCAGGGTACGGCCGCGCTCGCCGGGCGCCAGCGCCGGGCCGAGCGGCTCCCGCCAGATCGCGCCGAGCAGCTCCTTGTACTGGTAGGGGGCCTCGGGCAGGTCGCGGTAGACCGGGTGGTCGACGGTGACCGAGGCGATCTCGCCGAGCAGCACCACCCGGCACTCCTCGCGCAGGAAGGGGTCGGCGTCGCGCAGCCCGTGGATCCAGGCGGTGACGGCGGGCGCGGCCAGGGTGCGTTCGGTGGGCAGGCCGCGCCAGACCAGGGTGTTGAGGACGGCCAGCGGCAGCTTGACCGTGCAGCGCTCGGGTCGGCTCTCGTTGAAGAACGAGCGGATCGACTGCTGGGGCAGCCGGAGGTCGCCGTCGGTGCCGAGCGGCACGATCTCGCCGGAGGCGATCCACGGGGCGAACAGCGGCACCACGGTCTCGTCCCACTGCCACGGGTGCACCGGCAGCAGCAGGTAGTCCCCGGCGGCGGCGCCGAGCGGGGCGCGGAGCGCGGCCGGGTCGTCGAGCTCCCGGCCGTACAGCAGCTCGGGGTCGGCGAGGCCGGCGACGCCCCGGTACTCGGCGAGCCGGCGGTGCACGGCGATCCAGGGCAGCGGGCGCGGGGTGCGGGCCTCGGGGGCCCAGCGCGCGGCGTCGGCGGCGGAGAAGCCGATCCGGCCCTTGTTGGGAACGATCCACGGGTGGCCGCCCTGCCGGCCCTCCAGCTCGGTGTGGCCGAGGTCGGCGAGTTCGGCGGCGGTGAGGCCGGTGGCCAGCAGGTGGGCGTCGGCGATCAGGGTGGTGCTGAGCTCGCGCAGCAGGTGACCGGTGGTGTCGCCGCGCAGCCCGAGGGCGTGCCGGGCGTGGACCAGGAAGCGCAGCGGGTCGAGGCCCTCGGGGTCGTCGCAGTGGACGGAGCCGGGGTCGACGAGCCAGCTCCCGTAGGCGCCGCGCCGGGCGGTGAAGCGGTACTCGGCCGAGGGCAGGGCGAGTGTCCAGCCGTCCGGTGTCCCGCTGCCGGTCCCGGTCGGGGCGAGGAGCTCCTCGTAGGCGAACTCGCCGAGCATCTTGGCGAGCAGCGCGCGGCCGGCCCGCTGCCAATGGCCGGCGGTGAGCTGCGGCGGCAGGTACAGCGGCGGTTCAGCGGCCGGCGGTTGCGGCACGGGTCGGCTCCTGGGGTCGGGGGAGGGTGGTTGCGGTGACGGACGAAGTGGGGGCGGAGGTGGTGGGGGCGGCGGCCGGGGCCGCCTCGGAGGCCGGAGCCGCCGGGGCGGCCGGGGCGGCCGGAGCGGCTGTCGGGGCGGGCGGCGCGAAGCCGGTCCAGGCGGTGCGCCGGGGCAGCCGGTGGACGGTCCGCCCGGTGACGGCGTTGAGGATCACCGCGGCCCGGTGGGCGCCCAGTCCCAGGTCGGGGGTGCCCACCCCGTGGGTGTGCAGCTCGCCGTTCTGGACGTACAGCCCGCCGGTGAGTTCCGGCCCGGTGGCCACCCGGTGGTCGAGGTCGACCCGGTAGCGGCCGGCCGGGTCGCGGTCGATCAGGTGGGCGAGCGGTTCCAGCGCGGCCGGCCCGGCCGCCCGGTAGCCGGTCGCGAGCACCACGGCGTCGGTGCGCAGCAGGTGCGCGGTGCCGGAGTCGGTGTGCCGGCAGTCGAGTTCGAGCCCGCCGCAGGGGCCGGGCCGGGCCTCGGTGACCTCGGTGCCGGGTGTGATCTCGACCGGCGCCGCGCCGACCGGCCGGCCGACGGTGCGTTCGTACAGCTGGTCGTGGATCTCGGCGAGGGTCTCGGCGGAGGCGGCCTTGTGCAGCTGCCACTGGGCCTCGACCAGGTGGTCGCGGACGGCCTCGGGCAGGCCGTGGAAGTACCGGGTGTAGTCGGGGGTGAAGTGCTCCAGACCGAGTTTGGAGTACTCCATCGGCGCGAGCGCCCGGGTGCGGGTGAGCCAGCGCAGTCGCACGCCGTCGCCGTCGTGGCGGCGCAGCAGGTCGAGGAAGATCTCGGCGCCGGACTGTCCGCTGCCGACCACGGTGATGTCCCGGGCGCCGGCCAGTCCCTCGCGGCGGTCGAGGTAGTCGGCGGAGTGGAAGACCGCCGGGTGGCCGTCGAGGGCGGCGAAGGCCGCGGGGCGGACGGGCAGGGTGCCGACGCCGAGCACCACGTTGCGCGCCTCGACGGTGTACGTCCGGCCGGTGGCGGGTTCGCCCAGCTCGGCGCGGTAGCGGTCGCCGGTCCAGTGCAGGGCGGTGACCTCGGTGCCGAAGCGGCAGTTGGCGAGCCGTTCGGCGGCCCAGCGGCAGTAGTGGTCGTACTCGCGGCGGGTGAGCTGGAAGCGCTCGCTGAAGTAGAACGGGAACAGCCGGTCCTCCTCCCGCAGGTGGTTGAGGAAGGACCAGGGGCTGGTCGGGTCGACCAGGGACACCAGGTCGGCGAGGAACGGCACCTGCATCCGCGCGCCCTCGACGAGCATCCCGGGGTGCCAGCGGAACTCCGGGCGCCGGTCGCAGAAGAGGGTGCGCAGCCCGGGGACGGGCTCGGCGAGCGCGGCAAGGGAGAGGTTGAACGGGCCGATGCCGAGGCCGAGCAGGTCGTACGGTCCGGGCGGGGGGGCTGGGGTGTCCATGAGGCGGGGGCTGTCCTAGGCGGGGTGCGGGGTGCGGTCGCGGACCATCAGGGCGGCCCGCTTGTCGGGCAGGTCGAGTTCGGCGGCGAGCCGGAAGCCGGCCCGCCGGAAGGCGCGGACGGAGCGCCGGTTGCGGACGTCGGGCTCGGCGACCACGCGTTCGCAGTGCGGGCGCTCCCGCAGGACGCGGTCGGTCAGGGCCGTGAGCAGGGCGGTGCCGAGGCCCCGGCCGCGGCTGGCGGCGGGCCCGAGCAGCAGGTGCAGTCCGGCGTCGTGCGGCCGGGCCGGGTAGTGCGCGGCGAGCGGGTCGAGGTCGGCGCGGTACACCTCCCAGTAGCTCATCGGGGTGTCGTCGAGCAGTCCGAGGCAGGGCAGGCTGCGGCCGTCGCCGTCGAGCTGGTGGCGCAGGTGCCGTTCGGTGACGGCGGACGGGCCGGCGAGTTCCCAGAACGCGGCCACCGCGGGGTCGTTCATCCAGCGGGTGAGCAGGCCGAGGTCGGCGGGGAGCCGGACCAGGCGGAGCCGGAGCTCCCCGGCGGCGGTGGCGATCGTGCCCCACCCCACCGGTTCGTCGGTGCCGGGGCGCCCGTCCACCGCGACACCGGGACCGGGGCGCCCGCTCACGCGCCCGCCACCGGGTTGGGCAGCTCGATGTAGACGGACTGGGTGGCGACCGGCCCCACCAGCTCGTCCAGTCCCTGGATCCGGGTGAGCAGATTGGCCTTGCAGGGCAGCGTCGGGGCGTCGAGCAGCAGGCCGGGCAGCGCGGAGCCGGTGGCCCGGGCGGCGGCGCCGGTCAGGAAGCGCCGGAGCGCGGCCAGCAGCACGGCCTCGTCGGCGAGCCGCTGCGAGCCGAGGGCGCCGATGAGGCCGAGGACGTGGTTGATGCCCAGGTAGTAGGCGAAGTGGTGGTCGATCACCGGATCGTCGAGGAAGGTGTCGCTGCGCGCGCCGAGGCCGGGCAGCCGGGCGGTGAGCCGGTCGGCGGCGCTGTGCCGGTAGTAGTAGCCCTGGTTGTCGCGGTAGCGGCCGCCGTTCGGCCAGCCGTCGGCGTCGAGCAGGACGAGGCTGTTCTGCTGGTGGGCCTCCAGCGCGATGCCGGCCTGTCCGTCCAGCCAGAGCACGGGCAGGACGACGGCGTCCAGGTAGCGCAGGAACCATTCGGCCGCCACGGTGGGCAGCGGCCGGCCGGTGCGGGACGCGAGCGTGCGCAGCAGGTCGCCGAGCCGGGACCGGACGCGGCCGGCCTCGTCGCCGGCCCCCGCCGGGTGCGGCCGCTCGGCGACCAGCCCGGCCACGCAGTGGGCGCGGTCGCCGGGGGCGAAGGGCTGGGCGCGCAGCACGGTGTCCAGGCCGCCGGGGTCGCCGAGGCCGGGGTGGTCGACGCCGATCCAGGCGGGGTCGCGGACGATGTCGAAGCCGGGGTGGGCGGCCCGCCACTCGGCGCCGAGGCCGCTCTCCAGCAGCCGGTGCATCTCCAGGCCCCGGTGGAGCTCCTTGCGGAGGTTCTCCCGGCGGGAGTTGGTGATCCGCAGGCCGAGCGAGAGCTTCAGCATCCAGGGGGTGCCGGGCCGGTAGACGGTGCGCACCGAGGAGGTCGGGTACCAGGCGGCGCCGGACGGGCCGAGGTCGTGCAGCCGGCCGTCGGCGAGCAGGGCGGCGGCGGCCGGGCGGTGGGCCAGTTCGCGGGCCTGCCAGGGGTGCAGCGGCAGGGCGGCGGTGCCGGGCGGCAGCAGGGCGGGGTCGCCGAGGAGCTGGGCGGTGATCCGGTCGGCGCCCTCGGTGAGGGCGGAGCCGGCGGCGAGCAGCTCGCGGTCGACGGCGTACCAGTGCAGTTGGAAGGAGCCGTGGAGTTCGGGCGAGTAGGCGGCGCTCTGGGCGGGGCCGAGGCCGTCGCGGCTCTTGGGGGTGGGGTGCATCGGGTGGCCGAGCAGCAGGGACTGCTCGGTGGCGAGGAACTCGGAGCGCTCGGGCCCGCCGGGCGGCGGGGCGGTGCCGGAGCGGTGGTGGGCGAGGATGTCGGCGGTGCGGACCACCGAGTCGGCGACCCGGGCGGCGAGGTCGGCGATCTGCCCGGGGTCGGGCCGGTCGGCGGCCGCGGCGGCGAGCAGGGCGGCGGCGGTGACGGCGTCCACCGGGGCCTCGTGGAGGTCTCCCGCCGTACCGGCCCCGAGGGTGGCCGGGCCGAACCGGTGCCAGCCGGCCGACGACCAGTGCCGGACGGGGGCGGAGAGCCGGGCGGCCCCACCGAGGACGGCGATCCGCAGGTGTCCGTCCGGTCCGGGCGCGGCGCCGGTCTCGCGGGCCCAGCAGCGCAACAGGGCCTCCACGGCGGCCTGTTCGGCGGCGACGGCCGGGTCCGGGTGGAGCAGCCGGTCGGACGTGACCGGGGCGGCGACGGCGGCACCGGCGGCGGGAACGGCGGTCACGGGACCGGTGGCCGCAGGGCCGGTGGCGGCGGCTGCGGGGCCGGGCCGGCCGGCCGGGATGTCGGGCGGGGCTCCGGTGAGGGCGGTGCTCAATGCTGCTCCTTGGTGCGCGTGGAGTGCCGACGCGCGGGGGGTGGAGAAAACCTGCGGGCGCTCGCACCGTCGCGTCAGGTAAGGGTTACCTATCCCTGACGGTTGATCACAAGGGCGCTTCACTCGTCCGGGTGAAGACCGGTGAAGGTTCACCATTCGGGAGGGAGCTGGTCCCCCAGTGCCAACGAGCGGACGGCCCCCGCGTCACAGATCGGTGACCGCCGCCCGGGACCGCAACCGGGGGCCGCCCGGTGCCGTCCTGGTGGCCAGTGGCAGACTCCAGGACGGCGGCCCGCCGCCCACACCGAACCACCAGGGGGACAGCACTCATGCCAGCGATCCACCGGTCAGCCGCGGCCGCGGTCCTCGCCGCGGGGACCCTGTTCGCCGTCACCGCCTGCGGCCCCGACGGGCCTTCGGGCGGCGGCGGAACCGCCGCCCCGCCGCCCTCGCCGGGCACCACCGCCTCCGCCTCCGCCGCGGGGGGCGGCACCGGCGTGATCGGCGGCATCACCCTGCCCACCGGCATCCCGACCAGCCTGCTGGAGGGCCTGCCGAAGAGCTGGGACGACCTGACGCGGTGGAAGTTCGAGGACTGGGACAACTGGGCGTCCAAGCACGTCTTCAACAACCCGATCGTCAAGGACTTCTGGAATCCGGACAAGATGGGCGACTCCAAGCCGGCCGACCCGGCGCCGCCCACCGCCAAGCCCGCCGCCGACGACGGGGTCACCGACCCGGAGCCCGCCGTGGTCAAGGCCGTGCCGGTGCCGCGTCCGTACACCAAGCAGCCGTCCGGGAAGGTCTTCTTCTCCGCCGAGGGCGGCCGGGGCAACTGCTCGGCCACCGTGGTCCAGGACCCGGCGCACCCGGGGAAGAGCAACCTGGTCTGGACGGCCGGCCACTGCGTCCACCCGGGCAAGGGCGGCAACTACTTCAAGGACCTGGTGTTCGTCCCCGCCTACAACAACTCGGGCGCCTCCAGCGGCGGCAAGAAGGCCCCGCTGGCCGAGCTGGCCCCGCTCGGCACCTGGTGGGCCAAGGACGTGGTGACCTCGCCGCAGTGGCTGGTCGAGGGCGGCGGGACCGGCGACGCGGCGAACCAGTACGACTTCGCGATCATGCGGGTGAGCAACCAGAACGACAGCGGCAAGTCGCTGGAGGAGACGGTCGGCGGGGCCGTCCCGGTCTGGTTCGACGCCCCACGCGACAAGGTCACCGCCACCGCCGTCGGCTACCCGCTGTACAAGCCGTTCGACGGCCAGGAGCTGTACAAGTGCGAGGGCGGGAAGCCGACCCGGCTCTCCTTCGACCCGAAGCGCCCGTCGATGCTCACCATCGGCTGCAACATGACCCAGGGCTCCAGCGGCGGCGGCTGGTTCGCGCCGATGCCGGACGGCAAGCTCGCCCTGGTCTCCAACACCTCGATCGGCACCCAGGACCACACCTCGCTGAGCGGGCCGTACCTGGAGACGGTCGCCAAGCAGGCGCTGGACTGGATCGCCAAGAAGAAGTAGCCCGGCACGATCACCGGCACGGCCGCCAGCACGATCACCGGCACGGCCGCCGGGAAGAACCGTCCGGGAACGCCGACGGCCCCGGTCCCCTCCTCGCGGGAGGGGACCGGGGCCGTTCGCGTGCTCCGCGCGGCGCGGATCAGCCCTGCGGCGTCAGCGCCACCACGAAGGGCTCCAGCTCGGCGGCCAGCTCGGCCGGCACCTTGGCGTGCAGCAGGGTCCCCTCGCCGGTGTGCTCGGCGCCGAGCAGCTCGCCCTCGGCGTGCACCCGGGACACCAGCGCGCCCTGGGTGTACGGGACGAGCGCCTGCACCTCGATCGCCGGCCGCGGCAGCTCGTCGTCGATGAGCGCGAGCAGCTCCTCGATGCCGACGCCGGTACGGGCCGACACCACGATGGCGTGCGGCTCGCGGCGCAGCAGCCGCTGCAGCACCAGCGGGTCGGCCGCGTCGGCCTTGTTGATCACCACGATCTCCGGCACGTTCTGCGCGTCGACCGAGACGACCACCTCGCGGACGGCCGCCAGCTGCGTCTCCGGCTCGGGGTGCGAGCCGTCCACCACGTGCAGGATGAGGTCGGCGTCGGCGACCTCCTCCATGGTGGAGCGGAACGCCTCGACCAGGTGGTGCGGCAGGTGCCGGACGAAGCCGACGGTGTCGGCCAGGGTGTAGACCCGGCCGCTCGGCGTCTGCGCCCGGCGCACGGTCGGGTCGAGGGTGGCGAACAGCGAGTTCTCCACCAGCACGCCCGCGCCGGTGAGCCGGTTGAGCAGCGAGGACTTGCCGGCGTTGGTGTAGCCGGCGATGGCCACGGACGGCACCTGGTGGCGCTTGCGCTCCTGGCGCTTGGTGTCGCGGCCCTTCTTCATGTCGGCGATCTCCTTGCGGAGCTTCGCCATCTTCTCCCGGATCCGGCGCCGGTCGGTCTCGATCTTGGTCTCACCGGGACCGCGGGTGGCCATGCCGCCGCCGGACGAGCCGGAGCCGCCACCACCCATCTGCCGGGAGAGCGACTGGCCCCAGCCGCGCAGTCGCGGCAGCATGTACTGCATCTGCGCGAGCGAGACCTGCGCCTTGCCCTCGCGGGACTTGGCGTGCTGGGCGAAGATGTCCAGGATCAGGGCCGTCCGGTCGACGACCTTGACCTTGACCACGTCCTCCAGGTGGATCAGCTGGCCCGGGGTGAGCTCACCGTCGCAGACCACGGTGTCGGCGCCGCTGGCGGCGACGATGTCGCGCAGGTCCTTGGCCTTGCCGGAACCGATGTAGGTGGCCGCGTCGGGCTTGTCACGCCGCTGGATCAGACCGTCCAGCACCTCGGAGCCGGCCGTCTCGGCCAGCGCGGCGAGCTCGGCCATCGAGTTCTCCGCCTCCTCCAGGGTGCCGTCGGTCCAGACCCCGACGAGCACCACGCGCTCCAGGCGGAGCTGGCGGTACTCGACCTCGGTGACGTCCTCGAGCTCGGTGGAGAGGCCGGCGACACGACGGAGCGCGGCGCGCTCGCTGCGGTCGTACTGGTCGCCGTCGTAGTGGTGTCCGTGGTCCTCGTCGATGGCCGCGAGGTCCTCGTCCATGAGGGCTTCCGCCCGCAGACCGTCGATGCGGCGCGTGGCGTCGGTCTGGTCGCGGGTGTCGAACGTGGAGGTCATTCTGTCCTTCGGCTACTGGAACGGGTGGCCTGTGCGCGACCGTACGGACGGTCGTGCCGGGAGTCTGCCCAGCTGCCGCCCCGACTACCACTCGGGCGAGGTGCGAGCTACCCCTCGGGGCCGCGGTTCGGACTGGGACTCCTCTGCCCCGAGAACGCCGCGGTCCGGCCGTGAATTCCCCATGATGTTCGCACGCCGGGCGCGGACGGGTCATCCGCATTTCCCTCCGGCGCCGCCGGGTCGCCCGCCGGGCGGACCGCCGGACCGGGCGGGGCGGCCGGGGCCCGGCCGGGGCCGCCGCCGGGCGGGGCGTGCGGCCGCTCCACGTCGTACACCCCGGAGACCCGCAGCATGGCCCGCAGCACCTGGGCCAGCGCGGCCGGGTCAGGCAGCTCGACGGTGTAGGTGTGCCGGACCCGCAGCTCCTGCGGCGGCTCGACCTCGGCCGAGACGATGCCGACGCCCTCCCCCGAGATCGCGGCGGTGAGGTCGGCGAGCAGCCGGGGCCGGTTCAGCGCCTCCGCCCGCAGGGTGGCCCGGTAGCCGCCCGGCGGGGCGCCGCCGGGGCGCCAGTCGACCTCCAGCGCGCCGCGCCCGTCGGCGCGCATCCGCTCCCCCGCCGGGCAGCCGGCCCGGTGCACGGCGATCGCGCCGCCGCGGATCGGGTAGCCGACGATCCCGTCCGGCGGCACCGGGGTGCAGCAGCGGGCCAGCCGGACCGGCGCGCCCGGGCGCTCGGCCGAGGTCACCGGGACGGCGGGCCGGCCGGGGGCGACGGGGTGGGCGGGCGGCGCGGGCTGGCTCGGCGAGGGGCCGGTGCGGACCACCGGGCGGCGGGGCGGGTGGTCGGCCAGCCAGCGCTCGATGGCGATCCTGGCGGCCGGGGTGCGGGCGTGCGCGAGCCATTCGGGGGCGGGGCCGGAGGGCTCGGACCGGTGCCGGCCGGCCGGAGCAGCGGAGGGCCCGGGGCCGTCCGGGCCGTCGGGTCCGAGGGAGCCTTCCGAGCTGTCCGACCGGTCGGAGCCGTCCGACCCGTGGGGACCGTCGGGCACGTCCGAGCCGTCGGTGAGGATGGCCACCCGGTCGCCGTCCTGGAGCACGGTGGAGAGCGCCACCAGCCGCCCGTTCACCCGCGCCCCGATACATCGGTGCCCGGTCTCCTCGCCCAGCAGGTAGGCGGCGTCCACGCAGGTCGCCCCGGCCCGGAGCTGAAGCGTTTCACCCAGCTCGGTGACCGCGGTGATCTCGCGGTCGCCGGCGAGGTCGGCGGTGAGGGCGGACCAGAAGGCGTCCGGGTCCGGGGTCTCCTGCTGCCACTCCAGCAGCCGGGAGAGCCAGCCCGGCCGGGCCGGGTCGGTGCGGTCCAGCTCGTCCGGGGCCTGCTCGCCGCCGCGCGCGGGCTGCCGGGGGTCGCCGAGCGCCACCACCCCGGTCTCGGCGATCGCGTGCATCCGGCGGGTGCGCACCAGCACCTCGACCACCTCGCCGCCGGCCAGCGCCACCGCGGTGTGCAGCGACTGGTAGAGGTTGAACTTGGGCGCGGCCACGAAGTCCTTGAACTCGCCCGGCAGCGGCGTCCAGCAGGTGTGCAGCTCGCCGAGCACGGCGTAGCAGTCGGCGTTCTCCTCGACCACCACCAGCAGCCGCCCGAAGTCGGCCGGCTGCGGCTCCTGCGGGCGGCCGTCCCGCCCCGGGGCGGCGTCCCGCTTGAGCAGCACCCGGTGCAGCGAGACGCAGTGCCGGGGCCGGACGGTCACCTCGGCGGCGACCCCGGCCTCGGCGAGCTGACGGCCCAGCACGTCGGCGAACGGCGCCAGCAGGGTGTCGGGGCCGTCCTCGTGGCGGGCCAGCAGGGCACGGCTGCGGGCGTGCTCCTCCGGGTGCAGGGTGGCGAAGACGATGTCCTCCAGCTCCGCCTTCAGGACCTGGATGCCGAGCCGCTCGGCCAGCGGGATCAGCACGTCCCGGGTGACCTTGGCGATCCGCACCTGGCTGGCCGGCTTCATGTGCCGGATGGTCCGCATGTTGTGCAGCCGGTCGGCGAGCTTGATCACCATCACCCGGACGTCGTCCCCGGTGGCGACCAGCATCTTGCGGAAGGTCTCCGCCTCCGCCGCCGCCCCGAAGTCGACCTTCTCCAGTTTGGTCACCCCGTCGACCAGGTAGGCGACTTCGGGGCCGAACCCCTCGGCGACCTGGTCCAGCGTCAACTCGGTGTCCTCCACGGTGTCGTGGAGCAGCGAGGCGACCAAGGTGGTCGTCCCGGCGCCGAGTTGGGCCAGGATCATGGTGACGGCCAGCGGGTGGGTGATGTACGGCTCGCCGCTCTTCCGCTTCTGGCCCCGGTGGCTCTCCTCGGCCAGCCGGTAGGCCCGGCCGAGGAGGCCGAGGTCAGCCTGCGGATGGTGCCGCCGGTGGGCCTGGACCAGCGGTTCGAGGGCGTCCGGCACCGGCGGGCGGCCGGTGGCCAGCAGCGCGGCGCGCCCGGCGCGTCCGAGCGCGGCCCGGCCCAGTCCGCCGAGCGGCCGTCTGGGCCCGGCTTGCCGTGCGGACGTCGGCTGCCCCGCCAGGGGCTGCCCGGCTTCGATGGTCATCGGCACCTCCGGCAGCGGTACCGGGGGCGTGGGCCGACCCGGTGGTCCATGCTACCGAGCAGAGCACGTTCCGCGATGCCCCGCTTCCCGTCCGTCATACCTGTCACTCGAACGGGGGGATTCGATCCCGTACGAATTGGGCAAACGCGATCGGCCCCCCGCAGCCCGGGCAACGCTCCCCGGGCCGCCCGCACCGCCGGTGAGGGACGGTCAGGCGCCGCCGAGCAGCGCCGTCCAGGACGGGTCCAGTTCGCCGCGGGCGACGATGACCGCCGGGCCGGTCTTCTCCACCCGGCCGTCCGGGTGCTCGGTGATCGTCAGCCGGCCGCCCAGCACGTCGACCGCGTAGGTCACGGCGGTGCCGGTGACCGCCGGGTCCAGGCCGTCCCGCCGGGCGGCGGCCACCGCGACGGCGCAGGCGCCGGTACCGCAGGAGAGGGTCTCGCCGGAGCCGCGCTCGTGCACCCGCATCGCGACGTGCCGGGGCCCCCGGTCCACCACGAACTCGACGTTGACGCCCTCGGGGTAGGCGCCCTCGGGACTGGTCGCCGGCGCCGTCCGCAGCTCCCCGGCGTGGTCCAGGCTCTCGACGAACGCGACCGCGTGCGGATTGCCCATGTTGACGTTCAGGGCCGGCCAGCTGCGGCCGCCGACCGCCACCGCGATGCCGTCCGGTCCGGGCAGGGCGGCGCGGCCCATGTCCACGGTGATCTCCCCGGGCGTGCCGTCCGCGGCGTCCGCCGCGACCCGCACGGTCCGCAGTCCGGCCCGGGTGGCCACCGGCAGCTCGCCGGGCTCGGCCAGTCCGGCCTCGACCAGGTAGCGGGCGAAGACCCGGACGCCGTTGCCGCACATCTCGCCGATCGAACCGTCCGCGTTGCGGTAGTCCATGAACCACTCGGCGCGGTCGGCCTGGTCGGCGGCGGCCGGGTCGGCGGCGGAGCGCACCACGCGCAGCAGCCCGTCCCCGCCGATGCCGGCGCGGCGGTCGCACAGCGCGGCGACGGCCTCGGGACCGATGGTCAGCCGGCCGTCCGGGTCGGGGACGATGACGAAGTCGTTCTGGGTGCCGTGCCCCTTGAGGAAGGGGAGGCCGACGGGCTGCGCGAAGGTTGCGGTCACCCTCCCGATGGTACCGAGGCGCCCCGGACCAGTGCCTTCCGGTTCCGACCCGCGGACCGCGGACCGCGTACCGCGGACCGCTCGGGACCGCCTACCGTCCGGAGAGCCGGACGACCCGCCACAGGGCCAGCGCGCAGGCGGCCAGCACGATCAGCGTGTAGATCACGATCGACCGCCACCCGGCCCGCTCGCCGGTGCCGCGGCGCGGCAGGCCGGGCCACTTGTAACCGGCGTGCCGGGCGGCCATCGCGCCCCAGCCGAGCGAGGCGGCGGTGAGCAGCAGACCGAGCATCCCGATCATCGCCGAACCGGCCCCGGCCGAGCCGAAGGCCAGCGGGAAGGCGAACATCAGCGATCCGGCGGTGGCCAGCAGGGCTATCGGCAGGGTCTGCCACCAGCGGAGCCGGCGGCGCGGCCGGATCTCCCGCTCGTGCACCGCGCCGGCGGGGGCGCTGGTGTCGAGCGCGGGCAGCGCGAGGGCGTACGAGGTGGGCATGTCCAGTCCGGACAGCACCGGCAGGTCCGGCAGCGTCGAGGAGTCGAGGTCGGCGGTCTGCGCCGTGGCACTGCCGCCGACGGCTCCGCCGTTCACGGAACGTCCGGCGCTCTGGCCGGTTTCGGGGCCGGTACCCGTGGACACGCGGCCTCCCCTGACAGTTCGACACGAGTGCGACTCGCGGCCTGGCCGATCGACCCGCCCGGGCCGACCCTTATGACCTCGATGATGGCATGTCCAGGGTGGCGTTCCGGGCCTGACCGGGGTCGTCGGGTGATCCGTGGCCATCACGTGATCCGGTCGTGACCGCCGGACTGTGCTGCACGGCCCCCTGCCCGCGCAACTGCACCGCCGGATGGCCGGAAACCGCCTACCGGACGGCCGTTTCCTGACGATCGATCAGCCCGAGCGAGCGGTCGAGCAGCTCGGCCGGGTCGGTGCCGGCCGGCCGGGAGAGCCAGTGGATCCGGTCGTCCCGGCGGAACCAGGACTCCTGCCGGCGGGCGAACCGCTTGGTCGCCCGGACGGTCTCGGCCCGCGCCTCGTCCTCGGTGCAGGTCCCGGCGAAGTGGTCCAGCACCTGCTGGTAGCCGAGCGCCCGGGAGGCCGTCCGCCCCTCGCGCAGCCCGAGCCCCTCCAGGGACCGCACCTCGTCCAGCAGCCCGTCCCGCCACATCCGGTCCACCCGCAGGGTGATCCGCTCGTCCAGCTCGGGACGCGGCACCGCGACGCCGATCTGCACCGCGTCGTACACGGCGGTGTTGCTCGGCAGGTTCGCGGTGAACGGCTGCCCGGTGATCTCGATGACCTCCAGCGCCCGGACGATCCGCCGGCCGTTGCCGGTGAGGATCGCCTCGGCCGCCGCCGGGTCCAGCGCGGCCAGCCGGCCGTGCAGCGCGTAGGGGCCGAGCTGCTCCAGCTCCGCCTCCAGCCGGGCCCTGACCTCCGGGTCGGTGCCCGGGAACTCCATCTCGTCGATCGCCGCCCGCACGTACAGGCCGGAGCCGCCCACCAGGACGGGGGTGCGGCCGGCCGCGAGCAGCCGGTCGATCTCGGCCCGGGCCAGCCGCTGGTACTCGGCGACGCTGGCGGCCTCGGTGACGTCCCAGATGTCCATCAGATGGTGCGGGACCCCACCGCGCTCCGCCGGGGTCAGCTTGGCGGTGCCGATGTCCATGCCCCGGTAGAGCTGCATGGAGTCGGTGTTGATCACTTCGCCGTCGAGGGCGCGGGCCAGGGCCACGGCCAGGTCGGACTTGCCGGCGGCGGTCGCGCCGACGACCGAGACGACACGGGGGCGGCTGGGCCGGACAGTAGTGGAGCTGCTCACCGGACAAGTCTGCCAAAGAACGACGGCGAACCGGCCGGCCCCCCGTTCAGGTCCGTTTTCGGCCGCCTCGTCCCGTTGCGAACGGTTCCGGCGTGACGGACGTTGTGAGAGAGACAGCGAGAGAAGGGTGAGGCGCCATGGGTCTGATGGACAACCTCAAGGGCAAGGCCGAGGAGCTCAAGGAGAAGGCCAGCGAGTTCGCCGGCAAGCACAGCGACCAGATCGGGAGCGCGGTGGACAAGGCGGGTGGCGCGATCGACAAGGCCACCAAGGGCAAGTACAGCGAGAAGATCGAGCACGGCACCAGCAAGGCCAGGACCGCCGTCGACGACTTCGCCCACAAGCCGGAGGACACGGGGGGCGCCGGGGGTGCCCAGGGCACCGGGGGTACCGGCACCGCCCCGGGCAGCCCGAACGGCGGCGTTCCCGGCGGCACGCCCGGCCCGAACAGCGGCGCGCCCGGCCCGACCGGCTGACCGCCCGGCCTTCCGGCCGGGCCCGGCCCGGGGCTCAGCTCCAGGAGGCGACCAGGTACCCGACCCCGTACGGCGCGTCCTGGTAGCCCAGCCGCGCGGTGAGGCCGGCGCCCTCGGCGGCGCCGGCCAGCACCTGCCAGGGCGCCCGGCCCTCGGCCTTCAGCTCGGCCGCCAGGCCCGGGTCCAGCGCCGCCAGCGCGGCCGTGTCGGCCGTACCCAGCGCCCGGGCGAGCACCGCGTCGTAGCCCTCGGCCCGCTCGTCCAGGTAGCCGGGCGCCTTCAGGGAGCGGCAGGCGCTGCCGTCGCCCATCACCAGCAGCCCGACCCGGTCGGCCAGCCCGGCCAGGCCCTGGCCGAGACCGAGCATCCGGTCGGCGGGCGCGTCGGCGGGTACCGCGCAGGCGTGCGTGGGCAGGGCCGTCCCGGACCGGCCGAGCAGCCAGGCGCCGACGGTCAGCGCGGGCGACAGCTCGGGGCCCTCGGCCCGGCCGCCCGGCAGCGCGGCCACCAGCGGCACGCCGTACCGGTGGAAGGACCCGGCCCCGCCCTCGGTCCAGACCTCGGCCTCCGGACCGGTGCCGACGACGACGAGCAGTTCCGGTTCGGCGGCGAGCACCGCCCCGAGCGCCTCGTCGCAGGCCGCGCGCAGCGGCTCCAGCTCGGCCGAGGCC
The DNA here is from genome assembly GCF_036010405.1 of Kitasatospora purpeofusca. Classification (NCBI taxonomy): domain Bacteria; kingdom Bacillati; phylum Actinomycetota; class Actinomycetes; order Kitasatosporales; family Streptomycetaceae; genus Kitasatospora; species Kitasatospora purpeofusca. The sequence goes on along the minus strand of NZ_CP108561.1, from coordinate 6,507,777 downwards.
CCGGCGGCGACCTCGGGGACCAGCAGCGGCGGACAGGGACACACGGCGGCGGCAACCAGCATGCGGATCACTCTAGGGGTTGCCCCGCCGAGAACGCCGACGGCCCGGGGACCGTGCGGTCCCCCGGGCCGTTCGGAATCCGGGCGGAGGGCCCGACCGTCCTCCGGTCGGGCCGGTGCCGGGTCAGTCCCCGCAGCAGGCGCCCCCGGCCGGGGCGGCGAGCGGCAGCGCCTTCGGGGCGCCGATCGACGGCAGCCCCAGCATCACGCCGGCCGGCTTGGCCGCGGCCACGCCCTTGCGCTTCTCCCAGGCGTCCCCGGCCGCGGTGCGCCGCACCGCGAGCGTCGGCCCCTCGGCCAGCAGGTGGTGCGGGGCGGCGTAGGTGATCTCCACGGTGACCGTGTCGCCCGGGCGGACCGGCTCGGCGGGCCGGGTGAAGTGCACCAGCCGGTTGTCCGGGGCGCGGCCGGAGAGCCGGTCGGTCCGGTCGTCCTTCTTGCCCTCGCCCTCGGCGACCAGGATCTCCAGGATCCGGCCGACCTGCTTCTTGTTCTCGTCCCAGGAGATCTCCTCCTGGAGCGCGATCAGCCGGTCGTAGCGGGCCTGGACGACCGCCTTCGGGACCTGCTCGTCCATCTCGGCGGCCGGCGTGCCGGGGCGCTTGGAGTACTGGAAGGTGAAGGCATTGGTGAAGCGGGCCTCGCGGACGACCTTCATGGTCTCCTCGAAGTCCTCCTCGGTCTCGCCGGGGAAGCCCACGATGATGTCGGTGGAGATGGCGGCGTCCGGCATCGCCTCCCGCACCTTGCGGATGATGCCGAGGAAGCGGTCCTGCCGGTAGGAGCGGCGCATCGCCTTGAGGACCTGGTCCGAGCCGGACTGCAGCGGCATGTGCAGCTGGTGCATCACGTTCGGGGTCTCGGCCATCGCGGCGATCACGTCGTCCGTGAAGTCGCGCGGGTGCGGCGAGGTGAAGCGGATCCGCTCCAGGCCCTCGATCTGCCCGGCGGCGCGCAGCAGCTTGGAGAAGGCCTCGCGGTCGCCCAGGTCGGAGCCGTAGGCGTTGACGTTCTGGCCGAGCAGGGTCACCTCGATGACGCCCTCACCGACCAGCGCCTCGATCTCGGCGAGGACGTCGCCGGGCCGGCGGTCCTCCTCCTTGCCGCGCAGCGCCGGGACGATGCAGAAGGTGCAGGTGTTGTTGCAGCCGACCGAGATCGCGACCCAGGCGGCGTACGCGGACTCCCGGCGGGTGGGCAGCGTGGAGGGGAAGGTCTCCAGCGACTCCAGGATCTCGACCTGGGCCTTGCGCTCGACCGCGGCCCGCTCCAGCAGCGCCGGCAGGTGGCCGATGTTGTGGGTGCCGAACACCACGTCGACCCACGGGGCCTTGGCGACGATGGTGTCGCGGTCCTTCTGGGCCAGGCAGCCGCCGACGGCGATCTGCATGCCCTTGTGGCGGGTCTTGACCGGGGCCAGCTGTCCGAGGTTGCCGTACAGCTTGTTGTCCGCGTTCTCCCGCACCGCGCAGGTGTTGAAGACCACCAGGTCGGGGTCACCCTCCTGGCCCGCCTTGACGTACCCGGCGTCCTCCAGCAACCCGGAGAGCCGCTCCGAGTCGTGGACGTTCATCTGGCAGCCGTACGTGACGACCTTGTAGCTCTTCGATCCGCTGTCACCGCTCACCCGACCAGGGTACGGGCAGCTCCCCCGGACCTTCCGCCGTCCTGCCCCCCTCCCGTTCGCCGCGGGCGCCTGGCACTATCCCTTCCATGGCCACCAGCAGCTCCTCCCGGTTCCGCACCGCGGCCCGCCGGCCGTTGTGGCGGATCGCGGCGGCGCTCGTCCTGGTGCTGGCCGGCCTGGGCGGCTGGTGGCTGTCGGAGAGCCGCTCCCCCGGCTACCCGCGCGGCGAGACCCGCCTGGCCACCGGTGTCCAGCGCGGGGTGTACGACCGGTACGGGCAGTTGCTGGACGCCCATCTGGCCAGGGCGATGCCCGGGGTCCGGCTGGAGCTCGACAACTCCGAGGGCTCGATCGACAACCTCCGCCGGGTCACCTCCGGCCGGGACGACTTCGCGATAGCCACCGCGGACGCCGTGGCCCAGTACACCGGCCCCGGCCGGGAGAAGCTGCGGGCCATCGCCCGGCTCTACGACGACTACCTGCAGCTGATCGTGCCGGCCGACTCCCCGGTGCACCGGGCCTCCGACCTCAAGGGCCTGCGGGTCGGCGTCGGCCAGCCGCTCTCGGGCGTCAACCTGGTGACCCGGCGGCTGCTGGCCGCGGCCGGACTGGACCCGGAGCACGACATCACCCCGGCCCCGCTGGGCATCGGCGACGCCGCCGACGGACTGCGGCGCGGCGAGGTGGACGCCTTCTTCTGGTCGGGCGGCCTGCCGACCAGCGCGCTCACCGACCTGTCCGAGCACGTCCGGATCCGGATCGTGCCGCTGGGCGACCTCGCCGAGTCGGTCCACAAGGTCGAGGGCGGCGGCACCGACGCCTACCGGGCGGCCACCATGCCCAAGGGCACCTACCCCAACGCCGAGCCCCAGGACGCGGTCGCCACCGTCGCCGTGCCCAATCTGCTGATCACCCGCGCCGACGTGGACGACGACCTGGTCCAGGGCATCACCCGCGCCGTGATCGACAGCCGCGACCAGATCGGCGCCCAGGTCCACGCCGCCCAGCTGGTCGACCTCCGCACCGCCGTCTACACCGACCCGCTGCCCCTGCACGAGGGCGCCGCCCGCTACTACCGCTCGGTCAAGCCCTGACCCTCGGGTCGGGCCCCCGCCTCAGCCGCGGCGCTTGTCGGCGGCGCGGGGGACGGCGAGGGTCACGGCGAGGCCGTGCGGGACGGCGGTGCCGAAGGTGAGGGAGCCGCCGGCGGCCTGGAGCAGGGTGGTGGCGATCGACAGACCGAGGCCCGAGCCGTCCACGTTCTGGTGCCGGGTACTGCGCCAGAAGCGGTCGCCGGCCCGGGCCAGCTCCTCCTCGGTGAGGCCCGGACCCCGGTCCGAGACGGTCACCGCGACCTCGTCCCGCCGCACCGCGACCAGCACCCGCACCCGGCTCCCCTCCGGCCCGAACTTGATCGCGTTGTCGACCACCGCGTCCAGCGCGCTGCCGAAGCCGATCGGGTCGGCCAGGCCCAGCGCCAGCGCCGGGCCCTCCCAGACCAGCTCGATCCCGCGCTGCCCGGCCAGCGGACGCCAGGCGTCCACCCGGGCCAGGGTGAGCGCGGCGAGGTCGGTGGGCTCCGGCTCGGGACGGGCGTGCTCGGCGGTGGCCAGTCCGAGCAGGTCGTCCAGGACCCGGGCCAGCCGGACGCCCTCCTCGCGGACCCCGCCGAGCTCCTCGTCGTGGCCCTCGGGCAGTTCCAGCCCCAGCACCTCGACCCGCAGCAGCAGCGCCGCCAGCGGGTTGCGCAGCTGGTGCGAGGCGTCGGCGACGAAGGCCTTCTGCTGGTCCAGGGCGAGCACCACGTGGTCGGCCATCTCGTTGAACGAGCGGGCCAGCCGCTGCAGCTCGGGCGGCCCGCCGCCGGGCGCCACCCGGGCGTTCATCCGGCCGGTGGCAATGTCGTGGGTGGCCCGGTCCAGGGTGCGGACCGGACGCAGCACCCACTCGGTCAGCCGGGCCGCGAGCAGCACCGCGACGATCATCGCGACGGCCTCGCCGGCCCCGATCACCAGCCACTGGCGCAGCACCCGGGTGCGCAGCGCGCCGGTCGGGGAGTCGCTGAGCACCACCGCGACCACGTCGCCGTCGCGGACCACCGGGGTGGCGACGGTGAGCGTCCGGTCCGGGGTCCACGGCCAGACCTGCGGCGGGTTGTGGCTGCGCCGGCCGTCGAGCGCCTCCTGGAAGGCCTGGTCGGCCCAGCCGCTGGCGGGCACCCGCCAGTCGGCCGGGGCCACCGCGATCGGCACGCCGTCGCGCTGGAAGATGCCGATCCGCACCCCGTACAGCTCGTGGTAGCGCACCACCTCGGCGTCCAGCGCGTGGCGGCGGCTGAGGTCGCCGGGGGCGGGCTGGGGGTCGCCCTTGAGCGCCGATTCGAGGCCGGAGACGCCGGAGGTCGGCAGGTCCTGGGCGAACCGGGCGGCGTCGTCCAGGCGGTCGACCACCACCCGGCTCTGCTCGGCGGCGGCGAACGCCGCGGCGAGCGGCATTCCGAGCGCGGCGAGCACACAGAGCATCAGCGCGATCAGGATGCCGAGGAGGCGGGTGCGCACGTGCGGTCAGTGCTCCGCGCGGGCCGGGGGCGGGCTGTCGGCGGCGGGCGCCGGGCATTCCGGGATCAGCCGGTAGCCCACGCCCCGGACGGCCTCGACCAGGCCGGGCAGGGCGAGCTTGGTGCGCAGCGAGCCGATGTGCACCTCCAGGGTGCGGCCGTTGCCCTCCCAGCCGCTGCGCCAGACCTCGCTGAAGATCTGCTCGCGGCGGTAGACCACGCCGGGGCTCTGGGCGAGCAGCGCCAGCAGGTCGAACTCCTTGCGGGTGAGCGGTACGTCCCGGCCGTCGACGCTGACCCGGCGGCGCTCGCGGTCGATCACGATGCCGCGGGACTCCAGCGGGCCGCGCTGCTGCGGGACGGTGTCCGGGGCGGGTGCGGCGACGGCGGCGGGCGCGGCGCCGCGGCGAGCGACGGCGTGGATCCGGGCGAGCAGCTCGCCCATGTCGTAGGGCTTGGTGACGTAGTCGTCGGCGCCGAGGTTGAGGCCGTGGATCCGGGAGCGTATGTCGGCCCGCGCGGTCACCATGATCACCGGTACGCCGCTGCCGGCCCGGATCCGGCTGCAGACCTCGAAGCCGTCGCGGTCGGGCAGCCCGAGGTCGAGCAGGACCACCCGGTACGGCTCGTTGCCGTCCGGCACCAGGGCGTCCAGGGCCTCGTGGCCGCTGCGGGCGTGCCGGACCTGGAAGCCGTGCCGGCCCAGGACCGCGACCAGCGCGGCGGCCACGCGTTCGTCGTCCTCGACGAGCAGCAGTCTCATGGTTCTCCTCCTCTCCCGGACGGTTTCCCGGGGGGTGTCCCTCGGTCGCCGTGGGATTGTCACGGCCCCTGCCGGGCAGGTCCCGGTTCTGCGCAGTATGGGCCAGCGAAGGCCCGGACGCCAGGCTCGGCCGGCGGCCGGCCGGCCCCTCCGGGGCTCCGCGATCACGCCCGCCGCGGCCTCCGGACGCTGTCACTGTGCCCTTATCGGACCTTTGTGAACAGCGTTCGCCGGGCGTGTGGCCGGATCGTGATCCTCAAATTCCACTCAGATCGGCTGACGTGGCGACGTCAGGGCTCCTATGGTCGGCCCACCGAGGGTCGCGGCTCCGCCGGCTGCGGCCCTCGGATTCCTACCACCATTGCCGCCCAAGGGAGTTCGCACCCACGGGCCGACCCGAGGGAGCAGGCCCGATGAGCACGAGCCTCGACCAGGACTCCCGCGCCGACGCCGCTCCCCTGGTGGTCCTGCGCAACGTCAACAAGCACTTCGGTGCGCTGCACGTCCTCCAGGACATCGACCTGGAGATCAAGCAGGGCGAGGTGGTCGTACTGATCGGCCCCTCCGGCTCCGGCAAGTCCACCCTGTGCCGGACGATCAACCGGCTGGAGACCGTCGACTCCGGGACGATCACCATCGACGGCCGCCCGCTGCCCGCCGAGGGCCGGGAGCTGGCCCGGCTGCGGGCCGAGGTCGGCATGGTCTTCCAGAGCTTCAACCTGTTCGCCCACAAGACCGTGCTGGAGAACGTGGTCCTCGGCCAGGTGAAGGTCCGCGGCATCGCCAAGGACCAGGCCGTGCGGACCGCCCAGGAACTGCTGGAGCGGGTCGGCGTCGGCGCCCAGGCGTCGAAGTTCCCCTCCCAGCTGTCCGGGGGCCAGCAGCAGCGCGTCGCGATCGCCCGGGCGCTGGCGATGAACCCCAAGGTGATGCTCTTCGACGAGCCCACCTCGGCGCTCGACCCCGAGATGATCAACGAGGTGCTGGAGGTCATGCGCCAGCTGGCCGCCGACGGCATGACGATGGTCGTCGTCACCCACGAGATGGGCTTCGCCCGCTCCGCCGCCAACCGCGTGCTGTTCATGGCGGACGGCCGGATCGTCGAGCAGAACACCCCCGAGGCCTTCTTCACCGCACCGCGCTCCGAGCGCGCCAAGGACTTCCTCTCCAAGATCCTGCACCACTGATGTCCCGGTCCGGACCCCCGGCCGACGGCGGCGGGGCGCCATCGCGCGCCCTCCCGCCCGCCCGCCGGGCCCCCACCCGAACCGCACCCTCCGCCAGAGCCCGGTCGACCCGTGGCCAAGCCCCAGGAGAACTGCCCTCATGAGGACTCGTCGCACCTTCGCCGTCGCGCTCTGCGCCGTCGCGCTCACCGCCACCGCCGCCTGCGGCAAGGACGGAACGCCCGGCACCGCCAACGCCTCGTCCGGCGGCACCCCCGCCCCGGCGCTGCCCACCTACACCGTGAAGACCGACGTCAAGATCGACTCGGCCGTGCTGGCCGAGGCCAAGAAGCGCGGCCAGCTGCTCATCGGCGCCAAGTCCGACCAGCCGTTCCTCGGCTGGGAGGACCTCGCCAGCGGCGACCGCAGCGGCTTCGACATCGAGATCGCCAAGATGGTCGCCGCGGACCTCGGCTTCACCCCGCAGCAGATCAAGTGGCAGACCCTGGTCTCCTCGCAGCGCGAGCCGGCCATCTCCAAGGGCCAGATCGACTTCTACGTCGGCACCTACAGCATCAACGACGAGCGCAAGAAGACCGTCTCCTTCGCCGGCCCGTACTACGTCGCCGGCCAGGACCTGCTGGTCAAGGCCGACAACACCACGATCACCGGCCCGGACTCGGTCAACGGCAAGAACGTCTGCACCGCCACCGGCTCCACCTCGATCAAGAACATCGAGAAGTACTCGCCGAAGATCACCCAGTTCGACACCTACTCGGCCTGCGTCGAGAAGCTGATGTCGGGCGAGGTCGACGCGGTCACCACCGACGACGCCATCCTCAAGGGCTACGCCTCGAAGTACGCCGGCAAGCTCAAGGTGGTCGGCCAGCCCTTCACCAAGGAGAACTACGGCGTCGGCCTGAACAAGGACGACAAGGCGCTGCGCGACGCGATCAGCGACGCGCTCAAGGCCCACCAGGACAACGGCGACTGGAAGAAGGCCTACGACGCCACCCTCGGTCTCTCCGGCGCCACCGCCCCGCAGCCGCCGGCCCTCGACCGCTACTGATCCGCCCGTCCCACCCGATCTCCACGGATCTGCACGGATCCCGACCGATCCCGACGGATCCGTGCAGATCTCCCCCGAGTCGACGAACCCCTGAGAGGAGGGCCGCCGGATGGGCTTCCTGTTCGAGGACGGCAACTTCGCGCTGTTCCGCGACGGCTTCCTGCAGACGATCGAGCTGAGCGCGCTCAGCGCGCTGCTCGCCCTGCTGCTGGGCACCCTGCTGGCGGCCTTCCGGGTCTCCCCCGTCCCCGTCCTGCGTGCCTTCGGCACCGGCTGGGTGACGATCTTCCGCAACACCCCGCTGACCGTGCTGTTCTTCGCCGTCACCTTCGGCCTGCCGCCGCTCGGCGTGCACTTCAGCCACCTGGTGTTCGCGGTGCTGGCGCTCGGCGGCTACACCGCGGCGTTCGTCTGCGAGGTCCTGCGCTCCGGCATCAACACGGTGCCGATAGGTCAGGCCGAGGCGGCCCGCAGCCTCGGCCTGACCTTCGGCCAGACCCTCACCCAGATCGTCCTGCCGCAGGCGGCCAGGACGGTGCTGGCCCCGATGAGCAGCGTGTTCATCGCGCTGCCGAGGAACTCGGCGATCGCCGGCGCGTTCAGCGTCAGCGAGCTGTACAGCGTCCAGCAGGGCTTCTCCGACGGGGACGGCTACTCGATCTTCGCGATCTTCTTCTGGGTCGCCTGCGCCTACCTGCTGATCAGTGCCGCCGTCGCCCTGCTGTTCCGTTTCCTGGAGTCCCGACTGGCGGTGGCCCGATGAGCAAGCTCTTCACCCGCTCGACGACGGCCGGCGTCCTCTACGACGCCCCCGGCCCGAAGGCGCGCGCCCGCAACCGGATCTTCGGGGTGCTCTCGCTGCTCGGCATCGCCGGACTGTTCTGGTACGTCTTCCTCACGCTGAACGACAACGGCCAGTTCGACGCCGGGCTCTGGGACGCGTTCCAGTACACGACCATCCAGCAGCGGATCGTCGACGGCCTGGTCGCCACACTCCAGGCCTTCGGGCTGGCGGCGGTGCTCTCGCTGGTACTGGGCGCGCTGCTGGCGGCCGGGCAGCTCTCCGAGCACAAGCCGGTGCGCTGGGTGTGCGTCTCGGTGGTCCAGTTCTTCCGGGCGATGCCGCTGCTGATCCTGATCGTCGCGCTCTACTACGGCTTCTTCGCCAAGGAGCCGATGTGGGCCTTGGTGCTCGGCCTCACCCTCTACAACGGCTCGGTGCAGGCGGAGATCATCCGCAGCGGCGTCAACGCGGTGCCGCGCGGCCAGGGCGAGGCGGCCTACGCACTCGGTATGCGCAAGACCCAGGTGATGACCGGCATCCTGGTCCCGCAGGCGGTCCGCTCGATGCTGCCCACGATGATCGGCCAGCTGGTCGTCACCCTCAAGGACACCTCGCTGGGCGCCATCATCACCTACCACGAGCTGCTCTTCGTGGGTAAGGCCATCGCCACCCAGCCGCTCAACTCCGCGGGCTTCCCCTACATCCCCGTGGTCCTGGTGATCGGCCCCATCTACATCGCGATGTGCCTCCTGCTCACCGCGCTCGCCCGGTGGATCGAGGCACGTGGCCGACGCGGCGCGAACCGGCGCACTTCAGCTGCTGCTTGACGGACACGCAGGTGAACTGTTGCATTGCTCTTCGTGACACCATCCGGGAGCATCCACGCGGCATATGACGGCAGGCTGACGGCCGGTCCGTGCTCCGAGATCCACGGCGCCCGCCCGGGCCCGGAGGGACCGGCATGGACCCGGTGATCGTGGTCGGGGCCGGGCCGGTCGGCCTGGCCCTGGCCCTCGCCCTGGCCCGGCACGAGGTGCCGACCGTCGTCCTCGACGAGGGCTCCGGGCTCAGCCCCGAGAGCCCTCGCAGCGTCGTCCTCGGCGCCGACACCGCCTCCTTCCTCACCCGGATCGGCTACGCCCGGGCCGCCTCCGACGCCGCCCGCTGGGACGCCTTCGCCGTCTGGCGCCGCCGCCAGGAGGTGCTCCGGATCGACCTCGCCGACACCCCCGTCCTGCACCTGCCCCAGCACCGCCTCCAGCGCGGCCTCCGCGACGCCCTCACCGGCAGCCCGCTGGTCAGGGTGGTCCCGCTGCACCGGGTCACCCGGCTCGAACAGGACCGCGACGGCGTCAACGTGCTCACCCGCAATCCGCAGGACGGCACCGAGAACTGGTGGCGCGGCAGCCATCTGGTCGGCTGCGACGGCGCCCGCTCGGCCGTCCGCAAACTGCTGAAGATCCGCTTCCCCGGGCGGCCCGCCGTCGACCGCAGCGCGATCGCCACCGTCCGGGTCGACCTGCCGTTCACCGAGCCCCGGCTGCACCGCGAGCCGCCGTGGCGCGGCGACCGCGAGGCCACCGCCCGCCCACTGCCGGACGGCGTCTGGCGGCTGGACTGGCGGCTCCCCCCGGGCCGGCCCGCCCCCGCCGAACCGGTCGACCCGCACGCCACCTGGCCCGGCATCGTCACCGGCGACACCCTGCTCACCAGGGTCTCCTCCACCCTCACCGGCTGGTGCGGCGAACTCCCGGAGTTCGACCTGCTCGCCGCCGCCGACCACACCGCCCAGCAGCGGCTGGCCGCCCGGTTCCGGGTCGGCCGCTGCTTCCTGGCCGGCGACGCCGCCCATCTGCACGGCGCGCTCGGCATGCAGAACCTCACCGACGGACTGCGCGACGCCGACAACCTGGCCTGGCGGCTCGCCCTCGCCTGGCACCTCCACTCGGGCGGTCCGCAGCCCGGCGGCTCCCTGCTCGACGGCTACGAGGCCGAACGCCGCGGGGCGGTCGGCGCCCGGCTGCGCGCCGTCGACCAGGCCATGCCGCTGCTGCGCCCGCTGCGCGGCTGGGCCCAGACCCGGCGCTCGCTGCTCACCGGGTCCTTCCGCAAGCACGCGCCGATGCTCGCCGACGGGCACCTCGGCACCGGGCGGTTCGGCGGCGCCCCCGCCTATCCGGCCGCCCCCTCCGGCGTGCCCGGACGGGTCCCGGTCCAGCGCGGCGCCCGCGGCACCACCTCGCTCAGCGAACTGCTGCCCGCCACCTCCCCCGGGGTGCTCGTCCCCGACCTGCCGGTAGTGGCCACCGACGGCACCCCCGACCGGTTGCACTCCCGGCTCGGCGCCGGCTTCCTGCTGCTGCTGGTCGCTCCCGGCACCGCCGTCTGGTCCGCCGAACGCTGGCTGGGCGCCGGGCTGATGCCCCGGCTGGCCGAGGTCGCCGCCGCGCTGCCGGTGCCGGCCGAGGTCCTGGTCACCGAGGCCTACCCGGGTGCCGGCCCGCACACCGTGCTGCTGATCCGGCCCGACGGCCATCTGGTCGGGGTCACCCAGGGCGCGGCGGCGGAGGACCTCCAGGCGCTGGCCGACGGGGCCAGGGGCGGCCCGGCCTCGCTCCCCGGCGGACCCGAGCAGGAGGCCCCGGCCTCCGGACCGGCCGCGCCCGGGGCCGCGTCCACCGGCCCGGCACCCAACGGCGCCAAGACCTCCGGCGCCACGGCCCCCGGTGCAGAGGCCAACGGTGCCACGGCCAACGGTGCCACGGCCAAGGGTGCAAAGGCCCCCGGCCCGGTCGTCACCGGGCCGGTCGCCGCCGCTCCTCCCGCTGCCGCTCCGGCCACCGGGCCGTTCCCGCCGGTCCGCCCGTCCGGGCGCTGACCGGGCACCGACCCGGCGGCGGCCGGACCGCCGCCGTCGGGCTCCGGAGGACACGCCCTACCGGGCCACCTCGGTCGCCCGGCTCTCGCGCACCACGGTGACCCGGATCTGGCCCGGATAGGTCAGCTCCTCGGCGACCTGCTTGGCGACCTCACGGGCGATCACCTGCGCCCCGAGGTCGTCCACCACCTCCGGCCGGACCATCACCCGCACCTCCCGACCGGCCTGCATCGCGTAGACGGTGGCCACACCGTCGTGCGCCCGGGCGATCTCCTCCAACCGCTCCAGCCGCCGCACATACGCCTCCAGCGACTCCTTGCGCGCGCCCGGCCGAGCGCCCGAGCAGGCGTCGGCCGCCTGGGTGAGCACCGCCTCCACCGTCCGGGGCTCCACCTCGCCGTGGTGCGCGGCGATCGCGTGCACCACGTCCGCCGATTCGCCGAACCGCCGGGCCAGGTCGGCGCCGATCGCCGCATGGCTGCCCTGGACCTCGTGGGTCAGCGCCTTGCCGATGTCGTGCAGCAGCGCCGCGCGCCGCACCGGCTCCGGGTCCACCCCGAGTTCGGCGGCCATCATCCCGGCCAGGTGCGCCGACTCCACCAGGTGGCCGAGCACGTTCTGCCCGTACGAGGCCCGGTAGCGCAGGGTGCCGAGGGTGCGGACCAGCTCCGGGTCCATGGCGCCGACCCGGACGGCGAGCAGAGCGTCCTCACCGGCCCGCACGCAGCGGCGCTCGACCTCGGCCCGGCTGCGCTCGTGCACGTGCTCGATCCGCAGCGGGTGGATCCGGCCGTCCTCCACCAGCTGTTCCAGGGTGAGCCGGGCGGTCTCCCGGCGGACCGGGTCGAAGCAGGAGAGCTGCACCACCGAGGGTGTGTCGTCGATGATCAGATTGACGCCGGTGACGGCCTCGAAGGTCCGGATGTTGCGGCCCTCGCGTCCGATCACCCGGCCCTTCATCTCCTCGTTGGGCAGCCGGAACACCGACACGGCGGTCTCGGCGGTCTGTTCGGCCGCCAGCCGCTGGATCGCCCCGGCCAGGATGCCCCGGGCCCGCTGCTCGCCCTCCTCGCGGGCGGCGCGCTCGATCTCCCGGACGGTGACCGCCGCCTCCCGGCGGGCCTCCGACTCGGCCTCCCGGACGAGTTCGGCGCGGGCCTCGGCGGCGGAGAGCCCGGCGGTCCGCTCCAGCTCGGCCGCCCGGCGCCGGAGGAGTTCTCCGGCCTCCGCCGCGGTGCGGGCCAACGCGGCCGAGCGCTCGGCGAGTTCGTCCTCGCGGGTGCGCAGCCGGTCGAGCTCCCCGGCCAGCCGCTCCTCGCGCCGGTCGAGTTCGGCCCGCAGCCGGTCGGCCTGCTGCTCGGTCTGCCGCCGGGCCCGTTCGGCCGCCGCGGCGGCGCGACGGCGCGCGACCCTCGACTGCCGGACCAGTAGCCAGGCTGTCGCCAGGGCCACCAGCAGGACGGCCGCCGAAAGCGAGGCGGCCGATCCGGCGCTCACCGCGATCCTCATGCTGCCCACTCCCCGTCCCGCCGCGGCACACCGCCCGGGACCACCGCGCGGCCGCCCGGAACCGCCCGGTCACAGGCATGGCCGGGCATACGGCCGGGTGCGGCCGAGGGACGATCGACGTGCTCCCGCACTGAGTGCGAGGCTAGGCGCGGGTTACGAAACGGTCAAGACTGGCCAGGTAGTTGACCAACCCTCGGGTAACAGTCGGGGCGTACCGGGCCGACCGGGAGGGCCTCAGTCCTCGTAGCCGGCGCCGTCGTCGCCGTACTCGTCCTCGTCCTCGTCCATGGACCCCTCCGCGTCCAGGGCGTCGCGGACCACCCGGAAGGCCAGACCCTCGGAGTAGCCGCGCCGGGCGAGCAGTCCGACCAGCCGGCGGGTGCGGGTCTGCCGCTCCAGACCCCGGGTGGCCCGCAGCCGCCGGTCGACCAGGGCCCGGGCCGCCTCGGTCTCGTCGTCGTGGTCGAGCTGGGCCAGGGCCTGCTCGGCGAGCTCGCCGGAGATGCCCTTGGTCCGCAGCTCCTGCGCCAGCGCACGCCGGGACAGACCTCGGACGCTGTGCCGGGACTCCACCCAGGCCCGGGCGAAGGCCGCGTCGTCGATCAGCCCGACCTCCTCCAGCCGGGTCAGCACCTCCTCCGCGACCTCGTCCGGGATCTCCCGCTTGCGCAGGGCGTCGCCGAGCTGCTTGCGGCTCTTGGCCGCGCCCGTGAGCAGCCGCAGGCAGATGTCCCGCGCGCGGCTCTCGGGATCGGCCGGCTCCTCGGCCCGGGCACCGCGGCCCGCGCCTCGACGGCCCGGAGCCCGGTCCGCACCGTCGTGGCCCCGGCCCCCGGAGTCACCGGCCCCCCGGGTACGGCCGGACCGGCGCCTCGGACGCTCCTCCGGGAACGCCGGAGCGGGGTCGGCCGCACCCCCGTGACCGTCCGACCCCGCACCCTCGCCCCGGCCGCCCCCGACGGCCGCGCCGCTCTCGGCCTCCAGCGCCGAGCGCCGCCGACGCCGCCCCGCGGGCAGGTCGGAAGCCTGGACCAAGCCCAGCTCGCCCGTGTCCGCCGGGCGGGCCGCCGGGCGCTTCACCGCCCGGGCCCGCTCCGGCGCGGGCTCCCACTCCGGCTGCCACGCCGATTGCGACCGGCCTCCCGGCCGGGGCCGCGACTCGGACCGGGGCTCGGCCTGCGGCCCCGCGACGGCCGCGAACCAGTCCGGCGGCCCGTGGTCGTCGTCCTCCTCCTCGGGGCCGACCGGCCCACTGTGCTGCGTCAACGACTCAGGCCTTGGCGGCGGCCGCCGTCGTCTTCTTCGCCGCGGCCGTCTTGGCGGCGGTCGCGGTGATCGGCTTGGCCGCGCCCTCGGCGCCACCCGCCGCCGCCTCGGCCTCGGCCGGCTCCTCCACCTTCGGGCCGATGCCCAGCTTGCTCTTGATCTTCCGCTCGATCTCGTCCGCCAGCTGCGGGTTGTCCCGCAGGAAGTTGCGGGCGTTCTCCTTGCCCTGGCCGAGCTGGTCGCCCTCGTAGGTGTACCAGGCGCCCGACTTGCGGATGAAGCCGTGCTCCACGCCCATGTCGATCAGGCCGCCCTCGCGGCTGATGCCCACGCCGTAGAGGATGTCGAACTCGGCCTGCTTGAACGGCGCGGCGACCTTGTTCTTGACGACCTTGACCCGGGTGCGGTTGCCGACCGCCTCGGTGCCGTCCTTCAGGGTCTCGATCCGGCGGATGTCCAGCCGGACCGAGGCGTAGAACTTCAGCGCCCGGCCACCGGTCGTGGTCTCCGGCGAGCCGAACATCACGCCGATCTTCTCGCGCAGCTGGTTGATGAAGATCGCGGTGGTGTTCGACTGGTTCAGCGCACCGGCGATCTTCCGCAGTGCCTGGCTCATCAGCCGGGCCTGCAGACCGACGTGGGAGTCGCCCATCTCGCCCTCGATCTCGGCGCGCGGCACGAGTGCCGCCACCGAGTCGATGATCACCAGGTCGACCGCGCCGGAGCGGATCAGCATGTCCGTGATCTCCAGCGCCTGCTCACCGGTGTCCGGCTGGCTGACCAGCAGGGCGTCGGTGTCCACGCCGAGCTTCTTGGCGTACTCCGGGTCGAGCGCGTGCTCCGCGTCGACGAAGGCGACCGTGCCGCCGGCCCGCTGGGCGTTGGCCGCGATGTGCAGGGTCAGCGTGGTCTTGCCGGAGGACTCGGGGCCGTAGATCTCGACCACCCGGCCGCGCGGGATGCCGCCGACCCCGAGGGCGACGTCCAGGGCGGTGGAACCGGTGGAGATCACCTCGATCGGCTCGTTCGCCTTCTCGCCGAGGCGCATCACCGAGCCCTTGCCGAACTGGCGCTCGATCTGGGCGAGCGCCGTCTCAAGGGCCTTCTCGCGGTCCGTACCTGCCATGGCTTCCACCCTCGGGTTCTGTGCTGTGCGCTTCATCGTCCTCGACGCTAGCGCCTCCCACCGACAATCGGCCCCGACCGGGCTCTGCCTGGGGGAAACTCTGCGCCGGAGAGTACAAAGAACAAGTGTTCGAATCAAGCCAGGGCCGTTCGGACTACTTCCTCCCGGAGTCGCCGCCGACCATCCGCCGCAGCCGCCTGGCTGCCTCCCGGCGCAGCTCCCGGCGGTGCCGGCGCTGCTCGCCGCGGTCGATCCGCGGGTCCGTGGCCACCTCGTAGCGGCGCACGTACGTCCCGACGAAGCCCTGCAGGGTGGCCGCCGCCGGGATCGCGATCAGCGCGCCGACCGCGCCCAGCAGCGCCGCACCGGCGATCACCGAGCCGAACGCCACCGCCGGGTGCACGTCGACGGTCCGCGCCGTGATCCGCGGGTGCAGCAGGTAGTTCTCGATCTGCTGGTAGACCA
This sequence comes from Kitasatospora purpeofusca, assembly GCF_036010405.1. Classification (NCBI taxonomy): domain Bacteria; kingdom Bacillati; phylum Actinomycetota; class Actinomycetes; order Kitasatosporales; family Streptomycetaceae; genus Kitasatospora; species Kitasatospora purpeofusca. The sequence goes on along the minus strand of NZ_CP108561.1, from coordinate 6,492,508 downwards.
CCACGAAGGCCAGCACCCAGAGCGCGTCCACCGGCTGCGAGGTGGTGAGCGCCACCAGCACCGGCAGCGCCCCGGCGAGATAGGTGCCGATGGTCGGCACGAACTGCGACATGACGCCGACCCAGACCGCGAGCGCGGCCGCGTACGGCAGGTCCAGCAGCGCGAACATCACCCAGTGCCCGAGCGCCGACACCACCGCGAGCAGGGCCCGCGAGTAGAGGTAGCCGCCGGTCTTGGCGAGCGCGATCTCCCAGGCCCGCAGCACCTCCGCCTGCTTGGCGGGCGGGAGCATCGAGCAGACGGTCCGCCGCACCCGGGGCCCGTCGGCGGTGAAGTAGAAGGTGAAGAGGCCGACGGTGAAGGCCTGGAAGAGCCCGCCGATCAGGGTCGAGGAGACGCCCCAGACGTTGTCCGCGGCCTGCTGGGCGTAGGTCTCGATCGCGCCGGAGTCCTTGAGCAGCTTCTTCTGCAGCTCGTCCAGCGAGAGGTCCTGGTGGAAGGTGCTGTTGATCCAGGCGATCAGGTTGTCCAACAGGTGGGGCAGGTCGCCGGCGATCTTCGCGACCTGGTCGACCAGCAGGGTGCCGAGCGCGGTCAGGAACCCGGCCACGGCGATCGCCACCGCCACGAAGACCAGGAAGGTGCCGATGCCCCGGCGCACCCCCCGGGCCGCCATCCGGTCCACCGCCGGCTCCAGCGCCAGCGAGAGGAAGAACGAGACCAGCAGCATCACGAAGAGGTCGATCAGCTGGTGGAAGGCCCAGTCGGCGAGCTGGAACACCCCGACCAGGACCAGGGCGAGCACCATCGCCCGCGGCAGCCAGCGCGGCATCCCGGAACCCCAGAGACCGTCACCCGCGGTCCGGGTCCCGGCCGGTCCCTCGGGCGGGCCGGGCGGAGAGGCGGGCGGAGGGCCCGCGGCCTCGTCGGCGACCTGCGCCGACCTGTCCGAATTCTGCTGTTCTGCACTCCTTGCCACCCGCACAGTTTGACCCATGCCCGACGAACGTTCGAGCATCGGCGAAGGGTTCGCCGGAGCGGGGTCGGGACCGGTCCGGCCCGGCGGCCGGGGTCAGCGGAGCACGCCGGAGACGCCCTGGGTCTCGCAGACGACCCGCCAGACGTCCTTGGCCTCGTGGCCGGCGTCCAACGCCTGCCGGACGGTCCGCCCGCCCAGCTCGCTCATCACATGGTCGCTCGCGAAGGACTCCGCGTACGCCTCGCCGAAGTGCTCGTACATTCGCCGCCAGAACTCCGTCAGCCTCATGCCCCCCAGTATCCCGGACCGTCCGCCGACCGGTCCGGGGCTCCGGCCGCTCGGGCCGCTCCGGCCCGTCAGCCTGCCCGGGTCCGCCAGTCGGCGGCCGTCAGCGCGTACTCGACCTCGCCGTGCTCGCTGCCCGGGACCGCCTCCGGGTAGTCCTCCTGGAAGGTACGCACGTACGACAGTCCGGCCTTCTCCATCACCCGCCGGGAACCGCCGTTGACCGCCATCGTGTACGCCACCACCCGCTCCACGCCCAGCCCGGTGAAGCCCCGGCGGACCAGCGCCCGGGAGCCCTCGGTGGCGTAGCCGTGCCCCCAGGCCGCGCGGCGCAGCCGGTAGCCCAGCTCGACCTCGGCGCGGTCGCCCTCGACCGGCCGGAACTCGAACCAGCCGAGGAAGGCCCCGCCCTCCCGCTCCTCGGCGGCCCACCAGCCGAGGTCGCCGAAGCGCCGGTAGTGGTCGAAGTAGAGCGGCAGCAGGGTGTCCTCGACCACCGCGCGCGGGGTGGGCCGGCCACCGCTGAGGTAGCGGGTCACCTCCGGGTCGGCGTCCAGTTCCACCAGGGCGTCCACGTCGGCGGCGGTGAAGCGGCGCAGCACCAGCCGCTCGGTGGTGAGGAAGGTGTCCATCCCCCGATCCTCGGCCCGCCGGCCCCGCCCCGTCACGCGGTTTTCCGCGGCCCTCCGTGCCCGCACCGCCGTCCGTGCCCGCACCGCCGTCCGCCGCACCCTCCGCCGTCCGACGCGGCTGCGGCAGCGGCTCAGTGCGGCAGCACCAGCGTCCCGGCGCCGTAGAACTCGTGGTCGCCGCAGACGTGCGGCCCGGGCGGGCAGGCGGCCGCCGCGTCCGCGGCGAGCAGGGCGGCCAGCCGGTCGGAGCCCCAGTCCGGGTGCAGCGCGGCGGCCACCGCGACGGCGCCGGTGACGTGCGCGGCGGCCATCGAGGTGCCGGCCAGCGCGGCGTACCGGCCGCCGGGCCAGTCGGAGACCACCGCCCCCCGGGCCCCTCCGTCCGGGTCCCCGCCGGGGGCGGCCAGCGAGACGTGGCCGCGCCCGTAGTTGGTGTACGCGGACGGACGGCCGTCCCGGTCGACGGCGGTCACCGTGACCACGCCGGGCAGTTCGCCGGGCAGCCGGACGCACTCGGGGCCGACGTGGCGGGACTGCGGCGGGCCGGTCGTGCGGTCGTTGGGGCTGCGCTCGTCGGTGCGGGGCGCGCCGAGGTCCTGCGCGTCGTTGCCCGCCGAGGCGACCACCACCGCGCCCTTCCCCCGGGCGTACTCGACGGCCCGGCCGACGGCGGCGGTCAGCGCGGCCTGGTCGGGGTCCTCGGGGCAGTTGTACTTCCACGGGTCGGCGAAGTAGCTGTTGTTGATCGCCCTGGCGCCGTGGTCGGCCGCCCAGAGCATGCCGCAGACGATGTTCTCGGCGTAGTACTGGCCGAGCGGACCGAGCAGCCGGACGGCGGCGATCCGCACGCCGGGCGCGACCCCGCTGACGCCGCGGCCGTCCCTGGCCGCGCCGACGATCCCGGCGACATGGGTGCCGTGGCCGCTCTCGCCGACCCCGGCGTCGGGGCGCCAGGCGCCGGTCCTGGCGTCGGGGCGGCCGTCGGCGCAGGAGGCGGAGCTCCTCGGGTCGACGGCGGCGCGCAGATCGGGGTGGGTGTCGTCGACGCCGGAGTCGAGGACGGCGACCAGAACCTTGCGCAGGGCGTCGGCGGCGGGGGCTCTGGTGCCGCGCAGCAGGTTGGGGGTGGCGTCCCCGGCGGCGGGGGCGGCGCCGAGCAGCGCGAGGTTCCAGGCGTCCTGCTCGCCGGGGTCCGGGACGGTGGCGGTGGCATCGTCCCCGCCGTCCCCGCCCCGGTTCCCGCCCCCGACGCCGCCTCGGACGCCGTTCCCGTCGGCGGCGCGTCCGGGCGGCACCCGGTCACCGGCCGCCCGGTCACCGGCCGCCGGGTCCGCCCCGGCCCGGAAGTCGCCGGCGCCGTCCAGCGGCCGGGGCGGCCCGGGCACCGGCGAGGTACGGCTGGCCCCGACCGCGGCCACCCCGGGCCGGCCCCGGACCTTCTCGGCGAAGCCCCCGCCGGCGTACGCGAGCACCATCCCGATCTGCGGGTACTCCTGGACCACCTGCCCCCCGGCGGCCCGGGCCTCGGCGGCCGCGTGCGCGGCCCCGTCGGCGTCGGCCCGCTCGGCGAGCACCAGGTAGCTGAGGTAGGAGCGGCCCGGCCCGGCGACGTAGGGCACGGCGCCGCCGACGACCAGCGCGGTCAGCAGCATCGCGAGCAGGACCCGGAGCGGCACCCGCCCGCGGCGCCGGACCGGCCGCCCGGGACCGACCGCCCGAACGGGCACAGCGAGCGGGCCGGCGCCGGGGGCCGGGAGAGGACCGCCGCGGCCGGACGGGTCCGCCTGCGCCATGGCACGGTCTCCGCTCGTCGGTCCCGGCGGCCGCGCCGGAGCCGGCCGGCCACCGGAGGGCTGATCATCACAGGAGCATCACAGTGGTAAGAATCATCACCATATGGTCCGTTTGTCCGACTCGCCTTCCCGATTGCCCCGAACGGCCACCGCCCCGCCACCGCCCGGCCCGCGTTGTCAGTGCCACCCGGCACCATGGGGGCATGGCGACCGCGCACCCGACCCCGCCCCCCGCCGACCCGCTGGCCGGCTTCGCCCCGGCCACCCGGGCCTGGTTCACGGGTGCCTTCTCCGCGCCGACCGCCGCCCAGGCCGAGGCCTGGCGCGCCATCGGCCGGGGCACCGACGTGCTCGTGGTCGCCCCCACCGGCTCCGGCAAGACCCTCGCGGCCTTCCTCTCCGCACTGGACCGGCTCAGCAGCACCCCGCCCCCGGCCGAGCCCGGCCGCCGCTGCCGGGTCCTCTACATCTCCCCGCTCAAGGCCCTCGCGGTGGACGTCGAGCGCAACCTCCGCGCCCCGCTGGCCGGACTGCGCCAGGCCGCCGTCCGGCTCGGCCTGCCCGAGCCGGAGGTCCAGGTCGGCATCCGCTCCGGCGACACCCCGGCCGCCGACCGCCGACGCTTCGCCACCCACCCGCCGGACATCCTCATCACCACCCCCGAGTCGCTCTTCCTGCTGCTCACCTCCGCCGCCCGGGAGGCCCTGCGCGGCGTGGACACGGTGATCCTGGACGAGGTGCACGCCGTCGCCGGCACCAAGCGCGGCGCCCACCTCGCCCTCTCCCTGGAGCGGCTGGACGAGCTGCTCGACCGCCCGGCCCGCCGGATCGGCCTGTCCGCCACCGTCCGCCCGGTCGAGGAGGTGGCCCGCTTCCTCAGCCCCGGGCGCGGCGCCGAGGTGGTCCAGCCGCCCGCCACCAAGGAGTTCGACCTCTCCGTGGTGGTCCCCGTCCCGGACCTCGACGACCTGCCCGCCGCCCCCTCGACCGGCGCCGCCGGTGGCGAGGACCCTCAGCGCAAAGCCTCGATCTGGCCGCACGTCGAGGAGCGCATCGTCGACCTCGTCCAGGCCCACCGCTCGACCATCGTCTTCGCCAACTCCCGCCGCCTCGCCGAGCGGCTCTGCAACCGGCTGAACGAGATCGCCCTGGAGCGGGCCGGCGGCACCCCGCCGCCGGAGGCGCACGCCCCGGCCCTGCTGATGGGCGGCTCCGGCACCGCCCGCGGCGCCCCGCCGGTGATCGCCCGGGCCCACCACGGCTCGGTCTCCAAGGAGCAGCGCGCCCTGGTCGAGGAGGAGCTCAAGGCCGGGCGGCTGCCCGCCGTGGTCGCCACCTCCAGCCTGGAGCTGGGCATCGACATGGGCGCCGTCGAGCTGGTGGTCCAGGTCGAGTCCCCGCCCTCGGTCGCCTCCGGCCTCCAGCGGGTCGGGCGGGCCGGCCACCAGGTCGGCGCCGTCTCCACCGGCGTCGTGTTCCCCAAGTACCGGGGCGACCTCGTCCAGTCCGCCGTGGTCACCGAGCGGATGCGGGCCGGCCGGATCGAGGCGCTGCGCATCCCGCGCAACCCGCTCGACGTGCTCGCCCAGCAGCTGGTCGCGATGACCGGGATGGACACCTGGCAGGTCGACGAGCTGCTCGCCCTGGTCCGCCGGGCCGCGCCGTTCGCGACCCTGCCGCAGTCCGCCTTCGACGCGGTGCTCGACATGCTGGCCGGCCGCTACCCCTCCGACGCCTTCGCCGAGCTGCGCCCCCGCCTGGTCTGGGACCGGGTGGCCGGCACCGTCACCGGCCGCCCCGGCGCCCAGCGGCTCGCCGTCACCTCCGGCGGCACCATCCCCGACCGGGGCCTGTTCGGCGTCTTCATCGCCGGGACGGACGACAGGAAGGGCGCCGGCGGGCGCCGGGTCGGCGAGCTGGACGAGGAGATGGTCTACGAGTCCCGGGTCGGCGACGTCTTCACCCTCGGCACCACCTCCTGGCGGATCGAGGACATCACCCACGACAAGGTGCTGGTCACCCCGGCCCCCGGGGTCCCCGGCCGGCTGCCGTTCTGGAAGGGCGACACCCTCGGCCGCCCGCTCGAACTCGGCCGCGCCCTCGGCGCCTTCACCCGCGAGCTCGGCGCACTCGACCCGGCCGCCGCCACCGAGCGGCTGAAGCGGGCCGGCCTGGACGACTGGGCCGCCGCCAACCTGCTCGACTACCTCGCCGAGCAGCGCACCGCCTGCGGCCACCTCCCCGACGACCGCACCATCGTGGTCGAGCGCTTCCGCGACGAGCTGGGGGACTGGCGGATCGTCGTCCACTCCCCGTTCGGCGCCCAGGTGCACGCCCCCTGGGCGCTCGCCCTGGCCGCCCGGCTGCGCGAGAAGCACGGCCTCGACCCGCAGGTCATGCACGCGGACGACGGCATCGTGCTCCGGCTGCCCGACGCCGACCTGCTCTCGCCCGACTTCGACTTCGGCGCCCCCCTCGCCGCACCGGGCCCCACCGCCGGACCGGCCACCGACGAGGCCCCGGTCGGCGCCGACGCCGCCCTGTTCGACCCGCAGGAGATCGAGCAGCTGGTCACCGACCAGGTCGGCGGCTCCGCCCTGTTCGCCTCCCGCTTCCGCGAGTGCGCCGGCCGCGCCCTGCTGCTCCCGCGCCGCAACCCCGGCAAGCGCACCCCGCTCTGGCAGCAGCGCCGTCGCGCCGCCCAGCTGCTGGAGGTCGCCGCCGAGTACGGCTCCTTCCCGATCGTCCTGGAGGCCGTCCGCGAGTGCCTCCAGGACGTCTTCGACGTCCCCGGCCTGGTCGAGCTGATGGGCGACCTCGAATCCCGGGCCGTCCGCCTGGTAGAGGTCACCACCAACGAGCCCTCCCCGTTCGCCCGCTCACTGCTCTTCGGCTACGTCGCGCAGTTCCTCTACGAGGGCGACTCCCCGCTCGCCGAGCGCCGCGCCGCCGCCCTCTCGCTCGACTCCCGGCTGCTGTCCGAACTCCTCGGCCAGGCCGAGCTGCGGGAGCTGCTGGACCCGGAGGTCCTCGCCGAGCTGGAGGCCGAGCTCCAGCGGCTCACCCCCGAGCGCCGGATCAAGGACGCCGAGGGGGTCGCCGACGCGCTGCGCCTGCTCGGCCCGCTGAGCGAGGCCGAGCTGACCGCCCGCGGCGCCGAACCGCTCCTCGCCCTCGAACTCGAAGCCGCCCGCCGGGTGATCCAGGTCCGGATCTCCGGCGAGCTGCGCTGGGCCGCCGTCGAGGACGCCGGCCGGCTGCGCGACGCCCTCGGCACCCCGCTCCCGGTCGGCGTGCCGGAGGCCTTCACCGAACCGGTCAAGGACCCGCTCGGCGACCTGCTCGCCCGGCACGCCCGCACCCACGGCCCGTTCACCGCCGCCGAGGCCGCCGCCCGCTTCGGCCTCGGCACCGCCGTGGTCACCGGCACCCTGCACCGGCTCACCGCCACCGGCCGCCTGGTCCGGGGCGAGTTCCGCCCCGTCGCCCACCACCCCGCGCCGGAAGCGCCGCACACCGCCCCGGCCGACGGGCACACCGGCGCGGTCGAGTGGTGCGACGCCGAGGTGCTGCGCCGACTGCGCCGCCGTTCGCTGGCGGCCCTGCGCCACGAGGTCGAACCCGTCCCGCCCCGCGCACTGGCCGCCTTCCTGCCGCAGTGGCAGCACCTGGCCGGCCACCGGCTGCGCGGACCGGACGGCCTGCTCCGGGTGGTCGAGCAGCTCCAGGGCTCCGCCCTGCCCGCCTCCGCGCTGGAGAAGCTGATCCTCCCGGCCCGGCTGAGCGACTACTCCCCCGGTCTGCTCGACGAGCTGACGGCGGCCGGCGAGATCGGCTGGGCCGGCGCGGGCGCGCTGCCCGGCAAGGACGGCTGGATCAGCCTGCACCTGGCCGAGAACGCCCATCTGCTGCGGCCCGAGCCCGTCCCGCCCACCGTCACCCCGGTGCACACCGCCCTGCTGGAGGCGCTGGCCGGCGGCTACGGCCTGTTCTTCCGCCAGTTGGTCGCGCACCTCCCGGAGACACCCGAGCCCGAGATCGTCGAGGCCCTGTGGGACCTCGTCTGGGCCGGCTACGTCAGCAACGACACCCTGGCCCCGCTGCGGGCCCTGCTCGGCTCCGGGCGGACGGCCGGCGCCACCGCGCACCGGGCGCCCCGGGCCACCCCGCGCGGCCGCTACGGCGGCGCCGGCCGGCCCCAGGGCCGACTCGGCGGGGCCCTGCGCAGCGGCCCGCCGACGGTGGGCGGGCGCTGGTCGCTGCTGCCCCCGTTCGCCGCCGACCCCACCCTGCGGGCCACCGCCCAGGCCCAGGGCCTGCTGGACCGGCACGGCCTGCTCACCCGGGGCACGGTCGTCGCCGAGCGGGTCCCGGGCGGCTTCGCCGGGGTCTACCGGGTGCTCGCCGCCATGGAGGAGCGCGGCCGGGCCCGCCGGGGCTACTTCGTCGAGGGGCTGGGCGGCGCCCAGTTCGCCATGGAGGGCGCCGCCGACCGGCTGCGCTCGGTCAACGGCCGGCTGGAGCGGGCCCGGGGCGTGGAGTGGCCGGCCGCCCCGGCCGCCGAGCCCCCGCAGGCCCTGGTGCTGGCCGCCGCCGATCCGGCCAACGCCTACGGGGCCGCGCTGCCCTGGCCCGAGCCGCCCGCAGGGGCCGCCGAGACCACGGGCAAGGCGCACCGGCCCGGCCGGAAGGCCGGCGCCCTGGTGGTCCTGGTCGACGGCGAGCTGTGCCTGTACGTCGAGCGCGGCGGCAAGTCCCTGCTGGCCTGGCCGGAGGACGGGGCGACGCTCGCCGCCGCCGCGGCCGCGCTGGCCGGGGCCGCCCGGGCCGGGGCACTCGGCAGCGTGACCGTCGAACGGACCAACGGCGAGCCCGCCCTCGGCTCCGCCCTCGGCGCCGCGCTGGAGGAGGCGGGCTTCCACCCCACTCCGCGCGGTCTGCGGCTGCGCCCCTGAGCGGAGCGCCGACAGCACCGGGAGCACCTGCGCAAGGGGGCCGGAAAACATCCGGAAGCGACCGAAAACCACCCGGCCCGAGGCCGGGGAACGCCGGGCCCCGGTCCGCCGGACGCAGGCGGACGGACGCGGGCGGGCGGACGCGGACGGACGCGGACACACGACGAGGGCCGCAGGACATCGAAGTCCCGCGGCCCTCGTCCGCGTTTCTGTTCACCGGGTCCCGCCCGGGCTCACCCGATCGGAGGCTCGGCCTCCGCCGGTCCGATCGGCTCGGCCGTCCGGCGCCGCGCGGGGCCGGTGGACCACCGGTCGGCATGGACCGGGATCAGCCCGAGGCCCCAGCCTCCGGCCGCCAGCAGCCCCAGCATCGCCCCGTCGGGCAGCCGTCCGGCGCCCGACGACAGCCACCAGCCGGACCCGACGGCCAGGACCGTCAGGAGCGCCAGCAGCGCCGGGACCCGCCGGGACCGCACCCACCGGAGCCGTATTCGGGCCCCGGCACGCATCACCGCCGCATTCCGCACGACCGCCTCCTTCGCTCGACCCGGACCGCGAACGGCCCGCTCCGAGGCCGGGTCAGGCGGCGACCACGTCCATTGCGGCGGCCTTGGGCGAGATGTTCGCCCGGTCGGAACCGGGGGCCGGCAGCGGTACCGGTTCGAGCACCGGCCTCAGCAGTTCACCTTCGGAGAGGGTGGCCATCGCCGCAAGTTCGGCGAGCGACAGTTCGTCGCTGACCTCGCGCATGACCTCGGACATCCGGACGTCGAGTGCGTCGCAGATGGCGGAGAGCAGCTCCGAGGAGGCCTCCTTCTGTCCCCGCTCGACCTCGGAGAGGTATCCGAGCGAAACCCTGGCTGCCGCCGACACCTCGCGGAGTGTGCGGCCCTGGCGCTGGCGCTGCCGACGCAGTACATCGCCCAGTAGGCGACGGAGCAGGATCATCGGTGCCTCCCTCCTCGGACTGCGGATCGAGATGTCACGCCCCCACCGTACCGCCTTGCCCGCTTCGCGTGCGGGGACCATGGTCGTGTTCACTCTGGGCTGCAAGGCTGTCCCCTCCCCTGTTTCGGTGTCGCGCCCGGGCCGGTGGGCACCCCGTCGTACCCTCCGGGCGGCACCGGGTCACCGCCGCGCCACTCGTTCGCCACCTGGTTTCTGCCCAATCAGGGCCTCCGATGTAACACGATCCTGCGGTTGTCCGATGCCCGTACGCCAGTTCGGGGGATCCCGGTTCGACGGGGATCCTGCGAGCGGCCGTCGGCGGGAGCCGGGTCCGAGGTGGTGCGTGGACGGTCGGAGGCACGGTGACGACAGTGCGGACGACGCTCAGCGCGTGGGCGTACCGGACGGGAGCCGCCCTACGAGCAGCTCCAGAGCGGCGGTCACCGCCCCGTGACGGATTGTGGCACGGTCCCCCGACAACCGTGGCGAACTGACCAGACTTCCCCCCGGGCCGGCCACCGCGAGGTGTACCGTGCCGACCGGCTGCCCGTCCTGCGGCTCCGGACCGGCCACTCCGGTGGTCGCGATCCCGTAGGTGGCACCGAGCAGCTTCCGCACGCCTTCGGCCATCTGCCGGGCCACCACCGGGTGGACCGGGCCGTGGACCGCCAGCAGTCCCTCGTCGACCCCGAGCACCGAGGCCTTCAGCTCGGTCGCGTACGCGGTCACCGAGCCCCGGAAGGTCGCGGAGGCCCCCGGGACGTCCACCAGCGCGGCCGCCAGCAGTCCGCCGGTCAGCGACTCCGCGACGGCCACCGTGCCGCCCTCCGCCCGCAGCCCGGCGTGCACCCGCTCGGCCAGCTCGAAATCGTCCGGCCCGACACCGCCCGGTCCGGAATCACCCGGCCCGGAATCGGCCGCCCCGGCTCCGCCGCTCATCCCGACGTCCCTCCCTCGCGTTCCCCGGGCCCACCCCGGAGTACCCGTCATTGTGTGCCCGGAGGGCCGTCGGGGAGCCGCTCCGCCCCGGGTTTCACCCGGTCGTGCGCCGCGCGGCCAGGCCCTCCCGGCGAAGGCGCAGCGCCTGCCCCACGTAGTCCAGCGCGGTGCCGACGGTCAGCAGTACCGCGACCCCCATCAGCAGGGCCCTGGCGGTGGCCAGCCAGCCGGTCAGCTCCAGCACGTACATGCCGACCGCGATGCCCTGGGTGAGCGTCTTGATCTTGCCGCCCCGGCTGGCCGGGATCACGCCGAAGCGGATCACCCAGAACCGCATCAGCGTGATGCCGAGCTCGCGGGCCAGGATCACCACGGTGATCCACCAGGGGAGGTCCCCCAGCACCGAGAGCCCGATCAGCGCCGCGCCCATGATCGTCTTGTCCGCGATCGGATCGGCGATCTTGCCGAAGTCGGTGACCAGGCCCTTGCGCCGGGCCAGCTCGCCGTCGAACAGATCGGTGATCATCGCGACCGCGAAGGAGGCCCAGGCCACCGAGCGCCACTTGGGATCGTGCCCGCCGTCGGCGAACAGCAGGGACACGAAGACCGGGACCAGCAGCAGCCGGACCATGGTCAGCACGTTCGCGATGTTCCAGATCCCCGGCGCCGGGGGCGCCACGGCCGCCGGTCTGCCCGGGTGGGCCGCGGCCGGGGCGCCTGGCCCCTGGGTCATTCCCCGACTCCGGGCGCCCGGAGGAGCCGCACCTGCTCCAGCGCCTCGGCGACCAGGTCGACGCCCTCGCTGGCGACCACCCGGGCCCGGTAGAACTGCCCGACCTCGGCGTCCTCGACCCCGAGCAGGGTGGTGAGGCCGTCCGTCTCCGGGGCCTGGTGGGCGGCACGGCCCTCGACCACGTCCCCGTCGACCGACTCGACCAGCACCTCGACCTCGGTGCCGATCCGCTCCTCGGCGCGCTGGGCGGTCATCTCCTCGGCGAGCCGGGTGAGCCGGGCCAGCCGGTCGGCGACCACGTCCTCCGGCAGCTTGCCGTCGTAGCCGGCGGCCTCGGTGCCGTCCTCGTCGGAGTAGCCGAAGACGCCGATCGCGTCGAGCCCGGCGTGGGTCACGAAGCGCTCCAGCTCGGCGAAGTCCGCCTCGGTCTCGCCGGGGAAGCCGACGATGAAGTTGGACCGGGCGCCGGCCTGCGGGGCCTTGCCGCGGATGGAGCCGAGCAGCTCCAAGAACTGGTCCGTGGAGCCGAAGCGCCGCATCCGCCGCAGCACGGCCGGCGCGGAGTGCTGGAACGACAGGTCGAAGTAGGGCACCACGTCCGCGGTGCCGGTCATGGCGTCGATCAGCCCGGGGCGCATCTCGGCGGGCTGGAGGTAGGACACCCGGACCCGCTCCACGCCCTCGATCGAGGCGACCTCGCCGAGCAGGGTCTCCAGCAGTCGGATGTCGCCGAGGTCCTTGCCGTACGAGGTGTTGTTCTCGCTGACCAGGACGACCTCGCGGACGCCCTCCCCGGCGAGCCACTGGGCCTCGTGCAGCACGTCCGAGGGGCGGCGGGAGATGAACGAGCCCCGGAAGGCCGGGATGGCGCAGAACGAGCAGCGCCGGTCGCAGCCGGAGGCGAGCTTGACGGAGGCGACCGGGTTGTCGTCCAGGCGCTTGCGCAGGGTGCGCGGCCCGGAGGCCGGCGCGAGGCCGTCCGGCAGGTCCTCGGGGGCGCCGTGACCGGGCACGGCCACCTCGGCGGCGGCGGCCTGGCGCTCGACGGGGCTCAGCGGGAGCAGCTTGCGGCGGTCGCGCGGCAGGTGCGGGGCGTGGTGGCCGCCGGACAGGATGGTCTGCAGGCGGTCGGAGATGTCCGAGTAGTCGTCGAAGCCGAGCACACCGTCGGCCTCGGGCAGCGCGTCGGCCAGCTCCTTGCCGTAGCGCTCGGCCATGCAGCCGACCGCGACGACGGCCTGGGTGCGGCCGTGACCCTTGAGGTCGTTGGCCTCCAGGAGGGCGTCGACGGAGTCCTTCTTGGCGGCCTCGACGAAGCCACAGGTGTTGACGACGGCGACGTCGGCTTCGGCTGCGTCGTCCACGAGCAACCAGCCGTCGGCCTCCAGTCGCCCGGCGAGTTCCTCGGAGTCCACCTCGTTGCGGGCGCATCCGAGCGTGACAAGGGCGACAGTACGGCGATCAGGCATAGGGCCAAGATTAACGCGCGGCCGCCGGAGCCGTTCGCCCCGGAGGCCACGCATTGGTTCCGGCCGGGTTCCCGACCGGTCGGACGCCCCTCGCCATCAGCCCGCCTGCGGGTCGCCGGGGGTGTACGTGACGTGCACCACCTGGCCGTTCTTGCCCGCCGGACCGAGGTCCTTGCCGTTGACGTACACGTGCACGGCGCCGGCGTTGCCGATCACCAGCTTGATCTGCTTGGGGTCGGTGAAGGTCTGGTCCTGACCTTCCTCGATGTTGTTCTGGAACAGCGACTTCCCGGTGCCGTCCACCGCCGAGACCCAGCTGGTGTCCTTCTCGGCGACCAGCTTCACGGTGACCTTGTCGGCCGGGGCGGCGGCGATCGCGGCGCTGGGCGCCGGCGCGGGCGGCTGGACCGTCGGGGTGGGCGCCGGGGCGACCGCGGCGACCGAGCCGGTGCCGGAGCCCGAGGGCAGCGGGGCGCTGGCGGAGCCGGTGGTGCCGACGCCGGACTTGCCGCTCACCAGGTTGAAGCCGATCACCCCGACCACCGCGACGATCGCGGCGACCATCGCCGCCGTCCAGTTCGGGCGGCCCCGGCCGGGGACCTTGATCGGGCCGCTCTCGATCAGCTCAGTGGGCCGCTTGGAGGCCGGGGAGCCGCCGTGCGCGGCGTCGTAGCGGGCCACCAGGGCCTCGCCGTCGACGCGGACCAGCTGGGCGATCGCGCGGATGTGGCCGCGGGCATAGAAGTCACCGCCGCAGCGACCGAAGTCGTCCTCCTCGATGGAGTGCACGATCGGTACCCGCACGCGGGTGGCACTGCTCACCTGATCCACCGTGAGCCCGGCGTCGATCCGGGCGGCGGACAGCACCCGGCCGATGCTCGGCGCATCGGCCGTCTGTTCCGCGGTGCCGGAGGGCAGCGCGGACGACGGGGCGTTCTCGCGGTCGGGAGACTTGCCGATGGTCACGGTGCACGCCTTTCGAGCGGTTGGCCACCTGCTGGGGAACAGTCTAGGGGCGGGAGCGGATCGTTTCTCAAGCGGAACAGGCCCGAATGCGTTCGCCCGCCCCCGCCGGGGGCCGGGCGTGCACTGACTGTCCGTCGGTGCGGGGGCCGCCGTCGCCGGGGCCCCCGTACCGGGGTGGCACATCGTCCGTTGCCCGTGTGACGCCGTCCGCACCCGATCGGTTCCGCACCCGCCGCCTACCCCGGTCCGAACGGGTGAACACTCCCCGCGGGCCCCGACGCGCCGCCCTCCGGCCACCGCGGCGGCCTCAGCCGCGGATGGCGACGATCACCCCGTCCAGCTCGTCCGGCTGCACCAGTACGTCGCGGGCCTTGGAGCCCTCGCTCGGCCCGACGATGCCGCGCGACTCCATCAGGTCCATCAGCCGGCCGGCCTTGGCGAAGCCGACCCGCAGCTTGCGCTGCAGCATCGAGGTGGAGCCGAACTGGGTGGAGACGACCAGCTCGGCCGCCTGGATCAGCAGCTCCAGGTCGTCGCCGATCTCCTCGTCGATCTCCTTCTTCGGCCCGCCGCCGACCGTCACGTCCTCGCGGTAGGCGACCGAGGTCTGCTCCTTGCAGTGCTTCACCACCGCGGCGATCTCGGCCTCGGTGACGAACGCGCCCTGCATCCGGATCGGCTTGCTCGCCCCCATCGGCAGGAACAGCGCGTCGCCCTTGCCGATCAGCTTCTCGGCGCCGGGCTGGTCCAGGATGACCCGGGAGTCGGCCATCGCCGAGGTGGCGAAGGCCAGCCGGGACGGCACATTGGCCTTGATCAGGCCGGTGACCACGTCCACCGAGGGCCGCTGGGTGGCCAGCACCAGGTGGATGCCGGCCGCACGGGCGAGCTGGGTGATCCGGACCACCGAGTCCTCGACGTCGCGCGGCGCGACCATCATCAGGTCGGCCAGCTCGTCGACGATCACCAGCAGGTACGGGTACGGGGTCAGCTCGCGCTCGCTGCCGAGCGGCGGGGTGACGGTGCCGGCCCGGACCGCCGCGTTGAAGTCGTCCACATGGCGGAAACCGAACGCGGCGAGGTCGTCGTAGCGCAGGTCCATCTCGCGGACGACCCACTGGAGGGCCTCGGCGGCCTTCTTCGGGTTGGTGATGATCGGCGTGATGAGGTGCGGGATGCCCTCGTACGCGGTCAGCTCGACCCGCTTGGGGTCGACCAGCACCATCCGCACCTCGTCCGGGGTGGCCCGGGCGAGGATCGAGGTGATCAGGCAGTTGATGCAGGAGGACTTGCCCGCGCCGGTCGCGCCGGCCACCAGGATGTGCGGCATCTTGGCGAGGTTGGCCATCACGCTGTGGCCCTCGACGTCCTTGCCCATGCCGACGACCATCGGGTGGGTGTCCTCGGCGGCGGCGCGCGAGCGCAGCAGGTCGCCGAGGTTGACCATTTCCCGGTCCCGGTTCGGGATCTCGATGCCGACGGCGGACTTGCCCGGGATCGGGCTGATGATCCGCACATCCGGGCTGGCCACCGCGTAGGCGATGTTCTTGGCCAGCGCGGTGATCCGCTCGACCTTGACGGCCGGGCCGAGCTCGACCTCGTAGCGGGTGACCGTCGGGCCGCGGGTGAAGCCGGTAACCCTGGCGTCCACCTTGAACTCGCCGAAGGTCCCGGTGAGCTGGGCCACCACCTCGTCGTTGAGGGCGCTGCGGGCCTTGGCCGGGCCGCCGCGCTCCAGCAGGTCGAGCGGGGGCAGCGCGTAGCTGAGGTCCTCGGAGAGCCGGAGCTGCTCCATCCGGACCGGTGCCGGGCCGTGCTCCTCGGGAGCGCCGGGGCCGGCGCCGCCGGTCCTGGCGGCCGGGACGGCGGGCTCCTCCGGCGGAGCGGTGCGGTCCTGCACCTGGTGCATCATGTCCGCCACCGCCGAGGAGGCGGGCACGCCGTAGACCAGCGCGCCGTCCAGGTCGGCGGCGGCGCCCGCGGCGATGTCGCGGGTGGCGTACGGGTCCAGGGCCTCCTTGGTGAACATGTCCGGCTCGTCGGCGGGCGCCCCCGCCGGCTCCGGCCTGCGCCTGCGACGGCGCCGACGGGCGGCCACCTCGTCCGTCGCGTCCTCGCCGTCGGTCTCCACGGTGTAGGGCAGGGCCGAGGGATCGGCGTCCTCCGGCGGCTCGTGGGAGAGCTCGCGCTCCGGCGTGCGCCCCTCGGCCGCCACGGTGTCCCGCGGACCGGCCTCGACCACCCCGAGCCGGACGCCGACCGCGCGGATCCGCTCCGGGATCCGGTTGACCGGGGTGGCGGTGGTGACCAGCAGGCCGAAGAAGGCGAGCAGCAGCAGCAGCGGCACCGCGAGGGCCGGCCCTGCGGCGGCCATCATCGGGGTGGACGCGGCCCAGCCGATGATCCCGCCGGCGGTCCTTATCCGGGTCGCGCCGCTGCCCATCACGGGCGCGCCGCAGCCGATGTGGACCAGGCCGAGCACCCCGATCAGCAGGGTGCTCAGACCGATCATGATCCGCCCGTTGGCCTCCGGCAGCTCGGGGTGGCGCAGCAGCCGGACCGCCACCGCGGCCAGCAGGAACGGCACCAGCGCGTCGAGCCGCCCGAACAGGCCGGAGACCACGTTGGTGGCCGCCTCGCCCAGCCAGCCCTGCGGGCTGAACCAAGTGCCGGCGGCGGTCACCAGGGCCAGCGCGAACAGCAGCAGGCCGATGCCGTCCTTGCGGTGCGCCGGGTCGAGGTTCTTGGCGCCGTCGCCGAAGCCGCGGAAGACCGCGCCGATGCTGTGCGCCGCGCCGAGCCAGACGGCGCGCACGGCCCGGAAGAGTATCGGCCGGGGCGGGGGCGGCGGCGGGGCCTGCTTGGCCGCCGTCTTCTTCGCCGGGGCTGCCTTCTTGGCGGCCGCCTTCTTCGCGGGCGGCTTGGCCGGAGCCTTCGCCGCGGCCTTCTTGGACGGTCCCGGACTCGGGTTGCGTGCCGCGCTTCCGGGCGTGCGTGTGGCCATGGGTCAGCAGCCTACCGGGGCACGCGAGCTGTGCCCATGTCGTCCGTCCGGGGTGCCCGGACGTGTCGCCGACACACCGTCACACCGGTCGTGTTCACCCGGACGGGCGAGCGCCGAGAGGCCGGCCGACCGCCTCCGGGAGCGGGCCCGGCGGGTCTCAGTCGGTACCGGGGCGCAGCGCGTCCAGGGCCCGCCGGAGTCCGGTCAGCTTGCGCTCCAGGTGCGCCGCGGTGGCCGCGACCCCGCCGTCCTCGGTGCCGTCCAGCTGCTTGGTCAGCGACTCGGCCTGCTCCTCGACGGCGGCCAGCCGGGCCGACAGCTCGCCGAGCAGCGCGCCGCCGATGGCGGGCTCGGCGCCGGTCGCCTCCAGCTGCAGCCGCAGCAGCGCCGCCTGCTCCTTCAGCTGGCAGTTCTTCATGTAGAGATCGACGAAGACCGAGACCTTGGCGCGCAGCACCCAGGGGTCGAAGGGCTTCGAGATGTAGTCGACCGCGCCGGCCGCGTAGCCGCGGAAGGTGTGGTGCGGCCCGTGGTTGATCGCGGTCAGGAAGATGATCGGGATGTCCCGGGTGCGCTCGCGGCGCTTGATGTGGGCGGCGGTCTCGAAACCGTCCATCCCCGGCATCTGGACGTCCAGCAGGATCACCGCGAAATCGTCGGTGAGCAGCGCCTTGAGCGCCTCCTCGCCGGAGGCCGCCCGTACCAGCGTCTGGTCCAGCGCCGAGAGGATCGCCTCCAGTGCCAGGAGGTTCTCCGGCCGGTCGTCGACCAGGAGGATCTTCGCCTTCTGCATTACGACGCGCCCTCCTGTCGCCTGCCTACCTGGGGAAGGCACCCGCGTACTGCCCACCACTACCCCGGTCATGCTAGCCGCACCCCCTCGCCCGGCACATCGCTCCGTCGCGTCCGGATCCGGAGCGGTGCGCAGCCAGTGCACCGGCGTACGCTCACCAGCGAGTCGTCACTCGGTCACTGTTCGCAACGATCGGTGACCCTACCCCGTTCCCGACCCTCCCCGCCAGCAAACCGCCCACCCACCGGCGTGAACCCCGGAGCGTACTCCGGGATTCACGCCCCCGCCATTCGCAGGGGCCGAACTCGGCCGTCCGCGGGGCCCGGTGGGCACCGGACGCCCGCCCTCAGGACTTCCGGAGGGTGAGCCACTCGTGCATCACCGACAGCAGGTGGTCGGTCTCCACCGGCTTGGTGATGTGGTCGGTGGCACCGGCCGCCAGGGACTTCTCCTTGTCGCCCTTCATCGCCTTGGCGGTCAGCGCGATGATCGGCAGACCGGCGAACTGGGGCATCCGCCGGATCGCCTCGGTGGTCGCGTAGCCGTCCATCTCCGGCATCATGATGTCCATCAGGACCAGCGCCACGTTCTCGTGCTGCTCCAGCATCTCGATGCCCTCACGGCCGTTCTCCGCGTACAGCACGGTCAGACCGTGCTGCTCCAGCACGCTGGTGAGCGCGAACACGTTGCGCACGTCGTCGTCGACGATCAGCACCTGCTCGCCGTCGAACCGGAGGTCGCCGCGACCGGACGACCGCACCGCCGGGGCGGTCTCCAGGGTGCGCGCCTCGGCCGCCCGCCCCTCGGCCGGGCGGAGGCCGGCGGGCCGGGCCGGGGTGGACCGGCCACCGGCGGGCGGCACGTCCAGGGTCGCGCCGCGACGGCGCTCGACCGCGCCCCGGCGGCGGACCTCGACCAGCTCGCGCACCTCCTGCGCCCAGTGCTCGGCCGGGTTCTCCCCCACCGGCACCGGCGTCCCGACCGGGGTCACCCCGACCGAGGCCCGCAGCGCGGGCATGCCGGGCGCCTGGCCGGTGCCCGGGGCCTCGGTGCGCAGCGGCAGGTAGAGGGTGAAGGTCGAGCCCTTGCCCAGCTCGCTCTCGGCGTGGATCTCGCCGCCGAGCAGCCGGGCGATCTCCCGGCTGATCGACAGCCCGAGGCCGGTGCCGCCGTACTTGCGGCTGGTGGTGCCGTCGGCCTGCCGGAACGGCTCGAAGATCTCCCGCAGCTTGTCGCCCGGGATGCCGATCCCGGTGTCCGACACGGTGAAGGCGATCAGCGGATCGTCCGGCCCCTGGATCGCGCCCGCCTCCAGCAGCTGCTCGCGCACGTGCTGCGGCACGCCCCCGCCCGCCGGGCTGATCGAGAAGTCCACGGCCCCGGCGTCGGTGAACTTCACCGCGTTGGAGATGAGGTTGCGCAGCACCTGCTGGAGCCGCTGCTCGTCGGTGTGCAGGGTGACCGGCAGGGCCGGCGAGACCCGCACCTCGAACTCCAGGTTCTTGTCCAGCGCGACCGGCTGGAACGTCGCCTCGACGTAGTCGACCAGCTGGACGAGGGCGATCCGGGCCGGCCGGACGTCCATCTTGCCCGCCTCCACCTTGGACAGGTCGAGGATGTCGTTGATCAGCTGGAGCAGGTCGGACCCGGCGCCGTGGATGGTGTCGGCGAACTCGACCTGCTTGGGCGAGAGGTTGCCCTCGTTGTTGTCGGAGAGCAGCTTGGCCAGGATCAGCAGCGAGTTCAGCGGGGTGCGCAGCTCGTGCGACATGTTGGCGAGGAACTCGCTCTTGTACCGGGAGGCCAGCGCGAGCTGTTCGGCGCGCTCCTCCAGGACCTGCCGCGCCTCCTCGATCTCGCTGTTCTTGATCTCGATGTCACGGTTCTGCTGGGCGAGTTGCTCGGCCTTCTCCTGCAACTCCTCGTTGGTGCGCTCCAGTTCCTCCTGGCGCGCCTCCAACTCCGCCGACCGCATCGAGAGTTCCGCGGTCAGCCGCTGGGACTCCAGCAGCAGGCCCTCGGTCTTGGTGTTGACGCTGATGGTGTTGACGGTGACGCCGATGAGGTCGGCGATCTGGTTGAGGAAGTCCAGCGCGACGGTGGTGAAGGAGCTGAAGGTGGCCAGCTCGATCACCCCCAGCAGCCGGCCCTCGAACAGCACCGGCAGCACCACGATGTGGGCCGGCGAGGCCTCGCCGAGACCGGAGGCGATCTTCAGGTACCCGGGCGGCGCCTCCTTGAGGATGATCGCCCGCTTCTCCACCGCGGCCTGGCCGATCAGCGACTCACCGGGGTGGAAGGTGGTCGGCATCGCCCGGCGCTGGTAGCCGTAGCTGCCGATCAGCCGCAGCACGGTGTCGTTCTCGTCGTCGTCCTCCGTGATCAGCTCGGCGGTGCGGCCGGCCGGCTGGGCGAGGAAGAAGGCGCCGTGCTGGGCCGAGACCACCGGGGTGAGCTCGGTCATGATCAGCGAGGCCACCGCCTCCAGATCGCGCCGGCCCTGGAGCAGACCGGAGATCCGGGCCAGATTGGTCTTCAGCCAGTCCTGCTCCTGGTTGGTGCGGGTGGTCTCGCGCAGGTTGGCGATCATCTGGTTGATGTTGTCCTTGAGCTCGTCGAGCTCGCCGGCGGCGTCCACGTCGATCCGCAGCGACAGGTCGCCCCGGGTCACCGCAGTGGCGACCTGCGCGATCGCGCGCACCTGCCGGGTGAGGTTGTTCGCCAGCTCGTTGACGGACTCGGTGAGGTCCTGCCAGGTGCCGTCCACCCCGGGCACCCGGGCCTGACCGCCGAGCCGCCCGTCGGTACCCACCTCGCGGGCGACCCGGGTGACCTCGTCGGCGAACGCCGACAACTGGTCCACCATCGTGTTGATGCTGGTCTTGAGCTCCAGGATCTCGCCGCGCGCGTCGACGTCGATCTTCTGCGACAGGTCGCCGCGCGCCACCGCCGTGATCACCAGCGCGATGTTCCGCACCTGACCGGTCAGATTGTTGGCCATCAGGTTGACGTTGTCGGTCAGGTCCTTCCAAATACCGGCCACACCCGGCACCCCCGCCTGACCGCCCAGGATGCCGTCGGTACCCACCTCGCGGGCCACCCGGGTGACCTCCACCGCGAACGCGGACAGCTGGTCGACCATCGTGTTGAGCGTCCCGGCCAGCGCCGCGACCTCGCCCTGCGCCTCGATGGTGATCTTCTTGGAGAGGTCGCCCGAGGCCACCGCCGTCGCCACCTCGGCGATGTTCCGCACCTGGCTGGTGAGGTTCGAGGCCATGAAGTTGACGTTGTCGGTCAGGTCCTTCCAGATGCCCGACACCCCGCGCACCCGGGCCTGGCCGCCGAGGTTGCCCTCGGTACCCACCTCGCGCGCCACCCGGGTGACCTCGTCGGCGAACGCCGACAACTGGTCCACCATCGTGTTCACGGTGGTGACCAGCTCCAGGATCTCGCCCCGGGCATCGACGGTGATCTTCTTCGAGACGTCCCCGCGGGCCACCGCGGTGGTCACCTCGGCGATGTTGCGGACCTGGCTGGTCAGGTTGTTGGCCATCAGGTTGACGCTGTTGGTGAGGTCCTTCCAGGTGCCGGACACCCCCGGCACGCTCGCCTGACCGCCGAGGATGCCCTCGGTACCGACGTCCCGGGCCACCCTGGTCACCTCGTCCGCGAAGGCGGACAACTGGTCGACCATGGTGTTGATGGTGTTCTTCAGCTCCAGGATCTCCCCGCGGGCGTCCACCTGGATCTTCTGCGAGAGGTCGCCCCGGGCCACGGCCGTGGTCACCTGGGCGATGTTCCGCACCTGGTCGGTGAGGTTGTTCGCCATGAAGTTGACGTTGTCGGTGAGGTCCCGCCAGACCCCGGCCGCCCACGGCACCTGCGCCTGACCGCCGAGCCGCCCCTCGGTACCCACCTGGCGGGCCACCCTGGTCACCTGCTCGGCGAAGCCCGAGAGCTGGTCCACCATCGTGTTGATGGTGTTCTTCAGCTCCAGGATCTCCCCGCGCGCGTCCACCTCGATCTTCTGCGAGAGGTCGCCGCGCGCCACCGCCGTGGTCACCTGGGCGATGCTGCGGACCTGACCCGTCAGGTTGTCCGCCATGAAGTTCACCGAATCGGTGAGGTCCCGCCAGACCCCGGCGACACCCGGCACCTGCGCCTGGCCGCCCAGCCTGCCCTCGGTACCCACGTCCCGGGCCACCCTGGTCACCTGGGCCGCGAAGCCGTTCAGCTGGTCCACCATCGTATTGACGGTGTTCTTCAGCTCCAGCATCTCGCCGGCCACCTCGACCGTCACCTTGCGGGACAGGTCGCCCTTGGCCACCGCGGTCGTCACCTGCGCGATGTTGCGCACCTGCGCGGTCAGCCGGCCGGCCATGGTGTTGACCGAGTCCGCGAGGTCCTTCCAGCTGCCGGAGACGCTGCGCACCTTCGCCTGGCCGCCCAGCTTGCCCTCGGTGCCGACCTCGCGGGCCACCCGGGTCACCTCGTCGGTGAACTCCGACAGCTGGTCCACCAGCCCGTTGACGGTCCGGCCGATCTTCAGGTACTCGCCGCGCAACGGGTGGCTCACCCCGTTGCTGTGCAGCGAGCGCAGCTCCATCTTCTGGTCCAGGTCGCCCTCGGCGATCGAGCTCAGCACCCGGCCCACCTCGGCCATCGGCCGCGCCAGGTCGTCGATCAACGAGTTGCAGTTGTCGACCGCCGCCATCCAGGCGCCCTCGCCGGCCCCGGTCTCCAGCCGCTCGTTCAGCCGGCCCTCACGGCCCACCGCACGGCGCACCCGGGCCAGCTCGCCCGTCAGGTGCTGGTTGCGCTCCGCCACCTCGTTGAACACCGCGGCGATCTCCGCCAGCGGTCCGTCCCCGGGCACCGTCAGCCGGCGCCGGAAGTTTCCGTCCCGCATCGCCGTCAGCGCGGCCAGCAGCTTGCGCAGCTCGGCCGGCTCGGCGCCGCGGTTGTGGTTGGCACGCCGACCGGCCGCGCTCCGCGGCGCGGCCCCGGACCGCCCGCCACGCTGAGCGGGCGGCGTCGTACCGGTTGCGTCCTTGGTGGCCGAACTCAACGGGCCCCTCCCAGATCGTGAACTGTCCGGGCGCCCGCGGCCGCGCCCCGCCGGGGCCCGCCGCCGGGAACCGTCCCGGTGAACGTCCCGGTGGGCCCCTCGGGTCCACCGGAACCCGCAACGACCGTACTGCTCCGAACGGACATCGCGGACCCCCCAGTCTGGCAGCACTCGCGCCCGGTACAAGACCGGTTGCGCTCGGTTGGTACCGGCCCGGTCCGAAACGGGTGGGCAGAATCACCCTCCGGTGCCTGTTTCGACGCCCCGCCCACACGGGGAACCAAGCGGAAAGTAGGGTGGAGCGCTGCACCGGGCCACCGACCCGCCCCAGCGCCGCCGCCACCCGCCGGCACGCACCGGGAGTCGAGGCCGCACCCCCGGGCAGCCAGGCCAGAGCAGAGGAGACGTGGCAACGTGGTCACCGCGCGCGCAGCCGCCACCTTCGAACCCGTGGGCCGGTCGGCCTCCGCCGCCCGCGCCTTCGTACGCGACGCGCTGCTGGGCTGGGGGCTGCCCGAGGTCGTCGACGACGCGGTGGTCCTGGTCAGCGAACTCGTCACCAACGCCGTCGTGCACGCCGGCACCGCCGCCGAGGTCTGCTGCCTGCGCGAGGACGGCACGGTCAGGATCGAGGTCACCGACCACCACCCCGAACGCGGCCTGCCCACCTTCGCCGACGTACCCACCACCGCCTCCGACCACTACGCCGACGCCGACGGCGAGGGCGGCCGGGGCCTGCTGATGTGCGCCGCCCTCGCCGAACGCTGGGGCGTCGAGTACGGCTCCGGCCGCAAGACCGTCTGGTTCCGGCTCGCCCTGCCCGCGCACACCGCCGGCACCCGCTACGCGCTGCCCGCCACCCCCGGCAGCGAACTGCCCCGCAGCAGCGGCCCGGTGCACGTCGCCGTCGTCCAGCTCGACGACGACGGCCGGGTGCTCGCCTGGAACCCCGACGCCGAGGCGCTGTTCCAGCACCCCGCCGACACCGTGCTCGGCCGCCCCTGGGCCGACCTCGCCGTCTGGCCGCAGCCCGCCGAGGCCGGCCTCGGCCTCGCCGCCACCCTGCGGCTCGCCCGCTGGGAGGGCGGCTACGCGCTGCGCCGCGCCGACGGCACCACCACCGACGTCTACGGCGTCCAGGTCCGGCTGCGCGACACCGACGGCACCCCGTCCACGCTCTGCCTGCTGGTCCTCGACGACGACCGCGCCGTCCTGCGCTCCCCCGCCCGCGCCCTGCCCGGCGACCGCGCCGAAGCGGCACCCCGGCTCGACCTGCTGGCCGGCCTCGGCAGCGGCGAGGACCTCGACACCCTGCTCCAGCACACCGTCGAACGCGCCCGCGACCTGCTCGACGCCGACGCCGCCTACCTGCTGCTCACCACCGAGGACGAGGCCGAGTTCGAGCTCCGCGCCACCACCGGACTGCCCACCGCGATCCGACCGCACACCCGCTTCCCGGTCGACACCGGCAACCGCTACGACTCGCCCCGCCTCCCCTCCGTGCACGAGGACCTCACCGCCCGGCCCACCGGCCGGACCGTGCTCGACGGCAGCGCCCTGCGCTCCCTGCTCACCGTCCCGCTCAAGGTCGAGGGCCGGCTGATCGGCTCGCTCGGCATCGCCACCGCCGCCCCCGGCCGCTACGACAACGAGGACGCGCTGCGGCTGCAGTCCGCCGCCGACCGGCTCGCGCTCGCCGTCGAGTCCACCCGGCTCACCGAGCTCGAACGGCTGCGCCGCGGCTCGCTGTCCTTCCTCGTCGAGGCCTCCGACCTGCTGGCCGGCACCCTCGAACACGAGCAGACACTGGCCCTGATGGCGCAGATGGCCGTCCCCACCCTCGCCTCCTGGTGCGCCGTCTACACCAACGGCGACCACGGCGCCCCCGCCTCACTGGCCTTCGTCCTGCACGAGGACGAGGACCGGATCGACCCGCTGCGCGCCCTGCTCGACAAGACCACCGCCCCGGACGCCGGACCCACCCACGGCGCCCGCTTCTGGGCCGGACCCACCGAGACCGCCGACGGCAGCGGCTTCACCGACGAGCCCGGCCTCGGCGGCCTCCTCGGCGAGACCGTCGTCCTGCCGCTGACCGCCCGCAACCGGGTGATCGGCCTGCTCGCCCTCGGCACCCCGGCCGGCGTCCGGTTCCGCCAGGAGGTCCTGGAACTCGCCGAGGACCTCTCCCGCCGGGCCGCCCTCGCCCTGGACAACTCCCGGCTCTACTCCGAGCGCACGGCCACCAGCCAGGCCCTGCAGCGCAGCCTGCTGCCGCCGGACCTGCCCGACATCCCGGGCGTCGAGGTGGACGTCTACTACCAGGCCGCCGGCGAGGGCAACGAGGTCGGCGGCGACTTCTACGACCTCTTCCCGATCCGCGAGGGCACCTACGGCTTCGCCATCGGCGACGTCTGCGGCACCGGCCCCGAGGCCGCCTCGGTGACCGGCCTCGCCCGGCACTCGCTGCGGCTGCTCGCCCGCGAGGGCCTGGACGCCCCGCAGGTCCTCAGCCGGCTCAACACCGCGATCCTGGACGAGGGTTCGCGCAGCCGCTTCCTCACCCTGCTCTACGGCGAGCTGACCCCCCGCCCCGACGGCAGCACCGAGCTCTCCATGGTCTGCGCCGGACATCCGCTGCCCCTGCGGCTGCGCACCGACGGCCGGGTCGACCGGGCCGCCACCCCGCAGCCGCTGCTCGGCGTGATGGACGAGCTCGACCTCACCGCCGAGCACCTGGTGCTCCACCCCGGCGAGGTCCTGCTCTGCGTCACCGACGGCGTCACCGAGCGCCGCGAGGGCCTGCGGATGCTGGGCGACGACGGCCTCGCCGAGGTGCTCACCGGCTGCACCGGCCTCACCGCCGGGGCGGTCGCGCTGCGCGTCCAGCGGGCGGTCGAACGCTTCGCCCCGGAGCCGCCGTCCGACGACATGGCCATCCTCACCCTGCGGGTGCCCACCCAGCGGACCACCTGAGCCCGGACCCGCACCCGGACTGTCCGACCGGGCCTGTCCGCCGGACTGTCGCAGCCTGAACGATCCGCGACGGACCGTCGACACAAAATGTGCGATTCACAAGGGTACAAGCCCGCTCACCGTGGGTACACCGATCTCACCGGGGAATCCCCCCGGAGGGGACGTGACCAGCGGCTCTTTCGCTGGCCAGCTTTCTGACCGCAGCCGTCGCACGCTCCAGCAGTGCGCACCCGGCGCGGTCGTGCGCCTTCACCTCATCGAAACTCATCCCGCGTTCACTGCGCCCTTGCGCGCGCCCATGAGTGAAAGGAGCCTCCGGTGAGCAATGAAGCTACCGGGGCACTGAACGCCCGCTCCACCGGTGCCGACGCGGGTAACCTCGGTTACCTCGCACTCGGCCTGACCCTCCTCGCCTACGGCGTTCTCTCGACCGGCCTGTTCAGCGGCACAGCCGCGGCGAACTCGGCCCATCTCGCCCACATCCTCGGCGGCATCACCCTGTTCGTCGCCGGCCTCTGGCAGCTCCGCGGCGGCGAGGGCTTCACCGGGACGGCCTTCACCAGCCTCGGTGCCTTCTGGGCCACCTGGTCCACGGCCTCCGGCGCCGGCAAGAACGCGGCCGGCCTGTTCCTGCTGCTCTGGGCCCTGCTCGCCCTCACCCTGACCGCGGCCAGCTGGAACGCCGGTCTGTTCAGCCGCGCGGTCTACGGCCTGCTGACGGTCTCGCTGTTCCTCTCCGCGATCGCCACCTTCAACACCTCCGGCGGCCTCGCCAAGGCGGCCGGCTGGATCGCCGCGGCCTCCGGGCTGGCGGCCTGGTACTGGGCCACCGCCTCGCTGACCAACAGCGCCTGGGGCCGTGACGCCCTGCCGGTCAAGTAACGGCGGGTGCACCGGTGGGCCGGACCCTCCCCCCATGGGGCCCGGCCCACCGGCATGCCGTGCGCCCGCTCAACCCCGGGCACCCACCCGGTCCCGTCCGGCCTCCGGCCGGACCTCCGCCGTGTTCCGGGCCCGCCACCGCGCGAAGCCGCTCTGGGCCGCGTAGGCCAGCAGCAGGATCGCCACCGCGACCAGCCCGTCCGCCCAGAAGTGGTTGGCCGTCACCACCACGACCGTGACGGTCAGCACCGGGTGCAGCACCATCAACCACCGCAGCGGACTCCGCGAGACCCGCACCACCGCGACCGCCACCAGCACGCACCACGCCACATGGACGGACGGCATCGCCGACAGCTGCGCGGCCTGCACCAGCCCGCCGACCCCACCGCCGTAGACCGACTGCCCGTACTCCGCCGCGACGTCGACGAACCCCTTCTCCGGCAGCATCCGGGGCGGCGCCACCGGGATGAACTGGACGGCCAGGCAGACCGCCGTCGTGATCACCACCGTGGTCCGCACCCAGGCGTACCGCTCGCGGTGTCTGACGAAGACCCAGACCAGCACCGCGATCATCACGGTGAAGTGCATCGACGCGTAGTAGTAGTTCGCCAGCTTCACCAGCACCGGGTACGGCGTCACAGCGGCCTGCCAGGAGGCCTCGTCGGGAAGTCCGGCCGCCAGTTCCGTCCCGTGGATCCAGCGGGCCCGGTCCAGGGCGTGTTCGGTACTCATCAGCGAGAGGCGTCCGACCAGCTGCCAGAGCGCGAACAGCGCGAGCAGGGTGCCGGCCTCCCGCAGGACCGTCGAGACACCGCGCCGCCGCACCCGGGCCGCCACGTACGAGCCCCCGTAGAGCACGGCCGCGGTACCCCCGGCGGACTGCCAGGTAAGGGTCAGGTTCTGCAACGGTTCGTGCCTCTCCACCGAGCGCGGACGTAGTGGGGAGACGTTAACGCAAAAAGACCCCCTCCTGAACCGGAGGGGGTCTTTTTGGAATGATTGTTCGGCGGCGTCCTACTCTCCCACAGGGTCCCCCCTGCAGTACCATCGGCGCTGTGAGGCTTAGCTTCCGGGTTCGGAATGTAACCGGGCGTTTCCCTCACGCTATGACCACCGAAACACTATGAAACTGTCAACCGCACCCACGACAGGCCATGTCATGGGGGTCGTTGTTTCAGAACAACACAGTGGACGCGAGCAACTGAGGACAAGCCCTCGGCCTATTAGTACCGGTCAACTCCACCCCTCACAGGGCTTCCATATCCGGCCTATCAACCCAGTCGTCTACTGGGAGCCTTACCCTCTCAAGGAGGTGGGAGTGCTCATCTCGAAGCAGGCTTCCCGCTTAGATGCTTTCAGCGGTTATCCCTCCCGAACGTAGCCAACCAGCCATGCCCTTGGCAGGACAACTGGCACACCAGAGGTTCGTCCGTCCCGGTCCTCTCGTACTAGGGACAGCCCTTCTCAACACTCCTACGCGCACAGCGGATAGGGACCGAACTGTCTCACGACGTTCTAAACCCAGCTCGCGTACCGCTTTAATGGGCGAACAGCCCAACCCTTGGGACCTACTCCAGCCCCAGGATGCGACGAGCCGACATCGAGGTGCCAAACCATCCCGTCGATATGGACTCTTGGGGAAGATCAGCCTGTTATCCCCGGGGTACCTTTTATCCGTTGAGCGACGGCGCTTCCACAAGCCACCGCCGGATCACTAGTCCCGACTTTCGTCCCTGCTCGACCCGTCAGTCTCACAGTCAAGCTCCCTTGTGCACTTACACTCAACACCTGATTGCCAACCAGGCTGAGGGAACCTTTGGGCGCCTCCGTTACTCTTTAGGAGGCAACCGCCCCAGTTAAACTACCCACCAGACACTGTCCCTGATCCGGATCACGGACCCAGGTTAGACATCCAGCACGACCAGAGTGGTATTTCAACGACGACTCCACCATGACTGGCGTCACGGCTTCAAAGTCTCCCACCTATCCTACACAAGCCGAACCGAACACCAATATCAAGCTATAGTAAAGGTCCCGGGGTCTTTCCGTCCTGCTGCGCGAAACGAGCATCTTTACTCGTAATGCAATTTCACCGGGCCTATGGTTGAGACAGTCGAGAAGTCGTTACGCCATTCGTGCAGGTCGGAACTTACCCGACAAGGAATTTCGCTACCTTAGGATGGTTATAGTTACCACCGCCGTTTACTGGCGCTTAAGTTCTCAGCTTCGCCCCGACGAATCAGAGCTAACCGGTCCCCTTAACGTTCCAGCACCGGGCAGGCGTCAGTCCGTATACATCGCCTTACGGCTTCGCACGGACCTGTGTTTTTAGTAAACAGTCGCTTCTCGCTGGTCTCTGCGGCCACCCCCAGCTCTGGCAGCAAGTGCCGTCACCAGGAATGGCCCCCCTTCTCCCGAAGTTACGGGGGCATTTTGCCGAGTTCCTTAACCATAGTTCACCCGAACGCCTCGGTATTCTCTACCTGACCACCTGAGTCGGTTTGGGGTACGGGCCGCCATGAAACTCGCTAGAGGCTTTTCTCGACAGCATAGGATCATCCACTTCACCACAATCGGCTCGGCATCAGGTCTCAGCCTTGATGAGTGACGGATTTGCCTATCACTCGGCCTACACCCTTACCCCGGGACAACCACCGCCCGGGCTGGACTACCTTCCTGCGTCACCCCATCGCTCACCTAGTACAGACTTGGTCCAGCGGCTCCACCACGTCCCTTTGTCCGAAGACTCCGGGCCGGCTTCACGGCTTTAGCATCACCTGGTTCAGCGTTGGCGCTTCAAAGCGGGTACGGGAATATCAACCCGTTGTCCATCGACTACGCCTGTCGGCCTCGCCTTAGGTCCCGACTTACCCTGGGCAGATCAGCTTGACCCAGGAACCCTTGGTCAATCGGCGCAAGAGTTTCCCACTCTTGTATCGCTACTCATGCCTGCATTCTCACTCGTGTACCGTCCACGACTGGTTTCCACCGCCGCTTCACCCGGCACACGACGCTCCCCTACCCATCACAGCAGGCGTTGGCCCTATATGCTGCAATGACACGACTTCGGTGATGTGCTTGAGCCCCGCTACATTGTCGGCGCGGAATCACTTGACCAGTGAGCTATTACGCACTCTTTCAAGGGTGGCTGCTTCTAAGCCAACCTCCTGGTTGTCTCTGCGACTCCACATCCTTTCCCACTTAGCACACGCTTAGGGACCTTAGTCGGTGTTCTGGGCTGTTTCCCTCTCGACCATGGAGCTTATCCCCCACAGTCTCACTGCCACGCTCTCACTTACCGGCATTCGGAGTTTGGCTAAGGTCAGTAACCCGGTGAGGCCCATCGCCTATCCAGTGCTCTACCTCCGGCAAGAAACACGTGACGCTGCACCTAAATGCATTTCGGGGAGAACCAGCTATCACGGAGTTTGATTGGCCTTTCACCCCTAACCACAGGTCATCCCCCAGGTTTTCAACCCTGGTGGGTTCGGTCCTCCACGAAGTCTTACCTCCGCTTCAACCTGCCCATGGCTAGATCACTCCGCTTCGGGTCTTGGGCATGCAACTGTATCGCCCTGTTCGGACTCGC